>NZ_PTQY01000003.1:0-465000 GCF_002943465.1 Rhodoferax sp. TS-BS-61-7
GCTGAGGTGGTTGTGGGTCATTGGCAAACCTGTCGGTGTAGGAACCAAAAGGCTAACCAATTCACTCCATCCTCAGCCCTTCGTCATGCGCTCATGAGGTGTCGCAATTCGATTTGGAAATCAAGATTTGGCTTAAGAACTTGAGACTAAGCGGCGCTGGGTGGAGCCTTGCCCCAGGGGCTGGTACCGGTGCCGTGGGATAGCGGTTACGCTTTTTGCGTTAGGCTGTTGCCATGGCTAAAACACTTGTCAGTCTTTACGTGATTGCGGTCCTCGCCTTGTTCGCGACTGCCGTCGCCATTTGGCGCCTGCAGTGCGAGAGCTTCGGGTGCATGGGCTTGGGGGTTGCCTGGTTTGCTTGGGCAATCGCGTTCTGCGTCTCCCTGGTTCTGGGGCTGTTCGCCCGCAACAAAGCGGCTTTGGTGGCCGGTTTCGCGCAAGCTTGCAACGCTGCCTGGTGGCTTCAATGGCTGCTGGGCCTGGCCCTTGTGGCGGCTTGGGTGGTCAAGAAGGTGATGTAGAGGTGTGACGCGATTGGTTGGCTATCCGGCGTTGAATCTGAAGCCACCGACTTCCGCTTGGGGTCGAGTTCTGCCGATGACGCATCAGTGTCAAACAATCAGCGCATTGCGTGCGGAGTTACTGCCTACAAAAAATGCTATCAAAAGAGAAGCTGCTTGCGCAATAACCACGGATGCTAGAGCCACTTTTTGCTTGAAAATGGGGCTGCGCGCAGTTGAGGCGCTTGGCCTCAAATCGCCGTCGCGTCATCGCCGGTTGGAATTTTCACCGGGGGTGGGACGTAACCCTTGGGCACCCGGATGTAGGCGGTGAGCTCCATGCCGGTGGAGCGCTCGTAGTCCACAATTTTGTCGATCAGGCGCTGGTCCAGCACGTGTTTGGCGGACAGCATGAGCAGCCCGTTGGGGGTGATCAGGTCACGGGCGAGCACCATGCCGGATATGAGCGCGGGGGAGAGGGCGGCCAGTTCGTCGTAGGGCGATTTTTCGGGCTCGGGTTTGGGCACGGTGGGCCAGAGTATTTCCTTGAAGGCCTCCACCACGCGTGGGTCGTAGCGTTTGCCGCTGCCGTGGATGATGATGATCTTGGACTCTTCCGGGGTCAGGCGCCGCTGGGTCAGGGTGCCGATCTGCATGTTGTCGTAGTCACTCGCCAGAACGAGGATGCGCGCGCCCAGAGGAATGTCTTCGCCGGCCAAGTGGCCTGGGAAGCCGGAGCCATCAAAACGCTCGAACTGGGCGCAGATGTATTCGGACGATTTCTGCAAATCCTGCAGCGGCATGAGCAACTGCTCGGCGTGCAGCGAGTGTTTGCGGTAGGCCTCCAACTGCTCGGGCGTCATCATGGCCACGGGCGTGTTGAGCAGTTCGTCGGCAAAGCCGACCTTGCCAATTTCGTGCAGCAGGCCCGCCACAAAAATTTCTTGCACCTGCTTGCTGTCCTGCCCCAGTTTTTGTGCAATTTTGCGGCACAGGTCGGCCACGCGCCGGGAGTGGCCCGCCAGGTTGCCACCGCGCATTTCTATGAGGGTGGAAAACACCTTGATAGAAGTGATGAAGCTGTCTTTGAGCCTGTCGTTGGCAACCTTGAGCTCAGCCGTACGCTCCGAGACTTTGGCTTCCAGCGACGCGTTCAGCACTTGCAGCGCTTCGTTCTGCTGCTGCGTTAGGGTCTCCAGCCGGGCCTTCTCCAGCGCCAGGGCCTGCCGCTCCAGGGCCTGGCGCACGATGAGGCTGATGTCTGTGTCGTCCCAGGGTTTGGTGATGTAACGGTAAATCTCGCCGCGGTTGATGGCGCCTATGGTGGAGCTGATGTCGGCGTAGCCGGTGAGCAGCAGGCGCACCGTGCCGGGCCAGCGCATCTTCACCTGCTCCAAAAACTGGGCGCCGTCCATCTCTGGCATGCGCATGTCCGAGATGACCAGGTCGATCTGCTGGCTGGCCAGCACCTCCAGCCCGGCCTTGCCGCTCTCTGCAATGTGGACCTTGAAGCCTTGCCCGCGAAACAGGCGCCGCAGCGCCGAGAGGATGTTGGGTTCATCGTCCACGCACAGGATGCTGAACGCGGCCATCGTTTCTTTGTGGCCCAGGTCGGGCGTTTCAAGGGTCATAGTCGGTCGCCAGATTCAGGGGTTTGGGGCTGCAGCAAAGGAAGCGTGACGCGAAAGGTGGTGCCCTTGCCGATCTCGGTTTGCACCTCAATGTTGCCATTGTGTTTTTGCACAATGCCATACGACAGTGACAGGCCCAGCCCGGTGCCTTTGCCAATCGGTTTGGTGGTGTAGAACGGGTCAAAAATTTTGGGCAACACGTCTTTGGGAATGCCGCTGCCCGTATCGGCCACCTCAAACCACACGCTGTCCTCCAGGCGGCCAGAGCGCAAAGTGATGACGCCGCGCTCCGGCCCCATAGCGTGGGCGGCATTGACAATCAGATTGAGCACCACTTGGTTGATCTGTGAGGGCATGCACTGCACATCGGGCAGGCTGCCCAGTTCGCGCACCACATCGGCCTTGTATTTCACTTCGTTGTTCACCACGTTCAGCGTGGTTTCTATGCCCTGGTTCAGGTTGGCAAACTGCCAGTCCAGGGTCTTGTCCACGTGCGAGAAGTCTTTCAGGTCTTGCACGATTTCGCGCACCCGCACAATGCCCTCGCGTGACTCTTTCATGAGGACCGGAATGTCCTCTTGCAAGAAATCCAGCTCGATGTTGTCGCGCTCCTGCTTCAGCTGGGCCTGCATGGCCTTGTCGCTGGTTTTTTGCTCCCACTCGGCATACACCTCCAGCATGTGGAACAGGTCCGCCAGGTATTTCTCCAGCGTGCCAAAGTTGGAGAAAATGTAGCCAATCGGGTTGTTGATTTCGTGCGCCACACCCGCCGCCAGCTGCCCAATAGAGGCCAGTTTTTCGGACTGAATCAGGTGTTCGTGCGCCTCGGTCAGCTTGGCATTGAGGGCGTTGAGTTCGTTGTTGCGGTTCAGCAGGTTTTGCTCGGCTAGCTCGCGCCGGTCTACGTCCTCGCGCAGGGTCTGGTTCACCTCGGCCAACTGCGCCGTGCGTTGCTCCACCACCAGCTCAATCTCGGTTTGCGCCTTCAGCAGGGCGGCTTCGGCAATCTTGCGTTCCGAGATGTCTTGCAGCGTCTCGATCGCACCGATCAGGTTGCCATGTTCGTTGCGCAGGGGCGCGGCGGTAAAAAACAGCCAGCGCCCGCCTTGGCCCAGGGTGGGAAAGAAACCCTCGGCCTCGTAGGCGTCGGCAATCAGCAGCGAGGCGCGGTACTTGTTCTGGTACAGGTCGTCGATGATTTCTTTCATCGCGCCGTCCACGATCAGGTCGGCCATTACCGGGCGGTCGTAGCCATAAAAAACCTGGCCGAGGCCGACTTTGCCAATGTAGTCTTGCGCGGCAATGCCTAGCGTGGTGGCGCAAGCCTTGTTCATATGGGTGACCACATGGTCGGCATTGATGATGAAGGTGGCGACCGGGCTGCCTTCAAAAAACACCGTCTGGTCAATGCTTCCAAAGCCCAGTCCGGTTGGCAAGGTGTTGCTGTGGGCGTCCATGTGTGGTCTTTCTCAAGAGTCCAGCACACTGCTGGCGGCTTCGAATTGTTGTAACACCTTGCGCATCACCCTTTGCAGGGCTGCGTCGTCCAGCGCCAGTGTGCTCCAGACCATGGCGGGGATGGGTGGTACCGCCTCGCCCGGGTCCTGCGCCAGGTCCAGGGCGTGTGCCATGGCGTCCGCTGCCAGCACGATGATGGGCAGCAGCCCCTTGTTGCCGGCCCGCACGGCGTGGTGGCAGGCCACGGCTTGCTGCAGCTCCTCGGGCAACTTCCAGTGCTGGGCCAGGGCCTCACCGACGGCCGAGTGGTCCGTGCCAAGCACCTGCCGCTCGGCCTGCAGCACGCTGCAGTCGTGCTGCGCGCGGTAGGCCATGGCCTGCTGGTATTCGGTGGGCAGGTGGGTGGCCAGCGCCAGCCGGCCTACGTCGTGCAGCAGGCCTGCCACATAGGCAATGTCGGAGGGGCCGTCGGTGGCTTGCGCCAATTCGGCGGCACACAGGGCGGTGGCAATCGAGTGGCGCCACAACGATGTCACGTCAAACCCGCTGCGTCCACCGCCTTGCAGCCCGTCAATCAGGGCCGAGGCCGTGGCCAGGCGGCGTATGGTTTTGCTACCCAGTACCGCCACCGCCTCATGCACCGTCTTGCTGCGAAAATTGCTGCCATAAAACGAGGAGTTGGCCAGCTTGAGCGTGCGCGCAGACAGGGCCTGGTCTTGGCTGATCTTCTGGGCCAGCAGCGTGTTGCCGACTTCCTCGTGTCCCAGGCTTTGCAGCAGGTCCAGCACCACGGCAGACAGCGAAGGCAGGCTGTTGATCACCGGCGCCAGATCGGGCAGGGCGGGGGACGTCATGGCTGTGCCGGTGTTAACAAGTCTTGCAACAGGGCCTTCAGCACCTGCGCTCCCGGGTCTTGCGCCACATGCCGAAACAGGTAGTCCAGCCGCTCCTGGGTGGGCCAGGGCAGAGGGGCGGCGGGTGGGCTGGTCGTAGCGGTCACGCAGCCCCCAGGAGTTCGGTGAACGTAATGAGCATCCCCTTGGACTGTGAACGCACGCCCATGCCGCTCCAAGCGATCTGCAGGCTGCGCGTACCCAGCTGAAACGGCTGGGCTGCGTGTTCTGCCGAGTGGCTGACCACAGCGTGTACCGCGGGCAGGCATTGCGACAGCGCCTCGCCCAGCAACAGGCCGTGGTCGCGCAGCAGGGTGTCGGCCCCTTCGTTCACAAAAGCGACCAGCCCATCGTCACCCACTCCAATCACCGGCAGGGGAATGCACTCTAGCGCCTCCCGCACGATGGCCAGCGTGGTCTCGTCGCGCAGCACCTGGTTGCGGGTGGTCTCCAGCACGGCGTTGAGCTGCATATTGGCCGACACCAGCTCCTGGTTGGTGGTGCGGATCTTGATGTCCAGTTGCTGGTTCTCTTCCTGCAGCTCCTTGTATTCAAAGGCTTTGCGGATGTGGTCGCGCAGTTGCTCGTCTTCCCAGGGTTTGGTCAAGAAGCGGTAGATCGAGCCCTCGTTGATGGCGTCGGTTACCGATTGGAGCTCGGTGTAGCCCGACAACACGATGCGGATGGTGTCCGGGTGGCTGGTCTTGGCGGCGCGCAGAAACTCCACGCCCGTCATGCCAGGCATGCGCTGGTCGGAGATGATCACATCCACATTGTGTTTGGCCAAAATGTCCAGCCCCTCCTGGCCGCTGCTGGCGGTGATGATGTTGTGGCCGTCGCGGCGGAACAGGCGCTTGAGCGAGGCCAGTACATTGGCCTCGTCGTCCACCAGCAGCAGGGTGCGCTGCGGCTTGCGGAAGCGCAGCAACTCGCCCGGCAGCTGCAAGGGCTGGGCAAACAGTGTCTCAATCGTCTGGGCCGATACCGAGCGGGAGAAAAAGTAGCCCTGTATCTCATCACACACGTTGGTGCGCATGATTTCGCACTGGCTCTCGGTTTCCACCCCCTCGGCAATCACCTTCAGGCCCAGGCCATGGGCCATGGACACGATCACGCGCACGATGACAATGTCGGTGCGGTTGTTGGTGATGTCGCGCACAAAGGACTGGTCGATCTTCACCTTGTCAAACGGAAAACGCTTGAGGTAGCTGAGCGACGAGTAGCCGGTCCCAAAGTCATCCAGCGAGAGGCGCAGGCCCATGGCCTTGAGCTCCCGCAGCATGGCCTCACTGCGGTCCACATCCTCCATCAGCGCGCTCTCGGTCACTTCCAGGTAGATCAGCGACGGGTCGATCTGGAAGTCGTCCAGCGCACGCCGGACCTGTGCGAGCAAGTCCCGGTCCCGAAACTGCAGGGGCGACACGTTGACCGCCACGTGCGGCACCACGATGCCATTGCGCTGCCAGTTCTGGATGTCCTCACAGGTCCTGCGCAGCACCCACTCGCCAATCCCCTTGATCAGCCCCGACTCCTCGGCCAGGGGAATGAATTCCACCGGCGACACCCGGCCCAGCTCGGGGTGAGTCCAGCGCAGCAAGGCTTCCATGCCGCTGATCTGTCCCGATTGCAGGTCGGCCAGGGGCTGGTATTCCAGGCTCAGCTGGTTCAGCCCAATGGCGTTGCGCAAGGCCTTGGTAAGGTGGTCGCGCGCCAGCACCTGCAGGTAGATGCCCTCGTTGTAAAACTGAAAGCTGCCCCGGCCATTGGCCTGCGCACGGTGCATGGCAATTTCAATCGCATTGAGCAGGGCATTGCAATCTGCGCCGTTGTCGGGGTAGGTGGCAATGCCAATGGTGGCGCTCAGGGTCAGCGCTTGCCCGTCCACCTCGTAGGGCTGGCTCAGCTTCCACAGCAGGCTGGTGGCCAGGTGGGCTGCCCCTTCGGCCTGGGTGCCGGGCAGCACCAGCACAAACTCTTTGCCGCCCATGCGCGCCAGTGTGTCCTGGTCACGCACCGACTGCCGTAGCCGCTGCGCCACCTGTTGCAGCACCTGGTCTGCAGCGGCATAACCCAGTGTGTCGTTGATGGTCTTGAAGTGGTCAATCCCCACCAGCATCATGGCCAGCGGCTGCTCGGCGCGCTGCACCATGCTGATGGCGTGGGCGGCACGGTCGTGCAGCAAAAAGCGGTTGGGCAGGCCGGTGAGTGGGTCAAAATGCGAGAGCCAGTTGATCTTCTCCTGGTTGGCCTTTTGTTCGGAGATGTCGCTGAAGGTGCCCACAAAGTTGCAGACCTTGCCGCCCGCATCGCGCACCACGCTGATCTTGAGCCACTGCGGGTACTCGGCGCCGTTTTTGCGCCGGCTCCAGATCTCGCCCTGCCAGGTGCCCTGGGTTCGCACCGCGTCGGTGATGGCCTGGTGAAAGTCGTCGCCGTGGCGTTCCGAGGCCAGCAAGCGCGGTTTTTGCCCAATCACATCGGCCTGCGCGTAGCCGGAGATATCGGTGAACGCCTGGTTCACCAGCACCACGCGGCCCTTGGCGTTGGTGACCATGATGCCCTCTAGCCCCTGCGCAAAGACCTGCTCCGACAGCTTCAGCATGGCCTGTTGTGCCTTGCGCTCGGTAATGTCTAGGTGCGCCACCACCACGCCTGCGCCCTCGGTGCCCAGCGGCGTCACGCTCATGCTGAACCAGCGTTCCTGGGTCGGGCTGTTGCAGGGGTACTCCATAAAGAAGCTGGGCAAACGCCCCTGCAGCACGGCTTCAATGCCGTTCAGCGCTTTCTGGCTGTCGCTGGCTACGTCGGTCTGCGGCAGGTGGCAGGCTTCCAGGTAGTTGTCGCCCGGCCCTGCGCGCAGTGCGCTGATGCCTTCCGGGCTGCCGTTGTCCACGCCATAGCGCCGCCAGGGTGCATTCACCGCCAGAATGGTCCCGCGGGTGTCTAGCACCGCAATCTCGGCCACCACTGAATCCAGAATCGCCAGGCTGAAGGCCTCGCTGTGGCGCAAGGCGTCTTCGGCCAGCTTGCGTTGTGTAATGTCAAGCCGTACCCCCATGAGCCGCAACGGTTTGCCCGCGTCATCCCGCTCCAGCGCCCGGCCAATCACCTGCATCCAGTGGTAGTTGCCATCGGCGTGCTGCAGGCGTCCTTCGTATTGGTAGTCGGCCGACCCATTGGCCAGTGCGCTGCGGATCTGCTCCTCAATACCCGCCCGGTCTTCCGGGTGCACTCTGGATAGCCACAGGGCCCGGTTTCCTGGGCCTTCTTCGGGGGCATAACCTAGCATGGTGTAGTAGGTGGGCGACGCATACCAGGTGTCGTGTCCGATGTCCCAATCCCACACGCCTACTGAGGCCGCGTCGGTCGACAGTTCAAAACGCCGCGCCATGGTTTGCAGCCGGGCGGCGCTGCTGACGGTTTGCTGCCACGTCTGGTTGAGGAAGTAACACAGGGTCAGCACGACAGCCGACGCGATTCCCCAGATCGTTGCCGCAATCCAGGCCAAACGCTCCCACGGTGCCAGCAGTAGCGGGTGCGAAATGCCGACCGCCGCCACCAACTGGGGGTACTCCTGCAGTTGCCGATAAGAAAACATGCGTGTCACCTGGTCGATCGGGCTGACACTCTGAAAATTGCCATGGGCGTTGGCCGGCAGCAGCGTCTTGAAGAGCGGCCTGTCCCCAAAATTTTTACCCATGATGGTGGCATCAAACGGCGTGCGCATCATCAGCACACCCTCTTGGCTGAAGAGGGAGATGGAGCCCTGGTCCCCCAGGTCGATGCGCTCCCACAGCTTGTTCAGGTACTGGGGGTTGACCCCCATGACCATCACACCAGTGAGCGTGCCATCGGCACTGCGCAGGGGCCGCACTGCATTCAAATGCCACTTGCCAGACACCCGCCCCTGGACCGGGCTGCCCAGGTAAAACCCCGTGTCTGCGCTGTCGCGGTAGTGCTGAAAATACGCACGGTCTGCCAAGTTGACACCAATGGCACTGCCGCCCGACTCGTACTGCACCTGGCCGTTGGCATCTGTTACCACCAGCTCGGAGACAAAAGGGATTTGGTCCCGGCTTTCGCGCAAGGCGACACCAGCGCTGCGCTGCGTCAATGTGCCGCTGGTTTGCAGCTGCGCCAGTTTGTTGGCGGCCAATTGCAAACTCATATCTACCGCTTGCAAGGAGCGTGTAGTTTGCTCCTCAATGCCCAGCGCAAATGACTCTGTCAGCCGGGCCCCTGTGTCCAATGCCAGGGTACGCAGGTGCAAGAGCACCACAAGCAAGCCGATTCCCGAAAACAGGATGGCCACCAACGCGACCCAAATGATTTTGAGTTTGACGGAGCTGCGTCCCTGGGATGGCGCAGGGTGCGCGCGGTGCGGGTCGCCAGGGTAGAGGTGGATCATGTGCCGGTGGTTAAACCATGTTCCACAGTCTAGGGGCATTGCCCGCAATCACCAAGGACGTAATAGCGCGATTCGTCTACGGGTTTTCACTAACTACTTTTATATGATTTAGTTCTGGTTTGCTATAAAAATAGTAGCTTCTTGCGCAATATCCACGGTGGTTAGAGGCCAATTTGGCTTAATTTTCCCAGAGCGCCTGCATGGTGGCCTCGAACGCCTGTGCAATGCGGTCCTGCTCCACATGGCGGCCCGCATGCACCAGCTTGCGGCCAGCCACCCAGACCTGGCTCAGGGCCGAGCGGTTGGTGGCAAACACCAGCGCATCCAACTGGTGGCTGGCGGGCACACCCAGCAGCCCCGGTGTTTGCACATCCAGCACCAGTGCGTCGGCACGTGCGCCGCGCGTCAGTCCCCATTGCGCCTGGCCAGCGGCCGGGCCACCGGCTTGCAAGGCGGCGTCGAACAGGCGGGCGGCTGTGGCGGGCTGCTGCCCTGGCGCGGCGGCCACATTGCGCTGCTGCAGGCGCAGGCGCTGGCCGTATTCCAGCCAGCGCAGTTCTTCCGCCCACTGGCGCGACACATGGCTGTCCGATCCCACGGCCATGGGCACGCCCGCGGCCAGCCACGCCGGCAGGTCGGCAAAGCCATCGCCCAGGTTGCCTTCGGTGCTGGGGCAGATGACGATGCCGGCGCCGCTGCGCGCCACGGCGTCGATCTCGGCCTGCTCGGTGTGCGTGGCGTGCACCAGTTGCCAGCGTGCGTCCATTTGCCAGCGCTGGCCCAGCCAGGCGATGGGCCGCTGGCCTGTAGAGGCCAAGCAGTCGTGCACCTCCTGCATCTGTTCGGCCACATGGATGTGGATGGGCATGTCTGCATCGCCCACCTGGGCGAGCAGGGCGTCGATAGATTCGGTGGAGGCCGCGCGCAGCGAGTGGATGGCCACGCCCGCATTCACCAGCGGCCGGCCACTGGCCTGCACCGTGGCTTGCAGCCGGGCAATGAAATCCGGTGTGCCCGCAAAGCGGCGCTGGTCCTGCCGCAACGCGGGCTGGGCAAAACCTGCGCGCTCGTACAGCACGGGCAGCACGGTCAGGCCCAGGCCCGCATCGGCGGCTGCATCGGCTACTGCCCAGGCCATGGTGGCTTCGTCCGCATAGGGCTGGCCGTCGGGCTGGTGGTGCAGGTAGTGGAATTCGCACACCTGCGTGTAGCCGCCCTGCAGCAGCTCTACATATAGCTGGGCCGCCACGGCGCGCAGCTGCGCGGGCGTGATGCGCAGCGCCACACCGTACATGCGGTCGCGCCAGGACCAGAAATCGTCGGCCGCCGATTCACGTCGCTCGGCCAGGCCCGCAAACGCGCGCTGAAAGGCGTGGCTGTGCGCGTTGACCAAACCCGGCAGCACCGGGCCGGGCAGCACGGTGGCGTGGGCGGGTGGGGTGGGGACGTTGGAGGTAATGTCCGCCCAGCGGCCTTGCGCATCCACAGCCAGGCACACGTTCTGTTCCCAGCGGCCATTCAGCCAAGCCTGCGGTGTCCACAGCAATGTTTCGCTCATGCGGGTCTCCAGCTCACCATGGTTTGCACCAGCGCCCGCAGCACCGGCAGCACGCCGGCGGCGCGTGTGGGGTCGATAGCGTAAGGCGGCTCCTCGACCATGTAACACCGCCAGCACATCTCCAGCTGGATGGCGTGCGCATTCTCGGCCGGCCGGCCGTAGTGGCGCGTGATGTGGCCACCCTTGAAACGGCCATCCACCACCTGGGTGAAATCCTGTTGGCCTTGCAATACTTTCGATAGCGCCTCGCGCAATGCAGGTGAGGTACTGCTGCCATTGACGGTGCCCAGGTTCAGGTCGGGCAACTGGCCGTCAAACAGCCAGGGCAGCACGGAGCGGATGCTGTGTGCATCAAACAAGACAGCGTGGCCATGCACGCTGCGCAGGCGCTGCAGCTCGGTCTGCAATCCGTCGTGGTAGGGGCGCCAGTAGGTCTCAACCCGGCCAGAAATCTCGGCCTCGCTGGGTGCCATGCCCTCGTAGTACAGCGGCTCGCCACTGAAAAAGCGGGTGGGGCACAGCTCGGTGTTGTTCACACCGGGGTACATGGGCACGTTTTCTGGCGGGCGGTTCAGGTCCACCACATAACGCGCATAGCGGGGCACGATGGTGCCGACGCCCATGGTGCGCACAAAGCTGTAGAGCGGCTCCAGAAACCAGTCGGTGTCTTCGGTGGCCAGTGCACGCGGCACCAGGCGGGTTTGCAGGTCCGCCGGTATCTCGGTGCCCACGTGGGGAAAGCTCACCAAGAGCGGCGTGCTGCCGGGTGTGAGGGTGAAGACGGGGTGACTCATACGCTGCGCTCCAGCCCGCCGTGGATGACGCGGCGGCAAGGGTTGTGGCCAAACCAGTAGGCCAGTTCGTTGGGGTGCTCCAGGTCCCACACACAAAAGTCAGCGCGCTGGCCCGCCGCCAGCGTGCCGCGGTCGTGCAGGCCCAAGGCTTGTGCGCCGTGTACCGTGGCGCCGCGCAGCGCCTCTTCGGGCGTCAGGCGAAACAGCGTGCAGGCCATGTTGAGCATCAGTAGCAAGGACAGGCCGGGCGAGGTGCCGGGGTTGTGGTCGGTGGCAATGGCCAGGGGTACGCCGTGGGCGCGCAGGGCGGCTATGGGGGGGAGCTTGGTGTCGCGCAAAAAGTAATAGGCACCGGGCAGCAGCACGGCCACGGTGCCGGCAGCTTGCATGGCGCGGATGCCGGATTCGCTCAAGTGCTCCAGGTGGTCGCACGACAGTGCGCCAAACTCGGCGGCCAGCGCGGCCCCGCCCTGGTCGCTCAGCTGTTCGGCATGCAGCTTGACTGGCAAGCCCAGTGCGCGCGCCGCTTCAAACACGCGCCGCGTTTGCGCAGGCGTAAAACCGATGTTTTCGCAAAACGCATCTACCGCATCCACCAGACCTTCGGCCTGCAGCGCGGGCATCCAGGCGCAGACGGCGTCCACATAGTCG
Source organism: Rhodoferax sp. TS-BS-61-7 (assembly GCF_002943465.1). Classification (GTDB taxonomy): domain Bacteria; phylum Pseudomonadota; class Gammaproteobacteria; order Burkholderiales; family Burkholderiaceae_C; genus Allorhodoferax. The sequence goes on from NZ_PTQY01000003.1 coordinate 11,894, forward strand.
TCGGTGCGGCCCGCAAACTCGGGCGGCACGGCATGCGCGCCCAAGTAGGTGGTGCGCACACTCAGTGGCAGCGCGTCGCCCAGTGCGCGCGCCACACGCAGGCAACGTGCTTCGTCGGCCTCACTCAAGCCATAGCCCGATTTGATCTCGATGGTGGTCACGCCCTCGGCTATCAAGCTTTGCGCGCAACGGGTGGCACTGGCGAACAGTTCTTTGTCGCTGGCGGCACGCGTGGCGGCTACCGTGGAGCGTATGCCACCGCCTGCGCGCGCGATGGCTTCGTAGCTGGCGCCCTGCAGGCGTTGCTCAAACTCTGCCGCGCGCTGGCCGCCATAGACCAGGTGTGTGTGGCAGTCCACCAGGCCCGGTGTCAGCAACGCGCCGCCCAGGTCGTATTCGTCCTCCACCTGTTTTACCTGCGCGGCGGGCAGGGCAGATGCTTCGCCTACCCAGGCGATGCGATCGCCCTGCGTGAGCAGGGCGCCGTCTTCAATCCAACCCCACGGGGTGGTGCCGTGCAGCGTGGCGAGCTTGGCATTGCGCCAGAGGGTGAGGGCGGTCATGCGTGGTCTCCGGTGGTGGCACTTTGGGGAGAAAAGCCCAGCCAGTAGGCGCAGGGGGCCTGCGCGGCATCGTCCGCCAAAAACTGCCAGCGTGCGCTGCGTGGTTGGGAGTGCCAGAGCAGGGTGTGGGCATCCAGCTGCAGGGTCTGCGTGCCATCGGTCCACCGGCCGGCATGGCAGGTGTAGAGGCCGCCAGCCACCAAGCTGGCATGCCAGGCCAGGCCCGGTTGCACGGCCTGCATCAGGCCCTTGCCGCCGCGCACCATGAGGTTCAGGTCTTGCGTGGGGCCGTCCAGCAGCCGGCAGCCGGGGGCGGCTGCGCCATCAAAGTACAGCGGCGCGTCGCCAGCGCGCAGCACCTGTTCGCTGCCCAGCTGCAAGGCCACGCCTGCACCTTGCAGCACGGCAAACCAGCGCTGCACGCCGGGAAAGGCAGAGAAAGGGCCATCGGTGTCAATGTCCGCACGGCTGATGCGCAGCTGCCAGGGGTCTGCCGGATCTGCGGGCGGCCACGCCAGCAGTTCGCGCGTTTGCCCGCCGCCATTGCGCCAGGGCTGGGGCGTGCAATCCTGCGCGTGGATGAGTTGCGGCGTCATGGCTTGAACTGCCCGTGGATTTGGTAACGCGCGCCGGGGTGCACCAGCCGCGCCAGGGTGATAGGTACGTCGCGGTTCATGGTGCGGCGCACGATGATGAGGCAAGGGTCTGCCGGGGTGATGCCCAGCAGTTCAGCCTCGTGTGCGCTGGGTTGGCCGGCTTCGATAGAGTACTGCGCCTCCCACAGTGGCGCTACCTCCAGCAGGTAGTGTGTGGGTGTGGTTTGGGTGAAGTCCACGCCCAAATAGTCGGGCGCGCAGGCCGGGTTGACATAACGGTCCTCACACTGCAGCGGTACGCCGTTCTCGTAATGGATGATGAGCGTGTGGAACACCGGCGCGCCCAGCGGCAGGCCGAGTTGCTGCGCCAGCCCATCGGCCGTGGGCTCTTGGCGCGACAGCACCACGCGCGCCTGGTGCTGGTGGCCGCGCGACAAGATGTCTTCGTGCAAATCGGTGATGGTGAGGGTGGACGACACGCGCGCCAAGTGCGCCGCAAACGTGCCCACACCCTGCACGCGCGTGACCAGACCTTCGGCCTGCAACTCGCGGATGGCGCGGCCTACCGTCATGCGGCTGACCTGGAACTGGCTCACTAGCTCGGACTCAGACGGCATCTGCGCGCCCGGCGTCCAGCGGCCTTCGGCCAGTCCTTGTTTCAGAAAATCTTTGACACGGGTATAGGGTGCTTGAGCCATGGTGCAAATTCTAGTTGCATAGACATGTCTAGACAAGTAGACTTCGCCGCATTCTTTGTTGTTTGTGAGAAAAGACCATGGCATCCACCATCACACCCGCCCAAGCCCACCCCGTGCGCGCACCCCGTGGCATCGAGCTGCATTGCAAAAACTGGCTCATCGAAGCCGCCTACCGCATGCTGCAAAACAACCTGGACCCCGAAGTGGCCGAAAACCCCGACGCACTGGTGGTCTACGGCGGCATCGGCAAGGCCGCACGCAACTGGGACTGCTACGAGGCGATTCTGGAAAGCCTGCGCAACTTGAACGAAGACGAAACCCTGTTGGTGCAAAGTGGCAAACCGGTTGGCGTGTTCCGTAGCCATGCCGACGCACCACGGGTGCTGATTGCCAACTCCAACCTGGTGCCCAAGTGGGCGACGTGGGAGCACTTTCACGAGCTGGATAAAAAGGGTTTGATGATGTACGGCCAGATGACCGCCGGCAGCTGGATCTACATTGGCAGCCAGGGCATTGTGCAAGGCACCTACGAGACGTTTGTGGAAGCGGGCAAGCAGCACTACGGTGGCAGCCTGGCCGGCCGCTGGATCTTGACCGCAGGCTTGGGTGGCATGGGTGGCGCGCAGCCGCTGGCGGCGAGCTTTGCCGGGGCGTCGTCGCTCAATATTGAATGCCAGCAAAGCCGCATCGACTTCCGCCTCAAGACCCGTTATGTGGACGAGCAGGCTACCGATCTGGACGACGCGCTGGCGCGCCTGGCCCGCTACACGGCCGAGAAAAAATCCGTGTCCATCGCCCTGCTGGGCAATGCGGCCGACATCCTGCCCGAGCTGGTGAAACGTGTGAAGAGTGGTGCAACTGGCGGTGTGCGCCCCGACATCGTGACCGACCAGACCTCGGCCCACGACCTGGTCAACGGCTACCTGCCCAGCGGCTGGAGCGTGGAGCAGTGGCGCGCCGCGCAAGCGGACGACACCCAGCACGCCGCGCTGCGCCTGGCGGCAGCCAAGGGCTGCGCGGTGCATGTGCAGGCCATGCTGGACTTTCAGGCCATGGGCATTCCGACGGTGGACTATGGCAACAACATCCGCCAGGTGGCGCTGGACCAGGGCGTGCAGAACGCGTTCGACTTTCCCGGTTTTGTGCCGGCCTATGTGCGCCCGCTGTTCTGCCGCGGCAAGGGCCCATTCCGCTGGGTGGCGCTGAGCGGTGACCCCGAGGACATCCGCAAGACCGACGCGAAGATGAAAGAACTGTTTCCTGAAGACAAGGCCTTGCACCGTTGGCTGGACATGGCGGGTGAACGCATCGCCTTCCAGGGCCTGCCCGCGCGCATTTGCTGGATTGGCCTGGGTGAGCGCCACCGTGCCGGCCTGGCCTTCAACGAAATGGTGAAGCGTGGCGAACTCAAAGCTCCCATCGTCATTGGCCGCGACCACCTGGACAGCGGCAGCGTGGCATCGCCCAACCGCGAAACCGAAAGCATGCAAGACGGATCGGACGCCGTGAGCGACTGGCCGCTGCTCAATGCGCTGCTCAACACCGCCGGTGGCGCCACCTGGGTCAGCCTGCATCATGGGGGGGGCGTGGGCATGGGCTACAGCCAGCACAGCGGCGTGGTCATCGTGGCCGATGGCACGGACGCTGCCGCCAAACGCCTGGAGCGCGTGTTGTGGAACGACCCGGGCACCGGCGTGATGCGCCATGCCGACGCGGGCTACGACATTGCCGTGCAGTGCGCCAAAGAACAAGGTATGAACCTGCCGATGATCGCCAAATAATCCACAACAACAAGAAAGAAAAAACCATGACTTCTCTCATCCTCCACCCCGGAAAGATCACGCTCGACGAGCTGGGCCTGATCCACGCCAGTGTGTGCCAGCTGAGCCTGCCCGCATCTGCCCGCGTGGCCATGCGGGCATCTCATGCACTCGTTAAAGCCGCTGCCGATGGCGACGCGCCCGTGTACGGCGTGAACACCGGCTTTGGCAAGCTGGCCAATAAGCGCATCAGCAAAGACCAACTGGCTACCCTGCAGCGCAACCTGATCCGCAGCCACAGCGTGGGCGTGGGCGAGCCGTTGGCCGCGCCCATCATGCGGCTGATGATGGCCACCAAGGCAGCCAGCCTGGCGCGCGGTTACTCCGGCTGCCGCGAACTGGTGGTGGACACGCTGCTGGCCGTACACAACGCAGGCCTGGTGCCCTTTGTGCCCGCACAAGGTTCGGTGGGCGCGTCGGGCGATTTGGCCCCGCTGTCCCACATGACGCTGGCGCTGATGGGCGAGGGCGACATGATGGTGAATGGCGAGCGTGTACCCGCGCTGCAGGCCCTGCAGAAAGCGGGCATCACTCCGCTGGAGCTGGAAGCCAAGGAAGGCCTGGCTCTCATCAACGGCACGCAAACTTCTACTGCGCTGGCACTGCACGGCTTGCTGGCGTTTGAGCCGGTGCTGGAAGCCGCGCTGCTGATCGGCGCGCTGACGCTGGACGCCGCGCGTGGCAGCGATGGCCCGTTTGACCCGCGCATCCACGCCGTGCGTGGCCAACCCGGCCAGATCGACGTGGCGCAGTACTACCGCGAGGTGCTGGTAGGCAGCCAGATCCGCAAGTCGCACGAAGAGGGTGACGACCGCGTGCAAGACCCGTACTGCCTGCGCTGCCAGCCGCAGGTGGTGGGCGCCTGCCTGGACCAGCTGCGCCACGCCGCACGCGTGCTGCTGATCGAGGCCAATGCGGTGACGGACAACCCGCTGGTCTTCCCCGACGATGGAGCAATGATTTCCGGCGGCAACTTCCACGCCGAGCCCGTGGCCTTGGCGGCCGACGGCATGGCCCTGGCCATTGCCGAAGTGGGCGCCATTGCCGAGCGCCGCATTGCCATGCTGATCGACAGCGGCGTGTCGCGCCTGCCGCCCTTCCTCACCGCCGATGCCGGCCTGAACAGTGGCTTCATGATTGCGCACGTTACCGCCGCCGCGTTGGCGTCGGAAAACAAATCCATGGCCCACCCGGCCAGCGTGGACAGCCTGCCCACCAGCGCCAACCAGGAAGACCATGTCTCCATGGCCACCTTCGCCGCGCGCCGCCTGCAGGGCATGATCCACAACACCGCCCACATCCTGGGCATCGAACTGCTGGCCGCCGCGCAAGGCATCGAGTTTTTGCGCCCGCTGCAAAGCTCGCCGGTGCTCGAAGCCGTGCACGCGCTGTTGCGCCAAGACGTGCCCGCCCACCACGTGGACCGCTACCTGGCGCCCGACATTGCACACGCCACGCAGCTGGTGCGTGACGGCGCAGTGGCCAAGCTGCTCAAGCCACTGAGCGGCCTGCCCAAGCTCTGGATTCCGGGCTAGGGGGCGATACCGCAACGGGTGCAAGGTTGTTGCCCCGGGGCTACCATTTGCCATGGCCACCAGCGAATCCACGACCAAACGTTACCTGCCCTGGGTGGTCGCCACGGCGCTGTTCATGGAGCAGCTGGACTCCACCATCGTCAACACCGGCATCCCGGCGATGGCGGCCAGTCTGGGCGTTACGCCGCTGAGCCTGAAGGCGGTCGTCAGTAGCTACATCCTGGCGCTGGCGGTCAGCATTCCCATCAGCGGCTGGCTGGCCGAGCGCTATGGCAGCCGGCGTGTCTTCATGTTTGCCGTGGGCTTGTTCACGGTGTCGTCGGTGTTGTGCGGCCTGGCCGTCAACGCCACCATGCTGATTGCCGCGCGGGTGCCGCAGGGCATCGCAGCGGCCATGATGATGCCCGTGGGGCGTATGGTCATCGTGCGCACTTTTTCCAAGGGTGAGCTGCTGCAGGCCATGAACTTCGTCATCATCCCCGCGCTGCTGGGACCCCTGCTGGGGCCCACGGTGGGCGGGCTGATCGTGCACTGGGCCTCGTGGCGCGAGATCTTTTTTGTGAACGTGCCCGTGGGCCTGGCCGCCATGTGGTTTGCCAGCAAACACATGCCCAATTACCAAAACGACACACCGCCCCCGCTGGATGTGCGCGGCTTGCTGTTGTTCGCCAGTGGTGCTGGCTTGCTGTCGTGGCTGCTGGAGGTGTTTGGCGAAATAAGTCTCTCCAACGAGACGGTGGCCATGCTGGTGGCCGTGTCGCTGGGGCTGCTGGCCGCCTATGGCTGGCACGCCAAGCGGGTGCCACACCCGCTGCTGCGCCTGTCGCTGTTTTCCACGCGCACCTTTCGTGTGGGTGTGTTGGGCGGTTTTGTCACGCGGCTGGGTGTGGGCGGCATGCCGTTTTTGCTGCCGCTGCTGTACCAACTGGGTTTGGGCCTGCCGGTCTGGCAGTCGGGCCTGTTGATGATGCCGGCCGCCGTGGCCGCCATGGCCATGAAGGCGCTGGCCGCGCCCATGCTCCGGCGTTTTGGTTACCGGCGCGTGCTCATCGTCAACACGCTGCTGGTGGGCTGCGCCATTGCCAGTTATGCGATGGTGGATGCGGGCACGCCGCTGTGGGCCATTGTGGGCCTGGGGCTGGCGCTGGGACTGTTCAACTCGCTGCAGTTCTCCAGCATGAACTCCATGGCCTATGCCGACATTGACGCCGCCGACACCGCCATGGCCAGCACGCTGGCCAGTACCCTGCAGCAAATGTCCATGAGCTTCGGGCTGGCCTTTGGCTCGCTCATCACGGCCTATTTCTTGGAAGGCCTGCCGCAGTCCGACCGGCTGGCCGTGACCGCATCGCTGCACCACGCCTTCATCGCGCTGGCAGTGCTGACCGTGGTGTCGTCCGCCGCGTTCTGGACGCTGCGGCCAGAGGATGGGGAGAGTGTCAGCAAGGGGAGTGCGGCTGCTTCTTGAAAGTTCGGTTGCATGAGGCGATGTATGAAGCATATATAATTCGTATACGTTTCATATGGAGTTAACCCATGGGTATTGTCAAAATTTCGGACCAGATGCACGAGAACCTGCGTGTGGCGGGCAGTGCACTCAGCCGGTCTATCAACGCACAGGCCGAACACTGGATGCGCGTCGGCATGCTGACCGAGATGTACCCGGAACTGGACTACCGGGAAATCTGCCAACTGCTCATTCGGGCTGAACTGGCGGGGGGGCTAGACATCACCATGGCCTCTGCAGGCCAGCTGGGCAAACCCACTGCGTCCGCCGCTGAAAAGAAGCACTGATGGTGCACGACGTCCCGCTCAAATCGGCCGAAGAACTGGCCCTGTCGCGCCGCGCCGCGCAGCTGGCGGCCCAAGTGCTGGCCATGATCGAGCCGCATGTCGTGCCCGGCGTCAGCACCGAGGCGCTGGACCGCATTTGCCACGACTACATCGTCAACGTGCAGGGCGCCATTCCCGCCAACCTGGGCTATCTGGATTACCCCAAGACCATCCTCACCTCTGTGAACCAGGTGGTGTGCCACGGCATCCCGTCGGCCGACAAGATTTTGAAGAACGGCGACATCGTCAACATCGACGTGGCCGTCAACAAGGACGGCTGGTTTGGCGACACCAGCCGCATGTTCTATGTGGGCGAGCCCAGCGTGTTGGCCAAGCGTCTGGTGGAAACGACCTACGAAGCTTTGCGCGCCGGCATCCAGCAAGTCAAGCCCGGCGCCACGCTGGGCGATGTGGGCCACGCCATCCAGACGGTGGCCCACCGCGAACGCTTTAGCGTGGTGCGCGAGTACTGCGGCCACGGCATCGGCCAGATCTACCACGACGAACCCCAGGTGCTGCACTACGGCCAGCGCGGCCACGGCCTGACGCTGGAGCCCGGCATGGTCTTCACCATCGAGCCCATGCTGAATGCCGGCCAACGCGACACCCAACAACTGGCCGACGGCTGGACCGTGGTGACCAAAGACCGCTCACTCTCCGCACAGTGGGAGCACATGGTGGCGGTGACGGCGGATGGGTACGAGGTGTTGACCGCGTGGCCGGGCGGGACCGGGGCTTATCCGGCGATGTGACAGTCGCGCTAGGCCAGCCGCACTGGATGCGTTAGGAGAATGACCGCCACAGCGCCGTGTTCACAAACCACGTGTTGATGCGACTCGTGTGGAGGGTGAGGCTGACTTCACCTGCTTGCTCCTGGACTTCAGCCAACAACTTGTGCCTGGAACCCGAGTTGTCGAAGATGTACGCCCGATGGGCTACCTCGGAGGCCTCGGTCATCAGACCGATTGATTCCCCGTAGCGCTTTCTGACTTTGTCGGCTGGAACAGGGTGGCCGCCCTGCATGACACGGCGCCGCACACGGTCCAGGTTGATCTCGGGATCGTCCGTGGCGACAAAGTAGAGGTAGACCCGATAACCCCGGTTGCGCGCTTCCCTCATGAAATCGACTTTGTCGCGCGAAGACATAACCGTCTCGAAGGTGAAGGTCTTGCCTTCTTCCAGCAACTCCCGGCGGATAGCGTCGGCCAGCACCGACGCGAGGTAGGAGTTAAAAGGGCTGGGCACCTTCAAGGTCAGCGACTTGCTGATCGTCATCTGCCCGAGCAACGCGTGCATCCCCAGTTTCTCGGCAAACTTGGAGTTTTGGATGTGTTGTTCGAGCCTACGCAGCACCGCCTCGGGCCGGGCTGTGATGCCGAGCTTCGCCAAACTGAGCTCGCCACCGGTGTCTTTTAGTGCGCGCTCAATTTCATCGGCGTTGATGAACACGCCAATCCACTGCGGTTTGAGTTCACTTTGAATGGTGCTCTTGCCCGATCCATTGGGGCCTGCCAGTACGCGTAGCCGGGGTTGGGCCGCAGGAGCAGGTTTTGCGGGCGGCTTGGCCGCCGTTTTGCTGCCTGCCGGTTTACTTGACACGCTTGAGGATGGCGCCAGGCTTCACGCGCTTGCCCAGGGGCAGGGGCTTGATGACGGTGGAGGTGCCATCCGCACGACGCTCCACCATTTGGCCCTGACTCGTCTTCACGACGACGGCGCCAGTGCGGTGCAACGTGGTCTTGTAGGCCGCGTGCCCCGACTTGGCCGCAAGCTCAGGGAAGCGACGCTCGGCAATTTGCATTGCGTGTTCTGACAAGGGCAAGCTGTTGCGGGAAGACATAAATGATCCAAAAAGCCTGTGTGGGCCCATTTTAACAGTCGGCCCCTTGCAAAGGGGGGCAAGCGTTCATGGCCCTAGAAGCAAGAGTTGGCATGAGCATAAAAAACGGGAGCTCGGCTCCCGCTTTTTTATTCAGTATGTTGCGCAGTGTGAGTTTATGCAGCTGTCGCCAATTTGCGGCGGCGGGCAACACCTGCCATCAAACCCAGCCCCGCCAACATCAGGGCATAAGACTCTGGCTCGGGCACTGCTGTCACTTCGGTCAATTTCCAGTAGGGGTCGGCGACCTTGTTATAGCTGTAAAAGTAATAGATCGAACTTTCGCCCGTGCTGTAACCAATTACATAACTGTAGGCATTGTCGATTGGCCTGAAATAATTGGAAGTCTTGGCGGCAATGAACGCAAAGTTGTTCTGCGCCCCGCTAAACGACACCACAGCATCACCACTCACCCAATCTGCAGCCTGAGTGTCATAGTGGTAGGGAAGAGCGGCACCTTCGCCACCCAGTTCCGCATTGAGGAAGCTGGCCCTGACGCTGATATTCGACAGGTTTGTGACCAGGTCGCCAGTAGCGATGCCGTCAAACGAGCCAGAAATACTGAATTCTGGCGTTGGGTTGTACGAGTAGTTGAACGTGGCTGCCTGCGCAACCACTGCGAACGAAAAAACGGCTGCAGCAAAAATCTTCTTCATTGTTTACTCCCTAATTGAATTTGGCTTTGCACGACAAATTTTAATGCTGCCCTGAGTGTCAGCCCAAAGGTCACACGTGTGGTTTGAACGTGTTGACAGTGGTTTCTTGGGAAACTAAGCTACAGATAGTTTCCAGAGAAACCTAATGGCCAGCCGCAAAACCAAACCAGTACCAGCACCGCTGGAAGCCCACTTGGGCTTCTGGTTGCGCTTTGTCTCCAACCACGTGTCTATTCGCTTCCAGTAACTGCTGGAAGCAAAGGGCGTAACCGTCACCGAATGGGTGGCGCTGCGTACACTCTGGTCGCAAGACGAAACCACGCATGCCGCGCTGATTGACGCCCTGGGCATGACCAAGGGGGCTGCGTCCAAGGTGGTGTCTCGCCTGGAAGAAAAAGGCCTGGCCGGGCGGCAGTTGGTGGATGGCCGCGCCCGCGCGCAAAGCCTGGGCCTGACCGCCGCTGGCAAAGCGCTGGTGCCCCAACTGGCCGCGCTGGCCGATGCCAACGACGCCCATTTCTTTGGCCACCTGCCCGCTGCAGAGCGCCAAGCGCTGACCCAGGCCATGCAGGCCCTGGTGCAACACCACCAGCTCAAAGACATCCCCACCGCCTAGAAAGCCAACCCATGAACGCCACCACCCACGCCACCATCCAGTCCACCTTTGAAGCCTCCAACCAGGGCAGCATCCACTTTGGCCAGGTGATTGGCCAACTGGTGGGCGCCGGGGTAGAGTCCTACCATGTGGACTACCGCAGCGGCCGCACCACCTATTACCTGCCCGATGGCGACACCGCCGACTTCAGTTTCGAGCGCCCGCAGCACGGCATTGCCGATGCCTTTGACGGCGCCGTCGTGCGCGCCGCCATTTTGGGTGCGCAGCAGGGCAGGGTGATGTACCCTGAGTTCAAGCAGCGCACCCAGCAAGCCGGCTGCGTGGGCTACACGGTCTGGATCACGGGCCGCCATGTGGTCTACCTGGGCCGCCGTGGCGAGACACATGTCGAGCGCTTTCCCAACTAACCCTCTCGTTTTTAGAAGGACCCCCCCATGAACTCCACCTCTCCCGTCGCATTGGTCACCGGTGCGGGCACTGGCATTGGGCGGGCCGTGGCCCTGGCGCTGCTGCAAGCGGGCTACCGCGTCGTATTGGCCGGGCGGCGGGCCGAGCCGCTGAACGCGGTGGCCCAGGCCAGCGGCACCGAACGCGCCCACCCCTTCAGCGTGGACGTGAGCCAGCCCGAATCGGTGGACCAGTTGTTTGCCATGATCAAGGACACGTTTGGCCGGCTGGACCTGTTGTTCAACAACGCCGGCGTGGGCGCCCCCAAAGCCAACTTCGAAGACATCAGCTTTGCGCAATGGCAAACGGTGGTGGACGCCAACCTCACCGGCTCCTTCCTCTGCGCGCAAGGCGCCTTTCGCCTCATGAAGAGCCAGAGCCCGCAAGGCGGACGCATCATCAACAACGGCTCCATCTCCGCCCACGCCCCGCGCCCCAACTCCGCGCCCTACACCTCCACCAAACACGCCATCACCGGCCTCACCAAATCCATCTCGTTGGACGGCCGCAAGTACAACATCGCCTGCGGCCAGATCGACATTGGCAATGCACTTACCGAGCTGTCGGCCCGCATGGCCACCGGCGTGTTGCAGGCCCATGGCGAGGTGGCCGTGGAACCCATGATGGACGTGCAGGAAGTGGCTAACGCTGTCTTGCACATGGCCCAGCTGCCGCTGTCGACCAACGTGCAGTTCATGACCATCATGGCCACCAACATGCCGTTTGTGGGGCGGGGCTGAGCCTTTTCAGAGCCAGATGCCGGTGCGATACTGGCCGGCATGCACCAGCCTGAAGCTCCCCACGGCGTACGCCATTTCGGACAAATCCTGCTTTGGCCCCTGCGGCTGATGCCGGTGCGGGGGGCGGAGGCGCAGCACGCCAAGCCCTGGGAAATCTTGTCCGCCATGGGCGAAGCAACCCCCTGGCGCGAAGTGGTGGACGAATACACCGGCGATGCCTGCAACTTTCACGAGCGGCATTACAACGAGTTCGTCACCTTCTTGCCCTACGTGCAGCGCTTTCTGTATGGCGAAGGCCATGCCAAGGGCGGCGGGCAGGTGCACGGCTCGCCCATGCGGGTGTTCCGCCGCCACGATGTCAGCGCGGTGCGTGTCGTTTTGCGCCCCTTCGAGGAAGCCATCACCCTGAATGTGGTGCATGTCGACCTGTATTTCTTTTTGGACCTGGACCTGGTGCTGCTCAACGTCGAGGTGGCCTGCGACCACTTGCCGCTGGCGCAGGCGCAGGAGTTGCTCTACCGCTTTGGCCGTGGCTACCCCTCGGGTTGGGATGCGCAGGGACAGGCCCAGCACTGCCTGCACCAAGCCGAGTGGCTGGGCGCGCAGGGGCAGGTGCTGGCGCAATCCAACGCGGGCGAGCGTGACCTGTTCATGGCGCATGTGGCCCGCCACCGCGCCCCCCGCATTGCCGCCCATTGGGACTGGCTGTTGCAGCCGCTGGTGAGCGACCATTCGGAGCAAGAGGGCGCACTGCGCTACCGGCAGATCGAGTACTACCGCATGCCCCTGCTGGGCTACCTGGCTGTGGACGACCCCCAGACCCTGAGCCGCAGCGATTTCGTCCGGCTCGGCTTGGTCACCGGCGCGGGCCGTGCCGATGGCGAAGCCCCGCTTCCCTTCGCCGACGACCACCTGAGCGACTTTGAAGACCGGTACTGCTACGACCGGTTTTGGACGCCCGGAGGTGCCGCGCCCCACACCCGCTACCTCTGCACCGGCCATTCGCTGGTCGTGGTGGGCGATGCCAACAGCCACTTTTTTGCGTGCCGCGACCGGGGCGTGTTGGCACAGTTCAGGCACCAGCACTTTCTGCTGTTTTTGATTGCACATTTTCAGAAAGCCGCGTTGCTGATGTTTTCAGACCGGCTGGCCGAAACACTGCGCAACCTCAACATCAGCGACCCCGCCAGCGTGCGCGTGTTCAAGCGCAGCATCCGCAGCAGCTTTGCCAGCTTTTTGCGCTTTACCCACCGCTACTGGTTTCATGAAATCTCGGAACAGGCCCAAACCCGCGCGCTGTTTGCCAAGTGTGCGCAGCACCTGGGGCTGGACCCGCTGTATGCCGAAGTCAAAGAGCGCATCGCCGACATGAACAACTACCTGGAAGCAGACAGCCTGCGCCGCCAGGCCAACACTGTGGTGCGCCTTACCGTGGTCACCATCCTGGGCTTGATCGGCACCATCACCACCGGCTTCTTGGGCATGAATCTGCTGGCCGAGGCCGACGCCCCCTTGTCGCACAAGGTGCTGGTGTTTGCCCTGGTGTTTGGGGTCACCATCACACTCACGGTCTACACCATTGCCAAGTCCAAGCGCCTGTCTGATTTTCTGGACGTGATCTCCGAAGAACGCGTAGGCACCTGGACCAAGATCAAAGCCTTCGCCGCCATCTGGGCCCGTGAGCGCGATCGGGATTGAGGGCGGTGCTGGTGCGCCTAAGCCTCTGGCAGCTTGGCAATCACCTTGATCTCGAACTGAAAACCATAGAGCCAAGTCACGCCAACACCCGTTAGCGTCGGGTGCGGCGCTGGGCCCCAAAACTCATGGATCACCGGCCAGATGGTCTCCAGGTGTTGCTCCGGGTCCACGATAAATACCGTGACATCAATCACATCGTCGAAGGTGCAGCCCGCAGCCGCCAGGATGGCGTTGAGGTTCTCAAACGCCAGGCGCACCTGTTGGGTCACATCCGGTTCGGGCGAGCCGTCGGGCCTGCTGCCCACCTGGCCTGAAACAAACAAAAAGCCATTGGATTGGATGGCGGGCGAGTAGCGGTTCTGCTCATAAAGCGCCTGGCGCCCAGCGGGGAAAACAACATTGCGGACTGACATGGAATACCTCGTTCGATGGTGGGTGTGTAGAGAAAAGCCAATTGGCTCGCCCTGAATTTAGGCGGCCGTGGCCCCGGTATAAACCAGCAAGTCGCACAATCACTGTTTGCAATTTCCAAACAATCAACGGGGTAAGGTGAGGCCGATATGGACCGTTTTGATGCAATGCAAGCCTTTGTGCGCGTGGTGGAGACGGGCAGCTTTACCAAGGCCGCGCTCACCCTGCACATGAGCAAAACCACGGTGACACAGCTGGTGCAGCAGTTGGAGGCACGGCTGCGCGTCAAGCTGCTCAACCGCACCACGCGGCAGGTCCACGTCACCGCCGATGGCGCGGCCTACTACGAGCGGGCCGTGCGCCTGCTGGTGAACCTGGACGACGCCGAGACCAGCCTGTCCAGCGCCACCGCAGCGCCCCGGGGGCGGCTGCGGGTGGACGTGCCGAGTCCGCTGGCCCGCATGTTGTTGGTTCCCGCTTTCCCGGCATTCCACGCCCGTTACCCGGACCTGCAGATCGAGATGGGCGTGAGCGACCGCATGGTCGACCTGATTGGCGACAACGTGGACTGCGTGATCCGCGGTGGCGAAGTCACCCAACCCTCGCTCATCGCGCGCCATGTGGGCGACCTGCAGCTTGGTGTGTATGCGGCGCCCAGCTACCTGCAAAGGTTCGGCCAACCCCAGCACCCTTTGGATCTGGAAGCAGACCCGCACCGCATCGTTGGCTTTTTGTCGTCACGCACCGGCAAGCTCTTGCCCAGCACCCTGCGCCAGGGCGATGAACGCATCGAAGTCAAAGGCAAACACGCCCTGGCCGTGGACGACGGCAACGCCTACCTTGCCGCTGGCTTGGCGGGCGTGGGAGTGCTCTGGCTGCCGCACTACATGGCCAAGCCCCACCTGGCGCGTGGCGAACTTGTGCCCTTGTTTACAGACTGGGCGCTAGACCCCATGCCCCTGTACCTGGCCTTCCACCCCAACCGCCATGTGAGCGTCAAGTTGCGGGTCTTTATCAACTGGGTTGTGGAGGTGATGGCCGAGCACGCGTCCATCGCTGTCAGATCAGGTGTGTGAAGAGAGTCCGTGGGTTTGCGCCATATGCGCTGCCCCAAATAGCCGAGATATTTGCTATCTATTCAGTAGCTGCTCGCGCAATATCTACAAGGGCTAGAGGCATGTTTGACTCATAAACTTCTGGCGAAGCAACTGCGTTACGCAGTGACTGCGGGCGCAGGCTGCACGTGCATGGGTGACGCCTCAAACCGCAGCTTTGCTTGCCATACGTCGTAGGCGCTTTGCTCTGCCAGCCACAGGCGCGCTTCGCCACCGCGTTCCACGCCCAGCCACGCCTCAATGCGCAGGGCCATTTCAGGCGAAATAGCCGCACGACCATTCAACACACGCGACAGGGCCACCCGTGAAACGTCCAATTGCTTGGCCGCGTCGGTCACATTCAGCCCCAACGCGGGCAGCACGTCGTCACGCAGCGTCAAGCCGGGGTGAGGGGGGTTAAACATACGCGCCATATCCATCTCCTAGTGATAGTCCTGATAGTCCACCAGCACGGCATCCGTGCCTTCAAAGGTGAAGGTCATTCGCCAATTTCCGTTCACCCACACCGAAAAATGGCCTTTGAGTTCGCGCCCCTTCAGGGGGTGCAATCCCCAGCCTGGCAGGTTCATGCCCTGGGCATTGGTGGCTTCGTTCAAGCGGCGCAACATGGCAGCCAGCCGTGGCGCATGGACCGCTTGAATGCCCGCCATGCTTCCCTTCTCAAAAAAGGCTTTCAGCCCCTTGTGCCGGAATGACTTGATCATGGGTGAGTGTATCGCATAGCGCTACGCTTTGCAAGCTGCTGCCGTAGCGTCAAATGCAACGCTGGCCGATCTGAAGCCGCGGGACTGGATGCTCTGGTTGCCTCAATTTGCTATCAAAACAGAAGCTGCTTGCGCATATTCCAAAGGGGCTAGAGGCCAATTGATGCCTAAACGCCAGCGAACCCGCCCCGTTATTTAAAGCCCGTTGACCGAAGGCAGCAGCCCCGCCAAGTGCCTGCGCCCCAGCGGCGTGACCTCCAGCGCGCGCTCGCCCTCGTGGCGGCGCAGCCAGCCGTGTTGCAGGTAGTGGGTTAGCAGGGCTTTGGGCAGCTTGCCTGCCATGTGGTCGCGGCGTTCGGACCAGTCCAGGCAGCGGTAGGCCACGCGGGCGGAGGGCGGCTGAAACCCCTCTCCATACAGGTAAATTTGTCCGCAGCCATTGCGGTCTAAGGTACGCTATGCGCTGCAAGATTCAAGAAAAGGAGAGGAAGGTTCAATGGAAATTGAAAAAATCGTTGCATACGCAGGCGTTGCAGCCTTCATTGTTCTAGCCATAGTCTTTCTACGCCGCCTTTGGCGCGCTCTAGTTAATCCGAATACTGCGTATAGGCTCGGTCGCAAAGCGAGTCGGCTTGGTCGTGACTCGGGCAACGTAGCCCTTGATGCCGCTCATTCCTTTGGACGCGCAGCAGGCCATGTTGAGAATGTTGCTGGAGTAGTGGGGCGGTCATTCCAAGATGGGCGCAACACCACAAAGCATAGTGATAGCACCCCTGATACCAAAGCTTGAACACATTGCGATGACTTGGTTTAGCCGAAGATTTTTTTGAGTCGAAGGACAGTGCACTCAATCTTGCAGAGGTCAAAGTTGCATCAGAAAAAATGGGGGTAAAGAGCTCGCCGATAGTCTTGGACATGACTTTTGACAATGCGGCAATCCTGATGTGATAAGTAGCGTCGGTATCTCCTCAAACCATCGACCCCCGATGCGCCCCAAACCCCGCCATCGCCCCATCCGACACGGCTAGCGTCACATTCCCCGCCGCGCGCGCTGCATCCCCACACGCAAAGACATTGGGCACGCTGGTGGCCTTGAAGTCATCCACCTTTATGAACAAGCCCATGGGGCCGTCTTCCAGCGCGCAGCCCAGCTGCTCGGCCACGGGGCTGCTGATCAGCGTGCGTGGCTGGGTGAACAGGCCGTTCAAGCGGACGGTCCGGCCGTCTTGCAGCACCACGTCGGCGTGGCCGTCTATGCGTTCAATCAACACGGGCTCCACCTGCGTGCCGCGGCGGGCGATGGCGGCCAAGTCTTCGTCGCTGGGTGTGTAGGCGCCGTTCAGAAACAGGGTGGGGCTGCCCCAGTCCGGCAGCATGAGGGCGTGGTGCAGCGCCAGGGGCGACGCGGCGATGATGCCGATGGGGCCCGCGTTCATCTCGTAGCCGTGGCAATACGGGCAGTGGAAGATGCTGCGGCCCCAGCGCTCGGCCAGACCGGGCACAGGGGGCAGCTCGTCGCGCACTCCGGTGGCCAGGATGAGGCGGTGGGCGCTGATGGCCTCCGTGCCCACGCGGAACTCCAGCCGCCCATCAGTTGCCACACGCGCGTCTTCTGCGGTGCCGTGTTGCCATTCCACGTTGGGGTAGTTCATGAGCTGCTCGCGGGCGTCGGCGGCTATCTCAGCTGGTGGGCGGCCGTCTTGCGTCAGGAATCCGTGTGATGTTTCGCCCGCGGCGTCCACAAAGCGGTTGCGGCGCTGGCCTGCGTCTACCACCAGCACCTGGCGGCGCGCGCGGGCAAGTTGCAGGGCGGCAGACAGGCCGGCGTAGCTGCCGCCGATGACGGCAAAGTCGATGTGTTTCACGTGGTGTGTTCCTTCAGATGGTGGTGTGTTGCGTGGCCTGCGGCTTGGTGCCGCACCATGCGGCGGTGAAAGTCGGCAGACAGCGTGGCCAGGGTGACGGCGCCAAAGCGTTTGAGCAGCAGGGCCTCGGCCTCTTGCGCGGCGCCGGCCAGGGCGTCGTTCACGGCCTGGGCCACCAGGCAAGTGGGCCGGTCTTCGCGAAAGCCCAGCGACACCAGTGGCGGCGCGCCCAGCGCCTGGTACACGTCGCCCAGGGTGATGCGGTCCATATCGCACGACAGCAGCCAGCCGCCGCCGTGGCCCTTGGCCGACACCACAAACCCTGCGTCGCGCAGGCCGCCCATCAGGCGGCGCAGCACCACGGGGTTGGTCTGCATGGCGGCGGCCAGCGCCTCGGAGGTGGCAGGGCCTTCGCCCTCGGCCATGTGCAGCAACACGTGCAATACGTCGGACAGTTGGCTGTTTTGTTTCATGCAACAAATATAGTTTCATGATGTAAACCTTGCTAGGTGCAAGGATTTTGGCGGGCTGGTTGCTGGCGCCGCTCGATAATAGGCAGACACCCCGCAGCCACCCACCCGGAGCCTGTCATGTCCCTTGCGATGCTGAAAACCCTGTATGCCCAAAAGACCTGGGCCAATGCCGAGCTGTACGACTGCATGGCCACGGTGGACCCGGCCCAGCACGCCGAGCCGCTGCACACGGCCATCCGCACGCTCAACCACATCTATGTGGTGGACCGCATCTTTCGCGCGCACCTGTTGGGCGAGCCCCATGGTTACACGCAGAGCAACACGGTAGAGACGCCCGAACTGGGCGAGCTGCACTTTGCGGCGGCCGAGACGGACCTGTGGTTTGAGGCCCACCTGGCCGGGCTGGACGCCAGCGCGCTGACGGAGAGCCTGACGTTCCAGTTCACCGATGGCGACGCCGGGCGCATGACGCGGGAGGAGATGCTGTTCCATGTGCTCACCCACGGGGCCTACCACCGCGGCAATGTGGGCCAGGTGCTCAAGGGCATCAGCGTCACGCCACCGCGTGATCTGCTGACCAAGTTTTTGCACCAGCGTGAACCTGCCAGACGGCAGGGCTGATGTTTTCATTTCTTTTGATAGATGCTTCCATTTATGCCAAACAACACACCTTTCGTTTCCAACAGCGCCACCTCCGAAGCCCAAGCCTGGGAGGCACTCAAACAACTGGGCGACGCCGCGCTGGCGCAGGGTGGCTTGCAAGCCGTGCTGCAGATGTTTGTGGGCACGCTCACCGGTGCCGAAGAAGTGGCCCGCGTGAGCGAAGAGGCTGGCCACCCCGACAGCCTGACGCCCGAGGTGATTGCCCAGTGGATCAGCACCGACTACGCCCCTGGCATGCAGCAGGCGCTGGCGCAGGGTGGGGCGGAGTAGGGCGCAGTAGTTACACCTAGCCATGGGGCAAAGACACCACGGCTTGCAAGCCGGGGTTTAAGGATGCCAAGGTAACGTCGCCGCCATGCTGTCGGGCTACGGCTCGCGCGATGGACAAACCCAAGCCCACCCCGCCGGTGTCCCGGCTTCTGGAGTGCTCTAACCGGTAGAAGGGTTCAAACACCCGCTCCATTTCTTCGGGCGGGATGCCGGGGCCTGGGTCTTGGATCGCAATGTCCAGCGAACCCGGTAGCTCCTGCAGCCTCACGGTCGCCGAGCCGCCATAACGCACGGCGTTTTCGATCAGGTTGCGAATGGCGCGGCGCAGGCTGTTGGGCCGGCAGCGGTAGTCGATGCGTTCGCTCTCCAGAAACTCCACGGCCAGCCCTAGCTCGGCCAGATCGTCACACAGGCTGCCCAGCAGGGCGGTGATGTCCACAACCCGGGTTTCTTCCTCAGCCCCTTCGTGTTTGGCAAATGACAGCGTTGCCTCGGTGATGGCCTGCATCTCGGCCACGGTGTCCAGAATTCGGGCTTGGAGTTCGGCATCGGGAATGAACTCGGCGCGCAGGCGCAGGGTGGTCAGCGGTGTCCGCAGGTCGTGGCCGATAGCGGCCAGCATGCGCGTGCGGTCCACGATGAAGCGGTGCAAGCGCAGCTGCATGCGGTTAAAGGATTCATACAGTTGGCGCACATCGTCCGGGCCACTGGGTGGCTCCAGTGGGGCGGATTCACCGCGGCCCAGCGCCTCCGCAGAGGCGGTGAGTTGCTGCAGCGGGCGCGCAATCTGCCGAGCCACCAGTACACCAATCAGGCACAACACGGCCGCGGTAATGCCCACCGACAGCAGCGACTGCGAACTCCACAGGCTCACCGGGGTGGGCTTGTGGTACGCGGCGTTTAGCCAGGTTCCATCGTCCAGCTGCCCCACGATGCCCATACCTTCGTGGCCCGAGAAGTACACAAAACGCGCGCTGGCCAGACCGGAATCAGCGGTGAAGGTTTGCCAGGCGGTGACGTCAGCGGGGGGCGCGGCACCTGTGGGTATTGCTGCAGGGCTGATGGAGCGGTCGGCCTGCGTTTGGGTACGGATCAGCTCTTGCACCGATTGGTCCAGGTATGACCGGGCCATGCCAAACCACACCTGCGGATCGCGGGTGGAGGCTTCATCAGACAGCCAGAAACGCGCGTAGCCGGTGGAGCTGGCGATGAGCACCGTTTGACGTACCTCGCGTGGCACCGTGCCCAGCACCTTGGACAGCGCCGTGCTGCGGTTGATGAAATCCGCCTGCACGGTTTGGCGGATGGCCGCTTCGCGCTGCACCGAGGAGATGAGAAACGCAATGCCCTGCCCAACCAGCAGCGCCAGCAGAATGAGGGCCACAAACCGCCCCGCAAGACTGCGTTGCCACCAGCGCCTCATAGCGCCTCCACGTCCACACACAGGCTGTACCCGCCGCCCCAGTGCGTCTGGATGATGGTGGGGGCCTTGGGATCGGGTTCGATCTTCTTGCGCAACCGGCTGATCTGGTTGTCGATGGTGCGGTCCAGCGGGCTGGTGGTGCGGCCACTGGTCAAGTCCAGCAGCTGGTCGCGTGAGAGCACCGTGTGTGGATGCTCCAGAAACACCTTTAGCAGGCGGAACTCTGCCGTACTCAGCGCGACACCCACACCGTCTTGGCTTTGCAGCTCCCGCTGGGGCAGGTTCAGGCGCCAGCCGTGGAAGCCCAGCACCTGGCTCGCGGGTTTGTCGGGCAACACGGGGGCACCAGCGCTGCGCCGCAGGATGGTGCGGATGCGGGCCAGCAGCTCGCGTGGGTTGAAGGGTTTCACCAGGTAGTCGTCTGCACCCAGTTCCAAGCCCACCACCTTGTCCGCATCGTCGGCCAGCGCGGTCAAGAAGATGATGGGCACCTGGCTGGTCAGGCGGATCTGGCGGCAGGCGGAGAGGCCATCTTCGCCGGGCATCATGATGTCCAGCACGATCACATCCACCTTCTCGCGCGCCATGAGGCTGCGCAATGCGGCGGCGCTCTCCACCGCACTGACGCGCAGGAAATGCTGCGACAGGTATTGGCAGAGCAGGTCACGGATGTCGTGGTGGTCATCCACGACGATGACATGTGACTCTTGGGTCATGGGTGTGTTTTTGTTGGAGCTGGCGAGCGGCTGATTCAGCGGGGTAGCCAGGAAACTATAGCGGCGCGATGCCGGTTTATGGCACCCATTTGGCGCTTGATACAAATTAGTACAGCTGCGGATTTTCTCGGCACACTTTGGCGACAAGTGTTCGTTAACCTCGGTTTCTATTGGCAACCACACCGTATTCACCAGAGGAAAAAACATGACGAAATCTCCCATCCACAGCAAGCTGCAGCAGCCCTATCGGCGCACCCTGTTCAAAGCCGTTGCGGCCCTGATGTCTATGACGTTGGTCAGCGGTCTTGCCATCGCACAAACTGCCTCGCCCACGGTCCTGCGCTTCAGCGACCACGAGCCTTTGGGTGGCATGCGCACCCGTTTTCTCAAGGAGGTGTTTTTCCCTGCGATTGAGCAGGAATCAAAAGGGCGACTGAAAGTGGAAGACCACTGGAATGGCGAACTGGCAGGGCCGTATGAAGCACTGGGTAGCGCTGGCAAATTGCCCACCGTAGACATGGCCACGGTGGTGCCCGAGTACACGGCCAAAGAGCTGCCGTTGCACCAACTTTTCAAGAGTTTTCCGGTGGGGCCCACGGGTGACAAGCAGGTTCAGTTTTTCCGCCGTGTGTACCAGGAGGTACCTGCGTTTAACGATGAGCTGGCCAAGAATGATTTGGTGAGCCTGTACTTCGGCACGGGTTACCCCGTAGCGTTTTACAGCACCACCCCGATTGCAGATGTGAAGGACGTGGCGGGCAACAAATGGCGGTCGGCCAGCTTTTGGCATCTGGACTTTTTGCGCAATGCCGGGGCCACGCCGGTCACCATGCATTGGGGCCCGGAAGTTGCCGCCGCGCTGAAGAACAAAACGCTGGACGGCCTGATGGTCAACGTGGACAGCGGCTACATGCTCAAGGCCCATGAGATGGCACCCAATGTGCTGGTCTCCAAAGACCTGTGGTTGGGGCACCTGTACTTGGTCGCCATGAAGAAGAGCGTGTGGGAGGGCTTGGCTGTGGAGGACAAAGATGCGATTCGACGTGCCGCCGAGCGGTCTTACCGCACCTTGGGCCGTGTGATGGACGAGAGCTTCAACACACAGATCGATGATCTGCAAAAAGCGGGTGCCAAGGTGCGCACGCTGAGCCTGGCCGAGGCACAGACCTGGCAAACCATGACGCAGTACCGGCAGATTCAGGATGCCTGGGCGGCCAAGCAACAGACGCAAGGCGTGGGCAACGCTACGGCCGTGCTCCAACAAGTCTCCACGATCCTGGAAGCATCCTTGCGCTAGACGAGGCGCCTTTCTCAAGGCTGGCGGATAGACTTCCAGCATCGTTGATCTATCCGTTTTTATGGCTACTACCTCGACACGCAGCAGCTACACCTTGCCCCCCGCCACCGTGCAAGACTACGCGCGCCAGGGCGCTGTGGTGCTGCGCGGTGTGCTCAGTCCGAATGAAGTGGCCCAGCTTGCGCGCGGCATCGAACACAACCTGGCCCACCTGAGCCCGCTGGCCCTGGTGGCCAGCCAGGCCGATGACCCGGGCAGGTTTGTCGAAGACTTTTGCACTTGGCAACACAACCCCGACTATTCCGATGTGATGCAGCACAGCGCCTTGCCCCGCGTGGCCGCGCAGCTGATGCAGAGCGACACCGTGCGCATTTACCACGACCACCTGCTGGTGAAAGAGCCCGGCACGCGCCAACCCACGCCCTGGCACCAAGACCAGCCCTACTACAACGTGAGTGGCCGGCAAAACGTGAGCTTCTGGATACCCGTGGACCCGGTGCCGCTGGAAAGCACGCTGCGTTTTGTGGCCGGCTCGCACGCGGGCACCTGGTACATGCCACGCACCTTTCGCGACCAGCAGGCCAAGTGGTTCCCCGAAGGCGCGCTGGCCGAGCTGCCGCAGATTGACGCGCAACCGGACCAATTTGAACAACTGGGCTGGGCGCTGCAGCCGGGCGATGCCGTGGCCTTCCACATGCTCACTTTGCACGCCAGCAGTGGCGTGGGGCCGGGCACGCGGCGGCGCGTGTTCTCGGCCCGCTACCTGGGCGACGACGCGCGCCACGCGGTGCGCAGCTGGCGCACCTCGCCGCCGTTCCCCGGCCTGGCAGACCGCCTGCCCGATGGTGCAGTGATGGACGACGCGTTATTCCCCTTGCTGAACTGGCGGTAGGCCGCATGGAGCTGCTGCCGCACGTGCGTTTGCTGCGCGCCCTGGCCGCCGTGGCGCAGGCTGGCAGCAGCCAGCGGGCGGCCACGCTATTGCATGTGGCGCAGTCCTCCGTCGTCCGCGCGGTGCAGCAGCTGGAGGCTGCGCTGGGCAGCCCCATGTTTGAACGCGGTGGGCGCGGCATGCAGCCCACGCCGCGTGGCCGCCAACTGGCGCTGCGGGCCACGCGGGCCTTGCAGTTGCTGGCCGATGCGGACCGGCATCGCACGCGCAGTGCGGCGGTCTGGCACCACAGCCCGCTGGCGCTGGGCGTGGCTGCGCGCCACCTGCAGGTGCTGCAGGCGCTGGTGGACACGGGCAGCGAAGGGCGTGCAGCGCAGCAGCTGGGTGTGAGCCAGCCGGCCGTGCACCAAAGCCTGCAGCAGCTGGAGCACATGGCGGCGGCGTCGCTGTTTATTCGCGCACGCAGCGGCCTGCGGCTGGACGAGGCGGGTGAGGGCCTGTTGCTGGCCAGCAAGCTGGCGCAGGCCGAGCTGCGCCAAGCGGTGGAC
Source organism: Rhodoferax sp. TS-BS-61-7 (assembly GCF_002943465.1). GTDB lineage: Bacteria > Pseudomonadota > Gammaproteobacteria > Burkholderiales > Burkholderiaceae_C > Allorhodoferax. Next base: position 35,352 of record NZ_PTQY01000003.1, read on the forward strand.
GAATGGCCAGAGCCCGGTGCGGCGCTGCAGGGGCGGCTGGTGATTGGCACGCTGCCGTTTTCCACCACCGTGCTGCTTGCGCCTGCAGTGGAGCAGTTGCTGGCGCAGCAGCCCGGTGTGCAGCTGGTGCTGATCGACGGCACTTTTGATGCGCTGGTGGCGCAGCTGCGCCATGCGGAGCTGGACTGCATCGTGGGGGCCTTGCGCAACACACCACCGTCGGCAGACCTGAGCCAGGAGGTGCTGTTTGAAGACCGGCTGGCCGTGGTGGCGCGTGCCGGCCACCCGCTGGCGCAGCGCCGCCGCCTGGGCTGGGCGGCCCTGCGTACGGCGCAGTGGGTCATGCCCATGCCCAACACCCCGGCCGAAAAGGCATTTGCACAGATGCTGCAGGCCGCGGGCCTGCCAGCACCGGCCGGGCAGGTGCGTGCCAACAGCGCGCTGATGATGCAGGCCATGCTGCAAGACAGCGACCGCCTGGCCCTGATGTCGCCCCGCCAGGTGGCGCGCGAAATGGCGGCGGGCCTGCTGGTGGAGCTGCCCTTGCCGGTGCAACACGCGCCGCGGCAGATTGGCGCCATGTGGCGCACCAGCTATTTGCCCACACCAGCCGCAGCACAGTGGCAGGGCATCTTGCGGCAGGTGGGGTTGGCACTTGATGGTGGCCGGTAGACATAAGCAGATTGCATAGGTCAGCAGGCCTTTGCATTGGACGCTGTTGCGCGGGAATTGCACACTGGCGCCGGACCCTAAAAACCGGAGACAAGCCCATGCAAAAACGTAACTTCATTCGCACCGCTGCGGTCACCGCGCTGGCCGCCAGCTTAGGGCTGGCCTGGGCGCAAGACACCACCTTCAAGATTGGCCTGCTGCTGCCGCTGACCGGGCCGTTTGCGTCCACCGGCAAACAGCTGGAGAGTGCGGCGCGCCTCTACATCGCCCAGAACGGAGACACCGTGGGAGGCAAAAAAGTGCAGCTGATTGTGAAAGACGACACCGGTGTGGCCGACGTTAGCAAGCGCCTGGCACAGGAGCTGGTGGTGAACGACAAAGTGAACGTGCTGGCCGGTTTTGGCCTCACGCCGCTGGCCATGGCCAGTGCCACCATTGCCACCCAATCCAAAACCCCCATGGTGGTGATGGCGGCGGCCACCTCCAGCATTACCGAGGCCTCGCCCTACATCGTGCGCAGCAGCTTTACGGTGCCGCAGGTGGTGACCATCCTGGCGGACTGGGCCATCAAAAACGACATCCGCAAGGTGGTAACGCTGGTGACCGACTACGCCCCGGGAGTGGACTCCGAGACCTGGTTCAACCAGCGTTTTGTGGCGCAGGGCGGGGTGGTGGTGGAGTCGCTGCGGGTACCGCTGCGCAGCCCGGACTTTGCGCCGTTTTTGCAAAAGGTGCGTGACGCCAAGCCCGACGCGCTGTTCACCTTTGTGCCCGCCGGCGTGGGCACGGCGCTGATGAAGCAGTTTGCCGAGCGCGGCATGGACAAGGCCGGCATCCGCGTGATTGCCGAGGGCAGCGTGACGGACGACGACATTCTGGATGGCATGGGTGAGGTGGCGCTGGGTGTGGTGACCGCGCACCACTACTCGGCCGCGCACAACTCGGCGCTTAACAAAAAGTTTGTCGAAGCCTTTGGCAAGGCCAATGGTGGCCTGCGCCCCAACTTCATGGCGGTGGGCGCCTATGACGGCATGCGCGTGATTTATGAGGCTGCCAAGGCCACGCAAGGTGGCACGGGCGAAGCACTGCTGCAGGCCATGAAAGGCCAGAGTTTTGAGAGCCCGCGCGGCCCGGTCACCATCGACCCACAGACGCGTGACGTGGTGCACAACATTTATGTGCGTAAGGTGGAGAAGGTGGGTGGCCAGCTCTGGAACACCGAGGTGCAAACCTTCACCGCCGTCAAAGACCCGGCCAAGGCGGGCAAATAAACATGGGCGCGTCGACACTCGTTTTGCTGCCCGGCCTGATGTGCGACGCCGGTGTGTGGGAGCCACTGTACCCGCACCTGCCTGCAGGCACCACGCCGTGGGTGGCCGACTACGGCATGGCCAACAGCCTGGGCGCCATGGCCACGCTGGTGCTGCAGCAGGCGCCGGCCGAGCGGTTTGCACTGGCTGGCCACTCCATGGGCGGGCGTGTGGCCATGGAGGTGCTGCGCCAGGCGCCGCAGCGCGTGACCGGCGTGGCGCTGATGGATACGGGCCACCTGCCGCGCGCAGCGGGTGAGGCCGGTGCGCAAGAGGCAGCCAAACGCCATGCCCTGCTGGAGGTGGCGCGCACCCAAGGTGTGCGTGCCATGGCCCAGACCTGGGTGCAGGGCATGGTGCACCCCGACCGCTTGCAGGACGTGGCGCTGATTGAAGCAGTTGTGGCCATGTTTGCGCGCAAGAGCGCCGACGTGTTTGCTGCGCAGATCGAGGCCCTGCTGGCGCGGCCCGATGCCAGCGACGTGCTGCGTACGCTGGCCGTGCCCACCCTGCTGCAGTGTGGCGCGCAAGACAGCTGGTCGCCGCCCGCGCAACATGCAGACATGCAAACACTGGCGCGGCATGCCGTGCTGGACGTGATTGGCCATGCGGGCCACATGGCGCCTATGGAGCGGCCGCTGGCGGTGGCGCAAAGTTTGTTGCGCTGGTTGGTTGATACGGCGACATGAGCACGCTGGAGACTTTGGCCGCAGAGGCCGCGTGCCGCGCCCTGGTGCTGCAGGGCGCCGACGCGGTGGACGGTGGGGATGCGCAAGGCTTTGCCGCGCTGTTTGTGCCCGAGGGCACGTTGGTGCGGCCAGATGGTAGCGTGTTGCAAGGCCGTGCGGCCATTGCCCAGGCCTACGCCAACCGCGACCCGGACCGGCTGACCCAGCACTTGGTGTGCAACCAACAAGTGACTGTGGATGTGGTGCAAGGGCGGGCCCACGCCCGCAGCAAAGTTCTGTTCTGGACCGGCCGCCACAGCAGCCCATCCACCCCGCAGGGCCGCCCGGCCGACGTGGTCAGCCAGGTGGGTGAGTTCGTGGACCAGTTGGAGCACACCCCCGAAGGCTGGCGCATCCGCAGCCGCCACGCGCAGTTCATTTTGTACCGTGGAAGCGCGCCGTAGTTGCTATTGATTCAGTAGCTGCTCGCGCATATTCCACGGGGGATAGCAGTCAATTTGACCAATAATTTCTCCCTACAAGGACGTGCGCAACGTCCAGATCTCGGGGAACAGCACCACGTCCAGCATCTTGCGCAGGTAGCTCACGCCGCCGGTGCCGCCGGTGCCGCGCTTGAAACCGATCACGCGCTCCACGGTGGTGACGTGGCGGAAGCGCCAGAGGCGGAAGGCGTCTTCCAGATCGGTCAGTTCTTCGGCCAGCTGGTACAGGTCCCAGTGTTCGCGCGGCGCGCGGTACACCTGCAACCAGGCGGCTTCCACACCCGCGTCGGCCACATAGGGCTGGGTCCAGTCGCGCTGCATGTGGCTGGCCGGCACGGTTATGCCGCGGCGGGCTATGAGTTTCAAGGCTTCGTCGTACAGCGAGGGCGCTGCGTACGCAGCCTGCACCAGCGCCAGGCGCTCGGGCGCATGGGCGTGGGGTTTGAGCATGGCGGCGTTTTTGTTGCCCAGCGAGAACTCGATGCAGCGGTACTGAAAACTCTGGAAGCCGCTGCTTGCACCCAGGTAGGGCCGCATGGCGCTGTATTCGGGCGGCGTCATGGTGGCCAGCACGTCCCAGGCGTGCACCAGCTGCTCCATGATCTTGCTCACACGTGCCAGCATCTTGAAGGCGGGTGGCAAGTCGTCCTGCGCAATGTGCGCAATGGCGGCCGTCAGCTCGTGCAGCATGAGTTTCATCCACAGCTCGCTGGTCTGGTGCTGGATGATGAACAGCAGCTCGTCGTGCGTGGGCGAGAGCGGCTTCTGCGCCGACAGGATGGTGTCGATCTGCAGGTAGTCGCCATAGCTCATGCTTTGGCTGAAGTCGAGCTGGGCCTTTTCGTCGGCCACGATGGACTCGCCCGCGGATGATGCCGGGTGGGCTGCGGCCCCGTGCATGGGGCAGCCAGAGGTGGGCTCGCTCATCTCAGGTCACCGCGTGTTTTTGGTTGAATTCGGGGCGCTTCCATTCTTCGGTTTCGAGCACCTGGCGCAGTTGCTCTACCGCATTCCACACATCTTCAAACCCGATGTAGAGCGGCGTGAAGCCAAAGCGCAGGATGTCTTTGTGGATGCCGTCGTCACCCGCGCGGAAGTCACCAATCACGCCGCGCGCAATCAGCGCCTGCACGATGGCAAAGGCACCCGAGCCACCCACCGCATGCTCACGCGTCAGGCAGACTTGCGAGCCGCGTTGCGCGTGGGCGCGTGGGGTCGCCAGGCCCAGGCCGTAGCCCTGGCAGCGTTCTTCCACCAGTTGGATATACACGTCGGTCAGCGCCAGCGACTTGGTGCGCAGCGCGGCCATGCCGCCCAGCTTGTCGGCGGCTTCAAAGCCTTCCAAACCGCAGCCCAGCAGCGACATGCTGACGATGGGCTGCGTGCCGCACAGGTAGCGGGTGATGCCGGGGGCGGGTTGGTACTCGGGTGTGAAAGCGAATGGAGCCGCGTGGCCCCACCAGCCCGACAGCGGCTGCCAGAAGCGGTCCGCATGTTTGGGGTGTACCCACACAAAGGCCGGCGCGCCGGGGCCACCGTTCAGGTACTTGTAGCCGCAGCCAATCGAGAAGTCGGCGTTGGACGCCTTGAGCGTCACAGGCACGGCACCCGCGCTGTGCGCGAGGTCCCACACCACCAGCGCGCCTGCCGCATGGGCCGCGGCCGTCACCGCGGTCATGTCGTGCATGGCACCGGTGCGGTAGTTCACATGGGTGAGCATCAGTACGGCCACGTCGGCCGTGAGTGCGCTGGCAATCTCTTCGGGCTCCACCAGCTTGAGCGTGTAGCCGCGTTCCTTGCACAGGCCTTCGGCGATGTAGAGGTCGGTGGGGAAGTTGCTGCGCTCGCTCACGATGAGTTTGCGCTGGGGCGCGTCCTGCGCGGCAATAGACAGCGCGGCGGACAGCACCTTGAACAGGTTGATGGAGGTGGTGTCGGTGGCCACCACTTCGTCGGTATCGGCGCCAATCAGTGGGGCAATGCGGTTGCCCAGGCGCTGTGGCAGGCTGAACCAGCCGGCCGTGTTCCAGGAGCGGATCAGGCCCTGGCCCCATTCCTGGGTGACCACTTCGGCGGCGCGTGCGGCGGCGGTTTTGGGCATCACGCCCAGGGAGTTGCCGTCCAGGTAAATCACGCCGGCGGGGATGTCAAACAGCTCGCGCAGCGGGCGCAGCGTATCGGCGGCGTCCAGCGCCTGGCAGTCTTGCAAAGTGGTGGTGGAAGTGCTCATGTCGGTCCTCAAATTCGTAAAGCGGCGCAAAGGTAACACCTGGTTTCAAAGCGTGGTGTCGGTTATTTCCAACAGGTTCACAATCGGGCTTTCCAAGCAGAAATACAAGGAGTCGTTATGCACCGTCCCTCTCAATCCCTCACATCTTTGGCCCGCGCTACTGCGCTGCTGTTCACCGGCGTTGTGCTGGCCGCCGCCGCCCAAGCGGCCAAGCCCGAGTGGGCTGGCAAAGGAAAAAACAAACAAGGTGAAGAAGAACACCGGCAGGAGCAGGGCGCGGCAGTAGAAATCCGCGTGGGCGGCTACTTTGGCGATGACCAGCGCCATGCCGCACATGACTACTACGGCAAGCAAAAAGCCAAGGGCCACTGCCCGCCCGGCCTGGCCAAAAAGAACAATGGTTGTATGCCCCCGGGCCAGGCCAAGAAGTGGGCCAAAGGCCAGCCCTTGCCACGGGACGTGGTCTTTTACCCCGTGCCCCGGGCGGTGACCGTGAAGATCGGTCTGCCACCTGCAGGTTACAAATATGTGCGCGTAGCGAATGACATTTTGATGATCGCCATCGGTACCAGCATGGTGGTGGATGCGATTGAAGACCTGATGCGTTAAGGCAGCATCAATCAGACACACGGACCCCTGCGTGCAAGCCGTGCTTGCTGCGAGGGGCTGGGTGTCTCAGGGTTTCAGAGTTTGCCTAGCAGCAGGTACTCCATGAGCGCCTTCTGCACGTGCATGCGGTTTTCGGCCTCATCCCAGACCACGCTTTGCGGCCCGTCGATCACTTCGGCTTCCACCTCTTCGCCACGGTGGGCGGGCAGGCAGTGCATGAACAGCGCATTGGGTGCGGCCACGGCCATCATTTTGCGGTCCACACACCAGGCGGCAAAGGCCTTGCGGCGCACTTCGTTCTCGGCCTCGTAGCCCATGCTGGTCCACACATCGGTGGTGATGAGGTCGGCACCGCGGCAGGCTTCCAGCGGGTCACTATAAGTTTTATAGCTGCCCGCGCCCATTCCACCGGCGCTGGCGGCCAATTTTTCATTCACCTCGTAACCACTGGGGGTGCTCACGCGCAGGTGGAAGCCCAGAATGGCGGCTGCCTGCAGCCAGGTGTTGGCCATGTTGTTGCCGTCGCCCACCCAGGTCACCGTTTTGCCTTCGATGGGGCCACGGTGCTCGATGTAGGTGAAGATGTCGGCCAAAATTTGGCAGGGGTGGAACTCGTTGGTCAGGCCGTTGATGACGGGCACGCGCGAGTTGGCGGCAAAGGCCTCCAGCTTGGTCTGCTCGTAGGTGCGGATCATCACGATGTCGGTCATGCGGCTGATGACCTTGGCGCTGTCCTCAATCGGCTCGGCGCGGCCCAGCTGGCTGTCACCCGTGGTCAGGTGCACCACGCTGCCGCCCAGCTGGTACATGCCGGCCTCAAAGCTCACCCGCGTGCGGGTTGAGGCTTTTTCAAAAATCATGGCCAGCGTGCGGTCTGCCAGCGGGTGGTGGCGCTCAAACCGTTTGAACTTGGCTTTGATAAACGCCGTGCGCTCCAGCAGGTAGCGGTATTCCTCGGTCGTGAAGTCGTCAAACTGCAGGTAGTGCCGCACGGGCGGCGCTCCCTGGGGCAGGGTGCTGGGTACTACGGGGTTCATGCGGCCTCCTTCAGCAGGGCCGAGATCAGCGGGGCCAGGATGGCAACAATCTCGTCGACGTCTGCCGTGGTCAGGATCAGCGGAGGCACCAAGCGCACCACGGTGTCCGCGGTGACACTGATCAGCAGGCCGGCATCAAGGGCGCGTTGCACCAGCGCACCGCAAGGCTTGGCCAGGTCAATGCCCAGCATCAGGCCCTGGCCGCGCACTTCTTTCACGCCGCCGTTAGCAATCTCGGCGTGCAAAGCTTTTTCCAAACTGGCCTTCAGGTAGTTGCCCACCTTCTCCGCATTCGCCAGCAGGCCTTCGGCTTCCATGATGCGGATGGTTTCGACCCCGGCGCGCATGGCCAGCGGGTTGCCGCCAAAGGTGGAACCGTGGTTGCCGGGTTGGAAGATGGTGGCGGCCTTGGGACCCACCACCACCGCGCCCACTGGCACGCCAGAGCCCAGGCCCTTGGCCAATGGCATCACGTCGGGCTTAATGCCAGCCCACTGGTGGGCAAACCACTTGCCGGTGCGGCCCATGCCGCACTGCACTTCGTCAATCATCAAGAGCCAGTCGCGCTGGTCACACAAGGCACGCACGTCGCGCAGGTAGTCCATGTGCATGGGGTTCACGCCGCCTTCGCCCTGGATGGCTTCAAAGAACACGGCCACCACATTGGGGTTGCCTTCGGTTGCGGCCTTCAGTGCGTCAATGTTGTTGACGGGTACGCGGATGAAGCCTTCCACCAGTGGGCCAAAGCCGGCTTGCACCTTGGGGTTGCCGGTGGCGCTCAGGGTGGCAATGCTGCGGCCGTGGAAGGCCTTCTCGTACACCACTACCTCGGGGCGCTCAATACCCTTGTCGTGGCCGAACTTGCGTGCCAGCTTGAGCGCGGCTTCGTTAGCCTCCAGGCCGGTTGAGCAGAAGAACACATTCGTCATGCCCGAGCGTTCGACCAGCAGCTTGGCCAGCTCTTCTTGCAGGGGGATGTGGTAGTAGTTGGAGGTGTGGATCAGCTTGGTCAACTGGTCTTGCAGCGCGGGCACCAGTTGGGGGTGATTGTGGCCCAGGGTGTTGACGGCAATGCCGCCCAGCGCGTCCAGGTATTCGCGGCCATTCACGTCCCACACGCGGCAGCCTTGGCCATGGCTCAGGGCGATGGGCAGGCGGCCATAGGTGTTCATCACGTGGGGCGAAGACGGCGTGGTAACGGTGGCGGCGGTCATGCAATAACTCCGGGGTTGGCTACAAAACAAGGCGGCCCAACTTGAACAAAGGCAGGTTGGGCCGTTGAAGCCTGATTTTAGGCGCATGCCCAGTGGCCGTTTGGTGACAAATGCACATCACAGTGATGCACGCCGGCATAGCTGCTTTGTCATCTGGACGACAGCGGAGCGGGTAGAATTCTTGTGCGGCGCAGCACAGCATCAAGACCCTGCGCGGACCCTGCCGCCCTAACCCTGTAACCGATGGCTTCCACTCCTTCCAAAGAACTCTACATCCTGGGATTGACCTTGCAAGGCAAGACGTTTCGCCCCAGCGATTGGGCAGAGCGACTGGCTGGGGTGATGAGCCAGTTTCGCCCCGGCGGCCCGCAGCCGGGCAGCCATCTGGGTTACTCTCCTTGGTGTGTGCCCACCTCGTTCGGGCAGACCAAATGTGTCATAGTTCACAGCGACCTGCGTGACTACGACGTGATGGCCTGGGACTTTTGCCTGAACTTTGCGCGCGACAACGAATTGCAGGTCAGCGAAACCCGTCCCGAAATTCCACCGTGTTGATACGACCGCCCCCGGCGCAACCCACACGCGGGACCCGGAAACAAAAAAGCCGTTCAAATGAACGGCTTTTTTGCTTTGCTGACAGCGCACCCACTACAAACGGCGAATCCTGACGGGCAGGATTCGTGCGATTGCCTAACGAGTTAGGCGGCGAGTGCCAAGGCTTTCACCTTGGTAGCCAAACGACTCTTGTCGCGGGCTGCTTTGTTCTTGTGGAAGATGCCCTTGTCGGCCACGGTGTCCACCACGGCTTGCATCTTGGCAAACAGTTCACCGGCTTTGGTCTTGTCACCAGCCAGAACTGCTTTTTCCACGTTCTTCACCGCAGTGCGGTATTTGGAGCGCAGGGAAGTGTTCGCTGCGTTGATTTTGACGTCCTGGCGGACGCGTTTACGGCCCGACGCCAGGCGCGGGTTCTTTTTCTTGGGTTTTCCAGATGCCATAGTAAATATTCCTTGTGTCTGAGGATGTTGTCAGCAAAGCCAAAGATTATACACCGGGGCCCTGAATCAGCCTTCTAGGCGGTTTCGCCCATTCGCTTTGGCCTCGTAAAGCCGTTGGTCGGCAGCCTGTAGCAGGGCGTTCAGGTCGGTGTCGCTTTGGGTGTGCACGCCGATACTGGCGGTGGTGGCGATGAAGGCGGGGGCCAGGGCTCCGGTATTGATGGGCAAGCGCGCCCTGAAGTTTTCCAGTCGGGTACGGATGTCCAACACCGCATCACCCGTGGCCAGGATGGCGAACTCTTCTCCGCCGATGCGTGCGATCAGCATGTCGGGGAAGTGTTTTTCCAGGCTTTGCGCTACCTGCTGGATGACTTGGTCGCCAAAGGCGTGGCCAAAACGGTCATTAATCGATTTGAAGTGGTCGATGTCCAGCATGGCGGCTGCCACGGGGAGTGCGTTTTTGCAGGCGCTCTGGAATTGGGCCTGTCCCTGCTCAAAAAAGTAGCGCCGGTTGTGCAGCCCCGTCAGGTGGTCCTTGCTGGCCAGCTTGTTCAGGCTGTCCAGCAGCTCCAGCATTTCCAGGTTCTGGTTGACCCGGCAGGTCATTTCCTCAAAAGAGTAGGGCTTGGAGATGAAGTCGTTGGCCCCGTGCTTGAGGAACTGGGCCGAGATGTCGGCCCGGTTGTCTCCAGATATACCGATGATGGCCAAACGCTCCTTGCCCATCATGCGCCGGGCTTCCATCACAAACTCGTAGCCATCTACCAGCGGCATGTTGTAGTCCACCAGCACGAGTTTGATGTCGGGTTGTGCCGCCAGTACCGCCAGCGCTTCCTGGCCGTTGTGGGCCACCTGAATTTGCAGGCCTTGCATGCCCAGCATATGGCGTATCACCTCCAGCGAGGACGGTGAGTCGTCCGCCACCAGCACCTTGATGCCGCTGTTGCGGTGCAGCCGGCCCACCCACTGCACGACATACTCATACGATGGCATGCCTTTTTTCAGCACGTAGTCCACGATGTGGCCTTGCGTCATCATGTCGCGGATGTCGTTGCTGATGGTTCCGGTCAGCGCAATGGCGGGGATGTGGTGCTTGGCCACCAGGTCGATGACTTCACCATATGGTGCATCGGGCAGGTTGACATCGCAGACGGCGGCAAAAAACTCGTCGCCCCGGGTGTCCAGGAGTTGGCGGGCTTCCGCCATCGTGGCAGCGATCCGTGCGGTGTAGCCCCACCGGGCTTGCAGCATGCTGGCCAGCATTTCCGACAAGGCCCGCTGGTCTTCCACGATCAGCACGGAGCGGGAGGCTGCGCGTTGAGATGCACCAGGGACGGAGCGATCGGCGTGTCGCAATAAGGAAGTCATCGGTCTGGGCCTGCTGGTACGGATAGACGTCTATTCAAACATATGAAACGCCTTGGGGCAAAGTGCAGGCGCACGGAATGCTCGGGGAGCCGCGGCTACACTTCGGCGGGTGAGCTTGATCAAATCTGTATCTACCGTGTCCCTGTGGACATTGGCCTCCCGCATTACCGGGCTGGCCCGAGAGCTGCTGATGGCGGCGGCCTTTGGCGCCAGCGCCATGACCGATGCCTTTAACGTGGCCTTTCGCATCCCCAACCTGTTTCGCCGCCTGTTTGCCGAGGGCGCCTTTAGCCAGGCCTTTGTGCCGGTCCTGGCCGCCAACAAAGCCCAGCATGGCGAAGCGTCCACCAAGCTGTTGGTGGACCGGGTGGCCAGCCTGCTGGCGCTGGCGCTGGTGCTGACCTGTGTGCTGGGCGTGGTGTTGTCCCCGTTGCTGGTGTGGGCCATGGCCAGCGGCTTGCAGCAGAACCCGGCGGGTTACGACGCCGCGGTGCAAATGACGCGGTTCATGTTTCCCTACATCGGTTTCATGTCTTTGGTGGCCCTGTCGTCCGGCATCTTGAATACCTGGAAGCGCTTTGCGGTGCCGGCCGCCACGCCCGTGCTGCTCAATATGTCCATGATCACCGCCGCCTGGCTGGGCGTGCCCTGGTTGGCGGCGCGGGGGATCGAACCGATTTACGCCATGGCGGGGGGGGTGATGGTGGGGGGAGTGTTGCAGCTGGCGGTGCAAATTCCGGCGCTGGCGCAGTTGGGCATGCTGCCGCGCCTGCGGCTGATGGGCCCCGCCTTGCGTGAAGCATGGGCCGACCCCGAAACCCGCCGCATTGGCAAACTCATGCTGCCAGCCCTGCTGGGCGTGAGCGTGGCGCAGATTTCCTTGCTCATCAATACCCAGATTGCTTCGCACCTGCCCACGGGTAGTGTGAGTTGGCTGACCTATGCCGACCGGCTCATGGAATTTCCCACCGCTATGCTGGGGGTGGCCCTGGGCGTGGTGCTGATGCCGCAATTGGCCGGTGCCAAAGCCACGGGGGATGCCGACAAATACTCGGCCCTGCTGGACTGGGGGCTGCGCATTGTGGTGCTGTTGGCGGTGCCCTGCGCCATTGGGCTGCTGGCCTTTGCCAAGCCGCTGGTGGCGGTGCTTTACCACTACGGGGCGTTCTCGGCCAACGATGTGCAGCAGACCACGCTGGCCCTGATGGGCTGGGGGGTGGGGCTGGTGGGTATTGTGGCCATCAAGGTGTTGGCCCCGGGGTATTACGCCAGCCAGGACATCAAGACGCCGGTGCGTATTGCCGTGGTGGTGCTGGTGGTCACCCAGTTGCTCAATATTGCGCTGGTGCCCCTCTTCAAACACGCGGGTTTGTCACTGTCCATTGGCCTGGGCGCCATGATCAATGCCTTGTGGTTGCTGATCGGCTTGCTGCGCCGAGGCAGCTACCGGCCGCAGGCGGGCTGGGGGCGGTTTGTGCTGCAGGTGCTGGCCGCCAGTGCGCTGCTGGTGATTTATCTGCTGTGGGCTGCCGGTCTGGTGGACTGGGTGGCGCTGCGCAGCCACAGCCTGTTGCGCATTGGCTGGTTGACCCTGCTGCTGGGTGGTGCCATGCTGGTGTACTTGGGGGCGGCCTGGGCCGCTGGTCTGAACCTGCGGCAGTTTGTGCGCCGCTAGACGGAGACGTTGCCGTGGCCCTGCAATTTGCCATTCCGACCCCGCTGGACTACTTTGGCGCCCTGGTGCGCAGCGATGGGGACTTTGCCCTGTTCGAAGCCGCCGTGAGCCTGGCGCAGGACGAGTACCCGGACACCGATGTGCAAACCGTGCTCGGGGATGTGGACCAGCTGCTGGCCCGGGTCAAACGTCGCCTGGCGGCCGACGCCCCACCGATCCAGCGCCTGCGCGTGCTGAACCGTTTTTTTTATGACGACCTGGGGTTTGGTGGCAACCTCAACAACTACTACGACCCGGACAACAGCTTTCCCAGCGTGCTCTTGCGCACCCGGCGCGGCATTCCAATTTCTTTGGCCGTGGTCTGGATGGAGCTGGCCCAGGGCCTGGGGCTGGATGTGTCAGGGGTGGGTTTTCCAGGTCACTTTTTGGTCAAGGTCATGTTGCCCATCGGCCAGGCGGTCATCGAACCCCTGACCGGGCGCTCGTTGAGCCGCGAAGAACTGTCCGAAATGCTGGAGCCCTACCGCAAGCGCAGCGGGCTGGTCGATGCCTTCGAAGCGCCGCTGGGCCTGTACCTGCAGTCGGCCACGCCGCGCGAGATCCTGGCGCGCATGCTGCGCAACCTTAAAGAGATCTACAAATCCCAGGAAGACTGGCCCCGTCTGCTAGCCGTGCAGGAGCGCCTGGTGGTCTTGTTGCCCGAGTCCTGGTCCGAGTACCGCGACCGGGGGCTGGTGCACGCTTCTCTGGGGCACCAGGCGGCGGCGCTGGCTGACTTGGAGTGTTACCTGGTCCACGCCGAAAACGTGGTGGACGTGGATGCCGTGGCCGAGCAGGTGAACGTGTTGCGCCGGCAGCTGCGCCAGCCCTGACCTAGTGACGCAGTAAAAACTGCGGGACCGCACCGCCGTGGCCCGGCAGGGCGCGGTTCAGGTCCACCCCTACCACCGCGTCGGACTCGGTTTTGATACCCGGGGCAAACACCGTCAGGCGGCTGCCGTGCACCAAAGACTCTTGCGCGGGCATGAGGCTGGCGGCACGGGATGCCTGGATGGTGCTGGGCTGGGCCGTGGGCTTGCTGGCCGGTGCTGGCGTGGCGACCACAGGGGGCTGCAGTCGTGCAATAGGGCGCAGCCATTGCAGGATGGGCTCCCACTGGGCCAAGTCGGCCTGTTGGGCCGCGCTGGCCGTGTCGAACAAAGTGACGCCGGTTTCCAGGCCGCGCACATAACTTTGGGTTTCGCGCAGCACGCCCAAAAAATTGAACTTCAGGTCTTCGGCCCACAGGCGCAGCGTCTCGGCGCCTTTGGTGCGTGCGTCCAGCCGCATGCCCACCACGCCCAGCTGGCAGCGCCCGGAGGCGACGCGGGGCAGGGCGGACAGTTCGGCCAGGCAGGCGGCGGCCGATTCACGGTCGAACAGGGAGTTACACACCGGCACCACCACGGCGTCGGCGGACATGATCACACGCGCCAATTCAAAACCCTGCATGCCGCCGGGGGTGTCCAGCACCACATGGGTGACACCGGGAGGCGCCTTTAATACGTTTTTTTGGTCCAGCGCCCAGGGGGAGATGGCGGGGAGGGTCGGCGCGCGGCGTTTGAGCCAAGCCTTGGTGCTTTGCTGGCGGTCCACATCACCCAGCATGACGGCCACACCCAGTTGCGCCAGCCAAGCGGCCAGGTGCGTAGCCAGGGTGCTTTTTCCACTTCCGCCCTTGCGGTTGACGATTGCGATAACCGGCATGCTGCTCCGTGTGGTAACCAACGAAGCGCAAAGTTTGGAGCAAAAAGTGCCAAAAGTCCAGATGGTGCTTGCGCGAGCAGCTACAAATTTACTAGCACGGGGTGGCGCCGGGGCAACAGGCCCCGGTTTGCCGGTCAGGCGACGACGACTTGTGCGCCGCTGCCTTGGGGGGCGATGACACCGATGGTGTACACCGCTTCGCCGCTGGCGCGCAACGTGGCGGCCGTGGCTTCGGCGTTGGCGGCGTCCACCACCACCACCATGCCAATGCCGTTGTTGAAGGTGCGGTTCATCTCGATGTCGTCAATGCCCGCCGTGGCTTGCAGCCAGGCAAACAGCTCGGTTTGGGGCCAGCTGCCCTTGACCAGATGCGCGGCCGTGCCTTCGGGCAGCACCCGGGGAATGTTCTCCAGCAGACCGCCGCCGGTGATGTGGGCCAGGGCCTTGATCGGGTGTTTTGCCAGCGCAGCCAGCACGTTCAGCACGTACAGGCGGGTGGGCTCCATCAGAGCCTGCTTGAACGGCTTGCCGTCCAGCGTGGCGGGTACCGTACCGGCGGCTTCTGAACGCTCAATACATTTGCGCACCAGGCTGAAACCGTTGGAATGCACGCCGCTGGAGGCCAAGCCCAGCACCACGTCGCCGGGCTTCACATCGGCGCCGGTCAGGATCTTGGATTTTTCGACCGCACCAACGGCAAAACCGGCCAGGTCGTATTCACCCGCGGGGTACATGCCGGGCATTTCGGCAGTTTCGCCGCCAATCAGCGCGCAGCCGGACAGCTCGCAACCCTTGGCAATACCACCCACCACGGCAGCGGCGGTGTCGATGTCCAGCTTGCCGCAGGCAAAGTAGTCCAGAAAGAACAGGGGTTCGGCGCCTTGCACCAGCACGTCGTTCACGCTCATGGCCACCAGGTCGATGCCCACGGTGTCGTGCATATTCCACTCAAACGCCAGCTTGAGCTTGGTGCCCACGCCGTCGGTGCCGCTCACCAGCACGGGTTCCTTGTAGCGCTTGGGCACTTCAAACAGGGCGCCAAAACCGCCAATACCGGCCAGTACGCCCTCTCGCATGGTCTTCTTGGCCAGGGGCTTGATGCGCTCAACCAGCGCGTCGCCAGCAACGATATCGACACCGGCGTCTTTGTAGGAAAGGGGAGTGGGGGAGGCAGATTGGGTCATGGGAAGTGGCTTTGGGGCAGAACAGAGGCAGACCCCGATAGAATTTGCCCAGATTTTAGCTTCGACTGGACCAGCCTCCCCGGATCATGCTCCGCCTTCGCTAAAACCGCCCTATAAGGTTTGACCCCACCCCATGCAATTCACCCCCGCCCAAAAAAGATTCACTGCCTGGCTGCTGATTGCGGGCCTGGTGGTGCTCGCGCTGTGGCTGCTGGCCCCGGTGCTGGCCCCCTTTGTGGTGGCGGCAGTGTTGGCCTATGCGCTGACCCCAGTGGTGGACTGGCTGGACGATGTGGGGCGGGGCCGGGTTCCGCGCCTGGCTGCCGTGGTGGTGGTGGAGCTGCTGTTTGTGGTGGTATTGCTCAGCGTGCTGTTGCTCATTGTTCCCATCTTTGCCAAAGAGTTGCCGCTGATGCGAGAGCAATTTCCGGTGCTGCTGGACAGCCTGAACACCACCGTCAAACCCTGGCTGGCGCAGTGGGGTATCCGCGTGTCGCTGGATGTGGGCAGCATCAAGAATTTTGTCATGAAGTACCTCAACGCCAATGTGGAAGACGCGCTGGGTTCGGTGCTGGCCTCGGTCAAGCTGGGTGGCAGCGTGGCCTTTGCCATCATCGGCAACGCCATCCTGATTCCCGTGGCGCTGTTTTATTTGTTGATGGACTGGGACCGTTTTGTGGGCCAGGTGCGCGACCTGGTGCCCCCACGGCTGCGCGAGAGTGTGGACAGTTTTCTGGCCGAGGCGGACGACGTGCTGGGCCAGTACCTGCGCGGCCAACTGTTGGTGATGGTGATTCTGGCCGTGGCGTACAGCGTGGGTCTGGCCCTGTTTGGGCTGGACCTGGCCTTGCCGATCGGCATCTTTACGGGCTTGGCGATTTCGGTGCCTTACCTGGGTTTTGGCGTGGGGCTGGTGCTGGCCACCTTTGCCGGTCTGCTGGAGTTTTCCAGTGGCGGTTTGGTCTACCCGCTGGTCATGGTGGCCGTGGTCTACGGCCTGGGCCAACTGGTAGAAAGTCTGTATTTGACGCCGCGCCTGGTAGGCGAGCGCATTGGCCTGCACCCGCTGGCCGTCATTTTTGCCTTGCTGGCCTTTGGCCAGCTGTTCGGTTTTGTGGGTGTGCTGATTGCCCTGCCGGCCAGTGCCGTGCTGCTGGTGGCCGTGCGCCGTGTGCGCACCAGCTACCTGGCCAGTCGCCTGTATTTGGGGTAAGACTTCAGTGATGCAACAGATCGCGCTGGACATCGGTTTGTCCGCCGGGCCGACAGTGGCCAACTTCTTCGCCGGGCCCAATGAGGCGGCACTCAAGCACCTGGAACTCTGGATTGGGGCCAAAAGCAGCGCCCAAGCCCGCTCGCCCGTGCCCACCTACTTCTGGGGCCCCGAAGGCAGTGGCAAAAGCCATCTGCTCAAGGCTGCGCGTGAGGCGCTGCGCGAGCAGGGCGCCCGCGTGGGCTGGCTGGATGCTGCCGTGCTGGAGCCGGCCGAGTTTGACGAAGGCTGGGCCGCGGTGCTGATGGACGATGTGCATCTGTACACCGCCGAGCAGCAACACATGGCCTTCAATTGGTTTGTGAACGCCCAGACCCACCAGCGCCCGGTGCTGGCGGCCGGGGAACTGGCGCCGGTGGAGCTGAAACTGCGCGACGACCTGCGTACCCGCCTGGGCTGGGGCCATGTGTTTGGCCTGCATGCCCTGAGCGAGCCCGAGCGGCGCGCTGTGTTACGCCAGGCGGCCGATGCGCGCGGCGTGTTCCTGAGCGACGAGGTGATGGACTTTATGCTCAACCGCTTCAGCCGCGACCTGGGCAGCCTGATGGAACTGCTGGAACTGATGGACGGCTACGCGCTGCAAACCCAGCGCGCCATCACCATTCCGATGATCAAAGCCATGCTGGACAACCAATGACACTCAAAAAGATTGCCCTTTTCGATCTGGACCACACGCTGATTCCGCTGGATTCGGACTTCGCCTGGGGCGAATTCACCACCGCCCTGGGGTGGACGGACGCTGCCAGCTTCCAGGCGCAAAACCACGCGTTCTACGAACACTACAAGGCGGGTACGCTGGATATTCATGCCTACTGCCGCTTTGCCACAGCAGCCGTGGTGAAGCAGGGTGCTGCGAAATCGATAGCTGCTCACGCAGATTTCATGCGGGCCGTGATCCAAAAAGCCATCCAACCCCAGGCCCTGAAGCTGGTGCAGGACCACCAGGCCGCGGGCGACACGGTGATCATCGTGACCGCCACCAACGCTTTTGTGACCCGCCCGATTGCGACGGCATTTGGTGTGGAAGACCTGATTGCCGTGGACCTGGTGACAGACGACGCCCCCGGCGGCACCGGCTGGTACACCGGTGAAATTGCCGGCGTGCCGTCGTTCCGCGAAGGCAAGGTTACACGTGTGGACCAGTGGCTCAGCGAGCGCGGCCTGGCCTGGGAGACCGTGCACACCACCTTCTATTCCGACTCCATCAACGACGTGCCCTTGATGGAAAAAGCCAATGTGGCCGTGGCCACCAACCCCGATGCGCGCCTGCGCGCCCTGGCCCAAGAGCGCGGATGGCGCATACTTGACCTCTTTCCCTGACCCGCGGCCCTGACCGCTTGGAACCTTCTCTTGATCAAGAAATTCATCGACAAATTGCTGGGCAAGAGCCCGTCTGCCGCCAGTAAAAAGCCCCAGTTCGGTAAACGGGTGGAAGTGCCTGTCTCTGTCCACGGTATCGATCCCAACCTAGTGGACGAACGCGCCATCAACGTCGTGCGCACCCTGCAGCAAGCCGGGTTTGAAGCCTATGTGGTGGGCGGCGCCGTACGCGACCTGCTGGTCGGCCTGCGCCCCAAAGACTTTGACGTGGCCACCAACGCCACACCGGAGCAGGTCAAGGGCCTGTTCCGCCGTGCCTTCATCATTGGCCGGCGCTTTCGCATCGTGCACGTGGTCTATGGCCGCGGGCGTGAGCACGAAGTGATTGAAGTCTCTACCTTCCGTGCCTACCTGGACAACGCCGCCGCCGAACAGGTGGCGGGCAACGAACGCACCAGCAAAAACGAGCTCGCCGGCATGAAACACGCCGTCGACAGCACCGGCCGGGTGCTGCGCGACAACGTCTGGGGCCCGCAGGAAGAAGACGCGGTGCGCCGCGACTTCACCATCAACGCGATGTACTACGACCCCGAGACGCAAATCGTGGTCGATTACCACAACGGCTTGAAGGACGCGAAAAGCCGCACCCTGCGCATGATCGGCGACGCTGCCACGCGTTACCGCGAAGACCCGGTGCGCATCATCCGCGCCATCCGTTTCTCTGCCAAGTTGAGCCCGCTGGGCTTCAAGCTGGAAGCCAAAACCGCCGGCCCGCTGATTAAGAGCCAGAGCCTGTTGAACGACGTGCCGCAAAGCCGTTTGTTCGACGAAATGCTCAAGCTGCTGCAGACCGGTCACGCGCTGGCTTCGGTGGAGCAACTCAAGTTCTTGGGCATGGCCCGCGGCATTTACCCGCTGCTGGACGTGGTGGTGGAGCGCGCCGAGCAGCCCTTTGTGGCTGCCGCCCTCAAAGACACCGACCGCCGTGTGGGAGAAGGCAAACCCGTGGCGCCCAGCTTCCTGCTGGCCTGTGTGTTGTGGGCCGACGTGCGCGATGGCTGGGACCAGCGCATGAAAAATGGCCAGCACGGCCATCCAGCACTGCAAGACGCGATCGAGGACGTGTTCAACGCGCGTATTGGTGATGTGTCCGGCCGCGGCAAGCTGGCCGGCGACATGCGCGAAATATGGCTCATGCAGCCCCGCTTCGAGAAACGTGTGGGCAGCACGCCCTTTGGCATGGTGGACCAGCCGCGTTTCCGTGCGGCGTTCGACTTCATGCGCCTGCGCGCTGACGCCGGTGAAATTGACGAGGTCTTGGCCGACTGGTGGCAAGAGTTCAGCATGGCCAGCGACGATGTGCGCCAGGACATGGTGGACCAGGTGCGTACCGAACAACAACAGCAGCGCAAACAAGCGCCGCGTGTGCACCGCGCACCGGCCAAATCGGCGCCTGCCGGCCCGGCCGCCGCGGATGCAGTGGACAACAGCCCCGAAGCAGACTTTCCCGCCGATGGCCACGATGCCCCACGCAAACGCCGCCGTCGCCGCCGCTCTGGCGCGGGCAGAGCCGAGGGTGGCGCATCCGGCGGCAGCGCCGAATAAGCCGACGTTTCACCATGCGTGCGCCGGTGCTGGCCTACATCGGCCTGGGGGCCAACCTCGGGGAACCGGTGGCTGCACTGCAGGCAGCGCTGGCGGCGCTGGCCACCGTGCCCCAGTGCACGCTGCGGCGCCAGTCCGCCTTGTACGGCAGCGCCCCGATTGACTCCAGCGGCCCCGACTATGTCAACGCGGTGGCCGAACTCTCCACCACCCTCAGCGCCCCCGCCTTGTTGCAAGCTCTGCAGCAAATCGAGCTAGACGCCGGGCGCGAACGCCCCTACCGCAACGCCCCGCGCACGCTGGACCTGGATGTGCTGCTGTATGGCAGCGCCACCATCCACAGTGCCACCCTGATCGTGCCGCACCCGCGCATGCGCGAGCGCGCTTTTGTGCTGCTGCCGCTGGCTGAATTGCTGCCGGACCAAGTAAGCCCCCTTGATTTAGCGGCGGTGCAAGACCAGGGGGTTTGGCGCATGGCAGGGTAAATCCGGTCAATTCCCCCCATTTTCCAACGCTCCCGCATGGTTAAATTACAGAATAATTAAAGGAGATTGGAATGCGTTTTGACCGACTGCGTCTGGCCACCAAGTTGTGGGCTGCGATGGGCCTGATGGTGGTGCTGTTGGCCATCATCATTGCGTTTACTGCCCTGCAGTCCCGCAAGTCCCGCGAGGCCTACGGTGCTGTGAATGCGGCCATGCTGGCGCAAATCAAGACGGCCAACCAGTGGGCGGCGCTGGTCGACGTGAACACCACCCGTGCCTATGCGGTGGTGGTTTCGGTGGACCCGGGCGTGGCCAATGCCTTCAAGGATGAAATTGCCCAGAGCAATACCAAGATTGAAGAGCTGCAAAAAGCCATTGAGGCCGCGGACCCGACCGAGGCCGACAAAGCCCAGCTCGCCAAAATCACCGAGCTGCGCAAAAAACTGCAGGACCTGACCAGCCAGACCGCGCTGCTCAAGGTCGTCAAACCCGGCGAAATGCCCGCCTTTGTGGAGACCCAGTACCGCCCGGCAGTCAAGGCCCTGCAGGACGCGCACCAGCAGTTTGTGCTGATGCAGGACGCCGCCAACGAGGCCTTGCGCGAGACTTTCGAGGCCGAGGGCCGCAAGCTAATTTTGATGTCGGCAGGGGGCCTGGTGGTGCTGATCGGGGGCATCTTGGTGGGCGCGGCTTTCTTGATCCGCTCCATCAAACAACCCCTGCTGCAGGCCAACGACCTGGCGGCCCGTATTGCCGAGGGGGACCTGAGTGGTCATGTGGATGAAACCCGGGCCGACGAGTTCGGCGACCTGATGCGGTCGCTGGCCGCCATGAACCGCTCGCTCGGCCTCATGGTGTCCCAGGTGCGCCACAGCACCGACAGCATTGCCACCGCCAGCTCCGAG
Organism: Rhodoferax sp. TS-BS-61-7; assembly: GCF_002943465.1. GTDB lineage: Bacteria > Pseudomonadota > Gammaproteobacteria > Burkholderiales > Burkholderiaceae_C > Allorhodoferax. The sequence goes on from NZ_PTQY01000003.1 coordinate 56,154, forward strand.
ATTGCCTCGGGCAACAACGACCTGGCCCAGCGCACCGAGCAAACATCGAGCAACCTGGCCTCCACCGCGTCCAGCATGGACAGCCTAACGCATGCCGTGCGCATGAGTTCGGACAACGCCCACCAGGCTGCCACGCTGGCGGCCAATGCCTCCAACGTGGCCCAGCGCGGTGGCGAGGTGGTGTCGCAGGTGGTCAGCACCATGCAGCAGATCGACGCCAGCAGCAAAAAGATTGCCGACATCATCAGCGTGATCGACGGCATTGCCTTCCAGACCAATATCCTGGCGCTGAACGCCGCGGTGGAAGCCGCGCGTGCCGGTGAACAGGGCAGGGGTTTTGCCGTGGTGGCGAGTGAGGTGCGCAGCCTGGCCGGCCGCAGCGCCGAGGCTGCCAAGGAGATTAAGGGCCTGATCGGTACCTCGGTGGACAAGGTCGAGTCGGGCACCAAGCTGGTAACGGCCGCCGGTGCCACCATGCAGGAGATTGTGCAAAGTGTGCGCCGCGTGGTGGACGTGATTGGTGAGATCACCGCAGCGTCCAGCGAGCAGAGCGCGGGTATTGCCGAGGTCAACCAGTCCGTGGGCAACCTCGATCAGATGACGCAGCAGAACGCCGCGCTGGTGGAAGAAAGTGCGGCGGCGGCCGAGAGCCTGCGTGACCAGGCGGCCCAGTTGGCGCAGGCGGTGGCGGTGTTCAAGGTGGCGCCGCAGCTGGCGCACACAGGCTCTTCGGGTGCGCCCTTGTTGCTGAGCTAGGCAGAGCCATTCGCCCACAAAAAAGCGCTGCCTCGGCAGCGCTTTTTTCATGGGGAAGCCGAGTCGGGAGTTCAGGCTACTTCGGCAATCAGCTCAATCTCCACGCAGGCGCCCATGGGGATTTGTGCCACACCAAAGGCGCTGCGCGCATGCGCGCCCACTTGCGGGCCAAACACTTCACCCAGCAGCTCGCTGCAGCCATTGGTCACCAGGTGCTGCTCGGTGAAGTCGCCGGTGGAGTTGACCAGGGACATGACCTTGACGATACGTGTGACACGGTTCAGGTCGCCCACGGCGGCGTGCAGCGTGCCCATCAGGTCGATGGCGATGGCGCGTGCGGCGGCCTTGCCCTCTTCAGTCGTGGTGTTTTTGCCCAACTGGCCCACCCAAGGTTTGCCGTCTTTTTTGGCAATGTGGCCGCTGATAAAAACCAGGTTGCCGGTCTGCACAAAGGGCACATAGGCCGCAGCGGGCACGGCCACGGGCGGCAGGGTGATCTGGAGGGCGGCGAGTTTGTCGTAAATGCTCATACAAGTTCCTTTGAATAAAAAGTGCCTCTGGCACTTATGGATACTGCGCCAGCAGCTATTTAATTGATAGCGCCTTGGGTCTGACTCTGGCCACCGCCCTGGGACTGGCTTTGTCCTTGGGTTTGGGAGGCCTCGGCTATGGGCGCGGAGCCGTTATTGTCGCTGCGGATGTCTTCCACCGTCACCCCCACGGTCAGCGTGTGGCTGGCGCCGCCGTGGATCACACCGCGCAGCGGCGACACATCCCCAAAGTCGCGCCCGGTGGCCACGGTCACATAGTCCACACCCGGGGCAAACCAGCCCCAGCGATTGTTGGTTGGGTCCAGGTCCACCCAGCGCTGGCCCTCGGGCAGGTCGCCCACATAGACGCTGACCCAGGCGTGTGAGGCATCGCTGCCCACCAGCTTGACCTCGCCCGGCGCGGGCTGCGTCAGCAGGTAGCCGCTCACATAACGTGCGGGCAGACCCATGCTGCGCAGGCCGGCCAGCATGATGTGGGCAAAGTCTTGGCACACGCCTTTGCGTTGCTCCAGCGCCTGCAGGGCGGGGGTGTTGATCTGGGTGCTTTCGCTCTCGTAGGTGAAGTCGGTGTGGATGCGCTCCATCAGGTCCACCGCCACGGCCAGCACACTGGCGCCGGCCACAAAACTGGGCCGTGCGTAGCCGGCAAACTCCTGGCGGCGCGGCACAAAGGGTGAGGCAAACACAAATTCCGACGCCGCTTCGAAGGGCGTGTGCGCCTGGTAACGCAGCCGGTCGCGCAGTTGCTCCCAAGGTTGCGCACTCTCGGGCCGGGCATGGGCGCTGGTGGACACGATGCTCATGGCCTGCACCTCCAGCACCGGGTGCGGCACCTGCAGCGAGAAAAAACAGCGCGTGTTGCCATACACGTCCAGCGTGTTGCGCTGCTGCGCCGGCTGCGGGCTGATGGTGAGGGCGTGGCTCAGCAGGTTTTGCCCGGCGTGTTGCAGCGGCTGCAGGTAGGCCACGTGCTGCGCCGTCTCGACCGCCGGCTGGTAGTCGTAGCGTGTGTGGTGGGTAACTTGTAGCAGCATCAGGTGCCCACACTGTGTTTGGTGTGGCCCGAGTGGGTGAAGTAGGTGGTGCTGATGTCTTCGGACACCGTGAACGCACACTCGCTCAAAGCGTCCAGCAGGTTGCGCAGGGCCGGTGCACTGGGCTCGCCTTCGGGCGTCTCGCACAGGTGGGCCAGGTCCCAGGTGTCAGGGTTGGGCACCTGCAGCGACATGCTGCTCATTTCACCCGCCGGGCTCTGCGCCAGCTTGGCCAGGCGCCCGCGCAGCGTGTGCGCCACCCAGCCCAGCGAGCGCGGGTTGTCACGGTCCAGCACCAGCAGATCGGTCAGTGCGGCAATATCGCGGCTTTGCTGGTACTGGGCGTGGAAGGTGATGGTGCTGTCAAACAGCGTGAGCAGGGCTTCAAAGCCGCCATCGGTGTCCACCGCGCCGGTCTCAAAACTGCGCGCCAGCGCGCTGGCCAGAAAGTGCAGGCGCTCCACATGGCGGCCAATGCTGAGCAGGCGCCAGCCGTCGTCGCGGGTCATGCGGTCGGTTTGTGCGCCGGTGATAGCGGCCAGCTGGTCACTCAGGTCACCCAGCACCCGCAGGGCCTGGGCGGGGGCGTAGTCGCCCTGGGCCGCAAGGCGGGCGCTCTGGTGGAACAGGGTTTCTTCGGCCCGCACGATGGTGTGCCAGTGCTCTTGCGAGAGGCGCTCGCGCACCGTGGCCGCGGTCATTTTGAGCGCGCGCACATTAAAGCCCACGCTGGTGGCTCCCTCGGCCGAGGCCAGGCTGGCGATCAGCGTGCGCTCAAATACCCGGCGCGCCTGCACGGCGGACGGGGTGCCCGGCAGCACCAAGGTGTTGGCCACGGCCATTTGGCTCAGCCACTGCAGCAGCGGCACCGAGCTTTGTTCTTCGCCGCCCAGGCAATCCAGCGTCAGCGCGGCCAGGCGCACCGAGTTCTCAGAACGTTCGGTGTAGCGGCCCAGCCAGTACAGGTTTTCGGCCGCGCGGCTGGTGACCAGGCGCTTGCGCTGGGCCAGCACGGCGGGGGTAAGGGCGCTGGGCAGCAGGGTGGTGGTGTCCACCTCACCCTCGGTCAGGGCCCACACATCGGCACTGCTGCCGCCGCGCTGCATGCTGGCAATGTCGGCGCTGGTGCCGGCCACGCGGGCCAGGCCCCCGGGCAACACACGCCAGTGCGGGCGGCCTGCGGCATCCAACCCGTCCGACACGGCAAACACCCGCAGCAGCGCCGAACGCGCCACCATGGCGCTGGGCTGCCCGGCACTGGCGCTGTGCCAGGTGGGTATTTGCGAGAGCGGCATGTAGGCCTGCACCGTGTGGTCTTCACTCTGGCGCATGATGCGGCCGGCCCAGGCGTCCAGCGCCGTTTGGCCCAGGGTGTGGCCCAGCACCGACTCGAAACTGGTGTGGATGCTGGAGCCCGGGTAGGTGGGCTTGATGGTGTGCTCGCGCAGGCGTGGCAGGGCCTCTTCCATGGCACTGCGTTCGCCGCACCACCAGCTGGGCAGGGCGGGCAGGCTCAGGTCTTCGCCCAGCGCGTGCTGCGCCAGCGCGGGCAAAAAGCCCAAGAGCGCAGGGGATTCGAGAAACGCCGAGCCTGGCGCATTGGCCACCAAAACATTGCCTGCGCGGATGGCCTGCAGCAGGCCGGGCACGCCCAGGGTGGAGTCGGGGCGCAGCTCCAGTGGGTCCAGGTACTGGTCGTCCACGCGCTTGAGCAAACCGTGCACCGGCACCAGGCCGCGCAGCGTCTTGAGGAACAGGCGCTCGTCGCGCACGATCAGGTCGCTGCCTTCCACCAGGCTCAGGCCCAAGTAGCGCGCCAGGTAGGCGTGTTCAAAATAAGTTTCGTTGTAAGGGCCCGGCGTCAACAGCGCAATGTGGGCGTCGGCGCCAGCCGGGCTGTGCGCCTTCAGGCTGTCCATCAGGGCGCGGTAGGTGCCGGCCAGGCGCTGCACCTTGAGCGCCTGGAAGGCCTGCGGAAACTGGCGCGACACAGCCAACCGGTTCTCCAGCAGGTAGCCCAGGCCGCTGGGCGCCTGGCAGCGCTGGCCCACTACCCACCAGTTGCCATCGGGCCCGCGGGCCAGGTCAAAGGCGGTGACATGCAGATGGCGCCCACCCACGGGCCGCACACCGGCCATGGCGCGCAGGTAGCCGGGGTGGCCATGTACCAGGGCGGGGGGCAGCAGGCCCTGGGCCAGGTAGGTTTGCGGGCCGTAGACATCGGCCATCACCGCCTCCAGCAGGCGCATGCGCTGCTGCACACCGGCTTCGATGTGCTGCCAGCTCGGCGCGTCCACCATCAGCGGAAACAGGTCCAGTGACCAGGGGCGCTGCGGGCCTTCGGCATCGGCGTAGACGTTGTAGGTGACGCCGTTGTCGCGGATCTGGCGCTGCAGGCTGGCGGCCCGGGCATCCAGCTCGGCGCTGGTGCGGGCCTCCATATTGGCAAAGAATTGGCCCCAAGCCCCCGTGAAATTTGCGCGAGCAGCTATAAAATTGATAGCATTTTCGGAAGGGGCGGAGGGTTGGTTGCCGGCTTTGGGCAGCACGGTAGCGCGCAGCTCGTCAAAGTGCCCGGCGGCGGCCATGCACAGGCGGGCCCGGGACAGCACGTCGGCGTCGGTGGCGGGGCTGTTCACGGCGAGGGGGTCAAGAGAGGAATTCACTGGCCTGAGTATGCCAGCGCAGGGGGCGCCGGGGGCCTGGAACTTGCACGCAAGGCCCGTGCCGAGCCAAGTCGGGCAAAGCCCGCTACCATGCCGCGGAGAGCTGGGATCACAACCGTTGGAGACCCTATGAAACCCGTTTGGCGCGCTGTCTTGGCTGCCTGGTTCGGCTTGGGCCTGTGGTGTGGCGTTGCCTTGCCCGCCTGGGCGGCTGACTACAAGCTCAGCACCCTCGAATGGGCTCCGTATACCGGTGCGGGGTTGCCGGGCAAAGGCCTGGTGTCTGCCACCATTGCCGATGCGCTGAAGGTGTCTGGCTACAGTGTTGAGGTGCAGTTTTTTCCATGGTCCCGGGCGGTGCGTCTGGTCGACTCCAGCCCCGCGTATGTGGGCTTTTTCCCGGCCTATTACTCGCGGGAGCGCGCCGCGCGTTACCTCTACTCCGACCCCGTGGGGCGCAGCCATGTGGTGTTTCTGGAACGCAGCGACAGCCCCGTGAAATGGACGACGTATGACGATTTGCAGGGCCAGCGCATCGGCGTGGTGCGCGGCTTTGTGAACACCGAGGAGCTAGATGCGCGCATTGCCAGCAAGGTGCTGATCTCGGAAGAGGCGCCGGACGACCGTAGCAATATCTTGAAGCTGGTGGCGGGCCGGATTGATCTGGCCGTGGTCGACCAGCAGGTCTACCAGCACCTGGTGCAGACCGACCCGCAGCTGGCACGTGTGGCGACTCAGCTGCAGGTGAACCCCAAGGTGCTGGAGGTGAAAAATCTCTATGTATGTTTTCAGCGCACGCCAGCGGGCGCACTGGCACAGCGTGCCCTGAACACCGGGCTGCGCAAGCTGCGGCCGGTGCTGTAGCGGCGCAAGCCCGTACAGCCGGGTTTGTGCGGAGGCCGGGCCCCCGCCACAGGCGTACCATGCAGGTGTAGCCCTGAAGAATGAAAAACAGGAGTTGGACCGTGACGCCGTTGCCCCAAGTACCGGAAACCGAGGTTTCCAGCTTGCGCAGTCCGGCTTTTCCGGACCGTGTACCCGAAGCGGCCCTCGCGGCCGTTGCCCCGCTTGTGGCGCAGCTCTGCGCCGCCCCCCTGAGCCTGGTGTATGACCTCTGGCAACCCCCATGTCGGGTGCTGGCCCACCATGGGTTTGCCGCACCGCCCCAAGCCGGGGCCGGGCTGGCCCTGTGGGCAACACAGGCGGGCCTGGCGGGGGTGTTCCATGTGGAAGATGCCCTGCAAGACACGCGTTTAGCCAGCGATCCTCTGCTGCTTGCCGAAGGGGTGCGCTTTTGCGCAGGCGTGGCCTTGCGCCGTGCGGACGGCCAGGTGGTGGGCTGTTTGCTGGCCATGGACCGGGTGGTGCGGCCGCTGCTGCCGGCCCAAGCCCAGGCCCTGCAAACCCTGGCTTGGCTGGTGCAGGCGCAATGGGCTGCCCCGGTGGGCGAGGCCAGCTACCGCGCCTTGGTGGAAACCCAGACAGAGATGGTCTCTCTTGCCACCGCACAGGGGGTGCTGCTGTATGTGAACCCGCAGTACGCCGCGCACTTTGGTATGCGGCCGGCCGATATGGTGGGGCGCAGCCTGTATGACTTTGTGGCGGTACACGACCAACCGGCCGTGCGTGCGCAGATTGACACAGTGCTGCGCGAGGGCGGCAACCTGCAGGGCGAGAACCGCATGGTGGCCGCAGACGGGTCAGAGAAATGGGTGTCCTGGACCAATGCCGTGCAGCACGACGCGCTGGGCACCCCTTTGCTCAACTCGGTGGGCCGCGATGTGACCGCCCAGCGCCTGGCCGAGCGGGCGCTGCAGGCGAGTGAATCGTTTCTAGAAAAAACCGGCCAAGTGGCCCGCATTGGCGGCTGGGAGATGGACATGGCGCGCCAGACGCTGGCCTGGTCCGAGCAGACCAAGCGCATCCACGAGGTGGAGGCGGATTTTGTGCCTACGGTGCAGAACGTGAACGACTTCTACCCCGCCGACGCCATGGTGGAGCTGCAGGCCGCCGCCCAGCGGGCCATGCAGACCGGCCAGGCCTGGGACCTGGAGGTGCCCCTGGTCACGGGCAAGGGCCGCCAAATCTGGGTGCGGGCCCAGGGCGAGGTGCAGTTTGAGCAGGGCGCACCGGTGCGCCTGTTTGGCACGGTGCAAGAAATCACGGAGCGCGTGGTGGCCGAAAAAGCACTGCGCGTGCTGACCACCATTTTTGACAAGACCACCGACCTGGTGGTGCAGACCGACCGGGCCGGGCGCATCAGCTACATGAACCCGGCCGTGCGCCGGTTCACCGGCCTGGGGGCCGATGCGCCGGTGGGGCACCTGAGTTTTGAAGATTTCAACACCCCGCAGACCAATGCGCTCTACCAGTCCACCATCCTGCCGGTGGTGCATGCCGACGGCGTCTGGCTCGGGGTGACCACGGTGTATGGCGAGGGCAAACGCACCATTCCGGTCAGCCACATGGTGATTGCCCACACCGACAAGGACGGCCGCGTGGAGCACTACTCCGCGGTCATGCGGGACATCTCGGCGCTGGTCGATATCCAGCAAGAGCTGCTGCAACAGACCGCCACCCTGCGTTCGGTGACCGAGGCCATTCCGGCCGGGGTGGCCGTGGTGGGGGCAGACGAGCGCATCAAGTTCGTTAACAGTGCCTTCGAGCGCTGGCATGGCTCACCACGCGGTGTGCTGGTCGGGCGCTATTTGTGGGAGGCCTTGGGGGCCGAAGAGTACGCACGCACCCAGCACTGGACCGCCCAGGCCCTGGCCGGGGAGACGGTGACCTACGAGAAAGAGTTTGTGGGCAACAACCGATCCCAGAACCTGCTGATGACCCACATCCCGCTGCGCAGCGAAGCGGGCGTGGCCAACGGCTTTGTGGCGGTGGGGCAAGACATCACCAACCACAAACGCGAGTCGGTGCGGTTGCTCAAACTCACCCAGCGAGACCCCTTGACCGGGGTGTTTAACCGTGCGGGCCTGCGCAGCTACACCGATCACCATGTGCGCGAGGGCCTGTTGCCGTCCACCGCCGTGCTGTATGTGGATCTGGACTACTTCAAGGAAGTGAACGACCAATACGGCCACCCGGTGGGAGACCAGTTGCTGCAACTTTTTGCCCAGCGTTTGTTGCAGCTGGTGCGCCCCTCTGACGCCGTGGCACGCCTAGGTGGCGACGAGTTTTTGGTGGTGGTGCTGGGCATCAAGACCCTGGCCAATGCCGAGCGCGTGGCCGATAAGGTGCTCAAGGCTGCGGCGGCACCTTTCCATGTGGGCGACTTGCAGCTGCAAGTGGGCGCCAGTGTGGGCATTGGCCTGGGCAGCGCCACAGAATCCGGGGGCTGGGATGCCCTGATTGCCCGTGCCGACGGCTGTTTGTACGCCGCAAAAAAAGCCGGCAAAGGCACGAGCCGCGGGCCGCGGGAACTGGCCGGCGCACCTGAGGCGCCTAACGCGCAAATAGCTGGCCCAGGTCCTTAAAGGCCTTGAACTCCAGTGCGTTGCCACAGGGGTCCAGCAAAAACATGGTGGCCTGTTCGCCCACTTGGCCCTGAAAACGGATGCCGGGCTCCAGCACAAACGCGGTGTTGCGGCTTTGCAGTCGCTCGGCCAGCGCATGCCAGGCCTCCCAGGCCAGCACCACGCCAAAGTGCGGTACCGGCACATGGTGGCTGTCCACCTCGTTGGTGTGGGCGTGGGTCTGCGAGTCGTTTTTGGGCGCCAGGTGGATCACCAACTGGTGGCCAAAGAAGTTGAAGTCCACCCACTGCGCGCTGCTGCGGCCCTCGGCACAGCCAAACACCTCGCCATAAAACTGGCGCGCCAGCGCCAGGTCGTACACAGGAATGGCCAGGTGAAAGGGTTGAAGCGACATGGTGGTTTTCCTTGGTGGGGGAGGCAGGTGTAGAGGCTGGGGCAGGGTGAATGCGGCTTTAGCCCAGTGGCAGCGTGTCGAAGGTGGCGTAGCTGTTTTTGAGCCAGGTCTTTACCCGTTGGCGCTCCAGCAGGCCCAGCGTGTCTTCGCCGTCCTTGCGGTGAATCGCCGCCCAGAAGCTGGCGTTCTGCCGGTCGATCTTGCGCATGCTGGCCTCGTGCAACTGGGCCAGACTTATCACATGGCCGCCCAGGGCCACCGCTTTTTTAAGGGCGGAGGAGTCATCGAGCTGCGAAAAATCGTTGCCACGGCCCTGGTTCTTCACCACGATGTAGTTGGGCCCGGCGCCATAGGTGGCCACCAGCCGGTCCAGCAGATCCACCGAATCCTTGCCCGCATCGGCCACGTGCCAGAAGTTCACCGTCACGCCCAGGCTGGCCATCAGCGAGACCAGGTCCGAGTCCTTCACCCAGCGCGCCAGCGGCGCCGCAGTCTGCGCTGCCAGGTCCACGATGACATTGGGCGGCAGGCCCACCACGGGTTCTTCTTCAAACACACCGGCAATCAGGTCCAGGCCCTCGTAGGTATCCACCACCACCGGGGCTGCGTAGTCCGCATAAAAGCGGGTGAACGAGGTGTGCGAGCGGTCCGTGTCAAAGCCGGTGAAGGCGCGCCCCTTGTCGATGAAATACTGGGCCAGCACACGGGCCATGACCGATTTGCCGACCCCGCCTTTTTCGCCGCCAATGAAGTTGATAGAAGACATGAAATTCCTTAGGTGAGTCCCCAGAGTATGCAATTTGTATGCAAGCCGTAGGACGGTGCCGATGGCTTCGTCACGGCAACGGGCCCACTCGGCGGCAGTTTTATAAATTTAAATAATAAAAAACAATATTTTTATATTCAAAAGATACAATTCATCCCGGTGTTTCACCGGCATTTCGCTTCCCCCGCGCTGCAGCGCCACTTGGTGGCCCCGCACGCTTCTCTAGAAAGGCTCTGATATGAGCAGCAAAATTTACGTGGGCAACTTGCCCTATTCCGTTACCAACGAAAGCCTGCAAAGCAATTTCGGCGAATTTGGTGACGTGACATCCGCCAAGGTCATGATGGACCGCGACACCGGCCGCTCCAAAGGCTTCGGTTTTGTGGAAATGGGCTCCCCCGAAATGGCCCAAGCCGCCATCAATGGCCTGAACGGCCAATCGGTGGACGGTCGTTCCATCGTTGTGAACCTGGCCCGCCCCATGGAACCCCGTGGCGCCTCTGACGGCTACCGCGGCGGACGCAGCAGCTACTAAGCTCGCAAGCTAGCCAAAAAAGAAGGCCCCTTGATTGGGGCCTTCTTTTTTTGTCCAAACATTTCCTATTTGGTAGGTGTCTCGCTGCTGGGCACCACAGGTTTCTTTTTGGTGAACTTCAGCGCCGCTGCCGCCAACTTTTGCTTGCGCTCCTGGTTCAGCCGCTCCAGCTCGTGGTGCGTGCTCTTCTTCATGTTGGGATCTTTGCCAAATACGCCTGCCATAGTGATGTTTCCTTTGGGGGCAGTCTAACTGGCTTTGCTTGTGCGGCTACTTGCGGGAGGCGGGTCGGTGCTTTGTTTTGTTAGGCGCGCAGAGGCGGTTTAAGACTGATAGCCGACTTTCACCTGGCTCTAAAGCTGTCGTTAACGTTGGAGTTGGGCCGCAGCATCCGGATACTCCCAGTCGATCAGCTTCAGTCGGAACTTCTCCAGAGCCATCAGAGTCAAGGCGCAGCGGTTGCAGTCTTCTTCGAATCTCTCGGGGAGCATTTCTTCCTCCACTTCTTCCCTGATGCCCTTCTTGCCACTGAGTTCGGAGTTATACCGGATGAGGCCTTCCAGGCCGTCAACGTTCTGCCACCGCATGTACTTGGAATGAACGATCTCGTTTCGTCTCTCGGCCAGCTTCGACACTTCCACCATGAGCTTGTGGAATTCGCTCTTCTCGGCAGATTGCGGCGGGCGAAGCATGTCGACGTGGCGAGCGAACATCACGTCAGTGGTTTTGACCCGTTTGCCGAACTCAAGCTCGTTTACGAGGATCAGAACCGCTTCGCTGTCGCCCCCGGACATGTGCACGAGTAAATCGGTCAATGCTGCCTCGATGTGCTGGAACAGGAATACAAAGCGCCCGAGCTGGTGGAAGGGAGTAGGCTGTTCCATCTGCGGCCTAACGTTTGAGTTGGGCGTCACTTCCAGAACTGCCACGACTTCTTCGGCCCTTCGATACCTTTAGCCTTGCTTTGTAGAAAGAGCAGGTACTTCGGGTCTTGATCTTTGAAGATATCGGTTCCCGCGCCCATGTAGGCCCGCATAAGCTCATCGGCTGCACGATCAAGGACGCCAAGTTCGAGCTGGCACTGACCCAGCCGCAGATGCAAGAAGGGATTGCCAATTGCACCTGGGCAATGCATTGCGGTGGTTAAGTTGTCTTTGCCTGCCGTGTAGTCTCGACCGAGGAAATTGGCATCGCCGATAGCCGCGAGCAGCCAAGTGGCAGCTTCCCATTCGGTCTTTGGCTCAGGCAACAGATCCCAGGCCTTCCAGTACGCAGGGATTGCTTCCGAGTACCTTCTCTCGCTAGCCAACGCGTCGCCTTCGGCCGATAAACGCTGAATCTCAGAGTGAATGTCTTCTGAAAGTTCAGGCATTTCGCTTCGTCTCTAGTGACGCCCAACGTAATGTATGCCGCAAAACCTGCGGGATATTCTGGCGGCTGCGGGATAAACTGGGTGAAAATTGCGCTGGAAAGCCGCTCGCAGTCACGATCTCAGAAATTTTCATGTGCGTTTGTACAGGTATAAAAATTCCGACATACCCCGCAGGTTGTAAGAAATGGAATGAGTCATAGATTGCAGGATTTTCACGTCAATATCGCCTGCTGAATATCCCCCGTTTGGGTGAATCTGCGAACGTCGGCTTCCGCCCTTGGATTCAACCGGTCGATGCAACACCTTAGATTCTGTATGAACAGAAGGAGTGTTGCAGATGAAATATCGGACTCGGACTTACTACACAGACAGTCAGAAGGCCCTGATGTGGGAGCGCTGGAAAAAAGGCGATTCCCTGCAGAAGATTGCACAGTTGTTTGATCGGAATCACTCATCTGTGGGTGGCATCCTGGCTGAGACTGGTGGAATTCGCCCCGCACAGCGCTCTCGCTCTCAATTAGCGTTGAGCTTGGCGGAGCGAGAAGAGATATCGCGGTGCTTGATGGCAGGGCAATCGATCCGATCTATCGCCCTGAAGTTGAACCGAGCGCCATCCACAGTCAGCCGTGAGATCAAACGCAACGGTGGCCAAAGCAGCTATCGTGCGGCCCAGGCCGATCAGGCCGCATGGGATAGGTCACACCGTCCCAAACGTTGCAAGCTGGTTCAGAATAGAGCCTTGGCACGTGTCGTGGCACGTAAGCTCCAATGCCAGTGGGCGCCCCAGCAAATTGCAGGATGGCTCCAGCGTACTTACCAGTGCGACAAGGACTACCACGTGTCACACGAAACCATCTACCGCAGCCTATTCATTCAAGCCCGTGGCGCCTTGAAGAAGGAACTGCTGCAACATCTGAGGCGCACTAGGGCCATGCGTCGTTCGCGTCACTACACCCAAAAGACAGATAACCACGGCAGGATTACCAACACCGTGTCTATCAGTGAGCGTCCGGCCACGGTGGAGGATCGCGCAGTACCTGGCCACTGGGAAGGCGACTTGATGTTTGGTAGTCTGAACAACCAGATTGCGACATTGGTTGAGCGTCAGACTCGCTACGTAATGCTAGTGAAGGTGGCCAGCAAAGATACCCAGACCGTCACCAACGCCCTGATCAAACACGCACGCAAGTTGCCGCAGGAACTCTACAAGTCATTGACCTGGGATCGTGGTCACGAGATGGCTGATCACAAGCGTTTTACATTGGCCACCGATATCAGCGTCTACTTCTGTGATCCCCATAGTCCTTGGCAGCGTGGAAGCAATGAAAACACCAACGGCCTGTTGAGGCAGTACTTCCCCAAGGGAATCAATATCTCAAATTATTCACAGGCACAGTTGAATGCAATTGCGAGAAAACTAAATGAACGCCCAAGGAAAACTCTAAACTACGAAACGCCTGCTGAAAGATTCAGCCAACTTGTTGCGTTGACCGGTTGAATCCAAGAGTGAAAGCGGTCGTTCCATGTATTTGGTGAAGGTGCCGCTCAATGTTTGGGAGGACTGAAGACCGGGTACGTGGCCCAAATGATGAGTGCACACAAAATTATGCTTGTACCTACACCAGAGTCATGTCCAAAGGCAATGCTAGGAGAAAACAGCCCGGCAATAGCTAGACTGGAGATGCCAAAAGTGACTTGCCTAATGGATCCCTTCGGTTTCTCCGACCACCGCAGTGCGAAATATAAAGGCCAACTAAAAGGAATGGAAATCGCTGAGAAGCCAATAAGAATTTCGAATAGACCTTCTCTTCCGTTGACTCCAAAGATCGGTGCATTTCTCATATAGGGCGTTGAGTAAAGCGCACCACCGATCACTAGTAAGACAAGTAGCCAAAGACAAACGAGAGTCTTTTGAGAACGATTCATTTTGGGCCTTTCGATAAACATCGAATAAGACCGCTCTGAACTCTCCGTTCCCTTTTGCTCTTTTCCATTTGGCATTGCTCTCCCCAACCTTTCTAAACTTTGAAGTCAAGCGCAGCAGCAATTGTCAATCTTTCATGCAAATGCAGGTTTTAGTGTGTTGCATCGACCGGTTGAATCCGCCAAGCAAAGCAGCCAACCACACACCCCACATTCACTACCAATTCAATAGCTGTTCGCGCATATTCCACGGGGGCTACAGGCTAAAAATACCTAAAACTCAGGCCGCCCCAATGTTCGGAATCAGCCCACCCACGGGCTGCCCGTTCTTCAGCGCTGCGGTAAACGCCAGCATGCGGTCGATCGGCAAACGCGCGCGGTCAATCAGGCGGCTGTCCACCTGGATTTCATTCAAACCGTGCTCCAGCACCTGGGCAACACCAGCCAGGCCGTTCATGGCCATCCAGGGGCAGTGGGCGCAGCTTTTGCAGGTGGCACTGTTGCCGGCGGTGGGAGCTTCGATGAAGGTCTTGGTGGGGTTGAGCGTGCGCAGCTTGTGCAGCATGCCGTTGTCGGTGGCGACGATGAAGGTGTCGGCGTCCAGCGTTTGCGCGGCCTTGAGGATGGCGCTGGTGGAGCCCACGGCGTGTGCCAGGGCCACCACGTCCTGGGGTGACTCGGGGTGCACCAGCACCTTGGCCTTGGGGTGCTCCTTGATCAGAGCCTCCAGCTCAAAGGCCTTGAACTCGTCGTGCACGATGCAGGCGCCTTCCCAGAACACCATGTCGGCGCCGGTTTCGCGCTGGATGTAGCCACCCAGGTGTTTGTCGGGTGCCCACAGAATTTTCTGGCCCTTGTCTTTGAGGGCGCGCACGATGTCCAGCGCGCAGCTGCTGGTCACCAGCCAGTCGGCCCGTGCTTTGACGGCAGCGCTGGTGTTGGCGTAGACGACCACGGTGCGGTCCGGGTGGGCGTCGCAGAAAGCGCTGAACTCGCTGATGGGGCAGCCTAGGTCCAGCGAGCAGGTGGCGTCCAGGTCAGGCATGAGCACGGTTTTGTGCGGCGACAAAATCTTGCTGGTCTCGCCCATGAACTTCACGCCCGACACCACCAGCGTCTGCGCGCTGTGGTCGCGGCCAAAGCGCGCCATTTCCAGCGAATCGCTCACCAGGCCGCCGGTTTCCTCGGCCAGGTCCTGCAGGTCCGGGTGCACGTAGTAGTGCGACACCATGACGGCGTTCTTCTCTTTCAGCAGACGCTTGATCTTGTCCTTCAGCGCCACACGCTGCGACGGCGTGGGCTCCACGGGTACGCGCGCCCACGCGTGCTGGGTGCTGCAGGCGGGCTGTTCGTATTCGACGTCAATCACATCGCTGGCAGACATCACAGCTCCTCAAAACGCATGGAGAAATCGGTGGCCTTCACGTCCTTGGTCAGGGCACCGATGGAGATGCGGTCCACACCCGTAGCGGCAATGGCACGCACGGTGTCCAGGCTCACGCCGCCCGACACTTCCAGAATCGCACGCCCGGCGTTGATGGCCACGGCTTGCACCAGGTGGGCCATGGTCATGTTGTCCAGCAGCACCATCTTGGCGCCGCAGTCCAGCGCTTCGCGCAGTTGGTCCAGCGTTTCCACTTCCACCTCAATGAACTTGGCGCTGGCCGCGAACTGGCCAGCGCGCTGCAGCGCGGCCGTCACACCACCGGCGGCGGCAATATGGTTTTCCTTGATCAGCACGGCGTCGAACAGGCCAATGCGGTGGTTGGTGCCGCCGCCCGCGTGCACCGCGTACTTTTGCGCCATGCGCAGGCCGGGCAGGGTTTTGCGGGTGTCCACAATGGCGGCGCGGTTGCCGGGCACCGACTCCACGGCACTGACAAACGTGGCGGTCTTGGTGGCTACGGCGCTCAGCAGTTGCAAAAAGTTCAGCGCGGTGCGCTCGGCCGTCAGCAGCGCCTGGGCGTTGCCTTCAATTTCCACCACCACCTGGTCGGCCACGCAGCGCTGGCCTTCGCGCACATGCCAGATGATGGCGGCGCTGGGGTCCAGCGCCCGCACGGCGGCGGTGGCCCAGGGCTCGCCGCACAACACGGCGGCTTCGCGCGCGACCACGCGGGCGCGGGCGCGGCGGGTCGGGTCGATGAGGGAGGCGGTCAGGTCCCCCGCGCCCACGTCTTCTTGCAGGGCACGGGCCACGTCGGCCTGGGCCAGGGCGGTGATCTGGGCGGTGGAATAGTCAGAATTGCGCATAGGGCCGCAAGGATACCGGGTTTGCCGCCCGCGCAGCAGTGCGCCGGGCAGCGGCCATGGCGGCTAAAATGACCGACAACGAGGATTCATCCATGAACATTTTCCGCCGCCCCGACTACCAATCCGAAGCTACCCAGTTTATTGACCAGCTCAAGACTGCCAAGCCCACGCTGGAAGCCGAGCAACGCCAGGGCCGCGCCCTGCTGTGGGACAAGAGCGTGGACCGCAGCGCGGTGAAGGCCTATGGCGAGGCCCGCGTGGAGCAAAAGCCCTACGTCTACCAGACCAACGCCAAATAAGAGCCAAATAGGCCTCTAGCCCGCGTGGATATTGCGCGAGCAGCTCCCAATTCAATAGCAAATCATGAGCACACTTTCTACGGACAGCGGCTCTGACGCGACCACCCTGGCCACCATGCCCGAGGTGGTGGACCGGGTTGCACTGGCGCGCCTGTACGGCGAGCCACTGTTTGCCATGCCGCAGGATTTGTACATCCCGCCGGACGCGCTGGAGGTGTTTCTGGAGGCCTTTGAGGGGCCGCTGGACTTGCTGCTGTACCTGATCCGCAAGCAGAACTTCAATATTCTGGACATCCCCATGCTGAGCGTGACCAAGCAGTATTTGGTCTACGTGGACCAGATCCGCAAGCACAACCTGGAGCTGGCGGCCGAGTACCTGCTGATGGCGGCGATGCTGATCGAGATCAAGTCGCGCATGCTGCTGCCGCCCAAAAAGACGGCCGAGGGCCAGGAAGCCGAAGACCCGCGTGCCGAGCTAGTGCGCCGCCTGCTGGAATACGAACAAATGAAGCTGGCCGCGGCCCGCCTCAACGCCATTCCGCAGTATGGGCGCGACTTTCTGAAGGCCAACGCCCATATCGAGCAAAGCCTGCAGCCGCGTTTCCCCGATGTAAGCCTGGTCGACCTGCAAGAGGCATGGCGCGACATCATGAAGCGGGCCAAGCTGGTGCAGCACCACAAGATCAGCCGCGAAGAACTGTCGGTACGCGAACACATGAGCATCGTGCTCAAGCGTCTGCAGGGCCAACGTTTTGTGGGGTTTGAAGACCTGTTTGACCCCAGCCAGGGCACGCCCGTGCTGGTGGTGACCTTTATTGCCCTGCTGGAGCTGGCCAAAGAGACCCTGATCGAGATCACCCAGGCAGAAGCCTTTGCGCCGATTTACGTGCGCTTGGCCTATTCCCCCGCCTGAGTGGTGTCACTAACCGATACGCCCGCTTGCGGTTAGTATCGGCCCCGCATCCCGCCCAACCCCCTGTTGATGGAGTCTCTGTCCATGGCCCAAGAACCTGCTGGTAACGCGTCTGCTGCGGCATCCCCTTACGGCACGCTGCCCCCAGCTTCGCCCATGGCGACCCGCAAACCCATCAGCCTGCCGCGCATTCAAGAGATGCACACACGCGGCGAAAAAATCACCATGCTCACCGCCTACGACGCCACCTTTGCGGCCGTGGCCGATGCGGCGGGTGTGGAATGTATCTTGGTGGGTGACTCGCTAGGCATGGTCTGCCAGGGCCTGCACAGCACCGTGGGCGTGAGCCTGCAAGACATGGCATACCACACCGAAAGCGTGGCCCGCGGCCTGCGCCGCGCCCAGGGCACGGCCTGGCTGATTGGTGACCTGCCGTTTGGCAGCTACCAAGAGTCCAAGGAACAGGCCATTCGCAGTGCCAGCGTGCTCATGCAGGCCGGTGCCCACATGGTCAAACTCGAAGGTGGTGGCTGGACCACGGAGGTAGTGCACTTTCTGGTGGAACGCGGCATCCCCGTCTGCGCCCACCTGGGCCTGACGCCGCAAACCGTGCACGCGCTGGGTGGCTACCGTGTGCAGGGCCGGGGCGATGTGGCCTCGGACCTGATGAAGAAACAAGCCCTGGCGTTGCAAGACGCCGGTGCCTCCATGGTGGTGCTGGAGATGGTGCCCGCACCCCTGTCGGCCGAGCTGACCCAAGAGCTGCCCCACTGCGCCACCATCGGCATTGGTGCTGGCAAGGGCACGGCTGGCCAGGTGCTGGTGTTGCACGACATGCTGGGTGTGAACCTGGGCAAAAACCCCAAGTTCGTGCGCAACTTCATGGCCGAATCCACCAGCATCCGCGGTGCCATGGAAGCCTATGTGGCCGCCGTGAAAAACGGTACGTTCCCTGACGACACCCTCCACGCCTGGTGAAATAACACGCGTATGCAACTGATCCACACCATTGCCGAGCTGCGCACAGCGCTGAGCCAGTACCGCCACCCTGCCGTGGTGCCCACCATGGGCAATTTGCACGCCGGCCATCTGGCCTTGGTGCGCCAGGCCAAGCCGCTGGGCGACGTGACCGTGTCCACCATTTTTGTGAACCGGCTGCAGTTCGCGCCGCACGAAGACTTTGACACCTACCCGCGCACGCTGGAAGCCGACTGCGCCCAGCTGGAGGCCGCGGGCTGCGACATCGTGTTTGCCCCCAGTGAACAAGAGCTGTACCCCCAGCCCCAAACCTTCAAGGTGCACCCACCCACCGAGCTGGCGGACATATTGGAAGGCCACTTCCGCCCGGGCTTTTTCATCGGCGTATGCACCGTGGTCATGAAGCTGCTGGCTTGCACCCAGGCGCGCACCGCGCTGTTTGGCAAAAAGGACTACCAGCAGCTCATGGTGATCCGCAACATGGTGAAGCAGTTCGCCCTGCCCATTGATGTGGTGGGCGGAGAAACGCAGCGCAATGAAGCGGGTCTGGCCCTGTCCAGCCGCAACGGTTACCTGAGCCCGGCACAACGCGAAGAGGCGCTGCTGCTCTCGGCCACGCTGCGCAAAATTGTGGCGGCCCTGCGGGCTGGCGAAGCGGATGTGGCACGGCTGGAGGCAGAAGGCATGCAGGCCCTGCGCAGTGCAGGCTGGGTGCCCGACTATGTGGCCGTGCGCCGCCAAGCCGACTTGCAGGCCGCACACAGCGGCGACGCCATGGTGGTGCTGGCGGCCGCAAGGCTAGGCAGCACCCGGCTCATTGACAACATCGAAGTCTGAGCGGCGCGCACGGGGCGTAAAAAAGCCCGGGACCAGCCCGGGCATAAAAACCTTGGAATACCGTAGGGAGCTTAGAAGGTGTACTTCAAGCCCATTTCAACCACATCGCCTTCGCCATTCGCCTTGGCCAAGCCTGCGAAGTCAAAGTACAACTGCATGTTCTTGAACGGGGTGTAACCGACACCGGCAGACCATTCGTCACGGCCGTTGGTGTTTTCAGGTTTGACCTTCTGCATGGACAGGCCGAAGTCGAACTCACCCATCACGTAGGTCAATGCCAAACCGGTGTAAGAGGTCTTGATCTTGGCGGTGCTTTCCACGTCAGCAACCAGGCCCTTCAAAGCCAGATTGCCCATTTGGTAAGTAGCGGCCAGGCCCGTGGCGTAGCGGTCGGTGTTCAACTCGCCTTGGGTCTTGGAGCTGTCCGCTTTGTACTTGGCCAACTCGCTCCAGCCACCGGCCAAAGTGAGGCTGCCAATCTTGTAGGTCGCGGCCAGGGCGAAACCATTGGAGTTTTCGGGGTTGGCGGCGGGGCCAACTGCCGAGGTGTAGTCCACGGCAAAGCTCAGGTCACCCAGCTTGTGGCTGTATTGCACATGGCGGCCCTTGTTGGCAGAGGCAGGCTCTGTCATGAAGGCGTTTTCGCCATGGCCCACGCCCAGCGTTTCCATGACGTTGTCTTCGATGAAGCTGTCGAACTGGCCGGCGGAGAAGCGACCAAACTTTTTGCTGGCGATGCCAACGCGCGTGTCGTCGGAGGTGAAGGCGGAGTTGTCAACGACGGGGTCGTAGTCCACTTCGATTTCGCCGAAGATGGAGATGTCTTCGTTGATGGTCTTGGTGGCCTTGATTTCCACTTGGTTCAGGCCCTTGCCCAGCACTTCGTTGATTTCACGACCAGCGGCATTTTTCTTGCTGACATAGTAAGTGCCGACGTCCACGTTCACTTCAAACTTGACGTCTTTGTCGGTGGCCAACTCGCCAGCCTGTGCGCCCAGCGCCAGTGTTGCAACTGCGAGTGCAACAGCAGATTTTTTCAACATTCCATACTCCATTTTTTAGCGGGTTAAAAAGTCATATCAAGACAAGACACAACGACCGCGGAGTCTGAAGAGTGAATAAGACGGACCGGTTAAATTGGCATTAAGTTTTGGTTACATCGGTGCAGGACAACGCCCTCTGCAGGCGCAGTGACACAAGAGACACAAGGAATACAAAGCGCGGCAGCGGAGCAAGGTCCGCAGTTGAACCAGAACGATCCATCCGCGCACGGGGCCGTGCGCCCCGGGGTGTTTATTTATGGCGGAAGACGATGGCTTCGAGCTGCATGCCGCGGATTTGCTTGGCTGCAGCGTCGGCCTTGGCCTTGGTGGCAAAGCCGCCTACGCGCACACGCGTGAGCTTGCCGACATTGGTTTCCAGCAGCTCGGTGTAAGCGGGCATGCCTGCTTTTTCGAGTTTCTGAAATGCATTGCTTGCATTCGAAGGCACGGCAAACAAGCCCACATTGATGTAGTAACCCGTCTCCATCTTCACCGGACCGGCCGGCTTGGCTGGTGCTGCTGGGGCAGCCACCGGTTTGGGTTCGGGTGGCAGGCTGGCCATGGGCGCGACTTCAGGCTTGGCCGGTTCGGCCACTGCGCTGCTGGTGGCCACCGGCACTGGCTCGGCCGCTGCGGGGGCGGCGGGTGCTGTCGCGGTGGGCGGGGTGGCCATGTCGGCAGATGCAGGCTCGTTGTTGCCCCAGAAGGTCAGCGCCTTGGGCCAGATGGCACAGCCCGACAGCAGCAGTGCACAAACCATCGCCGTGCTGGCGATCTGGCCGCTGCGGACCATGCGGGTGCGGCGCGAAGAACTCAACAGAATGGACATGGGGCGGTGCTTTCTGGGTAAGGCTGCAGCGTACAGGTGCGCTAGCGTCAGCCCCAAAATGTACCGCAAGCCCAGGCCGGTGCGAGTACACACTGACCTGGAAACAACACCCTACAGGAAGCGGTCCAGGATTTTTTTGCTGTGAGCGTCCAACGCAAACTGGTCGCGCACCAGGTACTGGATGCCATGGGCATCGGCAATCAGCAGGCCGTTGTCCTTGCCAATGCGGCGAATATCCTCGTCGCCACGCAGCACAAACTCGGTGTTGCCACGGTCCGTTTCTACCTCCCAGGTGCAGGGTGTGGAGTAACTGGTGACCGAGACAATGCGTGCAATCACCGGCATGAACTCGCGTGTGGTCAGCTCCGCCCGGATCAGGTCCTGCGCGGGCTGTGGCACATCGGCCAGCAGGTCCACCCAGGCCACTTCCTTGCCATCAGTGCTCACCAGCGAAATGCCGTCGTCGGGCGACTGGATGGGAAAGGCGCGCACCGGCACCACGCCTTCAAAACGCTCGCCCGCCTCATTGGTCAGTACCAGCTTGCCAAAGGGGGTGCGTTCCAGCGTGAAACGGCTGGCCGTCACGGTTTGCAGGGCGCTCATGCGGCGGACTCCTCAAGCATAGTGTTGTTGCGTGCCTGGGCCTGGTACAGGTTGTAGTAGGCGCCCTCGGCCGCCATCAGCGCGTCGTGCGTGCCCTCTTCCACCACCTTGCCGCGGTCCAGCACCACCAAGCGGTCGGCCCGGTGCAGCGTGGACAGGCGGTGGGCAATGGCGATGGTGGTGCGGCCTTGCACCAGGTTTTCCAGCGCTTTCTGAATCTCTTTCTCGGTTTCCGAGTCCACCGACGAGGTGGCCTCGTCCAGGATCAGGATGCGCGGGTCGATCAGCAGCGCGCGCGCTATCGAAATACGCTGACGCTCGCCACCCGACAGGCCCTGGCCGCGTTCACCCACCATGGAGTCATAGCCCTGCGGCAGGCGCAGGATGAACTCGTGCGCGTGGGCCGCGCGCGCGGCGGCAATGATCTGGGCACGCGTGGCATCAGGCTTGCCATAGGCGATGTTGTCGGCAATGGTGCCGAAGAACAAAAACGGCTCTTGCAGCACCAAGCCAATGTTCTGGCGGTAGTCCGAGATCGCAAACGAGCGAATGTCTACACCGTCCACCAGAATCGCGCCTTCGGACACATCGTAGAAGCGGCAAATCAGATTCACCAGCGTACTTTTGCCCGAACCGCTGTGGCCCACCAGGCCAATCATCTCGCCGGGCGCAATCTTCAGGCTGATGCCGCGGTTCACCTCGCGGTTGCCATACCGGAAGCCGACATCGCGCACCTCGATGCTGCCCTGCACCTTACCCATGGGCACGGGGTTCACGGGTTCAGGCACGCTAGACACGTGGTCCAGGATGTCAAAAATGCGCTTCGCCGCCGAGGCCGATTTTTGGGTGACCGAGACGATGCGGCTCATGGAATCGAGCCGGCCGTAGAAACGGCTGATGTAGGCAATAAAAGCCGTGAGCACGCCCACGGTGATATCGCCCTTAGACACCTGCCAGATACCAAACGCCCAGACCACCAGCAGGCCCAGTTCGGTCAAAAACGACACGCTGGGCGAGAACAACGACCAGATCTTGTTGATGCGGTCGTTCACCGCCAGGTTGTGTTTATTAGCCTCACGAAAGCGTGCAGCCTCACGCTTTTCTTGCGCAAAAGCCTTCACCACCCGCACACCCGGAATGGTATCGGCCAACACGTTGGTCACCTCGCCCCAGACGCGGTCAATCTTCTCAAAACCTGTGCGCAGGCGGTCGCGCACAAAGTGGATCATCCAGGCAATAAACGGCAGCGGCACCAGCGTCACCAGCGCCAGCCAGGGGTTGATCGAGAACAGGATGATCGCGGTCATGGTCAGCATGATCACGTCGGTAGCAAAGTCCAGCAGGTGCAGCGACAGGAACACACAAATGCGGTCACTCTCGCTGCCGATGCGCGACATCAAGTCACCCGTGCGCTTGCCGCCAAAGTACTCCAGCGAGAGGCGCAGCAAATGTTCGTAGGTGGTGGTGCGCAGGTCGGCCCCGATCCGCTCGGACACCAGCGCCAGGATGTAAGTTTTGGCCCAGCTCAAAATCCACGCGGCCAGGGCCGACCCCAGCAGCCCTGACATGTACAGGGTCACCAGCATGGGGTCGATCTTCTGCCCGTTCTGGAACGGAATGAGCACGTTGTCCATGATGGGCATGGTCAGGTAAGGCGGCACGAGGTTGGCGGCCGTGCCCAACAGGGTGAGCACAAAACCCAGCAACAGCTGCCCGCGGTAGGGTTTGGCAAAGCGCCACAGGCGAAACAGCGTCCAGGTACTGGGCGGGGTGTGGACCACCTTGGTGCACACCGGGCATTCCTCCTGCTCGGCCTCCAGCGGGGCCTTGCAACTGGGGCAGACCTGGGTGAGTGCCTGCGCCAGCGGTCGGCCTGACACGGTGCTCTCCAACTGGGCCTGGAACTGGTCTACCAGGCGCAGGGCATGCAGGTTTTGCCCCAGCGTGAAGCGCCAGGTGCCGCGCAGGCCGGTGGTATCGACAAAATCCAGGTGGCCCACGCCCGCGTGGTCGTGGTGCTGCAGGGTTTGGCCCGCCTGCAGGTCCCAGGACTGCCAGGCCGCGTCCGGCCCCACCCGGCTCAGCAGGCGGCGGCTGGTGACCAGCACCAGGCCCTTGACGAAGCGCAACTGGGTGTCAAGGTCAACCTCCAGCGAGGCCAATACGTTCTCTTGGGGATGCAGCTGCTGCTGCACATTGGCCCGCCATTGCGGAGCAAGCTCTCCGGGCAGCACAGAAACAGCAAGGGCGTCAGGGGTCATCTACTTCTAGGGAAAAGGTTTAACTCGGGATTTTGCGTCATCTGCGCGCCAAGGCGCCGAGGATAAATCCGTTACACAACACGGGGGCTGAGCGAAAATACATAACGCGCGCCGCGTCACAATGGTGCACCGCCCCTTCTCACACTGCCATGACAGCCAAGAAAACCATCGACATTCTCCGGGTCACCTACCTGCGCGGCCCCAATATTTGGACGTATCGCCCCGTCATCGAGGCCTGGCTGGACATCGGCGACTTGGAGAACCACCCCTCCAACACCCTGCCCGGCTTTTACGAGCGCCTGACCGGCTGGCTGCCGGGCCTGATTGAGCACAAATGCAGCCCCGGCGTGCGTGGCGGTTTTCTGCAGCGCCTGCAGGAAGGCACCTGGGCGGCCCACATCGTGGAACATGTGACGCTGGAAATTCAGAACCTGGCCGGCATGCAAACCAGCTTTGGCAAGGCCCGCCAGACCTCCACACCGGGCGTCTACAAGGTGGCGTTTCGCACCCGGCAAGAGCAGGTGGGGCGCAAAGCGCTGGTGGTGGCGCGTGACCTGGTGCTGGCCGCCATCAACGACACCCCCTACGACCTGGCGGGCGAAATCACCCAGCTGCGCGACATGGTCGATTCACTGTGCCTGGGGCCCAGCACCGCCAATATCGTAGATGCCGCCACGGACCGCAGCATTCCCCACATCCGCCTGACCGAAGGCAACCTGGTACAGCTGGGTTATGGCATGGCACAACGGCGCATCTGGACTGCCGAGACCGACCAGACCAGCGCGATTGCCGAAGAAATTGCCAGCGACAAGGACCTGACCAAAAGCCTGCTCAAGGCCTGCGGCGTGCCCGTGCCCGAGGGCACGCTGGTCAACTCCCCGGCCGCGGCCTGGGAAGCAGCTGAAGACATTGGCCTGCCCGTGGCGGTCAAGCCCTATGACGGCAACCACGGCAGGGGCGTCACGCTGGACCTATCCGACCAGGCCAGTATCGAAACCGCTTTTCAGGTGGCCAAAGAGCAAAGCGGCGGCAGCGTAATCGTCGAAAAATTCATTCCTGGCAACGAACACCGCCTGCTGGTGGTTGGCAAACAGGTGGTAGCCGCCGCCCGCGGTGAATCCGCCTGGGTGGTGGGCGATGGCACCTCCACGGTGACCGCGCTTGTGAACACACAAATCAACACCGACCCACGCCGCGGCGAGGCAGAAGAGGCTCCGCTGAGCCCCATCGAGCCGCAGAAAAGCCCCGAAGTGCAGCTGGAGCTGCGCCGCGCCGGCCTGACACCCGAATCTGTACCTGCCAAAGACCAGAAAGTACTGATCCAGCGCAACGGCAACGTGGCCTGGGACGTGACGGACCAGATGCACCCCAGCGTGGCCGCCACCGCCGCCCTGGCCGCCCGCGTGGTGGGCCTGGACATTGCAGGCATCGACATGGTGATGGAAGACATCAGCAAACCCATGAAGAGCCAGCGCGGCGCCGTGATTGAGGTGAACGCCAGCCCCGGCCTGCTGGCCCACATCAAACCCGCCAACGGCGAAGGCCGCTCCGTGGGCCGCGCCATCGTGGAGCACCTGTTTGACCCGCAGGCCGATGGACGTATTCCCGTCATCGGCATCACTGGCACCCAAAATACCGGCCGCCTGGCGCGGCTGGTGGCCTGGCTGGTGCACATCAGCGGCCGCCATGTGGGCCTGGCCTGCAGCGAAGGCCTGTACTTGGACGGCCGCCGCGTGGTGGCCACCGACTGCGCGCGCTGGGAACCCAGCCAGCGCCTGCTGATCAATCGATCCGTGCAAGCCGCGGTGTTTGAAAACAGCAGCGCCATGATCCTGGGTGAAGGCTTGGCCTATGACCGCTGCGCCGTGGGCGTGGTGACCGATGTGGGCTGGACCGAGGGCCTCAAACACTTCGACATCCTGGACGCCGAGCAAACCTTCAAGGTCGCTCGCACCCAGGTCGACGTGGTGCTGCCCAGCGGCACCGCCGTGCTCAACGCGACCGACCCGCAGGTGGTGGAACTGGCCGAGCTGTGTGATGGCAAAGTGATTTTTTACGCCCCGGATGCGCAGCACCCCACCCTGGTGGCACACCGGGCGGCGGGCGAGAAGGTGGTGTTTGTGCGCGATGGCGAAGTCGTGCTGGCACAGCAGGCCGAAGAAATCGCCCTGGTGCCGCTGAACACCCTGAACCCCGTCAAAGCGGCCCAACCCGAGCTGGTGATGGCTGCCGTGGCTGCAGCCTGGGCGCTAAACATTCCTGTCGAACTGATTGCAGCCGGCCTGCGCACCTTCGACTCCAACCCCAAGAAAACTCCTTACTGAGCCCTCCATGCAAGTGAACCGCATCCGCGCCCTGCGCGGCCCCAATTTGTGGACCCACCACACGGCCATCCAGACCGTGGTGGAGTGCAGCGCTGACGAGTGCAGCATTGCCACGCTGGCCGGGTTTGAGCCCCGCCTGCGCGCGCGCTTTCCCGAAATCAGCCCATTCCAGGCCACCGGCCATGACGACCAGGTGTCGATGGCACGGGTGCTGGAGCTGGCCACGCTGGGCCTGCAAGCCCAGGCCGGTTGCCCGGTCACCTTCAGTTGCACCACACCCACGGTGGAGCCGCATGTGTTCCAGGTGGTGGTGGAGTACAGCGAAGAAGAGGTGGGCAAACTGGCGCTGGAACTGGCGCAGCAGCTGTGCCAGGCCGCACTGAACGACACCCCCTTTGACCTGCCCGCCGCACTGGACCAGTTGCGTGAACTAGACGAAGACGTGCGCCTGGGGCCCAGCACCGGCTCCATTGTGGACGCCGCCGTGGCGCGTGGCATTCCCTACAGCCGCATGACCGAAGGCAGCATGGTGCGCCTGGGCTGGGGCAGCAAACAGCGTCGCATCCAGGCCGCCGAAATGGACGCCACCAGCGCTATTGCCGAAGCGATTGCCCAGGACAAGGAACTGACCAAGAAGCTGCTGGCCGCCGCCGGTGTGCCAGTACCCGGGGGCCGTGCGGTGACCGATGCCGACGATGCCTGGGCCGCTGCGCAAGAGATTGGCCTGCCCGTGGTGGTCAAACCCAACGACGGCAACCAAGGCAAGGGCGTGACGGTGAACATCACCACCGAGGCCCAACTGCGCAAGGCCTACCTCACGGCGCGTGAATTCCGCGACGACATCCTGGTCGAGCGTTTTATGCCCGGCAACGACTTCCGCCTGCTGGTGATTGGCGACAAGCTGGTGGCTGCGGCGCGGCGCGACCCGCCCAAGGTGGTGGGCGACGGCGTGCACACCATTGCCCAACTGGTTGAACAGGTCAACCTGGACCCACGCCGGGGTTCGGGCCATGCCACATCGCTCACCAAGATCCGCTTTGACGACATTGCCCACGCCTGCCTGGCCACACAAGGCCTGACGGCTGACTCGGTGCCCGAGAAGGGCCAGCGCGTCAACCTGCGCAACAACGCCAACCTGTCCACGGGCGGCTCCGCCACCGACGTAACCGACGATGTACACCCCGAAGTGGCAGCGCGCGCCATTGCCGCCGCCCACATGGTGGGCCTGGACATTTGCGGCGTGGACGTGGTGAGCGACAGCATTCTGCAGCCGCTGGAAGATCAAGGCGGTGGTGTGGTGGAAGTGAACGCGGCCCCGGGCCTGCGCATGCACTTGTCACCCTCGTTTGGCAAGGGCCGGGCGGTGGGCGAAGCCATCATCTCCAGCATGTTCAAAAAAGGGCAGAACGGCCGCATTCCCATCGTGGCGGTGACTGGCACCAACGGCAAAACCACCACGGTGCGCCTGATCTCGCACCTGCTGACGCAAAGCGGGCTGCGCGTGGGCATGACCAATACCGACGGTGTGTACGTCAACGGTGAGTGCATAGACACCGGTGACTGCAGCGGCCCCAAGAGTGCGCGCAGTGTGCTGCTGCACCCCGACACCGATGCCGCAGTGCTGGAAACCGCCCGTGGCGGCGTGCTGCGCGAAGGCCTGGCCTTTGACCGCTGCGATGTGGCGGTAGTGACCAATGTGGGCAGCGGCGACCACCTGGGCCTGAACTACATCACCACCGTGAACGAGCTGGCCGTGCTCAAGCGCGTGATTGTGCAAAACGTGGCCACCACCGGCACCGCCGTGCTCAACGCGGCCGACCCCATCGTGGCGGCCATGGCGGCCAAGTGCAAAGGGGACGTGACCTTTTTTGCAACCGACCGCAACCACCCCGTGATGGCCACCCACCGCGCCCAAGGCCACGCGGTGGTGTTTGTCGAAGGTGGTCACCTGATTGCGGCCAAGGGCGAGATGCTGCAGTCCATTCCGCTGGCCGATGTGCCGGTGACCCTGGGCGGTGCGATTGGATTTCAGGTCGAAAATGTGATGGCCAGCGTGGCTGCGGCCTGGGCGCTGGGCCAGGACTGGACCAGCATCCGCAAGGGCCTGGCCAATTTCTCCAACGACAGCGACAACGCACAAGGCCGTTTCAACCTGTTCACCTACCGCGGCGCCACCGTGATTGCCGACTACGGCCACAACCCCGACGCGATGCTGGCGCTGGTGCAGGCGGTGGAGGCCATGCCGGCCACGCGCCGCTCGGTG
Organism: Rhodoferax sp. TS-BS-61-7; assembly: GCF_002943465.1. Classification (GTDB taxonomy): domain Bacteria; phylum Pseudomonadota; class Gammaproteobacteria; order Burkholderiales; family Burkholderiaceae_C; genus Allorhodoferax. The sequence continues at coordinate 84,239 of NZ_PTQY01000003.1, forward strand.
GTCATCAGCGGTGCCGGTGACCGGCGTGACCAGGACATCCGCCAACAAACCGAAATCCTGGGCAATGCCTTTGACGAGGTGGTGATGTTCGAGGACCAGTGCCAACGCGGCCGCAACGATGGTGAAGTGATCGCCCTGCTGCGCGAGGGCCTGGCCAATGCCCAGCGCGCGGTCAGCCGCTCGGAGGTGTTTGGCGAGTTCCTGGCCATTGACACCGCGCTGGACAAGCTGCAACCCGGCGAGTTGTGCCTGGTGCTGGTAGACCAGGTGGAAGAAGCCTTGGCGCACATTGCCGCCAAGGTGCAAAAAGGCTAGGCGCCTTCAACGGTGGGTTCGCGGCCCATCAGGGCCATGACCGCCTGGGCCGGCTGCAGCCGACCGTCCAGCAAGTCCACCACGCCCTGGGTAATGGGCATGGGCACCCCAAGGTGCTGGGCGCGCTGCAACACAGTGCGCGCGCTGTACACACCTTCGGCCACGTGGCCCAGGGCTTGCACCGCTTGGGCCAGTGTCTGCCCCTGTGCCAGCGCCAAGCCCACTTTGCGGTTGCGGGACAAATCCCCGGTCGCAGTGAGCACCAGATCGCCCAGACCGCTCAGACCCATAAACGTTTCGGGTTTGGCACCCAAGGCCAGGCCCAGGCGGGTAATTTCTGCCAAACCGCGCGTCACCAGGGCCGCGCGGGCATTCAGGCCCAGTTGCAGCCCGTCACACAGGCCGGTGGCAATGGCCAGCACGTTTTTCACGGCGCCGCCCACTTCCACCCCCACCACGTCGTCATTCGCATAGACCCGCAGGGAACTGCCATGGAAGGCGGCTACGAGCGCGTCGCGCACCGCCGCATGCGCACTGGCAGCCACCAGCGCAGTGGGCTGCCCTGCCGCAACCTCTTGCGCAAAACTGGGGCCGCTCAGCACCCCGGCCCGTAACTGCGGTGCGGCCTGCGCCTGCACCTCATGGCCCAGCAGGCCGTGGGCACCCTGCACCGGCGACTCAAACCCCTTGCACAGCCAAGCCACAGGCGCAGGCACGCCTTGCAGCTGCGTCAACATGCCACGCAGGGCGGCCATGGGCGTGGCCACCACCACCAGATCGGACGGCTGGACCGCCGCCAATAGCGATGCCAATGGCTGGTCGCTCAATTGTAGGGAAGAAGGGAGGGCCTGCGCGGGCAGGTAACGCGTGTTCTCACGCTGCGCAGCCATGTCGGCCACCAGCGCGGCATCGCGCGCCCACAGCGTGACCGTGCGACCGACCTGCGGCGCGCGTGCGGCGCTGATGGCCAGGGCTGTACCCCAGGCACCGGCCCCTAACACTATGATATTCATAGCTGCTTGCGCAATATCCATGCGGGCTAGAGGCCAAAAAGACCCCTAAACACGCTTACTGGGGCAGTGTTCCGGCAGGTGCGCCGGCTGCGTCCATCTGTTGCTGCTCGTACATGGCCTGGAAGTTGATTTCCGACAGGTGCACGGGCGGGAAGCCACCGCGCTGGATCAGGTCGGCCACGTTGCCACGCAGGTAGGGGTAGACGATTTGTGGGCAGGCGATGCCCATGATCTGGCCCAACTGCTCCTGGGGCAGGTTGCGGATTTCAAAAATGCCGGCCTGCTTGGCTTCCACCAGAAACACGGTTTTGTCTTCGATCTTGGTGGTGACCGTGGCGGTCACGCAGACTTCATACACACCCTCGGCCACGGGGGCGGCTTCCACGCCGAGCTGGATGTCCACCGAAGGCTGCTCTTGCTGCAACAGGATGGCGGGGGAATTGGGTTGCTCCAGCGACGCTTCCTTCAGGTACACGCGTTGAATCTGGAATACGGGATCTTGGTCAGCCATGGCAATAGTCTCTCTAGATAAACAGAAGCCCGCCGGCACAACACCGACGGGCTACGAAAACAAAATTCGCTGGGCGGAATTATGTCAGGCCGCTGCACCCAGCAAGGGAAGCAAGCCGCCCCGGCTGTCCAGCGCCATCAGGTCGTCACATCCACCCACGTGGGTGTCGCCGATAAAAATCTGCGGCACGGTGCGCCGACCGGTGATTTCCATCATTTTCATGCGTTCTTCCGGGTGCGCATCGACGCGGATTTCTTCGATGGCCTCAACGCCTTTGGACTTGAGAATCCGCTTGGCCTGCACGCAGTAGGGGCAGACGGCGGTGGTGTACATCTTGACGGCTTGCATGGTCTTCTTACCTTGGTTCAGCAGGCCTGGTTCAGGCCTTGTCGACCGGAAGGTTAGCGGCTTTCCAGGCTTTCAGCCCGCCAGCCAGCGATTGGGCCTGCTCGTAACCCAGTTTCTTGGCGGTGGCCACGGCACGGCCCGAACGGGCGCCGGTCTGGCACACCAGCACCACGGGCAGCGCCTTGTTCTTCACTAAACCGGGCAGCTTGGCCTCCAGATCGGCCAGGGGAATGTTCTTGGAACCCACGATATGGCCCTGTGCAAACTCTTCAGGCTGGCACACATCCACCACCACCGCCTTTTCGCGGTTGATCAGCTGCACCGCAGTATTCGGGGCAATGCCTACGGCCGTAGCGCCCTGCACCACGGGCCACAGCAAGAGCGCGCCAGATGCCAGGGCAATCGAGATCAGCATCCAGTTGTCGATAATAAATTTCACTTTGTTCCTTGTTGGTTACTTCACACTAACCCGGCATTTTAGAATGGCACGCTGTACGCCGCCGGGCACCCTGCCCGGTCCCCCCACTGCTTTGTGACCCATACCATGTACAAACTCGTTCTCGTACGCCACGGCGAATCCACCTGGAACCTTGAAAACCGCTTCACCGGCTGGACCGATGTGGACCTGACCCCCTTGGGTGTGGAGCAGGCCAAAACCGCCGGCAAGCTGCTCAAGGCCGACGGCTACGAGTTCGACGTGGCCTACACCAGCGTGCTCAAACGCGCCACCCGCACCCTGTGGCACACCTTGGACGAGATGGACCGCACCTGGCTGCCTGTGGTGCACAGCTGGCGCCTGAACGAGCGCCATTACGGCGCCCTGCAGGGCCTGAACAAGGGCGAAACTGCCAAACAATACGGCGACGACCAGGTGCTGGTCTGGCGCCGCAGCTACGACACCCCACCGCCTGCACTGGAAGCCACCGACCCGCGCAGCGAGCGTTCGGACATCCGTTATGCCAAGCTGCAAGCCGACCAGATCCCGCTGACCGAGTGCCTCAAAGACACCGTGGCCCGCGTGTTGCCGTTCTGGAACGAAGCCATGGCGCCCGCCATCCTGGCTGGCAAACGCATCGTGGTGGCCGCGCACGGCAACTCCATCCGCGCGTTGATCAAGTACCTGGACAACATATCCGACGATGACATCGTGGGCGTGAACATCCCCAACGGCATTCCGCTGGTGTACGAACTGGACGCCAACCTTAAACCGATCCGCCACTACTACCTGGGCGACGCCGAGGCTGCCGCCAAGGCAGCAGCAGCCGTAGCCTCCCAAGGCAAGGCCTGAGCCGGATAGACCAGCCCCACTGAAATAGTGGGGCTGCTGGGGAACCGGGGCGAAAGAGTGACCTCCAAGGTGTATATTGGTGCGGCACAGGAATACATATGGGTCACAAACTGAAAATTACGGGCTGGATCGCCTTGGGCGCTTTGGCCGGAGCACTGACCACGGTCTCACTGCAGACCGTGGCACGCAACACCCTGACCCCCCTGCCTCTCGAAGAGTTGCAGCAATTGGCGGCAGTGTTTGGCATGGTCAAGAGCGACTATGTCGAGCCGGTGGACGAGAAAAAACTCATCACCGATGCCATCGCCGGCATGGTGGCCAGCCTGGACCCCCATTCCCAGTACTTTGACAAGAAGTCCTTCAAGGAATTCCGCGAAGGCACCTCCGGCAAGTTTGTTGGTGTGGGTATCGAGATCACACAGGAAGACGGTCTGGTCAAGGTTGTGTCGCCTATCGAAGGCTCACCAGCCTTCCGCGCCGGCCTCAAGACCAATGACCTGATCACCAAGATTGACGACACCGCCGTCAAAGGCCTGTCGCTCAACGACGCCGTCAAACGCATGCGCGGCGAGCCCAACACCAAGGTGCTGCTCACCATCTACCGCAAGGACGAGAACCGCACCTTCCCGGTGACCATCACACGCGAAGAAATCAAGCAACAGTCGGTGCGCGGCAAGGTGATTGAACCGGGCTACGCTTGGATCCGTATTAGCCAGTTCCAAGAACGCACCGTCGATGACTTCGCCAGGAAGCTCGACGAAGTCTACAAACAGGAGCCCAAGCTCAAGGGCCTGGTGCTGGACCTGCGCAACGATCCCGGTGGCCTGCTCAATGCCGCAGTGGCTATTTCTGCCGCCTTTCTGCCCGAGAACGTGACCGTGGTGTCCACCAACGGGCAAACGGCGGAAAGCAAACAGATCCTCAAAGCCACGGTGCGCGACTACATGGGCCGCGATGGCTCAGACGCCATCAAGTCCCTGCCCGCCAGCCTCAAGAAAATCCCGCTGATTGTGCTGGTCAACGAAGGATCGGCATCTGCCAGCGAAATCGTGGCGGGTGCCCTGCAGGACCACAAACGCGCCACCATCATGGGCAGTCAAACCTTTGGCAAAGGCTCGGTGCAAACCTTCCGCCCCCTGGGCCCGGACACCGGCCTCAAGATCACTACGTCGCGTTACTACACGCCCAGTGGCCGCTCCATCCAGGCCAAAGGCATCGTGCCCGACGTGATGCTGGACGACACCGAAGAAGGCAGCCCCTACGCTGCCTTGCGTATGCGCGAAGCCGATCTGGAAAAACACCTGACCAGCGGCCAGGGCGAAGAGAAAAAAGACCCGGCGCGCGAGAAGGCACGTGAAGAAGCCATGAAGCGCCTCGAAGAAGAGTCGCGCAAACCGGCGTCGGAACGCCGCGCACCGGAGTTTGGATCGGACAAGGACTTCCAGTTGCAACAGGCCCTGAACCAGCTCAAAGGCAAACCCGTGCTGGTGAGCAAGACCCTGACCGAGCGCCAGGAAGAAAGCAAGGACAACTGATCTGCCATGCAGGATGACGCGCTGCTGCGTTACTCGCGGCACATTCTTCTGGATGAGATTGGGATTGAAGGGCAGGAGCGGCTCAACGCTGCCCATGCCTTGGTCATTGGGGCCGGTGGCTTGGGTTCTCCCGCTGCCATGTACCTGGCCTGTGCCGGTGTAGGCCACATCACCGTGGTCGACCCCGACACGGTGGACCTGACCAACCTGCAACGGCAAATCGCCCACACCACAACGCGTGTGGGCCAGCCCAAAGTGGATTCCCTGGCCATCACCTTGCAGGGGCTCAATCCCTTGGTACGGGTCACTCCCATCCAGGGCGAAGCCAACACAGACACCTTGCCCGCCTGGGTGCAGCAAGCCGACGTGGTGTTGGACTGCTGTGACAACTTCAGCACGCGCCAGGCGGTCAACGCCGCCTGTGTGGCACACCGCAAACCCCTGGTGTCCGGCGCCGCCATTCGCTTCGATGGCCAGATCAGTGTCTTTGACCCGCGCGCGCATGACTCACCGTGTTACGCCTGCGCTTTCCCGCCGGGCGATGCACCACCAGAAACACAGTGCGCCACCATGGGGGTGTTTGCGCCTCTGGTCGGCATTGTTGGCGCCATGCAAGCCGCAGAAGCGCTCAAGCTGTTGCTGGGCCTGGCCCCCAGTCTGGCGGGGCGCTTGCTGATGCTGGATGGCCGGGCGATGGAATGGACTGAAGTACGCCTGCCCCGGCACGCCCATTGCGCGGTGTGCACAGAGCGTTGAAGCCGCATAGATCGGGCGCCAAGACCGGGCAAATTCTGCCTTCAAGCCCAAAGCTTCCTGTTAGACTTTGAATACACTTTTGCGAACCCATTGACGCACCCTGTGGCCATCCACGCACCTTCCTCATCGGTCAATCTGCAGCATTTGCAGCTGGACGATGCGCGTGCCTTGCTCGACCATGGCCTGAACCTCAGTTTGCCACCCGCAGACGCCTCGGCCACCGCCCACTTACAAGCCATCATCGACGGCTTGTGCGAGCTCTCCCTCAAAGACCCCTTAACCGGCTTGGCCAACCGCCGCCACTTCCGCCAGGTGGTAGACCGTGCGATTGATGTGGTTGCGCGCTCCGGTGAACCTGCGCTGATGCTGATGCTGGACATTGACCACTTCAAGAGTGTGAATGACACGCACGGCCATCAGGCCGGCGACCAAGTGCTGCAGGCCATTGCCAAAACCCTGCAAGGCTGCGTGCGGCCTATGGACACCGTGGCGCGCCTGGGTGGTGAGGAATTCGCCGTCATGCTGCCCAGCTGCCATACGGCGTATGGCTCCATCGTGGCTGAGCGCATCCGCAAGGCCATTGAGACCATGCCGATCCAAATTGCGCCGGGCCAGACCATCCAGGTCACGATCAGCATCGGTGGCGCATTTGCGCCCGAATGGGTGCGCTCCACAGCCGCCCTGTGGAGCGAGCGTGCTGACCAGCAGCTCTACCGCGCCAAGGCCGAAGGCCGCAACCGCGTGCTGCTGGACCAGCAGCAAGAAGTATTTGTCAGTGCCGAAGAAAAGAACCTTTTGTTCGGTCACTTGTCGCTGGGCGACCCCGCCTGGATCGAAAGCGCCCCCACCGATCTGTCGGGCGGGAATAGCAATGGCGCCATGCAGAGGGTGTTTTGATGTCTGACGTGCTAAATCCTCCCGAAACCGCTGAAGGCAGCACCGGTGTGCCGCTCAAGCCTTTGGGCAAAGTGGTGGCCGTTACCAGTGGCAAAGGCGGCGTGGGCAAGACCTTTGTTTCGGCCAACCTGGCAGCAGCACTGGCCAAACGCGGCCACCGCGTGCTGGTGCTCGACGCCGACCTGGGCCTGGCCAACCTGGACGTGGTACTGAACCTGTACCCCAAGATCACCTTGCACGATGTGTTTACCGGCAAGGCCAAACTCGAAGAAGCAATCATCCGCGCACCCGGTGGTTTTTCGGTACTGTTGGCGGGTTCGGGCATGGTCGAATACTCGCGCCTGACACCCGAGGTGCGCGACGACTTCTTGCGCATCATGTCCGGCCTGGTGCCGCATTACGACGTGGTGCTGCTGGACACTGGCGCCGGTATTTCTGACGTAGTGCTATTTGCGGTATCCCTGGCCTCCGAGGTGCTGGTGGTCGCAACGCCGGAGCCGACATCGCTGACCGACGCCTACGCCACCATCAAGGTGCTGGCCAGCCAGCAAAAACGCAGCAGCATTCGCGTGGTGATCAACCAGACCGCCCGACTGGGTGACGGCCGCGCCATCACCACCCAGCTACAGCAGGTGCTGGACCGCTTTGTCACCACCGAGAGCGGCAAGCCGCTGAAGTTGCTGCACATGGGTGACATTCCGGTTGATCCGTCGGTACGCCAGGCCATCATGCGCCGGCAGCTGTTGATGCAAACCATGCCAGGTTGCCCTGCTGCGCTGGCCATTGCCCAACTGGCCATCAAAATCGAAGAGACCGTCGCGCCGCGCGCGGCCTGAGCGCTGCCGTCCCATGGCCACTCAGGCAGTCAGAATCCAGCCCTCCAGCGGATCCAGAGTGTCTGGCAAGCCATAACAGGGGTGTCCCGCATCGCATTGGGCTTGCGCCCAGGCTGCCTGCACCAGGCACAGCACCGCATCCAGCGCGTCGCCTGAGGCATCTTGCACCAGCGCGTCCCGCTGGGCGTGGCTCAGCTTGAGGCGCAGCCTCAGCCGGGTATTGCCCATTTCCAGCCCATGAATGACATCCTTGCGGGCGATCAGACGTTCTGGCGTCTGCTTGGCCGCATCGTCACTCTTGTAACTGCGGGCGCCCACCATCTCACGCGCCAGCAAGGCGGGGTAGGCCTCCAAGGCCACCCGGGCAGCCGGCGTACCGGCTGGCGGCGCAGGCTGCACACCGACCAAATACACTCCGGCATCCAGCAGCCGGGGCACCCCGGCATGCAGCATGTAGGCCACGGGCGGATTCACCCACTTCATGGATGGGCTGGAAGCCGCTGGGCCATCGGTGGCCCGGTGCGCAAACTTGCCGCCCACGGGCCGCGCATCGCAAAAGGCAGCAAACTGCGCACGGATCTCTGCCCGCGACAGGCTGGCATAGTGACGAATGCAAGGCTCCCACTCCAGTGGCCAGCCCAAGGCCTGCACCAGCTCGCGTGGCAAGCCAAACGGCAGGTCAAAGCCACCGGTCCATACGGGATGTTGCAACAACCAGGCACTGAAGGCATCCAACGAGTCCAGGCGCTCCAGCCCTTGCAACAACAAGCGGCCCCGGTCCATGCGCCCCGTCGCCAGCACAATCTGCTTGCGCCGCGATGGACTGCTGGAAAAATCACAGCCTACGAGCAAGCCCATGTGCTCAGCCCAAGGCCAGTGCCATCACGCCGATGGCAATACACGCAGCGCCCAGCAGGCGCGCCACGCGGTCACCCTCGCCCAACAAATGCCCGCCCAGCAGCGCGGCAAACAACATGGAGACTTCGCGCGCAGGTGCCACATGGCTCATGGGCGCGACCTGCATGGCGTAGAGCACCAGCACGTAAGAGATCGGGCTGATGAGGCCCACAATGGCGGCGTACTTCCATTGGCTCACCCACAGCAGGCGCGCGGCTGGAAGGTCGCGCACCACCGAGGGCAGCAGAAAAGCCACGCGCACAAAATTAGCGATGTAGTCCACCAGGATGGGGGACAGCAGCAGCACCTTCACGGAGTAGCCGTCGACCACGGTGTAGCTGGCAATAAAGACGCCGGTGAGCAGGCCGTAGACCATGCCCTTGCGGATGCGTGCGCGCTTGTGCGGGTCCTGCGCCTGGCGGAACAGCCCGGGGCCACCGGCCACCAGAAATACGCCCCCTACCACGGCCACAATGCCCAGCCCTCCCAGGGCCGAAATCTGCTCACCCAGAAAGAGAATGGCGACCAGCGAGGACAGCAAAGGTCCCGAGCCGCGGGCCAGGGGGTAGACCACCGTGAGGTCGGCCTTGCGGTAGCCGCGCAGCAGCACCACGTAATAGAGCACGTGCAAAATTCCACTGACCGTGATGAAGCCCCATTCCGTCAGGCCCCAGGAGGGGACCTGCTGCCAGCCCAACCACAACCCCAACGGCGCCCAAAACACCATCATCACCAATGCGGTGAAGCAGGCAAACCGTGCGTCGCCACCCGCCTTCTTGGCCGCGATGTTCCAGCTTGCGTGAATCAGGCCGGCAAAAATGACCAGGGCAAGAGCACTAGCCGGCATCCTGGGAATCGACCGATGTCACGCGCGACCGATGATGGACGCGGTGGCCATCAGTTCTTCGAGCAAGGCCAAAGAAACTTTGCCAGACACCGAATACGGATCCAGCTCGGGTTTCTCGGCGTACTTGAGCAGGATGTTGGTGTTGATCTTGGACATGTTCACCTGGCCCATGGTCCAGCCGCCAAAGCGGCGTTCGGTGATTTCTTCGTAGTGCAACAGCACCACATCCTTGTGGCGAATATCCTTCTGGATGTGGCCATACAGCTCGCTCACGGCCATGCGCCCGCCTTCGATGGCCTGCAGGAAAATGCCGCCACCGTAACAAAGAATGCCAGTAATGCCACAGGTGGGGTTGTAGTGGCGCGACTGGGTCAGGATGGCCTCGATGGCGTCCGGATTCGAATCAATCGCACGGCTGGCGTAGAGCAAACGGACCAACATGGCATTAGCCTTTCCGAGGAATCAGTGAAAGAAATTCGCGACGCAGGGTGGGGTCTTTGAGGAACACGCCGCGCATGACCGAGTTGATCATTTTGCTGTCCATGTCCTTCACACCGCGCCAGGCCATACAGTAGTGGCTGGCCTCCATCACGATGGCCAAGCCATCGGGCTGGGTTTTTTCCTGGATCAGGTCGGCCAGTTGCACTACGGCCTCTTCCTGGATCTGCGGGCGACCCATAATCCATTCGGCCAGGCGCGCGTACTTGGACAGCCCAATCACATTGGTGTGTTCGTTAGGCATCACACCAATCCAGATCTTGCCAATCACCGGGCAAAAGTGGTGGCTACAGGCGCTGCGCACGGTAATGGGCCCGACGATCATCAACTCATTCAGGTGGCCCACATTGGGAAATTCGGTGATGCTGGGTGCGGGCACATAACGGCCACGGAACACCTCGTTGACATACATCTTGGCCACACGGCGCGCAGTGTTGTCGGTGTTGTGGTCATGCTCGGTGTCGATCACCAGGCTGTTGAGCACACCCTTCATCTTCTCCTCTACCTCGTCCAGCAGCAGTTCCAGCTCGCCGGGTTCGATGAAGGGGGCAATGTTGTCGTTGGCATGGAAGCGCTTGCGGGAGGCTTGCAGGCGTTCGCGAATTTTGACGGAAACCGGAGTTCCTTCGTCGGCATCGGTGGGTTTCATGGCGCTCTAAGGTATCAAGAATGCAAGCATGTTACCAGTCTTTGGATTTTAAGGTTTTTAGCCATTAACCCTTATGGATACTGCGCCAATAGCTCCTATATTCATAGCAAATATCAATATCGGCGCCCTGCCAGCAACAAAGTCAGGCGCATCAGCCCATAGGCCAACCAGTCCAGCGCCTGCTGCCCCCAGGGCCGCTGTCCAAAATCCTGCGCATCCAGCGCGCGGCCGTGTTGGGCCATCGCCGTCTCCAGGCGCTGCTGCAGCGCGGTGGCAAAGCCGGTGTCTTGCACCACCACGTTGGCCTCGCGCGCCAGCAGCAGGCTCAGCGGGTCCAGGTTGGACGAGCCCACCGTGGCCCACTGTTGGTCCACCACAGCCACCTTGGCGTGCAGAAAACCGCTGGTGTATTCGTGGATCTCGACCCCCGCGGCCAGCAGCAGCCCAAATACCGGGCGCGCCGCGTGGTACTGCATGAAATATTCGTAACGCCCCTGCAGCAGCAGGCGCACACGCACACCGCGCTGTGCCGCATGCACCAGTGCACGCAGCAGCTTGCCGCCCGGCAAAAAATAGGCGTTGGCAATCAGCACCTCCCGCTGCGCGGTTCCCAGCGCCTTGCGGTAGGCACGTTCGATGCGCTTGCGGTTGCGCACGTTGTCACGCAGCACCAGTGCCGCCAACGCACCGCCCTGTGCAGACCCCGCGTCCAGCGTCTGCGGGCGCGCCATGGTTTGCCACATGGCACGGGCCGCTGACCACTGCCCCTGCTCCAGTTGACGGGTGACCAGCAGGCGCTCCCACAGCTGGGCCATGGCGCTGTGCACCTGGGCCACCAGCGGGCCCTGCGCCTGTACGGCAAAGTCAAACCGCGCCACCTGCTGTGGCCCATGCTGGGGGTCGTTGTAGTCGTCCAGGATGTTGATGCCGCCACAAAACGCCACCGTGCCATCCACCACCGCCAGCTTGCGGTGCAGGCGGCGCCAGTGGCTGGGCACCAGCAAGCCCAGCCGGCCCAGCGGGGCGAAACGCAGCCAGTGCACCCCGACCGCATTCCAGCGCTGCTGCCACTGCGTTGGCACCTCCGGCGTGCCAATGCCGTCCATCAGCAGTGCCACGCGCACACCACGCAGGGCCGCGCGCTCCAGCGCCTGGGCCACACGCTCCCCCTCGGTATCGAAGGCGTAGATATAGGTCTCCAGCCGCACCTCGGTCTGGCTGGCATCCACGGCGGCCACCAGCGCGCTGAAGTAATCTTGCCCGCCCTGCAGCAGTTGCAGCTGGTGGCCGGGCAAGTAGGGGGCGTCGGTCATGGTGCGTCGGTCCAGGCGAACTCGGCGATCAAGGGCAGGTGGTCGGACATGCGCCACCAGTTGCGGCCGTGGGGCACGGTCAGGCCCACCGGCTGCAGGCCCCGCGCATACACGTGGTCCAGCTGCAGCAGCGGCATGCGGGATGGAAAGGTGGGATGCCGCCCCTGCGTGTGGGCCACCAGCCCCGCTGGCCCCAGGATGCGGGCGATGGAGGGGCCCCACTCATTAAAGTCGCCCGCCACCACCAGCGGGGCGCTCGCAGGGATCTCGCGCGCCACAAACCGCACCAGCTGCTGCAGCTGGCGCAAGCGGCTGGCCCGGATCAGGCCCAGGTGCACCACCAACACGTGCACGGGACGTTCTTCCAGCAACAACTCCACATGCAACAGGCCGCGTTGCTCAAAGCGATGGTCCGACATGTCTTCGTGCTGGTGCGTGAGCACTGGCCAGCGCGAGAGCAACGCGTTGCCGTGTTCGCCATGGCGCGTTACGGCATTCGTTCGGTACACCGCCTCGTAACCTTCCGGTGCCAGAAACTCGGCCTGCGGCAGCTCGGGCCAGTGGGCAAAGTACTGCGCCTCCCGGCGGTGCAGCTTGCGCACCTCTTGCAGGCACACCACATCGGCATCGAGCTGCTCCACCGCGTGGCCCAGGTTGTGGATCTCCAGCCGGCGCGCCGGGCCCACACCCTGTACGCCCTTGTGGATGTTGTAGGTGGCAATACGCAGGGTATTCGGGGTCATTGGCAGCGGGTCTGGCGAGGTGCCAGCAAGGGCAGTTGCAAAATCGCCTCGGCATTCGAGGGGGAGAAACAGGCATCCGCGGCAGCGTCATACGGCAACCACTGGTAGTGGGTGTGCTCACGGGGGTTCAACGTCACCGCCACGCCAGCGGGCACCTCTAGGCCAAACACGCGCTCGGTGTTGTGCGTCACGCCTGGCGGGTAGCGGTGCAACCAGCGCGGGTAGATGGTGTACACATTCTCCAGCCCCCAGTCGTGCAAGTGCGGCGCCAGCGCACTGCCCGGCGTGCAGTCCAGACCCGTTTCTTCCAGCACCTCACGTGCGGCGGTCTGCGCCCAGGGTTCCTCCAGCGTGTCCTTACTGCCGGTAACCGATTGCCAGAACGCCGGGGCCTCCGGGTCCACCTCGGTGCGGCGGATCAGCAGCACGTCCCAAGCCGTGGTGTAAATCACCACCAACACGGACTGCGGGATTTTGAAAGGAAGGGGCATGGTCTGCGCAAGAAAAAAGGGCGCTCTGTGAGCGCCCTTTCATTGTGCACCAGCCCTGCCGGCTGGAACTGTGCGGTCAGGCTGCCTTGACGGCGTCCAGGTTGCGCAGGCGGATGTGCAGCTCGCGCAATTGCTTTTCGTCCACCGGGCTGGGCGCTTGCGTCAGCAAACACTGCGCACGTTGCGTCTTGGGGAATGCAATCACATCGCGGATGGACTCAGCGCCGGTCATCATCGTGACGATGCGGTCCAGGCCGAAAGCCAGGCCACCGTGCGGAGGCGCGCCGTATTGCAGCGCGTCCAGCAGAAAGCCAAACTTGAGTTGGGCTTCTTCGGGCGAGATCTTCAGCGCGTCGAACACCTTTTGCTGCACATCGGCGCGGTGGATACGAACGGAACCGCCGCCCATTTCCCAGCCGTTCAAGACCATGTCGTAGCCCTGCGAGATGCACTTCTCAGGCGCTGTGACCATCCAGTCTTCGTGGCCGGCCTTGGGCGCGGTGAAGGGGTGGTGCACGGCGGTGTAGCGCTGGTTTTCCTCGTCGAACTCGAACATCGGGAAGTCCACCACCCACATCGGCTTCCAGCCTGCAGTGAACAGGCCGTTCTTCTTACCAAATTCGCTGTGGCCGATCTTGATGCGCAGGGCACCAATCGCGTCGTTGACGATCTTTTCCTTGTCGGCACCGAAGAAGATCAGGTCACCGTCTTGCGCGCCGGTACGCTCCAGCACCGCAGCCAAGGCTGCGTCGTGGATGTTCTTGACGATAGGCGATTGCAAGCCGTCACGGCCCTTGGCCAGCTCGTTGACGCGGATGTAGGCCAGGCCCTTGGCACCATAGATCTTGACAAACTCGGTGTACGCGTCGATTTCGCCGCGGCTGATGCCGCCACCTTCGACCGAGCCACCGGGGATACGCAAGGCCACCACACGGCCACCCTTCATGGTGGCAGCGCCGGAGAAGACCTTGAAATCCACATCCTTCATCACGTCGGTCAGTTCGGCAAACTGCAGGTTCACGCGCAAGTCAGGTTTGTCGGAGCCATACAGGCGCGCAGCGTCCTGGTAGGTCATGACCGGGAACTCGCCCAGGTCCACACCGATGGTGTTCTTAAACACCGTGGTGATCATGCCCTGGAACATGTCACGAATATCTTCTTCGGTCAGGAAGGAGGTTTCGATATCGATCTGGGTGAACTCGGGCTGGCGGTCGGCGCGCAGGTCTTCGTCACGGAAACACTTGGTGATCTGGTAGTAGCGATCAAAGCCGGCCACCATCAGCAGCTGCTTGAAGAGCTGAGGGCTTTGGGGCAGCGCGAAGAACATGCCATCGTGCACACGACTGGGCACCAGGTAATCGCGTGCGCCTTCGGGCGTGCTCTTGGTGAGCATGGGGGTTTCGATGTCGACAAAACCATTCGCGTCGAGGAACTTGCGCACTTCCATCGACACGCGGTAGCGCAGCATCAGGTTGTTTTGCATGTAAGGGCGGCGCAGGTCCAGCACGCGGTGCGTGAGACGCGTCGTCTCGGACAGGTTTTCGTCGTCGATCTGGAACGGAGGCGTAACCGACGCGTTGAGCACGATCAGCTCATGGCATAGCACTTCAATCTTGCCGCTCTTGAGGTTGTCATTGGTCGTGCCCTCAGGGCGCGCGCGCACCAGGCCCTTGATCTGCACGCAGTATTCGTTGCGGATGTCTTCGGCCACCTTGAACATGTCGGCGCGGTCGGGATCGCAGACCACCTGCACATAACCTTCGCGGTCACGCACATCGACAAAAATCACACCACCGTGGTCACGGCGACGGTTCACCCAACCACACAGGGTTACGGTTTCGCCCAGCAGGGCTTCGGTCACAAGACCGCAATAGTGGGAGCGCATGGCCATAGCTTGCTTTCAGTTCGCCGCGACTAAGGCGGCGGGTTGGTAATAGGTTATTGGGGTGCGGGGGCAGGAGACGCGGACGCGGCGGGTGCCACCGATCCCATGGAAATCACATAGGTCAATGCCTCGTCCACACTCATGTCCAGCTCGATCACATCTGCCTTGGGCAGCATCAAGAAAAAACCGCTGGTGGGGTTGGGGGTGGTGGGCACGTAAACGCTGACAAAGTCACCGTTCAAATGGCTTTGCACCTCGCCACTGGGTGTGCCCGTCTGGAATGCAATCGTCCAGCTGCCCGCGCGCGGGTACTGGATCAGCAAGGCGGTGCGAAACGCATTGCCGTTGCTGGAGAACAGCGTGTCCGACACCTTTTTGACGCTGTTGTAGATGGATTTGACGATGGGGATGTTGGTGAACAGTCGGTCCCACTGCTTGACCCACCAGCGACCGGCGACGTTGGACACCAGTGCACCGGTGAACAACATGGCGGCAAACACCAACAACACGCCCAGGCCAGGAATGTTGTGCAGGCGCTCCAGCAAAGGGCCCATGCTTTCGGGCGTGACCGCCGCCACACCGGACAGGAAACCGCCAAACACCGCATCCAGCAAACCCACCAGCCACAGCAACACCCAGATGGTGATGGCCAGGGGTAGCCACACCATCAGGCCGGTGAGCAGGTATTTTTTTATGGGCACAGTGTTTCCAGTTCTAGGGACGGAGATCAGGTTGTGGATTTGGGTGTGGTGGTGGCAGCGGGTGTGCTGCTGGAGCTCGCCGCGGCAGGGGCTGCAGCTGCGGGCGCAGCATCGGTCTTGGCCGCAGGGGCTGCCGCACTGTCACCCGTCGCAGGGGCCACGGCGGTGGCCGGGGCGTTGCCGCCCTTGAAATCGGTCACGTACCAGCCTGAACCCTTGAGCTGGAAGCCCGCAGCGGTCAGCTGTTTTTTGAACGTGGGCTGGGCGCAGGTGGGGCAGTCTTGCAGCGGGGCATCGGAGATTTTCTGCAATACGTCCTTGGCAAACCCGCAGGACTCGCATTTATAGGCGTAGATGGGCATGGAAATAAGGCTCTGACATCAGGTTGCAAAGCCTTCAATTATAGGTGGCGGTCAGAAAACCCCAACCCGCACCACAATCTGCATCACCACCATGCCCAACGCGAATCCAATCACCGCGGCCACCAGGGTCTGCAGCAGGCGGTTGGTGCGTTTTTGCTCCAGCAGCAGCTCCTGCACCAGTTGGCTGTTGTCGGTACCACGCTGCTGCAAAAACTGGTGCAACAAACCGGGCAGTTCAGGCAGCAGTTTGGCGTAACGCGGCGCCTGGGCCTTAAGCTCACGGATAAGCTTTTGCGGACCGACCTGCTCCAGCATCCACTGCTCCAGAAACGGCTTGGCGGTGGCCCAGAGGTCCAGATCGGGATCCAGGTCGCGGCCCAGGCCCTCGATATTGAGCAGGGTTTTTTGCAGCAGCACCAGCTGCGGCTGGATTTCCACCTGGAAGCGGCGCGAGGTCTGAAACAGGCGCATCAGCACCATGCCCAGCGAAATTTCCTTGAGCGGCCGGTCGAAGTAGGGTTCACACACGGCACGCACAGCGGCCTCCAGCTCATCCACCCGCGTGCTGGCAGGTACCCAGCCGGATTCGATGTGCAGCTCGGCCACCCGTTTGTAGTCGCGCCGGAAGAAGGCCACAAAGTTCTGCGCCAGGTATTCCTTGTCCACCTCAGTCAGCGTGCCGACGATGCCAAAGTCCAATGAGATGTAACGGCCAAAGGTCTCCGGCGCCAGGCTGACCTGGATGTTGCCCGGGTGCATGTCCGCATGGAAAAAGCCATCGCGGAACACCTGGGTAAAAAACAGCGTCACGCCGTCGCGCGCCAGCTTGGGGATATCCACACCCGCTTCGCGCAAGCGATCCACCTGGCTAATGGGCACACCGTGCATCCGTTCCATGACCAAGACTTCGGTGGTGCACAAGTCCCACCACATCTCGGGGATGAGCACCAGGTTCAGCCCCTCCATATTGCGGCGTAGCTGGGCTGCACTGGCGGCTTCGCGCACCAAGTCCAGCTCGTCGTGCAGGTATTTGTCGAACTCGGCCACCACTTCACGGGGTTTCAGGCGCTTGCCATCGGCCGACAAACCTTCCAACCAGCCGGCCATCATGCGCATCAGGCTCAGGTCCTTGTCGATGACATTGAGCATGCCGGGGCGCAGCACTTTCACCGCCACCTCACGTGGCTTGCCCTGCCGGTCGCGCAGCACGGCAAAGTGCACCTGGGCGATGGACGCACTGGCCACTGGGGTGTGTTCAAACGAATCAAACAGCTCGGCCAGGGGTTTGCCCAGGGCGCGTTCGATGGTGGCGACGGCTACCTCGGAAGGAAATGGCGGTACGCGGTCTTGCAACTTGGCCAGCTCATTGGCAATGTCCAATGGCAGCAGGTCGCGCCGGGTGGACAACACTTGGCCAAATTTCACGAAGATGGGACCCAGGCGCTCCAGCGCCTCACGCAGGCGTTGGCCACGGGGTGCGTCCAGCCTGCGACCTACCGAGACGATGCGCGCCAGCAGGCGCAGCCAGGGCTTCTGAAAACTGGTCAGCACCAGCTCGTCCAGCCCATAACGCAGGGCCACCCAAACGATAAAGACCCCACGGCCCAGCCGTGTCATGCGGCAGCGCCAGAAGCCTTGGGTGCCGCACGCTGCCCCACAAACTGCTGCAGGGCTTGGGCGAAGGTGCGGCCAGTCTGCATCAGCAGGTGGGCCGGGGCGTCACCCAGGATGCGCGACAGGTCCTCTTCCACATCCCAGCGCACGTGATCCGCCAGCCAGTTGATTTCGGCGGCCAGTTGCACATCACCTTCGATGCGCACCTTGGGCTTGCCACCCTGCATCAGCGCCTGTGCGATGGCCAGCGGAGAGTCGTCCAGGATGACCAGCGTGAGATCGGCGGACGCATCAGCCTGGGCCAGGTCCAGAAGCCCGGCGGGCGTGGCCTGCACCTTGAAGGTGAATTGCTGCCATTGGCTCAGGATCACCCGGCCCTTTTGGCGCGCCAGGCGCTCCGTGGCCTGGGGTTCCTGCTGCAGCACATGGTTGAGCAAGAGCACCACGCGGCGGTGGCTTTCTTCAACCATCCAGGCAGGGGGAGCGGGAGGAGTGGGGAGCGCCTTCAAGAGGCCCTCGAACATAGAAAAAGGGGACTGTGTTGCCATAAGGGATTATGGCTCACCCCCGTGGCGGCGCGCACTGCGTGTCGCTTCGCCCTCCCCCTTGCTGGGGGCAACACCAGCAGCCCGGCGGAGCCGGTTCTGCGGTGTTTCTGAACGGGACAAGCGCGCCGGAGACGCGCTAGTTGAGTGGGGGTTTACTGCAGTGCCTGCACGCCTGCGACCAGCCAGCCGCTGGCGCCGGCCTTGGCTTTGGTCATGTTCCAGACTTCGCGGAAGGGGCTGGGGCCGGCCGATGCTTCTTCGCGGATCATGCCGGAGAACTCCACGCTGGCCATGTACTCGTCAGGCAGCTCTTCGATGCCCAGCAGGCGGGCTTCGATCATCACCACATCGGTGTGATTCGGGCCGCTGCCGGTGTGGGTTTCGCGCTCGGCCAGTTGGGCCTGGATTTCCTTGAGCATGCTGTCGGTCATCATGGCGCGCAGGGCCGGGATGTCGGAGCGGTCCCATGCGGCTTGCAAGGTCACGAAGTTGGTTTTGGCGGCCTTGAGGAAACCTTCGCTGTCAAAACCAGCGGGCACACCCCAGGTCTGTGAACCCATCAGTGCGGAACCAATCATCGAGCCGCCTTGGGGCTGCTGCGGTGCTTCAAACGCCATGCTGTTGCGTTCCCACGGGCGGGCCGAGGCGTCGTTGCCGACGTTTTCGGCGCGGTAGGGCTTGGCCACCGTGGCGGGGGTATTGCCGGCGCCCTGGAAGGCAAACGGCGATGACTGCGCCGCTGCGGGCTTGCGGCTGCGCAGGAACCAGCCAACCACGCCCACAACCACCATGGCCAAAAGCGCAAACATCAGGATGTTGCCAAAGGCCTCACCCATGCCCAGCGAGTTGGCCAACCAAGCCAAACCCAAACCGGCGGCCAAACCGCCCAACATGGCGCCCCAAGGACGCTTGGGGGCTGCAGCTGCCGCAGCGCCCGGTGCGGGCTTGGCCGCGGTGTTGTTCATGTTTTGGGCCGGAGCAGCAGGGGCCGCTGGCGTGGCGTCGCGCTGCGTCACATTGCTGGACTGTTTGCCAAACGACTTGCCACCACCCAAACGCTTGGCAGCTTCTGCATTGATGCCCGACAGGGACAAAACCAACGCCAAACCCAAAGCCCACAGTTTCATGATTGCTCCAAAATAGTTATCTCAGCACTTGATTCCAACATGTAAAGCAGCAATGCCGCCAGTCAGGTTGTGATAGTCCACATGGCCAAAGCCCACTTTGTGCATCATGGTCTTTAGCTCCTGTTGGCTGGGATGCATGCGAATCGACTCGGCCAGATACCGGTAACTTGCGTCATCTCCCGCGATCAGCTTGCCCAAACGTGGCAACACCTTGAAAGAGTACCAGTCGTACACCTTCTCCAGCGGTGGCGCCACCTTGGAGAACTCCAGCACCAACAGCTTGCCGCCGGGTTTCAGCACGCGTTGCATTTCTGCCAACGCCACGTCCTTGTGCGTCATATTGCGCAGACCAAAGGCCACGCTCACCACGTTGAAATGGTTATCGGGAAACGGCAGCTTCTCCGCATCACACACCATGGTGGGCAGGATGACGCCGGCGTCCAGCAGCCGGTTGCGGCCGGTCGAGAGCATGGCCTCGTTGATGTCGGTGTGCACCACCTGACCACTCTTGCCCACCTTTTTGGAGAAGGCCAGCGCCAGGTCACCGGTGCCGCCGGCAATGTCCAGCGCCTTGTCGCCCTCTTTGAGGTTGGCCACCAGCGCGGTATAGGCCTTCCAGGCGCGGTGCAAGCCGGCCGACATCAGGTCGTTCATCAGGTCGTACTTGGGCGCCACCGAATCAAACACGCCGCGCACATGGCGGGCTTTTTCTGACTCGTCGACCGAGGTGAAACCAAAGTGGGTGGTGCTCATAATTTTTAATGAAAAGTGACTCTAGCCCTCGCGGATAGTGCGCGAACGGCTCCTAAATTAATAGCAATCTCAATGGCTGGCGCAGCTGTGCCCCGCCTTGCCCGCCATGGGTGCATCACGCTCCACCCCGGCCGCGGTCAGGCGATCCTGGTAATCCTGCCACAGGCGCGTTTCCTGCGAGCCCAGAAAGTACAGGTAGTCCCAGGAATAAATGCCGGTGTCGTGCCCGTCGGAGAAGCGCGGCTGCACCGCGTAGTTGCCTACCGGGTCCAGCGCTTCCAGCTCGACATCCCGCTTACCGGTCTGCAGCGTTTCCTGTCCTGGGCCATGGCCTTGCACCTCGGCCGAGGGCGAGTACACGCGCATCAGCTCAAACGGAATGCGAAAACGCGCGCCGTCCGAGAAGCCAACCTCCAGCACCCGGCTCTGGCCGTGCACCGTGATGTCGGTCGGGGTGGGCGCGCCTGCGGTCAGTCCTGCCATGGGAGCCCCTTACACCAGCACGCGCTCAATGCCGCCGGCATTGGCGATCTGCACGTACTCGGGCAGCCATTCCTTGCCCAGAATCTGGTTGGCCATTTCGACCACGATGTAGTCGGCTTCCAGCAGTCCGTTGTTCAGGTCGTTGCCATAGCGGCTCAGGCCTTGCAGGCAGCTGGGGCAGCTGGTCAGGATCTTCACATTGCCCTGCGTGGCGGGGGCCTGCCCTTCGGGCGCGGTCAGCGCGCGCAAGGCGGTTTCGCCCTTGCGCAGTTCTTCTTCCTTGCGGAAGCGGATCTGGGTGGAGATGTCGGGCCGGGTCACGCCCAGCGTGCCGGACTCGCCGCAGCAGCGGTCATTCTTGAGCACCGCATCGCCCACCAAGGCCTTCACGGTTTTCATCGGGTCCTGCAGCTTCATGGGGCTATGGCAGGGGTCGTGGTACAGGTAACCGGCACCCGCGCCCCCCTCGGGCACCAGCGTGATGCCCTTCTCCAGCAGGTACTCGTGGATGTCGATGATGCGGCAGCCCGGGAATATCTTGTCGAACTCGTAACCCTGCAGCTGGTCGTAGCAGGTGCCGCAGCTCACCACCACGGTCTTGATGTCCAGGTAGTTCAGCGTGTTGGCCACGCGGTGGAACAGCACGCGGTTGTCGGTGATCATCTTCTCGGCCTTGTCGGCCTGACCGCTGCCGCGCTGCGGGTAGCCACAGCACAGGTAGCCGGGCGGCAACACGGTCTGTACGCCGGCATGCCACAGCATGGCCTGCGTGGCCAGGCCCACCTGGCTGAACAGGCGCTCCGAGCCGCAGCCGGGGAAGTAGAACACCGCCTCGGTCTCAGCCGTCGTCGTCTGCGGGTTGCGGATGATGGGCACGTAGTCCGCATCTTCAATGTCCAAGAGCGCGCGGGCCGTCTTCTTGGGCAAGCCACCCGGCATCTTCTTGTTGATGAAGTGGATCACCTGCTCCTTGATAGGCGCGGTGCCCACCGTGGCCGGCGGTTTGGCGGTTTGTTTCTTGGCGGCCAAGCGCAGCACCTGATTCGCCAGGCGCTGGGCCTTGAAGCCCACGCCCACCATGGCCGAACGCATGAGCTTGATGGTCTCGGGGTTGGTGGCGTTGAGGAAGAACATGGCCGCGGCGTTGCCGGGGCGGAAGGACTTCTGGCCCATTTTGCGCAACAGGTTGCGCATGTTCATGGTCACGTCGCCAAAGTCGATCTTCACCGGACAGGGCGACTCACACTTGTGGCAGACCGTGCAGTGGTCGGCCACGTCCTCGAACTCTTCCCAGTGTTTGACGCTGATGCCGCGGCGCGTCTGCTCTTCGTAGAGGAAAGCCTCAACCAGCAAAGACGTGGCCAAAATTTTGTTGCGCGGGCTGTACAGCAGGTTGGCGCGCGGCACGTGGGTGGCGCACACCGGCTTGCATTTGCCGCAGCGCAGGCAGTCCTTCACGCTATCGGCAATGGCGCCAATGTCGCTCTGCTGCATGATCAGCGACTCGTGGCCCATGAGGCCGAACGAGGGCGTGTAGGCGTTGGTCAGGTCGGCGTAGATGGTCGAACCATCTGCCGTCAAATGCGGCGCAAACCCGCTTCCAGGCTGCGCAGGCAGCTCCTGATTGCGTAGCAGCTTGCCCTTGTTGAAGCGCCCTTCGGGGTCGACCTTGGCCTTGTAGGCGATGAAGGGGGCCAGCTCGGCCTCGCTCAAAAACTCCAGCTTGGTGATGCCAATGCCGTGTTCACCCGAGATCACGCCGTCCAGGCTGCGCGCCAACGCCATGATGCGTTTGACCGCGCCGTGGGCCGACTGCAGCATGTCGTAGTCGTCGCTGTTGACGGGGATGTTGGTGTGCACATTGCCGTCACCGGCGTGCATGTGCAGCGCCACCCAGACGCGGCCCTTGAGCACGCGTTTGTGGATGGCCGTGCACTCGGCCAGGATGGCGTCAAACGCGGCACCCGTGAAGATGGCCTGCAGCGGCGCACGCAGCTGGGTCTTCCAACTGGCACGCAGCGTGTGGTCTTGCAGTTGCGCAAACAGCGGCTCCACATCGTTCAGCCAGCCCTGCCATTGGCCGCGCACCTGCGCTACCAGGTCCAGCGCCTGGGCCACGCGGTCTTCCAGCAGCTCCGCGCTGGGAATGTCGTTGGCGTCGTCGGTCTTGCCCAGGGGCAAGTCGCTGCGCTCAAAGAACTCGGTCAAGGCATCGCACAGCGCCAGCTTGTTCTGCAGGCTCAGCTCGATGTTGATGCGCTCGATGCCATCGGTGTACTCGGCCATGCGCGGCAGCGGGATTACCACGTCTTCGTTGATCTTGAAGGCGTTGGTGTGTTTGCTGATGGCGGCAGTACGCTTGCGGTCCAGCCAGAATTTCTTGCGCGCCTCGGCGCTCACGGCCACAAAACCTTCGCCGCTGCGGCTGTTGGCCAGGCGCACCACTTCGCTGGTCACGCGCGCCACGTCGTCGGCATCGTCACCGGCAATGTCACCCACCAACACCATCTTGGGCAGACCGCCACGTTTGCTCTTGGTCGCGTAACCCACGGCTTTCAGGTAGCGGTCGTCCAGGTGCTCCAGGCCCGCCAGCAAGACGCCACTGCGCTTTTGCTCGGCAAACATGAAGTCCTTGATGTCCACGATGCTGGGCACCGCGTCTTTGGCATTGCCAAAAAACTCCAGACACACGGTGCGTGTGTGGGCCGGCATCTTGTGCACCACCCAGCGCCCGCTGGTGATCAGGCCGTCGGTGCCCTCTTTCTGGATGCCGGGCAGGCCACTCAAGAACTTGTCGGTCACGTCCTTGCCCAAGCCTTCCTTGCGGAAGGTGGCGCCGGGGATGTCCAGCCGTTCCTTGCGGATCGGCGTTTTGCCGTCGGCCTTGTAATACTGCAGCTCGAAGCTGGCCACCTCCGCATCATGGATCTTGCCCATGTTGTGGTTGATGCGGGTGACTTCCAGCCACTCGGCCTGGGGTGTCACCATGCGCCAGCTGGCCAGGTTGTCCAGCGCCGTGCCCCACAGCACGGCCTTCTTGCCGCCAGCATTCATGGCGATGTTGCCGCCAATACACGAGGCCTCGGCCGACGTCGGGTCCACGGCAAACACATAACCAGCGCGCTCGGCCGCATCGGCCACGCGCTGGGTCACCACACCGGCCTCGGACCACACGGTGCCAACCGCATAGTCCAGACCGGGCAGGACTTTCATCTCCACCTCGGTCATCGCTTCCAGCTTTTCGGTGTTGATGACCGCGCTCTTCCAGGTCAGCGGAATGGCGCCGCCCGTGTAGCCGGTGCCGCCACCGCGCGGGATGATGGTCAGCCCCAGGTCGATACAGCCCTTCACCAGGCCGGCCATTTCTTCTTCCGAATCAGGGCACAGCACCACAAAGGGGTATTCCACGCGCCAGTCGGTCGCGTCGGTCACATGGCTCACACGGCTCAGGCCGTCGAACTTGACGTTGTCCTTGGCGGTGAGTTTGTACAGCAGCTTTTGCGTTTTTTTGCGCAGAGCGCCCACTTCCACAAAGGCCGCATCAAACGTTTTGACCGCGGCACGGGCGGCCACCAGCAGTTGGCCGACCATGGCGTCGCGTTCGGGATCGGTCTGCGGGGTGCGGCGTTTTTCCACCTCACCCAGGCGGTGGTTGAGGGCATCGACCAGTTGGCCGCGGCGCTTGGGGTTGTCCAGCAGGTCGTCCTGCAAATAGGGGTTGCGCTGCACCACCCAGACATCACCAAGCACTTCGTACAACATGCGGGCCGAACGGCCGGTCTGGCGCTCGCCGCGCAACTGGTTCAACAACTCCCAGCTGTGGGACCCGAGCAGGCGGATGACGATCTCGCGGTCAGAAAACGACGTGTAGTTGTACGGGATTTCGCGGATGCGTTCTTGCACGTGCGCGCCGGGGTTGGCGGCGCTGAGGAGGTGATTGAGCGAGGTGGGGGCGTTCATCAGGGTCAGTAGTAGCTGCCAAGGGGGCCAGACAGGCCACTTTTTGGTAGGCCTTAGATGGTAACGCACCCACTATTCACGGGCTTTTCTAGTGGAAACCCCTGACCAAATGGTCAGAAGAGCTGGCGTTTAATCGAATTGACACAAATTTGACACGCTGCCGCCCTAGCATCGCGCCATTCTTTTTCAGGAACCTCGACCATGACCCACAGCACCCTCACCCGCCGCGCACTGGCGATTGCCGCCGTCACCGCCGCCGCCTTCTCCATTGCAGCCCCGGCCCAAGCGCAAACCGACATCCAATGGTGGCACTCCATGACCGCCGTGAACGGCGAATGGGTCAACGACCTGGCCAAGGAATTCAACGCCAGCCAGAAGGAATACCGCATCCTGCCCACCTTCAAGGGCACCTACGACGAGTCCATGACGGCCGCCGTGGCCGCGTTCCGCGCTGGCAATGCGCCGCACATCCTGCAGGTGTTTGAAGTGGGCACCGCCACCATGATGGCCAGCAAGGGCGCCGTAGTGCCCGTCGGCAAGGTCATGACGGACGCGGGTTACAAGTTCGACCCCAAGGTCTACATTCCTGCCGTGGCCGGTTACTACACTGCACCCAACGGCCAGATGTTGAGCTTCCCGTTCAACAGCTCCACCACGGTGTTCTATTACAACAAAGACGCCTTCAAGGCCGCCGGGTTGGACGCTGAAAAAGCCCCCGCCACCTGGGCAGAAGTCGCCCTGGCTGCCGCCAAGCTCAAGGCCAGCGGCCACAAGTGCCCCATTTCCATCGCTTGGCAGGGCTGGACCCAGCTGGAGAGCTTCTCCGCCTGGCACAACGTGGAATTTGCCACCAAACAAAACGGCCTGGCCGGCATGGATGCCCGCCTGAAGATCAACTCCCCCCTGCATGTGCGCCACATCGAGAACCTGGCCAACATGGCCAAGCAGGGTCTGTTTGTCTACAAGGGCCGCGGCAACGTGCCGGAAGCCAGCTTTGTGTCGGGCGAGTGCGCCATGATGACCACCTCCAGCGGCTTCTATGGCAACGTGAAGAAAAACGCCAAGTTCGCCTTTGGCCTGGCCCCCCTGCCCCACTACCAGGACGTGCCCGGCGCGCCACAAAACACCGTCATTGGCGGTGCCAGCCTGTGGGTCATGTCTGGCAAAAAGGCCGAAGAGTACAAGGGCATCGCCAAGTTCTTCGACTTCCTGTCCAAGCCCGAAGTGCAATCTGCCAGCCACAAGCGCACCGGTTACCTGCCCATCACCACGGCCGCCTTCCAGTTGACCGAAAAATCCGGTTTCTACAAGGAAAACCCAGGCACCGATGTGGCAGTGACCCAGATGGTGCGCAAGGTGACCGACAAGTCCCGCGGCATCCGCTTGGGCAACTATGTGCAGATCCGCGCCATCGAGGACGAAGAACTCGAACAGGTGTGGGCTGGCAAAAAATCGGCCAAGGAAGCGCTTGACTCCGTTGTGACACGGGGTGATGAACTGTTGGCGCGTTTCGAAAAGGCCAACAAGTAAACTTCGGCTCCTTCCAAGAAGTGGCGGCTTGTGCCGCCACTTTGCATTTCTGATCGGTTGATATGGCGGTTGAAAAAAGAGTCGTTTTCAAGTCGGCGTGGCTGCCCTGGGTGCTGATTGCACCGCAGGTGGCGGTCATCGCCATTTTCTTTTTCTGGCCGGCCGCGCAGGCTTTGCTGCAGTCGGTGCAGCAAAGTGATGCGTTTGGCACCTCGGTCGAATTTGTGGGCTTGGAAAACTTCCGCAATCTGTGGAACGACGCCTCCTACCTGGAGTCCTTCAAAACCACCGCCGTGTTCTCGGCGTTGGTGGCGGTGCTGGGCCTGTCCCTCTCGCTCACGCTGGCCATTTTTGCCGACCGTGTGGTGCGCGGCTCCGGCATTTACCGCACCTTCCTGATCTGGCCCTACGCGGTAGCGCCTGCGGTGGCCGGCGTGTTGTGGCTGTTCATGTTTGCGCCCAGCATTGGCATCGTGTCGTATGGCATCCGCCAGCTCGGCATGGGTTGGGACCCGCTGCTCAACAGCAACCACGCCATGGCGCTGATCGTCATGGCCGCGGTGTGGAAGCAAATTTCCTACAACTTCCTGTTCTTCCTGGCGGGCCTGCAAAGCATCCCCAAATCGCTGATTGAAGCGGCCGCCATGGATGGTGCACGTCCCTGGCGTCGGTTCTGGACCATCCAGTTCCCGCTGCTCTCGCCCACCACCTTCTTCCTGCTGGTCATCAACATCGTCTACGCGTTTTTTGACACCTTCGCCATCGTGGATGCAGCCACCAAAGGCGGCCCCGGCAAGGACACGGCCATCCTGGTCTACAAGGTGTATTTCGATGGCTTCAAGGCCATGGACCTGGGCGGCTCGGCCGCGCAGAGTGTGGTGCTTATGTTCATCGTCGTGGCACTGACCGTCGTGCAGTTCCGGTTTGTTGAAAAGAAAGTGAACTACTGATGGTCGAACGTCGCCCCTGGCTGGACTTTGTGTCGCATGCCATCCTGATCATTGGTGTGCTGGTGATTGCCTTCCCGGTCTACATCACCTTCGTCGCCTCCACCCACACCACGCAAGAGGTCGTGCAGTCGCCCATGCCACTGCTGCCCGGCGCCCACCTGTGGGACAACTACCGCACCGCCCTGCTGGGTGGGCGCGAGGGCACGGGCTCCAAGGCCGCCGTTGGCGGCATGATGATGGTGAGCCTGGTCACTGCCCTGGTCATCTCGCTCGGCAAGATCACCATTTCGTTGCTGTCGGCCTTTGCCATCGTCTACTTCCGCTTTCCGGCACGCATGTTCTTCTTCTGGGCCATCTTCGTCACGCTGATGCTCCCCGTGGAGGTGCGCATTGGCCCCACCTACCAGGTGGTGGCAGACCTGGGCATGCTCAACAGCTACGCGGGCCTGACCATCCCGCTGATCGCCTCGGCCACGGCCACCTTTTTGTTCCGCCAGTTTTTTCTGACCGTGCCCGATGAGCTGGTGGAGGCGGCGCGCGTAGACGGTGCCGGGCCGCTGCGTTTCTTCAAAGACATTCTGGTGCCCCTGTCGCGCACCAGCATTGCGGCGCTGTTTGTGATCCAGTTCATTTACGGTTGGAACCAGTACCTCTGGCCCCTGCTGGTGACCACTGAGGAGAACATGTACCCCGTGGTGGTGGGGATCAAACAGATGATTTCGGGCGGTGATGCACAAACCGAATGGAACATCGTGATGGCCACCGCCATGCTGGCCATGCTGCCACCCGCGCTGGTGGTCATGTTGATGCAAAAGTGGTTTGTCAAAGGCCTGGTGGACACCGAAAAATGAGCCCGACAAGCTCGTCGCCACCCCACACGCCACGCAGCAGCGCAGGGTGTCAGGTCCAGGCCCGATTTCTGCGCGTTTGGCAGTATGAGGGCCTGGGCCTGACACCCTGTGCTGCCACCCACCCCAAGGCCTGCAGACACGCGCTTGCAGTGACTCCGCGAGGCCGGAGCCGGGTGTGGGCGCCTCATACTGCCAAACGCGCAGAAATCGGCGCCCACACCCGGCTCCAACCTCGCTCCCTGGCTCACGTTCACAACTAATTACCCTCTGCTTTATGGCTTCCATCGAACTCAAAAACGTCATCAAACGCTACGGCAGCGGCAAAACGGCCAACCAGGTCATCCACGGTGTGAACGCCCAAATTGCCGATGGTGAATTCATCGTCATCGTGGGGCCCAGCGGTTGTGGCAAGTCCACGCTCTTACGCATGGTGGCCGGGCTCGAAGAAGTCAGCGATGGCGAGGTCTGCATCGGTGGCAAGGTCGTCAACGACCTGGAGCCGTCGGACCGCGACATCGCCATGGTGTTCCAGAACTACGCGCTCTACCCCCACATGAGCGTGTTCGAGAACATGGCTTATGGCCTGAAGATTGCCAACGTGCCACTGGACGAGATCAAGGCGCGTGTGGACAAGGCGGCCAAGATTCTAGAACTGGCGCCCTACCTGGACCGCAAGCCCAAAGCCCTGTCGGGCGGCCAGCGCCAGCGTGTGGCTATGGGTCGTGCCATCGTGCGCCAGCCCCAGGTGTTCTTGTTTGACGAACCGCTCTCCAACCTGGACGCCAAACTGCGCGCCCAGACCCGGCTGGAAATCCAGAAACTGCACCGCGAACTCGGTATCACCAGCCTCTTTGTGACGCACGACCAGGTCGAGGCCATGACGCTGGCCCAACGCATGATCGTCATGAATGGCGGCGTGATGGAGCAGTTCGGCACCCCCGAAGAGGTGTACACCCGCCCGGCCAGCACCTTTGTCGCCAGCTTCATCGGCTCGCCGCCCATGAACCTGCTCAAAAATGCGCCTGACGCCAAACCTGGTCTCATCACCGGCATCCGCCCCGAACATCTGGACATCACGCCCACGGGTTGGGCACTGCAGGTCGAGGCCGTGGAAATGCTGGGTGCCGAACGCCTGATCTACGGCAAATGGGCGCACAAATTGCATGCGACCGATGCCGACGAGCTGCTGATCATCCGCACCGAAGAGTCTGCCGCCGTGCCTGCGCTGGGCACCACCCTGCATGTGACACCGCGCCCGGACCGCATTCACCACTTTGACGCCAACACTGGCAAACGTATCTAAAAAATGGCTCCCACTCCCGCTGACCTTCCTCACTGGCCCTACCCGCGCTGGGTGGCCCACCGCGGTGCCGGCAAGCTGGCGCCGGAGAACACGTTGGCCGCCTTCCGTCTGGGTGCCAGCCACGGCTACAGCATGTTCGAGTGTGATGTGAAGCTGAGCAGCGATGGCGTGCCGTTTTTGATGCACGACGCCACCTTGCAGCGCACCACCAATGCGCGTGCGAAGCTGGGCCAAGGCCAGAGCGCTGTGGGTGGTGACCATACCTGGGGCGCACTCTCGCAACTGGACGCCGGCAGCTGGCACAGCCGTGCCTATGCGGGCGAAACCCTGCCCACGCTGGACGCGGTGGCCGCCTACTGCATCCGCAATGGCTACTTTTTAAATATTGAGATCAAGCCCACGCCTGGCACCGAGCGCCATACGGGCGAGGTGGTGGCCCAGCACGTCGCGCGCCTGTGGGCGGGCCAGGCCGTGCCCCCCCTGCTCACGTCCTTTGACCCCGAGGCACTGGAAGGCGCACAGGCCACACAGCACGAGCTGCCGCGCGGCCTGCTGCTGGACACACTGTGGAAGGGCTGGCTGGAAACCGCGCTGGGCTTGGGCTGCCAAGCGATTGTGTGCAACCACGCACTGTGGGACCGCAGCACCGTGACCCAGGCCCAAAGTGCGGGCTTTCGCACGCTGAGCTACACAGTGAACGACGACTGGGCCGCGCAGCGCCTCATCGATCTGGGCACCGACGGCATCATCACCGACCGCGTGGACTTGTTCAGCCCGGTCTAAGTGCTATATAAACAATAGCTGCTCACGCATACTCTAAGCGGGCTAGAGCCCGATTTAATACTATCTTTGGGCCAACACCCAGCGCACCGCATCCAACATGCTGGGCAGGGTCACCGTGGCGGCGCTGAAGTCGTGGCTAGCCGACATCTCGGTGGGGATGGCCACACAGGCCAAACCTGCGGCGACGGCAGCGGCCACACCGTGTTCGGTGTCCTCGAACGCCACCACGTTCTGCGCTTGCAGGCCCATGCGCTGCAGCGCCAGCAGGTAGCAGTCGGGTGCGGGTTTGCTGTGCACCACATCGTCGGCCGACACCACCGTCTCAAACGCGGCAGCCAGGTTATGCGAGCGCAGCGTGGCGTGGATGGCGTAGGCACGCGCACCGGTTACCACCCCCATACGCAGATGCGCGGCTTGCAGTTGGGCCATGGATTCGCGCACACCAGGCATGAGCGGAAAGGCGTTGACCTGCAAATAGGCCTGGGCACTTTCGTTCTTCAGGCGGGCCAGCACCGTGGGGGCCTCTTTCACGCCAAAACGCTCGACCAGGTCCACGGCATTGGCATCGGTGGGCACACCGGCATAAAAATCTTTGTATTGGGCCTGCGTCAGCGCCAAGTCGTAGGGTGCCAGCACCTGGTTCCACAAGGCCAGGTGCTGGCCCTCGGAATCCACCAGGGTGCCATCGTGGTCAAAAAGAACAGCGTGAAAACGGATTGACATAGGTCAAACTTTGGTGAATCGGGGTTTAGCGGCGCATGGCCCACCACTGGCTGCTGGCCGTGGCCAGCACCAGTGCGGCGTAGCTGAGCATCTTGCCGTCACGGCCAAAGAACACCAGCCCGGCCAGCAGGGCCAGCGCACCCACTACACAATTGATAGCTGCTTGCGCAGTACCGGTACGGGCTAGAGCCTTATTCTTCATAAAAACAGGCGCCAGATAGGCCAATGCAGCCCCCAGCGCCAGGGCGGGGGCCACAAAGTTCAGCAGGTGATTCAGCAGGTCCAAAGGGCCCATAGGGTGTGGCGCAAGGCCAAAGCAGGCCCGTCAGGTGGTCAGTAGGGTCTCGATTTTATAATCGGGGTCTAAACATATGGCAGTCTGGGCATTAGGCATCAACCACACCACCGCTCCGCTGGACATGCGGGGCCGGTTTGCGTTCGCCACCGACCAGATTGCCCCGCAGCTCCACGGCCTGCGCCAGAGCATGGCGCGCCCACCCGAAGCGGCCATTGTCTCCACCTGCAACCGCACCGAAATCTACTGCGCGGGCGACGAGGCCGCGCTGGACCACACGCTGGCCTGGCTGGCACAAAGCGGCGGCGTGACGCCCAACGAACTGCGCGCCCACACCTACCGCCTGCAAGACGGCCATGCCGCGCGCCACGCCTTCCGTGTGGCCAGCGGGCTGGACTCCATGGTGCTGGGCGAACCGCAAATTTTGGGCCAGCTCAAAGACGCCGTACGCGCGGCCGACGAAGCGGGTGCTCTGGGAACCACGCTTTCGCAGATGTTCCAGCGCTCGTTTGCCGTGGCCAAAGAGGTACGCACCTCCACCGAAATTGGCGCCCACAGCATCAGCATGGCCGCCGCCGCGGTGCGCCTGGCGGGCAACCTGTTTGAGGACTTGGCCCAGGTGAAGGTGCTGTTTGTGGGGGCCGGCGAAATGATTGAGCTGTGCGCCACGCACTTTGCGGCCAAAAACCCGAAAACCATTGCCATTGCCAACCGCACACTGGAGCGCGGCGAGAAGCTGGCCAGCCGTTTTGGTGGCGAGGTGATGCGCCTGGCCGATCTGCCCGATCGCCTGCACGAGTTTGACGCCGTGGTGAGCTGCACCGCCAGCACGCTGCCCATCATTGGCTTGGGTGCAGTGGAGCGTGCGCTCAAGAAACGCAAACACCGCCCCATGTTCATGGTGGACCTGGCCGTGCCGCGCGATATCGAACAAGAAGTCAAAGCTCTGGGCGATGTGTACCTGTACACCGTGGACGACCTGGCCAGCGTGGTGCAAACCGCCCAGGCCAGCCGCCAGGCCGCCGTGGCCCAGGCCGAAGCGATTGTGGACGCCGGTGTGCAAAGTTTTATGCACTGGGTGGACCAGCGCAGCGCCGTGCCGCTGATCCAACAGCTCAATGCCCAGGCCGATGAATGGCGCCTGGCCGAGTTGACCCGTGCCCGCAAGCTGCTGGCCAAGGGGGAAGACATGGATACGGTGCTCGAAGCCCTGTCCAAGGGACTCACCCAAAAAATGCTGCACGGCGCCATGGCCGAGCTGCATGCCGGTGATGCGACTGCGCGCGAACGCGCCAGCAGCGCCATCCAGCACTTTTTCTTGCGCAACAGCCGTTAGCGACGCTGCCCTGCGCAGCACTGCCCTTTGCAGCGCAAAGGGCTCTCCCCAATGTCCGTCTGAGTATTGTTATGAAACCCTTTTTGCGCCAACAACTTGCCCGCTACGCCGACCGCCAGGGAGAGCTGGAATTTCTGCTGTCCCGCGAAGACATCATGAAAGACATGGAGCAGTTCCTCAAACTCTCGCGCGAGCACACCGACGTGGCCGCCGTGGCCGGCCGCTGGAGCCGCTACCAGCAACGCGAAAGCGACCTGGCCAGCGCGCAAGAGATGCAATCTGACCCCGACATGGCGGAAATGGCCGAGGAAGAGATCACCAGTGCCACGACCGAACTGGCGCAACTGGAAACCGAGCTGCAGCGCATGCTGCTGCCCAAAGACCCGGACGATGCGCGCCCCGCGTTTGTGGAAATCCGCGCCGGTACCGGGGGTGACGAGTCCGCCCTGTTTGCGGCCGACCTGGCTCGCATGTACACCCGCTACTGCGATGCCAAGGGCCTGCGCACCGAGATCATGAGCGCGTCGGAAAGCGAGCTGGGCGGCTACAAAGAAGTGGTGTTGCGCATCGAAGGCAGCACAAACACCAGTGCCGGATCCTGCGGCGCCTACGGCATGCTGAAGTTTGAATCGGGCGGCCACCGCGTGCAGCGCGTACCGGCTACCGAAACGCAAGGCCGCATCCACACCAGCGCCTGCACCATCGCCGTGTTGGCCGAGCAGGACGAGGCCGAGGCCATCAAGATCAACCCTTCGGACCTGCGCATCGACACCTACCGCGCCAGCGGCGCGGGTGGCCAGCACATCAACAAAACCGACTCCGCGGTGCGTATCACCCACCTGCCCACAGGCATCGTAGCCGAGTGCCAGGACGGCCGCAGCCAGCACAGCAACAAGGCCCAGGCCCTGAAGGTGTTGACCGCCCGTATCCACGAAAAAGACCGCAGCGAGCGCGCCGCCAAAGATGCCGCTGAGCGCAAGAGCCTGGTGGGCAGCGGGGACCGCAGCGACCGCATCCGCACCTACAACTTTCCGCAGGGCCGTCTGACGGACCACCGCATCAACCTGACGTTGTACAAGTTGCTCAACATCATGGAAGGTGACATGGACGACGTGGTGGAAGCGTTGCAGGCCTACGAGGCGGCGCAACAACTGGCGGCGCTGGAAAACAACCTGAATTAGGGTGAGGGCAGCGTAGCTTCGCAAAATCCGGGAGTCTGGGCGGCAGAGCGTTTTGCGCAGGTAAAGGAGGAGCCCGCGCAGCGGGCGGGGGACACGGAGCAAAACGCTCTGCCGCCCAGACTCCCAGCGCTCCAACAAAAATGCCCCACAGGTGCCTGCGGGGCGGTGCACGGGGAAGCGCGGCGGATCAGAGCTTGAAGACGCCCACCACCTGCACCAGTTCATTGGCCTGGCTCTTCAGGCTGCTGGCCGCAGCGGCCATTTCTTCCACCAGCGCAGCGTTTTGCTGCGTGGCCTGGTCCATCTGCGTGACCGCCTCGCCTACTTGGGCCACACCCGCGCTTTGCTCGTTGCTGGCGGCGCTGATCTCGCCCATGATGTCCGTCACCCGGCGGATGCTGCTGACCACCTGGGTCATGGTTTCGCCCGCCTTGTCGACCAGGGCCGTGCCCTGCTCTACACGTGCCACGCTGGTACTGATCAGAGACTTGATTTCCTTGGCAGCTTCTGCAGAACGGCCGGCCAGGCTGCGCACCTCGGAGGCCACCACCGCAAAACCGCGGCCCTGCTCGCCGGCCCTTGCGGCCTCCACCGCCGCGTTCAGCGCCAGGATGTTGGTCTGAAACGCGATGCCGTCGATCACGCTGATGATGTCGCTGATCTTGCGGCTGGCTTCGTTGATGCCTTTCATGGTTTCCACCACCTGGCCAACGACTTCACCACCTTGCACCGCCACGGTGGACGCACTCATGGCCAGTTGGTTGGCTTGGCGGGCGTTTTCGGCGTTTTGCTGCACGGTGGAGTTCAGTTCTTCCATACTGGCCGCGGTTTCTTCCAGCGCGCTGGCCTGGTGCTCGGTACGTGCCGACAGGTCGTTGTTGCCCTGGGCAATCTCGGCACTGGCATTGGCCACGCCATCGGCACTGCCGCGCACCTGGGTCAACACGCCGTGGATCTTGCCCACAAACTGGTTGAATCCCGAACCAATGGCGGCCAGCTCGTCGTTGCCACGCACATCCAGTTTGGTGCGCAGGTCGGCCTCACCACTGGACAGGTTGACCATGGCCTGGCTCAGTGCGCGCAGGGGGCGCATGAGGCGCGACAAAACCGCCACCAGAATCAGGGCCGTGGCCAGCGCACACACCACCGCAACCACCAGCGCATAGGCCGTCAGCTGCCGCGACGAGGCCGTGGCCACACTTCGCGGGAAACTGAGGCGCACGCTCCAGGGCAGCGTGTCGGGGTGGATGGTCACCGGCTGCAGCAGGTGCAACACGCCTTGTGCATCCTGGTACTCAAAGGCCTTGCCCGCCTGAATGGCGGCCAAGCCGTCGGTCGGCACGTCCTCGGCCTTTTTGTTGATGCGCTCGGCCTCGGGGTGGGAGGCGTACAGGCCGCCGTTGGACAACAAGGCCAAGGAGCCCCCGTCCATCACCTTCAGGTCGGTCAAAATTTTGCCCAGCTGGGTGAGCGTGAAGTCGGCACTGGCCAGCCCCTCGAACTTGCCCTGGATCAGGATGGGGGCGGCCAGCGTGGCCATGAGCACGTCCTTGCCTTCAATGGGGTAGAGATAGGGCTCGGTGAAGTTGACCTTGCCCGACTTCTTGGGCACGTCGTACCAGTCATTGGCACCCGGTGTTTTGGGGTCAAACACAATCGGGTCCACATGGAAGCCACCCCCGGCCTTGCGGGTCCAGTAGGGCATGAAGCGGCCGCTGTCGTCGTATTCCGGCTTTTTGCCAGCGTAGTCGGCGTCCTTGCCGTCCAGCGCGTTGGGTTCCCAGGTCACGGCAGCGCCAATGAAGTCCTCGGCGCTGCCCAGCGTGGACTTGACCATCTCGTTGATCTGCTCCCGCTGCAGCGGCAGGTTGGCCGCCTTGGTGGTGGCCATGGCACCGGCCAGCGCCGTGACATTGGCCAGGTTGGAGCGAATGCGGGTTTGCAGGGCACCAGCGGCTTCGCGCGCCGAGGTACGGGCCAGGTCCATGGTGGCGTCTTCGGCCGCCGTGCTGCTTTTGAAACCAATCACCATCGACGTGATGGCCAGGCTGAGCACCACCAGCCCTGTGGCGGCCAGACCGATCTTGGCACTCAGCGACAAGGCCGGGCGCAGGCGGCTGGCGGGTCGGGCTTCGGAGGACAATGTGGGGCTCATATGCTTGATTCCTTAGGTTCAGTCCCGGCGCCTCACCTACCACCACGTGCTGCGATTGTTTGTACTTTTATTCGCGAGTTCATCGTAGCGCATCTGTGCCGTGTGTGCTGGGCAAAACGGCTGCGTGTGCCCCCATTCCCCTCATCGCACGCAAATGGTGCGCCCTGCGCTACAAACCTGATAGCACCTCTTTGCCATGCTCTCCCACACCCTTGATACTTTTCTGACACACGGCCTGGACCGCCTGGATGCCCAGATGCTGCTGCTGCACGCGCTGGGCCGCCCGCTGCACGACCGCGCCTGGCTGCTGCTGCACAGCGACGCGCCTGTGCCTGCCCAAGCGCAGCAGTGGCTGGACCAGGCCCTGCAACGCCGGCTGGCCGGCGAACCGGTGGCCTACATCACGGGCCACAAGGAGTTTTATGGCCTGGACTTGCAGGTGGACGCCCGGGTGCTGGTGCCACGCCCCGACACCGAAACCCTGGTGGACTGGGCGCTAGAGGTGCTTCAGCGCCAGCCCGGCGCCCGCGTGGTGGACCTGGGCACCGGCAGCGGTGCCATTGCCCTGGCGCTGAAACACAGCTGCCCCAGCCTGCAGGTGCAGGCGGTGGACTACAGCCCCGGTGCGCTGGCCGTGGCCCAGGGCAATGCAGAGCGTCTGCAACTGCAGGTGGCTTTCCACCAGGGCTCCTGGCTCTCGGGTATCACCGGGCCTCTGGATGCCATCGTGTCCAACCCGCCGTACATCCGCGAAGACGACGAACACCTGCCCGCGCTGCGCCACGAACCCCGCCAGGCCCTGACCGCCGGGGCCGACGGGTTGGACGACATCCGCACCATCGTTGTGCAGGCCCGTGAACGGCTGCGCAGCGGTGGCTGGTTGCTGCTGGAGCACGGCCACGACCAGGCCCCGGCGGTGTGTGCCCTGCTGCAGCAGGCCGGTTTTGCCCAGGTACAACACCGCCACGATCTGGCCGACATTGCCCGCTGTAGTGGTGGAATATGGCCCTAGACCCCGTATCTATTGCGCAAGAAGCTCCTAATTTAATAGCAAACACACTATCCCTACCCATGCCACAAACCGCACCAGCCTGCCCCCAATGCACTTTGGAAAACACCTACCCTGACGGCAGCAACTTTGTCTGCGCCGACTGCGGTTTTGAATGGCCCCAAGCCGCAGCCCAGGCCGACGACGATGACAGCGCGGTGGTGAAAGACTCCAATGGCCAGCCGCTGCAAGATGGCGATGCTGTGGTGCTGATCAAGGACCTCAAGGTCAAGGGCAGCTCCACCGTGCTCAAGCAAGGTACCAAGGTTAAAAGCATCCGCCTGGTCGGTGGTGACCACGAGGTCGACTGCAAGATGGACGGCGGCAGCTTCATGCTCAAGGCCTGCTTCCTGAAGAAAGCCTAGACACAAAACGACACCGTAACGATTTAGGTGTTTACAGCGGCAAAAGCTTGCCGCTAGACTGCAATGGCCATATGGCACGCTTTCCGTGACAGGCCATGCAAACGACACAACCGGTGGGACAGGCTTCCGCCCGAGGCTGGCGCAGCCTCTGGGCGCTTGCATGGCTATGCCTGTGCACCGGCCAAGCCGCCGCACAAACCGTGCCCTGCAAGGCCCTGGTGGCCACGGGCAACCCCGAATATTCCCCCTACCTGTGGCGCGACCCGAGCGATGACACCCGACTGATAGGCGCCAATGCCGATCTGATGCAGCTGCTCTCCAAGGAGATTGGCCTGCCCATCGAGGTGAAGTACCTGGGCTCCTGGGCCCGCGTGCAAGAGCAGGCCAAAAGCGGTCGTGTGGACCTGATTGCCGGTGCCTTCTTCACGCTGCCACGGCTGGACTACATGGATTACTTCTACCCGGCGTTCCGCAGCACCCGCACGGTGATCTGGACGCCGGCCAAGAACACCTTCCCCTACAAGGCCTGGAGCGACCTCAAAGGCCGCAAAGGCCTGACCGTACTCAACAACAGCTTTGGCGAAGGGTTTGACCGCTACGCCAAAGAGTTCCTGCAGATTGACGAGGTGTCCCAGCTGGAGCAGGCCTTTCGCATGTTGGGGGTGGGCCGCGCCCAGTACATCGTGTACGAGGAAGACCCCGGGCGGGCTTTGGCCGCCAAGCTCGGCTACACCGAGCTAAAAACCTCTGCCGTGGCCGTAAGCAACGAGGGACTGCACCTCACGCTGTCCCACCTGTCGCCCTGCAACACCGGAGAGCTGCGTGGGCGTATTGCCAAGGCGCTCAACAAACTCACCAAAGACCAGGTGATGAAGCAGCTGGTGGAAACCAATATCCAGCGCTGGCGCCAGCAGGCGGGGCCTTAACCCGCCTCCCAGCCCCCGGGGCCCTCAGGCCGCCTTGTGCGCCGCCTGTGCGGGCACCGCGGCGTCCAGCCCCAGCCGGTTCACACCACTCACCAAGGCCTTGACCGAGGCCGTGACGATGTTGGTATCCATGCCCACGCCAAACCGCTCGGCACCACCACTGCCCGACACCAGCTCCAGGAAGGCACAGGCCTGGGCGTCGCCACCGTCGGTGCTGGCACGGGTGCTGCGTTCTTCGTAGCTGCGCACCTGCACCTTGACACCAATGGTTTGCAGCGCGTGCACTGCGGCGTCAATCGGGCCATTGCCTTCACCGCTGAGCAGCATGGGCTGGCCATTCACCTCCACCCCGATACGGATGCCCTGCACATGGGCCTTTCCGGGCTGGCCGGGGTGCTCAAACAGATGGTGTTCCATGTAACGCACCGTGGGCGTTGCCGCATTCAGGTAGGTGGCGTCAAACAGGTTCCAGATGCTCTGTGCCGTCATTTCACCGCCGTGGGCGTCGGTGTAACTTTGCACCTCGCCAGAAAATTCCACCTGCAAGCGGCGCGGCATGACCACACCAAACTCTGCTTCCATCAGGTAGGCCACACCGCCCTTGCCACTCTGGCTGTTGACGCGAATCACCGAGTCGTAGCTGCGGCCCACATCGGCCGGGTCAATCGGCATGTAGGGCACATTCCACATCGCATCCGGGCCGGCTACCTTTTGGGCGGCAAAACCTTTCTTAATGGCGTCTTGGTGGGAGCCACTGAACGCGGTGAACACCAAGTCACCCACATAGGGGTGGCGCGGGTGGATGGGCAACTGGTTGCAATGCTCGACGGTGCGGGCAATGGCGTTGATGTCCGAAAAATCGAGGCCGGGGCTCACGCCCTGGGTGTACAGGTTCAGCGCAAGAGTCACGAGGTCCACATTGCCGGTGCGTTCGCCGTTGCCAAACAGGCAACCTTCCACGCGGTCGGCGCCGGCCATCATGCCCAGCTCTGCAGCGGCCACACCCGTGCCGCGGTCGTTGTGCGGGTGCAGGCTGAGGATGACGCTGTCGCGGCGTGCGAGGTGGGTGTGCATCCACTCAATCTGATCGGCATAGATATTGGGGGTGGACACTTCGACGGTGGCCGGCAGGTTGAGGATGACCTTGTTGGTGGGCGTAGCGCCCCACTCGGCGGTCACCGCGTCACACACTTCGCAGGCAAACTCCAGTTCGGTGCTGGTGAAGACCTCGGGGCTGTACTGCAACACCCACTCGGTTTCGGGCATGGTGGCGGTGATCTCTTTGATGAGGCGCACCGAGGACACGGCCAGCTCCTTCACCTCGGGCTTGCTCATGCCAAACACCACATCACGGAAGACAGGGGCCGTGGCGTTGTACACGTGCACGATGGCGCGGCGGGCGCCTTGGAGGGACTCGATGGTGCGGCGGATCAAATGCTCGCGGGATTGGGTCAACACTTCGATGGTCACGCCATCCGGCACGTGGCCACCCACGATCAACTCACGCACAAAGTCAAAGTCGGTTTGTGAGGCGCTGGGGAAACCGACCTCGATTTCCTTGAACCCCACTTGCAGCAGCGTGCGGAACATGCGCATCTTGCGCTCCGCATTCATGGGCTCAAACAGGGATTGGTTGCCGTCCCGCAGGTCGGTGCTCATCCAAATCGGCGGCTGGGTGATGGAGCGCGTGGGCCACTGCCGGTTGGGCAGATCAATGGCGGGGAAAGCGCGGTATTTGGTGGCGGGGTTGGACAACACGGCAAGAACTCCTGGAGCAGGCACTACGAACAGATAGCTCTATCGTAGGCCGTGCACAGGAGCAGGCGATTGCGGAATGCCGCTCCAACCCCAAAACAAAGACCAAAAATTGCTTCGAATAATAATTCTCAGCAATTTTTCATTTCATGGTCAGAAAACCTTGCAATCAGTGGTGGTGGCCGTGGGCACCATGCACGTGGCCGTGGGCGATCTCTTCGTCGCTGGCAGCACGTACTTCCAGCACCTTCACGGCAAAACGCAGGGTCTTGCCAGCGTGGGGGTGGTTGCCGTCCAGGTGCACCACAGGGCCCTTGATCTTGGTCACGGTGAAGACGATGGTGTTGCCGTCTTCGGCACGGCCTTCGAGCTGGCCGCCCACCTTCACACCCGGGGGGAACTGGGTTTTTGGTATGGTTTGCAGCAGCGCTTCGTTGTACTCACCAAAGGCATCGGCCGGGGCCAGCTCTACCGTGGTGGCAAAACCGACGCCCTGGCCTTCCAGCGCTTCCTCAATCTTGGGGAAGGTGTTGCCATAACCGCCATGCAAGTAAGAAATGGGCTCCTGGCTTTGGTCCAGCAGCTTGCCGGTGGTGTCGGAGACTTTGAATTGCAGTGTGACTGCGGTGTTTTTGGTGATGTTCATGGCCCCCATTATCCGAAAAAGCCCTGCCCACCGCCCGCCATGGCGCCAGCCCCGCGCACAAGGGCGGGGGAAGGTGAAATAATTAGGGTATCTATCTACTTGGAAGCAGAAACATGAGCGACGCACAACAACGCATTGACGACCTGGTGAAATCCAACGAAATCCTGCTGTTCATGAAGGGCACCGCCAGCTTTCCCCAGTGCGGTTTTTCGGGCCGTGCCATCCAGATCCTCAAGGCCTGCGGTGTAGACACCAAGACTGTGAAAACCGTGAACGTGTTGGAAGACGACGGCATCCGCCAGGGCATCAAGGAATACAGCAGCTGGCCCACCATTCCCCAGCTCTACATCAAGGGCGAATTCATCGGCGGCTCAGACATCATGATGGAAATGTACGAGTCGGGCGAACTGGCACAGACATTGGGCAAGAGCCCCGCCTAATTCTCGCGCCGGCGCAGGTCCCGGCACACGAACCGGGGCGCCACCACACACACTGGAGCCCCAGGGACCCCTACCGTGCCAGACCACAGCGCCACTGACGCACTCGACGACGCCTTGCGCAGCCGGCGTCTGTTCCAGTTTGCGGCGCTATTGTTCGTTGCCTTTATGGGCACTGCCGTGCAATACGGCTTTCAGCAGCGCTGGGACGTGGTCTTGATTCTGGGCACCACCGCAGCCTTGATGCTGCCCAGCCAGTGGCTCAACCACCGCGGCCGGTACGAGGCCGCCTCCATCCTCATTCTGGGCTCGGCCACACTGGCCCTTTTCGGCATCATGTGGCGCAGCGATGGTCTGCGCGACTCGTCCTTGTTGGGTTACCCCGTCATCCTGATCGCTGCGGGTCAGCTCCTCAAGCCCAAACAGTTCTGGTGGCTACTGGCAGCCATGGTGCTGTGTGTGGTGGGTGTGGGGCTGGGCACGCTGAACGGCTGGCGCGGAGCCACCACGCCGGGCACCGACGTAGACCGGCTCACCGACAGCGTCACGATCCTGGTGGTGAACGGAATGCTGGTCTGGTTCCTGGCCTATGACATGCAAAAAGCGCTGATGGGGCTGCGTGTGCAGATTGCACGCTTCCGGGAGTCCGAAAAAAACCTCACCCACCTGGCCCAGCACGATGCCCTCACCCACCTGCCCAACCGCGTGTTGGGCAGCGAGCTGGTGGAGCAGGCCATTGCCAGCAGCACGCGCCACCAGCAGCTGGTGGCCTTGCTGTTTGTGGACCTGGACAACTTCAAGGATGTGAATGACTCGGTGGGCCACTCGGCCGGCGATGAGTTTCTCAAACAAGTCGCCCTGCGCCTACGCGACGCCGTGCGCCACGCTGACATCGTGTGCCGGCAAGGGGGCGATGAATTTCTGATCGGTGTGACCGACATCAGCGACACCCAGGGCATTGCCCAGGTGGCGGCCCAGGTGCTGCAGCGCATGCAGGCCCCTTTCCACCTGCGCGGGCTCGAAATCCTGGCCACCTGCTCCATCGGCATTGCGGTGCACCCCAAAGATGGTGCCACCTTCGAGGAATTACTCCGCCACGCGGATTTGGCCATGTACCAGGCCAAGGAATCAGGGCGCAATGCCTACCGCTTTTTTGACGAAGAGATCAACACCAGCATCCGCGAAAACCTGCATCTGATTTCCAGCCTGCGCCAGGCGCTGGCACAAAACGAACTGGTGTTGCACTACCAGCCGGTCTTTGACCTGGGCAACAACCGCTTGGTGGGCGCCGAGGCCTTGGTGCGCTGGCAAAACCCCAAGCTGGGACTGGTATCGCCCGGTCTGTTCATCCCCGCGGCCGAAAAGTCAGGGCTGATTGTGGACATCGGACAGTGGGTGCTGCAAGACGCCTGCAGGCAAATGCAGGCCTGGCGCCAGGCCGGTGCACCAGCGCTCATGGTGGCGGTCAACCTGTCGGCCGTGCAGTTCAGGCGGGGCGATGTGGAGGCCGTGATTGAACATGCGCTGCAGCAATCCGGGCTGGACCCCACGCAGCTGGAGCTCGAAATGACCGAGTCCACGCTGATCCAGGACACCGACAAATTCATGCAAACCCTGCAACGTATCAAGGCCATGGGCATCCGCCTGTCCATCGACGACTTTGGCACGGGTTACTCCAACCTGTCTTATTTGCAACGCTTTGCGGTCGACAAACTCAAGATCGACCAGTCCTTTGTGCGCCGCTTGCTCAACGGCGAGAAGGATGTCGCCATGGTCAGCGCCATCATCCATCTGGCCAAGAGCCTGAACCTGACGGTGACGGCCGAGGGTGTGGAAAACGTAGAGACACGTGACGCGCTGCAGCGCATGGACTGCGACCAGGCCCAGGGTTACTGGTTTGCCAAACCCATGCCCGCCGCCCAGTTCGAAGCCTTCTGGCGCGCCCAATTGGCCACGCCTGAGGCTCCCTAAACCGCCCAGTCCCAGTTGCGCTTGGCACCCATCACAGCGCTGGGGTACGGTGCCTTGCCACGCGAGCCGTTGTAGCGCCCCAAGGCCATGAACATGTCGCCCCGCTCACGCTCCAGGTAATGGCGCAAGATGACACAGCCAAACCGCAGGTTGGTTTGCATGTGAAAAAGCTTGCCCGCGTCCCCATCGCCGAGTACCCGCGTCCAGAAGGGCATGACCTGCATGTAACCCCGCGCCCCCACACGGCTCACCGCAAACTTGCGAAAGTTACTTTCCACCTGGATCAGGCCCATGACCAGGGAGACGTCCAGCCCGGCACGCTTGCTCTCGTACCAAACGGTCTGCAAAAACTCTTTGCGGGTTTCCCAGTCGGGTTTCTTCTTTTTCAGGCGCTCGCTCATCGCCCCCAGCCAGCGCAGGTACTTCAGGCGTGACTCCGTATCGGCAAACTCGGGGACGGGTGGCGCAGCGTTCTGGATAGCCGAGGACAGTGCGGTACGCACCGAGTCCACCAGCGGCTCTTCAATCTGCCCACCAGCCCGCGCCTGCTCTGCAAACGATAGCGCACCACACGCCAACAGCAAGCGCTGCAGGCCATTTCGCCTATTGATCTGCGTGTTGGCTTCGGGCGGAAGACTCATGCCTTCAGGCGTGACAGCAGCAAGCCCGCAATCTCCGCCACGGGCACCTTGGTGGCTTCCGTGTCACGGCGGTGCTGGTACTCCACCACACCTTCTTTGAGCGCACGGTCACCAATCGTCACGCGATGCGGCACGCCGATGAGTTCCCAGTCGGCAAACATGGCACCGGGGCGCTCGTTGCGGTCGTCCAGGATCACGTCCACACCAGCCGCCAGCAACTCGGCATACAACGTATCGGCCGCAGCTTTCACGTCAGCAAACCGGTCGGGGCTGATGGGGCACAGCACCACGGTGAAGGGCGCCAACGCGTCAGGCCAGATGATGCCCTTGTCGTCATGGTTCTGTTCAATCGCTGCCGCCGGCAAGCGCGTAATGCCAATGCCGTAGCAGCCCATTTCCA
Organism: Rhodoferax sp. TS-BS-61-7; assembly: GCF_002943465.1. Taxonomy (GTDB): domain Bacteria; phylum Pseudomonadota; class Gammaproteobacteria; order Burkholderiales; family Burkholderiaceae_C; genus Allorhodoferax. The sequence continues at coordinate 127,905 of NZ_PTQY01000003.1, forward strand.
TGAACTGGGGCTTGCCGTTCTCCCCCAGGAAGGTGGCGTTCATGGCCTTGCTGTACTTGGTGCCCAGGTAGAACACATGGCCCACTTCGATACCGCGCTCAATCGCCAACACGCCCTTGCCGTCGGGCGAGGCATCGCCCGCCACCACATTGCGCAGGTCGGCCACCAGATCGGGCTCAGGCAGGTCACGTCCCCAGTTCACGCCGCTCAAGTGGTAGTCCACCTCATTGGCGCCGCAAACCATGTCCGCCATCAGCGCCACTTCGCGGTCGGCAATCACTTTGAGTGGCTTCTTCAAGCCGACGGGGCCGAGATAGCCTGGCTCGCAACCAAAGTGCTCGTCAATTTCGGCGAGTGTGGCAAAGCGGAAGTCTGCCAAGCCGGGGAGCTTGCCAACCTTGACTTCGTTCATGCTGCGGTCGCCGCGAATCAGCAGCAGCCAGACCTGGGACTTCACCACCACGCCCTTGTCGTCGCGCACATCCGTGGCAACCACCAGCGATTTGAGCGACTGCTCCAGCGGCAGATTCAAATAGACGGCCACGTCTTCACAGGTACTCTTGCCCGGCGTTGCTACTTTTTCCATAGCAGCTTGCGCAGCAGCTCTGGGGGCTGTGGGCGCCAAAGCCTCTGCCTTCTCCATATTGGCCGCATATTCACTGTCCGGGCAGTAGACGATGGCGTCTTCGCCCGTCGCGGCAATCACCTGGAACTCTTCGGACAGATCGCCACCAATGGCGCCACTGTCGGCGGCCACCGCGCGGTAGCGCAGGCCAAAGCGGTCAAAGATCTTGCGATAGGCGCTGGCCATGACCTGGTAGCTGGCTTTGGCCGCGTCTTGGTCGCGGTCGAAGCTGTAGGCGTCCTTCATGATGAATTCGCGCCCGCGCATCAGGCCGAAGCGGGGACGGCGTTCGTCGCGGAACTTCGTCTGGATCTGGTACAGGTTTTTGGGCAGCTGTTTGTAGCTCTTGATTTCCTGGCGCGCGATGTCGGTCACCACCTCTTCGCTGGTGGGCTGGATGACGAAGTCGCGGTCATGCCGGTCCTTGATACGCAGCAGCTCGGGGCCCATCTTGTCAAAGCGGCCAGTTTCCTGCCACAGCTCGGCCGGCTGCACCACGGGCATGGTCAGCTCCACGGCGCCGGCGCGGTTCATTTCCTCGCGCACGATAGCTTCCACTTTGCGGATGACGCGCAGCCCCATGGGCATGTAGTTGTAAATACCAGCGCCCAGCTTCTTGATCATGCCCGCGCGCATCATGAGTTTGTGGCTGACCACCTCAGCATCCGCAGGCGCGTCTTTGAGGGTGGAGATAAGGAATTGGGAGGCTTTCATGGGGGAACTCGCTGACGACGGGGGCGTTCTGCGCTTGATGCACCGCTTTCGCTGTGCATAATGAACGAAGTTTAAAAATTGGGGTTTGATTATGCTTGACCGGGACGGATTTCGGCCCAATGTCGGCATCGTCCTGCTCAACCAGAAAAATCAGGTATTTTGGGGCAAACGCATACGTACCCATTCGTGGCAGTTTCCGCAGGGCGGCATTGACCGGGGCGAAACTCCCGAGCAGGCCATGTTCCGCGAATTGCACGAGGAAGTGGGGCTCCAGCCGGAGCACGTGAGCATCGTTGCCCGTACCCGAGACTGGTTGCGCTACGAGGTGCCAGACCGGTACATCCGACGTGACGCACGCGGTCACTACAAGGGCCAAAAACAGATCTGGTTTTTGCTCCAATTGGTGGGGCACGACTGGGATTTGAACCTGCGCGCCACCGACCATCCGGAGTTCGATGCCTGGCGCTGGAATGACTACTGGGTGCCGCTGGATGCCGTCGTTGAATTCAAACGCGGCGTCTATGAAATGGCGCTGACCGAACTGGCGCGCTACCTGCCACGGCATGAGCCGCGCAACCGTTTTTTGCGCCATAACCACCGTCCACACGGTACCGAACACCTCTCTGATGGACCTGCCATGGGTGCGCATATCGAATTGCCGCCGGGCGCGTCGTTTGAGCCCGACCCAGGCACCAACCAAACACCGCACCATGACTAAGTTGGCATACAAATCAATGGCGGCAGCACTGGCCTGCTGCGCCGCCCAGTTGGCCTGGGGACAGGTCGGCAACGGATTGGATAACCTGGACTGGGCGGAGGAGAAAGAGCCACCTCCACCAGCATTCTCCAAAACCCAGGTCTTGCCGCTGGACATGCCCAACTACATCTCGGTTCGCGTAGGCATTGACCCAACGACGGTGAAGGTCGGCCTGGACGGTGTGGTGCGTTATGTCGCGGTGATGAGCAATGCAACGGGAACCGTCAATGCGGTATACGAAGGCATTCGCTGCGCCAGTGACCAAGTCAAGACTTATGCGCGCGCCGGCAACTCCGGCGAATGGACTGTCGCTGTCGAGCCACCATGGCGCGATGTGAATGGCAACCAGCCCTCCAAACACGCTTTTGTGTTTGCACGATTGGCCGCGTGTGATGTGCGTGTGGCCAACCGGCTGGAAGATATTCTTCGGGCCTTGCAAACCCAGAAAAACCCAAGAAGCACCAAACCCAGCTTCGACTGACGCGCAGAGCAGCGGGTCAGCGGGTCAGCACCAGGTTGTCCCGGTGCAGCATTTCGGGCTCCGCGGCGTAGCCCAGCAAGCGCTCAAATTCACTAGACGGTTTGCGGCAGATCAGCCGCGCCTCCGAGCTGGAATAGTTGGCCAGCCCCCGGGCGATCTCCTGCCCGGCCTCATCGCGCACGGCAATCACGTCACCACGCGAGAAGTCGCCCTCCACCATCACCATGCCGATGGGCAGCAGGCTTTTTCCTTCGTCGCGCACCTTGGCAGCGGCGCCCGCGTCCACCACCACCGCGCCGCGCATCTGCAAATGGTCGGCCATCCACTGCTTGCGGGCCTGGTTTTTCTGGGTCTGGGCAATCAACAAAGTTCCAATCGCCTCGCCCTGCGTGAGGCGCACAAGCGCATCGGCCTCACGGCCCCAGGCAATCACCGTAGACGCGCCCGAGCCCGCGGCACGTTTGGCCGCCAGAATTTTGGTCAACATGCCGCCCCGGCCAATGCTGGACCCTGCGCCCCCGGCCATCAGCTCCAGCGCCAGGTCACCCGCCTTGGCTTCGTGCACAAACTCGGCCGCAGGGTCCTTGCGTGGGTCGGCGGTGTACAGGCCTTTCTGGTCAGTCAAGATCACCAGCGCGTCAGCTTCCACCAGATTGGCCACCAACGCACCCAGGGTGTCATTGTCACCAAACTTGATTTCGTCATTGACCACCGTGTCGTTTTCGTTGATCACGGGAACCACGCCCAGCTTCAGCAGCGTCAACAAGGTCGAGCGCGCATTGAGGTAGCGCTCGCGGTCGGCCAAGTCAGCATGCGTCAGCAGCACCTGGGCGCTGCCCAGGCCATTGGCGCGCAGCTTGGTCTCGTACATCTGGGCCAAGCCCATTTGCCCCACCGCAGCGGCAGCTTGCAGCTCGTGCACTTCCTTGGGCCGAACCGACCAGCCCAGGCGCTTCATGCCTTCGGCAATCGCACCGCTGGAGACCATGATGACCTCGCGGCCATCACGAATCAGGTGAGCCAGCTGCCGGCACCACTCGCCAATCGCTTGCTCATCCAGCCCACGGCCTTCGTTGGTGACCAGACTGGACCCCACCTTGACCACCACACGCCGCGCATCGCGCAATACAGGGGAGCTGAATTTTTGAATCATTTTGGCCTGTAGCCCTTGTATCCACTGCGCAAGCAGCTATTAAATCAATAGCGTTTAATACGAAGGCGTATCGCTGGAATCGACCGCACCCGACAGGAAGCGGGGGTCCACTTCCACATGCGGTTGCTCGGCCAGCTGCTGGGCCTTGACGTGTTTGTAGATCTCTTTGATCAGCGGCTCACAACCTTCACGGGTCAACGCCGAGATCTCAAACACCGGGCCCTTGAACTTGTAACGTTTCACGAAGTCCTTGATCAAGGCGGGGCGCTCATCGCCTGGCACCATGTCCAGCTTGTTCAAGACCAGCCAGCGCGGCTTCTTGTACAGGTTTTCGTCGTACTTTTTGAGTTCGTTGACGATGGCCTTGGCCTGCGCGACGGTGTCCACGCCTTCGTCAAACGGGGCCATGTCCACCACATGCAGCAGCAAACGGGTACGCTGCAAATGGCGCAGGAACTGGTGACCCAGCCCGGCGCCTTCGGCCGCGCCTTCAATCAGGCCTGGCAAGTCGGCCACCACAAAACTCTGCTCCGGCCCCACCCGCACCACACCCAGGTTGGGGTGCAAAGTCGTAAACGGGTAGTCCGCGATGCGAGGGCGTGCGTTGGAAACGGCGGAAATGAAAGTGGACTTGCCCGCGTTGGGCATGCCCAGCAGCCCCACATCGGCCAGCACCTTCAACTCCAGTTTGAGGTTGCGCTTCTCACCAGGCCAGCCTGGTGTTTTCTGGCGCGGTGCACGGTTGATGGCGCTCTTGAAACGCATATTACCAAAACCACCATCACCGCCCTTGGCAATGGTGATGACCTCACCCGGGGTCAGCAGCTCAAACAACACCTCGCCGGTTTCGGCATCCGTGATGATGGTCCCCACCGGCATCTTGAGGGTGATGTCATCGCCGGCAGCACCAAACATGTCAGAGCCCATGCCGTGCTCGCCGCGCTTGGCGTCGTAGCGACGCGCAAATCGGTAGTCCACCAGCGTGTTCAGGTTGATGTCGGCTACGGCAAACACGTGGCCACCACGGCCACCGTCGCCCCCGTTGGGGCCACCGAATTCTTTGTACTTCTCGTGCCGGAAGGAGACGCAGCCCGCGCCACCGTCTCCCGCGGAGATATCAATGTAGGCTTCGTCAACAAACTTCATGGCATGTACCGAGGTTAGAAATGAAAAACCCCGCGCAAAGGGCGCAGGGTTTCTCGGGGGAGCATGGGCAGATTACGCTGCGGTCACGCTCACGGTGTGCTTGTTCATCGCACCCTTGACTGCGAACGACACGTGGCCGTCTACCAGTGCAAACAAAGTGTGATCCACGCCAATACCGACGTTATTGCCGGGGTGGAACTTGGTACCACGTTGGCGCACGATGATGGAGCCAGCGCTGATCAACTCACCGCCGAAAGCCTTCACACCGAGCATCTTGGGCTTGGAATCGCGCCCGTTTCGCGTAGAGCCGCCGCCTTTTTTCTGTGCCATGACCTGTGCCCCTTATGCAGAAATCGCGCCGATTTGCAGTTCGGTGAACTGCTGGCGATGTCCTTGACGTTTCTGATAGTGCTTGCGACGACGCATTTTAAAAATGGTGACTTTGTCGTGCTTGCCGTGTGCCACTACCGTGACAGTAACTGTTGCGCCGGACACCAAGGGTGTGCCAACCTTCAGTTCTGCGCCGTTTCCGACTGCCAGAACCTGGTCGATCACGATCTCTTGGCCTACGTCCGCAGCAATCTGTTCTACTTTAATTTTTTCGCCAGCAGCAACGCGATATTGCTTGCCACCGGTTTTTATGACCGCGTACATGTTGACCTCTTCGACTAGGAAATCTGCAAATGAATTTTCGCAGAGCCCGGCAGTATAACATTTAATGCGGAATCTGCCAAATGCGCCGCCAAAGCGGGCTCGGACACGCCAAGCGACTCCCTATAATCAGGCCATAACAAACCGGTTTATCGCCTTGCAAGTCACTACTTCCGGCTCTTCGACGGGTCTTTCCATCGTCGAAAACGACATGCGCCACGTTGACAAGGTCATCACCCAGAGGTTGGACTCAGGTGTTCCATTGGTCGGCAGCGTTTCTCAGTACATCATCTCTGCAGGTGGCAAGCGGCTGCGGCCTGTATTGCTGCTGCTGTGCTGTGGTGCACTGGGCTACCAAGGCGACCAGCGCTACAACCTCGCTGCGGTGGTGGAGTTCATCCACACCGCCACCCTGCTGCACGACGATGTGGTGGACGACTCCGCCTTGCGCCGCGGCCATGCCACTGCCAATGCCAAGTTTGGCAACCCCGCCAGTGTCTTGGTGGGCGACTTCTTGTATTCCCGCGCTTTCCAGATGATGGTCGAAGCCCAAAGCATGCGCATCATGCAAGTGCTGGCTGATGCCACCAACGTGATCGCCGAAGGCGAAGTGCTGCAACTCATGAATATGCACAACGCCGCACTGGACGAAGCCGGCTACCTGCAAGTCATCCGCTCCAAAACCGCCAAGCTGTTCGAGGCCAGCGCGCGCGTAGGCGCCATCCTGTCCCATGCCACGGCAGCCCAGGAAGAAGCCTGCGCCGAATACGGCCAAGCGCTGGGCACCGCTTTCCAGGTGATTGACGATGTACTGGACTACACCGGCGACGCCGCGGTAATGGGCAAAAACCTGGGCGATGACCTGCGTGAAGGCAAAACCACCCTGCCACTCATTGCGGCCATGCAACGCGGCACCGAAGCCGAACGCCTAACCATCCAAACCGCCATTGAAACCGGTGAAGTCGGCATGCTGGACCAAGTGATTGCCATCGTCAGAAAGACCGGCGCGCTAGATGTGGCGCAAGCAGCCGCACACGCAGAAGCACAACGCGCCATTGCTGCAGCGGAGCGGCTGCCGGCCGGCCCGCACACCGACTGCTTGGTACAATTGGCGACGCAGTTGCTAGCGCGAAATCACTGATTTTTGCGGCCAAATCACACGCATCGGGGTGTGGCCTAGCCCGGTAAGGCGCTTCGTTCGGGACGAAGAGATCGGAGGTTCAAATCCTCTCACCCCGACCACCATTGGGTCCATACAAACAAAAAGGGCTTGTCTTTCGACAAGCCCTTTTGCTTTATGCAAACAGCGTATTAGGCAGTTTGTGCAGTCTTGCGGCGGCGAGCAATCGTCCCCACCAAGCCCAGGCCAGCCAACAGCATGGCGAAGGTTTCTGGCTCGGGTACGGGGGCTGCGCTCAGAGCAATACCGTAGGTACCGCCGGAAGCGCCATTGGCGATGCCGGTGATGTCTACATGGTAGTTGCCTGCGGCAGGCAGGTTAAAGGTGTACGTTTGGGTGTTGCCAGCAAACGAACCGTACCAAACATTTCCGGCTGCATGGCTGTTATTCCAAACGTTGACCATCAAATTGGAAATATTGAGTACGCTGAAGTTGCCAAAAGACAAAACCAGATTACTGGCCGTGCCGCTGAGCGTGGAGGCACTAGCGATTGAGAAATTGATGGTGTCTTCAAAGCTGCCAGCAGCATGAGTGAACACCTGCGTGGTGGAACCTATGGTTCCGACGCTACGGGTGTCGGCATGCGCAATGCCCACCGAGAGAGCAGCGGCCACGAGGCTCGCCACCAAAGTTTTATTGATTTGCATAATTATCCCTGTTGTGTATTGGAGAAACCGCCCGTGGACCCCAGAGCCCAGCGAGGCAAACGGAGTCTCGATGGAACAGTGGCTCAGGTCTATAGCCTGATCGGACTAGCACGCCAAATAGAGCAGGTTAACGCCCGTACACGTCTTCAAAACGCACAATATCGTCTTCGCCCAGGTAACTGCCCGACTGCACCTCGATCATCTCCAGCGCCAACTTGCCGGGGTTTTCCAGCCGGTGTGTGGTACCTAGAGGGATGTAGGTCGACTCGTTCTCTGACAGCAGCAGGGTCTTGTCCCCCACCGTAACTTTGGCGGTACCGCTCACCACAATCCAGTGCTCCGCACGGTGGTGGTGCATCTGCAGCGACAGCGCCGCCCCAGGTTTGACCACAATCCGTTTGACCTGAAACCGCTCGCCACTGTCCACACTGTCGTACCAGCCCCAGGGGCGAAACACCTTGCGGTGGGTCTGTCCCTCGCTGCGCCCAGCCTGCTTCAGGCGATCCACAATCTTCTTCACATCCTGGGTCTTGTTCTTGTGCGCCACCAAAATCGCGTCGGCGGTCTCCACCACAATCAGATCGTCCACCCCCACGCATGCAATCAGGCGCCCCTCAGACAGCGCCAAGGTATTGCGGCTGTCCTGCATCAGCACATCGCCCTGTGCCACATTGCCCTCTGCATCCTTGGGCAGCACATTCCACAAGGCCTCCCAAGCGCCCACGTCTGACCAGCCTGCCGACAGTGGAATCACCACCCCCACCGGCAACGCTGCAGCCTGGGCATGGCCCACCGCAATGCGCTCCATCACCGCATAGTCAATCGAGTCGCTGGGACACTGGCTGAACGCCTCTTTGCCCACACGCACAAACTCACCATCCTCGCGCCCCTGCGCCCAGGCCATCTGGCACGCCGCCGCAATATCGGGACGGCACACCTCCAGCGCCGCCAGCCACACCGAGGCGCGCATCATGAACAAACCACTGTTCCAGGAATACGTGCCCTCGTCCAAATAGGCTTGGGCCGTAGCCAGATCGGGCTTCTCCACAAACCGGGCAATGCGCTTGGCACCATCTGCACCAAACGCATCGCCAGACTGGATGTAGCCATAACCCGTCTCGGGTGCATCGGGCGTAATGCCAAAGGTCACCACCGCCCCCGCTGCGGCCAGCGTGGCGCCTTGTCGCACCACCGCCTGAAAGGCCTGGGTGTTCACAATCACATGGTCGGCCGGCATCACCAACAACACCGGATCTGCTCCGTTTTTGATAGCTGCTTGCGCAGCAAGGGTAAGGGCTGGAGCCGTATTTCGCCCCAAAGGCTCCAACACCACCGTGCCCGGCTTGCCCATCACCCGCAACTGCTCTGCAATCACAAAACGGTATTCCTCGTTGCACACCACCAGCGGCGCGGCCACCTCTAAGCCGGCAATGCCCTCCACGCGGCGCACCGTGGCCTGCAGCAACGAATCTTCACCAATCAGCGGCAAAAGTTGCTTGGGATATTTTTCACGCGACAAGGGCCACAAACGCGTGCCAGAGCCGCCCGACAACACCACTGGTTGAATCAACATAGGTAATCCTGAAATTTAAAAACTATTGGTCAGGCGCGGGCATCGCCCCAGCGCAGGCGGGCCGTATCGTCGCCACGGTACAGCGTCTCGCCGTGCCGATTGACGCAATAGTGGCGCGACACAATCATCTCGAAGAAGTGCATGTCAGCAGGAATACGCGTGTACTCAAACAACACCCCGCGCGTAATACGCGCACCGGTTCGGATCACACTGCCATGGCCAATCCAGGCAGGCCCAATGATGGTGGAGCCCGGCTCAATCTTCACACTGGAGCCGATGTAGACAGGCCCCTCAATCTTGACTTGGTCCCAAGGAACCTGCGTATTGAGCCCCACCCACACTCCCGGCTTCACCTCCTTGCCCGGCATGCGCATGTAGTCAATCTCGCCCTTCAGCACGCGTTGCAACACCGACCAGTAGTCACTCACACGCCCAATGTCCAGCCAGTTGAACGGCCGGTTTTGCACAAAAAACGGCAACTTGTCCTGTGCCAACTGCGGAAACAACTGCGAGCCGATGTCGTACACCTGCCCTGCCGGCACCTTGTCCAGCACCGCTGGTTCAAAGATGTAGATGCCCGTACTGGCCAAGGTCGACAAGGCATCTTCCGGTTTTGGCTTTTCCTGGAACGACTGAATGCGCCCATCCGCATCCGCCACCACCATGCCGTAAGACTGCACCTCCTCGCGCGGCACCTCCAGCGCTACCACGCTGGCCATGGCCCCTTTGGCCTTGTGCTCCGCCAAGGCGGCGGTAATGTCCAAATCAATCAGTGCATCACCACACAGCACCAAGGTGGTCTCGTCAAAAAACCCACTGAAATCCTGAATGTGGCGCATACCGCCCGCAGACCCCAGCGGCCGTGGCAAGATGTCTCCATGCTCGCGCACACCTTCGTAGGAGTACCCAATCTCTACGCCCCAGCGGCTGCCATCGCCAAAATACTGCTCAATGCGCTGGTGGTGGTAAGCCACGTTCACCATGATCTCTTTGATGCCATGCCGCGCCAAATGCTCGATCAAATACTCCATCACCGGCTTACCCAAAATAGGCACCATCGGCTTGGGCAAATCCTTGGTTAAAGGTCGCACACGGGTACCCTGCCCCGCCGCCAAAATCATTCCTTTTGCCATTTATTTCTCTCCCTTGTAACCATTCGGATTCATGTTCTGCCAGCGCCAAGTGTCCTCACACATAACGTCCAGCCCGCGCTCAACACGCCAGCCAAACAGCGCTTGCGCCAAAGAGGCATCTGCCCAATAGGCATCCAGATCTCCGGCTCGGCGGGGCCCCACTTTGAAGGGAACCGGGCGCCCGCTGGCTGCCTCAAAAGAGCGCACCATATCTAGCACACTGTGCCCCACACCCGCCCCCAGATTGACAGAAACGCATCCGGTATTCGCGCCCAGGTAATCCAGCGCCTTCACATGCCCCAGAGCCAAATCCACCACGTGTATGTAGTCGCGCACACCTGTGCCATCCGGCGTGGGGTAATCGTTGCCCCACACGTTCAAAAACTCCCGGCGCCCGACGGCCACCTGCGCCACATACGGCATCAGATTATTGGGCGTGCCTTGCGGGTCCTCACCAATCAAACCACTGCTATGCGCCCCCACCGGATTGAAATAACGCAGGATGCCAATTCGCCAGTCCGCATCACTGCGATGAAGGTCACGCAGCATGTTCTCGACAACCAGTTTGGTCATGCCGTAGGTATTGGTCGCGCTTAAACGGTGGTCCTCGCGATACGGCAGCACCTCTGGCACGCCATACACCGTGGCCGATGAACTGAACACCAACGTCTTCACCCCGCAAGCCGCCATTGCCTCCAACAAACGCACCGTACCCAGCACATTGTTGTCGTAGTACTTCAACGGCTCAGCTTCCGACTCGCCCACCGCCTTCAGCCCGGCAAAGTGCACCACAGCCTTCGCACCACTTGCGTGCAAGGCCGCCTGCAAAGCAGCTCCATCGCGGATGTCTCCACGCACCACAGCCATAGTGCGCCCCGCAATGCGCTGCACGCGCTCCGTGGCCTCCCACTGGCTATTGGAAAAGTTGTCGTAGACGGTCACATCGTGCCCCGCCATCAACAACTCCACACAGGTATGCGAACCGATGTAGCCCGCACCTCCAGTCACAAAAATCATTCACAACTCCCATTTTTTATCTACGTGAGTGTATGCGTCAGCCCCTAGTCCATATGGACTAAACAGCGCGTAACCAGATGCAAACACCATACAAAAAGAGTGCCAACCGGCGTCACATGCACGTCATACAAGCGGCTCAAAAATCCGGTCTCTCAGCAACTCCTACCTGAATTGATCGCCTACCACAGTGCGCCTTTGCACAAATGGCTGAACGAAGCTCATAAATGTGAACTAGTTCACATTTATTTGTTGAGATCTCACCATTTGAAGCAAATTCACCCGTTTGGGGGATAGGCATAGTCCATTTGGATCCGTAACATCCGCCACTTCTTACGTAATTAGCGTTAACCCTAAGCTCCGGCCACTCCACCCCATGTCATTTTTCCCCTCGCTCTCCTCCGAGGACCTGCACCACTACCACCGGGTCGTCACCCATTCGGTGGAAGTGCGCAGTCACTTTGACGTGCTGATCTGGCTTCAGGGTGACATGCAGCGCTACCTGCCGCACGACATTTTGGTGGCCGCGTGGGGAGATTTTTCTACCGGCGCCGTGCAACACGACATCATCTCGGCCCTGGCCGGCGTGCGCTCCCACGCCTCCCACGCAGGCGCTATCACCCCCTTGCTGGTTCAGCTGTTTAACCGCTGGACCGAATTCAGCAACAAACCTTTCAGCCTCAACACCGGCGAAAGCGGCTTTCTGCTCGAAGACTCTGGCCTGAAAAGTGCTTTGGGGGGGGCATTGCAAAAAATGCGCTCCGCTGCGGTGCACGGCATCCGCGACGAGCGTGGCAGCCACGACTGCCTCTACGTCGCCTTTAGCGCCAAAGAGCAGTTCACAGAAATGGAGCGCGGAGCCATGGCCATGGTGCTTCCCTACATCGACACTGCATTGCGCCAAGTGGAGCACCTGCCCCACCAGGCCCAGGTGCAAACCGCCCCCACCACCTTCAATGACGCCCTGCTCAAAGGCGACCACGACCTGTCTGACCGCGAAGCAGAAATCCTCAAATGGGTCGCCCTGGGCAAAACCAACCCCGAGATCGGTTGCATCCTGGAAATCAGCGCGTTCACTGTCAAAAACCACATGCAACGCGTCTTCAAAAAACTCGATGTCTCCAACCGTGCCCAGGCCGTAGGCAAATTTCGAGCGTGGATGAACCATGTCTAAAGCCCACGTCACCCTCTCCGCCGCTGCCCTCAACCGGGGCGTTGAGCACCCCACACTGGGCAAAGACAACCTGCTCAGCTTGTTCGAATCCGCTGTCTGCCCCGCCGCCTTGGTCTCGTCACTCTGGGCCTTGGCGTATTACTTCGAAGGCAGCATCTTGCCCGCCTATCTGCTGCTGGCCGTGCTCACCTTCGCACTCACCTTTCCGGGTGAATCGCGCTTGCAAACCAGCGTTGGTACCGTTCTGCTAGACATCGTCCTCAACTGGATCTGGATCGCAGGCCTCCTGGGCGTCACCGGTTATGCCACCGGCTACATCCGCGAGTTTTCGCAAGACGCACTCATCGCCTGGCTCTGGGCCGCACCGGCCACCGAAGTTGCGGCCAGCTTTGGCCTGCGGCTCGTGGCCCCCATGGTGCTCAAACTCCAGGGCCCCAAGCAGCGCGCCCTTATTGTGGGCATGAACGAACAAGGCCTCGCCCTGGCCACCAAACTCAAAGACTCCCCCTACTCCCGCATCGAACTTGCCGGCTTTATCGACAGCCGCAGCACCGACCGCCTGCACCCCGACAGCCCCTACATCCTCTTGGGCAAGATTGACCAACTGGCCTGCATTGCCCAGCAAAACCGCATACAGGTCATCTACCTCTCGCTGCCCATGGCCTCGCAACCACGCATCCTGGCCATATTGGACGAGCTCAAAGACACCACCGCCTCCATCTACTTTGTGCCCGACATGTTCGTCACCGACCTGATCCAGGGCCACCCCAGCGCCGTATGCGGCATGCCCGTCATCTCGGTGTGCGAAACCCCATTCCGCGGATTCAGCGGTGCCATCAAACGCATCAGCGACGTCGTCTTTTCCCTGCTCATCCTGCTGATGATCACCCCCGTGCTGCTGGCGATTGCCATCGCCGTCAAGATGAGCTCACCCGGCCCCATCATCTTCAAACAGCGCCGCTACGGCCTCGATGGTGAAGAAATCTTGGTCTACAAATTCAGGTCCATGACCGTTACCGAAGACGGCGGCGCCATCCAGCAAGCCCAAAAGAACGACTCCCGCATCACCCCACTAGGCGCGTTCTTGCGCAAAACCTCGCTCGACGAGCTCCCCCAGTTCATCAACGTGCTGCAAGGCCGCATGAGCATCGTGGGCCCCCGCCCGCACGCCGTCGCCCACAACGAGCTATACCGCAAACTCATCAAGGGCTACATGGTCCGCCACAAGGTCAAACCCGGCATCACCGGCTGGGCCCAAGTCAACGGCTACCGCGGCGAAACCGAGACACTGGACAAAATGCAAGGCCGTATCGACTACGACCTGGACTACCTGCGCAACTGGTCCCTGCGACTGGACATCCACATCATCCTGAAAACCGTGCGCTTGGTCGTCAAAGACCAGCAGGCCTACTGAGCATGCGCGCGCAGCCCACCCTCCACGTTGCCGTGGCGCTATGCGCTTGCGCCAGTGCGGCCGTCGCACAAGAAGCCCCGCTGGTACTCACCGCTGGCTACACCGTGCAGACCGACAGCAACCTGTTTCGCCTGCCCTCCAGCGCAAACACCCAAGCGCTCATTGGCAAAGACAGCGCCGCAGAACAAATTGGCGTCACCACCGTGGGCTTTGGGCTCAACACCTACCAAAGCCTGCAAAAGTTTGAGTTCGACCTGAACCTGGTGGACTACAAATACCAAAACTTCAACTACCTCAGCTTCACCGCCAGCAACTACAACGCGGCATGGCGCTGGGCCCTCACCCCTGCGCTAACCGGCAGCTTGACCTCCAGCCGCAAAGAAACCCTCAACAGCTTTAGCGACTTCAACAGCTACACCCAGCGCAACCAGCGCATTGACACCAGCACCGGCCTCAACGCCGAATACCAGCTCGATGGCACCTGGCGCCTGCTGGGCGGCATCAGCACCACCCGCCAGGCCAACCAGCAAGCCGTGCTGGCCGGTAGCGACTACACCAGCAACACCGCCAACGCCGGGGTGAAATACGCTTTTGCCTCCGGCAGCAGCATCAGCTACGTGGCCCGCTTAGGTAGCGGCAGCTACCTCAACCGCACCGTACCCAACGCCGGCCAGTTTGACGACAACTTCAAACAACTCGACAACGACCTGCGCCTGCGCTGGGCCCTGGGCGGCAACAGCAGCGCCGAGCTCTACCTCACCCACATCAACCGCACCCACCCCACCTACGGCCAGCGCGACTACAACGGCTTCAACACCGGCGCCAGCTTGGACTGGGCCATCAGCGGCAAAACAGCCCTCAACGTCGGCTTTAGCCACGCGCTAGACGCCTACGCCACCGCCAACAGCAACTACAGCCAGACCGACAAAATCAGCATCGGCCCCGTCTGGCAGTTCAGCCCCAAAGCTGCACTGCGCCTGCGCTACGACTGGGCCCAGCGCGACTACCTGGGCTCGCCAGGCGCCACCGCCAGCACCCGGCGCGACACCACCCGCGACACCTCGGTCTCCATCAACTGGCAACCCTACCAACAACTCGCACTCAGCGCAGCACTACAAGGTGCTTCGCGCGGTTCCAACCAAACGGGCCTGGACTACGACAGCACCCAACTGCTCTTTACCGCCCAAATTACCTACTAAACCGAGACACCACCATGCGCATCACACCCCGCCACATCTCCACCACCGTACTGGCTGCCGCCATGGCCCTGGGCCTGGCCGCTTGCGGCAACAAAGACGACAAAAAAGTTGCCACCCAAGTTGCCGCCAAAGTGGGCTCCGAAGAAATCTCGGTGCACCAGATCAACCAAGTGCTCAGCCGCTCCGGCGCTGGCGCTGGCAACGCGCAAGCCATGGGCCGCGACGTGCTGGAAAAGCTCATTGACCAGCAACTCGCCGTAGACCAAGCCACCGAAAACAAGCTGCACCGCTCCCCCGAAGTCGTGGGCCAAATTGAAGCCGCCCGCCGCGACATCCTGGCGCGCGCCTACATCCAGCAAATCACCGCATCCACCCCCAAGCCCACTGCAGACGAAGCCAAAAAGTACTTTGCCGACAACCCCGCCCTGTTCAGCGAGCGCCGCATCTACAACGTGCAAGAAATTGTGGTGCCCAACGCTGCAGGCGTGGCCGATGCACTGCGCCCCCTGGCCACCGCGGGCCGCCCCATTGAAGAAGCGGCTGCTTTGCTCAAAGGCAAAAACATCCAGTTTGGCGGCGGCAGCGCCACCCGCGCTGCAGAGCAAATCCCGCTCGAAATTCTGCCCCGCATCCACGCCCTGAAAGACGGCCAAAGCACGCTGATAGAGGCCCCCCAAACCATCACACTGCTGCGCGTGGTGTCCTCCCAGTCTGCCCCCGTGGCGCAAGAGGCTGCCCTGCCCCGCATCGAACAGTTTTTGCTCAACCAGCGCGCCGGTGAAGCCGTCAACGCCAACCTCAAGCAACTGCGCGCCTCTACCAAAGTGACCTACATGGGCGAGTTTGCCAACGCGCCTGCCGCAGCTACAGCACCCGTGGCCGCCCCCGCTGCCGCGCCTGCACCCGACGCAGCCGCCGCCAAATCCACCATCGAAAAAGGCGTGGCCGGTTTGAAATAAACCCCAGCCCACCAGGTACCACCCATGACAACATTTCGCCTCCCCCGCTTTCTGGCCACTGCCCTGCTGGCACTGGCCAGCCTGGGCGCCCACGCCCAAGGCCAGGCCGACTACCCGCTGGGCGCGGGCGACACCATTCGCGTGCAGGTCTTCCAAAACCCCGACCTCACCATCGAAACCCGCGTCTCCGAGCGTGGCAGCATCACCTACCCGCTCATTGGCGCGGTCGAGCTGGGTGGCCTCTCTGTGGCCGCGGCCGAAAAGAAAATTGCCGATGCCCTGCAGACCGGCGGCTTTATCCAAAAACCCCAAGTCAACATCGCACTCATCCAGATCCGTGGCAACCAAGTCTCGGTGCTGGGCCAAGTAGCCCGCCCCGGCCGCTTTCCGCTAGAGACGGTTAACACCCGCCTCAGCGACATGCTGGCCAACGCCGGTGGTGCCACATCGGGGGGCGACGACATAGCCATCGTCACCGGCGTGCGCGACGGCAAACTGTTCCGCAAAGAGGTGGATATCCCCTCCATCTTTTTGGCAGAAAAACTGCAAGACAACATGCTCCTGCAAGGCGGCGACACCATCTACGTGCACCGCGCCCCGGTGTTCTACATCTATGGCGAAGCCCAGCGCTCCGGCTCCTACCGCATTGAACGCGGCATGACGGTGATGCAAGCCCTGGCGCAAGGCGGCGGCCCCAACGCCCGCGGGTCCGAAAAGCGCCTGCGCCTGCACCGCAAACAAGACAGCGGCGGCATTCAACAGCTCGAACCCCAGCTCACCGACCCCGTGCTCCCCAATGACGTGATTTACGTCAAAGAAAGCATCTTCTAAACCCGGCCCCCGTTATGACACTTCAACAGTTTCTACTCATCCTCCGGGCCCGCTGGAAGATTGCGCTGCTCGCCTTTGCACTCACCGTGGCTACTACCGTCGTGGTGAGCATGCTCATGGCCAAGCAATACACCGCCAGCGCCGCCGTGGTGGTGGACGTGCGTTCCCCCGACCCCGTAAGCGGCCTCATGCTCCAAGGCATGATGGCCCCCGGCTACATGGCCACGCAGGTTGACATCATCAACAGCGACCGTGTGGCCCAAGCCGTGGTCAAAGGCCTGGGCATGGAAAACAGCCCGGCCATTCAGGCCCAGTGGCGCGAAGCCACCCAAGGCAAAGGCCAGTTGCGCGACTGGCTGGCATCGCTGCTGCAAAAAAGCCTGGACGTGAAACCCAGCCGCGAAAGCAACGTCATCAGCATCAACTACACCGGTGCCGACCCCGACTTTGCCGCCGCCGTGGCCAACGCCTTTGCACAGGCCTATATCGACGTGAACCTGGACCTGCGCGTAGCCCCAGCCCGTCAGTACGCCACCTTTTTTGACGAACAAACCAAAACCGCCCGCGAGAAGCTGGAGAAAGCCCAGCAAGCCCTGTCTGACTACCAGCAGCAAAACGGCATTACCAGCACCGACGAACGCCTAGACTTTGAAACCGCCAAGCTCAACGAAACCAGCAGCCAGCTCACCGGCGTGCAAGGCCAAACCACCGACAGCCAAAGCAAACGCAGCAGCACCAAAGCCGACACCCTGGCCGAAGTCATGCAAAGCCCGCTGGTCAACGGCCTGAAAGCCGACATTGCCCGCCTGGAAGCCAAGCTCACCGAAAGCAAAGTCAACCTCGGTGCCAACCACCCCCAAATCCAGCGCACCGAGTCTGAGTTGGGCGCACTGCGCGCCCAGCTAGACGCCGAAACCCGCAAGATCACCAGCTCCATTGAAACCACCTACCAGGTCAGCAAACAGCGCGAAGCCCAGTTGCAAGGCGCCCTGGCCACCCAAAAAGCCCGCGTGCTCGTGCTCAACAAACAGCGCGATGAGCTGAACGTGCTGCGCCGCGACATCGAATCCGCCCAGCGCGCGTTCGAGATCGTGAGCCAACGCGCCTCGCAAACCAATATTGAGAGCCAAACCAACCAAACCAATATTGCGGTGCTTAACCCTGCCATTGCGCCACCCGCACCATCCAAACCACGGGTGTTTTTGAATGTGCTGGTGTCCGTCTTCCTGGGCACCCTGCTCGGGGTTGGTCTGGCACTGCTGCTGGAGCTAATGAACCGCCGCGTCCGCTCTACCGAAGATTTGGTCGAAGCCCTGGAACTGCCCGTACTGGGCGCCATCAGCTCGGCATCGGGCATGTTTAAACGCACCGCCATTGGAGTTAGCGCATGAACCAGGTTAGAACCATTGGCGACATTTTGGTAGCCACCGGCCGCCTGAGCCAAGACGATGCCGCCCGCATTGTGGAGCGCCAGCACGCCGACAAAGTGCAGTTTGGCGACGCCGCCCTGGCCCTGAAGGTGCTGACCAAAGACGACATCGACTTTGCCCTGAGCAAACAGTTTGACTACGCCTACCTTAGCGACCAAGACGACTCCGTCAGCCACGAACTGGTAGCCGCCTACAAACCCTTTAGCCGTGTGGGCGAAAACCTGCGCGCCGTGCGCAGCCAGCTCATGCTGCGCTGGTTTAACACCGACCCCGCGCACAAAGTCATCGCCATCGTCAGCCCCGGCAGCGGCGAAGGCCGCAGCTTCATTGCCGCCAACCTCGCCATCGTGTTTGCCCAACAAGGCGAGCGCACCTTGCTGATAGACGCCGACCTGCGCGCCAAACCTGCGCGTGCGCAAAACGCCTTGTTCAAGCTTGGCAAAAGCGCCGGCCTGTCTGGCATCTTGGCCAACCGTGCGGGGCTTGAAGTGGCCCAGCTCGTGCCCGGCCTGCCCGGCCTGGCCGTGCTGCCCGCCGGTGCCACCCCGCCCAACCCCCAAGAGCTGCTGGGCCGCCCCGCCTTTGGCGACCTGCTCCGCATTGCCAGCCAGCAGTTTGATGTGATCATCATCGACACCCCCGCCGGCACCGAATTTGCCGACGCAGAGGTGACCGCCGCCCGTGCTGGCGCAGCCCTGCTGGTGGCCCGCAAAAACAAAAGCCTGGTCCCCCAGGCCAACCAACTGGCTCGGCGCCTGCAAGACAGCGGCGTTGCACTGGTGGGCTCCGTGCTCAACGACGCATGAGCGCCACCATGCCCCGCATCTACCGCGGCAAACCCACCCTGCAGGCCGAGCTGCTGGCCTGGCTCCCGGTCATGCTCGGGCTGGCCGCGCTGTACCTGCCAACTTTGCACGACCTGTTCACCGGCATTTGGGCGAGTGACGCCCAAATGCACGGCCCCATAGTGCTAGGCATCTCGTGCTGGCTCATCTACCGTGGCTGGCCCGACATGCTGACCGCCAGCCATGGCGAAAAACCTAGCGCCTGGGGCTGGCCTGTTTTTGCCTTCGGCCTGCTGCTGTATGCGCTGGGTCGCTCACAAGACATCTTGATTTTCGAGGTCGGCTCCGTCCTCTGGCTGCTGGTCAGCATCACACTGCTCAACCTGGGCCCCAAGGCCCTGAAGGCACAGTGGTTTGCGCTCTTCTTCATGCTGTTTATGGTGCCCCTGCCTGGTGCGGTGGTAGACACCGTAACCATGCCCATGAAGATGGCCGTGTCGTATGTGGCCGAGCAGGTGCTGTTTTGGGTGGGCTACCCCATTGGCCGCAATGGCGTCATTTTGCAAATTGGCCAATACATGCTGCTGGTGGCAGACGCCTGCGCAGGCCTGCACACCCTGCTAACGCTAGAAGCCTTGGGCCTGCTGTACCTCAACATCGTGCGGCGCGACTCCCTCGTGCGCAACGTCGGCTTGGCCATCCTTATCGTGCCCATCTCCTTCACGGCCAACGTCATTCGCGTTATGGCGCTCAGCCTCATCACCTACCACTTTGGCGACGAAGCGGGCCAAGGTTTCTTGCACGGCTTTGCGGGCATGGTGCTCTTTCTCAGTGCGCTGCTGCTCATCATTGGCTTTGACACCGTGCTGCAAACCTTTGAAGCGTTCCGTGCACGCACCAAGGCACACACATCACGGGTAGCAACATGATGAACCGACAAATCAAAGGCTGGCTGGCCCTGGTGCTCATGGTTGCCACCAGCATCGCAGCCACTACCATCAAACCCACCGAACTGCTGGCCGCCTCCCGGGGCGATACCAAGCTCGAAACCATCATCCCCACCCAATTTGGCGAATGGCGCGAGCTCCAAAGCTCCGGCAGGTTGGTGATCAACCCCCAGCAAACTGAGCTACTGCAAAAGCTTTACTCGCAAACCCTGTCGCGCACCTATGTGCGGCCCGATGGCGGCATCGTCATGCTGTCCATTGCGTATGGCAACAACCAAAGCGATGGCTTGGCACTGCACTACCCCGACGTTTGTTACCCCGCCCAAGGCTTTAAAGTCACCTCCAGCCAGTTCGGAACATTGCCCACCAACCTTGGCCCTATCCGCGTCAAACGGCTTGAAACCGAGCTGGGCAATCGCAAAGAACCCCTTACCTACTGGGCTACCATTGGCGACGCGGTGGTGCAAGGCGGAACAGAAACCAAACTGGCTCAGCTTCGTTATGGTTTTCAGGGCCAAATTCCCGACGGATTGATCTTCCGCGTCTCCTCCATCACCCGCGACACCGAGCTGGCTTACAAGTTGCAAGCGCAATTTGTGACCGACTTGTTAGCAGCCATTCCCGCATCACACCGTAAATTTCTTTCAGGCATTTCTACACCCAACGCATCATGAAAAAAGTAGCACTTATCACCGGCGTCACAGGCCAAGACGGTTCTTATTTGGCAGAGCTGTTGCTCAAAAAAGGCTACGAGGTGCACGGCATCAAACGCCGCGCATCGAGCTTTAACACCGACCGCATTGACCACCTGTACCAAGACCCCCATGTGTCGGCCCGCAACTTCACGCTGCACTACGGCGACCTGACCGACAGCAGCAACCTCATCCGCATCATCCAACTGGTGCAACCCGATGAGATTTACAACCTGGGCGCAATGAGCCATGTGGCCGTGTCATTCGAATCGCCCGAATACACCGCAGACGCCGATGGCATGGGCACCCTGCGTATTCTGGAAGCCATCCGCATCCTGGGCCTGGAGAAAAAGACCCGCTTTTACCAAGCGTCTACCTCCGAGCTGTATGGCCTGGTGCAAGAAATTCCGCAAAAGGAAACCACCCCCTTCTATCCCCGCAGCCCCTACGCCGTGGCCAAGATGTATGCCTACTGGATCACGGTGAACTACCGCGAAGCCTATGGCATGTACGCCTGCAACGGCATCTTGTTTAACCACGAGAGCCCCCTGCGCGGCGAAACCTTTGTTACCCGCAAAATCACCCGCGCCATCAGCCGCATTGCGCTGGGCCTGCAAGACTGCCTGTACCTGGGCAACATGAGCGCCCTGCGTGATTGGGGCCACGCCCGTGACTATGTAGAAATGCAATGGCTCATGCTGCAGCAAGACCACGCCGAAGACTTTGTGATTGCCACCGGTGTGCAATACAGCGTGCGCCAGTTTGTGGAGTTTGCCGCGGCAGAGCTGGGCATCACACTCGCCTGGACTGGCGAAGGCGAAAACGAAATTGGCACCGTGGTGGCCATTACCGGCTCTGAAGCCAAGTGCAAAGTGGGCGATGTGATTGTGAAAGTGGACCCCCGCTACTACCGCCCCACCGAAGTGGAAACCCTGCTGGGCGACCCCACCAAGGCCAAAGAAAAACTGGGCTGGGTGCCCACCACCAGCCTGCAAGAACTGGTGGCAGAAATGGTGCAAGCCGACTTCACCAGCGCCAAGCGTGACGCACTGGTCAAGCTGGCCGGCTTTCAAACCTACGACCACCACGAGTAAGCCCCAGCCGTATGGACAAGAACGCAAAAATCTACGTGGCGGGCCACCGCGGCCTGGTGGGCTCTGCCATTGTGCAAAACCTGCAAGCAGCGGGCTACACCAACCTGCTGCTGCGCACGCACGCAGAGTTGGACCTGACCAACCAAACCGCCACCGCAGCCTTCTTTGCAGCAGAAAAGCCAGACTACGTGTTTTTGGCTGCAGCAAAGGTGGGTGGCATTTTGGCCAACAACATCTACCCGGCCGAGTTCATCCGCGACAACCTGCTCATCCAAAGCAACATCATCCACGCCGCCTATGTGAACCAGGTCAAGCGCCTGCTGTTTTTGGGCTCTAGCTGCATCTACCCCAAGCTGGCCCCCCAGCCCATGAAGGAAGAGCACCTGCTCACCGGCCCGCTGGAGCCCACCAACCGGCCCTATGCATTGGCCAAGATTGCAGGCGTGGAAATGTGCTGGAGCTACAACCGCCAGTACGGCACCAAGTACCTGGCCGCCATGCCTACCAACCTGTACGGCCCGGGCGACAACTACCACCCCGACAACAGCCACGTCATCCCTGCACTGATCCGCAAGTTTCACGAAGCCAAAGTCAGCGGCGTCCCCACCGTCACGGTATGGGGTACCGGCACCCCCAAGCGCGAATTTTTGTACAGCAGCGACATGGCAGATGCCTGCGTTTACCTGATGCAACTCCCCGATGACCAGTACGAGCACTTGCTGGGCAGTGACGAATCGAAGTCTGGGAAATTTGAGCCCCCGCTTATCAACATTGGAGTGGGCAACGACGTCACCATCAAAGAGCTGGCGCAAACGGTTCAAGCTGTTGTGGGTTACGACGGTGGCATCGTCTTTGACAGCACCAAACCCGACGGCACACCACGCAAACTTATGGACGTAACCCGGCTTAACAGCATGGGTTGGAAAGCGCCCACCAGCCTTGAGGCTGGATTGAAAGTTGCCTACCAAGACTTCCAGACAGATACCACTCCAACTTAGAGAATTCATGCAACATGACTTGGCGCGCCGAAGTGTGCATGCAGTTCTCTGGAGCTATTTCGGTGCTGCAGGAAAAATTGCAGCTCAACTCGTTATTCAAGTATTTCTGGCACGAATGCTAGGGCCAGTCGTCTTCGGACAATATGCCGCAGTACTTATAGTTATCGGGATTGGATGGCTCCTAGCTGACAGTGGTTTTGGGGCAGCATTAGTGCAAAAGAAAGAAATTCAAGACAAAGATGTTTCTTATGTACTTGGATGGGTACTTTTACTATCAACTGCAACCTGCACCTCGATAGTATTTTTGGCTCCATGGATTGCGCGTGCCATGGGTGACGCTAGCCTGACTTGGCCAATAATGGCCTGCGGCCCAATAGTTTCGCTGCAGGCGCTTTCGAATATAAGTGCTTCGATTCTGCGCAGAAATCTGGACATGAAGCGCAACCAAATTATTCAGTTAACTGCCTATGTAATTGGATTTGGCGTAATTGCCATTGGCTTAGCTCTCTTAGGTCTTGGCGTATGGAGTCTGGTCATTGGTTTTTTAGCGCAAACACTTATCACCTTAATAGCTGGCTACAGTATCGTTCGCCACAGCTTGAAACCAACACTTCATGGCGATTCTTCATTGCGAAAATTTGGCTTTGGAGTTTTAGCAACCAATGTCGCTAACTGGTCTATAGAAAGCCTTGACCGTTTTTTCATTGGCCGCCAGTGGGGAATCACCGCGCTAGGCAATTACTCAGCAGCAGCAAATTTGTCTAGAGTGCCTGTATCACTGCTAGTGAATTCACTACAAGCAGTGACTTTTTCATCCGCATCGCGAGCTCAAGAAAATCCAAATCAAGTTCGTAAGGGCTACAACTTACTGCTTACAGCCACTAGCCTCCTTACGTTTCCTCTAGCCACTTTTCTTGCCTTCAAAGCCAATCTAATCATTAATTTACTTTATGGCGATAAGTGGCTAGATGCTGGACCACTTTTTGCAGCATTTTGCATTGCAATCCCTTTCTATGTTCTCCTATCGATAACTGGACCTCTACTATGGGCCATAGGCAGGCCCGAAAGCGAATTCAAACCTCAACTAATTTCAGCAATATTTTTGTTATCTGGATTATTTTTTCTTAAGTCATATCCACTTAATGTGGCAGTTTGGATCATTCCAGTAATCTACTTCATCCGCTTTGGATTAGTTTATTCAGTTCTTTATCAGCATTTAAAGTTAAGTACGAAAAGTTTAATTCAAGCGTCAAAGGGTGGAGCGATCATGACATGCATGGTTATTTTCATAGAAACCATAATAAACCACACCCTAACACTTCAACTAGAGTCGAGTTGGTTCAAAGAGATAATTAAACTCACCATTTTGCTAATTAGCAGCCTATTCATTTTAAGGACGTACCCACGCTCTTTAATTGGAGATGAATTTATGAATACGATTACGAACAATAGAAACAGATCGAATCTCCTGAAAATACTGCATAAATTTATTAACCCAACAAGCGACAACAATGCTAAATAGCATATTTAGAAAGTTAATGCGCGTTAACAAGTTCCCAACTTATGCGAAGCAAATATGGTGGATTGCAACAATCGCCCCAACTTTGCGCTATTCAGGTGTATTACTAGGAGTGAATATCAAGTTCTATGGAAAACCCATAATCTCTTTATTCAAAAATAGTGTTATTCAAATCGGCAATGCAAGTACTATTTGTTCATCATCCTTTTACACAGCGCTAGGGGTCAATCATCCAACAGTTATTCGCACGCTACGAGAGGGAGCCTGTATTGTTATAGGTGACCATACAGGCATCAGCGGCGGCAGCATTTGCTCAGCGTTATCTGTGAAAATCGGACACAGATGTTTAATTGGAGCCAATGTAACAATATCCGACTCTGACTTTCATCCTTCGCGCTCAAAGGAAAGGCGTTACACGACGAACCAAGATGCGATAGCATCATCGCCCGTCGAAATAGGAGATAACGTATTCATTGGCGCAAACTCCATCATATTAAAAGGAGTAACCATTGGTGAAAATTCTGTTATCGGCGCCGGATCGGTTGTCACAAAAAGCATTCCATCAAATTGCGTAGTCGCAGGCAACCCGGCCAGAGTTATAAAGCTACTAGACTAATTAGGGCTGTATTTTTATGCACATTGCGATTGTCGGACCAATAGCCACGAATGATATTCAACAATATTTAAATGGATCTCATGAAAAACTACCTGTTGGCTATTCGGGCGCACCTCTACTTGCTTCACTGATTGGGAGTTTGATAGAAAGAGGACATACGGTTTCTGCTATTACCTTATCTAAAGACATCGCACTAGATGAAAAAGGGTTCGTCAAAGCATATGGACCCAATTTTTCGATAAGTTATTGTGTGATGCGCCCGCGAGCATGGGCGCCCAATCGTTTTATGCCAGGTCGAATAGTTGATCTCTTTGCTCTTGAAAAACGTCTACTTATTGCCGCAATAAATGAAGCGAAACCTGATGTGGTACATGCCCATTGGGCGTATGAATTTGGTGCCGCAGCAATTTCAGTGAAATATCCTCATGTAATTACCAGTCATGACTCTCCATTCGATATTGCAAGAATCTCTAATAGTGAAAAATTAACTATTTGTGCATACCGATGGCTTCGCACATTAATTGCTAAAAATGTGCTTAGAAGAGCAAATTACGTGACTACTGTCTCACCGTATCTTAGAGACAAGATTCAACCCATAACTAGATGCAAAGTTCAAGTCATACCAAATCCAGTTGACGATTGTGCGCTCGCGCTTGCCGAGCGCAGACAGTCCAATAACCGCCCAACCATCGTGATGGTTTGCAATGGATGGGATGCGCGGAAGAATCCTGAACCGGGTCTACTTGCATTCACCAAACTGAAGATAAAGATGCCCGGCGCAACAATGCACCTGTATGGCAACGACTTTGGTCCCAATCAAACTGCGGAGACTTGGTGCAAAGCCAAAGGTATTGAAAATGGCATGCATTTTCACGGCGCAGTGCAGCACAAACAGCTATTAAAAGAATTAGCAAGACATGACCTCCTTCTGCACACATCCATCGAAGAGTCGTTTGGCATGGTGATTGCCGAGGCGATGGCAATGGGACTACCAGTTGTGGCGGGTAACGCTAGCGGTGCTGTCCCCTGGGTGGTTGGAGACAGCGGCATGCTATGCAACATCAGGGATTCTGACGATATAGCTGCAGCACTAGTTGAAGCGCTATCTGCACAAAGATATGCAGCATCTTCCAGCAGTGGAATCGATTCCATAAAAAATCGTTTCACGACAACCGCAGTCACTAACGAATTTTTTGCAATTTATAAAGCTGCAATATCAGCTTGGCCAACGGATCACACGAACTCGGCCACCAAAGGGGTTGTGGAATGACAGCAACCTGCTGCAGGTTGTAAATATATCGATGCAACAAGTATGCATTCAAAAAAAAATCAATCGCTAGTTACTAACAACATCGCGCTTGCTCATAAGTGACTTCATAAATTTATATGTCAAAGATATTGCAAAGCACTAATTTTCCGCAAGTAGCTAAACAACGTGTCTGCATACTACTGACCTGCTTTAATCGCAAGGAAAAAACTCTCGCTTGTTTTGCTGCACTCCAAGCTAACGTACTGCCTTCTGGTATTGATTTAACAGCAGTAGTAGTAGACGACGGAAGCTCCGACGGCACAGCAGAGGCCTTGACTGAGAAGTACCCTTGGGTGCGCGTTGAACGCTCTGCAGAAAGTTTGTACTGGTGCCGTGGTATGCACCAGGCGTTTGAGATTGCCCAACGATCCAACCCCGACCTCTATGTATGGCTTAACGACGACACCATGCTGCAGCCGAATGCGCTCGCAAGGCTTATTGAGACAGAGCAGCAATTGCGCGCGGCTGTCGGCAAGCCGGTTGTGGTGGTAGGCAGCACCGTCGATGAAAGCACAGGCGCCTTGACCTATGGTGGATGTATTCGGCTCGCAGGCTTGAAACGTATGCGCTTCGCGCGTATGCAGCCCACGAATGTAGCCCAGCGTTGTGATGCAATGAATGGCAACTTGGTTCTTTTGTCTAAACAGGCTGTGGAAGTGGTGGGCAACTTAGATCCAGTGTTTGAGCACGCCATGGGAGACACAGACTACGCATTACGGGCGAACAAACTCGGTGCATCAGTTTGGGTGGCGCCCGGTATCTACGGAACGTGCAGCAATAACTCATTAGTTGGTACGTATATGGATTCCAGCTTGCCATTGCGACGCCGCTGGACACTCATGATGCATCGCAAAGGTTTGCCTTGGCGCTCTTGGCTGGCGCTTACAAGTCGGCATGCTGGCCCCGTATGGCCACTCTACTTTGTCTGGCCGTACCTAAGCCTCGTCCTCGGTTTTTATAAAAGTCGGTCAACAAAATAGTGGCCACTTGCGGAATAAAGATGACTCGCTTTTCAACTCGCCATAGCGTTGCATCTAACGAGGATGCAGCCCAAATCGAAAATACAACGATGCGGACAAGCATGCCCAACCCGAGCTACATCAATGCAGGGCTTGCGAGCGAGCTTCGAAAAGCCGCTTCGATAGCGATATTTGCATCTGTGCTTGCTACGGCGAGCAAAGCATGGTCAGCTCAAGAGATTTGTATCACTCCCGAGCCAGTTGCAACTGCACTCTCAGCGTGTATTCCTCTGAGTGCACTCCCCGACTGGCTTCGCAAGAACGTGAAACGCGATGCGCAGGGACATGCTTCGGAAGATGTATTGGTGCGTCTTGGT
Organism: Rhodoferax sp. TS-BS-61-7; assembly: GCF_002943465.1. Taxonomy (GTDB): domain Bacteria; phylum Pseudomonadota; class Gammaproteobacteria; order Burkholderiales; family Burkholderiaceae_C; genus Allorhodoferax. Next base: position 155,282 of record NZ_PTQY01000003.1, read on the forward strand.
GAAGGCCTACACAGGCTAGCAAGCCCTATCGTCATAGACGCAACGGCATGGAGAAGCGGCGGACGGCAGCTGACAATTGAAGGACTTGGCGCCAGCAAAACCGTCGTTTCTGGTGCGGTGACGGCACCGACGGCGACACTGCCAGAAGGTGACAGAGCTAATAAAAAACTGCAACAAGGCGTTGTAGGAATCTCACTCAAAAATCTTGGTATCACGCCCCCAGAGAAACTGTCCGAATACCGATTTGGCAAATCTGTTTTGCCTGACTTCGAATTATTTTCCAATGGAAATCGATTGCCACGGTCTCGCTGGCCAAACACTGGCTTTGGAGCGGTTGCAACTGTTGAAGAACTTGGGGGCGTAAGGTTCACTGTACGCGGACAGGATGTTCGCCGTTATGCCACCGAGCCTGCTTTGATGCTGGGCGGCTACTTTGCACACGATTGGGCAGACGAGACACTCAGGGCAGGCGCTATCGATGTGTCAGGGGTTCGGTTTTTGCAGAATTTGCCTAGCTACGGCGTCAAGATAGGTCAGCGGGTTTGGTTTGAAAATGCACTTAGCGATATCGACACCCCGGGTGAATGGGCCTATGACCCCGAAAGTCAATCTATATATGTGCTCCCAGAAGCCAATCAGGCAAGCACTAACTTTGAAGTTTCCAAATCACTGGAAGGTATTGTCTTCAATAAAGTCTGGAATGTACTCGTCAAAGATATTGGATTTACGAGCTTCCGGGACAACGCTATCAGAGTGGATGAAGGCTTGGATATCGCCCTAAAAGGGATCCACATACGCAATAGTGGAGGGGTTGGAATACGTTTGAATGGCAGAAACGTTGTCGCCAATGATCTTTCTGTCGCTGACACTGGTGCCGGCGGAGTTTCCATAAGTGGAGGCAATCGCATCACCTTGAGTCCTGGGCGCGTGGCCGTTCGAAATTGCACTGTCGAAAGAGTTGGACGTCTGAGTAAATCCTACAAAGTAGCCGTTGGGATTGCAGGCGTTGGAAACGAAGTTTCCAACTGCCGACTCAGCGATGGCCCGCATGCGGCCATACTTTTCCATGGAAATGACCACCTCATCGAAGGCAACTTGATTGAGCGTTTTGTGCTGGAAACAGATGACGCCGGAGCAATCTACACAGGACAAGACTGGACCGAACGTGGAACGATTATTCGTGGCAATTTTTTACGCAACTTGGGCATGCCTAAAAGCAAGTACGGTGCAAACGCAATATATTTGGACGACCAAGCCAGCGGAATCATTGTCAAAGAAAATCTAATCATAAACAGCCATAGAGGCGTAATGATTGGTGGGGGACGTGACAATAAGGTGGAGGGAAATGTATTTCTGGGTTGCAGTGATGGTATTTATCTTGATTCAAGAGGTACCCGGGAAATCGAGCTCCGGGGAGCACTGGCAAACCCTAGTTTGCGCAAAAGCTTTATCGATGTAAACGGTGCGGGGCCTGAGTACACAGCTCGCTACCCGGATTTATTGGCTAACGGTACACAGGCTTTAGGACATGCCGGCAACAATGTTGCTAACGACAATATTTTTACGGAATGCATTACGTCATACACCATAAAACAGCCAGCTCAAGGTGCAATAAAAATTGGCACAACGTATATCGCACAACCTATTGGTTTAGAAGATAGAACGAAATCACTCACACCACAAGAATTCCTGCTGCTTCGAGCCAAGCTTACCAGCAGCTCCGAGAGTGTTACTCCGCGTGAAGCCACCAAGGATATTCCATGAACACGGCTTACTACAAATCAGTCACCACAATCACGGGAAAAATTCTTAGTTCAAAAGTATTTAATACATCTATTTTAAAAAAGATAGCTACAACAGCATTAACTGCGACAGTATTAATCGGTAGCGTCATTTTTAGTTTATATCTACCTGCACTATTTTTGTTCCTATGGTTGATGCTTATGGCATTTTTACCAAAAAACCCTAGCGCAACCATCGCAATATCTGCAGTTAATGTCATATTCATTTTTGGTTGGATGAATATGGAAAAAGTGCCAATGAATGATTGGCTCTGGTACACCACCCACTACCGCTGGCTTGAGGAAATGCCGCTCACTAGCTATTTAGGGCATATCTTTAATGGCATGACCATTAAATCAAGTGAGCCCGTTTATCACACGATCTCTGCCATGGTTTCGCGTATTTCGCTTGGCTCCGTTTCTGTCTTGGCGCTGGTTGTTACTTCAATAATTTACGGTAGCGTAGCCGTTGGTATAGCTAAGCTAGCGCAGGGCCGTATCAAATCACCATTTGAAGCCGTATTGCTTACTTGGATTCCACTTTCTGTAGGCATCACTTTTACATTAACTGCGCAATTGGTCAGACAAGAAATCGCTGCATCATTTCTTTTTATGGGCCTCGCCATGCTGTGGGCAAAAGATAAGAAAACAGGCTGGCTCTTTGTTGGACTTGCATTACTTACACACAACTCTGCAGCGTTTCCTGCGCTTTGTATTATTTTCTCTGCATGGTGCGTCATAAAAATTCGTATGCCAATAAAGCATTGGCTACCGTTAACTGTGCTGTGCGGTGGTGTACTTGGGGGGGGGTTAATATTGTCACCAAGTGGTGAAAACTACTATATATCCCAACAAAATGATGGCCGTATTTCAGTCTCAATTTATTTGTTAGATACCTTACTAATTGGTGTACTTCTTTTTTTCCGCAAAAATTTAAATGATCTAAAAGAATTCACGCAAATACTCATTGCTTCGCTAACAGCCTACGTGACATTTATCATCGCAGTAGCGCCAGCGCCACTACTATTGTTGCGAATGTATTTTTACATGGATTTCTTTCGTGTCGCCATTTTGATTCTTCTTATGATTGCCATTTTAAAATTACGCAATGCGCTGCTGATGGGCTTGCCAGCATTGATTCTGGCATTTGCTTACATAGAAGCGCGTCTTCTTACTTCTCCATTTTATTATTTTGGCGGCTTCACGGCACACCTACTGAGGCCTTTTGCATTTTTTTGAAAAAGAATATTTAAAACACCTGTGTTAACTTCATATTCAGTATCTAAGCGATGAAAATTATTTCTCTATTAATTGCATTTTCTCGAAGAATTCAGACCATGGCTTTGGTTATGAATAAAAGCGAATTCTTGACCTTTGGTAAAAACATTCATATCGGTATAGGCACTAGACTTTGGGCACCTGATTCAATAGAAATTGGCTCCCATGTCTATATCGGCAAGCAGGTACATATTGAAGCCAACTGCGAAATCGGCGACTACTGTCTGCTTGCCAATCGCGTCGCCATCATTGGCAGGAACGACCACGACTACACGGCGGTTGGTTTTCCAATGCGATATGCACCGTGGATTGGGAGCAAGCGATTCCCCAGCCCACACAGAGAGGACAAGGCCGTCATCGAATCGGACGTGTGGCTTGGTTTTGGTGCGGTGGTTTTGACAGGCGTCACCATTGGTCGTGGCTCGGTTGTTGCTGCGGGCAGCGTGGTCACCAAGGACATTCCACCCTATTCAATTGCCGCGGGGGTGCCTGCCAAGGTGGTCGCCCTGCGATTTGCTGACGAGCAAACCATTGCTCGACACGAGGCTGCGATTCTTAGCGGGCGCTTTGCCTTTTCGGAGCGAGGTTACGACCACTGTGTGATTGAACCAGCGGCCACACCAACAGATAGACCATGAAAAAAGTTGTCATTCTTCAGCATCGTTTGCTGCACTACCGCACCAAGCTCTTCGAGCAACTGCGCACCGCCGGTGCGGCCAAAGGGATACAGATCGAACTGGTGCACGGACAAGCCTCTCGTCGCGAGTCGATAAAAAAGGACGAAGGTACTTTGGCTTGGGCGCGCAAGGTTGTGAACACGGTCTGGGAGCTGGGTGAGCGGGACATCATTTGGCAACCTTTCCCCAAACAGCTCAAAGACGCCGATCTGGTGGTCGTGATGCAAGAAAGCCGCATTTTGTCCAACTACCCGCTGCTGCTGAGCCGCCTGTGGTCTGCGCGCAAGGTGGGGTACTGGGGCCATGGCAAAAACTTTCAAAGCGATGCTCCCGCAGGCTTGCGCGAGCAGTGGAAGAATTTTTTGCTCCGGCGTGTGGACTGGTGGTTTGCCTACACCGGGATGACGGTAGATATTCTGACCAAAGCGGGCTACCCCGCTGCACAAATCACTTGCCTGGACAACGCCATAGACACCAGCAGCTTCAAGGCTGATCTGGCGTCTTGGTCCACCGATGAGGTGCTGGCCGCTAAGCAGCAACTCGGCATTGCAGGCAACGCACCTGTGGGTGTGTTCTGCGGATCGCTCTACCCGGACAAAAAACTTGGCTTGCTGGTGGCCTCTGCCGATTTGATTCGCCAGCGCATGCCCAACTTTGCATTGGTAGTGATTGGCGATGGTCCGTCTATGCCAGAGATGCGGGAGGCTGCCGCCACCCGGCCATGGATGCATTTGCTGGGAGTGCGCAAGGGGCGCGAGAAAGCGTTGTACTTCCGCATGGGGGACGTGATGTTGAACCCCGGCCTGGTGGGCTTGCACATTGTGGATGCGTTTTGCGCGGGTATGGTGATGATGACTACCCGCACGGCCCGCCATTCGCCAGAAGTGGCCTACCTGCGCGATGGCGAAAACGGGGTGTACGGCGACGACACGCCGCAGGCCTATAGCCAGGCGGTGCTGGACGTGATTGAAGACACGGACCGGCTGGCACGCATGAAGGCCAGCGCCCTGGCCGACAGTGAGCACTACACCCTGGAAAACATGGTGCAGCGGTTTGCCGATGGCATTGAGGCGGCAGTGCATGGCTAAAACAGGGCACAAGGTGTTGAGCGCCTTTATTGATGCGGTGGATTGGTCCACGGCGCTGTCGCGCATTGGCGCCTGGGCCGCAGCGCAAGAGAGTCGTTATGTGTGTATCTGCAACGCGCATTCGGTGGTGACGGCCGGGCAAGACGCGGCCTTTGGCACGGTGGTGGCGCAGGCCGACATGGCCACGCCCGACGGTGCCCCGGTGGCGTGGATGATGCGCAAGCTGGGGTTTACAAGCCAGCAGCGCATCAACGGGCCGGACCTGATGTGGAAATACTGTGCAGAGGCAGCGCAGCGCAACGAGTCGATCTACCTGTATGGCGGTGCAGAAGACACGCTGACCATTCTGCAGGCCAAGCTGGCGGCGGCTTTTCCTGCACTGCGGGTGGCGGGGGCGTACTCGCCGCCGTTTCGGGCGCTTACCGACGCTGAGGACGCTGCGGTGGTGGAGCGCATCAATAAATCGGGCGCGGGTACGGTGTGGGTGAGCCTGGGCTGCCCCAAGCAAGAGCTGTGGATGGCGGCGCACCGCGGGCACATTCAGGCGGTGATGGTGGGGGTGGGCGCTGCGTTTGATTACCACGCGGGCACCATTCAGCGCGCGCCGCTGTGGATGCAAAACGCGGGCCTGGAGTGGCTGCACCGCCTGGTGTCAGAACCCCGGCGCTTGTGGAAGCGTTATTTGGTAACCAACACCTTGTTCATTGCGGGCGCGGCCCGCCAACTGCTCACGCACCGCCATGCTGAGTAAAGAAGTGTTTTTGGGCGTGGTGGATGCTGCGCCGCTGGTGGCCATGGACCTGGTGGTGGTGCGCGGCGGCACCGAGATTTTGCTGGGCCTGCGCAACAACCGGCCGGCGCAGGGCTTTTGGTTTGTGCCGGGCGGGCGCATTCGCAAAAACGAGCCCATGCAGGCGGCGCTAACGCGGGTAGCGCAGGCCGAGCTGGGGCTAGACTTGGCCACCCTGCCCCAGCCGCCGGTGCACATGGGTGCGTTTGAGCATTTTTATGCCGACTGTTTTGCAGGCGACGCGGGCGTGTCTACCCACTATGTGGTGATGGGCAACCTGGTGCAGCTGCCCGCCGGCACCGAGCTGGCCGCAGCAGACGCCCAACACAGCGCCCTGCGCTGGTGGCCGCTGCCAGAGGCACAGGCGTCTAGCGAAGTGCACCGCTTTACCAAGGACTATGTGGACGCCATATTGCTATCAAAAGAGAAGCTGCTTGCGCATATTCCATAAGGGCTAGAGACCTATTTTGTTTAAATTTAAGAGGGAGTGAGTGATGAAAATTACCGTGATTGGAACCGGCTATGTGGGCCTGGTGTCGGGCGCTTGTTTTGCCGATGTGGGCAACGATGTGCTGTGCCTGGATGTAGACCCGTCCAAGATCAAGATTCTGGAAGACGGGGGCATCCCTATCTATGAACCCGGCCTGCAAGAGATGGTGAAGCGCAATGTGGCCGCAGGGCGCCTGCACTTCACCACCGATGTGGAGAAGGCGGCGCACTTTGGCACGGTGCAGTTCATCGCGGTGGGCACGCCCCCGGACGAAGATGGCTCGGCCGACATGAAGTATGTGATTGCGGCGGCGCGCAACATCGGCAAGTACATGACCGACTACAAGGTGGTGGTGGACAAGAGCACGGTGCCCGTGGGCACGGCGGACCGGGTGAAGGCGGCCATTGCCGACGAGCTGGCCAAGCGCGGTGTGAGCACGCCCTTTAGCGTGGTGAGCAACCCCGAGTTTTTGAAGGAAGGCGCCGCCATTGACGACTTTATGCGGCCCGACCGCATTGTGGTGGGCTGCGAGGACGAGCAGGCCGCGCTGAACATGCGTGCGCTGTACGCTCCCATTCAGCGCAACCACGACCGCCTTATCGTGATGGACATTCGCAGTGCGGAGCTGACCAAGTACGCCGCCAACGCGATGCTGGCCACCCGCATCAGTTTTATGAACGAGCTGGCCAACCTGGCCGAGAAGCTGGGCGCCGACATTGAAAACGTGCGCAAGGGCATTGGCTCGGACCCACGCATTGGCTACGACTTTTTGTACGCTGGGGCGGGCTACGGCGGCTCATGCTTTCCCAAGGACGTGCAGGCGCTGGTGAAGACGGCGCAGGACGACGCGGGCATCACGCTGCAGGTGCTGACGGCGGTGGAAGCGGCCAACGACGCGCAAAAGCGGGTGCTGGGCGGCAAGGTGATCAAGCGCTTTGGCGCAGATCTGAAGGGCAAGCACTTTGCGCTGTGGGGCCTGGCCTTTAAAGCCAATACCGACGACATGCGCAAGGCGACCAGCCGCGATGTGATTCAGGACCTGCTGGACGCGGGCGCCACGGTCACGGCGTATGACCCGGTGGCGATGAAGGAGGCGCAGCACTGCTTTCCCAACGAGGCCCGCCTGACCTACGCCGAGAGCCAGACCGCGGCGCTGGAAGGTGCAGATGCGCTGATCATCGTGACGGAGTGGCGCGAGTTCCGCAGCCCGGACTTTGACACCATCAAGGCCAAGCTGAAGCAGCCGGTGATTTTTGACGGCCGCAACCTGTACGACCCGAAGCTGGTGCGCAGCATGGGTATTGAGTACCAAGCGATTGGCCGGTGAATTTGCTATAAAAATAGGAGCTGCTTGCGCAATATCCACGCGAACTATAGGCCAATTTGGCACTAAAACCAAAGGAACTATAGACTGCGGCCGCGGGCGCTTTTAGGATCGGTACCCCATGAATGTAATGACCCTGCAAGAGATAGCCACCCAGTCGGGCGTGGCGTTTGGCACCAGCGGTGCGCGCGGCCTGGTGGCCGACATGACACCCGCGCTGTGCCATGCCTACACCACCGCCTTTTTGCTGGCCGTGGCCCCCAAAGCCACCCATGTGGTGCTGGGCCACGACCTGCGCCCCAGCAGCCCGGCCATTGCTGCAGCCTGTGCCGCCGCGGTACGCGACCAGGGGCTGACGGTGGTGTACGCCGGCGCCCTGCCCACCCCGGCGCTGGCGCTGTATGGCGCGCAAACCGGTGCGCCCACCATTGTGGTCACCGGCAGCCATATTCCGTTTGACCGCAACGGCATCAAGTTTTACCGCGAAGACGGTGAGATCAGCAAGGCGGACGAGCTGGCCATGCTCAGCTACCTGGTGGGCCTGCCCAAAAACCTGCAGCCCGCCCCGCTGCCCGCGCCCTTGGCTGCGGTGCACCAGGCGTATGTGGACCGCTACGTGAATTTCTTTGGCGCGCAGGCGCTAGAGGGCATGACGGTGGCGGTGTACGAGCACTCCAGCGTGGGGCGCGATGTACTGCGCGAAATTCTGGAAGGGCTGGGGGCCGAGGTGCTGCCGCTGGACCGGTCGGACGAGTTTGTACCCATAGACACCGAGGCCGTGCGCCACGAGGACGTGGAGCGGGCGCTGGAGTGGGCCGCTGTGCACGACTTTGACGCTGTGGTGTCCACCGACGGCGATGCCGACCGCCCGCTGATTGGCGACGAAACCGGCGAATGGCTGCGCGGGGATGTGGTGGGCATTTTGTGCGCCCAGTACCTGCAGGCGCAGGCGGTGGTAACGCCGGTAAGCAGCAACACGGCGCTGGAGCGCAGCCAGGCGTTTGGCCAGGTGCTGCGCACGCGTATTGGCTCGCCCTATGTCATTGCGGGCATGGAAGACGCGCTGGCCCAAGGCGCCGGGCTGGTGGTGGGGTACGAGGCGAATGGCGGCTTTTTGCTGGGCAGCCAGGTGCTGCGCAACGGCCAGCGCCTGGGGCCGCTGCCCACGCGGGACGCGGTGCTGCCCATTGTGGCGCTGCTGTGCGCGGCCAAAGAGCGGGGGCTCAAGATGTCGGAGCTGGGCTACAAGCTGCCCAAGCGCTTTACCGCGAGCGACCGGCTGCAAAACGTGGCCACGCAGGCGAGCCAGGCGCTGATTGCCCGGCTGAAGCACGACACCGCACTGCTGGGCCAGCTGCTGGCGCCCCACTCGGGCCCACTGGAGGCGCTGGACGAGACCGATGGCTTGCGCGCGTTTTTTGCGTCGGGAGACATCGTGCACCTGCGCCCATCGGGCAACGCGCCCGAGCTGCGCTGCTACGCCGAATCGAGCACGGCCGCAAACGCCCGCAAGCTGTGCGATGCCTGCCTGCTGCGGGTGCTGCAGGTGGCGGGCTAAGGCAGCAACAAGGCCGAACGGACTATTTACGGCGGCAAGGGCTAACCCTAGTATGGCGCTGGCTGTATAAGCAGCCCCAAATTTCCAAGGGACCACCATATGAACTACAAAACTGCAATCGCCACCGCCGTGTTGGCACTGGGCTCCGTGGCAGCAAACGCTGCTATTACCTTCCCCGTTGCGGTGCAGGGCTCGTTTGCCGATGTGCTGTTGGCCGACATTACGCTGGGTGGCGCTTACAACCTGACAGGTTTTGCTACCCACGTGGACAGCTACAACGTGCTGGGCTCTGCCTACCCGCTGCCCAAGATCACCTTCAGCTCTGTGTCTCTGTATGTGGGCAACGTGCTAAGCAGCACGCAGCTCGGCAACACATTCAACTTTGCCAATCTGGGCGCAGGTTCTTACAGCCTGTACGCGTCTGGCACCGTGTTTCCAGGTGTGGGCACAGGCAATATCGGCTACGCCACTGCCCAGTTGGAAATCACCCCCGTGCCAGAACCCGAAACCTTTGCCATGCTGCTGGCGGGCTTGGGTGTCATGGGCGCCATTGCCCGCCGCCGCAAGGCCGCAGCCGCCGCTGTGTAATCAGCAGCGCTACAGATACTTGGGCTGATTCAAAAGCCGCATTTCTTTATAGAGATGCGGCTTTTTTATGTGTGAACCCTAAGATAAGTTGGTCGGTTTTGAACGATATTCAAAATGTGCCGAGAATGCGCCGGCAGTGAGTTCCACGTCGGCGCGTGCGATTCCCGCTTTTTTGGCTGCGTCTTGCCAGTCGTCGACCACAAGAAGGACTTCCTCAACGATGTGCCCGGCGCACTCAGGCGAAAGCCCATAAAAGGCCGCGGTCGATAGAACCGATGTAACACTGGGGCGGTTGTCCGAATCGTCGATGTTCAGGACGTGTTCTGCCTTGTCGATGTTGGGATTGACGTCAAACGCTGGTGCGAGCCGCCAGCCGGTTGTGCCAAGTATGAAGCCGTGATTTCTGAGATGGTCGTCCCGGTTGCCCACGGCCACATTGAAGACTGCCCTGCGAAAAAGCTGCTCTAGGTCCGCGTCGACGTAGGTAATGTCTCCGGCAGCACGAAGAAACTGCGCCAACTCAACGTAGCTGGTTCCTTCGCTTTGTTCTTTGCGAAGCAAGGTCATTGCAGAGGCATAAAAACATCGCCCAGCGCTGGAACGGTCAAACCGCTGCACACAGAATGTATGGAACTCATTGTTCAGGCGTATGACCTTGGCGGCTGGAACTCGGATTCCGGCCTTCACGGCCAGGCCATGCACAACGTGCTCCCATGCACCGACGTCTCGGTCATCATCACGGGCGGGAAATTTGCCAATCCACAAAGTGCCGTCCGCTTCGGTAAAGTTGGCTTTGGGTCGCGCCCCACCCAGTGAGGCGCCGGGCGCCACCAACACCGCAAGCCACTTGCGCAGGGCATCTAGGTCGTCAATACGGCGGCTGCTTAACTGGTAGGCAACCGCCTCCAGCTCTCGCAGCGTTGTGATGGGTGGAGCGGCCATCTTCTCATTACCTAAAAACTCTTCGGTGCCAGGACGGCGGAAACGTAGTGCGCCCTGCCGGGTGAAGTCTTGGACGCCGATGAGGAAATCCCAGGCGTACTGGGTTCGCGGGGGGCGGTTTTCGTCCTTGGCTTGCAGTGCCTCGCGCCGCTTCATCAGCGTTTGGCCCCAGCGGTCAGGCGATGAATCCAAGAAGATGCCGAAGTTACCCTGTTCAGCTTTTGGAAAAAATGGGGCGTCGTCTAGCGACAGATCCGGGTCCAAAGCAAAGGCTCGCGCATCGCGCAGCCAAGCTCGCTCGTAATGAAAACGAATCTGACCGCGGTCATGTGCAAGTGTGCCCACTAGGCACGGCGGGCCGAGGTCACAGTCGAGCCAGACTTCCAGGCTGCTTTCTCGGCCGCTCACTGTGTGTCCCCAGCACTGCCCGGCGATGGCGGTGTCGCGCGTCGGCGGCGAGGGGGCGATACAGGGGTTTCGAGCGCCAAGTCTTGCAACTTGCGGCCCACTTTGTCATCGTCCGCCAGCGCATTGATGTCTGTCTCAAGCCCCAGCACCGCCATCACACGCAAGTACGTCCCCATGGTGGCGCCGGGGTCGCCGGCCTCGGTTTTGTAGAGGGAGGATCGGGAAATACCTGCCCGTTGAGCGACCACTGTGTTGCTCAACTTACGCCGCATTCGAGCAAGCTTGAGCCGCTCGCCCAGCTGCGATAGCAACTTCTGTTCTGTAGGAAAGATGACTGGCGGTTTGCGTGGCATTTTTCTATTATGGACAAAAACCAATAAATTTGTCCATAATAAAACACGTTAGCCCGCCGTCGGCAGGTCTGAGTTTTACAGCCCTTGGCGCCGCCGCACAGTAGCTCCGACCAAGCCCAAACCAGCCAAGAGCATGGCCAGCGTGGTGGGCTCTGGTACCGGGGATACTTCGATGTTGTCCACCCCTAGATAAAAACCATTGGTGCTGCCTAAACGCACGGACTGCAGATTGGTAAACCCGCTGAAGGTGTAACTGGAAAATGCAGAGGGACTGACCATCACATCAACAAACACCTCGGGGCCTGCGGCGCGCAGCCCGGTGATTCGCAACGGGCTTGGGTTGGAGCCGAATCCGACCCAGCCACCCAAGTCAAGACTCAGTAAATTGAAGGGGGCAGCCGACGCAAATGAAACGGTGCCGCCACTGTCGTAGGCCAGAAATTTGCCAGGATTAGGGGCTGGATAGCCCAAATCGGTGGTCACGGTGTAAGTGCTGGTCGTGGAAAACGTCAAACCACCGCTAGTAAAAGACGACGTGCTGCCAAACGGCACTGGGGCTGCCAGATCGTCAAACGTCACTGCGGCTTGAGCAGCACCCGACAGGAGTACGCCAAGGCCCAAAAATACAAAACTACGGCTCAAGGCCAAGTGTGGTTTGAACATCAAAAGCTTCCTCATAGTCACAAAATTCCGGTAACACTGGCTTGCGCCTGCGTGGTGTTGTTGGGGCCATACACGGTACATAACCGCGTATCGCCATTGGCAATGGGTAGCGGCAACCCCACCGGTCCGGTGGAGTAATTAGCAGGCAAACCACCTTCGAGAAGGCTGCCCGCATCCGCACAATCGTCCACCACCACTCCGTTGCCGCCATTCACCCTCCGGGCCGCCACATTAATGGCGGACGCCGACGAAACCGCACCCGCAATGGCTTGGGTGGCGGCCAACTGGGCGTCTGACCGCAAATCGACAAACTTGGGAATAGCCACCGCTGACAGCACGCCCAAAATCACAATCACCATGACCAGCTCGATGAGCGTGAAGCCACGCTGCAAAGCAACACGGCGGGCAGAGGAAGCTGGAAAAATCAGAAACATGAAGCGAACAAAACACTGCCCTGAGGCCATGAGTAACAAATTGTTACGCATGATAGGCGCATATGGCCTGCGCGCAAATAGTCCGGCAGAACTAGGGGAGGTCACGACCAACCGCTGCAATACCGGCTAGTCAAGCAACGAGTACAAACCAGCGAGCTGTACCGCGACATCAAGGGTAAGTACCACCGATGCGAAAGGCAACGTGCAAGGTCTGCTGGTACTGAGTTACAACGGCAAGTCCCTAACTCCTCTACACCTACTCCGTCTTCGCCCCCGCCTCAAACCACTGCTTCACCATCAGGCGCTCGGCGTCGGTCATGTTGGTGGCATTGCTCATAGGCATGATTTTGGTGACTACCACTTGTTGGTACACGGTCTGCGCGTGGCTGGCCAGGGCTTGGGGGGAGTCCAGGCGCACGTTTTTCATTTGCACGGCTTCGCCGTGGCACATGTAGCAGCGTTGGGCCAGCATGGGCTGCAGTTCTTTATAGCCAATGGGGGCTGTAGCGCCCGTGGATACTGCGCTAGCAGCTCCTGAATTAATAGCATTTTGCGCAGGCGGTGCGGGCTTGAGCCAGACCAGCATGCCGATGATGGCCACCACACCCGCGGCGGCGTAGGGCCAAGGGTGGCGGTTGCGGCCCAGCTTGAAGCCGTGGCGCAACACAAAGAACTGGCGAATGGCGGCGCCCGCAAACATCATGACGATGAGCACCAGCCAGTTCTGCGGGTGGCTGTAGGTGAAGCTGTAGTGATTGCTCAGCATGGCAAACAGTACGGGCAGCGTGAAGTAGGTGTTGTGCACGCTGCGCTGCTTGCCGCGCCAGCCGTGGATCGGGTCCACCGGCTGGCCCGCCTTGATGCTGGCCACCATCTTGCGCTGGCCCGGAATGATCCAATGCGCCACGTTGGCGCTCATGGTCGTCGCCATCATGGCGCCCACCAGCAAAAATGCCGCACGCCCCGCAAACCAATGGCAGGCCAACCAGGACGCAATACACACCAGGACTGCGACCCCGGCGCCAACGATCATGTCGCCGTTTTTGCGTTGCCCGAACAGGCGGCAGATCACGTCGTACGCAATCCAGAACACCACCAAAAACGCCAGCGCCACGGCGATGGCAGCATGGGGGTGCCAGGCCATGACCGATTTGTCAATCAGGTAGGTGCCCGCGCTCCACAGATACGACACGGTAAACAGCGCAAAGCCGGTCAGCCAGGTGCTGTAACTCTCCCAGTAAAACCAGTGCAGGTTCTCGGGCAGCTTGGGCGGTGCACCGGCAAACTTGACCGGGTGGTAGAACCCGCCGCCGTGCACAGCCCAGAGCTCACCGCTCACGCCCTGTTTCTTGAGGTCGTCATCCACCGGCGGTGTGAGGCTGCTGTCCAGAAACACAAAGTAGAACGAGGAGCCAATCCAGGCAATGGCGGTGATGACGTGCACCCAGCGCAGCAGCAGGTTGGCCCAGTCGAGTAAATAACTTTCCATGCGGTGGTTCTCCTAGGATTCAGGTCAGGCCGCAGCCTTGGGTTCAGGGTCTTGCACTTGCAAGAGTTGGGCCGCCACGGCCACTGCAATCACCTCGGGGCGCTTGTCGTGGATGCCTAGCACCCCAATGGGGCAGGTGACGTGGGCCAGCTCGGCCGCGCTAAAACCGCGCGCCTCCAGCCGGTGGCGAAAGGTAGCCCATTTGGTCTGGCTGCCGATGAGGCCGATGTAGGGCAGATCGCCCTGCGCACGCTGGCGGGTCAGGCAGGCCGCCACGATGTCCAGGTCTTCGGCGTGGCTGAAGCTCATGATCAGCACGCGCGACTGCGGTGCCAGGCCCGCCACCGCGGCCTGCACCGGCTCGGAGTGTTCGCAGTGCACGGTGTCGGGCAGCGTGGCCGGAAAGATGCCGTCGCGGCTGTCAATCCATTCCACCGCAAAGGGCAGGTTGCCCAGCACATCCACCAGCGCCTGGCCCACATGGCCGCCACCAAACAGGGCCACGGGCAGGCGCGGTGGTTGCAGGCGTTGTTGAAGCCCTTCGCTGTCTTGCGCGGTGATGCGTTCAAACTGCAAGTGCACCTCGCCGCCACAACACTGGCCCAGACTGGGGCCCAACGCGTACCGCTGAGTGAAAGGGGCCGCGCCCAATTGCAACAAATGATTGCGGGCTGCGGCGATCGCATCCAGCTCCAGCCGCCCGCCGCCCACCGTGCCCAGCACGCTGTCGGCAAACACCGCCATCCAGGCCCCGGCCTCGCGCGGCACCGAGCCGCGGCTGCTGTGCACCCGCACTAGCACCGCGTCGGCCCGGGCGAGTTGCGCCAAAAGCAGGGGAAGCCATTTCACAATCGGATACCTTTTGCAGCCGGATGCCACGGGCTCAGGCCATAATTTGCGTCACAGTACATCGGCAACGCACCGACCGGAGACACACCATGCACCGTATTTCGAGCGTGCGCACCAGCGCACCTATCCGTTGGAAACAGGCCTTCTGCGCCGGCCTGCTGGCTGCCATGGCGGGCTGCTCCAGCCCGCCGCCCAAGCCCCCACCGGCAGCCGCCGTGCCCGAAGCACCGCCCCCGGTCGCCGTTGTGGTGCCCCCGGCGCTGCCCGAACCCGCGCACAGCTCGCAAGCCCCCACGCCGCGCGACTACCGGCGCGATGCCGCCAGCCACCTCTATGCACGCAACACCCAGCGCATTTACGCTGGCAAGCTGCCACCCTTGCTCTACGCCGTGGGTGTGCTGCAGGTAGACATTGACCGCATGGGCCAGGTCACCGACATCCGCTGGATGCGCGCGCCCAGCCATGCCCCCGAGGTGATGGCCGACATTGAGCGCTCGGTGCGCGCAGCGGCCCCCTTCCCCGCACCCGTGCGCATGGGCAAGGTCACTTACACGGACACTTGGTTGTGGCACAAAAGCGGACGTTTTCAATTGGATACCTTGACCGAAGGACAGCTCTAGCCAGCTCTCAAGAGCCCCGGTAGGTGGAGTAGCTCCAGGGGCTGACCAGGAGCGGCACGTGGTAGTGCTGGTCCACGTGGGCCACGCCAAAGTCCAGGCTCACCTGGTTTAAAAAATTGGGTTCGGGCAGGGCCACGTTGCGGGCCTTGAAGTAGCCCGCCACATCAAACACCAGCCGGTAGGTGCCCACGCGCAGGCTCGCGTTGTCGTACAGCGGGCCGTCGGGGTTGCGGCCGTCGGTGTTCAGTACAAAACGTTTCACCAGTGTGGCGGTGTCGCCCTGCGGGCCGGCCTGTGTGGTGTACAGCGCCACCGCCATGCCCGCTGCCGGGCTGCCGTGCATGGTGTCCAGTACGTGTGTGCTCAAGCCCATGTTGCTGCCCCTTCGCTGAAAAATTCAAAGTGTATACACTTTTCGGCATTCTCGGTATCATGGCCGCATGGAGCCCACCACCACCAGTTTCATCGTCGAGGCCATCACACGCGCCATCGTGGAGCACCGGCTGGCACCGGGCGTGAAACTGGGGGAACAAAAGCTGGCCGACCAGTTCGGTGTCTCACGCACCCTGATCCGCCAGGCCCTGTTTCAGCTCTCACAAAACCGGCTGATCCGCATGGAGCCTGCGCGTGGTGCCTTTGTGTCCGCGCCCTCGGTGGCCGAGGCGCGCCAGGTGTTTGCGGTGCGCCGCATGCTCGAAGCGGGCATGGTCCGTGCATTCATCCAGAGTGCCACCGACGCCCACATCGAAGCCCTGCATGACCATATTGCCCAAGAAAAACACGCAGTCCAGCGTGGCGATGTCTCCAGCCGCACCGAGCTGCTGGGTGACTTCCATGTCTGCATGGCGCAGCTCATGGGCAACGAGGTGTTGGCCTTGCTGATGATGGACCTGCTCTCGCGCTGCGCGCTGATCACGCTGATGTACCAGTCCAGCGCAGCAGCCGCACATTCGCACGAAGAACACACGGCCATCGTCGATGCGCTGCAGGCGCGCGACGAGGCCCTGGCCCTGCGCCTGATGGACGAACACCTGCAAAACGTGGAAGCCACCCTGACCCTTACCGCCACACCATGAGCACCTACGACAGCACCCAACCCTACCCGCGTGACCTGATTGGCTACGGCGAACACGTGCCCCACGCGCAGTGGCCAGGCCAGGCCCGCGTGGCCGTGCAGTTTGTCCTCAACTACGAAGAAGGCGGCGAAAACAGCGTGCTGCATGGCGACGCTGGCTCCGAACAATTTCTCTCGGAAATGTTCAACCCCGCCAGCTACCCAGACCGCCACATCAGCATGGAAGGCATTTACGAATACGGCTCACGTGCCGGCGTATGGCGCATCCTGCGTGAATTCGAAAAGCGCGGTCTGCCGCTCACTGTGTTTGGCGTGGGCATGGCGCTGGAACGCCACCCCGAGCTGACACGCCGCCTGGTGGAGCTGGGCCACGAAATTGCCTGTCACGGCCACCGCTGGATCCACTACCAAAACGTCGACGAAGCCACCGAGCGTGAACACATGCAGCTGGGCATGGCGGCCATCGAAAAGCTCACCGGCCAGCGCGCGCTGGGCTGGTACACCGGGCGCGACAGCCCGCGCACGCGCCGCCTGGTGGCCGACTATGGCGGCTTTGCATACGACAGCGACTACTACGGCGACGACCTGCCCTTCTGGATGAAGGTGCAGAAGACCGACGGCAACGTGGTGCCCCAGCTCATCGTGCCCTACACGCTGGACTGCAACGACATGCGCTTTGCCTTGCCCCAGGGTTATTCGCACGCCGACCCATTTTTCCAGTACCTGAAGGACACCTTTGATGCGCTGTACGCCGAAGGCGACGAGCGACCATCGATGATGAGCATCGGCATGCACTGCCGCCTGCTGGGCCGTCCGGGGCGCATTACCGCGCTGCAGCGTTTTCTGGACCACATTGGTCAGCATGAGCGCGTGTGGGTGGCGCGGCGCCTTGACATCGCGCGGCACTGGAAAGCCACACACCCTTATCAAGGTTGAACCCCATGGCAACACCCCTGACCCTGGACCAACTCAACCTCGCCTCGTTGGACGAGGCGGCAGCGCTGCTGGACGGCCTGTACGAACACTCGCCCTGGATTGCACGCGCGGCCCTGGCCAAGCGCCCCTTTGTGTCGCTGGCCCAGCTCAAACATGCCATGGTGCTGGAAGTGGCGAATGGCGGGCGCGATGCGCAGCTTGCGCTCTTGCGTGCCCACCCCGAACTCGCTGGCAAAGCCATGGTGGACAAGAGCCTCACGGCCGAGAGCACTAATGAGCAAAACAAGGCGGGGCTCACGCATTGCACGCCGGCCGAGTTCGAGAAGATCCAGCAGCTCAACGCGCAGTACAACGCGCGCTTTGGCTTCCCTTTCATCCTAGCCGTGCGTGGCCCGCGCGGCACCGGCCTGTTGAAGGCCGAGATCATCGCCACGCTGGAACGCCGCGTGCAGGGTCACCCCGAGTTCGAGCTGGCCGAATGCCTGCGCAATGTGCACCGCATTGCCGAGATTCGCCTCAACGATAAGTTTGGCTACACGCCCACCCAGGGCCACCAGGTGTGGGACTGGCAAGAGGCGCTGGCACAACACACCGACCCCGGCTACGCCGAGCTGGGCCAGCTCACCGTTACCTACCTGACCGACGCGCACCGTGCCTGCGCCCGCCAGATCCAGGCCGACATGCTGGCGGCAGGATGCGAGAGTGCCGTCATCGACGCCGTGGGTAACGTGGTGGGTCGCTATGAAAGTGATAGCTGGTCGCGCAGCAACCACGGCCTGCAAGCCCCAAAAGACTCTAAAACGCTGCTCACTGGCAGCCACTACGACACCGTACGTAACGGCGGCAAGTACGACGGCCGCCTGGGCATCTACGTGCCGCTGGCTTGCGTGCAGGCGCTCAAAGCACAGAGCAAGCGCCTGCCCTACGCGCTGGAGGTGGTGGGCTTTGCTGAAGAGGAAGGCCAGCGCTACAAGGCCACCTTCCTGGGCTCGGGCGCGCTCACCGGCGACTTTGACCCTGCCTGGCTGGACCAGACCGACGCCGATGGCATCACCATGCGTGATGCCATGATCCATGCCGGGCTGGACGTGAATGCCATCCCTGCCATCCGCCGCGACCCTGCCGAGTACCAGGGCTTTGTGGAAGTGCACATCGAGCAGGGCCCAGTGCTCAACGCGCTGGACATTCCGCTGGGTGTGGTCACCTCCATCAACGCCAGCGTGCGTTATGTGGGCGAGGTGATCGGCATGGCCAGCCACGCCGGCACCACGCCCATGGGCCAACGACGCGACGCGGCTGCAGCGGTGGCTGAATTGGTGCTGCTGGTGGAGCATCTGGCCACGCAAGACGGGGACTCGGTCGGCACCGTCGGGCAACTGCAAGTGCCCAACGGTTCTATCAACGTGATCCCGGGGCGCTGCCAGTTCTCGATGGACTTGCGCGCACCGTCGGACGCGCAGCGCGATGCGCTGGAGGAAAAAGTCCTCGCCGGCCTGCGCCTGATTTGCGAACGCCGTGGTCTGCACCACAGCCTCACCCGCACCATGCAGGCCAGTGCTGCCCCCAGCGCACCGGCTTGGCAACAACGCTGGGAACAGGCTGTGGCCGCCCTGGGCGTCCCTCTGCACCGCATGCCCAGTGGCGCCGGCCACGACGCCATGAAGCTGCACACCATCCTGCCCCAGGCCATGCTGTTTGTGCGTGGCCTGAACTCCGGCATCAGCCACAACCCGCTGGAATCCAGCACCAGCGACGACATGCAACTCGCGGTCGACGCCTTCAGCCACCTGCTGCACCAACTGGCCCAAGAACACGGAACCCCATGACCACCCATTACAACCAACTCGACGCCTGGATTGACGCGCACTTTGACGAACAGGTGCGCTTTCTACAGGAACTGGTGCGCGTGCCCACCGACACGCCGCCCGGCAACAACGCCCCCCACGCAGACCGCACCGCGGATCTGCTTGCCGCCATGGGCCTGCAGGCAGAAAAATACAGCGTGCCCGCCAGCGAGGTGCAGGCTGCCGGTATGCAAAGCATCACCAACCTGGTGGTGCGCCGCCCCTATGCCGCCGGTGGCATCACCATCGGCTTGAATGCCCACGGCGACGTGGTGCCTCCGGGCGAAGGCTGGACGCATGACCCCTATGGCGGTGAGATTGAGAACGGACAGATGTTTGGCCGCGCAACGGCGGTCAGCAAGAGCGATTTCTCCAGCTACACCTTTGCGGTGCGCGCCCTCGAATCGCTGGGCCTCCCGCTCAAGGGCGGCGTGGAGCTGCTGTTCACCTACGACGAAGAATTTGGCGGCGAACTGGGCCCCGGCTGGTTGCTGGAAAAAGGCCTGACCCAACCCGACCTGTTGCTGGCTGCCGGTTTCTCCTACCAAGTGATCACTGCGCACAACGGCTGCCTACAAATGGAAGTGACCGTACACGGCAAGATGGCCCACGCCGCCATTCCAGAAAGCGGTGTGGACGCTCTGCAAGGCGCAGTGCACATCCTCAACGCGCTGTACGCCCAGAACACGCTCTATAAGCAAGTGACTTCGGACGTGGACGGCATCAACCACCCCTACCTGAACGTAGGCCGTATCGAAGGCGGCACCAACACCAATGTGGTCCCCGGCAAAGTGGTCTTCAAGCTGGACCGCCGCATGATCCCCGAGGAAACCCCCACCGAAGTGGAAGCCTCCATCCGCAAGGTGATTGCCGACGCAGCCGCGACCTGCCCGGGCATCACGGTGGACATCAAGCGCCTGCTGCTGGCCAACTCCATGCGGCCGCTGGCCGGCAATAAACCGCTGGTGGATGCGCTGCAAAAACATGGCGAAGCGGTGTTTGGCGAACCCATCCCCGCCATGGGCACACCGCTCTACACCGATGTACGACTGTTTGCCGAGCGCGGCATCCCCGGCGTCATCTACGGCGCCGGCCCGCGCACCGTGCTGGAGTCGCACGCCAAACGCGCCGACGAGCGCGTGAGCCTGGAAGATCTACGCCGTGCTACCAAAGTGGTAGCACGGACACTACTGGATTTGCTGAAGCCCTGAGCTTTGGCGAAACGCCCCAATATTGGGCATTTTTCTTGCTACACCTATTCCATCTGTATACCTTGAAGGAGTTCCCATGAAAAAGCGCCAGTTTCTCCACGCCATTGCCTTCGCTGCTGCCACGCTGGCCGCAGGCTCCGCATTGGCCCAAGCCACCCCCATCAAGTTCCAGCTGGACTGGCGTTTTGAAGGCCCTGCTGCCCTGTTTCTGACACCTGCCGCCAAAGGTTATTTCAAGGACGCCAAGCTCGACGTGACGATTGACGCGGGCAACGGCTCCGGCGGCACCGTGACGCGTGTGGCCTCTGGCGCCTACGACATGGGGTTTGCCGACATGGCCGCGCTGATGGAATTCCACGCCAACAACGCGGATGCGCCCAACAAACCTGTGGCCATCATGATGGTCTACAACGACACACCCGCTTCGGTCATGGCGCTCAAAAAGTCCGGCATCAAAACCCCGGCCGACCTGAACGGCAAGAAGCTCGGCGCCCCCGTGTTTGACGCTGGCCGCCGCGCCTTCCCCATCTTTGCCAAGGCCAACAACATCAGCGGTGTGCAGTGGACCGCCATGGACCCCCCTTTGCGAGAAACCATGCTGGCGCGTGGTGACATCGACGCGATCACCGGTTTCACCTTTACCTCGTTGCTGAACCTGGAAGCCCGCGGCGTGAAGGCCGAAGACGTGGTGGTGCTGCCCTACCCGCAGTTTGGCGTGAAGCTGTATGGCAATGCCATCATTGCCTCGCCCAAGATCCTGAAAGAGAACCCCGAAGCCGTGAAAGCCTTCTTGGCCGCGTTTGCCAAGGGTATGAAAGATGTGATTGGCAACCCGGCCGCCGCCATTGGCGACGTGAAGGCACGTGACGGCATCATCAACGCCGAACTCGAAACCCGCCGCCTGAAGCTCGCCATCGACACCGTCATCAACAGCGCCAACGCACGTGCCGAAGGTTTTGGCCAGGTGAATGGCCCGCGCCTGTCGCTGATGGCATCGCAGGTGTCCGACGCTTTCAACACCAAGAGCCGCGTGAACCCCGATGTGGTGTGGAACGGCAGCTACCTGCCCACCAAGGCCGTGCTCGACGTATTGCCCAAGAAGTAAGCCATGAGTGCACCCGCGTCCCCCTGGTTTGTCGATTTTCAGGATGTCTGGCTGGCCTACAACGAAGAGCTGCTCAAGCAGAACCACTTCGCGGTAGAAGCCATTGACCTGAAGGTGCGCAAAGGCGAGTTCATCGCCATCGTCGGCCCTTCGGGCTGTGGCAAGTCCACCTTCATGAAGCTCACCACCGGCCTGAAGATGCCGTCCATGGGCAAAATCCTGATCGACAACCAGCCGGTGACCGGGCCACTCAAAATTTCGGGCATGGCGTTTCAGGCGCCTTCGTTGCTGCCTTGGCGCACCACGGTCGACAACGTGCTTTTGCCGCTGGAGATCGTGGAGCCCTACCGCTCCACGTTCAAGCAAAAGCGCAAGGAATACGAGGAACGTGCCCGCAAGCTGCTGCAAAAGGTGGGCCTGGCGGGTTACGAAGACAAGTTCCCCTGGCAGCTCTCGGGTGGCATGCAGCAGCGCGCCAGCATCTGCCGCGCGCTGATCCATGAGCCCAAGATGCTGCTGCTGGACGAGCCCTTTGGCGCGCTTGACGCGTTCACCCGCGAAGAGTTGTGGTGCATCTTGCGCGACCTGTGGACCGAACAGCAGTTCAACGTGATTCTGGTGACGCACGACCTGCGCGAATCGGTATTCCTGGCCGACACGGTGTATGTGATGAGCAAGAGCCCAGGCCGTTTTGTGGTGAAAAAAGAGATAGAACTGCCGCGCCCGCGCGAGCTTGAAATCACTTACACCAAAGAATTCACCGACATCGTGCACGAGCTGCGCGGGCACATTGGTGCCATGCGCAAGACCGGCGCGACCATCAACCAATAAGGTCCTCCCATGAACAAAAAACAAGTGGAGATGTGGTCGCCCTGGATCCTGCTGGTCGTCGTGATCATGCTGTGGCAAATCCTGTGCTCGGCGTTTGAAGTCTCCGAATTCATCTTCCCCAGCCCCTGGCGCATCTGGACCCAGTTTTGGGAATTCAAAGGCATCATCGGCGCGCACGCATGGCGCACCTTCTGGGTCACGATGGTGGGCTTTGGCATTGCCATTGTGGTGGGCGTGCTGCTGGGCTTTGTGATTGGCAGCTCTCGTCTGGCTTATGCCGCGGTGTATCCGCTGATGACGGCGTTCAACGCGCTGCCCAAAGCTGCCTTTGTACCCATCCTGGTGGTGTGGTTTGGCATTGGTGTGGGCCCGGCCATCCTCACCGCCTTCCTGATCAGCTTCTTCCCCATCATGGTGAACATTGCCACCGGCCTGGCCACGCTGGAGCCCGAGCTCGAAGACGTGCTGCGCGTGCTGGGTGCCAAACGCTGGGATGTGCTGATCAAGGTCGGCCTGCCACGCTCCATGCCTTACTTCTATGGCTCGCTCAAGGTCGCCATCACGCTGGCTTTTGTGGGCACCACGGTGTCCGAGATGACGGCCGCCAACGAAGGCATTGGTTACCTGCTGATCAGCGCAGGTTCGGCCATGCAGATGGGCTTGGCCTTTGCCGGCCTGGTGGTGGTGGGTGCCATGGCGATGGTGATGTACGAGCTGTTCAGTGCAATTGAAAAACACACCACCGGCTGGGCCCATCGCGGCTCGCAAAACACTTGATGACACCTGAGCAGATAGAGCGCCATCTGCTGCGCGCGAATACCGTGGCCCAACGTGCCATTGGCCTGGACAAACACCCCTTCGGCGCCATCCTTGTGGCACCGGATGGCGAAACAGTGCTGGCCGAGCAAGGCAATGTAGACACGGTCAACCATGCCGAGTCCACCTTGGCCCGCACCGCAGCCACCAACTTCACCCCCGAGTACCTGTGGGGCTGCACGCTGGTGACCACGGTGGAACCCTGCGCCATGTGTGCGGGCACCCAGTACTGGGCCAACATCGGCACCCTGGTGTTTGGCATGACCGAGCAGCGCCTGTTGGAGTTAACCGGCAACCACGCCGAGAACCCCACCATGGACCTGCCCAGCCGCACCGTGCTGGCAGCCGGGCAAAAACAGGTGCAGGTGATAGGCCCCGTGCCTGCGGTCGAAGAGGCCATTGCCGCCTTGCACCTGAACTTCTGGAAGCACTGAGGCCCACGCCTCGGCAGACGAACCCGTCATGGTGTGGCACGCCCAGTTAGACCTGAACTACCGGCTTGAAACAGGCCGCACCGTTGCGCGCCACCTGCACAGCGGGCCGCTGCGCATTCTGCAAAGCCTGTACCCCGAGGGGGATGGCATTTGCCACAACGTGCTGGTGCACCCGCCCGGTGGGCTGGTGGGTGGCGACACGCTGGACCTGCGTGTGCACGCCGGGGCGGGTGCGCACGGCCTGATCACCACACCCGGAGCCACACGCTTTTACCGATCTGACGGCCCCTGGGCCACGCAGACCACCCGGCTGAGCCTGGAGACCGGCGCCCGCCTGGAGTGGCTGCCGCTGGAGGCCATTTGTTACGACGCCTGCCAGGCCCGCAACCAGCTGCGCCTGGAGCTGGCGCCCGGTGCGGAATGCCTGGGCTGGGACACCACGGTGCTGGGCCTGCCCATGGCCAACTTGCCATTCACCCAGGGTCAGTTGGAACAACACATCGAGTTCCCGGGCGTGTGGCTGGAGCGTGGGCAGATCGATGGGCAGGACCACCGCCTGCTTAACAGCCCCGCGGGCATGGCGGGGCAGCGTTGCCTGGCCACGCTCTTTTTTGCCGCCGGCAGCCCACTGCCGCGCGACCGCAAAGAGGCACTGCTGGACACGGCCCGGGCCTGCCTGCAAGACCACCCGCTGGCCGGCACGGCAGGTGCCACCAGCCCCCACCCGCAACTGGTGGTGTTACGCGTGCTGGCACCGCATGTGGAGCCGGCCATGCAACTGCTGCGCAGCGTGCGCCGTGCCTGGCGCGCCCAGCAGTGGGCGCTGGAGGCGGCGGACCCGCGCATCTGGGCGATGTAACAGGCTACCTTTTTTGTAGCGCAGCGCCCATAATGCGCCATCGATAGACCAACGCCCACCCTGCAGGGCGCACGGCAAGACACCTGATGGCTGCGCTAGAAAACGACTTCTCCGCCTGCTCCGCCCTGGTCGTGGACGGCAACCCCACCTCGCGCTCGATTCTGGTGTCGCAGCTGCGTGATTTCGGCGTGGCATCCGTGGCCCAGGCGGCACGCCCTGTGGATGCGCGCCGGCAGCTGGAATTCAAAACCTTTGACTTTGTGCTCTGCGAGCAGCACTTTCCTAGTGACAACACCTCGGGCCAGGACTTGCTGGACGACCTGCGCCGCAACCAGTTGCTGCCCTTCTCCACCGTCTTCATCATGATCACCGGTGAAGCCACCTACGCCAAGGTGGCCGAGGCCGCCGAGTCGGCGCTGGACGGCTACATGCTCAAGCCCCACAAGGCCACGCAATTGGGCGACCGGCTGGTGGCCGCCCGCATCCGCAAGGTGTCGTTGCAAGAGATCTTCAGCGCCATTGAGGACGAGCGGTTTGAAGACGCGGCCAAGCTGTGCCTGGATCGCTTTGAAAGCAAGGGCATGTTCTGGCTGTACGCAGCGCGCGTAGGCGCCGAGCTGCTGCTGCGGGTGGGCCGCTGCGCCGATGCCCAAACCCTGTACAAGGCGGTGGTGGAGGCCAAAACCCTGCCCTGGGCCAAGCTGGGCGTGGCCCGCTCACTGCTAGAGGCGGGGCAGATCAACCAGGCCACAAGCACCCTGGAGCGCCTGATCGGTGAAGACCCCAACTATGCCGACGCCTACGATGTGATGGGCCGCGCCCACTTTGAGCTGGGCCGCTTTGACAAGGCGCTGGAGACCTACAAAATGGCCGCCACGCTGACGCCGGCCTCCATCAGCCGCCTGCAAAACCTGGCCATGATGACCTACTACGCCGGTGACCATGAAGAGGCCGAGAAGCTGCTGGACAAGACGGTGCGCCTGGGCCTGGAGTCCAAGATGTTTGACGCACAAACTCTGGTGCTGCTCGCCTTCGCCCGGCTGGAGCTGGCCGACCGCAAAGGGCTGCAGCGTTGCCATGACGACTTTGTACGCCTGATCGACAAAGACCCGGAAAACCCGCGCTTGCCACACCTGGCGGGCATCGTTGATGCGCTGAACCTGATCCAGCAACACCAGTTTGCACGGGCGGTGGAAACAGTACGTGACCTGGCCAAAACCGTGCGGGAACCCCTGTTTGACTTTGAATCTGCCTGCAATCTGGTCGCCCTGCTGGCACAGCTGGCGCACAAGGCGATTCAGCTCAACGAGGTGGATTCCACGGTGGACACGCTGGCCAAGCGTTTTTGCAGCAACCGCTCGCTGACTGAGCTGCTGGCCGCCAGCGCCAGCAGCTACCCACCGTATGCAGACACCATTCGCGTGGCGCAGACGCAGGTGCTGGAGTATGCGGAAACAGCCATGTCCCTCAGCATGTCGGGCAACCCCACGGCGGCGGTCAAAAACCTGATCTTGCACGGCCGCGAAACCCTCAACGCCCGGCTGGTGGACAACGCCTACCAACTGCTGCAGAAACACGCGGCCAAGGTGCCGGAAGCGCTCACGCTGACAGCCATGGTGGAAGAGCTGCGGGCAAAAACCGGCCCCACCGTCAACCGTGCATCGCTGGGAGAGCAAAAACGCCAAGCCGGGGGCTTGGCGCTGCGTACCGGCAAACGTGCGGCCACCGAGGCCACACCCACAGCGGCCTAAATCGCCACCAGGCTGCGTACGCCGTCGATTTCCATGTTCTGGCCCATGCCGCGTGCCAGCACCGCACCACGCTCCATCACCACGTACTGGTCGGCCAGTTCCTGGGCAAAGTCGTAGTACTGCTCCACCAGCACAATGGCCATGTTGCCGCGGTCGGCCAGCATACGAATCACGCGACCAATGTCCTTGATGATGCTGGGCTGGATGCCTTCGGTCGGCTCGTCCAGAATCAGCACCTTGGGGCCAGCCGCCAGCGCACGTGCAATCGCCAACTGCTGCTGCTGCCCCCCCGAGAGGTCACCGCCACGGCGGTTCAGCATCTGCTTGAGCACGGGGAACAGATCAAACAGCTCTGCCGGAATCGGCGTGCCTGCGCTTTTGTAGGCCAGACCCATGCGCAAGTTTTCTTCCACCGTCAGGCGCGCAAAAATCTCGCGGCCTTGCGGTACAAAACCCAGGCCCAGGCGGGCCCGCTCGTAGGGCGTGAGTTTCTGGATCGGTTTGCCATCGAATTCGATGCTGCCGGACTTGATGGGCACCAGACCCATCATGGACTTGAGCAGCGTGGTTTTGCCCACGCCGTTGCGGCCCAGGATGACCGTGACCTTGCCAATTTCGGCCTCCAGGCTCACATCGCGCAGGATGTGGGAGCCGCCGTAGTACTGGTTGACGTTGTTGATTTTCAGCATGTGCTCACAACCTTAGCGACCCAAATAAACTTCAATCACCCGCTCGTCGGCCTGCACCTGGTCCAGCGTACCTTGCGCCAATACCGAGCCGTCGCACAACACGGTGACGATGTCACTGATGGTGCGGATAAAACTCATGTCGTGCTCCACCACCATGAGCGAGTGTTTGCCTTTGAGGGTGAGGAACAGCTCGGCCGTGCGTTCGGTTTCCTCATCCGTCATGCCAGCCACGGGTTCGTCCAGCAGCAGCAGCTTGGGGTCTTGCATGAGCAACATGCCAATCTCCAACCATTGTTTCTGGCCATGGCTCAGGTTGCCGGCCAGGCGGCCCACGCTGTCGGCCAGGTGGATGGTGTGCAGGATTTCGGCCAAACGGTCGCTCTGCGCAGAGTCCAGCTTGAAGAACATCGAAGCCTTCACGCCCTTGTTGGTCTTCAGCGCAAGCTCCAGGTTTTCAAACACCGTGAGCTGCTCAAACACCGTGGGCTTCTGGAACTTGCGGCCAATGCCCAGCTGCGCAATCTCGGCTTCCTTGAAACGCAGCAGGTCGATGGTGCTACCGAAAAACACAGTGCCTGAATCGGGCCGCGTCTTGCCGGTGATGATGTCCATCATCGTGGTCTTGCCTGCACCGTTGGGGCCGATGATGCAGCGCAACTCGCCGGGCGCAATGTCCAGCGAAAGTTTGTTGATGGCCTTGAAACCATCGAAGCTCACGCTCACGTCTTCGAGGTACAGGATGCGGCCGTGGGTGACATCCACCTCACCGGCCTTGGCCACGCGTGAGAAACCTGCTGCGCGGCCGCCGGACTCGGTTTGCCCCTTGTTCGCTGCCAGGGCAGCCATGTGCGCCTGAACGCGTTTTTCGCCTTGTTCCAGCAGATCGGGAGTCATGTTTTGCTCCCTTTGAGTTTCTTGATCAAACCGACCACTCCATCGGGAAGGAACAGGGTCACGCCAATGAACAGCGCGCCCAAAAAGTACAGCCAGAACTCGGGGTAGGTCACGGTCAACCAGCTCTTGGCACCGTTGACGATGAAGGCGCCCACCACCGGGCCGATCAGCGTGGCCCGTCCACCCACCGCGGCCCAAATGGCGATCTCGATGCTGTTGGCGGGGCTCATTTCACTGGGGTTGATGATGCCCACCTGCGTGACATACAAGGCACCAGCCACGCCACACATCATGGCCGAGATGGTCCAGATGGTGAGCTTGAAACCGATGGGGTTGTAGCCGCTGAACATGACACGCGTTTCGGCATCGCGCACGGCCTGCAGCACCCGGCCAAACTTGCTGTTGACCAACCAGCGCGACAGCAAAAAGAAGCCCAGCAAAATGGCGGCGGTCAGTACAAACAGCGTCATGCGCATGCTCGTGGTGGCAATCGGGATGTCCAGAATGCGTTTGAAGTCGGTAAAGCCGTTGTTTCCGCCAAAACCGGTCTCGTTGCGGAAGAACAGCAGCATGGCCGCAAAGGTCATGGCCTGGGTGATGATGGAGAAATACACGCCCTTGATGCGCGAGCGGAAGGCGAAGTAGCCAAACACAAAGGCTACCAGCCCCGGCACCGCCACCACTAGGAACAGGGTGGCCACAAAACTGTCCGACAGCGCCCAGTGCCAAGGCAGCTCTTTCCAGTCCAGAAACACCATGAAGTCGGGCAGCGCGCTTTTGTAGTTGCCGTCCAGCCCGATCTGGCGCATGAGGTACATGCCCATGGCATACCCTCCCAGTGCGAAGAACAGGCCGTGGCCCAGGCTCAGGATGCCGGTGTAGCCCCAGATCAGGCCCATGGACATGGCGCAGATGGCGTAACACATGATCTTGGCCGTGAGTGCCACGGCAAAGTCGCTCAGGTGGAAGGCGCTGCCTTCGGGCACCCAGAGGTTGAGCACGGGAACCAGGGCGCACAGCACCACCAGAGCACCCAGCCAGGAAACCCAGCCGGTGCGGGTGAGCAGCGGTTGGGGGGTAGGAAGAACGAGGGTTGGAAACGGGGTACTCATGCTTCTGCGCTCCGACCCTTCATGGCAAAAATGCCTTGGGGACGTTTCTGAATAAAGACGATGATGAAGACCAGCACGGCAATCTTGGCCAGCACGGCGCCGGTCCAGCCTTCCAGAAATTTGTTGAGCACGCCCAGGCCCAGCGCGGCGTACACGGTGCCGGCCAGTTGGCCCACACCACCCAGCACCACCACCATGAACGAGTCGACGATGTAGCCTTGGCCCAGATCGGGCCCGACGTTGCCCACCTGGCTCAGCGCGCAACCGGCCAGACCGGCAATGCCGCTACCCAGTGCAAACGCGTAGGTGTCAATGCGCGCGGTGTTCACGCCCATGCAACTGGCAATCGGGCGGTTCTGCGTGACACCACGCACAAACAGGCCCAGGCGTGTCTTGCTGATCAGGAAGGCCACACCGCCGAGCACGGCCAGCGCAAAGCCGACGATGACCAGGCGGTTGTACGGCAGGGACAAATTGCCCAGCACCTGCACACCCCCACTCATCCAGCTCGGGTTTTCCACCCCCACGTTTTGCGCACCAAAAATCGTGCGCACCAGTTGCATCAGCATCAGGCTGATACCCCAGGTGGCCAACAAGGTTTCCAGCGGGCGGCCGTAAAGGAAACGAATCACACTGCGCTCCAGCGCCGCACCCACCAGGGCCGACGCCATAAAGGCCACCGGCACCGAGGCCAGCAGGTACCAGTCAAACGCGCCGGGCAGGTATTTCTGGAACAGGCCCTGCACCACATAGGTGGCATAGGCGCCGATCATCATGAGTTCGCCGTGGGCCATGTTGATCACACCCATCAGGCCGTAGGTAATGGCCAGGCCCAGTGCGACGAGCAACAGGATGGAACCCAGGCTGATGCCGCTGAACATGGCGCCCAGCCGGTCGCCCCAGGCCAGGCGGTTTTCCACGGCGCTCAGGCTTTTTTGCAGCGCTACCTTCACGGTACTTTCGGTCTCGCCCTGCAGGCGTTCGCTCAGCAGGGTCTTGGTGGCCGCCAGGCCGCTGTCACCCAGCAGGGTGGCGGCTTCCAGGCGTTTGGCCGGGTCTTCGCTAGACAGCAGGGCCGAGGCGCGCAGCAGCGCGAGTTGGTCCTTGATGTCGGCCACGGTCTCAGCGGCCAGCGCCTTGTCCAGCAAGGGCAGCTTGTCCATGTCCACATTGCCTTGCAGCGTGGCCACGGCGGCGCGGCGCACCGCCACGTCGCTGGACAGCAGCTTCACGGCGGCCAGCGCGTTGTCCAGCTCGCCGCGCATGCGGTTGTTGTTCATCACGTCTTCGGCGGTGTCGGGCAGCTCGACCTCGGCGTTGGTCACCGGGTCCACACCTTTGCCGTCCACCACCATCACGGGCGCTTCGCCCACCAGTTTCACGCTGTCGTCCGACAGGGCCTGGATAAAACGCACGGTGCGTTCGTCGGCTTTGGCCACAGCCGCTTGCAGGGCCGCCACGCGGTCATCACTCTCGCCCAATGTGATGGCTTTGGCCTCCTGGGCCGTTAAAGCGTGTGCGCTGGCAGCTACAAAAATCGTAGCAAGCAGCAGGAGCTGGATGAATTGCTTTGGCATACGCCAATGTCTCCGGTTGAATGGAACAAGCCGCCACGGCCCAAAGGCTGTGGCGGCTAAAGCTAGAAACTAGCTTCTCCCTGCCTTCGCCTTATTTCTTTGCGGGCTCGTCAGGCTTCTTGTCGTTGCCTTCGATATACGGAGACCATGGCTTAGCCTTCACAGGACCGGGTGTTTTCCACACCACGTTGAACTGGCCGTCGGCCTTGATTTCGCCGATGAACACGCTCTTGTGCAAGTGGTGGTTCTTCTCGTCCATCTTGGAGACGATGCCGGAAGGTGCCTTGAAAGTCTGGCCAGCCATGGCGGCAATCACCTTGTCGACTTCGGTGGTCTTGGCCTTCTCGACGGCTTGTTTCCACATGTTGATACCGATGTAGGTGGCTTCCATCGGGTCGTTGGTCAAAGGTTTGTCTTTGTGACCGGCGATGCCCTTGGCCTTGGCGTAGGCAGACCACTTCTTGATGAAGTCGGTGTTGGCAGGATTCTTGATCGACTGGAAGTAGTTCCAGGCGGCCAAGTGGCCCACCAGCGGCTTGGTGTCCACGCCGCGCAACTCTTCTTCACCCACCGAGAAGGCCACCACGGGCACGTCCTTGGCCTTCAGGCCGGCGTTGCCGAGTTCCTTGTAGAAAGGCACGTTGGAGTCACCATTGATGGTGGACACCACGGCGGTCTTGCCACCGGCAGCAAATTTCTTCACGTCCGCCACGATGGTTTGGTAATCGCTGTGGCCGAAGGGGGTGTACTTCTCGTCAATGTCGGTGTCCTTCACGCCCTTGCTCTTCAGGTAGGCGCGCAGGATCTTGTTGGTGGTGCGGGGGTACACATAGTCAGTGCCCAGCAGCACCCAACGCTTGGCGCCGCCGCCTTCTTTGCTCATCAGGTAGTCCACTGCGGGAATGGCTTGCTGGTTGGGCGCAGCACCGGTGTAGAACACGTTTTTGGACAGCTCTTCACCTTCGTACTGCACGGGGTAAAACAGCAGGCCGTTCAGTTCTTCCACCACGGGCAACACGGACTTGCGGGACACCGAGGTCCAGCAACCAAAGATCACGTCGACCTTGTCTTGTGTCAGCAGCTGCTTGGTTTTTTCAGCAAACAGGGGCCAGTTGGAAGCGGGGTCCACGATGACGGGTTCGAGCTTCTTGCCCAGCAAGCCGCCCTTGGCGTTGATTTCGTCAATGGCCATCAACACGGTGTCTTTCAACACGGTTTCCGAAATGGCCATGGTGCCGGACAGGCTGTGCAAAATGCCAACCTTGATGGTGTCGGCAGCGTAGGCTGGCAAAGCAGACAGGGTGGTCAAGGCGACCGCAGCGGTCAAGGCCTTCAAAGAAAATCGACGTTGCATGTGGGCTTCTCCGTGGGGTTAAAAAAATCTGTCTCGCCCAAACCGTGCTTCGCTGACGAAGCGCTGGTTGGATGCGATGAGGTGACTTTAGGGACCCGGGGCAGAAACCGAAATACGCCGTGTGGCGTACAACATGGCGATCAGGGGCAACGCGTTTATGCTATTAATTTAGTAGCTGTTTGCGAAAATCTCATAAGGGCTGGAGGCCTAAATGGCTTGTAAATAGTCGTCTACCACCTGTGCCAGCCAGTCCATCACCACGCGTACGCGTTTGGACTGGTTGCGCCGGTTGGCGTACACCAGCGTCAAGGGCATGGGCGGCGCCACATGCTGCGGCAACAGCTCCACCAGCAGGCCGCGGCGCAGCAAGTCCAACACGCCCACACACGGCACCTGGATGATGCCCAGCCCTGCGGCACAGGCAGAGGCATAGGCTTCCGCGTTGTTCACCGTCACGGCACCCTGCATGGGCACGGACAGCAGCGCCCCACCCTCCAGGTACTCAAACGCATCGGGCTTGGCGCCCAGGGTGTTGGTGTAGTGCACCAGGTGGTGGGAGGCCAGATCGGCCGGGTGCAGCGGCGTGCCCTGCTGCCGCAAGTAGGCAGGGCTGGCGCAGTTCACCATGCGCATGTTTCCCAGTGGCCGCGCCACCAGGCTGGTGTCGCCCACCGTGCCCGAGCGCAGCACGCAGTCAAAGCCCTCGCGTACCAGGTCCACCCGGCGCTCGGTGCTGCTGATCTCCAGCTCCAGCAGCGGGTGCTGCGCCAGCAGCTCTGGCAGGCGTGGAATGACGGCGTGGCGCGCCATGCTGGTGCTCATGTCGATGCGCACGCGGCCCCGCAGGTTCTGCACGCCCTGCTGCTGGAACATGGTTTGCACCTCGTCCACATCGGCCAGCAGATCCTTGCAGCGCTCGTAAAACACCTGGCCGTCTTGCGTGGGCTGCACCTTGCGCGTGGTGCGGTGCAAAAGCCGCGTGCCCAACTCGGCTTCGAGCTGTTGCACGGCGGTGGACACACTGGCCTTGGGCAGGCCCAGCGCGTCGGCCGCCTGCGTAAAGCTGGCCAGCTCAGCCACGCGGGTGAAGATCAACATGCGGTCCAATGTGCTCATTGTTCAATTATTACGAACAAATCAATCACTTTATAGATATTTATCAAATCCAAACCGCTCAATAGACTCGCATCCATCACCAACCCACCAAGGAAGCCTGCATGTCTACCACCCCCTCCTCCACCCCCATCGCACTCGTCACCGGCGGCAGCCGTGGCCTGGGCAAAAACACGGCGCTGCACCTTGCGAAGAACGGCAGCGACGTCATCCTTACCTACCGCAGCCAGGCTGCCGAAGCGCAGGCCGTGGTGGCCGAGATCACCGCGCTGGGCCGCCGCGCCGTAGCCCTGCAGCTGGACACCGGCGACAGCACGAGCTTTGCAGGTTTTGCCGAGCAGGTGAAGGCCGTGCTGGCCACCACCTGGCAGCGCGAACGTTTTGACCACCTGGTGAACAACGCCGGTGTGGGCATACGCGCCAGCCTGATGGAAACCACCGAAGCCGAGTTCGACACGCTCATGAACATCCACGTGAAAGGCGTGTTCTTCCTCACCCAAAAACTGCTGCCGCTGATGAACGACGGCGGACGCATCGTCAACCTCTCCAGCGGCCTGGCCCGTTTTGCGCTGCCCGGCTACGCGGCCTACGGCACGATGAAGGGTGCCATCGAAACGCTCACGCGCTACATGGCCAAGGAGCTGGGCCCGCGCGGCATTGCGGTCAACGTGGTGGCGCCCGGCGCGATTGAGACCGACTTTGGTGGCGGCGCAGTACGCGACAACGCCCAGCTCAACGCCTTTGTGGCCAGCAACACCGCACTGGGCCGTACCGGTGTGCCCGACGACATTGGCGCCATGATCGCCTCGCTGCTGACCCCGGCTAACCGCTGGGTGAATGCCCAGCGCATCGAGGCCTCGGGTGGCATGTTTTTGTAAGACCCCAGCGGTGCGCTGAGGCGCACTGGTGACAGGCACAGCACCGACCAGCGCGCCGTCTTTGGCGAGTCGAGAAAACACCTTGGAGCGAGTTGCAGCTGCGGCCTTGATATCGACGTCGAAACCGACAGTGATACCCAGCTAATCCAACTGCACTGCAGCGACATGGATGAAGTCACCAATAACGACTAAGCGCTTATTCGCTTCGCTGGATCAGAGCAACACGCCGCCGGAAGCTTCGATGCGTTGGCCATTGAGCCAACCCGTGCCTTCGGACAGTAGCGCTGCAGCCACACCACCAATGTCATCCGGCAGCCCGTTGCGACCCAGCGTAGTCATACCGGCCCATTGCGTATTGAGGTCGTTGTTGTCACGCAGCGCGCCGCCACCAAAGTCTGTTTCGGTGGCGCCCGGTGCAATCACGTTGACGCTGATGTTGCGCGCCCCCAATTCCTTGGCCATAAACCGCGTCAGCACCTCGACGCCGCCCTTCGCCGCAGCGTAGGCTGCATAGCCGCCGAAAGTAAAGCGTGTCAAACCTGACGACGTGTTGAGGATGCGCCCGCCATCCTCGATCAATGGCAGCATCTTCTGCGTAAGAAAGAAGGTGCCCTTCAGATGGATGTTGATCATCGAGTCGAACTCTTGCTCGGTCGTATCGGTAAGAGGGGCATACACACCAGTGCCGGCGTTGTTGACGAGATAGTCAAAACGCTCGCGCTGCCAGGTCTCTTGCAGCGTTGTCTTCACATCGCGAGCAAAGTCGGCAAACGTGCCAGCAGAGCCCACATCGAGGGGCAGTGCAACGGCGCGTCGTCCCATGGCTTCGATCTGCTTGACAACGGCCATCGCTTCGTCGGCACTGCTCAAGTAGGTGACGATCACGTCGACGCCTTGTGCAGCAAGGCTCAAAGCGGTACTGCGTCCAATCCCACGGCTTGCACCGGTGACCAAGGCAATCCGGTTGGGTTTTGTGGTCATGTTCATAAAGTTCTCCTAAAGGTTGGTTGGGATGGGAGGAATTTACGGTTCTTAAAGCAGTAGATAAAGTAGCTAAAATTTAACTTACTGTTTTCCTTGGAGGAACAATTGGATCTGAGCGATTTACGGATTTTTTGTCGTGTTGCCGAACTCACCAGCTTCACCAAGGCGGCCGAGCATCTCAACATGGCAAAAGGCCGTGTGTCGACCATCGTCCAATTGCTGGAAACAGAAGTGGGTAGGCGTCAGTGTGACAAATGGCATGGCGCGCTTTACTTGAGATTTGTCCGGAAGAAAGTGGTTAGCTTGTCGAACGGGATCACGTCCACTCGGTCATAGAGATCGGTGTGGACAGCTCCCGGGACAATCACGAGCTCTTTCGGTTGCGCAGCTGCTGCGTAGGCGGTTTCGCTGAAGTAGCGCGAATGGGCTTTTTCGCCATGGATGAACAAAACAGGACGGGGTGAAATTTCGGCAATGTGGGTCATCAGCGGTGCATTCAGGTAAGGCAGGATGCCAGTTACCGTAAAGGAACCATTCGAATTGATGGCCCGTGGGTGGAAACCGCGCTTGGGAGACTTGTAGTAGTCGGCGTACTCCACCATGAATTGCGGCTCGCCACCTTTGAGCACATTGAACATCGGGAGCATCGCCGGGCTACCGCTTTCTGCATCCTTCCACCGCTGTTGGCTCATCTGCCCCAGCATCTGCGCACGCTGCTCAGCTGTCGTGCTGTCGTTGTAGCCCTTGGTCAAGACGCGGGCCATGTCGTACATGGTGCTCACCGCAACCGCCTTGACGCGCTTGTCCACAGCAACAGCATTCAATGCCAAGCCACCCCAACCGCAAATGCCGATGACGCCGATACGCTCGCGATCCACGGAAGATTGCAAACCAAGAAAATCAATGGCTGCGCTGAAATCTTCGGTGTTGATGTCAGGCGAGGCGATATGGCGAGGCGTGCCGCCGCTTTCGCCGGTGAAGGACGGATCAAAGGCCAGGGTGACGAATCCGCGCTCCGCCATGGTCTGCGCATAGAGTCCCGACGACTGCTCTTTCACCGCGCCAAAGGGGCCAGCGAGAGCGATAGCCGCCAGCTTGCCGCGGGCGTTTTTGGGCTGGTACAAGTCTGCAGCCAAGGCTATGCCAAAGCGGTTTGTGAAACTGACTTTTTTATGCTCCACTTTGTCGCTTTTGGCAAAGGTCTTGTCCCATGCCGGGCTGAGTGGAAGTGCTGACTGCGCGGAGGCTTGGCCTGTGGCGGCCATACCGACGCTCAAAGCGGCAATGCTGGTGCCAGTCATTTTCAATACGCCACGGCGTCCCATGTCGGTTGTATCTTGGCGGGTGACTTCATTGTTTGGCTCATTGAATTTGTTCATGTTCATTTCTCTGGTGGGGCTTGTATCGGTGTTTTCATCGTCGTCGTTTCAGCGAATTTGTTCGTCCTCATGCAGCGACAATGGACATGATTCTCTCGATCAAACCCGAGTTTCAATAGCAAGATACTGCGCCTTTCTTGCCTAATCCTCCGCCATGGCGGATTCCCGGGTAGGCCTTACAGAGCATGCGTCTTATCATCGCGCCATGGAAAATTCCGAGACACACCATGACTTCTGAAGATCTGACCAAGCAACGCTCTGATCTGACGCTCAAAACCCTGCACACAGGCATGACGGAGGTCATCGGTCGCTGGACGAAGGGAAAAGAAGACTGTTTAACCCCGATCAAAAATCTGCTCTTTTTCCGGCGCGAAGCCCCCAGCGTGCCTTGTGCCTGCACGATCGAGCCCAGCGTGCTGTTTGTGGTGCAAGGTGCAAAGCAATTGCTACTGGGTGAACAAGCCTTTGCCTACGACACCGAGCATTTCCTGCTGAACTCACTGGATCTGCCCGCCAGTTCACAGGTCCTTAGAGCAAACCCCGATCGACCTTGCCTGGGCTTGATGATCAGGCTGGACCTGCGCGTCATGGCAGACATCATTGCGCAAACTGGCATGCCACCACCGCGTGATCGAGTCGCCGACGGCAGCACGGCAATCGGCACCGTCACGCCCGCATTGTTGGAGCCGGTAAGTCGCTTGTTGGCGTTGCTTGAGGAGCCTGATGCGATTGCGGTTGTATCGCCACTGATTGAGCGGGAAATTCACTTTCGTCTGCTGAAGAGTGACCTCGGCGGACGTCTTTGGCGTATGGCATCCGTAGGAAGCCAGAGCCACCGGATTGTGCGCGCCGTTGACTGGCTCAGAGAAAATTACGCCCAACCACTTCGCATTGACGAACTTGCAGCGCATGTGCAAATGAGTCCATCTACGCTGCATCACCACTTTCGTTTGCTCACGGCGATGAGTCCCCTGCAGTACCAGAAATGGCTGCGCTTGAACGAAGCGAAGCGTTTGATGCTCAATGAGCACCTCGACGCAGCCAATGCTGCGTTCCAAACCGGTTACGAAAGTCCCTCGCAGTTCAGCCGTGAATACGCTCGTCTTTTCGGTGTGACTCCCAAACGGGACATCAATGGATTACGGCGCAGCAATGTGACGTGATGCTATTCACATGAAATGGTTTCGCCCGGCTGGTATTCGTAGCTGCCCATTCCAAACGGCTGCTATACGTCACTGATTTCAATGGAGTGAATATCCGCTCTGGGCCGGATACTGCAATGGGCCGGGTCCAGTTTGGGGGCAGCCACCAAGGACAGGCGTCGGAAAATAGGCTGCTCTCTACCCAATCCGCATGGCCGACAGATGGATGCACGGTACCCTCAAAGCTTGACGTTCGTGCGCAGCAGCGCTGTTCTCAACTCGCGGCTGGCCGGTTTTGAAACATCCACGCCTTGCACCGCAAGGTTGAACTGTGAGCCTGGTCTGATGTTGGTTGGCAGTACTTTTTTTAAGGGATTCGTAGTGGGGTACTTGCCATCCGCAGGACACATGCGAACGGAGAACCCGAATTCGTCGAGTACACCTTTCGCGTACAACTCCGCCAATTGCTGAAACGACACGAATGTTGACCGCCTCACTTCTTTGCCCCCTGGCTCACCGATGCCACGAAC
This sequence comes from Rhodoferax sp. TS-BS-61-7, assembly GCF_002943465.1. Classification (GTDB taxonomy): domain Bacteria; phylum Pseudomonadota; class Gammaproteobacteria; order Burkholderiales; family Burkholderiaceae_C; genus Allorhodoferax. Next base: position 193,128 of record NZ_PTQY01000003.1, read on the forward strand.
GATCTCGAATTTGCCAAGTGAGTCGCGTTGGGTATTCGTGAAGGGATGCAGCACCAACGTCACACGAGGCCCTCCCTTTACGGGCGTTAGCGTGTGCTCTACGGCGATATCCGTTAACAGCATGTCGTTTTCCTTGTAATTCCATAAGCCACCGGGGAGCCGATGCCCCTGAGATGCGCAGTGTGTAACCTGGACAACCCGCATCGTGCGGGGACGGACTTTAACTGAACAACTGCAAAAGGCAGGCTGATACCAAGCACGTGCGCAGCAATTAGACCTCCCCAAACCGGAAGCTGGACGCCGTCACACCGCCAAAAATTGCGTCCTCGTGGTAGACGCAGACGGCGCTGTCAGCCTCGGCCGCACCCACGGCCACCATCAGCGGCAGCAGGTGCTCTTCGCGCGGGTGGCACAGGCGCGCCGCCGGCGCTTGCTCCCAGTCCAACAGGTGCTGGGTGCGTTGCGCGGGCGCGGCGGCTAAGGCAGTTTGCAGCCAAGCATCAAAGGCCGCCGAAGGCGCCTGACCTGCACGGCCAAAGGCGCGCAGGTTGTGGTAACTCAGGCCACTGCCCACGATGAGTACACCTTCGCCGCGCAGCGGCGCAAGGGCACGGCCCAAGGCAAGGTGCTGTGCCGGGTCCAGCCCGGTGCGCAAGGACATTTGCAACACCGGCACCTCGGCGTCGGGGAACATCACAGCCAGGGGAACAAAGGTGCCGTGGTCGTAGCCGCGCTGCGGGTCCTGCGCCACCGGCAGGCCGGCCGCTTCCAACAGGCCCTGCACCCGTGCCGCCAAGGCAGGTGCGCCGGGCGCGGGGTAGACCACCTCGTAGGTGTGGGGCGGAAAACCACCGTAGTCGTACACCATGCCGGGCGCCGGGCTGCTGCCCAGCGTGAAGGCACGCGCCTCCCAGTGCGCGGTGACCATGAGCACGGCCTTGGGCGTTTGGCCCAGTTGGCTGGGAATGTCGGCTAACGACTGGGCCAGCGGCTGCATGGCAGGGGCCATCTCGGGCATCCAGGGCCAGGGGCCGCCGCCGTGTGAGATGAAGTAGGTGGGCAAACGTTGGGACATGGTGGGTCTCCTTCAAACAATCAGTCGCCCAGGTCGATGTGCTGGGCCAGGGGCACACCCGCGGGGGCTTCGTAGTCGGCCACCACCCAGGCGCGTGTGGTGTGGCTGGCGGCTTCGCGCAGCAGGTCCAGCACGCAGCGGATGGAGCGTTTGTCGAGTGCCGCAAACGGCTCATCCAGCAGCGTGAGCACGGCGCCAGACGCCAGCGCCGCAGCCAACCGGACCTTGCGTTTGGAGCCGGTGGACAACATGTACAGCGGCTTCTCCAGATGCGGCGTCAGGTCCAGCGCCTCCGTGAGGTCGGCCAGCAGCGCAGCGTTCCACCCCGGGTAACGCGCGGCCGTGCTGGCCAGAAAGTCCACGCCACGCATGGAGTCATGCGCTGTGGTGCGCGGGTCCATCCAGAACAGCTGCGCGCGGTAGGCCCCGGGTGCGGTGGCCAGCACCGTGGCGCCAATCTGCAGGTGGCTGCCGGGCAGCAGCAAGTCACCCGCCAGGCAGCGCAACAGGCTGCTTTTGCCCCGCCCTTCCCCACCGCCCACCCAGCTCACACCGGGCGGAATCTGCAAGGCGGGCAAGTCCAGCACAGGCACACCCGCAGGCGCCCAGCGCAACGCCCGGGCCTGCGCCACCGGGGCGGGCGTGGGGACAGGAGACTCGGAGGACACAGAGGGCATGGTGGCAGTCAACGGGTGGTAACAAGGGTCTATTTTGCTACCAATACAGGAGCTGCTTGCGCAATATCCACGGGGGCTAGAGGCCAATTTGGCACCAAACTCGCAATAAAAAAGCCAGCCCTCGGGCTGGCTTTTGCCGAGGCAGGGGGCCGCAGGTTTACTGCTTGATGGCTTCCAGCGCGATGGTGATGGTCACGTCGTCACCCACGTACGGTGCGAACTTGCCGGCGTTGAACTCGGTGCGCTTGATGGTGGTGGTGGCTTCCGCACCGATCACGTCCTTCTTGTTCATGGGGTGGGTGGTGGACACAAAGTTCACGATCTTCAGGGTCGCAGGCTTGGTCACGCCCTTGATAGTCAGGTTGCCTTCCACGCTGGCGGGCTTGTCGCCGTCAAACACCACCTTGGTGGACTTGAACGTGGCGGTGGGGAATTTGGCAGTGTCCAGGAAGTCTTCGCCCTGGATGTGGCTGTTGAACGCAGTGAAGCCGGTGTCCACACCCTTCATGTCGATCAGCACGTCCACGGCGCCGGTCTTGGCGGCCTTGTCGAAGGTGACGGTGCCGGTGGTGTTGTTGAAGCGGCTTTGCTGGGTGGACAGGCCAAAGTGGCTGTACGAGAAGCGGGGGAAGGTGTGCGAGGTGTCAATCGCGTAAGTGGCGGACTGGGCGCTGGCAGCACCGGCGAAGGCGGAAAGTGCCAGGGCGGCAGCGATGAGGGATGTACGCATGGAAAACTCCTGATTTGCGGGTTGGGTGAAAAAAGAAACTACGGGAACCAAAAAACTTAAATCTTGCCCACGCCGGTGAGCGCGAGCTTGAACTTGACCTGCACGTCGTCGGCCACCATGGAGGTGTCGGCCCACTCGTTTTCGCCAATCTTGAAGGCCAGGCGCTTGAGCACAAAGGTGCCGGTCACGGTGGTAGTGGCACCACTCTGCGTCAGTGCCACAGGCACCACCACATCGCGGCTGGCGCCCTTGATGGCGAGCTTGCCGCTCACCTCAAACTTGCCGCCACCCAGGCCTTTGACCGTGGTGGACTGGAAGGTGGCTTGCGGGAACTTGGCGGTGTTGAACCAGTTGGGGCGTGGCAACTCGGCGTCACTCTCGGGTACGCCCAAAGTGGCGCTGGCGATATCTACGGTGAACGCAATTTTGCTGGCGTCGGGCTTGGCGGGGTCGAAGGCAATTTGTGCATCAAATTTCTTGAAGCGGCCTTCCACGGGCACGCCCATCTGTTTGCTCACAAACACGATTTCGCTCTGGGCGGGCACCAGCTTTTGCTGGGCCAGTGCCAGCGTGCTGCCAAAGGCCGATGCGGCCACCAGGGCAGACACCAAAATACGGGAAACGGACATGGGTGTTCCTATCAAAAAAAGTAGCAGATGTGGGGAGTGGCGCTTCAGTGGCGGCCGGGCAGCATGCGTTTGAGCAGGCCATCCTTGTCGATCCACTGGTGTTTGAGCGCCGCAGCGATGTGCAAACCCGCCAGTCCGATCAAGGCAAACGCACTTAGTTCATGCAAAGGTTTGATCATTTCTGCCAGCGCTTTGTCCACCGGCACAAAGTCGGGCAAGGGCAACACGCCAAACACCACGATGGGAAACCCCGCCGCCGAGCTATAGGCCCAGCCAATCAGCGGCACCAGAAAGAACAAGGCGTACAGCGCGTAATGTGTGCCGTGGTGCGCCCAGTGCTGCCAGGTGGGCATGGCATCGGCAATCGCGTTAGGCAACGCGGGCGGGCGGTGTGTGACGCGCCACAACAAACGCAACGTTGACAGCGTGAGGATGGTGATACCCGCCCACTTGTGCCAGTTGTAGAGCTTGAGCCGGGTCGGCGAAAACGGCAGGCTGGTCATGTACAGGCCGACGCCAAACAGGCCCAGAATGGCCAAAGCCAATACCCAGTGCAACACTATGGCCGTGTGGCTGTAGCGGTGCGCGGGGGCCTTGGAGGAGGAAGTGGTTACAGAAGCCATGGCCACAAGTCTAGGGGGCCACGGGTTTCCCTATTTTGAATTTGATTGATGATCAGATTCAAATAATGTGAACGCCCAAGTTCCCCGGCTAGTCCGTTTGGACAGGAAAAACACGACGAATGGTCGGACTTAACGCCCTGAACGGCGCATCTCGCGCAGCATGAACAAGTACAGCCCCTCCACCTTCTCGCGCGCCCAGGGGGTTTTGCGCAAAAACTTGAGGCTGGAGCCCACGCTGGGCTCAAAAGTGAAGCAGCGCACCGGCACCCGCTCGCCCAATCCATCCCAGCCGTAATACTCGGCCAACTCGGTCACGATGGCCTCCAGCGTTTTGCCGTGCAGGGGGTTATTGGCTTGCTTGGCGGGGGCGGGCTTGGGGGCTTCGGTGCTCATGCGGGGATTGTCGCCGCTTCGTGATGGTTCAGGCGGCCGCGCACTTGCGCATGCTCTCCCAGGTTCGTGTGGTGATGTCGCTCCCGAAGGTCTTTTCGATCAGCCGCATGAACGCCGGCCCCGTGTCGCCCGGTACATAGCTGCAAAACACCTCACGCCCGATCACGTTCACGATCTGCGCGTCTTCCAGCACCACGGGCAGTTTGGGCACAACCTGCGGGGCGTCACGCAAAAAACTCACCACACGTTTGGACTGCGGCGCCAGCCTGGCATGGGCATACGGATCAGGGCGCTGACGGGCCGGATGATGGTGTAAAACGTGCGGTCCAGTGCCTGCTGCATGGCGGCTTCCGCCTTGCGCTCCAGCGCCACCTCGGTGGCCTTGCGTGCATCAAACACCACATTGCCGCTGGAGAGCACGGTTTTGACATTGGTGAACCCCACCGCCTCAAACGCCCGCTTCAACTCGGGCATCTTGGCATTCATGGGGCTGACCCCGCGCAGGAAGGCAACGTATCTGGACATGGTGTTTTGCTACCAGCTAGTGTGCGCGCTCAGAACCCGAATTTTTCCCCAACAGCTTGACCATGGGCAGCCCTTCCAAGCCTGCCCAGACTTGGCTGGGGCCAGAAACACGGAATCCATTGCGCGTATAAAAGTCGCGCGCGGTACGCGTGCTCTTCAAGTGAACCGGCCCATCGAGGTGCGTTTCCATCGTACGAAGAAGTGCCTTGCCAACGCCTTGGTAGAGTGCTTCAGGCACAACATAGAGCAGCGCCAATTCGTCTGAATGGGCCAGCGCAAATCCCACCACGCTGCCACCTCGGACAGCCACGATCGCCACAGCATTGGTGGCCTGAAGCCAAGCCAAGATGTTGTCGGGAGTTTTGTTCTCCAACCAGGCGGCCATTACTGCTGGATCGCCCCCATGGTCGGCATGGCAGCACTCTGCGATAGATCGACGAACGACCTCACAGATCGCCGCGGCGTCTGCAGGTACAGCAATCCGGATATCCATCAAAGTAGCCTCCCCTCGAACCGTCCTCTCCCACGAAGCGTGAGATCGAATGATTCTAGGCCGCCACTGGCTAGCCCTCGAACTGCGGATGCAGCTGCCGGATGCGTGACATGGCCATACCCGCCGCCGCCGTACGGGTCTCCACCCCCAGCTTCACAAACACGCGTTCCAGGTGCTTCTTCACGGTCATGGGGCTGCTGCCCAAAATGTCGCCAATGTCCTTGTTGGTCTTGCCCTTGACGACCCAGTAGAGCACCTCGGCCTCTTTGGCGGTGAGTTTGAAGGACAGGCTCATGGCTTCGATGACGGCGGTGTCCGACACCTCGCGCATGACGATGAGCCAGTCGCCGCCCGCGTCGCTATCGCCAATCTGCTGGTGCAGGCGGAAGGTGAGTCGCTTGGGGCCGCGCTCCAGGCTCAGCTTGGCCGGCTCGCCGCCGCGCGCTACCGTTTGCAGGCAGGCCTGCAGCCAGGTCAGCAGCTCGGGTGGTGTGTGTGGGGCCTGCGTGCCGCAGTAGCGCTCCAGCAGTTCACGCGCCAGCGGGGTTTGCCACATCAGGCAACCGTCAGCCGCGCGCACGGTGATGGTGGCGTAACCAAAGGCGTCCAGCGCGTTGCGGGTCTGGCGCCGTTCGCGCGCGCCGGCCAGATGCACGCCCATGCGGGCCAGTACCTCTTTGGGCTTGATGGGTTTGGTCACATAGTCCACGCCGCCGCTCTCCAGTGCCGCCACCAGGTATTCGGTCTCGGTCAGGCCGGTCATGAAGATGATGGGGATGTGTGTGGTGTGCGGCGCGGCTTTCAGGCGACGCGCCACTTCAAAACCATCCATGCCGGGCATCATGGCGTCGAGCAAGATCACATCGGGCAAGCCTTGGGCGGCGCGCTGCAGCGCGGCCTCGCCCGAGGTGGCGATGAGCACGGTGTAGCCCGACTCGTCCAGCGCGTCATGCAGCACCGACAGGTTGTCGGGCACGTCGTCGACGATGAGCACCACGTCGCTGTTGGCGCGGTCCAGGGTGTCGATGGCGTCGTCAATGGGGAGGGCTGGCATCAAGCGCTTTCTGCAATTGGGTGGCCATGGCCTCGAACTGGTACTGGCGCGCCAGCGCGGCCATGGCTTGGGTGAAGGCCAGGCATTGCGGTTGGGCAGCGGCAATGGCGTCGAGCTTGTTGACGATGCCGCGGTAAAAGCCCAAGCGCACCAAGTCCAACAGGGACTGGCAATCGGCCACATTCGGCATCACTACCGCGCTGGGCCCGGTGGCAGCGGCCGCAGGTTCGGGCGCGCTGAGTGCATCCACCCACTCCAGCGCGAGCTTGCGCTCCAGCCAGTCCAGCAGCTCGGTATGGCGCACGGGTTTGACGATGAAATCTTCGGGCGGCAGGCCCAGGCCGTTGTCCAGCCCGCGGTCAAACGCGTTGGCCGAGACGATGGCCACCTTGGGCTGCATACCGCCCAGTGCCGGGTTGCTGCGAATACGCCGCAGTGTTTCCCAACCGTCGATACCGGGCATGGCCAGGTCCAGCAGCACCACATCGGGGTGCAGGCCGGCGGCCAGCAGGTCCAGGCAGTCATGGCCGCTGGCGGCGGTGCGCACCTCAAAACCCAGCGGCTCCAACAGGCTCACCAGCAGTTCGCGGTCGGCCTCTTCGTTGTCCACCACCAGCACCTTGCGGCGCGCGCCGGCATAGCCCAGGCGTGGCTTGCGCGGCGTAGCCACGGCGTGCTGCTCTGCGCTGGCCGGCAGGTGCAGTTCGGGCAAAAACAGGCGAACGCGGAACACCGAGCCCTGGCCCAGTGTGGTGCTGGCCGAGAGTTCACCGCCCATCAGGTCCGTCAGCATCTTGGCAATGGTCAGGCCCAGGCCGGAGCCGGTGGTGCCACCGGCTGCGCTGGCGCCGCGGGTAAAGGGGTCGAAGATGCGGTCCAAGTCGTCCTGCGCCATGCCGGGGCCGGTGTCCACCACCTCCACCTGCGCCATCTCGCGCGCATAACGCAGGCGCAGAGTCACACCGCCAGTCTGGGTGAACTTGATGGCATTGCCCAGCAGGTTGAAAAAGATCTGGCGCACACGTTTCTCGTCGGCGCGCACCCAGTCGGGAATGCTGCCCTGCACCTCAAAACGGAAGCTCAGGCCCTTGGCCGCGGCCTGCAGCTCGAACATGCTGGCCATCTCGTGCATGCCACTGGCGAACTGCATGGGCTTCACATTGAGCGTGAGCTTACCGCTCTCGATGTGGGCCATGTCCAGCGTGCCTTCGATCAGCGAGAGCAAATGCTCCCCACCACGCTTGATCACGCTGACCGCCTGCTTGCGGTGCGCGGGAATGGAGGCGTCCTCCCCCATGAGCTGGGCATAGCCCAGGATGCTGTTGAGCGGCGTGCGCAGCTCGTGGCTGATGGCGCTGATGTAGCGGCTCTTGGCCTGGTTGGCGGCCTCGGCGGCCTGCTTGGCGCGCTCGGCCAGCAGTTTGGCGTCCTGCAGCGCTTCGTCGGTCTGGCGGTGCGATTCGATTTCGCGCATTAACAAATGGGTCTGCCGGTTCGATTCTTCCTGCGCCACCTGCCGGCTCTTGTGCGCCAGCACCAGCCACCAGGCCACGATGCCCGACATCAGCATGAGCGCCGCAAAGGCCTTGCTGAAGCCCGAGCGCAGCGAGGCCTGCATGGCAGTTTGCTGTTCACCCACCGCGGTGATGGCGCCCAGCTCCTGCATATAAAACATGCCAAACACCGTGGCCAAGAGCGGCACGATGATGAGCATGAGCAGGATGAAGTGGCCCAGTCCCGTGTCCAGAAACGGCCACACCGGTTTGGGCAGCAGCCAGCGCAGCGTAGCCGACCACTGGGTGGACAGGTTGGCGTGCGGCTTGCACATGTCGCCACAGCGCGCGTCCAGCGTGCAGCACAGCGAGCAGATGGGCCCTTGGTAGGCCGGGCAATGGGCCATGTCGGGGCCCTCATATTCACGCTCGCAGATCACACACCGCCGCACGGTGAGCCGCGCGTAGCTGCCCTGGGCCGAGGCCTCCATAGGCTGGCGTGCCAGGTAGTACTTGCCCTTGGTGGCCCATGCGATGAGGGGCGAAGTGAGCATGGCCGTGACCAGCGCGACCACTGCCGAGAAGGCCTTGGCCAAATCCCCAAACAAGCCGAGATATGCCGCAATCGACAGCACGGACGCCAGTGCCATGGCGCCCACACCCACGGGGTTGATGTCATACAGGTAGGCGCGCTTGAACTCGATGCCCTTGGGCGACAGGCCCAGCGGCTTGTTGATCACCAGGTCGGCCACCACGGCCATGATCCAGGCGATGGCGATGTTGGAGTACAGGCCCAGCACGTCACCCAGCGCCTGGAACACGTTCATCTCCATCAGCATGAAGGCGATCAGGCTGTTGAACAGCACCCACACCACACGTCCCGGGTGGCTGTGGGTCAGGCGCGAGAAGAAGTTGCTCCAGGCCAGCGAACCCGCGTAGGCATTGGTCACATTGATCTTGAGCTGCGACACCACCACAAACACCGCCGTGGCCGCCACCGCCCAGCCCAGTGTGGGGAACACATATTCATACGCCGCCAGGTACATCTGGTTCGGGTCCACCGCGCGGTCGGTCGGCACGCTATGGCTGATGGCCAGGTAGGCCAGGTAGGCGCCGCCCAGCATCTTGATCACGCCCAGAATCACCCAGCCCGGCCCGCCCACCAGCACGCCCAGCCACCAGCGGCCGCGGTTGGCGGTGGTTTGCGCGGGCATGAAGCGCAGGTAGTCGGCCTGTTCCCCCATTTGGGTAATCAGGGCGATGCCCACGGTCAATGCGGCACCAAACAGGTGCAAATTAAACGAACCAGGCACGCCAAATTCACCAGCATAGTGCGTGATGCCCGCAAAGGCCTGGGGGTCACGCACCAAAACAAAGCCAAAGGGCACCACCAGCATCACCAACCACAGCGGCTGCGTCCAAATCTGCAGGCGGCTGATGGTGGACACGCCGTGCGTGACCAGCGGAATCACCACCAGCGCGCAGATCAGGTAGCCCCAGGTGGGCGGGATATCCAGTGCCAGCTCCAGCGCATAGGCCATGACGGCCGCCTCCAGCGCAAAGAAGATGAAAGTGAAGGAGGCGTAAATGAGCGAGGTGAGCGTGGAGCCGATGTAGCCAAAACCCGCGCCGCGGGTCAACAGGTCCATGTCCACCCCGTAACGTGCGGCGTAGATGCTAATCGGCAGGCCGGCCAGAAAGATGACCAGCCCGGTGGCCAGAATCGCCCACAGCGCGTTCACAAAACCGTATTGCACCAAGAGCGTGGCACCCACCGCTTCCAGGATCAGGAAGGACGCCGCGCCAAAGGCGGTGTTGGCCACGCGCCACTCAGACCACTTGCGAAAGCGCTGCGGCGTGAAGCGCAGCGCGTAGTCCTCCATGGTCTCGGAGGCCACCCAGTTGTTGTAGTCACGGCGGATCTTCACCACCCGCTGGGCGGGCGCTTCGTCAGCGGAAGGGGGCAGCGGCGGGGTGGTCACGCCGGATGGGGTGCAGATTTCATGCCACCAGCCTGGGACGTTTGGCGTATGGCGAAAGGCACAGGGATTGCTTACAGTGCAAACTCCCGAATACCGACCTGCCACCTTCCGAGAACGTTATGGAACTCACGCCCCGAGAGAAAGACAAGCTGCTGATCTTCACCGCCGGCCTGCTGGCCGAGCGGCGCAAGGCCCGCGGCCTCAAGCTCAACTACCCCGAAGCCATCGCCCTGATCAGCTGCGCCGTGATGGAAGGCGCGCGCGACGGCAAGACGGTCGCCCAACTCATGAGCGAAGGCCGCGCGGTGCTGACACGCGATGACGTGATGGACGGTATCGCCGAAATGATCCCCGACATCCAGGTGGAAGCCACCTTTCCTGACGGGACCAAGCTGGTCACCGTCCACCAACCGATCGTATGAAACACCCAGCCCACGGAGACCGTATGCGACCCTCGTTGAAAAATGCTCTTCTTTTGATAGCTGCTTGCGCAATATCCACGGGGGCTAGTGCCCATACTGGCCATGGAACGCACAGTCTGATGGAAGGCCTGGCCCATCCCTTCGGCGCCGACCACCTGCTGGCCATGCTGGCCGTGGGCGTTTGGTCCGTAAGCGCCCTGCCCGCCCGCCAGGCCTGGCAAGGCCCCGCCACCTTCCTGCTGGCCCTGGTGGCAAGCGCCATGTTGGGTGCCAGCGGTGTAACGCTGCCGTACCTGGAACACGCGGTTGCCCTGTCCGTGGTGCTTTTCGGCGCCATGCTCATCGTGGCAGCCAAGCCCCTGCCCAAAGCCTTGGGCCTGGGACTCATAGCCGCAGCCGCCTCGTTGCACGGCCTGGCCCACGGTGCGGAAACACCGGCAACCGGCTTTGCCGGCTACGCGGCTGGCTTCCTGCTGACCACGGCCGCGCTGCATTTGGGTGGCGTGGGCATGGGTCTGAGCATCCGCCGGTGGCTGACGGAACGCAGTGGCACTGTGCTCACCACCTTGGGCGGCTCCCTTGGCTTGGCAGGCGTCTACCTCTTCACCCAAGTCTGAGGGCCTCCGCATGACTCCCGGAGAAATTCTCTGCGACGAGGGCGAACACGCCCTCAACACCGGCCGCCGCACGTTGACCGTGGTGGTGCAAAACACAGCGGACCGCCCCATCCAGGTCGGTTCGCATTACCACTTTGCCGAGACCAATGGCGCGCTGGGCTTTGACCGCGCGGCCGCCCAAGGCATGCGCCTGAACATCCCCTCGGGCTCGGCCGTGCGCTTTGAGCCGGGGCAGCAACGCACCGTGGAACTGGTGGACCTGGCCGGTGACCGCGTGGTCTATGGCTTTCGCGGCCTTGTTCAAGGACCAATCGACACAAGCGTCGAGGGAAAACTGTAATGGCAACCATTGGACGCCGCGCCTACGCGGAAATTTTTGGCCCCACCACCGGTGACCGCGTGCGCTTGGCCGACACCGGCCTGCTCATCGAGGTGGAGAAGGACTACACCCTGGCCGCTGGTGCCTACGGTGAAGAGGTGAAGTTCGGCGGTGGCAAGACCATCCGCGACGGCATGGCGCAGTCGCAAAAGACGCGTGCCGAAGGCGCCGTGGACTGCGTGATGACCAACGCGCTGATCCTGGACCACTGGGGCATCGTCAAGGCAGACATTGGCCTCAAAGGCGGGCGCATCGTCGCCATCGGCAAGGCCGGCAACCCCGACACCCAGCCCGGCGTGGACATCATCATCGGGCCCGGCACCGAGGTCATCAGCTGCGAGGGCAATATCGTCACCGCCGGCGGCATCGACAGCCACATCCACTTCATCTGCCCGCAGCAGATTGAAGAGGCCATGGCCAGCGGCGTGACCACCATGTTGGGTGGCGGCACTGGCCCGGCCACGGGCACCTTTGCCACCACCTGCACACCCGGCCCCTGGAACATCGAACGCATGCTGCAGGCCGCAGACGCCTTCCCCATGAACCTGGGCTTTCTGGGCAAGGGCAATGCCAGCCTGCCTGGCGCACTGCATGAGCAGATCAACGCGGGCGTGATTGGCCTGAAGCTGCACGAAGACTGGGGCACCACGCCCAGCGCCATCAGCAACTGCCTGGACGTGGCGGACGAAACGGACACGCAGGTCGCCATCCATTCCGACACGCTGAACGAATCAGGCTTTGTGGAGGACACCATTGCCGCCACCAAGGGCCGCGGCCTGTGCGCCTTCCACACCGAAGGCGCGGGCGGCGGGCATGCCCCCGACATTCTGCGTGTGGTGGGGCAAGACAACTTCTTACCCAGCTCCACCAACCCCACCATGCCCTACACCGTGAACACGCTGGACGAGCATGTGGACATGCTGATGGTGTGCCACCACCTGGACGCCGGCATTGCCGAAGATTTGGCCTTTGCCGAAAGCCGTATCCGCAAGGAAACCATTGCGGCCGAAGACATCCTGCACGACATGGGCGCCATCAGCATGATGAGCAGCGACAGCCAGGCCATGGGCCGCGTGGGCGAGGTCATCATCCGCACCTGGCAGACCGCGCACAAGATGAAAGCGCAGCGCGGCAGCCTGCCGGAGGACAGCAGCCGCAACGACAACTTCCGCGCCAAGCGCTACATCGCCAAGTACACCATCAACCCCGCGATTGCGCACGGTATCAGCCATGAAGTGGGTTCGATCGAGGTTGGCAAATGGGCCGACTTGGTGGTCTACAAACCCGCCTTCTTCGGCGTGAAGCCTGCGTTGATTTTGAAGGGCGGCTTCATTGCCTTTGCGGCCATGGGTGACCCCAATGCCTCCATCCCCACACCCCAGCCCGTGCACTACCGGCCTATGTTCGGCGCCTTTGGCGGCGCGCTGGCCAAGGGCTCGTTCACCTTCGTGTCACAAGCCGGTTTCAATGCGGGCGTCAAGGAGCGTTTTGGCCTGGCGAAGAACGTGGCGGCGGTGAAGAACATCCGCGGCGTGCGCAAGCAACACATGGTGCACAACAGCTACCTGCCCACCATGGAAATCGACGCGCAGACCTACAGCGTGCGTGCCGACGGCCAGCTGCTGACCTGCGAGCCTGCGGTGAGCCTGCCGCTGGCGCAGCGCTACTTTTTGTTCTGACCCCGCATGGAGATTCGCATCGACGATTTGCAAGGCGCGCAAATTCAGGCCTTGCTGCAAGTACACCTCGATGCGATGTACGAGCACTCGCCACCGGAGAGCGTGCATGCGCTCGATCTGGAGGCACTGCGCCATCCGTCCATCACGTTCTGGACTGCCTGGGATGGGGATAGCTTGATGGGTTGCGGCGCACTCAAGCAGCTGGATGCAACGCACGCGGAACTGAAGTCCATGCGCACGACCCAGGCGCATTTGCGCAAAGGTGTGGCACGCGCCATGCTGCAGCACATCCTGTCAGCAGCCCGTGCGCGCGGCATACAGCGCATCAGCCTGGAAACCGGTCCGCACGCGCCTTTTGCTGCTGCACAAAAGCTGTACGCCAACGAAGGCTTTGTGGCGTGCGGCCCATTTGCCGACTACGTGCTGGACCCTTACAGCATGTTCATGACCAAGGCCCTGGCCTGAGTGTCAACGAGGTTCGATATGTGTGCGAATCCACTGCGCCAGTGCAACCTCATCCGTAAGGCCTGCGGCAACATCCATGACCGTCAAGGTGGCATCCGCCTGTGTCGCGCGCAAGCGATGTCCATTCACAGCCAAAAACAGACCAATGGCGAGGAACGCGGCCCGCTTGTTGCCGTCGATGAAGGCATGATTTTTGGCCAACGCCACTCCATACGAAGCGGCCAGTTGGGCCACATCCGGCTGCTCGTACAGCGCAAGATTCACAGGACGGGCCAAGGCCAAATCCAACAGCCTCTCGTCACGCACCCCGGGCGCACCGCCATGCTCCGCCAAACTTTCGTCGTGCAACAGCAGCAGCACTTGGCGGTTAACCCAGTTCCACTGGCTCATTTGGCCAACTGGTGGAAGGTGTCGCGGTATTCACGCATGAATTCACGCCCCAGCTTCAGTTGCTCCTCCAGACTCGGGTCGTATGGTGTCAGGGTCACGCCGTTGGCCGCCTCGGTAAGAAACAGCGTGTCGCCCTTCTCCACCTTGAGCCGCGCCAGCACCTCTTTGGGCAAGATCACCCCCACGGAATTGCCAATCTGGGTAAGTTTTAAAGCGGACATGGCCCAAGCCTCCAAGTTATAACGTTTGTTATATTAGACAACATCTCTGTCATCGGCAAGTCCCATGCTCCAAGTCTCCAAATGCATTCCCCAAGGCCAGGGCCTGGCCTCCGTCCTGCTCAAACGCGCTGCCACGGTCGAACTCGACTGGGATGTGCGCCAGAAAAGCCGCTTTGACGCCACCGACTCCACTGGCCGCACGCTGGGCGTGTTTCTACCGCGCGGCACCGCCGTGCGCGGTGGCGATGTGCTGGTGGCCGAAGATGGTTCGCTGGTCAAGGTGGTTGCCGCGCCGCAATCGGTGTTGAAGATCACGCATTGCAGCGACCACGGCACGCCGTACGACCTGATCCGCGCGGCCTACCACCTAGGCAACCGCCATGTGCCGATTGAGCTGAAACCCGACCACCTGAAGATCGAACCCGACCACGTGCTGGCCGACATGCTGCGCGCCATGCACCTGATCGTGCACGCCGTGGACGAAGCGTTTGAGCCCGAGAACGGCGCCTACGCCACCGGCGGGCACACGGGGGGCCACCACCACGGGCACGACCATTCCCATGGTGATGGCCATGACCATGGGCACTCCCACGCAGCTGCAGCGCCCAGTGCCAAGGCCAAACTGGCCGCCATCCCCATTGCCGCTGCTGCACCGCATGTGCATGGCCCTGGCTGCGGCCACGACCACTGAAGATACGCATGCTCGACAGCAGCCTGATGCAACTCATGTGGCTGGCCTCGCCTGCCTTGCCCATTGGCGGGTTTTCGTACTCCGAATGCCTGGAAGCCGCCGTGGATACTGCGCGAGCCGCTACAGAAAGTGAAGCATCCGGCTGGCTGGTCGACCAGCTTCAACTGACGCTGGCACGCTCTGACTTGCCTGCCGTGGCCCAAGGCATTGCCGCCTGGCGCTCCGAGGACATGCTGCGCGTGGCCGCCCTCAACGCCTGGGTGCTGCAAACCCGCGAAAGCGCCGAGCTGCGCGCCCAGACCGAACAAATGGGCAAGAGCCTGCTGGAATGGCTGAAGAACCACACCACCGCCACGCCCGCGCAAATTGCCGTGCTGGCCAGGCAAGAACCCACCTACCCCATCGCCTACGCGCTGGCCGCCAGCGCCACACAAGCGCCGGTGCGCGAATGCCTGCTGGCCTATGCGTTTGGCTGGGCCGAGAACATGACCCAGGCCGCCATCAAATCGGTGCCGCTGGGTCAAAGCGCAGGCCAGCGCATCCTGTCCGCCCTCGCCGCACAGATTCCCGCCGCCGTCGACCACGCACTGGCGGTCACCGACGAAAGCCGCCAGGCGTTTGCCCCTATGCTGGCCATCTTGAGCAGCCAGCATGAAGTGCAGTATTCACGGCTTTTTAGATCCTAATCAGCCTCTAGCCCACGTCTTTATTGCGCAAGAAGCTCCTATATTCATAGCAAACCCATGTCTACCCTGCACCATATCCCCAACCGCACCAAGAACCTGCCTCCCCTGCGCGTGGGCATCGGCGGGCCCGTGGGCTCCGGCAAAACCACGCTGCTGGAAATGCTCTGCAAAGCCATGCGCGACCAGTACGACCTGGTCGCCATCACCAACGACATCTACACCAAGGAAGACCAGCGCCTGCTGACCGTCAGCGGCGCGCTACCGGCGGACCGCATCATGGGTGTGGAAACCGGCGGCTGCCCGCACACCGCCATCCGCGAAGACTGCTCCATCAACCTGGAAGCGATTGACCGCATGCTGGTGGACCACCCCAACGCTGACATCGTGTTCGTCGAAAGCGGTGGCGACAACCTGGCCGCCACCTTCAGCCCCGAACTGAGCGACCTCACCATCTACGTGATCGACGTGGCCGCCGGTGAAAAAATCCCGCGCAAGGGCGGCCCTGGCATCACCAAAAGCGACCTGTTTGTCATTAACAAGACCGACCTGGCCCCCTACGTGGGCGCCAACCTGGACGTGATGCACGCCGACACCACCCGCATGCGCACCACGCCCAAAGGCCTCAAGCCCTTTGTGATGACAAACCTGAAAGACCTGACCGGCCTGCAGGACGTGATCGCCTTTATCGAAACCAAGGGCATGCTCAAGGCGGCATAAAGGCACTGCTTCATCGCTGGGCCGCCCCGAGGTGAAGTTAGAATACGCAGCTCTGGAAGCGTGGCCGAGTGGTTTAAGGCACCGGTCTTGAAAACCGGCGAGGATGTGAGTCCTCCGTGAGTTCGAATCTCACCGCTTCCGCCATCTCCCGCTCCGCGCAGCCTCCGAAGGGCTGCCGTCCATCGCCTTCCCCCGGTTTTGCGGCAAATTACACAGCGCAAATCAGCCGTCTTTCCTATACTGTTTCCATACGGTCAGCGCGTAAAGTTGCCGATACAGGGTGAACAGACCAAGGATTTTCCGGATGCGCACTTCCAACGACACGTTTTCCCACCGGCTCTCCACCATGGCTTGGGCTTTGTGTTTGGCCTTCAGCACCTCGTTGGCACATGCCGAAATCAACCAGGCCGTGCTGGAGAAAGCCGACGCCCTGCTCAAGGCCGGGGCCGCCGAAGAGGCCTACCAATTGCTGGAGCCGCTGGAGTTGCAGGCGGCCGGCGATCAGGTCTACGACTTTTTGCTGGGCACTGCGGCACTGGAAAGCAAGCGCCCCAGCAAAGCCACCTTTGTGTACGAGCGCATTCTGGCCGTCACGCCCGACTATGTAGGCATCCGCGCCGATATGGGCCGCGCCTACTTTGCCTTGGGCGATTTTGGCCGTGCCAAGATCGAGTTCGAGACGGTGCTGACCTTTCAGAACCTGCCACAAGACCTGCGCAGCACGGTGGAGCAATACGCCAAGGCTGCAGAAGCACGTGCCCAGGACAAACGCACGGTCGTCAGTGCTTATGTGGAAATGGGCTTGGGCCACGATACCAACATTGGCAGTGCCAACCAGGCGGCCTCTCTCAATTACCCGGGCAGTGCCACAGTGGCGGCCAACACCTACACGCCCGACGCAAAGTCCGACAACTACGCCACCCTGGGCCTGGGTGCGGAGCTGAACCACCGCATTGATGAGCAATGGGGCCTGTACCTGGGTGGCGACTACCGCGGCCGGGCCTACAACCGCTACTGCGAAAACACCTGCAATGCCACGGTGGACGGTCGCCTGGGCATGAGTTATTCCGGCGGCGCCTGGTTGCTGCGCACTGGCTTAGTGGGCGGCAACTACACCCTGAATAACGCGACCTACCGCGACACCACTGGCCTGACCGCCGACTGGCGCATGGCGCTGGCCAATGGCAACCAGCTGTCGCTGGGCGCCAGTGCACTGCAGGCGCAGTACCTGGCCACCGGACAGTCCACCCAAAACACGCAGACTAACCTCGTCACCGCAGGCTGGCTCACCTCGCTGGGCGAGGGCGATGCCATCTTCAGCCTGACCGCCACCGCCGGGGTCGAGCTGGCCGTGGGCGGCCGGGACGATGGCAACAAGCAGTTTGCCGGTCCGCGCGTGCTGCTGCAAAAAAGCTTCAACAACAGCCTGGGCGGCTACATCACCGCGGGCGCCAGCTTTTCCAAGTACAGCGGCACCAACTCCCTCTACAACCTGAACCGCGAAGAGTCGCTGTATGACTTGGCGCTAGGCCTCACTTGGTCGTTCAGCAAAGGCCTGTCACTGCGGCCCCAGCTGAGCTACGTGAAAAACGTGAGCAACGCCGAGCTGTACAGCTACGACAAAACCGACGCCTCCATCAACCTGCGCCTGGACTACTGAGACCCCGCCATGCCAACCGCCCGCCTCGCCCCTCTCTTCCTTTCTGCCAGCGGCCGATGGCTGGGCTTGGTATGCCTGATGGCCTGTATGCCTGTTTGGGCCCAACTCAGTGCCGCACGTGTGATGGTGGTTAATGGCACGGCCAAAGCAGTCAATGCACAAGGGCAGGAACGCAACCTGGAAAAAGGCGGCGAGGTGTTTGCCGGCGACAAAATCGTCACCGCAGAAGGCGGCTTGGTACAAATGCGCCTGAACGATGGCGGCTACCTGTCGGTACGCCCGTCCACTGAAATGGTGATTGACCGCTTTGTCTACGACGAAAAAAATGCAACCAACTCCAATTTTTTGGTGTCGCTGGTGCGCGGAGGCTTTCGCTCCATCACTGGCCTGATCGGGCGCACCAACCCTGCGGCCTACCAGATCCGCACCACCACAGCCACGCTGGGCATCCGCGGCACTGACCACGAACCCATGGTGGTGCCTGAGGGTTTGGCGGGTCCCTCGGGTTCGATGCTGCCAGGCATTTACGACAAGGTGAACGACGGCGAAACCTTCATCCAGAACAAGTTTGGCGTGCTCTCACTCAAGCGGGGTGATGTGGGCTTTGCACCCGCCAAACCGGACATAGCGCCCCAGATGCTGCAAAAGATACCGGACTTCTACAAGCTGGAACTCAAGACCGACGGCCGTGACAGCAAGGACACAGCAGAGGACAAACCGGGCAATGCACGAACCCTGCCCAAGGGTGCACTGTTGCGTCCATCTCTGGCCATCCGCAAAGAGGCGGTGCTGACGGACAAACAAGTGGAGACAACTAAAACGCTGGACGCCACCACGCTGCAAATTGCGCCGGTGCTTTCCACCACCGTGGTGCAGCCCACCACATTGGTCAAAGAACCCACCACGACCACCATCCTGACTTCGCCCACGCTCAGCACCAGCACACTCCTGGCCCCCACCACAACCCTGACACCGATCACCACCACAACCATCGCCCCGACCACAACAGTCATCAGCCCCATCACCACCGTGACGCCTATCACGACGACGGTGAGCCCAACGACCACGTTGATTGCACCGAAAACCACCACCATCATTACCACTACGCCGCTTCTGAAGTAGCGCAAGGAGAGTCGCCATGGCACGCATCACCCCCCTTCCCATTGCAACAGCGCTTTGCCTGTTGGGCAGCTGTGCACTGGCAGCACCGGCCGGCACGGTGTTGTTCACCCAAACGGGCAGCCAGATCGTGGACGCCAATGGCGTACCCCGCCCGGCACAACGTGGAGATGTGCTGCAACACGGTGAGAAACTGCGGACCCCGCCCGGGGGCATCTCCCAGGTGCTCATGCTGGATGGCAGCATCCTGGGCGTGCGTCCGCAAACCGAACTCCGCTTTGACGCACCTGCGGGCAATGCCCCCACCGCGGTGTCTTTGTTGCAGGGCTCCGTGCGGGTGATTGCTTCCGAGTTGATGGACAGCAAACGCCCCTCTGCCATGACCCTCATGAGCGGACAAGCCACTTTGCGCCTCAAAGGCGGGGATGTAGAAACCACTGTGGTGGACGAGAAGCAGCGTGGCACCGTCGACCCCGGCAGCTACAGCCGCCTGATCACAGGTAACGCCAGCATTGGCAAAGGCAGCTTGGTCGAACCACTGAGCCCGCGCCAGGTGAGCTTTGTGGGCAGCGCCAACCTGGCCCCGGTCACCCTCACCTCCAGTATCCCGGAGCTCTTTGGCAGCAAGCTGGCACTGCCGGCCACCGGCACGCTAGAGACCAGCAAAACCGCTGTATTGAGCACCGGCAGCACAACGCTGCAGCCCCCTGCGATTGACAGCAAAGTAGTGGCTCCAGTGACAAGCCCCATCCTGAACACCACAAGCCTGGACACTCTGCCCAAAACTACGCTGGTATTGGCGCCATTACCCCCACCGCCACCCAAACAAATCATCATCACCGCCCCTCCAATCACACTGCAGCCCCCTAAACTGCCAGTCGTCTCCTGCAAAATTACGAGAACTTGTTAAGCACACCCCACGGGACCGAAAGCCCACGACTCTTTCAACACGCCGGTTTCGTCCGCTTCTGGCTAGCCCGCCTCGCGGGCATCATGGGCAACCAGATGCTCATGGTGGCAGTGGCCTGGCACATGTACGACATCACCTCCAGCGCCTGGGACCTCGGGCTGGTGGGACTCTTCCAATTTGTTCCGGCCCTGCTGATGACGCTGCCCGCCGGCCACCTGGCGGACAGGGTGCACCGCGGGCGCATTTTTGCCTGCTGCATGGCCTTGCAGGCGCTGGTGGCCACGCTCATGCTGGTCTCCACCACGCAGGGGTTTGCCACGCGAGAACTGATTTTGGGTCTGGCCGTGGTGCTGGGTGTGGCCCGTGCCTTCCAGATGCCCGCGCAGCAAGCGTTAATTCCCCTGCTGGTGCCCGCCAGCCTCCTGCACCGGGCCTTTGCCATTAGCTCCACCGGCATGGAAATGGCCATCATTGGAGGCCCCGCGCTGGGTGGCCTGCTCTACGCCCTGGGCCCGCGCTATGTCTACATCGCCTGCATGGCCCTGCTGCTCAGTGCCAGCGTGCTGACCATGCTGGTGCGCTACCAGCACAAGCCGCCGCAAGCGGCGGCCACTTGGCAGTCCCTGTTTGCGGGCATCGGTTTTGTCTGGCGGCGCAAGGTGATTCTGGGGGCCACGTCGCTGGACCTGTTTGCGGTGCTGCTGGGCGGTGCGACCGCCTTGTTGCCGATTTACGCCAAGGACATTCTGCACACCGGCCCTGCGGGCCTGGGCCTGCTGCGCTCGGCACCGGCGGTGGGCGCTTTGGCCATGTCGCTGGTGCTCACGCGCTGGCCCCTGCGGCGCAAGGTGGGGCCGCGGCTGCTGATGGCGGTGGGCGTGTTCGGGTTGGCCACCTTGGTGTTTGGCCTGTCCACCTCGTTCTGGTTGTCCATGTTGGCCCTGGTCGTCACCGGGGCGGCCGATTGCATCAGCGTGGTGACCCGCAACACCCTGGTGCAGCTGGACACCCCGGACGACATGCGCGGACGCGTATCGGCCGTCAACTCCATCTTTATTGGCGCCTCCAACCAACTGGGTGAGTTTGAATCAGGTGCCACTGCCGCGTTATGGGGCCCGGTGGGTTCAGTCGTGATGGGCGGCGTGGGCACCATGCTGGTGGCGGGCCTGTGGTTCCGGTTGTTCCCGGCACTGGCACAACGCGACCGCATGGAAAAAGACTAGGGCCGCGTCGCCCAGACTCAGGTCCACAGGTCCAGCGGCGGGTCGGCCACCACGGCTCGCAGGATGTCGGAGCGCGACACAAAACCTATCACCTGCCCCTCATCGTCCACCACCGGCAGACCGGGCAAGCCGGTGTCCAACAATACCCGTGCCACGCGGCGAATGTCAGTGTCTGGGGCCACGCTGGGCACCGGGGTCCACATCACATCGGTGACCGGCTGCGCCAGCAGGGCGCGCCACACTAAGGGGTGGCTGTCAGCCTTGGGCAGGCGGTCTGCCCGCATCAGCTCGGCACGTGCCAGCAGCCCCACCAACACCCGAGCCTCTGACACCACAGGCGCCTGGCCAATGCCGTGCTGGCCCAGCAGGGCCCAGGCCTGTTCCACATCAAAGCTGCCGGGCACGGTCACCACCTCGGCACTCATGATGGCTTGCACTTTGGTAAGTGGCTGGCGTGGTGTGTCGGCCTTGCGCACCTCTTCGTACGCGGCCAGTGCCACGCGGTGGGCCACATCGGCAGGAGGCGGTGTCGGAGTGTCAGCGATAAGGTCCGCAAAGTTGGAACCGCCGGCATGGTCACGGCCGTCCTGGCCAATCGGGGCCACATGGCGCGTGCGTGCCAGACCCGTGGCCGCCCCCACACGGCGCAGCTCTTCCAATGATCCGCGAAACACGCGCCCCGCTTTACCGTAAACCGAAAACATGGTGGACTCCCCAGCATGCGGAGCCCACAGGAGCCCCATGCCTATGAATTGGACAAGAAAAGCGCCTGCAAGTCACTCAAAAAGTCAAAACCTCGCACGGAGGGACGTACGCGCGCGAAGTCACGTTCAATCAGGCCCTTGCGCTCAGCTTCCTGCAGGCTGGCCTCGATGGCGGTGATGGCCAGGCCGGTCCGCTCGGTAAAGTCGCGCAGGCCAAAGCCGTTGCGCAAGCGCAGCGCATTGAGCATGTACTCAAACGGCAGGTCGGCGCGCGCCACTTCGTTGTCCTGCGCCAGTGCGTTACCGGCCAACGCCTGTTCCATATAACGCGCAGGGTCGCGAAAGCGCACCTGGCGCACCACGCGGTGTGCAAAGCTCAGCTTGCTGTGTGCGCCTGCACCTATGCCCAGGTAATCACCAAACTGCCAGTAGTTGAGGTTGTGAAAACAGCGGTGCGCGGGCTGGGCGTAGGCCGACACCTCGTAACGCTCCAGCCCCGCCACCCCAGTTAGCTCGGTGATGTGGTCCAGCATGGCGTAGGCCGTGTCGTCCTCGGGAATCTGCGGCGGGAACTTGGCGAAATAGGTGTTGGGCTCGATGGTCAGGTGGTAGATGGAGATGTGCGGTGGTGCGAACTGCAATGCCAGCTTCACATCGGCGTCCAACTGCTCCATCGTCTGCCCAGGCAGCGCATACATGATGTCCAGGTTAAACGTGTCAAACGACTGCGCGGCCTCTTCCACCGCGGCCAGTGCCTGCGCGCGGTCATGCACGCGGCCCAGGGCTTTCAGGTGGTCGTCATGAAAGCTCTGCACACCAATCGACAGGCGCGTGACACCGGCGCTGCGGAAGGCCTTGAAGCGGTCCTTCTCGAACGTGCCGGGGTTGGCCTCCATGGTGATCTCGCAGTTGGCCTCCAGCCGCAGGCGTGCGCGGATATCGGCCAGCAGGCGGTCGATGGACTGCGGCGAAAACAGGCTGGGCGTGCCGCCGCCGATGAAGATGCTGTGCACCGTGCGGCCCCATATCAGCGGCAGCGCCGCCTCCAGGTCGGCAATCACGGCGTCGATGTAGCGCTGCTCTTGCAGGCCTTGTGCGCTTTGCTCATGGGAATTGAAGTCGCAATACGGGCACTTCTTCAGGCACCAGGGCAGGTGCACGTACAGCGACAGGGGCGGCAGCGCAGCCAACTGCAGGGTGCCGGGCCGCATGTAGTGCTGAATGTCGCGCTGCACCGCGGCCTCTGTCGCACCTTCGTTAACTGGCGTGATCGGAATCATGGCCGCTCAGCCACCCAGCCAGTTGCTGCGGATCAGCGCCGCCATGGCCTGCGCGGCACGGCCGCGGTGGCTGTTCGCATTCTTCACCTCCACGGGCAGCTGGGCAAAGGTTTGGCCAAACTCGGGAATCCACATCACGGGGTCGAAGCCAAAACCGTTGCTGCCCAGGCGCTCCCGCGCCACCTCACCCACCACCCGACCCACGGCGATCAGCGGCTCCGGGTCTTCGGGCGAACGCACCGCCACCAGCGTGCTGACCATGGCACAGCGGCGGTTGTCTATGTTTTGCATCTGCTCCAGCAGCGCGGTGACGTTGTTGTCGTCCCCCTTGGCATAGCCATGCTGGGTGGCGTAGTAGGCCGTGTCCACGCCCGGCAAGCCACCAAACGCGTCTATGCACAGGCCAGCGTCATCGGCCAGCGCGGGCAGGCCGGTGTGCTGGGCGGCGTTGCGCGCCTTGGTCAGCGCGTTTTCTACAAAGGTGCGGTAAGGCTCAGGCGCCTCGGGCACGCCCAGGTCGCCTTGGCGCACCAGCGTACAGCCCAGCGCGCCAAACATGGCCTGCAGTTCGGCCAGCTTGCCCTGGTTGTTGGATGCGAGAACAATTTGCATTAAAAGTGCCTCTAGCGCTTATGAATACTGCGCAAGCAGCTATTATTTTGATAGTGAATCTTGTTGCAAGGCCATCAGCTCGGTGATGCCTTTTTCCGCCAAACCCAGCAGTTGGTCCATCTCGGCGCGCGTAAACGCCACGCCCTCGGCCGTGCCCTGCACTTCCACAAAATGGCCCGCGCCGGTCATCACCACATTCATGTCGGTGTCGCAGGCGGAGTCTTCGGTGTACTCCAGGTCCAGCAGCGGCGTGCCCTGCACAATGCCCACACTGATGGCGGCCACAGCGGCGGTGATCGGTGTCTCATTAATCTTGCCGGATTTGAGCAGGCCGTTCACCGCATCTTGCGCCGCCACAAAGGCGCCGGTGATGGCCGCGGTGCGCGTACCACCATCGGCCTGGATCACATCACAGTCCAGCTGGATGGTGCGTTCGCCCAGCTTCTTCAAATCAAACACGGCGCGCAGCGATCGGCCGATGAGGCGCTGGATCTCTTGCGTGCGGCCGCTTTGCTTGCCCTTGGCGGCTTCGCGGTCGCTGCGGCTATGGGTGGCACGCGGCAGCATGCCGTATTCGGCGGTCACCCAACCCTCACCGCTGCCACGTTTGTGCGGTGGCACGCGTTCTTCCACCGACGCAGTGCACAACACCTTGGTGTTGCCAAACTCGATCAGCACCGCGCCTTCGGCGTGCATGGTGTAGTGGCGCGTGATGCGCACAGGGCGCAACGCGTTAGCGGCGCGCGCACCGCTGCGAACGAATTCAGTCATGGCAGTCTTTCAGGAAATGGCCGTTCGCACGGCGGTGCGTTTAGCCCCGACGTGCCGCGGAGCGCCGAATAGCCTCGTTGATTTCGGCAATGGAGCGCTCGATGGCGGCGTCATCCAGGTCATCCACCTGCGAGTCCAGCCAGCCGGCCTGCACGGTAGAGGCAAACACGCCGTCCTCGATGTTGTCGGTAGAAATGGCACCGCGGGTGGACTCGAAGCTGTCCGGCGTTTCCCACTCCATGGTGATCAGGGTCACGTTGTCGCAGTGCGTGCCCCCATTGGCCAGCGCTTGCTCCACCAGGTCGGGGGCCGAATCGGTGACCGGCTTTTGTGCCAGGTGGTAGACGATGGTGGAATCGTCCACCGTGCCCCACAGCCCGTCCGAGCACAGCATGATGCGGTCGCCCTGCTGCAGGGGCACCGGGCCGGTGATGTCAAACACCGGCTTGGTCGGAGAGCCCAGGCAGGTGTAGAGCACGTTGCGGTTGAACACCGCAGGTGCAGCGTGGGCCAGAGGCCGGTCGCCCTCGCGCTGCTCCATGTAGGAGTGGTCGCGCGTGCGCGCCAGCAACTCGCCCTGGCGCACAAAGTACAGGCGTGAATCGCCGCAATGCACCCAGTGCGCTGCACCCCCCTGCACAATGGCCGCCACCAGCGTGGTGCGCGGAGTGTCCATCAGGTGTTTTTCGGTAGCGTATCGCAGGATCTGGCGGTGGGCCGCAAGAATGGCGCGTTGGAAGAACGCCCTGACGTCCTCGATCTCGGGCGTGGCCTCTTTCTGGTACAGCGCCGAAATCACTTGCAGCGTCATCTGCGCAGCCACTTCTCCCTCGGGGTGGCCGCCCATGCCATCGGCCAGCAAAAACAAGCCCGACGCCTTGGTATAGCAATACCCCATGCGGTCTTCGTTTTTTTCGCGGCCGCCTTTGCGGCTGATCTGGAATACGGAAAATTTCATTTGGGTTTGGCCGGCACCGCGACAGCGCCCTGCACTGTCTTTTTGGTGTCAGCCACCATGGAATCGAACTGCATGCGCACCTTCTCACCCACCGAGAGCTTGGTGTAGCGTCGCTCGCCTTCGCGCGACAGCTCCTTTTGCAAGGCAAACACCGACTGCGGGCGCGACAAGGGATCCAGCGACATGCACCACTCCACCACCTCGATCAGGTTGTCGGAATAGACACCGCGCAGGCGCGCCAGTGCCGTGGTGATGCGGTCTTTTTCCAGGCGCTGCGGTGCCTCGTTGGGCGGGTAACCCTGCATGCAGGCATAGATGCAGGCGCCAATGGCGTAAATATCGGTCCACGGGCCCATGGAGGCATCGCGCCGGTACATCTCGGGGGCGGCAAAGCCGGGTGTGTACATGGGGCGGATGAAGTTGCCTTCTTTGCTCAGCACTTCGCGTGCCGCGCCAAAGTCGATCAACACTGACTTGTTGTCGTCGGTAATAAAGATGTTGGCCGGCTTGATGTCCAGGTGCAGCATCTTGTGCTGGTGCACGATGCGCAGGCCGCGCAAAATCTCGTCGAACAGCGAGCGGATGGTGGACTCGCGGAACACCTTGCTCTTCTTCTGGTCGCGCGCGGTGACGATGAAATCCTGCAGGGCCGCGCCCTCCAGGTAGTTCATCACCATGTAAACGGTTTCATTTTCACGAAAGAAATTCAGCACGCTCACCACGGAAGGGTGGGAGATTTGCGCCAGCGAGCGGCCTTCTTCAAAAAAGCTTTTCAGGCCCAAGCGGTACAGCGACAGCTTCTCGGGCTGCACCTGAGGCAACAGCTCACCGGGTGCGCGGCTGGCCAGCGATGAGGGCAGGTATTCCTTGACCGCCACCTGCTGGCCTTCCGAATCCAGCGCCAGGTACACCAAGCCAAAGCCTCCGGCCGCCACCTTGCGAATAATGCGGTAGCCGCCAATCGTGGTATCGGGGGGTAACGGTGCTGGCTTGACCTTTGACATAAATTGCGGGGTAAGGGCTCGTCGGTTGCGTGTGAACCGGGTTATTCTCGGGGCCGTTTCAACGCAGCGAGAACCCGTGATGCCAGTTTACAGCATGACTGGCTATGCCAGTGCCCAGCACAGCACAGCCACCAGCGCCCCGGAAGGCGAGCCCAAAAACCAGCCCACCACGCAGCTCGGACTGGAGATCCGCTCGGTCAACAGCCGCTTTCTGGACCTCACGTTTCGCCTGCCCGAAGACCTGCGCCAGTTCGAGCCCGCCCTGCGCGAGCTGCTGGGCAGCAAGCTCAAACGCGGCAAGATTGAAGTCCGCGCCTCGGTGGAAACCACCAGCACCAGCAGCATCCCCGACCCCACCCCCAAACTGCTGCAGCGCCTGAACGCAGCGCAAGACAACATCCGCGCCTGGCTGCCCAACGCCAACCCGCTGAGCGTGGCCGACGTCATTCGCCTGGCCGCCAGCGAACAAGGCGGCCAGCGCGACTGGAGCGCTGACGTGATGCCGCTGGCCGAAAAGACCCTCAAAGAGCTACTGGCCGCCCGCCAGCGCGAAGGCGCCCGCCTGGCCACCATGCTACTGGGCCATATCACCCAGCTGCGTGCCCTGGCCGAACAAGCCGGCCCGCTGGTACCCAAGCTGGTGGAGCAGCAGCGCACCCGTTTTATGGAGCGCTGGAAAGAGGCCATGGCCCTGACCGACGGTGCCACCCTGCCCGAGGCCGCACAAGACCGGGCCCTGACCGAGGCCACCGCCTTTGCCATTCGCATTGACGTGGCCGAAGAAATCACCCGTCTGAGCTCCCACCTGGACGAACTGGAACGCCTGATCAAAAAGGGCGGCGAGATTGGCAAACGGCTGGACTTTTTGATCCAGGAACTGCACCGCGAGGCCAACACCATGGGCTCCAAATCGGCCGCGCTGGAGCTGACCCACATCTCGGTGGACATGAAGGTGCTGATCGAGCAAATGCGCGAGCAGGTTCAGAACTTAGAATAAGGCGACTTCAGCTACCCGCCTTATCGGAGCCAATGTCAATGGACTACCCCGGAAACCTCTTTGTCGTCGCAGCCCCCAGCGGGGCGGGTAAGTCCAGCCTGTGCAAGGCGCTGCTGGAACTGGATTCGCGGCTGCAGCCCTCGGTGTCGCACACCACGCGCCCACCGCGCGGCCAGGAAAAGCATGGCCGCGAGTACTTTTTCGTTTCGCAGCAGGAATTTGACGCCATGGTGGCCGCTGACGCCTTTGTCGAGTGGGCCCATGTGCACGCCAACCGCTACGGCACCTCCAAAAAAGCCATCGAAGACCGCATGGCCATGGGGGCGGACGTGATTCTGGAAATCGACTTCCAGGGTGCCGTGCAGATCAAGAACGTGTTTGCCAACGCCATCTGCATCTTCATCCTGCCCCCCAGCTGGGAAGAGTTGCGTTCCCGATTGGAGCGCCGCGGTGAGGACTCGCCCGAGATCATCGACATGCGCATGAAAAATGCCCAGGTCGAGGTGGCCCAGGTCGCGAAATTCGACTTCGTTATAATCAACGAGTTATTCGACCGTGCGCTTTTCGACCTGAAAGCCATTGTTCACTCTCAGCGGCTCAAGATTTCGGCACAGCGCCGCGCCCGTGCCGAAACATTCCAAGCGCTGAACATCCTCTAGTTTCCCGGAGATTTCCATGGCCCGTATTACTGTTGAAGACTGCCTCGTGCAGATCCCCAATCGCTTTCAATTGGTATTGGCAGCCACTTACCGTGCCCGCATGTTGAGCCAAGGCCACACGCCCAAGATCGAAAGCAAGAACAAGCCTGGCGTGACCGCACTGCGCGAAATCGCAGCAGGCAAAGTCGGCATCGAGATGCTGAAAAAAGTACCGCTGTAATCGCCTACTCTCCTGAAAAAGCACCGCTTGCGGTGCTTTTTTGCGTTTGGCCTGCGCCACTGCATGGGGCGCGCTACATTTAAGCCATGGGCAGTACTCCACACCTCACCTCACCGGCCGCTGCCGCCAACGCCGCGGCAGCCAGTTTTGCCGGATTGACGGCCAAACTGGACTACCTGAGCCCCAGCGATGTGGAGCAAGTGCGCCTGGCCTACCGCTTTGCCGACGAGGCCCACCTGGGCCAGTTACGCAACAACGGCGAGCCCTACATCACCCACCCGATTGCCGTGGCCGCCCAGTGCGCCGACTGGAAGCTCGATGCCCAGGCCTTGATGGCGGCCCTGCTCCACGATGCCATCGAAGACTGCGGCATCACCAAGATCGAACTGATCGAAAAATTCGGCTCGCCCGTGGCCGAGCTGGTCGACGGCCTGACCAAGCTGGACAAGCTGCAGTTCAACACGCGCGAAGAAAACCAGGCCGAGTCCTTTCGCAAAATGTTGCTGGCCATGGCGCGCGACGTGCGCGTCATCCTGATCAAGCTGGCCGACCGCAGCCACAATATGCGCACCCTCTCGGACGTGCCGCGCTCTAAATGGGCCCGCATTTCGTCGGAGACGCTGGACATCTACGCCCCCATTGCCCACCGCCTGGGTCTGAACCAGACCTACCGCGAGCTGCAGGACCTCTCCTTCCGGCACCTGCGCCCCTGGCGCTACGCCACGCTGGCCAAGGCCGTGGCCAAGGCACGCAGCCGCCGCCGTGACCTGATCCAGAAGGTACAAAAAGAAGTCGAGGCCGTGTTCGCCGCCGCCAACATGCCGGTGCGCATCGCGGGCCGCGAAAAAACGCTGTACTCCATCTACAAGAAGATGGACGACAAACACCTGAGCTTTGCCCAGGTCACGGACATTTATGGCTTTCGGGTGCTGGTGCCCCAAGTGACGGACTGCTACACCGCGCTGGGCCTGCTGCACCAGCTCTACAAGCCCCTGCCCGGTAAGTTCAAGGACCACATCGCCATTGCCAAGGTCAACGGCTACCAATCGCTGCACACCACGCTGGTGGGGCCAGCTGGCATTAACGTTGAATTCCAGATGCGCACCGAGGCCATGCACGTGGTGGCCGAATCGGGCGTGGCCGCCCACTGGCTTTACAAGGTCAACAACCCCGACGACGCATCCAATGACCGGTTGGGTACCAAGTGGCTGCAGTCGCTGCTGGACATTCAGGATGAAACCCGCGACGCCGCTGAGTTCTGGGACCACGTGAAGGTGGACCTGTTCCCCGACGCGGTGTATGTGTTCACGCCCAAGAGCCAGATCATGGCGCTGCCGCGCGGCGCCACGGTGGTGGACTTTGCTTATGCCATCCACAGCAATATTGGCGACCGCACCACGGCCGCGCGCATCAACGGGGAGCAAGTCCCCCTGCGCACCGAACTCAAGAATGGCGATGTGGTGGAAGTGGTCACCGCACCGGTGTCCACGCCCAACCCGGCCTGGCTGGGCTTTGTGCGCACCGGACGGGCCCGCTCCAAGATCCGCCACCACCTCAAGACCATGGCGCAGACCGAATCCGAAAGCCTGGGCAGCAAACTGCTGCAGCAGGCCCTGCGCTCCGAAGGTATAGAGCGTTTCCCAGATGATGATCCCAGTTACAGCACGCTGTGGGACAAGCTGCTGCGCTTCACCGGCAACAAAACACGCCAGGAATTGCTGACCGACATCGGTTTGGGCAAACGGATTGCCAACATCGTGGCCAAACGCATGGTGAGCCTGCTGGCTGACAACGGTGAGCGCCCTGATGCCCTGCTGCTCACGCGCGAACGCTTCACCGCCCACGAATCCACCTCGCTGGGCTCTATCACATTGGATGGCAGCGAAAACGCCTCGGTGCAGTTTGCACCCTGCTGCCGCCCCATCCCTGGCGACACCATCGTGGGTTACCTGGGCCGCGGCGAAGGTCTGGTGGTGCACCAGCAAGACTGCCAGATCGCACGCAAGCTGCAAAACAAGGACAGCGAGCGTTTTATTGGTGTGGAATGGTCGGACGAACCGATTCGCCCGTTCGAAACCGGCGTCGTGGTGACCGTGAACAACGGCAAGGGCGTGCTGGCCAAAGTGGCTGCGGCACTGGCCTCGGCCGAGGCCGACATCCTGCACATCGACATGGGGCAGGACGGTGTGCAAGACGCCTCAGATTTGCGTTTTGTGGTGGCCGTACGCGACACCGCCCACTTGGAAACCGCACTGCGCAACTTGCGCCGTACGCCCTCCGTGCTGCGGGCCGACCGCAGCAGCAATAGCGCCACCGCCTAGGCGGACAGGGGTGCGGGGTAGACCACCCGCAGCACCTCGATGGTGGCCACACGGTCGGGCATCACCAGCTTGAGTTCATCGCCCTCGCGGGCCTTGAGCAGGGTGCGCGCAATCGGAGAAATCCAGCTCACCTCGCCCACGGCGCTGTTGGACTCGTCAATACCTTTGATGGTGACCGTCCGCTCCACATCGGCATCGTCTATATAGGTGACGGTGGCGCCAAAAAAGATCTGGTCGTTCCCGTGGTGCAAAGAGGGGTCCGACACCTCGGCGATCTCCAGGCGCTTAGTCAGAAAACGGATGCGGCGGTCGATCTCGCGCAGGCGTTTTTTGCCATACAGGTAGTCGCCATTCTCGGAGCGGTCGCCATTGCTGGCAGCCCAGTGCACCACTTCCACGATCTTGGGGCGCTCGTTGTCGATCAAGTCGAGCAACTCGTCACGCAACACAGCGTAGCCATGGGGGGTGATGTAGTTTTTTCCACCCGCCGGCAACGCAGGCAGTTGCAACTCATCGTCGTCAATGCCCGTGTCAGACTCTTTGGTAAAGGCCTTGCTCATGATTCCGTTCAATGCAGTCCACGGCACTCCGTGGCTGGTTTCATTCTAGCGACGCACGCCTGTGCGCCACGATGGACCACGCATTGTTACTTGGCAAAGGCGTAGCCCGTACGGTCGCGTTTGGCCACGTACATCGCAGCGTCCGCCTCTTTGATGAGGGAATCCGCTGTTGTGCCGTGTCTTGGAAAGAGCGCTATACCAATGCTTAAAAAGACACTGATGTCCCCGGTGTCGAGTTGGCATGGCCGCTGAACCCGGTTGACGATTTTCTGGGCGAGGTTAGCAACCGTCTGCTCATCCGTCGCCCCCATCAACAGGTACAAAAACTCATCGCCCCCCAGGCGGCTGACGGTGTCGTCATCCCGCGTGTTCTCTTTGAGCCGCGCTGCAATCGTCTGCAACACCGCATCGCCAGCATCATGTCCATGGGTGTCATTGACTTGCTTGAAACCATCCAGGTCCAGAAACATCACGGCCAGCGCCAGATCATGCCGCCGCGCCTGCGCCAAGCCATGCTCCAGGCGGTCGTGGAACAGCGTGCGGTTCGGCAAACCGGTCAGAGGGTCGTGCATTGCAGCGTAGCGCGCTAGCTCCTCCTGCTGCGTGACCAGGACCAGCTCCGCATCGATGGCTTTGCGCTCGTTGATCTCGCCTTCCAGCGCGTGGGTTACCAGCGCCAACTTGTCTGACGCGTCTTGAACCTTCTCCTCTACGGCCTGACTCTGCGCCAAAGCCTGCTTGACCTCTGGCGACTGCGCCTGCGCGCCAACCTGTTGCCCCAGCACGGAGTTCACGGTAGATAGCTCCAAGGCACTTTGTTCCACCAAGGCCTGCACATGCTCTGCCTGCCCCAAAACGCTGTTGAGGGATTCGTTGGGAGTTGTGCTGGACGGCGGCGTGGGATTGTTCATGGATTTACCTGGATGGGACATCCCCTCAGGCTATCAATCCCCGCACCAACGGTCTGTGCGCAGGCACACGCTGGCGGGCCTCAGAAACGAAAAAACCCTAGAACATTTCTGTTCTAGGGTTTGTCGTTTGGTGCGGCTGGCAGGAATTGAACCCACGACCCCTTGGTTCGTAGCCAAGTACTCTATCCAACTGAGCTACAGCCGCTAAGCTTCGTATTCTAGCACGAAGTTTTTAGGGCTTGATGGAAAACCCGTAGAAACTTTTGCGAATTCCGATTTCCAGAGGCGCCAGCACCCAGTTTACGCGCTGCGCAGCCCTAGCAAGGCCCGCGCCTCCGCCGGGCTGGCAATCGCACGGCCTGCACGTTGGGCGCAGGCGGCCAGTGCGGTGATGAGGGCACCGTTCCCCGCAGCGCGTTCACCGCTAGGCAAGTAAAAGGTGTCTTCCAGACCCGTGCGCAACATACCTCCCAGGTCTGCCGTCTTCTGGTGTACCGGCCAGATCTCCGTGCGGCCAATCAGCGTGGTTTGCCAGACGCTGCCCACGGCCATGTATTTGGGCAGCAGCGACAGCAGCTCCGGGTCGCACGGCATGCCCGAGGCTACGCCCATCACCAGGTTGTACTCGGCGCGGCCCATGGCGGGCTTCAGCATGCCGTTCTTCAGGTACATGGTCACCGAGCGCACGATGCCCACGTCAAAGCACTCGAACTCAGGGTGGGTGCCCGCCTCTTCCATCACGTCCAGAAACTGCTGCACCTTGGCTACCGGGTTGTCGAAGACCATGGGTGGCCAGGCCCAGCTGCCGTCTTCCTTGAGCTTGAGGTAATTCAAGCTGCCCGCGTTACAAGCGGCAATTTCGGGCTTCACGCGGCGGATACAGGCCAGCGGACCGCTGATGTCTTTGCCGACCACCCCGGTGGTCAAGTTGATGATGACGCCGGGGCAGGCTGCGCGGATCGCATTCACGATGCTCTGCGCCACATCCGGGTCCCACGAGGGCATGTGGCCCATGCCCTCTTCCTGGCTGCGCATATGGATGTGCATGATGCTGGCGCCCGCGTTGAAAGCGTCGCGTGCCTCAGACGCCATTTGCGCCGGGGTCACCGGCACGGGGTGCTGCTTGGGGTTGGTCAGCACGCCGGTCAGCGCGCAGGTAAGTATGGCTTTGTCCATCATGCTTCCTTCTTCGTGTTGAGTTCAAGCTCCACCAGCACAGCACCGGATTCCACTTGGTCGCCCGCCTTGGCGTGCACTGCTTTGACCGCGCCTGCACTTTCGGCGCACAGCCACATTTCCATCTTCATGGCTTCCACGCAGACCAGCTGTTGGCCCTCCTGCACGGTGTCGCCAGTTGCCACCAGCACTTGGGTGACCTTGCCGGCCACGGGGGAGCGGGCACGGCTCGCGTCTTTGAGGGCGTCGGCATTGGGGAAGGCGGAGACCTCGGTGAACACATGGCTGTGGCCGGCATGGGCAAGATGCAATTCGGCGCCTGCAAACACGGCAATGGCAGTTCGTGCCACACCATCGATTTCAATCCGCAACACGCCGTCCTCAAACTGCAAGACGCGGGCTGCCGTGGTGTGGCCATCCCAAGTAACGGCAACCGCCCCATGGCGGTCCGGCAGCACACGCACTGCGCGCACCGTGTCGCCCGTCTGCAGCTGGAAGCCGTAGGCGGCCACGCTGTTGGCGCGCCAGCTGCTGCCGTGTTGCGTGGCCAGGGCTACCGCCGCCACGGTCCATGCCGCATCGCTGGGCACGGGCGCCTGCAGCAGCGGCTCACCCTGCTCCAGCCACTGGTCGATCAGCGTGGTGGTCATCTCGGCTTTGCGGAAAGCCGGATGGTCCACCAGATCGCTCAGAAAGCTGCCGTTGTTCTTTAGCCCCAGCAAAGGCGTGTTCGCCAACGCGGCACGCAGGCGGCGGATGGCGTCGTCCCGGTCGCGGCCATGCACGATGATCTTGGCGACCATGGGGTCGTAGAAGGGCGAGACCACACTGCCCTGACGGATGCCGTCGTCAACGCGAGTGCCCTCGACCAAAGCACGCTCGGGCTGCCACCAGGCCACCGTGCCGGTCTGCGGTGCGAAGCCGGTGTAGGGGTCTTCTACATACAGGCGGGCCTCTATGGCGTGGCCGGTAAGCGTGATGTCTTCCTGCCTGGCGGGCAGCACATCGCCTGCGGCCACCTGCAGTTGCCACTCCACCAGGTCATAGCCCGTGATGCACTCGGTCACCGGGTGCTCCACCTGCAGGCGCGTGTTCATTTCCAGAAAGTAGTGGTTCAGCTTGTCATCGACGATGAACTCCACCGTGCCCGCGCCGCGGTAGCCCACGGCCAGCGCGGCAGCTACCGCGTCTTGGCCCATGGCGGCCCGCATGGCGGGGCTCACCACAGGCGACGGCGCTTCTTCAATCACTTTTTGCCGGCGGCGCTGGGCGGTGCAATCACGCTCGCCCAGGTAGACCGCATTGCCATGGGCGTCCGCAAACACCTGGATCTCGATGTGGCGGCCGTTGTCGATCAGACGCTCCAGCATCAGCGTGCCGTCGCCAAACGCGCTGGTCGCTTCGCGGCGCGCGCCGTCTATGCCTTGCTGCAACTCGGCATCACTGCGCACAAGCCGCATGCCGCGCCCGCCGCCACCGGCCACGGCTTTGACGAGCAACGGGTAGCCCAGCTTCTTGGCCTCGGTGGTCAGCGCCATATCGCTTTGGTCTGCACCCAAATAGCCCGGTGCGCAGGGCACGCCCGCCTCCAGCATGCGGCGCTTGGCCAGGGCCTTGTCGCCCATGGCCGTGATGGCGCTGGCCGGAGGGCCAATGAAGACGAGATGTGCATCTGCACAGGCCTGCGCAAAGGCGGCGTTCTCGCTGAGGAAGCCGTATCCAGGATGCAGCGCATCGGCACCAGTTTTTCGCGCAGCGTCCAGAATCGCGTCGATCTTCAAATACGACTCTGCAGCGGGGGACGCACCAATGTGCACGGCTTCATCTGCCAGCGCCACGTGGGGCGAATTGCGGTCCGCATCGCTGTAGACAGCCACGGTTTGGTAGCCCAGCTTGCGTGCGGTGCGGATGACGCGACAGGCGATCTCGCCGCGGTTGGCGATCAGGATTTTGCTAAACATCCAACACCTCACTGAGAGACTGGGTGGCAGAGCGTTTTGCGTAGGTAAAGGAGGAGCCCGCACAGCGGGCGGGGGACACGAAGCAAAACGCTCTGCCGCCCAGACTCCGCGAAGTCATCCGTAGTTTTGAAAAGTTCATGTCACAGCCCATTGCGGTTTACGTTTCTGAATGAAGGCCGTCATGCCCTCTTGCCCCTCGGGGCCTTGGGCCGCTTGGGAGAAGATGGCAGCAGCCTCTTCCACCAAGTCGGCCGCAGCCGTAAAGCGCGCCTTGCGCATCAGCGCCTTGGTAGCAGCCAGTGCGCCGGGGGCGCAGGCCAATATGTCGGCCAGCGTCTTGTCCAGCGAGGCGGCTATGCCTTCGGTAGTCGTTACCTCATGCACCAACCCCACGGCGAGTGCACCCGCCGCATCGAGGCGACCACCTGTTACGGCAAGGCGTTTGGCTTGCGAGTAGCCAAGGCGCTCCACCAAAAACGGCGCGATTTGCGCGGGTACCACGCCCAGCGAGGTCTCGGGCAAACGGAAGGCTGCGGTCTCACTGGCGATGGCCACATCGGCCACACAGGCCAGACCAAAGCCGCCGCCCATTACCGTGCCTTCCAGCACGGCCACCACGGCCAGCGGTGTGTTGGCATAGGCGGCACACAGGTGGCCAAAAGCGGCATTCACCTCGGCAATCGGGTCGGGCGCGCCTTCGGCCCTTTGCATGGCACGCATGCGCGCACCAGCCATATCTTTCAAATCGGCCCCGGCGCTGAAGTGCCCGCCCTCGCCGCGCAGCACCACTACGCGCACCGCACCGGGCGTACCGGCAGTGGCCTCGGCCGCGCGCAGCACCTGCTGCAGCTCGGCCACCATCTGCAGCGACATGGCGTTGCGCACCTCGGCGCGATTCAAATAAATATGCAGGGTAGCCCCCGTAGATACTGCGTGAACAGCTCCTAATTGCATAGCATCTATGACTTGCTGCATGGTATTCCTCTGGCCTCAGGCCTTGCCCGGCAGCGTGCCTTCCTGAATCACACTCAAGTTGTCCTTAAATGGACAACCACCTTTCCCAGCAGAATCAACAACTTGCCTTCCGGCGACCTGTCCATCGCGACACCCATACAAATGGACATGTGCAGTCGTCGCTGTCCATTCATTCCTAGGAAGATTCTTCAGTCTTTTCATCTCAGGCTCCTTACTCGTTCTTCAATAGAGGGATCGCGCTTTGACTTTTAAGCCAGTCAGGCATATCGAGATCTGACACGGGGACTCCCAAGTCAACAAGTAAGTCTCTTTGCTTGCGCAAATCTTGGAGCATGCGAAATTGACTGGGCTCCGACACGCTGAGGTTCCATATCATTCCCATGAGGTCCGAATGCGCCTTGATGAAGACCTTTCGCTCTTCCGAAGTGCAGTACTCTTGATCTCCATGACCAATGGCGCGTAAAAGCAGACTCAAGTATTCACTTGCATCACTGACCGCCTCTGAGGTGTTCCTTCGTCCCGTCCATGCCTCCAACAGGTCAGTCTTGTGAGTGGTAAACATTGGACTACTGGGAGTGGTTAGCAGATATCTAGCGGCGCGGCGCTCCCCGCGTGATCGGAGTCGTCGAATCTCACCTGGCGTCTTCACATAAGACAGCGCAACGGCACATGCTTGGGGCTCAAACACTTGACGAAGGGCGTCACTCAACGCGTTCTTCAACTTTGTAGATCGCCCGTCAAAGACGTCCTCATGCGATTGTCCTGGCTTTAGCATTTCGTAGATCGGCATGTGATCACCAGTAGCTTTCCCAAGCTCTATAAGAGTCTGACGTTCCTTTATTCGAAGCTGAGCGTCTGATTCGTTCGCATCAAAATGGCACCATTCCAACGCCAAGCCGTACAAGCGCTCCCACAGCTTAGATAATTGCTCGGGTGTCAGCGCACATACAGGTGCAGTTCCGCCAACGCTCTGCAAGAGTAGGTCAAGAGCGTCGGCTGCATGGCTTAACTGTGATTGGTGACCGACCTTTAAATTAAAGTGCGACGCGTTCTCTAAGATCGTTCCGTAGTGGGAGACTATCGTTTCTGCCAATTCACTCTGAACGGTTTCCGCTCGCGCCTCTGACTCTTTTTCTTGTTCGGCGAGGAAGTTGGCAATGACACTTGCGCGTCGGTCTGCCTGCCATTTGGCGAAGAACTGTTTAAATTCCGACCAGGTGATGCTATGGGGAGCGAGCGCAAAGCTGGCTTGATACCGGACCCGCTCACCTGGGTGTCTTGGCATTTCCGCTCTCCATGCTTCAATCAGCCTTTGGACTCGCGCTGTCCGAGGAACTAGTTCGGGAAACTCTTTTAGTAGTAGATCAAGTTCCCTTGCCCTGCGGGCGTTTTTGTCTTCGGCTTCCTCATACCCCTCCATGAAGTCGTATTCGACATTGCCAATAGTGTTTTCAAGGAGACGGCTAGCAAGCCCTTCACTTTCGGTCCTAACTAGAGCCAGAAGCAGTATGACGCCCCAATCCAGCTCAGCATCCTCGTGGCGCTCGACCTCTTTCTGCATACTGGCAATCATCCGTACGAATAGCTTGAGCTTTCGGGGGTTGGACGGAAGTAGTTTCACAATTGCATCGACGGATTCCCTCGGGACGAATGAGCACAGTGCGCCAAACTGAAACAATCCCAATCGGCGCACTTGGTCTGCTGTAGGCTGGGGCAAATCTACCCGGAAGTCGATGACCTTATCCAAGAAGGTTTCACCCTCCTTCCCCCAGGCTTCATTGCTTTGCTCCAGCGCGGTCGCGACGACCTTTCGATCAAACGCCAAAACAAAGGCGAACTGTTTGTAATCGAGAAGCTCACGAAGCACCAAAAGCAATTTAGGAACAACTGCTGGCGCCGCGCGGTCGAGGTCGTCGATGAAGACTACGACCCTTCGATCGCCAAGTTGGTCAGTCACCCTCAGCATGTCTTTGCTGGAGAAGGTCAACTTTTTGCTTAGCAGCATCGAAGCCACATTGGCCCCCACTGATGCGCCTGGAGCATGACCAGACGATTCGATCATCTTGCCCAATGCCTTGATCGCGGCCTTCACCTTCTCCACTCCAAACGACTTCACCCAATGGATGGGAGCAGCCCACCACCTAACCTTGACCCCATTGCGCTGGAGCCCGGCAATTAGCACTTTTCCGAAGTCCTTCCACACCTCATCCGGGGTTGATGCGCCCCATGGGGTGTACCTGATGACGATATTCCCCGCTTCTAGTTGCTGCTGTTCAACAAAGTTCAATACGGACGTCTTACCGTCTCCCCAAGGTGCAAAAAGACCGATGCGGGTAGACCACTTTGAGGGTGCTGTCGCGATGATGCGCGAGATGCTTTTAGCAACAGGCCAGCGATCATAGAAGTCCTCCGCACGATCTGCAATCGGAGCGTCATGACCAGTCTGGGATGTGATGCGATTCATTTGTGTCCTCCTTGATTGTTATGTGGCTTCAAATCGCACTACGACCGGCCAATGAGTTTTCGGGTATTGATCGATGTGACTTTCTCGCCGGTCAACGCGGCCTTCTCTTTCGCCCACTGTCGTTGTTCTTCCCAGAGTTGCTTGACCAAGGAAATCTCACGACTTAAGGCCTCCTCCCATAGAGCCCGGTACTTAGCAGCATCCGCTTTCGCAGCATCCAGTGCGGCCTTGGCAACGTCCTGCGGCTGTCGGCTTTCTGTAGCCGCTGCATCTATCGCGTTGATCAACTCCTTGAAGACCGGGCGTGATTTCTTAATCGTCCCCTTTTTGCGGCCAGCCTCAAGCGAGACGTTGTCGTTGGTGATCTTTGATCCTTTTGGAACATTGGTTGGGCGGTCCTTGATTAACCGCTCCAGCGCGTCAAAGTAATCGCTCAGTACCTTACGCATGTCGTGCTCCCTGGGACGCGCTCATAGGCCTGTTTCCAGACCTCCACTTGACCTCGGCATCCACCAGAATGTCCAACTCTTCTTTTTCCATTTCAAAAGCTATCGACCCAGGCTGAAGGTTTGCCACGATCCGCCTCTGAAGTGGAATGATCTCAATGATTTTGGAATGCTTGCCAATCAAGGATTTACAGTTCTCCGAGATGCAAATGCCACTTGTAAGCCGCAATCCCTTTTGTTTGTCACAAGTACCAACGTGATTGCAGCCACCCAATGGATGGGCTTTATAAGCCATGCGTCCCATCTTGAGCTGGTCTTTGACTTCTTTGGACGACATCACTTCGCCGCGTTGCTTTTTCAAGTCATAGAAGAATCCTCCGGGGCCACAGAGCGGTTCATCACTGTTGAGCACGTC
Organism: Rhodoferax sp. TS-BS-61-7; assembly: GCF_002943465.1. GTDB lineage: Bacteria > Pseudomonadota > Gammaproteobacteria > Burkholderiales > Burkholderiaceae_C > Allorhodoferax. Next base: position 232,415 of record NZ_PTQY01000003.1, read on the forward strand.
TCGGGTGAAGGCTAAGCATTGGGCCTCCTGTTCCGAGTCCTGCCAATCAAGGATGATGTGGTTCTTGTACTCCACTGGATCATCGCGAAGGAAGTTTTTGGCGAAGACGCTACCTCGCCCGTAATACTCTGACATTTCCCGGGTGATGTGCTGCAACTGGCGTCGCAGTGACGATGCCTTAACCAGACCGCTTGCATTGCAGTAAAGCGCCAACGAACGGCGCAACTGGTGATACTTAAGTGGCCATGGCATACCAATGGCAAAGTCAGGCTCCGTACCCCAATCTCGAAATTCGTCAATTGCCACCAACTCAGCGATGTCCGCCGCCTCAATTGTGGGACACATTGCTACTTTGAGAATTTCTGACATTGCGCAAATATGCAACGCCCGAGCCGGCGCATATTGGGAATCTTTGGGTATCTCCAAAATTGCCACCCAAGGCAGGTAGGAGGTGGAAACAAACAATGGGTAGCTGTCTTTCGCTTTCTCTATGCTGCTGGGCTCAGCTCCGAGGTATTTGTAAATCACATCAGCAAAGGACTGTGCCACCCTAACTGCTCGGAACCCCTGAGCATCGGTAGTGACCCACCGCGTTCTTTTGAAGCGGGCTCCATTCAACTTAGTCGTGGCCCCGACGAACAGGCTGTGTTTTCGCCCATGTCCAGCCTTAACTGTCTCCATACAGTGATAGGGCAAATTTTCGGCCTCTTCGTCTCGCATTCCGGAGAAAGTATGAATCTGCAACTTGCAGACACGCTGGATGTTTGTCAGTGCGCTCGTGAGACCGCCGAGGTCCGCTTCAACCCCCTTTCGGGTCAGAAACTCAACTAAACCGTGTTTTGCGATGAGTTCGGGGCCGAAGGAAGCACCCATTTTCAAACCCTTGGCTTTGAACTCACTGTGCAGAATCACCGCTTCACGCAGCGCAGCGAGTAGGCGATCCTGGTGCTTCTCAATATCATCAAGTTCACTGTCAAGCGCGTTGATCAGCGCCAAATAGATGTTGGTCGGCAAGGGTGCCGTCTGCGACTGTGATCGACCGTAGGCATTCGCACGCTTCTTCAACTCCGCCCACTTTTTAGGCATTGCTACCACGAAGCCGAGTTGAGCCTCAGTTACCTCTTCGCGAAGAAAGGTAAGCCACCTTACAACGTTATGGCACTGGCTTTCAGGTACAGATGTTATGTACCCATCCAACAACGTAACTTGCTCCAACACGTCTCTCAATGAGCACCGTTTTTCATGCGCGTAACGGGCGAATTTTCCAAGGGCAAACAAATCGATTCCCAAAGAACGGAACCCAAGCATCCGTTGCGCATGGTAGACGCGCAGAACCATGAGGTACTGCATTTCGCGCATCAACGCCAGACGCTGCGCAGTGACATCGCCTCCGCGAACTGTCTGTTTACCTTTCGTCTTCCAGAAGTAAAAAGGCAAGGATGATCTAGTTCTCCTCGCGGTGCAGTAGGTCCAGTTCCACACGAAGTCGCCTACCAAGGACAGCGGCTTCCCTTCGGCATCTTTGCTTATCACGTGGCCAAGTTTTAACTGCACGCCGCCACCGTGGTCCCACGGATCAGGCGCATGGGCACCTGATGGCAAATCAATTTGTGCGCTGTGCAAATTGGTCATCCCAGGACTCCCAATGACAGGAACAACTGAAACTTGTCGGCGAAGTAGGGTGTCAAGTTTCCGTTTTCAAAAACGTCTTTCTTGACGCGATCCACTATGTTTGCGCAACCATCGAAGGCTCGTATTTTTTCGAGATCCTCATCGCATTTAACGATCTGCGGCCTAAACTCTGCCTCCGATTGAGGCCCATTGATCAACTGCTCCATCAAGTAAGCGGCAGACGCGATCTTTCGTGCATCTTCCTCCCCCGCGACAAGCACACGCTTGGAACAAAAGATGCAACCCGACTTGCAGTTCGGCTTGACCGACACACTTTCGTCCAACGGTTCTGGCTGACCATAGGAAGGACATACGCCACCTTCTTCAAGCTGCCTGGCCTCAATGTTGCTGTTTTTGGCAACTATCTCTTGTTTCGCCTTCTGTGCAATTTTCCCGAGAACGAGGCTTATCTCAAAATGGTGGTCATCAGCGGTTCCAGCGTTGTAGCTCGTCTCGGCAGTTGTTTCCTTGTGCTGCAGGACCGCCGCCTCAATGATCGAGTCGTGCTTGCGCCGGTAGTAATCGGACACTGTGGCCCGAATTTTTCGCGCAGACATTGCTCGCAGTTCTGGGTCGATACGTCGAAGAGTTAGGTACTGACTCTGCAGAAGCTGATCGTGAATCTGCGATGGGAAATCCTTATTTCCCATCCCAAGACTCATGAACAAATACGGGAACGCCTTGCCATCCAAGAGGTACTTTCGCAGTTCCATGTAACGACGCAGCGATGGTACAAAGGCAACTGGAACGATCACGCTAACTACCTTTTTCTGCGCACGCCACTTGATGGTCCGATAACCAGGGTTGGCCGTCGCTTCTTCCAATGTTCCATCGGTTTCTATGTCACTCACCGGCGCCGCATTCCCACCTGTATTGGCCAGAAACAGGAAGTAAAAGGCGTTGTGCGCAAGCATGGCGAGGCTCCGTCGGTGGTGATTGCGCGAATCACTATTGGCGACATCAAAGGACAGTGCTGCATCGGTGATGCATCTACGTGCATTCGCCAACTTTTGCTTGTCTATACCCTTGTAATGCCGCCAAATTTCATCGAGAGTTGAAAGTCTGCCTTTCTCATAGTTGTAAGCCCAACTTGGGGCATTCAATTGCGCTCGCGCTTCACCCCATTGATGCGGTGGGAGAAACCAACGATTAGTTGGAAAAACCCACAAGAAATCATCCTGCCATCCCAGTGATTTCGGCATCGCAAGAAGAAATGGAAACGGGCGATTTTCAAGTATCAAGTCGCACAGACCTTGGAACAAGGAGTCATTCAAGGCCAAGGCGTGCGCGAAATCATGTTGACTTGCTGGTTCAGTCCCACCTTTTTGACCACTTCTATCCTTGACGAATCGGATGCCATTGCCCAGGTCGGAGCAGCCCGTAAATGCTTCCAACAGGCTCAACACCTTGTGTTGAAGGCGCGAAGCATTGGAACTTTCATATTCATGTCGACGAAACCGGTCCTCGACATCCTGAACAAATAGTCCATACGCACGTTGGGTCGCATCGCCGCCAGCCAGGCAATCGACGCAGCCGTTGACATCCGCCCAGTCCATAAATAACTTGAAGAAATTCAGTAGATTGCTCACGCTGCTCGTTCTCATCCCTGCGTCTTCAAGCAAGCTGGAGAAAACCTTGATCACTTGACGGATCTGGACAATGCGCTCCTTTCGGAACGAGCTAAGTACGACATGGCGTGACCCATTTGCCTTGCGCTTTTTGTCAGAGCGAATGGTGTAACAGAACGCGCCTACATCGTGCACGTGTTTACCAATTTTCAGCATCACCTGATCGGGGTTCAAGAGGCGAGTATTCGCTGCCAGTGGCAACTCAAAAATCACTACAGGGCGCTCGGTGAACAGTATTGGAGGTTGCTTAGTCATCCAGCACCCCCGTCATAGCCTGATCAATCCATGTTTGCACCTGTTCACCATAACCATTGATGGCAGCGTAAACCTGCTCCAGACGGCGGCGGTAATCAAGATACAGATCAGTGGTCGCGCTGTTCTTGTGCCACATGAGCTGTCGCACGATGTTGCGTGCCTGGCTCAAACTGACTTTGCCACTGTCCACAAGGTCCATCTGGATGTCGGTGTGGTTCATACCAAACGTCGCTCGCAGATCGTGAATCCTGAAGTGAAACTTGGGATCGTGGTTCTTGCGTACGTGAGGGATAAGGCGGTCAGCCAGAAACTGACGAATAGTTCCCCCCGCCTTGCGGTAACGCTCTTTGAACTCGGGATCAAACTGGACGGCCTCATCCTTGGCCTGGTAGTAAGGACTGCCTTGCTGGGTCAGGAACAGATACTGCTCACCGGAAACGCCACCAATAGCGGCTTCACGCCTACGGGTCGCCCGTGCGGACAAAACATATGTCTGCAAAGCTTGATACAAAGGCAACGGGATCTGCAGCAAGCCTTGCTTATCTCCCTTGGTATCGATTCCTGTACCGGGACCGCACTTCAACTTGAAGACCGACCCACCTCCGGAAAGGGCATTGGAGAATACCGGCGACTTCCCTGTCAGGTGCTTGACCCGTAGGGTGGTTGCGGTCTGGACACGTGCACCTGTGGCAATCATGAGCAGGCAAATAAGGTACATCTCAGGGTTACCAAGGGCATTCAATGCCTCCATGACCCATTGCTGCTCATCCTTTGGCAGCGGGCGCAATTTTCCGCCGTCTTGAATGGTGTCCTCTAGAGCATCCTCGGCTTTAGCCACCTTGATGCCCACATCTGTCGTTAGGCCCTTTTTGAAAATGACGGCACCGTATTCACCCTTAAACGTCAGGGAGTAGCCACGCTCTTCCCACGGTTCGTTTTCGGGTTCAAAAACTTCTTCCTGGATAAGCCAACGATAGAAGGCAATCACGGTAGACATGCGCCGTTTGGCTGTTCCTTGGGCGACTTCCCCAGCGAACATCTGCTGCTTGAGGAATCCGTTGTACCGATAGGTACAGCGCCGCAACTTCATCTTTGGAAAGTCAAACAGCAATTCATCGGGCCTATCGGACTGATCCAGCCACTCCTTGAACGCTCCTAGATCATCGGCCAATGAGTGGTACGTCACCATGTTTGGCCTGCTTTCACCCTCCAGCCGCGACAACAGAAAGTTTGTCGCCAACCCCCAGGGCCTACCGGCACGATCCAATGGAATCGGAAAGAGGTTGTAGTTGAATCGACTCTCGCTGTGCGGCTCCACCACCGGGCGGCAGTAATAGGTCAACGCTTCACGGCCCTTGCCACCCCTGATCTCCCGCTTGATGGCTAGCGGGTCATCAACCTCGCAGACTTCTGTGAGCCTGAATGAAGGGATCAGAATTTTGCGCCGGAGCTCAATCACTGACCAACCCCACTTGCGTCAAGTTTCTCAATGCGCCCGTGATGGATATGTGGACAACCTGGCATACCAGGTTGACACACATACCCACACTGGAGCTGACGCGCTTCGCTTGCCAAACAGCCATTTTCAAAATTATTGGAGACGGAATTCATGACATGGACGGGATCTGAAGATGGAAAAATACAGACGTCTGCATGATCCATCCTGTCCATTTCAATTAACTTACATGTCTTGATGGAAATGGGTCAATACCCATGTCGAGCTTGCAGATGATGCCCAGCATGATCTCGTCGGCGCCGCCGCCAATCGAGATCAGCCGGCTGTCGCGGTAGGCCTGGGAGATGGGGTTGTCCGCCGTGAAGCCCATGCCGCCCCAATATTGCAAGCAGCTGTCGGCCACTTCGCGCGACAGGCGCCCGGCCTTCAGCTTGGCCATGGACGCCAGCTTGGTCACGTCCTTGCCGCCCACATACGACTCCACCGCGCGGTAGGTCAGCGCGCGCAGACACTCCACCTCGGTGCGCAGTTCGGCCAGGCGGAAGTGCACCACCTGGTTGTTCAGGATGGGCTGGCCAAAGGTCTTGCGCTCGCGCGTGTAGGCAATGGTCTGGTCGATGAGGTTGTCCAGCGATCGCAAGCTGCCGGCCGCGCCGTACAGGCGCTCCTCCTGGAACTGCAGCATCTGCAGCATGAAGCCCATGCCCTCCTGGCCGATCAGGTTGCGCTGCGGCACGCGCACATTGTCAAAAAACAGCTGTGCCGTGTCGCTGCTGTGCATGCCGATCTTCTCGATCTTCTGGCGTGTGATGCCGGGCGCATCCATGGGCACGATGATGAGGGACTTGTTCTTGTGCACCGCGCCTTCGCTGGTGTTGGCCAGCAGGCAGCACCAGTCGGCCTGCATGCCGTTGGTGATCCACATCTTGGAGCCGTTGATGACGTAGTCACCCCCGTCCTTGCGTGCCGTGGTCTTGAGCGCGGCCACATCAGACCCGCCCCCCACCTCGCTCACACCAATGCAGCCCACCATGTCGCCTGCAATGGCCGGGGCCAAGTAGGCGGCGCGCAGCTCGTCACTGCCAAAGCGCGCCAGCGCTGGCGTGCACATATCGGTCTGCACGCCAATGGCCATGGGCACGCCGCCCACATTGCAGTCACCCAGCGCTTCGGCAGCCACCATGGAGTAGCTGAAGTCCAGCCCCATGCCGCCAAACTCGGTGGGGTACTTGATGCCCAAGAGGCCCAGATCGCCCATCTTCTTGAAGAGTTCGTGCGCGGGAAAGATGCCGGCCTTTTCCCACTCGGCCGTAAAGGGGTTGATCTCGTTGGCGACGAACTTGCGCACTGTGTCAGAGATTTGGGTGTGTTCAGGAGTGAATTTCATGGTGTCTTCTCGGGTCTTTGTTATAAAAAATCAGAGGCGGGCCACACCAAAGGTGTTGCCGCGCAGCGTGCGCTGCTCGGCCTCGGCGGCGAGCGCCAGGCACAGGCCCAGTAGGCGGCGCGTGTCGCGCGGGTCGATGATTCCGTCGTCCCATAGGCGGGCGGTTCCAAACAGCACGGCGCTTTCTTTGTCCAGTCGCAGGCGCAGGCCATCGGACATGGCTTTCAAAGCCTCGTCATTCGCCTCCATGCCCATGCGCTCAATCTTGGCGCGGTTCACGATGTCCATCACCTTGGCGGCCTGTGCGCCACCCATCACCGCGGTGCGCGCCGTAGGCCAGCTGAAGATGAAGCGAGGGTCAAAGCCGCGGCCACACATGCCGTAGTTGCCCGCGCCATACGAGCCACCCAGCACCACGGTGAACTTGGGTACGCGCGCGTTGGCCACGGCCTGGATCATCTTGCTGCCGTGTTTGATAGCGCCGCTGCGCTCGGCTGCGGAGCCCACCATGTAGCCCGTGGTGTTCTGCAAAAAGATGAGCGGCGTGCCGCTCTGGTCACACAGCTGAATGAACTGCGCGGCCTTGGTGGAGCCCGTGGGTTGAATCGGCCCGTTGTTGCCCAGAATGCCGACCAACCGCCCCTCAATGCGCGCGTGGCCACACATCATTTCAGGGGCGTAGCTAGCCTTGAATTCAAGGAAGTCCGAGCCATCCACCAGGCGCGCAATGACCTCGCGCACATCGTAGGGCTCGCGCTCGTCTGCGGGGACGATGCCCATCAGTTCCTGCTCGTCAAACAGCGGCGCGGCAAACGGCGCAGCGGCGGGCGTGGTGTCCCAGTTCAGTTTGTCCATGAGCTCACGCGTCATGGCGATGGCGTGCGCGTCGTCTTCGGTCAAGTACTCGCCCAAGCCGGTGATCTGCGCGTGGGTTTCGGCGCCGCCCAGCTCATCGTCCGTGCAGTCTTCGCCAATGGCGGCCTTGACCAGCGGCGGGCCCGCCAAATAGATGCTGCTGCGCCCACGCACCAGCACCACATAGTCCGACAGGCCGGGCAAGTACGCACCGCCCGCCGTGGACGAGCCGTGCACCACCGCAATCTGCGGGATGCCGGCGGCCGACATGCGGGCTTGGTTGGCAAAGCTGCGGCCGCCTTCGACAAAAATCTCGGCCTGGTACATCAGGTTGGCGCCGCCGCTTTCCACCAGGTAGATGACGGGCAGCTTGTTCTCCAGCGCGATCTCTTGCGCCCGCAGCGCCTTCTTCAGGCCCATGGGTGCGACGGTGCCGCCTTTGACCGCGCTGTCGCTGGCGGACACGATGCAGCGCCGCCCCGCCACCACGCCAATGCCGACGATGGAGCCGCCGCCGAGTACGGCTTTTTTGCCATCGTCGTCATGCATATTCAGGCCGGCCAAACGGCTCAGCTCCAAAAACGGCGTGCCACGATCCAGCAGACGGGCCACGCGTTCGCGCGGCAACAGCTGCTTGCGTTTCTCAAACTTTTCGCGCTTGGATTCGGACTCGGCAATTACCAAGCCTTCCAGGCGCTGCACCTCGGTCAGCAGCTCGGCCATGCGCTGGGCGTTGGCCGCAAAGCCGGCCGAGCGGGGGTTGATCTTGGAGCGGAGAGCGGGCATGGCAACAGGTCCTTCAAAGGTCTTGCGGCATTAGAGGTCATGGTGACGTTAACGTCAACCTGTTGCCGCATAGGTGTTTTCACTATGCCTTACGTTATGCTGTAGCGATAACATCCAGCCCGCAGACTCCACTCACCCATAAGGAAACCCCATGTCCCTCGCCACCGCAACCGAAGCCATCCGTGCCAAAGTGGGCGCCGATAGCGGCCTCAACGCCACCCTGAAGTTCGACATGGGTGCCGACGGCGTCATCGTCATCGACGGTGCCAGCACGCCCAACAGCGTGAGCAACGACAACACCGATGTGGACTGCACCGTGGGCATCACGCTGGAAAACCTGCAAGCCCTGCTGGACGGCGACCTGGAACCCGCCACCGGCTTCATGGCCGGCAAGCTCAAGGTCAGCGGCGACATGGGCGTTGCCATGCGCCTGCAACGTGTCATTTAAGACCGTGGCCACCGCCGCCGAGGTGGCAGACGCGCAAGCGTTTGTCGCCTCCCACCGCGACGAGGGCACGACCGAGTTGTTCGGCATCACCGAGTTGTGCCGGGAGTTCGGCATCACGCTGCGCGCGCTGCGTTTTTATGAAGACAAGGGCCTGCTAAGCCCGCGCCGCGTGAACGGTGCGCGCGTTTACACCCGGCGTGACCGCGCCCGCCTGGCGCTGATCCTGCGCGCCAAGGCCATCGGCTCGCCGCTGTCCGAGATCAAGCGCTACCTGGATTTGTATGGCGACCACGGCGAAGGCCGCGTGCAGCAGCTGCAGTACGTCATCGACCGCACCGACGCCGAGATTGCCGACCTGGAAAAAAAACGCGCCCAGATCGACGCCACGTTGGCGGAGCTGCGCGTGATCAACACCAGCTGCCGCAGCCACCTGGCCGAACGCGAGCGCATAGACAAAAACCAAGCCAAATAGGCCTCTAGCCCACGTGGATACTGCGCAAGAAGCTCCTAAAACAGGAGCAACCCGCACAACCCATGAGGCGACTTACTTGCCCAGCAAGCCCTTGAACAAGTCCTTGGCCTTGTCGCGCACGGCCTCTTCGGCCTTGGCCTTGATCTCCTGCTTCTTCTCTTCCACCTTGGCCTTGGTCGCGTCCTCCAGCATGGCACCGTACTCGATCTTGTAGCTCAGCGCGTCGAACGGGCCGGTCAGCCGCACAGGCACCGTCAGGCCCTTCAGCTGGCCCAGGTCTTTGCCACCCTGGCCTTCGCCGCTGGCCACCACCGTGGCCTTGGCCAAGTAGTTCATCTGGCCTGCGCCCACATCAATGTCGCCCGCGCCGCCCAGGCGGATGAAGGGAGACTTCATCGCCAGGTCCTCGTTGTGCGCCACGCCGTTGGCAATCTTGAAGCTGCCAGTCAGCTCCGAGAAGTCGGTCTTCTGGTTGGCATTGGCGGCCTGTGTGCTATCGGCCTGACCCAGTTTGGCTTTTATGTCACGCAGGCTTTGCGCCAGGTTGATGCCCTTGATCGCGCCGTCTTTCAGCGCCAGCGATGCACTGCCGCCCAGCGCCTTCTTCATGGCCGTCACCGTGTCTCCGCGGGTATTGATGTCCAGCGCCACATTGCCCCGGCCTTCCAGCAGGTCCTTGGCCACCAGGTCGTTCATCAGCGGGTTGATGCTCACACCCACCAGCGCCTGCTTGATGGCCACGGCATTGCCATTGGCGTTGACCGACAGGCTGCCGCTGGTGCTGCCTTCGTACAGGTTCAGCGACAGAGGCGCCACCTCCAGCTTGCCGCCGGCCAGTGCCAACTTGGCGTTGATCTTTTCCAACTTCAAGTTGGACACTTGCAGTGCGCCGATGCGGATGGTGCCGTTCACCGTGTGGCCCTTCAGCGCGCTCAGGTCGATGGGGGCCTCCTTGGCCACAGCAGCCTCTTTGGCTGCCACCGTGGTGGGGGCGGGCTTGGGCGGCAGGTATTTGTCCACGTTCAGCTTGTCCACATCCAGGTCAAATGCCAGCACCAACGGCGCAAACTTGGCCACCTTCACGCTGGTGGCGATCTTGGATTCGTCAAACTGCGTGGCCAGCTCCAGCGCCGCAGTCTGCTGCTGTGCGTCCACCTTCAGGCTGCCGTTGATAGGCAGGGGCACGCTCTTCATGGGCATGCTGGGGTGGGCCACGTCCAAGCTGCCAGCCAGCTTGGCCAGCACCACGCTTTGCCCGGCTACGTTCACCGCCACGGGCGAGCTCAGCTGGCCCTTCACCACCGCGTCGCCCGCCTTGGCATCCAGCTTGAGCGCCAGGCTGGCAATCTTCAGCGCATCGGCATTGCCTTCCACGCCATTCAGCACCAGGTTCACCGTCGCATTGCGACCCGCTCCCTGCAGCGTGGCCGACAGCGTGATGGCCTCACCCCCCGACTTCTCGGGCGACAGGCTCAGCTTGGGTGCATCCAGCGCCAGCGTGAATGCATCGGTGCCGCTTTGGCCCTTGGCCGACAGGCTGAGCTTGTCCACGGCGGCCGTCTTCTTGCCCGTATCGGCCAGCACCTGGCCGGTGGACAGGCTCAGGTTCGACAGCGCGGTGCTGGTGCCTGCCTTCTCGTCGCGCCACGTCAATTGGGCGTTGGCAATGCGGATGCTGGAAATATCAATCTGCAAGGGATCGGCTGGCTTGGCAGGCTCAGCGGGTTTGCCGGCCTCGGGCACGGTGGGCTGGCCCAACAGATCGGCAATGTTCAGCGTGCCGTCTTTTTTCTTCACCAGAGTGAGCTTCAAGCCCTCGATGTCCAGCGCACGCACCTGCACCTGCTTGCTCAGCAGCGGCATCAGCGCCACCGAGATGCGGGCCGATTGCAGCGCGGCAAATTCGTCTTTGCTCGCGTGCTCGGACAAGGTCACGCCGTCCAGCTGAATGCCTACGTTGGGCCAGACGGAGAGCTTGGGCTGGCCCGCAATCACCAGCGTGCGCTGCTTTTGCTCCAGCACCGTGCGGCTGATCTCGGCTTTGATCTTGTCGCCGTCAAACAGGGCGTAGAGCACCCCCACGGCAAGGGCCAGCAGGCCCACGATGGCAATGACAGCAATACCGACAACGCGAAGCACCTTCATGGAGAGTCCTTGTGCAGAGGGATGAACCCGATGCGGACCATTCTATTTCTGCAGTGCGCACAGGCCGCCCCCCGCATGTGCGGTATTGCGCAGTAACGCTTTGTAATTGCTGACACAACGCTTTGCCAAAACGCGCTTTTGTCAGACAGCCTTCACATGCGCAGGGCACACTGTGCGCATGGGATACCACAACGCACCCGAGTGCGGCGTCGGCACACACAAGGACTGACGACATGCGCATCAAAAACAGCTTCTGGAATTTTTTGGGCCCCGAGCCCGTAGAGAGCCCCGAGGACGCCCTCGAGAAAATCCGCAACGCCATGCTCAGCGTGGTGCGCAGCTCTTGCCGCGCGACGGACTTTCATCTGGAGTTCAAAATCAACTACGCCCGCGACGCCGGCGAACTCTGGTACCTGCGCTCCGCACTCATGCAAGCCCTGTGCGACCACCAAGGCGAAACCCGCGCCCAAACACTGATGGTGGGCGTGACCACGCTGTTTGTGGGCCAGCACCCGGCGGCAGCGGGGTCGAAGTTGAATCAGCGCAGACCTTAGGCTTTGCGAAGTAGCAGTGACAGGCGCTCTGTCAACACTGCACTAACGGCAGACAAGCACACCGGATACCTGCCGACAATCATGTCGCGTCGCTGTTTAGAATCTTGACAGCCTCAGATGCGCAATGTGCGCTCTGTGGCATGAAAACAGTCAATACATTCAGGGAATGAAACAATGAAACTCATCAAGACGCTAGCCTTGGCGCTAGCACTTTGCCAATCGACCACTTACGCCGCCGACCTTTTCGTCAACGAGCAACCCAGGCCATTTTCTCTCGCAGACAAACTTGAAGCGGATGCAACGATTGGAGGCTATCCCATATGGGCAGGCGAAGGAAAGTGGCGGATTGTTGACATCATTCGCGCCGATAGCGGCGGTTCGGCAGAGTCCATTCCAATGGGAACCGGGCGATTTTTTCAAACAGAAGGCAAGAACTTTGTTGCCGCGATGGAAGTCAAAAGCAACCTCCGCACAGGAAACGGCTACTGGACAGGAGAACCATGCAAGCGTGACGACATGCTCTTCAAGTCCCAAAAAAGTGGTGGGCGTGAAGACAACTGTGTGACCATCAACCACATCACGCGCTACATGAGCAACCCAGGTGGCAAGTCAGCGGAACTGTATGCCGTGTTGAAAGAACAGAACATCGAGTTGCCACCCACTGTTTTACTCATCCAGTTCACACGCAACGCGTTAAGCTTGCGGACCCTAACATTCAATCTATGGGTGAACCCTGAACTGGCGGGATTCGCGAGGGAAAGCGAAGCAGAGTGGGGACGCAATCCGTGGCACAAAGTCATGGCGTACAAAGACCCGGCGAAAAAACAGTACATCGATGCGTTGACCGCTTGGGCGCTCAATTTTCAGACCCGCATGGACGATGCTTTGAAGCAAAAAGTGGATGCCTTCGCCGGAATTCCAACCTGGCGCGTCAGCGTGAGCAAGACCAGTGCACCGACACAACCACCCGAAACATCCAAAATTACACTGGATTGATCTGCAGCCATAGAAAAAGCCTGTTACTCGATCGAGTAACAGGCTTTTTTATCATTGGTAGGGCGTCACGGACTTGAACCGTGGACCAAAGGATTATGAGTCCTCTGCTCTAACCAACTGAGCTAACGCCCCAACCGAAGCGCGGATTGTACCGGGGCGGCGTGGGCCTATTTGTGGTGGCTTAGCGCGTTGCTCACCAGCTTGGAGGTGATGTCCACGATCTGGATCATGCGGTCGTAGGCCATGCGCGTGGGGCCGATGACGCCCAGCGTGCCCACCACCTTGCCGTCCACCTCGTACGGGCTGCTGACGATGGACAGGTCTTCAAACGGCACCACCTGGCTCTCGCCGCCAATGAAGATGCGCACGCCTTCGGCCTGGCCGGTGACGTCCAGCAAGCGCATGAGCTGGGCTTTTTGCTCAAACAAATCAAACGCACGGCGCAGGTGGCCCATGTCGCTGGAGAAGTCGGACACCGACAGCAGGTTGCGTTCACCAGAAATCACCACCTCGTCCTGCGATTCGTTGATGGCCTCAGAGCTGGCATGCACGGCGGCTTGCATTAGCGTGGCAATTTCGCCGCGCAGGCTGTCCACTTCGTTTTGCAGGCGCTTGCGCACCTCTTCAATCTCCAGCCCGGCGTAGTGGGTGTTCAGGAAGTTGGCGCCCTCCACCAGCTGGCTTTGGGCGTAGTCCACCTCGGTGTAGATGACGCGGTTTTGCACATCGCCATCGGGCGAGACGATGATGACCAGCAGGCGCTTCTCCGACAGGCGCAAAAACTCGATGTGGCGGAACGCCGAGGTGCGGCGCGGCGAGATGACCACGCCCACAAACTGCGACAGGTTGGACAGCAGGTTGGCCGCATTGGACAGCACGCGCTGCGGCTGGTCGGGCGCCAGGCTGTGCGCCTGGAACTGACCGGGCTGCACGGTGAGCATGGTGTCCACAAACAGGCGGTAGCCGCGCGCCGTGGGGATGCGGCCGGCGGACGTGTGGGGGCTGACGATGAGGCCCAGCTCTTCCAGGTCCGACATGACGTTGCGGATGGTGGCGGGCGAGAGTTCCAGGCCCGAAGCCTTGGACAATGTGCGGCTGCCAACGGGCTGTCCATCGGCGATGTAGCGCTCTACCAGCGCTTTCAACAACAACTTGGAACGATCATCGAGCATCGGTCCATTCTAGTGATCTATTTAGTGTCTAATTTGCGGATGTTGTCCAAATTCCGACAGGTTGCGCTCATTGGCAAGTACCAATCCACGGGGGGCCGCGCCGTCGGCGCCTCATCGCGTGAGTCGCTGGATGAGATCGCCCATTTCCTCATGGACCAGGGCTGCGAAATCGTCATCGAGGCCAACACCGCCACCAACACCGAGCTGACCGGCTACACCACCATGGACGTGGCCGGCATTGGCGCCAGCTGCGACCTAGCGCTGGTAGTGGGCGGAGACGGCACCATGCTGGGCATAGGGCGCCAGTTGGCGCAGTACAAGGTGCCGCTGATCGGTATCAACCAGGGTCGCCTGGGCTTCATCACCGACATCCGCTTCGAGCAGTACAAAACCACCCTCTTGCCCATGCTGGCCGGCCACTACGAGCTGGACGACCGCAGCCTGATGCACGCCCGCGTGATGCGCGACGGGCACTGCGTGTTCTCGGCGCTGGCCATGAACGATGTGGTGGTGAACCGCGGCGCCACCTCCGGCATGGTCGAGTTGCGCGTGGAGGTGGACGGCAACTTTGTGTCCAACCAGCGCGCCGACGGCCTCATCATCGCCACGCCCACGGGCTCCACCGCCTATTCGCTGTCGGCCGGTGGGCCACTCTTACACCCCTCCATCCCCGGCTGGGTGATGGTGCCCATCGCCCCGCATACATTGTCAAACAGGCCCATAGCCCTCCCCAACACTGCGCGGATAGCTATCGAAATCGTAGCAGGACGCGATGCCAGCGCCAACTTTGACATGCAAAGCCTGGCCAGTCTGATGCACGGTGACCGCATCGAGGTCACGCTGTCGGAGCACCGGGTGCGCTTCTTGCACCCCAAGGGCTGGACCTACTTTGACACCCTGCGCCAGAAAATGCATTGGAATGAAGGCGTGGCCTGAGGCCACGTGGTGAGATATGGCACTCAAACGGATTATTCTCAGAGACTTTGTGATCGTCAGCGAGTTGGAGCTGGACTTGGAGTCAGGCTTCTCGGTACTGACCGGTGAAACCGGCGCGGGCAAGTCCATCCTCATCGACGCGCTGCAGCTGGTCACCGGCGCACGCGCCGACACCGGCGTGATCCGTGAAGGTGCGGCGCGCACCGATGTGTCCGCCGAATTCGACACGGCCCCCGGCGTGCAAGCCATATTGGATGAGGCCGGCTTTGAAGGCGGCGACAGCCTGCTGCTGCGCCGCACGGTGGACACCCAGGGCAAAAGCCGCGCCTGGGTGAACGGCAGCCCCGCCACCGCCCAGCAACTGCGCGCCATTGGCGAACAGCTGCTCGACATCCACGGCCAACACGCCTGGCAAAGCCTGACCCGCCCCGAGGCCGTGCGCGGCCTGCTGGACGCCTACGCCAAGATCAACACCGCCACGCTGACGCAGCTGTGGACCGCCTGGCGCCAAACCCAAACCGCACTGACCCAGGCCAGCGCAGCACAAGACTCCCTGCAGCGCGAACGCGAACGCATGGCCTGGCAAATTGGCGAGGTGGACAAGCTGGCGCCCCAGCCCCACGAGTGGGACGAGCTCAACACCAGCCACAGCCGCCTGTCCAACGGCCAGGCTCTGCTGGACGCGGCCGAAGGCGCCGTCAACCTGCTGGAAGACGAGGACAGCAACGCCCTGCGCCCGCTGCACGCCGCGCTGCAGCTGCTGCAGGCCCAGGTGCACCTGGAGGCTGAATTCAAAGACCCCGTGGAGGCGTTGACATCGAGCATCGCGCAGGTGGAAGACGCCGTACACACCCTGCGCAGCTACGCCCGCCGCACCGAGCTGGACCCCGACCGCCTGGCCGAGCTGGACCAGCGCATGTCGCTGTGGGTGAGCCTGGCGCGCCGCTACAAGCGCCCGCCCGAAGAGCTGGTGGAGGTGCTGGCCGCGTGGAAGACCGAGCTGGCCGCACTGGACGCCGCCGCCGACCTGGAGGGTCTGCAGGCCGCCGAGCGCAAGGCCCAGGCCGCCTACCTGACTGAAGCCAAGGCCATTTCCAAACAACGCGCCAAGGCCGCACCCCTGCTGGCCCAGAGCATCACCCAGGCCATGCAAGGGTTGGGCATGCAAGGCGGGCAGTTTCAGGTGGCGCTGGAGCCACTGGCCCAGCCGCAGCAGAGCGGGCTGGAAGACGTGCAGTTTTTGGCCGCGGGCCACGCCGGCAGCACGCCACGCCCTGTGGGCAAGGTGGCGTCGGGCGGCGAGCTGTCGCGTATGGCGCTGGCCATTGCGGTCACCACCAGCCAGCTGGGCACCGCACAAACGCTGATCTTTGACGAAGTGGATTCCGGGGTGGGCGGCGCCGTGGCCGAAACCGTGGGCCGCCTCATGCAGCAGCTAGGGAGCGACCGCCAGGTGCTGGCCGTGACCCACCTGCCCCAGGTGGCCGCCTGTGCAGACCACCACTTGGTCGTCTCCAAAACCCTGCAAGGCAAGGCCACGCTCAGCACCGTGGCCGCCGTGCACGGCGAGCAGCGCGTGGGCGAAATTGCCCGCATGCTGGGCGGCGAAAAACTCTCCAGCACCACCCTGGCCCACGCCAAGGAAATGCTGCAAGCGGGGCTGTGATGGAGATTGTGCTGATCACCGGCATGTCCGGCTCCGGCAAATCGGTGGCGCTGAACGCGCTGGAAGACGCCGGCTTTTACTGCGTGGACAACCTGCCGCCCGAGCTGCTGCTGCCCTTTGTGGAGCTGGAGCAGCAGCACAACGCGCCGCGCGTGGCGATTGCCATGGATGTGCGCAGTGCCACCTCGCTCCCCCTGGTGCCAAAGCAACTGGCCGCCGTGCGTGCGCTGGGCGTGGGGGTCAAGTCTCTGTTTCTGGACGCCACCACCGACACCCTGGTGCGTCGTTATTCGGAGACCCGGCGCAAACACCCACTCTCGCAAAACAGCTCGGACCACGGCGAACGCGACGAGCGCCGTGCGCTGGTGGACGCCATTGAACTGGAGCGCGAGCTGCTGGCCGACCTGCGCGAACAGGCCCATGTGATCGACTCCAGCATCATCCGCCCCTCGCAGCTGCAGGGCTATGTCAAAGAACTGATTGCCGCACCGGGCGGGCAGCTCACCCTGGTGTTTGAGTCCTTTGCCTTCAAGCGCGGCGTGCCGACAGATGCGGACTATATGTTCGACGTGCGCATGCTGCCCAACCCGCACTACGACCCCGCGCTCAAGCACCTGACCGGGCGCGACCAACCGGTGATCGACTTCCTGAAAACGCAGGACGATGTGGACCGCATGCTGAACCACATCAGCCAGTTTTTGGACAACTGGCTGGACGCCCTGGCACGCGACCACCGCAGCTACGTGACCGTGGCGATTGGCTGCACGGGCGGGCAACACCGGTCTGTGTACCTGGTGGAGCAGCTGGCCCAGCGCTTTGGTAGCAGCTGGAGCACGCTCAAGCGCCACCGCGAGATGGACGCCCTGCAGTCCGGTCTAGGCTGATTTTTCCAGCAGCTTGCGCACCGGCGCAGGCAGGCCCGCCGCAGCCCACTCCGCTGGCAAGAACCAGGCACCCGCTCCTAAATCTATAGCTGCTTGCGCAATATCCACTTGGGCTGCGTGCATAAAAAGGTCTTTATGCGTGAGCACATGAGTGAATACGGGCAGCATCTCCACGCGCGTGGCAAGCGGTGCTGGCAGCGCGGCACGCAAGGCATCTTCGCTGTCAAACAGAGGGAAGCACTGCAGCCCCGCCCACACACCGGGCGTGGGCCGCTTGGCCAGCCACACCGCGCCATCGGCGCGCTGTGCCCACAGCAGCCACAGGCTCTGGCTGCTGCGCTTGAGCTTGCGGGTGCGCACCGGGTAGCGCTCGGGGTCACCGGCCTTGGCGGCCACGCAGTGGCTGTGCACGGGGCATAGCAGGCAGCTGGGCTTTTTGGGGCTGCACACGGTGGCGCCCAAATCCATCATGCCCTGGGTGTAGCGCGGCATATCTGTGGCCGCGTTTTTGGCTACGGGCAGCAGGCCGGTGGCGGCGTCCCACAGCTTCTTCTCATTCGCAGAAGAGGCCAGGTCGGCATCAAAGCCCAACACACGCGTTACCACGCGCTTCACATTCGCATCCAGAATCGCCACGCGCTCGCCGAAGCACAGCGAGGCAATGGCGGCGGCGGTGGACCGGCCTATGCCAGGCAGCGTGGTCAGCGTGGCCGCGTCGCGCGGGAACTGGCCGCCGTGCAACTCCACCACCAGCTGCGCACAGCGGTGCAGGTTGCGTGCGCGGCTGTAGTAGCCCAGGCCGCTCCACAGGCCCATGACCTCGTCGCTGCTGGCGGCGGCCAGGTCGGCCACGGTGGGGCAGCGCTCCAGAAATTTGGCGAAGTAGCCGATGACGGTGACCACCTGCGTTTGCTGCAGCATGATCTCGGACAGCCACACGCGGTAGGGGTCTTGGGTGTTTTGCCAGGGCAGCGTGTTGCGGCCGTGCTGGCGCTGCCAAGCCACCACCTGGGTGGCGAAGTTGCTACCCGCCACGCTCAGGCAATA
Source organism: Rhodoferax sp. TS-BS-61-7 (assembly GCF_002943465.1). Lineage (GTDB taxonomy): Bacteria > Pseudomonadota > Gammaproteobacteria > Burkholderiales > Burkholderiaceae_C > Allorhodoferax. The sequence continues at coordinate 250,773 of NZ_PTQY01000003.1, forward strand.
ACCACGTCCACCGAGGAGGTGGCGGCGGCCACAGCCAGCAGCTTGGCAGCGTCTTGGGCAGCGATCAGGTAGGCGGTCAGCTCGGCCAGCTTGCTGTCCAACTGGTCCAGCGCCACTTCTTGTTGCTCAATCTCGCCAATGCGGTCGTCAAGCCCACCCGCAGCCTGCGAGATGCGGTCAATGGCCTCGATGCGGCGGGCAAAGTTGCGGCGGCGTTCGCGCAGCTGGGCGTCCAGTTGGGCAGCGGCCGATTTGCTCCATAGCTCCACCTCACCCAGCGCGTTTTCGTGCACCGAGCGCAGGCGGGTAGACAGCGCACGCACCAGCCGGTCGGAGAACTCGGGCTGGGCCAGCTTGAAGGCATTGCCCACGCCCAGGTACTGCAAGTGGTTGCGTTCGATGGTGTCCAGCTCGGCCATGAAGTGGGCCATGGCCGGTTCGGCGGGCGCTTGCAACGAGAAGCCGTACTCGCCGTTGAGCAGTTTGAAGCTGGCCACCAGCATGCTCTGGATTTCGGCGCACAGGGTCTGCACTTTTTGCAGGTTGCCGCGCAGGCGGTCAAAGGTCTCGCCGTAGGCGCGCTTCACGCCCAGCTTCAGGCCTTTTTGCATGAGCGAGTCGTTGAGCTGGGCCATCTCTTTTTTGAGCGCGCTGGAACCCAGAATGCCAAAGACTTCGCGCAGCAGCTTGAGGTGCACTGAGCGCACAGCATGGATCTTGGCGCCGCCTTGGTCAAACTCGGCCTGCTCCTGCGAGATGCGGTTGCGCATGTGCTTGATGACCGTCGCGTTCTTGCCCTGCAAGCCCTTGAGCTCCATGGTCTGCTCGGTCAGGTCGCGCTTGCGGATGTTGATGACGCGGCCGGTCTCGGTACGCAGGCCGGTGATGCCATCGGCCATGGCCGCACCCAGAATTTTCTGGCGCTTGCCCATCATGCCGCGGCCCAACACGTCTTCCAGCAGCGGCAGGCAGCTTCGCTTGAGCAGCTCGTCGTCTTCGGTGACCTTGGCCACCAGGCCTTTTTGGGCCGACACGGCAATCACCTTGTCTTTGGGCAGGCCCAAGATTTCGGCGGTGCTGGCCTTCTGGCGCTCGATCTGGGTCTGGATTTGTGCGGGCGTACTCAGCGCGTCCCACAGCGTGTCAATCTTGTTGAGCACCACCAGGCGCGCATCGGGGTCGGTGGACTCGGTGATCAGGTGTTCGCGCCAGATGGCCAGGTCGGACTTGGTCACGCCGGTGTCCGCCCCCAGCATGAAGACCACGGCATGTGCCTGCGGAATCAGGCTCACGGTCAGCTCAGGTTCGGCGCCAATGGCGTTGAGCCCAGGCGTGTCCAGAATCACCAGGCCCTGCTTGAGCAAGGGATGGGCAATGTTGATCAGGGCGTGGCGCCACTTGGGCACTTCCACCATGCCCTGGGCGTCTTGCAGGGGGTTGTCTTCAGGGGCCTGGCTGTGCCAGAAGCCCAAGGCACGGGCTTCGTCTTGCGTGACCTTGCGAGTCTCGGCCACTTTTTCCAAGGCCTTGGCCAGTTGTTGAGGGTTGTTCACATCGAGGTCGATGCGGGTCCATTTTTCGGGCGCCATGCGCCACTCCATCAGCGCTTGGGGCTGCAGACGGGTCTCGATCGGCAGCAGGCGCAGGCAGGGTGGCACATCGGCGTCATAACCCATCTCGGTGGGGCACATGGTGGTGCGGCCCGCGCTGGCCGGCATGATGCGCCGGCCGTACCCTGCAAAGAACAGAGCGTTGATCATCTCGGACTTGCCGCGCGAAAACTCGGCCACAAAAGCGACCATAACTTTGTCGGAACGCACCTGGCCTTCGAGGCGGCGCAATCGCTCTTCCACGCCAGCGTCCAGCAGGTCGTGGTCTTTCATCCACTCCCCCAGCAATTTCAGGCGCAGGGCAAATTCACGGCGCCATGTGCCATGCTGGTCAAACTGATCGTTAAATGAAGTAGCCAAGAATCCCCCGTGGAATCATTCAATATAGCACTGACGCCCCCAAGCGGCGCTCAGGGTTTTTGACAAGTGGGGCAGAAGAACGTGGAGCGCTGCCCCTGCCGCATACTCCGAATCGCCCCGCCACAGACCCTGCAGGGCTCGCCTTCACGACCATACACCATCGCCTCCAGCTGAAAGTAACCGCTTTCCCCCTTGGCATTGGAGAAATCCCGCAGGGTGCTGCCCCCTTTCTGCACCGCACGGGCCAGCACATCGCAGATGGCGGTGTGCAACTTGGCCAGGCGCGGCTTGCTGACCTTGTTGGACGCCGTAGTGGGGCGGATGCCGGCCAGAAACAAGGCCTCGGACGCATAAATATTGCCCACACCCACCACCACCTCTCCGGCCAGCAGTACCTGCTTGATAGGCGCCTTACGCTGCGCCATGGCCCACTGAAAATCGACCAGCCCAAAATCCTCGCCCAGCGGCTCCACGCCCAGGTGGCCCAGCAGCTTCTGCGCAGCCGGGTCGGCTTCGCCAGCCGCAAACACCACCGCGCCAAAGCGGCGTGGGTCGTTCAGGCGCAGGGTGCCGCGGGTGGTGACGAGGTCAAAGTGGTCGTGTGTGCCGGGCGGCGGCATGCGCCCGCCAAAGGCCACGCTGCCCGACATGCCCAGGTGCACCAGCAGCAGGCCCGCATCCAGGTCCAGCAGCAGGTATTTGCCGCGCCGGCGCACCTGCAGCACGCGTTGCCCCACCAGGTGGTCTGGGTCGCAGCCCAGCGGCCAGCGCAGGGGCTTGCCCAGGTGCACGGCCTGCACCTCACCACCGGCGATGCGGTCGGCAAAACTCAGGCGGGTAACTTCAACTTCGGGTAATTCAGGCATGGGGCCTTCTGGCTATTCGGGTTGGATTATTATGGTCTGATGAACCCATCCAAACGCCTTGTTTCCCTGAGCATTCTGGTGGCCTGTTTGGGTCTGGGACCCTTGACGTGGGCTGCGGAAGCAGAGCCGGTACAAAACTCTGAACTCAACCGCGAACTTTTTTACCAATTGTTACTTGGCGAGTTGAGCGCCAACAACGGTGACGCCGGCAATGCCTACGCCCTGATGTTGGACGCGGCACGCAAAACCAACTCTGAAAAGCTGTTTGAGCGCGCTGTGGAACTGGCCTTGCGCGCCCGCAGCGCCGACGCTGCACTGGACGCCGCCCGTGCCTGGCAGCGCGCCCTGCCCGCCTCCAAAGAAGCCAACCGTTATGTGTTGCAAATCCTCATTGGGATGAACAGGGTCAGTGACACGCTGGAGCCGCTCAAGCGCGAACTGGCCGGCAGCGCCGGCAAAGAGCGCATTGCCGCCATCAGCCTGCTGCCACGTTACTTTGCGCGGGTCACCGACAAGGCCCTGGCTGCACAGCAGGTAGAACAGGCGCTGGCACCCGACTTGGGCACCAAGGCCACAGGCCCCGCGGCCTGGGCCGCTGTAGGCATGCTGCGCCTGGGTGCAACCCATACCGAAACCGCGCTGGAGGCAGCCCAACGCGGTGCGGCGCTGGACAACCAGTCTGACGAAGTGGCCATCTTGGCGCTGAACCTGATGGAAGCCAAGGTGGCACAAGCAGAGCCCTTGCTGCGCAAATACCTGGACGGCAAGCCCATGCCCGAGCTGCGTATGGCCTATGGCCGCAAGCTGATTGACAACGCACGTTACGCCGAAGCCCTGATGCAGATGCAAACGCTGACCCAGCAGGCGCCGGCGTTTGCCGATGGTTGGCTGGTGAAGGGCTCGCTGGAGCTGCAAGACAAAAAACTGGGGGATGCCGAGGCATCGCTCAAGCAATACCTGCAGCTCAGCGCCCCCCAGGAAGCCGCGCCGGACGACACCGAAACCGGGCGTGGCATGGTGCAAGCATTGTTGTTGCTGGCCCAGGTTGCTGAGCAAACCCAGCGCCCCGAGGAAGCCAGCGCCTACCTGGCCCGCATCAACAGCCCGCAAGACGCCCTGCGTGTGCAAACCCGGCGCGCCACACTGCTAGCCCGCCAGGGCAAGCTGGACGAAGCCCGTGCCCTGATCCGTGCCACCCCCGAAACCCAGGCCGATGATGCCCGCGCCAAACTCAGCACCGAGGTGCAACTGCTGCGCGACTTCAAACAATTCAGCGCCGCCTACCAATTGCTGCAGGAAGGTGTGCAGCGCTTCCCCAAAGACGTGGGCATGGCCTATGACTTGGCCATGCTGGCCGAGAAGCTGAACAAACTGCCCGAGATGGAACAGCTGCTGCGCCGAGTGATTGCCGAGCAGCCCGACTACCACCACGCCTACAACGCGCTGGGGTATTCGCTGGCCGATCGCAACTTGCGCTTGCCGGAAGCGCGTCAGCTCATCACCAAGGCACTGGAGTTTGCGCCCAACGACCCCTTCATTGTGGACAGCCTGGCTTGGGTGGAGTTTCGCAGCGGCAACCTCGGCGAGGCCAAACGCCTGCTGGAACAGGCCTACGCCAACCGCCAGGACGCCGAGATTGCGGCGCACCTGGGTGAGGTGCTGTGGGCCATGGGGCTGCGCGACCAAGCCACCGCCCTCTGGCGCAAGGCCCTGGACGAAAACAAGGACAACGACACCCTGCAGGAAACCGTGCGCCGCCTGCGTGGCGCACTGTGATGCAGCGCTGGGGCTGGGCAGGCCTGCGCCTGTGGTTTTTGTTTGCTATATTTTTGATAGCTGGTTGCGCAACGCCAACAAGGGATCCGGGCACATTTGATGCCAAAACCCATTGGCAGGGGCGTATTGCCATCAAGGTCTTAAGCACGCCACCCCAGGCCTTTTCTGCGGACTTTGAACTCGACGGCCAGGGCGAAGCCGGCACCCTGGCTCTGTTCTCCCCGCTGGGCACCACGGTGGCGCAGATGCAATGGGCACCCGGTTTGGCGCAGCTGCGCAATGGCGGTGAGGTGCGCAAGTTTGAGTCACTCTCGGCCCTGGCCCAGCAGGCCACCGGCACCGAATTGCCGGTGACTGCGCTGTTTGACTGGTTGCGTGGCACCGCCACCCCGGCACCCGGCTGGGACGCCGACCTGAGCCAATTGCCCGAAGGGCGCCTGCAAGCACGCCGCAGCGCCGACAGCGCCCCCGCGGTGGAACTCAAAATCCTTCTGGAACGCTGAGCACACGCAGTGCTGCACCGATAATTCGGGCCATGCAGTCGCTCTACGACATTCCCGCCCCAGCCAAACTCAACCTGTTTTTGCACATCATCGGGCGGCGTACCGATGGTTACCACCTGCTGCAATCGGCCTTCATGCTGATTGACTGGTGTGACACCCTGCACTTTGCACGGCGCAGCGATGGTCAGATCAGCCGCGAAGACCTGAACGTGCCCCTGCCCGCCGATGACCTGAATGTGCGCGCCGCCCGCGCGCTACAGCAGGCCACGGGCTGCACACAGGGCGCACACATTGGCGTTTTGAAATCCATACCGGCCCAAGCAGGCATGGGCGGCGGCTCTTCGGATGCAGCGTCCACGCTGCTGGCGCTGAACCGTTTGTGGAACCTCAAACTCTCGGTGCAGCAACTCTCGGTGATTGGTTTGGCGCTGGGGGCCGACGTGCCTTTTTTCCTGAGTGGTGGCCATGGCTGGGTCGAAGGCATTGGTGAGAAAATCACACCGCTGTCCCTGCCCGCTGGACGATGGGCGGTGGTCAAACCCGATGCGGGTTTGGACACAAAGTTGATTTTTTCTGATCCGGAGTTGAAACGCGACTCAGAGCCTGCTACAATCACAGGCTTCGCTGCAGACGCCGCCGGAAAAACACAAATACCATTTGGGTTTGGCCGAAATGACTTGCAAGCCGTTGCCCAAAAGCTGTGCCCCGGTGTAAATCAAGCCCTTCAGTGGCTCGATGACAAGGGTTTAAGTGGCAGGATGACAGGCTCTGGAAGTGCGGTGTTTGCGCACTTGCAGCACGACATCGATGTGGGAAATATGTTGATGGATGCGCCTGGTGCGCTTCAAGTCAGGTTGTGCAGCAGTTTGGATGTTCATCCTTTGTTGGGGTGGGCAAACAGCGACGGCAAAATTAAGGTTTAGCGGTGGGCAGCATTGCGCTGTCAACCTGTGTAGGGGAGTCGCCAAGTTGGTTAAGGCACTGGATTTTGATTCCAGCATGCGAAGGTTCGAATCCTTCTTCCCCTGCCAAATTGCTGTTCGGGACACATCCCGCTTCAGCATGCGCATAGTGACGACATAAACCCAATCTCTTCGCTGGATCCCACATGCAGGCATTCACTCCCCCTGATTTCATGGTTTTCACTGGCAATGCCAATCCTGGTATGGCCGCTGACATTGCAAAACACCTGGGCATTTCCCTGGGTGCCGCCACTGTCGGTCGTTTCTCCGATGGTGAAGTCACCGTCGAGATCAACCAGAACGTGCGGGCACGTGATGTGTTTGTGGTGCAAAGCACCTGCGCGCCCACCAACGAAAACCTGATGGAACTGCTGATCATGGTGGATGCACTCAAACGTGCGTCGGCCGAACGTATCAGCGCCGTGATTCCCTATTTTGGTTATGCGCGCCAAGACCGCCGCCCCCGCTCCAGCCGTGTGCCCATCACCGCCAAGGTGGTGGCCAACATGCTGCAGACCGTGGGCGTGGCCCGCGTGTTGACCATGGACTTGCATGCCGACCAGATCCAGGGCTTTTTTGACATCCCGGTGGACAACATTTATGCGTCCCCCGTGCTGTTGGGCGATCTGCGCCAGAAAAACTACGAAGATCTGATCGTGGTCTCGCCCGACGTGGGCGGTGTGGTGCGTGCCCGTGCGCTGGCCAAGCAGCTGAACTGCGATTTGGCCATCATCGACAAGCGCCGCCCCAAGGCCAACGTGTCCGAAGTGATGCACGTGATCGGTGAGATCGAAGGCCGCAACTGCGTGATCATGGACGACATGATTGACACCGCCGGCACGCTGGTGAAAGCCGCTGAAGTGCTGAAAGCGCGGGGTGCCAAGAAGGTGTACGCGTACTGCACACACCCCATCTTCTCCGGCCCGGCCATTGAACGTATTTCCAGCGGCGACGCGCTGGACGAGGTGGTGGTGACCAACACCATTCCTTTGAGCGCTGCCGCCGCGCAGTGCACCAAGATTCGCCAACTGTCCGTGGCACCGCTGATTGGAGACACCATCCAGCGCATCGCCCGCGGAGAGTCGGTCATGAGTTTGTTCTCGGATCAAGACGCTTAAGTCGGATCGGGGCAAAAAGCCGACGCCGCTGACCCACCGGGTTGGCAGGCGTCTTTTTAAATCGGAGTCACACTGGTCGCGGTGGACTCTCACTGGAGTTAGATATGAAATTTGTCGCTTTTGAGCGCGCTAAGCAGGGCACGGGTGCGAGCCGCCGTCTCCGCATTACTGGCCGTACCCCCGGCATCGTTTACGGCGGTTCCGCCGAGCCATTGTTGGTCGAACTGGACCACAACGCTCTGTGGCACGCCCTGAAGAAGGAAGCCTTCCACGCCTCCATCCTGGACATGGAACTGGCTGGCAAGGAAAGCAAGGTTCTGCTGCGCAACGTGCAGATGCACCCCTTCAAGCAATTGATCCTGCACATCGACTTCCAACGCGTGGAAGCCAACACCAAGCTGAGCATGAAGGTGCCTTTGCACTTCAACGGCGAAGAAAACTCGCCTGCCGTGAAGGTAGACGCTTGTTTGGTCAACCACGTGGTGACCGACCTGGAAGTGGCTTGCCTGCCTGCCGACCTGCCCGAGTTCATCGCGGTGGACCTGTCCGGTCTGGTGAAGGGCAAGTCCCTGCACGCTGCTGACCTGACCATGCCCAAGGGCGTGACAGTGGTGACCCATGGCAAGGCCAACCCCGTGATCGTGGCCGTGGTGGCCCCAGTGGAAGAAGTGGCTGCACCCGTTGCCGCTGCACCCGCTGCTGACGCCAAGGGCAAGGGCAAAGGCAAGAAGTAATTCTGCCTTGCGCTAGTTCGCTGCAAACGGCCCACCTCGGTGGGCCGTTTGCTTTTGTGTTGCATGCTTTTTGTAAGCCATAATTTTCCCGATGATCAAACTGTTTGTTGGCTTGGGCAACCCCGGCCCCGAATACGACGCCACCCGTCACAACGCAGGCTTTTGGTGGGTGGATGCGCTGGCGCGTGAGCTCAAGGTCAACCTGTCCATGGACCGGGGTTACCACGGCCTCATGGCGCGCACCACGGTACAGGGCCACACGGTGTGGCTGCTGGAACCGCAGACTTTCATGAACCTCTCGGGCAAGTCGGTCGGGGCGCTGGCACGTTTCTTCAAAATCCAGCCCGATGAAATTTTGGTGGCGCACGACGAGCTGGACATAGTTCCCGGCGAAGTGAAACTCAAGTTTGGCGGCAGCCACGCGGGCCACAATGGCCTGCGTGACATCCATGCCCAGCTCGGCACCGGGGACTACTGGCGCCTGCGTCTGGGTGTGGGCCACCCCGGTGTGAAGTCGGAGGTGGTGCACTGGGTGCTGAAGAAACCGTCGCTGGACCACCGCATTGCGATTGACCAGTGCATCGACCGCTCCATGAAGGCCCTGCCCCATTTGCTGGCCGGCGAGATGGACAAGGCCACCATGCTGATCCACACCAGCAAACCACCACGGCCCAAGCCTCCCCGGCCACCCGCCGATGCCCCGGCAACCGTGCCGACCATACCCTCTGTGGAGTAAACCTATGACCGTTTCGCTCAAGTTCGCTCTTATTTTGATAGCTGCTTGCGCAGTACCTACGGGGGCTATGACCCAAAAAGTCTATAAATGTGGCAGCAGCTACAGCCAGATTCCGTGCCCGGATGGCGTGGCGGTAGAAGCAAGCGATACCCGCACCAGCGCACAAAAAACCGCGGCCAACCAGACCAGCAAGAGCCAGGCGAAACAGGCCCAGGTGCTGGAAAAGGAACGGCTAAAAGACGAAGCCCAAGCCCGGGCCGCCGGCCAGGCGCTGGCCAAAGCCCACAGCAAAAAGGACCCCACCGACAGCAAACCCGCCGCCAAGAAGAAAAGTAAAGAGCCCGAGTACTTCACCGCCAAACCGGTGCCAGCGCCCAAAAACTAAGGCCGCAACAGCGGCCTTGGGTTGGGGAAACATCGCCTCGCAGTGTCAGGTAGACGGTGTTGGCGCCACGGCTGCACTGCCCTGGGTTTGCAGGCGGCGGTACTTCTGCCACAGCGTTTCCTTGTCTTCCACAAACGCCGGGTTCACAGGAATACACGACACGGGGCAGACCTGCACACACTGCGGCTCGTCAAAATGCCCCACACACTCGGTGCACTTGTGCGGGTCGATTTCATAAATCTGCTCGCCCAGGTAAATCGCCTCGTTCGGGCACTCGGGCTCGCACACATCGCAGTTGATGCATTCGTCGGTAATTAACAGTGCCACGGCAGTTCACGCTCCATGGCCTGATTATCGCCGCAGGCCCTTCAAAGCCCTTCTTCGTCCGCGGGTTTGACGATCACCACCGGTACCAAACTGGCGTGCAGCACCTCGTTGGAGACCGAGCCCAGCATGGCGCTGCGCAGGGCATTGGCACCCCGCGCGCCCATGACCACCATGTCGCAGCCAAAACGCTCCGAAATATCGATCAGCGTGTGTGCCGGGTCACCCTTGGCCACCTCGCACTCGTAGTCCACCCCGGCCGCATCCAGCAAGGCTTGGGCAGGCTGCAGCGCATGCAGGCCAGCCTCGGCACTCACTTGGTCAATCACATCCGGGTCGTGGGCCACCAGCATCTCGTACAGGCTGGCCGGCTCCTGCACATTGGCCAGCACGGCGGTCAGGGCCAGCCCGTCTTGCCGCATACGCAGCGCCAGGCGCACGGCTTCCATGGACAACTCCGAACCATCTACCGGTAACAGAACTTTCATGGCGACCTCCTTGCGGTGTCAGGTGGGCAATTTGTCCATCAGGCGGGCATGGACCACGGGGGCCACAAAGGCGGTGACATCACCCTTCAATGTGGCGATCTCACGCACCAGCGTACTCGAGATGAACTGATAACGCGAGTCCGGCGTGAGAAACACCGTTTCCACCTCGGGCGCCAGCGCCTTGTTCATGCCCGCGAGCTGGGCTTCGTAGTCAAAGTCGGTTACCGAACGCACGCCGCGCACCATGGCCTTGGCCCCATGGGCCACCGCAAAATCGCGCACCAGGCCGGTAAAACTTTCCACCTGCACGTTGTCCAGCGGCGCGAACACGTCGCGCACCATCTCCAGCCGCTCGTCCAGCGTGAACATCGTCTTCTTGTGGTGGGCCGCCGCCACCGCCACGATGACCGTGCCAAACAGGCGCGCCGAGCGGCGGATCAGGTCTTGGTGGCCCATGGTGATGGGGTCGAAGGTGCCGGGGAACACAGCGATCACGGAATTGGGCATGGGCGCTCCAGACAGGTAAGCAGAAATTATGCGGCGCTACGCTTGAGCAGGTGGGCATGCACCGCACCCGCCTTGAGGTGCCGGTGCACGGTGAGCCCCACGGCGGTCAGCAGTTCGTCGGTGTAGGCGATGGGCGCCTCCAGGTAGACCCAGCCCTCGGGCGCCAGCGCGCGGGCACAGGCGCCCAGCGCGGGTTCAAACAACGGTGCGTCAAACGGCGGGTCGATAAAAATCACATCCAGGCTGCCGGGGGCGGCCTGGCGAATGGCCGACACGCCGTCGCCGCGCACCACGTGCACCGCGCTGGCCTGCAGCTGCGTCTGGGTCTTCTTGAGCTGGTCCGCCAACGCGCTGTCGTACTCCACCAGTTGCACCTCTTGCGCACCGCGGGAGGCGGCTTCAAAGCCCAACGCGCCGGTGCCGGCAAAAGCATCCAGGCAGCGCAGGCCGCTCAGGTCTTGGCCCAGCCAGTTGAAGACGGTTTCGCGCACCCGGTCGGGTGTGGGACGCAGGCCGGGTTTGTCGGCCACTTTGAGTTTGGTGCGCTTCCACAGCCCGCCAATGATGCGGATCTCGTGGGTCTGGACGGCGCGGGGCCGGGGGGGACGCTTGGCAGCGTTCGGTTTCGGGGCTTTGGCTTTCATACAAGCAGCTTACCGCATGGGCCTGCGAAGGGCCGCCCGACATGTTTGGTAACAAATTACCTAGTACAAACCCTAGGTCACCCCCGCAAAATGGACGGCCGATGAAGTCTCTGCTCACCCATTTCCGCTTCGAAGCCCTGGCCCTGCTGATTGCGGCCCTGTGTCTGGTGGTTTCGCCATATGCGGCGCTGCCGCCGCTGGCCGCGGTGGTGCTGCGTTTGGGCTTGCGGCTGCGCAAGGCGCTGGGCCAACAGGCCGTGCTGCAGCGCGAAATGGCCACCCTGGAGCGCAGTACCCAGCACCTCAAAGCCCAGGCTTTCACCGACAACCTCACCGGCCTGGCCAACCGCCTGCTGCTGGCAGACCGGTTTCAGCTCACGCTGGAGCGCTCCAAACGCAACCGGGTGGAATTTGCGCTGCTGATGGTGGACCTCAATGGCTTCAAGATCATCAACGACCACTATGGCCATGCCGCAGGCGACATCGTGTTGCGCACCGTGGCCCGGCGGCTGCTCTCGGCGGTGCGCGCCTCCGACACGGTGGCGCGCATAGGCGGCGACGAATTTGTGCTGCTGATCGAGTCGTTTGAAGACCCCGATGAGCTGGTGCACATCGGCCGCAAGCTGATTGCCACCATCTCCGAGGACATCACCCTACCCAGCGGCAGCACCGTGAATGTGGGCGCCAGCGTGGGTTTTGGCCTGTTCCCGCGCCATGGCGCAGGGCTGGACGACCTGCTGCAAACCGCCGACCAGGGCATGTACGACTGCAAGGCCTCCGGGCTGATGGAGCTGCGCTAGAGTTCGCTACCCCCACGCTCCGCCGCTGCGCGGGTCGCTGCCCCCCGAGGGGGCTAATTTCCCTTGGGGCGGCCCGGCGGGAAATTGCCCTCCATCCTCCTAGCCCCTAAGGAGCCCCCAGCACCACCGTGGCCAAGGTGTCAGGTTGCACCTTGCGTGCAAACGCCGCGCGCACGTCGGCCACCGAAAGCGCCTGCACGCGCTGCGTCCAGGTGTCTAGGTAGTCCAGTGACAGGCCGTTCCAGGCGATGTTGGCCACGTTGTCCAGCAGCTTTTTGTTGCTGTCCAAGCGCAGGGCAAAACCGCCGATGAGGTTGTCCTTGGCGGCCTGCAGTTCCTTCTCGGTCGGACCCTGCTCCACAAACTTGGCCAGCACCTCGCGCACCAGGCCCAGGGCCTGGTCGGCCTGGTCGGGCCGCGTCTGCAGACCAATGGTGAAGGCCCCCGCATGCAGTCCAGGCGCAAAGTAGCTGTACACACTGTAGGTCAGACCGCGCTTCTCGCGCACCTCTTCGGTCAGGCGCGCGGTAAACCCACCACCGCCCAGGATGTGGTTGCCCACGGTGAGTGCAAAGAAGTCGGGGTCGTTACGCTTGTAGCCAGGCTGGCCCAGCAGCACCTGGGCCTGGGCCGAGGCAAAGGCAATGCGCTGTTCAGACGCGGCGCTGAGCGCCTGCACCTCGGGCACTACAGGCTGCGGTGTGCATGCGTTCTGGGGCAGGCGTGCCAGCAGGCGCGTCACCAGCACATCGGCCTGCGCGCGGGTCAACGCCCCCACGATGCTCACCTTCGCATCACAGGCCCGCACCGCGCTGGCGTGCAGGGTGCGCAGGTCTTGCACACTGGTACGCAGCAGGCTCTCTTCGGTCATCTCCCTGCCGTAGGGGTGGCTGCCATACACCGCACGGCTGAAGGCGCGTGCCGCCAGCGTGGCGGGGCGGGTGTTGGCCTCCTTGAGGCTGGCAATCAGCTTGGGCCGGTCGCGCAGCCAGGGCGCTTCGGGGAAAGACGGCTCGCCCAACTGGCGCGCCGCCAGCACTACGGCCTTGTCCAGCAGGTCGGGGTAAGTCAGGCTGCGCAGGCCAAAACTCATGCGGTCGCTGCCCGCGCTGCCGCCAAAGGCCGCGCCCAGGTCGGCCCAAGCCTCGCTGAGCTGGTGTTCGTCCAGTGCGGGCTCGGTGGCCGTGGCGCGCACGCCGTTGGACGTGCTGGAGGCCATCAGGCTGGCCAGCCCCGGCTTGTCGGCCGGATCACGGCGGCCACCCGCGTCTAGGTCGATCTGCACGTCCACCATGGGGATGGCCGGGCTCTCCACTAGGTAGACACGCACGCCGCTGGGCTGCGTCCACTGCTGGATAGGAATGCCCGCCCAGGCAAAATTTATACAAAACAGGGCTGTAGCCCCCGTAAATACTGCGCGAGCAGCTACTGATTTGATAGTGATCATGGCGTGAATCTGGTGCTTAGTGGCGCGAACCGGCCGTGGGCTGGCGGGGTTTGCGGGTCTTGTCCACGGGCTGGGGCAAGAGTGTGGCCACGGTCAGGGCGTCGTCGCCAAAGTACTTGGCAGCCACTGCTTGCACCTGGGCGGCGGTGACGGTGCGCAGGCGCTCCAGCAGGCGCTGGTCGCTGCCCAGCGGGTAACCGTTGATCCAACCCACCCCCAGCGCGCGGGCCTGGTTAAACACGCTGTCCTGCTTGTACACCTCGCCTGCCACCCAGCGGTTCTTCACCCGGGTCAATTCGGCCTCGGTCACACCGTCTTGGGCCACCCGCGCCACCTGGGCACGCAGGGCTTGCTCCACCTCGGTCGCGGTCTTGCCAGCGGCGGGCACACCGTACAGCGTGAAGAGCTGCGGGCCACGGGCGGTGAGGCCGTAGTAGGCGCCCGCACTGTCGGCGACGGGGTTAGCGTCCAACGTCAGCGCGCGGGGCAAGCGGGCACCGTCAAACCCGCTCAGCACCGCCGACAGCACCGTCAGGGCCAAGCTGTCATCGATGGCAGGCCCCGCGTCGGCCAGGGCCGCGGGCGTAAGGCCCGGCACCTTGAAAGCCAGCGCCACATAGGCCTGCTCTGCCGGGGCCTTGAAGTCCATGCGGCGCAGGCCCCCTTGCTCGGGCTCCTCGCGCGGCTTGCGGGGCGGCACGGCGCGGGTGGGCAGGCTACCGTAGTACTTGTCGGCCAGGGCACGCACCTGGGCCACGTCCACATCCCCGGCCACCACCACGGCCGCATTGGCGGGCGTGTACCAGCGCTGGTAGAAGTCGCGCGCGTCTTGCGCAGTCAGCGCGTCCAAGTCACTCATCCAGCCCACGATGGGGCGGCGGTAGGGGTGTGCCAGGTAGATCTGGGCGGTCATGGCCTCGTGCAGGCGGGCGTGGGGGTTGTCGTCGGTGCGCAGGCGGCGTTCTTCCTTCACCACCTCCAGCTCCTTGGCAAACACCGCGTCGCTCCACTGGTTGTGGGCAAAGCGGTCGGCCTCCAGGCGCATCACGTCTTCGAGCTTGCCCGACGGAATCTGCTGGTAGTAGCCCGTGTAGTCCTTGCTGGTGAAGGCGTTCTCACGCCCACCCAGGGCGGCCACCTGGCGCGAGAAGTCGCCCGCTTTCACCGTGGGCGTGCCCTTGAACATCATGTGCTCCAGCACATGGGCCACGCCGCTGGTGCCGTCCACCTCGTCCATGGAGCCCACGCGCACCCACAGCATGTGCACCGCAGTGGGGGCGCGCCGGTCGGGTTTCACGATCAGCACCATGCCGTTTTTCAGCGTGAACTGCTGGGCCTCGGCAGGCGGTGCGGCCTGGGTGCGGAGGGGGAGCGTGAGGGAGAGAAGCGCGAGCGCCAGGGGCAGACTGCAGGCAGCCACGCGCCGCCCCAGCCTGTGGAATGGGTGTTTCATAGAATGCTGTGATTCTAAGAACGCCCCACATGTTCAGTTTTTTCAAGAAAAAATTCTCTTCCTCCCCCGCGCCCACTCCCAACGAGGTGCCCAGTGCGCCCGTGGCCGAGGTGCCGCCAGCGGCCCCCACCGCAGCGCCCGCCCCCGTTTCTACGCCCAGCAGCCCCTTGCCCGCAGGTTCGCTGATTGGTAGCGCGCTGGTCGCGCCCATCGAGATTCCCCTGCCCAGCGCCACCCCGCCCGAGCGGCAAAAGTGGCTGGACAAACTCAAGGCGGGCTTGGGCAAAACGGCCAGCAGCATCTCGGGTGTGTTTGGCGGCAGCCAAATTGACGAAGCGCTGTACGAAGACCTGGAAGGCGCGCTGCTGATGGCGGACGCCGGTGTGGCGGCTACCGAGCACCTGACCAGCGCGCTGCGCAAAAAGGTCAAGGCCAGTGGCGTGACACACCCCATTGCACTGAAAAACATCCTGATCGCCGAGCTGACCGAGCTGCTGCAGCCGCTGCAAAAACCGCTGGTGATTGGCCAACACACACCCACCGTCATCATGGTGGCGGGCGTCAACGGTGCGGGCAAAACCACCAGCATTGGCAAACTCACCAAACACCTGGCCGACAGCAACGCCAGCGTGCTGCTGGCCGCGGCCGACACCTTCCGCGCCGCGGCGCGCGAACAGCTCACCGTCTGGGCCGACCGCAACACAGTGGAGATCGTGAGCCAGGAGGGCGGCGACCCCGCTGCCGTGAGTTTTGACGCGGTCACCGCCGGCAAGGCGCGCAAGAAAGATGTGGTGCTCATCGACACTGCAGGCCGCCTGCCCACACAGTTGCACCTGATGGAAGAGCTGAAAAAAATCAAACGCGTGATCGCCAAGGCCGACGCCACCGCTCCGCACGAAGTGCTGCTGGTGATTGACGGCAACACGGGCCAAAACGCCGTGGCGCAGGTCAAAGCCTTTGACGACGCACTGGGCCTGACCGGCCTCATCGTCACCAAACTGGACGGCACCGCCAAGGGTGGCGTGCTGGCGGCCATTGCGCGCGAGCGGCCGATTCCCGTGTACTTCATCGGCGTGGGTGAAAAACTCGACGAGCTGGAAACCTTCAACGCGCGCGAGTTTGCGCAAGCCCTGCTGGCCTGAGCCTGTCAGTAAGAAACGCACCGCCACGCCCGACCAACCGTTTTCACTCACGCACGCACCATGACACACACCCTTTCCCGCCGCAATGTCCTGGCCCTGTCGGGCGCCACCCTGGCCACCCCTGCCTTTGCCCAAAACACAGCCGCCTGGAGCGCCATCGAGGCCAAGGCCAAAGGCCAGACCGTGTACTTCAACGCCTGGGGCGGCGCAGAGAACATCAACGCCTACATCCGGTGGGCGGCGACCGAGGTGGAAAAGCGGTTTGGCGTGAAGGTGGAACACGTCAAGGTGACGGACACTGCCGATGTGGTGAAACGGGTGCGCAACGAAAAAGCCGCCGGCAAACTGGCCGGCACGGTGGACCTGGTGTGGATCAACGGCGAGAACTTTTTGGCGATGAAACGCGAGGGCCTGCTGTTCGGCCCCTTTGCCGAACGCCTGCCCGCGTATGCCAAGGTGGACGTGCAGGGCAAGCCCACCACACGCATCGATTTCTCCGAACCCGTGGACGGCATGGAAGCGCCCTGGGGCATGGCCCAGCTCACTTTCATGGCGGACCGCAAACGCACGCCCCTGCCCCCCCAGAACCTGGCCGAGCTGCAAACCTTTGCCAAGGCCCACCCTGGCCGCGTGACCTACCCGCGCCCGCCCAACTTCCACGGCACCACCTTCGTCAAACAGTTGCTGGTGGACGTGAATGCCAACCGGGACGCCCTCTACAAACCGGTCACCCCCGAAGCCTTTGCCAAAGCCACCGCGCCGCTGTGGGCTGCGCTGGACCAACTGCACCCCCACCTGTGGCGTGCGGGCAAGCAGTTTCCGCAAAACGCCGAAGCGATGCGCCAGATGCTGGCCGATGGTGAGTTGCACTTGGCACTGACCTTCAACCCCAACGATGCTGCCAACGAAATCGCCGCCAAGCGGCTTCCTGACAGCGTGACAAGCTATCAATTCAGTAGTGGGACGATTGGCAACACCCACTTTGTGGCCATTCCCGTCAACGCGTCTGCACCCGAAGGCGCGCAGGTGTTTGCCAACTTCCTGCTGGGCGCCGAGGCCCAGGCCCGCAAGGCCGACATCGCCCTCTGGGGCGACCCCACCGTGCTGGCGCTGGACAAACTCAGCCCCGCCGAGCGCGCCCGATTCGCGGCCAAACCCTTGCCCGGCCAGGTGGAGAAAAGCGCACCGGCCATTCCCGAACCGCACGGCAGCTGGGTCGATCCGTTGGAGAAGGAATGGACCCGGCGCTACGGCGCTTAGTCCACAATGGCGGGCATGTCTGACACTGTTCCGCACACCGAGGCGCCGGCTCCGTCGGCACGGCATATCCATCGCCAACACGCGACCGCACTGGCGATCGTGATGGCCGTTTTCACTGTGGCCCTGCTGGCTTACGGCTGGAGCGTGTACGCACGCCAGCGCGCCGCCCTGTGGTGGGGCCTCAGCAGCCAGGGCGAACAAATCCAGCTGGCCCTGAACGACACCCTGGACGTGGCACGCAGCCATGTAAGTGGCATGCGCCAGTCCACCGAGCGCAACCTGCGCCAGCCCCTGCTGGCCGACACCAGCCTGGTGGACCGCCTGGAGCGGCGCAACCTGGCCCCGCTGCGCGACGCCCCCTGGGACCGCCTGCCACAAGACTTGGTGAAAGAAGTGGGTGCCGTACACGTAGACCCCGGCGCCGACGCCACCGCCTACCGCCGTGGTGTGGAGGCCCCACTGGGCGCACTGGCCCAGGTGGCGGCATCCCACAGTCAGCACCAGCGCCTGCAATGGAGCTATTTTTACGACGCGCAAAAGCAGTGGCGCTGGGTCTACCCCGCCCAATCGCGCGAAGACCTGCTCACCGCCACCGGCCAGGCCGACATGGCAGGCGCATTGGCCACGCTGTGGGACGCCGGTGGCACCACACCGCTGGACGCAGCCGGCCCCACCCGCAACCCGCAAAAAGAACTGGTGTGGACCGCCGCCCACACCGACCCGCTGAAGAAAACCGCCGTGGTGTCGGTGCTGGCCCCGGTGTACAGCGCAGAACGTTATGCAGGCGTAGTGGGGGCTGACCTGACGCTGGACGCACTAAGCGCCGTGTTGCTGCAACGCGCCCTGCCCATGGGCCAGGCCTGGGTGGTCAACAGCCAGGGCCAGGTGCTGGCCAGCAGCGAAGCCAAGCCCAGCGCCCTGCCCGCAGGCCCCTATGTGCCAGACGCGGGCTGGCTGCGTTTTGCCCTGCGCGGCACCGA
This sequence comes from Rhodoferax sp. TS-BS-61-7, assembly GCF_002943465.1. Classification (GTDB taxonomy): domain Bacteria; phylum Pseudomonadota; class Gammaproteobacteria; order Burkholderiales; family Burkholderiaceae_C; genus Allorhodoferax. Next base: position 268,868 of record NZ_PTQY01000003.1, read on the forward strand.
CTGGAGCCTGCTGGTGCACGCACCCGGCAGCGTGGTCACCCGTAAAACACTGGCCCAGATGGTGCCCATGCTGGCCACCGGCGTGGCCGGCCTGCTGGCGCTGCTGGTGGCCTGCCTCTGGCTGAGCCGACGCTTCACACAACCCGCCCTGCAACTGGCCGAGTACGTGCAGCAAACCGAGGGCCCCAGCATCAAACGCCCGCCGCCAGTGCCCGCCCTGTGGAAGCCCTGGTTTGACCGCGTAGCCCGCCTGGCGCTGCAGCGGCGCGACCAGGTGATGGGCGCCCACCAGCGCACCACGCAGCTGGAAAACCAGGCCGCCCAGCACATCGTCGACCTGCGCAACACCGCCGCCGAACACGAAGCCCAACTGGCCTTGCGCGCCGGGGAGCTGCGCAGCGCCTACGCCCAGCTCAGTGCCGCGCTGGCCGATGCGCAAGCTGCGCAAGGCGCCAGCAAAAAACCCACGCGCCCCAACCCGCTGCCCGAGTAAGGCGTCGCGCGGGTGCCAGGGTCGGACGGCTTATCCACTCAAAATAGCCGCTCCAACCCGGGAGACACACCATGAAAAAAATCGCGCTTTTTGTCCTAACGCTACTGGCCATGGCCGCCCTGTACCTGTTGGCCTGGCCCGTACCCATCAGCCCCGTGGTGTGGGATGCCCCCGCAGCGCCCGGGTACACCGGTCCACACGCCACCAACACCAAACTGGCCAATCTACAGATGATTGACCTGAAGGGCGAGGTGGGCCCCGAGCACATCCAGTTCGGACCCGACGGCAAGCTCTACACCACTGTGGCCAGCGGCAACATCCTGCGCATGAACGCCGACGGCAGCGAGCAACAAGTGTTTGCCAACACTGGCGGGCGCGTGCTGGGCTTTGACTTTGACGCGAAGGGCAACCTGATTGCGGCCGATGCGATGAAGGGCCTGCTGTCCATCGCCCCCGATGCCAAAGTCACCATGCTGACCGAGCGCGTGAATGGCGACCCGATTCGTTATGCTGACGCCGTGGTGGTGGCCAAAAACGGCAAGATGTACATGAGTGACGCGTCAAGCCGCTTTGCGCCCAAAGACTGGGGCGGCACCTTTGAGGCCAGCGTGCTCGACATCCTGGAACAAGCCAGCACCGGCCGCATCCTCGAATTCGACCCCGCCACTAAAACCACGCGCGTGGTGGCCAGTGGCATCAGTTTTGCCAATGGCGTAGCGCTGAGCCAAGACGAACAAACCCTGTTTGTGAACGAAACCGGCAAGTACCGTGTTTGGAAAATTGCCGTAACCGCTAACCACCTGGACATCAGCACCCTGGCCCGCCAGCCCAGTGCCCAGGCCAGCGTGCTGCTGGACAACTTGCCCGGCTACCCCGACAACCTGATGCGAGGCCTGAACGGCAAGATCTGGCTGGGCCTGGCCAAACCCCGCAACCCCACAATCGACAAGCTCGCGCAAAAGCCTTGGCTGCGCAGCCTCACGCTGCGCCTGCCACGCACCCTGTGGCCCATTCCCAAGGCCTATGGCCACGTGATGGCCTTCACTGAAGACGGCAAGGTGGTGGCCGACCTGCAGGACCCCACTGGCGCTTACCCCGAGACCACGGCCATCACCGAGACCAAAGACCGGCTGTATGTGCAAAGCCTGCATGCGCACGGGCTGGGCTGGCTGGCGGTCAAATAGTGTAGGGCGTGCGAAGAATTGCGCAGACTCACCCGTTCGAGGGATGGGCAAACCCAAACTACACACATAAACTCCTGCCCTGCACTCTTTGTGCAGTTTTTCAACTCTCATCACTATCAATGAATAAGATAACGATTTCCCTTTTCTTGGCCGCGGCAACCATTCTGTCCGGCTGTGCCGGCACCGCTGCCAAAACACAGTCCTCATATCAGCTGCAGCCCAACGACAAATTCAAACTCCGGCTCAACACACCGACTGATACCAACCAGGAAGCTGTCACGATTCTCCGTAATCGGTTAACCGATCAGCTTGCCAAAAATGGTTTGCTTGCACCGGAGTCAGATGCTTCCGCACGCACGCTTGAAGTAAATGTGACGAACTACCGTATGCGTCACGGCTCCGCGCGTGCCCTAGCTGGCATCTTTGCTGGTAAAGACAACATCCAGAGCACAACAAAAATCAAGGACGCAACCAATGTAGGCACGATCTCCGAGTTTGCTGTGGAGTCAACCAACCCGAGTGCGTGGGGAACCTCTCGTGGACTCATTGAAGAGCATGCAGACACCGTGGTTCAAACGCTGAAAGGAAAACGCGGTTAAAGAGACGCGAGGAGAAGCTGAGCCGGATGCTTTTTCACGTCCCGCCCTCAGCTTTCGCGGACAATCACTGGTTCCCGAATTGGTGACTACCCCGCGCATATGACAGCCCTCCTCCCCCGTATCGAACTCGAATCCGCCCCCAACCCCACCGCCGCCGTCATCTGGATGCACGGGCTGGGCGCCAGCAGCGACGACTTTGCGGGCCTGGTGCCCGAGCTGGATCTGGAGGGCTGCCAGCCCATCCGCTTTGTATTTCCGCAGGCGCCCAGCATCCCCATCACCATCAACGGCGGCTATGTAATGCCCGGCTGGTACGACCTGTACGGCATGGACCTGGTGAGCAAGCAGGACGCGGCCGGCATCCAACGCTCCGAGGCGGACATTCGCGCCCTCATCGACCATGAGGTGGCACGTGGCATTCCGTTTGACCGGATCGTGCTGGCCGGCTTCAGCCAGGGCTGCGCCATGGCACTGCACGCCGCGCTGCGCCTGCCGCACAAGATCGCCGGCGTCATGGCCCTGTCGGGTTACCTGCCGCTGGCCGACCACTTTGCCGCAGAACGCCACGCCGCCAACGCCGACACCCCCATCTTCATGGCGCACGGCACGCAAGACCCGGTGGTCATTTTGAAGCGCGGCGAAGACTCCCGCGACGCCTTGACCGCCATGGGCCACAAGGTGCAGTGGCACACCTACCCCATGCCCCACAGCGTGCACCCGCGCGAGATTGCGGACATTGCCGCCTTCCTGAAGCAAGTATTGCCCGCGTGAACATGAGTGCACGCCCCTTGGTGCTGGGCATTGACTTCGGCACGTCGAACTCCGCCTGCGCACTGATTGACACCAGTGGCACCCTGCAAGTGATTCCGCTGGACGGCGCCAAGGCAGAAATGCCCACAGCACTGTTTTTTGCCAGCGAGACACACACCGTGCTCTACGGCGCAGCCGCCATGCAGGCCTACCTCAACGGCACCGAAGGGCGCCTGCTGCGCTCGCTCAAAAGCCTGCTAGGCAGCCGCCTGATGGACGAATACACCGCGGTGGGCGACAAGAGCGTCCGCTTCTTTGACATCGTGGTGCTGTTCTTCAAGGAGCTGAAGCGCCGCTGCGAAGCCCATGTGGGCCAGCCCCTGACGCACGCCGTGTTGGGCCGCCCGGTGCACTTTGTGGACGACGATGCCGAGCGCGACCTGCTGGCGCAAGAAACCCTGGGCCGCGCCGCGCTGGAAGCCGGCTTCACCCACATCGCCTACCAGATGGAACCGATTGCCGCTGCACTGGACTACGAGCAACGCGTAACGCAGGAAACCACCGCGCTGGTGGTGGATATTGGTGGCGGCACGTCCGACTTCACCGTCATCCGCCTGAACCCGACGCGCAGCACGCAGAGCGACCGCAGCGCGGACATCCTGGCCACCACCGGTGTCCACATCGGCGGCACCGACTTTGACCGCCTGCTGGACCTGAGCGCGGTGATGCCACATCTGGGCTACAAACACGTGGGCACCGGCGGGCGCATTGTGCCCAGCAGCGTGTTTTTTGACCTGAGCACCTGGCACCTGATCCACCAAGCCTACACCCGCAAAGCCATGCACTTTGCCAAAGAGCTGTGGACCGACTACAGCGACCAAGCCCTGCACCGCCGCCTGATGGACGCGTTGGAAGAACAACACGGCCACCGCATGTTGGCGGGTGTGGAGGCGGCCAAGATTGCCTGTTCCATCAGCGGCGACAGCGCCGTGGTGAACCTGGATTTTCTGGACCGCGCGCTCACCCCCACCATCGACGCGCAAAACATGGAGCTGGCCCTGCACAGCTCCATTGCCCAGGTGGTGCAGTGCGCACAGGAATGTGTGGCGGCTGCCGGCCTGCAGGGCGTAGATGCGGTCTACCTCACCGGCGGCTCGTCGGCCCTGCGCACGCTGATAGAGGCGCTGCGCCAGGCCATGCCGCAGGCCACGCTGGTGGAAGGCAACCGCTTTGGCGGCGTGGCCGCCGGTTTGGCCTGGGCGGGTGCCGTGCAGCAGTTTTAGTTTGCTACTGTTTTAGTAGCTGCTCGCGCATATTCCGCGGGGGCTAGAGGCCTATTTGATGCCGAAGTGTGCCCTTGGGGCAGGCACGCACGTCAGTTGCCCGGGCCTTAGCTGCGCTGCAGCTGCGCGCCCTTGCCGCCTTCATCACAGGTCAACACAAAACTGCCGCGGATACCGCCGCTGCTCACAAACGGGATCAGCAGCGTGGCCGGGAACTGCACCGTGCGGCCATCGGCACAGCGGGCCAATACATTTTTGACTTCGCCACGGTAGTACTGAAGATAGTCTTGGGCAGGAATGTTGAGGCCGAATTCGAAGCGAAGCATGGGGAGGATGCTAACGCGTGGGTGAACGGCCAAACCCCGGACAAATTGACGCTGCCAAACAAACGCGCTACATGTTCTATTGCTTGATCGGCAATGTCATTGCCGCCAACTTCACAGGAAAGTAAAACCGTGCCCACCTCTATGAATGCACCCGCCCTGCGCGGGGGGCTGCTGGCTTTGCTTGCAGCCACCTTGTTTGGCATCAGCACGCCGCTGGTGCAACAACTGGGGGTGGGATTGGGTGCGTTCAGCACGGCCGCATTGCTGTATGGCGGCGCGGCCGTGGTGGGCGCATTGACCCGGCGGCCCCGGGAGCAAGAGGCCAGACTGCAAAGGGCCGATGTGCTGCGATTAACCGCCATGGCTATTTTTGGCGCGGCCATGGGGCCTGTGGCCCTAGCCTGGGGTTTGCAACGCACCAGCGGGGCCAGTGCGTCCCTCATGCTGACGCTGGAAGCGCTGTTCACTGCAGTGCTGGCCTGGCGTCTGTATGGCGAAACCATGGACCGCAGGGTCTGGCTGGCCATGTTGCTCTTGTTGGCCGGTGGCATGGCACTGGTGCTGGACCAGGGGCTGATCGGTGGGGTGCAATTGATGGGGTTGCTGGCGGTCATGGTGGCCACCGCTTCCTGGGGCATAGACAACACCCTGTCGCGCGAGCTTGCAGATAGAGACCCCGGCCAGGTGGTGATGGGCAAAGCTGCGATAGGCACCGCATTCACAGCGGCACTGGCTTGGTTCAACGGGGAGCCCATGCCTGGCGTGTTCGCAGCCATGGGGTTGCTCGTCGTGGGTGCCACGGGGTATGGATTGAGCTTGCGCTTCTATCTGCTTGCACAAAGAGCCTTCGGCGCTGCCCGGACAGGCTCCGTGTTTGCCTTTGCACCGTTCATCGGGGCTTTTCTGGCCTTCGCCATGGGGGACAGATCCTCAGGGGTGCTGATGGCCGTAGGTGGCCTCCTTATGCTGAGTGGCGTGGTACTGCATTTGGTGGAAAGCCATGGCCATGAACACGTGCATGCGCCCACAGAACATGAGCATGCCCACAACCATAACGATGGGCATCACAACCACCTGCACGACCCCATGCCTGCGGGGCCGCACAGCCATGCACACAGCCATGAGCCCTTGCGCCACAGCCACGCGCATGTGCCGGACGCGCACCACCAGCACGCCCATTGAAAGTGAGCGTGACTTACACAACAAGCGCGCTCACATGGGAACACCCTCAGCCTCCCGAAGCAAGCTCCGCGAGGCCTGGGCGTCCATCACACAGCCGTCACATCAAAACTTGTAGCCAATACCAAACGAGAACACGTTCTCTTTGAGGCTGGACGTGGTGCCCGTGGCAAACGTCACGTCCCGGAACTGGTTCAGGTCGTAACCGGCTTGCCAGTACATGTTTTTGTCCAGCATCTGGCGCACGCCGATGCCGTAACCCACGCCTTGCACATCGTTGGTGCCGCTGCCGTCGTTGGACGCCGCGGAGCCGTAAATGGACGACAGCTTGCCGTAGAGCTGGAAGTTGTTGGCCAGCGCGACGGTGGGGATCACATCAATCGAGTAGCGGTTGTTGATGCTGGCCGCGCTACCGTTGGCATAGGTGCCAGCCTGGTGGTTGCCCGAGCTGTAAGAGCCGCCCAGGCCGATGGCGAAGTTGGGGGCCAGTGCCCAGTCGTAACGGGCTTGCAGGCCCAGGGCGGTGGTCTTTCCGGTGTCCGACGTTCCGTCGGTCGCGCTGGTTGATCCGGTGGACAGTTCAGCGTTGGTACCGATGCTGAAACCAGACAGATCAGCCGGGCCCGCGGCAAAGGCGGAAGAGGCGGCAAAAGCACCAAGAGCAACAGTCGTCAGAAAGAGTTTTTTCATGGAGTGAACCGGGTGAAGGGTCCGAGTTAAGGGACCTCCATGGTCGCGACGCCGTGTAAATCTGCAGTGGCTGTTTGGCAAAAGCGCGTAAACAAGCGTGCGTGCGCTGTAAAAGTTTGTGAAGCGGGTTCCCGACACTTCGCTGCGCATACCGCACAGCCTTGCATACACTTGGCAACCTTTTCTGAACAACACCCGCCCGTGCAAGCCCTTCTCCACACCATCGCCACGATGGACCTGCCCTTTGACGCCCAGCGCCTGTTTCATGGCCGCGGTGGCCTGCACCCTGGCTGCGAGCAGTGGGCGCTGGACTTTTATCCGCCGGTGCTGGTGCTCACCAGCTTTCAGCCAGTCGACGACGACACACTTGCCACCCTGGGCGCGGCATTGGCTGCACGCTGGGCGCAGATTGCGCCAGACCAGCCGCTGAACTGGGTGTTTCAGTGCCGGGCCGAGGGCCATGCGGATACCCGGCTGATGGCCGGTGCCGTGCCCGACCCGCATGTGGTCACGGAAGATGGCACGCAGTACAAGGTGCACGTGCTGCGCGGGCAGAACCATGGTCTGTTTCTGGACATGGCCGCAGGCCGGCGCTGGGTGCGCCAGCACGTGGCGGCGCACCCCAAGACGTACGCCTTCAAGGTGCTCAACCTGTTTGCCTACACCTGCGCCTTCTCGGTGGTGGCGCTGCAGGCGGGCGCCAAGAATGTGGTGAATGTGGACATGGGCCAGGGTGCACTGGCCATTGGCCAGCAAAACCACCGGCTCAATGGTTTCAATACCGGCGCCAGTTTTCTGGCCCACGACATCTTCAAGACCTGGGGCAAGATCACACGCGGCGGGCCCTACGACCTGGTCGTGCTGGACCCGCCCAGCTACCAAAAGGGCAGCTTTGTCGCCACCAAAGACTACGCCCGCCTGCTGCGCCGCCTGCCCGAGCTGCTGACGCCCGGCGGCCACGCGCTGGTGTGCCTTAACGCGCCCGAGCTGGACACCGCCTTTTTGCAAACCCATATGCAAGAGCAGGCGCCTGAACTGCGCATGCTGCAGCGCCTGCCCAACCCACCCACGTTTGCCGATGCCGCACCCGAGCGCGCGCTCAAGGTGCTGGTGTACCAGGCGCCGGAACTGGCCACCCTCTAAGGCTTTGACGTATAAATCACCATGCCCGCTACCGAACTCAAAGTCACCCAAACCGGCACCGTGGCCGGCAAACTGTTGCTCGTCCCCACGGGACAGGAAGGCCCGCTGCTGCCCCATGTGCAGGACTGGGTGACCGCCAAACTCAAGGCCAAACAGCCCGTCAAGGACGTGAGCAACACGGTGCTGGTCAAAGGCATCAAGCAGTGGTCGGCTTTTGAAGAGAAGGCCGGCGGCAAAAAAGTGCTCACCGTTTTCAAAATTACCTGAGGCCACGCCATGTTTCCCACCGACGTATTGCTGACCTACCTGGCCGCCTGCCTGCTGGTGGTGCTGGCGCCCGGGCCTGACAACATTCTGGCCATTGGCCGCGGCCTGAGCCAGGGGCGTGCGGCGGCGGCGCTGTCCGCGCTGGGTGCGGGGGTGGGCATTCTGTTCCACACGCTCACGGCGGCGCTGGGGCTGTCGGTCATCCTGCAAAGCTCGGCCACCGCGTTCTGGGCGATCAAGGTGGTGGGCGCGGTCTACCTGATGTGGCTGGGCTACAAGGCGCTACGCGCCCAGAACCTCATCACCTTCACGCCAGCGGCGCACCTGCCGCTGCACCGCATCTTCATCAGTGGCGCGTTGTCCAACATCCTCAACCCCAAGCCGGGCCTGTTTGTGCTGGCCTTCCTACCGCAGTTTGTGGATGCCCAGCGCGGCTCGGTGCCGGTGCAGATGCTGGTGTATGGCGCGATTTTTGCCGCCATGACCACGGTATTGTTTGCGCTGATCGGCAGCTTTGCCAATGGCCTGGCGACCTGGCTCAAGGCGCACCCGCGCGTCACCTCGGGCCTGAACATCGGTGCAGGGCTGACCTTCATCGCCTCTGGCCTCACGGTGCTCACGCTCAAGTCACGCAGCGTGTGAGCTAGAGCGCCAGAGCCTGGGGGCCGGACGTTCTGCTCCGTGTCCCCCGCCCGCTGCGCGGGCTCCTCCTTTACCTGCGCAGAACGCCCAGCCCCCAGACTCTCGGAGGGTTTGCGCTCGCAGCACTCAAGGCCAGTCGGTTAATCCCAGGATGCGCTCGCCCAGCGGGGTGAGCGTGGCGGTGGGGTACTTCTTCTTTTCCCACTCACGCGGGTCCCCCGGAAAGGCGTAGCCCTGGGGAGCTTCGCGCTCGCGCCAAGAGGTCACGCGTGCATCGCGCAGCATGGCGTCGCCCTCGTTGGCAGGGGTGAAGGCGATGTACTGCGCGGCGCGCACCAGGTGGTCGCTGGTGTTGGGGCGGATGCCGTGGGCCAGCAGGCTGTTGAAGATCAGCAAGTCACCCGCCTGCATGGCGATGAACTGCACCGGCCAGGGCAGGCTGTCCACATCAGGGCGCCAGGGGTTGCGGTCGGCGGGCGCGGTCTTGCGCCACGCGATGAAATTTTTGAACAGCTCGGGGATGCACTGAAAACCACCACTCTCCGGGCTGGTGTCGGACAAGGCCAGCACGCCCTGCACGTTGACGGGCAGCGGGTCCAGTGTGGTGTCGGCGTCCCAGTGGATGAAGCCGGTGAACTGGCGCGCGCCGCGGTTGGGCGTGTTGAGGTTGGCGCGGTCGATGCTGACCCACAGGTCTTCACGGTCCCAGATGTCCACAAACGCGTCGTACACACGCTGCGTCTGCCGGTTGTTCCACAGGGTCTGGTGCTGGTAGGTCTCCACCATGCCAGAGCCGTTGAGCTCTTTCATCTCGTGGCCGCGCCGCTCGATCTGGTTCCAGGTGCTGGGGTCTTTCGGGTCCCAGTCCTGAAACGCCCACAGGAAATCGGTGGTGACCTTCACTTGCTCCGCCGGGATGGCTTGTTTGATGACCACGTAGCCATAGGTTTGCCAGTGCGCAAAGTCGGCCTCGGACAACACGCGCAGCGGCAATTGCTTCTGGATGTCGCGCAGCTGTTCGTTGGCGGTGTACGAGAGGGTGGGGTTGCCGGGGCGTTGGTCGCCGTAGCGGTAGCGGTCGTTCATGTCGGTCTCCTGCAGGTTGTTTTGCGTGGTGGGGATGGAGTGAATTGTGGAAACACGCTCGCTTTTGGAGTACCTGCAGACTGCCTGAAACTGGTACGATTCTGACCAAATTAACCCAACCAAGGTCATGAAACCACAGTTTGAGCAGGTCACCGTACCGCTGGGCGAGTCCTGGAGCCTGCTGTGGCGCGAGCTGCCGGAGCTGCCCTTTCTGTGGCACTACCACCCCGAGTTCGAGCTGACGCTGACGCTGAACGCCCAGGGCCAGCGCTATGTGGGCGACAGTCTGGAAGACTTCACGTCCGGCGACCTGGTGCTCACCGGCCCCAACCAGCCCCACACCTGGGCCGCGACCGAGCGGCCCGATACCCGCCAACCCATGTTGGCCGTGGTGATGTGGTTCACCACCGACTGGCTGGAGCGCGCGCTGGCCGGTTGGCCCGAACTGGGTGGGCTGCAAGCCTTGTCGGCCCAGGCCGGGCGCGGGCTCAAGTTCTCGGATGCAGCGCGTGCGCAGGTGGAGCCGCTGATCCTCTCACTGCAGGCGCAAGAGCCTGCGCTGCGTCTGCCCACGCTGCTACAGATCCTGACGCTGCTGGCCAAGGACACAGCGGCCCGGCCGCTGGCCACGCATGCCTACACACCCGCGGGCGACAAGGTGGGCCATCGCATCGGCAAGATCCTGCACCGCTTGCATGCGCAGCCGGCAGACACGGTGTCGGCCCCCGCACTGGCCGCGGAAGTGGCGATGTCGGTCGGCGCGTTCCACCGCTTTTTCAAGCGCCATACGGGCATGACGGTGCTGGACTACGTAGCCCAGCTGCGCATCGGCCAGGCCTGCCAGTTGCTGATCAACACCCCGCTGCCCATCAACGTGATTGCCAGCGATGTGGGCTACGGCACGCTGGCGCATTTCAACCGCCAGTTTCTGGCGCGCAAGGGCATGACACCGCGCGCGTTTCGTGCCAGCTACCAAGGGGCCGCAGCCTAGCCACCGCCCGCACAAGCGGGGACGCAAGGCCTAGGACTTGCCGGCCGTAAAGCCGCCATCCACGAGCAGGTTGGCGCCGGTTATAAAGCTGGCCTCGTCGCTCAGCAAAAACAGCACCGGGTTGGCCACCTCTTCGGGCCGTCCCAGGCGCCCCAGCGGGTGCAGAGCAATCAGCCCCTGTTTCATGGCCGCATCCAGCCCGGCGAGCAGGGGCGTGTCGATGTAGCCCGGCCCCACGGAGTTCACGCGCACGCCTTTGACCGCCGCCTCCAGCGCCAGGGTGCGCGTCATGTTGACCACACCGCCCTTGGCCGCGCTGTAGGCCGCCGTCATGCTTTGGCCGAACACCCCGAGGATGGACGCGCAGTTGACGATGCTGCCGCTGCCCTGTGCGTACATCGGGCGCAGCGCAGCCCGCGCGACGCGGAACACGCCCATCAGGTTGATGTCGATGATGCGCAAGAAGTCTTCGTCGGTGTACGCCTCTGCGGGGCTCATGCCGCCAATGCCGGCGTTGTTGAACACGCCGTCCAGACGGCCAAAGGCAGTCACCGTGTCTGCGATGAGTTGGTCCACTTGGGACGTGGACGCCACGTCAGCGCTCATGAAGAGGCATCGCCCGCTATACATCTGTGCCAGCGCCTCTGCCAGCTTGGCACCCTGGGTGCCAGCCAGGTCGGCCATCACCACATTGGCGCCCTCTTGCATGCAGCGCTCTACCGTGGCCAGGCCAATACCGCTGGCGCCGCCCGTGACCAAAATGCTCTTGCCCTGCAAACGCATGGTGTTTCTCCTGAAGTGTGTAAGGGAACGATCCGACAATGACAGCGTCTATCGTCTTCAACTGTTGCCCACCGCACATTGATGCAGCGCAGGGAAAGTATCTGGAGAGGGCACCATATTGCTATATTTTCAATAGCTGCTTGCGCATATTCCAAAAGGGCTAGAGGCCAATTTGACTACTATTTACCGATGCAGCGCGCCCACCCCACTCACCGCTTCCCCGTAGCCCTTGCGCTGCTGGCGGCCGTGCTGCTGCCGCTGGGCTGGAGCCTGTGGGGCGCCGTGGCCGCCGGGCTAGACGCTGCGGCCTGGGCCGCGCTGGTGCGGGCGCCGCACACCGCGGCAGCGCTGGGCGCCAGTGTGTGGACCGGTGTGGCCTCCACGCTCTTGGCTACCGCAGCCACGGCAGGCATCTTGGCGGCCACGGTGGGGCAGTTGCACAGCAGGGCACAGGGCAACCGGCTCACACGCCTGCTGGCACCGCTGCTGGCGGTGCCGCACGCGGCCTTTGCCATTGGGCTGCTGGCACTGCTGGCACCCAGCGGCTGGCTAATGCGCCTGTTGTCACCCTGGGCCACCGGGCTCAGCGCCCCCCCCCCCTGGCCCACCACCCAAGACCCCTGGGGCCTGGGCCTGATTGCGGTACTGGTGTGCAAAGAGATTCCGTTTTTGCTGTGGGCCGCACTGGCCCACCTGCAGCGGCCCGATGTAGCGCGCCGCCTGCAGCAGGAGCTGCGGCTGGCGCACACGCTGGGTTACAGCGCGCATGCGGCCTGGTGGTGCGTGGGCTGGCCACAGCTGCTGCCGCGCCTGGCTGCGCCCCTGCTGGCGGTGCTGGCCTATGGGCTGACGGTGGTGGACGTGGCGCTGCTCATTGGGCCCAGCACACCGCCCACGCTGGCGGTGCTGGCCTGGCAGTGGCTGCAGGATGCCAGCCCGGCCGTCAACGCGCAAGGCGCCGCCGCCGCGTGGCTGCTGGCGATCGTGCTGGTGCTGGGCGCCGCGCTGGCCTGGGGGCTACTGCACACGCCGTTAAGGCGCCGGCGCTGGACACGTGGTGCCTCTGAACACACAAGCCGCGCCCTCACAGCGGATGGACCCACGGCGCTGGCATGGCTGCTAGGGGTGTACGGCGCAGTGATGCTGGCGCTGCTGCTAGGCAGCGTGATCGGACCCTGGCCGTTTCCGCAGCTGCTGCCCGATACCTTCACCGGGGCCGCCTGGCTGGGCGTGGCGCGCAGCAGCCACACCCTGTGGACCACCGTGTGGCTGGCGCTGACCAGCAGCATGGCGGCGCTGCTGTGGGCCGTGGCTTGGCTGGAATGGGCGCCCGCACGCTGGCAGTTACGCGCCCGCCCTGTGCTCATGCTGCCGCTGGTGCTGCCGGCCGTGTTGTGGGTGGTGGGCCTGCACCGGCTCAGCCTGGCCTGGGGCCTGGACACCACGGGCACCGGCCTGTGGCTGGCCCACACCTTGGCCGCGCTGCCCTATGTGCTGATTGCGCTGCAGGGGCCCTACCAGGGCTTTGACCCCCGCCTGCGCCACGTGAGCGCCAGCCTGGGCCACAGCCACGCCGTGTTTTTGCTGCGGGTGAAATGGCCCCTATTGCGCAGTGCACTGGCAGCCAGCGTGGCGATTGGCTTTGCGGTGAGCGTGGCGCAGTACCTGCCCACGCTGTATGTAGGTGCGGGCCGCTTTACCACCGTGACCACCGAGGCCGTGACGCTAGCCGCCGGTGGCCAGCGCTCACTCACCGCCGCCTTTGCCTGGCTGCAGTGGCTGCTGCCGGTGCTGGTGTTTGCTGTGGCTGCGCGGTTGGGCCGGGCGCGCCGCTTCTAAACAGTGTCGGCAGCGTTGGATGGGGCGGGCTCAGCCCAGCGTGGTGTCCAGCACCATCATCAGCGCAAAACCAGCCATCAGGCCCAGGGTGGCCGCGGTCTGGTGGCCGTTGCGGTGGGTCTCTGGAATCACCTCGTGCGAGACCACAAACAGCATGGCGCCCGCCGCCAATCCCAGGCCCACCGGGTAGGCCAGCGCGGAGCTGCCTACCAGGCTGATGCCGACCAGCGCGCCCAGCGGCTCCAGCAACCCGCCCAGCGCGGCAATGCCCACCGCCTTCCAGGCCGGGGTGCCAATGGAGCGCAGGGTCATGGCCACGGCCAGGCCTTCGGGGATGTCTTGCAGCGCAATGGCGGTGGCCAGCGGCAGGCCCACCCCCATGTCGCCCTGCGCAAACGCCACGCCCACCGCCATGCCCTCGGGCAGGTTGTGGATGGCCACGGCAAACACAAACAGCCACACCCGGTTGCAACGCGCGTAGCCAGGGCCGCAGGGGCCGCTGCGGTCATGTTCGTGCGGCGTAAAAGCGTCCAGCCCCAGCATCAGCAACACCCCCAGGGCCATGCCCAGCACCACCAGGCCCGCGCCCAAACCAGCGTTACCGGTGAGCTCGCGCCCGGCTGCAATACCCGGCAACAAAAGCGAGAAGGCCGCGGCGGCCAGCATCATGCCGGCGGCCAAGCCCAGCATCACGTCTTCGGTCTTTTGCTGCAGGCTGCCAAACAACAAGGCGGGCAAGGCCCCCACCGTAGTGGCCACCAAACCCGCAGTGCCACCCAGCAGCGCCCAGGCGACGAACTGGCTGCTCTGACCCGCGGGGACTACGCCACCTTGGACCCACAGGGCCAGCAAGCCCAGCACCGCCACCCCCAGGCCGGCCAGCGCGAGAGGATGGGCGCGGGCATGGGCGCTCAGTGACTGGGACCAGGAGGGGACGGTGGAAGCGGTGTGCATGGGCATAAGTCCAGGTGCGCCAAAGGCGGGTGAGCCAGATGGTAGTTAATTGACATTAATTTGTATAAGTCAATTTATTAAAACTATGAATAGGGGAATTCAATGTATGCAGATTTGGACGGATGTCCTGATATATTTGGACAACCGACCAAACCATAAAAGGATTCCCATGCAGCTCCCCGTTGGCTCCATCCCACCCGCCCTCAGCACCCTCGACTTCCTGGGCGACCCTGTCGACCTAGCCGCCCTACGCGGCCGGCCGGTGCTGCTATCGTTTTACCGCTATGCCTCGTGCCCGGTGTGCAACCTGCGCATGCACTCCATCATCCAGGCCTACCCGGAGTGGGCGGCCCAGGGTTTGGCTGTCATTGCGGTGTTCCAGTCGCCCACCGAGTCCATCGCCCAATACGTGGGCCGCCAGGACGCGCCTTTTCCCATCGTGCCCGACCCCGGCATGGCGCTGTACCGGCGCTTCGGGGTCGAGGCCCACTGGAGTGGCCTGCTGTCGCCCAAGGGCATGCTGACGGCACTGAAAGCGTTTCGCCAAGGTTTTTTGCCAGGCCGGGTAGACGGCCCCTTCCAGCGCACACCGGCAGACTTTTTGATCGACACACAAGGCCGCATTGCGCTGGCGCACTACGGCAGCCATATTGATGACCACGTGCCACTGGGTACCATTGCGCAATGGCTCCGCACCCAGCACCCTTGATACCCCCTCTGGCACCACCGCCCGCCAAGGGCGTGGCCAACCGGCAGCGCATTGTTGAGGCGGCGCTGCACCTGTTCATGGAGCGCGGCTACGCCGAGACCTCGATTGGGGATGTGGCCGAACACGCCGGTCTGCTCAAGGGCAATCTGTCCTACTACTTCAAGACCAAGGCCGAGATGCTGGAGTCGGTGTCCGAGGCGCGCATGCAGGAGCTGTTTGGCCGGCTGCAGCAGCGCCTGCCAGCCGACCCCACCCCCCTGCAAGCGCTGGAAGCCTTTGTGCAGGTGACACAGGACTCGGCCCATGAACTGGCCCGCGTGGGCTGCCCCGTGGGCACCCTGGCCAGCCAACTGGGCAAGACCGACCCCAGCCTGCAGCCCTATGCCTCGCGCATCCTGCAGGCGCTGGCCGACTGGCTGGGTGCGCAGTTTGCGCGGGCCCTGCCCCCCGACGCCGCGCAGGCCCACGCCGAGCACCTGCTCACGCTGCTGCAAGGCGCCGCAGTCATGGCCCACGCCTTTCGCGACCCGACCCTGGTGGACCGGCAAGCCCAGGCTGCGCGCCAATGGCTGCGCAGCGTGCTCCCCCCCCCCGCGGCGGCATGAGCGACACCCCCACCCACTGGCACCAGCTGCCCCATGCCCCGCCGGTCGGCACACTGCTGGGCCGGCTGGACGCGCTGGCCGACGGCAGCGCCACCCTGCAGGCGCTGCCCGCCCCTCAGGCCGGCACCGAGCCGCCCTTTCGTTACCTGCTGCTGCGCAGTGGCAGCGAAGTGAAGGCCTATGTGAACCGCTGCGCCCACTTTGGTGTCCCGCTGGCGGCGCGGCAGGACCTGCTGATCTTTGTGCCGCACACCAGCATCACCTGCAATGTGCACTACGCACGCTACCGCTGGAGCGACGGCGCTTGTGCCGGCGGCGAGTGTGATGGCGTGGGTCTGCTGCCGATTCCCGTGGTGGTGGACGCGCAAGGTCGCATTTGTATTGCCCCCAGCCCATGAGCCTGCACATCCACATCGCCCACCTGACCACCCCCACCAATACGCTGATGCAGGGCCTGGACCTGCGCGTGGCCCCGGGCACCGTACACACGCTGATGGGCGAGAGCGGGTCGGGCAAAAGCAGCGTACTGGCGGCTGTGTGTGGCACGCTGGACGAGGCCCTGCAGTGGAACGGCACAGTGACGCTCAACGGCCAACGCATCGACACCCTGCCCACGCAGGCCCGCAAGGTGGGCATTCTGTTTCAGGAAGACCTGCTGTTCGCCCACATGACGGTGCGCGAAAACCTGCTGTTTGCCGTGCCCGCCGGGCCGCAGCCTGCGCGCGAAGCGGCAGTGCTGGCCGCGCTGGCCGATGTGGAGATGGGCGCCTTCCTGCACGCCAACCCGGCCACGCTGTCAGGCGGCCAGCGTGCCCGCGTGGCGCTGGCGCGCGCGCTGCTGGCCCAGCCACAGGCCCTACTGCTGGACGAGCCGTTTTCCAAACTGGACGCCGCGCTGCGCGAGCGCATGCGTGCGCTGGTGTTTGGCCTGGTGCAGCGCCGCCAGATTCCGGCCCTGCTGGTCACGCACGATGCCGCCGATGTGGCCGACACCCAGTGCCTGACGCAGCTGCGCCCGCCCGGCACGGTGTAAGAAACCCCGGTTTTGCGCGACCTATAGGCAGATCCGAACCACCTCGCCTAGACTGCCCCCTCATGCACACCAACACCGCCACGCCGTCTACCTCCCCCTTGCGCTGGATGCTGGCGGCACTGCTGGCCGCTGCTGCAGCCTTGTCCAGCGCCCCGGCCCACAGCCAGGCCACAGCCCCCTTGTGGACCAAGGGCAGCATGCTGGCGTTGAATGCGGTCGACGCCAAAGGCCAGCGCCTCGATGTGGCCAAGCTGCGCAAACAGGTGGTAGTGGTATTTGTCTGGTCCACCGGCTGCGCGGTGTGCCGCGACAGCCTGCCCGAGCTGCGCGCCAACGCCGCGGGCTGGCAGGCCAAGCCGTTCACGCTCTTGGCGGTGAATGTGGACGCGCGCACCGAGGACTGGAGCCGCTACGAAACGCTGGTGGGGCAAACGCTGATGCCGGCGAAAAACTGGCAGTCGCTGCGGCTGGAGGGTGCGGCGCCCACAGGCCAGCGCCTGCCACTCACCCTGCTGGTAGACACCCAGGGCAAGATCATTCAGCGCTTTGAAGGCCGCCTGGCCCCCGAGGTGTGGGACGGCGTGGCCGAACTCCTGCCCTGAACCCCGCCCCTCTCACCCATGCTCGACCGTTACGCCATTGCCCTGATTCGCCCCCCCCTCACCGCCACCGCCCGCGTACTGGTGCGCGCCGGTCTGGGCGCCAACACCATCACCTTGTTGGGTTTTGGCATTGGCATTTTTGCTGCTATTTTGATAGCTAGTGGCGCATATGCCATGGGTGCTCTGGCCATTTTGGCTTCAAGATTGTGTGATGGACTGGACGGTGCCGTGGCGCGCCAGACGCAGGCCACCGACGCCGGGGGTTTTCTGGACATCACGTTGGACTTTTTGTTTTACGCCAGCATTCCGCTGGCATTTGCCATCGCCCAGCCAGCCGACAACGCACTGCCAGCCGCCGTGCTGCTGGCCGCGTTTATGGGCACGGGCAGCAGCTTTTTGGCCTTTGCGGTGCTGGCCGCCAAACGCGGACTGCAAGACCTGGCCACGCCGGGCAAGTCGTTTTACTTTTTGGGCGGGCTGACCGAGGCCACCGAGACACTGGCCTTTTTTGTGGCCATGTGCCTGTGGCCCGCGCACTTTGCCACCTTGGCCTATGCCTTTGCCGCGCTGTGCGGCATCACCATCGTCACCCGCATCTGGTGGGGCTGGAGAACCTTCCAATGAAGCTGTCCAAAATCTTGCTGCTAGCGGTGGTGGCCGCGGCCATTGCGGCGTTTGTATGGCTGGACCTGGGCCGTTTTCTGCGGCTGGATTACCTGCAGTCCAGCCAGGCGGCGTTTGCCGCGCTGTATGCCGAGCAGCCGTGGACAGTGCGGGCTACGTACTTCGCGATCTACGTGGCCGTGGCCGGTCTTTCCTTGCCCGGCGCGGCGATTGTCACGCTGGCCGGCGGCGGCATTTTTGGCCTGGGTTGGGGCTTGCTGCTGGTGTCGTTTGCCTCCAGCATCGGTGCCACGCTGTCGTTTCTGGCCGCGCGGTTTGTGCTGCGTGACGCGGTGCAAGCGCGGTTTAGCAAACGCCTGGCCGACATCAACGCCGGGGTGGCGCGTGAGGGCGCTTTGTACCTGTTCAGCCTGCGCTTGATTCCCGTGGTGCCGTTTTTTGTGATCAACCTGGCCATGGGCCTGACCACGCTGCGCACCTGGACCTTTTACTGGGTCAGCCAGCTGGGTATGCTGGCGGGCA
Source organism: Rhodoferax sp. TS-BS-61-7 (assembly GCF_002943465.1). Classification (GTDB taxonomy): domain Bacteria; phylum Pseudomonadota; class Gammaproteobacteria; order Burkholderiales; family Burkholderiaceae_C; genus Allorhodoferax. The sequence goes on from NZ_PTQY01000003.1 coordinate 287,172, forward strand.
CTGCGGTGTATGTGAATGCCGGCACGCAGCTGGCCGACATCCGCAGCCTGCAGGACGTGGCCAGCCCCGGGCTGCTGGGCGCGTTGGTGCTGCTGGGTTTGTTCCCCTTGTTTGCAAAGGCTGCCATGAACTACCTCCAGAAACGCAAGGTCTACGCGCGCTGGAACGCCGTGCGCCCCAAGAGTTTTGACCGCAACCTGATCGTCATCGGTGCTGGCGCAGGCGGGTTGGTGTCGGCCTACATTGCGGCCGCCGTCAAAGCCAAGGTGACGCTGGTGGAAGCCCACAAAATGGGCGGCGACTGCCTCAACTACGGCTGCGTGCCCAGCAAGGCCCTCATCAAAAGCGCCAAGCTGGCCCACCAGATGCAGCACGCAGAGCGCTATGGTTTATATAGCAGCTTGCGCACAGAGGACGGGGGCCAAGCACTCTTTTCATTCAAGAAAGTGATGCAGCGCATCCACGACGTGATTGCCGCCATTGAGCCGCATGACAGCGTGAAACGTTACACCGGCCTGGGTGTGGAGGTGCTGCAGGGTTACGCCAAGATCACCAACCCGTGGACGGTGGAGATTGCCCTCAACGATGGCAACAAACAAACCCTGACCACACGCAGCATCGTCATCGCGGCCGGTGCGCGGCCGTTTGTGCCACCGCTGCCGGGCTTGGAGAATGTGGGCTACGTGACCAGCGACACCCTGTGGGACGTGTTCGCAAAGCTGGACGCGGTACCGCCACGGCTGGTGGTGCTGGGTGGCGGGCCGATTGGGTGCGAACTGGCGCAGAGTTTTGCGCGCCTAGGTTCACACGTCACCCAGGTGGAAATGGCGCCGCGCATCATGGCGCGGGAGGACGAAGAAGTCTCCGAGCTGGCCGCTGCAGCCCTGCGCGCCGATGGTGTGGACCTGCTCACCGGCCACAAGGCCCTACGCTGCGAGCTGATGAATGGCGAGAAGGTGCTGGTGGTGGAGCACGCGGGCGTGGAAAAACGCATTGCGTTTGACCAGCTGTTGTGCGCCGTAGGCCGCAGCGCGCGCCTGACCGGTTATGGCCTCGAAGACTTGGGCATCCCCACGCACAAGACGGTGCAAACCAACGAGTACCTGCAAACCATCTACCCCAACATTTTTGCGGCGGGCGATGTGGCCGGGCCCTACCAGTTCACCCACACCGCGGCACACCAGGCCTGGTATGCGGCGGTGAATGCGCTGTTCGGGGACTTCAAGAAGTTCAAGGCCGACTACTCCGTCATCCCCTGGGCCACCTTCATCGACCCCGAGGTCGCGCGTGTGGGCCTCAACGAGCAGGATGCCAAGGAACAAGGTATTGCCTACGAGGTGACCAAGTACGGCATCGACGATCTGGACCGTGCGATTGCGGACAGCGAGGCGCACGGTTTTGTGAAAGTGCTGACCGTGCCGGGCAAAGACAAAATTCTCGGCGTCACCATCGTCGGCACCCATGCGGGCGACCTGCTGGCCGAGTACGTGCTGGCCATGAAACACGGCCTGGGCTTGAACAAAATTCTGGGCACCATCCACACCTACCCCACGCTGGCCGAGGCCAACAAATACGCCGCAGGCGAATGGAAACGCGCGCACCAGCCACACACACTCTTGGCCTGGGTGCGCAAGTTCCACGACTGGAGACGAGGCTAGCCCAGAGGCGGCACAGCGGCCGCGGCACAATCGGGCCCCATGCAGATACCCACCACACCCATTGTTAGAGACATTGTGTTGGTGGGCGGCGGCCACAGCCATGTGGGTGTGCTGCGCCACTTCGCCATGCACCCGCTGCCCGGCGTGCGCCTCACCCTCATCTGTACCGACGCCCACACGCCCTACTCCGGCATGCTGCCGGGCTATGTGGCGGGGCATTACACGTATGACGAGGTGCACATCGACCTGGTCCGCCTGTGCGCGGCCACCGGGGCACGTTTTATCCAAGCCGAGGTGACCGGGCTGGACCGCGAGGCCCGCACCGTGCAGTTGCGCGGCCGGCCCGATGTGGACTACGACCTGGTGTCGATCAACACCGGCTCCACGCCGCAAATGTTGGTGGTGGGTGCGGCGGCGCATGCCGTACCCGTCAAACCCATCACCGGTTTCCAGCAGCGCTGGCTGGCGCTGCTGGCGCGGGTGGAGCAGCACCAGGGCCCGCTGGCTATCGCCCTGGTGGGCGGTGGTGCGGGGGGCGTGGAGCTGTGCCTGGCCCTGCAGTACCGGCTGCGCGCCGTGCTGCAGGCCGCCGGCCGTGATACCGAAACCCTGCAGTTCCAGCTGTTCACCGCCGAAGGCCTGCTGCCCACACACAACGCCGGCGTGCGCGGCCGTTTTGCGCGCGTGCTGGCGCAACGCGGTGTGCAGGTGCACCAGCACACCCCCATTACCGAAGTGCAGGCCGGGCGCCTGCGCAGTGCCCAGGGCAGCTGGTTTGCCGCCGATGAAGTGTTGTGGGTCACGCAGGCCGGCGGCGGCGCCTGGCTGCAGGGCACCGGCCTGGCGCTGAACGCCCAGCATTGCGTGCGCGTGCACAACACACTGCAAAGCATCACCGACCCGCGCGTGTTTGCGGCGGGCGATGTGGCGGCCATGGAAAATTTTGCGCTGGAAAAAGCCGGGGTGTTTGCCGTGCGCATGGGCATGCCGCTGGCGCGCAACCTGCAGCGCGCGGTGCAGGGCCTTTCGCTTGCGCCCTACCGGCCGCAGCGCCGCTGGCTGGCCCTGATCAGCACCGGCGACCAATATGCCGTGGCCTCGCGCGGCGCCCTCGGGTTTGCCGGTGCCTGGGTCTGGCGCTGGAAGGATTGGATAGACCGGCGCTTTATGCAGCGCTTTAGCGTGCAAGGAGCCAACGGTTTAGCGGGCATGTCAGCGCTGGCCGCAGCTGCCGCTCCTGCGCCCCTGCAACTCTCTGCCGAAGAATCCCAACAGGCCCAGGCCGCTGTGGCCATGCGCTGCGGCGGCTGCGGTGCCAAGGTGGGCGCCAGCGTGTTGTCGCGTGCGCTGCAAGACCTGTGGGTGGCGCCCAACCCCGATGTGCTGCTGGGCCTGGACAGCCCCGACGACGCCGCCGTGGTGCGCATCCCCGCGGGCAAGGCGCTGGTGCACAGCGTGGACTTTTTCCGGGCCTTTGTGGACGACCCGTTTGTCTTCGGCCAGATTGCCGCCAACCACGCGCTGGGCGACCTGTTTGCCATGGGTGCCCAGCCGCACACGGCATCGGCAATAGCCACCGTGCCCCCCGGCGTGGACCGGCAGGTGGAGGCCACGCTGCGCCAGATGATGGCCGGCGCGGTGCAGGTGCTCAATGCCGCGGGCTGCACGCTGATAGGCGGCCACAGCGGCGAAGGCACCGAGCTGGCGCTGGGTTTTGCCGTGAATGGACTGGTGGATATCGATACGAACGGACAGTTGACCGGCGTAATGCGCAAGGGCGGCATGCAGCCGGGCGATGTCCTGCTGCTGACCAAGCCGATCGGCACCGGCGCCCTGTTTGCTGCCCACGGACGAGCAGCTGCCAGCGGGCGCTGGGTGCAGGCCGCTCTGCAAAGCATGGTGCAAAGCAACCGAGCTGCCGCCGACACCCTGCGCGTGTATGGTGCCACCGCCTGCACCGACCTGACCGGTTTTGGCCTGATCGGCCACACGGTGGAAATGGCGCGCCCCAGCGGCGTGCAGGTGGTGCTGGACGTGAACGCCCTGCCCTTGCTGGACGGCGCGCTGGACTGTGTGCAGCAAGGCCTGCTCAGCTCCCTGCACAGCGCCAATGCGCGCCAACAGCATGGGGTGCAGAACGCCAGCGAGGCCATGGCCCACGTGCGCTGGCCGTTGCTGGTGGACCCGCAAACCGCAGGCGGCCTGCTGGCCAGTGTGCCCGCCGCACAGGCCTCCGCCTGCCTGGCCGCGCTGCAGGCACAAGGCTACGCCGCAGCCTGCGCCATCGGCCAGGTGCAGGCCCTGCCGGCCGGGCAGGCGCCGGTGCTGGTAGCCCTGTAACGCTATGTTTTCAATAGCTGCTTGCGCATAGTCCATATGGGCTAGAGGCCTTTTTGACTATTAAAAACCCCAAACTCGTGAAACAATAGCGCCATGAACGCTTTGGCCGCGCACCTCAAGAACCATGTGGACTCTGTGCCGCACCACGACGCACGGGGTTACCAGCCGCGCCAGCTGGTCTTGTTGGGTGGTGGCATGGCGAATTTGCAGGTGTTGTCCAACCTGGCCGCGCACCCGCTGGCCGAGATGCGCATCATCCTGGTGGCGCCCCACCCCCGCAGCATTTACCCCGGCATGTTGCCCGGTTTTGTGGCGGGCCACTACGCGCTGGACGAATGCGCCATCCCGCTGGAGCCGCTGGTGCGCCGTGCCGGCATCCGCTGGCTGCAGCGCAATGTGAAAGCGCTGGACGCCGCCACCCAAACCCTGCTGCTGGACGACGGCAGCACCCAGCACTACGACTGGCTGTCGGTCAACACCGGGCCGGTGCAAAACCGCGAGCAGATTGAGCGTGACATGCCCGGTGCGCGTGAACACGGCCTGTTTGTGCACCCCATGGAGACCTTTGCCGCCCTGTGGCCGCGTGTGTGTGAGCTGGGCGAAACACGGGCGCTGCGCATTGCCGTCATCGGTGCGGGCACGGCAGCCATGGAACTGGCAATGGCCGTGCGCCAGCGCCTGCCTAACAGCGCCGTCACACTGGTGGCCGGCCCGCTGGCCGATGGCGCCAGCACCCCCAGCCCGCTGCAGCAGCGCCTGAGTACCACCATGAAGGCGCAGCGCATCACCGTGTTGCATGACACCGCGGTGGGTCTGAAAGCCGACGAGGTGCAGTTGGGGTGTGGTGCCCGCCTGGCCTGTGATGTGCCGCTGCTGGCCATCGAAGGCCAGACCCCGGCCTGGCAGGCACAAAGCGCCCTGGCCCTGTCGCCACAAGGCCAGATCGTCACCGACCACTACCAGCGCAGCACCAGCCACCCGCAGGTGTTTGCCGTGACCGACAACAGCATGGCACTGGCACGCAACCTGCCGGCCGCCACCACCGGCGGCACCTTGCACGCCAGCCGCAACGAGGCCAACGCCCTGCACCTGCTGTTTGGTGGTGCACAGCAGGCGGTGGCCGGCTGGGGCACCTACAGCGCCCAGGGCCGCCCCATCAGCTGGCTCAAGGAATGGGCCGACCGCCGCTTTGTGGCGCGGTACTTGCAAAACACGCCTTGAAGCGTGGGCGCGGCAGTGCCGTGCGCCAGCTGTTGCTGCCCGGTAACCCGGGATTCGCTCCCTTGAGCGACAATGATTTTCACCATGAAACGACTCCTCATTGCCTGCTGCCTGGGCCTGTCCATGGCCAGCACCGGCTGGTCTGCTGAATCCCTGCCTGTACCCGCCACCACGGTTGATGCGGCAAGCACCCTGCACTACTTCAACCGCCCGGTGTTCACCTTCCGCAGTGCGCTGTCCGGGGTGTCGGCGGCAGACCGCACCCAACGGGCTGCCGCGCGGCTGCGCGAACAACTCGGCGGCCAAGGCCCCCACCGCGTCAGCCAGAAGCCCGATGCCATGGGGGTGCTGGTACAGATTAACGGCGCCACCACCTTTGTGGTTACCGCGAACGACGTGGACGTGTTGCAGCAGGAAACCCTGGAGGCCAGTGCCCAGCGCGCGGCCCAGGCGCTGGACCTGGTGATTGCCGAGAGCCGCGAGGCCCGCGACTGGCAGGCCATGGTGCGGGCGTTGGGCTGGTCGGCCCTGGCCACCGCATTGGCCCTGGCACTGGCCTGGGTGCTGCGGCACGGCCACGCGGCACTGGCGCGGCGCCTAGTCACGCTGTCCGAATGGCATTCGCGCAAGCTGCAGTGGGGCGGTATAGAACTGCTGCAGCGCGAACGTGCCGCCACCGTGGTGCGCAAGCTGCTGGGCGGCGTGCACAGCCTGGTGCTGCTCTTGCTGGTGTACGAGTGGCTGAGTTTTGTGCTGGCGCGGTTTCCGTTCACCCGCGCCTGGGGTGAAACGCTCAACAGCTATTTGCTGAACCTGCTGGGCCTGATCGGTAGCGCGGTAGTGGGCGCGGTTCCGGGCCTGTTTACCGCAGTGGTGATCTTCTACCTGGCCCGTGCCGCCACCGGCATGCTGGGCCGCTTTTTTGACCGCATCCAGCAGGGTGAACACAGCCTGGCCTGGCTGGATGCCGATGTGGCCGTACCCACGCGGCGCATTGCCACCGCCGTGGTGTGGCTGTTTGCCCTGGCCATGGCCTACCCCTACCTGCCCGGTGCGCAGACCGAGGCGTTCAAGGGCCTGTCGGTGCTGGTGGGGCTGATGATTTCACTGGGTGCCTCCAACCTGGTGGGGCAGGCGGCCAGTGGGCTGATCCTGACCTACGGCCGGGTGTTTCGCCGTGGTGAATATGTACGCATTGCCGACCAGGAGGGCACGGTGACCGACGTGGGCATGTTTGCCACCCGCATCCGCACCGGCCTGGGCGAAGAGGTCACCATCTCCAACACCACCATCTTGGGCAGCACCACCAAAAACTACTCGCGTGCCGTGCAGGGCGCGGGGTATGTGCTGGACACCACGGTCACCATTGGTTATGACACCCCGTGGCGCCAGGTGCATGCCATGCTGGAAGAAGCCGCCACACGGACCGAAGGGGTGCTGACCACACCGGCCCCGCAAGTCTTCCAGACGGCGCTGTCCGACTGGTACCCGGTGTACCGCCTGGTGTGCCAGGCCGTGCCTTCGGAGCCACGCCCGCGCGCGCTGCTGCTAAGTGCGCTGCACGCCAACATCCAGGACGTGTTCAACACCTATGGCGTACAAATCATGTCGCCACAGTACATTGCCGACCCGCAAGCGCCCAAACAGGTGCCGCCGGACCAGTGGTACCCCGCACCGGCCCCTCACCCCCATCGCCCATGACGCCAGCGCAGCAAATCGCCTACATCGTTCGCACTGAGCTGCGGGCGTTTGTGCGTTACCCCAAGATGCTGGTGGCCACCGCAGCCGTGGCCCTGCTACCGGCGCTGTACGCGCTGATTTATCTCTCTAGCGTGTGGGACCCGGCCTCCAACACGCAGTCGCTGGCGGTAGCGCTGGTGAACCTGGACGAAGGGGTGGAGTACCGCGACCACGTGTTCAACGTGGGCTGGCAGGTGGTGTCCAAACTGCGCAGCAGCCACCGCTTTGGCTATGTGGACCTGCACGATGCCGAGGAAGCCCGGCACCGGGTGCGCCAGGGCACCCTGGCGTTTGCGCTCATCATCCCCAAGGACTTCAGCTCCAACGCCATTCCCGGCGCACAACCGGGCGGTGGCAAGTTGGTGATCTACAGCGCCGAGGGCAACAACTACGAAACCGCGGTGATTGCCCGCCAGTTCGCCACCGAATTGGGCCACGAGGTGAACGAAAGCCTGAACGAACGGCGCTGGGCCCTGGTGCTGAGCAATGCGGCGGGATCCCAGCACAGTGTGGACCAACTCCGGCAAGGGGTGGAACAGCTGCGCCTGGGTGCGGCACAGCTCAAAACCGGCAGCGAACAAACCGCCAGTGCGGCCAAAACACTCTCCGGCGGCGCTGGCAAGCTGCAGGGCGGTGTGGAGCAACTGACCGACGGCATGCGCCAACTAGGCACCGGCCTGCGCACCATGGACGCGCGCCGCCCGCCCAACTCCGAACTCAACCGGCTCAAAGCAGGTGCCGAGAGCCTGGCGGCCGGGCACGGCGAGTTGTCCCGTGGTTTGGATGAATTGCAGGTGGGGTCGCAAAAAATCCGCGAGGGTGTGGCCGGGTTTCAGGAAGAAGCCAATGGCAGCCTGCTGGTGTCGACCCGCGTGAAAGACAACGCCAACCAGCTGGTCAACGGTGTGAACCAGCTCGACGAGGGCCTGAAGAGCGCCGCCCACGCACAGCGTGAGCTGACGGATGGGGCCGACAAGGTCAGCGTGGGTGTGGGCGCACTAACTACTGGCATGCGCACGCTCAACGGTGGCATTCGCACCGCCGTGGGCAAGCTGCCTGAAGACTCCCAGCTGGATGAACTGAACCGCGGCGCCAGTGCTCTGGCGAATGGCAACTTTGCACTGGCCGACGGGTTGCAAAAAATCCGGGCAGGCTCCCAGGGCCTCTCGGGCGGGCTGGACCTGTTGGCCAATTCGTTGCCCGCCGCGCTGGACACACCCGGCGGCAGCGCGGCAGGCATGGCCAGCTCGGTGCAACCGGTGATGGAGCTCAGCGCCCCAGTGTCCAACAGCGGCAGTGGTTTTGCTCCCAACATCCTGCCCGCGGCCCTGTGGCTGGGCGCCGGCATTGCGGCCTTCCTCATCCATGTGCGCACGCTGCCCCGGCGGGCCCAGCATTTCTCGCGCCCGGCACAGCTGCTGGGCAAGATGGGCTTGCCCGCTGCGGTGGTGGTGGTGCAGGCGCTGCTGCTGGGGTTGGCGGCACAAGGGGTGCTGACCATGCGCGTGGCCAACGGCCCGGCTTTTATGCTGACGCTGGTGGTGTCGGGCCTGAGTTTTCTAGCCATGGTGCTGCTGCTGACCAAGGCCTTTGGCGATGCGGGCAAGGCCATGGCCATGGTGCTGCTGGCGGTGCAGCTTTCTTCATCGGGCGGGGTGATGCCGGTGGAGCTGAGCGGGGGCCTGTTCACCCAGATCAGCCCCTGGCTACCCATGACCTGGGTAGTGCGGGCGGTCAAGGCGAGCCTGTTTGGCGCGTTTGATGGGCAGTGGGCCCGCCCCCTGGTCTACGTGGCGGCGTCTGGGGTTGCCGCCATGTTGCTGTCCATGGTGGTGGGACGCTGGCGCTTTGTCAAAACCACGGCGATGCGCCCGGCGGTGGACATTTAGGCAGCTAGCGCGGCAGCCGCATGAAGGTGGGCTGGACCTTCCACTCCGTGCACACAAAGTGCCCGCGGTCCAACAGGCGGTCGGCAATGCTGTTATCGGCGTACTGCACCTTGCCATCTTTGCACACCATCACAGTGTCTTCTGTTGACACTTGCTGCAGCAAATTGGCCAGCATCAAGCTGTCGCGCATGCCCACATAAATCACCAAGGCCACCACCACCAGCACCAAGAGCGCGGAAGCATCCCGTGCGGCCTTGCGCCAGGGCGCGGCAGGAACCTGCGGGGTCTGTGGCAAATGGCCGGCCCCCAGGCTGAACAGCTCCACACCGGCGGCATGGGTTTCGAGAATGGTGCTGGGCTCGTCCTCAGCGTCCACGGCAGCAGATGCAGCGGTACTGGCGGCGGGCAAATACGCCCGCCCAAAGGGTTTGGTTTGTTTCATGTGCGGCTCCCTGGTACAGATCCAGGCGCACACGCATTGCCACAGCAATGGAACACTGCTGGCAACCCCGCTATCCCTTCCGTGCAAAGCGCGGACGGGGACCGGAGGCTTTGCGTCCCTGCCTTTCGGCAGGTTTGCCCGGATTTTTTTGCTAAAGCGCGATTGTAGAAAAATCGCGCGTCAAACGCTACTCGACTTTGGCGCCCGAGGCCTGCACGATGCCTTTCCACTTGGCGTAGTCAGTCTTGAGCAGGGTGGAGAACTGGTCCACTTTCATGGCCACGGGCTCGGCGCCCTGCGCCAGGATGGCGGCCTTGACCTCGGGGTTGGCCAACAGCTTGTTCACTTCGGTGTTCAGCGTGGTGACCACGGCAGCCGGCGTGCCAGCAGGCGCAAGCAGGCCGTACCAGGTGCTCACGTCAAAGTCTTTGTAACCCGACTCGGCCACGGTGGGCACATCGGGCAGGGAGCTGCTGCGCGCGGCCGAGGTCACGACCAGGGGGCGCAGCTTGCCGGCCTTGATCTGGGCCATGGCCGAAGGCACGGAGGACACCAGCAAGTCCACATTACCCGCCAGTGCGTCCATCAGCGCGGGGTTGGAGCCCTTATAGGGGATGTGGCGGATATTGATATTGGCGGCTTTCTCAAACAAGTGGCCGGCCAGGTGGATGGTGGTGCCGTTGCCGGGCGAACCGTAGGTGATGGTGTCGGGGTTGGCACGTGCCGCGGCCACCACATCGGCCAAGGTCTTGAACTTGGAATTGGCGCTGGTGGCAATCACCACCGGGGTGTAAGCCACATGGGCCACGGCCACCAGGTCCTTGGTCGGGTCCCAGGGCAAGTTGCCATACAGCCAGGGGCCCACCACCAAGTTGTCCTTTTGGCCCATCACGATGTCGTAACCCGTGGGCGCCGCCTTCACCGCCTCGGTGATGCCGATGGTGCCGCCTGCACCGGCGCGGTTGTCGGGCACCACGGACCACTTGTTGGCCTCGGTCAGCTTTTGTGCCACCAGGCGGGACAGGATGTCGGTGCCGCCGCCAGGAGGAAACGGAATGATCAGGCGGATGGGTTTGGTCGGGTAGGCAGCGTTTTGGGCATGGGCCACGTTCACCGCCGCCAAAGACACCAGACTCCACACCAACAGCTTCTTCAACAACATGGCAATTTCTCCAGAAAAATGAGGGCACGGGCCTTGGACCCCGCGCCGGGCGATTCTGCCCCAAGGACCAAAGTTTCATCTTGCGGGATACCCGCACACCGTGTGCGGCCAGTGCAACAGCAGACTTGAAGGCATATAGGGTTTACCCTATACTGCAGTGCAACATCGTTCATTTTGGAGGTTTCACCATGGCCAGCACTGCAATCCGTACCCCCCATTTCGCCCCCGCCCAACAGCCCAGCGTGGGCCAGGCACTGCGCGACCTGCTGGTGTCTGCACGCGCCCTGAGTGTGGCCCTGTGGGCAGCCGCTTTCCAGAGCCAAGCCACGGCGCCCGTGGAGTTGGACGAAGCCAGCCAACTGCGTGCCATGGCCGACGATGCCGCAGCGTCCGACCCTGGTTTTGCCCAAGACTTGTACGCCCTGGCCGACCGCGTGGAACGCGCGGCCATTGCTGCGCACAACATCTGATCGCCCGCGCCCCTGAAAGCGCCCTCCTGGGGGCGCTTTTTTTATGCCTGCAAGAACGGCATGGCGGCACTTCTGGCCCTAGAGGGAAGGTCGGATCAAAGTCCGTGCCCTTGAAACGTCCACAAAAGGCCTTATCATTAGCACTCGTTGGTGTGGAGTGCTAACAGCACCCATCCTACAAGTTCATGTGTGTTCGCCCCCGGGTGGGCACCTGTTCCCTTTCTCGTTTCAAAACCTAGGAGATTCCTCATGAAACTGCGTCCTTTGGCAGACCGCGTGATCGTCAAACGCGTCGAAAGCGAAACCAAGACTGCCTCCGGCATCTACATCCCCGACAACGCTGCAGAGAAGCCTGACCAAGGCGAAGTGCTGGCTGTAGGCCCCGGCAAGACCAACGACAAGGGCGAAACCAAGGCTTTGACCGTCAAGGTTGGCGACCGTGTGTTGTTCGGCAAGTACTCCGGCCAGACCGTGAAGATCGACGGCGACGAGCTGCTGGTGATGAAAGAAGACGACCTGTTCGCGGTTGTTGAAAAGTAAATCGCATAGCGATTTACTTTCGGTGACGGCTCACTTTGCGAAGCAAAGTTAAGGGGCAAAGCCCCGGCCAGAACCAAAAACAAGTCACTATCAAATAAATAGCTGGTTGCGCAATATCTATGCGGGCTAGCGGCATATTTCACTTAAATTTGGAGTCATAACATGGCAGCAAAAGACGTAATTTTCGGCGGCGAAGCCCGCGCACGCATGGTTGAAGGCGTGAACATTTTGGCCAACGCGGTCAAGGTAACCCTGGGCCCTAAAGGCCGTAACGTGGTTCTGGAGCGCTCGTTCGGCGCCCCCACCGTGACCAAGGACGGTGTGTCCGTGGCCAAGGAAATCGAACTCAAAGACAAGCTGCAAAACATGGGCGCGCAGATGGTCAAGGAAGTTGCTTCCAAGACTTCTGACAACGCTGGTGACGGTACAACTACCGCTACCGTGCTGGCACAAGCCATCGTGCGCGAAGGCATGAAGTACGTTGCCGCTGGCATGAACCCCATGGACCTGAAGCGCGGTATCGACAAGGCAGTGACTGCCCTGATCGAAGAGCTGAAGAAGGCTTCCAAGGCCACCACCACTTCCAAGGAAATCGCCCAAGTGGGTTCTATCTCCGCCAACTCTGATTCCAGCATCGGCGAAATCATCGCCAACGCGATGGACAAAGTGGGCAAAGAAGGCGTGATCACCGTGGAAGACGGCAAGTCCCTGCAAAACGAACTGGATGTCGTTGAAGGCATGCAATTCGACCGCGGCTACCTGTCCCCCTACTTCATCAACAACCCCGAAAAGCAAGCTGCCTTGCTGGACAACCCCTTCGTGCTGTTGTTTGACAAGAAGATCAGCAACATCCGTGACCTGCTGCCTACCCTGGAACAAGTCGCCAAGGCTGGCCGTCCCCTGCTGATCATTGCTGAAGATGTCGAAGGCGAAGCCCTGGCAACTCTGGTGGTGAACACCATTCGTGGCATCCTGAAGGTTGTGGCTGTGAAGGCTCCTGGCTTCGGCGATCGCCGCAAGGCCATGTTGGAAGACATCGCCATCCTGACCGGCGGCAAGGTGATCGCTGAAGAAGTGGGCCTGACCCTGGAAAAAGTGACTTTGGCCGACCTCGGTTCCGCCAAGCGCGTCGAAGTGGGCAAGGAAAACACCATCATCATCGACGGTGCTGGCGCTGCTGCTGACATCGAAGCCCGCGTGAAACAAGTCCGCGTGCAAATCGAAGAAGCGACTTCCGACTACGACCGTGAAAAGCTGCAAGAGCGCGTGGCCAAGCTGGCTGGCGGTGTTGCCGTGATCAAGGTGGGCGCTGCCACCGAAGTCGAAATGAAGGAAAAGAAAGCCCGCGTGGAAGATGCTCTGCACGCTACCCGCGCTGCTGTGGAAGAAGGCATTGTGGCTGGTGGTGGTGTGGCTCTGCTGCGCGCCAAGCAAGCTGCTGGCGCCATCAAGGGTGACAACGCGGACCAGGAAGCCGGTATCAAGCTGGTGTTGAAGGCCATCGAAGCGCCTCTGCGCGAGATCGTGTTCAACGGCGGCGGCGAAGCTTCCGTGGTGGTGGCTGCTGTGTTGGCCGGTAAAGGCAACTACGGCTACAACGCTGCGAACGAAACCTACGGCGACATGATCGAAATGGGTATCCTGGACCCCACCAAGGTGACACGTACTGCATTGCAAAACGCGGCATCCGTGGCATCCCTGATGCTGACGACCGAGTGCATGGTTGCTGAAGCCCCGAAGGATGACGCTGCCGGTGGCGGTATGCCTGATATGGGTGGAATGGGCGGCATGGGCGGCATGGGCATGTAATTGCTCCTTGCCTGAGGGCGCATGGCGGCGTTGCAAACGCTTGCCGTACCAGAGGTACTGTCAGCGCGTTTGCGCCTTGCCCTGCACCCTCATGCTGCGTCGTTGTAGCGTTGTTGCGCTCGACCCTACGCCAAATAAAAAGCCCCGCAAGGTTTTGCCTTGCGGGGCTTTTTTACGTCTGGTTTACTATGTTTTTAATAGCTAATTGCGCAGTATCGACGTGGGCTAGAGGCCTATTTTGCTTAAACCTGCGGCTTGCAGCGCCTGTGTGACTTGCGGTGCACTCTTGAAGTGAATGCCGTGCCAGCCCTGTGCCTGTGCGGCCTCGATGTTGCCCAGCAAGTCGTCGATAAAGATGGTCTTGGCGGGCTCCAGCGCGTAGCAGTTTTGCAGCAGCTGGTAGATAGCCGCTTCGGGTTTGATGAGCAGCACATCGCCCGAAAAAATGCCGCCGTCAAACGCCTTGAGGAAGGAGTGCAGGCGCTCCAGCGTGCGCGCGTAGGGCACAGGCATGTTCGACAGGAAGTAGAGATGCAGCGGCTCGCCACCGTTGGCCTGCTGCTGGGTGCGCAACGCGTCCAGCCGGTTCAGCAGCGCGATTGACTCGGGCATGGGCACCAGGCGTTCGCCAATGCCTTCCACCAGCTTGGTCAGCGCCGCCCGGTCCAGCCCGAGGCGGGCCACGGTACGGTCAATCACCTCGGGCATGGAGACCGTGCCGCGGTCAAACCCCTGCCAGTCGGCATGGCCAAACACCTCGTGTGCCAGATGGCCGGCCAGCGCCGGTGTGGGCGCGTGGTCGGGAAAACATTCGGTCACCAGGTCCACAGGGCGCCAGGTGAATAACACCGCGCCAAAGTCAAACACCACATTCATGCGTCAGGTCTTTCAAGTTTCAGATTCTTCAGGGCGCGCCGCAGCGGCGCTGCCAGCTTGGCCGGTTGGGTGCGCGTGATGCGCACCTGCGGTGTGCCGTGCCAGTCAGCACTGCGCTGGATGGCCTGGGCCACATCGGTCAGGTGATCGTTGGTCCACACCAGACCGGGCTGGGCATACAGTGCGCGCACCTCGAACACGCCCTCGGCCCGGTGCGCTTTTGCGTCCAGCCGGCCAATCAGCTCACCGCGGCAGAGGATGGGCAGCACAAAGTAGCCGTACACGCGCTTCTCTTCGGGCGTGTAGCACTCCAGCCGGTAGTCAAAGTCAAACAAGGTGGAGGCGCGCTCGCGGTCCCACACCACGGGGTCAAACGGCGAGAGCAGCGCGGTGTGCGTGGCCTGTAGCTTGCCAGCGCTGGCCTTTTTTAGCAGCGCGGCGTGGCTGGTGTGCACATAGCCGGGAGCGTCCCAGCCCTCCACCGCCACGCGCTGCACGGTGCCGGCGTCCACCAGCGCGTCCAGGTCCACATCTTTGAAACGCGGTTTGGTGCGGAAGTAGTCGTTCACCCAACGCGCCTGGGTGATACCCAGTGCGGCGATGGCTTTTTCGATGAGGTGGGTGTGCAGTGTGGCCTCGCTGTGCTGGGGAGCCTGCTGCTGCAGCTGCGGCGCCACGCGCTCGCTGAGGTCGTAGACGCGGTGGAAGTTCTCGCGCCGCGCAATCATCAGCTCACCCAGCCCGAACAATGCCTCCAGCCAACGTTTCTCGTCCTTCCAGCCCCACCAGGCGCCACCCTTGCCCTCGGGTCGCTCAAAGTCGGATGACTTCACGGGGCCGTTGGTGCGGATGTGCTCAAGCAGCTTGTCCAGGTGCGGGCGCTGCGCTGAGGCCAGTTTGCGTGCATTAGCCACACCCCAATGCTGGCGGGCGTGCCGGTTGTAGGCGCGGTGAACATGCAAGTCGTCCACATGCGCAAAGCAGGCCTCGTGCGCCCAGGTTTCAAACACCTTGGCGGTAGCCAGCGTGTCTTCCAGCCATTCACGCGGGTAGTCACCCAGACGCGAATGCAATACGAGGTAGGGACTGCGCGAGACCACATGGATGGTGTCGATCTGCAGCAGCGCCATGCGCTGGATGCAGGCCGCAACATCAGCGCGTTTGGCTACGCGCGTGGGCGGCTGCAGCAGGCCCTGCACTGCGAGGTGCAGGTTGCGGGCTTGCGCAAGCGAGAGAGAAATACTCATGGATGCATGGAGCCTAGGCCACCCAACGCCCCGCAGCATGCAGGGGCGCGGTGGCGGGCGATTTGGCTTCGCCGAAACTGCGTTTTCTGCGGTTCGGCAGTATGAGCCCGCCGCCGTGCGCCTGCGTGCTGTGCGAGTGCCAGACAACGCACAGGCAAAAGGTCAGCTCCGCAGGCGCGCCAGCAAACCGGCGGTGGAACCATCCAACCCAGTGACATCACCGGAAGCCAGACGCGGCTCAATCTCCTTGGCCAGCACCTTGCCCAGCTCCACACCCCACTGGTCAAAACTGTTGATGCCCCACAGGCTGCCGCTGACAAACACGCGGTGCTCCTGCAGCGCAATCAGGGCGCCCAGCGCGGCCGGGGTCAGGTCGTCCAGCAACAGGAAAGTGCTGGGGCGGTTGCCCGTGAAATGCTTGTGGCCACCCGCATCGCTCTTGCCCTGCAACAGGGCCTGGGCTTGCGCCAGCACATTGGCCAGCAACAGCGGCTGGTGACCCTTCAGATCATGGCGCGCCTTCTTGACGGCGATGAACTCCATGGGCACCACATCGGTCCCCTGGTGCAGCATCTGAAAGTAAGCATGCTGGCCGTTGGTGCCGGGCTCGCCCCACAGCACGGGGGAGGTACCAAACGGCAGCGCTTCACCCGATGCGTCCACACGCTTGCCGTTACTTTCCATCTCCAGCTGCTGCAGGTAGGCCGGCACGCGGCGCAGCGCGCTGTGGTACGGCGCAATGCTGCGACTGGTGAAGCCGTGGAAGTTGCGGTACCAGACGTCCAGCAAGCCCAGGCGCACCGGCAGGTTGCTTTCCAGCGGCGCGGTGCGAAAGTGCTCGTCCATCGCATGGGCACCGGCCAAAAATTCGCGGAAGCCCGCAGCGCCAATGGCAATCGCCAAGGGCAGACCGATGGCCGACCACATGGAGTAACGGCCGCCCACCCAGTCCCAGAAGCCGAAGGTGGTAGTGATGCCAAAGGCATTGGCCGCCGGCACATTGGTGGTCAGCGCGGCGAAGTGGCGCGCAATGTCGGTACCACCTTGTGCTTCGAACCAGGCCTTGGCCGAGGCGGCGTTGGTCATGGTTTCGATGGTGGTGAAGGTCTTGCTGGCAATCAGGAAGACCGTGCTCTCCACCTTCAGGTGCGGCAACTTGGCGGCCAGTTCATGGCCGTCCACATTGCTCACAAAGTGCAGGCGCTTGCCGGTGGTGGCAAACGCGTCCAGCGCCAGCACCGCCATCTGCGGGCCCAGGTCGGAGCCGCCGATGCCGATGTTCACCACGTCGGTGATGGCCTTGTCGGCGCGCACCTTCTCGGCGTAGGCCAGCATGGCGTCCAGCGTACTGTGCACCTTGGCCTGCTCGCCCGCTACAAATTCGGTAGCTGCTCCCGCATAGTTGACGGGGGCTCCGGGCGGATTACGCAACAAAACGTGCCACACCTCGCGCTGCTCGGTGTTGTTGATCTTCTGGCCGGCGAACATGGCGTCGCGGTGTTCCAACACGCCGCTTTGGCGCGCCAAGTCGAACAACAAGGCTTCAGTCGCCGCGTCGATGCGGTTCTTCGACAGATCGGCAAACACATAGGGCGCCTCCTGGCTGAAGCGGCCAAAGCGCTGGGCGTCCGCCTTGAAGGCCTCGCGCACATCCAGCGCCTTGCCGGTGGCGTCATAAGCGGCTTGCAGGGCGCCCCAGGCGGGCGTTCGGTCACAACGGGTACGTGTCATAGTCTTTAATCAGTTGAGGACAGAGCTGAAGGTCTGTCCCGCAAAGTATCAAGCCGCCAGCAACAGCTGTTCCAGCTTCACCGCGTCCACGCAGAACGCGCGGATGCCTTCGGCCAGTTTCTCGGTGGCCATGGCGTCGTTGTTCAGCGCCAGGCGGAAGCTTGCTTCGTCGTAGCTGATGGGTTCCAGCGCCAAGTCCTTGGCCGTGTCGGCGTTCAGGGCCTGGGTCAATGGTGCGTCGGTGGCGGCCAGGATGGCCAGCAGGTCGGGGCTGATGGTCAGCAGGTCGCAGCCGGCCAGGGCCGTAATCTGGCCTACGTTGCGGAAGCTGGCGCCCATCACCTCGGTTTTGATGCCGAACTTCTTGTAGTAGTTGTAGATCTGCGCCACGGACTTCACGCCGGGGTCGTTGGCCAACGCGTTATCGGCTTCCACCCAGGCGGCGCCGGCGCTCTTTTTGTACCAGTCGTAAATGCGGCCCACGAACGGGGAAATCAGCTGCACCTTGGCCTGGCCGCAAGCCACGGCTTGGCAGAACGCGAACAACAAGGTCAGGTTGGTGCGGATGCCCTTGCGCTCCAACTGCTCGGCGGCCTTGATGCCTTCCCAGGTGGAGGCGACCTTGATCAGCACGCGGTCGGAGTGGATGCCTTGCGCCTGGTACAGCTCGATCAGGCGTTCACCACGCGCCACGGTGGCGTTGGTGTCAAAGCTCAGACGGGCGTCCACTTCGGTGGACACGCGGCCGGGAATGATGGAGAGGATTTCGCAGCCAAAGCGCACCAGCAAGCGGTCCACGATCTCGTCCATGGGGCGGCCACGGAACTGGTTCACCGTGTCTTTCACCAGCGGCGCGTAGTCGGCCTTCTGCACGGCCTTCAGGATTAGCGACGGGTTGGTGGTCGCGTCTTGCGGCTTGAAGGCGTCGAGCTGCTTGAAGTCGCCGGTGTCGGCCACCACGGTGGTGAATTGTTTGAGTGCGTCGAGTTGGTTCATGGAGGGCGCGGGCCAAAGGCCAAGGTTGAAGACTAGGGGAAAACCAGCAATTTCTTGTGGTTTGTTCCCTTGAATTATCAATGAAACAAAGTTACATTACAACGTCATCTTTCATGTAACTCTTAAACGTACCACCTGTCTTATGAGCTTTGATCTAGTCATGTTTGGCGGCACCGGCGATTTGGCCTGGCGCAAGTTGATGCCCGCGTTGTTTCAGGCGTTTCGCCATGGCTCGCTGCCAGAGGGTGGGCGCATTATCGGCGTCGGCCGTGACAACCTCAGCCACGAGCAATACCGCGCCCTGATCCAGTCCCGCTTCGAAAAAGTGGAGCTGGCCAAGCGCCCCAGTGCCGAAGAGTTTGCCCGCTTTGCCGCCATCCTCGAATTCCAGCGCATGGACCTGTCCAAGCCGGATGACTACGCGGCCTTGGCCGAAACCCTGAACGCCCGCAATGCCGACAGCGTGGTGATCTACGTGGCCACCGCACCCAGTCTGTTCACCAATGTGTGTGAGCAGCTGGCCGCCGCGGGTCTGAACACGCCCAAAACCCGCGTGGTGCTAGAAAAACCACTGGGCCATGACCTGGCCTCCAACCGCGCGATCAACCAGACCGTGCGCCGCTTCTTTGAAGAAAAGCAGATCTTCCGCATCGACCACTACCTGGGCAAGCCCTCGGTACAAAACCTGTTTGCCATGCGTTTTGGCAACGCTCTGTTTGAGCCGCTGTGGCGCCGTGAGCACATCGCCAACATCCAGATCACCATCGCAGAAGACCTGGGCGTGGAAAGCCGCGGCGCGTTCTACGAGACCACGGGCGCCCTGCGCGACATGGTGCAAAACCACGCGCTGCAACTGCTGTGCGCGATTGCAATGGAACCTCCGATCAATTCACACGCCGATGCCATCCGCGACGAAAAACTCAAGGTATTGCGTTCCCTCAAGCCCTGGACGGCGGAAACGCTGAAACAGGACGTGGTGCGCGGCCAGTATTCCGCAGGCACCAGCGGCGGCAACAAAGTACCCGGCTATCGCGAAGAAACCGGGGTTGACCCCAAGAGCAATACCGAAACCTTTGTCGCCCTGCGCACCGAGATCGCCAACTGGCGCTGGGCTGGCGTGCCCTTCTATATCCGCACCGGCAAACGCCTGGCGGGTCGCGATGCACGCATCGTCATCAACTTCCGCCCCACGCCCCACGCCATCTACGACTCCAACGAAGGTGCGGCCAACCGCCTCATCATCAACCTGCAACCCAAGGACGGCCTGGAGCTGCATTTGCTGGCCCAGGGCCAGGACAACCGCCAGTCGCGCAGCACTGCCTCGCAAACGCTGGCGCCGGTGCAGCTGGACCTGGACTTTGACAAGCGCTTCGGTTCCGAACGTGTGGGCGCCTACGAGCGCCTGTTGCTGGACGTGATTGACGGCCGCCTAAACCTGTTTGTGCGCAGCGATGAGCAGGAAGAAGCTTGGCGCTGGGTTGAACCCATGCTGGAACACTGGGCTGCCGATACACAAGGCCCACGCCTGTATGCAGCTGGCACATGGGGCCCAAGTGCATCGAGCGCCATGATTGCACGCGACGGCTTTTGCTGGAGCGAAGAGTCCTGAGTTGTTGAACTGTGTTGTGTAGCAGTGCTGTGGCCTTCCGCCACAGGCTGCTGCCTGAGGAACTGTGACTATGTTGGACCGAATCAAAGCCTCATTGCCATCGCTGGCCCCCGCCGAGCAACGGGTGGGCAAGCTCTGCCTGGCAGACCCGCGCGCGTTTGCCAAACTGCCTGTCAGTGAATTGGCCGACCGCGCCCATGTGAGCAAACCTACCGTGGTGCGGTTTTGCCGCAGCGTGGGTTACGACGGCCTCTCGGATTTCAAACTGAAGCTGGCAGGCACTGTGAACGAAGGTGTGCCTTTCATCCACCGCAGTGTGGACACGGACGACAAGACGGGCGATGTCATGGTCAAAGTCATCGACAACACGGTGGCCGCCTTCCTCAAATATCGCAACGATGCATCCACGATGGCGATTGAAAAAGCCGTGTTGGCACTGGTAGACGCCTACGGTGCGGGCCGGCAAATCCAGTTCTTTGGTGTCGGTAATTCCGGCATCGTGGCGCAAGACGCGCAGCACAAGTTCTTCCGTCTGGGTATCAACACCACCGCCTACAGCGACGGCCATATGCAGGTAATGAGTGCCTCCATCCTGGGCCCTGGCGACTGTGTGGTCGTCATCAGCAATTCCGGCCGCACCCGTGACCTCATGGACGCCTGCGACATTGCCCGTAAAAATGGCGCAACCACCATCGTCATCACCGCAAGCGGCTCGCCGCTGGCCAGTGCCGGCCACATCCACCTGAGCGCCGACCACCCCGAAGGCTTCGACCGCTACAGCCCCATGGTCTCACGCCTGCTGCACCTGATGATCATCGACATCCTCGCCACCTGCGTCGCCCTGCGCATCGGCAGCAACAAGCTGCAACCCTTGCTGCGCGAGATGAAGCACAATTTACGGAACAAGCGATACGCCTGAATCACCAAGTCAACCTGCCTCCTGCATATTCACGACAGTTCAGTAAACGAAAACCCCGCTGTATCGCTACTGCGGGGTTTTTATCTAAACCGACAACTGGCTTATGCCAGTACGGGAATTAGAATGAGTGGGAAACCAGCAAATTGGTTTCGTTGTTTCGCTGGCTTGCACCGTTGAAAGCTTGCCAGTTTGCATAATTTGCGATCAAGCTGGTGCGCTTGCTTAAAGCATAACTTGCTGACAAACCATAACCGGTGCGAGATTGGTCGACAGCACCTGCACCCAAGACAATCAATGGTGAGCCAGAGTACACACCAGCAGTGAATCCATTTGCGGTTTCAGATGCAAAGTTTGCGCCCAGTGTCAATTTGCCCACAGGGACCGAAACAGCCACCAAGCCGTCAGCCAAAGTTGCACCAGACACAGTTGTCAGTTGAGAAAAGCCGCCACCAAGCTTGAATGACCCAAAGTCATACGAAGCTGCAGTACGAATCACGTCTTTGTAAGACACGTTACCCAAATTGCCGTCAGAGCGGTTGTCGTACACCAAGTAGTTCAAGTTAGCGATCAGGGGTCCGCCAACATAGGTCACAGAAAAGCTGTTCAAACGCTGACCGACAGTGGTAGCCGAACCACTGGCACCAACACCCAAACCAGCACCAACGCCAGTGGTACCGCTGGCCCCAGAAGTGGAAGCTTGCTCCATGTGCGCAATGCCCACAAATACAGGGCCGATCTTGGTATCAAAACCAATGGCGTCCTTCAGACTGCGAGCAGGAAACACTTTGTTGTCCATACCAGCACCACCAACACCAGAGATACCACCCGACAAATAGTCAACGGGCTTGTAAGTTTGCAACGTGACACGACCAACAGATGTAGTGAGCTTTAAGGAAGAGTCACCGCCGGCCACACCGCCACGACTCAATCCATCGATGCTCATTTCCGCCGCTACGCTCATGCCACCGCCCAAATCCTCTTTTGCGGAGAAAGTGATCAGAGATGTATCAATACCCAAGCCAGACGAGTCACCAGCAGCATTACCACCAGTACCACCGGCCAAATTTTGCGTGACGCCTTGAGCTGTAGTGGTCGCAGCAGCGATAGATGTTTGTTTGTAGCCGGTAGTGAAGTTACCAGTGATGGTGACTTGCGCGAAAGAAGCGCCAGAAGCAGCCAAAACTGCCAATGCGATCAAAGATTTTTTCATGTGGTGTCTCTTCAGTTTGAGTTAGATGGTGAGCAGCCATTGCCACAAAGAACAACAGCCGCAGCTCCTACTTCTTAATTCAGAAGTAGCTTGTATTGAAACAAAAATTCACATTCACGTCATGTAATTGAAGGGACAAAACGTAGGTGCCAACCTCAAAAAACAAATTTTGTTGTATTAGCACCAACATCAATATTTTTTCCACATTGTGAACTTTTTGAGATTTAAGACGTAAAAAAACCTGCCGCATTTCTGCAGCAGGTTTTAACTTTCAAATCTCAAGCTGGCTTACGCCAGCGAGAAATTAGAACGAGTGGGAAACCAACAGGTTGGTTTCTGTGTTAGCCGAAACTGGGCCAACTGTAGCATCCCACTTAGCGTAAGAAGCGATCAGGGAAGTGCGCTTGGACAAAGCGTATTCAGCCTTCAAACCGTAGCCAGTGCGTGTACCGTTATCAGTAGCAGTAGCACGATCGTTCTGAACGCGGCTACCCCAGTCAGCACCCAGAGTCAAGGCACCCAATGGAACGCCAACAGCCAAGAATGTATCTTGACGTGTGCCAGTCACGAATTGCTGGTTACGAAAACCGGCACCCAACTTAGCAACACCGAAATCATAAGAACCACGGATGCTGATGCGGTTTTTGCTGTTATTTGCAACTGTTCCGGACTGATCCCAAACCTTGTAGTTACCATTCACAGCCAATGGGCCAGCAGCGTAACCAACGGTCACACCTGCACCACGTTGGTACGTGTCACCAACGGGAGTACCAGTGGCGCCAACACCCAGACCAACGGGGGAAGTCAGTTCAGAAGCGCGATTAATAGCGCCTTCGTCGTGGCTCAAACCAAAAGTCAAACCACCAAAAGAAGGAGAAGAGTAGGAGATAGAGTCGGAAGCGTCCAGACGAGAAAACACTTTGTCATCCAAGCCAACGCCGCCAACACCGGAGGTGCCGCCAGACAGGTAGTCAGAACCACGGCCAGTGTCCAGTGCAATCTTACCGAAGCCACCGGAAATGTACATGCCGGAATCGCCACCAGAAACACCACCGCGGGTCAAGCCGTCGATAGCCATCTTGGCGCCAGCAGCCATACCACCACCCAAGTCTTCTTTGGCTTCAAAAGTCACCAAGGAAGTGTCGTTACCCAAACCGGAGGTGTCACCAGCGGGTGCGGAGGAAGCGCGGTAGCCAGCTGTGTAGTTACCAGTGATAGTCACTTGAGCGAAAGAAGCGCCGGAAGCAGCCAGAACGGCCAGGGCGATGAGGGTCTTTTTCATGTAGAAATACTCCAAGGTTAAACATAGAGCTCCGGACCGATTGTTCGGAACTCCGGGCCAACCTCCTATTCAGGAAGTTGGATGTATTGCACCAGACGGGGGGGCGTTTGGCAAAGGAAAAGCCTGAAATATTAGGGTTCCTACGAGTTACCGTTGTTGGGTTGCAACAAATTGTTTGACTGTCATCCAGCTCACCTTAACGTCATCCCCGGTAGACTCTTCCCATACTGGAAAGCACCCAATGGACGCACTCTTCACCGCTGCAGATACGGCCCTGCGCACCCTGTTTGCACAGCCACATGCTGCTACCCCCTGTCCCACCGTAGCTGAGTATGCAACCCAGCTGACGGACACCGAGAAACGCAAAGCAGCGGGACTGATGCGCGTGAACCACGTGGGTGAAGTCTGCGCACAGGCACTCTATACAGCGCAGGCCCTGGCAACGCCCAACAAGGCGTTGCGCGAGCACTTCACCCAAGCCTGCACAGAAGAAACCGACCATCTGGCCTGGACCGCGCAGCGGCTCAAGGAACTGGGCTCTCGCCCCTCTTTGTTGAACCCCCTGTGGTACGCGGGCGCTTTTGGCCTGGGGCTGCTGGCGGGCCGTATGGGTGACGCTATCAGCCTGGGCTTTGTGGTGGAAACCGAGAAACAGGTGGGCGCCCACCTGCAAAGTCACCTGGAGTTGCTGCCCGAAGGTGACCATGCCTCTCGCGCCATCGTGGCGCAAATGCACGATGACGAGTTGCGCCACGCGCATGAAGCAGAAGAAGCCGGTGCCGCAGATTTGCCGCAACCTGTCAAAGACATGATGCGCGCCGCCGCCAAAGTGATGACCACCGTGGCGGAGCGGATCTAGGGCTTTTTACGCCTCGACCAAGTCAAACCCGGTCGTAATTTCGGCGGTTTTGCCCAGCATGATGCTGGCAGAGCAGTATTTTTCGTGGCTCATGGCAATGGCGCGCTCCACGGCGCTGGCGGGAATGCCTTTGCCAGTCACGGTGAACTGCATGTGGATTTTGGTGAACACTTTGGGATCCACCTCAGCGCGTTCGGCCGTGAGCTTGACGGTGCAGCCCTGCACATCGTGGCGGCCACGCTTCAAAATCAGCACCACGTCATAGGCGGTGCAGCCACCGGTGCCGGCCAGCACGGTTTCCAGCGGGCGGGGTGCCAGGTTTTGGCCGCCGTTTTCGGGCTTGGCCGCATCCGGCGCGCCATCCATCATCAAGGTGTGGCCGCTGCCCGTCTCAGCCACAAAACCCATGCCAGAGCGGGTATTCAAGCCGCCGGTCCAGCTCACTGTGCATTCCATGGTGTTCATCCTTCAATAAATTGCCCCGCGCGGGGCCAAAAATAGTTCGCTACAATGCAATTAAACAGCCCCGCGCGGAGCTGGTTAATTGCGTTTTCGCATATCCATACCGGAGTGTAGCCCCGTGAGTTCTCCCAAACCGCCCCCAACCCCCCACCTCACCCCGGCGGACTACCTCAAGAAGATTCTGACCGCCCGCGTGTACGACGTGGCCAGCGAGACAGCCCTGGAACCAGCACGCGCCCTGAGCCGCCGCCTGCACAACACCGTGCTGTTTAAGCGTGAAGACCAGCAACCCGTGCGCAGCTTCAAGCTGCGCGGCGCCTACAACAAGATGGCGCAGATGCCTCCAGAGCAGATTGCGAAAGGTGTGATTTGTGCGTCTGCCGGCAACCATGCGCAGGGCGTGGCCCTGTCGGCCAGCCGCATGGGCGTGCGCGCAGTCATCGTGATGCCAACCACCACCCCCCAGCTCAAAGTGGACGCCGTGCGTGGCTTTGGTGGCGAGGTGGTGCTGTTTGGCGAGAGCTATTCCGATGCGTACGGCCACGCCGTGACCTTGCAGGCCAAAGAGGGCCTGACCTTTGTACACCCGTTTGACGACCCGGACGTGATTGCCGGCCAGGGCACTGTGGCCATGGAAATCATGCGCCAAGTGCAGACGCTAGGCGCCGACAAGGCGGCCAAGTCCGGCCACAAAACCGGCAGCAAAACCGGCCCTGGCATTGACGCGGTGTTTGTGGCGATTGGTGGTGGCGGCCTGATCTCGGGTGTGGCCAACTACATCAAGGCCGTGGCGCCGGGCGTGAAAGTCATCGGCGTGCAGATGAACGACTCCAACGCCATGATCCAGTCGGTGGGCGCCAAGCAACGCGTGACCTTGCCGGATGTAGGCCTGTTCTCCGACGGCACCGCTGTGAAGCTGGTGGGCGAAGAAACCTTTCGCATCGCAAGCAACCTGGTGGACGACTACGTGACCGTGGACACTGACGCGGTCTGCGCGGCCATCAAGGACATCTTTATCGACACCCGCTCTATCGTGGAGCCCGCGGGCGCCTTGGCGGTGGCGGCCATCAAGCAATACGTGGCCACCCACAAGACCAAGGGCGAAACCTACGCCGCCATCTTGTGCGGTGCGAATATGAACTTCGACCGGCTGCGCTTTGTGGCCGAGCGGGCCGAGGTGGGCGAGGAGCGTGAGGCGCTGTTTGCAGTCACGATCCCCGAAGAACGAGGCAGCTTCAAGCGCTTTTGCGAGTTGATTGGCGAGTTGCCCGGGGGCACGCGCAATGTGACCGAGTTCAACTACCGCATCAGCGACGCCGCCAAAGCGCATGTATTTGTGGGCCTGAGCACGCAGGGCAAAGGCGAGTCGGCCAAGGTGGCCAAAAACTTCGAGAAACACGGCTTTAAAACCCTGGACCTCACGCACGACGAGCTGGCCAAAGAACACATCCGCCACATGGTGGGCGGCATCTCCAGCCTGGCGCAGGACGAACGCCTGCTGCGCTTTGTGTTCCCCGAGCGACCTGGGGCCCTGATGAAGTTTTTGAGCCTGATGCGCCCGGGCTGGAACATCAGCCTGTTCCACTACCGCAACCAGGGCGCCGACTACGGCCGCATTTTGGTGGGCCTGCAAGTGCCCAAGGCAGACGACCGGGCCTTCGCGCAGTTTCTGGAGACGCTGGGTTACCCCTATGTGGAAGAAACCGACAACCCGGTATACCGGATGTTTTTACAAAAATGATAGCTGCTCGCGCATATTCCATGCGGGCTAGAGCCTGATTTAACCCTTAACGCGCGGCGGCAGCTCCAATAGCAGCTGGGCACCGCTGCGTTCCAGCGTGGCGCTGCGGCCCTGCACCGCGCGCAGCATCCAGCCGTCGGCCACGGGAGCGCCCACCGCCACCGGTTTGGCCGCCTTGCCATCCACCCCAATCAGCGCAGCACCGCCGGCCTGCTGGTCCACCACACCCATCAGGACAAAGCGTGCCGACTCGGCCACCGGCACAGGTGCCCCTGCTGCGGACGCCACGCCAGCATCGCTGGCAGCGCCGCCCAGCGCACGCGCGACCAAACCGGTGTCCAGCGTCGCCTCGGGTGCTTGCACCGCCGCTACAGCCGGGCCGGGGGCCGGGCCGCTGAGCTTGAGCGCCCAATACGCCGCACTGGCCGCCGCAGCGGCCGACAGCAACAGCGCCGCCAAGCGGGCTGGCCACAGCGATGTACCAAGGGTTACAGACAGTGCCATGCGGCGCATTATCATGGAAGCCAAGCCCTCGCACCCTGTGTGCCCCGCATCCACTCTTTCACCACCACCAGCCATGCGCCATTTGTCACCTTCACGCATCCCCACGCGGGGCTTCACCCTCATCGAGCTGATGGTGGTGCTGGTCATCATCGGCGTGTTGGCTGCGCTCATCGTGCCCAATGTGCTGGACCGTGCCGACGACGCCCGCGTGACCGCCGCTAAAACCGACATTGCCAACCTGGGCCAGGCGCTCAAGCTCTACAAGCTGGACAACCAACGCTACCCCAGCAGCGAACAAGGCCTGCAAGCCCTGGTGACAAAGCCCACGGCAGGGGTGGTGCCACCCAACTGGCGCCCCTATGTGGACAAGCTGCCCAACGACCCCTGGGGACGCCCCTACCTGTACATGAACCCCGGCCTCAAAGGCGAGATTGACGTGTTGAGCCTGGGCGCCGACGGCCAACCTGGCGGCGAAGGCAAAAACGCCGACATCGGCAACTGGTAGGGCCACCGCCGCGCACCCCATGCCCCGGCGCGCCACAGGCTTCACCCTGCTCGAACTGCTCGTCGTGGTGGCCATCGTCGCCATCGCCTCAGCAGGTGTCGCGTTCAGCCTGCAAGATGCCTCGCGTACCCGCCTGGACCGCGAGGCCCAGCGCCTGGCCGCCCTGCTGGAGTCCGGCCGCGCCCAGTCCCGCGCCAGCGGTGTGCCCATGCGCTGGCGCGTGACACCCCAAGGGTTTGTGTTCGATGGATCGGCAGCTGGCACAACCGCACTGCCCACCGCCTGGCAGCACCCCGAAACCCAGGCCCACAGCAGCGCCCCCGTAGTGCTGGGCCCCGAACCCCTGATTGGCGCCCAGCAGGTGCGGCTGTGGTTGCAGGACACGCCCACGCGCAGCCTGTGGGTGGCCACCGATGGTCTGCGGCCTTTTTCCGTGCAGAACACCGCGCCATGACCACCCGCCACCGGCCCATGGCGGGCTTCACGCTGGTGGAGGTCCTGGTGGCGCTGGCCATCGTGGCGGTCACCCTGCTGGCCGGCTTGCAAGCCACCTCGTCCCTCACGCGCAACGCCGAGCGCCAGGCCGACCGGCTGCTGGCCCAGCTGTGCGCCGAAAACGCGCTGGCCCAGGTACGCCTATCCCAGCAACTGCCCGACGTGAGTGACAGCACTCGCCCCTGCGAGCAGGCCGGCCGCGTGCTGGAGCTGCGCCTGCTGGTGCAGACCACGCCCAACCCCAACTTCCGCCGCGTGGAGGCGCGCCTGGCGCGCGATGGCACGCCGCTGCTGCAACTCAGCACCGTGGTGGGGCGCTTCTGACATGCACGGAATCACACGCGAACGCCATGGACGACAGGCCGGCTTCACCTTAGTCGAGCTGTTGGTGGCGCTGGCCCTAATGGCGCTGATGGCGGGCATGGCCTGGCGCGTGCTGGCCGGCATGCAAACCGCGCTGGAGGTGAACCGCCAGCATGCCGATGCCGTGCTCACCCTGGAGGCCGGACTAGGCCAATGGAGCGCCGACCTGGACGCCCTGGTCGCCCTGCCCCAGACCCGCACGCTGGAATGGGACGGCCGCGCCCTGCGCCTGACGCGCCGCCTGCCCGGTGACGAGGGTGCTGTGGTGGTGTGCTGGACACGCGCCGAACGCGATGGCGTAGCCCAGTGGCTACGCTGGCAGTCGGCCCCCGTGTCCACGCGTGAGGCCTGGCTCACCGCCTGGGCCGCGGCCAACGCCTGGGTGCAAGGGGCCGACACCAGCACCCGCACGCGCGAAGTCCGCATCACCGCGATGCCGCAGTGGCAGCTGTTTTACTACCGCACCGGCGCTTGGAGCAACCCGCTCTCCAGCGCCGGCAGCAGCCCCGGCGGTGAGGCCAACGCCAGCCTGCCCGAAGGCATACGCCTGGTGCTGACGCTGCCCGCCGCCCACGCCCTGCCCGGCACGCTGGTGCGGGACTGGGCCCGTAAACACAGCGCGGGGGCCATGCCATGAAAGCGCAGCGTGGCGCCGCCATCCTCACTGCCATGTTGCTGGTCACGCTGGTGGCCACGCTGAGTGCGGCGGCCCTGTGGCAGCAGTGGCGCGCCATCGAGGTCGAGACGGCCGAACGCGCCAGCGCCCAGTCGCGCTGGCTGCTGCAGGGGGCGGCCGACTGGGCCCGCCTGATCCTGCGCGAAGACGCACGCAACGCAACGGTAGACCACCTGGGAGAACCCTGGGCCGTGACCCTTCAAGAGGCACAACTCTCCAGCTTTCTGGGCAACAGCACCGAGGCCCTGGGCGAGAACCTGCAAGGCGCCTACCTCTCGGGGCAAATCACCGACCTGCAGTCCCGCCTGAATGTGCTCAACCTGGTGCAGGACGGCCGCGTACACGCACCCACCCTGCAGGCCTTTGGGCGTCTGTTTGAAGCCCTGCAACTTCCCCCTGCCGAACTGATGGTGCTGGTAGCGCAGCTGCAGGCCGCACTGGCCGCGCCAGAAAGCACTACCAGCACCTCCGCGGGCAACCTGCTGCACCCGCTGCTGCCACGCAGCCCCGAGCAGTTGGCCTGGCTGGGCCTCTCGGCCGGCACCGTGGCGCGCCTGCAAACCCATGTGGTGGTTCTGCCCGAGCGCACCCCGGTCAACCTCAATACCGCCTCGGCCCTGGTGCTGCACGCCAGCATCCCGGCGCTGGACCTGGCTCTCGCGCAACGCCTGGTGCAAAGCCGGGCACAAAACCACTTTCGGTCCCTGGCTGATGTGGTGCAGGCATCAGGTATTGCCGAACTGGCCCTGAACGACGGCATGCACAGCGTGGGCTCGCGTTACTTCGATGTGCGCGTGCGCCTGCGGCTGGGCAGCGTGCTGAGCCAGGAACACACCCGCATGCAACGCGAAGGCCTGCTGGTGAAAGCCCTATGGACCACACGGGAGACGCCACAGGGGGCGTCCGTACAATGAAGCGCAACCCAGCCCCCACTGCCCACCCCAGGATGTTTGTATCTCCATGACCCGCCACGCCGTGTTGCTCCCCCTGCTGCAGGACGTGCCTGCGGGCACCAGCGTGCAGGCCGATGGCTTGTGGGAAAGTGTGCGCAGTGCTGACGGCCTGCATGCCACCGAACACCTGGCCCTGCCCGAATTGCCCGTCTTAGCCCACCGGGCCAGCACCGCAGAAACCGTAGCCATCGTGCCGGCAGCAGCCCTGTCATGGCACCGCGTGCAACTGCCCGCCGGCACCTTGCGAGGTGGCTGGCGCAGCAGTGGCGCTGGCCGGTTGCGCAACATCCTCGAAGGTTTGCTAGAAGACCAGCTGCTGGACGAGCCCGCCCAGCTGCATTTCGCCCTGCCGCCCCACGCCAAAGACACCGCGCCAATGTGGGTGGCGGTGTGCCGGCAGCAGTGGCTGCGCAACCATCTGGCAGCACTGGCCCACGCGGGCCACCGCATCCAGGCCATCGTGCCCGAGTGGGCGCCTAGCGACGACGCCAGTGGCCTGTGGTGCACGGGAAATGACCACGATGCCCACTGGGTATGGATCAACGACCAAGGCGTGCACCGCCGCCCCTGGGACGGCCACAGCCCGCCCGCCCTGCCCGACGAGGCGACCCAGGGCCCGGTGTGGGCCGAGGCCCCCCTGGCCGCCAACGCAGAACACAGCCTGCAGCGCGAAGTGCAGGTGCAGCCTCGCGCCCAGCGCCTGCTGGACTGTAGCCACAGCCCCTGGAACCTGGCGCAGGGCGAACTGACGCCCAGCCACCCGGGCTGGGGCAGCCTGCGGCAAAGCCTGGTCAGCCTGTGGCAAGCCCCGGCCTGGCGCCCGGCGCGCTGGGCGGCCCTGGCCCTGGTGCTGGTGCAACTCTTGGGTGTGCAGGGCTACGCCTGGTGGGCGCAGCAACAGCTGGCCCAGCGCCGCACTGCACTGCACAACGTGCTGCAAACCACCTTTCCGGCCACCACCGTGGTGATTGACGCCCCGCTGCAAATGGAGCGTGCAGTGGCCAGCCTGCGCCAGTCGGGCGGCAATGCCGCCCGCGGCGACCTGGAAAGCCTGCTCGCAGCACTCGGCGGATCAGAGAACTTTGAGCCCCTGATGCATACCGGACCTGCGCAAGCAGCTATGGAATTTGTAGCAGGCGAACTGCGTATAGATGCGTTGCCCCTGAGCCCCGAACCAGTGGAGGCACTGCGCCGCCAACTCGCCGATGTGGGCTACACCCTGCAGGCCGAAGGCAACCGCCTGCGCCTGCGCGCCACCACACCCTGACCACCATGGCCCGCTCTTCATCCCCCCCTGCCGCCGCCACGTGGTGGGCCCAGCGCCCACCGCGCGAACAGCGCCTGCTGCTGGCCGCAGCCCTGCTGCTGGGCGCTGCTCTGCTCTGGACCCAGCTGCTGGCCCCGGCCTGGCGCACGGTACGCAGCTTTGAAGCCCAGCGCAGCGCGCTGGACACCCAGCTGCAGCGCATGCTGCAGCTGCAGGCACAAGCGCAACGCCTGCAAGCCCTGCCCACACTAAACGCCCAGGGCAGCCAGCAAGCCCTGCAACGGGCGGTGACCGAGGTTTTGGGGGCCCAAGGCAGCTTGCAGGTGCAGGGCAATGTGGCCACCGTGACCCTGCGCCAGGCCAGCCCCGAGGCGCTGGCCCAGTGGCTGGCCCGCACCCGCACCAGCGCCCGCCTGGTGCCGCACGAAGCCCAGTTGCAACGCAGCCCACAAGGCTGGAGTGGCACCGTACGCCTATTGTTGGGGCCCACATGACCCGCCGTGCACCCAGGCCAACACCCACAGCCGCTGCACATGCCCGCGCGCCCTGGGTCTGGGCCGCAGTGGGATCGGTGCTGGGCCTGGCTCTGGTGCTGGGCCTGGCCGCACCCGCGCACTGGCTGGCCTGGGGCCTGGCACAGGCCAGCCAACAACGCGTGCAGCTGCACGATGCCCAAGGCACGGTCTGGCACGGCACCGCCCAGTTCACCCTGGGCACGGCCGACCCCCAAGCCCCACGCAGCGCCCTGCCTGGCCGCGTGGCCTGGCAGCTGCAGCCAAGCTGGCGCGGCCTGCGCCTGGAACTGCAAATGCCCTGTTGCCTGGACGGCAGCTGGGCCTGGACTCTGCAACCCCAGAGTGGCGGCCTGCAATTACAAGCCCAGGACCGCAGCCCGCAGCAGGCACTACGTCTGCCCGCCAAGCTGTTGGCAAGCCTGGGCACCCCGTGGAACACCCTGCAGTTGCAGGGCATGCTGGCCCTGTCTACCCAAGCGCTGGCCGTGTCGCTGGCACCCGGGCAGCTGCAACTGCAGGGCCAGCTGCAGCTGCAGGCCCTGGGCCTGTCCACCAGCCTGTCCACCCTGCAGCCCATCGGCAGCTACCAGCTGCGCGTGCAGGGCGGGGCCGAACCCACGCTGGAATTGCAAACGCTGGAAGGTGCATTGCAGCTGCAGGGCAGCGGCCGCCTGCAGGCCGGGCGCCTGCAATTTACGGGCTTTGCCAGCGCCACCGCAGGCCGCGAAGAGGCACTGGCCAATTTGCTCAATATCATTGGACGGCGCGACGGCGCGCGCTCCGTCATCCAAGTGGGTTAACGCATGCCAACCATTCCTGTCACCCGGCCCCCAGGGCGCCCGTCAAATGCTATGCATTTGATAGCTGTTTGCGCACTATTCATGAGCGCTACAGGCCTATTTGGCACTAAAACCTGGGCCCAGGCCAATACCCCCAAGCGTGCCGAGCCCGTCACCCTGAACTTCAACAACGCCGAAATTGAGGCCGTGGCCCGCACCATGGCCACGGTGACCGGGCGCAATGTGGTGGTGGACCCGCGCGTCAAGGGCACCATGACGCTGGTGACCGACAGCCCGGCCTCGCCGGCGCGCGCCTACTACCTGTTCCTGACGACGCTGCGCATGCAGGGCTTTACCGTGGTGCAGGTGGATGGCCTGGACAAAGTAGTGCCCGAGGCCGATGCCAAGCTGCAGGGCACCGCGGTGTCGGTGGACGACAGCAACAAGGGACCGGTGACCACCGGCCAGATCCAGACCCAGATTTTCAAAATCGCGCACGAGAACGCCAGCAACCTGGTGCCCGTGTTGCGTCCGTTGATCACGCCCAACAACGTCATCAACGTGAACCCCGGCAACAACTCGCTGGTGATCACCGACTACGCCGACAACCTGCGCCGCATTGCGCGCATCGTGCAGGCGCTGGACGTGCCCAACGCAACCGACTTGGAGATCATTCCGCTGCAGCACGCCATTGCCTCAGACTTGGCCCAGCTGGCCACACGGTTGCTGGAGACCTCGGGCGGCAGCGCCCCTGGCGGCCAGGCCGATGCCAGTTACAAGACCACCATCCTGGTGGAGCCGCGCTCCAACGCCCTCATCGTGCGGGCTGCCAACCAGGCGCGCCTGGCGCTGGCCCGCTCGCTCATCCAGCGGCTGGACCAGCCCAGCGCCAACACCAGCAACGGGGCGGCCGGCAACATCTATGTGGTCTACCTGAAAAACGCCAACGCCACGCAGCTGGCCACCACCCTGCGGGCTGCCATTAGCGCCGACACCCGTGGCAGCAGCACTGCTGCGGCCACACCAGCCGCCGGAGCAACGGCCAACACAGCGGCGGCGGCCCAGCCCAGCACGGGCGGCCAAATTCAGGCTGATCCGACCACCAACTCCCTCATCATCACCGCCAGCGAACCGCAGTACCGCCAACTGCGCGCCGTCATCGACAAGCTCGACGCCCGCCGCGCCCAGGTGTTTGTGGAGAGCCTGATTGCCGAGGTGAGCGCCGACAAGGCGGCCGAGTTTGGCATCCAGTGGCAGGGTGCGCTGGGCAACGCGGGCGACGGAGTGATTGGCCTCCTGGGCACCAACTTTGGCAGCGCAGGCAAAAACATCATCAACCTGGCCACGCAGGGCGCGGCCGGCACCGTGTCACCCTCGCGGGGATTTAACCTGGGTGCCGCCACCAAGACCAATGGCGTCTACGTGCTGGGCTTTCTGGCACGTTTTCTGGAAGAGTCGGGCAGCGGCAATGTGCTCTCCACGCCCAACCTGCTCACGCTGGACAACGAGGAGGCCAAGATCGTGATCGGCCAGAACGTGCCCTTTGTGACCGGGCAGTTCACCAACACCGGCAGCAGCACGGGCACGGTCAACCCCTTCCAGACCATTGAGCGCAAGGATGTGGGCCTGACCCTCAAGGTCAAGCCGCAGATCAGTGAGAACGGCACCGTCAAGCTGACCATCTTCCAGGAAGTGTCCAGCGTTCTGGCGTCCACCGCCAACGCCACCAATGGGCCCACCACCAACAAGCGCACCATCGAGTCGAATGTGCTGGTGGAAGACGGTGCCGTGGTGGTGCTGGGCGGCCTGCTGCAAGACGAATTCGCGGGCAACCAGGAGAAGGTGCCCGGCCTGGGCGACGTGCCGTTTTTTGGCAACCTGTTCAAGAGCGAGGCCCGCAGCCGCAAAAAGACCAACCTGATGGTATTTCTGCGGCCCGTGGTGGTACGCGACGCCAATGCCACCCAGGCTCTGTCTAACGACCGCTACGAACAAATGCGCAGTGGCCAACAGGCTGGCCAGCCAGCCCCCAGCAGCTTGGTACCCATCAACGAGGCCCCCGTATTGCCTGCCTTGCCGCCAGCCCCCGCGCGCCCGACCAGCCCGCCCGCTGCGGCCCCTGCTGCAGCCACGGTACCGGCCGCGCAGTAAGCCATGCGTTACCCCCTGCCCTACGCCTTTGCGCGCAGCCAGCAGCTCTTGCTGGAAGACAACGGCCAGGCCCTGACACTGTGGGTGCATACCTCCACGCCGCCCTCCGCCGTTGGTG
This sequence comes from Rhodoferax sp. TS-BS-61-7, assembly GCF_002943465.1. Classification (GTDB taxonomy): domain Bacteria; phylum Pseudomonadota; class Gammaproteobacteria; order Burkholderiales; family Burkholderiaceae_C; genus Allorhodoferax. The sequence continues at coordinate 321,701 of NZ_PTQY01000003.1, forward strand.
AAGTGATGCGCAAACACAGCGTGCAGAGCGTGCAAACACAAGAGGCCGCCACCCTCACGCAGCGCATCAGCGCGGCCTACGCCCAGGGTGAATCGAGCGCGGCCACGGTGATGAACGAGGTGCAGGGCGAGGCCGACTTCAGCCGCATGATGCAAGAGCTGCCTGCGGTGGAAGACCTGCTGGAAACCGCGGACGACGCGCCCATCATCCGCATGCTCAATGCGTTGCTGACGCAGGCGGCGCGCGATGGCGCCAGCGACATCCACATCGAACCCTATGAGCGCCACAGCAGCGTGCGCTTTCGGGTGGACGGCACGCTGCGTGAAGTGGTGCAGGCGCACCGCGCACTGCATGCAGCGCTGATCTCACGCCTCAAGATCATGGCCGACCTGGACATCTCCGAGAAGCGCCTGCCGCAAGACGGGCGCATCAGCCTGCGCATTGGCACACGTGCCGTAGACGTGCGTGTGAGCACCCTGCCCAGTGCACATGGCGAACGTGCGGTGCTGCGTCTCCTGGACAAGAGCCAAGACCAGCGCAGCCTGGAGTCGGTGGGCATGCAGGGCACGGTGCTGCAGCGTTTTGAAGACCTCATCGCGCAGCCACACGGCATCATCCTGGTGACCGGGCCCACAGGCTCGGGCAAGACCACCACGCTCTACGCATCGCTCTCCAAGCTGGACGCGGCGCGCCAGAACATCATGACGGTCGAAGACCCGATCGAGTACGAGCTGCCCGGCGTGGGCCAGACCCAGGTCAACCCCAAGATCGACCTCAGCTTTGCCAAGGCCCTGCGCGCCATCCTGCGCCAGGACCCGGACGTGATCATGATCGGCGAGATCCGCGACTTCGAGACCGCGCAGATCGCCATCCAGGCCTCGCTGACCGGCCACCTGGTGCTGGCCACGCTGCACACCAACGATGCGGCCAGCGCGGTCACACGCCTGATCGACATGGGGGTGGAGCCATTCCTGCTGAGCTCGTCGCTACGCGGTGTGCTCGCCCAGCGCCTGGTGCGCAAGCTGTGCACACGCTGCAGCGGCAAGGGCTGCGAAGCCTGCGCCCACACCGGCTACACCGGACGCACAGGGGTGTTCGAACTGTTGCGCGTGACCGACGCGATTGCCGAGCTGGTGCACCACAACGCATCCGAGGCCGAGATCCGCACGGCCGGCCTGGCGGATGGCATGGTGGCGCTGCGTGACGACGGTGAACGCCTGGTGCACAGCGGCTTGACCAGCCGTGAAGAGCTGGTGCGGGTGGTGCGGGACTAGGGCCCACCCGCCCTAGCAGTGCGTACAGGCGCGCATGGCTGCGTCGGACTGCATGCGGGTTTGCTCGGTCAGGTACTCCAAGAACACGCGCGTGCGCTCCGGGATGAACTTGCGGCTGGGCAAGGCCGCATACAGCGTGAGGCGCCCCGCAATCCAGGGCGACAAAACACGCACCAGGGCACCGCGGTTCAGCAAGGGCGCCACCAGGTCCACCGCCGCGGAGGTAATGCCAGCCCCATCAATCGCAGCTTTGAGCAGGGTGTCTGTGTGGTTGGCCCAGAGTTTGGGTTTGACCTCGAAGTCGCTCGGCGCGTCGTTCTGCTCTGCGTTCAACAAACGCCATTGGCCAAACACCGCGCTCGGTGTTTTGAGCCGCAAGGTGTCGTGCTGCAGCAGCTCGGTGGGGTCTTTGGGGGCGCCCTTGCGTTTCAAATAGTCTGGCGACGCCACCAGCACCGCCTGCGTGGTGGACACCTTGCGGGCAATCACGTCACCATCAAAAAAACCTTCGGTAGGCAGCAGCGTGACGTCGTAGTCCTCGATCTGTGGTTCGCGGAACGACTCCACATCGATGTTCAGTGTGATGTGCGGGTACTCGGTGCCAAAACCTGCCAGCAGCGGCGCCAGCACATGTGTGGCCAACACCGGCGGCGCCAACACGCGCAGTTCACCGCTCAGGCCATGCGTCTGGGAGCTGGCCACTTCGTGTGCCTCGTCAATGTCTTGCAGGATGGCGCGCACCCGCCCCAGGTAGGTCTCGCCAGCCGGACTCAGGGACACGCGGCGTGTCGTGCGGTGCAAGAGACGCGTGCCCAGGTAGTCCTCCAGATCCGCAATTTGCCGTGTCACACCGGCCGAGGACATGTCAAGCGCGCGTGCCGCTGCCGCAAATCCCCCTTCGTCAATCACCTTCTGGAATACCCGCATTGACGTCAATCGATCCATGGAGCTCTTTCTTCGCAAATCAAGGTCTGGATTATTTCAAACCACGTAATGCACCACTGCTTGACGAGGTATTTTTTAAATGCACAGCTTTCTCTAAAGTCCAACCCATCGATGAGACGAACCTGAAACGCCCCCTCGATACCGTTTACAGGACGCTGTGTCCTGCGAACGGAATCAATCATCTAGAGAAGGATTTGAATCATGAAATACGCAACCGCATCTATCGCTTTGGCCGTCGCCGCTTTGGTCACTGGCCACGCCCAAGCCGCCGACACTGGCAAGACCCGTGAACAAGTGCGCGCCGAGTTGGCCGAAGCACAACGCACTGGCGACATCGTGGCCAGCAAGGACATGGGCACCGACGAATTCGCATCCGGCGCCGGCCGCAAGCTCAACGAGCTGAACCCCACCGCTTACCCTGCAAAACCCGCAGTAGCAGGCAAGACCCGTGAACAAGTCCGCGCCGAATTGGCCGAAGCCCAGCGCACCGGCGACATCGCCGCCAGCAAGGACATGGGCACCGACGAATTCGCCTCCGGTGTGGGCCGCAAGCTCAATGAGTTGAACCCTGCTGCCTACCCTGCAAAACCCGCAGTAGCAGGCAAGACCCGTGAACAAGTCCGCGCCGAATTGGCCGAAGCCCAACGCACCGGCGACATCGTGGCTGGCAAAGATGTGGGTACAGACGAGTACGCGTCCGGTGCAGGCCGCAAGCTCAACGAACTGTTCCCCAACCTCTACCCCGCCACACGCACCAACTAAGCGCCAAGCGCTTCTTCTCAGCCTCCACAGCCTTGCCGCTGTGGAGGCTTTTTTATGTCAGGGCTCGTAGGCCACCAGCCGTTTGCGCTCCAGCTCCGAGAACTGGTCTTGCTGGAGGCGTGCCAAAGCCGCCGCGCGCTCTGACTCCGGGGCATCCGCCAGCGTCTTGAGTACCTGTGTGCGTTCAGCCACATACCGGTCAATACGTCCCTTCCAGGCCAACTCCTCGCGGTCCACCTCGGCCAAGCGCGCAGCCGCAGAAGCGTCCAGCGCCTGAGCCCGCAGGCGATACACATCGTCCTCGCTGCCGCCTTGTGCACGCAAGGTGCGTGTTTTATCTTCCAGATGAATCAGGGCACGTGGCACCTCGCGGTCTGCGCGCAAGGCGGGCGGCATGGCAGCATCCACCGCGGCCAGTTGCGCTTTTTTCTGTGTCGCATCCAACGCCGGGTTGTTGGCAATCTCCAGGCGTGCCAGTGCATCCAGGTCGGCAGCATCTTCCAAGCCAAACATGGCGTGTTCTTCCTCGGCATTAAAAAAGCGGGAGCGCAGGGCCTGCATGCCTTCAAAACGTTGACGCAGGCTGTGTGGTCCTGCAGCTTGCTTGGCAAACTGCTGCTCCAGCGCAAACAACTCGCGTTTGAAATCCATATACCGAAACAACAAACGCTTGGCCGCTTCGGCCTGCTCGGGGGCCAGGGTTTTGTCCAGCTCGCTGCGTATCTGCTGCGCAATCGCCTCCACCGGCAACTCGCCCACCGTGCTCAGGTAATAGTCAAACAAACGGCGCAAGGCGCCATAGGCCAGGCCACCACTGCCCGCACCGGGCAGGGGGTTGAGGCCGCGCAGACTGGCAGCACCATCCGGCACCGTGCCCTGCAGGGACGCAGCAGCAAGGGCAGAGGCATGTTCACCTGGCGCAGGCAACAGAACCACCGCCTCGGGCGTGGATGACCAGGCCCACCAGCCCAAGGCTGCCGCTACCACCACACCGCCCAGCAGGCTCACACCCGCCGGGCTTCGCATCGAAGGCAGCAAGGCTTAGAGACCCGCGTTCTTCAGGCGGTTGGCCTGCTGGCGAAACAGCGTGACCGGGCTGGTCTCAAACAGGTTGGTCAAGCCCACGGTCTGGTTCACTTCGTCCAGGTGGTTGATCGCATAGTCATCACGAATCACCTTGCCCAGACGCGAAGAACAGCTGCTCACCAGACCATCGTTTTTAGCCCCCAAGAAGGCCAGCGAGGTCAGTGTCAGCGCGGGGTCGGCAATGTCCAGCAGGTTGGTGTAGGGCTTGGCGCCACTCCAGGAGTAATAGGCCACACCGTTGACACTGTAGGCGCCCTCGCCGCACGCACTGGTGGGCACACCCTGTGGATGGGCGGCATTGAACTTTTTGCTGCCCGCGGTGCTGAGCGACTGTGCCGCAGCCAGGGAGTTCTGGGTGAGGCCACCACCACCCGACAGGAAGTTGATGATGGTGCCCAGGCCGTTGGTGATGGACACCAGCACCGTGTTGCTGAAGGTCCCCGCGGGTGCCACGCCCAGCAGCACATCGGCTACCGTGGAGCCTTTGTTGACCCCGCCGATGGAGGTGACAGAAGCTACCAGATCGGGCCGTACGGATGCCACATACCGTGTGGTCGGGCCGCCATGGCTGTGGCCCATCAGGTTCACTTTGCTGGCACCCGTGGCTGCCAAGATCTGCTTCACCTGGGTGAGCAGCTGTTCGCCGCGTACCTCGGTGCTGTTGGCGGCGGCCACCTGCACCACATAGACCTTGGCGCCGTCTGCGCGCAGGGCCGATGGGATGCCATAGAAGTATTCCACGGGGCCAATGTTGTCAAAGCCAAACAGGCCGTGCACCAGCACGATGGGGTACTTGGTCTGGGTGTAGCCGGCAGCGGACGCTGCGGCGGGGAAAAGGCCGATGGCCAGCGCGCACGCCGCCAGCCAGCCCGTCACGATTCTCTTCATGCTTGTCTCCTCGGGACCTCTCAGGGTCGATGGTGTTGAAGGGATGTCAAGGTGGATAACCGGTGCGACCTCTGGGGTGGGGGCGCTGTCGCGGGCGAGCTGCGGCCCACGGTTTGTGTCGGTGGGTGAAACTCAAAATAGCACGGTCGTGCTTTTAATGAAGCTTAAAGCCCCCCGTGTTTCTTGTCATGGTGGAAAACCCGCGCACCCTGCTGCCGCTACCATTGCGCCATGCCTGCCTACACGTACTCAGCCCTGGATGCCGACGGTAAAACCCGCAGCGGCGTGCTGGAAGCCGATGCGCCGCGCGCCGCGCGCAGCCAGCTGCGCCAGCAGCAACTGGTACCCCTGAGCGTGCAGGAACTCAGCACCGCCCCCACTCCCGGCAGCCCGGTGCGCCGCGGTGGTCGGGCCTTCAGCAACACCCAGCGCGCCGTGTGGACACGCCAGCTCGCCGGGCTGGTGTCGGCCGGGCTGCCGCTGGAGCGCGCACTGAGCTCGCTAACCGAAGAGGCCGAGACCCCCGCCCAGCGTGATGTGGTGGCCACCATCCGCGCGGAGGTCAATGGCGGCACCACCCTGGGTGCGGCGCTGGCGCAGCACCCACGTGAGTTCTCCGAAATTTATGTGGGCGTGATCAGCGCAGGCGAACACAGCGGCCAGCTAGGTCTGGTGCTGGAGCGCCTGGCCGATGAGCTGGAAGAGCAACACGCCTTGCAGTCCAAATTGCTGGGGGCCGCCCTCTACCCGGCGGTGGTGAGCGTGGTGGCACTGGCCATCGTGCTGTTTTTGCTGGCCTATGTGGTGCCGCAGGTGGCGGGGGTGTTTGCGGGCTCCAAACAGGCGCTGCCCCTGATCACGCGCATCATGCTGGGCATCAGCGCGGCAGTACGTTCGTATGGATGGGCGGCCCTTATTGCTATTTTTTTAGTAGCTGGTGGCGCACGTCTGGCATGGTCTGGAGCCTCATTTCGCTTAAAAGTGGACGCGACCTGGCTGCGCCTGCCGATTCTGGGTCGCTTGGCCCGGGGCTACAACGCTGCGCGTTTTGCCAGCACGCTGGCCATGTTGGCGGCAGCGGGGGTGCCCATCCTCAAGGCATTGCAGGCGGCGGCAGAAACCCTGTCCAACCGCGCCATGCGTGCCGATGCCTTGCAGGCACTAACCCTGGTGCGTGAAGGCGCGCCGCTAGCAAGCGCACTGGCGCACGAGAAACGTTTTCCGCCGCTCTTGGCCATGTTCGCCCGCTTGGGCGAACAAACCGGGCGCCTGCCCCACATGCTGGACCGCGCCGCCCTGCAGTTGCGCAACGACGTGCAACGCCGCGCCCTGCAACTGGCCACGCTGCTGGAGCCGCTGCTGATCGTGGCCATGGGCGTGGTGGTCATGCTGATCGTGCTGGCGGTGCTCATGCCGATCATTCAATTGAATCAATTAGTGAAGTAACAACCCATGGCACTCACCCTCGACGGCAAACTGGTCGTCGCCATCTCCAGCCGCGCACTCTTTGATTTTGAAGAAGAGAACCAGATCTTCGAGCAGGGCGACGACCGCGCCTACATGCAACTCCAGCGCGACCGGTTGGACATTCCGGCCAAACCCGGCGTGGCGTTTTCGCTGGTGCAAAAGCTGCTGGCCTTCAACGATGCGCACACCCAGCGGGTGGAAGTGGTCATTCTCTCGCGCAACGACCCGGTCAGCGGCCTGCGTGTCATGCGCAGCGCAGCGCACTACGCGCTGCCCATCATCCGCTGCTCGTTCACCCGCGGCGAGGCGCCCTGGCGCTACCTCAAGCCGCTGCACGCCAACCTGTTTTTGAGCACCCACCTGAGCGATGTGCGCGCGGCACTGGCCGCTGGCGTGCCCGCGGCGCAGGTGTACCCGCACAGCGCCCACGCCAGCGATGCCCACCCTTCCGAAGTGCGCATTGCCTTCGACGGCGACGCGGTGTTGTTCAGCGATGAAGCAGAGCAAATTTACCAAAGCGGCGGCTTGTCTGCGTTTCAGAAACACGAAACCGACAACGTGGCCCAGCCCCTGCCCGACGGCCCCTTCAAGCCTTTGCTGGTGGCGCTGCACCGCATGCAGCAGGCGGCCATTCCGCACATGCGCATCCGCACCTCGCTGGTGACCGCGCGCAGCGCGCCGGCGCACGAACGCGCCATTCGCACGCTGATGGACTGGAACATTGAGGTGGACGAAGCCATGTTCCTGGGCGGGCTGGACAAAGGTGAATTCCTGCGCGAGTTTGAGCCCGACTTTTTCTTTGACGACCAGACCGGCCACATCGAATCCGCCGCACGCCATGTACCGTCGGGCCATGTGGCCAGCGGCGTGCGCAACTGAGCTAACGGCGCGAAAAGCTTTGGTAAACCAATGTAAAACTGGCTGACAAGGCCAGGGCGCGTGCCTAAGCTAGGCGCATGATGTCTTGGTTCAAGTCTGCCCGTGTTCCCTCCGCCGCTGTCGCAGAAGGTATTCGCACGGTCGAACAGTTGCAGCACAGTCCTCCCCTCTCCGCCAACGCGCAGATGTGGCGCCGCCTGGCCCGTGATGGATACGACCGCACCGCAGAGCAGGTGCGTGCCTCGCAACCCGCACCCCTGCAGCGCGACATCGACACTCCCTCCCACCGCTAGGCTTGCAGCCGCTACCATGGCCCCTTCGCAGGGCGCTTGGCCGCTGCCATTTCAAACAAGGATGATGGACATGGCTTTTGTGGCAACGGCGGGCGACAAGCTCCGCGCGTTTGGGCAGTTTGCACGCCGCGTGTGGGCGCTGACCCAACCCTACTTTCACTCCGAGGACAAATGGAAAGCCCGCGGCATGCTGGCCGCCATCGTGGCGCTGAACCTGGGCTTGGTCTACATGGCGGTGTTGTTCAACGACTGGAACAAGCTGTTCTACGACGCGCTGCAAGAGAAGAATGCCGGTGTCTTCTGGGCCCAACTGGGCCGCTTCACCTACCTCGCATTCGCCTTCATCGTCATTGCGGTCTACAAGTTTTACCTGACCCAACTGCTGGAAATGCGCTGGCGCGCCTGGATGACGGCGCACTACCTGCAGCGCTGGCTCAGCGGCCAGGCCTTCTACCGGCTGGAGCTGGCCCGCTTTACCCATACGGCCCACAGCGATGCCAATCCCGACAACCCGGACCAGCGCATCCAGGAAGACATCAACCAGTTCACCAGCTACACCATTTCGCTGACCATGGGCCTGCTCAACGCCGTGGTTACGCTGGCCAGTTTTATTGGCATCTTGTGGAGCTTGTCGGGCGGTTTTGCCTTCAACGTGGCGGGCCACGACTACAACATTCCCGGCTTTATGGTGTGGATGGCGGTGCTGTACTGCGCCGCAGGCAGCATCATCACCCACTACATCGGCCGCAAACAAATCCCGTTGAACTTTGCCCAGCAGCGTGTGGAGGCGGACTTCCGCCACACCATGATCCGGGTGCGCGAGTACAGCGAATCGATTGCGCTGGACCGTGGCGAGACCGTGGCACGCCGCCAGCTTGGGGACCGGTTTGACAAGGTATTGGGCAACTACCTGGCCTTGATCAAGGCACAAAAAAGCCTGATCTGGTTCACCAGCTTCTTTGGCCAGGCGGCTGTGGTGTTCCCGTTTGTGGTGGCAGCACCGCGTTTTTTCAGCGGCGCCATTCAACTCGGCGAGCTCATGCAAATTTCCAGTGCATTCGGCCAGGTGCAAGGCGCCTTGAGCTGGTTTGTCGACAACTACGGTAGCCTGGCCACTTGGCGCGCCACCACCGACCGCCTGACCAGCTTTGAAGCATCATTTAGGGCCTTAGCCCCCGTGGATATTGCGCAAGCAGCTCCTGAAACCATAGCATCACCCGACACCTTGATCGGCTCGGATGTGTCGGTGGCCCTGCCCAATGGCACGGTGCTGCTGGCCCCCACCCAACTGCAGGCGCAGCCCGGCGACCGCATCCTGCTGCAGGGCCCCTCGGGCAGCGGCAAGTCCAGCCTGTTCCGCACACTGGCGGGCATTTGGCCGTTTGCCAGCGGCGCGGTGCACCTGCCTACCGACACCATGTTCATCCCGCAGCGGCCTTACTTTCCCAATGGCCCGCTGCGCGAGGCCCTGGCCTACCCGCAGGCGCCCACAACCTACACCGACGCCCAGCTGCAGCAGGCACTGCGCGATGCCCTGCTGCCGGGGCTGGTGGACGATCTGGACCGGGTGGATGCCTGGAGCCAAAAACTCTCAGGCGGCGAACAACAACGCCTGGCGATTGCGCGTGTGTTGCTCAAACAACCGCAATGGATTTTTGCGGACGAGGCCACCAGTGCGCTGGACGAAGCAGCAGAACACACGCTGTACCAGCGCCTGAGCGACCTGGTGGCGCAACGCGGCGGCGGCTTGGTGTCGATTGCCCACCGCCCGGCCGTGGCGGCCTTCCACAGCCGGCAGTGGGTGCTCACGCCCCGTCAGGGCGAAGGGGCCTTGTTCACCTTGTCCGAAAAACGCACATAACCCTTGGCCCGCAGCTCGCAGGCCGGGCAGCTGCCACAGCCGTAGCCCCAGGCCTGGCGGTGCGTGCGGTCACCCAGGTAACAGGTGTGGGTGTGCTCCACCACCAGGTCCACGAGCGCCTCGCCGCCGCCGGGCACACCAGACTGCTCGCCCAACGCATGGGCCAGCGCCCAGGTCTGCGCCTTGTCGATCCACATCAACGGGGTTTCGATCAGAAAGCGTTTGTCCATGCCCAGCGACAAGGCCAGCTGCAGCGCTTTCATGGTGTCATCGCGGCAATCGGGGTAACCCGAGAAGTCGGTCTCACACACGCCAGTGACGATGACCTGCAGCCCGCGCCGGTAGGCCAGGGCCGCCGCCAGCGTCATGAACAGGAGGTTGCGCCCGGGCACAAAGGTGTTAGGCAGGCCGTTGGCCTCCATCTGAAAGGCGGTGTCGCGCGTAAGTGAGGTCTCGCTCACTTCGCCCAGCACGGCCAGGTCCAGCAGGTGATCCTCGCCCAGCTTGGCCGCCCATTGCGGAAAACGCGCACGCAGTTCGCGCAGCACGTTCAGGCGTGCATCCAGCTCCACGCTGTGGCGCTGGCGGTAGTCAAAGGCAATGGTTTCGACACGCTCGTAGCGCGCCAGGGCATGGGCCAGGCAGGTGGTGGAGTCCTGGCCACCAGAGAAAAGGACGAGTGCGGTGGTGTGCATGGCCGCCATGGTAGAGCAAGGCGGAAGACCCGTGGCTGGGCCCGGCGGTGCCGGGCTCAGATGTTTTCGGTCTTTTTGATCTTGCTGGGCGCGTAGACCAGCACTTCTTTGGCGAGCTGACCCGGCACTTCGGCAGGGGTCAGGGGTTGCGGTGGCGTGAGCTGGATCTTGACCTGCTCAATCTGGATGGCGCTGGCACTGGCGGTCCACATGGTTTTCAGGTGGTCCAGCAGCACTTGCGAAATCGGCTTGGGCGGTGGGTCTTCCACTTTTTCCGGTTCTGGGCGATGGATCGTCCAGTCTTTAGGTGCCGTAGCCGCCTCTGCGCCGCGCTCCGTAGGGTCTGGCACCACGACGCGGGGCGCCTGGCCTTCCGGACTCTTGAGTGCAGGGTTCACCATGTCGATGACTCCTGGGGAGGACTCGACCGACGGGCTGGCGCTCGCGACAGGGTTGACCGGAGCAACTGGGATAACCCTATGTGCCCCAGACGAAGCCAAATCTGCGCCGGTGGGGCGCACATTTGGGTTTCGATCAATGGATGGCAGTTGCATTTTGGGTAGGCCTTGCGGCCCCTCCGGTTACTTTTAGGAGTTGACGTACGTTTCTTAACGGCAGATTTAGGGGCTTATTTAGGCCTATTTTTAAAATTTCTCAAAAAAATGGATGAAACCGGTCGCCCAAAATGCAAAAAAGGCACCAAAGCGGTGCAAACCGCCAGGGTACCCTGGGCCCCAAGGCCCGAAAAATCCGCCCGCAGCGCGGGCTCGGGTCAGTAGCGCACCAGAGCCCGGTAGGTCAGCACCGTGCTGCCTTCGGCAGGCACCGTGATCTTCCAGACGGCGGTATTGGCTGCACCCTTGGTGTGGGTGTGGCTGGCGCTCAAAATCTGCCAGTCGCCCGGCACAGGTTCCTGCACGGTCACGGTCACGGCCTCTTTTTTGGCGTTTTTCAGCACCAGTTGGTAGGCACTTTCAAACACATAGTTGTACTTGCCGGTACCGCTGAGCTTTTTAAAGTCCGTCTGTTTTTTGTCCGCCGTCACGTCAAACGCGTCGCCCAGCTTGAGGCGCACTTTTTCGTTCTTGGGCGTGTGGTCAATACGGTCTTCGCCAATGAACTGGGCGTTGCCTGCGCTGTCTTTTTTATAAACGCGCACCACGCCCTTGGGTAGGGGCATGCCCAGACGGGCGCTTTCCTTGTTGTCAAACTCCACGAACACGGCCACCTTCATCTTCTGGCCCAGATCGCCGGCCGCCCCCTGGTAATAGTAGTCATTGCCCTGCAGCAGCAGCTCTTTGCGCGCCGGCACGCCACTGGCCGACATCAGGGCGACCTGCTTGGTCTGGTTCTCGGCAATGGTGGTGGGGCGGTCCAGGGTGTAGAGGTGGTATTCGAACAGCGTTTCTTCGGCCATGCGCGATTCGGCCTTGGCCGCCATGGGGGCGGCCATCATCACAGGTCGGCCGCGCTGCAGTTCGGGCTGCACCTGGTTCACATCGCCCGCCACCAGCTGCAGCTTGGCATTGCGGTAGGTGGCGCCGCTGGTGTTGGTGAGCGTGACCCAGCCCGACATGTCGAGTTTGTCATCGGCCGCATTGAGTTCCACCACGTAGTCAGCCTTCCAGCCCAGGCCGGAGGTCAGGTAACTCAGCTCCACGTCCTGCTGGGCCGCGCCCTTGTTGTCCAGCGCCATCACCAGCGTGGGGCGGTCGCGCAGGTTGGCGGGCACATCCCCAAACACCAGGCGGCCGGGAATGCCGGTTTCGATGCGCTGGCCGATCTTGAGCACCACCCCGTTGTTGGCCGACAGCACCGTCGCCACCTCGGTGGTTTCCACACCGGTGGCGGGGTTGGTACGCACCACGTTCACGGTCTGGCCCACGTACTTTTCCAGCATCTTCTGCGGTGTGAGCAAATCGAAATCAAAGTTCTGCTCCAGCACGCTGAAGGCGCCCGGCGCACTCACGCTGCGCAGCAGTGCCGTCTCGGGGCGCAGGCGGGCACTCACGTCCCGAAACGCCAGCGCCAGCTTGCCGCCGCCGAGCGACACCCGGCGCTGGTCTTTCACCAGGGCCAGGTTGTCGTTGTAAATGGTGACGGCCACCTCTTGCTGGTCGGCCAACGTGCTGCGTTGCTCAGTGGACTGGGCCACAGCAGACTGGGCCAGCACGGTGAGCGCGGCCAGGGCAAAAGGAGCGGAAATAGAGTGCATGGAAAAGCTTTCTGCAAAAGGGTAGACAGCAGGCGCACCCTAAGTGCACCTGCGGCAGGGCCTGTGCAGCATAGCCGCCCGTGCCCCGCCCCCACGCAACGCCCGGGAACACCACGGCGCCGACCTTGTTGCAGAGTGTTACGCGCGGGTACCGTGCAGCAACTTCAATTGCTCCTTATTTGATAGCTGCTTGCGCAATATCCGTAAGGTCTAGAGGTACTTTTTACCTAAAAATTACTCCACCGTCACACTCTTGGCTAGGTTGCGCGGCTTGTCGACATCGGTGCCACGCGCGCAAGCCGTGTGGTACGCCAACAGCTGCAAGGGCACCACGTGCAGCAGCGGTGACAACTCACCATAGTGCTCGGGCATCCGAATCACGTGCAGGCCTTCGCCGCTGTCGATGCGGGTATCGGCATCGGCCAGCACATAGAGCACACCACCGCGCGCGCGCACCTCGTGCAGGTTGCTTTTGAGCTTTTCCAACAGCGCGTCGTTGGGTGCCACGGTCACCACCGGCATTTCACTCGTCACCAAGGCCAACGGGCCGTGTTTGAGTTCCCCCGCGGCATAGGCCTCTGCGTGGATGTAGGTGATTTCCTTGAGCTTGAGCGCGCCCTCCATGGCAATCGGGAAGTGCAGGCCACGGCCCAGGAAGAGTGCGTTTTCTTTCTTCGCAAAGTCATCGGCCCAGGCCATGATTTGCGGCTCCAGCGCCAGCACCGCTTGCAGCGCGGCGGGCAGGTGGCGCATGGCCTTGAGGTGGCGCGCCTCGTCGGCATCTGTGAGGCGGCCCTTGGCCTGCGCCAGGCACAGGGTCAGCAGGAACAGGCCGGCCAACTGGGTGGTGAAGGCCTTGGTAGATGCCACACCAATCTCCACACCCGCGCGGGTCACATACGCCAAACTGCACTCGCGCACCATGGCGCTGGTGGCCACGTTGCAGATGGTCAGTGTGTGTTGCATGCCCAGGCTCTGCGCGTGGCGCAGCGCGGCCAGCGTGTCGGCCGTCTCGCCGCTTTGCGTGATGGTGACCACCAGGGTGTTGGGGTTGGGTACCGACTCGCGGTAGCGGTACTCACTGGCCACCTCCACCTGGCAGGGCACTTTGGCGATGCTCTCGATCCAGTACTTGGCCGCACAACCGCTGTAGTAGCTGGTGCCGCAGGCCAGGATCAACACGCTGTCGATCTGCTTGAACACCCGCGCCGCATTGGCACCGGGTGCATGGTTGCCCTGCTGGTCAAACAGCTCGGGCACGATGCCTTCCACACCTTCCAGCGTGTCGGCAATGGCGCGCGGCTGCTCGAAGATTTCCTTTTGCATGTAGTGGCGATACGGGCCCAGCTCGGCCGCACCGCTGTGCGCGTGCACGGTTTTCACGGGGCGCTCGGCGGGCGCCACGGCCTTGTGGGCCTTGTCGATCAACCAGTACTTGCCCAGCTGCACATCCACCACATCACCTTCTTCCAAATAGACGATCTGGTCGGTCACACCGGCCAAGGCCATGGCGTCGCTGGCCAGGAAATGCTCCTGCCCGTCCTTGCCCACGCCCAGAATCAGTGGCGAGCCGGCGCGCGCGCCAATCAGGCGGTGCGGCTCGTCCTTGCAGAACACGGCAATGGCATAAGCACCGTGCAGCTGCAGCACGGTGGCCTTCACGGCCTCAAACAAATCACCGTCGTACAGGCTGTCGATCAGGTGGGCGATGACCTCGGTGTCGGTCTGGCTGTGGAACACATAGCCCTTGGCCTTGAGGGCGGCGCGCAACTCGTCGTGGTTTTCGATGATGCCGTTGTGCACCAGGGCCACACGGCCGGGCTTGCTATCGGCATCGGCACCGGGGCCGTGGCTGAAGTGAGGGTGGGCGTTGTGCACCAGGGGGGCGCCGTGGGTGGCCCAGCGCGTGTGGGCAATGCCCAGCGTGCCTTGCACCTGACCGGAGGCCACTTGTTCGATCAGCTCCGACACCCGCGAGGTGCTGCGTGCGCGGCGCAGGCCCGGCTGGCCGTCTTGCGCATACACCGCCACACCGCAGGAGTCATAACCCCGGTACTCCAGGCGCTCCAGACCTTGCACCAGCACAGGAACGATGTTGCGGGTCGATACCGCGCCGACGATGCCACACATAAACAGTCTCCAAATCAGTGAATGGGCTGGATGGTAGGCAGAACATCAAAAAATATTTGATTAATTTTTTTAATTTTTTGAACTTTTATTTCACAAATCCATTGAAGTGGTTTTTTATTCCATATATAAACAATATATGGAATCAATCACACTCGATGCCGTGGACTTGCAACTGCTGGCCGCCTTGCAGCGCGATGCCAGCCTGAGCAACCAGGCGCTGGCCGAGCTGGCCCACACCACGCCACCCACCTGCCTGCGCCGCGTCAAACGCTTGCGTGATACGGGTTTGATCGAAAAACAGATCACCTTGCTCAACCCGGAGCGCCTGGCCGCCACACTGGGCCACGGGCTCACGGCGATTGTGGAAATCACGCTGGACCGGCAGGACGCCGAGGCGCTGGAGCGCTTTGAAGCCCGTGTGGCCGACGAAGCCGCCGTGCAGCAGTGTTACCGCGTGTCACCTGGACCGGACTTTTGCCTGGTAGTGCACACGCGGGACATGCCGGGTTACCAGGCGTTCACCCAGCGCTTGTTCACGGCCGACGCCAATGTGCGCAATGTCAAAGCCTTTTTCAGCATCAAGCGCAGCAAGTTTGGGGCAGAACTAGCGCTGGCCTAAGACCGAGCCGCAACTCGCGCCACAAGCCTCCATCGCGCTGGCCAGTTGCAAGCGGGTTTGCTCCGACAGATAGTCCAAAAACACACGCGTGCGCCGGGGCAGAAACTGGCGGCTCGGCAGGGCGGCGTACAAAAACAGCTGGCCTTTGATCCACGGCGGAATCACGCGCACCAGCTCGCCACTGGCCAGAAAGGGCGCGACCAACTCCACCGTGGTCGGGGCAATACCGGCGCCATCCAGGGTGGCGCGGATCAGCGTCTCGATGTGGTTGGACCAGAGCACAGGCGTCACCGGCACATCCACAAACTCCTCCAGATTTTCGGAATTCTTGAAGCGCCACAGGCGTGTGCCCAAACTGCCGCCCTTCATGCCCAGGCAGTCGTGTTCCGACAGATCCTCAGGTCGTCGCGGCGTGCCCTTGCGCTTCAAGTACTGCGGCGAGGCCACAAACACCGCCTCGGTGGTCAAAATTTTCCGGGCCACCACATCGCCGTCGTAGGCCTCGTCGGCCGTGAACAGGGTCACATCGTGGCCGTCGATAGGCGGCTCGACAAAGGACTCCACGTTCACATGCAACACAATTTTGGGGTACTGCGCCCGAAAGCCCGCCACCAGCGGAGCCAGCACATAGGTCGCCAGCACCGGCGTGGCCAGCACATGCAGCTCACCCGCCAGCTCCTGCGTGTGCAGGTTGGCCAAGGCATCGGCCTCGTCAATGTCTTGCAAAATGGCTCGCACCCGGGACAGGTAAGATTCCCCCGCCTCGCTCAGCGACACGCGCCGGGTGGAGCGGTGCAACAGCCGCGTGCCCAGATGCTCCTCCAGGTCGGCCACCAGGCGCGTCACCACGGCGGGCGACATGTCCATGGCCCGGGCGGCCGCAGCAAAGCCCCCCTCGTCGATCACCCGTTGAAAAACACGCATTGAAAGAAGTCGGTCCATGGGGGCACTCTAAGGCGATATCAAGTCGCCATTATTGCCAAAACAGAAACAGACATGTGCGACGCACGCTGTTTATCTTCTTAATCAGAAATTTTACAGTTCATCCCATCGACGAGACGCATGAATTAAACGCCCCATCGATGCTGTTCAGACGGTGTGATGCCCGCCAGAGCGGATTCTTCTAAACATTGAAAGGAACTTCATCATGAACAAGACATCTTTTGCCGCAATCGCTATCGCTTTGACTTCCGTGTTGGCTGGCCAAGCCATGGCCGCTGACCAAGCCACCGACGCCAAGACTGGCCAACAAGTGGCTGCTGCGCCCGCCGCCAAGGCAAGCGCCAAGCCCGTGGCTGAGACCCAAGGCAAAACATCGGCAGACGCATTTGCCGAACTCGACAAAATCAAGAAGTGGTAAGCACCGCCACTGCAGCCATGCAGTGACCTGAGCACCCCGCAAGGCCCGGCATGTCCGGGCTTTTTTGTGGGCGCTCCCTCCGGGGGCGGGGGCCTAACGGTGCTCGTGGGGAATCGACAGGGTGACCAAACAGCCCCTTGGCTGGGCAGCTGCCAACTGGAGCTCCCCGCCCAAACGCTGCGCGGCTTTGGCGGCCACGGCCAGCCCCACGCCCAGACCGGGGAATGCGCTGGCCACATGCAGCCGCCCAAACATGCGCAAGGCCTGCTCTGGCTGTGTGGCCGCAAAACCTGCGCCGTTGTCCTGGACTTCCAGAACCCAGCCTGCTGCCGCTTGCCGGGCGCGCACCCAGACACGGGCATCCGCCTCGGGCAGCCGCGACGTAAATTTCCAGGCGTTGTTCAGCACCGCGCACAAGACCACACGCAGCAGGGCGGCATCTGCCGTCACCTTGGCATCGGATACATCCACCTCCAGCGCCAGCGGGCGCGGTGCATAGCTTTGCGCCAGCTCTGCGGCAACCTCGTCCACCAGCGCCCGCAGGGCCACCGGCCCGGGCGCCAAGGGCACGCTTCCTACACGCGACAGCTCGCGCAGTCCATCCAGCATGGCGCCCAGGTGTTTGGCAGAGCCGGAGATCGTGGCCAAAAAACCCTGCACCTCGGCAGGGAGCTGCGGCCCGGCGTCTTCTTCCACCAACTGGGCAAAAGACACGATATGGCGCAGCGGTGCGCGCAAGTCGTGCGACACCGCAGAGGTGAAGTCCTGCATCTCGCGCCGCACGGCCGCGAGTTCGGCTTCGAGTTCGGCTATGCGTGCGTGAGGGTCCGACATAACGCTTGGAATCAGGCCTTGGGCTGTTTGGCAGGCCGCGCCCAGTTGGCAATGCTGACCTGTTTGCCACGCGCCACGCTCAGGGCGCCGGGTTCGGTGTTTTTGGTGATGGTGGAGCCACCGCCCACCGTGCCACCGGCACCAATGGTGACTGGCGCCACCAGCACACAGTTGCTGCCCACATGCACATCAGCCTCAATCACCGTGCGGTGTTTGTTGGCGCCGTCGTAGTTGGCGGTGATGCTGCCTGCGCCGTAGTTCACGCGCTCGCCCACGGTGGCGTCACCCAGATAGGCCAGGTGGTTGGCCTTGGCGCCCTTGGCCAGCGTGGAGTTTTTCACTTCCACAAAGTTGCCGATGTGCACCTCGGCCCCGAGCTTGGCCCCCGGCCGCAGACGGGCAAACGGGCCAATGAGGGCGCCAGCGCCCACGGTCACGCCGAGCTTCTCTCCGTCGATATGGGTGAACGGATGGATGACGGCGCCCGCCTCAATCACCGCGTTAGCAATCACGCAGTGCGCGCCAATCGACACGCCCTCACCCAGGCTCACCTGGCCTTGGAAGATGCAGTTGATATCAATGCTCACGTCATGCGCACAGAGCAGGTCGCCACGCACGTCGATACGTGCCGGGTCCGCCAGGCGCACGCCCTCTTCCATCAGGCGGTGGGCCTGCCGCAGTTGGTAAGCACGCTCCAGCTCGGCCAGTTGCACCGGGCTGTTGACGCCAGCCACCTGCACCGCGTCGTTTATCTTGTGCGCCACCACCTCCACCCCATCGGCCACCGCGAACTTCACGATGTCGGTCAGATAGAACTCCTTCTGGGCGTTCTGGTTATCCAACCGCGCCAGCCAGCGCTTGAGCTGGGTGGCGGGCACGGCCATGATGCCGCTGTAAATCTCGGTAATTTGCTGCTGTGCGGCAGATGCATCCTTGTGCTCCACGATGGCTTGCACGGCATCCCCCGCGCGCACGATGCGGCCATAACCCGTGGGGTCACGTTGTTCCAGCGTCAGCAGCGCCAGCTTGTCGCCCGCGCAGGCCGTGATCAGGTGGAACAGGGTGTCGGGTTGGGTTAGCGGCACATCGCCAGACAGCACCACCACCACGCCGTCGTCGGCCAGCGCGGGCACAGCTTGCTGCACCGCATGGCCGGTGCCCAGCTGCGGCTCCTGGCGCACAAAATTTAGGTCAAAATCGGCTGCAGCCCCCGTATTCATTGCGCAAGCTGCTTCTACTTCGATAGCACCGTGGCCGGTGATCACCACCACCTTGCGGGCCAGCAACTGGGCCGCTGTGTCCAGCACATGCTGCAACAGCGGGCGCCCAGCCAGCGTGTGCAAGACCTTGGGGGTTTTGCTCTTCATGCGCGTGCCTTTGCCCGCCGCCATAATGACCACGTCCACCACTGGCCGCTGGCCCGAAGCCCCTTGAACCTGAAAACTAGACGTCACGTGCATGCCCTCGCGCAAATTTCTGACAAATGGGTTGGGCCGCAACGCTGGTGGGCCAGCGCAGGCCGTTGGTGCGCCATTATCGGGCTGCTCATGGGCCTGCTGAGCCTGAGCGGTTGCAGCGCCGTGCGACTGGCGTACAACAACGCGCCCGACTTTGGCTACTGGTGGCTGGACGGTTACTTCGACTTTGACGGCCCCCAGAGCCTGCGCCTGCGCGAAGACCTTAAGGCCCTGCAGGCCTGGCACCGCAAGGACGAACTGCCCCAGCTGGCCGAGACCCTGAAAAACCTGCACACCGCCGCTCCGCAGGATGTGACACCTGCCCAGGTCTGCCAACTCAGCCACTTTCTCGAAGAACGGGTGCAAACCACGCTGGACCGGGCCGCTCCTACGGCCATCGCCCTGGGCCCCACGCTCAGCACCACCCAGTTGGACCACCTGGCCCGCGCACTGGACAAACGCAACCGCGAATGGCGCGAAGAATGGCTGGACGGCACACCCGCTGAACGCACCGAGCGCCGCATGAAGAAGCTGGTGGAGCGCGCCGAGGGCTTCTATGGTCGGCTGAACGAGGCCCAGCTCAAGCTGCTGCAGTCGCAGCTGGACGACTCGGCCTTCGACGCCAGCCTGCAGTACCGCGAAGTGCTGCGCCGCCAACAAGACACCTTGCAAACCCTGCGCGCGTTGCGCAATAGCAGCCCCAGTGACATCCATGTGCAGGCCGAGGTGCGCGCTCTGGTGGCGCGCAGCCTGCAGTCGCCCGACCCGGCCTTTCGCCAGTACACCGAACGTGTGCGCGAACAGGCCTGCCAGGCCATTGCCACCTTCCACAACCGCACCTCCGGCCCGCAACGGCAGCGCCTGCAAGACACCCTGAAAGGCTACGAGGGCGACGCCCGCGCCCTCATGCGCCCCTGACGCCCCACACCACCATGGACAAAAGTTTTGCCGACTACAGCTGTGAGCTGCTGCAAAGCGCAGGCCCCTGCGTGGCCAGGCGCATGTTTGGCGGCTGGGGCATCAGCGTGGACGGCATGACGATTGCCATCCTGGCCAACCTGGGCGGCGGCGACACGCTCTGGCTTAAAGCCAATGCCGACACACAGACCGTGTTTGAAGCCGCCGGCTGCCAGCGTTTTACCTATGAGGCGGCGGGTACCACACGTGGCCTCAACTACTACAGCGCCCCGGCCGACGCCATGGAGTCACCGGCCTTGATGCAACCCTGGGCACGGCTGGCGCTGGAGGCCGCGCTACTGGCCCGCAAACCCGCGCGGCCCAAGGCCGCCAAGCCATCTAAACCCAGCCCCAAGGCTAAACCGGCCAAACAATCCCGTGGTCGTTGAGGATGGCGTCTAGTGGCATGTCGTGTGGTTCGGGTTCAAAGTCGTCCACAAAGTCGGTGCCAAAGCCCAGCCCCACGGTGAAGGGTTTGGGGTTCAGGCTGCCCAGCATGCGGTCGTAAAAACCGCCGCCATATCCCAGCCGGTAGCCACCCGCGCTGTAACCCACGCAGGGCACAAATAGCAGCGTGGGCATGATCAGTTCGGTGTCTTTGGGTTTGGGGATGCCGTAGGCGTCTTCTTCCATCGGGCAGCCCGGGTACCAGGCGTGGAAGGTCATGGTTTTGTGTTCGCGGTTGACCACCGGCAGGCCAATGCGGCGCGGCTGCGGCTGGTCGATCAGCTCGCCGTCTTCCTTCCAGCGGTGCAGCGCGGGCAGCGGGTCAAACTCGCCCTTGATGGGCCAGTAGGCGCCAATCACCGCGTCCGGGCGGCCCACCAGCCAGATACGCATCACACGCTGCAGAAGTTCTGCGCGTTGTAGGCGATCCGGCAGGTTCAGGCGTTGTTCGAGTAGCGCCTTGCGAAGGGCTTTCTTTTGCGCGGCTTTGCTTTCGTCCGAGTTGTCCATAATCCCCACATGCAGTTTTCAGCCATTCTGACATCCCTGGCCCTCGCGGGCTGCGCGGTGTCCACCTTCGCCGCTCCGGCACACGCCCAGGGGCGTGATGCGGCGCGCGAATCCGCCCGTTCCGACGACACCATTCTCGACATGGCGCAGGCCTACAAACAGCGCGACCGCAAACGCCTCGCGGCCCTGCTGCCACAGGTCCGCAGCCACCCGCTGGAGCCCTGGGCCGCCTACTGGGAGTTGTCGGCCCGGCTGGACGATGCCAGCAACACCGACATCCAGGACTTTTTGTACCGCTACAGCGGCACCTACCAGGAAGACCGCCTGCGCGCCGAATGGCTGCAACAACTGGGCCGACGCGGCGACTGGACCAGCTTCCAGCGCGAGCTGCCGGCCTACCGCATGAACGACGAGCGTGCCATCCGTTGTTACAGCCTGCAGGCCAGCTACAGCACCCAGGGCACCGATGTGGCCAGCGCCGTGCAAGACGCCTGGTTGCCGCTCAAAGACGCCGACGAAGCCTGTGCTGGCGTTGCGGGCCAGTTGCTCAAGGACAAAAAACTCCCTTCGCACACCGCTTGGCTACGCGCCCGCCTGGGCATGGAAAACGACCGCCTGCGCATCGCCACCCAGGCCGTGGGCCTGCTGGATGCCGATTGGGTCAAAACCGTCAACACCATCTACCTCAACCCCGGCAAGTACCTCAATGACAAACTCACCGCACTGCGTCCGCAAACGCGTGAACTGGTGTCGCTGGCGCTGATCCGCCAGGCCTACCTGGAGCCGCTGGAGGCAGCCACCGAAGTGGAAAAGCTGCGCTGGAAAGCCCAGCTCACGCAGGAAGAACGCAGCTGGATCTGGGGTGTGATCGGCAAACGTGCGGCACAAAAACTCTCTGACGACGCGGTGGGCTACTTTGCCAAGGGCCAGTTCCAGCACATGCACGAAGACCACCTGGTCTGGGCCGCACGCGCCGCCCTGCGGGCCGGGCGCTGGAATGTGGTGCAAGACGCGATTGCCGCCATGCCGGATGCGCTGCGCAGTGACCCCACCTGGGTCTACTGGCGCGCCCGCGCCCAGTTGCAGCGTGCCAATACCGACGTTGCACGGGCCGAGGCCACGCGCGCGCTGGAAGGCATTGCCGGCATCAAGGGCTTTTACGAAATGCTGGCCCTGGAAGACCTGGGCCAGAAAGTGAACGCCCCCGCCCGCCCCTCGCCCCTGACGCCGGAAGAAAAAGACCACGCCCGCACCAACCCGGGCCTGATGCGCGCGCTGTATGCGGTGCAGCTGGGCCTGCGTACCGAGGGCGTGCGAGAGTGGAACTACACCACCAACCTGCACAGCAAGGGTGGCATGGACGACCGCGGCCTGCTGGCCGCCGCCGACTTGGCCTGCAAAGCCGAGGTGTGGGACCGCTGCATCAACACCAGCGAACGCACCAAGGGGGTGATCGACCTGGAGCAACGCTTCCCCATGCCGTTCAAGGCCGCGGTGCTGGCACGCACCCAGACCATTGGCCTGGAGCCCGCCTATGTGTACGGCCTGATCCGCCAGGAAAGCCGCTTCATCATGGATGCCAAATCGGTGGTGGGGGCCGCGGGCCTCATGCAGGTCATGCCGGCCACTGCACGCTGGACCGCCAAGAAGATTGGCCTGACAGACTTCCAAGCGCACCAGATTACCGACCGCGACACCAACATCGCCATCGGCACCGGTTACCTCAAGCTGGTGCTGGACAGTTTTGGTGGCTCCATGCCCATGGCAGCCGCCGCCTACAACGCCGGCCCGGGCCGCCCGCGCCTGTGGCGGGGCCAAACCGGCAGCCCCACGGTAGAGGCCGCCATCTGGGCCGAAAACGTGCCGTTTTCCGAGACGCGCGACTATGTGAAAAAAGTGCTGGCCAACACCACGCTGTACGCCGCACTCATCACCGGCCAGCCACAGTCGCTCAAGGCCCGCCTGGGCGCCGTGGGTCCGCGCGACGCCAGCACGCCCGAAGCCGGGCTTGAGCTGCCCTGAGCCGGTGCACGGCACAGCGCAGCCGCCCATGTGCATCAATGGGCGCTGCGTTTGTCATCAATCGGCGGGGCCATGGCCTTTAGGATGAAGCTTTTTCACGCACAGGTGCCCCATGCTCAAGCTCTACATCGGCAACAAAAACTACTCCTCGTGGTCCATGCGCCCCTGGGTGCTGCTCAAGCAAGCGGGTATTGACTTCGAGGAAGTCATGGTTCGCTTCGACTCGTTTGACAGCAGCTCGAAGTTCAAAGCCACGCTGGGCCCGCTGACGCCGACCGGCAAAGTGCCGCTGCTGGTGGACGGTGACCTGGCCGTGTGGGACACCCTGGCGATTGCCGAATACGTGGCCGAACAGTTCTCCAGCACGCCGCTGTGGCCACACGACAAAGCCGCGCGTGCCCGGGCCCGCAGTGTGTGCGCCGAGATGCATTCCGGCTTTACCGCCCTGCGTGGCAACTGCCCCATGAACATCGAAGCCGATCTGGCCACCACTGGCGCGCTGATCTGGCGCGACAAACCGGCCGTGCGCGCCGACGTGGCCCGCCTGGTGGCTATGTGGGAAGGCCTGCTGGACCAGCATGGCGGCCCCCTGCTGTTTGGCAGCTTCAGCGTGGCCGACGCCTACTTCGCCCCGGTCTGCACCCGGCTCAAGACCTACGCCCTGCCCCTGCCACCCAAGGCCGCCGCCTACGTGGCCCATGTGCTGGCCCTGCCCGGCGTGCAAGCCTGGGTGAACGACGCCCTGGCTGAAAAAGATTTTCTGGACTTTGAAGAACCCTACCGCTTGAAGCGCTGAACCCGCGCCACGCCAGCCCCATGCCCACTCCCCCACCCGCCCTGACCATTCCCGGCCAGACCTACCTGGTCGGCGGCGCTGTGCGCGACGCCCTGCTGGGCCTGCCCGTGCAGGACCGCGACTGGGTGGTGGTGGGCGCCACGCCGCAGGCCATGCTGGACGCTGGCTTTGTGGCCGTGGGCCGGGACTTTCCGGTTTTTTTGCACCCGCAGACGCACGAGGAATACGCACTGGCCCGCACCGAGCGCAAGACGGCGCCCGGCTACCGCGGCTTTGCCGTGCATGCCGAGCCCGGCGTGACGTTGGAAGAAGACCTGGCGCGGCGCGACCTTACTATCAATTCAATAGCTGCTTGCGCAATATCCACGGGGGCTAGAGGCCAATTTGACCTAAATTCCGTGGTCGACCCCTACGGTGGCCGGGCCGACATCGCCCAGCGCGTGCTGCGCCACGTAACGCCCGCGTTCCGCGAAGACCCGGTGCGCATCCTGCGGCTGGCGCGTTTTGCCGCCCGCTTTACCGATTTCACGGTAGCGCCCGAAACCATGGCCCTCATGCAAAGCATGGTGGCCGAGGGCGAAGTGGACCACCTGGTGCCCGAACGTGTGTGGCAAGAGCTGGTCAAAGGGCTGATGGAAGCCCGGCCCTCCCGCATGTTTGACGTGCTGCGCAGCTGCGGCGCACTGGCGCGCCTGCTGCCAGAGCTGGACCGCCTGTGGGGCGTGCCCCAAAGCCCTGAACACCACCCCGAGGTGGACACCGGCATACACGTGATACTGGTGCTAGACCGCGCTGCCCAGCTGGGTGCGCCACTGGCGGTGCGTTTTGCCTGCCTGGGCCACGACCTGGGCAAGGGCACCACACCGGCCGACGTGTTGCCACGCCACATTGGCCACGAAGAGCGCAGCGTGCGCCTGCTCAAAACCGTGTGCCAGCGCCTGCGCGTGCCCACCGACTGCGCCGAGCTGGCCGAGGTGGTGGCACGCGAACACGGCAACATCCACCGCAGTGGCACGCTCAACGCCGCAGCACTGGTGCGCCTGCTGGAGCGCTGCGACGCGTTTCGCAAACCGGCCCGTTTTGCCCAGGCCTTGCAGGCCTGCCAGTGCGACGCCCAAGGCCGGCTGGGTCTGACCGACACGCCCTACCCGCAAGCCGAACGCCTGGCCGCCGCGCTGCAGCGCGCGCAGGCAGTTGCTACAGATTTGGTAGCTGCTCGCGCAATAGCGGCGGGGGCTAGTGGCCCAAAAATAGGTCAATCCATCCAGACAGCCCGCACCGAAGCCGTGGCGGCAGGCTTGTAACTGGCCCGCACGCTGCGCGGCCCGGCGGTACTCACCCCACGCTTTCCCCCTCCCTGTGGCGCGGGCCGCCTTGGTATGCTCAGCCCATGGCCCATTTACTGATTGTTGAAGACGATGAATTGCTGCGCGACGGCCTGTGCGCGCAGCTGGTCCACGCGGGCCATAGTGTGAGCAGCGCCAGCGACGGCGCGCAGGCCCAAAGCCTGCTGGAGAGCACCCGCTTTGACGGTGTGGTGCTGGACCTTGGCCTGCCCGTGATTGACGGCGTGGGTGTGCTGCACTGGATCCGCCAGCGCCTCAACGCGCTGCCGGTGCTGGTGCTGACCGCCCGTGACGGCGTGGACGACCGGGTGCAAGGCCTCAACGCCGGCGCTGACGACTACCTCACCAAACCCTTCAACATGGCCGAACTGCTAGCGCGCCTGCAGGCCATGCTGCGCCGCTCGCGCCTGCCCGCCTTTGGTGGTTCACTGGAGGTGCAAAGCAGCTCCAGCAAAAACCTGCGCCTGGACCCGGTGCTGCCGCTGGCCTGGCTGGGCGAAGAGCCCATGGACCTGACCCAGCGCGAATGGTCCCTGCTCTCGCTCTTGGTCAACAACATGGGCCAGGTGGTCGGCCGCGAAGACGTGCTGGCCGTGTGGCAAACCCAGCCGCAGGACGGCGCCGCCGTAGGCTCCAACGCGCTGGAGGTGTACGTGCATCGCCTGCGCCGCAAGCTCACCGACAGCGGCCTCAACATCCGCAACGTGCGCGGCCTGGGTTACATGCTGGAAACCGAAAGCACATGAGCGCACCCGCCCGCTTCTCGCTCAAGCGGCAGTTGCTGGTGTGGCTGCTGCTGCCGCAACTGGTGCTGTGGCTCATGGGTGGGGTGCTGGCGTTTCGGGTGGCGCTCACGTATGCCGAAAAAACGATTGACCAGTCGCTGACCCAGTCCGTGCGCTCGCTGGCGCGCCAGGTCAAACCCATGGGTTCGGGCCTGCTGGTGGACTTTCCACGTGCCGCGCGCGACATCATTGAGCAGGACCCCGAAGACCGCGTGGCCTACATGGTGTCCTCGCCGCCCGGCAGCTTTTTGTTGGGCAACACCAAAATCCCGGGCATGACACCGGATCTGCATGTCCCCAGCAACGAGCCGCTGCTGTACGAGGTCGTGCTGGACGGCAAACCCATGCGCGTGGCGTCCATGGACCTGAGTTTTGGCGACGGCTTTACCGACCAGCGCATGCGCGTGCAAGTGGCCAAGAGCCTGGTGGTGCAGCAGCGCATCGCACGTGAGTTGGTGCGCGACGTGTTGTTCCCGCTGCTGATATTGGGCGCCGTGCTTAGCGTGCTGGTGTACGAGGGCATACGCCGCGGCTTGGCGCCGCTGGAGCGGCTGGAGGCCCAACTGGCGCACCGAGCAACGGCTTCGCTCTCTCCCATCGAGATGACGCAGGCGCCCGAAGAAGTGCACTCGCTGGCCAATGCGCTGAACCAGCTGCTGACCACGCTGCGCCGCAGCCTGAGTCAGGAAAAACGTTTCTTGAATGATGCCGCCCACCAGCTGCGCACCCCGCTGGCCGGCCTCATCAGCCAGACAGAACTGGCCATGCAAGAAACCGAGCCCGAAGCCCTGCGCCAGCGCTTGGCCAAGGTACACACCGGCGCGCAGCGCAGCGCCCACCTGGTGCACCAGCTGTTGTCATTGGCACGCACCGAGGCCGAGGTAGTGCTGCACCCCGTGGACGTGGCCACCCTGGCACGCGAAGTGGCACGCGAGTGGACGCCGCGTGCCGTGGCTGCGGGCGTAGACCTGGGCTACGAGGGAGAAGACACGCTGATGGTGCCGGGCGACAAACTGCTGCTGCGCGAAGGCCTGAGCAACCTCATCGACAACGCCCTGCGTTACGCAGGCAAAGGTGCCAACGTGACGCTGCGCACCGAGGTGCGCGACGGCCACTGCATTCTGGAAGTAGAAGACACCGGCCCCGGTCTGTCAGCCGAACACCTGGAGCGCGTGTTTGAGCGCTTCTGGCGTGCCAGCGAATTGCCCGGCGGCTGTGGGCTGGGCCTGTCCATCGTGGCAGAGATTGCCCAACGCCACCGCGGTACTGCCACGGCACGCACGACGTTGCCGCATGGGCTGACGATTAGTTTGCAGTTGCCGCTGCAGGGGTGATGGTGGACTGCTTTGCGGCTCTAGCCGAAACTCCAATGACGGGGATATTCAGGACCCAACTGAATCGTCAGAATCGGGGTTGGCAGATTGCCAGATTTCCGCTATTTCAAGGAAAAACATGAAACGTAACTTCGATTTAATTCGCAAGCTACTGTTTCTCTTCGAGGAACGAGATAGGTCCGAGGTCCTCGAACTGCCAGAGGTTGATGGCTACCTGCCGGAGATCATCGGCTATCACTTGCGACTTCTCTATGACGCTGGCTTCCTAAGGTGTGAGTCTGTCAAGTCGTCAACCAGTGACCGAGTCATTCGCGTGCTTCCGTTCGAGCTCACTTGGGAGGGGCATGAGTTCCTTGACAAGGTTCGTTCGGAAGGGACATGGAACAAAATCAAGTCCTACTCCAAAGACAAAGGGCTTTCCCTGTCCTTCAGCATCGTCAGCGAGTTGGCGAAGCGGCTGGCGCTTAGTGCACTTGAAGGAGTCTAGTAGCGTGTCGCGTGCCCAGCCGCCTCAGCCATCAGTCAAGGGGCGTTAAGCCTCACTGGGCGAGCCTTCCGAAGGCACACACCGCGTAGCCGGTCGGAACAAGAGTTCCTATCAGGTTCGTGGCCCACCTTCAAAGCAAAACAGTATGTCGGTTTGAGATGATTTTCATATAAATCAATGACTTACGCGGCCCTAAATATGCCTCCGTAGCATTTGAGCTACCTGAACGCATTCGCAGCTCAGAAGGAGTTTCAAGTGAAAAATCAAACCTCTGTCATTGAGTCCCTAAGCGCATTAACCATAACCCTGGGCACTGACCCTTTCGCCACATTGGCGCTGATAAACGTACTCACCATCATTGGCTTCTGCATATGGGCACTTCACAGGAAGAAGTAATCGCAATCTTTGCAGACAGCGAAAATAGATAACTTGCCCACAAGTCTCTTGGTGGCGCCCAGCCCTTCTCGTCTTACACACTAGACATCGCAATCATTATTCACAACAAAACCCTATGAACGAAGTCGATCTAGAGAAAACGCATCTTGCCGGGCGGGAGCGCTATGCGTACTTTCTATTGGCTGCCGCAGGAGCAGCAGTCGCCTTTGCTATTCAGAAGACCGAAAGTGCAATCCTTTCCTGGTGGATTTCTCCTGTCGCCACAGCTATTCTCTGTTGGGGGCTGAGCTTCTTCTGTGGATGCAAGGTCGTTTGGTGGTCGCAAGCCATCCTAAGCAGTGCGCTGAACATCGCGCAAGCACAGTCAGATAAAAATTTATCCGAAGACCAAAGACGCCAATCAATTTCTGACCATCGGGACGCTCTAGACCCAAAGCTTGCCAAAGCAACGCTCTACGCAGACCTACAAATTCGACTTCTGTTCGCAGGCGGAGTGTTCTTCTGTTTGTGGCGTGTGGCAGAGATCGTAAGGGCTTCTCTTCCTTTGCAACACTCCTTCTGCTGATCCAGAATTTAAGTTGTTGCATCGACCGGTTGAACCAGCCGTTTCCTGAGGAAATAAAAAGCGCCGGACTATCCCAAAGGGACAGTCCGGCGCTTCGGTTTTTGAGTTTCGGATTTACACGTCCAAACGCACACCCGTCGCAGTGTTAAACCAGTTGGTATTCGCAGGGCTCACGCGCAAGCCCACTTGGTCGCCAGCCTTCCATTGGGCGCTGGGCGCGGTACGCACGGTTACGTCGCCAGCGGCGGTTTTGACCACCACGTAGGTGTCTGCACCGGTAGGTTCCACCACCATCACTTCACCGCGCCAGGAGGCATCGGCCAGCAGCTCGATGTGCTCGGGGCGCACGCCCAGGGTAGCGTCGCCCTTGGCAGGAGTAGCCAAGTCCAGAGTGCTGCCGTTGAAGCTGAAGCGGCCTTGGGCGCCGGATGTTTCCACATGGCCCTTGATCAGGTTCATGGTGGGTGAGCCAATGAAGGTGGCCACATAGGTGTTGGCCGGGCGGTTGTAGATGTCGTCGGGCGTACCGATTTGCTGCAGGATGCCGTCCTTCATCACCGCAATGCGGCTGCCCAACGTCATGGCTTCGATCTGGTCATGCGTCACATAGACGCTGGTGATGCCGCTGACCTGGTGCAGGCGCTTGATTTCGGCGCGCATTTCCACGCGCAGCTTGGCGTCCAGATTGGAGAGCGGCTCGTCAAACAAGAAGAGCTGGGGGTCACGGGCCAAAGCACGGCCCATGGCCACACGCTGGCGCTGGCCACCGGAGAGCTGCGCGGGGCGGCGGTCCAGCAGGTGCTCGATCTGCAGCATGGCGGCCACTTCAGCGATGCGCTTCTTGCGCTGCTCCAGCGGCACCTTGCGCATTTCCAGCGCGAAGCCGATGTTGTCGGCCACGCTCATGGTGGGGTAGAGCGCGTAGCTCTGGAACACCATAGCAATGTCGCGCTGCGCGGGGGCCACGCCCACCACGTTTTTGCCGGCGATGCGCAGTTCGCCTTCGGAGGGTTCTTCCAGCCCCGCAATGATGTTGAGCAGCGTGGACTTGCCGCAGCCAGAGGGGCCGACCAGGATCAGAAACTCGCCGGGGGCGACGTCGATTTCGATTTTCTTGAGTACTTCAACGGCTTTGTCGCCCTTGCCGAAAACTTTGCGGATGCCTGCGATTTGGAGAGAAGCTGCCATTTTTTTATCCTTTCACCGCGCCGGCGGTGAGACCTTTCACAAAATATTGACCTGCGAGTACATAGACCAGCATGGTGGGGAGACCGGCAATCACGGCTGCGGCCATGTCGACGTTGTAGCTTTTGACACTGCTGGAGGTGTTGGCCATGTTGTTCAGGCCCACGGTGATGGGTTTGCTGTCGGCGCCACTGAAGGCGACGCCAAACAGGAAGTCGTTCCAGATGTTGGTGAACTGCCAGATCAGGGTCACCATCAAGATCGGGGTGGACATGGGCACCACGATGCGGAAGAAGATGCGCCAAAAACCCGCACCGTCAATACGCGCCGCATTCACCAGCTCTTTGGGAATGGCGGTGTAGTAGTTGCGGAAGAACAGCGTGGTGCCGGCCAAACCTGCAATGCAGTGCACCATCACCAGACCACCGAGCGAGCTGGACAGGCCCAGGAAACCGAGCACCTGGCTCATGGGCAAGAGCACCACCTGGAAGGGCATGAACACGCCAAACAGCATGAAACCGAACAGCACTTCACTGCCCTTGAACTTCCACATGCTCAGCACGTAGCCGTTGATGGCACCCCAGGCGGTGGAGATGATCACGGCCGGCACGGCCATGATGACGGAGTTGACAAAGTAGGGCTGCAGGCCGCGGCAGTCCACCCCGGTACAGGCGGAGGACCAGGCCAGCTTCCAGGATTCGAAGTTCAGGCCATGCGGCAGGCTCAGCAGGTTGCCCGAGCGGATTTGCTCGGCGTCCTTGAAGGACGTGGCGAGCATCACGTAGAGCGGCGCCAGGAAGAAGAAGGCGGCGATCAGCAGAACGCCGTAGATCAGGATGCGGGGGAGGTTTTTGGACAACATAAGTTTGCGATCGTGGTGTGACGGTCGTGAATTAACGGTCGTGCGGCTTGGAGCGCAATTCGCTGTACAGATAGGGCACGACGAGGGCGGCCACAAAGGCCAGCATCATGGTCGCGCTGGCGGCGCCCAGACCAATCTGGCCACGGGTGAAGCTCATGGTGTACATGAAGGTGGCGGGCACGTCCGACGAGAAGCCCGGGCCGCCGGAGGTCAGCGCCATGACCAAGTCAAAACTCTTGATGGACAGGTGCGACAGCACCAGCACGGTGGAGAACACCACGGGGCGCAGGATGGGCAAAATGATGCGCCAGTAGATGCGGGGGAGTGATGCGCCGTCGATCTGAGCGGCTTTGATGATGCTGTCGTCAATGCCACGCAGGCCGGCCAAGGACAAGGCCATGGCAAACCCGGCGGACTGCCAGATACCGGCAATCACCACGCAGTAGATGGCGGTATCGGACTGCACCAGCCAGTCAAAACTGAAGCTGGCCCAGCCGAGATCGTGCATGAGTTTTTCCAGCCCCAGACTGGGGTTCAAAATCCATTTCCAGGCGGTGCCGGTCACGATGAACGAAAGCGCCATGGGGTACAGGTAAACCGTGCGCAGCACGCCTTCGAAGCGGATTTTCTGGTCCAGAAAAATCGCCAGGCCCATGCCCAAAATCATGGAGCCACCCACGTACAACACGCTGAACAAGCCCAGGTTCTTGAGCGCCACGTACCAGCGGTCCATTTCCCACAGGCGCACGTACTGCTCCAGCCCGACAAATTCTTCGTAGTTGGGCAGCATGCGCGAGCCGGTGACGGAGAGCACGCCGTTCCAGATCATGAAGCCATAGATGAAGGCGAAGCCGAGCACAAAGCCCGGGGCGATCACCAGCTTGGGTAGGATGTTTTCAAGGGTTTTCATAAGCTTTATTTCTGTTTGGGGGCGCTTACCGCCAACAGCTTGGACAGAGTTTCGGCCACTGTCAATTTATCGTTGTTCCAGAACTCGGACACCACAGTCCGCATGGTGGCTTGCTGCGACGAGGACAGCGCCATGCCGTGGGCCACCGAGGGCACCAGCGTACCGCTGGCAGAGGTGGCCACAAAGTCCTTGCTGGAGGTTTTGGCACATTCGTCAAACTTGTCCATGGGCATGCCCAGGCGCACCGGGATGGAGCCCTTGCGCAGGTTGAACTTCTCCTGGAAGTCCTTGCCCATGAGCAGATAGGCCAGGTAGCCCTGGGCCTTTTGTGCTTCCCAGCCCTTGAGCTGGAACATGGCAAACGAGTCCACGTTAAAGGTGTAGGCCTTGTCGGTCCCCGGCGCGGCCGAGCAGGTGAAGTCTTTGCCAGGGGTTTGGCCGGCGGCCAAAAACTCACCTTTGGCCCAGTCGCCCATGAACTGAAAACCGGCCTTGCCGTTGATCACCATTTCAGTGGTCACGTTCCAGTCGCGCCCCAGCGACTTGTCGTCGGTGTACGCCTTGATGCGGCGAAACACTTCCAGGGATTTCTTCATTTCGTCGCTGTTCAAGGCCGCGCGGTCCAGCTTGACCAGGGCCTTGTCGTAAAACGCGGGGCCACCCACGCCCAGCACCACGGATTCAAACACCGTGAAGTCTTGCCAGTCCTGGCCACCATGGGCCACGGCCACAAAGCCGGCTGCCTTGATCTTGTCGGCAGCGGCAAAAAATTCGTCGTAGGTCTTGGGCAGTGCTGCAACGCCGGCCTTCTTCAGCACGGCCGAGTTGGCCCACAGCCAGTTCACGCGGTGCACGTTCACGGGCACCGCCACGTAACGGCCTTTGTATTTCATCTGGTCTGCCACCACCTTGGGCAAGACCTCATCCCAGCGCTCAAACGAGGCCATCGCATCCAGGCTGGTCAGCACATTAAGTTCAGCCCACTCCTGAATCGCGGGTCCCTTGATGTTGGCCGCTGCGGGCGCATTGCCCACCAGCACACGCTGCTTGAGCACCGCCATGGCGTTTTGTCCGCCACCACCGGTGACCGTGAAATCACGCCAAGTGTGGCCACGCTGGGCCATCATGCCCTTGAGCTCGACGACCGACTTGGCTTCGCCGCCCGACGTCCAGTAGTGGAGCACCTCCACCTCGCCAGCCCACAGGCTCGCACCAGCACACAAGGCCGCACCGGCCCACAGGCAACGCAAAGAGGATTGGAATGACATGGGGATGCAATCTTGGAGAGACGGCCAAATCTGAAACAGCCCCACCCCCGTGGAGGGATGGGGCGTCTGCTTGGCTAGACACTGGCGCTTGCGCGCCAGCACGACTTACTTGGTAGCAGCAGCTTTGGCGATGTTCTTCACACCGTCAGCCACCGAGATCTTGTCGTCGTTCCAGAACTGGGACACGGCGTCCTTGATCGCGCCTTCGGCAGCTGGCTTGATCGCCATGCCGTGGGCCACGGAAGGCACCAGACCACCGGACTTGGCGGTGTCCACGAAGTCCTTGGCGGACGTCTTGGCGCAGTCGTCAAACTTGTCCATCTTCATGTTCAAACGCACAGGGATGGAACCCTTGTTCAAGTTGAACACTTCCTGGAACTCGGTGCCCATGATGGAAGCAGCCAGATCGCCTTGGGCCTTTTGGGCACCCGCGTCCTTGAGCTTGTACATGGCGAACGAGTCCACGTTGAAGGTGTAAGCCTTGTCGGTGCCAGGAGCAGCAGCGCAGATGTAGTCCTTGCCAGGCACTTTGCCAGCGGCAGAGAACTCGCCCTTGGCCCAGTCACCCATGAACTGGAACGCAGCCTTCTCTTGGATCACCATGGCAGTCGCCAGGTTCCAGTCGCGGCCAGGAGCGGCAGCGTCGGTGTAACCCTTGACCTTGCGGAAGGTTTCCAGAACCTTGGTCATGGTGGCGCTGGTCAACGCTTTTTGGTCCAGCTTGATCAGGGCTTCGTTGTAGAACTTGGTACCACCCACGCCCAGAGCCACAGACTCAAAGGTGGTGAAGTCTTGCCAGTTCTGGCCACCGTGTGCCACGGGGATCAGGCCAGCCTTTTTGACTTTTTCAGCAGCAGCAAAAAATTCGTCCCAAGTTTTGGGAGTGCCGGTCACGCCAGCCTTCTTCAGCACGGCGGAGTTGGCCCACATCCAGTTCACGCGGTGCACGTTCACGGGGGCAGCCACGTAGTTGCCCTTGTACTTCATCACGTCAGCCACGACCTTGGGCAGCAGCTCATCCCACTTTTCGGCCTTGGCCGTAGTGTCCAAGTTGGCCAACACGCCTTCGGCAGCCCATTCCTGGATGGCTGGGCCCTTGATTTGGGCAGCAGCAGGAGGATTACCGCTCACCACACGGCTCTTCAGCACGGTGGCAGCGTTGTCGCCAGCACCACCAGCCACGGCAAAGTCTTTCCAGACGTGGCCCTTGGCTTGCATGATCTTCTTCAGCTCAGCAACCGATTTGGCTTCGCCGCCGGATGTCCAGTAGTGCAGGACTTCCACTTCACCAGCCACAGCGGCCGAACCAGCAACCACGAGTGCCACAGCGGTGGCGAGTTTAGAAAGCTTCAACATCTTGTCTCCAAAAAAGTTTTGTCTTCGTGACCCCTTGTGGGGCCCAAAGCAACGTTGAATTCGGACCAGCACCATGCCAATTCGAATTAATTAATTTTTCATTAATTTTCAACATTGAACTACTAGGAGTTTCCCTAGGGCGACTTAAATCAATTCAATTGATCAAAATCAGGGCACCACAAGGGCCAAGGCGGCGTAGTCGCCCACCTGCTCGCCCAGGCCAGCGGGCACGATCTCCACGCCTTGGGTCAGCGCCGGCAGCTTGCCCTGCAGGTAGGCCTGCAGCTTGGGTAGCAAGTAGTCGCGGTTGTGCCAGAACACACTGCCGCCCACACTAATGCGCTGCAAATCCAGCGTCGCCACCATGTTGAAGAGGGTACGACCCATCACGTCACAAAGACCATCCACAATGGCCACAGCGCCCGCATCACCTGCGCGAGCAGCTATAAAAAGCGTAGCAGCGTCGGCAAACCCGTCTTTGCCAAAACGGCGCGGGATGGCGTTACCCGCCACCAGCCCCTCCACATCGCCCACCAAGCCGCAGCCGCACAGGGCGTCATCGTTGGTGCTCACAAAGGTGTGGCCCGCGTGCCCTGCGTTGCCGTTTTTGCCACGCAAAATATGGCCGTCCACGCACAGGCCCATGCCAATGCCGGTGCTCCAGGTCACGTAGGCACAGTTGTCTTGTCCCTGCAGGGCGCCCCAGCGGCGCTCCGCCTCCAACGCTCCCACGCCGTCGTTTTCCACCCGCACATTTGGGAAAACCGCCTTCAGCGGGGCTTCCAGCAGGGCCGTGGTCCAGTCGTTGGGCAGGCCACGGGCCTTGCCGGCCAAGCCGCCGCAAATGTTGGGGCCAGCCAGCTCGACCATGCCCTGATTGATGACAAACGGGCCGCAGGTGGCCACACCCACCGCAGAAATGTCGGCCACCGCAATGCCGGCCAAAGCACAGCTCTCGCCAATCAGGCGGATGATTTGCTGCGCCAACGCGTCGTTGTTACCCACCTTGGCTGTGGGTTCCGATACTTTGCCGCGCACGCCTTGGGCGTCGGCCATGTTCACGGCCACTTTGGTGCCGCCAATGTCCACACAGGCCACCGGTGGGCAGCCCGCGGGCAGTTGAACAAAAGGAGTTGAAGTTGTCGTTGCCATGGTGCTTGGGTTCCTCAATTACTGGCGACCGTAGTCGTCTTGCAAGCGCACGATGTCATCTTCGCCCAGGTAGGCGCCAAACTGCACCTCCACAATTTCCACCGGCTCGGTAGTCAGGTTGGCCAGGCGGTGCACCTGCCCCACGGCGATGTCGCAGTGCTGGCCTTGGGTCAGGTCAAACACCTTGTCATCCAGCGTGATGCGGGCGGTGCCCTGGGTCACCACCCAGTGTTCTGCGCGCTGGTGGTGCTTTTGCAAGCTCAGCTGCTGGCCTGGCAGTACGCCGATGCGTTTGATCTTGTTGCCCGCCACCTCCGACACGGTCTCGTACCAGCCCCAGGGGCGGAGCGTGCGTTCAATGGTCTCTGTGCGGTGGGTGGTCGTCATGATTAAACATTCCTTAAAACTCGCGGCCGATACTAACTTGCAAGCAAGGGGGCGCGTTACCGTGCCGTTACGGCGCCGCCGTGTACGGCTTGTTACATGTATATGATTTGGCCACGATAAAACAAACAATACCGGCCAGGGGAGCCGCGACATGGATTCTGCATACAACGTCCTGGGTGTTCCCGGCAACGCCACGCCGGAGGAAATTAACCAAGCGCTCCAAAAAGCGCTGCACCACTACAACCACGCCAAGCTGGCCCAGGACAGCGAAGCCGTTACCCGAGTACTGGCCATCCGGGAAGCCCACAAAATCTTGTCTGACAGCCACATGCGCGCGGCCCATGACCGCAAGCTGCTGAGCTATGTCAACCGTCCGCGGACAACACCCAAAATCGCCATGGAAGAAGTGCCTCCGCCTTGGTACACCAATTTCTTGTATGTCGGGGCCTTGCTCGTGCTGTCCATGTTCGCCATAGGCGGCTACATGTCCCATGCGCGCGACAAGGCCCGAGCAGCGCACGAGGCGGCCGTGGTCGAAGAGAAAAAGCTGGCCGCAGAGGCCCAAGCGCGCGAAGACGCAGAGCGCAAGCGGACGGAGGAACGTCTGGCCCGTCAGCAGGCCGACGACAAGGCGCGTGAACGGCAAATGGCCGCTGATGCATCGAGCAGCCTGCGCAGTGCCATGCAGGCGGAGTCGCAAGCGCAGCGGGACATGCAACGCCTGGCGGACACCGCGCAGAGAGACAAGCAGCGCAAGGAGTACGAAGCCAAGTCTGAAGAGCGCCAGCGCGTCTACGAGGCGCAGCGGCGGCTGGCGGCAGACCAGCAACGCATCCGCGAACTCTGCTGGCAGCAGTACCGGCACACGCAGTGCTGAGCCGGGCGTAGACCCTACAGGCGGTGGGTCCGGTCGCCGCGTGCAAAGCCCAGCAAGGGTGCGTCAACGCCACGCCCCAGGGCGATGGCCTTGAAAAACTCGCCCATTTCGTGCTCCAGAATCAGCTTTTGTGCCGCCACGCGCTCCGGTAGCGGCGCATCTTGCATGGCCTCCACCAAGCCGCAGTTGATCAGGAGGTGGGCCTGGCTGGTGTAGCCCAGCACGTCCAGCCCCGCGTCCTGCGCGGCCAAGGCGATGCCGGTGAAATTGACGTGGGCGGTGATGTCCTTCAGGCCCACGGCCTGCAGCGGGTCCGGGTCGCTGCGGTGCGCTTGGTGGCACATCACGGTGCCCATGTGGCGCTGCACGTGGTAGTACTCACTCTCCGGGAATCCATAGTCCAGCAACAGGGCAGCACCCAGCACCAGGCGGTCCGCCAACGTGCGCACAAAGGCCTCGCCCTGGGGGTGAATCTCGGTCAGGTAGTCGTGCTCGCCCTCGATCTCGACCGGTGGCCGCAGCGCGGTAGGCCGGTCACCCCACTGCAAAGCGCCCTGCTCCACCACCACGCCGCGCTCAAACCAGACGCCGCTTTTGCGCACCAGCAGCTGCACCGGCATAGCGTCCAGTACCTCGTTGCCCACCACCACACCGCGCATCTGGGCCGGCAACGCGCTCACCCAGCGCACCTTGCCTGCGTGGGCCGTCAGCGTCTGCGCCTGCCGCGCCTTGAGCGAATCGGACAGGTCCACGATGGTGTAGCTGCGCACCTGGTCGCCCAGGGCCTCCAGCAGCTGCAGGGCCAAGGCGCCGGTGCCCGCGCCAAACTCCCAGACCTCGTCAGTACCCGTAGCTGCCAACACCTGGGCCACTTGGCGGGCCAGCGCCTGGCCAAACAGCGGCGTCATTTCAGGCGCGGTAACAAAGTCGCTGCCGGCTCCCGCCACGCCCTCGGCACCGCGCAGGCCCTGGGGCATTTGGCCGAATTTGGACAGGCCATTGGCGTAATAACCCAGGCCTGGCGTGTAGAGGGCCTGGCCCATAAACGCGTCAAAACCCTGCCATCCGCCAGCTTTTTCGATGGCATCCGCGATAATTCGGGTCAGGCTGGCCGGAATGCTTTCGGCAGTGAACATGAACAACGGTCTCGTGTTTGGTAAAGCCAAGGATTATCTTGCCCCCTCACCCCCACTCTGCTCAAGGACTATTTGGTGCTTAAACGCGTACTCGTCACCGGTGGCGCCCATCGCCTGGGTGCGCTGCTGTGCGCCCAGTTTGCGCAGGCGGGGTGGGAAGTATGGTGCCACTACCAGCGCAGTGCCGAGGCGGCCGAGGCGCTGTGCGCCAAGCTGCGCGCCCAGGGCTACACCGCCCATGCCATCCAGGCCGACCTGGGCCAGGAAGACAGCCGCCGCGCCATGGTGCAACAGATTGCTGCCCAATCCGGCCCACTGCACTGCTTGGTGAACAACGCCTCCAGCTTTGAGCCCGACAGCGGGCAGGCCATGGATGTGGACGGCGCGCGCCAGCAAATCGAGGTGAATCTGTTGGCGCCCTTGTCGCTGTCCAGCCTGATGGCGCAAACCGATACCAATGAGCCATCGGGTGCGCGCAGCATCCTCCACGTGCTGGACCAGAAGGTTTTCAACCTGAACCCCGATTATTTCTCGTACACCGTGACCAAACTGGCGCTGGAGCGTGCCGTGGCCCTGCAGGCGCAGGCCCTGGCACCTGCCATTCGCGTCTGCGGCGTAGCGCCAGGCCTGATGTTTTTAAGCGGCCCGCAAACCCAGGATAACTTCGACCAAGCCGCCCGGGTGAACCTGCAGCGCACGCCGCTGGACCCCGCCCAGGTGGCTGCTACCTGCGTGTTCCTGGCACAAAACCCCGCCATCAACGGTGTGACCATTGCCGTGGACAACGGACAGCACCTGGTGCCTTTGGCGCGCGACGTGATGTTCATGGTGCCCGCCGCCAACGGAGCCGCGCCATGAGCGACCGTATGTTTGAAACCCTGGCCGTGGAGTGCCGCCGCCTGTTCCTGCGTGACCACGTGGTGCCGGTGCAGATTGGCGCGCATGACTTTGAGAAGGGCGTGACCCAGCGCCTGGTGTTCAACGTAGAGTTGTTTGTGCCCTATGCCAGCACCACACCCAAGGCCGACAAGCTGGCCGAAGTGGTGGACTACGACTTTGTGCGCGAAGTGATTGCCGCACGCATTGCCCAAGGCCACGTGGAATTGCAGGAAACCCTGTGCGACGATTTGGCCGCCCGGTTGCTGGCCCATCCGCAGGTGCGCGCCGTGCGCCTGTCCACCCAAAAGCCCGACGTGTACCCCGACTGTGCGGGCGTGGGCGTTGAAGTATTTCGCATGAAAGGCGCCAATGCGTGAAGAGAACATGAAGGCCAGCACCGGTCACCAAACCCTGACCCTCACGGGCCTGCGTTTCGACGCGAACCTGGGCATTCTGGAATCGGAAAAAACCGCGCCCCAGCCGATCCAGGTGGACGCCGAACTGAGCCTGGGTACCCAGCCCCTGTTGCCGCACGACGATGACATCAACCATGTGCTGGACTACCGCAAGGTGCGCCAAATCATCATCGCCGAGTGCACGGCCGAGCATGTGAACTTGCTGGAAACGCTGATCGGCAAGCTCTCGCACCGCCTGATGCAATTGCCCGGCGTACTGGGTGTGCGCGTGAAGATTGCCAAGCTGGAAATTTTTGAAGACTGTGAAGTGGCCATCCGTATGGAGACGGGCCAGTGGTAAGCGCGCATGGCGCAATGGAGAAAACTATGAGTGCAGTGTGGGTAGAAGATGAAGCCGCAGAGGCCGCACATGCGGCGTCCAACCGGGACAAAGAGCTGAAAATCGAGCGCGAAACGCACAAGTTGGAAAAACGCCTGTGCCGCCAGGTGGGCCAGGCCATCATGGACTTCAACATGATTGAGGAAGGCGACCGTGTGATGGTGTGTATGTCCGGCGGCAAGGACAGCTACGGCATGCTCGACATCCTGCTCAAGATGCAGCAGCGCGCGCCCATCAGCTTCGAGATCGTGGCGGTCAACCTGGACCAGAAGCAGCCCGGCTTCCCTGACCACATCCTGCCCGAGTACCTGGCCAAGCTGGGTGTGGAGTTCCATATCGAGACGCAGGACACCTACTCCATCGTCAAGAAGAACATCCCCGAGGGCAAGACCATGTGCAGCCTGTGCAGCCGCTTGCGCCGGGGCATTCTGTACAACGTGGCGCGCAAGCTCAAGTGCAACAAACTCGCGCTGGGGCACCACCGCGACGACATGTTGCAAACCTTCTTCCTCAACATGTTCTTCGGCGGCAAGCTCAAGGGCATGCCGCCCAAGCTGACCAGCGACAACGGCGAGTTTGTGGTGATCCGCCCGCTGGCCTATGTGGCCGAGAAGGATCTGATTCGCTGGGCCGCGCACCGTGCATTCCCCATCATTCCCTGCTCGTTGTGCGGCAGCCAGACCAACTTGCAGCGCGTGCAGATTGGCAATATGCTGCGCGACTGGGAGAAGCAGTACCCGGGCCGTGCCGAGACCATGTTCACGGCGCTGCAGAACGTGGTGCCTTCGCACCTGATGGACCACACCAAACACGACTTCAAGGCCATCCGCCCCACCGGCCTGGAAGACGAGAATGGTGACAAGGCCTTTGACGAGGAAGAGTTCCCGGCCCCCGCACTGCCCAGCCTGAGCGGCTTGCCAGGCGTGCAAGTGGTCACGCTCTAAGGAGCCACACATGGCGCACTCCACCTGGCTGCAACGCACCCTGCTCCTGCTGGCGGCGGTGGCCCTCACGGGCTGTTCGCTGCCGCGCATGATCGACAGCGATGTGCAAAGTTTTGTAGGCAACGCACCGGCTCTCACGGGCGCGAGCTACCGGTTCGAGCGCTTGCCCTCGCAAGCGGACAGCTCCGACCAAGACCAGATCGAAGCGCTGGCGCAAGAGGCGCTGGACCACATCGGCCTGCAGCGCAATGACAGCGCAGCTCGCTACCTGGTGCAGGTGAATGTGTCGGTGGACGGCATGCGCAACCCGCACTACCGCCCGCCGCGCCCCAAGCTGGTGGTGGGTGCCAATGGGCTGGTGTACGAAGAGTGGCCGTGGACCATGAACGTGGAGACCCCTTGGTTCCGCCACCGCACCCAGCTGCTGCTGCGCGACAGCGGCACGGGCCAACTGGCCTATGAAACTGCGGCCGTCTTCGAGGGCCCTTGGCGCGACACGCTAAACCTGCTGCCCCCCATGCTGGAGGCCGCGCTCAAGGACTATCCCCTTCCGACCAAGCGCCGGGTGGTGGTGGAGCTGCCTGCAGCAGGCCGGGACACACGCTGAATGGCGGCCACCCGCATCATTGCCGTACGCCACGGCGAAACCGCCTGGAACGTGGACACCCGCATCCAGGGCCAGCTCGACATCGGCCTCAACAACCGCGGCCTCTGGCAGGCGCAGCGCGTGGGACTGGCGCTGGCCGATGAAGCCATTGACCACATCTACAGCAGCGACCTGTCGCGCGCCCACACCACCGCCCAGGCCATTGCGCAGCACAGCAGCACCCCTAGCGCACGCACGGTGCGCCTGCACACCGGCCTGCGGGAACGTGGCTTTGGCACGTTTGAAGGCCAGACCTGGGCCGCCATTGCCGAGCAGTGGCCCGAAGAGTCGCGCCGCTGGAAAACACGTGACCCGCACTTTGCACCGCCAGGTGGCGAAACACCCACACAGCTGTTAGCCCGCGTCTCGCGCACCGTGAACGAGATTGCCGCCCAGCACCTGGGCGAACACATCGTGCTGGTGGCGCATGGTGGCGTGATGGACATGCTATACCGCTTGGCCACGCAGCAAGAGTTACACGCCCCGCGCACCTGGGAGCTGAGCAATGCTGCCATCAACCGCCTGCTCTGGACGCCCGACGCCCTGACCCTGGTGGGCTGGGCCGACACCGGCCACCTGGACGAAAGCACGCTGGACGAATCCAGCACCTGACACGGAGTACCGGCATGGGCCACTACTGGGTGCACGCAGCCTCTGTCCCGTGGCAGGATCAGCTGCTCTACATAGGGCTTATCCTGGCCGTGATCGTGCTGCTGTTCCTGGTGTTCTGGTGGCGCAAACGCGCGCGTCGGCCCGCGCAGGGCGACTTCGCGGCACTGGCCAGCCAGACCAATGTGGCCGAAGCCCTGGCCGCCCAAAACCGCAGTCCGCTGGCCGATGCGGCTGAAGCCTGGCAGCAGACCCAGGACACGGTGGAGCATCTCAAGTCAGGGGTGGAGCGCGGGCTGGCCCTGGTGTGGGCGGTACTTTCGGGCCTGCTGTGCCTGATCAGCGTCACCGCCGTGTTGAGCTTCGCCTGGGACTACCCCGACATCGCCTGGGGCACGCTCGCCTTTTATGCAGTGCTGGGTGCTGTCTGCGCCTGGTTTACGCGCACGCAGTGGCGTGACTTCCGACAAAACTAGAAGCGCCGCTCTACAGCGCCCTAGGGTTGTCCCGCTCGGCACCAAGCGCTTGCTCGGCAAAAATGCCGGCATGAGCAAAGTCATCGTATTCGCCACCCCCGTTTTCCTGCTGCTGATCGCCCTGGAGTTCTTTTGGAGCCGCCGCGCCACCGCCCGCGTGCCCAGTACACAGGCCTACCGGCTCAACGACGCGATCAATAGCATCAGCCTGGGCATCCTGAGCCAGGTGGGTGGTGTGCTTACCAAGGTGCTGAGCGTGGGCATTTACACCGCGGTGTTTGGCGCAGTGGCCCTGTTCCCGGATCTGGAGTTCTGGAAAACCTGGTACGGCGTGGTGCTGGCCCTGGTGTTTTACGACTTTTGTTACTACTGGCTGCACCGCGCCGGCCACGTGGTGGCGCTGTTTTGGGCGGCCCATGTGGTGCACCACCAAAGTCAGCACTACAACCTCTCCACCGCCCTGCGCCAGACCAGCAGCGGCACCTTGTTCGGCTGGGTCTTTTACCTGCCGATGGCCGTGGCCGGTGTGCCGCCGTTGATCTTCGGCATCGTGGCCCTTATCGACCTGCTCTACCAGTTCTGGGTGCACACCGAGCAGGTGGGCAAGCTGGGCTGGTTTGACCGCGTGTTCTGCTCGCCCAGCAACCACCGCGTGCACCACGCGGTGAACGACCCGTACATCGACAAAAACTACGGCGGCATTCTTGTGCTGTGGGACCGCATGTTTGGCACCTTTACCGAAGAAAAGGAGCCCTGCGTCTATGGCACGCGCGGCCCGCTCAACAGCTGGGACCCGCTGTGGGCCAATGCCGACGTCTACTGGGGCCTGGCCAAGGACAGCTGGGCCACCCGCCGCTGGAGCGACAAGTTGCGCGTGTGGTTCAAACCACCGGGCTGGCAGCCTGCGGACTTGGCTGCCGCCCACCCTAAGCCCGCCTTCACGCTGGCGCAGGTGCAGACCTTCAACCCGGTGCTGAGTACAGGCCAGCAGTGGTTTGCCGGCTTGCAGTTTGTGGTGTTGCTGGGCGCCGTAGCGGGCTATTTGTGGGTGGCAGACGGTTTGAGTTTTGCCCACGCAGCGGTGGGCTGCGTGGCCCTGTCGGCTGGGGTGTGGGCGCTGGGCCGCTACCTGCAACACACCCTGAGCGCTCTGGAGGTGCTGATGGTGGAAGCCGCGGCCCTGGCCACGCTGGGCGCCATGGAGTTGCTGCCCTACTACCTGCTGACCAAGCCCTTGGTCATGATCATCGCTATGGTTTTTGTAGCTGCTTGCGCAGCATCCATGAGGTCTAGAGGCCAATTTGATAAAAAATCCGTGGCACTGCTGCTGGCTGCCTTGCTGTTTTCGCTGGGTGGGGATGTGTTCCTCATGCTGCCGGGCGACTACTTCATCCCCGGTCTGGCGTCGTTTTTGGTGGCCCACCTGTTCTACATCGCCTTGTTCCGCCAGGGCGTGGGCTGGTTCGTGCAGCGCAAGATGCTGTGGGGCCTGCTGGCCTTTGGCGCACTGATGGTTGCGGTGCTGTGGGGCAGCCTGGGCGACCCGGTGCTCAAGGGCGCCGTGGGCGCCTATGTCACCGTCATCTGCCTCATGGCTGCGCAGGCCTGGTCACGGGCCAGTGTGCAGGGCGATGCGGCATCGCGCTGGGTAGCGGTGGGGGCCTGTGTGTTCATGCTCAGCGACTCGCTGATTGCCATCAACAAGTTCCTCACCCCCTTACCCCTGGCCCCGTTCTGGATTTTGCTGACCTACTACGCCGCGCAGTTGCTGATCGTGCACCACGTGCTGGCGCGCCTGCACCAGGCCCCGGCTACGCGGGGGTAGCGCCCTCAGTCGCCCAACAGGTCCACCGCCGGACCGGCGGGCGCCGTCACCCCCAGGTGGCGGTAAGCGGCCAGCGTGGCAATGCGCCCGCGTGGTGTGCGCTGCAGGTAGCCTTGCTGAATCAGGTAGGGCTCGATCACGTCTTCAATGGTTTCGCGCTCTTCGCCAATGCTGGCGGCAATGTTGTCCAGCCCTACCGGGCCACCGTCAAAGCGGTGGATCACCGCCTCCAGCAGTTTGCGGTCCATCAGGTCCAGTCCTTGCGGGTCCACGTCCAGCATGGCGAGTGCGCGGTTGGCCATGTCCAGCGTGATGGTGCCGCTGCCCTTGACTTCGGCGTAGTCGCGCACGCGGCGCAACAGGCGGTTGGCAATACGCGGGGTGCCGCGCGAACGGCGGGCGATCTCGAAGCCGCCGTCTTCGTCCATCGGCACGCCCAGTAGCACTGCGCTGCGCTTGACGATGCGGGCCAACTCTTCGTTGGTATAAAACTCCAGCCGCGCCACGATGCCAAAACGGT
The DNA here is from genome assembly GCF_002943465.1 of Rhodoferax sp. TS-BS-61-7. Classification (GTDB taxonomy): domain Bacteria; phylum Pseudomonadota; class Gammaproteobacteria; order Burkholderiales; family Burkholderiaceae_C; genus Allorhodoferax. Next base: position 365,938 of record NZ_PTQY01000003.1, read on the forward strand.
CACGCAGCGGGTTGGTCAGCATGCCCGCGCGCGTGGTGGCGCCCACCAAGGTGAAGGGCTGCAAGTCCAGCTTGATGCTGCGCGCGGCGGGGCCCTCGCCGATCATGATGTCGATCTTGTAATCCTCCAGCGCGGGGTAGAGGATTTCTTCCACCACGGCCGACAGGCGGTGGATTTCGTCGATGAACAGAACGTCGTTCTTTTCCAGGTTGGTCAGCAGCGCAGCCAGGTCCTTGGGTTTTTCGAGCACGGGGCCGCTGGTTTGGCGCAGGTTCACACCCAGCTCGTGGGCAATGATGTGGGACAGCGTGGTCTTGCCCAGGCCGGGCGGGCCAAACAGCAACACGTGGTCCAGCGCTTCGCCGCGTTTTTGCGCCGCACCAATGAAAATCTCCAACTGCTCACGCACCTTGGTCTGGCCCACATACTCGTCCAGCAGCTTGGGGCGCAGGGCGCGCTCAATCGCTTCTTCGCTGCTCGAAGTGGGGGCGGCAGACACCACCCTGCTGGTGCCAGCGGGCAAGGGGGGAACAGCAAAATCGTCGGTCTGGATGCTCACGCAAAGGGCCTGTAGGTTGCAAAATGGGCGAAACGCGGGGTGGGCTGCCACTATAGCCTGCGATGGCCGCAGCTCAAGAAGCGGGCCACAACTGCCGATACAAAAGCCAAGCCCCCATTCCCGTCCGTGCACGTCTGAAAGGCCACGCCCCCATGCTCTTCCGCCCACCAGCCTTGCACCGCCGCCTGGCACGGCGTACACCCCGTTCGCCCGCCCTTCTTTGCGCCCTGCTGCTGTTGACCGGTCTGGCCAACGCAAACGACCCGCCCCCAGCGCCCAAAAGTGGGGTCAAAAAACCAACAGCCGACATCACGGCCACCAGTGCATCCAGCCCCAAAGAAGTGGGCGACCAGCTGCGTGAGGCGCTGGGTACTGCGGTGCCAGGTAAGAAGAAACTCACCATCGTGGTCAGCGGCAAAGCGGCGGGCAACGGCACACCGGCGCCCGTGAGCACCAGGAGCACACACACCACCAGCGCCCAAGCCCGCGCCGCCGCCCTGGTGGGCCACGGCCAGACCGTACAGATGGCACCGGCTGCGCATGCGGCGGACGCCCATGGTGGCGACGTGCACTGGTCGTACGAGGGCGAAGCCGGCCCGCAGGCCTGGGGCAAGCTCAAACCCGACTTCAACGTCTGCGCCCTGGGCAAACGCCAGTCTCCTATCAACATCGAAGACGGCAACACCTTGCAGGGGCCGGCCGAACCGGTGAAGTTCAACTATGCACCCAGCAATGGCACGGTGATCAACAACGGCCACACCATCCAGGTGGATGTGCAGGGCGAAAACAGCATCACTGTGCGGGGCGCACGCTACCAGCTGTTGCAGTTCCACTTCCATTCACCGTCCGAGGAACAAATCAACGGGCAGCGTGCCGCCATGGTGGCGCACCTGGTGCACAAGAGCGACGAGGGCCAGCTGGCGGTGGTGGCCGTACTGCTGCAGCCCGGCGAGGCCAACCCCATGGTGGACAAGGTGTGGACCTATATGCCGCTGGACGCAGGCGACCGCGTGCGCATGCCGCGCGAGTTGCTCAACCTCAACGAACTGCTGCCGGCCGACCAGCGCTACTACCAGTTCATGGGCTCGCTGACCACGCCGCCCTGTTCCGAGGGCGTGTTGTGGATGGTGCTCAAACAGCCCACCTCACTGAGCCGCAGCCAGCTCAAACTCTTCACCCAGCTCTACCCCAACAATGCGCGCCCGGTGCAAGCCCTGAACGGCCGTCCGGTGCGCGAGGCGCAGTGACTTGCTATAAATTCAGTAGCTTCTTGCGCAATATCCACGGGCGCTAGAGGCCTATTTTGCCAATGCCTTGAGGGCCAGCTTGATACCGTCGCTCACGCCCACATCCTTGGGCAGCGCCTTGAGGGCGGCGGCGGCTTCCTTGTCGCTGTAGCCCAGGGCCAGCAGCGCTTGCAAGATGTCGTTCTGCGCATCGCTGGCGCCGCCCAGCGGTGCGCCCATGTCGGCGCCCAGCTTGCCCTTGAGTTCCAGCAGCAGGCGTTCGGCGGTCTTCTTGCCAATGCCCGGCACCTTGACCAGGCGCCCGGCCTCCTGCAGCGTCACCGCCTGGGCCAGGTCGCCCACGTCCATGCCCGACAGCACCGACAGCGCCGTGCGCGGGCCCACGCCCGAAATTTTGATGAGTTCACGGAAGGCCTCGCGCTCTTTGGCGGAGCCAAAACCGTAGAGGATTTGCGCATCCTCACGCACCACAAAATGGGTCAGCAGGCTCACCTTCTGGCCTTCGGCCGGCAGGTTGTAGAAGGTGCTCATGGGCACCTGCACCTCGTAACCCACACCGCCACAGTCCACGATGACCTGCGGGGGGTTTTTGTCGCTGAGGGTGCCTGAGAGTTTGCCGATCATGGTCTTTTGCCTGGGGTTGTAGCGGGAGGTGTGGCCTGGCGGCCGAACATTGGGGACAATGCAGGGTAACGCCAGCCTTGGCGCCCCCCTAGCCCTGCCGGATTATCAGCTTGATTCTCAAACACATCTTCACCCCGCTGAACAACAGCCGCCTCTCGCACCTGTGTGGCCCGACCGACGAACACCTGCGCACCATCGAGCGCGAACTGGAGGTGCGCATTGCCCACCGCCACGAGCAGTTCAAGGTGGAAGGCGCCAAAGCCCAAGCCCAGCGTGCCATGGAGATGCTGCAGGCGCTGTACGAAATTGCCGGCCGCCCGATTGCCGCCTCCACCGTGCAGCTCATGCTCAGCGGCGACGGTGGCGCGGACGCCGATGGCCCCACGCTGTCCACCCGTCGCGCCGACCTGAAACCGCGCAGCCAGAACCAGGCCGTGTACCTGGACAACATCGCCGAGTTCGACATCACCTTCGGCATTGGCCCCGCCGGTACCGGCAAAACGTATTTGGCCGTGGCCGCCGCCGTGGATGCGTTGCAGCGCAGTGCCGTGCAACGTATTGTGTTGACGCGCCCCGCCGTGGAAGCCGGGGAGCGCTTAGGCTTTTTGCCTGGCGATCTGAACCAGAAGGTGGACCCCTACCTGCGCCCGCTGTATGACGCGCTCTACGACCTGATGGGCTACGACCAGGTGCACAAGGCCTTTGAGCGCCAGCAGCTGGAAATTGCCCCGCTGGCCTTTATGCGCGGGCGCACGCTGAACAACGCGTTTGTGATTCTGGACGAGGCGCAGAACACCACGCCCGAGCAGATGAAGATGTTCCTCACACGCGTGGGCTTTGGCACCAAGACCGTCATCACGGGCGACGTGAGCCAGATTGACCTGCCCAAAACCCAGCTCAGCGGCCTGGTGGACGCCGAGCGCATCCTGCGCCGCACGCCGGGCATTGCCATCACCCGCCTGACCAGCGCCGACATCGTGCGCCACCCGCTGGTGGCCCGCATTGTGGACGCCTACGATGCGGCACGCCTGGAAGACCTGCCACGCATCGCCATTCCCGACCCCGAGGTGGAACTGCCCCGCGTGGGCCTGCCCAAAACCCGCTCTCCCAAAACCACTTCTGCCAAGGCCCGTTGATGCTGCCCGAACTCTCTCTTTCCCTGCAATTTGGCAAACTCAAAGACGCCGACAAACACCGCGCCGCGCTCAAGCGCCACAAGGTGATCCGCTGGATCCGCAACACGCTGGAGGTGGACGGTGAAATCACGGTACGCATCGTCGACGCCGAAGAGGGCCAGACGCTGAACCGCGAGTACCGCCAGAAGGATTACGCCACCAATGTACTGACCTTTGACTACACGCAAGAGCCCGTGGTGACCGCCGATCTGGTGCTGTGCGCGCCAGTGATTGCCAAGGAAGCCAAGGAGCAGAAGAAGACGCTGGAAGAACACTACGCCCACATGATCGTCCATGGCACCTTGCATGCGCAGGGCTGGGACCATGAGTTGGATGAGGATGCGGAAGTGATGGAGTTGCGCGAGACGGAGATCATGGCGCGACTCGGGTTTAAGAACCCCTACTGAGTTTTTGTTTTGGTGCGCGCTTCGGAGCAGCGGGGCCGCACATTTTGCTGCGTGTCCCCCGGCCCCTACGGGGCCTCCTCCTTTACCTACGCAAAATGCACGACCCCACTGCTCCTGCGAGTGTCTGGGACCTTGTTACGCCAACATGCTCTTGGTTTTCCGACGCGCCCAGCGAGGGGATGGGGTCTGCGTTTTGCGTAGGTAAAGGAGGAGCCCGCGCAGCGGGCGGGGGACACGAAGCAAAACGCAGACCCCATCCCCTCGCGTGCAAATACCAAAGAATTGCAGTCTTTTCAGCTCCTAGCCCACGCGAATACTGCGCAAGCAGCTACTAAATCAATAGCAATCAGATAACAGGCACCACCCGCATCGGAATGGTGACCGGCCCATCATTGACCAACTCAACCTGCATGTCCGCCGCAAAAATGCCGGTCTGCACGATGGGGTGCGCCAAACGCGACTGAGCGACAAAGTAGTCGTAGAGTCGCCGCCCGTCCTCGGGTGCAGCAGCCCCCTTGAAACTGGGCCGGTTGCCGCCTGAGGTGTCGGCCGCCAAGGTGAACTGGCTCACGATGAGCAGGCCACCAAGCAGTCCCGCACCGTCCAGGTCCTGCACACTGCGGTTCATCTTGCCTTCCGCATCGCTGAAGATGCGTAGCTTCAGCAGCTTGGCCAAAAGCTTGTCGCCCTGCAGCTCGGTATCACCCTGTTCGGCACACACCAGCACCAAGAGGCCCTGGTCAATCTTGCCGACCAGGGCACCGCCCACCGTCACCTGGGCGCGCCGCACCCGTTGCACCAGTGCCAGCATCGCGCGATTTAGGCGAGTGTCACGCGGGCAAACTTGCGCTTGCCCACTTGCAGCACGTAGGTGCCCGCGCCAAGCTTCAAGCCCTTGTCGCTCACCACATTGCTGTCAATGCGCACGCCGCCGCCGTCAATCAGGCGGTTGCCTTCGCCGCTGGAAGCCGCCAAGCCGGCGGACTTGAGCAGTGCGCCAATACCAATCGCCGCACCGCCCTCGCCCAGGGGCAGGCTGATCTCGTCGATCAGGTCGGGCACACCACCCTTGCTACGGTTGATGAAGTCCTGCTCGGCAGCATCCGCCGCCGCCGCACTGTGGAAGCGCGCCGTGATTTCCTTGGCCAGCGCCACTTTGGCGTCCTTGGGGTTGCGCCCACCGTCCACCTCCGCCTTCAGCGCGGCAATCTCGGCCTCGCTCTTGAAGCTCAACAGCGTGTACCACTTCCACATCAGCACGTCGGAAATGCTCAACACCTTGGCGAACATGGTGTTGGCGTCCTCGCTGATGCCGATGTAGTTGTTCTTGCTCTTGGACATCTTCTCGACGCCATCCAGGCCCTCCAGCAGCGGCATGGTCAAGATACATTGCGGCTCCTGGCCGTATTCGGCCTGCAGCGTGCGGCCCATCAGCAGGTTGAACTTCTGGTCGGTACCGCCCAGCTCCAGGTCACTCTTGAGCGCCACCGAGTCATAGCCCTGCATCAGCGGGTACAAAAACTCATGCACCGCAATCGGGGTACCGGCCTTGAAGCGGTCGTGGAAATCGTTGCGCTCCATCATGCGCGCCACGGTGTAGCGGCTGGCCAGCTGGATCAAGCCGCGCGCACCCAGCGGGTCGCTCCATTCGCTGTTGTAGCGCAGCTCGGTTTTGGTGGGGTCCAGGATCTTGTCAGCCTGGGCGCGGTAGGTTTCGGCATTCGCCTTGATCTGCTCGGCGGTCAGCGGCGGGCGCGTGCTGTTGCGGCCGGACGGGTCGCCAATCATGCTGGTGAAGTCGCCAATCAAGAAAATGACCGTGTGGCCCAGATCTTGCAATTGCCGCATCTTGTTCAGCACCACGGTATGGCCGATGTGGATGTCAGGCGCGGTGGGATCCAGCCCCAGCTTGATACGCAAGGGGGTGCCGGTGGCCTCCGACTTGGCGAGCTTTTTCACCCACTCGTCTTGCGGCAGCAGTTCTTCCACGCCACGCAGGGTCACGGCCAGGGCTTCGCGGACACGATCGCTTACAACTAATTGGGGGCTTAAGGCTTGATTCATAAGGGTTTTTTCTTGTTGCCGGGGGGTATGCGACCGCTATACTGCGGGCTCTCTCCTGCAACGTGTTCGTTGCCAGCGGCTGGATTTTAGTCGTGCCGCCCCATCCACCGGAGTCCCAGATTTTGAAACACGGATTGATCCAAGCCGTTGAGACCTGTCTTGTCTTCGCACGCGACCTGACAGAACGCCACCCCAAACGCATTACAGCCGTCGTGGCAGCCCTGTTGGTGGGCGGTACCGGCGCCACTTTTGCGGTCGCCAACCTGGCGCCCGATGCGGCCGACCTGCCTGTGCGCACCGTGGTCGAATCCATCCCTCTGCAAACCAGCGAATCCAACGTGACGCTGACCGCATTTCCTGCCATTCCGCTGTACCGGTCCGAGGTCACGCGCTCTACCGACACTGCGGATAGCCTGCTCAAGCGCCTGGGGGTGTTTGATGCGGCCGCGGCGGCGTTTCTGCGTTCGAATAGCCAGGTGCAGCAGGTGCTGCTGGGCCGTGCCGGCCGCAATGTCACGGCAGAAGTAGACAGCCAGCAGTCGCTGCTGGGCCTGACCGCCCGCTGGAGCCCGCTGGACGACGGCACCTTCAAGCGCCTGAGCATCCGTAAAAATGGCATAGGCTTCACAGCCCAGCTGGAAACCCTGCCCCTGGTGGCCTCCACCCGCTTGGGCGGCGGCACCATCCAGACTTCTTTGTTTGCCGCCACCGACGACGCCCGCCTGCCCGATGCCATTGGCGTGCAACTGGCCGAAATCTTCTCGGGTGACATCGACTTCCACCGCGCACTGCGCAAAGGCGACCGCTTCTCGGTGGTCTACGAAACCCTGGAAGGCGACGGCGAACCTTTGCGTTCCGGCCGCGTGCTGAGTGCCGAGTTTGTCAATGCTGGCAAGGCCCACCAAGCCATGTGGTTCCGCGAACCCACAGCCTCTGGCGCCGCTCCCAAGGGCGGTTATTACACGCTGGAAGGGGACAGCCTGCGCCGTGCATTCCTGGCCTCACCGATGGAGTTTTCGCGCGTGAGCAGCGGCTTCAAGATGCGATTTCACCCCATCCTGCAAAAATGGCGCGCCCACCTGGGCGTGGACTACGCCGCCGCTACCGGCACGCCGGTCCGCACGGTGGCCGATGGCGTGGTGGATTTTGCGGGCGTGCAAAACGGCTTTGGCAATGTTGTGATGGTCAAACACCGCAACAACCAGACCACCGTGTACGCCCACCTGAGCCGCATTGGGGTCAAAAAAGGCCAGAGCGTCAACCAGGGCCAGAACATTGGCGCGGTGGGCTCCACAGGCTGGGCCACCGGGCCACATCTGCATTTTGAATTCCGCGTCAACGGCGTGCACCACGACCCACTGACCATTGCCCGCCAAAGCGAGTCGGTCCCCGTCACCGCATCCGCCAAGCCCCTTTTCGACCGGGCAGCGGCCGAAGTCCGTGCCCAGCTCACTGCCGCAGCCCAGGTCAGCCTGGCCAGCGCAGAGTAAAACCACCCAGTGTCTGAGCTGTACATCGGACTGATGTCCGGCACGTCGCTGGACGGCGTGGACGGCGTGCTGGCCGACTTTGCCAACGGACAGATGCGTGTGGTGCACCACAGCAACGCCCCATTCCCCCCAGATTTGCGCGCAGAACTGTTGGCGCTGAACCGTGACGGCCCCAACGAGCTGCACCGTTCCGCCTTGGCCGGCAACGCCTTGGTACGAAGTTACTCCGGTGTGGTGCAGGCCTTGCTGGCACACACGCTCACCCCCGCCCATGCGGTACGCGCCATCGGTGCCCACGGACAAACCGTGCGCCACCGCCCCCAGGAGTTCGACGGCACCGGCTACACCCTTCAACTCAACCAGCCGGCCTTGCTTGCCGAGTTGTGCGGCATTGACGTGGTGGCCGACTTCCGCAGCCGGGATGTCGCCGCAGGTGGCCAGGGTGCTCCGCTGGTGCCGCCTTTTCACCAGGCTTTTTTTGGGCGCCCCGACGCAACACAGGCGGTGTTGAACATTGGCGGCATTTCCAATATCACCGTGTTGGACCCGGCATCCGACACTCCAGTTCTGGGTTTTGACTGCGGGCCAGGCAACGCGCTGATGGACGGCTGGTGCCACACCCACACTGGCCAGGCATTTGACGACGCCGGACACTGGGCCGCCAGTGGCAAGGTCGACCCGGGCTTGCTGGCCACCCTGCTTTCTGAACCCTTCTTTGCCAAACCGCCGCCCAAGAGCACGGGACGGGACTTGTTCAACGCCGATTGGTTAGCCCACCATCTGCGTGTTTTTGAAAATTTGCGGGCCCAGGATGTGCAAGCCACTCTGACGGAGCTGACCGCCCAATCTTGCGCACAGGCCCTGCACACCACCGCACCGGCTTGCCGCACACTGGTGGTCTGTGGCGGCGGCGCCCTGAACACCCATTTGATGCAGCGCCTGACACACCATCTGCCGGGCTGCCAAGTACTGTCGTCACAAGCCAGGGGCCTGCCGCCCTTGCAGGTGGAGGCTACGGCCTTTGCCTGGCTGGCGCGGCAAACCTGCCTGCGCCAGACCGCGAGCCTGCCAAAAGTAACGGGCGCCCAAGGCGCCCGCATACTCGGTGCAATCTACCCTGCCTAAGCAGGGCTGCAACACTCAGGTCGAAAACGAGGAACCGCAACCACAGGTCGACGTGGCATTGGGGTTCTTGATCACAAACTGCGCACCCTGCAGGTCTTCTTTGTAATCGATCTCTGCACCCATCAGGTACTGGTAACTCATGGCGTCAATCAACAGAGAGACCCCATTTTTGGTCATGGTGGTGTCGTCTTCATTGGTGATTTCATCAAAGGTGAAACCATACTGAAAACCGGAGCAACCGCCACCCTGCACAAACACGCGCAGCTTCAGGTCGGGGTTACCTTCTTCCGCAATCAGGTCTGCCACCTTGGCAGCTGCGCTGTCAGTGAACAGGATGGGGGCGGGCATTTCGGTTTGGATGTTTTCTGCAACGGCGCTCATGGCGGACTCCGGTCTCAATCAAGATGGGGCAAATAGTACAGGAATCCGCTCGGGAATTCTTTTACTGGTTATTTGCCGCTAGTTTCAGTGTGGGTTTTTCTTCATTGTCCAGCATCGGGCGCAACTGGCCAGCGATCAGGGCACCTTGGTGCATCTCCAGGGCCGCGTACTCCACGTCGCCTTCAATGCGGGCTTTGGGTTGCAGCTCCAGCATGTGGCGGGCATGGATGGGGCCCTTCACGGTGCCATTAACAATGATGTGGTCCGCGGTGATTTCGCCCGTAATACTGGCGGAATCGGAGATGACAAGAATGCTGGCACCTCCATCGCTGGCCAGCACATTGCCAATGATGGCGCCATCCACACGCAGGCCCTCCGAGAAGGCCACATTACCTTCTATCTGGGTACCTTCTGCAATCAGGCTTTTGATCGGGGGCTGTTTCTTCTTATTGAACATGGTGAACCTCTGTAAACACTACAGCTTGATGGTCTGGGTCGCGCGAACGACCGAACCCTCAAGAACCCGTGCCGAGACACTTTTGACAAGCACCTGAGGAGGAAGCGCCAACTCGCCCTCCATGCGTCCGTACTGCTTGACCTTGATGGGCATGGCGCCATCGGGCAAGGTTGCGGTCCAGGGTTTGCCATTCACCGTGCCCACAAAAGTTATTTCCAAACGACCATTGAACTCTTGCGTGTTGCGACCCGGCTGCATCACCAGCGTTTGCCATTTTAGCGTTGACGGGGCAATCAATTCTGCTTGTAAACCGCGAATCGCTAGACCTTCCACGGCCCCCGCAGGAATCAGTTTCTCAAAGAACCCTAAATCGTCGCGCAGCAGACGGTTGTCCGCTTCCAGCTGCTTGACCTGCGCCAGTAGTTTTTCATGCGAAGCTTTTTCGGCAGTTACCAGGGTATCGGCCGTATTGGCCACCGACTGCGCCTCATCGCGCTCTGCCTTGACGGCCGCCAACTCACCCCGCAGTGCGGTGACTTCGGTCCGCAACTGCATCAATTCTTCTTTAGAGCCCTTTTCCAAGCCTGCAATGTCTTTGCCAAACTCAAACGCCCACAAACCGATGGCCGCGCAAAACCCCAGCACGATGGCCAGTACCGCCCAGCGAAACGGCCAGGGCAAAGCGCTGCGCACGGCCATGCGGGGCGCACTGATGGTGAGGCGGCGACGGAGTAGGCGGAATCTCATGGAGGGCGAAGTCTAGCAGCCCGCAAAACAAAAGCCGCCAGGATTTGCACCCTGGCGGCTTTTGCAATTGCAACGATTCGTTGCTGGCGATTAACGCTTGGAGAACTGCTTGCGACGGCGAGCGCCGTGGAAGCCGACCTTCTTACGTTCGACTTCACGTGCATCACGTGTCACGAAGCCAGCCTGGCTCAAGACGGGCTTGAGGGTAGCGTCGTAGTCGATCAAAGCGCGGGTAATGCCGTGGCGAGTTGCACCAGCCTGGCCGGACTCGCCGCCGCCTGCAACGTTGACCATGATGTCAAACGTTTCAGCGTGGTTCGTCAACAGCAGAGGCTGCTTGCAAATCATGATGGAAGTTGCACGACCGAAAAAGTTTTCGATAGCCTTGCCGTTCACCACGATTTGGCCGGAGCCTTTTTTCAGAAACACGCGGGCGACGCTGGATTTGCGACGGCCGGTGCCATTGTTCCATTCACCGATCATTTGGCGGCCTCACGTTTCACTGCTGCGGGAGAAATACCGGGAATGTCCAGAACCTTGGGCTGCTGGGCTGTGTGGGGGTGTTCAGCACCGCCGTAGACCTTGAGCTTCTTGATCATGGCGTAACCCAGAGGACCCTTGGGCAACATGCCCTTGACGGCTTTTTCCAAAGCGCGGCCAGGGAACTTGGCTTGCATGTCGCGGAAGTTGATGGCAGAGATGCCACCGGGGTAGCCGGAGTGGCTGTAGTACACCTTGTCAATGGGCTTGGCACCAGAGACACGCAATTGGGATGCGTTGATGATGACGATGAAGTCACCGGTATCGACGTGAGGCGTGTAAATGGCCTTGTGTTTGCCGCGCAAACGGAGAGCAACTTCGCTGGCTACTCGTCCGAGGACCTTGTCGGTCGCGTCAATCACAAACCACTCGTGCACGACCTCAGCGGGTTTTGCGCTGAAAGTAGACATGAGATTTCTCTTTAAAAGAAGGGGTTTGCAGGGCTCTTTTCCACGGTCGGCGTTCCTCTGATGGGAATCTCTTAGGTGGGGTTTGCCGGGGCGCTAGGCGCTTTTGGCAACTTCGCCGCGGAACCACTAAAGCGCTGCGAAGCCCTCGATTATACAAAAAGTGCTGGGAAATCCAAATTTCCTGTGTCAGGGGCTCTGCGCCTTGTTGTTTTGGCTCTCCCAGCGCTTGCGGTCAGCAATGCACACAGGCAGCTGCGCGTACTCTGCCTTTTGGCACTCCTGGTAGACGCACATGCTGCGAGTCCACACACTGGCATTCACGCAAAGCTCAACCGGAGCCACGGGGGCAACAGGGGTCGACACGGGCCCTGCGGCGGGTTTTGCCTCTGCGCGGGAAGGCCTGATCGGCACGGCCGGCACAGGCTTTTCCAGCGCAGAGGGAGGCACTTTCGGGATCACCGGCTTAGGGACGGCCGGGGCCGCCAGCGCCGGACTGACTACCGGGGCACTGGCTGCGACCAGCGCGGCGTCCTCCACCAGGACCGGCGCACGGGTCGCCAAGGCGGGCGGCGCCTGCTCCAAGGTGGCCGAGGGCTTGCGCAAGGCCATGTAAGCGCTAACCAGCAGCAAAACTACAACGACAACAAACACCCCCCAGCCCACCCAGCGGGCGGAGGCCGAAGGCCGGTTTTTGCGTTCGGCGGAAGCGCGTTTGCGAGGCGATGCACGGGTGGCCTTGCTATCGCGCCCTTCCCCGCGGCTGCGCTTGGCCCCCAGAGACTGGGTGCGCGGCTGCGGGGCTGGTTGGGTGGTCAACAAGGCCGTGGTGTGCGTGACGACTGGCGGCACGTCAGTTTCCAGCGTCACGCCCGTGCCCAGGGCCTCGCGCCAATCAAAGCGTGCCATGTCCGAGGGCGACAACAGCTGCATTTCCTCGGCAAACGCGTCCACACTTTGCGGGCGGTGGTCGGGCTCTATAGCCAGCGCATGGGCAACAGCACGCACAAATTCGGGCGCATAGGCTTGACCAAAGTGCGTTTGTGCGGTCTGCGCGACTTGGGCAAAGGGTGGCATGCGGTCGCGCACCACCCGAAAGGTAGCCGGCAAGGGTGACTCATTGCAGACACAGCCATGCACCACCGCGGCCAGGGCGTACAAATCGGTCCAGGGTCCCTCCCGCAGGTCGGGCGCATCGGCATATTGCTCGATCGGGGCGTAATTGACCTTCAGAATGGCTGTGTGTTTGTGGCTACTGTCAAGAATGGCACGCCGGGCCGCGCCCAGGTCCAGCAACACCGGTGGCCCCACATCCTGCAAGAAAATATTGTCGGGAGACACATCACGGTGCAGCATCGCGTTGTCATGCAGAACCCGCAGCGCTTCCAGCACCGACCACAGCACCTGGCGCAGCCAAGCCTCAGGCGGCGGGCCACTCATTCGGCGCCTAGCCTCCTTGAGCGTGACGCCCTCGTAGAGAGGCATGGCCATGTAGGCGGTGTTGTTGGCCTCCCAGAAACGGTATACCTTGACCAGCGAGGGGTGCTCAAAACGCGCCAGCAAGCGCGCCTCGTCGATAAAAGACTGCAGGCCGCTCTGAAAGGGCTGGTTGTCGGCAGTAGAGCGGGCCGTGAGCGCCAGGCTGGCATCACGCCCAACCAGCGCCGATGGCATGTACTCTTTGATAGCCACAGGCCGGTGCAGGGTGTGGTCATACCCTCGGTACACCATGCCAAATCCGCCTACGCCCAACAGTGACTGAACTTCAAATTCGCCCAGCATGGCACCAGACGGCAACGCGTCTACATGCCCCAAAGGAGGCACGGCAGACGTATTGGGCGGGGATGTACTTTCACGCATTCTGTAACTGTGTAGAGATCGCGGCACGAAGCCTTGCGGAACTTGCGGGCCCCTGTGTCCAACGAATACGCCTGTAGCGTGGGTGCCCTGCGTGGGTATCATAGGGGATGTTCAGTTACCGCCACGCCTTTCACGCCGGCAACCATGCCGACGTCCTTAAACACACCGTCCTGCTGGCAGTGCTGCGCCATATGACGCAGAAAGACACCGCCTTGAATGTGTTCGACACACATGCAGGTGCGGGTCTGTACCGCCTGGACGGTGATTACGCCAAAACCAGCGAAGAAGCCGCCGAAGGCTTTTTGAAACTGGTCGCCACCAAGCCCAAACAACCGTTTGCCCCCGTGTTGCAAGACTATGTGGACATGGTCGCGGGCTTCAACAACACCGACCACTGGAGCGTCTACCCCGGCTCCCCCTTCATCATCCAGAGTCTGCTGCGCGAGCGTGACAAGCTCAAACTCTACGAGCTGCACCCCACCGACACCAAAACCCTGACCGCCAACGTAGCCCAGCTGGAAGCGGGCCGCCAGGTAGCCATCCTGCGCGAAGATGGTTTTGAAGGGCTGAAGAAGTTTCTGCCACCGCCCTCACGCCGTGCGCTGGTGTTGTGCGACCCCAGCTACGAGGTTAAAAACGACTATGGCCGTGTGCTCGACATGGTGGCCGACGCGCTGCTGCGTTTTGCCACCGGCACTTACGCAGTCTGGTACCCGATCATTCCGCGGCCCGAAGCACACGACCTGCCCAAACGCCTGAAGACCATGGCCAACAAGGCCGGCAAGTCTTGGCTGCACGCCACGCTGACGGTCAAGTCCAGCAAGCTGACGCAAGATGCACAGGGTGAAGTGGTACGCCCAGGTCTGCCAGCCAGCGGCATGTTCCTGATCAACCCGCCCCACACACTGAAGGCGCAACTCAAGGATGCCTTGCCCCAGATGGTGGAATTGCTGGGACAGGACAGCAACGCAGCGTTTACGCTGGATTCCGCGGGTTAAGTTGGTCAACAAACCGCACCCCATCCGCCGATGGGGCGTGTTGTCGGGCGGCGATTTCTGCGCGCCCGGCAGTATGAGCCGCCCGGCAATACACCTCAGCGGCGTGTCAAAAAGCTAGGCGGACAAGCCCAGGTTCTTGCACAGCGCCAAGGTGGCAGCGCTCTGATTCATGGTGTAGAAGTGCAGAGCCGGAGCGCCACCAGCACGCAGTTGTTCACACAAGTCCGTCACCACTTCCAGCCCAAAGGCCTTGATGGACGCCACATCGTCGCCATAACTTTGCAGGCGCAGGCGAATCCAGCGCGGGATCTCGGCACCGGAGGCGTCCGAGAAACGCATCAGCTGCGTGGAGCTGGTGATCGGCATGATGCCGGGCACCACCGGCACCTCCAACCCCAGCGCATCCACCTCTTCCACAAAGCGGAAGTAGGCGTCAGAGTTGTAGAAATACTGCGTGATGGCCGAGTTGGCCCCAGCCTTGACCTTGGCGGCAAAGGCCTGCAAGTCATGGGCTGGCGACTTGGCCTGGGGATGCACCTCGGGGTAGGCGGCCACTTCGATGTGGAAGTCATCGCCCGTCTCGGCCCGGATAAAGGCCACCAGGTCACTGGCATAGTGGAACTCGCCACCCGCACCGTAACCGCTGGGCAGGTCGCCGCGCAGGGCGACCAGGCGCTTCACGCCCATGGCCTTGAGCGTAGCCAGCTGGGCACGCACGGTGTCTTTGGTAGCGCCGATGCACGAGAAGTGCGAGGCCGCGCTCACGCCTTCGGCCAGGATCTCACGCACCGCATTGAAGGTGCCCTCTTGCGTAGATCCACCCGCACCAAAGGTGACCGAGCAGAACTCGGGTTGGAGCGTGTAGAGCTGCTGGCGCACGCCACGCAGCTTTTCCGCGCCTTCGGGTGTTTTGGGAGGGAAGAATTCCAGGCTCAGGGGAATTCGGTCGTTGGTCAACATCAGCTTCTCCGTCTCACCCGCCCCGCGGGCGGGGATGTGTTCAGCCCGCCTTGCGGGCGCAAATGAAAAATTCGCGGTTGCCGTCGCCGCCTTCGATGGGCGAGTCGAACCACGCGGTGACCGTCAGGTCCAATTCGGCACAGGCCTCGCGCAGGCGCTGCTCGACGATGGCGTACATGGCCGGGTCTTTGACAATGCCACCCTTACCCACCTGGCCAGGCTGCAGTTCAAACTGCGGCTTCACCAGGGTCAGCAGGGTGCCACCCTCGCGCAACAAAGGCACGGCCGCGGGCAGCACCAAGGTTTGCGAGATGAAGGACAGGTCGGCCACCAGCAGGTCAAACGGTGGCGCGAATTCTGGTGGCAAGGTGGCCAGCTCGGCCTCCTCGCGGCTATCGTCGGAGCCGTCAAAACCCTCGAAGGTTTCTCCGTCTTCTTCTACATCAAATTGGCCTTCAGCCCCCGTACTGTCTGCGTAGGCAGCTATCAAATCTGCAGCAGACAGCGTGCGCGCATTGACACTTTCCACACACAAGACCCGGGCGTCCTCGCGCAGGCTGGGGTGCAACTGGGCGCTGCCCACATCCACCCCCACCACCGCAGCGGCGCCGGCTTGCAGCAGGCAGTCGGTGAAACCACCGGTGCTCTGCCCCACGTCCAGGCAACGCAGGCCTTCCACTGATAGGCCCACGTGTTTGAGGGCTGCCTCCAGCTTCAGGCCACCCCGCGACACATAACGTGCCTCGGAGTCGTCCAGCAGCTCGATGGCAGCGTCCTCAGGCACGTCGTCGCCATTTTTGACCACGCGTTTCCAGACCTGCCCGCCCACTTCCATTTTTTGCCATTGCACGCCATCGGCGATCAGGCGTTGGGCCTGCGAGCGGGTGCTGGCCAGCCCGCGCTGTACCAGCAGTTGGTCTATACGCATGGAGTCCTTGGCTTAGTAGCGGTAAGTGTCTTTTTTGTACGGGCCGGCTTTGGAGACGCCGATGTACGAAGCTTGCTCGTCGGTCAGCTCGGTCAGCATGGCACCGACCTTTTTCAGGTGCAGACGGGCCACTTTTTCGTCCAGGTGCTTGGGCAACACATAGACCTTGCCAACCTTGTATTCCTTGGGCTTGGTGAACAGTTCGATTTGGGCGATCGTCTGGTTCGCAAAGCTGGAGGACATCACAAAGCTGGGGTGACCAGTGCCGCAACCCAGGTTCACCAGGCGGCCCTTGGCCAACAGGATGATGCGCTTGGCGGGCTTCTTGCCCTTGGCCGGGAAGATCACGTGGTCCACCTGGGGCTTGATCTCTTCCCACTTCAGCTTTTCCAGCGAAGCGACGTCGATTTCGTTGTCAAAGTGACCGATGTTGGACACGATGGCCTGGTCCTTCATGGCCTCCATGTGCTTGTAGGTGATGACGTTCTTGTTGCCGGTGGTGGTCACGAAGATGTCGGCCTTGTCGGCGGCGTATTCCATGGTCACGACCTTGTAGCCTTCCATCGCGGCCTGCAAGGCGTTGATGGGGTCGATCTCGGTCACCCACACTTGGGCGCTCAGGGCGCGCAGGGCCTGGGCAGAGCCCTTGCCCACGTCGCCGTAACCGGCCACCACAGCCACCTTGCCGGCGATCATCACGTCGGTAGCGCGCTTGATGCCGTCCACCAGGGATTCGCGGCAGCCGTACAGGTTGTCGAACTTGCTCTTGGTCACCGAGTCGTTCACGTTGATGGCGCGCAGGGCCAGCGTACCCTTGGCGGACATTTCTTCCAGGCGCATCACGCCGGTGGTGGTTTCTTCGGTCACGCCCATGATGTTCTTCAGGCGGCGGCTGTACCAGGTGGGGTCCACTTTCAGCTTGGCCTTGATGCTGTTGAACAGGCAAATTTCTTCGTGGCTGCCGGGTTTGGCCAGCACCTTGATGTCCTTCTCGGCGCGGGCGCCCAGGTGCATCAGCAAGGTGGCATCACCACCGTCGTCCAGGATCATGTTGGGGCCTTCAGCCGCGGTGCCCTTCTTGCCGTTGAATTCAAAAATGCGGTGGGTGTAATCCCAGTAGTCTTCCAGCGTCTCACCCTTGACGGCGAACACTGGCGTGCCGGTGGCGGCAATCGCGGCGGCGGCGTGGTCTTGTGTGGAGAAGATGTTGCACGAAGCCCAACGCACATCGGCGCCCAGGGACTTCAGCGTTTCAATCAGCACACCGGTCTGGATGGTCATGTGCAGCGAGCCGGTGATACGCGCGCCCTTCAGGGGCTGGGCCTTGGCGAATTCTTCGCGGATGGCCATTAGGCCGGGCATTTCGGTCTCGGCAATGGTCAGCTCTTTGCGGCCCCAGGCAGCCAGGCTGATATCGGCGATCTTGAAGTCTTCGGCCTTCGCCGCAGCGGCAGGTGCCGCCGATTTGGTCACAGCCTTGGTGACAGCAGGTTTGGCAACGGGCTTGGCAGCCTTGACGGATTTAGCAGCGCTCATGGTTCACTCCAAAAGTTCATGTGAATAAGCACTGGCGGGCGGGGATTTGAGAAGCCAAACTCACCGCACACAAACCAGTGGGTGAGCGCCGTTGGGGGGCACAGTGCAGGGCGCACCGTGTTTTCCGAGCCTCACTTGCTGTGCCGCGACGGGCACCGGGCAAGCTGCAACGCTCCTCGGAAGTGGGCGATTTTAGCGCTTTGCGGATTGCCGCAGTACCCCGCTGGGACAAAGCGCCAAGAAATTTTCAGGCAACGGGCACAAAACCCGTGCTGCTGCCCAGCTGCAAGGCGGGCAAGCGCAGCCGCTGGTAGGGCCCATCTTGCGGCGCGCGCAGCACCTGCATCACCATCTCGGCTAGGGCCATACCCGTGGTCTGCGGGGTGGGCTGGGTCACGGTGGTCACGTCCAGCCCGGTGAGCAGGGTGTCCTGCGGAATGTCGCCATGCACCACCACCGAAATGTCTTGCCCCACGCGAATGCCGGCGTCGATGAGCCCCCGGATCAGGCCCACGCCCCCCAGGTTGTTGTCCACTAGCACCGCGGTCGGCCGCGGCGAGAGGGCCAGCACCTTGGCCACGGCTTGCAGGCCGCTGCGCCGGTCATTCACCCCACCAATACAGTAATCCGCTGGGCAAGCCACACCCGCCGCGCCCAGCGCAGTCATAAAACCCCGGTGGCGCTGGAAGGCAAAGTTCAGCGCCAGCGGCGCATGCACATAGGCAATGCGCGTGTGCCCCAGCGCCAGCAAATGCTCCACCGCCAGGCGGCTGCCCATGTCGTTGTCAAAGTCCAGCCAGGAGTAGTCTGCACATTCGGCGGTGCGGCCGTAGCCAACAAAGGGGTAGCCCTTGTCTCGCAGGTAGTCGATGCGCGGGTCCTGCACACGTGTGTTGGGCACGATGACCGCGTCCACCCGCCCACCACGGAACAGGCGCTCGTAGATTTCCAGCTCGGTTTCGTTCTTGGCGACAGCCAGCAGCAGATCCAGGTGATCGCGCTCCAGGCGTTCGCCCAGGCCATCAGCCATGTCCAGAAACTGCGGGTTGCCCAGGTTTTCCACCGCGGCTGAGTACACGATGCCGACCGCATCGGTGTTGCCGCGCACCAGGCGGCGTGCACCGGCATCGGGCCGATAGCCCAGCGCGGTGGCCATGTCCTGCACGCGCTGACGGGTCTGCTCGTTCACATCGGTGTAGCCATTCAAGGCGCGGCTGACCGTGGAGGTGGACAGGCCCAAGGCCTGCGCCAGTTGCTTGATATTCGTTGTGCCACCGCTTTTTTGCATGGCGGGAGTGTAGATGCCTACGTGGCCCGTTCAAAAGCAGCGCCCTGCAGCACGTTTGCGGCGCAAGCGGTGTGCCAACCACGCGGCCCCGCAGGATGCGCCCAGGAGGCCCAGCGCCACCAGGGCGTACCCGGCAACGGCCTGTTCATGCAACACCACATCGCCGTCCAGATAGCTGCCCGTTTCGCTGTACGGGAGCTGTGCCCGCATGCAGGCCAGCCAGGCCACGGCAAGGCCGCCCGCGGCGCCAAGGGCGGCAAGCCCCCACAACAGCGATTGCAGCAGCGTGCACCCCAGTGATCTGCGCATGTCCCGTCTCCTCGGTTAGTGAACACCCCCTCAGGCTTCCCAGGGCCACGGGCGGTGCCTGCGGATCTTGCCAGATCCCCACCTTGGCGCATCGGCCCTAAAATCCACCCCTTTGCCTCAGCCGCTGCTTGCAGCCCTCCCCCTTCATGACCTTTCTCGCCGAGACGCGCCGTCGCCGCACGTTCGCCATCATTTCCCACCCGGACGCCGGTAAAACCACGCTGACCGAAAAACTGCTGCTGTTCTCGGGTGCGATCCAGATCGCCGGTTCGGTGAAGGCACGCAAGGCCAGCCGCCATGCCACCTCCGACTGGATGGAGATTGAAAAGCAGCGGGGCATCTCGGTCGCCTCGTCCGTCATGCAAATGGCCTACCGCGACCATGTGGTGAACCTGCTGGACACGCCAGGCCACAAAGACTTCTCGGAAGACACCTACCGCGTGTTGACCGCGGTGGACTCGGCGCTGATGGTGATTGACGCGGCCAACGGCGTGGAAGCACAAACCCGCCGCCTGATTGAAGTCTGCCGCCAGCGCGATACGCCCATCATCACTTTCGTCAACAAGATGGACCGCGAAGTACGCGAGCCGCTGGACATCCTGGACGAGATTGAACGTGAACTGGGCATGCCCTGCGTGCCCATGACCTGGCCTGTGGGTCAGGGCAAGCTGTTTGGCGGCATCATTAATTTGCGCACCCAGGCCATGACGGTGTTTGAAAGCGGCAGCGAGCGCCGCCCGCAAGACTTTGACGCCGTGCCCCTGAACGACGCCGATTCGCTGGCCCAACGTTTTGGCCACGAGTGGACCACGGCCATGGAAAGCATGGAGCTGGCCACCGGTGCCTCCCCAGCCTGGGACCTGGAGGCCTTCTTGGCTGGCAAACAAACCCCCGTGTTCTTTGGCTCCGGCGTGAACAACTTTGGTGTGATGGAAGTGCTGGACGCCCTGGTGGACCTGGCACCCAGCCCGCAGAGCCGCACCAGCACCACACTGGTGAACCGCCAGCCCGTGGTGAAAGAGGTGCAACCTGAAGACGAAGCCTTTAGCGGCGTGGTGTTCAAGGTGCAAGCCAATATGGACGCCAACCACCGCGACCGCATCGCCTTTGTGCGCATGGCCAGCGGCAAGTACACACCGGGCATGAAGCTCAAGGTGATGCGCACCAGCAAAGAGTTGCGTCCCACCAGCGTGGTGACCTTCATGAGCCAGCGCCGCGAGGCGGTGGAAGAGGCCTACGCGGGCGACATCGTGGGCTTTACCACCCACGGCGGCGTGCAGCTGGGCGACACGATTACCGATGGCAGCGTGAACCTGATGTACACCGGCCTGCCCTTCTTCGCGCCCGAAATGTTCATGACCGTGGTGCTGAAAAACCCGCTGCGCACCAAGCAGTTGCAACAAGGCCTGGCCCAGCTGGGTGAAGAAGGCGCCATCCAGGTGTTCCGCCCCGAGATGGGCGGCAACATGCTGTTGGGCGCTGTCGGTCAGCTGCAGTTTGAAGTGGTGCAGCACCGCCTCAAGGCCGAGTACGACGCCGACATCCGCCTGGAAGGCAGCCAATACACCGGCGCGCGCTGGATCACGGCCGACACACCGGCCGAGCTGCGCGAGTTTGTCTATGCCTACCCCCAGCGCATGGCCAAGGACGCAGCCGACACCCTGGCCTACCTGTGCACCAGCCCCTACGACGTGCGCCTGGCGCAGGAGCGCTTTCCCAAGATCCACTTCCACCCGCTGCGCGAACACGCAGGCTTGGCGCTGCAAAGCGCGAGCTGACGGGCAACAACGCCTTGGCCGGCCAATCCCCGGCTAAGGCTTGTACTGCCAGTCGTTGGGGTTGGTATCTACCTGGCGGCACAGCGCCAGGCCCAACTCGGTGACCGAGCCGCTGAAGCAGACAAAAATGGCTTGGTGGTTTTCCCACTGGCGATTGCAGTGTTTTTGGAAGTTGGTTTTGAGCCGACCCTTGCGGTGCTCGGCCCACATCTGCAGCACCGACGGGTTTTTCGCCTCAGCCTGGTACTCCAGCACCATGGCGTGCCAGTCTTCGATGAGCCCATCAATCTTGCTGGCGGCACGCTGGCAGGTAAAGGCTTGGTCGCCCCGCGTCTGCGCGGCAGCGCCCCAAGCCAGCAGCCACAATGACAACCCCATGACGACCCAACGCTGCATAACCAACTCCCGGACAATGGCGCCTTTGCGCGCAACAGCCGCAGCATACCGAACCACCGCATGCAAGCCCTGACCCACTGGCCCGAAGCCGCCCGCCGCAACATAGTGGGCGTGTTCACCGACATTGACGACACCCTGACCACCGAAGGCACCCTCACGCCCGACGCACTGCAGGCGCTGGCCGACCTCAAGGCTGCGGGCCTCACCGTCATCCCCATCACCGGGCGCCCCATAGGCTGGTGCGAACCCTTTATGGCTGGCACACAGGGCCCGGCTTGGCCCGTGAATGCGATGGTGGCAGAAAACGGGGCAGTGGCTTTTGTGCATAAAAATGGCCTGCAGCCCCCGTTGAATCTGCGCGAGCCGCTATCAAAACTGTACCAACAGGATGCAACCACGCGCGCCACCAACCAGGCCCGCATGCAGGCGATTGCTGCACAGGTGGTGGCCGAGGTGCCCGGCGTGCAGCTGAGCCGCGACAGCGCCGGACGCGAAACCGACCTGGCGTTTGACTACGCCGAATTCGCCCGCCACTCGACCGACACGGTGCAGCAGGTGCTGGCCGTGCTGCAACGCGCGGGCATGCAAACCACCGTGAGCAGCATCCACATCCACGGCTGTTTTGGCGACTTCAACAAATGGCAGGGCGCTTGCTGGATCGCGCAGGAGCTGCTGGGGCGCGACTTGGGCGCGGAACTGGACCGCTGGGTGTTTGTGGGTGACTCGGGCAACGACCAGGCCATGTTTGAACACTTCACCCACAGCGTGGGTGTGGCCAACATTGCGCACTTTGCCCCGCAGCTCACCCACCTGCCACGCTACGTTGCCACGGCAGAACGTGGCGCAGGCTTTGCCGAAGTGGCGCGGGCCATTCTGCAGGCACGCGGCCTATGAGCGGCGCTACCGTACGCCGCACATCCGCCGGCTCCCCCATGGGCCTGCTCAGCGTGTTTGGCTCCACGCTGTTCCAGCTGTCGGGTGTGTTTATGCTCTCGCCGCTGATGCTGGTGCTACTGAAGGAGCGCGAGGTGTCCACCACCGTGGCTGGGCTGTTTGCGGCCACCACCTGGCTGGGCATTTTTATCGTCACCCCGTTTGCCTCTGCACTCACCAAACGCTGGGGCCAGCGCACCACCATGTGGTTTGCGTCGGCCGCGCCGCTGCTGGCGGCCATTGGCTTTTTGACCACCGACGTGTTGTGGCTATGGTTTGCGCTGGAGCTGCTGGCCGGTGTGGCAGGCGGGTTGCGCTGGGTGCTGGCCGAAGCGTTTATTGCCGAGTTTGCCCCTTCAGACCGGCTGGGTCGTTACATCGGCATCTACGCCACCATGGTGGGTGCCACCTTCATCATCGGCCCCACCTTGCTGGCCTGGGTGGGGTCCGGCGGCCACGCGGCGCTGGGGCTGGTCATTGCACTACTCTGCATCGGTCTGGCATGGACCGCGCTGATTCCCGTGGTGCCGCCCCATGCCGAATCAGCCCACGCGCGCGTCGGACTGGCAGGCCTGTGGCAGGCGGTACGCAGCCATCCCATCATCATGTTGGCTGGATTTATTGGCGGCTTTTTTGAGCTGGGCCTGGCCTCCATCCTGCCGCTGTATGGCCTGGCTATCGGCTTGGGCGCAGTGGCCGCAGCGCTGCTGATTTCGGTCAGCGGCCTGGGCAGCACACTGATTGCCATTCCGGTGGGCATAGTGGCGGACCGTTTTACCGACAAAGTCCGCGGGCGACGCACGCTGATGGTGGTGTGTGTGGCCATCGCACTGCTGGCCGCCTGCGGGCTGCCGCTGGTGGCACAGCTGCAGTGGCTGGCCTGGCCCATCGTGTTTGTGCTGGGTGCGGCGGGCAGCAGCCTGTACACACTCAGCATGACGGACATCGGTGCGCGTGAACAGGGCATCACGCTGGTCAACAGCACCGCGGTGCTGGTACTGAACTACACGCTGGGCGGGCTGGTGGCGTCGGCCTTGTCCGGGGCGCTCATTGATTGGTCACCCAATACCGGCTTTCCCCTCGTCCTGATTTCGGTAGCCGCTATCGGTTTGGTAGCACTGCTGCGCACCCGGCGCAGCGGCGCGTTTTAACGCCCGGCGCGGATTAGCACTATTTGGTAGTTTTTTTGGTGACGGTTTTGCGCGGTGTGGCGGCCTTCTTGGTCGCCGTCTTCGCGCCCGTTTTGACAGCCTGTTTGCCAGCAACCTTCTTCTTGGCCTTGGCCGATTTGCGGACGGCGGCCCTCTTGGGAGCGGCCGATTTGGGCGGTATCAGGTCTTCCACCGACATGCCCGCGCTTTGCGCCATCGCCCCCCAGCTCACGCCCTGGGCGCGCTGTGGCAGCACGCCGGGCAGCGCCTTGGGACCGTTGGCCGTGTCCAAAGTACCGCCATGCAAAGCGGCCTGGATTTGCGCGCCGCTGGGCTGGGTCACGCCCTCTTGCGCCAGGGTGGCTTGCGCCAGCTTGAGCGCCAGCCGCGTTTCGCCATAACCCAGCGCCCCGGTGGCGGGCACCCCGCTGGCCGCCCCACTCGGGTCCAGCGCCTGGCCGCTTTGCAGGCTCTGCACCAACCTCTCGGTGTCTTGCGGGCTGCCCACCCAGGGGGCGAACTCGGTCACCAGGCGCGCCGTGTAGCCATCGTCAGCATTGGCCAGCGCGGGCACACCGGCGCAAGCCATCAGGGTGCCCAGCAGGCTGGCCAACAGCCAGCGGCGGGGCCCAGCACACAAGATCGCTGGCAAGCATGAAATTCGGATCATGGGACGGGAGCTTATCCGCACCGGGCAGGCCCGGCACGCAGGATTTTGTTAAGCGCTTGTAAAAGCCTGCAGCACATTCACCGCGTTGATGCCCACCTCTTCCACCGCATAACCGCCCTCAAAAATGAAGGCCGTGGGCAGACCGGCGCGCGCCAGGCGTTCACCCACACGCAGGTAGTCGTCACTCTTCAAGGTGAAGCCCGAGATCGGGTCACCTTCAAACGTGTCCATGCCCAGCGACACCACCAGCGCCTCGGCGCCAAACGTCTCGATAGCCGCCAGCGCCGCATCCAGCGCCTGCGCCCAGGTGGCGTAGTTGGTGCCACGCGGTAGCGGCAGGTTCAGGTTGGTACCCAGCCCCGCGCCCTGCCCGGTTTCGTCGGCATGGCCCAGGTAGAACGGGTACTCGGTGCGCGGGTCGCCGTGGAGGCTGGCGAAGAACACGTCAGATCGGTCGTAAAAGATGGCCTGTGTGCCGTTGCCGTGGTGGTAGTCCACGTCCAGCACCGCGACCTTCTTCATCCCCGCATTGCGCAGATGCTGCGCAGCGATGGCGGCGTTGTTCAGGAAGCAGTAACCGCCAAAGAAATCCGCACCCGCGTGGTGGCCCGGCGGGCGGCTCAGCGCAAATGCGGCGCGGTCACCGTCCAGCAGGGCTTGCGCCGCACTCAGTGCACAGTGGGCGCCAGCACGCGCTGCCACCCAGGTACCACTGGTGAACGGCGAACCCGCGTCGTACGAATAAAGCCCCACCTTGGCCGCAAAATTGTCGGGCTCGATGTCCGTGCGGAAAGTACGCGTGGGCCAGACCGAGGGCAGGATGTCCTTGTCGGCGTTGGCCGGATCCAGCGCCACCCACTGGTCCCAAGCCGTGGCCAGGAAGTTCAGGTAGCGCGGGCTGTGGATGGCGGTGAGCGCGCTGTCGTCAAACGCCTGTGGGTTCAACACCGTACCCAACTGGCGGCGCTTCAGCTCGGCCAACACATGGTCGGCGCGCGCCGGCACTTCAAAGCACGGCACCAGCGCGCCGCGGAACATTTCGACCTTGCCCTGGTGCTGGGCGTGGAGGTGGTTGTAGAAGGTTTTCATGGTTTAGGCATCAAACAGGGCGCTAGCCCAGGTGGATATTGCGCAAGCAGCTACGTTTTGTATAGCAACCCTCAGGCCTTCTGGGTGATGCGTGCACCCAGCGCCAGCAGTTTTTCGTCCAGCTTTTCGTAGCCGCGTTGGATCATGTTGGCATTTTGCAGCGTGGACTTGCCGCTGGCGCACAGGGCCGCGCCCAGCAGCGCCATGCCCGCGCGAATATCGGGTGAAGGCAGTGTGGTGCCACGCAGCTTGCTGCGCCCGCTGATGACCACGCGGTGCGGGTCACACACCACGGCGGCAGCGCCCATGGCGATCAGCTTGTCCACAAAGTACAGGCGCGACTCGAACATCTTCTCGAAGAACAGCACATTGCCCTCCACCTGCGTGGCCAGCGTGATCATGCAGCTCATCTGGTCGGTGGCGAACTGGGGCCAGGGGCCATCGCCAATCACCGGCATGGCGCCGTCGAACTCGCGCGTGACGCGCAGGCTCTGGTTAGCAGGCAGGTAGATGTGTTTGTCGTGCAGCTCGATCTTCACGCCCAGGGTTTCGAACACGCGGTGGCACATGCCGTAGGCGTGTTTGTCGGTGCCCTCCACCGTGATCTCGCCGCCCGTGGCTGCGGCCAGGGCCAAATACGAAGCGGCCTCGATGTGGTCGTGGCACACAGTGTAGGTGGTGCCGCGCAGCGACTCCACACCGTCCACGCTGAGCTGGTTGGTGCCGATGCCGGTGATCTTGGCGCCCATGGCGTTGAGCAGGTGGGCCAGGTCCTGCACATGCGGCTCGCAGGCCGCGTTGCGGATCAGCGTGTGGCCCCGGCTTACGGCGGCGGCCATGAGGATGTGCTCGGTGCCGGTGACGGACGGCTCGTCAAAGAACAGCTCGGCGCCTGTCAGCACGCCGGGCACTTCAAAGTCGTAGGTGCCGTCAATCGCCACCTTGGCGCCCAACTTTTGCAGACCGTAAAAATGCGTGTCCAGCCGACGCCGACCGATCACGTCGCCACCGGGCGGGTGCAGGCGCGCCTTGCCGGTGCGGTGCAGCAGGCCCGCCACGCAGAGGATGGAGGTGCGCACCTTGTTGCACAGCACCTGACCGATTTCGTTCGTGCGCACGCTGGCCACATGGATGCTCACGCGCTCCCCGCTACGCTCCACCTTGCCGCCAATCTCGACGATCACGTCCAACATGTGGCGCACGTCAATGATGTCAGGCACGTTGTCCAGCACCACTTCTTGGTCGGTCAGGATGCAGGCCGCGATCATGGGCAGGATGGCGTTCTTGTTGCCAGAGGCGCGGATGGTGCCCCGCAGGGGCACGCCGCCTTCAATTTCGAATGTGGACATGGTTCTATTTGAGAGAGATTAATTGGGACGTTTTTACGGGATGTCCACTGCTTGGTCAGCGGCAATGTTCGTAAAGCGCTGCAGCACAAGGCCGGTACGAGCGCTCTGTGAAACGATGCCGGGCAATACGTTGGTGAAATCAGGGTGCTGCAAAAGCTCGCGAAAGGTAGATGCTACAAAACTCCGCACATCGGCTGGTGCGGATTTCAACTCGTCCGTCAATTCATCGCGGCCATCGACCACGGAGACAACGTCCTCCAGATCATGGCTCAAGTAGACGTCATTGTTACCCCGGTCTTTAAAGGCTTCCAGCTTGGTGGCCATAAAGTACGGCGCAGAGAGATGCCGCAGTTGCAAGCCGGACGGCAAGGTCGCGGTGGTCGCCGCTTCAAACCCGGGCTTGTACCAGCGGTTGGCAAAACCAAGCACCTTCTCGTCCAGTGGCACCAAGTCCAGTTGCATGCCGTTCCAGTACCACCGGAATGGCGGCGTGTTGTCGGCCATGGTTTGCTTGAAGCCCAAGGCCATCAGTTGCCGGGCAAGTGCGTGGTACCCCACCAGTGAGGCCACTTCCACGATGGCGTCCACATCCTCGGTGGCCCGTGCATCCGCAACGATGGGCTGGGTTATCAGCAGCCCAGTTGCGCAGCCACCAACAAACACCACCTTTTCACGCAACGCGCCCATCGCATTTGCAATGGATGTGAGCAACTCAATGTTTGGGTTAGCCATACATGGGCCTCTCTGCGGGCTTGGGCCCGTTGGGATAAATCAACAGCGGCAGCCGCTTGAGCGCCATGCCCCGCTCGCGGGCACGGCCTACGCGCAATGCATCAAACAAGGCCAGCATTTCGTAGAGCTTGGCATCTTGTGTCGCTGCAAAAGGCACGCTGGGATGCAAAGGCTCCAGTCCCTGCCCACGTACCGAACCATTGGGGTGTGGCCACACCCAATCGTCAGAACCCGGGGCAAACACCCCTGAAAACGCCGGCGCGCTGTGGCTGGTGGGCACGCCCACAGAAACGGGCAACCTGTCGGCGGGAAACGCATACTTGGCCCCGTGCACGGCGAACTCGGCCAAGTTGCGGCTATGTACCCGGGCCGGGTTATCCGCGCTGCCCGCGCTGTCATCAGAAGCCGCTTTGGCCCGACGGGGCCTTGCCTGAACGCGATAAACCGCAGCAGCCTCTTGTACGCCTGCTGCGGCCTCCGGCGGCGGAATCAGCAAAGCGGCATCGACCAACAGCCCCGCCTGCAACCCCCGCTTGATGCAGGCATGCGCCTCCGACACGCTAATGCCCAACTCCTGCGCCAGCCGCGCATACGTCCAGCGCTGCTCACCCCAAGCCACGAGCTTGAGCGCAACCAGGAAGTCTTGGGGTTTGAGCTGCATTTACATTCAATATTCGCGATTCACGAATATTGAATGTAAATGAATTGCCAAGTGAAGGCAAGTTATGGATGAGATTAACCTCTAGCCTCGGCAGGATCTGCGCAAGCAGCTATCAAAAATGGAGCGATTCAGCTTCGCGACCGAATCACCAGCTCGTCATACCCGGTATGTGCGTCCGGTTCGCGGGTGAATTGCCAGTCGGGCAGCAGGGCCAGCAGCACCTCGGCCGTGGTGAGCACAATGCAGCCCGTGGCCACATGCCCACCCAGTACCTGCCCCGTGGCGGTGGAAATGGCCATGTGCATGTGGGAGGCGGTCTTGTCACACTCCACCGCCACCGTGCCCGACAGCGTAAGGATTTCCATGCTCTCCGTCAGTCGCGTGGGCTGCTCTGCACCCGCGAGACGGATACCCGCCGTGGACAGGCTGCCGATGCCGGACAACACAAAGGCGGCGCGGCAGTTTTGGCTTTGGACCGCGGCCTCTAGTGCCGCGCGCAGGTCTTGGCCGGGGGTGAGGCGGATAGGGAAGGTTTTCATGGATTCCATGTTAAATCAGCCTCTAGCCAACGCAGATATTGCGCAAGCAGCTATATAAAACATAGCAAATCAGGCCCTGTACGCTGGCAAAACCACCACAATTTCCAGCCCCGGCCGCGCATTGCGCACGGCGAGGCTGCCGCCATGCGCCTGGGCGACTAGGCGGCAGAGGTAGAGGCCCAGGCCGACGCCGCCGCCTTCGCGGGTGCGAGCGGCGTCGGGGCGGAAGAAGGGTTGGCCCAGGTTGGGGAGCTGGTCTTCGGCCACGCCGGGGCCAAAGTCGCGCACGGTGAGTTGCACGGCACCATCCGCCAGCGGCAGGACTTCGATGCGCGGCGGGGCGCTGGCGTGGTTGTTGTGCCGCAGGGCGTTGTCCAGCAGGTTGCGCACCAGCAGGCGCATGCGGGTGGGGTCCAGCGGCAGCGGAGGCAAGGCAGCGGGCAGCGCGGTGTCGATGTGCGGCGCGTCCGATCCATCGGGCTGGGCATGCGCACTCTGCAGCTCACACACCACGTCGCACACCAGCGCGGGCAGGTCCACCACCTCACGGTGCAGGGCGGCGTGCGGGCTGGCCAGGCGTTCGCTTTCCAGCAGGTCGGTCACCAGGTCACGCATCAGGGCCAGGTCGCGCAACAGGGCTTCGCGGTTGGGTTGCAGTTCGGTGGTTTCGGGCAGCAGTTCGGTGTTGAGGCGCGCGCGGGTGAGTGGGCTGCGCAACTCGTGGCTGATGGCCAGCAAGAGGGTGCGCTTGGCTTCCAGCATTTGGTGGATGTCGGCCCCCATGGTGTTGATGGTGGCGGCCAGCTCGCCCAGTTCGTCTGGCCGGTGGGCGTGGCGCACCGGGATGTTTTGGGCAAAGTTGCCCGCGCCAAAGCGCAGTGCACCTGCGCGAATGTCGTCCAGCGGGCGCAGCATGCGACGCACCCACTTGTAGGCCACCCAGGTCAGCAACAACAAGGTAGCTAGGGTGACCCAGCCGATGAAGCGGGGCTTTTGGTTCCAAGCTTCCACGCTGATACCAAACTGGACCCGGTGTCCGTCGGCCGTGGTGCGCTGGAAGAACTTGTACTCATCGCCGGGGCCGTGGTCGTCATACATCCAGTCACGCTCGGGCTCCTGCGGGTGGCTGCGCCAGTTGAGCTGCGGGCCGCTGATGCGGATGCTCAGGGGCAGGCGCTCGGTCAGGGCCAGGGCCCGCTCGGTGCTGGGCGGACTGCCAATATCGGCGGCCAGGCGATCCACGTAATCGGTGAGCAGGGGTTTGGCCACGGCGCGCCAACTGGCCCCAATGGCAGCCTGCATGCCAAAGGTAAAAGCGGCCGCCATGGTGAGCGCCAACACCACAAACAGGGCTACCAACTTCACGCGCAGCGAGTGCCCCAGCGCGTGTTTGGCACGGCGGTGCGCCATGACACAAAACTTGAGGCTCCGGAACTTCATGCAGCGTTACCGGCCAAGGCCAGGGTGTAGCCTGCGTTGCGCAGGGTTTTGATGCAGTCCAGCGGCTCCAGCTTTTTGCGCAGGCGGCTCACCACAATGTCCACCGCGCGGGTATAGAGCTCGGCCTCGTGGCCACGCAGCTGGTTGAGGATGTCGTCGCGGCTGAACACCTTGCCGGGTGCTCGCGCCAGCAGCAGGAGCAAATCGAACTCGGTGCTGGTGAGGTCCACCATCTCGCCCTGGCGCTGCACCGTGCGCGTGGCGGCGTTGACCTGCAGGCCGTCAAACACCAACGTGTTGGCATCCAACGGCACCACCTTGGCGGCCACGGGCGCACGGCGGCGCAGCACGGTTTGCACGCGAGCGACCAGCTCGCGCGGCTCAAAGGGTTTGGGCACGTAGTCGTCTGCCCCCAGCTCCAGCCCCACCACGCGGTCCATCACCTCGCCCCGCGCGGTGAGCATGATGATGGGCAAGTCGCTATCTTTGCGGATGGCGCGGCACAGCGCAAAACCATCCATCTCGGGCAGCATCACGTCCAAGATGGCGGCGTCGATGCCCCCCTGTTGCAGGCGCGCCAGCCCCTCACTGGGGCGCAGGGCGCACTCCAGCGCCATGTCAAAGCGCGCAAAGTACGCGGCCAGCGGGCCACCGAGTTGGGTGTCGTCGTCAATCAGCAGGATGCGGTGCATAAAGAGAGCTAGTGGGCGGCCTGCGCATTGTCCCACCGGCTGCGGTGGCGCAGGATTAGGGTGCGCAGGCGCTGCCGCTCGGCCTCGGGCAAACGGTCAAACTGGTCGGCCGCCTGCCGCACGGCCTGCAACACCTGTGGCACGTAGCCGGGGCGGCGCTCCAGCAGGCTGTGGGCGTGCTCCCGGTCAAAGCGTGGGCCCCACACCAGTGCCATGAGTTCGGCATGGGGCTCCTCGTAGCCTTCAAACACGACGGGACCATAAGCGCGCAGCGGCGCGGCGATGGCGTTCAAAGCTGCCGTGGCCATGGCGCTTACCCGCGGCTGAACCAGTGACCACGACCGTCCATGTAGTCGCGTACCTTTTGCTGCTGCACCGGGTTCAGGCTGTTGTAGAAGTCGGCCAGCGCGGCAATGACTTCGGGGCTCTTGGCCTGCAGGGCGGTGGTTTTTTCGTTGACCAGGGCCTGGGCACGTACGGCGTCAAACTTTTCGCCAGCCACCAGGGCCTGCATTTCGACACGGGGATTCTTGGTCTGGCCGATGAGCGCGGTGCGCTGCTCAAACAACTTGTCGCCCAGCACGCTCAGGCGCTTTTTCTGGTCCGCGTTCAAGTCCAGCTTGCTGGCGGCCTTGTCCACCATCTTGTCGCGCTTCTGGGCGTATTGTTCGGCGCTCATGTTGGCGCCGTATTCGTGGCGGTTGCCTGCGCAGGCGCTGAGCCCCCCCACCAGCACGGTGGCGGTCAGGGCCCCAAGCAAAGTGCGTTTCAGGCTGATGCGGGAGAAGTGTGTCATGGCGGTCTTTCGTGTCCCACAGGACGGGTTGAACATGACCGCAATGGTGCCGCGGGGGGCCTGACACAGGGTGTCAGGGCGGTATCGCTTTGTTTCGGTTTATGTCGCTCAGAAGGCGTAATTCAGGGCCAGCAGGGCCGTGTTGGCGCTGGTCTTGCGCACCATGGGGCCGTCCTTGGCATCGCCCAGCAACTGGGTATGGCGCAGCCCGCCCGTCAGTGACCACTGTGGGCTGATCAGGTAGGTGAGCGAGACCCGTGCACTCACATCACGCAGACCGGCTGACGGGGTGTACACCGCGTAGCCGCTGGCCTGCGCCTGCTTGGCCGTGACGCCAAAGTAGGACTGCAGGTAGTCGGCATTGGCATAGGTGGCCGTCAGTTCGCTACCCAGGCGCCAGCTCGCCCCCAGGGCTTGGCCGTATTCCAGCCCCAGGTCCCAGAGCGCACCCTTGCTGTCTACGCCGGAGCCCGCACGCAGGCTGGTCTTGACGGCCAAGCCATTACCCAGCGCATAGCGGGCAAAGCCGCCCAACTCCGCACTGGCATCCACATTGCCCAAGCCCCGCAGTGCTGTGCTGCGCCCTTCCTCACGCCCCATGTCATAACCCAGCTTGAGGCCGTACTGCAGGTTGTCCCCCGACTTCCACTGGCGCCCCACACCGTTGACTCCGGCAAACCAGCCGTTGGCCCAGGTGTAGTCCAGCGTGGGCAGCACCAGGGTGCGCGTTTCGTCGGAGCCCTGGTATTCATAGCCGCCGAGCGCGACCAGACCGACACGCCCACCGTCTTTGGGCGCCTGTTGGGCATGGGCGGCACCCATGCAAGCAGCGCTGGCCGCAGCCAACGCAGAAAGGGACAGGGCAGATACACGGAAGTACATCGCAGAAACCTTTTGAAAAAAGTGAAACGCCGATGGTGGGGGTGCTACCGCCCCACCGGGTGTCAGACCCGTTTCGCTTTGTTTCGGTTTATGTCGCGGGCTTACTTTTTACCGCCCCCGCCACCGCCAGAGTTACCCCCACCCTGGCCAGACCGGCCCGAAGCACTTGCCCCGCTGTGGTGCGCGTGTTCACTCTTCTGGGAGTGCTCGGCCTTGCTCGCGTGGGCAGACTGTTTGGCACCAGCATTGGATTTGTCTGTTTTGCTAGCACTGACCACTGAGCCCAGCTTCACCCCCAACGACTGGGCAATCTGCCCCCAGCCACTGCCCTCTTGCCGCTGCGTCAGCACGCCCGCCACACTGGTGGTGGAGGTACTGGACGTGATGACACCACCGTTAAGCGCCGCACTGAGCTGCGCAGGCGTCGGATTGGTGATGCCCTGCTGTGCCAGGGACGCCTTGGCCAAGGACAAGGCAATACCCACCTCCCCCACACCCAGCTTGCTGGTGGCCGGGGTGAACGTACTGGAGGTACCACTACCCGTGCCACTGAGCGTGACGGACGAACCCGTATTCAACCCCTGCACCAAAGACTTCGCATTTTCCTTGGAACCCGCCCATGGGGTGTATTGGGCAATCAGCTTGCTCAGTGCGCTGCTGTCTGCTGCGGGTTTGGTGGCGGACGTTGTGGCGGTGCTGGTAGTCTGCGCCCCCACGGTAACGGCGGCCAGCGCGCCGCAAGCCACGGCCAGCAGGGCCCACTGTTTGAGTACTTTGGGTGTGTGCGTCATGGGGACTCCTTCTTTGTGTTCCAACGAAAACCAGTTTAGGCAGGCCCGCACGGTTCGTCCAGCACCCAAGTGTTACGCCCTGTCACCGCGCCAGCACTGCCCCCAGCGCCTTGCCCGTGTGGGTGCCCAAGGCCACCACCGCTTCGGGCGTCGTGGCAGCCACCACACGGCCACCACCGTTGCCGCCGTCCGGGCCCAGGTCGATGACCCAGTCGGCTTCGGCAATCACGTCCAGGTCGTGCTCAATGACGACCACACTGTGGCCACCATTGACCAGGCGGTGCAGCACGTGGATGAGTTTTTCCACGTCGGCCATGTGCAGGCCCACGGTGGGCTCATCCAGCACGTAGAGCGTGTGTGGCACCTTGTTGCCGCGCTTGCCCACGTCATCGCGCACTTTGCTGAGTTCGGTCACCAGCTTGATGCGCTGCGCCTCGCCACCGCTCAGCGTGGGTGAGGGTTGGCCCAGCGTGAGGTAGCCCAGGCCCACGTCCTTGAGCAGTTGCAGCGGATGCGCTATCACCGGCATGGCAGCGAAGAAGTCCACCGCTTCGTCCACTTCCATCTGCAGCACATCACCAATGTTTTTGCCACGCCAGGTGACGGCCAGTGTCTCGGGGTTGAAGCGTGCGCCCTTGCAGGTTTCGCACAGCACTTTCACATCCGGCAAAAAGCTCATACCAATGGTGCGTATGCCCTGCCCTTCGCACGATGGGCAGCGGCCTTCGCCGGTGTTGAAGCTGAAGCGGTTGGACGCATAACCGCGCGCCTTGGCCTCCAGCGTATCGGCAAACAGTTTGCGAATGGTGTCCCAGAAACCGATGTAGGTGGCGGGGCAGCTGCGTGGTGTTTTGCCGATGGGGGTTTGGTCCACTTCGAGCACGCGGTCCACGGACTCAAAACCTTCCACGCCTTCGCAACCGGTCCACTGGATTTTCTCGCCCGCGTCCAGTGCATCACGGCCTGCCTTGGTGCTGCGCTTCTGTACAGCCACCTGCACGTTGGTAAGCAATACGTCGCGCGCCAGCGTGGACTTGCCGGAGCCGCTGACGCCGGTGATGGCGACCAGGCGTTTCAACGGCACGTGGGCGGTGACGGTTTGCAGGTTGTGCAGGTTGGCGCCGTTGACGGTGAGCCAGTCTATTTTTGGTTTTGGCCCGTTAGCTTTTGCTGCGCCCGCAGCGGGCAGCCCTGGGGCGGGCTCCTCGTCGCGTAGCTCAATGTCGTCACCCACCCCAGGGCTACCCGCTGCTGCGACGGACATTTGGGCGGTGCGGCGGTCTGCCAACGCGGCGTATTCGGCGGCTACCTTGGTGCGCTCGGCAAGTTCTATATTTGCCATTTCGCTGGCGCTCACTTGCGCCGCGGCCACGGCAGCTTTAGCCGCTTTTGCGCTGAGTTTCTTACCTGGCTTAGCGCCAACACCCGCGGGGGGAGTCGATGCGCCGGGTGACGATTTCGTGGTCCCGTATGAGGAACCCGGCGAAACGGCTTCCGCCGCGTCGAGCGCCAATGTCTCCGAATGGCTAACCATTCCCCTGCGAACAGCCAGCGGATGCTTCATCGCATGCAAAAGGTAGCGCCCCGTCTGCGATTCAGGCGCGTTTTGAACGTCCTCAATCGACCCTTGCGCCACCAACCGCCCACCGCGCTTGCCCGCACTGGGGCCAATGTCGATGATGTGGTCCGCATGACGAATCGTGTCTTCGTCGTGCTCCACCACCACCAGCGTGTTGCCCTTGTCGCTCAAGCTCTGCAAAGCGCCCAGCAAAATCTTGTTGTCCCGCGCATGCAGACCAATGGTGGGCTCGTCCAGCACATAACACACACCTTGCAAATTGCTACCCAGCTGCGCGGCCAAACGGATGCGCTGTGCCTCTCCACCCGACAGCGTGGGTGCGCCCCGGTCCAGCGTCAGGTAGCCCAGGCCCACTTCTTCCAAAAACTCCAGTCGGCTCTTGATCTCCGGGACCAGGTCGCGTGCAATGTCGCCTTCGCGTGTGGTCATGCCACCCGCCACTTGCAGCGTCTGCACCCACTTGCGCACATCGGTCACGCTCAGGCGTGCAATGTCGGTGATGCCCACATTCGCGAACTTCACATGGCGCGCCGTGGCGTTCAGCCGCGTTCCGCTGCAGGTGGGGCAAGTCGCGTCATGCAGGTCTTCAATGTCGGCCTCGGCAAAGGTCTGCTCGCGGCCCTTGTTGTCATCGTCCTTCACCGAATCGTCAAACACCTTGCGCTGCTCTTTGGTCAGCGCGACACCGGTGCCCACGCAATCGAGGCACCAGCCATGCTTGCTGTTGTACGAGAACAGGCGCGGGTCCAACTCGGCATAGCTGGTGCTGCACACCGGGCAGGCGCGCTTGGTAGAGAACACCTGCACCTTGCCAATACCTGCTGCGGGCGTGCCGGCCAGCATGGCCTCACGCAGGCCACCAATCTCGCTCAGCACATACACCACGCCCTTGCCATGCGTGAGCGCATCGGCCAGCGCCTGGCGCAGCGCGAGTTCATTGGATGGCGTCACGTCCAAGCTCGCCACCGGCAGCTCGATGTTGTGCTCCTTGAAACGGTCAATGCGCGGAAAGCTGGTGGTCGGCAGAAAGTTGCCATCCACACGCAGATGCGTAAAGCCACGCGGCCGCGCCCAGTCCGCCAGCTCGGTATAAACGCCCTTGCGGCCTTGCACCAGCGGCGCCAGCAGGCCAATGTGCTGGCCACGGTAGTTCTTCAGCAACTGCGCCGCAATGCTGTCCGCCGACTGCGGCTCCACCGCCGCACCGTCCTTGTAGCAATGCTGCGTGCCCAGCTTCACATACAGCAGGCGCAAGAAGTGCCAAACCTCGGTGGTCGTACCCACGGTGGACTTGCGCCCCCCGCGCGACAGCCGCTGCTCAATCGCCACCGTAGGCGGAATGCCGTACACCGCGTCCACCTCCGGCCGCCCCGCGGGCTGCACGATAGAACGCGCGTAGGCGTTCAGCGATTCCAGATAACGGCGCTGGCCTTCGTTGAACAAAATGTCAAACGCCAGCGTCGATTTGCCGGAACCGGACACACCGGTCACCACGCTGAACTTGCCACGCGGAATGTCCACAGACAGCGACTTCAGGTTGTGTTCCTTCGCATTAACGATACGAATGGAATTCGATGCGTCAGCGAGCAACGCGCCGGAGGTGGATGGGCTTGCGCCGGGTGACGATATTGAGCTACGCGACGAGGAGCCCGGCGCAAGCCCGTCCGCCGCAGCCCGCACCAAATACTTGGCCGACGGCTCCGCCACCTCATGCACCACACCCATCGCAGCAGCGTAATCGCGCAATGCCTGCCCGGTGTGCGAGGTTGCATGCAACATCACATCCTCAGGCGTGCCATGCGCCACCACTTCACCACCGGCATCCCCACCCTCAGGCCCCAAATCAATCAGCCAATCGGACGCCCGAATCACATCCAGGTTGTGCTCAATCACCACCAACGAGTGGCCCGCATCCAATAGCTTGCGCAACGCACGCATCAGCTTGGCAATGTCGTCAAAGTGCAAACCCGTGGTCGGCTCGTCGAGCATGAAAAGCGAGCCACGCTTGGCCAAGAACTGGGCGCTGGCGCTTTTGCCCTTGGCCGCTTCCGCCAGAAAGCCCGCCAGCTTGAGGCGCTGCGCCTCACCACCCGACAACGTAGGCACCGGCTGCCCCAGCTTCACATACTCCAGCCCCACATCCACAATCGGCTGTAGCACGCGGATCACATCGCGGTCCGCACTGAACAGGTCGGCCGCTTCGCTGACCGTCAGGTCCAGCACATCGGCCACATTGACATTGCGGCCCTTGCGTTCAATGGTGACTTCCAGAATCTCGGGCCGGTAACGCTTGCCATCGCAGTCCGGGCAGCGCAGGTACACGTCGCTCAGGAACTGCATCTCCACGTGCTCAAAGCCGGAGCCGCCACAGGTGGGGCAACGCCCATCGCCACTGTTGAAGCTGAACTTGCTGGCCGTGTAGCTGCGCTCCTTGGACAAGGCCGCACCCGCAAACAGCTCGCGGATCGCGTCCCATGCCCCCACATAACTCACGGGGTTGGAGCGCGCCGTTTTACCGATGGGCGACTGGTCCACAAACACCACTTCGCTGAGTTGCTCGGCACCCAGCAAGCGCGCGTGCGCTCCGGGCGTCTCGGTCGCCTTGCCGAAGTGGCGCAAGAGCGCGGGGGCCAACACGTCCTGAATCAGCGTGGACTTGCCGGAACCCGACACTCCGGTCACGCAGACCAAGCGCTGCAGCGGAATTTCTACCGACACGTTCTTCAGGTTGTGCTCGGTCACGCCTTCCAGCACCAGGCGCGGCGTGTTGGGCGCCACCATGCGCTTGAAACCCATGCCCACCTGCTTGCGGCCGCCCAGGTAAGCACCGGTCATGGTGTCCGCGCTCTTCAAGGCTTCGGTCGTGCCGTCAAACACAATCTGCCCGCCCTTCTCGCCCGGGCCGGGGCCCATGTCGATCATGCGGTCCGCCGCCAGCATCACAGCGGGGTCATGCTCCACCACCACCAGCGTATTGCCCGCATCACGCAGGCGCTGCATGGCCACGATGATGCGGTTCATGTCGCGCGGGTGCAGGCCAATGCTGGGCTCGTCCAGCACAAACAGGGTGTTGACCAGCGAGGTACCCAGCGCGGTGGTGAGGTTGATACGCTGCACCTCACCACCGCTGAGCGTGCGGCTTTGGCGGTCCAGCGTGAGGTAGCCAATGCCCACGTCGCACAGGTATTTGAGGCGCGTCCCCACCTCTTCGAACAGCAACTTCAGCGTCTTCTGCTCGGCCTCGGAGGCGGTGTTTTTCTCCGGCGGGGCTGAAGGCGGGGAAGCGCCGGGCGCCTCACGCATTTGCTGCGCAACTGCAATGTCGGCACCCGACGCTTCCCTGCCCTCAGCCTGGCTGGGGGCGGCAGCAACATCCAACTGCAACTGCAGCGAATCAAAGAAGCGTTTCAGTTTGTCCAGTGACATCAGCATCATGTCGTGCAAACACAAGCCCGGTAGCGCCTCCAGTTGATCGCGCGTCCACTTCACACCTTGCGGCATGAAACGTTTGGACGGAGGCAACACGGCATCGGTTTGTTCCTTCGTTCCAATGCGCCACAACAAACTCTCCGTCTTCAGCCGCGCACCACCACAGGTGCCACAGGGCGTGTAGCTGCGGTACTTGGACAAGAGCACACGAATGTGCATCTTGTAGGCCTTGCTCTCCAGGTACTCAAAGAAACGGTCCACGCCAAACCAGTGCTGGTTCCACTTGCCGTTCCAGTTGGGCGAGCCCTTGTAGACCCAATTCTTCTGCTCCTCAGTCAGCTTGTACCAAGGGGTATCCCGCGGAATGCCGGCGGCCTCGGCGTGGCGCATCAGGTCATCCTGGCACTCTTGCCAGGCGGGGGTCTGCATGGGTTTCACAGCACCCGCGCGCAGAGTCAGCTTGTCGTTCGGAATCACCAGCCCATAGTCCACCCCCACCACCCGACCAAAACCGCGGCAGGCTTCGCAGGCGCCCACGGCGGAGTTGAAGCTGAACATGGACGCAATCGGGTCCGTGTAGCGCAGATCACTCTGCGGGCAATGCAGGCCGGTGGAGAAGCGCCACAGCGTGGGCGCGACATTTGCTACAGTTTCAGGGGCTGCTTGCGCAGTATCCACGGGTGCTAGAGCCTCATTTAGCACATAAACGTTGAGGCGACCGCTGCCACGCTTCAAGGCTACTTCGATGGCTTCCAGCACGCGGGCCTTCTCCACACCGTCGATGCGGAACCGGTCTGCCACCACGTCGAGCACCTTGCGGGGGCCGCTGACCGTGGCCACCTCACGCTCCGCTTGCACCCGCGTGAAACCACTGGCGCTGAGCCACTGGGTCACTTCCTCCTGCGAGGTGCTGGCCGGTAACTCCACCGGAAAGGTCAGTACCAGGCGTGGGCCCGAAACCTCCGCAGCGCGACGTACCAGCTCCGCGTAAATCGTCTCGGGCGTGTCGTGCTGCACCGGCAGCGCGGTGTCTTTGTCGAACAGATTACCCGCGCGGGAAAACAGCAGCTTCAGGTGGTCGTTGAGCTCGGTCATCGTGCCCACGGTGGAGCGGCTGGAGCGCACGGGGTTGGTCTGGTCGATGGCGATGGCCGGGGGCACGCCCTCCACCTTGTCCACGGCGGGTTTGTCCATCCGGTCCAGAAACTGGCGCGCGTAGGCGCTGAAGGTTTCCACGTAGCGGCGCTGGCCTTCGGCGTACAGCGTGTCAAACACCAGGCTGGACTTGCCCGAGCCGCTGGGCCCGGTCACCACGGTCAGTTCGCCAGTGCGAATGTCCAGGTCAAGGTTCTTGAGGTTGTGCTGCCGCGCTCCGCGAATGCGGATGGTTCCCTGGGACATAAGTGAATGCTCTTCTGGAGGAGGAGAGACATTCTAGGCAGCCCCATGGCCGAAACTGAGGCGTGAGGACAATTTCGCGCCGGGCCGCGGCGCGAGGAGGCTAGCCTTTAAGGGCGCGCTCCAATTCCCGGGCCACTTTGCTGCCAACGGCTTCCTGGATCTTGGGCAACAGGATCAGCAAATCGTCAAACCCGGCGGCAGCTTCCACCGACAGGTTCAGGCGAAAGCCACGCAAACCCAAGCTGGCAGTGAGCTTGGTGGCAATAGGTTTGGCATCGGCATACCGCTCTTGGGGCGTGCGGTTACTGGGGGGTTGGGCGGCATCCTCAGCCTGCTGCACAGCCTCTGCCGAGGCCACAGGGCCAGGCACAGCTGCAGAGCCTGCAACCAAGGCCAAGAAGCCCTGCTCCACCATGTGATCTACATCCTCTGCCGTCACCCCCATGCCGCCCGTGGCGGCCAGGACATGGTCTAGCGTCTTGTTACCGTCGAACAAGATGAAGGTGGACCGCTGGCGTGCAGAAAAGAGCGGCGAGCGTTCTTTGAACGCCTGCTGCCCTGCTTCTGTTTTGATGTATTTCATGCGGGCATTTTAGGGCGAGCACCCTGCCCTGGCAGCGTTTTCATGCTGCCTGCAACATCACGTTAACCCTACTATTTGGCTTCACTGGCCGCTGCGGCAGGCGCAGGTGCGGCAACGGGGGCCGATGCAGCCGCCGCGGGCGCCTCGGTGTGCAGGGCTTCTGCGCCATGCTTTTCACCACCCATGTCGATGTCACCGCCCTTGCTCAAGATAAACAGCGCCAAACCTGCAAATACGGCAAAACCCACAGCAATTTTCCACATACCACTTCTTTCAAAAAAAAGGCCCCCACAAGGAGAGCCTGGAAATTGCCCCGACCAACTTGGCCGGGGCGTTAACTCAAATTGACTCGACTCGCTTAGTCGTTGGCGTAGATGTCCACGTCCTTGGTTTCCTTGACGAACAAGCCGCCAATCACCACGGTCGCAGCCGCAATGATGATGGGATACCACAAGCCGTTGTACATGTTGCCGGTCTGGGCCACGATGGCGAAAGCCGTAGTGGGCAGCAAGCCGCCGAACCAACCGTTACCAATGTGGTAAGGCAAGCTCATGGAGGTGTAACGGATGCGGGTCGGGAACATTTCCACCAGCATGGCGGCAATAGGACCGTACACCATGGTCACCAGAATCACCAGGTAGGTGAGGATGATGACAACCTTGACCTTGTCGAACTTGGCCATGTCAGCCTTGGCAGGGTAGCCAGCGGTCTTCAGGGCTTCGTTCAGGTTCTTGTTGAACTCGGCAGCCTTGGCAGCGCCTTCTTCCTTGGTCAAACCCTTGGATGTGTAACCGGTGATAACGGTAGCGCCCACAGCAATGCTTGCAGGGGTGCCAGCAGCAGCCACAGCGTTTTCATAGCTCACCGAACGGCTGGCCAAACCTTGCTTGGCGATATCGCACGAGCTGGTGAACTTCACGGTGCCAGTGGGGTTGAACTGGAACGAGCACTCGGCTGGATCCGCAGTCACCACCACCTTGTTGGCAGCTTGTGCAGCAGCCAGGTCAGGGTTGGCAGCTTTAGTCAGCGCTTCGAACACGGGGAAGTAGGTCAACGCAGCCAACAAGCAGCCAGCCAAGATGATGGGCTTGCGGCCAATCTTGTCAGACAGCGAGCCGAACAAGATGAAGAACGGGGTGCCGATGATCAGGGAGATAGCCACCATGATGTTGGCGGTTGCACCGTCCACCTTGAGCGCTTGCGTCAGGAAGAACAAGGCATAGAACTGGCCGGAGTACCAAACCACGGCTTGACCAGCGGTCAAACCGACCAGGGCCAAGATCACGATCTTCAGGTTTTTCCACTGGCCGAAGGATTCGGACAAAGGAGCCTTGGAGGTCTTGCCTTCCGCCTTCATCTTGGCGAAAGCGGGCGACTCGTTCATGCTCAAACGGATGTAAACCGACACGGCCAACAACAGAATGGACACGATGAACGGCACGCGCCAGCCCCAATCGGCAAACGCAGCTTCACCAATGATGGTGCGGGTACCCAGAATCACCATCAAGGACAGGAACAAGCCCAAAGTGGCTGTGGTCTGAATCCAGGAGGTGTAGGCACCACGCTTGCCGTGGGGAGCATGCTCCGCCACGTAGGTAGCAGCGCCGCCGTACTCACCACCCAGTGCCAAGCCTTGCAGCAAACGCAGGATGATCAAGATGACGGGAGCCGCCACACCAATGGAGGCGTAGGTAGGCAAGATACCCACGATGAACGTGGACAAACCCATGATCAGAATGGTCACCAGGAAGGTGTACTTGCGACCGATCATGTCGCCCAGACGGCCGAAGAAAATGGCACCGAAGGGACGCACGATGAAACCTGCAGCAAACGCCAGCAAGGCAAAGATGAAGGCGGAGCCTTCGTCCAGACCGCTGAAGAACTGCTTGGCAATGATGGCTGCCAAAGAACCGTACAGGTAGAAGTCGTACCACTCAAAAACGGTGCCGAGTGAGGAAGCGAAGATAACTTTCTTCTCTTCCGCAGACATCGGCCGTGGGGCTGCTGTTGCCATAGTGTGTGTCTCCAATCGTTGTAGCACCTCCGACATGGAGGTTGACCGTATTCTTGGAGGGGGCACTGACCCTGCTCTGACACGAAACCAACGCTGGCTTGCGCGAAACTGACTCGCCTCTGACGGTTTAAGGTCTAACCCTTAAACGCCATTTCACATGACGACAACTCAGGCCGAGCGCAAGGGTATACCCGATGGCCAGCCTTGCACGCGGTTCCAGCGCGTGTCAGCGTCGCTGCCTACCAAGCTGGCGTCGCCCCCCAGGTAGGCGCGCAGCATCGGCAGCGCGTCCAGCCCCCAAAACACTTTGCCATCCACCTCAAAACTGGGCACACCAAACACCTCACGCGCAATCGCCTCGTCGGCATGGGTTTTGAGTTGGGCCTTCACGGCATCGCTACCCGGGTCCTGCACGGGCGCCAGGTCTTGGGCAACTGTGGCCAAGCGTTGTGCATCACCCGCATCGGCCCCGCCCACCCACACGTGGCGGAACAGGGTTTCACACACATAACGGTTGGGCTGGCCCTGTGCATCGGTGGCCACGGCCAGGCGCAGCAAGCCCAGCGGGTTGAAGGGGTGCACCGCCGGAAAGTCCAGCGCCACGCCGTTGCGCTGCGCCAGCCACTGCACGTGGCGGTAAATCCAATGGCGCTTGGGCGGCACTTCGGCCGGGCCCAGCACCGCGTTGTGTTTGAGCAGCCCCCCCAGAAACACCGGCTTGTAGTGCACCTGGTAACTGAGGCCCTGCAGTGCGCGCGGCAGCTCCTCAAACGCCAGGTAGGCGTAGGGCGAAATGAAGTCGAGGTAGAAGGTGATCTGGTGCATGGCGGGCCTCGGACGGCAGAAGATTCAGGCAAAGGCCTCGGGGTGGGTTTCGCGCAGGCGCTGCGTGATGTGGCTCCACATCACTTGCTTGCCCGCGTCGTCACTGCGGCCCCATTCGCGGATCTCGTCGATGGTGCGGAAGCAGCCCTCGCACAGTCCGCTACCGGTGTTCATGCGGCAGACGTTGACACAAGGACTAGGCACGTTTTCGGCCACAGCACCCACAGATAATGCGCGAGCAGCTAGCATTTTCATAGCATTTTGGCGCACCAGCAGGTCCAGCTCGCTCTCGGCGTCCGGCGCCTCCACCACATCGGCCACCGGTGCGCCGGTCAGCGCCACCAGGTGCTCGGGGTGCAGCTTGAACACGCCATGCGGGTGGCCGGCCGCGGCCCACACCTCGTCAAAGCGGAACAGTTCCTGGTCAATCAGCGTGACACCGGGCATGGCGTGCGCCACCGGGCTCACCCCACCAATGCTGAAGCCGGTGCGCTCTTTCACAAACGCGGCATTGGCCCGGCCCAGCGGCCCTACCAATGCGGCCACCTTGGCCTCGTCCACACGGCGGTCGCCGGAGGCAACGACCAGCACCGCCACACCGTCCTCAATGCGTTTGAAGATGATGCTCTTGGCGATCTGGCCCACGGCCACGCCCAGCGCA
The DNA here is from genome assembly GCF_002943465.1 of Rhodoferax sp. TS-BS-61-7. GTDB lineage: Bacteria > Pseudomonadota > Gammaproteobacteria > Burkholderiales > Burkholderiaceae_C > Allorhodoferax. The sequence goes on from NZ_PTQY01000003.1 coordinate 409,431, forward strand.
TCGGCGGCCTGCTGTGCAGTGCGCGCGGCGCCATCCAGCATCACTGGGCTGTGCGGGTGGTTCTTCTCTTGCAGGGCTGCAGCCACGCGCTGCACGCCTTCGGGTAACTCAGTCAATTCAGCTCCACACATCGTGTTGTTTATCCCAGTCGCTTGGTCAGCAGTGCATTGGCTGCGCGGGAATGCGGCTTGCGCTGCAGGAAGTCGCTGATGAACTTGCCCGCGTCGATGAGCTTGTCCAGGTCAATCCCGGTTTCAATGCCCATGCCGTGCAGCAGGTAGACAACATCTTCGGTGGCCACGTTACCCGTGGCACCTTTGGCATACGGGCAGCCGCCCAGGCCGGCCGACGAGGTGTCGTAATGCCATATGCCCATCTCCAGGCAGGCCAGCGTGTTGGCCAGTGCCATGCCATAGGTGTCGTGGAAGTGACCCGAAACCTGGTCCACACTGTAGTACTGCAGCGTGGCGTCCAGCGCGCGCTGCACCTTGAGCGGCGTACCCACACCAATCGTGTCGGCCACGCCCACATGCTCCACACCAATGTCCTTCATGAGCCGCGCCACCAGCGCCACACGTTCGGGGGCAATCTCGCCCTCGTAGGGGCAACCCACGGCGCAGGAGATGGCGCCGCGCACCGCAATGCCGGCCGCCTTGGCCGCCTGCGCCACGGGGCGGAAACGCTCAATGCTTTCCTCAATGGAGCAGTTGATGTTCTTCTGGCTGAAGGCCTCGCTGGCTGCACCAAACACCACGATCTCGTCGGGCTTGGAGAGCACCGCCGCCTCATAGCCTTTCATATTGGGCGTGAGCACCGAGTAGCGCACACCCGGCTTGCGCTGGATGCCCGCCATCACCTCGGCGTTGTCGGCCATCTGTGGCACCCACTTGGGGCTGACGAAACTGGTGACTTCAATTTCTTTCAGCCCCGCGTCCTGCAGGCGGTGCACCAGTTCCACCTTGACGGCGGCCGGTACAGGCTCCTTTTCGTTCTGCAGGCCGTCGCGCGGGCCCACGTCGATGATTTTGACTTTGCTGGGAATGGCCATGGTGTGTCTTTCGTCTTGTTTCGGCGCCTTGCAGCTCAGTAGCCGCGCGCCGCATCCACGCGGCCCGCGACGGCGTCACCGCGCTGCAGCGCGCCAATCTTGCTGGCGATCTGCGCAATGCTCTCGCTGCGCAGCGTGCGGGCGGAGGTATGGGGGGTCACGGTGATCTTGGGGTGGTTCCAGAAGGCATGGCCTTGCGGCAGCGGCTCCACGCGGAACACATCCAGCGTGGCACCGGCCAGGTGGCCGCTGGCTATGGCGGCCAGCAGATCAGCATCGACCACATGGGCGCCGCGTGCCACGTTGATGACATAACCACCCGGACGGATCTTGGCCAGGCGCTGGGCATTCAGCAGGTTTTCAGTGTCGGGGGTGAGCGGCAGCAGGCACACCACAAAACGGCTGGCCGCCAAAAAGGCATCCAACTGGTCTTCGCCCGCAAAGCTCTGGATGCCGGGCACGGCCTTGGGTGAACGGCTCCAGCCATTCACGGGAAAGTCGAACTGCGCCACCGCCTTGGCCACGCGCTCTCCCAGTACCCCCAGACCCAGCACGCCCACGGGATAGTCCACGCGGCTGCGCGGCTTGCGGAAGGACCATTTGCCCTGGCCCATGTCGGCCTCGTACCCATCGAGTTCACGGAAGTGGCGAATGATGGCGTGGCACACGTACTCCGCCATCTGCACCGACATGCCTGCATCGTCCAGGCGGATCACGGGCACGCCCTTGGGCAGGTTCAGTTTCATCAGCGCATCCACGCCCGCGCCAGTGTTGAAGATGGCTTTTAGGCCCGCCTGCTCGTCCAGCAGTTGCTGGGGCGGTTTCCACACCACGGCGAAATCCGCCTGCGGCGCGCCGGGCTCCCACAGGGTGACCGAGGCACCGGGCAAGGCCGATTGCAGGCCGGGAATCCAGGAGGCCGCATCCATGTCGGCCGAGTAGTAGGTAACGTTCAAAGAAGGCATGGGGGGATTTTCGCCGCTTTGCAAAGCCCCTCCGCGGCCCCGGCTCAGGCGGCCACCTCCAGGCGCAGCAGCTCGGCCCCTTCGGTCACCTGGTCACCGGGCGCAAACAGCAGCTCGGCCACGGTGCCGTCGGCCGGCGCAGCAATGGTGTGCTCCATCTTCATGGCCTCCATCACGGCCAGCGCCTGGCCCTTGGTCACCGCGTCACCCGCCTTCACCGCAAACGACACCACCTTGCCCGGCATGGGCGCCGTCAGGCGGCCTCCCTCGGCATGGGTTTCACCGGCATGGGCCAGCGCGTCAATTGCTACGATTTGTATAGCGCCTTGCGCATTAAATACGTGGGCTACATCGCCATTTCGATAGATATGGGCTACGACACGCTGCGCACCGAACTGCAGGTCCAGAGCGCCGTTGGCGGCAACAGTCCACTGCAGCGGTAGGGCCTGCCCCGCCACGGCCAGCGTGTAACTGCCGCGCACCGTGGTCAGCACTGCAGTGTGAGACTCGCCTGCGTATTCCAGCGCAAAACCGCGCACCGAGGGACCGTGTGAGCGCCAGCCATCGCGCTGCGCCCAGGGGTCGCGCCAGCCCGTCGCATCGGTCTGCACGCCCTGGTCCAGCTCGGCCTGCAGAGTGTGCGCCACTATGGCCGCAGCTGCCAGCGGCAGGCCCAGCTTGTCCTGGTGGAACAGCGCGGCGGCTTCGCGCGGAATCAGCGCCGTGTCCAAGTTCGCCTGGGCGAACGAGGCGCTGGTGGTGACGTGGCGCAGGAACTGCACATTGGTCGCCAGCCCCACGATATGGGTCTGCGCCAGCGCGGCGTCCAAACGCGCCAACGCCTCTTCGCGCGTGGCGCCGTGCACGATGAGCTTAGCCACCATGGAGTCATAGAACGGGCTGATGGTGTCACCCTGGCGCACGCCGGAATCCACCCGCGTGCCGTGGCTGGCGCGCTCAAACGTCACATGCGCAGGCAGGCTGTAGACCTGCAGCGTGCCGGTGGCGGGCAGGAAGTTGTTGTCGGGGTTTTCGGCGCAAATGCGTGCCTCGATGGCATGCCCCTGGATCTTCAGCTCATGCTGTTGCAGCGGCAGCGGCTCGCCGGACGCCACACGCAGCTGCCACTCCACCAGGTCTTGCCCGGTGATGGCTTCAGTGACGGGGTGCTCCACCTGCAGGCGCGTGTTCATCTCCATGAAGAAAAACGTCATGGCGCCGTCGGGCTTTTGCTCGACGATGAACTCCACCGTACCGGCACCCACGTACTGGACCGCGCGCGCCGCGGCCACTGCCGCCTCGCCCATTTGCTGGCGGAAGGCCTCGGTCATGCCGGGCGCGGGTGCCTCTTCCAGCACCTTCTGGTGGCGGCGCTGTACCGAGCAGTCGCGCTCGAACAGGTACACATAGTTGCCCAGCGTGTCGCCAAACACCTGGATCTCGATATGGCGCGGACGCTGCACATACTTCTCGATCAGCACCGCGTCATCGCCAAAGCTGTTGATGGCCTCGCGCTTGCACGACGCCAGCGCGGCGGCAAAGTCTTCCTCCTTGTCCACCGCACGCATGCCCTTGCCACCGCCCCCTGCGCTGGCCTTGATGAGCACGGGGTAACCAATGCGGTCGGCCTCGCGCTGCAACAACGCGGGGTCCTGGTCATTGCCGTGGTAACCGGGCACCAAAGGCACGCCGGCCTTTTCCATCAACTGTTTGGACTCGGCCTTCAGCCCCATGGCCAGGATGGCCGATGCGGGCGGGCCGATGAACACCAGCCCCGCCTTGGCACAGGCCTGGGCGAACTCTTCGTTCTCGCTCAAGAAGCCGTAGCCTGGGTGAATGGCCTGCGCCCCCGTGGCCTGCGCCGCGGCAATGATTTTTTCCCAGCGCAGGTAGCTGTCCTTGGGCGCGCTGCCGCCAATGTGCACGGCCTCGTCACACGCGGCCACGTGTTTTGCGTTGGCATCCGCATCGGAGTACACGGCGACGGTTTTGATGGCGAGTTGCGCAGCCGTAGCGGCCACGCGGCAGGCAATCTCTCCCCGATTGGCAATCAGAATTTTGGTGAACATATTGTTTTCCTCGGGAACTCAGACCAGCCAGTTCGGCTTGCGTTTTTGCAGGAAGGACTGCACGCCCTCCTTGCCTTCGCTGCTGCTGCGGATATCGGCAATGCCCTCCACGGTGTGGGCGATCAGGGTGCCGTCAATCTCTCGGCCAGCCACGGTCTGCACCAGCTCTTTGCAACTGCGCACGGCATTCGGGCTGGCGTTGACTAGGGCCTTGACCAGCTCCGCCACCTTGGCATCCAGCTGCTCGGCCGGCACCACCTCGTGCACAAACCCGATGCGCAACGCCTCCTGCGCGCTGAAGCGTTCGGCCGTCAAAAAGTAGCGGTGTGCAGCGCGTGCACCCATGGCGCGAATGACATAGGGGCTGATAGTGGCGGGAATCAAACCCAGCTTCACCTCGCTCAGGCAAAAGCCCGCGCTGTCGACCGCCACGGCCATGTCGCAGGCCGCCACCAGGCCCATGCCGCCGGCGACCACATCGCCCTGGATGCGCGCGATGGTGGGCTTGGGGCAGGCGTACATCACGCGCAGCATCTCGGCCAACTTGGCGGCGTCGGCCAAGTTTTCGGCGCGCGTGTAGTCCGCCATGCGGCGCATCCAGTTCAGGTCGGCGCCCGCGCAGAAGGCGGGGCCCTCAGAAGCCAGCACCACGGCTCGTGTCTCGGCGCTGGCGGCGGCGGTCTGGAAGGCCTGGGTCAGCTCGGTGATCACCTCGTCGTTGAAGGCGTTGCGCACCTCGGGGCGGTTCAGCGTGATGGTGAGCAGCGCTCCGGTGTGGGTCAGGGTCAGTGCAGTCATGGCCAGCCCATTACATGCGGAAGACACCGAACTTGGTGTCTTCAATCGGCGCATTCAATGCCGCACTCAGGCCCAGGGCCAGCACGCGGCGCGTGTCGGCGGGGTCGATCACACCGTCGTCCCACAGGCGGGCGCTGGCGTAGTAGGGGTGGCCCTGTTCGTCGTACTGGCGGCGGATCGGCGCCTTGAAAGCCTCTTCTTCCTCCATGCTCCAGGCGCCGCCCTTGCCTTCAATGCCGTCGCGCTTGACCGTGGCCAGCACGCTGGCCGCCTGCTCGCCGCCCATGACGCTGATGCGCGCGTTGGGCCACATCCACAAAAAGCGCGGGCTGTAAGCGCGACCACACATGCCGTAATTGCCCGCGCCAAAGCTGCCACCAATGATGATGGTGAACTTGGGCACAGCGGCAGTGGCCACGGCCGTGACCATCTTGGCGCCGTTGCGGGCAATGCCTTCGTTCTCGTACTTGCGGCCCACCATGAAGCCGGTGATGTTCTGCAAAAACACCAGCGGGATCTTGCGCTGGCAGCACAGCTCGATGAAGTGGGCGCCCTTGAGTGCCGATTCGCTGAACAGAATGCCGTTGTTGGCAATGATGCCCACCGCCATTCCCTCGATGTGCGCAAAACCGGTCACCAGCGTGGCGCCGTAGCGCGGCTTGAACTCGTGGAACTCGCTGCCGTCCACGATGCGGGCGATGGTTTCGCGCACATCAAAGGGCTTGCGGGTATCGGTAGGAATAACCCCGTACAGCTCTTCCGCTATATATTTAGGAGCTACTGGCGCAATAACGGCGAAGGCTTGAGGCTTCTTTTTATTCAAATGGGCGACCGCCTGGCGGGCCAGGGCAATGGCGTGCAGGTCGTTCTGCGCCAAGTGGTCGGCTACGCCGCTAAGCCGCGTGTGCACATCGCCACCGCCCAGGTCTTCGGCGGTCACCACCTCACCGGTCGCCGCCTTGACCAGTGGCGGACCGCCCAGAAAGATGGTCCCTTGGTTCTTCACGATGATGGTCTCATCAGACATGGCCGGCACATAGGCGCCACCGGCCGTGCAACTGCCCATGACCACGGCAATCTGCGCAATGCCCTGCGCGCTCATGTTGGCCTGGTTGAAGAAGATGCGGCCAAAGTGGTCGCGGTCGGGGAAGACCTCGTCCTGGTTGGGCAGGTTGGCGCCGCCGCTGTCCACCAGGTAGATGCAGGTGAGGTTGTTTTGCGCTGCGATCTCCTGTGCGCGCAAATGCTTTTTGACCGACAACGGGTAGTAGGTGCCGCCCTTCACGGTGGCGTCGTTGCAGACGATCATGCAGTCCACCCCGCTCACACGGCCAATGCCCGCCACGATGCCGGCGCCGGGCGCGGCGTTGTCGTACACATTGAGCGCGGCCAGCGGGGCCAGCTCCAAAAATGGCGTGCCGGGGTCCAGCAGCATGGCCACGCGGTCGCGCGGCAGCAGCTTGCCGCGGGCCACATGTTTGGCACGGGCCGCCTCGCCGCCGCCTTCTGCAATGCGGGCCACCTGGGCCTGCAGGTCGTCCACCAGGGCGCGCATGGCGCTGGCGTTGGCCGCAAAGTCGGCCGAGCGGGGGTTGAGCTGGGATTCCAGAATCGTCATGGGCGCATCCGGTCAGGGGTTGGACAGTCAGCAGGCATTGTGCGTCCGCCGCCCGCCGGGCGGGACGCCACTGAGGTTGCAAATCCTGCCACGACTGGCGCATTTTTTGGCACACTGGGGGAATGCCGCATCCCAGCCCCATCGCTGCCACCCCCATGGCCTTTGTCCAAACCATTGTGACCGCCTACGCGCGCTGTGGGCAGGACCCGTCCAACGCCCTGGCGCAGGCACAGATTGCGCCAGAGCAGGTACCGCAGGACCAGGCCCGTATCACCGCCTGGCAGATGGAGCGCATCTCGGACCTGGCCATGCGCGAGCTGGACGACGAGGCACTGGGCTGGTTCAGCCGCCGCCTGCCCTGGGGCAGCTACGGCATGCTGGCCCGCGCCTCCATCAGCGCGCCCACGCTGGCGCTGGCCGTGACACGCTGGTGCCGCCACCACGGCCTGATTGCCGACGACATCACCCTCACGCTGCAGACCACTGGCAGCACGGCCAGCATCAGCATTGCCGAGCACCGTGCATTGGGCGAGCGGGGCGCGCTGCGCGAGTTTTGCCTGGTCTCGGTGCTGCGCAACATCCATGGCCTGGCCTGCTGGCTGGTGGACTCGCGCATTCCGCTCTTGCACGCGCAGTTTCCGTTTGCGGCGCCGGCGCACGCCGAGGCGTACCAGGTGCTGTTTTCGGGCCCCACCCGCTTCGGGCAAGCACAGGCTGCTATCAGTTTTGATGCGCAGTACCTGCAGCTGCCGCTGCGGCGCGACGAGCGGGCCTTGCAGCAGATGCTGCAACACGCCCTACCCTTGACGGTTCTGCAGTACCGGCGTGACCGCCTGCTGGTGCAGCGCGTGCGCCAGTTGCTGGGCGCCCAGCCGCAGGACACGCATGGCGCCGAGGCACTGGCCGCGCTGCTGCACGTGTCGCCGCGCACTCTGCACCGCCAGCTCAAAGAGGAAGGTGCCACGCTGCAGGCCCTGAAAGACGAGGTGCGCCAAAGCCGCGCCACCGAGCTGCTGCTGCGCACCCAGCGCCCCGTCAAGCAGGTGGCCGAGGCGGCGGGCTTTCAGAACGAGAAGAGTTTTATCCGCGCCTTCAAAGGCTGGACCGGCCAGTCCCCGGCCGAGTTCCGCCGCAGCGCCACGCCACTGGCGTGATTTGTGGCCTTGTTGGCGCACGCTGCGCCCGCACCGTTCATAGACTAGGGGCCCATGATCGACATTGACGATGCCACCACCATAGGCCAAGCCTTTTTTTCGGCCTGTGCGCGTTACGCCACCCACAGCCTGCTGGCCGTACCCGCCAACCCGGCACGTGCCTACGACCCCGAGGGCCGCGAGATCACGTATGCCGAGGCCGCCGACACCGTGCGCGGGTTGATGGCGCAGTACCGCGCCGCTGGCTACGGCCTGGGCCACCGCGTGGGCCTGTTTCTGGAGAGCCGGCCGGAACACCTACTGCACAAGCTGGCGCTCAACAGCCTGGGCGTGTGCTGCGTGCCCATCAACCCCGACTACCGCCCGCGTGAACTGGCCTACCTGGTGGACCATGCACGCGTGGACCTGGTCGTGGTGCTGGCCCACCGCCTGGAGGCCGTGCAGGCCGCACTCGCCTTGACCCAGCACCAGCCGCCGGTGCGCGTGCTGGAGGCGCTGGCAGACGCGTCCTTGCCGGCCCCTGCAACACCCGCCCAGGCCGGAGATCCGGTGGGCGACACGCCGGCCAGCATCCTCTACACCTCGGGCACCACGGGTCAGCCCAAAGGCTGCGTGTTGTCCCACACCTACGAGCTGGCCGCCGGCCACTGGTACGCCCACCAGGGCGGGCTGGGCGCGGTGCGCGAGGGGCAGGAGCGCCTCTACAACCCGCTGCCGCTGTTCCATGTGAACGCGTCCATCCTGTCCTTCTATTGCATGTTGCTCAGCGGCGGCTGCCAGGTACAGACCGACCGCTTCCAGCCCAGCCGCTGGTGGGCCGAGGTGGTGCAAAGCCGCGCCACCATCGTGCACTACCTGGGCGTGGTGGTGCCCATGCTGCTGAACCAGCCCACAAGCCCGCTGGAGCGCGCGCATAGCGTGCGCTTTGGCTATGGCGCCGGCGTGGAGCCGCAGCTGCATGCCGTGTTTGAGGAACGTTACGGCTTCCCATTGCTGGAACTGTGGGGCATGACCGAGATGGTGCGCCCGCTGTGCGACTGCCAGGCGCCCCGACAAGTCGGTACGCGCGCCTTTGGCCGCGCCCGCCCCGGGCTGGACGCCTGCGTGATGGACGAGGCGGGCCAGGTGCTGCCCGATGGCACGCCGGGCGAGCTGGTCATCCGCCACAGCGCGGCCACCCCACGGCGGCATTTTTTCAGCGGCTACCTGGACAACCCCGAGGCCACGGCGGATGCCTGGCGCGGCGGCTGGTTCCACACCGGTGACGTGGTGGTGCGCGGGGCCGACGGCATGTTCCATTTCATGGACAGGCGCAAGAACATCATCCGCCGCTCCGGCGAAAACATTGCCGCGGCCGAGGTGGAGGCCCTGCTGCTGACACACCCGCTGGTGGCTAATGCGGCCGTGATGGCGCTGCCCGACGATGTGCGTGAGGAAGAGGTGCTGGCCTGCGTGGTGCTCAAGCAAGGCGCGGAGAGCGCCGACACGGCACGCGCCCTGTTCGACTTTTGCCACCAGCAACTGGCCTATTACAAGGCGCCGGGCTGGCTCTGGTTTGCGCCCGAGATTCCCACCACGGGCACGCAGAAGATCCAGAAGCACCGCATCTTCCCCGAAGGCAGCGACCCGCGCACCCTGCCCGGCATGCACGACCTGCGCGCCTTCAAAAAACGTTGAGGAACTCCGCGATGATTGTTTTGCACCACTGCGTCAGCGCACGCTCTCTGCGGCCCCTCTGGATGCTGGAGGAACTGGGCCTACCGTACGAGCTGCGCATGTTGCCGTTTCCGCCCCGCGTGCTGGCGCGTGACTACCTGCAAGAAAACCCGCTGGGCACAGTGCCACTGCTGGTGGACGGCGCCACGCGCATGACCGAATCCGCCGCCATGTGCCAGTACCTGGCCGCACGCCACAGCGCAGGCGTACTCGATGTGCCGGTGGACGATGCAGCCTATGGCGCCTACCTGAACTGGTTGCACATGAGCGACGCCACGCTGACCTTCCCACAAACCCTGGTGCTGCGCTACACCCACTTCGAGCCGCCGGAGCGCCTGCAACCGCAGGTGGCAGCGGACTACGCGCGCTGGTTTCTGGCGCGCCTGCGCGCGGTGGATGCCACGCTGCAGAGTGCGGAGTATTTGTGCGCGGGCCGATTCACCGCAGCCGATGTGGCGGTGGGCTATGCACTGCTGCTAGCGCAGCACCTGGGCCTGTCGGCGCAGTTTCCACCCGCCGTTGCTGCCTACTGGCAACACCTGCAGGCGCGCCCGGCCTACCAGCGCGCGCTGCGGGTACAGCAGCAAGCGGCACTGGACCAGGGCGTGCCGACCACGCCCTCGCCTGACATCCGGCCCTAACTTGCGTCGCGACGGTCTGCGCCGAGCAGGCGGGCGTGCAGCGCGTCCATGTGTGTAAACACCTGGTGGGCGCCGGCTTGGATGAGCGCATCGCCTTGACCCGCTGGCGCATAGGCAAACACCGTGGCACCTGCGGCTACGCCGGCGGCAATGCCTGTCACCGTGTCCTCCACCACGGCACAGCGCTTAGGGTCTGCCCCCAAGGCGGCAGCGGCGGCTAGGTAGACATCGGGGTGTGGCTTGGAGCGCGGCATCTCGTGCCCGCTGAACACGCGCCCGTCAAAAAAGGTCCACAGGCCCACCTTCTGCAGCTGCATTTCCACCTTGGCCCGGTCGGCCCCCGAGGCACAGGCAATGCGCCCCTGCACACTGGCATGCACGGCCGCCACCGCGGCCACCGCACCGTCAATGGCAGCCACCTGCGCATCCAGCGCCACGTTGCGGCGCACGCGGAATTCGGCCATCCATTCGGGCGTGAGCGGCTTGCCGGTCTCCGCCTCGATGCGGGCGCGCTCGTCGATCACGGCTTTGCCCACAAAAATGTCCATGCACTCCTGCACGCTCAGCCGCCAGCCCTGTTCGGCCAGCATGTCGCGCAGCACACCATTGGTAATCGGTTCGCTGTCCACCAGCACACCATCGCAGTCAAACAACACGGCATCAAACTTCACAGGGCATCTCCATCGACATACAGCCAGTGGCCGTTCTCCAAGATAAAGCGGCTGCACTCATGCAGGCGCACGGCGGGACCAATCAACGGCTTTTGGCGCGCTACAAATTCCACCTCGGCGTGGGTCGCGTCCAGCACCGTATGGCTGCGCACCTCCAGCCCCAGCCATTTCACCCCGGGTTCAAACTCCATGCTGGGCGGGCGGTGGCTGGCGTGCCAGGTGCGCAGCAGGTAGGCCACGCGCTCCAGGCAGAAGGCGCTGTAGCGGCTGCGCATCAGGCTTTCGGCGTCGGGCGCGGGGGTGTCGGTCTCCAGCCAGCGGCCGCAGCAAGCGCCGTAGGCGAGGGGTTTCTTCTGGTACAGCCTGCCGCAGGGGCAGGCGGAATTTATCTCACAACGTTTCATGCCCGTCATCATGCCTTGGCGGCGCGGCGGGCTTTCTGCTGGTCCAGCGTTTCGGTCGGGCCGCCGGCCTGCACCCAGCCCTCCCAGCCACCGTCCATATGGGCCACGTTGGTCATGCCCATGTCTTGCAGCGCCTTGGCGGCCAGTGCGCTGCGCCAGCCCAGGCCGCAGAACAGGATGAACTCCTTGTGTTCGTCGGCAAACAGCTTCTTGTGGTACGGCGAGTCGGGGTCCACCCAGAATTCGAGCATGCCGCGCGGCGCATGGAAGGCGCCCACCGCCGTGCCCGCATCCAGCTCGCGGATATCGCGGATGTCCACCAGTTGCACCCGTGGACTCTGCAACTTGGCCAGCACTTCGGCCACGCTGTAGGTGGTGACCTGCGCCATGGCGGTGTCCACCAGGGCACGGAATCCTTTGGTGATGGGCATGAAAATCTCCTTCAGTTCAAGCGTTGAGCACCAGTGACCCCTGCACCGTGGCGGCGCCGGAGCGCACCAGGTCCTGCACCAAATGGCCGGCAGCGGCTTCAAAGCTCTGCCCCGCAAAGTGCGTGGCCAGCATGGCCGCAAAGTAAGGGGTGCCACGGGCCCAGCCTAGCAGCGCGGCCATCTCCAGGCGCTGGGCTTCCAGCAACTTGAACTTGAGCAGCACCTTGGCCGCGTACTGCAGGTGCTTGGCGGGGTTCTGCACAAAACCGTTCAGTCGCTGGCGCGCAAACGCGATGGCTGCGGGCGCATCGGCAAACGCAGCGCCGTGGCCGGGAATGACGGCGGCAGGGTTCAGGCGCTCAATAAGGTCCAGCGTGGCCGCCACCTCGTCAAACGCGCCTTCGCCGTCCAGCTCGGGAAACACCACGCCAAAGCCGCGCTCCCACAGCGCGTCGGCCGACACCAGCGTGCGGCTGGCGGGCTCAAACAGGATGACCGAATGCGGGTCGTGCCCCGGCGCGGCATGCACCTGCCACAGCAGATCGCCCAGCCGCATGGTGGTACCGGGCTGCAAGGTGGCATCCAGATGAAAGCGCGGGCAGTTCTGCCCCGTGGGCGTGTAGCTCAGCGCATGTGCATCCCACACACGCACGTACTCGGCATGGCCGGGCGGGATGTGGGTCTGCAGCGCCGGGTAGCGGGCCTGGAGCGCGGCGTTGCCACCGCAGTGGTCGCTGTGCAAATGGGTGTTGAGCAACAAGTCCAGCGGACTACCTTGCAAGGCGGAGTCCACCAATGCCAAGGTTTGATCGGCATGCGTGCAGTAGCCGCTGTCGATCAGCGCACTGCCGCCTTCGCCCTGGATCAGGATGTTGTTGCTGGACAGCCAGCCGCGCTCGAAAACGGTGACACCGGGAGGAAGCAGCACGGCCATTGGCTTAACCTTCAAACCAATCCACCATCCGCAGCCCCTGCAGTCCTGCAAAGTCTTTGGTGTTGCGGGTGACGAGGGTTGTGCCATGCGCAATGGCAATGGCTGCAATTTGCCCGTCCACAAAGGGCAAGGTCTGGCCCGCCAGTGCGCGCTGGGACCGCAACTCTGCGTGAATGCGTGCAGCAGATGCGTCATAAGGCAGAACCGGAAGCTGCCCGGCAACATCTTGCACGAAGCGCCCGATCGCGTCACGGCGCTGGCCTTCAGGCAAGCGTAGCCAGCCAAAGCGCAGCTCATGCCAGACCGGAGCCGCAATCGTCATCTCACCTTGATAGCGCTTCAGACTCCCCATCACTGCCGGGTTTGGTTGCGGCCGGATGGCCTCGGACACCACATTGGTATCCAGCAACCACGTCATCGCGCTCACCACGCGAAATCCCTCGCATCGTCGGATTGGCGAACGCCATCAAAAGGATTGACATCATCACCGGGCATATCCGGCGCCAAGTACTTGGCGCGCCAGCCTTCCAAACGATCAGCAAAGCCCAGCCCTTCACCGCTGAGTTGCTGGTACTGCGCAAACGACATCAGCACGCCGCTGGCCTGGCCCCTGCGGGAGATCACCATAGGTGCATCCCCAGCCTCCACCCCACGCAACACATCGGCAAGTTGTGCTCTGGCCTCAGAAAAAGGAATGGTCTGCATGGCAAGCCCTTTAAATGTACAAGTCAGATGTACATTTTAGCGAACTCGTGAAAAACCGCAAGGTAAGTCATACCAAAAGACTCAGCCCAGCGCGCGCTGGATGATGATCTTCTGCACGTCGCTCGTGCCTTCGTAAATCTGGCACACGCGCACATCGCGGTAGATGCGCTCCACCGGGAAGTCGCTCACATAGCCGTAGCCACCCAGGGTCTGGATGGCGGCACTGCAGACGCGCTCGGCCATTTCGCTGGCAAACAGCTTGGCCATGGCAGCCTCTTTCAGACACGGACGGCCTGCATCGCGCAGTGCCGCGGCATGCCAGATGAGCTGGCGCGCGGCCTCGATCTGTGTGGCGCATTCGGCCAGACGAAAGCCCACGGCCTGGTGGTTGAAGATGGGTTGGCCAAAGCTCTGTCGGTCCTTGGCATAGGCCACGGCCACATCAAACGCGCTGCGCGCCATGCCCACGCTTTGCGCGGCAATGCCAATGCGCCCGCCCTCCAACCCGCCCAGGGCGATGCCATAGCCCTCGCCCTCTTTGCCAATCAAGTTCTCGGCCGGGATGCGGCAGTTGTCAAAGTTGATCTGCGCGGTGTCGCTGCTGTGCTGGCCGAGCTTGTCTTCCAGCCGCGCCACCACATAGCCGGGCGCGTTGGTGGGCACCAGGAATGCGCTCATGCCCTTCTTGCCCGCCCCCTTGTCGGTGACTGCGATGACGATGGCCACATCGCCATGCTTGCCGCTGGTGATGAATTGCTTGACGCCGTTGATGACGTAGCTGTCGCCATCCCTCACGGCCGTGGTGCGGAGTGACGACGCATCGCTGCCCACATGCGGCTCGGTCAGGCAGAAGGCGCCCAGCAGTTGGCCCTGCGCCAGCGGCTCCAACCATTGCTTGTGCTGCTGCGCGTTGCCGTATTTCATGAGGATGGCGTTGACCGGGCAGTTGGTCACGCTGATGACCGTGCTGGTGCCGCCGTCGCCCGCGGCAATTTCTTCCAGCACCAGCGCCAGCGTCACATAGTCCAGCCCCGCGCCGCCCTGGTGCTCAGGTACGCAGATCCCATAGGCACCCAGCGCGGCCAGCCCCTGGTGGGCGGCCTTGGGAAAGGTGTGGTCCTTGTCCCACTGGGCGGCATTCGGCCAGAGTTCGGCCTGCGCAAAGGCGCGTACGGCGTCGCGCACCATTTCCTGGTCTTGGGTCAGCAGCATGGGGTTTGTTTCTCTCGGGTCGTTATGGTTTGTGGGACTTACCAGCTAGAGAAGGGCGTGCCGTCCCAGCGCAGGTAGGGCACATCGCTGCAGGCAAAACCGGTCTTACCCGTTTTGCGCGCGGCCACGGTGGCGCGAATGGCGGCCACGCTTTCCTCGGGCAGCAAGGGCGCATCGGGGGTGCCCATGTCGGTGCGCACCCAGCCGGGGTGGATCAGAAGAAACTGGGCCTTCGGGTAGTCGGGCTGCGCGGCCACCACGGCCATATTGAGGGCGGCCTTGCTCACGTGGTAAACCCAGCCATGGCTGCTTTGCACGCCGCCAATCTGCGCGAAGTCGCTGGTCAAAAACACGAACTGCCCGTGCGCCTCTTCCACCCAGGGCGCAACCTGTGGCAGCGCTTGCATGGCGCCCAGCACGTTGGCGTGCATCATGGAATCGAACGCCTGTTGCGTGGGCGGGGACTTGGCGTCCTCGTCGGAGAACACGCCGGCCACGTAATAGGCCACATCAATCTTTTCACCATCCAGCTGCCAGCTCAGGCCGCTGACGCTGGCAGGGTTGCTCACATCCAGCTTCATGGCCTGGGCCCCCAGATCGCGCAGGCGCGCCAGCCCCGCCTCGTCACGCGCGGTGGCGATCACGCGCTCACCGGCATCCAGGTACTGGCGCACCAGCTCCAGGCCAATGCCGCGCGATGCGCCTATTACAAAAACAGTCATGCTCACTCCAAGTTAGTGGCGCCCGCTATGCAGGGGTGCGGAGTGCCGGGGGCCTCATACTGCCAAACGCGCAGAAATCGGCCCCCGACACTCCGCACCCCTGCATGGTCATTTAGCATCCTAGCCCACGCAGAACAAGCGCGAGCAGCTCCTCAATTTATAGCAACTCCAGCGCCAACGCGGTGGCTTCACCACCACCAATGCACAAAGTTGCCACGCCCCTCTTCAGGCCACGTGCCTTCAGCGCGTGGATCAAAGTCACCATGATGCGCGCACCGGACGCGCCAATCGGATGGCCCAGTGCGCAGGCGCCGCCGTTCACGTTCACCTTGTCGTGCGGAATATGCAGCTCGGCCATCAGCGCCATGGGCACCACGGCAAAGGCTTCGTTGATTTCCCACAGGTCCACGTCTTCTACCTTCCAGCCGGCCTTGGCCAGCAGCTTTTGCGTAGCACCTACGGGGGCGGTGGCAAACCAGTTGGGCTCTTGCGCGTGGGTGGCGTGGGCCACGATGCGGGCCAACGGCTTGCAGCCCAGTTCGGCGGCGGTGCCGGCGCGCATCATCACCATGGCCGCAGCCCCGTCGTTGATGGAACTGCTGCTGGCGGCGGTGATGGTGCCGTCTCTTTTGAACGCGGCCTTGAGCGTGGGGATCTTGTCGAATTTGATCTTTCCAGGGCCTTCGTCCACGCTGATCTGTACCTCGCCTGCGCGGGTCTTCACGGTCACGGGGGTGATTTCCGCCTCAAACGCTCCACTTTTAATCGCTGCTTGCGCACGCTGCACGCTGGTGGTGGCGAAGTTGTCTTGTTGTTCGCGGGTGAAGCTGTACTTGGCAGCGCAGTCTTCGCCAAAGGTGCCCATGGAGCGGCCGGCCTCGTAGGCATCTTCCAGGCCGTCCAGCATCATGTGGTCCATCACGCGGTCGTGGCCGATGCGGATGCCGCAGCGGCCCTTGAGCAGCAGGTGTGGCGCGTTGGTCATGCTTTCCATGCCGCCTGCCACCAGCACATCGTGGCTGCCGGCCAGCAGCATGTCGTGCGCAAACATGGCTGCGCGCATGCCGGAGCCGCACATCTTGCTCAAGGTGACCGCGCCCGCGCTCTTGGGCAGGCCGCCCTTAAACGCCGCCTGGCGCGCAGGCGCCTGGCCCTGGCCCGCCATCAGGCAGTTGCCAAACAGCACTTCAGTGACCAGCTCCGGGCTGATGCCCGCGCGCTGCACGGCAGCCTGGATGGCGGCACCGCCCAGGTCATGGGCGGCAAGGCTGGAGAAATCGCCCTGAAAGGCCCCCATGGGGGTGCGGGCGGCGCTGACGATCACGATGGAGTCTGGCATGGTGTTCCTCGGTTGGCAGGGGTTGAACGCAATTGACGTTTACGTAAACGTCAATTGTGGCAGAAAAAACTTTACCGCGGCTTCACCTGCGGCACACACGTCTTCATGCAGGCACTGCACCATGGGTCACATGAAAGCCTTTGCCCCTTCCCTGCCGCACCTGGCGCGCACCGCCCTCCTCGCCCTGGCCAGCGCCAGCCTCTTGGCCACCGGCTATGCGCAAACCGCCAGCCCCAGCAGTGCGCCGCCACCGACCATCCGCACGCTGGGCACGCCCGACTTCACACAGATCGTCCAGCGCTACGGCCCGGCCGTGGTCAACATCAGCGTGAGCGGTACGCGGCTCATCACGGCCGACAGCAAGGACAGTGGCACCAACGCCAAAGGCGCTGACAGCGAAGACCCCACGCAGCTGTTTCTGCGTAAGTTCCAGGAGCAGTTTGGTGCCACCGGCGCCAGCATGCAGATTCCGGTGAGTGGGCGCGCCTCGGGCTTCATCGTCAGCGCCGATGGCCTGGTGCTGACCAATGCCCACGTCATCGCCCATGCCAGCGAAGTCACCGTCAAGCTGACCGACCGGCGCGAGTTCAAGGCCAAGGTGCTGGGCAGCGACGCCAAGACCGATGTGGCCGTGCTCAAGCTCGAGGCGAGCAACTTGCCGACCGTCGCCATCGGCAAGCCGGCCGACCTGAGCGTGGGTGAGTGGGTGCTGGCCATTGGCTCGCCCTTTGGGCTAGACAACACGGTGACCACCGGCGTGGTCAGCGCCAAGAGCCGCACCCTACCGGATGACTACACCGTGCCCTTCATCCAGACCGATGCGGCCATCAACCCCGGTAACTCGGGCGGCCCGCTGTTCAACGCGCGTGGCGAGGTGATAGGTATCAACTCCCAGATCTACACCCGTAGCGGCGGCTACCAGGGCCTGAGCTTTGCCATCCCTATCGACCTGGCGCAATCGGTGCAGCGCCAGATCGTCGCCACGGGCCATGCCTCACACGGGGTGCTGGGTGTCTCGGTGCAAGAAGTGAACCAGGCGCTGGCCGATGCGTTCAAACTGCCCCGCCCCGTCGGCGCACTGATCTCAGACGTGCGCACGGACACGGCCGCGGCCAAAGCGGGTTTACAGATTGGTGATGTGATTGTGGGCATCGATGGCCACGCCATCCTGGCGTCCAGCGACTTGCCTTTGTGGGTGGCTATGGCATTGCCGGGCCAGCAGATGCAGATCGACGTATTGCGCAACGGCCGGGCCATCCAGGTGCTCGCCACGCTGGAAGACCCCAGCACGGCCAAACCGGCGGCCGACGCGCGGCCCAACGTCCCCGTACTACCCCAACTGGGCCTGGCCGTGCGCCCCCTGCTGCCCGTGGAACAACGCGCCGCCGAAGCGCGCCACGGCCTGATGATCGAAGGCGTTCAGCCGGAAGCCGATAAGGCCGGCATCGCTCCCGGCGACATCCTGCTGGCCATCAACCATATGCCCGTCACGTCCGTGGAGCAGGCCCGCGCGCTGCTGGCGCAGGTCAAGGGGTCGGTGGCGCTGCTGGTGCAGCATGGAGGGGAGAAGAATTTTGTTGCGATGGGGATAAAGACTGAGACCGGGCACTAAAGCTGAACGAACAATACCGGTTAATCCGCAACCAAGAATGGCGCGACTAGCTCGATCGGACAGCTACTCCTCGCTCGCGGAACCGGTCATTTCTGCAGCCGCAGCATGGCGCGCTGGCTCACCTCTGTACAAGCGCTCGGCTTCTGCACGAAGTTGAAGTATTTGCTGTTCGAGCAGGCCAACGTATTGCTGAAATGTATTTTCAAAGTCCGGATTTATATTAATTTCAGACTCGGGGCTGACAAGGGGCCACATCTCTCTGGCAGCGCGCCTTGCATTGAGCAATGCGTCGAACGGGACCTCAGCTTGAATCGCGTCGAGTGGATAGGATTGGATTGCATCAGCGAGCTCTTTGAATCGCGAGCTTGGTTCGGCCGGATGGCCCAGTGGCCAGCGTTCCAACTTCCGCTTTTCTAAACGAGCCTCGACCGCAGAATCTTTGAGATGAATCAGTAGCCTCGCAAGACCGTCATGTGCGCGAGCTTCCCGCTCCGAAATCTCCATACGATTACGCCGTACCTGCCAAACAACTGCCACGGCACCAACAATCATCGCAATGGCCCCGACCCCTGCTTGTGTCCATGCAGCCCAATCAGAACTGGACAAATTCGAGAGTACGCAAAGTTCGTTCATAGTGTGAATTTCCTATTTTGAGTCTCAGTCTATAGGAGCAACCTCTCAAACCGCTGCATCAACGCCTTGCACGCCGCCTCGGGATCACCCGCCTTCGTTATCGCCGAAATCACCGCCGCACTGGCAGCGCCCGTCGCGGCCACATCTGCCACATTACTCGCATCAATGCCTGCAATGCCGACCACGGGCATTGGCAGCACATGCGCCCAGTAGCGCAGGTTGTCCAATCCCTGGGGGATCCAGGGCATGTCTTTGCTCTGCGTGGCGAAGATGGGGCCGCAAGCGATGTAGCTGGGGCGCAGGGCCCAGGCACGGGCGACTTCCCAGTAGCTGTGGGTGCTTAGGCCCAGGCGCACGCCGGCTGCTCTCAGGGCGTCCAGGTCCACGGTGTCCAGGTCTTCCTGGCCCAGGTGCACGCCATAGGCGCCATGCTGCAGGGCGAGTTGCCAGTGGTCGTTGATGAAGAGTTGTGCGCCCGGAGTCGCATTCGCGATGGCGATGCTCTCTGCAATCTGCGCGGCCAGCGTGGGCTCGGCGGGGTCTTTGATGCGCAACTGCACGGTGCGAATACCAGCGGCCAACACGCGGCGTACCCAGGCGGCGCTATCCACCACGGCGTAGACGCCCAGAGCCGGGTTGCTCAGATCGGGAAAGGCCGTCTGCGCGGCGGGTTGCGCCTGCAGCCACGGCAGGTTGTCGGCGTGCTGCGCAAAGTCTGGCAAGGCCTGCACGGGGCCCGCGCCTTGCCCTGCGGCATAGGCGTGGCGCAGGGCGTGCGTGGTGGCCATCTTGGCCAGCACCACCGCATCGGCCACGCAGTAGCCACTGGCCAGCGCGGCGGCGACTGTTGAAGCAAAGGTACAGCCGGTGCCGTGGTGGTGCGGAGTGTCCACGCGCGGCAGGCTGAGCCAGCCGCAGGCTTGTGGGCTGCTGAACCAGTCGCTGGCCAAGCCGTTGGCCCTCGCGTCGTCACCACCGGTAATGACCACCGAGGGTTGTCCCACTTCATATGTTTGTCCCACACGCAGGCATAGGCGTTCGGCCTCCGCGCGGTTGGGCGTGACCAGCGTGGCGCGTGGCAACAGCTTTTGCAGGTAGGCCTGCACCAAGGCATCCCCTGCAAAGCTGGCCCCGGTGGTCGAGCCCAGTACCGGGTCCACCACCAGCGCCACGGGCTGGCCCTGCGCGCGCAGTCGGTCCACCCATTGGCAAACCACGTGCAGGTTCTCCACGCTGCCCAGCAGGCCGGTCTTGATGGCCTGAGGCAGCAGGTCCGCAGCAAGGGCTGCCAGTTGCGCGTCCAGCAACTCGGCGCTGACCGGCTCCACGCGCGTAACGGCCACGGAGTTCTGTGCGGTGAGGGCGGCCACGGCCGTACAGCCATGAACACCAAACGCCTGCAGCGCCTTGAGGTCGGCCTGCAGGCCGGCACCGGAGCCCGAATCCGAACCCGCAATGCTCCAGACCACGGGGCGTGCGCCGGCAGCCACCGGGGGAGTTTCAGTACTTAAAGTGCTTCTGGAGCTCATAGGCATTGCGCGAGTAGCTTCTTTTTTCATAGCAACCTCAGAGCAAAATAGGATGGCCGGCGACGGGCGTGGAGGCCACAGCCATGTCTTGGCGGGCCATGACGCCAGCTTCAAACGCGAGGCGGCCAGACTCGATCCCGAGCTTGAACGCACGCGCCATGCGCACCGGGTCCACCGCGTGGGCCACGGCGCTGTTAAGCAGCACGGCGTCCAGCCCCAGCTCCATGGCCTGCACGGCGTCGGCAGGTGAGCCTATGCCTGCGTCCACGATGAGCGGCACGCCGGGCAGCCGGGCGCGCAGGGTGCGCAGCGCGCCGGGATTCACCAGCCCCTGGCCCGAACCGATGGGTGCACCCCAGGGCATGAGGATGTTGCAGCCCGCGTCCAGCAGGCGCTGGCAGCTCACCAGGTCGTCCATGCAGTAGGGGAAGACTTCGAAGCCGTCTTTCACCAACTGCGTGGCGGCGGCCAGCAACTCAAACGGGTCGGGCTGCAGGGTGTGGGCGTCGCCCACCACTTCGAGCTTGATCCACGTGGTGTCGAACAACTCGCGTGCCATGTGGGCCAGCGTGATGGCTTCGCGTGCGGTGTGGCAGCCGGCGGTGTTGGGCAGCAGGTGGGCGCCGGTGGCTTTCACCAGGACAAAGAAGTCCCCTGCTTCTGCGCCATGGGCGAGTTGGCGGCGCAAGCCCATAGTGACGACCTGTGCTCCAGAAGCGGCGATGGCGTCCTGCAGCAATTGGGGCGATGGGTAGCTGGCGGTGCCTAGGAAGAAGCGGCTGGTGAGGGTGCGGCCGCCGATGTGCCATTGGCTCTGGTCATGGGAGCGACTGGGAGGCCGGACGTTCTGCTCCGTGTCCCCCGCCCGCGCTGCGGGCTCCTCCTTTACCTGCGCAGAACGCCCGACCTCCCAGTCTCTTGGTGTTGCGGACATTTGCTTAACCTCCTTCTATCGGTTGGAAAGTCAGGATGGTGTCGCCCTCGGCCAATGGCTGTTGCGCGCGCAGGCTGCGCGGTACGAAGTTGCCGTTGACGGCAGTTGCCAGGGCTGCAGGTAGCACGCCGCGTGCATCCACCCAGGCTTGCAGGGTGCGGGCAGTAGTGTTTTCCGGGTTGCCGTTCACCACCACGGTGATGGTGGGCAGTGCAGTGTCTGTTGTACTCATAGCGATAACTCGTGCAGGGCCTGCTCCACCAGGGCGGGGGCGATGAGCCAGCCGTGGCGGAAGAGGCCGTTGATTTCTGTTTTGCCTGCGCGGTGGCGCACCACGGGCAGGTTGTCGGGCAGCGCGGGGCGCAGGTTGGTCTCCGAATGCAGCACGCGTGCTTCGGCCAGTGCGGGGATGGCGCTGTGGGCGGCGCTCAGCAGTTCCAGCGTGCTGCGCAGCGACACGGGCGAGCGGTCCTCACTCTCGATCTCGCTGGCGCCGACTACGATGACATCGCCGGGCCGCGGCACCAGGTAGACCGAATGGCGTGGATGCAGCAGGCGCACGGGGCGGTGCAACTGCACGCCGGGCGCGTGCAGCCAGAACACTTCACCACGTACGCCGCGCACGGGCAGTGCGGGCTTGGCGCCCACACCGCGCACGTCGAAGACATGGTCAAAGCGGTGCTGTGCATCACCCACGCGCAAAACACTCGCCTCCACCGCACTCACCGTCGTGCCCCAATGCCATTGCACACCCTGCGCCGTGGCCTGCGCCGCCAGGGCCTGCAGCGCCTGGATCGGATGGATTTTCCCTTCACACGGCAGCAGCCAGGCCAGTGCCGGGCCGCTGATACTGGGCTCTAGTTCGCGCAACTGCGCGGGCGTCAGGGGCTGCGGCTGGTATGGCGCATCCGCCTTGGCCTGCAGCAACCCGACCACGCGTTGGGCGGCGCCTGCATCGCTGCGGTGGGCCAGCAGCAGGCTGCCCTGCATACGCAGCTCCACGGGTTGATCCAAACCTTGCACGATCTGAGGCCACAGCGCGCAGGAGCGTATACCCAGCGCAAACACCTCGGCACCCGCGCGCTCCAGCTCGGCCACGGGACTCAACATGCCCGCGGCAGTCCAACCCGCAGCCAGCGAGCCCGAGTCCGCGCGCGGACCGGGACCGGATGCGGGGTCGAACACCTGCACCGCGTGGCCCGCGCGGCTGAGCGTGTACGCCAGCAGCCGCCCGAGCACGCCCGCGCCGACAATGCCGATGCGTTTGGCGGCCACGGTCAGGCCTTGGTGTCTTCTGCCCTGGCGATGGGGATATAAATTTCCCCGCCCACCTTCTTGAACTCGTCGGACATCACGTCCATGCCCGACTGCAGCGCCTGCTCTTCGCTCACGCCCAGGTTCTTGGCGTAGTCGCGCACTTCCTGTGTGATCTTCATGCTGCAGAACTTGGGGCCGCACATGGAGCAGAAATGCGCCACCTTAGCGCCCTCGGCAGGCAGGGTTTCATCGTGAAACTGCTTGGCGGTTTCCGGGTCCAGCGAGAGGTTGAACTGGTCCATCCAGCGGAACTCGAAGCGCGCCTTGGACAACGCGTCATCCCGCGCCCGCACGCCGGGGTGGCCCTTGGCCACATCGGCCACGTGGGCGGCAATCTTGTAGGTGATGATGCCGACCTTCACGTCTTCGCGGTCCGGCAGGCCCAGATGTTCCTTGGGTGTGACGTAGCAGAGCATGGCGGTGCCGAACCAGCCAATCATGGCCGCGCCAATGCCGCTGGTGATGTGGTCGTAGCCCGGCGCAATGTCCGTGGTTAGTGGGCCCAGGGTGTAGAACGGGGCCTCACCACAGTGCTTGAGCTGCTCGGTCATATTGGCCTGCACCATGTGCATGGGCACGTGGCCAGGGCCTTCGATCATCACCTGCACATCCTGCTGCCAGGCCTTGTGCGTGAGCTCGCCCAGCGTACGCAGCTCGGCAAACTGCGCCTCGTCGTTCGCATCGGCACCGCTGCCGGGGCGCAGGCCA
This sequence comes from Rhodoferax sp. TS-BS-61-7, assembly GCF_002943465.1. GTDB lineage: Bacteria > Pseudomonadota > Gammaproteobacteria > Burkholderiales > Burkholderiaceae_C > Allorhodoferax. Next base: position 432,591 of record NZ_PTQY01000003.1, read on the forward strand.
TCACCCAGCGAGTAGCTCACGTCATACGCCTTCATGATCTCCGTCATCTCATCGAAGTGGGTGTAGATGAAGTTCTCTTTATGGTGCGCAATGCACCACTTGGCCATGATGGAGCCGCCGCGCGAGACAATGCCGGTCACGCGGTTGGCCGTCAGGTGGATGAAGGGCAGGCGTACGCCAGCGTGCACTGTGAAGTAGTCCACGCCCTGCTCGGCCTGTTCGATCAGCGTGTCGCGGAAGATCTCCCAGGTCAGGTCTTCGGCAATGCCACCCACCTTCTCCAGCGCCTGGTAGATCGGCACGGTGCCGATGGGAACGGGGCTGTTGCGCACGATCCAGTCGCGCGTGGTGTGGATGTTTTTGCCGGTGGACAGATCCATCACGGTGTCTGCGCCCCAGCGGATGGACCAGACCAGCTTTTCCACTTCTTCCTCGATGCTAGAGGTGACGGCCGAGTTGCCAATGTTGGCGTTGATCTTCACCAGGAAGTTGCGGCCAATGGCCATGGGTTCCAGCTCGGTGTGGTTGATGTTAGCGGGGATGATGGCGCGGCCGCGCGCGACCTCATCGCGCACAAACTCGGGCGTTACCACCTTGGGGATGCTGGCGCCAAAGCTGTTGCCGGCCAGGCGTGCTTCGCGCTCGGCATTGCCCAGGTACTGCGCCTGCCATTCCAGATTCTGGTTCTCGCGCAGGGCCACGTACTCCATCTCGGGGGTGACGATGCCTTTGCGGGCGTAGTGCAACTGCGTCACGTTGGCACCGCTGCGCGCGCGGCGTGGCTGGCGCTGCAGGCCGGCGGCCTGGGCACGCAGGGCGGCCAGGGCATCGGTCTCACCGTTCTTGAGGCCGTCATCCAGCGCAAAGGGTTTGCGGCCTTCGTACAACTCAGTGTCGCCCCGGCCGTCCACCCAGCCCTGGCGCACCAGCGGCAGGCCCTGGCGCACGTCGATGTTGGCACGCGGGTCGGTGTAGGGGCCGGAGGTGTCGTACACCGTGATGGCTTCGCCATTGCTCTGCAAAATTTCGCGCAACGGCACCTGGATGTCAGGGCGGCTGCCTTGCAGATAACGTTTGGTGGAAGCGGGAAGCGGTTCGCGCGTCAGGCGAATGAACTGGGCGAGTTTGTCGGGTGCGTTCACGGGAGTTCTCCGGTTAAGACCCGAAGACTCAGAGAAAAAACACGGCTCCGCAAACTGATGAGAAAAGACGCCGCCCGGACGGCATTCGGCCGTCGGCTGCGCTGCACTTCTTACGCTGGTATGAACCAGATCAAGTTCGCGGGTTCGGTATCCATCTCAGCGCAACCATTGCGCACCCCGGGCAGGGCGGAGTGTACGCCAAGTCACACGCCGCCCGCCAAGGCCAGCGCTCAGGGGCGCGGCATTTTCGCGCTCAGCGCTTTGATGAAGTTGGGGTCCAATTCGCGCGCACGTGGCGTCTTTTCGGCCAGCAGAATCTTCTCCCATGCGTCCCGGTACCGTTCGACCACGAAGTAGCTGATCGCCCAGTTTTGCAGGTTCAACGTGTGGTCAGGCGCCTTGGCAAAGATGCGTGCAAATTCCGGCCAGGTGGCCTTCAACTCGGCCTCGCTGTCCGCCAGTTGAGCCTTGGTACGCACATAGTCCACTTGAAAATCGATGTCTTTAGACATCGATTTTGCGGCCTCCTCAAACAGCTCGCGACCAGAGGCTATGCGCTGTCTGCTCATCTCAATCACAGCCATGCCCCACAGGGCAGATCCATCCTCCGGATTTAGCAACCACGCCTGATTGAAGCGACGCATGGCGTCGTCCAGCTTGCCTCCACGTAGCAACGTCCACCCCCTCGCAGCGACTTCGTTGGCCGCTTTCACACGGTCATTGCCAAATGCCTTGTCTGCACCCGCCAGAAATTCCGCATCCGCCGCCAGCTGTGCAGGATTTTTCGTCTGTCCACCGTATTTGGGTTGCAAATTATTTTGTGCCTGCGACCACAGGCTGGCCATACAGAGCAGCGCACACACCAGTAAATTTCTGAATTTCATCGTCCCGCCCCATCACACTTTGTTGATAAACCTCTTTTCCCGCTCATACGGAAACACATCATGCACATACCCCGCCGCAATCCGCTCTTTCTGCGTCTGCCAGAAGGCAGGGTCCAGCAGGTTGGCGTGGTATTGCATGAAGACTTCGCGTACCAGGGGGTTGCCCAGTAGAAAGGGGGCGAAGGTTTCGGGGAATACGTCGTGCGGGCCGACGCGGTACCAGATCTCGCCGGACATTTCCTCTTCCTCGTTACGCGGCTCGGGCACCTTGCGGAAGTTGCAGTCGGTCAGGTATTCGATCTCGTCGTAGTCGTAAAACACGACCTGGCTGTTGCGCGTGATACCGAAGTTCTTCCACAACATGTCGCCGGGGAAAATGTTGGCGGCCACCATGTCCTTGATGGCGTAGCCGTAGTCGATGACGGCGCGGGTGATCTGCTCACGTGCGCGCTGCGCGGCCGGGCTGGTGTTGGCGGGGTCGGCACCGCCGGCGTCAAACGCCTCTTGCAAGTACATATTGAGCGGGATCATGCGCCGCTCGATGTAGAGGTGTTGGATGATGACCTCGGTTTGGTCGTCCCCATCGCGGTCGCTGATTTCGATCTGGCTGGGGGCGAACTGCAACAACTCGGCCATCAGCACGTCGCTGAAGCGCTCGCGTGGGAAGGCCACGTCGCCATAGTCCAGCGTGTCGGCCATGCGGCCCACGCGGTCGTGCTGCTTGACCAACTGGTACTTGGCCTTGACCTGATCCCGAGTGGTCTCTTTCTGGTGCGGAAAGTAGTCCTTGATGACCTTGAACACATAGGGGTAGCTGGGCAGGTCGAACACCAGCATCACCATGCCCTTGATACCCGCTGCAATACGGAACTGGTCGGTGCTGTGCTGCAGATGGTGCAAAAAGTCGCGGTAGAACAGCGTCTTGCCCTGTTTGGCCAGCCCCAGCGCGTTGTAGAGCTCGTTGCGCGGCTTGCGCGGCATCATGCTGCGCAGAAACTGCACGTAAGCGCTGGGTATCTCCATGTCCACCATGAAATAGGCACGCGCAAAACTGAACAGGCGCAGCAAGTCATCCTCACCAAACAGCGCCGCGTCGATGCGCAGCTTGCCATTCGGGCCATGCAGCACGGGCAGCGCAAAGCCGTGTTCCACAAAGCCGTTGATGAGTTTGCCGATGATGTAACAACCCTTGTTGCGGAAGAACAAGTTGGACAGCACCTGCACCTGGAAGTTGGCGCGCAGCTTCACGTCGCCCAGCTGGGTGCGCATCACCTCGCTCACCCGGGTGGCGTCACGCTCCAAGTCGTCAAAGGGCACACGCAAATCAAAGTCTTGCACCATGCGCAGCAGCTGGGCCTGCACCTCGTCCTGCGCGGGGTAATAACTGCGGTAGGTGGGACGGTGGCTGGGGCGGCCGGAGGACACCAGGTTTTCGATGTACTCGGTGCTGACCGCGGGGCGCACAAAGATGAAGTCGTTCTGAAAATAGCTGCGGTGCAGGATCTTGGTGGTGACCGAGTTGAAGAAGGTCTCGGCCAGCTCGGGCTGGTGGTGGTCCACCAGCAGGCCAATGTAATGCAGCTTGATCTGCTGCCACACGTCCATGCCCTGCTCACCCGCCTTGAATTCACGCTCCAGCCGCTTGGAGCACTCTTTCACCCGCAGGTCGTAAAACTCGATGCGCTCGCGCTGGGCGCGCTGCTGGCCATGCCAGTCAGCCACCTCAAAGCGGTGTTTGGCGCGGGCACTTTCCGCGCGGAACAGCTGGTAGTGGCGGTTAAAACCATCCAGCATCGCGCGGGCGATGTCGTAAGCGACCGAGGAATCGAGCCGGGTGGGGAACATGTTGCGCCCTAATCGCTATCAATTAAATAGCTGCTCGCGCATATTCCACGGGCGCTAGAAGCTTATTTATCTTAAATTTCTGGGCATCAGGCGCACGCCGGACACGGCTTCGCGGTAGAGCGACTCCAGGTCGTCCTGGCGTGCCACGGTCATGTGCAGGTCCTGCACCAGGCCGTCGTGCACACCGTAGACCCAGCCGTGCAGCGTCACATCCTGCTCGGCGGCCCAGGCGTCTTGCAGCACTGTGCTTTGCGCCACGTTGATGACCTGCTCGATCACATTGAGCTCGCACAGGGCCGCAGCCTTGCCATGCTCGGGGATCAGGTCCATCACATCGCGGTGGCGGTCTCGCACGTCCTGGATGTGGCGCAGCCAGTTGTCGGCCAGGCCAATACGCGCGCCTTCCAGTGCGGCCTGCACGCCCGAGCAGCCGTAGTGGCCCACCACCATGATGTGACGGACCTTGAGCCGTTCCACCGCGAACTGGATGGTGGACAGCGCGTTCAGATCGGAGTGCACCACCACGTTGGCCACGTTGCGGTGGACAAAAATTTCGCCAGGCGCCAGGCCGATGATCTCATTGGCGGGCACACGGCTGTCGGAGCAGCCAATCCACATGTATTTGGGCTTTTGCTGGTTGGCCAGCCCGGTGAAGAAGCCGGGACGGCTGCGCTCCATCTCGGCGGCCCATTCGCGGTTGCGGGAAAAGAGGTCGTTGAGTTTGTCAGTCATAGGCTTCTATTATTTCTTAAGTGAGATACGCACATGCCAGTCCAGAAGTCCGTACCGGGCACGTTCCTGCTGGTCGTCCAGCGCATTGAACTCGCACGCGCCAGCCGGCGCCTGGGCCCCGGTGCAGACAAACGAGCTGGGGTTACCGAGCTGCCACATGCCCTGGGCGTTGCGCGCATCCCCGGTAAAAAACATGGCGCGCGGCGCATTCATCGGGTCGGGCTGCGCGGGCAGCGGCTTGAGCAGGTTGCGCCCGGCGTTGATGTATGGCGCATCAATGCCCGCCAGCGGCAGCAGGGTGTTGAACATGTCGCGGTGGCTGGCGGGCTGGTCCAGCTGGTTGCCGCACTGGAGCTTGTTGCCCCAGATGACAAACGGCACTTGGCGCACCAGGTAGCGGCGGCTGGCCTCGGCATACACGCCAAAGGAGCGCACATTGTGGTCGCCGGTGCCGGCAATCAGCGTGCTGTCCTTGAGGGGGCCATTTTGAATCTCTTGCACAAAACCACCCAGCAGGTCGGCCGCGTAGTGGTAGCTGTCCAAGTTGGGGATCAGCGTCTCGGAGCTGGTTTCACCCTTCCACAGGCCCATGTCGCGTGGCACGCGCTGGTAGTCCGCCGGCAGGTCATACGGCGGGTGGTTGGTGCTGGTGAGCACAAACACAAACAGCGGTTTGTCGGGGGGCTGCGCCGCCATGCGTTTGCTCAGGTACTTGAAGACATAACTGTCCCACACGCCCCAAATGCCCAGCGTGGCCTCGGGGTAGGCTTCCTTCAGCGTGTTGGCGTCCACCACCTCGTCAAACCCCTGCACCTTGAGCACCCGGTTCAGGTCGCGCCAGCCCGAGCGGGCCGAGGTGACAAACAGGGTTTGGTAACCCGCGTCCTTGACCACCTTGGCCAGCGCCCAGGGAATCGGTTTGCGCCCCACGTCACCCAGCGTCAGCGGCGTGATGGGGGTGGAAAACAGGATAGCTTCCAGCGAGGGGTGGGTGCCCGCGTGGGCCGAGTCAAAGTTGCGAAAGTGGCAGGCTTTGCTCGGGTCGGTCAGCGTGGGCGCCAGGCGGCCCAACACGTCGAACTTCGGGCTCTGGTAGAGCATGGGCTCGGCGCTCCACGACTCCATGAGAAAAAACACCAGGTTCTTCTTGGCAGTGCCCATCGGCAGCGGGTCGTGCTGGTACAGCGCGGCCTTGACTTCATCGTCCGACCCCATGGGCAGCCCCAGCACCTGGGCTGCGGCCTGCGGCGATTCAAACCCCATGGCCTGGAGTCCGACCAGCGGGTCCGACAGGTTTTGCGATTGGCCCCGGCTGTCCCACGCGTACTTGAGGGCAATGATGCCGTTGGGCACCATGTCGTTGAGGAACTGCGAAGTGGTCACCGTCAAATGCTGGCGCTGCAGTGCCATCTGCCGCAAGGTGCCTTTGCCCGCAAACAACATGGCAAACAGCACCAGCAGCACCACTAACACTTTGGTCAGGGCATGGCGGGTCTGCAGCAGGGTATCGGGCTGCAGGCGCCGCACCAGCCCGCGGTGCAGCGCAATGGCAGCCCAGGTCAGGGCAGCCGCCAGCAGCAGGGTCCAGATGACCGGAAAGTCGCGCCAAATGGTTTCCAGCACGGCGGCGGTGTCGTCCTCCACCAGCCCAAACACCAAGGAGTCGATCGGCGTCTTGTAAAAACCAAAGTAGTGCAGATTGACCAGCGAGGCCATCACAAACACAAAGGCCACCCCACCGGCAATACGGGCCTGCACCTTGCCGGATACCCAAGGCAGCACCAGCAGCAGCAAAAAGCCGGCAATCGCGCTGACCTTCAGGTCAAAACGCAGCCCCTGGACCACTACAGCAGTCAGGTCCCCGCTGGAGGCCTGGTAACCGCTGGGCCAGAAATACGCCAGTTGCCCCAGCCGAATCAGGCTGAGTGCCAGCACCAGCGGCACCACCAGCACCCAAGCGCGCAGCAGGCCGCGCAGGGCGCCATGGAGAAGGGTTGTCAGGGTGCGGGTAATTGTGGACTTCATCAGCCCTACATTGTCTCCGCGAACAGCTCCCGGCCGATCAGCATGCGGCGAATCTCACTGGTCCCAGCCCCGATTTCGTACAGCTTGGCGTCGCGCCACAGGCGGCCCAGCGGGTATTCGTTGATATAGCCATTGCCGCCGAAGATCTGCACGCCCTCGCCCGCCATCCAGGTGGCCTTTTCGGCCGTCCAGAGGATGACAGAGGCGCAATCCTTGCGGACCTGGCGCACGTGTTCGGTGCCCAGCAGATCCAGGTTTTTGGCCACGGTGTAGGCGAAACTGCGGCCCGCCTGCAGCACCGTGTACATGTCGGCCACCTTGCCCTGGATGAGCTGGAATTCACCAATGCTCTGGCCAAACTGCTTGCGGTCGTGGATGTAGGGGATGACGTTGTCCATCACCGATTGCATGATGCCCAGCGGGCCGCCGGTGAGCACGGCGCGTTCGTAGTCCAGCCCGCTCATCAGCACCTTGGCGCCGCCATTCACTTGACCCAGCACATTGCTTAGCGGCACTTCCACGTTGTTAAACACCAGCTCGCCCGTATGGCTGCCGCGCATGCCCAGCTTGTCGAGTTTTTGGGCGATGCTGAAACCGGGCATACCTTTCTCGATCAGGAAGGCGGTGACGCCGCGCGCGCCGAGTTCGGGTTCGCTCTTGGCGTAGACCACCAGCGTGTCGGCATCGGGGCCATTGGTGATCCACATCTTGTTGCCGTTGAGCAGGTAATAACCACCTTTGTCTTCGGCCTTGAGCTTCATGCTCAGCACGTCGCTGCCAGCTCCAGGTTCGCTCATGGCCAGTGCACCCACATGCTCTCCGCTGATGAGCTTGGGCAAGTACTTGGCGCGTTGCGCGTCCGTGCCATTGCGCTTGATCTGGTTCACGCACAGATTGCTGTGCGCGCCGTAGCTCAGGCCCACGGAGGCAGATGCACGGGAGATTTCTTCCATCGCAATCATGTGCGCCAGGTAACCCATGTTGGCGCCACCGTACTCCTCGCCCACGGTGATGCCCAGCACGCCCAGGTCACCCATCTTGCGCCACAGGTCCATGGGGAACTGGTCGGTCTTGTCGATCTCGGCCGCGCGGGGCGCAATCTCGGCTTGGGCAAATTCGCGCACCGCGTCGCGCAGGGCGTCAATGTCTTCGCCGAGTTGGAAGTTCAGTCCGGGCAGGGTGTTCATGGGGTCTCCTCGTTATGGTTTGGTGGGGGTTTTGGCGGGCTTGGTCACGCCCTTGGCCTTTTGCTCACTTTTGGTCAGCAGGGCCCGCGCTTCGCGCTGGTGCACTTTGATTTCGTCCAGGTTCGCCTGCAGATCGGCCATTTGCTCTTCCACCTGTTTGCGGTGGGCGGCCAGCACGTCCAGAAACTTCTGCAGCTGGGCCCCCGTGTCACGCGGGCTGTCGTACATCTCGATGATGTCGCGCGCCTCGGTCAGGGAGAGGCCCAGCCGTTTGGCGCGCAGCGTCAGCTTGAGCCGGGTACGGTCGCGGCCGCTGTACACGCGGTTACGCCCACCCGGCCCAGTACGCTCGGGCTGTAGCAAGCCCAAATCCTCGTAAAACCGGATGGCACGGGTGGTCAGGTCAAACTCGCGGGCCAGATCGCTGATGCTGTAGGTGGTGCTCATGGTGCGGTAAAAGTGGCGACACCGCGACAAGCAGGGCCTGTCTACAATGCCAACCTGGATTGACGTTTACGTAAACGTCAATTATGAAGCAAAACGATTGGGGCCTATGAACGACCTGGAACAGCGCCTGCACTACCCCCTGGGCGACACCCTGCCCGAGAGCGGCCGCTGCATCGAGGTGGCGCCCGGTATCAAGTGGATCCGCATGGCCCTGCCGTTTGCGCTGAACCACATCAACCTCTGGCTGCTGCGCGACGAGATGGATAGCGTGGCGGGCTGGAGCGTGGTGGACACCTGCATCCACCGCGACGAGGCCAAGGCCCAATGGGAAGACATCTTTGCGCAGGAGCTGGAAGGCCTGCCCATCCTGCGCGTCATCGTCACCCACATGCACCCCGACCACATTGGACTGGCGCACTGGCTGTGCCAGCGATGGAATGCACCGCTGTGGATCAGCGGGCTGGACTACCAAGTCGCTCGCTTAGCGTGTCTGGCGCCGACCAGCTTCGGCGGTGCGCGCACGGCGGCCTTCTTTGCCCAGCACGGGCTCAACGACGAAGAGACCCAGTCCAAATTGCTGAACCGGCGCGACTACTTCACCACCCTAGTGCCTTCGGTACCCGACGATTACCACCGCCTGCTGGACGGCCAGACGCTGCGCATAGGCGCCCACACCTGGCGCTGCATCAGCGGCTACGGCCATGCGCCCGAGCACATGGCGCTGTACTGCGAAAGCCTGAACGTGCTCATCGGCGGCGACATGATGCTGCCGCGCATCTCAACCAATGTGAGCGTCTACGAGTCCGAGCCTGAGGCCGATGCATTGGCCCTGTTCCTGGGCTCCATCGACAAGTTCCGCCCCCTGCCCGCCGACACGTTGGTGCTGCCCGCACACGGCAAACCCTTTACCGGCCTGCACGAACGCATCCAGCAGTTGCACGACCACCACCGTGCCCACCTGGACAAGGTACTGGAGGCGTGCCGCCAGCAGCCCTGCAGTGCCGCCGACATCATTCCCGTGCTGTTCACGCGCGCCATGGACTTCCACCAGACCACCTTTGCGCTGGGCGAATCTGTGGCCCACCTGCACGCGCTCTGGTACGCGGGACAACTGCAGCGCACGCGGGGGCCCGATGGCATGCTGCGGTTTTCCGCGGCCAGCAGGGTTTCCTGAAATCCGCTAAGGTGCAGCGCTTCAAAGAAAGGGAGCGCTTTGCATGATTGACCTGTACTACTGGACCACACCCAACGGCCACAAGATCACCATGTTTCTGGAAGAGGCCGGCCTGCCCTATCAGTTGCACACCGTCCACATCGGACGTGGTGAGCAGTTCCAGCCCGCGTTCCTGGCCATTGCGCCCAACAACCGCATCCCCGCCATCGTGGACCAGTCGCCCGCCGACGGCGGCGCACCGATCCCGATGTTCGAATCCGGCGCCATCCTGCTGTATCTGGCCGACAAGATTGGCCGCTTTGTGCCGCAGGACTTGCGCGGCCGCAACGTGACGTTGCAGTGGCTGTTCTGGCAAATGGGCGGCCTGGGCCCCATGGCCGGGCAGAACCACCACTTCGGCCAGTACGCGCCCGAGAAACTGCCCTACGCCATCGAGCGCTACACCAAAGAGACATCGCGCCTGTACGGCGTGCTCAACAAACACCTGAGCGATGGCCGGGACTACATTGCGGGCGAGTACAGCATTGCCGACATGGCCAGCTACCCCTGGATCGTGCCCTACGAGCGCCAGGGCCAGAAGCTGGAAGACTTCCCCCACCTGGCCGCCTGGTTTGCCCGCGTAGCGGCGCGCCCTGCGACAGTCAAGGCCTATGCAATTGCCGAAGGCATCCGCAACCCGGGCATGGACGAAGCGGCGAAGAAGATTTTGTTTGGACAGGATGCGAGCACGGTGCGCTGACAACGCAGTGTGCAGACACAAAAAAAGCACCAGTGGGTGCTTTTTTTGTGGGCGTGACGCGTGTCTCAATCTGCAGTCAGTAGTGTTTGGATCGGAGGAACGCCATCAAATGCATCCTGAGGCTTGGAAAAGGCAATAGCCTTGTTCACGCCCTCCTGCAATTGCTTAGCCCAGGCCACGATCTTGTCGACGGCCTGTTTCTTCTTGGGGTCTGCAGCAACGGCACTGGGGCTCCAGTCGGCCGCAGTCGTGGCCGGAAAACCCAACTTGGCGGGATTCAGCATGAGAGACATATCGTAGAGGCGCCAACTAGACTGGGAGTTTCGGACCTTGACATGGAACAAGGTGGTATCCCCCGTGCGCATCTTGGCGACATAAGGATCCAGGATCAGGCAGTTATCAATGCGACCTGAGGCTTTGTTGAGCATGAACAGATGCGGCCTGCTAGGGCTGCACAAATCGGCAGAAAAATAGCCATCCGAAGTGGCGATACCTGCCGACACCGTGACTGACATTTCGGCGAAAAAATCACCGTCCTGGGGGCTGCCGAGTGCAACGCTCAGAATCCGTAAATCCATGTTGTTGTCGCCCGCATGCTGCTCCAACACATACCAGGTGCGCCCCCCCGTATACAGCGGATAGTCACCCACCGTGGATCCCGCAGGCAGCTCAGAATACTGCGCCACCTTCCTCGGTTTGCCATCCAAAAACAAATCCTCCGCCACCGCCAGTTGGCTGCCCAGCCCCATCAAAATCACGGCCGAACGTATCCAGTACTTCATTTTTTCCTCCCTGTATTGTGTGAATAGAAGCGCCCGTGAATTTAGCAGACGAATCGACTGCTTTCAGGCGCCTTAGGCACTGACGCACACGGTGTGGCGCACCGGCCTCACCACTTCGGAATCGCCGGGTCCTTGAGGCTGCCGCGCAACTCCGCATAATCCGGCACCACAGAACGCACGGTGTCCCAGAAGCGGGGGCTGTGGTCCATCACGCGCAGGTGGCTCAGCTCGTGGGCCACCACGTAGTCGATCACGGCTTGGCGAAAGTGGATCAGGCGCCAGTTCAGGCGGATGGAACCGTCGCTCTTGGCGCTGCCCCAGCGGGTCCCAGCGTTGCTCAGGCTCATCTTGGCCCAGCGCACCTGCAACTGGGGCGCATAGTGGTCCAGCCGCGCCACAAAATTGGCCTTGGCCTGGCGCATCAACCAGGCCTGCACGGCATCACGAATCTGCGCCTCGGTGGCGGTGTGCGATAGGGCAATGCGCAGCGTGGTGACGCCATCGTCCTGCGCCGCCGCGTCCAGCTGCGCGCCCTTGGCCGCAAAGCCGTGGCCACCGTCCAGCGCAATGCGGATGGACTGGCCCAGGTAGGGAATCACCGCGCCCTCTTGCCACGCCACCTGCGCATGTTCCTGGCGGGTTTGGCGCTCACGCGTTTCGTCCAGCTTGCGCAGAATCCAGCCGGATTTTTCCTGCAGCGCGGCGTCTACCTCGCCCAATGGCGTCCAACGCGGCGCGCGCACGCTCAGGCCGTCGGGCCCCACCACAAAGCCGATGGTGCGGCGTTTGCCACGCGCAAAGGCGTAGGCCACCACGGCGCCCTCCAGCCGCACCTCGCGGGTAGCTTTGGGGTGCGCGTAGTTGACCGGGGCGATGGCGTTGTGCAGCGGCTGGCCCGCCACAAAGGGCTGACTGGGCAGCGGATTTGCTACTTTTTTAGGAGCTGTTGGCGCAGCATCTACGGGTGCTACAGCCCCAAAAGGCTCAAAAAGATCGAGGGTGTAGCGTAATAGAGAAAGAGCCCCCATGCTCCCCGCTGCGCGTGGTTCGCTGCCCCCCGGGGGGGCGCGTTTCACCTTGGGGCGGCCCAGCGGTGAAACAGGGCGCATGCTAGCCAAGGTAGGCCCCGGGGTCCAGGCGGCGCATCTCTGCTTCGATCCAGGCCTGCACCTCTTCCATCAGCTCTTTGGGCTCGCGCCCCTCGCTGGGAATGGGCTTGCCAATCGACACCTCCACCACACCGGGCGTCTTGATGAAAGCCTTGCGTGGCCAGCACTTGGCGCTGGTCACCGCCACCGGAATGACGGGCGCGCCGGTGGCCACGGCTAGGCGGGTGCCGCCCAGTTTGTAGGTGCCGGTCTGACCGCGTGGAATACGCGTACCCTCGGGAAACATGATGACCCAGATGCCCTGCGCCAACAGGCGCTTGCCCTGCGCCACCACCTTGGCAAACGATTCGTTGCGCTGGCTGCGGTCGATGTGGATCATGTCCAGCCGGCCCATGGCCCAGCCGAAAAAGGGCACGTAGAGCAGCTCTTTCTTGAACACATAGGCCAGCGGGTGTGGCATCAGTGTGGGCATCAGAAACGTCTCAAACGTGGACTGGTGCTTGACCAACAGAATCGCTGGCGCCGTGTCACCCGTGGGCAGGTTCTCCCAACCAATCACGTGGGTACGAATGCCCAGCAGCACACGTGCGCCGCCAATCGCCCAGCCCAGCCAGCGCACCGCCATCCACCACAGCGGCTTGCCGCGCACGCGGATGGACGCCACCAGCATGATGATGCCCCAGGGCATGACGGTGACCAGCATCCACAACATGTGCAGGCAGGAGCGCAGCACGGCCATCAGCCAGTTGGGGCGGGACGGTTGCCCCAGGTTTGGCACCGGCGGCATGCCACTCATGCCTGTGCCACCAAGTGGTCGGCAAATGCAGCCAGGTCCTCGTGCACGATGGTGCCTGCGGGAAAACTCTCGGGCAGCTCGCGCCCCTTGTAGGCCGCGGCCTTGCCGGTCAACACCAGGTGCGGCACACAGCCCACGGCGGCACCGGCAATCAGGTCACGCGCCGAGTCGCCCACGGCGGGCATGCCTTTGAGGTCCACCCCAAACCGTTCGCCAATCTGCTCAAACAAGCCCGGTTCGGGTTTGCGGCAGTGGCAGTTGTCGTCGGGTGCGTGTGGGCAGTAAAAGATGGCGTCCACCTTGCCGCCCACCGCCGCCAGCATGGTGTGCATCTTGGCGTGCATGGCATTGAGCGCCACCACGTCAAACAGGCCGCGCCCCAGACCGCTCTGGTTGGTCGCCACCACCACATGCCAGCCCGCGTGGTTGAGCTTGGCAATCGCCTCCAGCGCGCCGGGCAAGGGCCGCCACTCGTGGGGCGATTTGACGAACTCCGCACTGTCGATGTTGATGGTGCCGTCGCGGTCGAGGACGCAGAGTTTCATGGTGTGTTGCCCGGTTTAAGCAGCCAGCTTGGAGAGGTCGGCTACGCGGTTCATGGCGGCGTGCAACGTTGCCAACAGGCCCAGGCGGTTGGCCTTGAGCGCGGGGTCTTCGGCATTCACCATCACGCCGTCAAAGAAGGCGTCCACCGGCGCTTTGAGGGCGGCCAAGGCTTGTAGATTGGCAGCGTAATTGCCTGCAGCCCAAGCTGTATCTGCGGTAGGCGCTACGGTTTTAAGAGCGTCCGCCAGAGCTTTCTCGGCCGGCTCTTGCAGCAGCGCGGCGTTGACGGTGGCATCCACCGTGCCTTCGACCTTCTTGAGGATGTTGCCGACGCGCTTGTTAGCGGCCGCCAGCGCTGGGGCTTCGGGCAGCTCGGCAAAGGCACGCACGGCAGCTAGGCGTTTGGCCACATCGCCCAGGCGCTGCGGACGCAGGGCCAGCACGGCATCGACTTCTTGCGCGCTGTAGCCTTGTTCCCGCAGCGAACCTGCCAGGCGGTCCAGGATGAATTCGCTCAACTGCTCTGGTGCCGCTTGAAGTGCGTTTGGAAACTGGTCGAAGGATAGTTTGATCAATTCATCAAGGCCCATAAACAACTCAACACCTTGATCGGACAGCATTCGTACTACGCCCAATGCATGACGGCGCAGCGCAAACGGATCTTTGTCACCGGTTGGCAGTTGCCCAACTCCGAACAGTCCGGCTAAGGTTTCAAGCTTGTCAGCCAATGCCACGACGATACCCGTAGCCCCACGCGGCAACGCATCACCCGCAAAGCGCGGCTTGTAGTGGTCTTCAATCGCGTGCGCCACGGCCTCTGGCAGGCCGTCGTTGAGCGCGTAGTAGCCGCCCATGATGCCTTGCAGTTCGGGGAACTCGCCCACCATGTCGGTCACCAGATCGGTCTTGGCCAGTTGCGCAGCTTGGTCGGCTTGTGCCACCAGTGTGGCGTCGCCCAGTTGCGCGGCAATGGCCTTCGCAATGGCACGCACGCGCTCCACGCGCTCACCCTGCGTCCCCAGCTTGTTGTGGTACACCACCTTGCCCAGACCCTCAACACGCGACGCCAGCGTCTTCTTGCGGTCCTGGTCAAAAAAGAACTTGGCATCGGCCAGGCGCGGGCGCACCACACGCTCGTTGCCGCCGATCACAAAACTCGTGTCTTCGGGGTTGATGTTGCTCACCACCAAAAACTTGTTGGTGAGTTTGTTGTTCGCGTCCAGCAACGGAAAGTACTTCTGGTTGGCCTTCATGGTCAGGATCAGGCACTCTTGCGGCACATCCAAAAACTGCGTTTCGAACTCGCAGATCAGTACATTGGGACGCTCCACCAAGGCGGTCACTTCGTCCAGCAGCGCGTCGTCGTCGATGGGCTTGCAACCACCGCCCACCTTGGCTGCAGCGGCAGCCAGCTGGCGCACGATTTCGGCACGGCGATCGGCAAAGCTGGCAATCACGGCACCGTCCATAGCCAGCACAGCGGCATAGGCATCGGCATCGACAATCACCACGGGTGACACGGCCGCCTCAAAGCGGTGGCCTTGGGTGCTGTTGCCAGATTGCAGCCCCAGGGCCTGCACCGGCACCACGTCGGCACCATGCAGCGCCATCAGGCTGTGCGCGGGACGCACAAAACTCACACTGCTCCAGCCCGGGAGCTCGCAGCCGCTTTCCAACTGGTAGGTCATGACCTTGGGAATGGGCAGCTTGGCAATGGCGTCCAGCAGCGCCTTTTGCAGGCCTTCGGCCAGTGTGGCGCCTTTGACGGTGCTGTCATAAAACAGCGCCTCGGCCTTGCCATCGGGTGCGCGCTTCAGACCGCTCACCGCAGATGCGTCGGCACCCAGGGCTTGTAGCTTCTTCAGCAATGCGGGGGTTGCGTTGCCAGAGGCATCCAGGCCCACAGCAACCGGCATCAGCTTTTGCGACACGGCTTTGTCGGCAGCCTGCGCAGCCACGGCCGTGACATGCACAGCCAGACGGCGCGGAGACGCAAAGTGGGTGACCGCCGCATCGGCAGCGGCCAAGCCTTGGGCTTTCAGCGAATCGGCCAACACCGAGGAAAACGCCTCGCCCAGCTTTTTCAACGCCTTGGGAGGCAGCTCTTCCACAAACAGTTCAACGAGAAGGTTTTTGCTAGTCATGCTCATGTCTCTCACGCGGCCTTCTTGGTCAACTGGGTCATCTGTTCCACCCACGCACGCGGCGCCATGGGGAAACCCAGGCGCTCACGGCTCTCGTAATAACTCTGCGCCACGCTGCGCGCCAGATTGCGGATGCGGCCAATGTAGGCGGCGCGTTCGGTCACGCTGATGGCGCCGCGTGCGTCCAGCAGGTTGAAGCTGTGCGCGGCCTTGAGCACTTGCTCGTAGGCGGGCAGCGCCAATTGCGCGTCGATCAAATGCTTGGCCTGTTTTTCATGCGCGTTAAACGCGGTGAACAGGAAGTCGGCATCGCTGTGTTCGAAGTTGTAGGTGGACTGTTCCACCTCGTTTTGTTTGTAGACGTCGCCATAGCTCAGGCCCTCGGTCCAGGTCAGGTTGTAGACGTTGTCCACGCCCTGCAGGTACATGGCCAAGCGCTCCAGCCCATAGGTGATCTCGCCCGTGGCGGGTTTGCAGTCAATGCCGCCGACCTGCTGGAAGTAGGTGAACTGGGTCACTTCCATGCCGTTGAGCCAGACTTCCCAGCCCAGGCCCCAAGCGCCCAGCGTGGGGTTTTCCCAGTCGTCTTCGACAAAACGGATGTCGTTTTTCTTCAGATCGAACCCCAGCGCTTCGAGCGAACCCAGGTACAGCTCCAGGATGTTGCTGGGCGCAGGCTTGAGCACCACCTGGTATTGGTAGTAGTGCTGCAAGCGGTTGGGGTTCTCGCCATAGCGACCGTCCTTGGGGCGGCGGCTGGGCTGCACGTAGGCGGCCTTCCATGGCTCGGGGCCAATGGCGCGCAAAAAGGTTGCGGTGTGCGAGGTGCCGGCGCCCACTTCCATGTCATAGGGTTGCAACAGGGCGCAACCCTGGTCAGCCCAGTAGGACTGCAGTTTCAAAATGATTTGCTGAAAAGTAAGCATGGTGCGTGGGCTGGTGCGCGGCAGGGTGCCGTGGCAAGAACGTTCGTCCGAGTAAACCCCGCATTTTACGGGGCTGCAGGCCCTTAACGCGTGTGTCGGCCCAAGCGCCAAGCCATGGCGGCCAACAGCAGGCAGACCACCCACAGCGGCCACAGCCCAAAGCGCGCGGCCCACCAGGCAAACGGCGTCACCCCGGTGCGGCCCTGCACCTCGCCCACCAGCACACCGCGGGTACGCGCGGGCAAGGCTTTTTGTACTACGGCCTGGTGGTCCAGGATGGCGGTGGCGCCGGTGTTGGTGGCCCGCACAAAGGGGCGCTGAAACTCCAGCGCCCGGGCGCGCGAGATATTGAGGTGCTGGTCCAGCGCAATCGAGTCGTTGAACCAGCCCAGGTTGCTCACGTTAGCAAACACGGTGGGCGCCAGCGCGGCATCCGCAAAGCGGCTGGCCAGCTCTTCGCCATACAAGTCTTCGTAGCAAATATTGGCCGCCACACGCTCACCCGCCACCGACAGGGACGGCTGGCCCAGCGGCCCGCGGTTGAAGTCACCCAGCGGGATGTTCATCATGCGGGTGAACCACTTGAACAGCGGCGGAATGAACTCGCCAAACGGCACCAGGTGGTGTTTGTCGTAACGCCACGGCGGTGCCTGCCCCGGCGCCAGGCCCAGCACCGAGTTGGTGTACCCCTGCGCATAACTGCCCAGCGGAATACCCACCAACGCCGCGGACTTGCCGCTGGCAAAACGCTGTTGCAGGGTGGCCCAGTAACCGTCTGGCAACTGCTGCGGCAGCAGGGGCACGGCGGTTTCTGGTGCCACCACCAGGTCGGTCTGGCTTGCCAGCAGTTGTTCGGCGTACCAGCGCAGCGCCAGGGGCACACCGCTGCCAGACTCGAACTTCTCGTCTTGCGGAATATTGCCCTGCAGCAGCGTCACGCTCAGGCTGCCGCTGGCCTGGGTCCACTGATTCCAAACAGGCGGCGCCATGAGTGGCAGCGCCAACAGGCCCGCCAGCAGTACGGCGTTGGCAACCCCCTTGCGCCACAGTAACGCCAGCGTGGCCGCGCCAAACGCCGCCAGCCAGCCCACGCCGTAACTGCCCAGCCAGGGCAGGTACCAAGCCAAGGGGCCATCGAGGTGCGCGTAGCCCACCGCGCCCCAACCAAAACCGGTGAGCCAGGTGCCACGGGCCAATTCGGCCATGGTCCACAAAGCGGCAAAACCCAGGGCCAGCATGGCGGGAGGCGCATGGCGCCAGCGCCAGAACAACCAGCCCGCAATCGCGTAATACAACCCCAGCGCCGCCGCCAGCGCAACGATGGCGAAACCAGCCAGCACAGCGGGTAGCCCACCATAGGTATGCAAGGCGATGAACAGCCACCAGAACGTTGTGCTGAGCCACACGGTGGCAAAACACCAAGTCAGGCCTGCCGCCGCACGCGCAGTGGGCGCACGCAACAGCGCCACCACAAAGGCAGCTTGGGCCAGCAGTTGCAGCCACCACAGCGTGGCACCACGGCCAAAAAAATCATCAAAAGGCCACGCAGCCCCCGTGGATTGTGCGCAAGCAGCTACTAATACAATAGCAAACCAGATCCGGGATGCGGGTGCGGCAGGCGCCCCAGCGAAGTGCAAGGCTCCTGCGGTCACGCCGCAGTGGCGCCGGCGGCGGGCGACACCTTGAACCACTTGACCGCACCACCCTTGGTGTGCAGCACCAGAAAGTCCAGCCCGCCCAGGCTGTGGCGTTCACCGCGCTTGGGCACATGGCCCATCTCGTGGGCAATCAGGCCGCCAATGGTGTCAAAGTGGTCTTCCGGGTCAGAGCCCGCGAGGGAGACCGAAAAAGCGTCGTTCACGCGCTCCAGCGGCGTGTCACCGCTGACGCGGTAGGTGCGATCGGCCAGGGCGAAGATGTCGCCCTCGTCTTCGGGAATGTCGAATTCGTCCTCAATCTCGCCAACGATTTGCTCCAGCACGTCCTCAATGGTGATGAGTCCGGCCACGCGGCCAAACTCGTCAATCACGATCGCCAAGTGGTTGCGGTTGCCGCGAAATTCACGCAGCAAGTCGTTCAAGCCTTTGGACTCCGGAACAAACGCCGCCGGGCGCAGCAAGGCCCGGATGTTGAGCTCGGGTGCCCGCTGCAGCTTGAGCAGGTCTTTGGCCATCAGGATGCCAATGATGTTTTCACGCTCACCCTCGAACACCGGAAAACGCGAGTGCGCAGTGTCGATCACGGTGTGCAACAGGCTGTCCAGGGGTTCCAGGATGTTGAGCAGGTCCATGCGCGTGGCGGGCACCATCACGTCGCCGGCGGTCATATCGGCCATGCGGATCACGCCTTCGAGCATGACCCGGGATTCCGCCCCAATGATGTTGTTGTCCTCCGCCTCCGCCAGCGTTTCGATCAGCTCGGCAGTGGAATCCGGTCCAGGGTGGATGAATTCGGCCAGTTTTTGGAGGAAGGTGCGCTTGTCTTCTTTTTCAGACAGGCGCGCAGGATGGGGGTCGGACACTCGATGGGGGCAGAAACTGCCGTGGTTGCGGAGCGCTAAGGATAGCGGATTTGGAAGTCAGGGAGAACTGCGCTGGTTGGCGTCAATGACATCACGGCGGATTTCCTGCAGGTCGGCCAGAAAGCTCCAGAAGCTTTTGGCTTGCGATTTGAGCCGGTAGTCGGTCTGTGCTATCTGCTCTTCAATCATTTCGGTGACCCGCGAGTCCAGCGACGCAGGGGGCAGTCGCAGGTAGGCTTCGGATTCCGAGCCATCGCGCTCGACCCTGGCACCGGCGTTGCGGGCAATCTTGAGCATAGCCGCGTTCTCACTCAGCGCATGGATGAACATCAAACTGACGCCATCGTTGGTGGCATGCATGGCGGCGCGGTCAAACAGACGCGCTCCGTAACCGCGGCCCCGCGCACTGGTCAGCACAGAGACACCAAACTCGGCACAACTGTCGTGCTGCTGGTCTTTGGCATACGCCAAGTGGGCCACTGCAATCAATTCCAGCTTACGGTTGTAGATACCAAAAATCTCGTCGCGCTCAAAGTCCAGCGACGCCACATACCGTTGGATTTGTTCGTCCTGGGTCCAGTGGCCAAAGCGCAGGTAACGGTCATGCGGCGCCAAAGCCAAGAGGTGTTGGGCAATGCGCTCCCGGTGGTTTTCGCCTAGCGACCGAATAGGCACTATCGCCGGCGCCTGTCGGGTCTCTGTCGCATGCTCCCGCTCGGCAGGCGGCCGCAAAAACTCCCGTCCAGCCTCGAACGAAGCTCTGATCAGCGTTTTTGTATCAACCATGGCGTGACTATAAGGGTTTTCCCTAGGTTTCTCACCTCAATTTCGCTAGGTTTTTCAACCAGCCCGACCAGCGGCTGCGTGTATGGTGGATGCTCCGCACTTTGCACCACGCCCCTTCCATGGACGCCGCCCACTCGATTCGCCAGTCTTTGTCCCGCGTTGCGGCCTTGCGTGCACTGGTGGCGGAATCTGCCCCACTGCAACGCACGTTGCTGGCAACCAAGCGGTTTCAGGCCCGGCGGTTTGCGGGGACTTACCAAGATCTTCTGCAATCCAGCACTTTTGCGGCGCCGACCCGTTTTTTCCTCGACGAGTTGTACGGGGAGCGCGACTTTTCAGACCGGGACGCGCAGTTTGCGCGCATCGCAGGTGCCTTGCAAACCTTTTTTCCCAGCCAAGTCGTGGCCACGGCGGTTGCGTTGGCCCAGTTGCACGCCTTGACCGAGGCGTTGGATGTGGAGATGGCACAGTATTTGTTATCGGATGGGTGGCCTGCGGGCTCCACGTTGGACAGCAGTCGCTACCTGCGCAGCTGGCGCGCAGTTGCGACACCCGCCATCCGGCTGGGGCAACTGCAATCCGTGCTGGACATCGGCCACGAACTGGACCGGCTCACCCGCACCAAAGGGCTGCGCCTGACGTTGCGCATGATGCGCGGCCCCGCCAAAGCAGCGGGCCTACATTCCTTGCAGTCGTTTCTGGAAACGGGCTTTGATACGTTTGCCAGCATGGGTGGCAAGGGGCGTGACGCCCAGGCATTTCTAGACACGATCCGTGAACGCGAAACCACCTGGATCAACGCCCTGTTCCACGCGCCCCGTGTCGCCTGTGAGACCGATTTGGAGACCTGCCTAGGAAAAGCCCTGTGAGACCTGTCAAAACCTTTGCGCACAATCACACGCAGAGGAGAGACCATGGACAAATTTTGGCTGAAGAGTTATCCCGCAGGTGTTCCCCATACAGTGAACCCTGAAGCATTCCGATCGTTAAACCATCTGCTGGAGGAGGCATTCAAAGCGAACGCCAAACGCCCCTTTTCGGTGTGTATGGATCGATGGATGAGTTATGGAGAGTTGGATGAACTGTCAACCACCCTGGGCGCCTGGCTGCAAAACAAGGGACTAGCACCGGGCGCACGGGTTGCCTTGATGATGCCCAACGTGCCCCAGTTTGCCGTCAGCATGGCGGCGATCCTGCGTGCGGGCTACACCTGTGTCAACGTCAACCCGCTGTACACCGCGCGCGAACTGGAACATCAGCTCAAAGACTCGGGTGCAGAGGCCATCATCATTCTGGAGAACTTTGCGCACACGCTGGAAGAGGTGATTGACCGCACCCAGGTCCAACACGTGGTGGTTGCATCCATGGGCGATTTGCTGGGTTTTTGGTACGGGTCTTGGCTGACCTTTGCTGTACGGCATTTGGCCAAGCTGGTGCCGGCCTACCAAATCGCACTTACACCGGGGCGAACCATCACAGCCTTCAACCGCTGCCTCGCAGAGGGCACCAAAATGGCGTTGAAACCTGCGTCCGTCGGGTTGGACTCGATCGCCTTTTTGCAGTACACCGGAGGAACCACCGGCCTGTCCAAAGGCGCCGTGCTAACCCACCGCAACATCGTCGCGGCCATCTTGCAGTCTGAGGCGTGGTTCAGCCCCGCGCTACAGCGCATTGGTGATGCCAGCAAACTGAACCTCATTGCCGCGCTACCGCTGTATCACATCTTCGCGCTGAATCTGTGCATGCTCACCATCCGGCTGGGTGCACACATGACCTTGGTACCCAATCCGCGTGACTTCTCCAAGTTCGTGGATGTTCTGAAGAAACGCCCGTTCCATATGCTGCCCGCGGTCAACACGTTGTTCAACGCATTGCTGCAGCACCCGCAATTCAAGACGGTGGATTTCGGAAGTCTCTGCGTTTCCCAGGCTGGTGGCATGGCGGCATCGGAGGGCACCGCCAAACACTGGCTGGAAACCACGGGATGCCCGATGGTGGAAGGCTGGGGCATGAGCGAAACCTGCGCCATGGGTACCAACAACCCGGTCGACACGCCCACGTTCTCGGGCACCATTGGCCTGCCACTGCCCAGTATCGACATTGCCATCAAAGATGAGGCGGGCAATTCCTTGCCTCCAGGCGCGTCCGGCGAGATCTGCATCCGGGGCCCGAATGTGATGCCAGGCTACTACCAACAGCCCGACGAAAATGCCAAGGCCTTTACGGCAGATGGTTTTCTGCGCACCGGCGACGTTGGCGTCATGGACGAGCGCGGCTACACACGCATCGTCGACCGTATCAAGGACATGATTCTGGTCAGCGGCTTCAACGTCTTCCCCTCTGAACTGGAGAACGTCATTTCCCTGTGCGACGATGTGCTGGAATGTGCGGCGATTGGTATCCCTGACGCCAAACAGGGCGAAGCCATCAAGGTCTTTATCGTCCGCAGCGCCTCGACGCTGTCCGAATCCGATGTGCTGCGCTACTGTGAAAGTAACCTCACTGGGTACAAACGTCCCAAATACATCGAATTCAGGGATGAACTACCCAAGTCCAACGTTGGCAAGATCCTCCGGCGCCAGTTGCGCACGGAAAAATAAACAAGCATACAGATATCTTGCGGCTGTGAGAGAACAGCTCACAAATGCCGGATGTCGATCTCAAAATGTAAGCAAAAAAAAGCCCCACCTAACTAGGTGGGGCTTTTCTCACTGTAATAGCCTGACGATGACCTACTTTCACACGGGAATCCGCACTATCATCGGCGCTGACTCGTTTCACTGTCCTGTTCGGGATGGGAAGGAGTGGTACCAAGTCGCTATGGTCGTCAGGCATAACTTTTTGTCGCACAGACCTAGGGTCTGCACAACCAATTTATAGAGCTAATCAGCTTTTGTCTTTTACGACACCTACCGGTGATTTTGTACACGGGTAGGATTTTGAATGCGTCAACTTGGCATAACTTCCTTGAGACACTTTCGTGAATCAAAGTTATAGGGTCAAGCCGCACGAGCAATTAGTATCAGTTAGCTTAACGCATTACTGCGCTTCCACACCTGACCTATCAACGTCCTGGTCTTGAACGACTCTTTAGGGGGCTCAAGGCCCCGGCAGATCTCATCTTGAAACGAGTTTCCCGCTTAGATGCTTTCAGCGGTTATCTCTTCCACACTTAGCTACTCGGCAATGCCACTGGCGTGACAACCGATACACCAGAGGTGTGTCCACTCCGGTCCTCTCGTACTAGGAGCAGGCTTCCTCAAATCTGCAGCGCCCACGGAAGATAGGGACCAAACTGTCTCACGACGTTTTAAACCCAGCTCACGTACCTCTTTAAATGGCGAACAGCCATACCCTTGGGACCGGCTACAGCCCCAGGATGAGATGAGCCGACATCGAGGTGCCAAACACCGCCGTCGATATGAACTCTTGGGCGGTAACAGCCTGGTATCCCCAGATGACCTTTTATCCTGTGAGCGATGACCCTTCCATACAGAACCACCGGATCACTATGTCCTGCTTTCGCATCTGCTCGACTTGTCAGTCTCGCAGTTAAGCACGCTTATGCCATTGCACTATCGTCACGATGTCCGACCGTAACTAGCGTACCTTCGAACTCCTCCGTTACGCTTTGGGAGGAGACCGCCCCAGTCAAACTGCCTACCATGCACTGTCCCCGATCCAGATAATGGACCTAGGTTAGAACCTCAAACACACCAGGGTGGTATTTCAACGTTGGCTCCACGATACCTAGCGGCACCGCTTCAAAGCCTCCCACCTATCCTACACAGATCTGTTCAAAGTCCAATACAAAGCTACAGTAAAGGTTCATGGGGTCTTTCCGTCTTTCCGCGGGGAGATTGCATCATCACAAACATTTCAACTTCGCTGAGTCTCGGGAGGAGACAGTGTGGCCATCGTTACGCCATTCGTGCAGGTCGGAACTTACCCGACAAGGAATTTCGCTACCTTAGGACCGTTATAGTTACGGCCGCCGTTTACTGGGACTTCAATCAAGAGCTTGCACCCCATCATTTAATCTTCCAGCACCGGGCAGGCGTCACACCCTATACGTCCACTTTCGTGTTTGCAGAGTGCTGTGTTTTTAATAAACAGTCGCAGCCACCGATTTTTTGCAACCTCATTGGGCTCCATCCGCGAGGGACTTCACCTACTAAAGGCACACCTTCTTCCGAAGTTACGGTGTCAATTTGCCGAGTTCCTTCTCCCGAGTTCTCTCAAGCGCCTTAGAATACTCATCTCGCGCACCAGTGTCGGTTTGCGGTACGGTCGTGTGTAGCTGAAGCTTAGTGGCTTTTCCTGGAAGCAGGGTATCACTCACTTCGTCTGCAAGCAGACTCGTTATCACTCCTCATCTAAGCCCGGCGGATTTGCCTACCAGGCACGACTACAAGCTTGAACCAACATGTCCAACAGTTGGCTGAGTTAACCTTCTCCGTCCCCACATCGCACTACACATCGGTACAGGAATATTGACCTGTTTCCCATCAGCTACGCATCTCTGCCTCGCCTTAGGGGCCGACTCACTCTACGCCGATGAACGTTGCGTAGAAAACCTTGCGCTTACGGCGAGGGGGCTTTTCACCCCCTTTAACGCTACTCATGTCAGCATTCGCACTTCTGATACCTCCAGCACGCTTTACAACGCACCTTCACAGGCTTACAGAACGCTCTCCTACCACTTGCAATAAATTGCAAATCCGCAGCTTCGGTAACTGGCTTAGCCCCGTTACATCTTCCGCGCAGGACGACTCGATCAGTGAGCTATTACGCTTTCTTTAAATGATGGCTGCTTCTAAGCCAACATCCTGACTGTTTTAGCCTTCCCACTTCGTTTCCCACTTAGCCAATTTTAGGGACCTTAGCTGGCGGTCTGGGTTGTTTCCCTCTTGAGTCCGGACGTTAGCACCCGGTGCTCTGTCTCCCAAGCTGTACTCTGCGGTATTCGGAGTTTGCATTGGTTTGGTAAGTCGCCATGACCCCCTAGCCAAAACAGTGCTCTACCCCCGCAGGTAATACTTGAGGCACTACCTAAATAGTTTTCGGAGAGAACCAGCTATTTCCAAGTTTGTTTAGCCTTTCACCCCTATCCACAGCTCATCCGCTAGTTTTGCAACACTAGTCGGTTCGGACCTCCAGTACCTGTTACGGCACCTTCATCCTGGCCATGGATAGATCACTTGGTTTCGGGTCTACACCCAGCGACTAGACGCCCTATTCGGACTCGATTTCTCTACGGCTTCCCTATTCGGTTAACCTTGCCACTGAATGTAAGTCGCTGACCCATTATACAAAAGGTACGCAGTCACCCTTGCGGGCTCCTACTTTTTGTAAGCACACGGTTTCAGGATCTATTTCACTCCCCTCCCGGGGTTCTTTTCGCCTTTCCCTCACGGTACTAGTTCACTATCGGTCAATGATGAGTATTTAGCCTTGGAGGATGGTCCCCCCATATTCAGACAGGATTTCTCGTGTCCCGCCCTACTTGTCGCAAGCTCAGTACCACACAGGTCATTTCACGTACGGGGCTATCACCCGCTATGGCCAGCATTTCCAGGCTGTTCCGTTATGTCTTGTGCTATCACTTGCAGGCTTCTCCGATTTCGCTCGCCACTACTTTCGGAATCTCGGTTGATGTCTTTTCCTCGAGCTACTGAGATGTTTCAGTTCACCCGGTTCGCCTCGCATACCTATGTATTCAGTATGCGATACCCCAAAGGGTGGGTTTCCCCATTCGGAAATCTCCGGATCAAAGCTAATTTGCCAGCTCCCCGAAGCTTATCGCAGGCTATCACGTCCTTCGTCGCCTATCATTGCCAAGGCATCCACCATGTGCTCTTATTCACTTGACCCTATAACTTTGATGTTTCTTTCGAAACCAAAGTTATCTACAAGGAATATTGTCAGGTCTTTCACCTGACGCGTTATGCCGTATTCAATTAACTTGAATAACTCGAATTCAAACGTGAAGTTTGATATTCATTTTGACGCAATCAAAATTATGTTGCTAACCACTACGCAAGGCACGGTCTGCACTAAACCTTTACGAATGTGCAGTTTCCTCACGCAGCTTATATGTTAGCAACGCTGATTAAACTCTATAAATTGTTAAAGAACAGCCGATTGATCAAGAGATCTTGATCAACAACAAAGCAGCCTTTCATCCCTAAGGATTCAAAGCAACTTTGGTGTTGACTTAATAAGTATCGTTGAATGGTGGAGGATGACGGGATCGAACCGACGACCCCCTGCTTGCAAAGCAGGTGCTCTCCCAGCTGAGCTAATCCCCCATGGTCATAGACTATTGGACGGGATGGTGGGTCTGGTTGGTCTCGAACCAACGACCCCCGCCTTATCAAGACGGTGCTCTAACCAACTGAGCTACAGACCCAAGCCGGTCACCTTGGACCAAGCAAGCCTGATCGTTAGCGACAACCTTCCAACAACCGATAAGTGTGAGCGTTCAAATTAAATTGCAGTTTTCCAGAAAGGAGGTGATCCAGCCGCACCTTCCGATACGGCTACCTTGTTACGACTTCACCCCAGTCACGAACCCTGCCGTGGTAATCGCCCTCCTTGCGGTTAGGCTAACTACTTCTGGCAGAACCCGCTCCCATGGTGTGACGGGCGGTGTGTACAAGACCCGGGAACGTATTCACCGTGACATTCTGATCCACGATTACTAGCGATTCCGACTTCACGCAGTCGAGTTGCAGACTGCGATCCGGACTACGACTGGCTTTATGGGATTAGCTCCCCCTCGCGGGTTGGCAACCCTTTGTACCAGCCATTGTATGACGTGTGTAGCCCCACCTATAAGGGCCATGAGGACTTGACGTCATCCCCACCTTCCTCCGGTTTGTCACCGGCAGTCTCATTAGAGTGCCCAACTAAATGTAGCAACTAATGACAAGGGTTGCGCTCGTTGCGGGACTTAACCCAACATCTCACGACACGAGCTGACGACAGCCATGCAGCACCTGTGTTACGGTTCTCTTTCGAGCACTAAGCCATCTCTGGCGAATTCCGTACATGTCAAAGGTGGGTAAGGTTTTTCGCGTTGCATCGAATTAAACCACATCATCCACCGCTTGTGCGGGTCCCCGTCAATTCCTTTGAGTTTCAACCTTGCGGCCGTACTCCCCAGGCGGTCAACTTCACGCGTTAGCTTCGTTACTGAGTCAGTGAAGACCCAACAACCAGTTGACATCGTTTAGGGCGTGGACTACCAGGGTATCTAATCCTGTTTGCTCCCCACGCTTTCGTGCATGAGCGTCAGTACAGGTCCAGGGGATTGCCTTCGCCATCGGTGTTCCTCCGCATATCTACGCATTTCACTGCTACACGCGGAATTCCATCCCCCTCTACCGTACTCTAGCTATACAGTCACAAATGCAGGTCCCAGGTTGAGCCCGGGGATTTCACATCTGTCTTATATAACCGCCTGCGCACGCTTTACGCCCAGTAATTCCGATTAACGCTCGCACCCTACGTATTACCGCGGCTGCTGGCACGTAGTTAGCCGGTGCTTATTCTTACGGTACCGTCATTAGCTCCCTTTATTAGAAGAAGCCGTTTCGTTCCGTACAAAAGCAGTTTACAACCCGAAGGCCTTCATCCTGCACGCGGCATTGCTGGATCAGGCTTGCGCCCATTGTCCAAAATTCCCCACTGCTGCCTCCCGTAGGAGTCTGGACCGTGTCTCAGTTCCAGTGTGGCTGGTCGTCCTCTCAGACCAGCTACAGATCGTCGCCTTGGTGGGCCTTTACCCCACCAACTAGCTAATCTGATATCGGCCGCTCCAATCGCGCGAGGTCTTGCGATCCCCCGCTTTCATCCGTAGATCGTATGCGGTATTAGCACAGCTTTCGCTGCGTTATCCCCCACGACTGGGCACGTTCCGATATATTACTCACCCGTTCGCCACTCGCCACCAGGATTGCTCCCGTGCTGCCGTTCGACTTGCATGTGTAAGGCATGCCGCCAGCGTTCAATCTGAGCCAGGATCAAACTCTATAGTTCGATCTTGAATTTTTCGCTCTCTCGAGCAACTCATAAATTGGAATCGACGTGAATATCATCTCTGACTTTCACATCTTTTTTACTTCATGAGCGTTTAAAGTCTTGCGACTTAGTTCTAAAGAACTTGGCAATTACCTTCAAACGCCCACGCTTATCGGCTGTAAATTTTTAATGATCTGAAGTAATTTTTACTTTACTTCGTTTGCTTTGCTGCGATCAGCGAAGCCTTGAATTATGACACACTTTTTGAAGCATTGTCAAATCAAGCAAAAGATTTTTGCTTTTTTTAGAACTGCAAGCAGCGCTAAAAAAAACACCCCGCCGAATGACGGGGTGTCTTCACTGTAATAGCCTGACGATGACCTACTTTCACACGGGAATCCGCACTATCATCGGCGCTGACTCGTTTCACTGTCCTGTTCGGGATGGGAAGGAGTGGTACCAAGTCGCTATGGTCGTCAGGCATAACTTTTTGTCGCACAGACCTAGGGTCTGCACAACCAATTTATAGAGCTAATCAGCTTTTGTCTTTTACGACACCTACCGGTGATTTTGTACACGGGTAGGATTTTGAATGCGTCAACTTGGCATAACTTCCTTGAGACACTTTCGTGAATCAAAGTTATAGGGTCAAGCCGCACGAGCAATTAGTATCAGTTAGCTTAACGCATTACTGCGCTTCCACACCTGACCTATCAACGTCCTGGTCTTGAACGACTCTTTAGGGGGCTCAAGGCCCCGGCAGATCTCATCTTGAAACGAGTTTCCCGCTTAGATGCTTTCAGCGGTTATCTCTTCCACACTTAGCTACTCGGCAATGCCACTGGCGTGACAACCGATACACCAGAGGTGTGTCCACTCCGGTCCTCTCGTACTAGGAGCAGGCTTCCTCAAATCTGCAGCGCCCACGGAAGATAGGGACCAAACTGTCTCACGACGTTTTAAACCCAGCTCACGTACCTCTTTAAATGGCGAACAGCCATACCCTTGGGACCGGCTACAGCCCCAGGATGAGATGAGCCGACATCGAGGTGCCAAACACCGCCGTCGATATGAACTCTTGGGCGGTATCAGCCTGTTATCCCCAGAGTACCTTTTATCCGTTGAGCGATGGCCCTTCCATACAGAACCACCGGATCACTATGTCCTGCTTTCGCATCTGCTCGACTTGTCAGTCTCGCAGTTAAGCACGCTTATGCCATTGCACTATCGTCACGATGTCCGACCGTAACTAGCGTACCTTCGAACTCCTCCGTTACGCTTTGGGAGGAGACCGCCCCAGTCAAACTGCCTACCATGCACTGTCCCCGATCCAGATAATGGACCTAGGTTAGAACCTCAAACACACCAGGGTGGTATTTCAACGTTGGCTCCACGATACCTAGCGGCACCGCTTCAAAGCCTCCCACCTATCCTACACAGATCTGTTCAAAGTCCAATACAAAGCTACAGTAAAGGTTCATGGGGTCTTTCCGTCTTTCCGCGGGGAGATTGCATCATCACAAACATTTCAACTTCGCTGAGTCTCGGGAGGAGACAGTGTGGCCATCGTTACGCCATTCGTGCAGGTCGGAACTTACCCGACAAGGAATTTCGCTACCTTAGGACCGTTATAGTTACGGCCGCCGTTTACTGGGACTTCAATCAAGAGCTTGCACCCCATCATTTAATCTTCCAGCACCGGGCAGGCGTCACACCCTATACGTCCACTTTCGTGTTTGCAGAGTGCTGTGTTTTTAATAAACAGTCGCAGCCACCGATTTTTTGCAACCTCATTGGGCTCCATCCGCGAGGGACTTCACCTACTAAAGGCACACCTTCTTCCGAAGTTACGGTGTCAATTTGCCGAGTTCCTTCTCCCGAGTTCTCTCAAGCGCCTTAGAATACTCATCTCGCGCACCAGTGTCGGTTTGCGGTACGGTCGTGTGTAGCTGAAGCTTAGTGGCTTTTCCTGGAAGCAGGGTATCACTCACTTCGTCTGCAAGCAGACTCGTTATCACTCCTCATCTAAGCCCGGCGGATTTGCCTACCAGGCACGACTACAAGCTTGAACCAACATGTCCAACAGTTGGCTGAGTTAACCTTCTCCGTCCCCACATCGCACTACACATCGGTACAGGAATATTGACCTGTTTCCCATCAGCTACGCATCTCTGCCTCGCCTTAGGGGCCGACTCACTCTACGCCGATGAACGTTGCGTAGAAAACCTTGCGCTTACGGCGAGGGGGCTTTTCACCCCCTTTAACGCTACTCATGTCAGCATTCGCACTTCTGATACCTCCAGCACGCTTTACAACGCACCTTCACAGGCTTACAGAACGCTCTCCTACCACTTGCAATAAATTGCAAATCCGCAGCTTCGGTAACTGGCTTAGCCCCGTTACATCTTCCGCGCAGGACGACTCGATCAGTGAGCTATTACGCTTTCTTTAAATGATGGCTGCTTCTAAGCCAACATCCTGACTGTTTTAGCCTTCCCACTTCGTTTCCCACTTAGCCAATTTTAGGGACCTTAGCTGGCGGTCTGGGTTGTTTCCCTCTTGAGTCCGGACGTTAGCACCCGGTGCTCTGTCTCCCAAGCTGTACTCTGCGGTATTCGGAGTTTGCATTGGTTTGGTAAGTCGCCATGACCCCCTAGCCAAAACAGTGCTCTACCCCCGCAGGTAATACTTGAGGCACTACCTAAATAGTTTTCGGAGAGAACCAGCTATTTCCAAGTTTGTTTAGCCTTTCACCCCTATCCACAGCTCATCCGCTAGTTTTGCAACACTAGTCGGTTCGGACCTCCAGTACCTGTTACGGCACCTTCATCCTGGCCATGGATAGATCACTTGGTTTCGGGTCTACACCCAGCGACTAGACGCCCTATTCGGACTCGATTTCTCTACGGCTTCCCTATTCGGTTAACCTTGCCACTGAATGTAAGTCGCTGACCCATTATACAAAAGGTACGCAGTCACCCTTGCGGGCTCCTACTTTTTGTAAGCACACGGTTTCAGGATCTATTTCACTCCCCTCCCGGGGTTCTTTTCGCCTTTCCCTCACGGTACTAGTTCACTATCGGTCAATGATGAGTATTTAGCCTTGGAGGATGGTCCCCCCATATTCAGACAGGATTTCTCGTGTCCCGCCCTACTTGTCGCAAGCTCAGTACCACACAGGTCATTTCACGTACGGGGCTATCACCCGCTATGGCCAGCATTTCCAGGCTGTTCCGTTATGTCTTGTGCTATCACTTGCAGGCTTCTCCGATTTCGCTCGCCACTACTTTCGGAATCTCGGTTGATGTCTTTTCCTCGAGCTACTGAGATGTTTCAGTTCACCCGGTTCGCCTCGCATACCTATGTATTCAGTATGCGATACCCCAAAGGGTGGGTTTCCCCATTCGGAAATCTCCGGATCAAAGCTAATTTGCCAGCTCCCCGAAGCTTATCGCAGGCTATCACGTCCTTCGTCGCCTATCATTGCCAAGGCATCCACCATGTGCTCTTATTCACTTGACCCTATAACTTTGATGTTTCTTTCGAAACCAAAGTTATCTACAAGGAATATTGTCAGGTCTTTCACCTGACGCGTTATGCCGTATTCAATTAACTTGAATAACTCGAATTCAAACGTGAAGTTTGATATTCATTTTGACGCAATCAAAATTATGTTGCTAACCACTACGCAAGGCACGGTCTGCACTAAACCTTTACGAATGTGCAGTTTCCTCACGCAGCTTATATGTTAGCAACGCTGATTAAACTCTATAAATTGTTAAAGAACAGCCGATTGATCAAGAGATCTTGATCAACAACAAAGCAGCCTTTCATCCCTAAGGATTCAAAGCAACTTTGGTGTTGACTTAATAAGTATCGTTGAATGGTGGAGGATGACGGGATCGAACCGACGACCCCCTGCTTGCAAAGCAGGTGCTCTCCCAGCTGAGCTAATCCCCCATGGTCATAGACTATTGGACGGGATGGTGGGTCTGGTTGGTCTCGAACCAACGACCCCCGCCTTATCAAGACGGTGCTCTAACCAACTGAGCTACAGACCCAAGCCGGTCACCTTGGACCAAGCAAGCCTGATCGTTAGCGACAACCTTCCAACAACCGATAAGTGTGAGCGTTCAAATTAAATTGCAGTTTTCCAGAAAGGAGGTGATCCAGCCGCACCTTCCGATACGGCTACCTTGTTACGACTTCACCCCAGTCACGAACCCTGCCGTGGTAATCGCCCTCCTTGCGGTTAGGCTAACTACTTCTGGCAGAACCCGCTCCCATGGTGTGACGGGCGGTGTGTACAAGACCCGGGAACGTATTCACCGTGACATTCTGATCCACGATTACTAGCGATTCCGACTTCACGCAGTCGAGTTGCAGACTGCGATCCGGACTACGACTGGCTTTATGGGATTAGCTCCCCCTCGCGGGTTGGCAACCCTTTGTACCAGCCATTGTATGACGTGTGTAGCCCCACCTATAAGGGCCATGAGGACTTGACGTCATCCCCACCTTCCTCCGGTTTGTCACCGGCAGTCTCATTAGAGTGCCCAACTAAATGTAGCAACTAATGACAAGGGTTGCGCTCGTTGCG
>NZ_PTQY01000003.1:467500-598290 GCF_002943465.1 Rhodoferax sp. TS-BS-61-7
TCGAATTTTCTTCATTACCAACTCAAAAAAGGTCGACAGAACCGCCCGACGTAGACTTCGCAACAGACGCGGCGTTACCACGCCGCTCTTCAACAGCCAATGTTTCTGGATGCGAATGAGCCAACCGCTTCACTAATGCTTTCCCACTAACTGGAAAAAAACAGACTTTGCGCGGGTGAATATCCAAAACATCTTGCGAGACGACAGGGATGCGCTCTGTGGCAAGGTAATCCAGAACGAATTTGGTGTTGCGCTCCCCCACATTCATCGTGGTAAAACCAGCCATTACTTGGGCGCCGCCAAAAATTTTGGCTTGCATTGTTTCGCGCCGAGCACCCAACTTCAACATTTCATTGATTAAGAGCTCCATCGCATAGGAACCATATCTGCCAGAACCATCCGCGCCATCACCATCAGGCAGCATGAAGTGATTCATCCCCCCCGTACGAGCTTTGCCGTCCCAGATACACGCTGCGATACAGGAACCCAACACCGTCATGATGACCAGATCTTCATTCGAAACGTAATACTCCCCCGGGAGCACTTTTACGGCATCGTATTGGAAATGATGGTCGGCATAAAAGAAAGACGCCTCTCCGGGCTTGCGCGGCTGGGATTTCAAATGCTCAATTCGGGATACACGTCCACTTGCCAACGTCTTTGGCGGCGGAACCACGGCATTCGTTCGAACAACACCGGACACCAAACTACTTGAAGTTGAAATCATTTGAAATTGCTATCCAAACAGTTGAATCGGTTTATCGACTACCAGGGGGTGTAACGCTCACCTACAACGCTCGTAGACAGTTTTTCCTTTAAGAGCAAAGAGATCCCGCGAGTCACTGAAGTTCTCTGCATGTCCGACAAAAAGCAAAGCCCCAGGCTTCATAACCCGGTGGATTTTTTCCAGAACTCTTCTTTGGGTGGATGCATCAAAGTAAATCATGACATTTCGACAAAACACGGCATCGAAAGGATCGCGGAAGGGCCAATCGTCTTTTATGAGGTTCACGTTCAAGAACTCAATCGCGTGACGCAGCTCAGGCTTCACCCTGACCAAACCGGCATTCCCTGCCTTTCCACGCAAAAAGTATTTGCGCGCAAGATCAGCAGAGACCCCCTTCAGACCCTCCATGCGATAAACGCCCTGCGCGGCAGTCGCCAGCACTTTCGAGTCAATGTCGCTTGCTTGTAAGGAGAATTTCGACTTGCCGAGCACCTCGGATGCAGTCATCGCAATCGAATACGGCTCCTCACCAGTAGAGGCAGCGCTACACCAAATTTTGCACTCGGAAGATCCGACCCGTGACTTCAAAAAATCTGAAAGGATTTCGAAGTGATGATGCTCACGAAAAAAAGACGTTAAGTTGGTGGTCAGTGCATTGACGAACTCTTGCCACTCAGGACCATCGGTTGACTCGAGCCAACTCAAATACTCTCTAAAGCTGTTGTGCCCGGTATCACGCAATCGCCGAGAGAGCCGGCTATACACCATGGCGTGCTTGCCATCATGCAAACTGATGCCAGCACGCTGGTAAATCAGTTTTTGAACATGGTCAAAATCCGAGTTCGTCCAAGCGAACTCCCTGCCTTGCATCTCTCCAACAGCTTGGGGGGGGGGCAAGGCCATATTGCAATTTATTTCTATGTAGTAATTTTGAAAGTCACTTGAGCAATCGCTATTCCGATGCGCTAACCAACCCCATCTCCGCAGCGGACATCAGGCGCTCAATATCCAAAAGAATCAACATTCGGTCACCGATAGATCCCAATCCGAGCACGGCCGCACTATCAATCACACTGTCGATATCCGGAGCTGATTTCAAATTCTCGGGGGGTAATTCCATAACATCACTGACTGAATCAACAACAATTCCCACAATGCGATTGCGCAAGTTCAGCACGATTACCACTGTGAAAGAGTTGTACTCAGCCTTGGAGCAGTTGAACTTCAACCGCATGTCAACGATAGGAACAATGGTTCCCCGCAAATTCACGACACCCTTAATGAAGTTAGGAGCATTGGCAACCCGAGTAGGCGACTCGTATCCGCGGATTTCTTGAACCTTAAGAATATCAATTCCATACTCCTCTTGATCCAAGCGAAAAGTCAAGTACTCCCTCGCACCAGAAGATGTCAGTTCATTCAGTTTTTCCATCATTCCCATGGTCTTCTCCTTAGGCTTTTATCAATGACGTGAGCGCCTTACCAGGGCTCCCGTATCAAGGATCAACGCAACCTTTCCATCACCCAAAATGGTTGCACCAGAAACATTCGGAACCTTTCGATAGTTCGACTCCAAGTTCTTGACAACCACCTGCTGCTGCCCAAGCAATTCATCCACCAGCAATGCGACTCGAATCCCCTCCGCTTCGACAACAACCATGATGTCACTGGAGCGCTCGAAGTCGAAACGTGGAATTTGGAACACCTTCTCCAGCTCAATGACTGGCATGTATTCATCGCGAACTTTGACCAGTTGAGAACCCTGCCCCACCGTACTAACCGCATCGGCTTTCACCTGGAAAGACTCCACGACCGAAGACAACGGCAAAATATAAACCTCATCACCGACGCCTACGGACATCCCGTCCATGATGGCCAGGGTCAACGGCAAGCGAACCGACACCTTCATTCCATAACCTTCGGCAGAGTCAATTTCGACCGTGCCGTTGAGGGCCGCAATATTGCGCTTCACTACGTCCATACCCACACCGCGACCAGAAACGTCTGTTACCACGGCGGCCGTGGAGAACCCAGGGGCAAAGATGAGCTGCCACACCTCTGCATCAGACATCTGGTCGGACACGTCGATGCCACGCTCGCGCGCCTTCGCAAGTATCTTGGGGCGGGACAAACCTCGCCCATCGTCGCGCACCTCAATGACGATGGAGCCCCCTTGATGGGAAGCAGACAAAGTGATGGTCCCGGTTTCAGACTTGCCTGCAGCAATACGGTCTGCAGGCATTTCGACGCCATGATCACAACTATTTCGGACCAAGTGTGTCAGAGGATCCGTGATTTTTTCAACCAAGCCTTTGTCCAACTCTGTCGCCTCACCCTGCGTTACAAAATCAACCTTTTTGCCCAACTTACCGGCCAAATCACGCAGCATGCGGGGGAAGCGACTAAAAACGATGGACATCGGAATCATCCGAATGGACATCACAGACTCTTGCAAATCACGTGTGTTGCGGTCCAAATCAGCCAACCCTGTCAATAGCTGCTGGTACACCGCCGGATCAAGAGCTCGGCTGTTTTGAGCAAGCATCGCCTGCGTAATCACCAACTCTCCAACCAAATTGATCAACTGATCGACCTTACTGATCGCAACCCGTATCGTGGCAGCTTCCGGTTGTGCGGCCGCAGCCGCCGTAGCAGCCTTACCTGGTGCGGCTTTGGCAGCCAAAGCAGGTTCAATAGCCTGGACCACAGCAACTTCCTGCGCCAAAACGACTTGCGCAGGAGCACCAGGAGAGCCATCAAAGAAACCGAAGCCTACGTGGTCCGCAGCCGAGGACTCCATTGCGGGTGTTTCGACCGACTCATGCGAGCGTTCCACGATAGCGACTTTCTCCCGCGCCACGTGAAAGGCAAACAAATCCAACAGATCATCATCAGTCGATGCTGTTTCAACATCGAATACGCGCACACCCGACCGCTCACTGGCAGCAGCCTTGATGCTCCCCAGTCCCGGAATATCTCTAAACAACTCCTGTATCGCATCCGCCTGTTCGGGGCGATCCAACGGCCCAATGCTAATCTGCAGATCTCGCACACCGTCAGCCCGAGAGGCCAACTTCGGCGACGGAGCAGGCGCTACGACAACCTGCGCAGGAGTCGGTTTTGCAGGCGGGGCCACAGCACCTCCAGCAGCAAGCTCGCTGATACGACGTACCAAATCCGCCGTAGGAGGCGCATCGCCCTCTCCGCCAGCCTGATGGCGAGCCAGCAAGCCCCTAGACGCATCGGCAGATTCCAGAAGCACGTCGACCATTGCCGCGTTGGGCTGTAGTTCGTGACGGCGCAACCGATCTAATAGCGATTCCATTTGGTGGGTCAATTCCGCCACATCAGCAAAGCCAAACGTAGCAGCACCGCCCTTCACAGAGTGCGCACATCTGAAGATGCCATTCAGCTCTTCGTCATCTGCCGTTTCCAAGTTCAGGTTCAGGAGCATTTGCTCCATCTGATCCAGATTTTCTCCCGCCTCTTCGAAGAAAATTTGGTAAAACTGACTTAGATCAAAATCACCGCCAGCGCCACTTTCGGTATGCGTCTCAGCCATCTGAATCTCCTATTTTCTGCGTGCCAGTTGAAGTCACCGACCTCAACGAATGACTTTTTTAATTACATCAAGCAATCGAGCAGGATCAAAGGGCTTCACCAGCCAACCAGTAGCTCCCGCAGCGCGGCCCGCTTGCTTCATTAAGTCACTCGACTCTGTGGTCAACATCAGAATAGGGACGGTCTTGAACTGCGGGTGCTCACGCAACTTTCGAGTCAAACCCAAGCCATCCAGACGCGGCATATTCTGATCGGTAAGAACCAAGTCAAAAGCCTGCGCTTGGGCTTTTTCATAGGCATCCTGCCCATCCACGGCCTCAACCACTTGGTAACCAGCGCCAGTCAACGTAAAGGAAACCATTTTCCGCATAGACGGTGAGTCATCAACAGCTAGGATTAAAGGCATGAAAGGCTCCGAAATATTCCGTTAAAAGGTGTGGCGAAAATTAAAATAGCTCGATGGATCCAGCATCCATCTCGTCCTGAGTCACTGGATTCGGTCGCTCAGGCACTTCCTCTACAAAAGGCACGGCTTCTCCATCTTCAGCGCCCATAGACTCAGAGGCCAGTCTATAGGCACATCCCTGCAAAATTTTGGAGGTATGAACAATCAGCTGAGAAGCCATGTCTTGAAATTGCAGCTCTGTGACGGCCGCCCGCAATGTGTTTCGAACCAGCTCTAGCTCCTGGGACTCCATGAGAGCTGGTGAAGCCAGATTTGCACTGGCGGTGGTAAACCGTTCCATGAGGTTTTCCATCGTATGCGCAAGCAGACCATCCAGACGGGTCAGGTCGTGCACAACCACCAACAAGGAGTCTTGGACCTCTGCAACGAGCATGACCGGCAATTGCACAGCAGGAGCAGCAGGCGAAATCGACGAAGGTTCCATTGTCTTTTTTCCTCTTTGCCTGTCTTTATACCAATCCACGGCGTCCTTGTGAATCACCAAACCGGGCCACGCTTCTAGAGTATCAGGATTCTTGTCTTGTCAGGGAAATTATGCGTCCCCATATGCATCCCAGAAACACCCCCACCGCAGACGAGGTTGTGATTACCATAAGACCCCATGATATCGGCAATCCTCAATGCAAAAAATACCGAGAACGCGGTGAACATCCTCCATTTAGAGGACTCGGCAATCGACCACCAACTTGTGCTTCGAACCCTTTCAAAAACGGGGATGCGATTCAGCTTGGTGCGTGTCGAAACATTGGCAGCATTCAAGCACTCGATGGACCAAGGGGTCTATCAGTTGGTAATCGCTGACTACCGCCTTGGGGACTTCACTGCCATTGATGCGTGGAACACATCCAAAAACGACCACCAGAGGATCCCGTTCATCATTCTCTCCGGAACCATTGGCGAAGCTGCGGCCGTCGAGGCTATCCAATGCGGCATCAGTGACTACCTTCATAAGGACGAAATCTCCGCCTTGCCGCGAGTTATCCAGCGGACCATGGACTTACAGGCCATAAAAAGGGAAAAAGAGAAGACTGCACAGGAATTGGCGCTTTCCGAGCGTCGAATTTCTGAACTGGCCGGGCACCTGCAAACTGCCATAGAACGCGAGCGTGCGTCGATTGCACGTGAAGTGCACGACGACATTGGTGGAGCGCTTGCCGCCGTTCGACTAGACTTGGGATGGCTGGCACGCCATACCAACGACAGGCAGTGTTTGCAGCACATCGCGTCAGCTAGCGACATGATTCAGCACGCCGCACACGCCAGCCAGCGCATCATGAAAAATCTGCGCCCAGCCATCCTGGATCAAGGATTAGTGCCATCCATTCAGTGGTTAGCGCGTGATTTTGAGAGGCGAACCACGTGCAAAGTTGAAATCACTACCACCACCGAAACCATGAGCTTACCGGCAGACGTCATGTTGACCGCCTACAGGACGGCGCAAGAAGCGCTCACCAACGCCTCCAAATACGCACTAGGCAGTGATATGCGCATCGAAATCTCCAACCTGGGCAACACACTCACCATAGAAATTGCAGACAGCGGCCCAGGTTTAGAGAAATTCGCATTGCAAAAGCAGAACTCTTATGGTCTGCGTGGCCTAGCAGAGCGCGCCAAGTCCGTCGGTGGCTGGATGGATATCAGCTCCACGCCCCATACCGGTACGACTATTACGCTATCGGTGCCCCTGAATCGCAGCGAAAACTCTGCGCAAGAAGGCTCGCCATGATTCAAGTTGTCTTGTGCGATGACCACGCCATGATTCGCCGCGGAATCCGCGATATGTTGTGTGAGCATGTCGACATGAAAGTGGTCGGCGAATCCGGTAGCTACGCCGAACTCAAGGATGTCTTACGGGAACAGCCCTGCGATGTATTGGTGCTAGACCTCAATTTACCCGGCCGAAGCGGCCTTGACGTCCTCGCATCCATCCAAGACAGTCACCCAAACATCAAAGTACTGGTTGTCTCGATGTTCTCAGAAGACCAGTACGCCATCCGCAGTCTCAAGGCTGGTGCGCACGGCTATTTGAACAAGGCGGGGAATCCCGATGAACTCGTCGGCGCAGTTCGAACCGTAGCCCAAGGTCGACGGTATGTCACACCGTCCGTCTCCGAAATGCTGGTAGAGCAATTGTCCAAGCCAGGTACAGAAACTCTGCACGCACGCCTCTCGGAGCGCGAGCTGCAAACCCTGCTGAAAATCGCGTCGGGCAAGCGGTTGGCCGATATCGCGGAAGAACTGATGTTGAGCCCCAAGACGGTCAGCGTTTACCGTGCGCGGCTACTCGAAAAACTGGGGCTAAGCAACAACGCAGAACTGGCGGTCTATGCCATTCGAAACGACTTGGTCTAGCGAAGCCGTCACGAACCAGAAAAAATACCGATCGCCCGCTCCATCAGCGCGATCATAGGTTGATCCAAGGTCGGAAGTGTCACAGCGATCCCCACAATCCCAACTACCAAAGTGACTGGGAAGCCTACGGCAAAAATATTAATCTGCGGCGCAACACGAGAAATGACGCCCAATGCCAAGTTAACGAACAACAACATCCCCACCATGGGTAGTGCTATCCACAAAGCGCTGGCAAACAGATCTGTCCCCAACCGGTACAACTGCATGGAAGCCAAAGCATCCAAAAACCTGGGGCTGACAGGGAACGCTTCGAAACTCTTGGTCACCGCCATCAGGACCATGATGTGGCCGTTAAGCACAACAAACAGCAGTGTCGCCATTTGACCAAAGAAACGAGCGACCGCACTACTCTGAGAATTGAGCGAGGGGTCAAAGAAGGCTGCGAAATTCAACCCCATTTGAAACCCGACCACCTCTCCCGCTAACTCCATGGCCGCAA
The DNA here is from genome assembly GCF_002943465.1 of Rhodoferax sp. TS-BS-61-7. GTDB lineage: Bacteria > Pseudomonadota > Gammaproteobacteria > Burkholderiales > Burkholderiaceae_C > Allorhodoferax. Next base: position 475,106 of record NZ_PTQY01000003.1, read on the forward strand.
ATACCAATCGCACGGCAAAACCAATGGAAAGGCCAATCAGTACCTGCTGAAGCACAACAGCCAAGGCGTCGGGAGACGCAATGCTGTAATTCAGCGAGGAAGGGATGGTTGCCTGGCAAGCCAGCGCCACAAACAAGGCCAGCGCCACTTTGACACGCATGGGCACCGCCCGTGAGGACAAAACGGGAGCCGAGGTAAAAACTGCAAGGACGCGTAGAAAAGGCCACAGCAATGGAGATAGCCAAGCAAGAATCTGCGCCTCGGTAAATGCAATCCCGGGCATACCGATCAGACCACCGAGCCGGGGATCGCCTCGATCATTCTGCGGATGTACTCCACCAGCATCGTCAACATCCAAGGTCCAGCGATAGCAAACACAGCAATTACAGCTACCAATTTAGGCACAAAAGCCAAAGTCGCCTCGTGAATCTGCGTCACAGCCTGGAACAGGCTCACCAGCAGCCCCACCAACAAAGCCGCGCCCAGCACCGGAGAGGACACCATCAGCAGCATCAACAACGCCTCTTGCCCCATGGTCAGAACGGTTTGGGCATTCATAGTCGTTCCTCAGGTTACAAAACTGGCCGCCAAGGATCCGATAAGCAGATTCCAACCATCGGCCAAGACAAAAAGCATCAGTTTGAACGGCAACGCCACTAACACGGGCGACAGCATCATCATCCCCAAAGACATCAGCACACTGGCGACAACAATATCGATCACCAAAAATGGGATAAAAATCATGAACCCAATCTGGAATGCAGATTTGAGCTCGCTGATTACAAAGGCTGGCACCAACACCCGCAGCGGCGCGGTATCAGCCTTCACGCTGGCATCCAATTTTGCCAATTTGGCGAATAGAGAAAAGTCGGACTGGCGTGTTTGCTTCACCATGAATTCACGCAATGGCATCTCGGCTTTAACAAGTGCTTGCTCAAATGGAATCGCACTTCGGCTGTAGGGTTCATACGCATCTGCGTACACACGATCAAAGGTGGGCCCCATCACAAACAAAGTGAGGAACAGAGAAAGCCCAACAATCACCTGATTTGGCGGAGAGGACTGCGTACCCAGCGCCTGCCTCAGCAAGGAGAGCACGATCACGATGCGCGTAAAACTCGTCATCATCAGCAAGACGGCGGGGATGAAAGAGAGCGCGGTGAAGAACAACAAGGTCTGGATGGGGACGGAAAAACTCATCCCACTTTCTCCAGTCCCAACCAACAAAGGCAGTTGCCCGGGCGTTTGCGCAAAAACCGCGGCACCATAGCCCAGGCAAGCAAGCCCCAAACCGAGTCGAATCCAGTTACCAAAGCGTCCCAAGCGCACCGTCTCTTTCAAATTACTGGAAAGCACTTATGTCCGCAGGCTCGGCAGGGTTACAGCCCCCTCATCACGAGATGAGGCGGCGCCTACTGGCGCAGTATGCAAGAGTGCAATGGACTGCGCCCCAACCCCAAGCGTCAACCAAACCCTTGCGTTTTCCGGACCAACTTCGACTGTAACCACTCTTTGATTGGGCCCCACCGCCACCGCGGAAATAAAGCGACTCTGCCCACCGGCCTCCACCGCGCTTGCGCCGACCCGACTACGCACCCACCGCAAAAACCAAGGTAAAGCAGCCAAGGCAGCCAAGAAAGCCACCACCAATAGCAGTTGCTGCGTCATATCAAATCACACAAGGCTAATTTTTACTGACACGCCGCAAACGCTCCGAGGGCGTCACCACATCAGTAAGTCGGATGCCAAACTTGTCATTAACAACCACCACCTCGCCCTGGGCGATCAGGTACCCATTAACCAATACATCCATAGGCTCGCCGGCCAAGGCATCTAGCTCCACCACCGACCCTTGCCCGAGCTGCAGGATGTGCTTGATAGGTACTTTGGTACGCCCAAGCTCCACGGAAAGCTGTACGGGAATATCCAGCACCATATTGATGTCATTGACATGCCCGTCCGCACTCGACGCAAAGGGTTTAGGCGGCTCTCCAGACAAAGGGCCACCCGAATCGGGGCCGGACTCTGTCGCTTTTTGCTCCAGCAACGCCTCCGCCCAGTCTGCCATGCCATCGTCGGCCGCGCCTGCATTGTCTTCCGGTTTTTCTTCAGATGCCATTTCGTTCTCCCAACCAGTTTTGGTCGTTACCGCGCAGCGCTTTTTCTATGCGAATGGCGTATTTGGCGTTGTGAGTGCCGTACTGGCACTCAAAAAGTGGAACCCCGTCTACCGTGGCTTGGATACGCGGCTCTCGGTCCAGTTCAATGAAATCCCCTTTTTTCATAGCCAGCAATTGCTCTACCGTCGCATCCGCACGCGCCAACTCGGCGACCAGGGTAACTTCCGCTGCCTGGATTTCCCGCGTCAGCACATTCACCCAACGGCGATCCACTTCAATAGAGTCACCTTGGGTGGACGAGTACAACACATCCCGGATAGGCTCTAGCGTCGAGTACGGGAAACTAAAGTGGATCGCGCCGGTGATGTCACCAATCTCAAGTTGGAACGAGGTCGAAATCACAATTTCGCTGGGTGTGGCAATGTTGGCAAACTGGGGCTGCATCTCGCTGCGCTGGTAGTCCAGTTCCAACGGATATATGCCCTTCCAAGCTTTTTTGTACTCCGTGGTGATCACCTCTACCAGCCGGTTGATGACACGCTGCTCCGTCGCCGAAAAATCACGCCCCTCAATACGCGTCTGAAATTTCCCGATGCCGCCATACAAGGTGTCAATCACACCAAACACCAGTGCAGGCTCGCAGACGATCAGACCACTGCCACGCAATGGGCGGATAGCGACGATGTTGAAATTGGTTGGCACCGCCAGCTCACGCAAAAAAGCGCTGTAGCGCTGCACGGCCACAGGTCCAACAGAAATTTCAGGACTACGGCGAATGAAATTGAATAACCCCACACGCAGGTTGCGCGCAAAGCGCTCATTGACGATTTCCATCGTGGGCATACGCCCGCGAACGATTCTTTCCTGGCTGGAAATGTTGTACGAACGGACCTCGCCGTGCTCTGCAGCCTCCTCCACCGTCTTCTGGCTCTCGCCAGTGACGCCTTCCAGGAGCGCATCAACTTCCTCTTGGGAAAGAAACGACTCACTCATAGTTCAGTCCTGTTGACCCCTATTGCACAATAAAACTGGAAAACAGCACGCCCACGACGGGGTACTGCACCGGTGGTGCTTTCTTTTTCTTCTTCTTGGTGGAAGCAACTTCCTCTTCCTCCTCCTCTTCGCCGCCCCCAAAGGGGACGGAGGCTTCTCGCAAAATATCCTTGGCGAGCTTTTCCTTACCCTCGGCTTTGAGCAACTCTTCCGCGGTTCGCTGGGAAATCAGCATCAAAATACCGCTGCGAATAGTTGGTAAATAGGCCTTCACGGAATCCGAGGACTTGGCATCCATCACCTCCAGGGTGATACCAATCTGCGCCACACGCTCCCCACCGGGATCCGCAAGATTCACCACCATGGCATCTAGAGGCAGGTAAGCAGGGGGCGCTTTAGGATCGGCATGGGCAGCCGCTTTTGCGGGTGCTGCCTCTTCGCCATCCTCCGCCGCTGCACGCTGCTTGCTGATGACAAAAAAAGCCGCGGCCCCACCCATCACCAGCACCAATACGGCCGCCACAATGATGATCAGCATCTTTTTACTTTTAGCGGGGGCCTTGGCGGCGTCTGCGGCATCGGGTTTTGCTGACACAGTGGGATCCTCACATTGAAAACGGTATTCGGATTATTGATGGAGAAACCCGGCACCTAAACACCAATAAGACAGGGAATTCGACCATCGCCTCCATTATTGACAGAAAGACCGACTCACACGAAGAGATCCAGGGCTCGGCCTTGCGGGATCTTGGTCTGCACCGGGCTATCGACCGGCACCGGTGCCAAGGCCGTCACCACCACCTGCTTACCCTCTTGGCGCGGACGTCTGCCCTGCCCGGAAGCATCCCCGCTGTGCGAGGTACCAACGGACATGCCTGTTAGCAACACCCCCTGGCGTTGCAAAGCGTCTTTCAACTGCTCCGAGGCACTCTCGATCGCATCGCGTGCGTGCAACTCATCTGTTCTAAACGCCACCTGAGCCTCATTGCCCTGCATGCTGATACTCACCTCCACGGGGCTAAACCCCATGCCATCCAGCGTGAGCTCCGCATTTTGAACGTCCTGCGCAATCCAGTAAGTCACTTGTTCAGCAACATACGCCTCCAGTGGCATGCTCGATTGGGCGGCGACCACGCCGTCCATGCCCATGGGGGCAGAGGTGGCCTGGCTTTGAAAATAACTCACATCCGCCGGTGCCGCCTTGGCGGCGGCAGGCTCCAGCAAACGACGCTCACCCATCGTGACCTGTGCAGCGCTGGGGGCGGACGACTCCCGCACCTCCAAGCCCAGCGTAGAAACAATCTCCTGCACCCGCACCATCTCTTCATCGAAAAGCTTGCTGGCCGCCACGTCGTGCCCGAGGGGCACGGCTGGTGCTGGCCCATCTTGGGCTTTTTGCAAGTCGGCAGTAGCTGCCGTTTTGCCAGCTTTGCGCGGAGTGGCTGACAGCACGCCATTGGCATGTGCCTCGGCATCCACAGACCACGCCGGCCGCCCGGCACCTGGAAAATGCCCACCAGACGCAGTGGCGGGCGCCCCCCCCGAAGAAGCCGCCTCTTGCGCCACGGGCACCGGGACACCCAATACCCAGCCGGCCAGCGCATTTGCGTCTGCCTCCAGTAAATCATCCGCATCCTGGGGCCCGGCTCCCGACAATGCACCCTCTCCTGCGCCCTCCGCGAGGCCAGAGGCGCCCGCAGACAGCGCAAGCGCATCGTCTGCAGCGGACAGCATGGCAAAGAAACCCAAAGCGTCTCCTGCGACCGCGGGTGTGGCTTTTCCTTTACCGCCAGCAGCCGGCTGGGCAGCCTTCGCCAAACTGTGGCTGGCGGGTGTTGACTCAATACTCATCGTGCATCCTCCAATTGGGCACTGGCCATCCTGCGGGCATAGACCAGCGCGGCCATTTCATCCATACGCCCCTGCTCGCGGCGTTGCTCCACAGCCGCTATTTGCAGCTTGCGCTTCTCCAAGACCTGCTTCAGGCCGGAAACGCGCATCTCCGCCTGCATCAGCGTTGCACGACACTGGTTTTCCTGACGCACCAGGTTGGCAATCACACCGTCCTGCATACCAATCGCGTGCTGCAGACGCTCCACAAACTGGTAATGGTGCCGGATCAGCTCCGAGGACAGCGCCATGTTGTGGCCTTGGGTCCAACGGGCGTCCGTGTCATTGGCATAACTTTGCAACTGCTGCAACTGCTGTTGCCCCATAAGCACTTGTCGCTGCGCCTGCGCCAGCACCTGCGCCCGTTCATCGCGCTTGCGCTCGGCCAGTTCAATCGCGAGTTGCAGTCCGTGGAGTGGGTTCATGGCAGGCTCAGGTTTTTTCGGGGCTTACACGCTCGCCCTTGGCAAGGAGGTACAAACCGCCATGCCCTGCAAGGCTTCGTCCATGCTGGAGGCTTCGAACATGTCCTGCTGCAAAAACTGGTGCATGGGGGGATGCAGGGCAATAGCTTCATCCAGCATCGGATCTGAGCCCTGCGCATAGGCACCAATCTGCACCAAATCGCGCCCTTTTTCGTACTTGGAGTACAGGCTGCGAAAACGGCGGGCCAGCTCGAAATGTTCACGCGACACCACGTTGTGCATCACGCGCGAGGCGGACTGCTCTACATCAATCGCCGGGTAATGCCCCGCCTCCGCCAGACGGCGGGACAGCACAATGTGCCCGTCCAGAATCGCGCGTGCGGCATCGGCAATCGGGTCCTGCTGGTCATCGCCTTCAGACAGTACGGTGTAAAACGCCGTGATGGAGCCCACGCCATGCAGGCCATTGCCGCTGCGCTCCACCAGCTGCGGCAGCTTGGCAAAACACGAGGGCGGATAACCTTTGGTGGCAGGCGGCTCGCCAATGGCCAGCGCAATCTCACGCTGCGCCATGGCGTATCGGGTCAGCGAGTCCATGAGCAGCAGCACGTGGCGGCCCTGGTCCCGAAAATGCTCGGCAATCGCGGTTGCATACGAGGCGCCCTGCATGCGCAGCAGTGGCGGCGCATCTGCAGGTGCAGCCACCACCACAGAACGGGCCCGCCCCTCCACACCCAGAATGTCTTCAATGAATTCCTTGACTTCGCGGCCCCGCTCGCCGATCAGGCCCACCACAATCACATCGGCCTGGGTGTAACGCGCCATCATGCCCAGCAGCACGCTCTTGCCCACCCCCGAGCCAGCGAACAGGCCCAGACGCTGGCCACGCCCTACACTCAGCAGCGCGTTGATGGAGCGAACCCCGGTATCCAGCACATCCCGCACCGGCGCGCGGTCCATGGCATTGATGGGTTTTCTGTCCATGGGCCTGGACACCACATCTTGCAAGGGGCCCATGCGGTCCATGGGCGTGCCCTGCGAGTCCACCACCCGGCCCAGCAGGCCATCGCCCAAGGGCAAACGCAACAAACCCGCAGCGCTCAGATCGTGGGCCAAGGGCGCCTCGCCCAGGCGGGGCACCGGCACATACGCGGCCGCTACGGCCACCCCGGCACCGCTGGACAGTCCGTGCACGTCACCCGCCGGCATCAAATACGCACGGTCGCCCGAGAAGCCGACCACCTCTGCCAGTACGGGCTCACGCGCCTTCATGGTGACCACGCATTGGGACCCCACGGGCATACGAATGCCGCTGGCCTCCAGCACCAACCCCGCCAGGCGGGTCAGCGTGCCACGCACTTCGAGGGTGGACTCCTGGGTCACCTGTTGACGGGCGCCCTGCAGAAAAGCCTGCCACTTGGGCGCGGCGGTATGGGGCTCAGGCATGGTCATCGCGTGGCTCCCAAGGGCTGTCAAACCCCAAACTGGCCAGGGCACGCTGCCAGCGTTTCTCCACAGTGCCGTCCACCACGGTACCGGCCGACTCCACCAGGCAACCGCCGCGGGCCACGCTACTGTCTGGCAACAGGGTCAGGGCCAGACCCGAAAACTCTTGTCGCAACACCTCGGCCAAGACTTCCAGATCCAGCGGGTGCAAGCGAACCACGGCAGCCTTGCTATCTACCGCCAGCACACCCAAGGCCTCGCGCACTACGGGCTGCAGCGCATTGGGGTTGGTGGAGAGCTCATGGCGCAGCACCTGCCGTGCCAGCTCACAGGCCAACTCCAGCACGCCCTGGGCCATGACTTGCTCCGACTCCGCCAGCTGCGCGCTGGCGCTCTCGAACAAAGCCGCAAAGTTGGCGGCGGCGTCTTTGCCCTGGGTGGCGATGTACTCGTTAATCTGGCGCTGCCCTTCCAGCGTGGCTTGGGCATGGCCTTGGGCGTACCCCGCGGCATAACCCTCGGAATACCCCGCCTGGCGCACACCGTCTTCTTTGGCCTGCTCCTCGGCTTCGGCTTGCGCCTTGAGCTTGGCGGCAAAACGTACCGACGATTGGTCGACCGCGCCGAAGTCCCACTCGGTGACCGTGGAGACGTCTTCGCCGGAAATAAAACGTGCTTGGTTGCGTGACATCAGACCATGGCGTCGTCGCCACCTCCACCACCAATGACAATCTGCCCCTCGTCGGCCAGGCGGCGCACCGTCTTGAGGATTTCTTTCTGCTGCGCTTCGACCTCGGACAAGCGCATGGGGCCACGAGACTCCAAATCTTCCTTGAGCGTAGCCGCCGCACGCGAAGACATATTGGCCAGAATCTTTTCCTTGAGCTCGGGCTGTGCCCCTTTCAGCGCCACGATCAGCACATCGGAGGACACCTCCTTCAGCACCATCTGGATCGCCTTGTCGTCGAGCTTGAGCACATCGTCGAACACAAACATCTTGTCCATGATCTTCTGCGCCAAGTCTGCGTCGTGGCTGCGGATGGACTCGATCACCGTGCCCTCGATGGCGGTGCCCATCAGGTTGATCATCTCGGCCGCTGTCTTGATACCCCCCAGCGAGGACTTGCGGATCTTGTCGCCGCCAGCCAGCACCTTGAATAGCACCTCGTTCAAGTCCTTCAGGGCCGTGGGCTGGATGCCCTCCATGGTGGCCACACGCAGCATGACTTCGTTGCGCTGGCGCTCGGTCAGGTGCTTGAGCACATCGGCTGCCTGGTCGTAGTCCAGGTGCACCAGGATGGCGGCCACGATCTGCGGGTGTTCGTTGCGCAGCAACTCGGCCACGCTCAGGGGGTCCATCCACTTCAGGCTCTCAATGCCCGATACGTCGCCGCCCTGCAAGATGCGGTCAATCAGCAGTGCCGCCTTGTCATCCCCGAGGGCAAGTTTGAGCACCGAGCGCACATAGTCGCCCGAGTTGGACACCAGCAGGCTTTGCGAAGCCGCCACCCCGGTGAACTTTTCCACCACCTCGTCCACTTTTTCGCGCGAGAGCTGGGTGGTTTTGGCGATGGCCTCACCCAGGCGTTGCACTTCCTTGGGCGATAGGTGTTTGAAGACCTCTGATGCCTCGGCTTCGCCCAGAGACATCATGAGGATTGCCGCGTCTTGGAGTCCGTCGTCGTTTGCCATGGTGCTATTTTGCGCTGGCCATCAGGCCGGTGCCTCGCCGTTCATCCACGCTTTGACAATGTTGGCCACCGCAGCCGGGTTATCGCGGGTCAGCTTGCGGGCGTCCTCCAGGCGCAACTCACCTGGAGACACCACCGCAGTGCCGGTTTCACCACCAGGGCCGCCCAGCTGCGGACGGGCGGGCTGTTCGGACTCCAGCGCATCCAGCTGGCCACCGCGCTCATCACCCAGAGGCTCGGCAGCAACAGGAGGTTGGGCCAGCGACTTCATGGCCGGGCGAATCACGCCCAGCAGCACCAGGGCCGCCAAACCCAGGGTGCCCAGCGGCCAGGCCAGACTGCGTGCCAGATCCACCACTTCGGGCTGACGCCACACCGGGATCTCTGTGCTGTCCACCACGGGCGCGGCAAAAGGCGCATTGACCACATTCACCGAATCGCCGCGGTCTTGGCTGAAACCCACGGTTTCGCGAACCAGAGCGGTCATTTTTTCGAGCTGGGCTTCGGTCAAGGGGGTGCTGGTGACCTTGCCCTTGTCATCCGTGGCGGTCTGGTTGTTCAGCACCACCGCGGCGTTAATGCGCTTGATCACTCCGGTGGCGCCTTTGACCACGCGCACCGTCTTGTCCACCTCGTAATTGATGATGGACTCTTTCTTGGACGAATTATTGGCTCCCGCAGCGCCGCCAGCCTGGCCAGCAGCAGCCAGCGTTTGCGGCTGGCCATTGATGGGCGCGGCGGGCTGGGCGGGTGGCTGGTTGGTGGTGGCACCAGGCACACCAGAGGGCGGGCCGGACTGGGCACCGTTGGTGCTTTCCACCAGCTGCTGGCTGCGCACGGCACTGCTGTCCGGCGTCTGGTTGGGTTTGTGCGATTCGGTGGTCGACTCGGTTTGGGAGAAATCCAGCTCGGCCGTTACCTGCGCCTTCACGTTTTGTTTGCCGACCAATGGCTCCAAAATATCAAGAATGCGACGGCTATAGAGCATCTCTATCTGCTGCGCATACTGCAATTGCTCGGCATCGGCCCCCATGCCTCCTGTGCCGTCGGGCAGCGCCGACAGCAGCTTGCCGGAGTCGTCCAGCACGCTCACTGCACTGGGGTTCATCTCGGGCACGCTGGAGGCGACCAAATGCACGATGCCCGCCAGTTGGTTGCGGTCCAACGTACGGCCGGGGTGCAGGCTGAGCAAGACGGAGGCAGACGGTTTTTGTTGCTCGCGGAAAAACCCATTCTGATTGGGCAAGGCCAGGTGCACACGGGCGTTTTGCACCGAGGACAGGGCCTGGATCGACCGGGTCAGCTCCCCTTCCAGGCCGCGCTGGAAGGTCAGGCGCTCCTGAAACTGGGTCATGCCGAAGCGGTTGGCCTCCATCATCTCAAAGCCATTGACCGAGCCTTTGGGCAGCCCCAGGGAGGCCAGCTTCAGGCGCACATCGTGCACGCGGTCGGCCGGCACCAGGATGGCGCCACCGCCTTCGGTGTACTTATAAGGAATGTTCAGGGTGCTGAGCTGGGAGATGACCGCGCCACCGTCTTTGTCAGCCAGGTTGGAATACAGCACCCGCCACTCGGCTTGGCGCCCCATGACCAAGCCCACGATGCCAATCGCCACAAACAGCAACACCCCCAGGGCCAGGCGCATGCGCTGCCCCTGGTCCATCGCGGCAAAGCGTTGCCCGATGGTGGGGTTGACGGGGACGGTGGCTACAGCTTGCATATCCATGGTTTCCAATGCGGTGGGGCGCGGCTCGCCTGACTGAATGGGGCTGATTATTCGACCCACCCCCAAAAACATTAGGGTAATAAGCACCCGCTTTACCCAGCAATTCAAAAAAATACGGCATGGCCTCGCGTCTTAGGATCGCCCCAACGTCAAGACCAGAGAGACCTGCCATGGACCTCAAACTCACCCCCGTCACCATGCCCAGCACGATTCGCCCCAGCGCCGGGGTGCGCCCAGCAGGGGCGTCTTCCACGGAAGGGGTGGGGGGCAGCTTCTCCGGCGCGCTCAAAGGCGCACTGCAATCGGTCAGCGCAACCCAGAACGAATCGACCCGGCTGCAGCGCGAAGTCCAGATGGAAAACCCCAAAGTCAGCCTGGAAGAGACCATGGTGGCGATCCAGAAAGCCCAGATCGGCTTCCAGGCCACGCTGCATGTGCGCAACCGCATGGTGCAAGCCTACACCGACATCATGAATATGCAAGTCTGATTGATTTACTATCAAAATAGGAGCTGCTTGCGCATATTCCACGGGTGCTAGAGGCCAATTTGATGCCTTTTTTCCTTGGCGGCCCATCGGAGACTCTGACCGCACCTGGCGGCTGCACTACGCCCTGTAGTGGCACGGTATCGGCCCGGACAGGCAAATCCTAAAGACTTCTTCAAAACTGCCGTAATAACCATGAGATGCCGAATTGTTAGTTTCGGGGGCCTGGGCCTCCGAACGCCCCGGTGGTTTCCGCTTGTAGCGAAAACCATCCAAGGCTAGGCTAGTTAGCAGACACCATCTTTCGAGAGGCCCCACATGACCACGATCACCATTTCCGACGGCAACAGCGACCTGACCCTGCCGGGAAACATTGACACGATCATCGGGGGCACGGGTGATGATGCGATCACGATCAGCAGCGCGCTGAACTCCACCATCGACTTGGGCACAGGAGCCGACTCGCTGACCTTGGGGAACTTCACCAATACCGCCACCGTCTCCAATATCGAGTCGATTACCGGCGGCACCGGGGCCGACACCCTGACACTGGGCGCAGCCACCTCCGGCTCCACCATCAATGCCGGCGCGGGTACAGACAAGGTCACCCTGGCCGACGGCACCAACAACATCACCCTGAACAGCGTCGAAACCGTCGTAGGCGGCACAGGGGCAGACACGGTGGCATTGGGCGGATCCATAGGCGCCGCCAACATCAGCCTCGGCGCTGGTGACGATGCACTGGTGTTGTCCAGCGTCGTAACCTCCGGCAGTTTTGACTTGGGCGCTGGCGCCGACGCCATCACCCTGGCCAACGGCACCAACACCATCACGGTGGCGGGCGCTGAAACCGTCTCCGGCGGCACTTTGGCCGATGTGGTCACCCTCACCTCCGCCATTACTGCGGCAGGGGTCATCGACTTGAAGGCTGGCGCTGACGTGCTGACACTGGCGGGTGGTGGCAACACGGCCACCATCACCGGGGCCGAAAGCATCGCCACCTCCGCCTCGGGCGACGACACCATCACGCTGGGCGCAGCCCAAACCGGCACCATCAACCTGGGCGCTGGCGCCGACGTGCTTACCCTGTTTGGCACTGGCACCAACAGCCTGACCCTGTCCAACATCGAAAGCGTCCTGGGCGACTCCGCAGCCGACACCATCACGCTGGGCGTGGCCCAGTCCGGTGGCACCATCGACCTGAACGACGGCACCGACACCCTGATCCTGGCCAACGGCACCAACGTCCTCACCGTGTCGGGCACGGAAACCATCACCGGAAACTCCGGCGCCGACACCCTTACCCTGAACGAAGCGATCACCAACGGCGTAGTGAATCTGGGAAGTGGCGCAGACACCCTGACGCTGCTGGCTTCGGACACGACAGGCCAGAGCGTCACCGCCACCGGGGTGGAGACACTGACCGCAGGCTCCGGCGCTGACACCATCACGATGGGGGCCGCCATCGCAGGCGCCACCTACAACCTCGGTGATGGCGCCGACGCCATCACCCTGACTGGCGCTACCAACACGATGACGCTGAGCAATGCCGAGTCGCTGACCGGTGGGACCGGCGCAGACACGGTCACGTTCGGTGCCGCAATTACTGGTGCCACCGTGAACCTGGGCAATGGCGCCGACAGCCTGACCCTGGCCGCAGGCGGCAACACCGTGACCGCGACCGGTGTCGAATCCATCACCGGCGGCGCAGGCGACGATGTGCTGGCCCTGTCTGCCGCCTCCTCTGGCGTAACGATTGACTTGGCAGGCGGCACTGGCGACGTAGTCACCATGGTGGCGGGTGGCAACTCCCTCAATATTTCAGGTGCAGAGTCCATCACGGGCGGCGCAGACGCCGACGCCGTGACCCTAGGCGCGGCACAAGCCAGCGGCAGCATTGACCTGGCAGCGGGCACCGACAACCTCACCCTGGCCAACGGTGTCAACACGTTGACCGTGCTGGGAACCGAAACCATCACCGGAAACTCTGGCGTCGACACCATTACCCTGGGCTCGGCCATTGCCGCGGGCAGCATCAACCTGGGTGCTGGCGCAGACGTGCTGAACCTGTTCGACACGGCCAGCAACAGCCTGACTGCAACGGGCGTGGAAAGCATTCTGGGGGGCAGCGGTGCAGACACCGTCACGCTGGGCGCAGCCATCACAGGCGCAACCATTGACTTGGCCAGCGGCGCCGACGTACTGACCCTGGCCAGTGGCACCAACACCATGACGCTGTCCAACGTGGAGAGCGTCACCGGCGGCACCGGCAACGACACCATCACCCTCGGCGCGGCCGTCACTGGCGGCACCTTCAACCTGGGCAATGGCCAGGACAGCCTGACACTGGCGCAGACCGGCACTGCTAACAACACCGCCACGGTCACCGCCATCGAAACCATCACGGGCGGCAGTGGCGACGATGACATCACCTTCACCGGCGGCGTGACCGGCGGTAGCATCACCTTGGGCGATGGCACCGGCGACAAACTGACACTGGGCGGCGCCTCTACACTGACGCTGGACGGCACCATCGAAACCGTGGTGGGCAGCAACGGCAACGACACCGTGACACTGAGCGCGGCAGTCACCGCTGGCAGCTACGACCTGGGCGCCGGCTCCGACAAACTGAACCTGGCCGCAGGCGGCAACACCCTGACCCTGAACGGCAGCATCGAAACTGTGGTGGGTGGCGCGGGTGCCGACAACATCACCTTCTCGGCAGCGCTGACCAATGTGGTTATTGACGCAGCAGGTGGCACCGACACCCTGACCCTGGCCGACAGCTCCAACTCCTTCCAGGCTTCCAACGTGGAATCCATCGTGGGTGGCTCTGGGGCAGACCAGATCACACTAAGCACCACCGTCACCAACGGCACCTTTGACCTGGCCGAAGGCGCCACCGACCGCCTGACCCTGGCCAACGGCACCAACAGCCTGACCACCACCGATGTGGAAACCGTGATCGGTGGCACCGGTGACGACACACTGACGCTGACCACCATCACCACCAACGGCACCTACAGCCTGGGCGCCGGCAACGACAAGATCACCCTGGCCAACGCCAACAACGTGTTGGCAGTGTCCAACATCGAGACCATTGTGGGTGTCGCGGGTGATGACACCGTGTCCTTCAACGCGGCCATCTCGGGCGGCATTGTGGACCTGGGGGGTGGCACCGACCAACTCAATTTGGCCGATGGCGCCAACGTGGTCACGGCCACAGGCATCGAGGCGATTGTCGGCAACTCGGGGGCCGATACGGTCACCATCACCAGTGCCATGGCCAGTGGCAGTACCGTGGACTTAGGCGACGGGGTATCCGATGTACTGGTACTGCAAGGCAACGGCAACACACTGACCTTATCCGGCACCGAGAGCCTGACCGGCAGCACCGGCGATGATCTGGTAACACTGGGCGCCGGCATTTCTGGCGCCACCTTCAACCTAGGCACCGGCACCGATACGCTGACCCTCTCGCTGGGCAACCACACCATCACAGTCAACAACGTCGAGTCCGTGCTGGGCGATGGTGGCACGGACAACATCACCTTCTCGAATGTGGTCACGGGCGGCACCTATGACCTTGCCGCGGGCACAGACCAAGTGACGCTGGGCAACGGTTCAGGCGCCAACACCATCACCGTCAGCAACGCCGAAAGCTTTACCGGCAGCAGCGGTGCCGATGCGGTCACCTTCGGCGCGGCAGTCGCGGCAGGCACCGTGAACCTGGGGGTGGGCGCAGACAGCCTGACTTTGGCCAGTGGCACCAACGCACTCACCGTCACCGCGGCAGAAAGCATCACGGGCAACGCAGGTGCGGACACCATCACCCTGGGCGGTGCCATGGCGTCGGGCACCTTCGATTTGCTGGGCGGCAACGACGAACTGATTCTGGCCAACGGCACCAATGCCGTGACAGCCACCAATATCGAATCCATTCTGGGCGGCACGGGCGCCGACACCGTGACGCTGGGCGTGGGTTCTACGGCGGCCACCGTTGACTTGGGGGCTGGTGCAGACGCTTTGGCTCTGGCGGCAGCGGGCGGCACGTTCACCGTGTCGGGCACCGAATCCATTACCGGCGGCGCAGGCGCCGACCTGGTAACCCTGGGTGCCGCCATCAGCGGCGCCACCGTCAACCTGGCAGGTGACACCGGGGACGTGTTGACACTGGCCAACGGCACCAACACCGTGACCGCACTTGGCGTGGAAACCGTGGTCGGCGGCAATGCGGGTGACACCGTCATGCTGACCAACACAACCAATGCACTGACGGTGAGCAATGTCGAAACCGTGGTGGGCAACTCGGGCAACGACTCCCTGTCGCTGACCAATATTGCCAACACCCTGACCGTCAGCAGCATTGAAACCCTAACGGGTGGCACGCTAAACGATGCCATCACCCTGAGCACGGCAGTTAGCGGCGCCAGCTACGACTTGGCAGGCGGCACCGACACGGTCACCCTGGCCAGCGGCGCCAACAACTTGACTGTCACCGGCGTGGAAAGTGTTGTGGGCGGTGGCGCCACGGACACACTCACGCTCGCAGGCAACGGCAGCACGCTGACCGTGTCTGCTGTGGAAACCATTGCCGGTAGCACCGGCGACGATGTCGTGACGCTGGGTGCCAGCGTCAGCGGGGGCAATTTTGACCTGGCCGCCGGCAACGACACCCTGAATCTGGCAGCGGGCGGCAACACATTGACCGTCAGTGGTACGGTGGAAACCCTGGTGGGCGGCGCAGGCAACGACCTGATTACCGTCGGCAGCGCAGTCACCGGCCTCACCTACGACCTGGGTGGTGGTGCGGACCGCCTCACCCTCTCCAGCACCGGTGACAACGCCATCACCGCCATCGGCATCGAAAGCCTGGTGGGCGGGACCGCCAACGATGCGGTGACCTTTACCGCCGCCGTTTCGGGTACGGCCATTGACCTGGGGGCAGGCACCCAAGACAAAATTACCCTGGCTGACGGCACCAACACCCTGTCGCTCAACGCCAGTGTGGAAACCGTCATTGGCGGTACCGGGGCCGACGCCATCACCCTCACGGCAGCCGTGACCGGCCACGTTTATTCGCTGGGCACCGGGGCAGACAGCCTGACGCTCTCCGGCACCGGCAACAACACCCTGACCGCCACCGACATCGAAAGCATCAGCGGTGGCAACTTGAATGACACCGTCACGCTGGGCACCGTCGTCACAGGTGCCACCATCAACCTCAATGGTGGTACCGACCGCCTGATCCTGGCCGATGGTGCAGCCAACACCGTCACGCTCAGTGGCGTCGAATCCATCAACGGCGGCACGGGTGATGACAACGTCACGCTGTCGGCCGCTGTGACGGGGGGCACCGTGTCCCTGGGCGCAGGCACCGACACACTGACGCTGGGCGCCAGCTCGACCCTGACGCTGGACACCACGGTTGAAACCCTGGTGGGCAGCAACGGCAACGACACGATTACCCTGAGTGCAGCGGTCAGCACGGGCAGTTACGACCTGGGCGCAGGCTCGAATGACCAACTCACGCTGTCCACCACCGGCAACAACACCTTGACGCTGGGCAACAGCGTGGAGACCCTGACATCAGGCTCCGGCGACGACACCATTGTGCTGAGTGCCGCTGTGTCCAATATGCGTGTGGACCTGGGCGTAGGTGCCGACAGCCTGAGCCTGGCCAACGGCAGCAACTCACTGACGCTGTCCAACATCGAATCCGTCACCGGCGGCACTGGCGTCGACCAGCTGACCTACACCACCGCTCTGACCGCCGGCCAGATTGACTTGGGCACGGGCTCTGCGGACAAAGTGATCCTGGCCAATGCGCCCAACACCCTGACCACCACCGGCGTAGAAACCGTCGTAGGCGGCACCGGCAACGACACCCTGACCCTGGCCGATGCTAGCTCCTTCGGCGTGTACGACCTGGGCGCAGGCAGCGCCGACCAGCTGAACCTGAGTGCCGCGGGCAACAACAACGTCATTGCCAAAAACACCGAGTCCATCGTGGGCCTGGGGGCAGACGACACCGTGGCCCTGGGCAACAGCATTACCAACGGCCAGATCAACCTGGGCGCCGGCACCGACACGCTGACCCTGTTTGATTCGCCCAACAGCCTCACCATTACTGGTGTGGAAACTCTGGTGGGCGACTCTGGCGCTGACACCGTGACGCTGGCCACCGCCGTGACCGCGCTGGACGCCAACCTCGGCGCTGGTGCCGACACCCTGATTCTGGCCAACGGCGCCAACACCCTGTCGGTCAGCAACGTTGAAACCATTACTGGCAACAGCGGTGCGGACACCGTGACCTTGGGCTCCGGCGTGAGCGGCGGCACCATCAACCTGGGCGCGGGCACCGATTCGCTGACCTTGTTCAATGACGCCAACGTATTAACCGTGACAGGCGTGGAAACTGTGGTGGGCGATGCGGGGGCAGACACTATCACCCTGACGGATGCTGTTTCCGGCTCCATCAACCTCAACGGTGGCAACGACACCCTGAATCTGGCCAACGGAGCCAACACCCTGACCATTTCCAACGTGGAAACAGTCAACGGTGGCACCGCAGCAGACACGGTAACCTTTGGCACGGCCATTACCGACACCACGGTCAACCTGGGCGCAGGCACAGACACCCTGACCCTGGCCGACGGCACCAATGCGGTCACCACCCTGCAGGTGGAAAGCATCGTGGGCGGCACTGGAGACGACACAGTCACCCTGGGCGGTGCGCTTTCGGGTGCCACCATCGACCTCAATGCAGGCACCGATACCCTGGTCCTTGCCAACGGTGTGAACGTGCTCACGGTGAGCGATGTGGAAAGCCTCACTGGCGGCACAGGGGCAGACACCATTACGCTGGGTAGCGGTAGCACTGCGGCCACCGTGGACCTGGGTGCAGCCGTGGACACCTTGACTCTGTCCAACTCGGGCGGCACTTTCACCGTCAGCGGAGTAGAAACACTTGCCGGTGGCACGGGTGATGACGCCGTCACACTCGGCTCCACCGTTACGGGCGCCGTCGTTAATCTGGGCGCTGGCACCGACAGCCTGACGCTGGCCAATGGCGCCAACACCCTGACCGTCACTGGCGCGGAAACCATCACTGGAGACTCCGGCGCAGACCTGGTGACACTGGGCAGCACGGTGACCGGTGCCACAGTGAACCTGGCCGACGGCAGCGACCGACTGGTTTTGGCCAACGGCACCAACACCCTGACGGTGAGCAATACGGAATCCGTCAGTGGCGGCACCGGCAGCGACACCCTCACGTTGACCAATGTGGCCAACACACTGACTCTGAGCGGGATTGAAAGCGTGGCGGGCGGTACCCTGGCCGACGCAATCACCCTGACCACTGCCGTCACGGGCGGCAACTACAGCCTGGGTGCTGGCGCCGACAGCCTGATCTTGTCTGGCGCAGCGGCCAACACCCTCACGGCCACCGACATCGAAACCATCACCGGGGGCTCGTCTAATGACAGCGTGGTGCTCGGCGCGGCCCTGACGGCCGGCAGCATCGACCTGGGCGTGGGCACAGACGCCTTGACTTTGGCTGCGGGTGGTAACACCCTGACCCTGAGCAATGTAGAGACTATCACAGCCACCGGCAGCGGTGACGATGCCATCACACTGGCTACCAGCGTATCGGGTGGTAGCGTAGACCTGGGTACCGGCAGTGACACCCTGACTTTGGGGGCCAGCGGCAATACCCTGACCGTAGCCACCACGATCGAGAGCTTGGTCGGTAGTGGGGGGGACGACATCGTCACACTGGCTGGCGCCGTGTCGGGCCAAACGTACGATCTGGGCGCGGGCGCCGGAGACCGCATTATTCTGTCTGGCGCCGGTGCCAACGACCTGACCGTCAACGCCATCGAAACCATCAGCGGCGCTGGTGCCAACGACACGGTGCGTTTCAGCGCCGCAGTCAGCGGTGTCACCGTGGACTTGGGCGGCGGCACAGGTGACCGCGTTGTGTTGGCTGATGGCGCCAACACGCTGTCGTTGAACGGCACCGTAGAAACTGTCACGGGTGGCACAGGTGCAGATGCCGTGACCCTCACCACTACGGTGAGCGGCGCCATCTACAGCCTGGGCGCAGGCACCGACCGACTGACACTGGCCAACGGCAGCAACACGCTGACCGCCACCGACGTAGAGAGCATCACCGGCGGCACCGGGGTAGACAACGTCACCCTGGGTACAGCCATCAGCGGCGCCCAGATTGATCTGGGTGGCAGCATTGGCGACAAACTTACGCTGGCCAACGGTGCCAATACCGTCACTACCAGCAACGTGGAAACGATTGTGGGCGATAGTGGTGCAGACGTAGTGACGCTGAACACCGTCATCGCAGGTGGCAATATCGATCTGGGTGATGGCACGGACCAACTGGTCCTGAAAAACGGCACCAACAACCTGACCGCCACAAATATTGAGACCATCACCGGCGGAACCGGTGCAGACACCATCACCTTGGGTGCAGCACAAAGCAGCGGCACCTTCAACCTGGGTGCGGGTACAGACACCTTGAACCTGGCGTCCAGTGGCAACAACACACTGACGCTGGACGCCAGTGTGGAGCGCATCAATGGCGGCACGGCGGCCGATGCAATCACCCTGACCCAAGCGGTGTCGGGTGCGGTGTTCGATCTGTCCGGCGGTGCCGACAGCCTGACACTCGCCAACGGCACCAACATTTTGACTGCGTCGTCGGTGGAGTCCATTACCGGCTCCGCGGGCGACGAAGACATCACGCTGGGTGCGGCTGTCAACGGCGCCACCATTGCCATGGCGGCTGGCAATGACGTCCTGACCCTCTCCGGGGCTGGCAACAACACGGTCACAGTAAGCGATGTGGAATCCTTGGTTGGCGCGGGCGCCAACGACAACATCACCCTGAGCACGATTTTGACGGGCGGCAGTGTCAGCCTGGGTGGCGGCAGCGATGCCCTGACTCTCGCGGTGGGCGCCAACGTCGCCACGGTGGATGGCGTGGAAACACTCACCACCAGTGGCTCGGGCGACGACACCATCACACTCTCCAGCGCCAGTCCATTTGGCGCCTCAGTCAACCTGGGTGCAGGCGCAGACAGTCTGACGTTGGCAGCTGGTGGCAACACCATGACCTTGACCAGCGTAGAGTCCGTGACAGGCAATGCCGGTGCAGACATCATCACCTTTGCCGCAGCCGTGAGCGGAGCCACGCTGGACTTGAGCGCTGGCGTAGACAAGCTCTACCTGGCTGACGGCGGCAACACGGTAACGGCCTCCAACGTGGAAAGTGTGACGGGCGGAAGCGGTGTAGACACGGTCACGCTGCAGACCACCTTGACCGGTGGCACCATCGACCTCGGTGCAGGTGCTGATGCGCTGACCTTGGCTGACGGAGTGAACACCGTCACCGCATTCAACACAGTGGAGACCATCACGGGTGGTATTGGCGCGGATACGGTGACCTTCAGTGGCGCCATCAGTGCCGGCACCTACAACCTGGGTGCGGGAACCGACACCCTGAACCTGGCCTTGGGTACCAATACATTCACCGCCAGCAGCACGGTGGAAAGCATTCTGGGCAACTCGGGTGCTGACACCATCACCCTGGACGGCAGTGTCAGTGGCAACAGCTATGACCTGGGTGCTGGCGCAGACCGCCTGAACCTCTCGGGCCTAGCGGCCAATACACTCACACTGAACGGCTCCATCGAGTCGTTGGTGGGCGACTCCGCAGCGGACACGATCACCCTGAGCAGTGCGGTAAGCGGCCATAGCTACGACTTGGCAGGTGGCACAGACACCTTGCAACTCGCAGATGGCGCGAACACCCTGACACTGGCCAATATCGAAACCATCGTGGGTGGCACCGGTGCAGACACCCTGGTGTTGAGCAGCGTAGTCACTGGCGGATCGATTGACCTGGGAGCAGGCAGCGACAAGATCACCCTGGCCAACGGTGCCAATACGATTACGGTGTCGAACGTCGAAACCATTGTGGGCAATTCCGGCAACGATCTGGTGACACTGGCCACGGCAATCGCAGGCGGGTCGGTCACCCTGGGCGCTGGTGCGGGAGATGTCCTGACACTGGCTAACTTCAACAATACCTTGTCAATCGACAACAGCATTGAAAGCCTGGTTGGCGGCACGGCAAACGACACCATCACCCTTACCAGCACCGTCACGGGCTTCAGTTACGACCTGGGCGATGGCACAGACACCCTGACGCTCATGGCCAGTGGCACCGGCGCCAATACCGTCACACTGTCCAATATAGAGAATTTGGTGGGGGGATCTGGTGCGGACACCGTCACCTTGGGCACTGCCGTCACTGCGGGCGCCTACAACCTCGGTGCAGGTACCGACACGCTGGTGCTGGGCAACTTCAACAACACGTTGACGGCACTCAACATAGAGAACATCACTGGCAACAGCGGCGATGATGACATCACTCTGGGCGCAGGCGTCACCTCGGGCAGCTTCAGCCTGGGCGATGGCACAGACGTCTTACGTTTGGCCAATGCCGCCAACACCCTGTCCATCGGCGGCGACATTGAAACCCTGGTGGGCAATTCGGGGGTTGACACCATTACCCTCACCACAGCAGTCACAGGCCGCACATTCGATCTGGGGGCGGGCGTTGACAAACTGACATTGGCCCACGGCGCCAATACCGTGACACTGGCGAACATCGAAACCGTGGTGGGCGGCACCGGTGCAGACAACGTCACCATGCTGGCGGCCGTATCGGGCGCCAATATCAGCCTGGGTTCGGGTGCCGACGTATTAACACTCGCCGACTTCAACAACACGCTGTCGATCGACAGCAGTATCGAGTCGCTGTTGGGCGGCACACTGGCCGACGCCATTACCCTGACCGCACCGGTCACGGGTGGCATCTACGACCTGGGCGCCGGAACGGACACCTTGCGCCTACTGGCGACGGGCACCGCAGCCAACACGGTGACGATGTCCAATATCGAATCCTTTGCCGGCGGCTCCGGCACGGATACCGTCGTGCTGAGCACCTTGGCCAGCAATGCCGTGTTTGACCTGGGCGCAGGTGCAGGTGACAAACTCACGCTCAATAACAACGGCAACAACACCATCACCGTAGGCGGTATTGAAACGCTTATCGGCAACGATGGCAACGACACGGTGACCTTGTCCACCATCCTGTCTGGCACAGGCCTTAGCGTGGTTCTGGGCACCGGCACCGACAGCCTGGCCCTGGCCAATGGCGCCAACAGCCTCACGGTCGCCAGCGACATAGAAACCGTGCTGGGCAATTCTGGTGCCGACACCCTGACTCTGAGCGAAGCCGTCTCCGGCAATGTCTACCACCTGTCTGCGGGTGCCGACGTACTGACCCTGGCCGGTGCAGGCAACACCGTGACCCTGAGCGGTGTGGAGACGCTGACGGGCAGCACTGGCGCAGACCTGATCACACTTACGGCAGCCCAAAGCGCAGGCGTCTACAACCTGGGAAGTGGCGCAGACGTGCTGACCCTGGCCGACGGCCTGAACACCTTGACCCTGAGTGGCGTGGAATCGCTGACCGGGGGTACAGGGGCAGACACCATCACCCTTAGCGCCATTATTTCGGGCGCCACGGTGGACTTGGGCAACGGCATCGACAAGCTCACGCTTGCCAATGGCGCAGGCAATACCTTGACACTGAGCAGCATCGAAACGCTGGTCGGTGGATCGGGCGCTGATGTGATCACACTGACCACCGCTGCTTCTGGCGCCAACATCGACCTGGGGCTGGGCAACGACACGCTGCAACTGGCCAGTGCGTCCAACACCCTGACGCTCAATGGCAGCATTGAGTCCCTGATCGGCGGCACCCTGGACGACACCGTTACCTTGTCGGCTGCAGTTTCGGGTAGAACTTTTGACCTGGGCGATGGTGCTGACAAATTGGTACTCGCCAACGGTGTGAACACAATCACGGTCAGCAATGTGGAAACACTGGTTGCCAACGCTGGCGCAGACACGGTTACCCTCGGATCGTCGGTGACCAACCAGACCATCGATCTGGCCGGCGGCATTGACAAACTGGTGCTCAAAACCACGGGCTCCGACGCCAACACCCTGACGGTGGCCAATACCGAAACCATCGTGGGTGGCGGTGGTGACGACACCGTGACCCTGACCGCAGCAGTGTCTGGTGTCAGTATTTCTCTGGGCGCTGGCACTGCGGACACATTGGTTCTGGCCACCGCCGGCACCAACACCCTCGTGTTGAACACAGACATCGAGACCCTCACTGCCGGCGCAGCCATCGATCGCATCACGCTCAGCGCTGCGGTAAGCGGACGCAGCTTTGATCTGGGTGCGGGCTCCGACTCCCTGACACTGGCAGGCAACGGCAACACCGTCACGCTGTCCAATATCGAGACCGTCATTGGCAGCACCGCCAATGACCTGGTCACACTCACCAACACCCTCACCGGCGGCATCGTGAACTTGGCTGGCGGCACGGGCGATGTGCTGACCTTCACCGCCAGTAGTGGCGCCAACACCGTCACGGTCAACAACACCGAAACCATCGTGGCGGATGCAACGGACGACACCATCACTCTGGCCTCCGCCATTAGCAATGGCACCGTGAATCTGGGTGGCGGTGTCAATAAGCTGATACTGGCGGCAGCAGCAAACACCCTGACAGCGGTTTCCAATGTGGAATCGGTGGTGGGTGGGGCGGCAGATGACAAGCTGACGTTCCTGACCCAGGTGACTGCAGGTAACTTCAATCTTGGCGCCGGTCTGATCGACACCCTGACACTGGCCAACTTTGACAACACCCTGACGGCCACCGGCGTGGAAACCATTGTCGGCAGCTCGGGGGCTGACGACATTACGCTGGGCTCCGCAACCGCCGGAGGCAGCTACTCTCTGGGCGATGGCAACAACACCCTGCGATTGTTCAATGCGGCCAATACCTTGTCTGTGAACAACACCGTGGACACTTTGATTGGCAACTCAGGGGTAGACACCATCACCTTGACGAACATCGCCACAGGCAATGTCTACAGCCTGGGCGCAGGTTCGGACAAGCTGACTCTGGGCAACTTCGCCAATGCAGTCACACTGACCGACGTGGAAACCCTGGTGGGTGGAACCGCCAATGACACGGCTGTCCTGACTACACAGAGCTCAGCCGGCATCTTCAACCTTGGTGCAGGCAGTGCAGACCATTTGACCCTGGCTGATTTCAACAACACCGTGACCCTCACCGGCGTCGAAACCCTGGTGGCCGGTACGGGCAACGACATCGTCACGCTCAGCGTCGCACAGGTGGGTGGCAACTACAACCTGGGCGCGGGTACCGACCGCCTGATCCTGGCCGCGGCAGGCAGCAACACACTGACCGTTGCCAATGCAGAAACGATCATCGGCACGGGTGGTGTTGACACCATCACGGTGACTGCCGGTCAGACCGGCACCCGGATTGACCTGGGCAGCCTGAACGACACGCTCATTTTGAGCAACGACGACAATGACTTCACCGTGCTGAATGTGGAAACCATCACCGGCGGCACTGGAAGCGATATCGTGACCCTGGGTGCCGCCGTGATCGGTACGACCAACTTCAACCTCGGAGACGGAGCAGACCAGCTGCGACTGTTCAACGCGGCAAACACGTTCACGCTGATGAGCAACACCATCGAGACCGTCACAGGCAACTCGGGGGCAGACTCCATCACCATGGCCGTTCAGGCCACCGGCAATACCTTTGACCTGGGTGCTGGCGTAGATATTTTGACTTTGGGCAACTTCGCCAATGACGTCACCGCATCGGGCGTAGAAACGGTCACCGGCTCCTCTGGCAGCGACACAGTGACACTGACCACCACCCTGTCGGGTGGATTGATCAACCTGAATGCTGGCAGTGACACACTCAACCTGGCGAGCGGAGTGAACACCATTACCCTGAGTGGGGTGGAAACCGTGAATGGCGGCAGCGGCAGCGACCGCATCACCCTCAATAACGCCATCACTAACGGTGTGATTGACCTGGGCGGCTCCAACGACAGCCTGACGCTCTCCGCATCGGGGCCCAACAGCCTCACCATCACCAACGTGGAAACCCTGGTCGCTGGCGCAGGCAATGACTCCGTAACCCTGGGCACCGCTGCCGTGGGCGTCACCTACAACCTAGCAGGCGGTACGGACACCTTGAACCTGTCGAGCACGGGCAACAACAACGTCACCGTGAACGCCATCGAAACCGTTTTGGGCGGCTCGTCCGACGACACCATCACCATGGTTTTGTCCACGATTGGCGCCACACTCAACGGCGGCGGTGGCGACGACACCCTGGTGGGCAGCAATGGCGCAGACCTGCTGATTGGCGGCAGTGGTGCCGACTACTTCGTCTTCCGCGACACTGCGCAGTCCAGTGCCACTGTTTTTGACACGATCAATGACTTTGTGGTGGGCCAGGACAAACTGGTCTTCGAAGGACTGGGCAACGGCAACTTCAGCATGGTGAGTACTTTCACCAATTCAGGCGACGCGCAGGCCAAATGGGACTCTGCGACCAATATACTGTTGGTCGACACAGACGGTAACGGCGTCGCTGAAATGAAACTCACTTTGGTGGCCGCTACGTCTGATGGACTCAGTGCTTCTGACTTCCAATGGACCTAACCACGCCCCATGCCAAGACGGCAGCCAAGTACAGAACCCTCTGATCTGTTTGCCCAAGCCCTTGCACACCAAAGTGCAGGGCGTTGGGACTTGGCCCGAGCTTCCTACGAAGCCGTTTTGGCAGACGCGCCGCAAGACACCAATGCGCTGAACAACCTGGGGGTGCTGCTCAACAGCGCAGGCCAACACCAGCAAGCCCTTGAACGTTTTGACCAGCAAGCGGTGCTGGCGCCACAAGACCCACGCACCCATGCCAATCGCGGTGTGGCCCTCAAGGCGCTAGGGCATCTGGATGAAGCTGTCACCGCCTACGAAACCGCGCTCGCCTGCGACAAGCAGTTTCATACGGCCCACAACAACCTGGGCAATCTGTTCTACGGGCGTGGGGACTATCCGCGTGCCCTGCCACACTTTGAAGCCGCCTGTGCACTGCAACCCCAGGCCGATGAGTACCGCTTCATGCTGGCCAAATGCCTGCTGGAATTGCAGCGTATGGAGCGTTCGGAAGCCGAACTGCTGCTGGTACTGCGGCACAAACCGGCAGACGCTGACGCCTGGGGCACCTTGGCCCGCCTGTGGACCGAGCGGCACTGCATGCCGGAGGCCCTGCACTGTTTCGAGCGTGGTCTGGAGGCTAGGCCGGACTACGCGGGGCTGATCTACAACCGCGGCCTGGCCCGCTTGCTCGCCGGTGACCTGGCCGGTGGCTTTGCCGACTACGAACGCCGCTTTGATGTGCCGGACTTCCCCTCCAAGCGTCTCAAGACCACCAAGCCCCTGTGGACCGGCCAGCCCCTGCCCACGCAAACGCTGCTGGTCCACGCCGAACAGGGGCTGGGCGACACCCTACAGTTTTTACGCTATATCGACCTCTTAGCCTCTCGCTGCCTGCGCGTGCTGCTATTAATTCAGGAGTCTTTGACCCCCCTGGTGGTGTTGCCGACCAATGTAGAGCTGGTGCATGAGGGCTCACGCCCGCCCGCCTACGATTGGGTCTGCCCGCTGCTCAGCGTGCCGCATCTGCTGGGTCTGTCGCACAACACACCACCCACCCTGCCCTACCTGCGCATGGAGCACACACGCAGCGCCACCTGGGCCCCACGTTTTGCGGCCCCGGGCTTGCGCGTGGGCCTGGTGTGGGCGGGTAACCCGGCTCACAAGAACGATGCCAACCGTTCGCTGGCGCTCAGCGCCTTGGTGCCGGTGCTGGCGACAGAGGGCGCCACTTTCTATTCTTTCCAGGTCGGTGCGCGCAGTGCCGATCTGACACAGCTGCCACCCGAGTTGCAAACCAAGGTGGTGGACCTGTCCGCAGATTTGCATGACTTTGGCGACACAGCCGCCGCGTTGCAGCACCTGGATGTGCTGGTGTGTGTGGATACCTCGATCTGCCATGTGGCCGGTGCCCTGGGGCTGCCGGTGTGGCTGCTGGTCCCGTGGATGCCGGACTGGCGCTGGCTGCTGGAACGGGAAGACTCTCCCTGGTACCCCAGCGTGCGCATCTTGCGCCAGCCGCGCTACCGCGATTGGGACAGTGTGGTGAGCACGCTGGCCAAAGACCTCAAGGACCTGGCCAGCCCTCAGTCGGCTAGTGGCAAGCGGCGTGCGGCTCTGGCCCACGAGTATGTGGAGCAGGGGCGTGTGCTGCTGGAGCGCAATGAGCCCGCACTGGCTTCCCCTGCGTTCTGGCGGGCGCTGCGCGAGTGCCCTACCCATTCCCGGGCGGCCAGCGCCTTGGCCATTGCCGCGTTTCGCACGGGCCACACACAGGCCGCCGTCATGTTCGGCCAGCGCGCCTGCCGACAAGCTCCCAACGATCCCGAAGCTTGGTCCAATTGCGGGGCGTATTACAAGGCCGTGGGTGACCTGCAGGGCGCCCTGCACTGTTTCGAGCGTGGTCTGGAGGCTAGGCCGGACTACGCGGGGCTGATCTACAACCGCGGCCTGGCCCGCTTGCTCGCCGGTGACCTGGCCGGTGGCTTTGCCGACTACGAACGCCGCTTTGATGTGCCGGACTTCCCCTCCAAGCGTCTCAAGACCACCAAGCCCCTGTGGACCGGCCAGCCCCTGCCCACGCAAACGCTGCTGGTCCACGCCGAACAGGGGCTGGGCGACACCCTACAGTTTTTACGCTATATCGACCTCTTAGCCTCTCGCTGCCTGCGCGTGCTGCTATTAATTCAGGAGTCTTTGACCCCCCTGGTGGTGTTGCCGACCAATGTAGAGCTGGTGCATGAGGGCTCACGCCCGCCCGCCTACGATTGGGTCTGCCCGCTGCTCAGCGTGCCGCATCTGCTGGGTCTGTCGCACAACACACCACCCACCCTGCCCTACCTGCGCATGGAGCACACACGCAGCGCCACCTGGGCCCCACGTTTTGCGGCCCCGGGCTTGCGCGTGGGCCTGGTGTGGGCGGGTAACCCGGCTCACAAGAACGATGCCAACCGTTCGCTGGCGCTCAGCGCCTTGGTGCCGGTGCTGGCGACAGAGGGCGCCACTTTCTATTCTTTCCAGGTCGGTGCGCGCAGTGCCGATCTGACACAGCTGCCACCCGAGTTGCAAACCAAGGTGGTGGACCTGTCCGCAGATTTGCATGACTTTGGCGACACAGCCGCCGCGTTGCAGCACCTGGATGTGCTGGTGTGTGTGGATACCTCGATCTGCCATGTGGCCGGTGCCCTGGGGCTGCCGGTGTGGCTGCTGGTCCCGTGGATGCCGGACTGGCGCTGGCTGCTGGAACGGGAAGACTCTCCCTGGTACCCCAGCGTGCGCATCTTGCGCCAGCCGCGCTACCGCGATTGGGACAGTGTGGTGAGCACGCTGGCCAAAGACCTCAAGGACCTGGCCAGCCCTCAGTCGGCTAGTGGCAAGCGGCGTGCGGCTCTGGCCCACGAGTATGTGGAGCAGGGGCGTGTGCTGCTGGAGCGCAATGAGCCCGCACTGGCTTCCCCTGCGTTCTGGCGGGCGCTGCGCGAGTGCCCTACCCATTCCCGGGCGGCCAGCGCCTTGGCCATTGCCGCGTTTCGCACGGGCCACACACAGGCCGCCGTCATGTTCGGCCAGCGCGCCTGCCGACAAGCTCCCAACGATCCCGAAGCTTGGTCCAATTGCGGGGCCTTCATGAAGGCAGCTGGCCTGCTGCATGAGGCGCTGCAGTACCAGCGCATCGCCGTACAAGTGGCGCCGGGCAACGCCCAAGCCCAGTCCAATCTGGGCAACACCCTGGGCGCGCTGGGGCTGTGGGATGAAGCGCTGCAAGCAGCAAAAGCTGCGGTAACCATCACCGGCAACTCCCCCGAATACCAATACAACCTGGGCATTGCACTCAAGGAAAATGCGCAGTTTGACCAAGCGTTACAGGCCTTCCGCAAGGCACAAAGCGCCCCCCAGGGGCATATCAAGGCCGCCTTGCATGCGTCATTGCTGGAGCTGCTGACGGGTGACTTCAGGGCAGGATGGCCACGGTATGAGAGCCGCTGGCAACAGCCCGATGCCAAGGAAAAGCGTGCATTCACCCAACCGCTCTGGACCGGCCAAAACCTGCAGGGCAAAAGCATCCTGCTGCATGCAGAACAAGGCTTTGGCGACACCCTGCAGTTTTTGCGGTTTGTGCCCCTGCTCGCACAGCAAGGCGCCCACGTAGTGCTGGTGGTGCAGACCGAGGTGCACAGCATTGCTGCGAGGGTGCCGGGCCTGGGCCAGATCGTATTGAGTGGCGCCGAACTTCCGCCGTTTGATTACCAATGCCCGCTACTGAGTCTGCCAGCCGGCTTTGGCACAACCGTGGATACGGTTCCGGCACAGGTTCCTTACCTGCAGGCAGACCCCGCCAAGATGGCGCACTGGCAACAACGGCTGGGGCCCACCACCAAATACCGAATTGCCTTGGTATGGGCTGGGCGCCCCACCCATGGCAATGACGCCAACCGTTCCCTGCGCTTGGCACAGTTGCAAGACCTGATGCAACTGGACCATGTGGAGTGCATTTCAGTGCAGAAGGGTGACGCAGTGGAACAGCTGTCGGGGTTGCCCGCCCACTGCAAGGTCACCAACCTGAGCCCCGAAATCAACAGCTTTGAGGACACGGCCGCCATCCTGACCCTGGTCGACGAACTTGTCACAGTAGATACCTCGGTAGCGCACCTGGCGGGAGGGCTGGGAGTCAAAGTACGTGTACTTTTGCCCCTTATTCCGGATTGGCGCTGGTTGCTTTCTCGGACAGACTCTCCGTGGTACCCCAGTGCGCACCTGTACCGCCAAACCCAGCGGCGCGACTGGAGTGTGCCACTCAAAAACCTGCTGAAAGCGGTACGCAACGATGCCACCCGTGCCGGCAAGTTGCGTCGCCGTCCCTCGCCCTGAAGAAAGTGCCGCATGGCCTACCTCTCGTTCACCCGCAATTTCGAAGACGTGATGATCAACCGGGCCCTGAGCCAGGTGCCCCAGGGGTTCTTCATCGATGTTGGTGCTTACCAGCCGATGGCGGACAGCAATACCTTCTGCCTTTACCAGCGCGGCTGGCGCGGCATGGTGGTCGAGCCGCAAACCCGCTTCCACCGACTCTGGGAAACACAGCGCCCGGAGGATATTCTGGTCCGTGGCGCCGTGGGCAACAGCACCGGGGAGGTCACGTTTTTTGAGATTGCAGAGCGGGAGCAAAACGCCACCACCTCCGAGGCGATTGCGGCCATGCATGCCCGGGAAGGCAAACCCGTGCAGCAACACACGGTGCAGCAATACACCTTGACAGACCTGCTGCTGCAACACCGGCCCAGCGGAGACATCCACCTGCTCAGTGTGGACGTGGAGGGCGCTGAACTGGCCGTACTGCAGGGACTGGACCGTACGCGTTTTCGGCCCTGGCTGATCGTGCTGGAAAGCACCCTGCCCAACCGCCCCCAAACCAATTTTGATGAGTGGGAGCCTGAGCTACTGCGCACCGGATACGACTTTGTCTACTTTGACGCAGTGAACCGATTTTATGTAGCCCAAGAGCATGCCGAGCTCAAACAGTTTTTTCAGCACCCACCTTGCGTATGGGACAACTTTGTGGACTATCGCTTGGTTCAGGCGCAGCAGGCTGCCGCCAAGGCCCAGGCCGAGCTGGCGCAACTCAAGGCCACGCTACGCAAGTTGTCGGAGTAATCAGGCCCCCACGCTCCACCGCTTTGCGGGTCGCTGCACCCCCACGCGCCGCCTGCTGCGAAGGCCACTAGGCAAGCTTCTTGATCACAAACTCGATCGCACTCTCGCCCACCGGGGTGGTGGTCTGGTCCAGGCGCTTGCCCAGTGCAGCCAGCAGGCTGTAGCGAAACGTCGCGTCCAGCAATTCAATCTTCTTGACCTGGATATCGGCGCGTGTGTTCGCCAGCAAGGCCGTCACGTTAATGCTCTTGGGTGACCAGGACGACTTTTTGTGGATCGCAAAGGTGTGCTTGTGGTCGCTATTAAACGTGGAGGGAAAGACACCCTGCTCGTACAAGTCTTCGTCAGGCACCAGACACACCAAATGGCCTCCGGGCTTGAGAACCCGCAGCCAGTTGTCCAGCGCCACCTCAACATTGCGCATGTGCTCCAGGCAATGGGATGAATGCACAAAATCGTAGGAGTTGTCCGCCACGGTGGCCAGCAGCTCGGCATCCCCATCGGGCATATCCCATGCACGGCAGGCGCGCATCAGAGGGAAAAACTCCGCGTACTGCCCCAGGGCATCGGGACCAGCGCCGATATCAATACCCTGCCCCACAAAGTAACGCGTGGCGTATCGGGAATCCGCCAGGCGGTGAAAAATGGATTTACTGGTTTCGTACATGCTTAGGTCTCCTGTGATCGGGTGAACAGGCCCAAGGCCTGGTGAAGGTGTGCCAGCACTGGCGCCCACTGGCCGGTGTCGGGCTGGCGGAACAAACGTATACGGGGGTACCACGGAGAATCGTCGCGGCCCACGACCCAGCGCCAGTCCGGGCTAAAGGGCAGCAACAACCACACGGGCTTGCCCATGGCCGCGGCCAGATGCGCCACCGAGGTGTCGACCGAGACCACCAGGTCCATGGCAGCAATCAGGGCCGCGGTGTCTGAAAAGCTCTGTAACTGGGTATCCCAGACTGCAACATCGCTGCGCGCAGTCAAGGCTGGAAGGTCTGCCGCACGAAACTCTTTTTGCAGGCAGTGGTAGCGCTGTCCGGACCGGAAGATGCGTTGAAACTCCGCGAACGGGATGGAGCGGTTGTGGTCATTTTTGTGCTCCGGTCGGCCGGACCAAACCACGCCCACGCGCAATGCCGTATCGCTGCCCGCCTTGAGCGCCCACGCACGCTCCGCCACAGGATCCGCCCGCAAATAGGCATGCACTGGGGCCATATTCTCCAGCGTCAGCCCTAGGGCCAACGGTACGCTGAGCAAAGGGCAATGCACATCAAACGCTGGCAAGGGCTCCCCCCTGGCAAGCAAAGTGTGCACACCAGGCAATGGCGCGAGCAACCCCACCAAGGGCGCCTGCACCTCCAGCAGCACCCGCGCGCCACGGACCGCCAGAGTTTGCGCAAAACGGCAAAACTGCAGGGTATCCCCCAGGCCCTGCTCAGCATGCAACAAGATAGTTTTCCCCTCCAGCGGCTCACCGCGCCATTGTGGTTGGGCAAAGGTACGTACCCCGTCTTTGAGCTGGTCGGTTTTCCAGCGCCATTCGTAGTGAGGCCAGCCTTGGCTCCACGCACCGGCTACCAGATGGCATATCGCCAGATTCAGGTGGGCGCCACTGTTGTCCGGGTCAATCCCCAAGGCGCGGCCATTCATCGCCACGGCAGCAGACAGACGCATCATGTCTTTGAGCAGCGTGGCGTAATTCACCATGGCATCGACAAACCCCGCGTCCAGCGCAATCGCACGCTCATAACTGGCAGCAGCATCTTCCATGCGCCCCAGGCGCTTGAGCACTACCCCGCGGTTGGACCAGGCCTGTGCGGACTGCGGGTTGAGCTGGAGCGACCGCTCGTAGCTTTGCAAGGCCTCCGGCACCCGGTCCAGCTCTCGCAAGGTGTTGCCGCGGTCCATGTACGCCACAGCGTAATCGGGCTTTTGCAACAGCGCCGCATCAAACGCGGCCAGGCTCTGCGGCCAGCGCTTCACGTCACCGTAGGCCAGCCCCAGGCCGTGTAGGGCCTGGGCGTACTGGGGTTGGCATTGCAAGGCCTGTTGGTAGGAGCTAATGGCCTCATCCCCTTGCCCCATATCGCGCAGAGCATTGCCCCGGTTGGCCCAGGCCTGGGCAAAGTCCGGTTTGAGCTGCAAGGCCTTGTCGTAAGCAGCCAAGGACTCCGCGTGGCGTTTGAGGGCCCGCAAAACCAGACCCAGATTGGAGTGCACCGACGGGTCTTGCGGTGTGTGCTGGGCTGCCGCCTGCAAAGCCGGCAACGCAGCACCATGCTGCTTAAGCTGCAGCAGGCAAACCCCGCGCATGTGCAGTGCCTCACCCCAGGCAGGATGCTCCTCGGCAAGCTTGGTAAACGCATGCTCCGCCTGTACCACCTGACCTTGCGTGTACAGCGCCCACGCAGCAGCAAAGGAGTCCGTTGCCACCTGGGTCATGGCTCAGGGAGGGCTGCTTTCGCCCGAGCCCAGCAACTCGTCGATGTACGAGACCACCGCCTCGGGTGCAATGCCGGCCTTGTTGTAGAGGCGCAGACGCTGAAAGATATGGTCGTAGCGCGCCTGCGCCAAATCGCGCTGCGCCTGAAACACCTTGCGCACAGCCTCCAGCACGTCGGCATTGGTGCGCAGCCCGGAGGCTTGTCCACGCCGGGTGCCTTCCAGCGCAACCTGGCTGGACTCCAGCACATCCTGGTACGCCAGCAAACGTGCGCCACCCGACGAGACGGCCTGGAACAGACGCCCCACCTCCAGTTCGGCGGCCCGCTGCTCGGCCAGAAGCTCGGCCTCGGCACGGGACTGCTCGGCCACGGCCTGGGTCACTGCGGCCTTGACTGCCCCGCCACTGTAGATCGGGATGTTGAGCTGGACCCCTACACTGCCTTGGTTAACCGATTGGTTCAGGCTGCTGACGGACTCGTTACGGCTGCTGGAAGCACTGGCTACCAAGTCCAGCCGCGGCATGTGACCGGCATTGCTGCGCGATACACCGGCCACAGCAGCCTCAACTGCAAATTTGCGGGCAGCCACATCCGGGTTGTTGTTCAAGGCCATGTCTTGCCATGTCTGGAGCGCATTGGGAACCAGAGGGGGTGGCGAAAAACCGCTGGGCAAGCGGGCAATGACTTCCTGCAGCTGGCCTGTCAGAGAGTTCAGGGCGTTGCGCGCGTTGTTCATCTGGTCCCTGGAATCCGCCCACTGGGACAACACCAAACTCAGGTTGGCGCGGGCCTCGGCCACTTCCGTCTTGGTGCCCTCGCCTTGCTCAAAGCGCCGCCGCATCAGGTTGCGCTGCTCCACCACGGCGTGAACCTGGGCATGGATGGACAAAAAAGCGTCCTCGGCAAGCATGCGCTGGAGATAGGCCAGAGCCAGCCGGTCCACCAATTCCGCTTTGCGTGCCGCAAACGCAGCCTCCGCAGAACCCACCTGGGCATTGGCTTGCCGGTAGCGGGCCGACGCCTCCAGATTCACCAAAGGGGTGCGCAGATTGATACTTTGGGACGGTGCGCGGTAGTCCAGGTTGCTGGAAACGGTGCCGCCACCCGCCACATCGGTGTTGCGTGTGCCCTGCACAGCCGTTTCCGAGAGACTGGCCGACACATTGGGGAGCAAGGCACTCAAGGCCAGGGGGGAGGCCTGCTGTGCCGACGTCAAGGCATATTTGGCCGCTTGGTACCGGGCATCATTTTGCAAGGCGGCGAGGTAGGCGCGCTCAAAGTCGCCGGCCCAGACCAATCCCTGCGAACAAGCGCCCACCAGCGCCAACACACCCGGCCCCCAACCTCTGCGACACACAAACCGTCGACTCATGGCTCGATCAACGCGCGGTTCATGCGGTCTAACAGGGGCTTGAGCAAATAACTCATGAAGGTGCGCTCTCCAGTTTTGATGAATACCTCAGCAGGCATACCCGCCCGGATCTCCTGGTGCTGAAGCTGTGTCATACCCTGGGGGGTGACCTCAACGACGACCTTGAAGTAATTGGTATTCTGCCTTGAATCGGCCAGTGCATCGGCAGACACTTGGACCACACGTCCTTCAATATGGGGGGTGCTGGCCTGGTTCAAAGCGCTGAACAACACGTGCACCGGCAAACCCGGCCGGACCTTGTCCACCATGTGCACCGGCAATTGGGCTTCCACCCGCAAAGGATCGTCCTTGGGCACCAGTTCCATGACAGGCGTGCCGGCACTCACAACCCCGCCCACCGTGTGGACCGACACCCCCATCACGGTTCCTGTCACTGGTGCGCGTACCTCCGTGTTGGCCAAGTCAAACTCCAGGCCCCGCATGCGACTCTCCAGCCCCGAGGTCTCACGCTGGATGTCGGAGAGCTGCGATTCAATGTCCTTGCGGAACTCTTGTTGGCGGGTGGCAATGCGGGCACGCACTTCAGCAATCGCCTGGCGAGTTCTGCCCACGCTGCTGGAATCCTCGGCCACCCCACCTTGTATCCCGGCAAATAAGCGCTCTTGTTCTGACACCCGATTGCGTGGGAAAAACCCCTCGTCAGCCAGGGTACGCTGGTTACGCAGCTCCTCGCGCAACATGCGGCTTTGGGTTTCTTTGGCCAAGCGGGCCGCCTCATGCCCCTGCACCTGAAACTCCAGGCCGCGCAGGGTGGCTTCCAGACTTTGCATTTCATTGCTACGGGTTTGTCGGCGTGCATCCAGCAGACGCGACTGCAACTCCATGACTTCTGCAACACGCGCATCATTCCCGAGTTCGAGCAGCGCGGGCGGAAAGTCAACAGCCGAGAGGCCTTGGTTTTCCGCCGTCAATCGCGCCTGCGTGGCCATAGCCACCAACCATTGTCCACGCGCGATGTCCAACAACGCGCGGCTCTGGGTGCTGTCCAGGCGCAGCAAAACCTGCCCCGCAGTCACCTGGTCACCATCGTGCGCCAGGATGGCGGCCACTTTGCCACCAGACACCGGCTGAACCAGTTTGCGACTGCCACTCACCACCACCGACCCACTAGAAGTGACCGCAGCATCCAGAGGTGCCAAAGCAGCCCAAGAAAAGAACGCCCCCAAGCCCAGCAGCAGCAACCACCACCCCCAGCGCCGAGGACGTGCATCGTTAAGGTCCACCACTGGCGTGGAGCCGAAGGGTGTGTCGTGCAACACAGCGCTCATGTCAGTCGTTGAACTTCAGGTTAAACGGCGGCAAGCCACCCGCGGGCGCGGGTGGCGGCTTATCAACCAGCACGGGCGGCGTGGCCCCTTTGGGCGGCCCCGGCGGTGGCGTGCTTGGCGGCAGTTCCGCAGCCCTGGCATTGATGGCCGTCAGTACGTCCTCCCTCGGACCAAACGCAGCAACAACCCCGTCCCGCAACACCATTAATTTGTTGGCGACGGTCAGTGCGGAGGGTCTGTGCGTAATTAATACAGAAGTTCTGCCACGGCTGGACAGGTCGCGAATGGCATCTGCCAAGGCTTTCTCACCCGCGTCATCCAGATTGGAGTTGGGCTCATCCAGCACAACTAAGACGGGGTCGCCGTACAACGCCCGCGCAAGGGCAATGCGTTGCTTCTGCCCTCCGGACAAAGAGGCACCACCAGGCCCCAGGGGGGTGTCATAGCCTTGGGGAAGACGCAATATCTGCTCATGAAATCCCACCCGCTGCGCCGCCAACACCACCCATTCGGGGTTGACATCGCCGAATCGGGCAATGTTCTCCGCCACCGTTCCATCGAACAACTCAATGTCTTGCGGCAAGTAGCCAATATGCGGTCCCAGGTCTTGTTTGCTCCAGCGAAACAAATCGGCACCGTCCAGTCGCACCGTACCGGCCAATGCAGGCCACACCCCCACCAACAGGCGGGCCAACGTGGATTTCCCAGCCCCGCTGGCACCGATCACGGCCACCGAGTCGCCGGCCTGCAGCGAGAAACTGATCTGCTTGATGATCGCCTGGCGTGTGCCGGGGGCAGCAGTCGCGACCCCCTCAAAGGTGACCTGCCCCGTGGGCGCTGGCAACGGCATAGATGCGGCACGGGCAGGGAAAGCCCCCAGTAATTCGCGCAAACGCAAGTACGCCGACCGCGCGGCCGCCAGCCCCGCCCAGTGGGCGACCACCGACTCCGCCGGTGCCAGCGCACGGCTGGTGAGCAAGGAAACGGCAATCATCATGCCCGGGGTCAGGCGCCCCTCCAGCACCAAAAGTGCTCCCAAGCCCAAGGCCAGCGACTGCATGGAGACCCGAACAAACTTGGATACATTGCCCATCACCGCGGCCCGGTCGCTGGCCTTGGCCTGCAATGCAATTTCTTGTTGATGCGCTTTGCGCCAACGTCGCTGGATGTTGCCCAGCATCCCCATTGCCTCAATCACCTCTGCATTTTGCAGATGGCTGCTGAGTTCTCGCTGGCCCTGCATGCTGAACTTCTGAGCCTCAGCCAGACTGCTTTTGGCCAACTTTTCATTGAGCCAGGTCAGCACAATCAGTATCAATGCCCCCACCAGGGTAAACACGGCCACCTCTGACGAAAACAGGGCAATAACCACCAGATACACAGGGGCCCATGGGGCGTCGAATACGGCAATCAGGCCCGGACCGGTGAGGGTTTGGCGCAAAGTCCCCAAGTCGTGCAGGGGCTGCGACGTGCTGTTGCCAGGTTGGCGCAGCACCCGCTCAAAGGTGGCCCCCAGAACCCGCAGACCCAGAACATCATCCAGCCGCGCGCCCACACGAATCAGCACCCAAGAGCGAATCGTCTCCAGCGCCCCCATAAACAGGTAGGCCCCGAGAATCAATACCGTCAGTACCACCAAGGTAGTTTCGTTGCGGCTGCTGAGCACCCGGTCATACACCTGCATCATGTAGAGCGAGGGCGCCAACATCATGAGGTTCAAAAACCCGCTGAAGATCGCTACGGTGACGAACGCCGTCCGCAGCTGGCGCAAGGCCAGCTTCAGTTCATCAGGGGGTAACGATGGTGGGGCAACCATGTGCGAGGTGTTGGGATAGAGCCGTATCGGCCACCATCTTACGGACGCCCCTGCCTGGAGAGCCTCCGAACAACACCCCAAATACCCCGGTTATGCCGCTTTGGGAACGGCGATTGACGAACCTGCTGTTAGTGCAAAAAAGCAGGCTGCCCTTCTAACTTGTGCTCACAGTGGGTGAGCCAAGGTTCTGCCAAGTACCGAATCTGCGCATCGTTGTGCAAGATGCGGCGCATGATCTTGGACTTCTCAGCCCGGGCATGTGTGTCAAGCTCCTCGCTGCGCGCCCGCTCGCGCAGCTGCTCAATCAGCACCGCGCAAGCCCCTTCAAAGCGCATCACGCCATCCCAATCTTCTGCCTTGGCGGCTTCCAGCATCTTGGCACTGCTGTCTTCAATGGCTTTGTAGTAGTCAATCAACATCAAAGGCATGTGGTGTACTCCCGACTCACACCGGACGCAGATAGGCAGGGGTTTTTCCCTGAATTTGCTTCCAACCATTGGCAACAGGTTCAATCAAACCCGCGACTTCATCCAGACCCGCCTCATCGTTGCGCGCGTTGGCCAACACCAGACGATTCACGCAATAGTCGTACAAGGCATTCAAATTCGCGGCAATCTCGCCACCACGCTCCAGATCCAGAGGGGCCTTCAAGCCCTCCTCCAAAATCCGTACGGCCGCACCAATTTGCTTACATTTCTGGGGCACATCCTTGGCCTGCAAGGCCAGCTTGGCCGCGGCAATGTGGCGTTGCAACGCTTCAAAAAGCAAGGTCACCAGCTGGTGAGGGTCAGCCATCTCCACACTCGCCTCTACGCTGGCCCGTTTGTAGGCGGCGGCGGTGCGGCTGTGAACAGAGGTAAACATAGTGCAGATCCTTAGTTTCTTGTACTTAGTATCGGCAGTCTGTTGACCAACTAAAGTCCTTCTCTCAGATCATTGCACCATCAACGTCGGCCATTTAGCTGGTGGACTTGTTCCAGGTGGCGACCTGCTGGGTCACATAAGCATCTAGCGCCGACAAACTGGCCATCTTGGCATCCAGCGCGCTGTATTGTTTGCGCAGGCGAGCTTCAAACGTGGCCGCCCGGTTGGTAACACGGGTTTGTTCCTCGATATTGCGCTTCAGGACGCCCTCCAAGGCCTCGCCCTTGTTCTTGGCAGCCCCCCCGGTGGCTAGCACGCCCTGGGCCAACTCCTTGAATTTCAAGGCAAATCCGTTGGTCTGGGCATTCTTGTTGTCGGTCGTAAAAAGCTTCTGCAGCTCGGTCCCGTTGTTGGCCGCCGCCGCAAGTTTGGTGGTATTCATGGACAGGGTGCCATCCAGTTCGCGCGTCAACCCCACGTCGGCCAGGCGCTGATAAGCACTGCCTGTACTCACAGAACCCGCCATGCTGCGCAGGACACTTTGCATGCCCAGAATAGTCGAATCACCTTGGAACAAGGAGGCCGTCTTGGTAGCGTCGTCGTACTTGGTGATGTCGGCCAGGGTTTTGGCCAGCGCGTTGTAAGCAGTCACAAAATTCTGCACGTTTTTAACAGCCAGCGTAACGTCCTCGCTCACAGTCAGTGTGGCAGGCGTCAACACCTCACCAGGAAGGCCGTAGTTGGTCGTAGTGGTCGCCAGCAGGCTGATGGTGACTCCAGGAATATTCCCCGTCAGCGTGTTGCTCTTGGAGGTAACGGCCAGTCCGTTGATACGGGCCTTGGCGTCGGTACCGTATTGAATGGCGCCAGCCGAGGCGCCAGCCATGCCAAATGCCCCCGACTCCGGGTCAAACGACAAACGGGAGAGTCCTGCGTCATCGTTGGTTATGGTGTCCGCATCCACGGTGGTCTGCACGCGGAAACCAGAGGCCTCACCGGTATCTTTGGATCGCAGCAGCAGGCGGTCCTGCGTCCCAT
This sequence comes from Rhodoferax sp. TS-BS-61-7, assembly GCF_002943465.1. Lineage (GTDB taxonomy): Bacteria > Pseudomonadota > Gammaproteobacteria > Burkholderiales > Burkholderiaceae_C > Allorhodoferax. The sequence goes on from NZ_PTQY01000003.1 coordinate 514,553, forward strand.
CATTAAATGCAGTGGCAACCACGCCAGAATTGGTGGCATTGATCTTGGCAGCAATAGTGGCCACGGTATCCGACGCGGTCACATCAATGCTCACATCCGCACTGGAAGCGGCGGGCGTGAAGTCTGCCGGACCGGTCGTCCACTTGCCAAGCCGCAACACCAGCGTTCCCGCGCCGACCGCAGATCCGGCAGTAATCGGGGCAGACGCAACAGATTGCGACTTCGCCAACTGGTCGACATCCAGCGTGAACGAGGTAGCGGCGGCTGTGGAGGTGACTGTGATGGCTGCCGCGTTGGTATTGGAAGAGGAGCCGTTGCGAGCCGCCCATGCGCTGGCAGAGGACATCGCCGCCGCCGCATCGGCCAAAGCGGAGAACTGGGACTTGATCTGGCCAAAAGCCGAGATCTGCTGCTGAACAAAAGTGGCTTTTGTCTCCAGCGTCTTCAGGGGTTGCTTCTCCAATGCCACCAGTTTGGTCACAATGGACTCGGAATCCAGGCCGCTGCCAATGCCGAGGGATGAAATGGTAGCCATAGGAGCCCCTTGTTCAATCTATAGCCTTGGATTTTGCGTCTTCTACACCACCCCAAAGCCCGGAAAAAGGCCAGTTTCCAGAACCAAAGCGGCGACAAGCCCAAGCCCGTCGCCGCTCCCGGGCTTCGCAGTATGAACCGCGAAGCCTTGATTTGCCAGTCTTAACGCAACAGGGCCAGCACGCCCTGAGGCAACTGGTTGGCCTGCGCCACCATGGCGGTACCAGCCTGCTGCAGGATCTGGGCACGGGACAGGTTGGCGGTTTCAACCGCGAAGTCCGCATCCTGCACCCGCGAACGCGATGCGCTCAGGTTTTCAGACGTTGTATTCAAGCTGGAGATTGTGGTCTCAAAGCGAGATTGCAGAGCACCGAACTTGGCGCGCTGGCTGGCCACAGCGCCGATGGCGGCATCTACCGTGGACAGGGTACGTGTTGCGGACTCCACCGTCGACACATCCAGTGTGCTCACTGCCTGCAGCTGGCTGGCAGAGGTTGCGCCGGTGAAATAACCGATACCGGCAGCCTGGGCCGTGTTGGCAATACCAAACGACTTGTCGGAATCCAGGGTCACTGCGCCCTTGACAACCGCATCGCCACCCACAGCAGCCATCGCCACCGCACCCGCTGACAAGGTTGCTGTCGCCGAGTTGTTTTCCAACACGATGTCGTTGCCACTGGCGTTGGTGAGGGTCAAGCCTGTGCCGGCGGCATTGAGCTTGGCTGTCACACCGGTTTGCGAGGTCTTCTCGTTGAAGGCCTGAACCGCAGAGGCCAATCCATCCGCGTTCAGTGCAGCACCCGTGCTGAACGACACCGCGACAGCGGTACCGTTGTCAGAGGTCACATTGATCGAGAAAGAGCCTGCAGTACTCAACGCGGTGAGGTCAACCTCGGTACGAGCTGTGGCGGTCACTCCGGTAATACCGGATTGCGCATTGAACAGCGACGCCACAGTTTTGGCACTCGCACCAGCTGCATAAGTCACAGTCGTGGTACCGGAGGCACCGTTCACCGTCACCGTGTCTCCGGCAATCGTATCTGTCGCGGTTGCGGTTGTGGCGTTGGCGCCTGCCGTGGAACCCACCACCAAGTCACCCGCCGCACCGGCAGATGCAGCCACTACCGAGCCCACACGGTTGTTGCCGTACTTTTCAGTCGTGAAGTTCGCGGTTGTGGCGGTAATGGTTTGGTAGGCATTGGCACCGACCTGAAACGTCGCGCTGGCAAAGCTGCCGTCCAACAGGTTTTGGCCGTTGAACTGGGTGGTTTGTGCAATGCGGTTCAGTTCGGAAGTCAGCTGCGAAACTTCTTGGTTCAACGCGGAGCGGTCGCTGGCGCTGTTGGTGGCGTTGGCAGACTGCACGGCCAGTTCGCGGATACGCTGCAAGATGGTACCGGCACCACCCAAAGCACCTTCAGCGGTTTGCGCCAAAGAGATGCCGTCGTTGGCGTTGCGGGCTGCTTGCGTCAGACCGCGGATTTGGGAAGTGAAACGCTCGGAGATGCTCAGGCCGGCGGCATCGTCCTTGGCACTGTTGATGCGCAAGCCAGAGGACAGGCGTGTGATCGAAGTGCTCAAAGAAGACTGGCTGGCTGTCAAATTGCGCTGGGCTGTCAACGAGTTGATGTTGGTATTGATGGTGGCTGCCATTTTGATAACTCCTAGTAAAAACTCACGTACTCCGGCGAAATGCCGATCTCAACGTCAGCATTGCTGCTGACCGCCATGACCGGTGCGCCGACCCTGACGCCTTCCGGACGACGAGCCCGCTATGAGCCCGTTGCAATTGTTTTCGGGTGGTACGTGGAAAACTTTAGGGCGTTTGCAAAACGGACTTGCAATATCACAGCGCATGCCCCCCGGAAAACAGAAAAGCGGGGCTTGCACCAGCCAATCCCTGGATATAAGGGTTTACCCCTATTAAGAATTGCCATCCGCAGGCAATTTGGGCCGCTTTTGCGGCGCTTATCCGCCAAATAGGCCTAGCGGGCGTCTCCAGAATTCACCCATCGTTACTGATTGTCTGCAGGTCAGCAGGCTTTGCAATCGGCGGCGACGCTGATTTCATATCTTTTTAGGAGTTACGCAATGGCCTCAACTATCAACACCAATATTCAATCGCTGAATGCGCAGCGGAACTTGGCCACATCGCAAAGTTCGTTGAGCACGTCCATGCAGCGCTTGTCTTCGGGCCTGCGCATTAATAGCGCCAAGGACGATGCAGCCGGCCTGGCCATTGCAGAACGCATGACGTCCCAGGTGCGCGGCCTGAACCAGGCCGCCCGCAATGCCAACGACGGCATCTCTTTGGCCCAAGTCGCTGAAGGCGCATTGGGTAGTGCATCTGCCACGCTGCAGCGCATCCGCGAACTGGCCGTGCAGTCCGCCAACGCCACCAACAGCGCCAGCGACCGCGCTGCACTGAACGCCGAAGTGGGTCAACTCACTGCAGAACTGGACCGCATTGCCAAGACCGCACAATTCAACGGACAAAACATTCTGGACGGCAGCTTCACCTCGGCCACCTTCCAAGTTGGCGCCAATGCCAACCAGACCATCATTGCGACGACTGGCAACTTCAGCACCAACAAGTACGGCAACCATCGCATCGGCTCGTTGGTGGCAGCCACCGCAGGCGGTCCTGGCGACTTGGTCACGGGATCAACCGCGGGAACCCGCGCATCGCAGGCAACGCCCGCCGCAGACATCAGCGCAACCAGCCCTATCGCGGCGGACGCGACTTTCCGTATTGATGGATCATCCGGCTCCGCGACCATAGGGATCACGGCAGGACAAACGGCAAAAAGCCTAGCGGCTGCTATCAATGCACAGTCGGGCACTACCGGCGTCTCCGCGACAGCGCGCACCGAAATCGACTTGACCAGCTTTACCGCTAACACAAGTTATTCGCTCACCATGCGCTCCAACAATACGGTTGCCACGACGGTGGCATTCACCGTAGGCGCACTCGACGGCGATGGTTTGTCTGCCGCGGTGGCCGCTTTTAATGAAAAGAGCTCCACGACAGGCGTAACAGCCAAACTCAATGCTGCAGGGACTGGAATCTCCATAACAAACGCAGCTGGCGAGGACATCGTGATTGAAGTGCCCGCGACATCGACGGCGCTGGCCGTAGGTGGCGTAACCATACCCAATGCGCCGAACAATGCCACTTACGTAACAGGGACCTTGACATTGGACTCCGACAAGTCTTTTGGCATGGTCAATGCAGCGGTCAACGATCCCGTGGGCCCACCGCCTGTCACAGACTTCTTTTTGGCAGCGACCAGTGCCAGCCAATTGCAAACCGTAGACACACTGGACGTAGCCACCGTCGACTCCGCCACCCGCACGCTAAGCACGGTGGATGCCGCCATTCAGGTTATCGCAGGCCAACGTGCCAAGTTTGGTGCATTGCAGTCCCGTTTTGAGAACACCATTGCCAGCCTGCAAACCATGGCCGAAAACCTGAGTGCCTCGCGCTCGCGGATTCAAGATGCGGACTTTGCGTTGGAAACCGCCAACCTGTCGCGCACCCAGATCCTGCAGCAGGCAGGTACTGCCATGGTGGCGCAAGCGAACCAGCTTCCGCAAGGCGTGCTCGCCTTGCTGCGCCAGTAAGCGCGTTCGCACGCAAGCGCCGCGCTGCCAACACGCCCATGCGCGGGGAGGATGCTCACCGCCATTGATGGCTGGAATCGCATCTTCAGTTTCGGCATGGCCTGTCGATAAGTCTCTTTAGCTACCGCAAATCTTCGCACCCGGCGCTACGTCAGGGCAAGACGTATTCGCGCAATTTAATTCAATACTCGGCGCATGTAGGAATTCCCCCTACAGGCGATGTTCGCGTTTCTGACACGCGGATTAGCCGTTTTCCAATTCAGTTTTTTGCGCTACCCAACCAGAATTCGCTCCATGGTGATTCACATGAATCGCCCCCAAACAGGAGTCGACTATGAGCAAGGAACAACTACTCGCCGAGATCCGGGAAGCCAATATGACTTACCTGATGCTGGCCCAAAACCTGATCCGCCAGGACAAGGCCGAAGCGCTGTTTCGCTTGGGCATGTCTGAGGAAGCGGCGGACATGATCAGCACACTGTCTCCCGCCCAGATCATGCGTATTGCCTCCACCAATATGCTGCTGTGCCGTTTCCGGGTGGATGACGACATGGTCTGGAACCTGCTGACCAACCACTCTGCGACCAAGGTCGACAACGACGCCACCACCAAGCTGCACGCCAGCATCTTGATGGCCGGCCGTTTTGCCGAAGCCGTCTGACCCCACGCACCGCAGGAGCAGCACCATGGCTACCCAAAAAAGTGTTTTGAACGACTCCAAGCAAGTGGAGCGCGCCGTTTCCCTGATCCAGCTGGGCGCCCGCCTGCAGGTACTGGAGAGCGAAACCGACCTGTCCTACGAGCGCCTGTTGCGCCTCTACAAAGAAGTGGCTGGGCGCTCCCCCAGCAAAGGGCAGCTGCCGTTCTCTACCGAATGGTTTCTGACCTGGCAGCCCAATATCCATGCATCGCTGTTTCAGAACACCTATGAGTACCTGACCAAGGTCAGCGCCATGGAGGACATCGATGCCATCATGGCCGCCTACCGGCTGTACACCGAGCAAATTGCCGCCTGCGGCGTGGAGCCCTTGTTGTCCATCACGCGCGCCTGGCGCCTGGTTAAGTTCATCGACAACAACATGCTGTCCATGACCAAATGCTCCAAGTGCGGCGGGCACTTTGTGTCGGAAGCCTATGAAAACTCCCGCCACTTCGAGTGCGGCCTGTGCTCGCCCCCAGCCCGTGCGGGCAAAGGCTCTACCGCAGGCGGTATTTTGCTCCACTAGATGCTATTATTTTTATAGCTTCTTGCGCAATACCCACGGCGCTTAGGTGCCAATTTGGCAATAAATTCAAGCCAAGCGAACTTGCGACGATATGATAGAGACGGACCGAAAAGGCCCGCTTCTTCCACCCTTGAGGCTTCTGGCCTCCCTGTCACAATGCGCCTATGTTTGTAATCGTTGGTTGGCTTGTTTGTCTGGGCTGTGTGTTCGGCGTGTTCATCATCCACGGCGGAAACATCAGTGTGATTTTGAAAGCCCTGCCCTGGGAAATGCTGACCATCGGGGGGGCTACGGTGGGCGCCTTTCTGGCCAACAACCAGATGAAGGTGATCAAGAAAACCATGGCCGGCCTGGGCGCCTGCTTCAAGGGCAGCAAATACACCAAGGCGCGGTACATGGAGCTCATGGCGCTGATGTTTGACATCCTCCAGAAAGCCCGCAAAGAAGGGCTGATGGCGATTGAAAAAGACGTCGAAGAGCCCGAGCAATCCGAGATTTTCAAAAAATACGCCACGGTCGGCTCAGACCACCACGTGGTGGAGTTCATCACCGACTACCTGCGCATGATGGTCTCGGGCAACCTCAACGCCCACGAAATCGAGTCGCTGATGGACAGCGAAATCGAAACCCACCACCACGAAGAACATGCCGCTGTGGCGGCCATCCAGCGCATTGCCGGCGGCTTGCCGGCGTTCGGCATTGTGGCCGCCGTGTTGGGTGTGGTGAACACCATGGGCTCGGTGGGCCAGCCCCCTGCCGTGCTAGGCGGCATGATCGGTTCGGCGCTGGTGGGAACATTCCTGGGCATCTTGTTGGCATATGCGTTTGCGGAGCCTTTGGCCGGCTTGCTGGAGCAAAAGGTCGAAGAAGGCAGCAAGGAATTCCAGTGCATCAAAACCACTCTGCTCGCCAGCATGCAAGGCTACAACCCGTCCACCGCCATTGAATTTGGCCGCAAAGTGCTCTATTCCACCGAGCGCCCCACCTTCTCTGAGCTGGAAGCGTATGTCAAGAAGAAGTAAGCGCAGGAGCGCCTGAGCATGGCTGGAGACGCCAAAAAACTTCAGCCCATCATCATCAAGCGGGTCAAGAAGGGCGGCCACGCTGCGCATGGTGGCGCCTGGAAAATCGCCTACGCCGACTTCGTGACCGCCATGATGGCGTTCTTTTTGCTCATGTGGCTGCTGGGCAGTACCACCGAGGGCGACAAGAAAGGCATTTCCGACTACTTTCAGTCGCCCCTTAAGGTGGCGCTCCAAGGAGGCGCAGGGGCTGGCGCCAGCAACAGCATCATCACCGGCGGCGGCAACGACTTGACGCAACAGGCGGGCCAATCACGCCGCGGTGATGGCGAAGAAAAGACAGCCAAAAAGATGTCGGGTGACCAGGCCAAAGTGGAGCGGGCTAAAAAAGACGCCAAAGATTTGGCCACACTGGCCGCCAAGATTGCAGGCGCCATCTCCAACAACCCCAAAATGGCCGAGTTCAGCTCCCAGATCAAGCTGGAGATAACCCCTGACGGCCTGCAAATCCAGATCGTGGATGACCAGCGCCGCCCCATGTTCGACAGCGGCAGTGCATCGGTCAAACCGTACATGCGCGACATCCTCAGCGAGATCGGGCGCGCCCTGCTGGATGTGGACAACAAGATCAGCCTGGATGGCCATACCGACAGCTTGGCCTATGGCAACGCGGCACGTGGCTATAGCAACTGGGAGCTCTCTGCCGACCGGGCCAATGCATCACGGCGGGAACTGATTGCCGCGGGCATGCCCGAAAACAAGCTGGCACGGGTGGTGGGCATGGCATCCATGCTTGCCGCTGGAGCCAGACAATCCACTCGCCCCTAGCAACCGACGCATCAGTATTCTGGTGATGACCAAGGACGCAGAAGAGCGCCTGCTGGGCAGCAAAACGATTGCCCTGGACGCGGGGGAAGAAAGCGCTGGCAACGGGGCCGCCACAGAGGCAAAATCAAGCCCTTGACCCCGCAAAAATTACGTCATACTTGCAGAAATTCGAAAATTGCCTGGTTAAAGGTTATCTATGTCCAAAGAATTGCGCTTTCTAGTTGTTGATGACTTCTCCACCATGCGCAGAATTGTTCGCAATCTGCTCAAGGAAAGTGGGTATGCCGAGGCTGATGAAGCCGAGGATGGGGTCGTCGCCCTGCAAAAACTCCGTGCCAGCACCTTTGACTTCGTGGTTAGCGATATCAACATGCCCAACATGAATGGGTTCCAATTGCTGGCAGAAATCAAAAAAGACGACAAACTCAAACACCTGCCCGTGCTGATGGTGACGGCAGAAGCCCGCAAAGAAGACATTGTGCTGGCGGCCCAACAAGGTGCGGCTGGCTACATCGTCAAACCGTTCACCAAAGCCACACTGGAAGACAAGGTGAACCACATCCTGACAAAAATGGGCTTGAAGTAAGCATGTCTGACGCCGCGCACCTTCCTGCCGCAAAACTCTCCACTGGCGAAGTCCACCAGCAACTCGGCGCCCTGACCCGCCAGTTGCACGACTCCCTGAATGGCTTGGGACTGGCTGAAAAGGTCAAGGACTGGGCCGGGGAACTGCCCGATGCCAAGAGCCGGCTGTCCTATATCGCCCGCCTGACCGGCCAAGCTGCCGAAAAAGTGCTCAACCAGGTGGACCAGGCCAAGGCCCAACATGACCACATTGCCGCAGAAACCCGCCGCATTGGCGAGCTGATCGTGAAAGACCCGGTGGGCGCCGTCGCCAAGGGCCACGTGATGAACTTCATCAACGATGTGGAGCAGGCCAGCAAAAAGGTAGACAGCCATCTGACCGAGATCATGATGGCGCAGGACTTTCACGACCTGACCGGCCAAGTGATCGCCAAGGTGGTGACACTGGCTGCCACCATCGAAGAGCAGTTGGTGTTGTTGCTACTGCAAACCGCGCCAGCTGACGCCAAAGTGGCTGTGCCCACCGCCTCCGAATATGTGCCTGCACTGGCCGGCCCGGTGGTAGCCGGCCAGGCCAACCAGGACGTAGTGACCGACCAATCCCAGGTCGACGATTTGCTCGCCAGTCTGGGCTTTTAAAGCACCCCCGAATAAGCGGGGGAATGCCCCGCTTATTGCACTTTAGTTTCAGAAGTCGGTCGCGACAATGGTGAGAACCCGAGAGCTTCTTCACCATGGACCAAGGCAGCCAAGACCGCAACCTACCCGCCTCAGAGCGCAAGCTTAAAAAAGCGCGTGATGACGGCCAAGTCGGTCGCTCGCAAGACCTCTCGCATCTGGCGGTGCTGGGTTCTGGCGCCATGGCCGTGCTGGTACTGGCCCCCATCCTTTTTGACCACCTCAAGCGCAGCATGGGACAGCAATTGTCCTTTGATGCATCCACCGTCATGCGCCCCGGCAGCATGTTGCAGCGATTGGGCGAGGCCTCCACCATCGGGCTTGCCGGTTGCGTGGCATTCGCAGCCATTGTGATGGCCGCGGCCATCCTGGCAGCGGTGGCATCGGGCGGCTGGGTCAACAGCCTCAAGCCCCTGATGCCAGACTTCAGCCGACTCAACCCGCTGTCGGGTTTGGCCAATATGTTCACCAAGAAGAAGATGCTTGACACGCTCAAGATGCTGTTGATCACCAGCGTGTTGTTTGCGATTGCGACTTGGTTTCTGAGTTCCGGCCTGCAAACCATGGCCTCCTTGATACGCCAACCGTCGAGTGCTGCCATCGCACACATGACCCAATGGATTACAGGGGGCGTCGGCTTGCTGTTGCTGGTGGTGTTTCTTGCTGCAATGGTGGACGTGCCGCTGCAGTCCTTCTTGCACAAAGACCAGATGAAGATGTCCCACCAAGAGGTCAAGGAAGAGAGCAAGGAATCCGATGGCAACCCACAACTCAAAGGCAAGATTCGCCAGAAACAACGCGAACTGGCACAGAGGAGCAGTGTCAATGCCGTACCCAAAGCCGACTTTGTGGTGATGAACCCCACCCACTTTGCGGTGGCTATCCGTTATGACGAGAAAACCATGCATGCACCTCGGGTGGTGTCCAAGGGTGCCGACCTACTGGCCATGAAGATCCGGGATGTGGCCAAGCAACATTCGGTGCCAGTGCTGCAGTCCCCCATGCTGGCCCGCGCACTGTATGCCAACGCAGAACTGGACCAGGACATCCCCTCCGCGCTCTACACCGCCGTGGCGCAAGTACTTGCCTATGTCTACCGCGTGCGTGCCGCATTGCGCGGCGAAGGCAGCATGCCGCAGGACGTGCCCCAACCTTATGTCCCCCCTGAACTGGATCCCCAGTCCAACACCCTGAAGGCGACCACCGCATGAACGCGCAAATCAAATCGCTGCAACAGTGGCTGGGCAATAACTCCACCGCCTTCCAGGGTGCAGCCGCCCCCATGCTGGTCGTGGCCATTCTGGCCATGATGGTGCTGCCCCTGCCACCTCTGTTGTTGGATGCATTTTTCACCATCAACATCGCCGTGGCGCTGATGGTGATGATGGTGGCAGCCTATATGGTTCGCCCGCTGGACTTTGCCGCCTTTCCGTCAGTCCTGTTGCTCACAACCTTGATGCGCCTGTCGCTCAACGTGGCCTCTACGCGGGTGGTGCTGCTCGAAGGCCATACCGGACCGGGTGCCGCCGGTGCCGTGATTGAGGCCTTTGGCCACTTTCTGATTGGCGGCAACTTTGCCGTCGGTCTGATCGTCTTTGCAATTCTCGTCGTGATCAACTTTGTGGTGGTGACCAAAGGCTCCGAGCGGATTGCCGAAGTGTCAGCCCGCTTTACCTTGGACGCGATGCCCGGAAAGCAGATGGCGGTGGATGCAGACCTGAACGCGGGCCTGATTGACGAAAAGGAAGCGAAACGCCGCCGCGCCGAAATTGGCGAAGAGGCCGAGTTTTTTGGCTCCATGGACGGTGCATCCAAGTTTGTACGCGGTGATGCGGTGGCCGGCATTTTGATTTTGCTGATCAACATCTTTGGCGGCTTCGCCATCGGCATCCTGCAACACGACCTGAGCGCCAGCCAGGCGGCCAACTCCTACATCCTGCTGGCGGTTGGTGACGCTCTGGTTGCCCAGATCCCTGGCCTGCTGATCTCGGTGGCTGCGGCCATGGTGGTCTCGCGCGTGGGCAAGGACAAAGACATCGGCAAACAGATTGTCGGGCAGATGTTTGTATCGCCCCAGGTTTTGGGTGTCACAGCCGTCATCATGTTCATCCTGGGCATCATTCCCAACATGCCGCACTTGGTTTTTTTGAGCATTGCCGCAGTGCTGGCCTATGGCGCCTGGGTCTTGGCCCACAAGCCGATTCCCGTGGATCCACAGACCCAGGCACCGCCGCCCGTGGGTGACGGTGAAGCGTCCTGGGATGACCTGCAACCCGTGGACCAGCTGGGACTGGAATTGGGCTACCGCCTCATTGCACTGGTCGACAAAACCCGCCAAGGTGACCTGCTCAATCGCATCAAAGGTGTACGCCGCAAGTTTGCGCAAGAAGTGGGCTTCCTGCCCCCTGCCGTCCATGTGCGTGACAACCTGGAGCTCAAACCCAGTGCCTACCGCATTACCCTGCGCGGCGTCATTGTGGGTGAAGGCGAGGCGTTTCCCGGCATGTACCTGGCGATCAACCCCGGCGGCATTACCACCCCGCTGATAGGCACTGCCACCACCGACCCCGCCTTTGGCTTGCCCGCCCACTGGATCGACGAACGCCAGAAGGAAGCGGCGCAAATGGCGGGATTTACGGTGGTTGATTCCGAGACTGTCATGGCCACCCATTTGTCACACTTGATGCAAGTTCAGGCCTCCAAGTTGCTGAGCCGAACAGAGACACAACAACTCGTGGAACACGTGGCAAAACTGGCCCCCAAACTGATCGAAGAAGTCGTACCCAAAATGGTCTCGGTCGCAGTTTTCCAAAAAGTATTGCAGCTGCTGCTGGACGAATCGGTGCACATCCGCGACATCCGGACCATCATCGAATCGATTGCCGAACACGCGACTGCGACCACCGACCCGGTCGAGCTGGCAAAACGCGTGCGTATTGCGTTGTCGCCCGCCATCGTGCAACAAATCTACGGTCCGACTCGGGAGCTCAACGTGATTGCCATTGACCCAGGCCTGGAGCGCCTGCTGGTACAGGCCCTGGGCAGCGCCTCCGGTCCTGCACTGGACCCCGGGGTGGCCGACATGCTGACCCGTACCGCAGCAGAAACCGCTCTCAAGCAGGAAGAAATCGGTGTCCCCGCCTGTCTGCTAGTACCTGACCCTATCCGCGGCGCCATCTCGCGCCTGGTGCGCCGTGTGGCGCCACGCCTGCAAGTGCTGGCCCACAGCGAAATTCCTGAAACCCACACCATCCGCATTGGTCCGATTCTCCGAGGTGCCACACCATGAACATCCAACGTTTTACCGCCGCAACCTCCCGCGAAGCCTTGGCCAAGGCCCGACTGGCCTTTGGCGAGGGCACGCTGATCCTGTCCAACCGTCCCACTGAGCATGGCGTGGAAGTGGTCGCGACCGCAGAGGACACCTTGGCCAGCCTGGATCGCGCAGTCGCGCCGGCATCCGGCAAACCCCAAACCGCACAGCGCCGCCCAAGCCCACCCGCAAGCTACCAAGAGGTCGCGAGCAAGGTGGAAGAAGACGCAGAGCAATTGGCCATGAGCACTTTGTCTTTTCAGGACTATGTGCGCGAGCGCATGCTGCGCCGCCGGCATGAAGCGGGACAAGGCGCAGCCCCGGAAACCCTGCCAACCCCAGCTCCAGCAGCCCCGGAGCGCCCGCGCCCCCCAGCACTGACACAGCGCATTGCCGTAGATGTGGCACCCGCCGCACCCAGGCCAGTTGCCGTGCGCAAACCCCAAACCCTGCCCGCCACCGCAGCCGTGAGCAAAGGCGTGATGGATGAACTCCATGCCATGAAGGAACTGATTGAAGACCGTTTCAACACCCTTACCTGGCTGGGACAGGCGCGCCAGAACCCCATCCAGTCCAACATGATGCTCAAGATGATTCGCGCCGGGTACTCCCCAACCCTGGCGCGCGCTATCTTGGAACGGATGCCAGAGGATATGGATGCGGCGGAGTCGGTGCGCTGGGTCATGGATGTACTAGAACGTAACCTGCGTACCGATGCGGGAACGCCAGCCCTGCACGAAGAGGGTGGCGTATTTGCCCTGATCGGCGCCACGGGTGTAGGCAAAACCACCACCGCCGCCAAACTGGCGGGCTTGTGCGCACGCACCCACGGCCCGGGCAGTGTGGGGCTCATCACCCTGGACACCTACCGCGTAGGCGCCCACGAACAGCTGCGCGCCTACGGCAAGATGCTGGGCGTGGTAGCCCACTTGGCACACGACAAAGCGGCCCTGCAAGACCTGTTGGGCCTGCTGTCGAACAAGAAGATGGTGCTCATCGACACCACCGGCATCGCGCCGCGGGATCCGCGCAAGCGCGAACTCATGGAACTGCTGGACCTGCCCGCCATCAAACGGTTGCTCGTACTCAACGCCGGCGGCCATGGCGACACGCTGGACGAGGCCGTCAACTGCTTCAAAACCAACACCTCACAGCAAGCCATCTTCTCCAAGATTGACGAAGCCGTGAAGTTGGGCCCCGCCATTGACGCCGCCATTCGCCACCAGTTGCTGTTGCGCGGCATCACCACAGGCCAGCGGGTTCCGGAAGACTGGGAGTCTGCAGTGGCAGCCAAGCTGGTGCGCATGTCCATGCGCACCGCAGGTATCTCGGCCTACGACCCCAAGGTCAGCGACCTGGGCTTTTTCTTCAGCCAGCCCGCCAGCAGCAGCCAGGGTGCAGCCAAGGGGCGCATGGATGCTTGAACGCCCCAGCAACCAAGCAGCAGGCTTGTTGGACCTGGCGGTGACGCCAAGCCCCAAGCTCATGGCCATGGTCGCGCATGGCGACGAACAGGCAGAGCTGCCCTTGCTTTTGCGCCTGTGCGCCGCATTGGTAGGTTTTGGGTACCCCGTTGTCGTGCTGGACGGCACCGTGCGCGAGAGCACCGACAACCCCGGGCTGGAACAGTTGCTGGACTACAGCCATGCCCCCGATGCGCTATCAGACGCGCCCTCTTGGAGTGTTATTCCCGCGGCTTGGGGACTGCAGTCTCTGGCTCATAAACAGGCGCCCCACAGCCAGACCCTGACCGATACCGGCTGGATGTTCCCGCATGAAAGCGTAGTTATTGTTTACAGCACAGCGCAATCCCTGGTTCCCCTGCTCACAGGCAGCTCGGTGCGGCCTGTCCTGACCGTCTCAACGGCCAAAGCCTCGCTGCTGACCAGCTATCTGGCGCTCAAGCGTTTGTTGCTCAAAGGCAGGCTTGAGCCTACTATTGTGAATGTGCTCCCTGCCCCACATGCCGTATCCTCACAGCCTGGCATACAGACTGCGAGCAACGGCTTGCGTGACTATGCCAAGTATTTTTTGGATTACGAAGTGAATGCATTCACGATCCCCGCGCCCGGGGCAGATGACCGCCCCAGCGCCAGCACCGAGCGCTTGGCTTTGGGCCTGCTAGAAAACGCCATGCCCTTGGATGCTGCCTGGGCGCCCGCATCTGGCGCAGCACACCTGGGCAGTGCCCGCTTGGTGGGGAGACATTGATGTACACCGCCAAAGGCCAGCTAGACCGCAGCGCGCTGATCAAGCAGTACCAGCCCCTGGTGCGGCGTTTGGCGCACCACATGATGGCAAAACTGCCGCCCAGCGTCGAGGTGGACGATTTGATCCAAGTCGGTCTGATTGGACTTTCCGATGCACTGACGCGGTACGAGGCTTCGCAGGGGGTGCAGTTCGAGACCTTTGCCACGCAGCGCATTCGCGGCGCCATGCTCGATGAGCTGCGTGAAAACGACTGGATGTCGCGCGGCTCACGCAAGAGCCAAAAAGAAATTGAAGTGGCCCTGCGCCGCCTGGAACACAAATTGGGCCGCAGCCCTGCGGAGTCAGAAATTGCGGCGGAGCTGGGCATGAGCCTGGCCGACTACCAAAGCCTGCTGGGCAAGGTCCGTGGAACGCAGCTGGTCTACCTAGAAGATATGTCACGTCGCGATGACGATGACGACACCTTTCTGGACCGGCACGTGGCCGATTCCGATGCCGACCCCCTCAACATGCTGCGTGACCAGCGGCTGCGGGAATCGCTGGTCGCGGCCATCAAGACGCTGCCCGAGCGTGAACAGTACATCATGAGCATGTACTACGAGCAGGACATGAACCTCAAGGAAATTGCTGCTGTGCTAGAGGTGACAGAGTCGCGCATCTGCCAACTGCACAGCCAATCCATCGCCCGCTTGCGGGCCAAGATGCGCTCACACTGAGCGCTGCCACCTCAGGCGCTGAATGCCTGAAATCGCCCCGATGATTGGGTCCCGCGACCGTAGGGCCCAGCGGCGGCGGCATACACCGGAGTGTGCAAGGCAGGCACCACCATATGCAGCGCCTGCTCCACCAGCGCCTGGCGACGCAGCATGTGCTCCCTCACCCGGGCCAGCCCCGCGCCCAAGGCACGCAAACGGGCCGCGTCGACTTCTTGCATATGGGCACCCAGAGGTTTCCACGGCGCCAACAAGGCGTTGGCCTCCACAACCAGCGACTGGAACTGTTGGGCCTGGAGCGCCATGTCGTCGACCGCGCCGTCTTTCAGCGCCAACGACAAAAGACCCAGCTGCGACTCAAGCGCACTGAGCGTGGTTTTCAGGGTAGGTTGTGACATATCAGGTACCTCGCACTTCAATGAGTGCGCAGGCCCTGTTTACCGCGCGGAGCGGTTCAGCATTTCCTGCGCGTTGGACAACAATTTGTCGGCAATGGCTTCGGCGTTGACCACGTAGGTGCCATCCTGGATGGAGGCTTTCACGCTGGCCACTTTCTGGGTGTCGATGTCTGCCGACTCGCTGCGCTCGGTTTTCTCCAGCGAACGGGCCAACGTGGAAACGGTCACGGCCACGCCCGCAGCGCGAGTGCTTTGTGTCGCTTTGCTGGTAGCAGCAGTGCTCGCATTGGCGTTTTGGGCTGCTTTTTGGGCGGCACCAGACACCGTGGGCGACACGGAAGCGGGGATTTCTGGGGGTTGACCTATTTTCATCGCGTTCTCCAAAACTACGGTAGGCGTAGCCTCGTACAGTAGTTATCGGCCGCATCATGACTGACTTTAGGGTTTTTTGCACAAATAAAGCCGCTTAAAGCTCAATTTTTACTGTGCGTACGTCCAGTACCACGCCCGATGCAACGCGTCCGTTTTCCATCCGTACGCGGGCCAACTGACCCACAACGCCGGCTGACAGGGCTTGGGCCTGGCTGCTGACCTGAAAACCAGGCCCCTGCGCCAGCACCCGCACAGAGGCCCCGGCCTGAAATACCTGCGCCGGTTTGACCATCCCCTGCCGAAGGGTTTGACCGGTACTGAGCAAGCGGGACGCCGTTTGCCCCACCCACAACGTGCGATCAGCCAACACCGGACTGGCGTCTTCAGCCCAGTCCACCTCGGACTCCATCACGTCCGCCTCTGTCACCATCGCACCCGCAGCGACATGGCCACGCATGACCCAGGCTTTTCCGGTCGCCTTGACCACCAGGGGTAAGGTAATGTTCCAGCGCGTCACCCCGTCCACACAACGCAGGCCCACACGGCTACGCCCCCACAAGCGGCTCCCTGCTGGCAAATGTGGCTCGATGTTGCCGCACACCGCCAAGCGCAAGCGGCTGTCCAGCGGCCCGACTTCGGCCTGCATGCGCAGATTCGCGCCAGGAGGCTGCGACTTCTGCACCGCCTCATTCACCCAGCGCTGAGCCTCAAGCCGCAAGGCCTCCAGACCTGCATCCTGCGCCTGCGCCCAAGGCAACCCGGCACAGGCCAGCGCAAACACACCCAAACCACGCGCAAAGGCATGGTGTTTGAGCACAGAAAAAAGCGGCATGGTGAACTCCAGAGTGGAACCTGTGTGCCGCCCCGCAATACGACGGGGGCGGGACAACTCAGGCCATCACTATAGGTAGCAACACCCAACACGAGGGCTGCAAATATGCCCCATTCACCCCGCTATTCCACGTCTAAAAAATTCAAGCTTTTCCCATAATTGCCGCACGCCCCAAGCCCTACACCCGTAGTGCAAGGACGCTCTTCGCTGAGGTATGCCATGTTTGCCAATCTGACCAACGCCCTGGACTTTCAATCGAAAGCTTTGGTGCTGCGCGCCGAACGCCAGCGGGTGATTGCCAGCAACATTGCCAACGCCGACACGCCCGGCTACACCGGACGCGACATCAATTTCAAACAAGCCATGGGCCAGGCCCTGGGCGATTCCGGCATGACACTGGCACCCAGCACCAGCCAAAGCATGACTTCTGCGGGAACCACCCACACCCGCCACATTCCATTGCCCAGCAGCGCAGCAGACAGCTCCGGCGGCAGCGGCAAGCTCGACTACACCGTGCAGACCCAACCTGCCATGGATGGCAACAGTGTGGACCTGGACCGCGAGCGGGCCAGTTTTGTTGACAACTCGGTGCGCTACGAAGCCACCCTTCGCTTTATTAACGGCTCTTCCCGGACGATCTTGAGCGCCATCCAGGGGCAATGAAGCGACCACCTGATCCACGAGGCCCATCATGTCCATGTTTTCTATCTTCAATGTGTCTGGCAGCGCGGTCAGCGCGCAATCCCAGCGTCTGAACGTCGTCGCCAGCAACCTGGCCAACGCAGACGCGGTGGCAGGGCCCGATGGGCAAGCCTACAAAAGCCGCCAGGTTATTTTTGAAACCGTTCCCATGGAATCCCCGGCGTCCTCGGGCGTCAAGGTCAGCTCCATCAAAGAGAGCAACGAGCCCTTCAAACGCGTGCACAACCCCATGCACCCCGCAGCGGACGCGGAGGGTTACATCACCCAATCCAACGTGAACCCGGTAGAAGAAATGGTCAACATGATCTCTGCCTCCCGCTCTTACCAAAACAATGTGGAAGTCATGAACACAGCCAAGACGCTGCTGCTCAAGACCCTGCAAATGGGTCAATAAACCAGGAGACCACCATGGTTACCAGCGTCAGCTCCTCCACCGATGTCAACGCACTGGTCAACACCAGCAGCACCAGCAAACAAACCGACGCGGCAGCCCAGCAAGACCGCTTCCTGAAACTTCTGGTGGCCCAGCTGAACAACCAGGACCCCATGAACCCCATGGACAACGCCCAGATGACCAGCCAGATGGCGCAGATCAACACGGTCTCGGGCATCCAGCAGCTCAACGACACCATGAAGAGCATGTCCACCCAGTTCAGCGCCATGCAGGTGCTGCAGGGCGCATCGCTGGTGGGCAAAGGCGTGCTGATCGAGTCCAACACCCTCACCATCAAGGATGGTGTGGCAGCGGGTGCGGTAGACCTGGCCACCAAGGCGGACAAGGTGACCGTGCAAGTGTTGTCCCCTGGCGGGCAGGTGCTCGACAAGTTCGAACTGGGCGCCCAAGACGCTGGCATGCATGGTTTCCGGTGGGATGCATCCACCTACCAAGGCACGGGCGCCCCCACCTTCAAGGTCACGGCCACACTCAAGGGCGTCGCCGTCACCAACACGGCGCTGGCCCATGACACGGTAGTGGCCGTCGGGTCCAGCAACGGCAACATGACGCTGGAACTGGCAGGCCGCAACGCCGTGGCCTACACCGACGTCAAGTCGATTCTGTAACTCTCACCAACCGCACCCCAGAGGAAACACCATGAGCTTTCAAACAGGTCTCTCCGGCTTGAACGCCTCCAGCAAAAGTCTGGACGTGATTGGCAACAACATCGCCAACGCCAACACTGTCGGCATGAAATCGTCCCGCGCCGAGTTCGCCGACCTGGTGGCGTCATCGCTGGGTGCCGCCGGTGGCGCCTCCAAAGGTGCGGGCATCGGCGTGTCGGTGGCCACCATTGCACAGCAGTTCTCACAAGGCAACATCAACATCACCGGAAACAGCCTGGATGTCGCCATCAACGGCGGTGGCTTCTTCCAGGTCACCATGCCCGACGGATCGACCGCTTTCACCCGCGATGGCCAGTTCAAGCTGGACCGCGATGGCAACATCCTCACCAACACCGGCGCCAACGTGATGGGCTACCCCACCGACTTGCTGGGCAACGCCACCAGCGTGACCCCGCAAATCATCTCTATTCCCACAGGGGCGCCGATTCCAGCCCAGGTCACCACCGAAATCACCGCAGAATTCAATCTGGATGCCCGTGCACGTGTCGCAGCAAGCGTCACGCCGCCCACACCCATCAGCACCTACGGCACCTCCCTCACCGCCTTTGACTCCCAAGGTGTGGAAGTCCCAGTGAGCCTGTACTTTGTCAAAACCGGACCGGACCTGACCGCCAACCCCGCCGTCGCTACCGATACCTGGGAGGTCTTTGACTCCACCACCCTGGCGGCAGGCACAGCGGCCTTGGCTACCAACGCCGCCACCTACGCCACGCACAACGCCAACACCACCTGGAACACCGCCAACCCTGGCCCGGACCAACGGGCCACGTTTGCCGCAGCAGGTACCGGCATCTATGCCGCCAACCCCCAGTTGGCAACAGTAGCCGCAGGCAGCCTTTTCCAGATGACATTCGATGTCAACGGCGGCCTGGTTACCCCCGCCGCACCGCAGACATTGACACTGACCTCGCCCAACGTGGCGATCGGCCCCTTCAACGCCACGCTGGACCTGAGCGGCGCCACGCAATACGGCACGGCCTTCACCGTGTCCAACCTGACGCAAGATGGCTATACCGCTGGCGAACTGACCGGTATCAGCATCGATCCCTCGGGCGTCATCATGACCCGCTACTCCAACGGTGAAAGCCAGGCTCAGGGCAAGATTGCACTGGCCGACTTCCGCAACGTGCAAGGCCTGACCCCTACCGGCGGTGGCAACTGGGTGGAGACTTTTGCCTCCGGACAACCCGTGCTGGGTGAGCCCGGCATCGGCAAGTTTGGCGAGCTGCGCGCTGGCGCGCTAGAAGACTCCAACGTCGACCTGACCGCCGAACTGGTCAACATGATGACCGCCCAGCGCAACTACCAGGCCAACGCCCAGACCATCAAGACGCAGGACCAGATCATGTCGACCCTGGTCAACCTGCGCTAACCGGAGCTAACGCACCATGGACCGTTTGATCTACACGGCGATGACGGGAGCCAATGCGGCTGCGAACCGCCAGGCGGTCCTGTCCAACAACCTGGCCAATGTCTCCACCAACGGTTTTCGGGCCCAGCTGGCCACCTACCGCGCCGTTCCATTGCGTGGAGAGGGGGCCACCACACGGGTTTTCGCCCTGGAAGCATCGGCCGGGCACTCCACCAAACCCGGCCCCGCCATGCGCACCGACCGCGCCCTCGATGCCATGGCTTTGGGAGACGCCTGGTTCTCGGTGCAAGGCCTGGACGGCAACGAGGCTTACACCCGCAACGGCCACTTTGAAGTGAATCCCGAAGGTGTGCTGACCACGGGCAACGGACTGCAAGTGCTCTCCAGTGACGGCTCCGCGATTACCGTCCCGGCAGGGGCCGATGTGAGCATAAGCCCAGACGGCAATATCAGCGCCAAGATTGGCAACCAACCCGCCAACAGCGTGGGCCGCCTCAAACTTGTGGTGCCTACGGCCGAAGACCCGCTCAAACGCGGGGACGATGGCCTGTTTCGCGCCTTGTCCGGTGAACCACTCAACACCGAAGACACCGCGCGCGTACACCCCGGCATGCTGGAAGGGTCCAACGTCAACGCCATCGAAGCCATGGTGGGCATGATCCAGACCGCCCGCCAGTTCGAAGCACAAATGCGCCTGATGCAAACCGCCGAATCTAACGACCGCGCAGCCGGCCAACTGCTGAGCCTGCAAGGCTAAACCACCAGGAAAAGCTGTGAACCCCCGCGCTCATTCACATTCGCTGCCCCCCAAGGGGGCGCATGCCTCCTTTGAGGCGGCTCTACAGGAGACATAACATGATCAACTCGCTCTGGATCTCCAAAACCGGCATGGAAGCCCAGCAAATGCAGCTGGATGTCATTTCCAACAACCTGGCCAACGTGTCCACCAACGGTTTCAAAAAATCGCACGCGGTGTTTGAAGACCTGATGTACCAAAACCTGCGCCAGGTTGGCACCGCCGTGAATGAACAGGCGGTCCTTCCCACCGGCCTCCAAATCGGTCTGGGCGTACGCACGGTCGCCACCAGCCGCTCCTTCTCGCAGGGCAATCTGCAGCAGTCCAGCAACAACCTGGATGTCGCCATCCAGGGCAACGGCTTCTTCCAGGTCACCATGTCCGACGGCACCGTGGGCTACACCCGCGATGGCGCCTTCCAGCTCGACAACCAGGGCCGCCTGGTCACCTCGGGCGGGCTGCCCGTGCTCAACGGCATCACCGTACCGGCCAATGCCACCAGCCTGGCCATTGCGCAAAACGGTGAAGTCACCGTTCAGGTCCCCGGCAACACGGCGCCCCAACCTGTGGGCACCATCACCCTGGCCAGCTTCATCAACCCTGCCGGCCTGGAGCCCAAGGGCCAAAACCTGTATGCCGAAAGCGTCGCCTCGGGCCAGCCCAATGCCGGCAATGCTGGCGAGAACGGTCTGGGCGGCCTGATGCAAGGCTTTGTGGAAACGTCTAACGTGAACGTGGTGCAGGAACTGGTCACCATGATCCAGACGCAACGCGCCTACGAAATGAACTCCAAGGCCATCCAGACCTCTGACCAGATGCTGCAGAAGCTCGGCCAGCTCTAACCCTGCGAGTTAAGCCATGACCCACACGCCCCAGGCCTGCACCGCGCTGCGTTCGCTGCGCACCACGGCCGTGACCGCCGCCGTTGTGCTACTGACCACCGCCTGCCAGCAACTGCCGCAAAAAGTCACCGTGGACTTTGCCGAACCCCGTGTCGCGGCAGCCCCTGCCACCACACAAGTCGCAGCGCGGCCCAACACTGGCAGCCTGTACCAAACCGTGGCGTACCGCCCGGCCTTTGAAGACCGCCGGGCACGCCAGGTGGGTGACACCGTCACCATCCAGATTGTGGAAAACGTAACCGCCAGCCAGAAGTCCACCTCCACCGTCAACCGCAACACCTCGGTCGATGGTGCCGTCACGGCACTGCCGTTCAACGACCTCTCCGGGCTCGCCAAATTCAACGTCGGGGCGACCACCAACAACAACTTCTCGGGCAAGGGTGGCACGGAGAGTGCCAACACCTTCGCTGGCTCCATCACCGCCACCGTGGTGGAACTGCTGCCCAACGGCCACATGGTGGTCACCGGTGAGAAGCAGATCGGTGTGAACCAGAACGTGGACGTGCTGCGCTTCTCCGGCACAGTGGACCCGCGCATGGTGCAACCCGGCAGCGTGATCAGCTCCACCCAAGTGGCCAATGTGCGCGTTGAATCGCGGGGTCGCGGCGCCCAGGGCGAAGCCCAGACAGTTGGCTGGTTATCCCGGTTCTTTTTAAACGTTAGCCCCTTCTAAAGATCTCCAGAATAGTGCCGAGGGGTAACAGGTCCAGTCGGACCGTCCCCGTTACCGACTCTGCACATGAAACACTGGAACCCAACAGCAATCACCTCCGGCCGCCGCTGGCTGGGCGGTCTGTGTGTGGCGCTTGTCGTGGCAGGCAGCGGGCCGGCCATGGCCACGCGCATAAAAGAAGTCGCCTCCATCGAGGGCGTGCGCAGCAACCAGCTCACCGGCTTTGGGCTGGTGGTGGGCCTGGACGGCACGGGTGACCAGACCACCCAGATGCCCTACACCACCCAGGGCCTCAAAAACTACATGGAGCAACTGGGCCTCACGCTCACCGCAGCGTCCCAAGCCCAGCTACAGATGAAAAACGTGGCTGCCGTGCTGGTCACTGCCCAACTCCCCGCCTTTGCGCGCCCAGGTCAGATGCTGGACATCAACGTCTCGTCGCTCGGCAACTCCAAATCCCTCAAGGGCGGCACCCTGATTGCCACCCCCCTCAAGGGCGCAGACGGTGAGGTATACGCCCTGGCCCAGGGCAACCTGATCGTGGCCGGTGCCGGTGCCGCCGCGGGCGGCAGCAAGGTGCAAGTCAACCACCTCAGCGCGGGCCGCATTCCGGACGGAGCCCAGGTGGAACGCAGCGTCCCCACCGCCCTGCAAGAGGGCCCCACCATCAACCTGAGCCTGAGCGCCTCGGACTTTCAGACCGCCCGCAAAGTGGCCCAGTCCATCAACAACCGCTTTGGCAACAGCATTGCCCAAGCGCTGGACGGCCGCACCGTACAGGTCAAAGCGCCCACCAGCCCGAATGAGCGTGTGAATTTCATTGCCGAGATGGAAGAACTCACCGTGGAAAACTCGATCGCCGCGGCCAAGGTCATCATCAACTCCCGCACCGGCTCCATCGTGATGAACCAGGCCGTCACCCTGGGCCCCTGCGCGGTGGCGCACGGCAACCTGTCCATCAGCGTGTCCTCCACCCCGGTCATCAGCCAGCCCAATGCCTTGTCGGGCGGGCAAACCGTGGTCGGAGAAAAGGCCAACATCGACATCAAGCAGGAAGCTGGCAAGCTGATCCAGCTACCCGCAGCCACACAGCTCACCGACGTAGTGAAGGCCCTCAACTCACTGGGCGCCACACCACAAGACCTGCTGGCCATTCTGCAAGCGATCAAGTCGGCCGGTGCGCTGAACGCGGAGCTGGAGGTCATCTGACATGGGCTACGGCAACAGTCTCGGAACGTCTTCACTGGGCAATATGCAAAGCCTGGCGGTAGACACCCAGTCGCTGGGCAACCTGAAGCTGCAAGCGGGCAAAAACTCGCCCGAAGCGATCAAGGAAACCGCCAAACAATTCGAGTCCCTGTTCATGCGCGAGCTAGTCAAAAGCATGCGCGAGGCCACCATGAAATCCGGCATGCTGGACAACCCTGGCAGTGACCTGGGCACCGACCTGCTGGACCAGCAACTGGCCGTCAGCATGTCCGGCCAGCCCGGTGGCCTGTCGGACCTGATTGCGCAGCAGCTGACCCGCCAAATGGGCATCACCGCAGAGCCTGGCACCGATGCCGCCACGCCCATACGCCCCCAAACACTGGGCAGTGCCACACCGTCCACCGCCCCACGGGCCACGGCTTCAGATGCCACTCTGCCACCGGTCAAGATCAAACGCACGCCCACCGAGAGCCAGGCCAGTTTTGTACGCCAGCACTCCGACGCAGCCAGCAAGGTCGAAAAGGCCACTGGCATTCCCGCCAGTTTCATGCTGGGCCAGGCAGGCCACGAAACCGGCTGGGGCCGCGCCCAGATCAAAACCAAAGGCGGCGGCAACTCCTTCAACCTGTTTGGCATCAAGGCCGGCGCCAGCTGGACTGGCAAGGTCGCCGAGGTCACCACCACCGAATACGTCAACGGCGTGGCACAGAAGCAGGTGGCCAAGTTCCGCGCCTACGACTCGTATGAAGACTCCTTCAAGGACTATGCCCGCCTGATCTCCGAGAGCCCCCGCTACGCCAAAGCCCGGGCCCAAACAGGCTCGGCCCAGGCCTTTGCGACAGGCCTGCAAAAAGCCGGCTACGCGACCGACCCCGAGTACGCCGCCAAGCTGAGCCGCGCCATCAACACCACCCTGCACCTGCGCCGCCTGCAGGTGTAACCGGACGCCACCATGAGCATTCTCAACATCGGCACGCGTGCACTGCAAGCCAACCAGGTGGCGCTGCAGACGGCAGGCAACAACATTGCCAACGTCAACACGCCAGGTTATTCACGCCAGACCGTCACACTGCAAACGGTGCAGGGCCAGTTCTCCGGTGGTGGCTACATTGGCAAGGGCGTGGATGTGCAAACCATCCAGCGCAACTTCAGCGCCTTCCTGACCCGCCAGTCCACATTGGCCAGCTCGGTGCAGTCAGCCGACGTCACCCGCTCCGACAAGCTCAGCCAGCTCGAAGGCATCTTCCCTGGTGGCACCAGCGGACTGGGGGCCGCCATCAGCGAGATGTTGAACGCGTTTTCGGACGTGGCCAGCGCCCCTACCGACCTGACCGCCCGTACCGTGGCGCTGACCCGGGTGGACGAAACTGCCTCGCGCATGCGCGCCGCCTCGCAGGCGCTGGACGACCTGCAACAGGGCGTGGACCAAGAGCTGCGCCAGAAGGCAGACGCCATCAACACCCTGGCCCGCGGCATTGCCGATGTGAATGACGAGATTGCCCGCGCCCAGGGCACCGGCCAACCGCCCAACGACCTGCTAGACCGCCGCGACCAACTGGTGCGCGAACTCAACCAGTACGTGCAAACCACCTCCATCCCGGCCGATGACGGCACGGTGGGTATTTTTCTGGCCAGCAGCCAGGCCCTGGTGTTGGGCACCACGGTGTCGCCCGTCTCCATCGTGAGCGATGACTTTGGTGACACCCTGAAAAACAAACTCGCCATCACCCGCAACGGCCTCACCGTGGTGCTGGATGAAAACGCGCTGGGCGGCGGCGAGGTGGCCGGCCTGCTGCGCTTTCAAAACAGTGACCTGGTGGAAGGCCGCAACCTGCTGGGGCGCCTGACCATGGCCGTGAGCACCGCCATGAACGCGCAACACCAACTGGGCCTGGACCTGGATGGCAACTTTGGCGGCAACCTGTTCACCCCGGCCACCTTCAATGGGCAAAACATTCGCCAGCCCGTGCCTCCGGCCACGCTGAACACCGGCACCGGCGGCCTCACCCTGGCCATCACCGACGTCAGCAAGTTCGCCGCGTCGGACTACGAGATCAACTTCAGCTCCGCCACCTCGGGCTCCATCACGCGCCGTTCCGACGGCCTGGTGGTCAGCTTTCCACAAACGCCCGCCCCCGCCTCCGGCGCCTTGGCCAATGTGGATGGGCTGGACATCTTCGTCTCGGGCACGCCCAACGTGGGCGACCGATTCCTGCTCAAACCCTTCAGCACCTCGGCCAGCAATATCGACAGCGTGTTCTCCACCCCGCGCAACCTGGC
Source organism: Rhodoferax sp. TS-BS-61-7 (assembly GCF_002943465.1). Classification (GTDB taxonomy): domain Bacteria; phylum Pseudomonadota; class Gammaproteobacteria; order Burkholderiales; family Burkholderiaceae_C; genus Allorhodoferax. Next base: position 539,945 of record NZ_PTQY01000003.1, read on the forward strand.
CGTAGCCAGCCCGATTGCGGGCTCCATGGGCAGCACCAACCAGGGCAGCCTCAAGCAAGTGTCCATCAGTGCGCGCACCCTGCCCATGTCGCTGGCCACGCCGGTGGTGTTTACCTTCACCGGCACCAACACCTACACCCGAAGCGACGAAACCCCGGTGGCCAACACCACCGTGTTCACCTACACGCCGGGCCAGGCCATTGAGGCCGAATACCCCAACAACTACCCCACGCTGCCGCCCACCTACAACGATCCGCTGACCGGCTGGACCTTTACCTTGCAAGGCTCGCCCAAGCCGGGCGACACCTTCACGGTCATCGACATCAAAGACCCGGCTTACGGCGTGGACTACAAGCTCAATGCGGGCAACGCCACCGCCATGATGAACCTGCGTGATATGGCCATGTTCGATGGCGCCGCCCTGACCGACGGCTACGCCAGCCTGATCTCGCAAATTGGCATCCGCAGCCAAAGCGCTGCCTATGCCGCCGAGGTGTCCAGCTCCATCGCCACCAACCTGGAGAAAGACCGCACTGGCGTATCGGGCGTGAACCTGGACGAAGAAGCTGCCAAACTGTTGCAGTACCAGCAGGCCTACCAGGCCTCGGCAAAAATGATCCAGATCGCGCAAAGCATTTTTGACACCCTGATGCAAGGCCTCAACCGCTGAGGCCCCGGAGGACGACCACCATGGCCACTTCTTTATCTCGCCTGGGCACCGCCAACACCTACGACCTGGCCATGCGCAACCTCACGGCGCGCCAGACCAAGCTGGCCGACCTGCAAGAAAACCTTACATCGGGCAAACGCGTGGTGCGCCCCAGCGACGACCCCACGGGCGCCGCCCAGGCCGAGCGCTCGCTCACCCGCCTGGCCCGCATTGCCACCGACCAGCGCGCGCTGGAGGCGCAAAAAAACTCCATCGCCTCGGCCGAAAGTACCTTGGGCGACATCACCAGCGCGCTGCAGCGTTTTCGCGAACTCACCGTGTCGGCTGGCAACGGCAACAACACCGCCGCCGAACGCCGCACCATTGCCGTGGAACTGCAAGGCCTGCGTGAGCAGGTGCTCACCATGGCCAACCGCAAAGACAACAACGGCCTGCCTTTGTTTGCCGCCCTGGGCAGTGGCCAAGTGCCTTTTGCCGGCCCCAACTCGCCGCCCACCGACTACAGCTTTCTGGGGCTGCCCGGCCAGGCCGCCGCCAGCGAAAACGCCATTCCCGGCACGCTGGATGGTGAGAGTGCCTTCATGCTGCAAGGCCGCCGCGATGGCGCCTACAACGTCACCCTGTCCCAGATCCCGACCGACCGCACGCTGCAAACAGGCCCCGTCACGGTGGTCGACCCCACCCTGGTCAATGGCTCCAGCTACTCCATCACCATCGATGCCGTGTCCACCGTGGCCGGCACCACCACAGTGACGTACAGCGTAGCCGAAGGCCCGCCCGTGGCCGGCCCCACCCAGTCGGGCCTGACCGCCTCTTTCCCGTCCAACCTGGCGCCCAGCTTCACCATCACGGCCATGCCCGGCCTGTCCATGACCGTGAACGGCCTGCCCGTGGCCGGCGACGCCATCACCATAGACACCAGCCCCAGCATCTTCAGCGTCATGGACGATGCCATCCGCGACATCGGCACCGCCGTCAATGCCAACGCCGCCTCACAAGCCGTAGCCCAGGCGCTGGGCAATCTGGACATCGGCATGGAGCGGGTGTCCGCCGTGCGTGGCCAAGCCGGTGACCTGCTCAACCGGGCCGACCGCATCACCTCCACCCAAGAGTCGCGCAGCATACAGCTGGAAGCCGACCGCTCGCGCGCCGAAGACCTGGACATGATCAAAGGCATTGCCGACTTCCAGAACCAGCAGACCGGCTATTCGGCCGCGCTGCAGTCCTATGCCCAGGTGCAAAAGCTGTCGCTGTTCAACTTCATTGGATAAGCCATGAGCAACTCGGTGTTGGGCAGCGTGACCATGGGCTACCAGCCTGTGTGGAACGCGTGGCGCCAGCGCTGCGCCACGCGCCTGGTGGTGGAGCCCCACCTCAGCGGTGCGGTGGACGCACAACACCTGCTGCACACCCTGCACGAACTCTGGCCCGCCAGCCTGGAGGCCCAGATCCTGGTGGTCCGCACGCCGGCCCTGCTCAGCGACCTGCTGGACCACACCCCTGCCCAGAGCCTGTGGCTGGAAGTGCCCGATGCCTGGCTGGGCGACGCCCTGCTGGCGGGCCGCGTGCGTAAAGCCCAACAACGCGGGGTGCGCCTGCTCTGGCGCGGCGAAGCGGGCCAGCCACCAGCTGCCGAGTTGCAGGGCCTGTTTCACAAAACCCTGCGCAGCATCACCCCGCACGATGCCCTGGCCGCCCTACGCGCCGCATTGCAACGCAGCCATGACGGTGGCACTGCCGGCCCCGGTGCCTGGGTATCGCCCATCGTGCCCGGCGCCCTGTACGAAGGTCTGGCCAGCCAGGCCCTGGTCGAGCACGCGCTGGACCACCAGGCCGTCTGGGGCGTGGCCGGTTGGCCCACTGAGGAAATGCTGTATGGCTACCGCTACAAACAAATCCAACCCGCGCGCCAGCTGCTGCTGGACCTGGTGCACGCCATTGACGCGGACGAATCGCTGGAAGCGCTGGAACACCGCATGGGCAACGAGCCGCTGCTGAGCTACCGCTTTCTGCGCTACGCCAACTCCGCCGCCCTGTCCTTGCGCACCGAAATCGGCAGCGTGCGCCAGGGCCTCATGACGCTGGGCTACAGCCGTCTGCGCGCCTGGCTCATGGAACAAATGCCCCACGCCAGCAGCGACGCCAACCTGCAACCCATCCGCGCCGCCATCGTGCTGCGCGCACGCATCATGGAACGCTTGGCTGATGCGGGCATTGAAGACGAGCTGCGCCGCGAGGTATTTTTGTGCGGCATCTTTTCGCAGGTGGATTTGCTGCTGGGCGAAAACCTGGGCGCCGCCCTGCACCGCCTGCCCCTGCCCGGCCGCGTGGCCTCCGCCATCCTGGGCCAGACCGGCCCCTACGCCCCTTGGCTGGAAGCGGCCAGCGCCCTGGAGAGCGGCAACACCAAAGTCATCCGCGACGTCTGCCGCGCCCACGACCTGCAGGCCGACGAGGTCAACCGAGCCCTGCTGCGCTCCCTGGCCGCCGCAGCCTGAATTTCAAGCCTTTTTGGCCACCTAGGCCGTGGTTATTGCGCAAGCAGCTATCAAATAAATAGCAAAATTCAACATTACTCAGTCGCCTCAAATGCAGCGTGGTACTGCACTGTGCCCTGCGGCAGCGGGCCACCCAGGCGCAGCGCCATGAAGTACTCGGGGGGCACGCCGTCCAACGTCAAACCGGGCTGGGGCGCAAAACCAAAACGGGCGTAGTAGCCAGGGTCGCCCAGCAGCACACAGCCGCCCGCACCCAAGACCTGTAGCGCCGCAACGGCTTGCTGCATGAGCTGGCTGCCAATACCCTTGCCTTGCTGCGCGGGTGCGACCGATATAGGCCCGAGACCGTACCAGCCTGTGCTGCCGTCGGACACAGTGACCGGGGACACCGCCACATGACCCAACACGGCAACGCCATCGGTGGCTACCAGCGACACACGGAGCTGGCCTGCCGCACGCAGTGCGTTGACGATGAACTGTTCGGTGTGGCTGGTGTGCGGCGCGTTCAGAAAGGCCGCGGCGGTCAACACCGTGATGGCGTCGACATCGGCCGGAGTTTCGGGGCGAATCTGCATGGCCATGCTCACCGGAACACCGGACGGAAAAACGTGCGTTCGTAACTCACGATGCAGCGCGTCTCTTCGGCATAACGAAACGCGGCCTGGCATTCCGCGTCGTTGAAGGACTGTTGGCGGTAAGTCTCGTACGCCGCCAGGCTGGGGAAGCTGAACATGGCCAGGGCGATGTTGTTGGCGCCCTCGGACGGCAAAAAGTAGCCATGGTGCTGGCCACCAAAACGTTCCACCAGCGGAATCCACAGCTTGCCGTAGTGCTCGAACTCGGCGAGCTTGAAGGGGTCGATCACGTAGCGCAAATAACAGGTCACCATCTTTATCTCCTTGGAAATCAATTCGTTACTTGGCCGCAGAGGCCGTCTTGCCCAGCTGCTCATCACGCAGCCGCGCAAAGGTCTTCCAGAACTGCGCCTCCTGCGTGCTCGCAAAGTTGATGCGCATGAGGCTGCTGGGCGTGCGCTGGGCGTGGAACAGCGCACCAGGCGCCAGCAGGTAGCCCTCGTCCAGCATGCGCTGGCTCAGGGCGTCGGTGTCCACGCCGGTCTCCACCCAGCCAAACAGGCCCACCGGGTCGGACGCGAAGGTACAGCCATGCGCCAGCGCTAGCTTCACACTGCGCGCACGGGCACCGTCCAGCTGGGTGCGGATGCGCTCGGCATGGCGGCGCAGCTGGCCCTGGTCGATACACCAGGCCAGCGCTTTCTCTAGCAGCGCGGGCGTGGTCAGGGTGGACAGCAGCTTGGTGTCCAGCAGGCGTTCGGCCAGGTCTTTAGGTGCAGCCATGTAGCCCACGCGCCAGTTGGGCGCCAAAATTTTGGCAAAACCGCCCACGTAGATGGTGCGCTGCAGGCCGTCCAGCGCACACAAGCGCGTGGAATGCTCGGGGGCAAAGTGGCTGTAGGTGTCGTCTTCAACAATGTGAAAGTCATGCTGGTTGGCCAGCTGGAGGATGCGGTAGGCGCTGCTGGGCGAGAGGCAAAACCCCGTGGGGTTGTGGAACACGCTCACACTCACAAACAGCTTGGGTTTGTGTGCCTCGCAGTAACGCGCCATTACCTCCAGGTCCGGCCCCTCGGCGCGGCGCGGCACAGGCAGGATGCGCATGCCCAGCGAATCCAGCCGCGCAAACTCAATGGCCCAGCCTGGCTCTTCCACCATCACGTAGTCGCCCGCGCGCAGCAAGGTGCGGCTCACCACGTCCAGCGCATTGGTGGCGCCCACGGTGGTGATGATTTGCTCGGGCGCCGCGTGTACCGACAGACCGGCCAGCTTGGTGGACAGCGCGCGGCGCAGCCCGGTATCGCCGGCGGGCTCGCCGTATTGCAGCGAAAACGCATTGAGCGCCTCCACGCTGCAACTGCGCCGCACGGCCGTGGCTAAAAAAGTGGACTGCAACCATTCCTTGGGCAACACGCCCATGCCGGGCTGGGGCTTGTTGCTCACGCCCTTGAACATGCCGCGGATCAGCGCCGTGGCGTTGAGTGGCGCGTAGCGCTGGGGCACGGTGAGCATCAGGTTGGCCACCCCATGCGCTCCTGATTCGATAGCGGCTTGCGCACTCCCCACGGCCACCGAGGGCAATTCGCGCACATAAAAACCGCGGTTCTTGCGCGCCTCCACCAGGCCCTGGGCCAGCAGCTGGTCGTACGCGCCCACCACGGTGGACGGGCTCACGCCCTGCTGCTGCGCACACAGGCGCACCGAGGGCAGGCGCGCGCCGGGCGCCAGCAGGCGGTCGCGAATGCGCTGTGCAAACAGCGCCGCCAGTTGTTCGGCCAAGCTGTGAGCCGCGGTTTTCATGAGCATGGGACATCCTCTGTGCTGGCCGTGCCAGCAATACAGTTTGGTTTCTGTTCACACAAACTGTACTGCAAGTGTGTTGTTTTTCAAAGTACAGTGAATCGCATGTTCACCACCTTTACCGCTGCCGAATTCACGGCGCTGTTGCTGCTCTCCACTGCGGCCAGCTTCACACCGGGGCCCAACACCACACTGTCCACCGCGCTGGCGGCCAACCGGGGGCTGCGTGGCGCGCTGCATTTTGTGCTGGCGGTGCCGCTGGGCTGGGGCCTGCTGTTCACGCTGTGTGCCGGTGGCCTGGGCGCGCTGGTGGTGGCGGTGCCGCTGCTGCGCAGCGCCATCCAGTGGCTGGGCATAACCTACCTGCTGTGGCTGGCCGTCAAGCTGGCCCGCGCCAGCAGCCTGGGGGAGGCGGATGCCAGCCGCCTCAACGTCACCTTTTGGCAGGGTGTGGCACTGCAGTTTCTCAACATCAAGGCCTGGATGCTGGGCCTGACCGTGACCGCCGGCTGGCTGGCCGGGCGCGAGGATGTGCTGGCGCGGTTTGCCATCACGCTGCCGCTGATGCTGGCCTTTGGTTTCTTCAGCAACCTGCTCTACGCCGCCATTGGCTCCCTGCTGCGCGACTGGCTCAGTGGCCCGGTCGTGGCCGGTGAGGCCACAGCGCAGCGCCTGCGCTGGTTCAACCGCGGCATGGCTGCCGTGCTGGTGGCCACGGCCGCCTGGATGGGATCGTTATGAGCACGTCAAACACGTCCAACCTCAAAAAAGGCCTGTGGCTGGGCCTTTTGGGCATCACCATCTTTGCCATGACCCTGCCCATGACCCGCCTGGCCGTGGGCACGCCTGAAGCGCCACTGATGTCTGGCCTGTTCATCGCCGTGGGCCGCGCTGTGGTGGCGGGGGTGCTCTCCGCATTGTTTTTGTGGTGGGGCAAGGCGCCGCTGCCACCACGCGACACCTGGGGGCCGCTGGTGCTGGTCGCTTTGGGTGTGGTGTTCGGTTTTCCCATCTTCACCTCCATCGCCATGCGCCATGTGGAGGCGGTGCACGCCAGCGTGATGGTGGGCGTGCTGCCACTGGCTACCGCGGTGGTGGGCGCCTTTCTGAACCGGCAGCGGCCGTCTACCGGCTTTTGGGTTTGCGCGCTGGCCGGCACGGCGCTGGTGGTGGCGTTTGCGCTCTTACGCTCGGGCCACAGCGGCCTGTCGCTGCAAATGGCCGATGTGCTCTTGCTGCTGGCCATGGCCTGTGCGGCCGTGGGCTACGGCCATGGCGGGCGGCTCTCGCAGCGCATGCGGGCCGAGCATGTGATTTGCTGGGCACTGCTGATTTCGCTTCCCATCAACCTGCCGCTGGCGGTGTGGCAGTTCCCTACCCAAGCCCTACCCGCCAGCGCCTGGGTGGCGTTTGCTTATGTGTCCGTCTTCTCCATGTGGCTGGGCTTTTTTGCCTGGTACAAGGGCCTGGCCCTGGGCGGCACGGTGCGCGTGAGCCAGGTGCAGCTGCTGCAGCCGTTTTTGGGCATGCTGTTTGCCGTGCCGCTGCTCGGTGAGCGGCTGGATGCGGTGACCGTGGCCTTTGGCGTGGCGGTGATTGCCACCGTCTTTATCGGCCGGCGCATGCCGGTGCAATCGCCCTTGAAAGTGGCCGCTGCATGAGCCACGATTTGATGATCGCCGCCGCCCTGTTTCTGGTTGTGAGCTCCATCACGCCGGGGCCCAACAACACCATGCTGATGGCCTCGGGGGTGAACTTCGGCGTGCGCCGCTCGCTGCCGCATCTGCTGGGCGTGCAGATCGGTTTCACCGTGATGCTGCTGTGCGTGGGCCTGGGCCTGCACGCCGTGCTGGACCAGTTTCCCGCGCTCTACCAGCTGATGCGCTGGGGCGGCGCGGCCTACCTGCTGTGGCTGGCCTGGAAGCTGGCAACCGCCCGCCCTACGGATGCAGACCCCGAGGCCCCCGCGCCCCAACCCCTGGGCTTCTGGGGCGCGGCCGCCTTCCAGTGGATCAACCCCAAGGCCTGGGTGATGATCGTCACCGCCATGAGCGCCTACCTGCCGCCCGACGCCAGCGTGCCCCAGGTGCTGCTGCTGGCGCTGATGTCGCTGGTGCTGGGTGCGCCATGCTCGGCGGTCTGGGTGGGTTTTGGCCAGGCCATGCGCGGCCTGCTGCAAGACCCGCTGCGCCTGCGCATCTTCAACGTCACCATGGCGCTGGCCCTGGTGGCCTCGCTCTACCCTATGCTCATGCCTTGAACCTGATTTTTTGAGAGAAGACAACCATGACGAACTCCACCCACTGGACCCTGGCCGAACGTGCCGCCAAGATGAACCCCTCGGTGATCCGCGAGATCCTCAAAGTGACCGAAAAACCCGGCATCATCAGTTTTGCGGGCGGCCTGCCCAGCAGCAAGACCTTCCCCGTGGCCGAGTTCGAAGCCGCCTGCGCCAAGGTGCTCAAAGACGACCCTGCCGGTGCCCTGCAGTACGCAGCGTCCGAGGGCTACGGCCCGCTGCGCGAGCTGGTGGCTGCCCAGCTGAAGGCGCAAAGCGCCGCCGCCGGGGTGACCTGGAACGTAGACCCCGCCCAGGTACTGATCACCACCGGCTCGCAACAGGGCCTAGACCTGGTGGCCAAAATCCTCATCGACAAAAACAGCAAGGTGCTGGTCGAATCCCCCACCTACCTGGGCGCCGTGATGGCGTTCACGCCCATGGAACCCAATGTGGTGAGCGTGGCCAGTGACGACGAAGGTGTGGGCATTGCCGACCTGCGCGACAAGTCCCAAGACGCACGCTTTTTGTATGTGCTGCCCAACTTCCAGAACCCCACCGGCCGCAGCATGACCGAGGCGCGCCGCGCCGCCCTGAGCGCGGAAGCCGCCCGCAGCGGCCTGCCGCTGATGGAAGACAACCCCTATGGCGATCTGTGGTTTGACCAGGCGCCCCCCGCCCCGCTGACCGCACGCAACCCCGAGGGCGGTATTTACCTGGGGTCGTTTTCCAAGGTGCTGGCACCCGGCCTGCGCATGGGCTTTATCGTGGCGCCCAAGGCGGTATACCCCAAGCTGCTGCAGGCCAAACAAGCGGCCGACCTGCACAGCCCCGGCTTTAACCAGCGCCTAATTTTTGAGGTGATGCAAAACGGCTTCCTGGACCGCCATGTGCCCACCATCCGCGCACTCTACAAGTCGCAGCGCGACGCCATGCTGGAGGCACTGGCCAAACATTTCCCCGAGTCCCAAGGCCCCCACGCGGCCAACGCCGACAGCACCTTCACCTGGAACACCCCCGCGGGCGGCATGTTCCTTTGGGCGCGCCTGCCCGCCGGCATGAACGCCGTGGACCTGTTGCCCCACGCGGTGGACAAGGGTGTAGCTTTTGTGCCCGGTGCGCCGTTTTACGCCGGCAACGCCGATGCGCGCTCCATGCGCCTGAGCTTTGTGACCCCCAGCGTGGAAGAAATCCACCGCGGTGTGGCTGCGCTGGCCGAAGCCATCCACGCCCAACGGAGCTGACCATGGCCGTGCACATCTGGGGGCGCCTGAGTTCGCTGAACGTTCGCAAGGTGGTGTGGGCCGCGCAAGAAACCGGCGTGGCCTTTACCCGCAGCGATGCGGGCATGGCCTTTGGTGTGGTCAAAACCCCCGCGTACCTGGCCATGAACCCCAACGCCCTAGTGCCGACGCTGCAGGACGGTGACTTCGTTCTGTGGGAGAGCAATGCCATCGTGCGTTACCTGTGCGCCAAGTACGGCGACGCCACGCTGTACCCCCAAGACCTGGCCGCACGCTTTGATGCCGAACGTTGGATGGACTGGCAACAAACCACGCTGAACCGCGACAGTGGAGGGGCGTTTGCACAGTGGTTCCGCACCCCGGCCGAGCAGCGCGATGCCGCAGTGATCGCCCGCTCCACCGCCGCTACCGAGCCGGCCATGGCCCAACTCAACGACCACCTGGCCACCCGTGCCTATGTGGGCGGCGCGCATTTCAGCATGGCCGACATTCCCGCCGCATGTGATGTGCACCGCTGGTTTGGCCTGCCCCAGCCCCGGCCCGCGTGGCCCCACCTGGAACGCTGGTTCGCCAGCATCCTGAGCCGGCCCGCTACCCGCGGCGTGCTTGACCTTCCCCTTTCATAGTTCCCCCTACCTTCAGAAAGCCACCCGTGTCCCAACAGCGCCCCTTCGCCCAAGTCGATGTGTTCACCGCCCAGCCGTATCTGGGTAACCCCCTGGCCGTGGTACTGGACGGCGCGGGTGTGAGCGACGAGGCCATGCAGGCCTTTGCGCGCTGGACCAACTTGAGCGAGACGACGTTTTTGTTGCCGCCCACGGCCGAGGCGGCGGCGCAGGGCGCGGACTACCAGGTGCGCATCTTCACGCCCGGGCTGGAGCTGCCATTTGCCGGCCACCCCACGCTGGGCAGCTGCCACGCCTGGCTGGAAGCGGGTGGCAAACCCAAGAACGCCAAACGCATCGTCCAGCAGTGCAAGGGCGGGCTGGTGCAGATCTGCCGCGATGGCACGCGCCTGGCGTTTGCCGCACCGGCCCTGCAGCGCAAAAACCCCAGCCCCGGCCTGCTGGCCCAGGTGGCAGCCGCCCTGGGCCTGAAGGCCGCGCAGGTGGTGGCAGCCCAAACCCTGAGCAATGGCACCGACTGGATGGGCATCCTGCTGGACGACCGCCAGACCGTGCTGCAGCTGCAACCCGACCACCTGGCACTCAAACACCTGGGCATCAAGGTCGGCGTGGCCTCCATGCCCGCCGCCGCGACCACCCAGCACGGCGTGGCCAGCGAGATGGAAGTGCGTGCCTTTGCAGCCATGGAAGGCATCCAGGAAGACCCGGTCAGCGGCAGCCTGAACGGCAGCCTGGCGCAGTGGCTCATCGAAGACGAGTACATGCCCAAAAAGTACGTGGTGGCGCAGGGCACCTGCGTGCAGCGCGAAGGCCGCGTCCACATCGAGCAGGACAGCAGCGGCCAGGTCTGGGTGGGGGGCGACTCGGTCACCTGCATCCGCGGCACCGCCGCCCTCTGAATTTCCACAACCCGTTCGGGAGCGCCCATGCGCCAACGCCTTTTCAAGCAGGTGGACGTGTTCACCGCCCAGCCCTACCTGGGTAACCCGCTGGCCGTGGTGCTGGACGGCAGCGACCTCAGCACGGAAACCATGCAAGGCTTTGCGCGCTGGACCAATCTGAGCGAGACCACCTTTTTGTTGCCACCCAGCCCCGAGGCGGCCGCCCAGGGCGCGGACTACCGTGTGCGCATCTTCACGCCGGGCGACGAGTTACCCTTTGCCGGCCACCCCACGCTGGGCAGTTGCCACGCCTGGCTGCAGGCGGGTGGCACGCCCCAAGCGCCGGATGTGATCGTGCAGGAGTGCGCCAAGGGTTTGGTGAAGCTGCGCCGCGACGGCACGCGCCTGGCCTTTGCCGCGCCAAGTCTGCAACGCAGCGCCCCCGATGCCGCGCTGCTGGCGCAAGTGGCCGCGGCGCTGGGCCTGCAGTCGCAGCAGATACTGGGCGCGCAATGGCTCAACAACGGCCCCACCTGGCTGGGCCTGCTGCTGGACAGCATGGACACCGTGTTGGCGCTGCAGCCCGATGCCGCTGCGCTCAAAGGTTTGGTACCTGGTGTGGGTGTGGCCGGCATGGACATTGCGTCAGCAGCTCCTGATTTGATAGTACGTAGCAACCGCGAGGCGCGTGCTTTTGGCGCCCGTGACGCCGCGACGGCCTCTGGAGACGACGACACACCGTCCGTGGAAGTGCGCTTCTTCGCGCCCGACATCGGCGTGTTGGAAGACCCGGTCACTGGCAGCTTCAACGCCAGCCTGGCGCAGTGGCTGATTGCCGATGGCATCACCCCTCCGCGCTACGTGGCCGCCCAGGGCACCTGCATAGGCCGCGCCGGGCGCGTCTTCATCGAACAGGATGCGGCTGGCCAGGTGTGGGTGGGTGGCGATTCGGTCACCTGTATTGAAGGAAAGGTTTTGCTATGAACGCCCAGCTCCCCACCCTGCACGACATCGAAGCTGCCGCGCAAGTCATCTACCGCGAATTCGGCCCCACACCGCAATACCGCTGGGGCCAGCTCGCCAGCCTGTTGGGCACCACCTGCTGGGTCAAACACGAGAACCACACGCCCGTGGGCGCCTTCAAGATCCGCGGCGGCCTCACCTACTTTGACCAGTTGGCCCAGCGCGGCGCGCTGCCTGCCGAGGTGATCAGCGCCACGCGCGGCAACCACGGCCAGAGCATTGGCTGGGCCGCACGTGCCCACGGCGTGCCATGCACCATCGTGGTCCCGCATGGCAATTCGGTGGAGAAAAACGCCGCCATGCGTGCGCTGGGCGTTTCGCTCATCGAACACGGCACCGACTTTCAGGAAAGCCGCGAATACGCCATCGGCCTGGCCAAAGAGCGCCGCGCCCACATGGTGCCCAGCTTCCACCCCGACCTGCTGCGCGGCGTGGCCACCTACTGGTGGGAGCTGCTCAAGGCCGCGTCCGATATCGATGTGATCTACGTGCCCATTGGCCAAGGCAGCGGCGCCTGCAGCGCCGTGGCCGCCAAGCGCGCGCTAGGCCACCAGGCCCGCATCGTCGGCGTGGTCAGCGCCCATGCCACCACCTATGCCGATTCGCTGAAGGCCGGCAAGGTCGTCGAAGCCCCAGTCACCACCCAGCTCGCCGACGGCATGGCCTGCCGCGTGGCCGACCCCGAGGCGCTGCACATCCTGCTGGGTGAGATCGACCACATCGTGCAGGTGACCGACGTCGAGGTGGCCCAGGCCATGCGCGACATCTTCGCTTGCACCCACAACGTGGCCGAAGGCGCCGGCGCCGCCAGCTTTGCCGCGGCCATGCAGGAACGCGCAAGCCTGCAGGGGCAGACGGTGGGGATTACGCTGTGCGGGGGGAATGTGGACTCGGCGGTGTTTGCCGAAATTCTGCTGAGTTAAATCAGCCCAACCACATCACGCAGATGTGCCGCGGTTTGTGGAAGACCTCTTTTTTCAAGGAGTTCGACAAGCGCCATGGCGCTCACTTCGGGGCGCGCCCATCGTTCACGCATGGCTTTGATCGCCGTTAAGGCAATAGTCCCGCGCAGCATGAGTTGATTCAATACGAATTCATCGGGAGTTTGCAATTCAATACCAAACGAGTCAAGAACATCTCTCGGAAAGTCTTTTTCATTCCACGTAATGATGGCGTCGGCATGCCCAGCAATGGCTGCAGCCAGCACATGCCGGTCGTTGGAATCCGGAAGGTTCAAGCCCTCAATCAAATGTTCATATCCCGTCACGAGGCAATCGGGAATGGCTTCCTCCATGGCCTCCACAGCAGCTTGAATTTGTTCGCGCTTCTCTGGCCGGTCTCTCAGTAGAGAGCGTGTCCATTCGTCACGAATGTGTGCGCTCCATTTGGCGCTGTACAAATCTGAGTGCGCAAGGCTCAGCAACACATCCCGCAGCAGCGCGGGGTACAAGACATTGGCGTCCAGAACTGCCGTGTATCTTGCGCTACCGGCCATTTAAAGCTCTTCGCCCATTTCTTGGGAAAGCTTGCTGAGTCTTTGAAGCGCTTCTTCTGAACGTTTTTTCTGCGCTTGCTGATAACGCATGAGCTCTTCAAACTCGATTCTCCGATGCCGGTTGACCAACCGGCATTTCAATCTCTCCGCTTGGATCTCTTTGATGACAAAAGGTCGCGAAACATTGAGCAAGGCCGCAGCCTCCTGGGTCGTCAACTCAAGCTTCTGAGGAACCAAGACCATCGGCTCACGCTTAGCCATTTGTCTCAATACATCTGCAAAAAAACGCAAGGCACGCGGAGGAAGACTCAAGACGGGAGCATCCTTCCCATCGCCTGCGTTGATCGTCACCTGGATTGTTTCCGCTTTGGAATGGTCCAAAGCCGCCATGATGCATGCCCGCGCAGCACCTGCCATCTCAGCTTCCGCTTCGCTCGCTGGATCAAGTATTTGTTGGGTCATGGGGGTTCTCCTGCAATGGCTACTTCAAATGGAGGTTTTTATGGCCTCATCTATTTGAAGTATACGCATCATTCGAATTATTCGAAACCACATAAGGATACTCACATCCTGATACCGCATCCAAACGGACAAATACCTCCTCCGCATCACTGAATTTGCCCCTCGTAATTTCTTGGCTACCCAAGCTCAACACGTTGAGCAGCGCCATGGTGGCTCCCCCGTTCTGGGTAACGGGCTTGATGTGACTGTGGCGTTGCATGGCGCGATGTCCTGAAAGAATCGGAGGGAGAAGGAAGACCGATATTAGCCCTTTCACGCCTCAACTCAGTTGCTACCAAATTCATAGCTTCTGTCGCAAGCGCAACAAGCGCCAAGTGCCAATTCGGCTTAAATCCTCCCCATGGGAAATCTCTATTTGGTACGCCACGGGCAGGCTTCGTTTGGGGCCGAAGACTACGACAACCTCAGCGAGCTGGGTCACCGCCAGAGCGTGCGGCTGGGGGAATACTTTGCGGACAAGGGGCTGCAGTTTGAGGCGGTGATGGTGGGCACGCTGCGCCGCCATGCGCAGACCTGGGCCGGCATTGCCAAGGGCGCGAGACTGACGCACGAGGCGCTGGAGTGGCCGGGTCTGAACGAATACGACAGTGCGGCGGTGGTCCAGGCGATTCATCCTGCACCGCTGCCCAAGGCCGACACGCCCGAGATGTACCGCCACCACTTTCGCCTGCTGCGCGATGGCCTCACGCAGTGGATGAATGGCGTGGTGAGCCCGCAGGGCATGCCCAACTACCCCGACTTTGTGGAAGGCGTGACCAGCGCGCTGGACCATGTGCGCCAGCGGCACACGGGCAACGTGCTGATTGTGAGCAGCGGCGGGCCCATCTCCACCGCGGTGGGCCATGTGCTGGGCACTACGCCCGAAACCACGATTGAGCTGAACCTGCGCATCCGCAATGCCTCGATCACCGAATTTGCCTACACCCCCAAGCGCCACATGCTGGTGACCTACAACACCTTGCCGCATCTGGACGATGCGCAGTACGCGGACTGGGTGACCTACTCCTGAACGACCGGGGCCTCGCCCCGCGCCGACTGGCACGGCTTGTGCTTTGAGGCCTCTGTTGGACCGCACAGAGGAAAACAATGCACCGATTCGGAACGAAGTGGGTAGCCCCGTGTTTGGGGATTTTGTTTTTGGCCTGGAGCCTGGCGGCTCCTGCACAAACAACGGCCAGCGGCACCGTGGCCGATGCGCCACCCGCCGCCGCACCAGCGCCTGCGGCAGCCCCGACCCCGGAGCCCCCCGTGGCCACGCCGGCGGCCGCAGCGCCCACACCCGATAGCGCACCGCCGGCCCCACCCGCACTCACCAAACCCGGCCTGGTATCCCAAAGCAGCCTGAACGCGGCCGACACCGCCTGGATGATGACCAGCACGGCGCTGGTGTTGCTGATGACGCTGCCCGGCATTGCCCTGTTTTATGGCGGCATGGTGCGCAAGAAGAGCGTGATCAACACCATGGCCAGTGTGGTGGCGATTGCGGCACTGGTGAGCCTGCTGTGGTTTGCGGTGGGTTACTCGCTGGCGTTTACGCCCGGCAGCACCTGGCTGGGCGGTACCGACCGGCTCTGGTTCACGGGTCTTAACTACATGAAGGATGCAGGCCAGGTGGCCGTAAGCCACATAGCGCCAAACATTCCCGAGTCGGTCTACGCCATGTTCCAGCTCACCTTTGCCATCATCACGGGCGCACTCATTGTGGGCGCCTTTGTAGAGCGCATGCGCTTCTCGGCCATGTTGTGGTTCATTGGCATGTGGTCCATTGTGGTCTACGCGCCCATTGCCCACTGGGTGTGGGAGCCCGGTGGCTGGCTGGTGCAAATGGGCGTGCTGGACTTTGCCGGTGGCTCGGTGGTGCACATCAACGCCGGCATGTCGGGCCTGGTGTGTGCCTACATGCTGGGCGCACGCAAGGGTTATGGCCGCGAGCCGTTTGAGCCGTTCAACCTGGGCCTGACCATGGCCGGCGCGGGCCTGCTGTGGGTAGGCTGGTTTGGGTTTAACGCTGGCTCGGCCGTGGCGTCTGACGGGCGCGCAGGCCTGGCCATGGCGGTCACCCACATTGCGGCGTCTGCCGGAGCCATGAGCTGGATGTTGGGCGAGTGGATCATGCGCGGGCGCCCTTCGCTGCTGGGCCTGTGTTCGGGCCTGGTAGCCGGGCTAGTGGCCATCACCCCCGCAGCGGGTTTTGTGACACCGGGTGCGGCAGTCATTTTTGGTGGCGTGGCGGGCCTGGCCTGTTACTGGGGTGCCACCGGGCTCAAGCGCATGCTCAATGCCGATGACTCGCTGGACGTGTTTGGCGTGCATGGCATTGGCGGCATCGTGGGCTCATTGATGACGGGCTACTTTGCCAGCAAGAATATTTCAGGCGTCAGTGGCAGCGTGGCCACCCAGGCGCTGGGGGTGCTGGTGGTGTTGGTCTACAGCGGGCTCATGAGCTGGGCGCTGCTGTGGGTGACCAAGGTGATTGTGGGCCTGCGGGTGGACGAGAACTCCGAACTCACAGGCCTGGATGTGTCCCAGCACCGGGAGCATCTGGGTACCTGAACGGTCAAACTCAAAGGAGTGTTGCATGTTGAACAGTGAAAAGCTGGCGATTGCCGCCCATTTGCACGTGCTGCTGCGCCGCAAGACCGGCCGCGTGACCGACACCGAATGGATGGCCAGCAACACCGAATATGCCGCCGAGATCGTGCGTTTTGCACGCGCCAGCGCCCAGGAAGATGGCCATGCCGACCTGGGTGAATGGGCGGCCAAACTGGAACTGGCCATGGTGCCGGCGCCACCACAGCGCCCGGCGCGCGAACGTTTGTTTGGTGTGATTGGCGGCAACACCAAACCCGCCCCCCTGCCTGGCGCCTCGGACTCACTCTTCGGCGCCAGCGACAACGAGGCGCACCGCTACATTCGCGGCATTCGTTAAGCCGCCGCGGGGCGATACTGATACAAACTCAGTGTTTACCCTATAAGCAAAAAAAGTATCAATGAATAGCCCCCCGCGCAGTAGTGGGGGTGGGGTTCCGTTCGTAAGCTATGGGCATTGAATCGCCACAAGCAACAACGAATTGGAGACTGGCAATGGCCCCTTACCTGGAATTGGTCGGGATACAGGAACAAGAGTCCTTCAAGGTATGGACACACGGCTACCCGTACGAAACGGTGCGCTGGCACTTCCACCCCGAGTACGAGCTCAACCTGGTCACCCACACCTCAGGCCGCTTTTATGTGGGCGACCACACAGGCACTTTTGAGCCCGGCCAGTTGTACATGGTGGGCCCCAATGTGCCGCACAACTGGATCAGCGAAGTGCCGGACAACCAGCCCGTTCCCGAGCGTTGTGTGGTGCTGCAGTTCTCTGGCAAAAGCATCATGGGCGGCATCGAGGCCTTCCCGGAGCTGGGCCAACTGGAGCGCCTGCTGGCCGATTCGCAACGCGGCATCCTGTTTTCCAAAGTCACGTCCGCCAAGGCCGAGCCCCTGCTGAAGGAGCTGCTGCACGCCAAGGGTTTTCAGCGCGTGCACAAGTTTCTGTCGCTGCTGGAGCTACTGGCCACGGCGCACGACAGCACGCTGCTGGCCACGCCCACCTTCCGGCCCGACCCACAGGGCTACCAGTCGTCCACCATCAACCAGGTGCTGAGTTACCTGGCCGAGCACCTGGAAGAGCAGCTCAGCGAGTCCGACCTGGCGCGCTACGCGGGCATGGAGCCCAGCGCGTTCTCGCGTTTCTTCCGCCGCCACACCGACGTGCCCTTCATCCAGTACCTGAACCGCCTGCGCATTAACAAGGCCTGCGAGATGCTGATCTCCAGCGACACGCCGGTCACCGATGTTTGCTACGCCTGCGGCTTCAACAATGTCTCCAACTTCAACCGCCAGTTTCTGGCGCAGAAGAACATGCCACCGTCGCGCTTCAGGCGCTACTACCGCCTGAACGACGACTGTGAGGCCATGGGCTAACGCCCCGGCACCGCCCCCACCCACCTTCTCTCCAAATTCGGCTGCCGCTGGCGGCCCGGGGAGCGCTTTGTCCGAATTTTTCTTAACCACTGCCTCACCATGAACCCAGATCGCACAGAAACACTCGCACTACACGGCAAAGTTGCCGCCGTCACGGGCGCCGCCTCCGGCATAGGCCTGGAATGTGCACGCGCCATGCTGGATGCGGGTGCCACCGTGTTTTTGGTGGACCGCGCCACGGACCGGCTGGCGACGCTATGTGCCGAGCTGGGCGAGCGCGCCATTCCGCTCACCGTGAACCTGCTGGATCCCGCCAGCGTTGCCACCATGGTGCCGGCCATTCTGGCGCGCGCTGGCCAGCTGGACATCTTCCACGCCAATGCCGGCGCCTACATCGGCGGCGACGTGAGCACCGGCGACCCGGACGCCTGGGACCGCATGCTCAACCTCAACATCAACGCCTGCTTCCGCTCCATCCAGGCGGTGCTGCCGCATATGAAAGACCGCAAGACGGGCGACATCATCGTCACCAGTTCGATTGCCGGCATCGTGCCCGTGGTGTGGGAGCCGATTTACACCGCCTCCAAATTCGCGGTGCAAGCTTTTGTGCACACGGTGCGCCGCCAGATTGCACCGCACGGCGTACGCATCGGTGCGGTGGCGCCCGGCCCCGTGGTCACCGCGCTGCTGGACGACTGGCCCAAGGCCAAGATGGAAGAAGCCCTGGCCAATGGCAGCCTGATGCAGCCCAAGGAAGTGGCGGACTCGGTGATGTTCATGCTGACGCGCCCGCGCAATGTGGTGATCCGCGACCTGGTGATCCTGCCGCTGAGCGTGGACCTGTGAGCATGACCACCGCTGCTTACGTCATTGGTGTCGACATCGGCACCCAGAGCACCAAGGCTGTGCTGGTCAGCACCGCCGGTGCCATCGTGGCCCAGCACTCCCACGCCTACCAGGTGGAGACCCCCAAACCCCTGTGGGCCCAGCAGTGGCCCGATGTGTGGCTGGAAGCAGTAGAAATATGCATAAAAGGGGTTCTAGCCCGCACCAGTATTGCGCAAGCTGCTATCAAATCTGTCTGCGTGAGCAGCCTGTACGGCGGCAGCGGCATTCCGGTGGACACGCAGGGCAAGGCCCTGTATCCCTGCCTGATCTGGATGGACCGCCGTGCCAACGACGAAGTGGCCTGGGTGCGCAAGCATGTGGACCTGGAACGCCTCTTTGATATCACCGGCAACGGCGTGGACAGCTACTACGGCTACACCAAGATGCTGTGGCTGCGCGAGAACGAGCCTGCCGTGTGGGCCCAAACCCAGCAGTTCCTGCCGCCCAACAGCTATGTGAATGCGCGCCTGACCGGCGCCGTGGCAGTGGACCACAGCTCGGCCGGCAACATCGGTGGCGTCTACGACGTGAAAGCCCGCACCTGGTCCGACGAGGCCTTACAGATGCTGGGCATTCCGCGCCACATGATGCCCAACCGCCTGGTCGAATCCAGCGATGTGGTGGGCCCGCTGCTGCCCCACTGGGCCGCGCGCCTGGGCCTGCAGCCCGGCACCCCGGTGGTGGCCGGTGGTGTGGATGCCGCCGTGGCCACGTTGGCCGCGGGCGCGGCACAGCCTGGCAAGCACGTGGCCATGATGGGCACCAGCATGTGCTGGGGCACCATCCGCCCCAGTGTGGACGCGCGCCACGGCCTGATCAGCATGCCGCACGTGTTCAACGGCGCCCAGGACCTGTATGTGTTTGGCGGCGCCATTGCCGCCGGGGCCTCGGTCACCTGGTTCCGCGAGACCTTTTGCCAGGCCGAGATTGCCGCCGCCAAAGCCCAGGGCGTGGACCCCCACAGCCTGCTGGAAAAAGACGCGGCGCCCCTGCCCCCGGGCGGCGACGGCCTGCTGTTTTTGCCCTACCTGATGGGGGAACGCAGCCCCGTGTGGGACGCCAAGGCCAGCGGTGCCTTCATTGGCCTGGGCCTGCACCATGGCCGGCCCAACCTGTACCGCGCAGTGCTGGAGGGCGTGACCTACGCGCTGCGCCACAACATCGAAGCCGGCGTCAAAGGCCTGGACGGCATTGCCACGCTGGACGAACGTCTGGTGGTGGTGGGGGGCGCCAGCCACTCCAACCTCTGGATGCAGATCATTGCCGACGTGACCGGCCGCCCGGTTTACACGCTGCAAGAAGACGTGGAAGCCTCGTTGGGTGCAGCCCTGCTGGCGGCCTATGGCGCCGGGCTCATCAACGCCGACGCGGTGCGCCAGGGCTGGGTCACGCCGGTGCCTCGCACCACCCCCAACCCACACGCCCACGTCGCCTACAGCGACCTGTTCGCCCAGTACGTAGACCTGTACCCCGCCCTGCAACCCGCCATGCACCGCCTGCGTGGCAGCCCTTTAGCCCCAACCTGAGGAGAATGCACCCCACCAACACCCCATGCCCCTGCCCCGCCTGCTTTTGTATTGCTTTGAGACACTAAATATATTGGAGATGACCATGCAAGTAAGTACCTGGAAATTCACCCGCGCCGCCGCGCTCACCACCGTTGTCCTGGGCGCCAGCGCCCTGTACGCCCAAACCATTGCCCCGGCCAAGATTGCTTTCTTGATGCCCGACCAGTCGTCCACCCGCTACGAGCAGCACGACCGCCCCGGTTTCGTGGCCGAGATGAAAAAACTCTGCGCCGCCTGCGAAGTGCTGTACCAAAACGCCGACGGCGATGCCTCGCGCCAGCAGCAACAGTTCAACTCCGTCATCGCACAAGGTGCCAAGGCCATCGTGCTGGACCCAGTGGACTCCACCGCCGCCGCATCGCTGGTGAAAGCCGCACAGGCCAAGGGCATCAAGGTGATTGCGTATGACCGCCCCATCCCTGCTGCCAAGGCCGACTTTTATGTGTCGTTCAACAACGAAGGCATTGGCAAGGCCATTGCCGATTCCCTGGTGGCCCACCTCAAGGCCAAAGGTGTGTCTCCCAAAGACGTGGGCCTGTTGCAGATCAATGGCTCGCCTACCGACGCGGCCGCTGGCCTGATCAAGAAGGGCATCCACTCCAGCCTGGACAACAGCGGCTACAAAATCCTGGCCGAGTACGACACGCCTGATTGGGTGCCCGCCAAAGCGCAACAGTGGGCCAGCGGCCAGATCTCGCGTTTCGGCAAAAAGATTGTCGGCGTGGTGGCTGCCAACGACGGCACCGGCGGTGGTGCGATTGCCGCCTTCAAGGCCGCAGGCATGAACCCCGTGCCCCCCGTGTCCGGCAACGACGCCACCATCGCGGCGCTGCAGCTCATCATTGCGGGTGACCAGTTCAACACCATCTCCAAGCCCAGCGAAATTGTGGCCGCCGCTGCGGCGCAAGTGGCCGTGAAACTGTTGGCCGGTGAAACGCCCAAGGCCGAGATGATGTTGTACGACACCCCCTCGCAGCTGTTCACCCCTGCAGTGGTGACGGCGGCGAACCTGAAGGCCGAAATCATCGACAAGATGGTCAGCGGCAAGCCGATCCAGACCGCGGCCGAACTCTGCGTGGACCGTTACGCAGAAGGCTGCAAAAAACTCGGCATCACCAAGTAAACCACCATGACAGCACAACCATTGCAACAACCCGCTCCCGCGCGCGAACTTGTCCTTAGTCTTAGTGGAGTCTCCAAGCGCTTCGGCGCTGTGGCAGCGCTGACCGATATCGATCTCGACGTCCATGCGGGAGAGGTCGTTGCCTTGGTTGGCGACAACGGTGCGGGCAAATCCACCCTGGTCAAGATCCTGTCCGGGGTGCACCAGCCCACCGCGGGCACCATGACCTTTTGTGGGCAGCCTGTCAGCCTGGCCGATCCCGGCGCCTCGCTGGCGTTGGGTATCGCCACCGTGTTCCAGGACCTCGCCCTGTGCGAGAACCTGGACGTGGTGGCCAATATTTTTCTGGGCAAAGAACTCAATCCCCTGCAACTGGACGAGGTGAGCATGGAGGTCAAGGCCTGGAAACTGCTCAACGAGCTGTCGGCCCGCATCCCCAGCGTACGCATTCCCGTGGCGTCGCTTTCGGGCGGCCAGCGCCAGACGGTGGCCATTGCCCGCTCGCTGCTGATGGAGCCCAAGCTCATCTTGCTGGACGAACCTACGGCCGCGCTGGGCGTGGCCCAAACTGCCGAGGTGTTGGACCTGATTGAACGTGTGCGCGACAAGGGCCTGGGCGTCGTCATGATCAGCCACAACATGGAAGACGTACGCGCCGTAGCCGACCGCATTGTGGTGCTGCGCCTGGGCAAGAACAACGGCGTGTTTGCCCCCGACGCCTCCAACCAGGAGCTGGTGAGTGCCATCACCGGTGCCTCTGACAACTCAGTGTCCCGCCGCTCCCACCGCCGCCAATCCCAATCCACCCCGACCGAGCACGCACAAGCATGACCACTCCCACTCCCTCCACCGCCCCCGCCGGCGCGCTGCTGGACCGCAGCGACGAGCGTTACCAGGTCGACAGCGGCATTGGCGGCGCCATCCGCACCTTCATTGACCGCGTGCGCTCCGGCGACCTCGGCTCACTGCCCGTCATCGTGGGCCTGGCCATCATCTGGACCGTGTTCCAGAGCATCAACCCCATCTTCCTGTCCAGCACCAACCTGATCAACATGCTGTTCGATGCGTCCACCATCGGTGTGATCGCCCTGGGCATTGTGTGCATCTTGATGGTGGGCGAGATCGACCTGTCGGTCGGCTCGGTCAGCGGTTTTGCCTCCGCCATCGTGGGCGTGCTCTGGGTCAACCAGGGCTGGCCCGTGGGCCTGGCCATCGCTGCGGCGGTGGCTACCGGCGCCGTGATTGGCTTGCTCTACGCGCAGCTGTTCAACCGTTTTGGCATGCCCAGTTTTGTGTCCACCCTGGCCGGCCTGCTGGCCATTCTGGGTGCGCAGCTGTACATCCTGGGCGGCACCGGCTCCATCAACCTGCCGTACGGCTCGCCGCTGGTGAACCTGGGTCAGTCGCTTTTCATGCCGGCAGCTTTTGCCTACAGCGTGGTGCTGCTCGCCGGCATCGTGATGTTTGTGACGGGTTACCGCACCGCCGCACGCCGCCGTGCCGCCGGGTTGTCGGGCGAGTCCCTGGGGCACCTGCTGTTCCGCACCGTCACCCCCACGGTGGTGCTGGAGCTGATTGCGCTGTATTTTTACCAGGACCGCGGCATTCCCTGGCTGTTTGGCATCTTCATTGGTTTGGTGGTCGGCCTGAACTACCTGCTCACCCGCACCCAGTGGGGCCGCATGGTCCACGCTGTGGGTGGTAACCGCGAAGCAGCACGCCGCGCAGGCATCAACGTGCGGGCCGTGTACTCCAGCGCCTTTGTGTTGTGCGCGGTACTGGCAGCCTTTGGCGGTGTGCTGGCTTCGGCCCGCCTGGCATCGGCCAGCCAACAAGCCGGCACGGGCGATGTGAACCTTAACGCCATTGCCGCCGCGGTGATTGGTGGCACCAGCCTGTTTGGCGGGCGGGGCAGCGCCTACTCCGCGCTGCTGGGCATCATCGTGATCCAGTCCATCTCCAGCGGCCTGACCTTGCTGGACCTGTCGTCCTCGCTGCGTTACATGATCACCGGCGGTGTGCTGGCGATTGCGGTCATCGTGGATTCGCTGGCCCGCCAGTCCCGCGTGTCCCACGGCCGCGCCTAAGCCATGCGGGGACCGGTGCGCGCTGTGGTGTTTGACATGGATGGCGTGTTGATTGACTCCGAGGTCATCTGGCGCCGCGTGCGCGCGGACTACGCCGCCGAGCGCGGCCAGCAGTGGACTGAGGCCGACCAGATGGACCTGCTGGGCCGCAGCACCCCCGACTGGTCCGCCCGCATGCGCCTGCGCCTGCAGATCACGCACCTGAGTGCAGCCGAGCTGGCACAGGAGATCGTGCAGCGTGTGCTGCTGGCGTTTGCCCAGGACCTGCCGCAACGCCCTGGTGCCGCGGCGGCGCTGCGAGCCCTGGCCGCGCGTTACCCGGTGGCGCTGGCCTCGGGTTCGCCACGCGTGTTGGTGGAGTGCGCGATGGCCAGCACCGGCTTTGGCCCATATTTCCAGAGCATCTTGTGTGGCGACGATGTACAGCACGGCAAGCCCCACCCCGAGATTTACCTGCGCAGCCTGCAGCGCCTGGGCACCACGGGTGAGCATGCCGCAGGTATTGAAGACGCACCCAGCGGTCTGCGGGCCCTGCGCGCCGCCGGCATGTGGGCCATTGCCGCGCCCTGCCCGGAGTTTCCGCTGGACGCCGCCGCCCAAGCGCTGGCGCATGCACACATCAGCACGCTGCACGACCTGACCCCGGCCCTGGTGGATGCCCTCGGCGCCTGAGGGCTGCGGCGCTGCCACAATGGGCCGCATGTTGCGTCCCATGCCCCCTTCCCCCGCCCCCGGTACCACCCTGCTGTGCGCCCTGCTGGCCTGTCTGGCCTTGCCTGCGACTGGAACCACAGCGCCGGCCCAGCCCCGCAAACTCACCAACAGCCTGGGCATGACGCTGGTGCGCATTCCCGCGGGCACCTTCCACATGGGCAGCCATGAGCCGATGACACGCCTGCAAAAGGCCTACCCCCTGGCCGAGCGCGAGCGCCTGGAAGCCCTGAAAGACGAAGCCCCGGTGCACCGGGTGCGCATCAGCCGAGCGTTTTACGTGGGACAGACCGAGGTGACCGTGGGGCAGTTCCGCCATTTTGTGCAAGCCTCCCACTACGTGCCGGAGTCCGAGGCGGACGGCACCGGCGGCTACGGTTACAACGCCGACTACGACCCTGAAAAAAGTGTGCGCGGCGATGCCTTTGAAGGTCGCGACCCGCGCTACAGCTGGCGCAACCCCGGCTTTGCACAGGACGACAAGCACCCGGTGGTCAACATCACCTGGAACGACGCACAGGCCCTGGCCCGGTGGCTGAGCCAGCAGGAAGGCCGCCACTACCGCCTGCCCACCGAGGCCGAATGGGAGTACGCAGCCCGCGCCGGCACCCGCACGCGTTACCACAGCGGTGACGACCCGCGCACGCTGCTGAAGGTGGCCAACACCTTTGACGCCAGTGCCAAACCGCTATGGCCCAAGTTCGCAGCCAACGCGCTGGCGGGTGATGACGGTTTTGCCTTCACCGCCCCGGTGGCCCGCTTCCGGCCCAATGCCTTTGGCCTGTACGACATGCACGGCAACGCCTGGGAGTGGACCAACGATTTATATGGCGAGGACTACTACGCACACTCCCCCGCCAAAGACCCGCAGGGGCCCAGCGAGGGCCATGTGTATGTGCGCCGCGGTGGCTCGTGGCACACCTGGTCGCTGTACGCGCGCTCCAGCTACCGCAACTGGAATTCACCCCAGACCCGCTACACCCTGGTGGGCATGCGGCTGGTGCTGGACGCGCCGAAGTAAGGCTTAGTTGCGCAGCGTGTCGGCCGGCAGCTGGTGGATCTCGGCCAGCGTTTGCGCCAGCGCGCGGCCTGCGGCATCGAGCACGGCACGGCCTTTCTCGGCCGTAGCGGCCGCAGCATTGCCCACGGCACCGGCTGCGTTGTAGTCCTGCATCTGCCAGCCCAGCTTGGCGCTTTTGCCATTACCCAGAATGGCAAACTTTTTGGCGCGGTCTTCGGAGGTGGACGCAAAGTTCTGCGCCTGGGCCATGGCTACCTGCTCGGGCGCCAGCGCCAGCATCATGGAGGTTTCAATCTCCCCCGCGTGGATGCCAAAGCGGTGTTCGTGCGCGCTGAACAAGGCGTTCACATCCTCGCCAGCAGGCCCGGTCAGCGGCAGGCCAAACCAGTTCACGCTGTAGACCAGCATGCCGAGCCGCGCGCGCAGGTCACGCGCCACCACGTCCAGCAGGCCGACCTGACCGCCATGCGAATTGAGCAGCACCAGTTTCTTCACCCCCGTGGCGGCCACACTTTCGCCCAGCTCGGTCCACAGGCGAATGACAGTTTCGGCCTTCAGCGTCAGCGTGCCCGGAAAACGCGCATGTTCGGGGCTGAAACCCACCGCCTGGGTAGGCAAAAACAGGGCGGGCACGTCCGCCGGAATGTGGTGCACGGTGGCGGCTACTACGCCGTCCACCAGGGCAGTGTCCACCCGCAGCGGCAGGTGCGGGCCATGTTGCTCAGTGGCAGCCACGGGCAACACGGCGATGGTGGCGCCCAGGCGGCCATCGGTCTGGCACTGCGCAAAGTCGCGCGTGCTCCAGTCGGCCCAAAAACGGGAAGGGTTTTGCATGCGCCTATCTTAGGCCAGGCTAACGCGCCAGGGCTTCGGGCTCGGGCTGGTCAAACGCCACCACCGGGGCGCTGCGCGGCAGCACCATGCTGAAGGTGGCACCCTGGCCGGGGCTGCTGGCCACATGCACGGTGCCCCCCAGGGATTTGGTGACCAGGTTGTAGACGATGTTGAGGCCCAGGCCGCTGCCGCCCTGGCCCAGTTTGGTGGTGAAAAAGGGGTCAAACACGCGGGCCAGGTGCGCCTGCGGAATACCGGCCCCGTTGTCGCTGACCAGCAGGCGCACCGCACCGTCGTTGGTCAGGGCGGCGCTGACCTGCACCGTGCCGCGCTCCATGCCCTCGAAGGCGTGCAGCAGCGCGTTGTTGATCAGGTTGGTCAGCACCTGGCCCAGCGGGCCGGGGTAGCTATCCATCACGATGCCCTCGGCAATGTCGCAGTCCACCTGGTGGTTGGATTTGCGGATGGTGGGCCCCAGGGTGAGCAGGATCTCACTGACCGTGGCCTGCAGGTCGAAGCTGCGGCGGTTCAGGCTGGTCTGGTCCACCGCCACCTGCTTGAAGCTGGACACCAGCTCGGCGGCGTGTTGCAAGCCGCGCATCAGAATGCCGGCCCCCTGCCGGGTGTTGCCCACAAACTCCTCCAGCCGGCTGCGCGTGAGGCCCTGGGCCATGCCATTGGCAAAGCTGTTGGCGTGGTCTTGCAAGGTGCTGGCCACGGTCAGGCTGTTGCCAATGGGGGTGTTGAGCTCGTGCGCAATGCCGGCCACCAGCGAACCCAGGGCCGACATTTTTTCGGCCCGCACCAGCTCGCCCTGGGCCGCTGTGAGCTGGGCCAGCGTGGCAGACAGCTCCTGGGTGCGCTCTTGCACACGGTGTTCCAGCGTGGCGTTGAGCTGCAGGATGTTTTCTTCGTAGCGGTGTTTGGCGGTGATGTCGTCAAACGCCATGATGAGCACACGCTCCCCGCCCAACACCACCATGCGGCCCGACAACTCGCACAACATCTCGGCCCGGGTCACGCCGTGCAGCATCCAGGCGCGGTAGCCCGTCAACTCGCCGCGTTCTTGCAGGATGCGGTTGCCCTCTTCGCGCTGAGCCACGTCTTTCCAGATACCGGTACGCGCACCATTGGAGCCAATGGCCACCTCCCGGTCCAGCCCGAACACGCGCACCCAGGCGCTGTTCACATCCATGGTCTGGATATCGTCAGTGCCTACACGCGACACCGACATGGACACGGGTGAGGCGTCAAAAATCGCCTTGAATTTGGTCTGGCTCACACGCAGCGCCTCTTCGGTGCGCTCACGTTCGGCCAGCTCCAGCTGCAGGGCCTGGGTTTTTTGCTCGCGCTCGGCCATCAGGGCGGCCAAGTCGGTGCGCATGGTGTCCAGCGCGTGGGCCAGCTCGCCCATCTCGTCCTTGCGCTGGGGCGACAGCGGCAGTGCCAGTTCGCCGCGCGCCAGGCGGCGAGCGTCTTCACGCAGCTCCAGCAGGGGTTTGAGCACGCGGCGGTTGAACAGCGGCCAGATCACCAAAAAGGCCAACGCCATTTGCAACACCAGCGCCAGGCCAAAACGCAGCAGGTCCTGGCGCATCTCGCGCTCAATACGCTGAGAGGTCATCTCCACCGTCAGGCGGCCCACCCGGGTGCCGTTGTAAATGATGTCGCGCTGGTCGCTCAGCGTGGTGCCTGGCGGCAAGGCATCGTTGTGCTTGCGCACAAACACATCCTGAAACTCGTCGGTCACGGTCACGCTCACCACATCGGGGTTGCGCATCACCGCGTCCACCAGCTCGCTGGCCACGCCGCGGTCCAGGTTCCACACCGCCACCGCCATGCCGCGCGACAGCACCTCGGCGTACTGGCGCATGGGCGCCTCCACCCGCAGGGCCACCTCGGTCTTGAGCTTGGCAGTGACCTGGAAATACGCCAGAAACAGCGCCGGCAACAAAATGCCGAGCGCTACCCCCAGCATCAGCGTCTGGCGCAAGGACAGGACGGGAAAACGCGCTGCAAAACCGGCTGGCTGGGGCAAAACTGCTCACTCCCTGGTGATGAAAGCTATGGTGCTCTGGGCAAAGTATCAACGCCCACCTTGGCCCCGGTCAAGCAAAAGGCATGCGCAAGGCGCCCACTATGATGCGCGCATGTCTGCCCCGCGCCCCCGCAATGCCACCGGCGACTCCTTTTTTGCCTGGGAGGGGGACACCCTGATCGTCAATATTTTGGGCAAACCCGCCGCCAGCAAAGACGCCATTGGCAAACCCAAAGGCACCCAACTCAAGGTGAGCGTGACCGCAGCGCCGCAGAACGGCAAAGCCACAGACCACATGGTGCGCTTTTTAGCACCCTTGTTTGGCGTGGCTGTGTCCGACATCACGGTGGTGTTTGGCCAGGAAAATGTGAACAAGCAGCTGCGCATCCATGCGCCCCGCAAGTTGCCTACTGTATTTACCGCCACCACCCCACCCGCTTGAACGCCCCCGGAACTATTGGGCTCGCCGCAGCTCCCACCCCGCAATGACCTTGTTTTCTTTCCGATCCCTTCGCCCCGCCCTTTGGCGTACCCGAATCGCTCTCTTTTTAATAGCTGCTTGCGCAATATCTACGGGGGCTAGAGCCCAATTTGACACAAAAACCGGGGCTGCCACGGCGGTGGTACAGACCGAACAGGTGCGCGCCGAGCTGTTGGCCTACGCGCCCCAGGGCGTGGCGCCGGGCGCCCAGGTATGGCTGGGCCTGCAACTGCAGCACCAACCCCAGTGGCACACCTACTGGAAAAACCCCGGCGACTCCGGCCTGCCCACCACGCTGACCTGGACTCTGCCTGCGGGCGTGACGGCAGGCGACATTGCTTGGCCCACGCCGCACAAGATTGCTATCGGCAGCCTGGCCAACCTGGGATTTGAAGGCACGGTGCTGCTGCCGCTGCCGCTGACGATTGCGCCCGACTTCCGCCCCAGCGGCCTGGCGCAGGACCTAGAAGTGCGCCTATCCGCCAGCTGGCTGGTGTGCCGCCAAGAATGTATTCCGCAAGAAGGTGAATTTGCACTGCGCCTGCCGCTGCGTGGCTCCACTGCGCTGCACCGGGCCAGTTTTGAGGCGGCCTGGGCCGCTGCCCCCAAACCGTTTGCCGGCCCCGTCCAGGCCACGGTGTCCGACACCGGCGTGGCGCTGCGCGTGAGCGGCTTGCCAGCCAGTTGGCGCGGCAAGGCCATCAACGCCTTCCCCGAAACCCACGAGCTGCTGCACACCCCCGCCCTGCCCGGGGAGGGTGATCGGGTGAAGTCCAGTGCCGCGGACCAAGCAGGCACCCAAGGCTGGCAAGACGGCGTGTGGACCGCCCAGGTGCCGCACTCGGCCCAGCGTTACACCAGCCCCAGCACTGTGGCCTGGGTGCTGGTGTTGGGCAACGAGCGCCTGCGTGCCGAGGCCACCGTACAAGGCAGCTGGCCCGCCACCGCCGCCCGCGCCGAAGTGCCCGCCGCACTGCAGGCCGCATTGGCGGCCAACGCCCAACAGGCCCAGACCAGCGCCCCTGCCGTGCCCGGCAGCCTGCTGTGGGTACTGGCCACGGCGCTGTTGGGCGGGCTGATCCTCAACCTCATGCCCTGCGTGTTCCCGGTGTTGGCCATCAAGGTACTGGGCTTTGCCACGCAGAGTGGCCAGTCACGCTCTGCCCAACGCGCCCAGGGCCTGGCGTACACGGCGGGGGTGGTGTTGTCGTTTCTGGCGCTGGGCGGCCTGCTGCTGGCGCTGCGCGCAGGGGGCGAGCAACTGGGCTGGGGCTTTCAGCTGCAGACACCCGGCGTGGTCGTGGCGCTGGCGCTGCTGTTCACGCTGATTGCGCTGAATCTGGCCGGTTGGCTCAACGTGGGCAGCGTGCTGCCGCAGCGCCTGGCCACGCTGCAGCTGCGGCATCCGGTGGGTGAGGCGTTTTTGTCCGGCGTGCTGGCAGTGGCCGTGGCATCACCCTGCACCGCACCCTTCATGGGCGCGTCGCTGGGCTACGCCATCACGCTGCCGGGCGCGCAGGCACTGGCCATTTTTGCGGCGCTGGGCCTGGGCCTGGCGCTGCCCTACCTGCTGGCCAGCTGGGTGCCGTCTGTCGCCCGCTGGCTGCCACGGCCCGGCGCGTGGATGGACACGCTGCGCCACTTCATGGCCTTCCCCATGGCGGCCACGGTGGTGTGGCTGGTGTGGGTGCTGGGCCACCTGAGTGGCGTGGACGGCGCGGCCAGCCTGCTGCTGCTGATCCTGGGCCTGTGCATGCTGGTCTGGTCGCTGGGCCTGCAAGGGCGTAGCCGCACCCTGCTTGCTACCATTTCCATAGCTGCTTGCGCAGTGTTTGCGTGGGCTAGTGGCCAATATGCCATGAACTCGGATGCTGAGGCGGCCAGCACAGCGTCTGCGGGCCCCTCCCAACCCGGCTGGCAAGCCTGGACGGCGGACAGCGTGCCGGCGGCGCTGGCGCAGGGCAAACCGGTGTTTGTGGATTTCACCGCAGCCTGGTGCATCACCTGCCAGGTGAATAAGAAGACCACGCTGTCCAACGCCGAGGTGCAGGCCGACCTGGCGGCCAAACAGGTCACGCTGCTGCGCGCCGACTGGACCCGGCGCGACCCCGCCATCACCCAGGCCCTGCAGGCGCTGGGCCGCAGCGGCGTGCCGGTGTATGTGCTGTATGCCCCGGGCAAGGCGCCGGTGGTGCTGTCCGAAATCTTGACACCCGGCGAGCTGCGCAGCGCCATTGCCACCCTGTAAAACCATGAACGCTGCCCTGACCGAAACCCAAACAATTGCCGAACTGGTGGCAAAGCCCCTGACCGTGGCCGTGGTGGGCCTGTCGCCCAAGCCCCACCGTGACAGTTTTGGCGTGGCGCAGTACATGCAGGCGCACGGCTGGCGCATCGTGCCCATCAACCCCAATGCCAGCGAAATCCTGGGCGAAAAGGCCTATGCCACGCTGAGCGAGGCCGCGCAGCACGAACACATCGACCTGGTGAATGTGTTCCGCAACAGCGAGGACGTGCCGCCCGTGGTGGACGAAGCCATCGCCATTGGCGCGCCCGCCCTCTGGCTGCAACTGGGCATTGCGCACGAGGTGGCCGCAGCCAAGGCGCGTGCCGCCGGCCTGCGGGTGGTGCAAAACAAGTGCCTGAAGGTGGAGCACGCGCGCCACGCCTGAGCCCGCAGCGGCTTGCGCCAGCGCAAGGGCGAGTGAAGTCTGGCCTGCGACAATCGGTCTATGACCGACACCAACCCGCACGCCCAAGCCGCCCTGTCTTTCGACACCCTGCACAACCCCACGTTTTTGCAAGCCTGCATGCGCCAGGCCACGCCCCACACCCCCGTGTGGCTGATGCGCCAGGCCGGCCGCTACCTGCCCGAGTACGTGGCCACGCGCGCCACCGCCGGCAGCTTCATGGGCCTGGCCACCAACACCCAGTACGCCACCGAAGTCACCCTGCAGCCGCTGGAGCGTTATCCGCTGGATGCGGCCATTTTGTTCAGCGACATCCTCACCGTGCCCGACGCTATGGGCCTGGGCCTGAGTTTTGCGCAGGGCGAAGGCCCGCGCTTTGCCAGCCCCATCAAAACCGAAGCGGATGTGGCCAAGCTCGCAGTGCCCGACATGGCCAAGCTGCAGTACGTGTTTGACGCGGTCAGCAGTATCCGCAAGGCGCTCACGCAGGACGGCAAGGGCCGCGTGCCGCTGATCGGATTCAGCGGCAGCCCCTGGACGCTGGCCTGCTACATGGTCGAAGGCAAGGGCAGCGACGACTACCGCTTGGTCAAGACCATGCTCTACAGCCGCCCCGACCTGATGCACACCATGCTGGCCATCAACGCCGACTCGGTGGCGGCCTACCTGAATGCGCAGATCGACGCGGGCGCCCAGGCCGTGATGATTTTTGACAGCTGGGGCGGCGTGCTGGCCGATGGCGCCTTCCAACAGTTCAGCCTGGCCTACACCGCACGTGTGCTGGCCCAGCTCAAGCGCCATGGCGCCGACGGCAAGGTGGTGCCGCGCCTGGTGTTCACCAAAGGCGGTGGCCTGTGGTTGCAAGACATGAAGGCACTGGACTGCGACGTGCTGGGCCTGGACTGGACCGTGAACTTGGCCCAAGCACGAACCTTGGTGGGTGGTTTGGAAAATGGCCCTGGCAAAGCACTGCAAGGCAATATCGACCCCAACGTCCTGTTTGCGCCACCAGCTGCTATCCAAACCGAAGTGGCCAAGGTGCTGGACAGTTTTGGCGCGCCTTACCAAGGCAGTGGAACCGGTCCCACCCACATCTTCAACCTGGGCCATGGCATCAGCCAGTACACCCCGCCCGAACATGTGGCGGCGCTGGTGGAAGCGGTTCATTCCCACTCCAAACGCCTGCGTGGGTAATTTCTTTACCACGATTCATGCACCAAACCGAAGTTGTCCAAACTTACTTATGCACAAAAATGGGGGTCCTAGGGTTATCCCTTCCCCCACATGGGGGATGGCCGCTATCAAAGAAATAGCGCCCGTAAGTGCTTGATTCATAAGGAGTTTGAAGTTTGCTTTTTTTCTGGGCACCGCAAGCAAACCCTTGATTTACAAGGCTTCGGCCCCTGCGGGGCATAGATATCAACAAAGTTATCCACAGAAAACGTGAACGAACTGTAAAGTACTTTGAAATCAACCACTTAGGCTTTATTTCGCCAGTTCACATCAATAAATTACCCCAAGTGCCACGTCACCTCTCTCCCGCTGCTTTCGGCACGGTGCCCACCCCATGAGCTGCTGGCTGCCCGTGCTGGTGAACACGCCCGCGCATGCCGCGCTGGGGCCGGTGCTGACCTACCAAAGTGAGCAGCCGCTCCCGGCCGGCACGCTGGTGCGTGTGCCCCTGGGCAACCGCGAAACCCTGGGCGTGGTGTGGAACAGCGGCGGGGCCGAGGCCACGGGCGAGTTCGACCCGGGCAAGGTGCGGGCGATTGCGGGGGCGCTGGAGGGCATTGCGCCGCTTTCGGCCCAGTGGCAACAACTGCTTACATTCACGGCCAGTTATTACCAGCGCTCGGCCGGCGAAGTGGCACTGGCCGCCCTGCCGCCGCAGCTGCGGGAGCTGAGCCCCGAGCAAATGGCGCGCCGCCTCAAACGCAAAAAACCGACCGAGGGCGCGACCGGTGCCGTGCTGGCCGCCCCGGTGCTGACGCCCGAGCAGGCCACGGTGATAGGCCAGATCGACGGCCACTCCGGCCCCTTTTTGCTGTTTGGCGCCACCGGCAGCGGCAAAACCGAGGTGTACCTGCACTGTGTGCACAAGCTGCTGGCGGCCGACCCGGACGCCCAGGCCTTGATCATGGTGCCCGAGATCAACCTCACGCCACAGCTGGAAGAACGCTTCAAGGCACGTTTTGCGCCGCTGTATGGCGAACACGCTGTGGTCAGCCTGCACAGCGGCATGACGAACCCGCAGCGGCTGAAAAGCTGGCTGGCCGCCCACGGCGGCGCGGCGCGCATTGTGCTGGGCACGCGTATGGCCGTGTTTGCCAGCCTGCCCAAACTGCGCCTGATCGTGGTGGACGAAGAACACGACCCCAGCTACAAAAGCAGCGAAGGCGCACGCTACTCCGCGCGCGACCTCGCGGTCTACCGCGGCAAGCTCGAAGGTGCCCAGGTGATTCTGGGCTCGGCCACACCCTCGCTGGAGAGCTGGCACCACAGCCGCCCTTCTGAGGACGGCGGGCGCTACCTGCGCCTGCACATGCCCAGCCGCGTGGGCGAAACCAGCAAGCTGCCGCTGGTGCGCCGCGTGGACATGAACCACCAGCCGCGCAAGGCGGTGTTTTCGCTGCCGCTGATCGACGCCATCAAGGAACGTGTGGCGCGTGGCGAGCAGTGCATGGTGTTTTTGAACCGCCGCGGCTACGCCCCGGTGCTGGCCTGCGACGACTGTGGCTGGAAAAGTGAATGCCCGCACTGCAGCGCGTTTCGTGTGTTCCACAAGATCGACCGCACGCTGCGCTGCCACCACTGCGGCTTTACCGAACGGGTGCCACGCGCCTGCCCGGACTGCGGCAATGTGGACATCGCCCCCATCGGCCGCGGCACCGAACAGTTGGAAGAACACCTGGCCGAGCTGCTGGTGGACGTGCGGCGGGCCGGCTCGGTTACACCGCAAAACCCCAGGGGCGAGCACCTGCGCATCGCCCGCATCGACGCGGACAGCACCCGCCTCAAGGGCGCGCTGGAAGAGCAACTGGCCGCCGTCCACGCGGGCGATGTGGATGTGCTGGTGGGCACCCAGATGATTGCCAAGGGCCACGATTTCCGCCGCATCACGCTGGTGGCGGCGGTGAACCCCGACAACGCGCTGTTCAGCAGCGACTTCCGCGCGCCCGAACGCCTGTTCAGCCTCTTGATGCAAGCCGCCGGCCGCGCCGGACGTGATGCGTCACTGGGCGCGCAAAGCGAGGTGTGGATCCAGACCTTCCAGCCCACGCACCCGCTGTACGCAGCGCTCAAGCGCCACGACTACCCGGCCTTTGCCGAGCAGCAGCTCAAGGAACGCGAACAGGCCGCCATGCCGCCCTTCAGTGCCCAGGCCCTGGTGCGTGCCGACGCCAAAACGCAGGAAGCTGCGCAAGCCTTCTTGAACGCTGCGCGCACGTTTGCACAAACCGAGATGCTGGAATGGGAGGGCTGGGCTCCGGTGCTGGACCAACTCACGCTGTACCCCGCCGTGCCCATGACCATCCAGCGCATCGCCAACGTAGAGCGCGCCCAGATGCTGATCGAGAGCCCGTCCCGCGCGGCGCTGCAGCAGTTTTTGAACGGCTGGCAAAACGTGCTGCACGCCACCCGCAGCCAGCCCGAATGCAAAGGCTTGATTCGTTGGGCGATTGACGTGGATCCGCTGGCGATTTAGAGCTTTTTAGGGCTCCAGCCCCCGTGGAATATTCACTAGCAGCTACTGTTTGTATAGCAAACTGCTAACGCCTGTCCGCACCCGGCCCGTATGGCAAGGCCTGGTCATCCCGCACCTCGTGGGCCTGCACATCGACCACGTCCACCACCTCACCCGCTGGCGAAAATCCGCCGGCGCCAGCCGGACCAGCGCTCCAGCCGCCGCGTTTGAACTGCTGGCGGGCTTGGTTGAAGTGCTGGAAGGTGGTCACAAACGCGGGTTTGCGGCCGGTGAGCAGTGCCTTGAGCAGCACAAACGCCAGGCTCAGCAGCGCCACACACAGCAGGCTCAGGGCAAACACGGCAGCGGCGGCAATCAGCAGCAGCTTGAGGGCCAGGCGGGTGATGGTGGAAACAAGATGGGTAAGAACGTCCATGCGCCTATTGTGCAGCGCCGGGCAAAGCCACCACCAAACCCGGGGGCAGCGTCCGTTTGAAGCCAAAAGGGCCCCTAGCCCTTGTGGAATATGCGCAAACAGCTACTGAAACGATAGCAATCAAATACCCACCATCAAGGCCACGGCCCCGGAGAAGGTAAAAAACGCCGCCGCCGTGGAGACCAGGATGATGCGGGCGATGCGGCCGTTGTCGGCGCCAAATCGCTCGGCCAAGAGCGACACATTGCTGGCGCTGGGCAGTGCGGCCAGCAGCACCAGCACGGTGAGGGCGAACTTGTCGATGGGCACACCCAGGCTCACGGCCGACACACCCACCAGCAGCACCAGCAGTGGGTGCAAAAACAGTTTGATGAGCGCCACCGGCACGTATTCTTGCCAATGCACTTCATGGGTTTTGTCATCCTTGGCAAGCATTTGGGAGCGGGCCAGCACTGCGCCAATGGTGAACAGCGCCACGGGCGAGGCCGCATCGGCCAGCAGGCCCACGGTGGTGACCACAGGCTTGGGAAACTCGATCTGCAGGGCCGACACCAACGCGCCCAACAGAATGGACCAGGGCATGGGGTTGGCCGCAACGCCCTTGAGGGCGTTTTTGGCGGCCTGGGTGGCAGACACCCCATCGGTACCGCCCAGACGCGAGAGTGCAATACACAGCGAGGACGTAAACACCATGTCCACCAGAATGGTGACGATGGCCGGGCCCGCGGCCTTGGCGCCCAAGAGTGCCACCAGCAGCGGCACGCCCATAAAACCGGTGTTGGGGAAGGCGCCCACCAGCGCGCCAAAAGCGGCGTCGTTCCAGCCAATGCGGCCATGCAGCGTGACCGCGACCACAAAACCCACCATAACAAGGGCGCACACCAGGTAGGTAAGCGCCACGTGCACGTCCAGCAGCTCGGTTATCGGCGTACTGGCGCCAAAGCGGTAGAGCATGCAAGGCAGTGCAAAAAACAGCACGAAGCCGTTGAGCCCGGGAATGGCCGCCAGCGGCAGCATGCCGCGGCGGGCGGCGAGGTAGCCGCACAGCACCAGGGCAAAGAAGGGGAAGGTGACGGTCAGGATGTGCAGCACGGGCTCCATTGTGGCGGGGTTTGGGCGCCGGGCCTGCCACCGGGCTGACAAGCAACGCAGCCAGGGCACGGGTTTTGCTGACCCGTTAAGATGGCGCGCCGGCCCCATCCCGGTCCTTGCGGCCGCCTTCCCCGGTACTCCTTTTCCCTCCTCGCGTTTGCCATGTCTGCCCCCTCCTCCCCCAGCGCCAACCACGGCATGAACCCCGCCCAGCAAGAGGCGGTGAATTACCTGCACGGGCCCTGCTTGGTGCTGGCCGGGGCCGGTTCGGGCAAAACGCGGGTAATCACCCACAAAATTGGGCGCCTCATGCAAATGGGCATGCCGGCCAACCGCATTGCCGCCATCACCTTCACCAACAAGGCCGCCGCCGAAATGCGCGAGCGTGCCAAAACCCTGATTGGCCGGGCCGCCAAGGACGTGCTGGTATGCACCTTCCACGCTTTGGGCGTGCGCATGCTGCGCGAAGACGGCGCGGTACTGGGCCTCAAGCCCCAGTTCAGCATTCTGGACAGTGACGATGTGACCAGCATCCTCAAGGATGCGGGCGGCACCGTGGACGCAGCCACGGCGCGCCAGTGGCAGTGGACCATCAGCGCGTGGAAAAGCGCAGGGCTGACCTCTGCCGAAGCCCTGGCGCAGGCGGCCGACGACAACGAACGCATCATCGCCACCGTGATGGGGCGCTACGAAGAGCGGCTAACCGCGTACCAAAGCGTGGACTTTGATGACCTGATCAGCCTGCCCCTGAAGCTGCTGCGCGACTACCCCGAGGTGCGCGAACGCTGGCAGGCCAAGCTGGGCCATGTGCTGGTGGACGAGTACCAGGACACCAACGCCACGCAGTACGAGGTGCTGAAGTTGCTGGTAGGCGAGAAGGCGCGCTT
Source organism: Rhodoferax sp. TS-BS-61-7 (assembly GCF_002943465.1). GTDB lineage: Bacteria > Pseudomonadota > Gammaproteobacteria > Burkholderiales > Burkholderiaceae_C > Allorhodoferax. The sequence goes on from NZ_PTQY01000003.1 coordinate 577,064, forward strand.
CACCGCCGTGGGTGACGACGACCAGTCCATCTACGGCTGGCGCGGCGCGACGCTGGACAACTTGAAGAAGCTGCCGGTGGACTTCCCCACGCTCAAGGTCATCAAGCTGGAGCAGAACTACCGCTCTACCAGCGCCATCCTGCGTGCGGCCAACAACGTGATCGGCCCCAACCCCAAACTGTTTCCCAAGACGCTGTTCAGCGAGCTGGGCGAGGGTGAACCGGTGCGTGTGGTGGACGCCGACAACGAAGAACACGAGGCCGAACGCGCCGTGGCCCGCATCCAGAGCCTGCGTGCTGAAGGCCTGGCCGACATGCAGGGCAAGCAGTACAAGGAGTTCCGCGACTTTGCCGTGTTGTACCGCGCCAACCACCAGGCCAAGCCGTTTGAGAAGGCGTTGCGCAAAGCCGGCATTCCCTACAAGGTGTCGGGCGGGCAGAGCTTTTTTGACCGTGCCGAAATCCGCGACCTGTGCGCTTGGTTTCGTCTGTGGAGCAACAACGATGACGACCCGGCGTTTCTGCGTGCGGTGACCACGCCCAAACGTGGCATTGGCCACACCACGCTGGGCACGTTGGGCGTGTACGCCAGCCAGTACAAGCTGAGCCTGTTTGAGGCGCTGTTTTCTTCGTCCCTGGCCGCGGCACTCAGCACCAAGGCGCTGGGCAGCCTGCACGAGTTTGGCCGCTACATCAACGACCTGGAATTCCGCGCACGCCACACCGAAGGCGCAGAGGCCGCCACCGCCTTCATGGCCGAATGGCTCAAGGAAATTGGCTACGAAAAACACTTGTACGACGGTGAAGAAAGCGAGAAGGTCGCCGCCGCCAAATGGACCAACGTGCTGGAGTTTTGCGACTGGATGGCGCAGCGCTGCGGCGGGCAGATTGAAGACGCAGCCGGCGTCACCGCCCGCGAGGTCAAAAGCCTGCTGGAAGTAGCGCAAACCATCGCCCTGCTCTCCACCATCAGCGAGCGCGAGAAGGACCAGGACGTAGTCACCTTGTCCACCCTGCATGCCTCCAAGGGGCTGGAGTGGCCGCATGTGATGCTGGTGGGCGTGACCGAGGGCATGTTGCCCTTCAAGCTGGGCGACGGCGCCGACACCTTGGGCGGCTCCAGCATGGCCGACGAAGCCGCCAACGACGACATGGCCACCCGCCTGCAGGAAGAGCGCCGCCTGATGTACGTGGGCATCACCCGCGCCCAGCGCAGCCTGGCCGTGAGCTGGACGCGCCGCCGCAAAAAAGGCCGCGAGATGGTGGCCGCCCTGCCCAGCCGCTTTATTGCCGAAATGGGCCTGGACCAGACCACCGTGAAAGAAGACCCGCGCGAAAAGCTGCGCGCCCTGCGCGCCGAGTTTGCTGCCAAAGCCCAAGCCAACGCGGCCCAAGCCGCTGCCCAAAAATGACGCCACGCCCCCTGTTTGCTCTTGTTTTTATAGCTGCTTGCGCAGTATCTACGGGGGTCATCGCCCAGGACTTGGGGTTTCGCCAAAATGGCACGGAAGCCATGGCCAGCAACCAGCCCGTGGCACAGCCCTCCCCGAGCGTGAACACCCCTGTGCCCGTGGAGGTGGTGAGCTGCAAGAACCCCGCCGCCACGCCCCTGTCGCGCTTTTGGGAGCTGGAACCCGCGAGCGACTGCGGTACCTTTGGCATCCGCGGCTATCGGCCCATCAGCCTCTCGGTCATCGGTTCGGACAGTGTGAACACCGCCCCCAGCTCGCCTGCGGCGGGGCACACGGCCAGCTACCAGCCTTACACCACCACCGAAACCCGCGTCCAGCTCTCGGTGCGTACCAAGGTGGCCCAGGGCCTGCTGACCGGGGGTGACCCGAATCGGCTCGATTCGCTGTGGTTTGCCTACAGCCAGCAGTCCTACTGGCAGCTGTTCAATGCCGACCTGTCGCGCCCCTTCCGCGCCACCGACCACGAGCCTGAACTCACCTACATCTTCCCGCTGGAATCGGCCCTGCCCTCGGGCTGGCGCCTGCGCTACGGCGGCGTGAGCCTGAACCACCAGAGCAACGGCCAGAGCCTGCCGCTCTCGCGCAGCTGGAACCGGGTGATTGCCCGCGCCGGGCTGGAGCTGGGCAGCAAGGTGGCCATCAATGCCAGCCTGTGGCAACGCCTGCCCGAAGATGCCGCCAGCGACGACAACCCGGACATCGAAGACATGGTGGGCCGCGCTGAGGTGGCCGCAGCCTGGAATGTAGACCCCAGCAACACCCTGGCGCTCACGCTGCGCCATTCGCTTAAAGGCGAAGGCAATGGTTCGGTACGCCTGGGTTGGCTGCACAAAATCGGATCGGCCGGCAACCACAGCGACCGCAGCAGCTTGCGCTTTCACACCGAGCTGTTCAGCGGATACGGAGATTCGTTGATGGACTACAACCGCCGCCGCACGGTGCTGAGCGTAGGGCTGACGCTGCTGGACTGGTAACGCAGCAGCGTCAGGCGTCGCGGCCTAGCCGCGGTGGCCGTTGAAACCGGCGTGGAAGGAAGAGTCGGCAAACCCCAGGCCCCCGCCACCATCGGCCGGGCCAAATTCGGCATCGTGCAAGTCCGCCAGCACCATCATGGCGTCGGCGGCTTCCTGGTTGAAGCCAATACGGGCATTGCCCATGCCGTCACCGCCGTTCATGATCAGCTTGTTGATGTACACGCTGCATTCCTTGTATCCCCACAGAGTGCGGATGGTGTTGGCGATGCGATGGTGATGCAGCTCGACAATGTCCAGTGCGGCTTTCATGCGCTGGGCAGGGCTGGTTTCCTCCAGGCCCATGGGCTGGGTAGGGAGATCGAGGTCGGGGAAGGCTTCTGCAGCCTTGGCTTGGCTGCGTGCACTGGGCTCTGGCGCCAGCGGCATGGCCCGGGAAACAGGGGGCAGATCCACAAACCGCGAATCTTGCTCGGCAAGGGCACTGTCCCACAGGCCCCATGCCGTATCGGGGTCGTCCTCTTTCACCTCCAGGCCGCGCGAATCCGGCGCATCCCTGGCGGGATCTGGCGTATCACCTTTGCCCCGAAACCTGCTAAACATGAGAACCCCTCGTGTTGTCGGCTGCATGTTACTCCAGCCTGTTTTATTTTGCCAACCCGCCTTGCCGTGCGCTCAACGAGGTTCGTACTGGAGGCAAGCCTAACGCCGAGCCATCTTGGCATCAAGAGCCCGTGTGGACTAGGCCAGAGGAAAGGCACAAGCGAAGAGGCAAAAAAAATGGCTTCCATTGCTGGAAGCCATTTTTAGGTTTGGTGGCCTGGGGCGGAATCGAACCACCGACACAAGGATTTTCAATCCTCTGCTCTACCGACTGAGCTACCGGGCCTGAGCCTTGAATTATAGCATTACTTTAAGGGCCATTTCGTTTGCCACGGGTCAGATCCACACCCAATTGTTTGAGCTTGCGGTACAAGTGGGTTCGCTCCAGCCCGGTTTTCTCGGCTACACGCGTCATGGAGCCATTTTCCTTGGCCAGATGGTACTCAAAGTAGGCCTTCTCAAACTCGTCGCGTGCCTCACGCAGAGGTTTGTCCAGCATGAAGCGTTGCTCGGACACCGGGCCCGCATCCACCGTGGCCACGATAACAGCGGTGGGTGCAGCCAGCGGTTCTGCGCTTGGCAAACTGGCCATGGGCAGCGGCGTAGGCTTGCGCAGGTTGTTGCGCGCCAGTCCTTGTTCTACCGCTTTGAGCAGCTTTTGCAGGGTGACGGGTTTTTCCAGAAACGCCAGCGCACCGATCTTGGTAGCCTCTACGGCGGTATCAATGGTGGCGTGGCCACTCATCATGATGACGGGCATGGTCAACGCACCGGTGGACGACCACTCCTTGAGCAAGGTGACACCGTCCGTATCTGGCATCCAGATGTCTAGCAGAACCAGGTCTGGTCGCTCGCGCAGGCGCGCTGCACGGGCTTGCGCCGCGTTCTCGGCAAGTTCGACGGTATGGCCTTCGTCATTGAGAATTTCCCACAGCAGGTCCCGAATGCCGTGCTCGTCGTCTACTACCAGTATGTTTGCCATTGTTAGCGCAGTCCCTTTGATGCCCTTGTCCGCACTCAACCTTGTGCGCTGTGATCTACGGCCAATGATAACGACACTTGCGCCCCAGTCACTTTGCCTTCCGCTGTGCGGTTGGTAATGTCAACACGGGTGCCGTGTTCATCGGCAATTTTTTTGACGACCGCCAGCCCCAGGCCCGTGCCTTTGGCCTTGGTCGTGACATAGGGTTCAAACGCACGCTTGAGGATGTGTTCAGGAAACCCGGTGCCCTGGTCTTGCACCGAGAGGCGCACACGGTCTGCCTCTGCCAGGTACTGGGTGCGGATCGTGACGCGACCCGCTTCGGGCAAGGCGGCAGACTCGGTGGCATCTTGCGCGTTCTGCACCAGGTTGTGGATCACCTGGCGCAGCTGCTGTGCATCACCGCGCACCGGGGGGCAGGTTTCATCCAAATCGGCCAGCAAGACCACCTTGCTGGCATCGGATTCGTAAAGCTGCAGAACGTCATGCACCAGTGCATTCAGATCTACTGGCTTGAGTTCTGCAGACGGCAGGCGCGCATAGTCACGGAATTCGTTGACCAGGCGTTTCATTGCATCGACCTGGTCGACAATAGTTTTGACCGACTTGGTGAGGATGGCGAGTTCGGTACCCTCCAACTTGCTGGCCAGCTTCATCTCCATGCGCTCGGCAGAGAGTTGAATGGGAGTTAACGGGTTCTTGATTTCGTGTGCCAGGCGGCGTGCCACTTCGCCCCAGGCCTGGGCCCGTTGTGCGGACACGATTTCGGAAATATCGTCGAACACCAGCAGGCGCTGAGCGCCGGGCAATTCTGCACCACGCGCCACCAGGGTTACGGCACGCTCAAAAGGACTTTGGACCGCGGCGCTGCCCCCCAACTCAAAGGACTGTTGCCAGTGGTCCAATCCATGTTCGGTACGACTGCTCAGGTATTGCACAAACTGGTTCTGCACCGCATCGCCAAAGCTTTGCAAGCCCGGCACATCGGCCAGGCGCTGCGCTTCATATGCCGCCAACGGCAACTGCAGGATGCGGGTGGCACCGGGGTTGGAGGAAACGATGACACCATCAGGCGCCAGCACCACCACCCCCGAGGTGAGATTGTCCAGAATGGTCTGCAAATTTGCACGAGCGGCGTCCACCTGGGACATGCTGGCTTCCACCGACAGGCGTGCATCTGCCAGCTGTTGGGTCATGGAAGCAAAGGCACGTGTCAGCCCACCCAATTCGTCGCGGCCCTGCATGGCTAGTTTGGGGGTCAAGTCGCCAGCCGCCACCTGGCTTACGCCCTCGGTCAGCAGCAGCAAAGGCCTGGCAATCTGGTTGCCCAGCACCACCGCCAGCAGCACGGCGCCAAACACGGCCAGAAAAAGGCTGAGGGTGAGCGTGCCGATGTACATGCGCTTGAGCCCCTCACGGCCCAGGGCGCGCTCCTGGTATTCGCGGTTGGCTGCCTCCACCGCCATGGCGTTGGCCACCAAGCCAGCAGGCAGGGTTCGGGATACCAGCATGTAGCGGGTTTCTGCCGACAGCCCCAACACCGAACTCGACACTGGCACAAGCGCCTTGATCTGCGCATTGGCCAGTGCACCGGGCACCGCATCTTCCAACCCCTCCACCCAGGCCAGTGCGCGTTCTTGCCGTGCTGTACGGAATTGGCTGGAGCTGGGCTTGTCGGGGCTAAGCTGGAAACGCGACTGGCCCACGCTGGAAACCAGCTTGCCAGACCCCGTCCAGACCGTGATATCGGTAGCGCCCAACTGGTCCAGCAGGCGCTCGGCCACCTCACCGGTTGCGGCGTCACTGGTCTCAACCAGCTGGCTGGAGGCCGCACGCGATTTGGTAGCCAGGTCGTTGGACAAGGTTTCCAATGTCACGCGGCCCAAACTCAGGCCCGCCTCTAACGCGCCCTCGACTTTCACGTCAAACCAGGTCTCAATGGAGCGGGACACGAACTGGTAAGACACTACATAAATCAACAAACCCGGCATCACCCCGACCAGCGCAAAAATGGTGGCCAGCTTGACCAGCAAGCGGCTGCCAAAACGCCCTTGTCGCAAGCGCGCCATGAGCCGATAACCCACCCAGGCAATCGCCACACCCAACACAGCGGCCACCACAACGTTCACCACAAACAAACGTGCGTAGTTTTGTTCGTAGAGTTCGCGGTTGTTGGTGGCTTGGGTCAGCAGGTACAGCAGTAGCAGGCCGATCAGCACCATGGCAGCGGCACCCAGTGCGACCGTTCGCCGGACCGCACGCGAGGTCTGGGGCCTGGGATTGGCCACCAGAGTCTCTGCAGGTTTCATTTCGCGACCTCTGGTGCCAAGAGCTCAGACCGTGTCACAAAAACATCCCACTCTGATTGCCCAATGGCGCCAATCTGAAACGGCCTGGGTAGCTGTCCCAAATCCAGACGAAAGCGAAACTCGAAGCGGTACCGCAAGGCGGGATCCAATTCACTGGCCCCGGCGACACGCCAGCGTGAAATGCGTTTAATGGTGGCCAGGGCTTGCTGAAGGGTGTCAAAACTCTGGTTCAGGGCAAGCCCTTGCCCCGTTACATTGGCTGCGCCAGAGCTGATGTTGAGGCGCCAGCGGCGTGTGAGTGGCTGAAAGGCCAGGCGGAACTGGCGTGTGGACAATGCCACCGTCTTGTCGTACCAGTACCACCGCTCGCGCAGGAGCTCGGTTTCTGCCACGAACACCATGGGAATGCCTTTGAGCAAGGCCTCTTCAACGGTGTTGGACAACTCAAACTGCAGCTGGGCCGTGAGGCTCAACTCATCGCTGCCACGCTCCAGCTCAAAAGCAGACAGTTCGACGGCACTTTGCGCCTTGGCAAGCAGACAAAATCCCAACAGACAGACGGCCATGAGCCAACGCATTGCCCGTTCAAGCAGCACGCTTCTCGAAAAGAGCATAGAAAAAGCCGTCGTGGTCACCCAAAGGATTGTCAGCGACAACCCCTTGTGCGGCGCTGCTGCGGGGCAGCAAATGCCCCGGCGACGGTAGCAAATGGGCATCAGTGTTGTTTGCAAGAAACGCTTGGACTTGCTCATCACCTTCGGCGCGGAAGAGGGAACAAGTGCAAAACAGCAGGCGCCCACCGGGCAACACGAGTGGCCACAAGGCCTGCAAGAGATGGCGTTGTGTGGCAGCCAGTTGCGCCACATCACTCTCGCGGCGCAACCAGCGGATATCGGGGTGGCGCCGCACAATGCCCGACGCTGTACACGGCGCGTCCAGCAGCACCAAGTCAAACGGGCGACCATCCCACCAGGTTTTGACTTCGCCAGCGTCCGCCACAATCACGGTCGGACTGAGACCCAGACGCTGGACATTGCTGCCGATACGCTGTGCCCGGCGTGCGTCCACCTCCAGGGCCACGACCTCAGCATCTGTAAGCTCCAGCAAATGCCCCGTTTTCCCCCCGGGCGCAGCACAGGCATCGAGAATACGGAAGGGGCCTGGGGGCACATACCCCCCGACTAACAAGGGCGCAGCCACCTGGGCCGCCGCGTCTTGCACAGACACCCACCCATCGGCAAAACCCGGAATCATCTGCACGGGCGCGGGCTGGAGAAGTTCAATGGTGTTGGCGGAGCAATGCTGGCCGTCCAGACCCGCGCCTTGTAACAAAGGCAAGTAGTCGGCTGGCAGGATACGCCGCGGGTTCACCCGCAAGGTCATGGGGGCGTGGCGGTTGGCAGCTTTCAGAATCTGCTCCCAATCCTGCGGGTGGTCTTTCTGCACACGGGCGATCCACCACCGCGGATGATTCCAGACCGCCACCGGATCAGTGTCCGTCACCGCCAACAACGATTCACGCTCGCGCAAAAAACGCCGCAGGCACGCATTGACAAAATTGGCCTGTGCTTTAGTTGCGGGCTGCCGCTTCGCCGCTTCCACAGCTTGGTTCACAAGCGTGAAGGCATCGTAGGCGCTGTCTTCGGTGTTCCAGGCCAAGGCCAGCGCAGAGCACAACAAGGCATCGACCATGGGTGGCGGCGCCTTGCGAACCAACTGCGCGCGCAGGGCCTGGGCACGCCCCCAATGCCGCCAAACATGGAAACACAAAGCTTGCACGCCACCGCGCAGCGCACCATCCACCGAGTCCAGCGCGGAGGTGCCTGAAGTCCCAGACATCACGGCTTGGCTTACGCGCGCCACTTGCTGGAGTTGCTGCCACAGGGGCGGGGCTTTGGAAGGGTTGTTCATAAATCAAAATGGCCCAGCCGGATGGAAACCCATCAGACCGGCGACCCAGCGGGCCGGGTATTGTTGAATCGCCTCGTTGTAGCGGGCGACAATTTGGTTGTAGCCACCACTCGCACTTTGCACCTTGAGGCTGGCAGCACTCCATGCCTCTTGCATGTCTGGCGGCATGACGGGGCCTGCCAAATCCGTGGGCCCTTCGGAAGCGTCCAACCACGCGGCATGCATGGCGGCCCATGCGGCAGACAAGGACTGGATGGCGTCTGGCTGCAGGGGCATGGAACGGGACTGCTCCAACCATTGCTCCAAACGGGATGCCGCCGCATGCAAACCGACCCACGGCGCCCCCACGGGGGCATGCCTATCACTACCACCAGGGGCCGCTACGTACTGCTTGACCAACACCACACAGGCGCTGGCATGTTTCTCCACCACCCCGAGCACTTCGAGGCTACGCGCCCGCAAGCGCATCAGGCGGTTGTACAGACCTACGCCCCAAAACAGCAGGACGGCCAGAACCAGCCAAAGCAGCAAAGACAAATCCATCGTGGTGCTCCCAAGAAAAATGCCCCAAGCTGCATGACACATGCTTGGGGCATTGGCACTAACGCAGAACCAGCGGATTATTCGGCCGCAGAGCCCTCGTTGGCTTCCAGTTCACCAGTGGCGTCCGCACCACCTGCCAATTCGGCAGCTTCGGCTTCGGCTATGGCGCGACGCTCGGCATCGTCCATGGTCTCACGCACCTTGCGTGCTTCGTGGTAGGCCAGGCCCGTACCGGCGGGGATCAAACGACCCACGATGACGTTTTCCTTCAGACCACGCAGCTCGTCGCGCTTGCCCATGATGGCGGCTTCGGTCAGCACGCGGGTGGTTTCCTGGAAGGAAGCCGCGCTGATGAAGCTGTCGGTGGACAGCGATGCTTTGGTAATACCCAACAGCAGGTTGGTGTAGACCGCAGGGATCTTGCCAGCCGCACGCAAGGCATCATTGGTATTGAGCATTTCCGAGCGCTCGACCTGTTCACCGTTGATGTAACCGGAATCACCCGTGGCTTCCACCACCACACGGCGCAGCATCTGGCGAACAATCACTTCAATGTGCTTGTCGTTGATCTTCACGCCTTGCAAACGGTATACGTCCTGCACTTCGTCCACGATGTAACGGGCCAGCTCTTCGGAGCCCAATAGGCGCAAGATATCTTGTGGGTCGGCTGGGCCGTCCACAACACTTTCGCCCTTGTTGACCACTTGGCCTTCGTGCACCAAGATGTTCTTTTCCTTGGGTACGAGTTCTTCCCAGACTTTGCCTTCGGGATCCGTGATCTGCAGGCGGACCTTGCCCTTGGTTTCCTTACCAAAGGACACGGTACCTGTGGTCTCGGCCAGCACACCCTTGTCTTTGGGGGAACGGGCTTCGAACAACTCGGCCACACGTGGCAAACCGCCGGTAATGTCTCGGGTCTTCTGGCCTTCGATAGGAATGCGCGCCAGCACTTCGCCGGGGCCCACGTCCTGTCCGTCACGCACCTGCACCAGAGCGCCCACGGGGAAGCCAATAGTCACCGAGTGATCGGTGCCAGGAATCTTCACTTCGTGGCCGGAGGCGTCAATCAGTTTGACCTGAGGGCGCACCACCTTGGCAGCACCGCGGCGCTTGGGATCGATCACCACCAGGGTGGACAGACCGGTCACTTCATCCACCTGCTTCGCCACGGTCAAGCCTTCTTCGACGTTCTCGAAGTGGGCCTTACCGGCAAACTCGGTAATGATGGGGCGAGTCAACGGATCCCAGTTGGCCAAGATCGCGCCAGCCTTGATGGTCTGGTCGGCCTTGACGGTCAACACAGCACCATACGGCACCTTGTGGCGCTCGCGCTCACGTCCGTGCTCGTCGTGGATCACGATTTCGCCGGAACGGGCAATCACTACCAGCTCTTTCTTGCTGTTGGTCACATAACGCATGGTGGCATTGAAGCCAATCACGCCGTTGGACTTGGCTTCCACGCTGGAGGCAATAGCCGCACGCGAAGCCGCACCACCGATGTGGAAGGTACGCATGGTCAGCTGGGTACCGGGTTCACCGATGGACTGGGCAGCGATCACACCGACAGCTTCGCCGAAGTTGATCAGACCGCCGCGACCCAGATCGCGTCCGTAACACTTGGCGCAGATACCGAAGCGGGTTTCGCAAGTCAGTGCCGTACGTACCTTGACTTCGTCCACACCAGCGGCTTCGAGCTCCTCGATCAGGTCTTCGTCTAGCATGGCACCAGCAGGCGCCAGAACCGCACGGTTCTCTGGATGCAGCACATCATCAGCCGCAGTGCGACCCAAGATGCGGTCGCGCAACGATTCGATAGTCTCGCCGCCTTCGACGATGGCGCGCATCAGGTAGCCGTTGTGGGTTCCGCAATCCTGTTCGGTCACCACCAAGTCTTGGGTTACGTCCACCAGACGGCGGGTCAAGTAACCAGAGTTGGCTGTCTTCAGCGCCGTATCGGCCAGGCCCTTACGGGCACCGTGGGTGGAGATGAAGTACTCCAACACGTTCAGACCTTCGCGGAAGTTCGCGGTAATGGGTGTCTCGATGATGGAGCCATCAGGCTTGGCCATCAGACCCCGCATACCAGCCACCTGGCGAATCTGCGCAGCGGAACCACGCGCACCGGAGTCGGCCATCATGTAGATGGAGTTGAACGACTCTTGCTGCACTTGATTGCCATGGCGGTCTGCGACCATTTCCTTGGACAGCTTGGCCATCATGACCTTGGACACTTCGTCGCCCGACTTGCCCCAGATGTCCACCACCTTGTTGTAGCGCTCACCAGAAGTCACCAGACCGGACACGTACTGCTGCTCGATCTCTTTCACTTCCTTCTGGGCACGGGCAATGATGTCGTGCTTTTCTTGTGGCACCAGCATGTCATCAATACAGATGGAAATACCGGCTTTGGTCGCCAGACGGAAACCGCTTTGCAGCAGCTTGTCGGCAAACACCACAGTCTCTTTCAATCCGCACTTGCGGAAAGACACGTTGATCAGCTTGGAAATTTCCTTCTTCTTCAACGCCTTATTGATGTTGGAGAAAGGCAGTCCCTTGGGCAAGATTTCGGACAAGAGCGCACGACCAGCCGTGGTTTCCCAGAGCTTGGTTTCAGGCTCAAACTCACCGGTTTCCTTGTTCTTGGTCCACTCGGTCAAACGCACGTTGATGCGCGCATTCAGTTCGACCTCACCCGCGTCAAAAGCGCGCTGCACTTCACCCGTGTCGGCAAAAATCAAGCCTTCGCCCTTGCCGTTGATGCGGTCACGGGTGGTGTAGTACAGACCCAGCACCACGTCTTGCGACGGAACGATGGAGGGCTCTCCGTTGGCGGGGAACAACACGTTGTTGGAGGCCAGCATCAGCGTGCGGGCTTCCATTTGTGCTTCCACCGACAAAGGTACGTGAACGGCCATCTGGTCACCGTCGAAGTCGGCGTTAAACGCCGCGCAAACGAGGGGGTGCAGCTGGATGGCCTTGCCTTCGATCAGGATGGGCTCGAACGCCTGGATACCCAAACGGTGCAGCGTAGGCGCACGGTTCAGCATCACGGGGTGCTCTTTGATAACCTCTTCCAGAATGTCCCAAACCACGGGTGTGCCGGATTCGACTTCCTTCTTGGCAGCCTTGATGGTGGTCGCAATGCCCATGGCTTCCAGGCGCGCGAAGATGAAGGGCTTGAACAGTTCCAAGGCCATCAGCTTGGGCAAACCGCACTGGTGCAGCTTGAGGGTTGGGCCCACGGTAATCACGGAACGACCAGAGTAATCCACGCGCTTGCCCAGCAAGTTCTGGCGGAAACGACCGGATTTACCCTTGATCATGTCAGCCAAAGACTTCAGCGCACGCTTGTTGGCGCCCGTCATGGCCTTGCCGCGGCGGCCGTTGTCCAGCAAGCTGTCCACGGCTTCTTGCAACATGCGCTTCTCATTGCGCGCAATGATTTCCGGCGCTTTGAGTTCCAGCAAACGACGCAGACGGCTATTGCGGTTGATCACGCGGCGGTACAGGTCGTTCAGGTCGGAAGTCGCAAAACGACCACCATCCAGCGGCACCAGCGGACGCAGGTCCGGTGGCAACACGGGCAGCACATCCAGCACCATCCACTCGGGCTTGATGCCGGACTTCTTGAACGCTTCCAGAACCTTCAAACGCTTGGCGTTTTTCTTGATCTTGAGTTCAGAACCGGTCAGGTCGTTGCGCAGCTTCTCGATCGAGCCTTCGATGTCGATGCTTTGCAGCAGATCCTTGATACCTTCGGCTCCCATCTTGGCCTGGAATTCGTCACCGAACTCCTTGAACTTGGCGTCAAAGTCGTCTTCGGACATGATGCTGAACTTCTTCAGCGGAGTCATGCCGGGATCGGTGACGACATATGCTTCAAAGTACAACACACGTTCGATGTCACGCAGTGTCATGTCCAGCACCAGGCCCAAACGGCTGGGCAGGGACTTCAGGAACCAGATGTGGGCGCAAGGTGCGGCCAGATCGATGTGACCCATGCGTTCGCGGCGAACTTTGGTCTGCGTGACTTCAACGCCGCACTTCTCGCAGATCACCCCGCGGTGCTTCAGGCGTTTGTACTTGCCGCACAAGCATTCGTAGTCCTTGATGGGACCGAAAATCTTGGCGCAAAACAGGCCGTCGCGCTCGGGTTTGAACGTGCGGTAGTTGATGGTTTCTGGTTTTTTCACTTCACCAAAAGACCACGAACGGATCTTCTCTGGCGAAGCCATGCCAATCTTGATGGCATCGAAGTGCTCATCGGGCGTGAACTGCTTGAACAGGTCGAGTAAAGATTTCATGTGACTCTTTCCCTTTCAATTAAGAACGTTCGAGTTCAATGTCGATGCCCAAGGAACGGATTTCCTTGACCAACACGTTGAACGATTCCGGCATGCCGGCTTCAATGGAGTGTTCACCCTTGACGATGTTCTCGTACACCTTGGTACGACCTTGCACGTCATCGGACTTGACCGTCAACATTTCCTGCAGCACGTAGGATGCGCCATACGCTTCCAGCGCCCACACTTCCATTTCACCGAAGCGCTGGCCACCGAACTGGGCTTTACCGCCCAGAGGTTGCTGGGTCACCAAGCTGTACGGACCGGTCGAGCGGGCGTGCATCTTGTCGTCCACCAAGTGGTGCAGCTTCAGGTAGTGCATATAGCCCACCGTCGTGGTGCGTTCAAAGGCGTCACCGCTGCGGCCGTCGTACAACTGTGCTTGTGTACGTGTTGCAGTCAGGCCCTTGGCCTTGGCCACGTCATCCGGATAGGCCAGTTGCAGCATGTCGCCGATTTCCTTCTCGGTAGCGCCGTCGAACACCGGGGAGGCAAAGGGCACACCACTGGTGAGCTCTTTCGCCATTTCCTGTACTTCAGCGTCAGACAGCTGGGCCAAATCTTCCTTGCGACCCGTGCTGTTGTAGACCTGCTCCAGGAAACCGCGGATTTCGGTCGCGGCGGCTTCACGTTGCAACATGTCGCCAATGCGTTGGCCCAGGCCCTTACCGGCCCAGCCCAAGTGCACTTCCAGAACCTGACCGATGTTCATACGCGAAGGAACGCCCAAGGGGTTCAACACGATGTCGACAGGCGTGCCGTCTGCCAAGTAAGGCATGTCTTCCACGGGCGTGATCTTGGAAACCACACCCTTGTTACCGTGGCGGCCGGCCATCTTGTCGCCAGGCTGCAGGCGGCGCTTGACCGCGATGTACACCTTGACCATCTTCAACACGCCTGCGGGCAGTTCGTCGCCTTGTGTCAATTTCTTGCGCTTTTCTTCAAACGCGAGGTCGAAGCTGTGGCGAGTCTGTTCCAGCGAGTTCTTGATGCTTTCCAGTTGGCTTGCCACTTCTTCGTCGGCAGGACGGATGTCAAACCAGTGGAATTTCTCGACGGATGCCAGGTAGGCTTTGTCCAGCTTGGTGCCCTTGGCCAGCTTCTGAGGGCCTCCATTGGCAACCTTGCCGGTCAACAGCTTCTCGATACGGTCAAACGCATCGGCTTCCACAATACGCAACTGGTCGTTCAAATCGAGACGGAAGCGCTTCAGCTCGTCGTCAATGATCTGTTGTGCACGGCGATCACGCGTGATGCCTTCACGTGTGAAGACCTGCACGTCGATCACGGTGCCGGAGCTGCCCTGATCCACGCGCAAAGACGTGTCCTTCACGTCGCTGGCCTTTTCGCCGAAGATGGCGCGCAGCAGCTTTTCTTCTGGTGTGAGCGTGGTTTCACCCTTGGGCGTGACCTTGCCCACCAGCGTGTCGCCCGGCAGAACCTCGGCACCCACGTAGATGATGCCGGACTCGTCCAGACGGTTCAGCTGCTGTTCACTCAGGTTGGGGATATCGCGGGTAATTTCTTCCGCACCCAACTTGGTGTCACGGGCCATCACCACGAGTTCTTCGATGTGGATCGAGGTGTAGCGGTCTTCGGCCACCACACGCTCGCTGATCAAGATCGAGTCTTCGAAGTTGTAGCCGTTCCATGGCATGAAAGCCACCAGCATGTTCTGACCGATGGCGATTTCGCCCAGATCCGTGGATGCACCGTCGGCAATCACATCACCCTTGGACAGCTTGTCGCCCTTCTTGACGATGGGACGCTGGTGAATGTTGGTGTTCTGGTTGGAACGCTGGTATTTGATGAGGTTGTAGATGTCCACACCCACTTCACCAGCTTGTGCTTCGGCGTCGTTGACGCGGATCACGACACGGGTGGCGTCCACATAGTCGACGATACCGCCACGGGTGGCCGTAACCACGGTGCCGGAGTCCACCGCAGCAACGCGCTCAATACCAGTGCCCACCATGGGCTTCTCGGGACGCAGCACAGGCACAGCCTGGCGCGACATGTTGGCACCCATCAAGGCGCGGTTCGCATCATCGTGCTCCAGGAAGGGCACCAAGGATGCCGCCACCGACACGATCTGCGCCGGCGACACGTCCATGTACTGCACACGGTCCGCACTCACCAAGATGGATTCGCCTTTTTCACGGGCAGACACCAAATCACCTGTCAAAGTACCTTCTTTGTCCAAAGCCGCATTGGCCTGGGCGATCACGTACTTGCCTTCTTCGATGGCAGACAGGTAGTCGATGTCGTTGGTCACCTTGCTGTCGACCACACGGCGGTACGGTGTCTCGATGAAACCGTATTCGTTCAGGCGAGCGTACAAAGCCAGCGAGTTGATCAGACCGATGTTTGGACCTTCAGGCGTTTCAATAGGGCAGACGCGACCGTAATGGGTCACGTGCACGTCACGCACTTCAAAGCCAGCACGTTCACGGGTCAAACCACCTGGGCCAAGGGCCGATACACGGCGCTTGTGGGTGATTTCAGCCAGCGGGTTGGTCTGGTCCATGAACTGGGACAGCTGCGATGCACCGAAGAACTCTTTCAACGCAGCCGAGATAGGCTTGCTGTTGATCAGGTCATGCGGCATCAACGGTTCTTGCTCGGCCTGACCCAGACGTTCCTTGACGGCCTTTTCGATACGTGCCAGGCCGGTGCGGTACTGGTTCTCGGCCAACTCGCCCACGCAGCGCACGCGGCGGTTACCCAAGTGGTCAATATCGTCAACATCACCACGGCCATTGCGCAGATCCACCAGAATCTTGACCACGGCCAGGATGTCTTCGTTGGTCAGTACCATGGGACCGGTCGATTCCGAGCGGCCCATCTTGGCGTTGAACTTCATACGGCCCACGCGCGACAGATCGTAGGTGTCGGGGTTGTAGAACAGGCGCTGGAACAGAGCCTGCACAGCGTCTTCTGTCGGCGGCTCGCCGGGACGCATCATGCGGTAGATGGCTACGCGTGCCGCAAATTCGTCCACGGTTTCATCCGTGCGCAGGGTTTGCGAGATATACGCCCCTTGATCCAGCTCGTTGGTGTAGATGCACGCCAAATCCTGGATGCCAGCCGTACGCAACTTCTTCAGCAGTGCTTCGGTCAACTCTTCGTTGGCCTTGGCCACGATTTCACCGGTGTCACCATCGACCACATTGCGGGCCACGACGCGGCCAACCAGGAAGTCTTCGGGCACGCTGATGTGTGTAGTACCAGACTGCTCCAGTTCACGGGTATGGCGTGCCGTCACGCGCTTGTCTTTGGCCACCACTACTTTGCCAGACTTGTCGGTGATGTCAAAACGGGCGACTTCACCACGCAGACGCTCGGCCACAAATTCCATTTGTGCGCCACTGTCCATCAGGCGGAAGTTGTCATTGACGAAGAAGTTCGCGAGGATGGATTCGTTGTTCAGGCCGATGGCCTTGAGCAAAATCGTGACCGGCATCTTGCGGCGGCGGTCCACTCGGAAGTACAGCAGGTCTTTGGGGTCGAATTCGAAATCGAGCCAGGAGCCACGGTACGGAATGATGCGTGCGGAGAACAACAGCTTGCCCGAGCTGTGGGTCTTACCCTTGTCGTGTTCAAAGAACACGCCAGGCGAACGGTGCAACTGGGACACGATCACGCGTTCCGTACCGTTGATGATGAAGGAACCCTTGCCCGTCATCAAAGGCACTTCGCCCATGTAGACCTCTTGTTCCTTGACTTCCTTGACCACCTTGTTCTGACCGGTCGACGATTCACGGTCATAAATGATCAGTTGCACCTTGGCACGCACGGCCGAGGCAAAGGTCAAACCGCGGGTTTGGCATTCGCGCACATCGAACGCTGGCTTGGCGAGGTTGTACTCCAGGTACTTCATCTCCACAAAACCGTTGTGGGAGACGATAGGGAAGGCAGCTTCGAACGCAGCTTGCAGGCCTTCAGCGGTGCGTTTTTTGGGGGCTACGTCCGCTTGCAAAAACGCCGTGTAGGCGTCTTTTTGCATTTGCAGCAAGTAGGGAATCTCGAGCACGCTATCGCGATTACCGAAGTTTTTGCGAATTCGCTTGCGTTCTGTGTATGTGTAAGCCATTAGATCTCCGGGCAAAGGCTGAGGAATCCTGGGGGTCCTAGGCGACTGTCGCGTTGAGCACCACTCTCAACAGGCTTGGCGATTGGCCACTACCAATCACTGGCGGACGGTTGTGCATTGCACACAACCCGTACCAAGGCATCTTCTGCAGTCGGATCAGAAGACACTCAAAAATGGTCTTGGGACCGCTTTTGAGTGTGCACTAATTTCAATGCTCACAAGCAGCAAAGGCTGGAGGCCCTTGTGGGGACCTCCAGCCCTGGCAAAACAGTCGATTACTTGAGTTCGACTTTGGCGCCAGCTTCTTCCAGCTTCTTCTTAGCAGCTTCAGCGTCAGCCTTGGAAGCGCCTTCCTTAACAGCCTTAGGAGCGCCGTCCACCAGATCCTTGGCTTCTTTCAAGCCCAGGCCAGTGATTTCACGCACGGCCTTGATCACGGACACTTTGTTAGCGCCAGCTTCAGTCAACACCACGTTGAATTCTGTCTTCTCTTCAGCAGCAGCAGCGGCACCACCACCAGCAGCAGCGGGAGCAGCCATAGCAGCTGCGCTCACACCAAATTTCTCTTCGATGGCTTTCACCAGGTCGTTGAGTTCCATGACCGTCATGCTATCCAGCGCGGTCAAAAATGCGTCTTTATCGAATGCCATTTTGATTTCCTAACAATATTGGTTACTACGGGCAGCGCGCAATTAAGCGGCCACTGCCTCTGCGGGAGCAGCTTCTGCTGCACCTGCGCCACGCTGTTCCGCCAGTGCGGACAGCACACGGGCCGTACGCGAAATGGGGGACTGCATCAAGCCCAACAACTGAGCCAACAACACTTCCTTGGAAGGGATGCTTGCCAATTGCTTCACGCCGTTCACGTCCAGAGCCTTGCCACCGTACGCACCAGCACGGATCACCAACTTGTCGTTGGTTTTCGCGAACTCGGCCACCACTTTCGCGGCGGCAACTGCGTCTTCGGAAAAGCTATAGATCAGAGGACCGGTCATCTGGCCGGACACAACGTCGAACTGGCTACCAGCCACAGCACGGCGGGCCAAGGTGTTTTTCAACACACTCAGGCTCACACCAGCGCTGCGCGCGGTATTGCGCAGTTTGGTCATGTCAGCGACCGTGATGCCGCGGTATTCCGCGATCACGAGCGTTTGAGCTTTAGCGGCGAGGCCAGTCACATCACTGATGACTGCTTCTTTCTCACTGCGATTAAGACTCAAGGTCTACTCCTTTAAATGCCCCTTGCAATTTGCATCGCGTAGGGCTCCACATTGCAGCGACCAACTGTTAACAGAACTCTCATTCCATCTGCAGCGGGATCGCCATCTGCGTTGGCTTCACTATTAAGTGCAGTTGCCTGCACACCAACGGTCTTGGATGGCCTGCCAGTACTTTTCAGATCTGGCAGCCCACCACATCGGACGTCTCTTGCGAGACATCCAAATTTGCGATTACGCCGAGATGGTTTGCAGGTCCACGCGGACACCCACACCCATGGTCGACGAAACAGCGACTTTGCGCAAATACAAACCCTTGCTGGAAGCAGGCTTGGCTTTGTTCAGTGCATCCACCAGAGCTGCCAAGTTGCCTTGCAACTGAGCGGATTCAAACGAACGGCGACCGATGGTGCTGTGCACGATACCGGCTTTGTCCACACGGAATTGCACTTGACCGGCCTTGGCGTTTTTCACTGCGGTAGCGACGTCCGGTGTCACGGTGCCAACCTTAGGGTTAGGCATCAAACCACGTGGTCCCAGGATCTGACCCAAAGTACCCACGATACGCATGGCATCAGGGGCTGCGATCACGATGTCAAAGGGCATGTCGCCAGCCTTGACCATGGCAGCCAGATCGTCCATGCCGACAATGTCAGCACCGGCGGCTTTGGCTTCTTCAGCCTTGGCGCCTTGGGCGAACACGGCCACACGTTTGGTCTTGCCGGTACCGTTAGGCAACACGACGGCGCCGCGCACCACTTGGTCCGACTTCTTGGCATCAATGCCAAGTTGCACGGCCACGTCGATGGATTCATCGAACTTGGCGTTGGCGAATTCTTTAACCAGGCCCAGCGCATCGGTCAGTGCGTACAGCTTGTTGCTGTCGATTTTGCCAACTTGGGTTTTTTGCTTTTTAGTGAGCTTAGACATTTACACGCCCTCCACATTCACGCCCATCGAGCGAGCAGAACCAGCAATGGTACGAACGGCTGCATCCAGATCGGCGGCAGTCATGTCTTTCATCTTGGTCTTGGCGATTTCTTCGAGCTGAGCACGCGTGATCTTGCCAACCTTGTCCTTCAGGGGATTGGAAGAACCTTTGTCCAGCTTGATAGCCTTCTTGATCAGCACGGTGGCTGGAGGCGTCTTGATCACAAACGTGAAGCTCTTGTCGGCAAATGCCGTGATCACCACGGGCAAAGGCAGACCAGGCTCAACACCTTGGGTCTGCGCATTGAATGCCTTGCAGAACTCCATGATGTTCAAACCACGTTGACCCAATGCAGGGCCGATAGGGGGGGATGGGTTGGCCTTACCGGCTGGCACTTGCAGCTTGATAAAACCGACGATTTTTTTCGCCATGATTTCTCCTTACGGGTGATAACGCCTTGGTGCTGAACAACTCAGACCTCGGCTCCCCGGGGTTAACGACTCTTCAAATCCATTCGCGCCGAGTCGGAAAACGCAAATGCAAAACCGGCCATCGCTGGCCGACAAACCTTAGGTTTTCTCGATCTGAGAAAACTCCAATTCAACCGGTGTGGAGCGGCCAAAAATGGTGACCGAAACCCGCACCTTGCTCTTTTCGTAGTTGACGTCTTCCACCGAGCCATTGAAATCGGTGAACGGGCCTTCCTTGACGCGCACAAATTCGCCCACCACAAATTCGATTTTGTGACGTGGCTTCTCAGTGCCTTCTTGCATCTGGTTCACGATCTTCATCACCTCGGCTTCCGAGATGGGAGCAGGGCGGTTTTTAGCACCACCCACAAAACCGGTCACTTTGTTGGTG
Source organism: Rhodoferax sp. TS-BS-61-7 (assembly GCF_002943465.1). Classification (GTDB taxonomy): domain Bacteria; phylum Pseudomonadota; class Gammaproteobacteria; order Burkholderiales; family Burkholderiaceae_C; genus Allorhodoferax. Next base: position 597,299 of record NZ_PTQY01000003.1, read on the forward strand.
TGCTTCACCAAATGCCAGCTTTCGTCGTCCATGACCATCTCCACCAGTACATAACCGGGGAAAAATTTACGCTCGGTGGTCTTCTTTTGTCCGTTTTTGACTTCAACCACTTCTTCCATGGGAACAAGGATGCGGCCAAACTTGTTTTGCATGCCAACGCGGTTGATACGCTCGATGATATTGCGCTCCACGGCCTTCTCCATACCGGAGTAGGCGTGCACAACATACCAGCGCAAGTCAGGGTTCACAGGCGCGGGCGCAGGCTGCTCTGCAGCGGAAATCACCACATCATCAGTCATTATTTTCTCCACCCCAGGATCAGATCGTAAAAAAGCCACTCAAGCGTCTTGTCTGTCAGCCACAAAAACAAAGCCATGACAAGAACAAAACCGAAGACATACGCAGTGATCTGAATTGCTTCTTTGCGAGCAGGCCACACCACCTTGCGCACTTCACGCCAAGCATCCTTGCCAAAGGCGATGAGTTGGCGTCCGGATTCCGATGCAAAAAAGGCTACAGCAGCCAAGCCCAAGCCCAGCAGCAACACGGCCCACTGGACCAGTGCACCCTGCTTGCCCAACAAATAGAAGGCTGCCAAGGCGCCCAACACCAACAGCGCAGCCGCAGCCAGTTTGGCTTTGTCTGCGCCGGTGTTGACAGTTTGAACTTGTGTCGTGGCCATAGTCTTTATTCGCGTCTCACTTGTACTAAATTTTCAGCATCCTCAAGACACTGAAGCCCGCTACACCGTAGCGGGCTTGCTTGCCACCTATTCCCAGGTGGCAGGGGCAGTAGGAATCGAACCTACAACCTTCGGTTTTGGAGACCGACGCTCTGCCAATTGAGCTATACCCCTAGATTTTCCTTACGCGATGATTTTCGCGACCACGCCAGCGCCGACGGTACGGCCACCTTCGCGGATAGCGAAGCGCAGACCTTCTTCCATGGCGATGGGGTTGATCAGCTTCACAGTGATCGACACGTTGTCACCA
>NZ_PTQY01000004.1 GCF_002943465.1 Rhodoferax sp. TS-BS-61-7
AGCCGCCAAACTTGGCTGCCAACACGGTGGTGATGGCGGCTGTCAGTGTCGTCTTGCCGTGGTCCACGTGGCCAATCGTGCCTACGTTGACGTGTGGCTTGGTTCGTGTGAATTTTTCTTTACCCATGTTCAGCTCCGAAAAGTAATGAGTTCAAACAATCAAAATTCGCACTACCGCTATCACCAACATGCCAGCGGCAACGCTTTAAAAATGGTGCCCTTTGCGGGAATCGGACCCGCGACCTCTCCCTTACCAAGGGAGTGCTCTACCACTGAGCCAAAAGGGCAAAGTCTGTCGTAGACAAACCTTAAAAATCTATATCACTACGCAGCAACAAATCAACTGTGGAGCGGGGTAGGAGAATCGAACTCCTCGCTTTAGCTTGGAAGGCTAAGGTATTACCACTATACGAACCCCGCAGAGGCTCATGCAAAACAGTCAATCATCACTGGTGGAGAGGGCTGGATTCGAACCAGCGTACTCGTAAGAGGGCAGATTTACAGTCTGCTGCCATTAACCACTCGGCCACCTCTCCTTCGGTGAACCCCGGATTATGCCACGTTAATTTGCCTTCGTCATGAACTTGCGCACAAATTTGCATTTAGACCGTGCCGTGCTCATCGCGCCAGGCCCGTGCCTGCGAGAAATGGCCACAGCCGATAAAGGGCACCGGCGGGCGCAGCGCCGACAGGGGTGAGGGGTGGTTGGCCGTCAGCACCAGGTGGCGGTTGGCGTCGATCAACGCGCGTTTGCTCTGGGCATGGGCGCCCCACAGCATAAACACCGCAGGTTGGGCTTCTTGCGAGACCTGGCGGATCACCGCGTCGGTCAGCACCTCCCAGCCCTTGCCGGAATGGCTGGCGGGCTGGCCCTCCTCCACCGTCAGGCAGGTGTTGAGCAGCAACACGCCTTTTTGCGCCCACTTCACCAGGCTGCCGCCGGGTTGCGGAAAGGCGGGTGGCGGCGTGCCGAGGTCGCGCTGCAGCTCTTTGAAAATGTTGCGCAAGGAGGGCGGGAAGGCCACGCCCGAAGCCACGGAGAACGCCAAGCCCTCCGCCTGGCCGCGCCCATGGTAGGGGTCTTGCCCCAGGATGACCACGCGCACGGATTCGGGCGGCGTCAGCTCCAACGCGCGTAGCGGCTGAGGCGGAAAAACGACGGCACCGGCGTCCAGCCGTTGCTGCAGAAACTGCATCAAGCCCTGCCCCGTCTGGCCTTCAAAAAACCCGTCCACGAGCGATTGCCAGCCCGGGGCCACGGGCCAGTCGGCAGGGTCGGCGTGCAGCAGCTGGTCCGCCATGGCTCAGACGCCGAACAGGGCCGCCAACGCTTCGCCCGGCTCCGGCGCGCGCATGAAGGCTTCGCCGACCAGGAAGGCATTGATGCCAGCAGAGCCCATGCGCAGCACGTCCTCACGGGTGTGGATGCCGCTTTCGGTCACCAGCAGGCGGTCGGTTGGCACCAGGGCTTTGAGCGCCAGCGTGGTGTCCAGCGAGACCTCAAAGGTCTTCAGATTGCGGTTGTTGATGCCGATCAGCGGCGTCTTGAGCTTCAAAGCGCGTTCCAGCTCGGGCTGGTCGTGCACTTCCACCAGCACGGCCATGTCCAGGCCGCGGGCGATGGCTTCGAAGTCACGCATCTGTGCATCGTCCAGGCAGGCGGCGATCAGCAGGATGGCGTCGGCGCCCATGGCGCGCGACTCAAAGATTTGGTAGGCGTCGACCATGAAATCCTTGCGCAGCACAGGCAGCTGGCAGCTCGCGCGGGCCTGCTTCAGGTAGTCAATTTCGCCCTGAAAGAACTGCACATCAGTCAGCACGGACAAGCAGGCCGCGCCATATTCCGCATAGCTCTGCGCGATGTCGGCAGGAATGAAATCTTCGCGCAGCACGCCTTTGGACGGGCTGGCTTTCTTCACTTCCGCGATGACAGCCGGTTTACCGGCCGCCACCTTGGCGCGCAGCGCGCCCACGAAGTCCCGCGTCAGCACGCGCGATTCGGCGTCGGCGCGCACGATATCCAGCGATTTGCGCTTACGGGCCGCTGCCACCTCCTGGTGTTTGACGGCTACGATTTTGTCCAGAATGTCGCTCATAAATCACCTAGTTAGTTGGGGACAGCGCTAAAGGTCTGTCCCGCAAATTCGTTAAATAGCCAGGCGGGCAGAGAGTGCCACCAAGGCGTCGAGCTTGGCTTTCGCCGCTCCTGATTCGATAGCTGCTCGCGCAAGCGCGATACCAGCTTCCATGGTATTGGCCACATTGGCCGCATACAGGGCCACGCCGGCATTGAGGATCACGATGTCCTTGGCCGGGCCGGCCTGGTTGTTTAGCACCCCCAGCAGCATGGCACGTGAGTCTTCAGCGGTTTCCACCTTCAGCGACCGGTTGCTGGCCATGACCATGCCAAAGTCTTCGGGGTGGATTTCGTATTCGCGGATTTCGCCGTCCTTGAGCTCACCCACCAGGGTGCCGGCGCCCAGGCTCACCTCGTCCATGCCGTCGCGGCCATAGACCACGATGGCGTGCTCGGCGCCCAGGCGCTGCAGCGCGCGCACCTGGATTCCCACCAGATCGGCGTGGAACACGCCCATGAGGATGTTGGGCGCACCGGCCGGGTTGGTCAGCGGGCCCAGGATGTTGAAGATGGTGCGCACGCCCATCTCCTTGCGCACCGGCGCCACGTTTTTCATGGCCGGGTGGTGGTTGGGCGCGAACATGAAGCCAATGCCCTGCTCGGCAATGCACTGGGCGATCTGCTCGGGCTTGAGGTTGATATTCAGCCCCAGGGCTTCCAGCACGTCGGCGCTGCCGCTCTTGCTGCTAACGCTGCGCCCGCCGTGCTTGCTGACCTTGGCGCCCCCGGCCGCAGCCACGAACATGCTGCAGGTGGAGATATTGAAGGTGTGCGAGCCATCACCGCCGGTCCCTACGATGTCCACCAAATGGGTTTTGTCGGCCACTTCCACATTGGTGGAGAACTCGCGCATCACCTGCGCGGCGGCGGTGATCTCGCCGATGGTCTCTTTTTTGACGCGCAGCCCCGTGATCAGGGCGGCCATCATGACGGGCGACATCTCGCCGGACATGATCTGGCGCATCAGGTGCAGCATCTCGTCGTGAAAAATCTCGCGGTGCTCGATGGTGCGTTGCAGGGCTTCCTGCGGGGTGATCTTGGCGGTTTGGGTCATGTCCATGTCCTTAAGCCTGGGGCGCTGCGGTCAGCGCCAGTTTGATTCCGAATCCTACAAACATCGCGCCAGCGACGCGATCGAGCCAGTGCATGCTCTTCTGCACGACGCCGGCACGGCGCGCCAGCCAGGCGGCTGCCACGGCCCAGCCCAGGTTCACCCACAGGCCGTTGAAGTTGAACAACAGGCCCAGCAGCAGAAAGGCCAACGGCTTGTTCTCCACGCCGGGCGCGATGAACTGCGGCACAAAGGCCAGGAAGAACAGCGCCACCTTGGGGTTGAGCACATTGGTCCAGAAGCCGCGCAGGAAGATATTTTTTAAGCCGTTTTGGCCTCTAGCCCACGTGGAATCTGCGCCAGCGGCTCCTAATTGCATAGCAGAACCGCTCCTGGTCAGCAGCAGGCGCAGGCCTACATAGACCAGGTAAGCAGCGCCTGCCCACTTGAGCACGGTGAACGCCGTGGCAGACGCGGCTATCAGCGCGCTCACGCCCACGGCAGCGGCGAAGATGTGCACAAAACACCCCGCAGTGATACCCAACGCGGCCACCATGCCGGCGCGCGCGCCGCTACGCAGCGCGTGGGTCACGATGTAGAGCACGTCCGGCCCGGGCGTGAGGTTGAGCAGCACGCCGGCCGCCATGAAGAGCAGGAGTTGGTCGATGGGCATGGCCACGCCTTCAGTACACCGCCGCGCCACGCGGTGCCGGGGCGGCGGCTGCGGTGGCAGGCTGGTTAAAGAAAGCGCGGATGCTGGCCAGCGCATGGTCAATGCCAGCCACGTCCACATCCAGGTGCGTAACAAAGCGCAGGCCAATGAGCCCCGTGGCCAGCACGCCCTGCGCCTTCAGGTAGGCCAGCAGGTCCGGGCCCCGGCCGTCGGCCACGTCGACAAACACGATGTTGGTCTGGGCCGAGCGCACCGTCAGGCCGCTGACGCCTTGCAGCCCCTGCGCTAGCCGCTGGGCCAGGGCATGGTCGTCGGCCAGGCGCTCCAGGTGGTGGTCCAGCGCATGGTTGGCTGCTGCGGCCAACAGGCCCACCTGCCGCATGCCGCCACCGGCCATCTTGCGGATGCGCAGCGCGCGGGCGATCAGCTCCTTGCTGCCGCACAGGGCCGAGCCGACTGGCGCGCCCAGCCCCTTGCTGAAGCAGACCGACACGCTGTCAAAGTGGCTGGCGATACGTTTGGCGGAGGCTAGCGCCGTTTCGCCATCCTGGCGCGAGGCCACGGCCGCGTTGAACAGGCGCGCGCCGTCCAGGTGTACGGCCAGGCCCTTTTCGCGCGCCAGCGCGCTGGCCTGCTGCAGGTAGCTGGCGGGCATGGGGTGGCCGTTCCAGGTGTTTTCCAGGCACAGCAGGCGGGTGCGGGCGAAATGGCAGTCGTCGGGCTTGATGGCGGCGGCGATGTCGGCCAGCGCCATCTGGCCACTGGCGTCCTGCACCAGTGGCTGGGGCTGCACGCTGCCCAGCACGGCGGCGCCACCGCCTTCGTAGCGGTAGGTGTGGGCCAGCTGGCCCACGATGTACTCGTCGCCGCGGCCGCAGTGCGCCAGGATGGCGCAGAGGTTGCTCTGCGTGCCCGTGGGCATGAAGAGCGCGGCCTCAAAGCCCAGCAGGGCGGCCAGCTTCTCCTGCAGCGCGTTCACCGTGGGGTCGTCGCCAAACACGTCGTCGCCCAGCGGGGCGGCGGCCATGGCCGCACGCATGGCGGCGGTGGGTTGCGTGACGGTGTCACTGCGCAAATCAACAATCTTGGTCATATTGGCCTCTAGCCCACGTATTCATTGCGCGAGCAGCTATCAAAAACGTAGTACTTCATGGCTGCCTCACTGCAGGAAGTTCTTCAGCATGGCATGGCCGTGCTCGGTGAGGATGCTTTCCGGGTGGAACTGCACGCCCTCCATGCGCTGCGCAAACGGCAGGCCCGTGTGGCGCACACCCATGATTTCTCCGTCATCGGTCCACGCGGTCACAGCCAGCTCTTTGGGGCAGGACGCACGTTCAATGGCCAGCGAGTGGTAGCGGTTCACGGTGAACTGCTGCGGCAGGCCAGCAAACACGCCCTCTTGCGTGGTGCTGATCACGCTGGTCTTGCCGTGCATGAGTTCCTGCGCACGGATGATCTTGCCGCCCAGCGCGGCGCCAATGCTCTGGTGGCCCAGGCAAACGCCCAGGATGGGCAGCTTGCCCATGAAGTGCTGGATGGCAGCCACCGAAATGCCGGCCTCGGCGGGTGAACACGGGCCGGGGGAAATCACCAGGCGGTCGGCCTTACGCTCGGCAATGCCTTCGAGCGTGATTTCGTCGTTGCGGAACACCTCCACCTCGGCGCCCAGTTCGCCAAAGTACTGGACGATGTTGAAAGTGAACGAATCGTAGTTGTCAATCATCACGAGTTTCATGCTGCTGCTCCTTCCCGCAAGCGGGCGAATTCCCGGTGTTCAAAGGCAATGGATGCGTCCATCAGGGCGCGGTAGGCGGCCTCCACTACGTCAGGCTGGCCACCCAACTCCGTGGCCATGCGGCGCACACGGGCGGCGATGAATTCAATGCGTTCCTGGTCATGCACCTTGGCGGCGTCCTGCTTGATGCGCGCGGCTTGGCTCATGTAGCCCGTGCGCTCCACCAGCAGCGCGGTGATGCGTTCGTCCAGCGCGTCGATGTGGCTGCGTACCTCGGCCATGGTTTCGCAGTGTTGGGCTTGGGGTTGGGTGCTCATTGCAGGCCCTCCTCCACCAGTTCGGCCGCACGCAACAGCGCGCGCGCCTTGGCCTCGGTTTCTTTCCATTCCAGCTCGGGCACGCTGTCGGCCACCACGCCGGCCGCGGCCTGCACGTAGAGCACCTCATCCTTGATGATGCCGGTGCGGATGGCAATGGCCACGTCCATGTCACCTGCATAACTCAGGTAGCCACAGGCGCCGCCGTAAATGCCACGCTTGATGGGCTCCAGCTGGTCAATCACCTCCATGGCGTGCACCTTGGGTGCGCCGGTCAGCGTGCCGGCCGGGAACGTGGCCTTGAGCACATCCATGCTGGTCATGCCGGGGTTCAGCGTGCCTTCCACATTGCTCACGATGTGCATCACGTGGCTGTAGCGCTCGACGATGAAGGCGTCGGTCACCTTGACCGAGCCGATCTGTGCGATGCGGCCAATGTCGTTGCGCGCCAGGTCGATCAGCATCACATGTTCGGCACGTTCCTTGGGATCACCAATCAGCTCCACCTCAGCGGCCTTGTCCAGCTCGGGCGTGGCGCCGCGCGGGCGGGTGCCGGCCAGGGGGCGGATCGTCACTTTGGTACCGGCCTTACCGTCGACAACCACTTGCTCTTGCCTAACCAGAATCTCCGGCGACGCGCCCACCACGTGGAAGTCGCCAAAGTTGTAGAAGTACATGTAGGGGCTGGGGTTCAGCGTGCGCAGCGCGCGGTACAGGCTGAGCGGCGAGGCGGTAAAACGCTTCTTGATGCGCTGGCCCACCTGCACCTGCATGAAGTCGCCGCCGGCAATCATTTCCTTGGCGCGCTCCACGGCGGCGATGTAGTCGGCCTTGGCAAAGTCGCGCTGGGCCTCGAAGCTTTGCGAAGGCTTGATGTCGGGCGCGCTCACCGCCTGCGCCAGCTTGGCCTTGAGCTCCGTCAGGCGCGCCTGGCCGGCGGCGTAGGCATCGGGCGTGGCCGGGTCCACATAGACCATGAGGTGCAGCTTGCCCGACAGGTTGTCGATGACCGCCAGCTCTTCACACTGCAGCAGCAGGATGTCGGGCGTGCCCAGCTCATCGGGCGGGCAGGTGTTTTGCAGCTTTTTCTCGATGTAACGTACCGCGTCGTAGCCAAAGTAGCCCGCCAAGCCACCGCAGAAGCGCGGCATGCCGGGCTGCAGCGCCACCTTGAAACGCTGCTGGTACTGGGCGATGAAGTCCAACGGATTGGCGGTGGAGGTTTCCACCACCACGCCGTCGGTCACCACTTCGGTACACACATCGGCACCAAAACCGCTTGCGCGCAGCAGCGTGCGGGCCGGCAGGCCGATGAAGCTGTAGCGCCCAAAACGTTCGCCGCCCACCACCGACTCCAGCAAAAAGCTGTTGGCAGCGGGTTCGGTGGCGCCATCCGCGCGGGCCAGTTTCAGGTACAGGGACAGCGGAGTTTCCAGGTCGGCAAAGGCCTGGGTGCTCAGGGGGATGCGGTTATAGCCTTGCGCGCGCAGCGCATGGAACTCGGATTCGGTCATGGGGACGGGGCCTCTCAAATCACACTAATCGTTTGGTTGCTGGCAGCCGGGGCTGCAGCCACAAAGGGTGCGCGCAATAGATCGGAGGGGAATCCGTGCCACTTGACCGCGCAAAGCTCAGGAACCGTGCGCGTTGGCCGCCAAAGGTGGCGGCCGGCAGGTGTTAGAGCCCAGGCACAACAGACGAGGTACGCCAGGGCCAGGCTCCCCGGTCGCTAAGACCCATTCTGTTGATGTGGTGGATAAACATGCGTGCCAGTGTAGCAAACCCCAAAACCCCGCCGCCCAACAGACAAATTCACGTTACCCGCAGAAACCCTGATGTACAGTGCCGCTGAACGTTGCAAAATCTCGTTACACAAAAAAGAACGATCGTTCTATTAAGGATTTTCTCCATGACCTTCAAGCACCTTCTCGCTGCAGCACTGACCACTGTCTGGCTGGCCAGCCCCTTGGCCCAGGCGGCCACCCAGGACATCCATGGCGTCAAGGTTGAAGACAGCGCCATGGTGAGTGGCACCAAGCTGCTGCTCAACGGCGCCGGCACACGTTACAAGGGCCCGTTCAAGGTGTACGTGGGTGACCTGTACACCAGCAAAAAAGTGAACTCGCTGGACGAACTCATGGCCGCCCCCGGCCCCAAGCGCCTGACCATGACGTTTTTGCGCGAAATTGAAGCCGGTCCGTTTGGCAAACTGCTGACCCGCGGCGTGGAAGACAACGTGCCCAAGAATGAAATGTCCAAACTCGTGCCCGGCCTGATCCGCATGGGCGACATCTTCACGGTCAACAAGGTGCTGCTGCCCGGTGACGTGATCACGCTGGACTGGATTCCTGGCACCGGCATGGTGGTCACTGCCAAGGGCAAGGTCCAGGGTGAACCCTTCAAGGAACCCGAGTTTTACAAGGCCATCATGTCCATCTGGTTTGGCCCGGTGCCTGCCGATTTCCGACTCAAAGACGCGCTACTCGGCCAGAAATAAGCGGTCGGACTCTGCGCAACAAGGCCTGCCGGGGCAACCTGGCAGGCCTTTTTTGTTTTTTACGCCGCCCGCCCCCCGTTCGGGGGATGACAAGCTCCTGGCTAACCTGTAGTCTGGGGACAGACCTTGCTTTTTGACAGTGACACCTCTGGAGATTGCGCAATGAAACTCAGCCTGAAACTGCCCCTCGCCTTTGCCATTGCCCTGGCACTGCTGTTTGTGGGAGGGATGTTCGGCATCAGCACCCTCAACAGCGCCATCTCCACTTACCAGCACGAGGTCTTGCGAGACGTTGCCGCCAACAAAAAAGCAGCTGACATTGCGGGCAACTTTTCCACCGCTATCCAGGAGTGGAAAAACGTGCTTTTGCGCGGCAAGGAGCCCAAAGACCTGGACCGTTACTGGACCGCCCACCAGGCAGAAATGAAAGCCGTAGCCAAAGGCCTGGACGAGCTCAATGGTCTGCTGGAGCCTGGCCCCAGCAAGGACACGGCCACCAAGCTGGGGACTGCGATGCAGTCCGCAACCCAAGGGTACGAAGCCGCGCTGCAGGCCTACAAAGCGGCCGACATGGACTTTGCCGCTGGCGACAAGGCCGCGCGCGGCAAAGACCGAGATGCCGTGGCCTTCTTGGGAGAGCTGCGCAAACAACTGTCCGAACAGGAACGCCAGGCCTCGGAGGGCGCCAGCGCCGTGGCCGCACGTGGCAGCAAGCTGGCCTATGGCGTCATGGTCTTGGTGACCCTGGCCGGCCTGGCCGGCAGCATCTTGCTGAGCCGACAAATTGTGCGCCCCCTCAATGAGGCCGTCACCGTGGCCGACAGGGTGGCCAGTGGCGACCTGACCGCCCACTTGCACACCAATGGCCGCGACGAAGTGGCCGCCCTCATGCGCTCCCTCCAATCCATGCAAGGCAGCCTGTCCACGCTGGTCATCAAAGTGCGCGAAGGCTCTCAGGGTGTCGCCCTGGCAAGCTCGGAAATTGCCCAGGGCAACCACGACCTTTCGGCCCGCACCGAGCAGCAGGCCAGCGCGCTGGAAGAGGCCGCCGCCAGCATGGAAGAGCTGGGCTCGGCCGTGAGCCACAGCTCTGACAACGCGCGCCAAGCCAGCCAGATGGCGGCCAATGCCTCCAGCGTGGCACAACAGGGTGGTGAAGTGGTGGCGCAGGTGGTGCACACCATGAAGGACATCAACGAGTCGTCCAGCCGGATTGCCGAAATCATCAGCGTGATTGACGGCATTGCGTTTCAGACCAACATCCTGGCGCTCAACGCCGCCGTAGAGGCTGCGCGGGCCGGTGAACAGGGGCGTGGCTTTGCGGTGGTGGCCTCAGAGGTGCGGGCCCTGGCCGGACGCAGTGCCGAGGCGGCCAAGGAGATCAAGACCTTGATTGGTGCCAGCGTAGCGCGGGTGGAGCAAGGCAGCTCGCTGGTGGACCGGGCTGGCAACACCATGGGCGAAGTGGTGAGTGCGATCCGCCGCGTGACCGATATGGTGGGCGAAATCAGCGCCGCCAGCACCGAACAAAACACCGGCGTAGCCCAGGTCAGCGAGGCGGTCTCCCAGATCGACCAAGCCACCCAGCAAAATGCGGCGCTGGTGGAGCAAATGGCCGCGGCGGCCAGTGGCCTCAAGCAGCAGGCGCAAGACCTGGTGTCGCTGGTGGCCGTCTTCAAGGTGGATGGTGCCGAGCAGGGCCTGCTGCCCGCCTGAACGCCGCTCAGTCGGCCCAGCGCAACGCGTCCAGCGCGTCGGCATAGGCGTCGGCATCCACCGACTCAACAGGCTCACCGTGGTTGTACCCGTAGCGCACCAGCAGCACCGGGCAGCCAGCGGCCCGCGCGGCCTGGGCGTCGTTGCTGGAGTCGCCCACCATCAGCGTGCGGGCGGGCTGCGTGCCCAGCAGGCTGCAGGCGTGCAGCAGCGGCATCGGGTCGGGCTTCTTGCGCGCCACGGCGTCGCCGCCCACCACGTGCAGAAAGAAGCCGTCCAGCCCCTTGTGCTGCAACAGCGTGTAGGCAAAGGCCGTGGGCTTGTTGGTCACACAGACCAGGCGCAGGCCCGCGGCCTGCCACTGCTGCAGGCCCTCGCGGGCGCCCGGGTAGACCGCGGAGTAGTCGCCGTTGATGGCTTGGTAATGCACCTGGTAGCGGGCCCAGGCCAGCTCGTACATCGCTACTGAATTGATAGCTGCTTGCGCAGCATCCACGTGGGCCAGAAGGCTTTTTATCAAGTTTTCTGAGCCTTTGCCGACCATACGCTCCACGAGGGCATGGCTGACCGTGAAATCGGCAAACGGCGCGGGCAAGTCGCGCAGCATGCGCTGCAGGGCCTCGACAAAATCGCCCAGGGTGTCCACCAGGGTACCGTCCAGGTCCACGATGGCGGCATCGAACTGGCGCAGGGGCCAGGGCAAGGGAGTCAGGCTCACAGGGGTTTCCTTAGGTTGAGGGGGTAGCCGGGCCAGGCACGCCACCGGCCTGCACCCAGGCCACCAGCGCGCTGGCCTCCATGGGGCGGCTGAACCAGTAACCCTGGCCGCGCTCACAGCCCATGGCCAGCATCTGAGCGGCCTGCTCGGGCGTCTCGATGCCCTCGGCCACGGTGCCCAGCCCCAGGGCTCGGGCCACGCGCAGGGTGGCGTCAATCAGCACGCGGTGGTACTCACTCTGGCCAGCCTGGCTGACAAAGGAGCGGTCGATCTTCACCGCGTTCACCGGCAGCTCGTGCAGGCAGGAGAGTGAGGAGTAACCGGTGCCAAAGTCGTCCAGCGACAGGCCCACGCCCAGCGCGCGGATGTCGCGCAGCGTCTGCTGCACCTCCTTGTCCTGGGCGGCCAGGCTTTCGGTCACTTCCAGCACCAGCTGCTGGGGCGCCATGTTGTGGGCGCGCACCGCATCCAGAATGTCGGCCACCAGCCGCGGCTGGCGCAGCTGCGCGCGCGACAGGTTGACTGCCATGCTGGGCGGCGCCAAAGGCCCGAGCTGCTGTTGCAACTGCTCGAAGGTGCTGCAGGCCCGCTGCAGCACAAACTGGCCCAGCGCATCAATCAAGCCACAGGCCTCAGCCACGGGAATAAAGTCTGCCGGCGACACCAGGCCCCGCTGCGGGTGCTGCCAGCGCACCAGCGCCTCCACCCCCAGCAGCGCGTGGCTGCCCAGCTGCACCACGGGCTGGTAGACCACAAACATCTGCCCCAGCGTAAGCGCCTGGCGCAGGTCGTTCTCCAGCGACACCGAGGCGTTCACGCGCTGGCGCATGGCCGGGTCAAACATGGCGTAGCGCGCACGGCCACTGCGCTTGGCCTCGTACATGGCGATGTCGGCGTCGCGCAGCACGCTGTCGGCATCCAATTCGGCGTGGGTGCTGGTCACAATGCCGATGCTGACCGTGGAGCTGACGCGGTGGCCCTCCACCTGGTAGGGCGCAGCTAGCACATCCAGCAGTCGGCTGGCCACGATTTCGGCGTCCAGGTCGCCGCGGATGTCGTCCAGCAGCACCACAAACTCGTCGCCGCCAATGCGGGCCGCCATCTGGGCAAAGTCGCTGGTGTGCACAAAGCTGTCGCCCGGGCGCAGGCTGTCCTGCAGACGGCGCGCAATCTGGCGCAGCAGCTCGTCACCCACGGTGTGGCCCAGGGTGTCGTTGACCTGCTTGAAGCGGTCAAAGTCCATAAACAGCACGGCAAAGTTGTAGCCCGGCTGTGCCCGGTGCCGGTCGATGGCCTGGCGGATTTTTTCCACCACCACCGTGCGGTTGGGCAGTTGGGTCAGGCCGTCGGTGCGGGCCGCTACGCGCAGCTGCTGCTCCATCGCTTTCTGGGCATTCACGTCCATGGCCACGCCGGCCATGCGCAGGGCGCGCCCCTGCACATCGCGGTCGGCCACATTGCCGGTGAACAACATCCAGACCCAACGCCCGGCACGGTGCCGCGCCCGCACCGAGAGTCGGTGCGGCGTGTCCGGGTCGCGCAGGTGGTGGCGCAGCGACTCCTGCCAGTGGGGCTGGTCATCCGGGTGAATCAGGTCGAACCAGCTGGCGGCGGCCATATTGAGCTCGCCCGGCATGTACCCCAGGGTGGCCAAAAAGCGGTCGTTGCAGTGGATGGTGTCAGTCACCATGTCCCAGTGCCAGATGCCAAGGCCCGCGCCGTCCACCGCCAGGCGCAGCACCTGCTGCTGGGCGCGCACCTCGGTCATGTCGGTGGCCACCAGCACCCAGCCGTTGAGCGTGCCGTCTTCGTCGCTGATGGGCTGCATGTCCACCAGCACCCAACCCAGCTCGGCCTTGCGGGTGGCGATGCGGATCTCGCGCTTGATGCCCTGGTTCTGGCGCAGGGCCGCATAAAACTCGGCAAACCGCGCCGGGTCGGCGCTGCGCGCCTTGAGCAGGGTGCCAATGCGCCGCCCCTGGGCCTTGGCCTGGGTGAACCCGGTGAGCTGGGCAAAGGCCGCATTGATCCACTCCACCCGGTGCTTGGCATCGGTAATAGCAATGGCATTGGAGCTCAGCTCGGCCACCCGGGCCAGCCGGGTCAGGCGCTCGGTCTGGCGCGACAGCGCCAGGTACTGGCGGCGCACCGCACGCGCCGTGGGCTCCACCACCAACAGCGCCAGCACAATAAAAAGGAGGACGGCAAAACCGGTGAACCAGCGCACCTGCACCAAGGCCTGGTCGCTGCGCGCACGCGCAGCGCGCTGCACCTCGCCCACCAGCGCTGCGTTGGCCTGGAGCGAGCCGTCCAGCGCGCTCTGCAGCACGCCCACGGCATTGGCAGCAGCGCCCACATCCTGGCGCTGCAACTGCCACAGCACGGCCTGCACCCGGTACCACAGGGTTTCGCGCTGGCGCCGCCACTCCTGCAACGCGGCTCGCATGGCACCATCGGCTGTGCCGGTGGCCTGGGCTTGCCGCGCCAGCAGTTCTTCCAGGTGCTGGGCCTGCAGCAGCGACAGTGCCAGCGTGTCCGACAGGGGCGCCACCACCGGTTGGGGTTGGTGGTGCAGCAGCGCCAGCTGGGCCGCATGGGCGCCCAGGCGCTGGGTCAGCGTGCCCTGCTCGGCCGCGGCCTGGATGATTTCCATGTCCATCTGGCGCATGGCTTCTGACTGCCCGATGCGCCAGGCCCGAAGCAGGGACAATACGGCCAGCAACACCATCATGGCGTACATGGCCCAGCGCACGCGGCGGTGTGCAAAACCTTCACCGGCCACGCTGCGCCCCCAGGGCCAGGGCGACTTGGGCGTGGCAGCGGGGGTGGGTGTCAATGTGCGGTCCGGTGTGTCTGTGGCATCAGGCCTTCAGGGCCAGGCGCATGGCGTCAATCACGCCCTTGTAGTCGGGCTTGCCAAAGATGGCGCTGCCGGCCACAAAGGTGTCGGCGCCAGCATCGGCCACGCGGCGGATGTTGTCGGTCTTAATGCCGCCATCCACTTCCAAGCGAATATCTTTGCCCGATGCATCAATCCGTTTGCGCACGTCTTCAATCTTGCGCAGCGCCGAGTCAATAAAGCTCTGGCCGCCAAAACCGGGGTTCACGCTCATGATGAGGATCAGGTCGATGTCTTCAATCACCCAGTCCAGCACGTCCAGCGGTTCGGCCGGGTTGAAGACCAGCCCCGCCTTCACGCCCTTGCTCTTGATGGCCTGGATGCTGCGGTGCACATGGCCCGACGCGTCGGGGTGAAAGCTGATGTAATCGGCCCCCGCCTCGGCAAAACTGGCGGCCAGCGCATCCACGGGCGAGATCATCAGGTGCACGTCAATCGGCACCGCCACGCCGGCGGCCGTCTTGGCGTGCGGCTTCAAGGCGCTGCAAATCATGGGGCCGAAGGTCAGGTTGGGCACGTAATGGTTGTCCATCACGTCAAAGTGGATCCAGTCGGAACCCGCGTCAATGACGGCTTTGACCTCTTCCCCCAGGCGGGCGAAGTCGGCAGACAGGATGGAGGGGGCAATGCGGTACGTCATGGCAGGGGCTTGGGAAGGGTGTTGACAGGGCCTCTATTTTCGCAGGTAGCATTGGCCCATGGCCAAATACGAATTTCTGGTGGAAGTTGCACCCCAGTACCTCCCCGACCAATCTGCACCTGCCGATGACATGTACGTGTTTGCGTACACCATCACCATCACCAACACGGGCGATGTGACGGCGCAGCTGATCTCGCGCACCTGGAACGTCAACGACGCCAATGGCCACACCGAAAAGGTGAAGGGCCTGGGCGTGGTGGGCCAGCAACCGCTGCTCAAACCCGGCCAGTCTTTTGAATACACCAGCGGCACCCGCCTGCGCACGCCCACTGGCACCATGCACGGCAGCTTTTTCTGTGTGGCCGAAGACGGCGAGAAGTTTGACGCCGACATTCCTATGTTTGTGCTGGACGCCCTGAGCGACGCGGGTGGCTCCCGCACCCTGCACTGATGGCCGCGCCCGCTGTGCCCAGCGACATCTCTACCCTGCTGGAGACGCTGAACCCCGAGGCCGGGCTGGTCGAGCGCCATGTCTGGCTGATCCGCCTGCTCGAATGGATACGCGGTGACAACAGCGCCCCCGAGGCCGCCGTGGCCCGCGTGGACCTGCTGCTGGACGTGTTGGACGCCCGCCCGCAAACCACCGAAAAACTGCAAGCCTGGTGGCGCGCCCTGCTGCACACGGTGGACGGCAGCACGCTGCTGTCGGACTACGGTTTTGGCTCGCGCAACGCCTTTGTCAGCGAGCTGGTGGACCGCCTGCACCACAAGCTGCTGCCGGCCACCCCAGAGACGTCTGACGCCTCCGAGTTGTTTGGCCTGGTGCTGGACGACGAACACGACGCCCAGTGGCTGGCCGCCCTGCCCACGCCCACGCTGCAGCGCCTAGCGCAGCTGCTCAGCACACCCGCCGTGGGCCACAACGCCACGCTGCACCCTGGGCTCACCCACTGGCACAGCACCTTGCTGGACGCCATGACCTTCTGCACCAGCCAGATCCGCGCGGCCGGTTTTTCACCCGAAATCCGCCTGCGCATGAGCAGCCCGGCGCAAGATGCCAGCCCTTTCCACACCCTGGCGGCGGACCTGGACGCCGTGTGCGAGGCCTGGATGGCCGGGCACGACACCCAGGCCGCGGTGCTGCGTTTTCGCACCCAACTGGACGCCTGCCGCCACGCCGCCTCGTCCGTCTACACCCACCTCGATGCCCACGGCATCTCGGTAGACCTGGTGTTCCGCCTGCGCCAACTGCGCGAGCGTGTGCTGCGTGTGCGCGCCCTGCTCGACTGTCTATTGGACGACGACAGCCACCGCGCCAGCGCACGCCTGCTCTCGCACCTGGCCAGCGTGAGCCAGGAGCAGCGCAGTATTGGCGCGCTGGTGGCGTCCAACTCATCATTGCTGGCGGCCAAGGTGGCCGAGCGCAGCTCGGAGACGGGCGAGCACTACATCACCCGCACCCGCGCCGAATACCGCGAGATGCTGGGCAACGCCGCTGGCGGTGGCGCGCTCACGGCGCTGACCACGGCCATGAAGTTCGGTCTGATGGCCGTGGGGCTGTCGGCATTTTGGTATGGCTTCTGGTCTGGCGTGGTTTACGCGGCCAGTTTTGTGCTGATCCAGCTGCTGCATTTCACGCTGGCCACCAAGCAGCCCGCCATGACGGCCCCGGCCATGGCCGCCAAGCTCAAGGACATTTCCGACGCGCAGGCGCTGGGCGCCTTTGTGGACGAGGTCACGCACCTGGTGCGCTCACAGGTGGCCGCGGTGCTGGGCAACGTGGCGGTGGTGTTTCCGGTGGCCATTGCGCTGTCGGCCGCCATGGCGCTGACGCTGGGCGCCCCCATGATCACCGTGGACCGCGCTCACTACGTGCTGCATTCGCTCACGCTGATGGGTCCGTCCCTGCTGTTTGCCGCCTTCACGGGGGTGCTGCTGTTCTCTAGCAGCATCATTGCCGGCTGGACGGAGAACTGGTTTGTGCTGCACCGGCTGGACTCGGCCATCCGTTACAACCCGCGCATCACCACCTGGCTGGGCACGGCGCGGGCCGACCGCTGGGCGCAGTTCATGCGCCACAACATCTCGGGCCTGGCGGCCAATATCTCGCTAGGTTTCATGCTTGGCCTGGTGCCGCCCATCCTGGCCTTTCTGGGTCCGGCGCTCGATGTGCGCCACGTCACGCTGTCCGCCGGGCAGCTGGGTGCGGCATGCGCCGCCCTGGGCTGGGAGGTGGTGAAGAACCCCGCGCTGTGGTGGGCCGTGGCCAGCATTCCGCTGATTGGTGTGCTCAATGTGGGCGTGAGTTTTTACCTGGCCTTCCGCGTGGCGCTGCAGGCGCACAACGTCTCGGGCGTCGGGCGCTCGCGCATCCAGGGCGCCATTTGGGCACGCCTGCGCCAGGCACCACTGAGCTTCTTCTGGCCCGCACGCGACAGCGGGGCCTGACGCACTGTGGCCGGGCTGGGCGAATTTGAGCTGATCACACGCTACTTCCAGCGCCCCCAGCGGGCCCTGGACGAAGGCGTAGTGCTGGGCGTGGGTGACGACTGCGCGCTTTTGCAGCCCACCCCGGGCATGCAATGGGCCGTGAGCAGCGACATGCTGGTCAGCGGCCGCCATTTCTTTCCCGACGTAGACCCGCGCACCCTGGGCCACAAAGCACTGGCCGTGAACCTGAGCGACCTGGCCGCCTGTGGTGCCAAGCCACGCGCTTTCACACTGGCATTGGCCCTGCCCGAGGCACGGGCCGAATGGCTGCAACCCTTTTCCGAAGGCCTGTTCGCTCTGGCCGATGCCCACGGCTGCGCGCTGATGGGCGGCGATACCACACGCGGCCCGCTCAACATCTGCATCACCGTGATGGGTGAGGTGCCACCGGGGCAAGCCCTGCTACGCAGCGGCGCCCGTGTGGGCGACGATGTGTACGTGAGCGGCACGCTGGGCGACGCCGCGCTGGCGCTGCGGTGCCTGCAAGGCCGCGTCCACTTACCACCCGCCGTGCTGGCCCAGGCCCGCCAGCGGCTGGAGCAGCCCACACCACGCGTGGCCCTGGGCCTGGCGCTGCGCGGCGTAGCCAGCGCCGCAGCCGATGTGAGCGACGGCCTGCTGGGCGACCTGGGCCACATCCTCGCCCAGAGCGGCGTGGGCGCCACGGTGGATGCTGACATTGCTATACATTTGATAGCTACTTGCGCATATTCCACAAGGGATAGAGGCCAATTTGATGCCGAAATACCGCCTGCGCTGGCTTTGCAGTGTGTGCTGGCCGGTGGCGACGACTACGAGCTGGTGTTCACCGCGCCACCCGCGCAGGCCGCCGCCGTGCAGGCCGCAGCGCGGGCCAGCGGCACACCGGTCACCCGCATCGGCCGCACCGAGGCGATGGCCGGTGTGCGCGTGGTGGACGGCAGCGGTGCGCTGCTGCCCGGCCCCTGGGCCAGCTTTGACCACTTTGCCACCCCGCCCCGCCCCTGAGCCATGCCCACCAGCAGCTACATCCTGCAGCGCCTGCGCAAGCTCGGGCTCAACGACGCCGTAGCCGCGCAGACTGCCACCGTGGTGAAGGTGCAGTCCTTTGACGCTGGACGCAAGATCTGGGTCAAGGGCAGCGAGGTGGGCCACTGGCAGTACATCATCAGCGGCCTGGTGTCGGCCTCCATCTCCACCACCAACTCCGAGTCCACGCCCCTGTCCATCTACGGCAAAGGCGCCTGGTTTGGCGAGCAGTCCATCATCAACCGCAAGCCCAGCTTTGCCGACTACGTGTGCCTCACCGCCACTGAGGTGCTGGCGCTGCCGGCCGCCACCTTTGACACGCTGTTTGTGCAGGAGCCGCACTTTGCGCGTTATGTGGCCAAGCTGATGGCCTGGCGGGTGCAAAAGACCTCGGAAACGCTGACCCTGATGAAGCTGGGCAACCCCTGCCTGCGCGTGGTGATGGGCCTGGCCCAGTTTGCCGAGGCACTGGCCTACAAGTCGGACCGGCCGCCCACCATCGGCTTTGGCGAGGGGGTGGAGATTCCCATCGCCCAAACTACGCTGGCCTCGCTGTGCGGTGTGTCGCGCACGCTGTTTTCAGAATACGTGCAGCAACTGGCCCAGCAGGGCTGGCTCAAAATTTCTTACGGCAAGCTGGAGATCCTGAACATCGGCACCTGGCACGCCTTTGCCCGCAGCCAGCGCGAAGACAGCGTAAGCCACCTCAACGCCAGCATCGACGAACTGCTGCAGATACTGCGCGGGCTGGAGCCAGCCTGACGCACAGAGGTGCGCTTGGCAAAGCGCTAGCGACCCAGAAACTCCAGTGCGCTGGACACAAAATCGGCATGGAACTGGAAGATGCCGCCGTGGCCTGCATCGGGATAAATGATCAGGCTGCTGTTCGGGAGCCGCCGCGCCAAATCGTGCGTGTTTGGCGTAGGGACCATGCGGTCCGCATCGCCGTTGACTACCAGTACGGCTTGCTTGACCACCGAGAGGTCCGCAGGCGGCTTCTGGCCCCAAGCACGTAGCGCCTGCAGCTGGGCGATGTAGGCAGACACACTGATGTCTGTGTCACGCTGCGCCGAGCGTTCCTGCAAGCGGGCCAGAAAGGCCTTGCCTGCGTCAATGCCATGGGGTGTGCGGGTGAAGAACAGATATTGCTTGGGGTCTTGGCCGGTCAGCAGCCCCCGCAAAAGGTCGTAGTTGGCGACGCCTGCCACCGTGCTGATGCCTTCGCCCCCCGCAGGTCCTGTCCCCGCGAGGACCAATTTGCGAATCAGTTGCGGCTCTTTCAAAACGATTTCCTGGGCAACCATGCCGCCCATGGAGAAGCCCAAGAGGTCCACCTGCTTGAGCCCCATGGCTTGGATAAAGGTGATGGCGTCGTCGGCCATCTGCTCTATGGAATTTGACGGGGAGCCACTGGATGCGCCTATGCCACGGTTGTCAAACGCAATCACATGGTGCTTGGCGGCGATGCCGTCGACGATGCGGGGGTCCCAGTTGTCCAGCACGGCCGCCAGGTGGACCAGAAACACCACGGGCGTTCCGCCGTTCTGCTTTCCCAACTCCCTGTACGCGAAGCTCACGCCGCCTGCCGTGATGGTTTGCGTAGCCACGCTCTTCCAGCTGTCTCCCGACGGTTGCCCGGACGCGGGAAGGACTTGGGGCACGCCGGTGGACACAGCATCTGCCGCCCCAGCCGCCGTTGACAGGACGGAGCTAGCCACGGCGAGCCCGGCTACAGCAGCCTTCAACACAGAGTGGATTACATGGGTCTTCATGGTCAGGCTCCAAGGCGTGGGTAGTCGGTATAGCCCTTGGGGCCAGGCGTGTAGAACGTGGACATGTCTACGGCATTCAGCTCCGCGTTGACCTGCAGGCGCTCTACCAAATCGGGGTTGGCAATGAAGGGGCGGGCAAAGGCGATCAGGTCCGCGTGGCCGGCACCCAGTGCGGTCTCGGCGTTGGTTTTGTCAAAGCCGCCCGCGAGGATGAACAAGCCATTGAACGCGACGCGAAGGCGGAACTTGAATTCCGCAGGTACCGACGGTGCGCCCATCGCAGAGTGGTCCAGCAGGTGGACGTACAAAATGCCAAGCTGCGCCAGCTCTTCGGTGAGCGCCAGGTACTGCGCCTCTAGCTCCGGGTACGCGCCCGTGCTGTTGAACACCCCGTACGGCGACAAGCGAATGCCCACGCGATGGGCACCGATGGCCGCGACCGTGGCACGAACGACTTCCAGGGCAAAGCGATTGCGCCCTTGGTTGCTGCCGCCATACCCGTCCACGCGCTGGTTCACCTGGGCGTTGAGAAACTGCTCGATCAAATAGCCGTTGGCGGCATGCAGCTCCACGCCATCAAACCCGGCCTCGATGGCAAGCCGGGCCGACTTGGCGTACTCCGCGACCGCCATGGCAATGTCATCGGCCGTCATGGCGCGTGGCGCACTGTGCGGCTGCATGCCCAGGGCATCGGTGTGCATGTCGCCGGGGCAGGCAGTGGCGGTCGGCCCGATCACCTCGGCGCCTGCAGGCAGATTGGCTGCGTGGCTCACGCGCCCAGTGTGCATGAGCTGCACAAAAATCTTGCCGCCTTTGGCATGCACTGCATCGGTGACCAACTTCCATCCCGCCACATGGGCTTGGTTAAAGAGCCCCGGAATGCGGGCGTAGCCCAAGCCGTTGGGCGAGGGCGAGGTGCCCTCGGTAATGATCAGGCCGGCCGTGGCCCGCTGAGCGTAGTACTCGGCCATCAGGGCATTGGGTGTGTTGGCATCCACCGCGCGGCTGCGCGTCATGGGCGCCATGACGACGCGGTTGCCGAGCTGCAAGGCAAGCGTGGAGAGTGAGGTAAACAACATGGCGGTCTCTCTGCTGTGGCTTAGTGGGCTGGTGGCAGGTAGACAGGGCGGGGGGCCGTCAGGCCTTGGCGCACCTGCTGCGTCAGCACATCGGCCAACACTTCGTCGGCGCCCGCCTCCAGGCCGTCCAGCGCGCGCAGGACAATGTCTTCGGCACTGCTCTTGGGAACGTCGAAACCGCGCGTGAGATCGGTATCCACGTAGGCCATGTGCAGGCCTAACACCTGGGTTTGCTGCGCGGCCAGCTCGTGGCGCAAGGCATTGGTCAGCGACCAGGCGGCCGATTTGCTGGCCGAGTAGGCGGCCAGCTCGCCACCGTTCACCCACGACGCGACCGACAGCACATTGAGCAAGGCGCCACCACCGTTGGCCTTGAGCACAGGCGCGAAGGCCTTGCTCATGGCCAGCACGCCAAAGACGTTGGTCTCAAAAATGCGGCGCGTCACCGCCTCACTGTCGGCAGCCAGAAACCCGCCGGGCTGGGCGATGCCCGCGTTGTTGATGACCAGGGTCACGTCCGACGCTTTTTTGACGGCATCAGCGATCTCCTGCGGGTTGGTCACGTCGAGTTGCAAGGCTTCGACACCCGGCAGCGTCACGCTGGTGGGATTGCGCGCGGCGGCGTAGACCTTGCCCGCGCCACGGGCGAGCAAGGCTTGTGCAAAGGCCAGGCCGATGCCACGGTTGGCACCAGTCACCAGAACAACAGCATTTTCGATTTTCATAAAGACTCCAGGGGGTTAAATAGATATACCGTATGACGAACGTCATACAAAAAGACACGCCTAAAACCAATAGGCGATGCCGACGACTCAACGAACCTTGATCACCACCTTGCCTTTGGCACGTCCGCTTTCGACGTAGGCCAAGGCCTCGTTGGTGGCCTCAAACGGGAAGACTTTGTCGATGACCGGACGTATGGCGCCCGACTCGATCAGCGGGGTGATTTGCCGCAACTGGCTTCCGCTGGCTTGCATAAAGAGGAAGGCGTAGCCGACGTTGAGTTGCTTGGCTTTTCTTCGGGTGCCAAAGCTCAGGGCGCGCATGACCTGCTTCACCACCCATGGCGCGTTGATCTTTTCTGCAAAAGCAAGGTCAGGAGGGCCAGAGATGGAAATCAGCTGCCCACCGGCTTGCAACACACCCAGCGACTTTTCCAGCGTCTTGCCGTCCTGGCTGTTCAGCACCACGTCGTAGCCGCTCAAGGCTTTTTCAAACGCCTCTTTTTTGTAATCGACCACCACATCCGCACCCAGGTCTTTCACCCAAGCCACATTGCCTGTGCTTGTGGTGGTAGCCACTGTGGCACCCAAGTGTTTGGCCAATTGGATAGCAAACGTGCCCACGCCGCCGGAACCGGCCTGAATGAAAACCTTTTGCCCCTTTTTCAGCTGGGCCTTCTCAACCAGGGCCTGCCACGCCGTCAAACCCACCAGCGGAATGGAGGCGGCTTCTTCCATGCTGAGGTTGCGCGGCTTGAGTGCCACCGAGTCTTCTTTGACAGCGACAAACTCTGCAAACGTACCGATCCGGAAATCATCGGGCCGGGAGTACACCTCGTCTCCGGGTTTGAATTGCCGCACGCGCGCGCCGACCCGCACCACCACCCCGGCTACGTCGTGCCCCAGCACAAAGGGCGTGCGGTACGGGAGGATGAGCTTGAACTCTCCGCTGCGAATTTTGGAGTCCAGCAGATTAACGCCCGTGGCATGCACCTCTATCAGGACCTCGTCCTCGCGTAGCACCGGCTCTGGCACCTCGGTGGCCCGCAAGCTCTCTTTTTTTCCATAACGATCAACAGTGAATGCTTTCATGGCTGTCCTCTTTTCAAACGGTCAGTGGTGGGGGCGCAGTGGCCTGGAGTGCAAGAACATTTGGCATGATGATCGTCATATTTTTGAACCAAAAAATGCCGGCCAAGGGCTTAGTCCCCGGAAGGGGACAGGCTCTTCAACGTCGCGCTGCAAAGCGCGTCAGACAAGGCCGCATCATCCACCGCGCGGGCCAGCATCAAGGTGCCCACCATTGTGGCCACGGTCACCAGCGCGCGCTCGTGCGCACCGGGCTGCCCCCAATCGGGAAACTGACGGGCGACCAGATCCACCATCTCTTTGATGCGCAGCGTGGCGGCCCGGCGCACTTCGGGCGACTGGCGTGGCATTTCAGAACCCAGGGCGGAAATGGGGCACCCCGTCTCAATGCCTGCGAGATGCTCTTTGGAAAGATAAACCTGGATCAGCGCCTGCAGGGACTGCTCTGGTGGGACGGCGGCAATGACACGCGCGGCCAGCGCATTGGATTCAGCACCCGCACGGTCCGCCGCCTCGGCCAACATGGCTTCACGGGACGCGAAATGGGCGTAGAACGCGCCATGCGTGAGGCCGGCCTCTTTCATGATGTCCGCCACGCCCGTGCCGTCGTACCCACTGCGCCGGATGGCCCGTGCAGCGGCATCCACGATGCGTTCGTGGGACGCCTCTTTGGCCGCGGTTCGGATATTGGCTTGTGCTTTTCGCATGATGTGTATCATACATAAAATTCATCCCATGCACAAGATGGAAAACAAAACCCGCCGCGTACCGACACACCAACCCAGTCCATGCGACGCACCGGGCCGCTCAAACCACGCTGCTGAGCACCTGGCGTGCGCGCAGGTTGAGCTGGCTGCAAGGCGTGCTGTCGGGGCTGCCCAAAAAATAGCCTTGCGCCCAGTTGATTCCCAGGCGAGCCACGGCGCGCAATGTGTCCTCTGACTCCACGGCCTTGGCCACCAGCAGGCTGTCGTGCTTGCGCGTCAGGCGCACCAGGCTCTCGACCGTCTTGGCTTGCTGGGGCTCGGCGGCCAGGTTGTGGGTCCAGCGCGGGGCCAGCTTCACCACATTGGGCAACACCTTGGCCCAGGCTTGCATGCCGCGGTCCGAGGGCTTGAAGTCGTCCAGCGCCACCATCACCCCGGCCGCGCGCAGCGGCTTGAGGGCCGCCACCAGCAGGTCCAGGTCGGGCAACAGGCCATAGTCGGTCACGTCCAAGCCCACACGGCGCGCTGGCACTGCGTGTTTGCGCATGCGCTCCAGCAACAGGCCGCCCAGGTCCGAAACGTGCAACTGGATCAGCGTGGCCGCGCTCAGGTTCACAAACAGCTGGCCACGCGGCCCCTGGGCCAGCCAGAGCTCAAAGGCCTGCTCGGCGCAGGCCAGCTCAAAGTTCTTCTGGCAATGCTCCTCCTGCGCGGCCTGCAGCATGCGCTCCACAGTGAGGTCGGGCAGGGTCAGGGGCGCGCGGGCCAGTGCCTCATGCCCGACGATGACGCCGCTGCGCACATCCACCAGCGGCTGAAACACGGCGCGCAGCGAACGCCCCGCCAAGAGGGGCATGACACGGGCGGGCGGTGCGGCACGGCGGCGGTGCCACCAGGTGCGCAAGGTGTGGTGCAAAGACATGCCCGCATTGCAACCGAGCCGCCGGGTTGCCGCAAACCGAACCGTCCACCGCTGAACAATTAGGATGTGGGGTCTGCCACGCCCCACTGCATTCCCCTTACTTCCGCCTCCCCATGACCGCCCTGTCCCTCACCCGTGAAAAGATGTATCGCACCGTGGCGCGCCAGCTGCATGGCGTGGTGCCCTGCTGGATCTGCGGCGAGCACGTCGCCCACGCCGACGCCACGCTGGAGCACATCCTCCCGCGCAGCGAGGGTGGCAGCAGCCACCTGGAGAACCTGGCCATCAGCCACGACTTTTGCAACAACCAGCGCCATATCCAAGGCACCACGCCCGACAGCAAACGTCCGACCGCTTGACACGGCTCTTTGAACCAGCAACCCAGGAGAAAACGCCATGCACCACGCCCCATTCACCATTTCCCGCCTGCTCAAAGCCCCGCGTCCGCTGGTGTGGGAGGTGTACTCCTCGCCCGCGCACCTGCAGCACTGGCTGGGCCCCAAGGGCAGCACGGTGACACACAGCCAGCTGGACTTTCGCGAGGGTGGCAGCTACCACTACGCCATGACCTTGGAAGGCGGCATGGAGTTGTGGGGCAAGTGGCTGTTTTTGGAACTGCAGGCGCCCGAGAAACTGGTGCTGGTCCAGTGTTTCTCCGACCCGCAGGGCGGCGCCACACGCAACCCCTGGGCGGCAGGCTGGCCGATGTACACCCACTCCACCACCACCTTGACCGAGCAGGACGGCGGCACGCTGATGACGCTGGTTTGGGCACCACACGAAGCCAGCGCGGAAGAAGAAGCCCTGTTTGCCGCCAGCCACGACAGCATGCGCCAGGGCTGGAGCGGCAACATCGATGTGCTGGAAGACTACCTGTCGCTTTTGCAAACGGCCTGACCTTTTCGCCCAGGAGCCCCCATGTCACTGACGCTGTATTACCACCCCCTGGCCTCGTATTGCCACAAGGTTCTGGTCGCCCTGTACGAACACGACATTGCGTTTGAACCCCGCACCATCGACCTGGGTGCAGAAGCGGACCGCGCCGAACTGGGCGCCCTGTGGCCCTTTTGCAAGTTCCCGCTGCTGCGCGACCACGAACGGCAGCGCACGGTGCCGGAGTCGTCCATCATCATCGAGTACCTGGACCCGTTCGCGGCGGCCCGGCCCCCACTGATTCCCCGCGATGCCAACGACGCGCTGCAGGTGCGCCTGTGGGACCGCATCATGGACAGTTATGTGCACGAGCCGATGCAGGACATTGTGCTGGACCACCTGCGCGGCACCCAGGGTGATGTGAGCGGGCTGCGGGCTACGATCCAGACCGCCTATGGCCTGATCGACACCCAGGTAGCCACGCGGTCTTGGGCGGCCGGTGACACCTTCAGCATGGCCGACTGCGCAGCAGCCCCAGCGCTGTTTTACGCCCACACGCTGGCGCCGTTGCCGGCAGAGTTGGTGCATCTGCGTGCCTATTTCGACAGGCTGATGGACCGGCCTTCGGTGCAGCGCGTGCTGGCGGAGGCCAAGCCCTACTTCCCCATGTACCCGTTCTACAGCGCCATTCCTGCGCGGTTTCTGTAAACCCCACGCCCTTCAGTCGAACCAGCGCGGGCCCACCAGCTTCTGCAGGCCCGAGTCGGCGGTCGACAATTCGGCCGGACGCGACGGTGGCTCTGGCGGGGTCCATTTTTCGGCCAGCACGTTGCGGGCACGCAGATTCAGCGTGTCCACCACCGCCGGTGCCGGAAAGCCCAGAAAATGCCCTTGCGCCAGGTGCACGCCCGCGTCACGCACGATGCGCAGGTCCTCGGCATCTTCCACCGCCTTGGCCACCAGGCTGGCGCCGGTTTTAAAGGCCAGATTGGACAGGGTGCGCAGCACCTTGGCTTTGGCCGGGTCTTGTTGCAGGTCCATGGTCATGCGGCTGTCCAGCTTCACCACCGAAGGTTTGAGGCGCAGCCACAAATCCAGGCTGCGTTGCGAGGCTTTCACATCGTCCAGCGCAATGGCGCAACCCAAGGCTTGCAAAGCGGTGGTGCAACGCTCCAGCGCATCCATTTCCTTGAGTTTGCGGTGCTGGGTCACCTCCACCACCACCCGCTTGCAGGGCACGCGGTGGGCCAGAAACAGCCCCTCCAAGCGCTGAAAGGGTTTGGGTTCGCTCAGGGCTACCAGGGTGTGTGCGCTGAGATTGAGGTAGATGCGACCGCCCGTGTGCGGGTAGCCCCAGCCCTGTAGTGCGCGGCCCACGCAGGCCAGCTCCAGCTCGATCTGCATTTGCGCCAGCTGGGCTGCGTCCAGCAGCGCCTGGGGCGACTCCATCTCACTGTCCTTCTGGCCGCGCACCAAGGCTTCGTGGCCATCGATGGCGCCGCTTTGCAGCGCAATGATGGGCTGGTACAGCGTCTCCAGCGCACCCTGCTCCAGCACGGCTTGCAGGGGGTGGGGCGGTGTTTTGGCAGGCCAGCGCAGCAGCAGACGGTGGACCAGGGAAACATCAGACATACATCGACCTCGGGCGCAATACAAAGGGTGGGGGGCAAACTTTTGGGAGCCTGTCCCAATTTACGCGCAAAGCCCAGGCGGCGCCACGCCAAATTGTTCCGGTTTGCAAAGCCCTGGTGTGTCCCGCCCTCAGGCGCAGCCGTCTTGCAAGCGGGTCATTGCCTCTGGCGGGGCGACCAGGCGCAGGTAGTCGGCCAAGGTTTTTCCGGGTTCGTCGGCAAAACGCCCCGCTGCACTTTGTAACAATTCCAGCCGCACCATCCGGTCCAGCCGGAAGCTGCGAAAGTCCTGCCGGGCCTCGCACCAGGCCACCAGCGTCCAGACCTTGCCCCAGTAAAAACAGCCCAGCGGGCGCAGGGTGCGCTGGCTGGGCTGGTCATTCACATCGCGGTAATCCACCCGCACCTTGCAGTGGGCCTGGGCGGCCTCGCGCAGGGTTTGCAGCGTGGCCTGCACGGCCGGCTCCAGCCCCATGGGCGGCGCATACACCGCCATGCTTTGCGCCGCCACCCGAGCCGCCACCGGCAGCACCGACAAAATTTTGCCCAGCGCCACCTGCGAGTTTTGCGCCAGCACCGGGTCCTGCCAGACCTGGGCCATGCGCACCGAGGCCACCAGCGCACGCGCCTCGTCCACGGTGAACATCAGCGGTGGCAAATCAAACCCTTGGCCCAGGCGGTAGCCCACGCCGGCTTCACCCTCAATGGGCACACCCTGGTGCTGCAGGTCGGCCACATCGCGGTAAACGGTGCGCTCGGACACCTCCAGCCGCTGCGCCAGAAAGGCCGCCGTGGTGAGGCGGCGGCCCCGGATGAGCTGGACAATTTGGAACAAGCGGTCGGCACGGCGCATGAGATTTTTAAGTGTTTTAGGGCTCTAGCGCCCATGATACTTGCGCAAGCAGCTATAAAAATAATAGCGAATTCGCCGACACATCGCACCGCGCCATGGCTCAGGCCAGGGCGTGCAGGCCGACGCGGTTGCCGTCCAGGTCGGTAATGTGGGCGAAAAAACCCATGCCCGGTGGCAGCGCCGTGCGCCGTTGGGCAATCTTTCCGCCCTGCCCCACCGCGCGCTGCAGGGCTGCGTCCAGTGACGGTGAGGCGTCCAGGTACACCAGCGTACCCGTGCGCGAAACCCGGGGCGCCGTCGGCCCCATCATCAACGCGCCCCCGGTGCCATGGCTCTCCAGGTCATACGCAAACACCGCACCCTGGCTGGGGCCCATGGTCTCGCGGCGCATCGGGCGGCCCAACACGGTTTCGTAAAAGGCCTGGGCGGCGTCGAGTTGGGTGGTGGGGATTTCAAACCAGCTGATGGCGTTTTTCATAGGGGGCTCCTTGGTGTGTTGAAGAAGCCCGGATGGTGCCGGGGGGCTACTGACAGCGCTGTGTCAGGAGGCTGAACGTGCCGCCACTGCGTCACACCACTGCCATGCAAGCCCGCCACCATCACTGTCCACGCGTTACCAAGGCCACGAACCATGACATTCCCTGAACAGCGCAGCCATGCGCGGGCGCCTTTGCTGCCTATGGGCCCATCGACCCCGTGGCCCCTGGCGCTCCAAACACATGCCCTCGGCACGGTACGGGCAGAGGTACTGGACATCAGCGAAGGGGGTGTGCAAATCTTGTCCCGTCCCGATCTGCGGCTGACAGGCAAATCCTTTCACCTGCAAGTGGTGGTCTGCCACCGGGACAGCACCGAGGTGATGGACGGGGGCGAGATTCAAGGCGTCTGGTCCCACAGCCGCAGCGGCTTTCTCGTTCGGGCGGACCGCAAGGCGCTGGCCCACTTGGTACAAAAACTGCGCACCACCGCGCCCCGCGTACTGCATTGCATGCTGCACCCAGTCGTAGCCAGCGTTTAGCGCGACATTGAGAGCGACAAAGACGCGGGCGCAATACGCCGCGCCGCCTGCGTGTGCCCGCCATACCCCCAGTCGCTGGCCGGCACCTCGCGCACGATCACATAGCTGGCGGGTTCCAGCCCATGGCCCGCGCCCAACTGGTCTTCCAGCTCGGCAAAGGCGGTGCTGATGAACGCGGCCTTTTGCTCCGCCGTGTTGGTGCCTTGGGTGATGCTGATCTCCAGCAGTGCCGTGGGGCGCTGCACATCGCTGCCGCCCACATGCCAGCGCGCGGCGGGCACGTCGTCAATCACCACCGCAGTCACTTCGGCACGCTTGCCCAGCTCTTCGTGGGTGATGCGCGTGAGCGCCTCGGCCAGCGCGCGGTAGCGCGAAGGGTTTTGCAGCGGCGAGATTTTGAGTTGCAGGGTGGGCATGGTCAGGCTTTCGTGGTGGTTGCGGAATGGTTGGTGCGGCGGGCCAGACGGGCCTTCAGGCGGCTGGCGCTGCGCAGAGCCAGCGCTTGGCCGCCGGCCAGGCTGCGCTGCCACACGGCGTCGGCACCGCGCCAGAAATCGTCCACCGCCTCGCGGCGCAGGCGGCGTGCTTCGCGACGGGCTTGATCGTGCAGATGGGCGAGTGCCGTGGTTTCGGGGGTGACTGGGAACATGGTGGACTCCGGTGGGTTCAGGGGTTGGTGCGATGGTTCGAACTTTATTGATGCAACCAACTTTCGGAAACAGCACAAAACCCATATTGGTTTTGCAGTATTTGCAAAACCAAGCCCAAGCGTCGCACAATGGCGCCATGCAACTCCAACTCGATGACGTCGCCCTGTTCACCCGCATTGCCAAGCTGGGCACCCTGTCCGCCGCGGCGCGCGAGCGCAATGTGCCAGTGAGCCAGGTGACCCGCGCCCTCACCCGGCTGGAAGCCGCCTGCGGTGTGCGCCTGCTGCACCGCACGACGCATGGTTTGAGCCTGACCGACGAGGGCGACACCTTGCTCTCCTACGGCCAGCGCCTGCTGGACACCACGGCCGAGTTGGATAGCGAACTCAGTGGCAAGCTCAGCGGGCCCAGCGGCTGGGTGCGCATCAGCGTGAGCCCGCTGATGGCCGAGTGCGTGATTGCGCCCAGCCTGGAGGGCCTGTACCAGCGCTGGCCGCTGCTGCACCTCGACATCAACGCCGACGACCGCATTGCCGACATGGCGCGCGACGGCATTGACGTGGCCATCCGCACCGGCGCGTCGGTCAGCGACACGCTGGTGGCGCGGCAGATTGGCGAGTACGGCCGCACGCTGTATGCGTCGCCACGTTACCTGGCGCGCTGTGGCACACCCCAACACCCGGACGACCTGGCCCACCACCACCTGATTGCCAACAGCGCCAGCCCCAACCTGAACCGCTGGAGCCGCGCCGGCCAGCCCGCGCCACCCGACCTGCTGGTGCCGGGCCAAACGCGCGCCGACAACACCGCCCTGCTGCTGAGTCTGGTGGTGCACGGCGTGGGCATCTCGCGCCTGCACGACCTCATGGCCGCGCCCTGGGTGCGCAGCGGCGCGCTGGTGCCGCTGCTGCAGGATCACTTTGCCAGCCCGCGCATTCCCATCTATGCCGTGATGCTGCAGGAGCGCCACCGCCTGCCCAAGGTCCGCGCCTGCATCGACTACTGGGCGGAATGCCTGGCCAACTTGGCGCAGCCCACGCCCCAGCAGGGGGCGTAAACCGCCCCAAATACGCACCAGCTCACCAGACTGGTGCGCATATCTTGTATACCAGTGGCATGGAGTTTGCGTTCGTGCAGGCCACATGGCCAACGCATCCGACATCAGCACCCGCATCATTGAAGCCGTTTTGGCGCAAAAACTCGCCCCCGGCGCGCGCCTGGGCGAGCAACAACTCGCCATGCTGTTTGACTGCAGCCGCACCATCGTGCGCGAGGCGCTCACGCGGCTGGCGGCGCGCGGCATTGTCACGGTCAGCAGCCGGCGCGGCTGGTATGTGATCGAGCCGTCCCTCAGCGAGGCACGCGAGGCCTTTGAGGCGCGCCGGGTGATCGAGATGGGCCTGATTCGCTGCACCACCGAGGTGAGCAAGGCCGCCATCAAAAAACTCAAGGCCCATATCAAGACCGAGCAGGCCGCCGTCAAGGGCGATGACGTGGGGCTGCGCAGCTATTTGCTGGGCGACTTCCATGTGTGCCTGGCCGAATGCCTGGGCAACAGCCTGCTGGCCGACACGCTGCGCGACTTCACCGCACGCACCACGCTGATTGCCATGTTGTACCAGTCCACCCACGACGCGGCGCACTCCTGTGCGGAGCACGGGCGCATCGTCGAAGCGCTGGAAGCCTCCGACTGGGTGCTGGCCGAACAACTCATGCAAGCCCACATCGGCCATGTGCAGGACGCCCTGCGCCTGCAGGCACCCAGCGGCGACCCGCTGGCCGAGTTGCGCAGCGCACTCAGCCCTGTGGGCGACAGCATCAAAACCAAACCCGTCCGTTTGGCACATGACTTGCATACAAGTCTTGGCGACAAATCGCCCAAAGACCCCTCAACCTACCTTGGAGCCCTGTTATGACCTTCCCCTTGAACAAACGCACTTTCACCCTGGCCCTGGCTGCCGGCGCCCTGCTGGCCGCCACTGGCGTGCACGCACAAACCGCGCTGGACGACATCATGAAGTCCAAAGTGCTGAAGGTGGCGGTGCAGACCGACTCCGCGCCCTACGGCTTTGTGGGCACCGACCTCAAGCCCATCGGCCTGGATGTAGACATGGCCAACCTGATTGGCAAGAAGCTGGGCGTGCCCGTGGAGCTGGTGGTGGTGGTGAGCGCCAGCCGCATCCCCGCGCTGCAAACCAAGAAGGCCGACCTCGTGATTGCCACGCTGGGCAAAAACCCGGACCGCGAAAAAGTGATCGACTTTTCGTCTGCCTACTCACCCTTCTTCCAGGCCGTGTTTGGGCCCAAAACGATTGCTGTGAAAAGTTTTGCAGACCTGGCGGGCAAGTCGGTGGGCGTGACCCGCGGTGCCATGGAAGACCAGGAGCTGACCAAGGTAGCCCCATCTGGCGTGGACACCAAACGCTTTGAAGACAACAACGCCACCATCGCGGCCTTTGCTGCGGGTCAGGTGCAGTTTGTGGCGCTGGGTGCCTCGGTAGCCGGCAACATGATGACCAAAAACCCGCAGCTGTCTGCCGAGTACAAGCTGCTGCTCAAAGACAGCCCCAACTTCATTGGCATTGCCAAGGGTGAAGACAAACTCAAGGCCAAGGTCAACGAGATCATTGCCGACGCCAAAAAGAGCGGCGAGCTGGAAGCCATGGCCAAGAAGTGGCTGGGTCGCGGCCTCGGTGACCTGCCCCTGTAAACGCTGAACAGCACGCAGACCATGCGCATTCAGCTGGACTTTGGCGCCGTGCTGGCGGAGTGGCCCCTGCTGCTCACCGGCATCGGCTGGACCCTGGCGCTCACGGCAGCTGCCGTGCTGGTGGGCACGGCCCTGGGCATTGCCTGCGCCTGGGTGCGGGCGCGCGGCTTTGGGGCCGAGCACGCACCGGCCTGGCTGCGTGCCGTGGTGAATGGTTATGTGGAGCTGATCCGCAACACGCCCTTCATCGTGCAACTGTTCTTCATCTTCTTTGGCCTGCCGGCCGCGGGCTTCAAGCTGTCGGCAGAGACAGCTTCTTTCATCGCCATGGTGATCAACCTCGGGGCCTATGCGACCGAGATCATCCGCGCCGGGCTGGAGGCCACGCCCAAGGGGCAAATCGAAGCCGCAGTGAGCCTGGCACTGACCCGGCTGCAAACCTTTACGCGCGTGGTGCTGCCCCCCGCGCTCAAAAAAGTGTGGCCCAGCCTGGTCAGCCAAATCATCATCGTGATGCTGGGGTCGTCAGTGTGCGGACAAATCTCTACCCAAGAGCTGAGCTACGCGGCTGACCTGATCCAGAGCCGCAACTTCCGTTCGTTCGAGGCCTTCATCGTGGTCGGCGCGTTGTACCTGCTGCTGTCCTTTGCGGTACGCCACCTGCTCAACTGGGCTGGCGCCACCTTTCTGTTCGGGAGGCGCTAGGCCATGGTTGATTTTTCCCTGTGGGACATTGTCCGCAACCTGCTGCTGGCCCTGCGCTGGACGGTGGGCCTGTCGCTGATCGCCTTCATTGGCGGTGGGCTGGTGGGCTTGCTGCTACTCATGCTGCGGCTGAGCAAGTTGCCGGGTGCCGGTGTATTTGTGAGCGCCTATGTGCAGCTGTTCCAGGGCGTGCCGCTCTTGGTGCAGTTGTTTTTGGCCTACTACGGCCTGGGCCTCTTCGGCATCAACACCTCGCCCTGGGTGGCAGCGGGCCTGGGCCTCACCTTCTACGCCAGCGCCTTCCTCACGGAGATCTGGCGCGGCTGTGTGGCGTCCATTCCGCGCGGCCAGTGGGAGGCCTCCCAAAGCCTGGCGCTGAACTTTGCCGAGCAGCTGCGCTACGTCATCCTGCCGCAGGCCTTCAAGATTGCGGTGGCTCCCACCGTGGGCTTTTTGGTGCAGGTCATCAAGGGCACGGCGCTGGCCTCGGTGATTGGTTTCATGGAGCTGACCAAGGTGGGCAAGACCATTGCCAACGCCACCTACAGCCCGTTTCTCGTCTTCAGCTGCGTGGCCGTTTTGTACTTTGTGCTGTGCTACCCCGTGAGCCTTTACGCCAAATCATTGGAGAGGAAGTTGCATGCCCCCCGTTGAAACCAGCGCCACCGTGGCGCCCATTGTGGACATCCGCGCACTGCGCAAATCGTATGGCAGCAACGAGGTGCTCAAGGGCATTGACCTGCAGATTGCCCCGGGCGAAGTGATCGCCATCATCGGCAAAAGCGGCTCAGGCAAAAGCACGCTGCTGCGCTGTATCAACGGGCTCGAAGAGTTCCAAAGCGGCGAGCTCACGGTGGACAGCAAGCCCCTGCTGCACAAGAACGCCGCCGCCATGCGCGCTCTGCGCCAGCGCGTGGGCATGATCTTCCAAGGCTTCAACCTGTTCCCCCACCTCACCGTGGGCAAGAACATCATGCTGGCGCCCAGCTTGGTGAAAGCCAAGGACGCCGACAGCGCCCAGACCCATGCCCGCGCGCTGCTGGCGCGCGTAGGCTTGGCCGAGAAATTTGACGCCTATGCCGACCAGCTGTCCGGCGGGCAGCAGCAGCGCGTGGCGATTGCGCGTGCGCTGGCTATGGAACCCGCGGTGCTGCTGTGCGACGAAATCACCAGCGCGCTGGACCCCGAGCTGGTGGGCGAGGTGCTGCGCGTGGTGGAAGGCCTGGCACAGGACGGTATGACCTTGCTGATGGTGACGCACGAGATGAGTTTTGCGCGCCGCGTATCCAACCGCGTGATCTTTATGCACCAGGGCCGCGTGCACGAGATGGGGCCACCCACCGACATCTTTGGCAAGCCGCAAACGCCCGAGCTGCAGCAGTTTTTGTCCTCCCTGCACGACTGAACCACGGGGACGCTACGGCGTCTTCGATAATCGGGGCATGAGTGAACCCTTGACCTTGATTCCGCTGGACACCGTCAGCGGCGCCCCCTTGACCCCGCCCTCCACCCGGCCTACCGCCAAATTCATGTTCGCCCACCCGGCGCACCTGCTGGCGCTGGGCTTTGGCTCGGGCCTGTCGCGTATTGCACCGGGCACCTCGGGCACGTTGTGGGCCTGGGTGGCGTTTGTGGCGCTGCAGCCCTGGTTGGGCGACACCGGCTGGGCCGTGCTGATTGGCGGGGGCGCCCTGGTCGGCTGGTGGGCCAGCACGGTCACCGCGCGCAACCTGGGCGTGTTGGACCCGGGCAATGTGGTTGTCGACGAAATCATCGCCTTCTGGCTGGTGCTGTGGCTGGTCACCCCTACCTCGCTGGTCGGCCAGGTCATGGCCTTTGGCCTGTTCCGCTTTTTTGATGCCGTCAAACCCGGGCCCGTGGGCTGGGCCGATGGCCTGTTCCACCACGTGGACCCACAGACAGACCGCCGCGCCTGGGGCAAGGCCGGCTTTGGCATCATGCTGGACGACCTGGTGGCTGCGGGCTGCACCGTGCTGGTGGTGGCGCTGTGGAGGTTCATCTGAGCTCCGCCAACTTACTATCAAATCAGGAGCTAGTTGCGCAATATCCATGCGCCCTAGTGGCCGATTTGATGCTCAAAAACCAGTGGATGTTGGCCACAGCCGAGAGCTGCACCGGCGGCCTGATCGCCGGCGCCTGCACCGACCTGGCCGGCTCCAGCGCCTGGTTTGAGCGTGGTTTTGTCACCTACTCCAACGCCGCCAAGACCGAGCAGCTGGGGGTGGACGTCGCGCTGATCGCCACACACGGCGCCGTGAGCGAACCGGTGGTGCGCGCCATGGTGCAAGGCGCCCTGCAGCACTCCCGCGCGCAAGTGGCCGTGGCCGTCACCGGCGTGGCCGGCCCCACCGGCGGCAGTGTCGACAAACCTGTGGGCACGGTCTGGTTTGGCTGGGCTACGCCCGCCGGGCTGCGCAGTGAGGTGCAGCACTTCGCGGGCGACCGCGCGGCCGTGCGCGCCGCCACCGTGCACCACGCCCTCACCCAACTGGCCGAATTGCTGAAGTAGCCACAGGCGCCCTGCGGCCGGCTTATCGACCGCGCGTGCTCAGGCTGCAGCCCGGCAGGTGCAGCAAATCTCCGTACTCGTGGGAGCCCTGCAATATCCGCAGCCCCTGGTTGAAAGCCTGCATGCGTGCGGCACTTTGCGGCAGCTTGGCGCTGAGCATCAGGTGGGTGGTGAACTGGCGGGTGAGCCAGCGCGGATGGGCCCGCAGCTGCGCAGCCTCGGCGGGCACCAGGTGCGCCCCCATGAGGTAGCAGGCGACATTGCGCTCCATCGGCACCACGTCCAGCCGCCCGGCCAGCAGCAGGCGCAGGTTGGCCAGGTCATCCCCAGCCAGCGCGACGTTCAGCGTTCCGTCTTTTTGCAGGCGCCAGAACTCCGGGGTGTAGGTGTAAGAAGGCACAGCCCCCACACGCAGGCCCCGCAAGTCGGGCAGCTCTTTCCAGTCAAAGGGTTTGGTGGCGGGGTTGTCGCGGTAGACAAAGACCCACTGCTCAGTCAGCACGTTGTCGCTGATCAAAAAGCCCACGTCGCGCTGCGGGTTGCGCCCCCAGTAGGCGGTGCCATCCCAGAGGCCGGCACGCGCTTCTTCCAGAGACCGGGTCCAGGGCTTGAAGGTGTACTGCACCTCGAAGCCCGCATAGCCAAAGGCACGGCGCACGATCTCCAGGGCAATGCCCTGGTCGGGGCGGCTGGCGGTGGCATAGGGCGGCAACTCGCCAGTAGCCAGGCGCAGGGGAGCGAAAACAGCCTCTTGCGCCCATACATGGCTCAAGCCCACTGCCAGCAGGCACGACGCAGAAACCACAATGCAGCGCCAATCGACCATGGCAAGCGACCTGAATGGAGATAGTCAGGCCATCATAGGCGCAACAAAGAGGCGTGTACACGGGCGCCTCCGCACGCGGCCAAGAATTGAATTACCCTGCCATTCCTCCATCCACCTGCCTTTGGGAACACCCATGCCAGCACCCGCCAACTCCCTGCCCACGCCCTGGTTTGACGCGTTTGACGCGCGCGACTGGGAGGTCAACGGCACACGGCTTCACGCCCGGGTGCCACGCACGCCGCCCGATGGACGGCCCGCGCTTTTGCTGCTGCATGGCTTCCCGCAAAGCCATGTACTCTGGCACCGTGTGGTCCAGGCCCTTCAGGACAGGTTTTATGTGGTGATGCCCGATTTGCGCGGCTACGGTGATTCGGCCAAACCGACCGGACTGCCTGACCACAGCAACTACAGCAAACGGGCCCTGGCGCAAGACATGGTGGCCCTGATGGACGCGCTGGGCGTGGGCCAGTTTCATCTGTGCGGGCACGACCGTGGCGGACGCGTGGCCCACCGTTTGGCCGTGGACCACGCGGCGCGCGTGCAGTCTTTGTGCGTGATCGACATCGCGCCCACCGTGGACATGTATGCCGCCACGGACTTTGTGTTTGCCCAGGCCTACTACCACTGGTTCCACCTGACCCAGCCCAGCCCCTTGCCGGAGACCATGATTGGGGGCAACCCGCTGGCTTACCTGCATGCCAAGCTGGGCGGCTGGGGTTCGGCTGGCCTGGGCTACATCGAACCCGCAGCCCTCGCCGAGTACGAACGTTGTTTTGCAGACCCGCACACCCTACATGCCATGTGCGAGGACTACCGCGCCAGTGCGTCCATCGACCTGGAGCACGACCGGGCCAGCCGCGCCTTGCCGGGGGATCTAGGAAAAATTGCCTGTGACACCTTGGTGTTGTGGGGTGACCGTGGGGTAGTGCACCGCCTGTTCGACCCGCTGGCCCTGTGGCGGGGGCAGTGCGCGGCGACGGTGACCGGGCAGCGAATGCCTGCGGGCCACTTCATTCCCGAAGAGCTGCCCCAGGAAACAGCCACGCTGCTGCGGGACTGGGTGGTGCAGCATGTCCCTACCGGAGCGCAATAAGGTGGGGACGACACCGAGCACCGACTTTCCCGCAGGCGGCTTGGCCATCGTGGTGGGCGCGCAAGGCGGCATCGGCCAGGCGCTTGTACGCGCGTTGGAAACCGACACCCGTTTTGCACGGGTGATGGGATTGGGGCGCCAGAGCACACCTGCGTTGAACCTGCTGGACGAGTCCAGTATTCGGCACTGCGCCCAGACAATGCAAGACACCGGCATGCCCTTGCGCTTGCTGGTAGACGCCACCGGTTATTTGCACAGCGAAGGCCACCGCCCCGAGAAGAGCTGGCAGCAACTGGACCCGGCACACATGGCGCACCATTTCGCCATCAATGCCATTGGCCCCGCGCTGCTCATGAAGCACTTTTTGCCGCTGCTGGCGCGGGACGGAAAGTCGGTGTTTGCCACGCTGTCGGCCAAGGTGGGCAGCATTGGGGACAACCAGCTCGGTGGCTGGTACAGCTACCGCGCCAGCAAAGCCGCGCTCAACCAACTGGTACACACCGCCGCCATTCAACTGCGGCGCAAACACCCGGAGGCCGTGTGTGTAGCCTTACACCCCGGCACCGTGGCCACCACGCTTTCGGCGCCCTTTGCAAAAACGGGTCTGGATGTCAAAACTCCCGAGCAAGCCGCACGGCGTTTGCTACAGGTCATAGACACACTGAATGCCGCGCAATCCGGTGGTTTTTTCCACCATGACGGGACACCCTTGCCTTGGTAATGGGTTTTGGGGCACTAGTAGAATCCCTATAGGCTTTTCGGGAGGAGAGCCTTTTACCTGTCACTTTTCACATCAGAACCATGAAAAAACTACTGATCGCATCGGCCATCGTCGCCACTTTCGTCACACCCCAAGCGTTTGCACAAGCCAAGAACTTTGAAGGCCCAAGCCTGGCAGCCAGTTTGAACTTTGCGAATACGACCAGCGACGTGACATCAACCATTTTCAACGGCTCCTCCACTGAGTCTGCACAGAACTTGGGATTGCAGGGGCAATACAACTTTGCACTCGGACAATCTTTTGTTCTGGGTGTCGGCATGACTCTGGGTTTAGGTGACCTGAAGGCGGGCACCTTCAACGTAAACGGAACCACCATTACTATCAAGCAAAAGGAAAGCTATTCCTTCTACGTAGCTCCTGGAATGGCCATCAGCAACACTACATTGCTGTACGGCAAGATTGCCGCTATCTCTGCAAAATTCGAGGCCACAGGAAACACCACGACAGCATCCACCGCCAGCGGCGCAGGTTTCGGTGTTGGCGTTCAAAGCTTTTTGAACAAGAACCTTTTCATCCAAGGTGAATTGATGCAGAACCAATACGCAGACCGCTCATTCACGGCACTGAATGAAACCGATAAAAATAAGTCAACTGTCATCTCCGTTGGCGTCGGCTACAAGTTCTAATCTCGTAGTTCTCTGAACGCAAAAAAGCCCGCAGCGATGCGGGCTTTTTTATTGGGCCAACACCTTCACACGCCGTGGCACTTTTTGTATTTCTTGCCACTGCCGCAATGGCAAGGGTCATTGCGACCCGGCTCGGCTTCCTTGCGCACGGTTTCCACGCGGGGGCCGAAGCTGCTCCAGAGTTCGCGCAGGTCGTAGACCGCCCAGACGGCATCGGCAAAGTCATTGATGCGCTGTTCGCTGACGCTGGGCGGGCCATCGTCGTCAAACACCGAGATGGTGGGTTCGTCGGTGTCGTCTTCCGTCAGGGCCACAATGGACTGCAGGGCCGCGTCCAACCATTTTTCGGCCTCTTTGTCGCGCGGAGCAGCCCACTCTTCGGGCCAGGTTTCCACGGCGAACATAAAGCCCAAAGCCCACACCTGGGCAAATGAGGGCAGCTCCTGGTCGGCCATGGCGGCGCGGTCTTCCTCGGGCAGCACGGCAACGGCACCACGCACGTCCATCACCTCGGGGTGGTAGGCAGTGTCGTCGTCCAGGCTTTTCACCTCCACCTGGAGGCTGCGCATTACATCGTTCCAGCGGCGTGTCCAGAGTTGCACAAACTGCTGGGCCTGCTCCACGTTGGCAAAACCACCGGCTTCACCGGGAGCGGGCAACTCCACATCCAGCAGTGCAGGAAAAGATTCGGCAGGGGGTATGGGACGGCGGCAGACGGCCAGCGCGGCCATAAAGCCTTCACAAAACTCCCATTGCGGCGTTTCGTCGTTGCGGGTGCGCAAGTCATCCAGAATGGTGTCCAACGCGTCAAAGTCGTCCGGGCTCAGGGTATCTACTGGGGCGACATCGGTGGCCGCAGGTGTGAGGTTTGGCATAAGCTGTGCAAAAAGAGGGCAGGCTAGTATTGTCCCTCCGAAGAAAGGCTTTTCATGCTCCACACGCTCAATTCCATCTTCCCCGTTCGCTACACCGCCATGGGGCTGTGCGTGTTTGGCCTGCTGCTCAGCACCTTCAGCCTGCTGGCGCTGGGGGCGGGCTTGGGGGCCTTTGTGTTGTTTGGCCTTCTGGTGGGGGTGGGGGTGTACGACCTGCGCCAAAGCAAACGCTCCATTTTGCGCAACTACCCCATCATTGGGCATATGCGCTTCATGCTGGAGTTTGTGCGGCCCGAGATTCGCCAGTACTTCATTGAAAGCGACAACGAAGCCACGCCCTTCTCCCGCGCGCAACGCTCGTTGGTATACCAGCGCGCCAAGGGCGAGCCCGACAAACGCCCGTTTGGCACCCAGCTGGATGTCCATGCCGAAGGTTACGAGTGGATGAACCATTCGGTCGCCCCCACCAAGCTGGCGTCGCACGATTTCCGCATCACCATCGGCGCCGACACCGCCCAGCCCTACAGTGCCAGCGTGTTCAATATTTCGGCCATGAGCTTCGGCGCTCTGAGCGCCAACGCCATTCTGGCGCTCAATGCCGGCGCCAAGCGCGGCGGTTTTGCGCACGACACGGGCGAAGGCTCCATCTCCACCCACCACCGCGTGCACGGGGGAGACCTGATCTGGGAGGTAGCCTCGGGCTACTTTGGCTGCCGCAACGAAGACGGCAGCTTCAACCCCGACAAGTTCGCAGCCAATGCACGTGACCCACAGGTCAAGATGATTGAGCTCAAGCTCAGCCAGGGCGCCAAACCCGGCCACGGGGGCATGTTGCCCGGCCCCAAGGTCACGCCCGAGATTGCCGAGGCACGTGGCATCCCGGTCGGCGTGGACTGCATTTCACCGGCCTCCCACAGTGCGTTCTCCACCCCGGTCGAGATGATGCAATTCATTGCCAAGCTGCGCACACTCTCGGGCGGCAAGCCCACCGGCTTCAAACTCTGCATTGGCCACCCCTGGGAATGGTTTGCCATGGTCAAGGCCATGTTGGAAACCGGTATCACGCCCGACTTCATTGTGGTGGACGGTGCCGAGGGCGGCACGGGTGCCGCACCGCTGGAGTTCACCGACCACGTAGGCTCCCCCCTGCAGGAAGGCCTGCTGCTGGTGCACAACACCCTGCGCGGCGCCGGCCTGCGCGAACGGGTCAAAGTGGGCTGCGCGGGCAAGGTGGTCAGCGCCTTCGACATTGCCCGCCTCATGGCCCTGGGGGCCGACTGGTGCAATAGCGCACGCGGCTTCATGTTTGCGCTGGGCTGCATCCAGGCGCAGCATTGCCACACCGGCCACTGCCCCACAGGGGTGACCACCCAAGACCCGCTGCGCCAGCAGTCGCTGGTGGTGCCGGACAAAGCCGAACGGGTCTACAACTTTCACCAGCAAACCCTGCACGCCCTGCAGGAGCTGATCCAGGCTGCGGGTGTGAACCACCCCAGCGGAATCACCGCGCACCACATCGTGCGCCGATCGACCGACCACAAAGTGAAGTCGCTCGCGCAGCTGATCTTGACCCAACTCCCCAACCGCGCCTTGATTGACAGCGAACTCAGCAGCCTGCCCCTGATTTACCGCCACAGCTGGCCGCGCGCCAGCGCTCACTCATTTGCAGCGGAATTCACCTGATTGATCCGGCTTTTGCTTTTCGGCACTTGGGAGTAAAGTGCTTTGTATACACACAAGAGGAGACCCAGCATGATTGGAAGCAACTTGCGCATCGGTGCCCGGCTCGGCCTGGCTTTTGGCGTCGTACTGCTGATCACCGCCTTGATGGCCATGACCGGCATGTGGCGCCTGGGCTCACTCAAAGAAGAGGCGCACAGCCTGGCCTATGTCGAGGTAGAGCGCTCGTCCCTCACCCAAAAGTGGGTGGAGAACATCCGTATCAACTGGGTCCGCACTGCCGCGGCCCTGCACGCATCCAGCACTGACCGCGTGGGCATTCTGCAAAAAGAGATGGACGAGACCTCTAAGGT
This sequence comes from Rhodoferax sp. TS-BS-61-7, assembly GCF_002943465.1. Lineage (GTDB taxonomy): Bacteria > Pseudomonadota > Gammaproteobacteria > Burkholderiales > Burkholderiaceae_C > Allorhodoferax. The sequence continues at coordinate 41,377 of NZ_PTQY01000004.1, forward strand.
CATCAGCGGCCTGCAAAAGGAACTGGAGCCGATGATCACCGATGACAAGGGCAAAGCCCTGTTTGCCGACATCGGCAAGGTCCGGGAGGCTTACCGGGGACCACGGGCCGACTTGCTGAAGAAAAAACTGGCCGGCGAAGACGTCACGGCGGCGGTTGATGCCACCTTGTTGCCGCTGGCCAACGCCTACCTGAAGTCGCTGGACGTGCTGATCGAGCACATGGAACTCCAGCTCAAGGCCGGTGTTGCCAAAACGGAGGCGGTAGCCGCCAGCGGACAATGGATTTTGGGCATCGGAGCCGGGTTGTCCGCCGCGATTGGCCTGATCTTTGCCGTGTTGTCCACCCGCTCCATCACGCGCCCCATTCAGCACGCGGTGGACTCGGCGCAGGCCATCAGCCAGGGCAACCTGAGCATCCATATCCAGCCACAGGGGCGCGATGAAACGGCCGACATGATGCATGCACTGCGCGACATGCGCGACAGCCTGGCCCGCATGGTGGGGGGGGTGCGCACCAGCGCCGAGGGTGTATCCACGGCCAGCGCCGAAATCGCCCAGGGCAATAACGACCTCTCCGCCCGTACCGAGCAGCAGGCCAGCGCGCTGCAAGAGACCGCCGCCTCCATGACCGAACTGAGCTCTACCGTGCGGCAAAACGCCGACAGCGCCTCGCAGGCCAACCAGCTGGCCATGACCGCCTCCAATGTCGCCATCCGCGGTGGCGAAGTGGTGGGCCAGGTCGTAGAGACCATGAAGGGGATCAACGAAGCCAGCCGCAAGATTGCCGACATCATCAGCGTCATCGACGGCATCGCCTTCCAGACCAACATCCTGGCACTGAATGCGGCAGTGGAGGCCGCGCGCGCCGGTGAGCAGGGCCGCGGCTTTGCCGTGGTGGCCAGCGAAGTACGCTCTTTGGCCGGCCGCAGCGCCGAGGCGGCCAAAGAGATCAAAACCCTGATTAACGACAGTGTGAGCCGTGTGGAGCAGGGCACCGCCCTGGTGGACCAGGCTGGCAGCACCATGGCCGAGGTGGTAGGCGCCATCCGCAGGGTCACCGACATCGTGGGCGAGATCAGCGCTGCCAGCGGCGAGCAGGCGTCTGGTGTCACCCAGGTGGGCCACGCAGTAGACCAGATGGACCAGGCCACCCAACAGAACGCGGCCCTGGTGGAGGAAATGGCCGCGGCCGCCAGCAGCCTGCGGTCCCAGGCGCATGCCCTGGTAGAGGTGATGGCGGTGTTCAAGCTATCCCCCGAGCACGCCGCCAACAGCAGCTCCGTGGCCCTGTCAGCCTGAGGGTCGGTTTGCCCACAGTCTCGCAGCAGCCCCAGCGATCAGCGGTAACGCAACACCTCGGCCGACCCTGGCTCCGGTGGGCCTGCTGTGTGGTGCTCTGGTGTGCCCTCACACCCGCAAGCGGCGCCGAATTCGCCAGGGTGCAGATGATTGCGTCCTACCACGCAGGCATGGCCTGGAGCGACGCCCAGATTTCCGGTGTACGCGAGCAACTCCAGGCCCTCACGCCCCCCATTGAGCTGCAGCTGGACTTTCTGGATACCAAACATGTGCAACCCAGCACACGTTATTACCAGCTGACCGAAGACCTGCTGCTCTCCAAATACGGCCCTGCCGCGCCTGCAGTGCTGATTGCGGCAGACGATGACGCGCTGGATTTCACGCTGCGCCTGCGCGACAAATACTTCAAAGGCACCCCGATTGTGTTCTCGGGTGTCTCCAGCAGCCGGCGTGCGGCCCTGCAACAAGCCACAGCCATCGGAGGGGTGTTTGACGACCTGGATGTAGGGGAGAGCCTGCAACAAATGCTGCGCATGCGCCCCCAGACCCGGCGCGTGGTGGTCATCCATGACCAAAGCCGTACCAGCCTTGCCCAGGTGGAGACGCTGCACAGCCGCATAGCGACCCATCCCGGGGCAACGATCGAGTACCTGAGCAACCTGCCGGTGGCCGCCATTGAACAGCGGCTAGGCCAACTTAACCCGCACGACCTGGTATTTGCGCTGCCCTTCAACCGGGACGCCGATGGCCGCGTGTTGACCCATGAAGAGGCCACCGACCTCTGGGCCGCAGCGGCCAAGGCGCCGGTCGCCGTGACACGGGACGTGGCCATGCGCCCCGGGGTACTGGGGGGCTTTCTGGTGTCAGGCTTGGACCAGGGGCACACCGCAGGGCGCCTGGCGGCGCAACTGCTCCAAGGCACAGCCCCCAGCCCGCTGCCGTTTGTCGAAGGCAGCTCCCACGCCACCTTTGACTACCCGCAGATGCAGCGCTGGGATGTGGACCTGGGTCGCCTGCCCGTTGGTGCCACGGTGTTACAGCGCCCCAAGGACACCATGGAGTCCTTGCGCCCCCATATCCCCTGGCTCAGCGTTTTATTTGGCAGCATGCTGGTCATCATCGGCCTGCTGTTGCACGGCATCCGGGTGCGCCATGCGGCCGAGGCAGCCCAGCGCCTGAGCACACGCAACTACCAGGCGCTGTTTGACCACAGCCCCGACGCCATCATGGTGCGCGATGCTGACAGCAACCAGATTGTGCAAATCAACTCCCGCTTTTGCCAGCTGTTTGGCTACCAGCACGACGAGGTAAGCACTCTGCGGCCGGTAGATTTAAGTGCCCGCGAACCCGGCTATGGCGCAGAAGAAGCGCAGGCCTGGATTGAAAAAACACGGCGCGAGGGCGCCCAGTTTTTTGAATGGCGCTCGCGGCACAAAGACGGCTCGGTGTTTTGGTCCGAAATCTCCATGACCCGCTTCGAAATGGCGCAAGGCCAACGCACGGTGTCCACCATCCGCGACATCACAGACCGCAAACAAGCGGAGGTGATGGCCAGGGAGTTTGAACACAGCCTGCAGCAGGTGTACCAAAACTTGCCGGTCGCGGTGTTTGCCATCAACGCACAACACCAGATCACCTTCTGGAACCCCCACATGACCCGCATGACCGGTGTACATGCCGACGACGTGGTGGGCACCACCGAAACCTGGCGCGGCATATACGCCAGCCCCCGCCCCTGCCTGCTGGACGTGTTGGTAGATGGTGCCAATGTCGATGACTTGCAGCACTTTTATGCCGGCAAGCTGCGGGCAAGCCCCATCATCCCGGGCGCCCTGGAAGGGGAAGACTATTTTGAGGCGCTGGAGAGTTCTGGCGGCGGCATGTGGATCCGCTACTGCGCCGCTCCCTTGCGGGATGCACGGGGCAAAGTCACCGGTGCCATTCAAACCCTGATCGATGTGACCCGCCTCAAGCGGGCCCAAACCACGCTGGAAGAGCTCAACCGCGACCTGGAAGCCCGCGTGCAAGCCCGCAACGCCGAACTCAAACACGCCATGGGGCAACTGGTGCAGTCCGAAAAACTGGCCGCCCTGGGCAGCCTGGTGGCCGGTGTCGCCCATGAGCTCAATACCCCCATTGGCAACGTGATGGCTGTGGCCTCCACCCTCACCGACGAAGTGGCCGACTTCAGTCAAAAACTGCTGTCAGGCAGCGCACGCCGCTCCGACGTGGAGAGGGCGGCAACCCGCCTGCAAGACGCCAGCGCGCTGATCGAGCGCAATGCGACCAAAGCAGCCAAACTCATCAACGATTTCAAGGAAGTTGCGGTCGACCAAAGCAGTACCCGCCGGCGCCACTTTGCGCTGCGCGATGTGGTGAACGAAGTGCTGACCACCACCCGCCCGTTGTTCAAACATGCAACGCACCAGGTGGTGCTCGCCATACCCACAGACTTGGCCCTGGACAGCTACCCCGGCCCGCTGGAACAGGTGCTGACCAACTTCCTGGCCAACAGCCTGAACCATGGTTTTGAAGGCCTGGCCCAGGGCCACATCACCATAGCCGCAGTGCAAGAGGGGGCTGACGTAGTGCTGGAATATGCAGACAACGGCTGTGGCATCGCCCCCGGCAATCTGCAGCACATCTTCGAGCCCTTCTACACCACCAAGCTGGGCCGTGGTGGCAGTGGCCTGGGCTTGTATATCGTCTACAACCTGGTCACCAATGTGCTGGGCGGCAGCATCACCGCCCACAGCACGCCGGGCGCTGGCGCCCGCTTTGTGCTGCGTCTGCCAGCCCAGGCACCGGCGCACAGTGGCCCCGCACCCCTGCACTGATTCGCTATCTATTTAATAGCTGCTTGCGCATACGCACCAAGGGCTAGAAGCCGTTTTGCCATACAAAGTACGGCCTGATCCTTGCTCAACACCAGGCAACGCTGCGTCACGGCCAGGTCGATGAACTTCTGGTCATCCGGGTCTTTGCAGGTCACGCTGGCCTTGGGCGGCACGTCCACAGTCTGCACCTGGGCGTCACGCGCCTGCAGCACTTCAGCTGCGCTCAGGCCATAGAAGTTCAGCCGCTTCGCAATCTGCGGGTAGGCCAGCACACGCTCCAGCTCGTCGCGCATGGGGGCGGTGGCCACCCACTGCAGGCGACCGGCCTGCAGGGCTTCGCGTAGCGGCGGGGTAGCCACATCGTTGAAGACCAGCAGGTCCAGCACGATGTTGGTGTCCAGAATGATCTGGCGGACACCGTCCACCACGACCTCAGTCATTGGGTTCGTTGGAAGCCTGCGGTGCAGCGCCCTTGGCCAGGCGGCCCTTGACCATGTCGAACTTGAACAGGCGGCATTCCAGCGGCCCGTTCCACATGGGCACGCGGCGCGACTCTTTCAGGCGCATCTTGCTGGGCAGCTTCAGGTCGGGCGTCAGCACCCAGGCGGTCCAGCCGCTGTAGTTCTTCTTCCAGTGGCTGGCCAGCTGGTTGAAGAAGTCCACGCCTTCGTCTGTCTGCGCCAGTTCGCGTGCGCCAAAGCGGGCGCCCTCGCCCTCCCCGGCCACACCGCCGATGCCAATGCGCTCGCCATAGGGCGGGTTCAGCACCATCACGCCGCCGCCCTCGATGGGAGGCATGCGCTGCAGCGCATCGCCGCCGCGGAACTCAATCACATCGGCCACGCCTGCGCGCTGCGCGTTGCGCTGCGCAAAGTCCACCATGCGGTGCGACACATCGCTGCCGTAAATCAGCGCAGGCTGGCCCGGCTCGGGTTTGACCACATTGGCTGCAGCTTCGGCCTTCATGTCGGCCCATTCCTGGCTGCGGAAAGGCCGGTATTTCTCGAACGCAAAACGGCGCAGCGAACCAGCCGCGATGTTGCAGGCAATCTGCGCGGCCTCAATCGCCACCGTGCCGCTACCGCAGCAGGGGTCGTACAGCGGCATCAGATCCTCGTCGCCCGAGGCCCAGCCGCTGGCAGCAATCATGGCCGCGGCCAGCGTCTCTTTCAGCGGTGCGTCACCCTTGTCCTCGCGCCAGCCGCGCTTGAATAGCGGCTCGCCCGAGGTGTCGATGTACAGCGAGCAGCTGTCGGTGGTCAGGTGGGCGTAGATGCGCACATCGGGCCACTGCGTGTTCACATCGGGGCGCACGCCATTCGCCACTTCGCGGAAACGGTCGCACACGGCGTCCTTCACCTTCAGCGCGGCAAAGTTCAGCGAGGTCAGCGGGCTGTGCTGCGCGGTCACCTCGACCTTGATGCTTTCCTTGGGCGTGAACCACTGCTCCCACGGCACTTGCGTACCGGCGCGGTACAGGTCTTGTTCACTGCGGTATTCGGTGTACGACACCAGGACCAGCACGCGCTGCGAAAGACGGCTGTAGAGGTTGAGCAACATGGCGTGCGCAAACGAGGTGCGCACGGCCACGCCGCCGCGCTGCTTGGTCACGCAGCCAGGGGGCAAGCCGGTGATTTGCAAAATCTCCGGCGCCAGGTACTCCTCCACGCCGGCGGCGCAAGGGAGGAAAAGGGTCAATTGGTTCATAGCGCTTTGCGGAGTGAGGCGGGGGCAATCTTCAGGCCCTCGCGGTATTTGGCCACGGTGCGCCGCGCGCACTCGATGCCCTGCTCCTTGAGCATGTCAGATATCTGGTTGTCGCTCAAGGGCTTCTTGCTGCTCTCGGAGGCGATGAATTGTTTGATGAGCGCGCGCACCGCGGTGCTGGAGGCATTGCCACCGCTCTCCGTGCCCAGGCCGGAGCCAAAGAAGTACTTCAGCTCGAAGGTGCCAAACGGCGTGGCCATGTATTTGGCCGTGGTCACGCGGCTGATGGTGGACTCGTGCAGGCCCAGTTCGTCGGCAATCTCGCGCAGCACCAGCGGGCGCATAGCCAGCTCGCCGTGGGTGAAGAAGTTTTTCTGCCGCTCCACAATCGCCGTGCTCACGCGCAGGATAGTGTCAAAACGTTGCTGGATGTTCTTGATGAACCAACGCGCCTCCTGCAGGCGCTGTTGCAGCGCGGCGTGGCCGGCACCGTCACGGCCACCGCGGTGGTTGCGCAGCACGTTGGCATAAATATCGTGCACCTTAAGGCGCGGCATCACTTCGGGGTTGAGCTGCACGCGGAACTTCGGTATGCCACCGGCCTTGCCGATGGCCACCACCAGCACGTCAGGCACCACGATGTTGCGTTCCACGTCGATGAAGCGGCGTCCGGGCTTGGGCTCCAGCCGCGCGATCAGTGCAATCGCTTCGCGCACCAGCGCATCGCTACCCACACCCATCTGCACCAGGCGCTTGATGTCGCGCCGGGCCAGCAGGTCCATGGGTTTGCTGCAAATGCCCAGCGCCACCTGCAGCAGCTCGGCACGTTCGTCTTCATAGTCCGCCTGCGCTTGGGCCAGCAGGGCTTTGACCTGCAAACGCAGGCATTCGCCTAGATCACGCGCGCCCACGCCCACGGGCTCCAGGCTGTGCAGCAGGCCCAGCGCCACCGTGAAGTGGTGCACCAAGTCCTGCAGCTGCTCCTCGTCACCAGGGTTCAGGCTGCGCGCCAGCTCCTCCAGCGGGTCTTCCAGGTAGCCGTCGTCGTTGAGTGACTCGATGAGAAAGCGCAAGGCGGCGGCATCGGTGGCATTGGTGCGCAGGCTCAGCGCCTGGCGGTGCAAAAAGGCCTGCAGCGATTCGGCGGAACGCGCCAGCTCGGTAGCGTCCTTCTCTTCGTCGTCACCCAGGTTGTTGGCCTTGGCTTTCGCGTCCACGCCCCACTCGCCATCGTCAGGCGTCATTTCGGTGGTGCCATCGCCTTCCCAGTTGGGTTCGTCGCTGCTGCTCAGCGGCGTGGTTTCATCTTCATTTGTGCTGCTAGCGCTCGTGGATGTTGCGTAGTCAGCTACTGAATTAGGAGCATAGTCAACCTCGCTGCTCTCGGACAGGCGATCACCCTCGCTCACCGTGGTGTCCGCGGCGTTGAGGCCAAAGTCCTCGCGTTCGGCGCGGTCCTCGGTCAGTTCCAGAAACGGGTTTTCGTCCAGCATCTGCTCCACCTCCTGGCTCAGCTCCAGCGTGGAGAGTTGCAGCAGACGGATGGACTGCTGCAACTGGGGCGTGAGCGCCAGGTGTTGGGAGACCCTTAAAGACAGCCCCTGCTTCATCACATTTTGAAATGCTCACCGAGGTACACACGGCGTACGTCGGCGTTGTTCACGATCTCGGAGGGGGTGCCCTGCGCCAGCACATGGCCATCGCTGATGATGTACGCGTGGTCGCAAATGCCCAGGGTTTCGCGCACGTTGTGGTCGGTGATGAGCACCCCAATGCCACGGCCCTTGAGGAAGTTGATGATGCGCTGGATCTCGATCACCGCGATCGGGTCGATGCCCGCAAACGGCTCGTCCAGCAGGATGAAGCGCGGCCGCGTGGCCAGCGCGCGCGCAATCTCGACACGGCGCCGCTCACCGCCCGACAGGGCCAGCGAGGGCGACTCGCGCAGGTGCTCCACGCGCAGGTCTTGCAGCAGTGCGGTCAGGCGCGCCTCAATCTCGGCCGACTTGAGCGGGTTGCCGGCCTCGTCGCGCTGCAGCTCCAGCACGGCACGCACGTTGTCTTCCACATTCAGCTTACGGAATATCGAAGCCTCTTGCGGCAGATAACCCAAGCCCAGGCGCGCGCGGCGGTGGATGGGCATGTGTTCGATGGACTGGCCGTCGATGGTGATATCGCCCGCGCTGGCGCGCAGCAGGCCCACGATCATGTAGAACGAGGTGGTCTTGCCCGCGCCATTGGGGCCCAGCAGGCCCACCACTTCACCAGTGCGCACAGCCAGCGATACGTCTTTGACCACCTGGCGCTTGCCGTATGATTTTTGCAAATGCCGGGCTTCCAGCCGCCCGGTGCTGGTGTCCGGGGCTTCTTGGGTCGGGGCGCTCACTGGGCAGGCTTCTCAAGTTGCGGCGTGGCGCGCAGAGTCGGGCTCGCTTGGGGCGCGGCGGGTGCCGGGGTGTCGGGCTTGGGCGTCAGCATGGCGCGCACCCGGCCCGCAGGGGCGGTGGCGCTTTTGGGCGCGCCGTCCACGGTGAAGCGGTCGCTGAGGTTCTCGTACAGGATGTTGGCGCCGGTCACCTCGTCAGCCAGGAGGGCACCGCGCAGGCGGCGCAACTGGGCCTTTTTGATGAACCGCACGGTATCAGCCCGGCCGTCGTACTCGATGGTTTCGCCGTCGCCTTCAATGAATTCGTCCAACCCATCACGCTTCTGGCGAAAAAATGCCGGAGTGGTGGCCGAACCGGTCACCAAGCCAAACTGGTAGCCATCGGGGTCCTGCCGCACTTCAAGCTGGGCGCCGCGGATGATGATGCTGCCTTTGGTCAGCACCACATTGCCGGTGAACACGCTGACCTGCTTCAAGTCGTCGTAACGCAGGGCGTCGGCCTCCACATTCATGGGCTTGTTGCGGTCGGCCTTTTCGGCCCAGGCGTGGCCAGCCACGCTGGACAGGGCCAGCCACAGGGACACCAACAAAACGGTATTTTTCATAAAGGCACGAAACTTGCTCGAAAAGCGCTTCGGCCATTGTACCGAGCGCTTTGCGCATTTCGCGCCTTGGCTGGCTCAGCCGTCGGCGTTAATTTTGGTGATCAGCGCTTGCAACACGTCCGCAGCGCGGTCGTTCTCCACCTGGCAGGTGCCCGCATTGGCGTGGCCACCCCCGCCGTAGCTGAGCATCAGGTCCCCAATATTGGTGTTGGACGTGCGGTTGGTGATGGACTTGCCGGTGGCAAACACGGTGTTTTGCTTCTGCAGGCCCCACAGCACGTGGATGGAGATATTGGTCTGCGGGAACAGCGCGTAGACCATAAAGCGGTTCACCGCAAAAATGGTTTCTTCGTTGCGCAGGTCCAGCACCAGCAGGTTGCCATGCACGGTGGAGCAGCGCAGCAGTTGCTCTTTGGCCTTGGCCGCGTGCTCAAAGTACAGGTCCACACGCTCCACCACGTCGGGCAGCTGCAGGATCTCGTCAATGCCATGGTGGCGGCAGTACTGGATCAGGTCCATCATCAGCTGGTAGTTGCTGACGCGGAACTCGCGGAAACGGCCCAGGCCGGTGCGTGAATCCATCAGGTAGTTCAGCAACACCCAGCCCGTGGGGGCCATGATTTCGTCGTGGCTGAAGCGGGCCGAATCGCCCTTGTCCACCGCTTCCATCATGTCATGGAAGCGCGCCGGAAAACGGCTGGCACCGCCGTAGTGGTCAAACACCACGCGCGCCGCCGAGTCGGCGTTGGGCAGGATGATGTGGTTGGGGCGCTCGCCGGTGTTGCGCACCGTCTCGGACTCGTGGTGGTCAAACGCCAGGTGCACGCCCGGCACATAGGGCAAGTTGGTGGTGATGTCACGGTCTGACACCTCCACCTTGCCATCCTGCATGTCCTTGGGGTGGACGAACTTGATGTCGTCGATCAGATCCAGCTCGTTGAGCAGGACTGCGCATACCAGTCCATCAAAATCACTGCGGGTGACAAGCCGGTACTTCTGGTGCGCCATGGGAACAATCTCCACAAAGGTTGAATGGGGTGCCAAACCATTCTAGCCCCGCCCCTTGCGGGCTGGCGCCATTCCCGGCGTAAAAACCCGGGGCTTAGCGACCGGCGCGCACGTCGGCCACCAGCACGTCCACCACCTGCAGCGCACGCGGCATAGTGCCCGCCATGGAGCCATCGGTGTAGTAGCGCCCGGCCACGCCCAAGGCAGGGACACCCTCAACCTTGTAGGCGTTTTGCAGCTGGGTGGCCTTGGTGACCTTGGTCACCACGGTGAAGGAGTTGTACTGCTGCACAAACTTGGCTTTGTCCACGCCCTGCTGGACCACCCACTCCAGAATCGCCTCGCCGCTGGCAAGGTTCTTCTTCTCCACGTGGATGGCGGCGAACACCTTGGCGTGCAGTTTTTCCACCAGCCCCATGGCTTCGAGGGTGAAATACAGGCGCTGCTGCGGTGCAAAGCTATCCTGGAAGGCAACGGGCACACGGCGCAACACCACGTCTTTGGGCAACTTGCCAATCCAGGCCTGCAGCGTAGGCTCGAACGCATTGCAGTGCGGGCAGTTGTACCAAAAGAACTCCACCACTTCGATCTTTCCGGCGCTGGCTTCCACAGGGGCACGTGGGTCCAGCACCTGGTAATCGGTTCCCGCCTTGGGTTTGCTGGCTTGGGCTTGTACCGATGTGCCCAACAAAGTGGCCGAGGCCACGGCAGCACCAGTGGTCAGTTGCGTGAATTCGCGTCGTTTCATGTCCATCTCACTTGTAAAGAGGCTGGTGGGACAAAGCCCCACCCAGAAAGTTCCTGTTGGGCCCGGGCTTAACGCTGGACCCGGACCAACGCGGTCTCCATGCCGGCCTTGTCCATTTTGTCCTTGGCCTTGTCCGCATCGTCCTTCTTGTCAAAAGGCCCTACGCGCACCCGGAACACCGGACGGCCCGATTGTTCGCGTTCGGAAATTTTGGTTTCTATCCCGCTCAAGGACAGCTTGGCGCGGTGGCTCTCGGCGTCTTCAGCCTTCTGGAAGGCTCCGACCTGCACAAAGTAGACAAAGGCATCGGCCTCTGCGGGCGCCGCGGTTTTGGCCTTGGCCAGATCTCCCAGCGGGTCTGCCGACACGGCGGGCTTGACCTCGCCCTTGGCATCGGGCTTGGTGGCCTTGGCATCTGCTTTGGCATCGGCCTTGGGTTCGACTTTCGCCTCGGTCTTTGCGTCGGCCTTGTTTTTAGCGGCCGACGCAGCAGACGCTGGCGTGGTGGCCGGAGGCACTGCGGGGGCAGGATTTTTGCCATACAGGATGGCGTTAGGGTCCCAGTTTTTGTTCTTCTGCGCCTCAGCTTCATTCTGGTCGGCGCTGCGGCTCTGGCTCTTGTTCATAAAGGGCACCGGCACCTTGGTAACGTAGACCGCCACCGCCAGGGCTGCCCCCAGGCCCACCACCACACCGACGATGAAACCCACAATGGTTCCGCCACGTTCAAACTTCATGTGCTGCTTTCTCACTTAATCTCACATTTTTTGCGGGGCGCTTACGCCCAGCACGGCTAGGCCATTGTGCAATACGCGGGCTGTGGCGGCCACCAACGCCAGACGTGCCAGCTTCACCGCTTCGTCGTCCACCAGAATACGCTCGGCATCGTAGTAGCTGTGGTAGCTGGCGGCCAGTTCGCGCAGGTAAAAGGTCACGTCGTGCGGGGCTTCGCCCTCGGCCGCGGCGGTCAGCATCTCGGGGTACTTGGCCAGCAGCAGCATCAAGGCCTGGGCCTGCGGGCTGTACAGCGCTGACAGGTCCACGGCCTTCAGGCTGGCCACAGCGCCACCCCAGCTCGCCAACACCGAGCAGATGCGCGCATGCGCGTACTGCACGTAGTAGACCGGGTTGTCGTTGTTTTTGGCCACGGCCAGGTCCACGTCAAAGGTGTATTCGGTGTCGGGCTTGCGGCTCAGCAGGAAGAAACGCACCGCGTCCTTGCTGGTCCATTCAATCAGGTCACGCAGCGTGACATAGCTGCCCGCGCGTTTGCTGATCTTGACCTCTTCACCGCCCTTGACCACACGCACCATGGTGTGCAGCACGTAGTCGGGGTAGCCCAGGGGAATTCCCACATCGGCTGCTTGCAGGCCGGCGCGCACGCGGGCAATGGTGCCGTGGTGGTCGGTGCCCTGGATGTTCACCACCTTGGTGAAGCCGCGCTCCCACTTGGCGATGTGGTAGGCCACGTCAGGCACAAAGTAGGTGAAGGTGCCGTCTTTTTTCCGCATCACGCGGTCCTTGTCGTCGCCGTAATCGGTGGACTTGAGCCACAACGCGCCGTCCAACTCGTAGGTCTTGCCGTTGGCGACCAGTTTGTTGACAGCCGCCTCCACGCGCCCACTGGTGTACAGGCTGGACTCCAGGTAGTACTCGTCAAACTTCAGGTTGAAGGCCTGCAGGTCCTTATCCTGCTCGCGGCGCAGGTAGGCCACGGCAAAGTTGCGGATCGACTCCAAGTCGTCCACATCACCGCTGGCGGTGAAGCCGCGGTCATCGGCTTGCACCGTGGCCTTGGCCAGAAAGTCGTTGGCAATGTCCTGGATGTAGTCGCCGTTGTAGAAGGCCTTGCTGGCGGGGTTCTCCGGGTCAACCGGCCAGCAATCGTCACCGGGTTTGAAACCCTTGGCGCGCAGCTGGGTGCTGTTGGCCAGGGTCTGGATCTGCACGCCGGCGTCGTTGTAATAAAACTCGCGGTGCACTGCGTAGCCCTGGGTGGCAAACAGGTTACAAATTGCATCGCCCAACGCGGCCTGGCGGCCGTGGCCCACGTGCAGCGGGCCCGTGGGGTTGGCCGAGACGAACTCGACCAGCACACGCTGGCCGTTGCCCGGCTGGTAGCCAAATTGGTCACCCTGGCCCAGCACCTCGCGCACCACTTCTTGTTTGGCGGCGGGCTTGAGGCGGATATTGATAAAGCCCGGGCCGGCAATCTCAATGTCTTGCACCCACTGGGCATAGACCGGTGTGGCCAACAGGTTGGCACGCAGGGTCTCGGCCAGCTGGCGTGGGTTCATTTTCAGGGGCTTGGCCAGCTGCATGGCGGCGGTGGTGGCCAGGTCACCATGGGCCGCCACTTTGGGAGATTCAAAAGCAGCCTTGGCACCCGAGCCGGGGGAGAGTTGTTCCAGGCAGGCGGCCAGCGCCTGCAGGAGATCGTGTTTGACGGTGAGCATGGCGCGATTTTACGGGTCCCCCGGGAAAGCCCGGGGGCCAGTCCGTCAACGGTCACGTCATCTTTTCGTTATATGCTTGTAATCGCTAGGGTTTTTTCTGCAACGGCGGCATCGCTGCCATCTTTTGGATAGGACGACTGATGAAACAACTGATCTCTCTCGTGGCTCTGGGTCTGGCACTGGCCGTAAGTGGCGCCCACGCCGCTGAAGAAAAGGCCCCTTCCGCCCAGCAGAACAAAATGAAGACCTGCAACGCCGATGCCAAGACCAAAGCGCTTGCAGGGGATGAGCGCAAAGCCTTTATGAAAGACTGCCTGAGCGCCAAACCCGCAGGGGCCGCTGCTGACGCAGGCACCACGCAGCAAAACAAGATGAAAACCTGCAATGCCGACGCCAAGACCAAGGCGCTTGCAGGCGATGCACGCAAGAAATTCATGAGCGAGTGCCTGAGCGCCAAATAGGCGCCTCGCACCGCTGCCAGGCCCGCCACCGTGCGGGCCTTTTTTATGCCCCGTCGGCCGGCACCAGACGTCGCCCAAACGCTTCGGCCGGCTCGGGCCGGGCAAACCAGTAGCCCTGCCCCTGCTCACAGCCCAGGGCGCGCAAGGCATCGCGGATGCGCTCTTCCTCAATCCCCTCGGCATGGGAGACCAGGTGCAGGCCCTTGGCCATTTGCACAATGGCGGCCACCATCGCATGCTGCGGCTCGCTGTCCAACATGCCTTTGACAAACGACTGGTCGATCTTGAGCTTGTGCACCGCAAAACGTTGCAGGTAGCCAAGGTTGGAGTAGCCGGTGCCAAAGTCGTCAATCGCAATCGACACCCCCAGCGCCTTGAGCCGCTGCAAAGACACCACAAACCGCTCGGTGTCCTCGATCAGCGTGGACTCGGTGATCTCCAGCTCCAGGCAACTGCCGGGCAGACCCGAGCGCTGCAGGGCGTCTTCCACAACCTGCTCCACATTGCCACGGCGAAACTGCACCGGCGACAAATTGACCGCCAGCACCAACGGCGCACCCGCCCGTTGCCACAGCGCCGCCTGCTGGCAGGCCTGGGCCAGCACCCACTCGCCCATTTCCACAATCACACCGGCTTTTTCGGCCGCTGCAATGAAGTGGCCGGGCATCAGCAGGCCCTGCTCCGGGTGCTGCCAGCGGATCAAGGCCTCGGCCCCTACCAACACGCCTGAGTGCAGGTCAAACACCGGCTGGTAATGCAGCACAAACTCCGCACGCGCCAGCGCAATACGCAGGTTGGCCACCAGTTGCAGGTTGTGTTGCAGGTCGGCCTGCATGGCGGCATCAAAAAAGCGAAAGGCATTGCGGCCTGACTCCTTGGCCCGGTACATGGCCACATCGGCCTGGCGCATCAGGGTCTCGTAGTCGCCACCGTCGTCGGGAAACAGCGCAATGCCAATCGAGCACGAGGTGGACACCTCGGTGTCCTTGAGCATGAAGGCCTCTTCCATGCGCAACAACACACTGGTGGCCACGCCCGACGCATCCTCGGCGCTGTTCACATCGCTCAAGCCGATCACAAACTCGTCGCCCCCATGGCGCGCCACGATGTCGGCCTTGCGCAGCGTCTGGTTCAGGCGCGTCGCCACCTGTTTGAGAAAGTCATCGCCCGCCGCGTGGCCCAACGAGTCGTTGATCACCTTGAAGTTGTCCAGGTCCACAAACAGCACCGCCACGCGGCGATGCTGGCGGCGCGCCACCGCAATGGCGCGCTCCAGCCGCTCACGGCCCAGGCTGCGGTTGGCCAGGCCGGTCAGACTGTCGTGTTGCGAGAGGTAGGTGAGTTGCGCCTGCGATTCGCGGTAACGCGTGATTTGCAATTGCAGGCTGGCCAGCGCTTTTTGCAGGTCGCTCAAGATCAGCCAAATGGCCAGCCCACTGACGACCAAAATCGTCAGCACATCCCGCAGCTGCTCGTAGGGCGGGCTCACATACCCCGTGCGGCGCCAGTGCAAGACTTCGGTCGCCAGCGTCAGAAACACCAGGTAGGCCACCATGCTCCCCAACAGCACAAAAAAGGCACGTGTGGATACCAGCAGGCCCGCCATGATGAGCAGCGCCGGGAAGGACAGCAGCGCCACGTCCTTGATGCCCTCGCTGACCCAGGTGAGCGCGCAGACCACGGAGGTCAAGGAGAAAAGGAAAAGCAGGTTTGCGGCATCGGTGCGGCCACGCTGGCTCAACCACAGGCACAGCAACATCAGGCCCATGCCGGGGAGCAACAGCCACACGATGGACCAATTGCGCTCCAACACATAACCCGTCGTGGCCACCAGCAGGCCTGCAAACACCAAGCCGGAGATTTGCCGCAAACGCCGGGCGCGTACACGCGCAATGGAGTCGGGGTCTTGTCCGGCGAGCTCTTTCATGGAAGCGGGGCTCCAAGCGTTGGCGTGGATTCATGCTAACGCAAAGCCCACCCCCCGTCACGCCTAAACGCCCAGCAGCACCCCGCCCAACACGGCCAGGCCGATCCAGTGGTTCTGGCGAAAGGCCTTGAAGCAGCCTTCGCGCCCGCGGTCGGCAATCAGCGTGCCGTGCCACACCACCTGGGCCCCGGCCACCGCCACGCCCAGCCACCAGGCCCAGGGCCGCGTGAGCGTGGACAGCACCAGCCAGGACCACAGGGCCAAGTAGACGACATAGAAACTGAGCACCGCCGGCACATCCCAACGCCCCAGCGTGATGGCCGAGGTTTTCATGCCGATCTTGAGGTCATCATCACGGTCCACCATGGCGTATTCGGTGTCGTAGGCCAGCACCCAAAACAAGTTCCCCACCAGCAACGCCCAGGCCAGCAGGGGCACTTCACCGGTAACGGCGGCAAAAGCCATGGGAATGCCAAAACTGAAGGCCACCCCCAGCACCGCCTGCGGCATAGAGACATAACGCTTGGCATAGGGATAGACCAGGGCCACGGCCAGCGCGGCAAACGACCAGGCAATCGTGGCGGCATTGGTGGTCAGCACCAGGGCAAACGCCGCCAGCGCCAGCGCGGCGCCAACCAGCAGCGCCTCGCGCGTGCCAATGCGTCCGCTGGTCACCGGGCGCTGCGCCGTGCGCTTGACGTGTTTGTCGAACTCCCGGTCGGCCACGTCGTTGACACAACAGCCCGCGCTGCGCATGAGGATGGTGCCCAGCGTGAACACCACGATGAGGTGCCAACCCGGGAAACCACCTGCCGCTAGCCACAGCGCGCTGAGCGTGGGCCACAGCAGCAGCAGCCAGCCCGCGGGGCGATTCCAGCGGATCAGATCTAGGTAAAGCGAGAGCTTGGCAGAGAACAGGGATGACACGATTTGCTATGAATCAAGGAGCTGCTTGCGCAATATCCATAAGGGCTAGAGGCCGATTTTGCTTAAAAATCAGGACAAGCGCGTGACGCCGGGCAGCTCGCAACCATAGACCGCATTGCGCAGCGCGGCGATGGCCTCGTACCGCGTGAAGCTGCGCCGCCACACCAGCACCACCCGGCGTGTGGGCGGAGGCAGGCTGCTGCCATCGGGTTTGTTGTCCTGCACCGGCAGGTACTTCACAAAGGGCTCTTCGCCCTTGCGTTTTTTGGGTTCCATGGCCTCTTTGGGCACACTCAGGCGCGGCACCAGGGTGATGCCCATGCCCGCGGCCACCATGTGTTTGATGGTCTCCAGCGACGAGCCTTCAAAACTCTTGCGAATGCCCTCAGCATCGCTGGAGAAACGCGCGAACTCGGGGCACACCTCCAGCACATGGTCGCGAAAGCAGTGGCCATTGCCCAGCAGCAGCATGGTTTCCTTTTTGAGTTCTGCCGTGGTCACATGGTCTTGGCCCGCCAGCGCATGGCTGGTCGGCACGGCGGCAAAAAACGGCTCGTCGTACAGCGGCGCCAGTGCCAGCCCGGTGTCGGGAAAAGGCTCGGCGAGGATGGCGCAGTCGATCTCGCCGGTGCGCAGCATTTCCAGCAGCTTGACGGTGAAGTTCTCCTGCAGCATCAGTGGCATCTGCGGGCTGTGGGTGATGACCTGGCGCACCAGGTCGGGCAACAGATACGGGGCGATGGTGTAAATCACGCCCAACTTGAGCGGCCCGGCCAGCGGGTCCTTGCCGCGTTTGGCAATGTCCTTGATGTTGGCGGCCTGCTCCAGCACGCTTTGCGCCTGGCGCACGATTTCTTCGCCCAGCGGCGTCACCGTCACCTCGTTGGCACTGCGCTCAAACAGTTTCACGTCCAGCTCTTCTTCGAGCTTCTTCACCGCCACCGACAGCGTGGGCTGCGAGACGTAGCAGGCATCCGCCGCCTTGCCAAAGTGCCGCTCGCGCGCCACGGCCACGATGTATTTGAGTTCGGTCAGGGTCATGCCGCTATTGTCCTCTCACCCGGCCCGTGGGTTCCACAATCACCAGCGCAATGCCACACACCAAAAGGCCGGCGCCCAGCCAGAAGGCCAGCTCGGGGGTTTCGGCAAACACCAGCCAGCCCAGCGTGGGGCTGAACAGCAGCAGCGAAAAGCTGCCCGCCTCCACCGCCGAGGCATCACCTGCGCGGTAGGCAAAAAAGTAGCTCAGGTAAATGCCGGCGGCGGCCACACCCACGACCGGCAGCAGCCACCACAGCGCCGGTGGCACGCTGGGCAGGCTGAAACCGGAAAACACGCCAAAGGTGAGCCAGCAGGCCACCTGGCTCCAGGTCAACACGGCGATGGGATGCTCCTGGCCCGAATACTTCTTGAGCACCACGCCCAGCATGGACTCCATCAGCGCACCGAACAGCGCCACCAGCGCCGCAGGGTGAAAGGCCTCCGCCCCGGGCTGCAGGATCACCAACACGCCGCCAAAGCCCACCGCAACCCCACTCCAGCGCAGCCAGTGGGGCTGCTCACCCAGCAGCCACACGCCCAGCGGCAGCATGAAGAGTGAACCCGTCATCAAGTAGGCACTGGCCTCGGCCAGCGGCAGATGCGACACCGCATAGGCCGCGCACCAGGCGGAGGTGACGATGAACCCCGCACGCAGCAGGTGGATGCGCGGCTGGCGTGTGACCACAATGCGCCCGCGCGTCCACGCCACCACCGGCGCCAGCATGGCCAGCACCACGGTGGCCTGCAGAAACAATACTTGTTTGGGAGGGATGCCCGTTGCCATCAGCCGCTTGTTGCAGGCGTCCAGCACGGCCCAGCAGGCCATGGCCAGCACCACCAGCAACACGCCACGCGTATTGCCGGCCAGCGCACGCCAGCGTGTTTGTAAATGTGACAGCATCCGCACCCTGAGAGAAAAGCGGGCCACTATACCCGCCCCTGGCCGCCGCCTCAGCGCGGCGAAATCTCGCCACTGCGCAGCTTGTCGCAGAGGATTTCCAGGCGCTCCTTCCAGGCACGGCGCACATCCGAGTGCGCACCTTTGAAGAGGCGAAAACTCTTGAGCTCCGGCTCGGCCTCAGACCAGTAGTCGTCACGCACCCCCACCTCCAGCTCGCCCGCCAGTGTGGAGACGGTGGCGCCCAGCAAGGTGGTGTGGATGGTGCGCCGGTCAGCGTGCAGGGTGATGTTCCCACGCGGGTCCAGGTCAATGAACCAGTCGATCTTGCCGTTTTCTGCGTAGCCCACCTCGCTGGTGCCGCTGAAGCCGGCCACCTGCCGCCAATGGGCAATCTGGGCTGCAGGCTCCAGGTCTTGCGCCACCGGCTGCTCGGCCGCTTTCTTGGCGCGGGCTTCCGCACGGGCCAGGGCCGCGGCCTCAGCCTCCACGCGCTGCTGGCGCAGCTGCACTTGCTGGGCCAGGTTGTGGTCCAGCTTGTCCACCCACATGCGGATCTGCCCGGCAAACTGGTGAAAGTTGGCCGCCACCGGCTCGGGCACCTGCTCCAGGCGCAGCAGGTGACGCTCGCCCCCCGGTTTCTCGGCCGCGGCAAACGCAGTCTCGTCCGACGCCCGGAACACCACGCTGCACTGCCCCGTGGGCTTGGCGGGTTGGCCGGGCTGGGCCTGCACGCTGCGTGTCACCTCGATCTGCAGGCCCGCGGCGGGCAGCGTGGCGGTGAGCGGCCCCTGCTGCTCCTGTGCGCCACCGCCCGCCAACGGCTCGCGGGTGTAATGGCCCTGCCGGGTCTGCACCTTCAGCTGCTGCGCGCTGCGCTGCACCTCCACGCTCCAGCCATGGGCCTCAAAACGCAGGCCGCCGGGGATGGGGCCGGAGCGGGTTTTCAGCACACGGGCCTGGTACTCCACATAGGCATAAAAGCCCAGTATCGCCAGCACCACCGGGGTCAGCAGACCCACAATCCACAGCCAGGGTTCGCTCATGGGTGGGGCTCAGGCAGGGCGCCGCAGCGCAGTGGAACAAGGGGTGATGGGCATGCCGGGGCTTTCTTCACAACGATATTTTGCTATTAATTCAGGAGCTGCTTGCGCATATTCCACGAGGGCCAGACCCCATTTTGACCACAAAACAGCCACTGCAACAGGCCCGTGGCCCCGGTCAGCGCAACAAGCCCTGGGCGTGGGCCTCGTAAATCGCCTCGGCCTTGGAGCTGACATTGAGCTTTTTGTAGATGCGGCGCACAAACGTGAGCACCGTGTAACGCGAGATGTGCATCAGCTGCGCGATCTCGTCGGCCGTGAAACCCTTGGTGATCAGCTCCAGCACCTGCTGCTCGCGCGCCGACAGGCTGGTCTTGCCCTCGCTGTCCTCGCTGCGCTCCTCGGGCACCGCAGGCTTGGCCTTCCAGAAGCGGGTCAACACATGGCGCGCAATCAGCGGGCTGATGGGGCTGCCACCACTGTGCAGGCTGCGAATTTCGGCCGCTAGGCGCGCCGGCTCCCGGTGTTTGAGCAGGTAGCCCGCGGCACCGGCCTCGATGGAGCGAATCACATGGGCCTCGTCGCCAAAGGTGGTGCTGACCATGGTGCCGCAGTCGGGCCACTGCGTGGCCGCCGCGCGAATCACGTCAATGCCCGAGCCATCGGGCAGGCCCAGGTCGACGATGAGGATGTCGGCCGCCGGGCCCTGCAGCAGCGCCAGCCCGGCCGCCTGCGTGCTGGCCGTGCCAGCCAGTTGCAGGTCCGGCTCTTCCTGCACGGTCTGCATCAGCGCCTGCAGGAAGTCCATATCGTCTTCCACAATCGCCACCCGGATCGGTTGGAGGGCGGCGCTCATAGCGGTGCGGGCCTCGAATCGGCAAACGGCGACTGCAGCGGCAGCCACAGCGTGGTCACCGCACCCTGGGGCGTGCTGCTCCAGCGCACCTGCGCGCCAATGGCATCCGCACGGCGGCGCTGGTTGGCCAGGCCCTTACCGCCGCTGCGCAGGGCCTGTTCGGGGTCAAAACCGGGGCCGTTGTCGGCAATGCGCACAAACACACCGCCCGCCTCCTGCCCGGTGGACACATGCACCTCGGTGGCATCGGTGTGTTTGAAGGTGTTGGTCAGCGTCTCTTGCAAGATGCGCAGCACATGCAGCGCCCGCCGCGGGTCCAGCCAGCCCAGCGGTGGCAGGTCCACCACGCCCCACTGCAGGGCAATGCCCGCCGTCTGCAGGCGTGGCCCCAGGCGGTAACGCAGCGTGGCCAGCAAGAGCAGCAGGTCGGCATCCACCGGCTCCATGGAGTCGATGGTGAGGTGCAGGTCGTCAATACAACCGCGCAGGATGTCGGCCACCGTTTCCTCGGTGACCTGGCCGCGCTCAATCGCCCGCAGCGCGCTGTGCAGCGAGGAGCCCAGCCCGTCGTGCATGTCCTGCATCAGGCGCTGGCGCTCGTGCGCCACGGTCTGCTTGTGCTCCACCTGGCGCAGGCGGCCATAACTCTCGGCCAGCTCGTCCTCACGCGCGCGCAGCTTCACCGCCAGCTCCTGGTTGGAGCGCTCCACCTGCAGCAGTGCATTCATGTAGTGGCGGTGCATCAGGTAACAAAAGACCACGAAGTTCAGCAAATTGGCGTAGGGCCCCAGGTACCAGCTCTCGGGGTCCAGAAAGTTGCTCTGGATGGCCCAGTCGTTGAGGCCAAACAGCGTGCTCACCGCCACGCCCAGCGACAGCAGCATGCCGTCCAGCGAGCGCCGCCACGACAGGCGGATGCCCACGCCCGACACCACCAGCCCCGCCAGCATGGCAAAGGGGTAGATCAGCGGTGTGATGAGGGGCGAGTTGGGCAACTGCCCCACACCCGGCAGCGTGGCGAAGGCCACGACCGCGCTGAACAGCAGCAGGGTGCGTGTGAGCCAGGCCTGGCGCTGGCCATGCAGCAGCATCTGCAAAAAGTGCACGGCGGTGATGAGCCAGAACAGCGCGTTGACCGTGAGCCAGGCAAACCAGTCGTCGGCCACCTGCACATCCACATAAAAGTGCAGGGCCCGCACAAACGACAGCGCGGCCAGCAGCGCAAACAGGCCGTAGCCCGAGACCCGCTTGCCCCGCACCCAAATGAAGAAGGCAAAAAACCCCACCGCCAGAAACGCGCCGCCGCTCATGGCCGGGGTGTGCAGCTGCAGCCATTGACGCGCCTCAAACCGCCACTTCAGCGCCGCACTCGGGCCCAGCCACACCGAGGCCAGCGCCGTGTAGCTGCCCGCGTCGTGCTGCATGCGCACCAGCACCTCGCGCGGCTGCGCGAGGCGCGGGCCCGCGTCCACCGCAATCAGCTGCGGCGCCCAGTACCACAGGGCCCCGTCCAGCTGCCACTGGTGCAAGCGCACACCATCCACATACACCGCCATGGGCCCATAGGCCTTGGTGCGCGCGGTGTAGAGCATGAGGGGTGCAGTGCCGGGCGCAAAGTCGGCCACCGGCAGACGGTACCAAGTGGTGCGCGTGGCATGGGTCTGGGCCAGGCCGGCCTGGCGCAGCAGGTCCGAGGTCTGGCCAAACGGCAGCGTGACAGGCTGCCAGCGGCCCGGCAGGGTGCGGCTATCCACCATCACAGGCGCAGGGGTGTCGTCGGACAGCTGCAGCACCTCGGCCGCGGTGAGCTGGATGGCACCGGCGTCCCGTGTCGCGTCGCGCTCCAGGCCCCAAACCAGCCAAACCAGGGCCAGCGCAGCGACGGCCCACCCCACCCGGGCCAGACCAGGAGGGCGTGCGAGCGAGCGGAACAGTGCGGGCATGCGGGGGTTGTACCAAAGCAAAAAGGCAGAAGGACGCGAGTATGTAGCACATACAGGGGACATACACCACCGCCCGGTCTTCCGACAATCCTGCACGTATCCCTTTCAAGGAGAAGATTGTGTTGTGGACCTGTAACCTGACCGCGCTGCTACGGCGCCAAACCCTGCTCAAGCCCCTGCTCGCACTGGCCGCCCTGGCCGTGTGTACCAGCGCGGTGCAGGCCCAAAACCAGCCCAGCATCTGGAGCCCGCAGACGCCCGAAACCGCACGGGCCGCCTTGCAGGACCAGCGCCTCATGGTGCTGGACCCCGCGTTCTACCTGAACAAGTACCCCGACCTGCTGAAGGCCTTTGGCGCCAACAACCTGGAAGCCGCCAAGCAACACTGGCTGAGCTACGGCATCAAGGAAGGCCGCCAGAGCAGTTTTGTCTTCAGCCTGCCGGCCTACCAGGCCCGCAACCCCGACATCCTGTGGGACCGCAACATCCGCAGCTACGAGGCGGTGCTGAACTACTACATCACCCAGGGCTACAAAGAGACCCGCGACACCACGCCGCTGGGCACACCCTTTGACATGCCTGTCGGTTTTGACCCCGATTTCTACCGCCAGTACTACCCCGACCTCGCCAAAGCCTTCGGCACCAACTTCGGTGCCCTGACACGGCATTGGCGGGAATACGGCAGCAAAGAAGGCCGACTGCCCAGCCGCAAGGCTTACGGCGAAGCCCTGGCCTTGGGCGTGGACCCGGAGTTCTACGCCAATCGCTACTCCGACTTGCGCAATGCGTTTCGCCTGAACGCGCTGGCGCTGGTGCAGCACTACCAAACGACCGGCCGCGGTGAAGGCCGCTTTGCCATGGCCGGGGTAGAAAACGCGTTTGAAGCAGGGCCCCCCAGCTCGGGCCACGGCCGCCAGTATTTGCGCAAGGGAGACTGGCTTTCCACCGATCAGTACCTGAAATCCGCCTCGCGGGCCTACATCGCCGTCCAGCAGGGCGACGCAAACTTCTGTGTCTACAAGGTGGGAAGTCCGCAGGACCCGACCTACCCCGGCCTGAACTGGTGCAGCCGCAACGCCCCTGCCCCCGCCGGCCAGTTCTTCACCATCTTTCAGGGTGACGGCAACCTCTGCACCTATGCCGGCACCGGCCCCGCCGACAACAAGGGCGGCGTCGTCTGCCCTTCAGGCCCGCGCAACGGCGACTTCTACCTGATCCTGCAGGACGACGGCAACCTCGTCATGTACCCCGGCAAGAACCCGGCCACCCGCAAGGGCGACGCCAACTGGAATGTGGGCTACTACAAAAACCCCCGCCAATCCCCCGGCCAGTGGATCACCAATGCCGCCAACACCGTGGCCAACGGTACCGTGATGGCGGCCAACACGGTGGCCAATGCGGCGGTCATTGCAGCCAACGCCACCGCCGGCGGCGTCACCAGCGCAGCCAATACGGTCGCAGGCGGAACCACCCAACTGGCCAACACCATTGCCAGCGGCACCGTGATGGCGGCCAACACCGTGGCCAGCACCACGGTGGATGTGGCCAACCAGACCGCCGCATTCGCCACGATGGTGATTGACATGATGCGTAACAACTGCAGCTCGTACGCCAAGTTCTTCCCCGATCCGCTCTCGATGGGCCTGTCCGAAATGGCGAAGGTCATCAATGACAGCCAAACCAGCGCCATCACCGGCCAGGTCAACGCCTGTGCCACGGAGTTCCGATCCGGCTTCTACTGCCAGATTCCCGAAGAGATGGTGAGTCTGGTGTCGGACGTCAAAGGCATGGGCCAAGTGCTCAAGCGTTCATCCGAGCAAGCGATCACCAAGGAATGCGCCGCCAGCTTTGTCCTCACAGCGCCCCCGATGTTCATGGTGCAAGCGCCCCTGGCCTGCGGTGCCATCAAGAGCATGGTGGAAGACAGCATCAAGATGACCACCTGCCTGATTGCGGCAGAAAAAGACGGTGTGCTGGGACAGTTGGTATCGAACTCCGGCGGCGGCGTCAGCACCGCCCAGGTCTGCCAGATGGCGGGCAAGGTCACCCTCAAACTCGCCAAGCGGGAGCTCACCAAGACGACCGGCACCGGCGACAACATGGCGGCCAAGGTTTGGAGCTTTTTCAACAAAAGTGCAACGGCCAACCAAGCGTCCGACCTCAGCTACAAACGGTTGATGGCCCTGGACGCCTGCAAGGGCCTCTAAGCCTGCACACCGCGCAGGGCGGGTGCCTCAGGCCACTTCAGGCCTTGAGGTACTCCGCCTTGCCGCCCAACCAGCGCGCCACATGTTTGTGGGCCAGGTGCGGGTAGCGGTCCAGCAGCATGGGTGCCTCGGCCCGCGCCCATTCCAGCAGCGCGGTATCGGTGGCCAGGTCGGCAAAACGCAGCATGGCCTCGCCGCTCTGGCGGGCGCCCAAAAATTCTCCAGGTCCCCGAATCTCCAGGTCGCGCCGCGCGATCTCAAAGCCGTCGTTGGTCTCGGCCATGGCGCGCAGCCGCTCACGCGCAGCCTCGCCCAACCTTGGCGCATCGCCAGTGGAATACAGCAGCACGCAGGCTGAGGCCGCTGCGCCGCGCCCCACGCGGCCACGCAGCTGGTGCAGCTGGCTGAGGCCAAAGCGCTCGGCATGTTCGATGACCATCAACGAGGCATTGGGCACGTCCACCCCCACCTCGATCACCGTGGTGCTGACCAGCACCGACATCAGCCCGGCGGTGAAGGCACCCATGACGGCCTTTTTGTCGTCCACATGCATACGCGAATGCAGCAGGCCGATGAGCACGGGCTGACCATCGGCGCGCGTGGCGCCCTGCAGCGCCTCGGCCAGGTCGGCATGGGTTTGCGTGGCGTTGGTCAGGTCCAGCGCCTCGCTCTCTTCGATGAGCGGGCACACCCAGTACACCTGCCGCCCCTCGGCAATCTGGCCGCGGATGCGCTCGACCACTTCGTCGCGCCGGTGGTCGTTCACCACCTTGGTGACGATGGGCGTGCGCCCGGGGGGCAACTCGTCCAGCGTAGACACATCCAGGTCCGCGTAGTAGCTCATGGCCAATGTTCTAGGAATCGGCGTCGCCGTCATCATGAGCATGTGCGGCTCCATGGTGTCGTGCTGCAGCTTGTTGCGCAGCGCCAGGCGTTGCGCCACGCCAAAGCGGTGCTGCTCGTCGATGATGGCCAGCGCCAAATTCTTGAACTTGACCTTGTCCTGGATGATGGCGTGCGTGCCCACCACCAGTTGGGCCTCGCCGCTCTCGATGAGCGCCAACATGGCGCGGCGCTCCTTGGTCTTTTGGGTGCCGGTGAGCCAGGCGGTGGTGATGCCCAGCGGCTCCAGCCAGCCCAGCAGCTTGCGAAAGTGCTGCTCGGCCAAAATTTCAGTGGGTGCCATCAGTGCGCACTGCCAGCCCGCATCCATGCAAATGGCGGCGGCCAGCGCGGCCACCACGGTTTTGCCAGCCCCCACATCGCCCTGCAGCAGGCGGTGCATGGGGATGGGGCGCGCCATGTCCTTGGCAATCTCGGCGCCCACACGCGCTTGGGCATTCGTCAGGCCAAACGGCAAGGCGGCCAGCAGCCGCGCATGCAGGGTGCCGCCTTCCACCGCCTGGAGCTGCGGCGCCTTGAGCGCAGCCCGCTCGCGCCGGCTTTGCAGCTGGCTGATCTGCTGGGCCAGCAGCTCCTCGGCCTTCAGGCGCTGCCAGGCCGGGTGGCTGTGGTCCATCAGCGTGTCCAGCGACACATCGGGCGTGGGGTGGTGCAAAAACGATAGCGCGTCGCGCAGTGTCCATAAGGGCTGGTGGCCAATTCCGTGCCTCAACACCTCCAGATCGCCGGGCGCAAAGGTGTCGGACAAATCGGAGCGCGCCAGGCCCGAGAGCACCGCCTTGCGCAGGTAGGGCTGGGGCAGGCCCGCCACTGTGGGGTAGATGGGCGTGAGCGCCGTGGGCAGGCTGCCTCCGGCGGCACGGAAGCTGGGGTGCAGCATGGTGCGGCCCAAAAAGCCGCCCTTGACCTCGCCGCGTACCCGGATGCGATTGCCCACGGCCAGCGCCTTTTGCTGCGAGCCATAGAAGCTGAAAAACCGCAGCGTGCAGGTGTCTGAGCCATCGTCCACCGTCACCACCAGTTGGCGGCGCGGGCGAAACGTCACCTCCTGGTGCGTCACCACGGCCTCAATCTGCGCCTGCTGGCCCTCGCGCACCTCGGTCAGTTGGACGATACGGGTCTCGTCCTCATAGCGCAGCGGCAGGTGCAGTGCCAGGTCGATATCCCGTTTCAGGCCCAATTTCTCCAGCGCTTTTTGCGCGGGGGATTTGGTGTCCCCTGCGCTGCCCGCCACGCCTTCCTTGGCGGCGTCATCGGTGCGGGGGGCAGGTTTCTTGGGCATGGGACAATTCTGCCCTGTCTTTTTCCCTTGGAACGGGCCCGTCCGGCCCTCAAGCACCATGCAAGCTCCCACTCCCGTCACGTTTCCCGGTACGGACCGTGCCTTCGCCCTGAGCGACTTTGATTTCGAACTCCCAGACGCCCTGATTGCCCAGCACCCCGCCGCCGAGCGTTCGGGTTCCCGCCTGCTGGACGGCACGGGCGCCACCTCGGTAGACCGCAGCTTCAAAGACCTGCCCAGCCTGCTGCGTGCGGGCGACCTCATGGTCTTCAATGACACCAAGGTCATCAACGCCCGCCTGTTTGGTGAGAAGGCCACCGGCGGCAAGGTGGAGCTGCTGATTGAGCGCGTGCTGGGCGGCAACCAGGTGGCAGCCCACATGCGCGTGAGCAAAAAGCCCGAGGTGGGCGCCACCATCCAGATGACCTGCGCCCCCGGCCGGGAAGACGGCCTCAGCGCCACGCTGCTGGGCCGCTGGCCCAACGTGGATGGCCCGATCTACCGCTTTGTGCTGAGCAACGACAAGGGCGACGACCCCTACACGCTGATGGAACGCCACGGCCATGTACCGCTGCCCCCCTACATCACCCACAGCGATTCGCCCGAAGACGTGCAGCGTTACCAGACCGTGTTTGCCAAACACCCCGGCGCCGTGGCGGCCCCCACCGCCGCCCTGCACTTTGACGACGGTGTGTTTGCGCAGCTGGACGCCATGGGCGTACAGCGGGCGAATGTGACGCTGCATGTGGGTGCGGGCACCTTCCAGCCGGTCAAGACCGAGAACCTGGCCGAGCACCAGATGCACAGCGAGTGGTACAACGTGCCGCCCGAAACCCAGGCCGCCATTGCCGCCTGCAAAGCGCGCGGCGGCCGCGTGGTGGCGGTGGGCACGACCAGCGTGCGCACGCTGGAGAGCTGGGCCCAAACCGGAATCGCCAGCGGCGACACCACCATCTTCATCACGCCGGGCTTTGACTTCAAACTGGTGGATGTGCTGGTGACCAACTTCCACCTGCCCAAGAGCAGCCTGATGATGTTGGTGAGTGCCTTCACCGGCTACGACCACGTGATGGGCCTGTACCGCGAGGCCATCTCCCGCGGCTACCGCTTCTTCAGTTATGGCGATGCCATGCTGCTGCAGCGGCAGACCGACTGATTACTTCAGGCCAGACAACACACCGAGGCGCAGCAACTGCGTTTCGCCGTTGGAGCCATCCACACCGTCGTTGTCGGTAATCGCAAAGGCCTGGCCGGCACTGTCCACGGCAAAACTCTCCACCTTGTCCAGCACATAACCGCGGGGCTTTTGCAGGTCGGGCACCAGGTTGCGCAACAGGCGCTTGGCCACCACAGGCACTTTGGCGTCGCCAGGGGCGGCAGGGGTCAGGCCTGCCACGGAGAAGGTGTGCAGCGTCTTGAGCGCCTGGTCGCCAAACTGGTTGTCGCGCTCGACCACGACAAAACGGTCCGGGCCCACCGCGGTAATTTCCGACAGGCCCACCCAGCCGCCCTCGGCTTTGGTGGCCTCCAGCGGGTAATGGAACACGCCCCAGGTTTTGGTGGCCGGGGTGTAGCGCAAGATCTTGGTGAAACCCTTGGGGTCATCTTTCCACTCGCGCTGCACGGCCAGCCACACCACTTCTTGGTCGCCGGTGCCGGTGCTGGTCACCCCCTCAAAGCCAAAACGGGTGGCGTGGCGTGCCAGTGCCTCGGGCAACTCAATTTCCTCTTGCACCTCGGCCTTGGCGTTCAGGCGCAGCAGCAGGTTGCGCAGGGGCGCTGGTTTTTTGTCTGGGTCGCCTTCAGAAGCCAGCCAGAAGCCACCATCGGCGCGCTGGCTTATGCCTTCACCGTCATAGCCCACGGGTTTTCCGTCTTTGCTCACCGCCATCGCGTTTGTGATCAAGGCGGGCGTGAAATTGGTATCAATCTGCAGGATGCGTGTGGTGGCGTACACGCTGTCGGTCACGGCAAACAGACGCCCGGCCTGTGTGCGGTCGGCCGTGGTGCCCGAGATGGCACCCCAGGGAATGGGCGGGCCAGCGGGTGAGTCGCTGGACATCAGCGTGGGGTAGGCGGGCGCCGCAGCACCTCGCTGGTAAATCATGACGCTGGAGCGGGCGGCGCCATCGTTTTCGCTGGCCACCACCAACAAGCCGCGCTGGGGTATGGCGGTCAGCCCTTCGGGGCCGCTGCCGGCGGGCAGCGATTGCAGGTGCTCAGGCGCCTGGCCCGCGCCCCGGTCGCGCCAGACGGTGACCAGCGAGGAGCGTTCTGAACCGACGAAGATCAAGGTGTCTTTGCCAAACACGCCGACCTCCACACCCTCGGGTTCGTTGCCCTTGGCGGCCGAGCGGCCTTCCGGGTAGTGGCCCAGGCGCATGGCCTCGTGGTCCAGAAAATTGCCGCTGTCCCACTCCACGTTGCCATCGGTGTTGAAGATAGAGATGCTGCGCGAGCCGCCCTTGTAGTCGCCCTCGTTGGCGGTCACAAAACGGGCGTTGTCCAGCCATGCCACGGCGTCGGGTTCGCGCAGCAGGCCTTGGGCCGATTCACTGGGGTTGATGATGCCGTCACGCTTGCGGTCAATGTCTTTCAGGTCCACGGTGCCGGCCGAGAAATGCTTGATCACCTGGCGCTTGGCCACGTCGATCAGCACGATGTGGTTGTTCTCCTGCAGGGTCACCACGGCAATGCCCTTGGCATTGACCTTGACCAACTCGGGTTCTGCGTCGTCCGGGGCGATGTCGGCCAAGCCGTTCAAGGCCACGGGGTAGGAACGGGTGCAATCGGGCATGCCGGCTGCACTCAAGGGGATGATGGTCAGATTGCCACCGGGCAGCTGCGGGATGGCACCTTTGTTGAGCTTTTCGTCGCGCTCGTTTTCCATCACGATGACAGCGTGGCGCGCGCCTTTGTCCAGCGCAATCGAATCCGGCTGGCCGAACAGCGGGCAGGTGCCCAGCGCCTTACGGCTGGCCAGGTCAAACACCGCAAGGTGCCCGGTGGGCTGCGCAAAGTCTTTGGTCGAATTGACCACCGCCAGCACCTTGCCCTGGGCGATGGCGACCGAGGTAGGTTCGCCTTCGACGGGCAAGAATCCGGCAGGCTTGGGCTGGGCCGGGTTGCGGATGTCAATCAGGCCAATGCCCATTTGTTCGCCGTCGGTATAGGCCAGCAGCATGCCGTCGGCGCTGACCGCCACAATTTCAGCCACCGATTTTTTACTGACATTGCGCCCAGCGGGCACATTGCGATGCGCCTCAAAGGTGGCCACACGGTTGAAGTAGGGGCCAGCGGCCGGGGCTTGCGCGGCAACGCCCGCACAGGCCAGCAAGGCCAAGGCGGACACGATCGGGGAGAAAGACGGCATGGAAGCTCTCATTCAAGGAAAAACAACGAAGTCAAACGGGGTGGCTGTGGTTTGCGCCAGCGGCGACGGTAGTGCCCGGGTATGACAAGGTTGTGACACGCCCATGACCAGGCGAGACTGCCCCGGCCGTGCAAGCATGGGTTTCTACCGAGGGATTGCCGCCCGAAAACGCTGCGTTTTCCGCTAAGGTGGTGGCATGGCGGAACTCCAAGACCTCATGCAACAGGCGCTCCCCACCCTGGCGCAATACCGCCGCCAACGCGCTGCCGCAGACCTGTACCAGCGCGCGCTGCCGGGCACCATTTTTTACGGCATCGCCCTGGCCATCACGGTCTGGGTGGGCGGCTACCTCCCACAACACGGCGGGGCCATGGCCCTGGCCTTTGCGCTGTACGGCGGGCTCTGGTACCTGCGCCGGGTGCACACCCCGCCGCCAGACCTGCAGGACACGCGGGCCGCCGACCGCTGGTGGTGGCGCCACTGGGTGCTGGTGGACGCAGGTTGCCTGGTGTGGTGCCTGTTCTTCCTGGCCGTGGGCCACCTGGAACAGGGTCCGAGCACCGCCTTTCTGGTGGCCGCCGTGTCCACCATTGCCTTCAGCTCGGCCGCCTGTGAAACCTATGCCCTGAACCGGCGCCAGGCCCTGTGGGTGGTGGTGGTGCTGCAGGTACCGGCGCTGCTGTACTTTGCGCTGGCCATCCCCGCCCTGTGGCCGGTGTGTACCGTACTGGCGGGGTACTTTGTGTACCAGCTCACCCACATCCGGCGCCGTGCGGGGGAGTACGACACCCAAATGGCCATGGAACACGCCCTGCTTACCAGCCGCAGCGAGGTGGAGCGCCTCTCGCGCCTGGACGCACTCACGGGCCTGGCCAACCGGCGCGAGTACGACAGCACCTTTCGCGCGCACTGGCGGCTGGCGGCGCGCCAGCAAGGCAAGCTGGCCCTGATGGTGGTGGACCTGGACCACTTCAAACGCATCAACGACACCTATGGCCACCTGGCCGGCGACACCGCCCTGCGGCATGTGGCGCAACTGATGGGTGAGCGTTTCAAACGCTCCAGCGACATGGTGGCCCGCATCGGGGGCGAAGAGTTTGCCGTGTTACTGCCCGACACCAGCGCCGAAGAGGCCATGCAACTGGCACAAACCTTGTGCCGCACCCTGGCGGGTACTCCGGTGCAGTGGGACGCACACCACATCCCGGTGACGGCCAGCATTGGGGTGGACTGCATGCGCTGGGATCTGGATCTGACGCCGCAGGCCAGCTTCAGCCGCATTGATTCGGCTTGCTACACCGCCAAGGCCAAGGGCCGCAACCGCGTAGTGCAGGCCTGACTAGGCGGCGGCATCGCCCTAGTCGGTTTAAGCCACCTGCCTATCCCCGCCTTGCTGGCGCAGCGCGTACAGCTTTTGCTCCAGCCGCTGCAGCGCGCTGGACCAACCGATGGCCGTACCCGAACGGGTTTCCAGCACCGCGCTGCAATGGAAGGACTGGGCATCGCCCTCCACCACAAAAGGCTGGCACAGCGCCGTCGCCCGCGCATAGGTGTCCGCCTGCCTCGTGGCCACGGCCAGCAGAAAGCGCCCGCGCCCCCAGGGCAGCACCAGTTCACCGTTCTCGGTGCCTCCGGCCAAGCGCTCCAGCAGGGTGGTTTGCACCTGCTCCATACGCTCCAGGTCGCCCTCGGCATCCAGCGCAGTCCACTGGTCCACTTCGAGCAGCACCAGGGTGTGCAGACGCTCGCCGCCCATGTCTTGCGCCAGGGCGGAGCGGCGCTGCAAAACCTGCCCGCCCGAATGCAGCAGAGCCGCCCGGCTGCGGTCCCAGTGCGCCAGCGCCTGGGTCAGGACGCGCACCAACCGCCCCACCTCGTCACCGGAACCAGGCGCCAAACGCAAAGCCTCACCCTTGGCCATAAACCCTTCCAGGCCATCGGCGGCGGCACGCAAGGGCGCAAACATGCGCCACAAGACGTAAATCACCAGCGCAGTGGCCAACAAGGTAGCCACCAGGGCCGCCAGCAACACGCCCAGGGGCGTCAACCAGTCTGGTCGCAGCGTGACCACAGCCACCAGGGTCAGCAGGGGAATGTGGGTGGCCACAAAAGCCACGGCAAAACTTTTGACGGCGATTGATTGGGTCCAACGCATGGTGTTTTCCTTTGTTTGCCATTATTCACGCCCTTGGCTTGGGCCCAGGGCTTCACGGACAATAGGACCCATGCTGAAATTTGAACTTTTGAACAACGACCCCGCCACGGACGATGGCGCCTACCTGGGCAGCCACGCGCGCCGCGGCCGCCTGACCTTGAACCACGGCGTGGTGGAAACCCCCATTTTTATGCCCGTGGGCACCTACGGCACCGTCAAGGGCGTGATGCCGCAGAGCCTGAAAGACATGAACGCCCAGATCATTCTGGGCAACACCTTCCACCTGTGGATGCGCCCCGGGCTGGACGTGGTGGAGAAGTTTGGCGGCCTGCACCAGTTTGAGAAGTGGGACAAACCCATCCTGACCGACTCCGGTGGCTTTCAGGTCTGGAGCCTGGGCGAGATGCGCAAGATTTCGGAAGAAGGCGTGAAGTTCGCGTCGCCCGTGAACGGCGACAAGCTGTTTCTGACACCCGAGATCAGCATGCAGATCCAGACCACGCTGAACTCCGACATCGTGATGCAGTTTGATGAGTGCACACCGTATTTGTCGGTAGAGACCAAAACCAAGGGCCAGATCACCACCGAGCGCGAAGCGCGCAGCTCCATGGAGCTGAGCCTGCGCTGGGCCAAGCGTTGTCAAGACGAGTTTGCCCGCCTGAACAACCCCAACGCGCTGTTTGGCATCGTGCAGGGTGGCATGTTCGAACACCTGCGTGACGAATCGTTGGCCGGACTGGAAGCGCTGGACTTTCCCGGCATCGCCGTGGGTGGCCTGAGCGTGGGTGAACCCAAGGAAGACATGATGCGCGTGCTCAAGCACATCGGCCCCAAGCTACCCAAGCACAAGCCGCACTACTTGATGGGGGTGGGCACGCCCGAAGACCTGATTGCCGGTGTGCAAAACGGCATCGACATGTTTGACTGCGTGATGCCCACGCGCAATGCGCGCAACGGCACGCTGTTCAGCCGCTACGGTGATTTGAAAATTCGCAACGCCCGCCACAAGAGCGACGAGCAGCCGCTGGACGTGACCTGCACCTGCTACGCCTGTGCGGGCACTGGCGGCGTGGCTTGGGCCGACGGCGGGCGTGAAGGCTTTAGCCGCGCCTACTTGCACCACCTGGACCGCTGCGGCGAGATGTTGGGCCCCATGCTGGCCAGCGTGCACAACCTGCATTACTACCTGAACCTGATGCAAGAGGTGCGCGACGCGCTGGACGTGGGCCGCTTTGGCGCCTTCATCCAGCAGTTCCACACCGACCGCGCGCGCGGCGTTTAACCGGCCGGGGCCGAAAATGCTCCTAATTCAGGAGCTATTCGCGCAGCATCCATAAGGGCTAGAGCCACATTTGGCTTAAAAAGTCTCCCAATCCTCATCGCCCCCGGCGGGCGTGACCTTGGTGCTGACCTTGGGGGCAGCCACGGCCAGAACAGGCGGTTTGGCCGCAGGCTTGGGTGAGGGCTTGGGTGCACTGGTGAGTTTGGCAGCACTGCGTACAGGCGCTGGCTTAAAAGCCAGCGCCGATGGAGCGCCCGGCGAGGAGGGTTTTCTGGCAGGTGCCTGTGGTGCATGGCTGGTGCCGTGGTCGGCCGCAGACAGCTTGAACACGGCCACCGTTTGCACCAGATCGCCCGCCTGGCTTTTGAGGCTGCTGGCCGCCGCCGCCATTTCCTCCACCAGCGCCGCGTTTTGCTGCGTGACCTGGTCCATCTGGGTGATGGCCTCACCCACCTGCGAAACACCGGCACTCTGCTCGCTGCTGGCGGCGCTGATCTCGCCCATGATGTCCGTCACGCGGCGGATGCTGTTCACCACTTCGGTCATGGTGACTCCGGCTTTGTCGACCAGCGCCGTACCTTGCTCCACACGCTCCACGCTGGCGCTGATGAGGGTCTTGATTTCCTTGGCCGCTTCGGCACTGCGCCCAGCCAGGCTGCGCACTTCGCTGGCCACCACCGCAAACCCCCGGCCTTGTTCACCCGCGCGGGCGGCCTCTACCGCCGCATTCAGCGCCAGGATGTTGGTCTGGAAGGCAATGCCGTCGATGACGCTGATGATGTCGCTGATCTTGCGGCTGGAGTCGTTGATCTCTTTCATGGTTTCGACCACTTGGCCCACCACTTCGCCCCCTTGTACTGCCACGGTGGACGCATTCACAGCCAGCTGATTAGCCTCGCGCGCGTTGTCGGCGTTCTGTTTCACGGCTGCGTTCAGCTCTTCCATGCTGGCTGCGGTTTCTTCCAGCGCGCTGGCCTGTTGTTCGGTGCGGGCCGAGAGGTCGTTATTGCCCTGCGCAATCTCCGAACTCGCATTGGCCACCGACTCGGAGCCACGCCGCACGGTCGACACCACCTTCACCAGGCTGTCACGCATGTGCATCAGCTGGGCCATCATGCTGTTGGTGTCGCCGGGCTTCAGGTCAATATGAACACTCAAGTCTCCATGGGCCACACTCTCTGCCAACTTGGCGGCCACATTGGGCTCGGTGCCCAACTGCGACGTGATGGAGTGGGTCACCCGCCAGCCAAGGAACACGGCCAGCAACACACACACCACGTTGACAGCAATCAGGGTGTTGCGCGCGGCCGTGTAATTGGCTTGGGCCTCTTCAAACTGGCTGCGGTTGTTCGCTTGCTGCAGCGCCATGTTTTCTTCCAGCGCCACTTGCCATTGGGTGTTGGCCGGGTTGACCGTCTTGAACAGCAGCTCAATCGCCTCGGCGGTTTTGCCTTCGTCGGACAGCGTCAGCACCTGCACATTCAGTGGCCTGGCTTTTTGCGCAGCATCGGCAATCGCGGCACGCAAGCGCTTACCTTCATCACTCGCCGGCATCTTCTGCAAATCGTCCCACGCCTTGTCGTATTGCTCGCGCGCGCTCTTGATCTTGGCGGTCTCGGCACTCTTGGCTGCGGGGTCCGAGAGCAGCATCACGCTGCGCACCACACGCGACACCACATGGACCGAGTTGGACATCTCGGTCGCCAGCCGAATCTTCACGTTGTTGTCCAGCTGCATGTCTTCCAGCTCGCCCTGGATAGCGGACAACCGATTGAGCGTAAATACAGCGGACAACAACATGGCCACTAGCACAAGGCCGAAGGCCCACGCCAGGCGCACGGCCACTGGCATCTGACTAAACTTCATGAACGTCTCCCAAGGAGGAAATAAGCAAGCGATATAGCGACCTTCATACTAGCCCAGCCAGTTCACAGCAAACTGACTAAAAGATAGGCTTTTGTCGCCTGGTCGGGCGCACCCGGCCCATCACGCCCTAGGCGTGCCCCACCAGCTTGAAGACAGCCACCGTGTCGACCAGGTCATCCGACTGCGCCTTCAGGCTGCTGGCCGATGCCGCCATCTGCTCCACCAGCGCGGCGTTTTGTTGCGTGGTTTGGTCCATCTGGGCAATGGCCTCACCCATCTGGGCCACACCTTCACTCTGCTCGCTGCTGGCCGCGCTGATCTCGCCCATGATGTCGGTCACCCGCCGGATGCTGCCCACCACTTCGGTCATGGTGGCACCCGCCTTGTCCACCAGGGCGGTGCCCTGCTCCACCCGCGTCACGCTGTCGTTGATAAGGGTTTTGATTTCTTTGGCGGCCTCGGCGCTGCGGCCGGCCAAAGAGCGTACTTCGCTGGCAACCACGGCAAAGCCGCGACCTTGCTCACCGGCACGGGCCGCCTCCACCGCCGCATTCAGCGCCAGGATGTTGGTCTGGAAGGCGATGCCATCAATCACGCTGATGATGTCGCCGATCTTGCGGGAGGCCTCGTTGATCCCCTTCATGGTTTCCACCACCTGACCCACCACTTCGCCACCTTGCACCGCCACGGTAGACGCGCTCATGGCCAGCTGGTTGGCCTGGCGGGCGTTTTCGGCGTTTTGTTTGACCGCCGAGTTGAGCTCCTCCATGCTGGCTGCGGTTTCTTCCAGCGCACTGGCCTGTTGCTCTGTGCGCGCACTCAGGTCGTGGTTGCCTTGGGCAATCTCGGCACTGGCGTTGGCCACGGCTTCGGAGCCATTGCGCACGCTGCCCACCACCTTGACCAGCCCCTCCTGCATGCTGCGCAGGGCACGGAACAGCTGGCCGGTTTCGTCACTGCTGTGGGTGTCAATACGCGACGTCAAATCGCCCGACGCGACGGTCTGCGCAATGCCCACCGCATTGGCAATCGGTCGGGTGATCTTTCGGGTCATGACGGCGGCCAGCCCTCCAGCGGCCAGCAGGGCCACCCCAATCGCCACCAGCATTTGCAGGCGCTGCTGTTGGCCTTGCGCCAAGGAGCTGGCCACCTCGCGTTCACTCATGCCGTGGATCTCCCGCTTGGCTTTTTCTACCGCGGCCACCAGGGCCACCAGCAGAGGGCGGCAGTCGGTCACGATTTGGCGAGACGCGGCATCCCGGTTGCCCGCCAACGCGTTTTTCACAATCTCGGTGGCCACCACAGCGTACTTCGCTTCGATCTTGTCGATCTCCTCTACTTCCTTCAGCAGAACAGCCGCGGGTGGCCCATCTGCCGCAAGCATGGTCTTGAGGGTCTTCATCGACCCGTTGATGCGCTCAAACGACACGTCAATGCTTTTCTTCTCGGTGGCAATGTCGCTGGCATCGTCCATCAGCACAATGTTGCGGGCCGCCACTGCCCGGGCATTGACCGCATCAAACAGGGTGACCAACAGCGCGTCCTCCTTGGCAATCACCGTCACCTGGTGTTCAAAGTTGCGCTGCGATACCGCCAGGTTGCCAATGCCCATGACAGACACCAGGACCACCAGCAAAGCCAGGATCAGGTAACTGACGATGAGCCGCGCCTTGATGGTTCCGAAAATGGATCCCCCAGCCATTGAATGCTCCATGGATGACTCCTTATGTCATGTTGTGCTGCTACTCCCACCCTCTATGGGGTTTTTCACTGTCGCCCAACGCGTCCTGGAACACGGAGAAAAAACAAATCGCTACGCTTCGAGCTTGAACGCAGCCACCGCCTGCACCAGCTCGCCGGCCTGGCTCTTGAGGCTGCTGGCCGCGGCCGCCATTTCCTCCACCAGTGCCGCGTTTTGCTGGGTGCTCTGGTCCATCTGGCCCACCGCTTCGCCCACCTGGGCAACACCCGCGCTTTGTTCGATGCTAGAGGCGCTGATCTCACCCATGATGTCAGTCACCCGCCGGATGCTGCCCACCACTTCGGTCATGGTGCTGCCGGCTTTGTCCACCAGGGCCGTACCCTGCTCCACACGGGTCACACTGTCGTTGATCAGGGTTTTGATTTCCTTGGCGGCCTCGGCGCTGCGGCCGGCCAGGCTGCGCACTTCAGACGCGACCACCGCAAAACCGCGGCCCTGCTCGCCCGCACGGGCGGCCTCCACCGCCGCATTCAGCGCCAGGATGTTGGTCTGGAAGGCAATGCCATCAATCACGCTGATGATGTCGCCGATCTTGCGGGAGGCCTCGTTGATCCCCTTCATGGTTTCCACCACCTGACCCACCACTTCGCCACCTTGCACCGCCACGGTAGACGCGCTCATGGCCAGCTGGTTGGCCTGGCGGGCGTTTTCGGCGTTTTGTTGCACCGTGGAGTTGAGTTCTTCCATGCTGGCTGC
This sequence comes from Rhodoferax sp. TS-BS-61-7, assembly GCF_002943465.1. Classification (GTDB taxonomy): domain Bacteria; phylum Pseudomonadota; class Gammaproteobacteria; order Burkholderiales; family Burkholderiaceae_C; genus Allorhodoferax. The sequence goes on from NZ_PTQY01000004.1 coordinate 79,046, forward strand.
GGTTTCTTCCAGGGCGCTGGCCTGCTGCTCGGTACGTGCGCTGAGGTCGTTATTGCCCTGGGCAATTTCGGCACTGGCGGACGACACGCTTTGTGCGCCCTGCTGTACCAGGCGCACAATGCCGGCAAGATGGGTTTGCATGCGGCCCAGCGCTGCCATCAGGCGCTGCGTTTCCTCGTTACCCGCGGGGCGCACCGTGGCGGTCAGGTCCCCATCGGCCAAGCGGTCGGCCATGTCCACCGCCTGCACCAGGGGCGCCGAGAGCAGGCGCGCCAACCACAAGGAGATAACCACCAGCAGCGCCGCCGCAATGGCCAGGCCGGTGCCCACAATGATCTTGGCATTCACCGCCAGCCGGTGCACCTCGATGCTGAAGTGCTCCACACTTTGGGCCACCCCATCACTCTGCGCCTCCAGGGCCACCTCCAGGTCTTCAAACGCTTTCTGGAACTTGGGGATCTCCAGTTCGGCGGCCGCAAGGTCCTTGCGTGCCAGTGTCTGGATGGTGGCCGCCGATTCGGCATAGGCCTTGACCAGCGGGGCCGCCTTGGCGACCAGATCACGCACCTCGGGTGAAATAGGCAAGGCCTGTATGGCGGCAATGTTGGCGGTAAAGTTGTCGGCGTGCTCCTTGAGCCCCTTCTCGGCTTCGGCCATGCCCGCTGCGTTGTTCTTCTGCGCATTGAATAGCGTGAGCAGCACATCGCCGCGGATGGCGTCATGCATCATGTCCGCCTCCTGGCTCTTGCTGAGCGCCAGGCTGACGTTGATGGAAGCGTCAAAGGCATCGGACAGGCGGTTCGCGTTAAGCAAACCCGCACCGCCCACCAGCGCGGTCATGACCACACCCAACAAACCCAACCCCAAAACCTGATTTCTCAGCTTCATACGCACCTCCGTGCAGTGGCTCGCCTGTTGGAAATCCTGGTGCAGCTTACGCCAACTTGAAGGTTGCCACCACCCCCACCAAGTCTTGCGCCTGGCTCTTCAGGCTGCTGGCCGCCGCGGCCATTTCTTCCACCAGCGCGGCGTTTTGCTGCGTGGCTTGATCCATCTGCGTCACCGCTTCGCCTACCTGCGCCACACCGGCACTCTGCTCGCTGCTGGCCGCCGAGATTTCTCCCATGATGTCGGTCACCCGACGGATACTGCTCACCACTTCGGTCATGGTGGCACCGGCCTTGTCGACCAAGGCCGTACCTTGCTCCACGCGCTCCACGCTGGTGCTGATCAGGCTTTTGATTTCCTTGGCGGCTTCTGCGCTGCGTCCAGCCAGGCTACGCACCTCGGAGGCCACCACCGCAAAACCGCGGCCCTGCTCCCCGGCACGCGCGGCCTCTACCGCCGCGTTCAGTGCCAGGATGTTGGTCTGAAAAGCAATACCGTCGATGACGCTGATGATGTCGCTGATCTTGCGCGAAGCGTCATTGATGCCTTTCATGGTCTCGACCACCTGGCCCACCACCTCGCCCCCCTGCACGGCCACGGTGGACGCCGTCATGGCGAGCTGGTTGGCTTGGCGGGCGTTATCGGCATTCTGGCGGACGGTGGAGCCTAGCTCTTCCATGCTGGCGGCGGTTTCTTCCAGCGCACTGGCCTGTTGTTCGGTGCGCGCACTCAGGTCGTTATTGCCCTGGGCGATTTCAGCACTGGCGGTGGCTACCGATTCAGAACCACTGCGCACGTTGGACACCACCTGCACCAGGCTGTCCTGCATGGCCTTCAAGGACACCAGAAGCTGGCCGACCTCGTCTGTTCCGTGCGCAGGAATCGGCGCACTCAAATCCCCCGAGGACACGCGCCTGGCCACATCCGAGGCTTGTGCCAAGGGCCTGGTAATGGAGCCTGACAAGATCCAGGAAAAGAGAATACCCAAACCCACGCCGAGCACGCCCAGCGCGATGAGCAACTGGCGGCTGGTATTGCGCTGGGACTGGATGTTCTGGGCCACTGAATCCACCTCATCCCGCTGCTGCTTCTGCAGCGCTTCCATCTTGGCCATGTAGCCGGCCGCAGCGGGCACAAACTCTTTGTCCAACATGGCATTGGCTTCGTCCACCCGGCCGTCTTTCTTGAGCACCATGATGGCATCGCGCGATGACAAATAGAGTTTGCGCTGCTCGCCAATCTCCTTGAACAGTGCCTTCTCGGCATCCGTGTCCATCAGCCCCTCCAGCGCTTTTTGCAACTCACCGGACTGGCTGGTGGAGGCCTTGGCATCGGCCGCAAAAAACTCCACCAGCGAGGCGTCACTGCTACGCGCAATGGCCGTGGTCCGCGTCACACCAGCACGGATGTTGCGGTACCAATCGCCCACCATGCGCTCGGTTTTGATCGGGCTTTGGACCATCTCCTGGGTCGCGTCGGCCACGGCATTCAGCCGGGAAATACTCATGGCGATCACGGCAATCGACAGCAACAGAACCACGGCAAAGCCCAACCCAAGCCGCTTGGCCACGGAGAGATTCGATAGTGAACGCATACAACACCTCTTTTTGCACACGCTGCACGTCGCAGCGAAAACCAGTTCTCAAAACGTTTGCAATCAGTGTGGGTGCAAGCGCTGTACACACGTGCAAAACGCACCATCCAAGATCCTGCAAGTGATACGCCATGCGCAGAATTACTATTAATTCAATAGCATCTTACGCAATATCCATAAGTGCTAGAGGCCAATTTGGCTTAAAAAGTCTCCCAATCATCGTCCCCGCCCGCCGGTGTGACCCGGGTGCTGGTCTTGGGTGCCACTGCAGTTAACACGGGCGCGGCGGGTTTTGCCGCAGCAGGCCGGCTGGCCAGGGGTTTGGCGGCAGGCGCCTTGGCCACCGGGGCGGCATCGGCCCGGCGCTCTGGCCCCTTGAAGGCCAACGAAGGCTTGCTGCTGCGCACAGCCGTCTTGGCGGGAGCGGCCATAGGGGGAGCAGGCCGGCCGCTGCCTTGTTCGGCCGATAGCTTGAACACGGCCACGGTCTGCACCAGCTCGCCCGCCTGGCTCTTGAGGCTGCTGGCCGCCGCGGCCATTTCTTCTACCAGCGCCGCGTTCTGCTGGGTCACCTGGTCCATCTGCGTGATGGCCTCGCCCACCTGGTTGACACCGGCGCTCTGCTCGTGGCTGGCCGCACTGATCTCGGCCATGATGTCCGTCACGCGGCGGATGCTGGTTACCACCTCGGTCATGGTGCTGCCAGCCCGGTCCACCAGGGCCGTGCCCTGCTCCACCCGGCTGACGCTGTCGCCAATCAGGGTCTTGATCTCTTTGGCCGCCTCGGCGCTGCGCCCGGCCAGGCTGCGCACCTCGCTGGCCACCACCGCAAAACCGCGGCCCTGCTCGCCGGCCCGTGCGGCTTCCACCGCGGCGTTCAGCGCCAAGATGTTGGTCTGGAAGGCAATGCCGTCGATGACGCTGATGATGTCGGCAATCTTGCGCGAGCTGTCGTTGATGCCCTTCATGGTCTGAACCACCTGGCCCACCACTTCGCCGCCCTGCACCGCCACGGTGGATGCGTTCATGGCCAGCTGGTTGGCCTGGGAGGCGTTGTCGGCGTTCTGCTTCACGGCGGAGTTGAGTTCTTCCATGCTGGCGGCGGTTTCTTCCAGCGCGCTGGCCTGCTGCTCGGTACGGGCGCTCAGGTCGTTATTGCCCTGGGCAATCTCGGCACTGGCGTTGGCCACGGACTCGGAACCACTGCGCACCTTGGAGACCACGGCCACCAAGCTGTCCTGCATGGCTTTCATGGCCTGCAGCAGCTGGCCAATTTCATCGCGGCTGCTGCTGTGCACCTGCACCGTCAGGTTGCCCGTGGCCACATTGGCCGCCACATCCAGCGCCTCGGACAAAGGCTTGGTGATAGACCGCGTGATGTAGGTCGCAGCGATCAGCGCCAGGAGCACTGCCACCACCATCGCCACCGCCATCATGTTGCGACCGGCCACATACGCCTCGGCCGACGTCTTTGCCGCGGCCACAGAGCCGTCATGGTTCATCAGCACCAGCTTGTCCAAAATGTCGGAGGACCGCTCAAAGTTCTTTTTGGACTCGCCTTCCAGCAACTGGCGGGCGCCTTCGGCGTCATTGCGGCGGGAGAACTCCATCACTTCTTTGTGAATCTTCAAATAGGCCTCGCGTGCCGCGGCGAACTCGTCGTAGAGGCCTTGCTCCTCCTTGGTGCTAATCAGTTTTTCGTACTTGCTACGGCTTGTTTTGATACGCGCCTGAATGCTCTCCAAGTCCTTCTCGATGGTGGTCTTGGCCACGTCATCCGTGTTCAGGATGTGCTGCATCTCCGTCGCACGGTAGTCAGAAATCGCAGTGTTGAGCAAATTGACCTCTTCAACGCTGGGCAACCAGTTGTTGTCCACATCTGCGGCACTCGCGCGCATGGTCGCCATTTGCACCAGCGCGGCAGACACCACCAGCACCATGATGGCCACCAACAAGCCAAACCCGGCATACAGCCGGGTTGCAATTTTCAAGTTACCCATAAAAACACTCCTCTTTCATTGTCCATCTCAAACCTCTGCAGCCCCCGGATGGGGGGCTAAGCACTGGTAAACACCGTGAGCACCCCGGTGTAACCAAACAGCTGGTTGCGTGCAATTTCGCCCCCCGCAAAAAACCCCACCAGCGGCACATCGCCCAGCGCACGGCGCACGATCTGCAGCTCGGCACTGGGCCCGCCAAAGTGCGGGCCACCCCGGCCCGAGCAGCTCACATACACCGCGCCCGCAATCCGGCGCGCCGGGTGGGGCGCCGCCTCGGCCTCGCTTTGCTGCAGGGCAAAGGCGGTTTCCACCGTCAGCTCCTGCGGCTCCAGTTCTTCTCGCACCTCGGCGCAGATACGCACCAGGTCGGCCTGCGCGGCTTCGCGGTTGCGCTGGCAAAAGGCCAGATGGGCACCGGTCTGCACCTGGGCTGCAATGGCAATGCCGCGCCGGCCCGGGTCCAGGCCAATGATGTGGCGCACCGTCACGTCGCTGCCCAGGTTGCCGGTCTGACGCACCAGCGCGCTGTCGCCCGCCGCCCCCACGGTGGGGCTCTGCACCAGCCCCACCAGCGTGGCACGCACCACCTCCAGCGCTTCCTGCGGGTGCTCCAGGCTGATGCCCAGGTCGCGCAACATCACGTCCAGCGCGGGCTCGCCATCCAGCGTGATGACCACGTTGTGGTCGGCCTCGGTGACCACGCGCGCTTTGGACACCGGCTTGCAGCCCTGCGTGACACGCGACACCATGCCCACCCCTTCGCCAAAAGCCACGCCGCTCAGACCACCGTGCAACACACCACTGGCCGCGCCAAAGCCGCTCAGGTTGCCATCGGCCGCCACCGCAAACTGCACACTCTGCGTGCGGCTGCTGCAGAGGCCGCCAAACAGGTACCCGGTGTCGGTGCGGGCCGCCATTTCGTCAATCAGCTCCACCAGGTCGGGCGTCTCGCCATCGGCGTGCACCAGTGCCGTGTGGGCCTCAAACCCCAGGCCCAGCGGCGCAATGCCGGAGAACACGCGGTACTCGTGGCTGGGCAGCTCCAGCAGCATCACGGCCAGGGCGGGCTCGTCAAAATACTCCACGTTGTTGGCCGCAATGCCCACACCCACGGTGCCCGACCAGTCAGTGACCAGCGGCAGCTCGCCGCTAAGCATCTCCAGAATGTCTTTGGCGTGGGGCGCGTAGTGGTCGGTGATGTAGAGCAGCGCCAGCGTGGGCGCAGAGGCATACCCGTGCAAAGCCATCTGGGCGCGCAGCTGCGCCAGCACCAGGCCAGCCGCCATGGGCCACTGCGGGTGTGTGGCGTGCGCGTACGGAAACAGCTTCATGCGCCCAGCCCCGGTGGATGTGCCTGGCGCCTAACGGCCGGTGGATTTTTTGGTGGCGGTTTTGCGCGCGGCGGGGCGCTTGGCCACGGCTTTTTTGCCAGCAGCAGTAGCCGACTTGAGGGCTTCTTTGGCCAGGCCGGTGGCCATGTTTTTGGTCATGTCCACCGCGGTTTTGGTGGTGGCCTCTTTCATGGCGGTGGCCGCAATATTTTGGAACTGCTGGGTGAGCGAGCCCCACAGCTGCAGCGGATCCACCAGCCCCGGCACACCCGCTGCCTTGGCTGCAGCTTTGGTGTCACCTTTGCTGGCGCTGCTGGCCACGTCCGACAGTGTTTTGGCGGTGCTGGCGGCTTTTTCGGTCACGCTTTGCACGCCCGAGGCAATGGAGTCAGCCGCCTTGAGCTTGAGTGCATTGGTCACATCGCCCAGGTTGAAGTTCATGCCCTTGAGCGTGGCCAGGGTCATCTTCTGCACCTCCAGCGCCTGGATCGTGGCGCCCAAGGCGCGGGAGTTTTGCTCCAACCAGAAGTGCACGTTTTTGAGCTCTTCGATGCGCTTGTCCAGCTCCTCCACATTGAGCGTGGGGGCGACCCAGTTGGCCAGGTTGGGCATTTGCGGGATGTTCTGGCTGGCGCCTTTGGCCAGGTTTTGCAGAAAGTCAAAACCCGGCACGAACTTGCCAAAACCCGAGGTGTCTGAATCGCTCATGTGTGCTCCAAAGGCCTGGTGGTCAGGCGCTGGCGCACAGCTTACTCCAACGCGCGGGGGCTGACGAGGTGTTGCTCAGGACAAGGCGGCTTTCAGCCCCGGCAGGCGGGACAGGACCAGCCAGTCCAGCAGCAACACGGCCAGCAGCACACCACCCGCCAGCGGAAAGGCCAAGGCGGTGAGCAGCATGACCAGGGCACCGCCCTTCCACAGCGGGGCCTGCGCCGGCACACTGGGCGCCGCCAGGCGGCCGCTTCCTTCCGGGCGGCGCAGCCACCACATGACCACGCCACTCACACACAACAGCACAATGGCCAGGCAAAAGATGACGTTGGCCACGGCGCTCAGCCAGCCCAGGTCGCCCTGGTGCAGCGCAATACCCACAGCCATGGCTTTGGCCACCAGCGAGTAGTCGGCAAACGCCGCCTCGGCCAACACACGGCCGGTGTAGCGGTCTACGTGCACCGTGCGGTCCTGCGTGGGGTTGCGCAGGTCGCCGCTCATGGAGTCGGCCGACAGGGTGTAGACACCCTTGGCGTCTTGCGGCAGCTGGATGTGAAACTGACCGGTGTAGCCCAGGCGCAAGGCCAGGGCATTCAGACCATCCAGGTTCACCGGTTCACCCACCGCCACGCCGGGGGTGCCGGCTTGCGAGCCAGACTCCGGCAGCGGCGTTTGCTCCAGCCCCCAGGGCACCTCGTGCAGGCCCGCGGTGTTGAGCGCGGCGTGGGTCTGGGTGGAAGTGGGCACAGCGTCCCACTTGGCAGCCGGGAAGGTGCCCCAGGGTTGCACAAACTTGGCGCCCCAGAAGCCGGTCCAGGACATGCCGGTCAGCAAAAACAGCAACAGCACCACGCTCATCCAGAAGCCCACACTGCGGTGCACAGACTTCCACCACTTGCGCCCAGTCGCGCGCCAGTCGGGCACGATGGCATCCACCCAGCGCTCGGCATTGCGGGGCCAGAACAAATACAGGCCCGTGACCACCAACACGATGGCCAAACCGGCTGCCACTTCAATAAACCGCTCGCCGCCCTCGCCGAGCAGCAGGGTGCCGTGGATTTTTTCGGCCCAGGCGAACACGGTGTTCTCCTTGTCCACCTGCTTTACCACTTCGGCCGTGTACGGGTTCACCGCGACCGCCTGTGTGCTGTCCGCATGGTTCAGCACAAACCAGCTCGCCACATCGGGCGTCTTGGGGGCGATGTATTCCTTGAGCTGGGCGCCAGGCAGGTGCGCCAGCGCCGCCTGGGCCTGGGCCGTAACCGGCTGCACCTGGGCCTGCGGCGCCACATGCACGGTCATGCCCAAGCGCGACTGGAAGCCGGTAAAAAACACCATCACCAGGCCGGTGAGCGCCAACATCACCAGGAAGGGCACCACATACAGGCCCGCATAAAAGTGCCAGCGCCAGGCCATGGCATAAAAACGGGATGCACCGGGTTGGCGCGCGGGCGCAGGAGGGGTCATGGAAGTCATAACAATCTTTTAAAAATGGACACGCAGCGGCTCCGACAGTCGGGTCGGAGTCAGCCACAGACACCACCGCCAGCGGTGGAGAGAGATTCAGACAGGCTTAGGCGCGTGCAGGCGGGCCGCGGGGCGCGGCCGCCACAAAGAACGGCGTGGGGAAGACAAGCGCCTGCCAGACCGCCGGGGCTTGGTTCCCAGGCGGCACCCGCAAGAGCGGCGGCGTGTGGGGTGGCGGGGCGGCCCCGCTGTCGCTGGGTTGCAGGCACCATGGGCAATGCGAAAACCCTACGGTCGGGACAGGACTGGCTGGCGCATCCGCAGGGGCTGTGTCCGGGGCCAGGGTCAGCCATTGGGCGCCGTTGCTGGTGCAGACCTCCAGCCGGATGGGCCCCTCAATAGACCCGGCCGCCAGCGCATGGGAGGCGACAGGCGCCAGCGCCGCCAGCAGCCACACGCACAGCACCCACCACGCGGCCCAGGGGCGGCGGGGTGGACGCAGATGCGTGACGTGGTGCATGGCGCGCCGCTAAAAATTCAGTGTTTGTGGACGACCGGTGCGTCCTTTTTGTCCATGGCCATGCCCGCCGGGGCGGCTTGGGACACGGGCAGCTTCAGCTCGGTTTGACTCTGCTGGCCCTTGGCGTCCTTGAACACCAGCGTCAGCGCGATGGTGCTGTCTTTCTGCAGCGGCTGCTTCAGGTCCATCAGCATCACGTGGTAACCACCGGGTTTGAGCTCCACCGCCTTGCCCGCGGGCAAATCCAGTTGGGGCACGGCGCGCATTTTCATCACGTCGCCCTCCATCTTCATCTCGTGCACTTCGGTCACCCCGGCCACGGGGGAGGAGACCGAGACCAGCTTGGCACCGTCTTTGGCCGTCAGGGTCATGAAGGCGCCGCTGGCCTTCTGGCCCGGCACCGTGGCGCGGGCCCAGGCGTTTTTCACATCCACCGACTGCGCCCACACAGGAGCAGACAAGGCGGCCAGCAAGGCCAAAGCAGCAAAGGGCGTGGTTTTCATGGTCAGGTTCCTTTTTAGGGTCAAAAGTGGCATTAGCCCCCCTTAGATATTGCGCAAGCAGCTATGAATTAAATAGCAAACTACAGGGAGCAACGCGGCCACACGGTGGCCAGCGTGCACACCGGGCGCGCCTGCAGCAGGCGCACCTGGTGGCGGTATCAGGCGGTGTGGGGTGGGCCGCGTGCGGACGCGGGGGCCGCGGTGCGCCAGGTAACGGCCTGGGGCGCCAGGGCACGCAGCACCTCGCCCAAGGTCTGCAACGGCAAAGCAGCGGCCGTGCTGGCCGGCGGGGCACCGGCGGGCAGGCACATCACGCAGTCCAGCGTGTGGGCCAGCGCCATGGGTGCACTGCCACCCGCGTCGTCTTGCACGACGAGTTTGACGCTGCCGCCCGCGCTGCACACCAGCGACAGGGCCTGGGGATTCACCACCGGCGCGGCCACGGCGACGCCCATGGCCAAGACAAAACACGCCAACATCCAGCGGATGAGGGCGTGCGCTTGGCGCAGGGTTTGCAGGGGGGACATGCTGGCAATTATCGCGCACCGGCGAGCGCGATCCGCAGGTCCGAACTGCTATTCTCCGCAGCACCCTGAACCCAAGCGGCCCACAAGGCCGCCCCGCTGCCATGATGAATTACACCTTTGTCTCCGCCACCATCCTGCTGATCCTGATCACCGATCCGATTGGCAACATCCCCATCTTTGCCAACGCGCTCAAACACGTGGCGCCCGAGCGGCGCGCCAAGGTCATCCTGCGCGAGATCCTGATTGCGTTTGCACTGCTGCTCACCTTTATGTTTGTGGGCGAAAGCTTTTTGCGCGTGATGAACCTGAGTGAGTTGTCGCTGCAGATTGGCGGCGGTGTGATCCTGTTTTTGATTGCGCTGCGCATGGTGTTTCCGCCTGCAGCCACCACCGAAAGCGAAATCATGACCGAACCACTGATCGTGCCGCTGGCCGTGCCCGCGGTGGCCGGCCCCTCGGCGCTGGCCACGGTGTTGCTGCTGGTATCGCAGCAGCCGGACAAGCGCCTGGAGTGGATTGGTGCGCTGTGTGTGACCATGCTGGTCAGCGCCGTGGTGCTGGTGTCGGCCGAGCGCATCCAGCGCATCATTGGCGACCGCCTGGTGGTGGCCGCCGAGCGCCTGATGGGCCTGGTGCTGGTGTCGGTGGCGATTGAGATGATGCTGCGCGGGGTCAAAACCTTTGCCGTGCAGCTCTCAGCGGCCACTTAAGGCAGCAAGCCCAACCCCTGCGCATGGTGGCGCAGGTGGTCTTCCATGAAGGTGCTGATGAAGTAGTAGCCATGGTCGTAACCCGCGCGGCAGCGCAGCGTGAGCGGCTGGCCGGCCGCGGCGCAGGCTGCGGCAAAGAGATGCGGGTGCAGTTGCACTTCCAGAAACTTGTCCGCCAAGCCCTGGTCCACCAGAATGCCCTGCGCAAACAGCGGTGTGCTGCGCTGGCCCATCAGGGCCGAGGCGTCGTGCGCGGCCCAGGCCTCGCGGTCCTCGCCCAGGTAACCCGCAAACGCTTTATGGCCCCAAGGACATTGCGTAGGTGCGCAAATGGGCGCAAAGGCCGAGAGGCTCTTAAACCGCAGCGGGTGGCGCAGCGCCAGCGTCAGCGCGCCGTGGCCGCCCATGGAGTGGCCAAACAGGCCCAGGCGCTGCACGTCCACCGGCAGGCTCACGCCCACCAGCGGCAGCAGCTCGCGCAGCAGGTAGCTCTCCATGCGGTAGTGCGGGGCCCAGGCGGCTTGGGTCGCGTCCAGGTAAAAGCCTGCACCCACCCCAAAGTCCCAGGACTCGGCCTCACCTGCCACACCGGCGCCCCTCGGGCTGGTGTCCGGTGTTATCAGCGCCAGGCCCAGCTCTGCGGCCACGCGCTGCGCGCCGCCCTTGGCCATGAAGGTTTCCTCATTGCAGGTCAGGCCTGCCAGGTACATGACCGCCGGCACCGCACCCTGTAGGGCCTGCGGCGGCAGGAACACCGAGAAACGCATGGGCAAGCCGATAACGCTGGACGCGTGCTGGTAATAACGCTGCACGCCACCAAAACAGGCGTGTTCGCTGACGAGTTCAAGGGCGGAGGAGGACATCGGTTGCTACAAAAAGAGAAGCTGTTGGCGCACTAGCCATTTGGGCTAGAGGCCTTTTTTATCAAAAAATGACAACGCCGCGAATGGATTCGCCGCGCTTCATCAGGTCAAAGCCCTTGTTGATGTCTTCCAGCGGCATGGTGTGGGTGATCAGGCTGTCGATGTTGATCTTGCCTTCCATGTACCAGTCCACGATCTTGGGCACATCGGTGCGGCCGCGTGCGCCGCCAAAGGCCGAGCCTTCCCATTTGCGGCCGGTGACCAGCTGGAACGGGCGTGTGGAGATTTCGGCGCCGGCTTCCGCCACGCCAATGATGATGCTGCGGCCCCAACCCTTGTGTGTGCACTCCAGTGCCTGGCGCATGACCTTGGTGTTGCCGATGCACTCGAAGCTGTAGTCAGCGCCGCCATCGGTGAGCTGAACAATCGCATCGACGATGTTGCCACCCGCGGCCTCGATGTCCTTGGGGTTCAGAAAGTGCGTCATGCCGAATTGGCGTGCCATCGCTTCGCGTTCGGGGTTCAGGTCCACGCCGATGATCTTGTCGGCGCCCACCATCTTCAGGCCCTGGATCACGTTCAGGCCAATGCCGCCCAGGCCAAACACCACGGCGTTGGCACCGGCCTCCACCTTGGCGGTGAAGATCACGGCGCCAATGCCGGTGGTCACGCCGCAGCCGATGTAGCAAACCTTGTCGAATGGGGCATCTTCACGAATCTTGGCCAGGCTGATTTCGGGCGCCACGGTGTAGTTACTGAAAGTGCTGGTCCCCATGTAATGAAAGATGGGATCGCCGTTGAGGCTGAAGCGCGAGGTGGCATCGGGCATCAGGCCCTTGCCCTGCGTGCCGCGGATGAGCTGGCACAGGTTGGTCTTGCGCGAAAGGCAGAACTTGCAAGTGCGGCATTCGGGTGTGTAGAGGGGAATGACGTGGTCGCCCTTCTTGAGCGTGGTCACGCCGGGGCCCACGTCCACCACAATGCCTGCGCCTTCGTGGCCCAGGATGGCGGGGAAGATGCCTTCGGGGTCGGCGCCGCTGAGGGTGTAGTAGTCGGTGTGGCAGATGCCGGTGGCTTTGATTTCGACGAGCACTTCACCGAACTTGGGGCCTTGCAGGTCCACGGTTTCGATGGTCAGGGGTTGGCCTGCTTTCCAGGCGACGGCGGCACGTGTTTTCATTCGGAGGTCTCGGTAGAAGAATCGGGGGCACTCTCGGCAGAGGGCGCGAGGGCGGGGTCGGCAGCAACCGGTGCGGCAGTATCGCCAGAAACGGATGCCGCAGCAGCGCTGGGGGCTGTTCGGCCGCGGCTCTCGGGCGGCACCACTTCTTGCAGGATGGCGCCAAACACGCTCTGCCCGTCGCGGCCTTTCACCTCGATGCGGATGGTGTCGCCGTACTGCATGTACTCGGTGCTGGGCTGGCCGTCCTGGATGGTTTCCATCGCGCGCTTCTCGGCAATGCAGCTGTAGCCATTGGGCCAGTCGGTGCGGTTTTTGCGCGCCACACCCTTGTTGCTGATGGTGCCCGAGCCAATGATGGAGCCAGCCCGCACGCGACGGGTCTTGGCCAAGTGGGCAATCAGCTGGCCAAAGTGGAAGCTCATGTCGTTGCCGGCTTCGCACATGCCGACCTTGCGGCCATTCCAGGTGCACTGCACCGGGAGGTGCACGCGGCCGCGCGCCCAGGCATCGCCCAGCTCATCCGGCGTCACCGCCACCGGGCCAAAGGCGGTGGCCGGCTTGCTCTGCACAAAGCCAAAGCCCTTGGCCAGCTCGTCGGGAATCAGGTTGCGCAGCGTCACGTCGTTGGCCAGCACCAGCAGGCGCACGGCGTCGATGGCGCGGTCGCTGGGGCAGCCCAGGGGCACATCGCCCGTGATCACCGCCAGCTCCGCCTCAAAGTCCACGCCCCAGGCCAGGTTGGCGCACACGATGTCGGCCTGCGGGCCGGCCAGGTCGTCGCTGCCGCCCTGGTACATCAGCGGGTCGGTGGCAAAACTCTCGGGCACCTCGGCGCCACGGGCCTGGCGCACCAGCTCCACATGGTTCAGGTAGGCCGAGCCGTCGGCCCACTGGTAGGCGCGCGGCAGCGGCGCCAAACACTGGGCCGGGTCAAAGGGGAAGGCATGGCGCGCTCGGCCTTGGTTCAGCGTGACGTAGATATCTTCGAGCTGGGGCGCGAGGTAGTTCCAGTCGTCCAGCACCTGCTGCAGGCGGTTGGCAATGTGGGTGGCGTAGTGCGCCTGGCTCAGGTCGCGCGAGACGACCACCAGTTGCCCGTCGCGGGAGCCGTCTTGGTAGGTAGCGAGTTTCATGCGGGCATTTTCGCCGGGATTGGGCCGTACCCGGCCGTGCATTAAACTGAAACGACCCCAGCCCACGCGTTTGCCCCGCCCCATGCTTTTGACCATGCCCGCGCCCCTCTTCTCCCTCCCCCTGCCCAGCGTGGCACGGCACGGGCGAACACTGGTCGCGGTGGTGGGCACGGTGCTGCTGGCGCACTGGCTGGTGCTGGGCCAACCCCTCACGTGGACGGTGGACTGGGCACCGACCAGCCCCACGGCCCACAGTGCCGAAGAGGGCACCGCCCCCCCCGCACTGCAAACCCGCACCATCACCCCTAACCCGCCCGCACCCGCGGTGCTCGCGCCCCAGGCGGCGCCTACGCCTATGCCCGCGCAGGCTTTGCCGCCTGCACCCCGGCCAGCCCCAGGCCATGCACCCCGCTTGGCCCCGCTGCCTCCCTCCGAGCCCCCTGCCGCGGCCACCTTGCCCGACGCCCTGGCTTTGGCATCAAAACTGGCACCAGCCGTCGTGGATACTGCGCAAGCAGCTCCTAATACCGTAGCAATTGAGCCCCCTCCACCGCCCCCCAACGGGCCGCAAGGCAGCAAGAGCGGTGCGGTGGCCGTCACGACGCTGGCCGCCGGCACGGCCCAGGCCAGTGATGCCCCGCTGCGCCTGGCCTACCCCGAACCGGCCCGGCTGAAATACGAAGTGCGCGCCGAGGTAAAAGGCATCTCGCTGAGCCTGAACGGCGAATTGCTGTGGCAACACGATGGCAAGACCTACAACAGCCGGCTGGAGTTCAGCCACTTTTTGCTGGGCTCACGCATGCAGACCAGCAAGGGCGCACTGGGCCCGCATGGGCTGGAGCCGCTGCGTTTTGGTGACAAGGTGCGCAGCGAGGTGGCGGCCCACTTCGACCGCAGCGCCAACAAGGTCACCTTCAGCGCCAACACCCCCGATGTACCGCTGACCCCGGGCATGCAGGACCAACTCAGCGCAGTGTTGCAGCTCAGTGCCATGTTCGGCGGCGAACCGCAACGTTACCCGGCCGGCACCCAGATCCCGTTCGAGGCCATCGGGCCACGTTCGGTCGAATCCTGGACCATGGCGGTGGGCGGTACCGAGAAGCTGACGCTGCCTGGCGGCGAAGTGAGCGCTATCAAGCTGTCGCGCGGCGCAGCCGGGCCCCACAGCAACCGCGCCGAAATCTGGCTGGCGCCCAGCATGGGCTACCTGCCGGTGCGCATCCGCCTGACCGAAGCCAATGGGGATGTGGCGGATAAATTGTGGCGAAGCACGCAGGCGCCATAAACCCTGTTACTCTTGAAACTGCGAAGATGGTGTCCAAATACGGTCTATCTCTAGTTGGTAAACACAATGCACACCTTGTACGACTCTGAATCCTTCTCCGTCACCCACATGCTGGCCAACGGCGAGCCAGATGGTGTGCACCCCGAAAAAACCGAGCGTTACCCCCAGGGCGTGCCTATGCTGGCGCGCCACGGTTTCGAAATCGTGGACAAACGCTCGGGCAAAGAGGTCTACCTCGACGGCTCTTGGGCCGAGCTGTTCCAGCAGCACATCCAGGCCTGGCAGGTGAACACCCCGACCCAGGAAGAAGTGGAAGACACGCTGGACCAATACGCCGTGTTGGCACAAAACCCGGTCGTAGTGCACTAAACCCTTCCCGCGCAACGCGATCAGGGGCTCTTCGCAGCCCCTTGGTCTTTCCAGCACCCAGACACCGGCCCTGGCCGGGGAACTGCGACAATCTCGCCCCATGAGCCAGACTTACATCCTCACGTTTTCCTGCCCCGACCGCCTGGGTCTGGTGCACGCCGTTTCGGGCTTTTTGCTGGAACGCGGCGGCAACATCGAAGAAGCCGCCCAGTACAACGACCCAGACACCGGCCTGTTCTTCATGCGCGTGCAGTTCAGCTGCAGCCAGCTCAGCCATGCCGAGCTGCGCGCCCAGTTGGGCAGCTTTGCCGAGCCACTGCAGCTGCAGTGGAGCCTGCACGCCACGGCCCAGGCCATGCGCACCGTCATCATGGTCAGCAAGGAAGGCCATTGCCTCAACGACTTGTTGTTCCGCTGGAAAAGTGGCCTGCTGCCGCTGGACATCCGCGCCATCGTCTCCAACCACCGCGAGTTTTACCAGCTGGCGGCCAGCTACAACGTGCCGTTCCACCACATTCCGGTGACCGCAGCCACAAAAGCGCAGGCCGAAGCCAAGGCCTACGAGGTGATCGAGTCCGAAGGGGCCGAGCTGGTGGTGCTGGCGCGCTACATGCAGATCCTGAGCGATGACCTGTGCCGCAAGTTGTCAGGTCGCGCCATCAACATCCACCACAGCTTCTTGCCTAGCTTCAAGGGTGCCAAGCCCTACTACCAGGCGCATGACCGCGGCGTGAAGCTGATTGGCGCCACCGCCCACTACGTGACAGCCGACCTGGACGAAGGCCCGATCATCGAGCAGGACGTGGCCCGCGTGGACCACAGCAAAACCGTGGAAGACCTGACCACCCAGGGGCGTGACACCGAGAGCCAGGTGCTGGCCCGCGCGGTCAAGTGGCACAGCGAGCACCGGGTGCTGCTGAACGGCCACAAGACCGTGATCTTCAAGTAATTTTGATTCGCCGCCGGGCCGCGATGCAGCGCGGGGGCTACAGGTTAAAGCGGCCCACCAGCTGGTCCAGCGACTGGGCTTGCTCGTCCAGTGACTGCGCGGCTGCGGCAGCCTCTTCCACCAGCGCCGCGTTCTGCTGGGTGCTGTCGTCGAGCTGGGCTACGGCGCGGTTGATCTCTTCAATGCCGGCACTTTGCTGCAGCGAGGCACCCGAGATTTCCTCCATCACGGTGCTGACCTGCTGCACGCTCTGCGACATCTCGGCAATCGTCTGCCCCGCTTGTTGTGCCAGCTGCGCACCGTCCTTCACCTGCGAGGTCGAGGCCTCGATAAGTGCATTGATTTCACGCGCCGCCTTGGCACTGCGCTCGGCCAGCGAACGCACCTCGGAGGCGACCACCGCAAAGCCACGGCCCTGCTCGCCCGCGTGGGCCGCCTCGACTGCAGCGTTTAGCGCCAATATGTTGGTCTGGAAGGCAATGCCCTCGATCACACCAATATTGGCATGGATGGCCTGGGTGCTCTTGCTGATCTTGTCCATGGTGGCGACCACGCTGGCCACCACCTCACCGCCCTGCTGGGCAGAGCGTGTGGCCAAGCCGGAGAGCTGGGCGGCCTGGGTGGCGCTGTCGGCATAACGTTTCGCAATGGCGGCCATCTGCTCCACGTTGGTGGTAGTTTTTTCCAGCGAGGCAGATTGCTGCTCGGTGCGCTGCGACAGGTCCAGGTTGCCCATGGAGATTTCGCGCGAGGCATTGGCCACCTGCTTGGAGCTGCCGGCAATCTCGCGCATGGTGTCGGCCAACCTGCCCTGCATGTCGCGCAACGAGTACAGCAGGCTCTCCGTATCTTTGGGCTCCAGGCGAATCTGCATGGACAAATCGCCTTGCGCAATGCGGCTGGCAATGGATTTGGCATAGGCCGGCTCGCCACCGAGTTGGCGCACCAGGCGCCGCGTCACCCAGCCACTGATGACCAGTGACAGCACCAGCAACAGCACCATGATGCCCACCACCCAGGTTTGAGACGACTGGTAGATCTCGCCAGCGTGCACGATGGTAGCCTCGGCGGACTTGGAGCGCTGCTCCACCAGTGCATCCACAATTTTTTCGAGCTTGCGCGTGTCGTTGAGCAAGCGGGCATCTTCGGTGGGCACATCGGTGCTCATCTGCATCAGGTCCAGCGGCTGCTCTTTCACCAGCGTGATGTAGGCGCGCTGCCGTTTGGTCCAGTTGGCCATGGCCTCGACAAGCTGCTGGCTGGAGGCGCTGGTTTCTTCAGAATTGGACAGGCCCTTGATGACCTCCAGACGCTGACCAATGTGGGTGAGGCTGGTTTCAATGTCGCCACCCAGGGTGTTGCGCTCAGCGGCAGTGGTCGCAGTCAGCAGCTGGGTTTGGGCGCGGCTGGCCCGCAGAATCAGGCCGCGGGCCTGCTCGGCCGCCTGACCCGCAGCAAACTCTTGCTCATAAATGGCTTTGGTGGAGTCGTTGAGCCGCCCCATCTGGAACAGCGAAAACACGCCAATGACCACCGCTCCCACCAATACACAGGCAAAGGCCAGCCACAGACTGGCGCGGACAGACAGGGCATCGAGCGCGGCAACGCGCGGCAACGCCGTACGGCGGTAATCACTACCAGCCTCGTCGGCCCCAGGGGCATGCCCCTCTAGGGCGGGGGCAGAAGACAGGCCGGTGGCCAAGGTCAGCGCAGTCTCAGAAGACGAAGCTTGCATACCAAACACTCCAACAGTTTTGCAGTCTCCCTGCAATTCAGGATACTGGCTTTTCAGGGGTCTCGCCCATTTTTTCGCCCAGGCACACCGGCTTGCCCGCGGCCCAGGGGCCGTCAAACGCAAGGCGGTCGCGCCCAAAAAGCATCACGACGGTAGAACCAAGCAAGAAGCGTCCCATCTCCTCACCCTGCTTCAACACGACCGCATTGGCGTCGTAGTGCCACTCGGTAATCTGGGGCAGGCGCGGCGGATTGACCACCCCGTGCCACACCGTGGCCATGCTGCCCACCACCGTGGCACCCACCAGGGTCAGCACAAACGGGCCATGGGCGGAGTCAAACACACACACCACACGCTCGTTGCGCGCAAACAGACCAGGCACGCCACGCGCCGTGGTCGGGTTCACCGAGAACAGGTCGCCCGGCACATAGATCATGCGGCGCAGCACGCCATCGCACGGCATGTGGATGCGGTGGTAATCGCGCGGGCTCAGGTAGATGGTGGCAAAGCTGCCGTTGTCGAACTGCGCTGCCAGCTTGGCGTCGCCCCCCACCAGCGCGGTGGTGCTGTAGTGGTGGCCCTTGGCTTGGAAAATCTGGTCTTTGTGGATCGCGCCAAACTGGCTGATGGCACCATCCACCGGGCAGACAAAGGAGGCAGAGGCGAGTGGGCGCACACCTTCTTTGAGAGCACGGGTGAAAAAATCGTTGAACGTGGCGTAAGCAACGGGGTCCGGGTTGGCGGCCTCGGCCATATTGACCTGGTATTTGCCAATGAACCAACGGATCAGCGCGGTGGTGGCTTTGCCCCCACGGGCACCAGCCACCAGACCGCCAAACGCGGTAAGGGCTTTTTTGGGGAGCAGGTACTGTGGCAGTACGGCAAGGGTGTCAGACACAGGGGAACTCCCGAGGGGAAAAAGAGGGCCATTCTACTGACGGACCTCGGCCACAAATAGGCTTTGCTCTCGGGGAAAACACGGTGCATTTGCCGGTTTTCATGGCAAAGCGCCCAGTTCAGCGGGGACATTAGTTCGGCTGATGACAGGCGAACGACGCACCCCAAGGAGATCGGCCGCCTGAGCGGCGATGCGACCTGGCGGCGGGGCCGTGCCTTGCCACGCCATCGCCATGCGTGAAACGCTAGAAAAGGGGCGCCTTGGATCGATGCGAGCGCTACTTCACCCGCGCCCGGTGTCGCTCCGCTTTATGCAGCGTTGAGCAGGCCCATTTTGGCCGGGAGCAAGGCCTCGGCTCGGTGGGCAGCACCAAACTGGATGTCACCCATCAGCTGCCCGCCCTCTTGGATCACGACCTTGCCGTAACGGATCTTGCCGGTGACCCGCCCGGTGGAGTAGATCACCAACTTCTCGCGCACCGTCAAATTGCCGTTGAACTCGCCGTGGATCTCAGCATAGTCAATCTCTGCCGAGCCCTTGAAGGCGCCGATCTCGGTAATTTGCATCACGCGGGAGTCCATGGTCGCCTCCACCATGCCCTCGACCACCAGGGTGTCGCAATCAGTGATCTCCACTCCCTTGAGCTTGATATTGGGGCCCACGGTCAGCTTGCTGCCGCCCTCCTTGGTGGGGGCACCCGAAAGGGGGGCTGCTGCCGCGCTGCCGGCAGGCTTTGCAGGTGCGGGCGCTTGGGCTTGTACCGGGGCCGCCGATGCATGTCCGCCATCACTGGTGCCGGAGCCCGACAGTCCACTGGACTGGGCCGGACCAGGGCGGGTGTGGACCGGATCTGCGGGACGTTTGCCAAAAAACGGGGCTTGCATAGTCATCAGAATGCTTTCGAGTTGAAGAGAATTCATACTAGACCGAGCACCGTGTAGCAATCTTTGGCCAATTGCAACATCCCTGGTGCAAATGCCCCGAATTGTTGCAAGTGTCACAGGCGCCGGAACACGCAGATCCACGTCCGAGCAGCAGTCCCAACGCCCACTAGTGGCATCATTCCCCCATGAGCGCCTCCCGCATACCTCCTATCCAATGCCTGCTGACTTTTGAGGCGTTGGCACGGTTACGGTCGGTCACATTGGCAGCAGAAGAGTTGTTCGTGACGCCCAGCGCGGTGAGCCACCGGGTGCGGCAGCTGGAGCAGATCATTGGCACCAAGCTGTTTGGCCGGGCCGATTTTTCGCTGACCACCGAAGGCAGCGAGTACCTGGCCCATGTGCGCGAGGGCCTGGCCATCCTGCAGAAGTTTCCCAGTGCATCCGCCGCGCCCGGCAAGCGCAAGCTGCGCCTGGCGGTCACGCCCACGTTTTCGCGCTCCATCCTGATCCCGCGCCTGCGCCAGTTCACCGACGCCTACCCCGAGATCGACCTGACGTTGCAGGTGTCCATCCCCCTGCTGGACGTGGTGGCCGAGGACGCGGACCTGATGGTGCGCTTTGGCCCCGGCCGCTATGCCGACATGGAGCACACGCTCTTGATGAAGGACGAGGTGACGCCGCTGGCCTCCCCCGCCTTTGTGCGTGAGCACGGGCCGTTCGAGACACCGCAGGACCTGGCCAACATTCCCTTGTTGCGCAGCCCGCTGGAGCCCTGGCGCACCTGGTTTGCCGCCAACGGGCTGGACTGGCCCGAGCCGGTGGAGGGATCGCAATTCAACGACATTGGCCTGATGTGCGACGCCGCCGCCGCCGGCATGGGCGTGGGCCTGGTGCGCCTGAAACTCGGCGCGCCTTGGCTGGAGAATGGTTCATTGGTACGGCTGTATGACAACAACGTGCCCAGTCCCCACGCCCACTACCTGTGCTGGCGCACCGGCGCCATGGACCGCTGGGAAGTGGCGGCCTTTGCCGAGTGGTTGAAAAAAGCGGTGGGCTAGGCCCGCAATTTCTTCACGCCACGGTGCCCAGCTTTCCCCTAGAGTGCAGACTACGCCGCCCGAAAGCCCCGCCATGAACGCCTCTGCCTCCGCCAGCACCACCGATTTGCTATCAAAAACAGAGCTGCTTGCGCATATTCTGCGGGGGCTAGAACCCCATTTACCCAAGCATGCGCTGCTGTACCAGACCGAGGACACCACGCCTTACGAGTGCGACGGCCTGACCGCCTACCGCCAGCGCCCGCTGCTGGTAGCGCTGCCGGAGACCGAGGCGCAGGTGGCCGCCGTGCTCAAGGTCTGCCACGGCCTGAATGTGCCGGTGGTGGCGCGCGGTGCGGGCACCGGCCTGTCGGGCGGGGCCATGCCGCATGCGCTGGGCGTGACGCTGTCACTGGCCAAGTTCAACAAGATATTGAAGCTGGACAAACGCAGCCGTACGGCCGTGGTGCAGTGCGGCGTGCGCAACCTGGCCATTAGCGAGGCGGCAGCCCCACTGGGCCTGTACTACGCACCCGACCCCAGCAGCCAGATTGCCTGCACGATTGGCGGCAACGTGG
Source organism: Rhodoferax sp. TS-BS-61-7 (assembly GCF_002943465.1). GTDB lineage: Bacteria > Pseudomonadota > Gammaproteobacteria > Burkholderiales > Burkholderiaceae_C > Allorhodoferax. Next base: position 100,211 of record NZ_PTQY01000004.1, read on the forward strand.
CCGAGAACTCCGGCGGTGTGCACTGCCTGAAGTACGGTCTGACGCTGCACAACGTGCTCAAGGTGCGCGGCTTCACCATGGAGGGCGAACCCATCGAGTTTGGTGGCGACGCGCTGGACGCGCCGGGTTACGACCTGATGAGCGTGGTGGTGGGCAGCGAGGGCATGCTGGCCGTGACCACCGAAGTGACCGTAAAGCTGGTACCCAAGCCGCAACTAGCACGCTGCATCATGGCCAGCTTTGACGACCTGCGCAAAGCCGGCGACGCGGTGGCCGCCGTGATTGCGGCCGGCATCATCCCCGCCGGGCTGGAGATGATGGACAAACCCATGACCGCCGCGGTGGAAGACTTTGTGCACGCGGGCTACGACCTGAGCGCCGAGGCCATTCTGCTGTGCGAGAGCGATGGCACGCCCGAAGAGGTGGAAGAAGAAATTGGCCGCATGACCGAGGTGCTGCGCTCGGCTGGCGCCACCGGCATTGCGGTGAGCAACAGCGAGGCGGAACGCCTGCGTTTCTGGAGCGGGCGCAAGAACGCCTTCCCCGCCAGCGGCCGCATCAGCCCCGACTACATGTGTATGGACAGCACCATCCCCCGCGCGCGGCTGGCCGACATCCTGCTGGCGATTGCCGAGATGGAGAAGAAATACCAGCTGCGCTGTGCCAACGTGTTCCACGCGGGCGACGGCAATTTGCACCCACTGATCCTGTTCGATGCGAACGACGCCGACCAGCTGCGCCGCTGCGAACTGTTCGGCGCCGAAATTCTGGAAACCAGCGTGGCCATGGGCGGCACGGTGACGGGCGAACACGGCGTGGGTGTGGAAAAGCTCAACAGCATGTGTGTGCAATTCAGCGCCGAAGAAAACGCGCAGATGTTTGCGCTCAAGGCTGCGTTTGACCCCCAGGGCCTGCTGAACCCCGGCAAGGTGATTCCCACGCTGCAGCGCTGCGCTGAATACGGCCGCGAGCTGGTGCGCGGCGGCAAAGTCAAACACCCGGATCTGCCGCGGTTCTAGATTTCATGCAAGGCTTGCGCGGTTTGGCCTGGTTGCTCGCGCTGCAAAGCGCGGGGGAGCTGCTGGCGCGCGCGCTGCACCTGCCCTTTCCCGGCCCGGTGGTGGGCATGGTGCTCTTGCTCATCGCCCTGCGTTGGCCGCTGGTGCGCGAGCCCGTGGCCCAGTGCGCGGACTTTCTGTTGGCCCACCTCTCCCTACTGTTCATCCCGGTGGGTGTGGGCGTGATGACCCACCTGGCGCTGCTGAGCCAGTACGGCGGCCGCATGCTGCTGGTCCTGGTGCTGTCCACCTGGATTGGGCTGGCCGTGACCGCACTGGTGCTCTACCACCTGAGCCCTGCCGACGACAAAGATGCAGCCAGCGATGTCTGACTTTGTCGCACTCTGGGTCTACCTCTCGGCCACACCGCTCTTCGGCCTCACGGCAACGCTGGTGACCTATGTGCTCGCGCATGCGCTGTACCTGCGCGTGGGCCAGGCCGCCTGGGCCAACCCGGTGTTGTGGAGCGTGGTGGTGATTGCGGCGGTGCTACTAGCCACCGGCATGCCCTACCCCACCTACTTCTCGGGCGCGCAGTTCATCCACTTCCTCTTGGGGCCGGCCGTAGTGGCACTGGGCTGGCCGCCGTGGCAACGCCGCGCGCAGGTGCGGCAACGTTGGGGGCGCTTGTTGCTCGCGTCTTTGCTGGGTGGCGCGGCGGCCAGCGGGTCGGCCTTGGCATTGGGTTGGGCCGTGGGGCTGCCGGCCGATGTGGTGCTGTCGCTGGCGCCCAAGTCGGTTACCGCGCCGGTGGCCATGGGCATTGCGGACAAGATAGGCGGCATCCCTGCGCTATCGGCCGTGTTTGCGGTGCTCACAGGGCTGGCAGGCGCGCTCAGTGGCAAGATTTTGTTCAGCCTGCTGCGCCTGCCACACAACGGCAGCGGCTGGGCCGCACGCGGTTTTGCGCTGGGCACCGCATCCCACGGCATTGGCGCGGCGCGGGCGCTGCAGGTGAATGCGGATGCCGGGGCCTACGCGGGCTTGGCGCTGGGGCTGCAGGTGGTATTGGCATCGCTTCTGATGCCGCTGTTTTTCCGCTGAAACGGGTTCAGCAGAGGTGTTGGCTAAAAGCGCGAACTGAGCACGAAGTTGACCGCGCCAGATTGACCTACAAAGGCTTGGTACTGAAAAGTTTGGCCAAAAGCGGTGGTGTGCTCCGAGCGCCACTGGGCCATCATGCTTTTGCCATTCGGGTCGTAAGCCAGCGCCAGGGGGCTGCCAGAAAAAGACGTGATCGCCAGGCCCACCGTTTTGCGCGGCAATTCGCCGGGCCGCTCCACGCGGCTGTCAAAGGCCACCACATAGTCTTTCAGAGAGTTTTCCAGCTGCTTGCGCTGCCCATCGGCGCGCACCACCAATGCGCGGTCGGCGGCGCCCATGGGCGCCGATGGCTCGGGCGTAAGCGGCGCCAAGGCCTGAGCAAATACGCCGGAAGCAGCACCCAATACCAGCAGGAACACAAAAATTCGCATGCCCCATCTCCATGTGAATGGAAAACACTATGGCATGGCGCGTCGATGGCGAAAAGAGGAAAACCCAGGGTTTGCTGTAACAAATTGCAGATTTGCACAAAACACCAAGGCCGCGTTTTTCATCTTGACGCCCTGCGCCAAGCGGGTTTCAATGTTCAACAGCTTGTTATGCACAGGCTGTCTGTCTGCTAACTCACTTAGGGAGAATTTGGAATGATGAAATCCGCTCTGATCGCCGTAGTCGCCGCCACCGTGTTGGCCGGCTGCGCCAACCAACGCTTTAACGTGGCGGGTGACCTGCCGGCCATGCCAACGGCCAAGGCTGAAGACAGCCAAACCTTCTTCGTCAGCGGCATTGGCCAGATGAAGTCGGTCGACGCTGGCAAGGTGTGCGGCGGTGCCGACAAGGTCACAGGCGTCGCCGTAGAGCAGTCGGCCACCGATGTGCTGTTTGGCATGATTACCTTGGGCATTTACACCCCCCGCACCGCCCGGGTGTACTGCAAATAAACCAGTCTGCCGCCCAAGACCAAGCCCCTCGTTGAGGGGCTTTTTTATGGGCGACCGACACACACCGGTGCCGGGGCCGGTCTGGCAGTGGCTGGTGTAGCCCTCAGCTAGCGGGTGTCAATCCACGCTGAATCAGGCTCAGACAACGCCAAGATCCCAGATACGAAAGGTCAGGCCACTGTGGCTCGCGCCAGCATGCGGCTCACCGCGCGTGGGTCCATGCCGTACATGTCGGCAAAGACGTCCAGCGATTTGCCGCTGGCTTTGAAGGCCTGCAGCAGCGCCTCGGTCTTGGCGGCTCGGGCGTTGGCTTCTGCCATGGCTTCGTCGAGCACTGCGTTGGCGGCTTCGTCGCGGCTGCGCACCAGTTCGCTGTAGGCCAGGGGTGTCAGGCCCGAGGCCTCACAGGCCACCACGATGCGCTGCAGGAGCTTGGGGCGCAGGTCTTCCTTGCTGCGGGTCTGGCGGCGGCGGAAGACTTCCAGCAGGGCGTGGTGCACATGCTCGGGCGCCATCGCTTCTACGGGTTTGCCTTGCAGGTCATACCGGTCTTCGCCGGAGGCCACGGCCGTCAGGTAACGTGTGGACCGCGCGTGGTGGGACAGCGCCGCCTTGAGGCTGTCTTTTTCAAAAACATCAGGGTGGGCGTCCAGCAATTCCTGGAAAACGCCGCGCTTCATGGGCAGAAAAGTGGCGCCAAACATGTGGGGGTACAGCGCCGCCATTTGTTCCAACACCGGAAAAACATCGGGCTTGGACGCGCGCTTGGGGGCAGCCACGGGGGCCTCGGCGGCGAGCGTTTCGGGTGCGGTTGGCAAGGTAGCTGTCATGCAAAAACTTTAGTGAAGCGGAGAAAAGCCCTCGATCATGCCAGCACAAAGCCCCGCACGGGGTCCGCCGCACCGCGCTGCAGCCAATTGGTGGCTGCGTACTGCGTGCTGGCATCCGTCGCATGCAAGGTATAGGCATGCCGCGACACCGCCGAGCGATTCGGCGCGCTGTAGTGCGGCAGCAAGCCATGGAAGACCACTAGCGCCCCCGCCTTCACCTCCAAAGGAATCGCGTTCACATTGCTGGCGGGCCAGGGCGTGGCGTCCAGCTTCTTCATGGTGATGGCGTCGCCATGGCGCTCAAAACGTTCACGTAACACACCGCGTTGGCCGCGGTGGCCGCCGGGTTCGGTCCACAGGCAGCCGTTGTCCAGCGTGGCGTCTTCCAGCGCAAACCAGAAGGTGGTGACGCTGATGGGCGTGGTGTCAAAAAACGTGGCGTCCTGGTGCCAGCCCACCTCGCCGCCAATGCCGGGCTGCTTGAAGATGTACATGGACTGCCAGACCTGCGGCCGGGCCAGGCCCACATCAGCGGCAACCTCTGCTAGCGCGGCACCATGGCTGAAGGCTTCGAACACCGGGTCCTGGTCGTGCAGGGCGTGGCCGATCTTGTTGATGGACAGGGCCTTGGCCTGGCGCAACTCGCCATCTGCGCCAAACGCCTCTTCCTCAAAAAAGCAGCTGACGCGGTTGGCCGAATCCAGAAAGTAGCGGTCCACCTGGCGCACCTGGTCGTTGGTGGTGAAGATGGTCTTGCTCTCGTTGGGGTCAAAGGCCTCGACGATGGCCTCAGCCCGGGCGCGCACAGCGGCAATCTCTGCGGCGGACTTGAAGTTGGGCAGGATGAGGAAGCCGTCTTCCTGGTAGCGGGTTTTCTGTTCGGGTGTCAGCATGGGGCTATGCAAAGTTGGGCTGTGACGATAGCGTTTCAGTATAGACAGCCTTGGCCTAAACCACGGCAATTCGGATACGCTTGTCAGCAGGAGAAGATAACCCGTGAACCTTGCCCCCCTGATCCAGCTCACCCGTGGCGGTACGCCCGAATGCCTGCACTTTGGCGCCGTGGCCGTGGTTAACCGCGGCGGCCAGCTCAAGGCCTTTGCGGGCGACCCGCATTTGGTCACCTTCACCCGCTCCACGCTCAAGGCCCTGCAGGCCCTGCCCTTTGTGGAAGCTGGTGGCCCTGCGCAGTTTGGCTTTACCCAGGCCGAGAACGCACTGCTGTGCGCCAGCCACAACGGAGAGGCCATGCATGTGAACGGCGCCACCAGCATGTTGGCCAAGGCCGGCCACACCTACAAGACGCTGCGCTGCGGCTGCCATGTGCCGCTCTTGTTCAGCTACTTTGACAAGGGCGCACCAGAGGGACTGGAGGTCACCGAGGCGCACAACAACTGCAGCGGCAAACACGCGGGTTTTGTGGCCTATTGCGTGCAGCACGGCCTGCCGCTGGACGACTACACCGCCGCCGACCACCCGCTGCAGCAGGCCATTGCGCGTGATGTGGCGCGTGCCGTGGGCATGGACGTGCAGGACATGCCACGCGGCATTGACGGCTGCTCGGCACCCAACTTCGCCATGCCGATTTCCAATCTGGCGCGCGGCTACGCGCGCCTGGCCAGTGGCGCGCAAGACGTCGAGTTTGGCGCCAGCTTTGCGCTGCTGAGTGAAGCCATGACCGCCCACCCCGATATGGTGAGCGGCACCGGCCGCAACGACCTGGACTTCATGCGCGTGGGCCGGGGCGACTGGGTCAGCAAGGTGGGCGCGGACGGCGTGCAGGTGGTGGGCAGCAAAAGCCGCGGCGAGGCCTTTGCGCTCAAGATCATTGACGGCAACAAGCCCGCGCTGTTTGCCGCCAGCGTCGAGATCCTGGACCAGCTGGGCTGGCTGGACGATGCGCAACGCGCCGCGCTGCAGCCCTGGCGCGCGGCCGAGATTCGCAACGCGCGCGGCCTGCTGGTGGGCGAGCGCCTCCCTGTGTTCCAACTGGAAACCCCATGAACCACAAGATCAGCCTCATTGGCGCGCCCACCGACATTGGCGCGGGCACCCGCGGCGCCAGCATGGGGCCCGAGGCCTTACGCGTGGCCAACATCACCAGCGTGCTACAGGCCCACGGGCTGGAAGTGCTGGACAAGGGCAACCTCAGTGGCCCCAGCAACCCCTGGCTGCCACCGGTAAACGGCTACCGCCACCTGGCCGAAGTCACGGCCTGGAACCGCAGCCTGCACGACGCGGTGTATGCCGAGCTGCAGGACGGGCGCCTGCCCATCGTGCTGGGCGGGGACCATTGCCTGGGCATTGGGTCGATTAGCGCGGTGGCGCGCCACTGCCGCGAGATGGGCAAGAAGCTGCGCGTGCTGTGGCTGGACGCACATGCCGACTTCAACACCAACACCCTCACACCCAGCGGCAACATCCACGGCATGCCCGTGGCCTGCCTGTGCGGCTTTGGCCCGCAAGAACTGATCGAGATTGGCGGCCAGGTACCGGCCATTTCACCGAAGTGGGTGCGGCAAATTGGCATCCGCAGTGTGGACGAGGGCGAGAAGCGTTTTGTGCATGAGCAGGACCTGGAGGTCTTTGACATGCGCTACATCGACGAAATGGGCATGCGCGCCGCCATGGAGCTGGCGCTGGCGCTGACGGACGCCAACACGCACCTGCATGTGAGCTTTGACGTGGACTTTCTAGACCCCGACATTGCGCCCGGCGTGGGCACCACGGTGCGCGGCGGCCCCACCTACCGCGAAGCGCAGCTTTGCATGGAAATGATTGCCGACACCGGCCGCATGGCCAGCCTGGATGTGTTTGAGCTCAACCCCGCGCTGGACGAGCGCAACCGCACGGCCGAGGTGGCGGTGGACCTGATCGAGTCCCTTTTCGGCAAAAGCACCTTGATGCGCAAATAAGCGAACTCGCCCGACTCAGCCCCCCTGGGTCTTGAAGACGGACACGGTCTGCACCAGTTCATTGGCCTGGCCTTTGAGGCTGCTGGCCGCAGCGGCCATCTCTTCTACCAACGCCGCATTCTGCTGGGTCGCCTGGTCCATCTGCGCCACGGCATGGCCCACTTGGGCGACACCATCGCTCTGCGCCGAGCTGGCGGCGCTGATCTCGCCCATGATCTCTGTGACGCGGCGGATACTGTCCACCACCTCAGTCATGGTGGTGCCCGCCTGGTCCACCAGCGCAGTACCTTGCTCTACGCGCTGCACGCTGGCGCTGATGAGTTGTTTGATCTCTTTGGCTGCGTCAGCACTGCGCCCGGCCAAGGACCGCACCTCGGACGCCACCACCGCAAAACCACGGCCCTGCTCACCGGCCCGTGCCGCCTCTACCGCCGCGTTCAGCGCGAGGATGTTGGTTTGGAAGGCAATACCGTCAATCACGCTGATGATGTCGGCAATTTTGGCGGACGACTCGTTGATGCCCTTCATGGTCTGCACCACCTGGCCCACCACCTGGCCTCCGCGCACGGCCACACTGGAGGCATTTTGGGCCAGGGAGTTCGCCTGTTGCGCACCATCTACGTTCTGGCGCACGGTGTGGGCCAGCGCATCCATGCTGGCCGAGGTTTGCTGCAACGCACTGGCCTGCTGCTCGGTGCGGGCCGACAGGTCCTGGTTGCCATGGGCAATTTCGGAGCTGGCTGTGGCCACACTCTCGGCTCCCTGGCGCACCGCCTGCACCACCTGCATCAGCCCGCCACCAATCTGGTTCATCGCGCCGGTGAGCTGGCCAATCTCGTCACCGCTGCGCGACTGTAACTGCACCGTGAGGTCGCCTTGTGCAATACGTTGCGCGGCCTCGCTGGCCTGCGCCAAGGGGCGGCTCACCATATTGCGCAAGACCAGGTACACGGCTCCCGCGGTCAACAAGACCATGAAGACCCCCATGCCGGCGAACAGGTTGCGAAGGTGGCGCACTTCTGCGGTGTACTCGTCCACGTACGTGCCGCCAGCAATCACCCAATTCCAGTTCTTCAGGTAAGAGAACGCCACCACCTTGTCACGCGCCCGGGTTTCGCCCAGCTCCTGGTTGACCCAGGGGTAGCGGATCAGGCCGTTCTTTTGCTCCAACATGTCCTTGATGAATTCACGGCCATCGGGCGACTTGGTCTCCAGCAGGTTCTTGCCCTCCTCCGCAGGGTGGACGATGAGGGTGCCGTAACTCTTGCCGGGGCGCGCGTCCAGCACATAGAAGTAGCCGGTATCGCCGATCTTGAGGGCACGCAAGGTCGCCTTGAGGTTGACCAGGTATTCGGTAAAGTCCAGCCCCACAAAAGACAGGCCAACGACAGCGCCGCTGGCGTCCTTGATGGGGTCATACCGTGTCATGTACTGGCGGCCAAATAACGTGGCCAAGCCCACAAAACTGCCGCCCTCCAGCGTAGCCTTGTAACCCGGGTGGGCACGGTCCAACAGGGTGCCCACGGCGCGGTCACCCTTCTCGTTTTTGAGGGAGGTGGTGATGCGCACAAAGTCATCACCTGTTTTGGCAAACACGGTGGCCACGGCGCCGGTGCTGGCGGTGAATTTGTCCACCAGCTCAAACTGCAGATTCAAAGGCTTGCCGTCCAGCGCCAGGGTGGGGGTGGGCTTGCCAGCAATCTCGACGACCGTGGCGCTATCCAGCGTAAACACACCGGGCAGATTGCTCTGGAAGGCCTTGCCCAGGCCATTGGCGCGGCTGCGCAGGTCTTTGTCCGATTCGTCCACCAGATCAACCACCAGCTTGGTCTTGTCTGCCACCTCACGGTTGGCGCGCTCTTCAATCACCTTGCCCAGCGAATACCCGATGACGGTGATCAAAACCGCAAAGAATACGCCCACCAACACCAATACGCTGGCGGACACCTTTGCACCCACACCCCATGGGCTTCCACCCGATTGCACTGTTTTCATCGCGACATCCTTCTTGTTTGGCAACCGCCTTGCAGGCATTTATGTTGCATCGCCGCATTTTGCATGCAACTCACCTGCGCAACGTCGCAGCGTCCACATGGAACACCGCCACGGTTTGCACCAGGTCTTGCGCTTGGCTGCGCAGGCTGCCGGCTGCGGCGGCCATCTCTTCCACCAGCGCCGCATTCTGTTGGGTGGCCTGGTCCATCTGGGCCACGGCGTCGCGCACTTCAGCCACACCGGTTGCCTGCGCGGCGCTGGCCGCGCTGATCTCACCCACGATTTCGGTCACCCGGCGGATGCTGCCCACCACCTCGGTCATAGTCTCGCCCGCATGGTTAACCAGCGCGCTGCCCTGCTCCACCCGTTCCACACTCGCACTGATGAGTTGCTTGATTTCTTTGGCAGCCTCGGCACTGCGCCCGGCCAGGCTGCGCACCTCGCTGGCCACCACCGCAAAACCGCGGCCCTGCTCACCAGCACGCGCGGCTTCCACCGCCGCGTTCAGCGCCAGGATGTTGGTCTGGAAGGCAATGCCGTCGATGACGCTGATGATGTCGCTGATCTTGCGCGAGCTGTCGTTGATGCCTTGCATGGTCTGCACCACCTGGGCCACCACCTCGCCGCCTTTGGTGGCGGTATTGCTGGCGGCCATGGCCAGGGTGTTGGCCTCGCGTGCGTTGTCGGCCGATAGGCTGACCGCGCCGGTGAGCTGACTCATGCTGCTGGCGGTGCGCTGCAGGTTGGCGGCGGTCTGTTCGGTGCGGTTGCTCAGGTCCTGGTTGCCGCTGGCAATTTCGGAGCAGGCCACTTCAATGCTGGCAGAGCTGCTGCGCACCGCAGCAACCGCCACATCCATGCGGCCCAGTGTGGCTTTGAGCGCTTCGCCGCCCCGGGTGGTGGTGGTGGTGTCCTGCACGTTCAGAGAAATGCTGTCGTCCCGGTTGACGCGTGCCACCAGAATGCGCAGCTCGTCTCCCTCGCGCGCCGCCTTGGCCATGTTGATGGCCATGACCGCCTCCACGCCCGACTGGATCACCACATACAAGGCGTGGATGATGATGCGGCCAAAGTCGGGTTCGGTGATGCAGTACAGGCCAAAACCCGCCGCTTGCAGGCGGTCAAACGCAACATGGTGCACCGCAAACAACACGGCACCAAAGAGGATCACGCGCCAATCGCGGTAGACCAGAAACAGCGCGAGGGCCACAAAAACACCAAAGTGCATCTCGGACATGCCACGGCTGAGCTGGATGTGCAAGGCCACAAACGACACCAACACAAAGGTCAGCACAAACCGGCTGGCCGTGGTGTACCGCGCCAACCAAAACACCCCAAAGGCGATGGCCAGCAACACCACCGTGGCCGTAACGGCCACGCCCGAGTCGACAAAATTCAGCCCCAGGGCAATGCTGACCAGCGCAGACAGGCTGATGTAGCTCAGCAGGACGCGGTCGCCCAGCATGGCCAAAGTCTCCGTGCTGGAGGTTGGTTTTTTCTGTGTCATAACGAATCCAACGGGTTGGTGGCAGGATGGGTGGGCGGAAAAACGACCAAACCCAGCCCACTGTATTGCGCCGAAGCGCAAGAACCTTGTGCAAAAGATGGCTTTTCACGCCCTATTTCAGTGCTGCCCCACCCCGCCGTCCAGAGGGCAAGTCACCATGGCGGCGGGCCCTGCTTTGGGATAGAGTCGAGAGGATGAATGGGCGCTTGCCCATGTTGACCCAGAGCAGGCCCGGTGCCGTGACCCAAGACCCACCCCCATCACTCACGCCTACCGAAGCACCCACCACCACGCTGGAGAGTCTGCACCTGCCCCACCGTTTTAGGGCCTGGAGCGGGTCACAGTTTGAAGACGACAGCGACAACCTCTGGAAGCTGGCGCTGGAAGGCTCTGGTGCCGGCGCCTGGGACTGGAACCTGCTCACCGGGGAGCAAATCCACTCCCAACGCTGGCAGCAAATGCTGGGCTACGAGGCCGGAGAAATTGCCGACGCCAACCACGAATTTGTGAACCGCGTACACCCGGACGACCTGCCCCGCGTGAGCGCCACCTTCACCGACTACCTGCAGGGCCGCAGCCCGAGTTACGCCGTGGACCTGCGCCTGCGCTGCAAGGACGGCAGCTGGAAGTGGATCCACACGCGTGGCACCATCGTCAGCCGCAACGCCCAGGGCCAGCCCCTTCGCATGATTGGTACCCACACCGACATCTCGGACCGCAAAACTTCAGAGACTGCCTTGCGCGACAGCGAGGAGCGCTGGAAGCTGGCGCTGGAGAGCACCGGCGACGGCGTGTGGGACTGGCACATCACCAGTGGGCGCGAGTTTTTCTCTAAACGCCTGGTGGAGATGTACGGCTTTACCGAAGCCGAGCTGGCCGACCGGCCTGAGGAGCTGGACCAACGCACCCACCCGGACGATGTGGAGGCCATGCAGCGCGACCGCCAGGCGCACTTTGACGGACTGACCCCGACCTACTCCAACGAGCACCGCGTGCAGTGCAAGGACGGCCGCTGGAAATGGGTGCACACGCGCGGCATGGTCATCAGCCGCGATGCGCAGGGCAGGCCCACCCGGATGATCGGCACGCACACCGACATCACCGACCGCAAAAACGCCGAAGCGCTGGTGCGCCAGCACGCCTACTTCGACCCTCTGACCGGCCTGCCCAACCGCCGCATGCTGCGTGACCGGCTGGAGCAGGAGATCAAACGCAGCCGGCGCGACGGCCTGCAACTCGCCATCCTGTTCATTGACCTGGACCACTTCAAGGAAGTGAACGACACCCTGGGCCACGACAACGGCGACCTGCTGCTGGTGGAGGCGGCCCGCCGCCTGCGCCAGTGTGTGCGCGAGTGCGACACGGTGGCCCGCATGGGCGGCGACGAATTCACCGTGCTGCTGACCGAATTGACTCCGGGCACCGGGCTGGAGGGCCTGCTGCACAAGTTGCTGCAGACCATGGCCCAGGTGTTTCAGCTCGGGCAAGAGCAGGTGTTTGTCTCGGCCAGCGTGGGCGTAACGCTCTATCCGGCAGACGGCACCGAGGTGGAGGCGCTGTACAAACATGCCGACCAGGCCCTGTATGTGGCCAAGGGGGCGGGGCGCAACCGCTTCAGCTTTTTCACCCCGGCGCTGCAAGAGGCTGCGCTCACACGCGCCCGGCTCACCAACGATATGCGCCACGCCATTGGCCTGCAGCAGCTGCAGCTGCTCTACCAGCCGATTGTGGAACTGGCCAGCGGCGCCGTGCACAAGGCCGAGGCGCTGCTGCGCTGGCAACACCCCGAGCGTGGCCTGATCAGCCCGGCCGCCTTCATCCCCATCGCGGAAACCAGCGGCCTGATTGTGGCCATGGGTGACTGGGTATTTGAGCAGGCGGCGCAACAGGTGCAGGTTTGGCGCCACAGCCTGAACCCCGCGTTCCAGATCAGCATCAACACCTCGCCTGTCCAGTTCCAGCACACCCATCCACCCGAAACCAACTGGGTGCGGCGCTTGGCCGCCATGGGCCTGCCCGGCGACAGCCTGTCCATCGAAATTACCGAAGGCGTGCTGCTGGATAGCACCACCGGCGTGACCGCCAAACTGCTGGAGTGGCGCGACGCGGGCATCCAGGTGGCGCTGGACGACTTTGGCACCGGCTACTCCTCCCTGTCGTACCTGCAAAAGTTTGACATCGATTTCATCAAGATCGACCAGTCCTTTGTGCGTGACCTGCACCCCGAGTCCACCAACTTCACGCTGTGCAAGGCCATGGTGGCCATGGCCCATGCGCTGGGCCTGCAGGTAGTGGCCGAAGGGGTGGAGACCGCCGAGCAGCGCGACCTGCTGCTGCAGGCCGGCTGCGACTACGCACAGGGCTACTGGTTTGCCCGGCCCATGCCCGCCGAGGCGCTGGCCGCCTGGGTGGCGGCACGGGCCTAGCCCGCCGCTCCCTCTAGTGCATGCTGGCCAGCAGCGCCGCGTTGCCGCCCGCGGCCGTGGTGTTCACCGTCACCGTTTGCTCCGCGCAGAAGCGGTACAGGTAGTGCGGGCCGCCGGCCTTGGGGCCGGTGCCGCTCAGACCTTCGCCACCAAAGGGCTGCACGCCCACCACGGCGCCAATCATGTTGCGGTTGATGTAGATGTTGCCCACATGGGCGGCAGCGGCCAGCGCCTGGGCCCGGCTGTCGATGCGGGTCTGGATGCCCAGCGTCAGGCCATAACCCAGCGCGTTGATCTGGGCAATCACGTCTTCGGGGTTACCGTCCCAACGCACCACCTGCAACACGGGGCCGAAGATTTCGGCCTTCACATGGGCAATCTGGCCCACCTCAAAGGCGTGCGGGGCAATCAGATTTGCTATCGTATTAGTAGCCGCTTGCGCAGATTCTGCGTGCACCAGAAGCACTTTTGACTCTTTTTTCAGGCGTTGAATGTGGCGCTGAATGTTGTCAAACGCCTCGCGGTCAATCACCGGCCCCAGGTCAGTGGCTAGGTAGGCGGGGTTGCCAGCCACCAGCAGTTCGGCCGCGCCCTGCAGCATTTCGATCACGCCGTCGGCAATGGCACTGTGCACCACCAGCAGGCGCAGCGCGGAGCAGCGCTGGCCAGCGGAGCGGAAGGCGCTTTGCACCACGGCGTCCACCACCTGCTCGGGCAGCGCGCTGCTGTCCACCAGCATGGCGTTGATACCGCCGGTCTCGGCAATCAGCGGAACGATGGGGCCGTCCTTGGCGGCCAGCGCGCGCTGGATGATCTTGGCCACCTGGGTGGAGCCGGTGAACACCACACCCGCCACGCCCGGCTGGGCCACCAGGGCGGCGCCCACAGTCTCGCCCGCGCCGTGCAGCAGCTGCAGGGCATCGGCCGGCACGCCCGCCGCCACCATCAGGTCCACCGCGGCTTGAGCTACGCCGGGGGTTTGTTCGGCCGGCTTGGCCAGCACGGTGTTGCCCGTGGCCAGGGCCGCGGCCACCTGGCCCATGAAGATGGCCAGCGGGAAGTTCCAGGGGCTGATGCAGACCCAGACACCGCGCGCAGTGAGGCGCAAGGTGTTGGTCTCACCGGTCACGCCGTACTGGTAGCTCGCTTGCGCATTCGCCACTACAGGACACGGACACGCAATGGGTTGCATGATGCGCTGCGCCTCGTCGGCGTAGTAGCGCAAGAAGTCCACCGCCTCGCGCACCTCGCTCACCGCGTCGCCCCAGGTCTTGAAGGCTTCTTTCACCAGCAGCGCGCAGAACTGCGGCATGGCGGCCTGCAGTGCATCGGCCGCGCGGCGCAGCACCATGGCGCGTTCCTCCACCGGCAACTTGCTCCACTTTTGATAGCTGCTGGCGCAAGCGGCATAAGCACTGGGGATGGTTTTGACATCACACTCGGGCACGGCGGGTACCGGTGTGGCATTCAGCGCAGCCAGCAGCGGGTCGCGCATGGCGGGTACGGTCAGGTCCAGGCCGGTGCTGTTGGCACGGGCACCTGTGTGGCTACCAAACAGCGCGGCCGGCAGCGGCAGGCTGGGCTCGGGCTCCAGGCGCAGCGGCGAGATCAGCAGTTCCTGCATGCCCACGGACTCATCGGCCAGCTGGTGCACAAAGCTGGAGTTGGCACCGTTCTCCAGCAGGCGGCGCACCAGGTAGGCCAGCAAGTCGCGGTGCGCGCCCACCGGGGCGTAGATGCGGCAGCTGATGAGGGGGTTTTTCAGCACCTCGCGGTACACGCCTTCGCCCATGCCGTGCAGGCGTTGCAATTCAAAGGCAGCGCCAGTCCGTGCTCCCATTTGCAAAATGGCCGCGATGGTGGCCGCGTTGTGCGTGGCGAACTGCGGGAAGATGGCGTCCGGCACGGCCAAGAGGGCGCGCGCGCAGGCCAGGTAGGACACGTCGGTGTGGTGCTTGTGGGTGAACACCGGGTAGTGCGACAGACCCAGCTCCTGCGCGCGTTTGATTTCAGCGTCCCAGTACGCGCCTTTGACCAAGCGGCACATGAGCTTGACCTGGTGCTTGCGCGCCAGCGCGGTGACGTGCTCAATCAGTTCGAGCGCACGCGTCTGGTAGGCCTGCATGGCCAGGCCCAGGCCGGTCCACTGCGGGCAATGCGCGGCCACACGCACCAGCAGGGCGTCGAGCACCTCCAGCGACAGCTCCAGCCGGTCCACCTCTTCGGCGTCGATGGTCAGGTTGATGTTGGCTGTGGCCGCGGCCATGCACAAGGTCCACACGCGTGGCACCAGCACACACTGCACCTGGTCGCGGTGCGCGTCTTCGTAACGCGGAAACAGGGCGCTGAGCTTGATGGAAATACCGTCATTTTTTGCCAAAGCCCCCGTCTTATTTGCGCGAGCAGCTATGAATTCAATAGCGTCCGCATAACTCTTGAGGTAGCGCAGCGCGTCTGCGTCGGTACGGGCGCCCTCGCC
Organism: Rhodoferax sp. TS-BS-61-7; assembly: GCF_002943465.1. GTDB lineage: Bacteria > Pseudomonadota > Gammaproteobacteria > Burkholderiales > Burkholderiaceae_C > Allorhodoferax. Next base: position 115,406 of record NZ_PTQY01000004.1, read on the forward strand.
CAGCATGTCGTAGCTGAAACACACATTGGCTTTTTTGCGGGAGGCGTCGGCCTCTTTCATGGCCTCGGGCATGGTCTGGCCCAGCACAAACTGGCGACCCAGCAGTTGCACCGCACGCAGCGTGGCGACCACCACGGTGCGCGCACCCAGCTTGGCCATGATGCCGGGCGTGTGTTCGGCGTCCGGCAAAAAGTGTTTGGACAGCGCAATGGCCGTGCTCGACAGGCGCGACAGCACCTTGTCGCCACTGGCCTCAAAGTCAGCACGGCCCAGCTGGTCGGTGGTGAGCGCAATGGCGGTCTCGGCGTCGGGCACGCGCAGCAGGGCTTCGGCCAGGCGCATCAGGGCCAGGCCCTCGGCGCTGGAAATGGGGTATTCCTTGAGCAGGCTCTCCATGGCCCAGAACGGCGGCGGATTGTCGCGCACGGCCTGTACCCAGGGGGCGGCCACGCGAGCGGCATCGGCCCAGTCCAGCGCCGCCGCGAGCGACTGCAGGCGGTGCGAGACGATTTCGCCCTCTGGGCGGTACGGGGTGGGCAGGCGGGATGGGGTGACACTCTGGGACATACAAACTCCGACAATGGGTGGAACTTGTGCGTATTTTTATGGGTTTAATGCAAAATTAATCACTATATTTGTCTTCATATATAGATTTAAATCCTCCCTTGTTGCTTGCAATATTGGCTCGCCCAAAGCGCCAGCTATTGATGGAGGTCAAATTTGCGCCAAGAATGCAGCGCAGAATGCGCCTCAGGAGTTCCGTGCATGCCCAAGATCTGTTTGTTTGCTGTGGGGGAGCGCCGCTGGCTGACGGTGCTGGCCGTGTTGGCTAGCCTGCTGGGGGTGGCCGGGGCCGCACGGGCCGACCATCCGCGCGAAGTGCGCATGGGTGTGTACGCAAACGAACCCAAAATCTTCCTGAGTGGCGGACAACAGCCGTCCGGCATTTTTGGCGAACTGGCGCTGGAAATGGCCCGGCAGCACAACTGGACGCTGGTACCCGTGCCGTGCGAATGGAAGGCCTGCCTGGCGGGCCTGCAAGACGGCAGTATCGACCTGATGCCGGACGTTGCGTTCACACCCGAGCGGGCCAACCTCTTTGACTTCCACGCCACCCCGGCGCTGCTCAGTTGGTCACAAATCTACGCCCGCCCGGATACGCCCATCCGTTCAGCACTGGACCTCAAAGACCGGCGCATTGCGGTGCTGCAAGGTTCTGTGCAGCAAGAATACCTGCGCAATCTGATGGCCGGTTTTGGTGTGCAGGCCGAACTGGTGCCTGCGGAAAACCTGCAAGAGGCATTCAATCTGGCGTCCCGTGGCGAGGTGGATGCCGCTGTGGCCAACCGCTTTTTTGGCGACTTGCAGGCGCCCCGTTTCAAGCTCGTGTCCACGCCGGTGTTGTTCCAGCCCTCGCAGCTGTTTTTTGCCACTGGCAAAGGGAAAAACGCGGACCTGATTGCTGCCATCGAGTCCAGCTTGAAAACTTGGCAAGCCCAGCCCGATTCGCACTACTTTCAGGTGCTCAAACACTGGATGGAGGCGCCCCCGCGGCTCTTGGTACCTACGCTGATTTGGTGGGCGCTGGGTGGCTTGGGTGGGGTCTTGGTGCTGGCCTTGGGCGCCTGGTGGTTCTTGCGGCGCGAAGTTGCCGAAAAAACCCGCAGCCTGCGCGCCAGCGAAGACCGGCTTAACACCATTCTCGACAGCGTGGATGCCTATATCTACATCAAGGACACCGCGCTGCGTTACCAATATGCCAACCGCAAGGTCTGCGAGTTGTTTGGCGCCCAACCCGAACAGGTGGTGGGGCAGACGGACGCCCGTTACTTCGATGACCACACGGTCGCCAAGCTGCGGATCAACGATCTGCGCGTGGTGGAACATGGTGAGCGGGTCGAGGAAGAAGAGACCAACCGCAATGCGCTTGGAGGTCCGGAGCACACCTACCTCTCGGTCAAGCTGCCGCTGCACCGGCCCGATGGCTCCATTTACGCCTTGTGCGGCATCTCCACCGACATCTCCAAGCAAAAGCAGACTGAACGCGCCATTCACCAACTCGCGTTTTACGACCCGCTCACCCAACTACCCAACCGGCGCCTGCTGATGGAGCGCCTGCAGCAGGCCTTGGCCGCACAACAGCGCAACCAGGCGTGTGGCGCCTTGATGTTCATTGATGTGGACAACTTCAAGGACCTCAACGACACCCTGGGCCACAGCATTGGAGACTTGTTGCTGGGCGAAATTGCGGCCCGCCTATCCGCCTGCACGCGGGCGCAGGATACCCTGGCACGCCAGGGTGGCGACGAGTTTGTGGCCATGGTGCAGGGCCTGGGCCCCACGCTCAACGACGCAGTGGTGCACACGCAGCACCTGGCCGAAAAAATCCTGCGCAAACTCAGCGAGCCTTACCTCCTCGACGGCCACGGCTACCAGACCTCGGTCAGCATCGGCATCGCCATGTTTGGCGGCCCAGACTCTGACCAGGACGAGCTGCTCAAACAAGCCGACCTGGCCATGTACCAGGCCAAAGCCGATGGGCGTAACACGGTGCGCTTCTTCAACCCGCAGATGCAGGCGCAGGTAACAGCGCGCACGGCGCTGGAGACCGACCTGCACCGCGCGCTGGAGGCCCGGCAGTTCCTGCTGTACTACCAAACACAGGTAGACCAACAGGGGCAGACCGTTGGCGTGGAAGCCCTGGTGCGTTGGCAACATCCGGTACGGGGCCTGGTGTCCCCGGCAGAATTTATCCCGGTGGCCGAAAGCTCCGGGCTGATTCTTGCCTTGGGTCACTGGATTCTGGAAACCGCCTGCACCCAGCTGGTGCGTTGGGCGGCACATGAGAACACCGCGGGCTTGTCCATTGCCGTCAACCTCAGCGCACGCCAGTTTCGCCAGAGTGACTTTGTGGCCCAGGTGCAGTCTGTTTTGCAGACCACCGGCGCCAACCCGCAACGCCTGGAACTGGAGCTGACAGAAAGCCAGCTGATTGACGACCTGGGCGGCGTGGTGCAAAAAATGGACGCGCTCAAGGCGCTGGGCGTACGTATTGCGCTGGACGACTTTGGTACCGGTTATTCCTCACTCAATGTGCTCAAGCGCCTGCCACTGGACCAGCTCAAGATCGACCAATCGTTCGTACACGACCTGCTGCTGGATCACTCCAGCGCCAGCATCGTGCGCGCCATCGTCACCCTGGGCGACAGCCTGCAGCTGCAGGTGATTGCCGAGGGCGTGGAAACCACCGAACAACGCGACGCCCTCGTGGCGCTGGGTTGCACCTACTTCCAGGGCTATCTGTTTGGCCGCCCGGCCCCCATGCAATGACATAGGGTTGGGGCTCTGTGGTGCTAACAAGACGCAACGTCGTGTTTTGTAAACAAACTTGCCTGCAGATTGCGTACAAAACACCCCTCTGGCTATGATTGACTAAATTAACCTCACTGATTAAAGGTTTATGAGCAATAACACGTTGGCCGGCGAAGCCGGATTTGGCTCTTTTTTCCGTTACCACGGCTGGCTTTCACCGGGCGTTCGCCTGTTTCGACGGCTGAATTTTCCGGCCAAGGCGGCCTGGATTGCGGTGATGTTCTTGATCCCGCTCACCATCATGCTGGGCTACCTTTGGAAGGCCAGCAACGACCAGGTGGATTTCGCCCGCTCGGAGCTGCTTGGTGTGGCCTACGTCCAGCCTTTGCATGACTTGATCCACGTCGCCCAAGGGCGCCGTCTGGCCGCCATGGAGGGGGCTGCAGACTTGAGCACTTGGAAAATCAAGGTGACAGATGCGTTCTCCAAGGTGGCCGCACAAGAGAAAACCCTGGGCCAAACGCTCCAAACCGGTGAGGCCTACGCCGCCGTGGAAAAAACTCACCAGGAATTGCTGAACGCACCTGCGGACAGCAACCCCATGGCGACATTCGATGCCCACAGCAATTTCATTGAACAGTTGTTGCAACTGGGCGTCGTCGTGTCGGACACGTCCCAGCTGGCCCTGGATCCCGAACTCGACACCTACCACCTGATGAGTTATGCGGTGCTGTACGGCCCACGGCAGACAGAAAACGTTTCCAAGCTCACCGCCATGGGAAAGTTGGTCTTGAAAGCCGGAAACAAGACAGCAGCCCAAAACGATGCATTGGCCCAATTTGCAGGCCTGCTGGCCTTTATTGATGAAATCGTCGAAAACGATTACCTCAAAGCAGTGGCCGTGGAGGGACTCAAAAATCCGGATGCCAAGTACGGCATGGACCAAAACGACACGCTCTACGACGCGTTTGGCAAGGCGCTGAAGACCATGGTGCTTGGAGATAAAGTGGAGGGAGATCCCACCCAACTGGAACAGATGGGGACTGCATCGGCGGGCGCGGAGTACGCCCTGAACACGAAGCTGATGGAACGCCTAAAGTTCCGCCTGGACGAGCGTATCGGGCAACTACAAGCCCAATTCGTCCAGCAATTGGTGATCGCAGTCGTTTTTGTGGCACTTGCGTTTTACATGCTGCTGGCCTTTTACAAAGTGATGATGGGTGGGCTGCGCGAAGTGACCGGGCACCTGGAGCAGATCAGCAAGGGCAACCTGATTACCGCCCCTACCCCGTGGGGCAAAGACGAAGCGGCCCACCTGATGATCACCCTGCGGGACATGGAAGCCAGTCTGCGTGTCATCGTGCGGAACACGCTGGATGGCGCGGGCAATGTCAACACCGCCAGCGAGGAAATTGCCTCCGCGTCGCAGGACCTGTCCCGCCGCACCGAAGCCAGTGCGGCCGCCCTGGAGCAAACCGCAGCCACCATGACGCAAATTTCAGAGACCGTGCAACGCACCTCAGAAACTGTCTCGGGCGCCGCCGATATTGTTCGCGCCAACGCCCGGTCTGCAAAACGTGGCGGCGAAGTCATCGCCCAGGTTCAGAGCACCATGCAGGGCATCAATACTTCATCCAACAAGATTTCAGACATCATTAGCGTGATTGACGGCATTGCCTTCCAAACCAACATCCTGGCCCTGAATGCTGCAGTGGAAGCAGCACGGGCGGGCGAGCAGGGCCGTGGTTTCGCCGTTGTGGCCAGCGAAGTACGGTCATTGGCCGGCCGCAGTGCTGAAGCGGCCAAAGAAATCAAGGGGCTCATCAACGCCAGCATTGAGCAGGTGGAAAGAGGCACACAAGTGGTTGGCGAGGCAGGAACCGCCATTGCAGATATCGTGGGCAATGCGGCCCGGATTGACAACCTAATGACCGAAATTGCAAACGCCACCAAGGAACAGTCACTCGGCGTGAGCCAGGTTGGAGCCGCGGTGCATGACCTGGACCAGAACACACAACAAAACGCAGCCCTGGTGGAGGAAACCGCTGCAGCAGCCACCGCGCTATCGGAGCAAGCAGAGCGACTGGCACAGGAAGTGTCATTTTTCAAACTCAAGTAAGACACACACTGTGAGTGACAGCACTGAACTCGACCGTATTGACCTGCGCATTCTGGCCAGCCTGCAGGCGGATGGGCGCCTTTCCAACCTCAAGCTGGCAGAAACCGTGGGGCTGTCACCTACCGCCGTGCTGGCACGCGTGCAGCGGCTCACCAAGGACGGTTACATCCTGGGCTACGAGGCCCGACTCAACCCGCTCAAACTGGGCGCGGGGATGATGGTGTTTGTCGAAGTACTGCTGGACAAGACCACGCCCAACATGTTTGACGCCTTCAAGGCTGCGGTGCAGGTGTACCCCGAAATCATGGAGTGCCACATGGTGGCAGGGGGGTTTGACTATTTGCTCAAGACCCGCATGGCCGACATGGCGGCCTATCGGCAGTTTGCCGGTACGGTGTTGTGGCAATTACCCGGCGTGCGCGAAACCCGCACGTATGCGGTGATGGAAGAGGTGAAAAACAGCACTCACCTGCCGCTGGGCTGACGGACTTTGCAAACGGTCTTGTGGCGCTCACAATCGTCCTCTCATTGGCCCACCGGAGACTGCCATGCACCGCACCCTTCTTGCCTGCACCACCATGCTGCTTACCGCCGTCGCCAGCGCCCAGACGGTAAAACCGGGCCTGTGGGAAATCACCAACCAGATGCAGGGGGCCGCCGGCAGCAAGGTGGATGCGGCTATGGCGCAGATGCAGAAACAAATGGCTGCGATGTCGCCCGAGCAACGCAAGATGATGGAAGACATGATGGCCAAGAAGGGGCTGCAGATGGGCACCGCACCTGGTGGTGGTGTGGCCGTGAAGGTCTGCATTACCCCCGAGATGGCCGCTCGCAACGACGTGGCGCCCCGCCAGCAGGGTGGCTGCACCCACACGGCCAGCCCCCGCACGGGCAACACGCAGAAGTTCAGCTACGCGTGTACCCAACCCTCTAGCCGCGGCGAGGGCGAAGTCACCTACACCAGCACCGAGGCCTACACCATGGCCATGAAGACCGTGACCACCCTCAAGGGCAAGGAAGAAACCATGGACATGCGGGCCAGCGGCAAGTGGCTGGGCAGCGACTGCGGCAGCGTGAAGCCCTTGGAGGGGGCCAAGGGCTGAACCGGCCTGTAGGCAGTAGCGGGGAAAGTAGAGAAGGCAACTCATCTCAAGTTGTAACAATGTGTCAGGGTTTACCCTAAGTAATAGACAATAGCGTGATGATCAATCGTCGCCAATTCTCTTTCGCTGCCGGTGCAGCGGGCCTGGCCGGGTTTCCGGCTGTGCACGCCCAGTCCGACAAAATCATCCTCGGCCAGTCGGCCGCCTTTACCGGGCCTGCGGCCCAGCTGGGTATCCAGTTCCATGCAGGTGCCAAGCTCTACTTTGACCAGCTCAACGCCCAGGGCGGCGTAGCCGGGCGCAGCGTAGAAATCCGCAAGCTAGACGATGGCTACGAACCCGAGCGCTGCGCAGAAAACACAAAAAAACTGCTGGAAGATGACGTGCTCGCGCTATTTGGCTACATCGGCACACCCACCAGCCTGGCCGCCCTGCCCCTGGCCACCAAGGCCAAGGTGCCCTTTGTGGCACCGTTCACCGGGGCCATGGGCTTGCGCACGCCCATGAACCGTTATGCCTTCCACGTCCGTGCGTCCTACAACGACGAAACCGCGCTGATCGTCAAGCAACTGCACCACGTGGGTTTGACCAAGGTCGCAGTCTTTTACCAAAACGACGCCTACGGCAAAGCCGGCCTGGACGGCGTAACGTTGGCACTGGCGGCCTTGAACCTCAAGCCGGTGGCCGTGGCCACGGTAGAGCGCAACTCCGTGGACGTAGCCAAGGCGGTGGAAACCATCAATGCGGCCGCGCCCGAAGCGGTGGTGCAAATCAGTGCCTACAAGTCATGCGCGGCCTACGTCCGTGCGGCGCGCAAGGCGGGTTATGGCGGCGGCCTGTACAACGTGTCCTTTGTGGGCACCCAAGCCTTGGCCGACGAGTTGGGCAAAGAGGGCGCCGGTGTGGTGGTCTCGCAGGTCGTGCCATCGCCGTACACAGGCAGCAAACCGATCTCCCGCGAATTTGCCGAAGCGGTGCGCAAGACCAACGGTGGCGTACACGCCAACTTCTCCAGCATGGAGGGCTATATTGCTGCCCGCGTGTTGGCGGAAGGCCTGCGCCGCTCCGGCGCCAAGGGGGGTGCCGAGGGCCTGATCAGCGCCATGGAAAGCATTAATGGCCAGCCTTTTGGCGGCTTCAATGTGAACTTCTCGCGCAATGAGCATGTGGCCTCGAACTTTGTCGAGCTGTCCATGCTGACCGGCGACGGGCGCGTGCGCACCTAAATCGCGGCAGGGTAGCTGCGCGTCCCAAAGATCGCACTACCCACCCGCACCTGCGTGCTGCCGCTGGCCACGGCAGCGTCCACATCGGCGCTCATGCCCATGGACAAGGTGTCCAGCACCAGCCCCGCGGCATTTAAGGCATCAAAAAGGCCTCTAGCCCTTGTAAATACTGCGCAAGCAGCTACCAAATCAGGAGCGGGCTCAGGGATACACATGAGCCCGCGCAAGCGCAGGCGCGGCAGCTGGGCCACCGCCCTGGCCAATGCCAGGGCCTCGGCGGGCACCACACCCGATTTGGTGGGGCCGCCATCCACATTCACCTGCACACACACTTGCAAAGGCGGCAAGTGCGCCGGGCGCTGCTCGCTCAGGCGCTGGGCAATCTTCAGGCGGTCGACCGTGTGCGCCCACTGGAAGTGCGCGGCCACCAGCCGGGTCTTGTTGCTCTGGATCGGGCCGATGCAGTGCCATTCGATGGGTAGAGCTGCCAGCGCGGTGATTTTTTCCACGGCTTCCTGGATGTAATTCTCGCCAAACGCACGCTGGCCGGCGTCAAACGCCTGCTGCACTGCATCGGGGCCAAAGGTCTTGGAAACCGCCAGCAGCTGCACTGCGTCCACCGGCCGTCCGGCCGCCGTGCACGCCTGGGCAATGCGGGTGCGCACCGCGTGGAGATTGTCTGCAATCATCGTCATAATCTGCCAAGCGTACCAAACCCTTCCCAGCCCATCTCAGCGAAAGAGGATTCCGTGGACATTACCCAGCTGCTGGCGTTCAGCGTCAAAAACAAGGCTTCTGACTTGCACCTCTCTGCCGGTCTTCCCCCCATGATCCGGGTGCACGGCGATGTGCGACGCATCAACGTGGAGCCGCTGGACCACAAGCAGGTGCACGCCATGGTGTACGACATCATGAACGACACGCAGCGCAAGATGTACGAGGAGTTTCTGGAGATCGACTTCTCGTTCGAGATCGATGGCCTGGCCCGCTTCCGCGTCAACGCCTTCAACCACAACCGCGGCGCGGGTGCAGTGTTCCGAACCATTCCAAGCAAAATCCTCTCGCTGGAGCAGCTCAACGCCCCCAAGATTTTTGCCGACCTGGCGCTCAAGCCCCGGGGCATGGTGCTGGTAACCGGCCCCACAGGCTCGGGCAAGTCCACCACGCTGGCGGCCATGGTCAACTACCTGAATGAAACCGAGTTTGGCCACATCCTGACGGTGGAAGACCCGATTGAGTTTGTGCATGAGTCCAAGAAATGCCTGGTCAACCAGCGCGAGGTGGGCCCGCACACGCTGAGCTTTGCCGCCGCACTGCGCTCTGCACTGCGCGAAGACCCGGACTGCATCTTGGTTGGCGAAATGCGCGATCTGGAAACCATCCGCCTGGCCATGACGGCCGCAGAAACCGGACACCTGGTGTTCGGCACCCTGCACACGTCCAGCGCCGCCAAAACCATCGACCGGATCATTGACGTGTTCCCGGCGGACGAAAAAGAAATGGTGCGGGCCATGTTGTCCGAGTCGCTGCAAGCGGTGATCTCGCAGACCTTGTGCAAAACCAAGGATGGCCAGGGCCGCGTGGCCGCCCACGAGATCATGCTGGGCACCAGCGCGATCCGCAACCTGATCCGCGAGGCCAAGGTGGCGCAGATGTACTCCTCCATCCAGACCGGCAATAGCGTGGGCATGCAAACGCTGGACCAGAACCTGACCGACCTGGTAAAGCGCAACATCATCAGCCCCGCAGAAGCCCGCGGCAAAGCCAAAATCCCAGAGAACTTCCCGGGGTAGCTGTGGAACACCCCCCGGCTTGCTCACTGCGTGTAGCCGCTTTCCCCCTTGCAGGGGGCAATGCCAGCGGCCCGGCACAGCCGGATCCGCGGCATTTCTGGTCTATGGGAACCTCGCGTTCCTCTGCGTCGACTTAAAGAAAGGTAGGTGTTCTTATGGAACGCGATCAGGCAACAAAATTTATCAACGACTTGCTCAAGCTGATGGTCAGCCGCAATGGCAGCGACTTGTTCATCACCGCCGAGTTTCCGCCCGCCATCAAGGTGGACGGCAAGATCACCAAGGTCTCGCCCCAACCGCTGAACTCAGCCCACACCATGGCGCTGGCACGCTCCATCATGAACGACAAGCAGGTGGCCGAGTTTGAGCGCACCAAGGAGAGCAACTTTGCCATTGCTCCCGCGGGCATTGGCCGCTTCCGCGCCAACGCGTTTATCCAGCAGGGCAAGGTCGGGCTGGTGCTGCGGGTGATTCCACAGGTGTTGCCCACCATCGACGGACTGGGCGTGCCCCAGGTACTCAAGGAAGTGGTGATGTCCAAACGCGGGCTGACCATCATGGTTGGTGCTACGGGCTCGGGCAAGTCGACCACGCTGGCAGCCATGGTGGACTGGCGCAACGAAAAATCCTTTGGCCATATCATCACCATTGAAGACCCGGTGGAGTTTGTGCATGCGCACAAAAACTGCGTGGTGACGCAACGCGAAGTGGGACTGGACACCGACAGCTGGGAAGCGGCACTGAAAAACACGCTGCGCCAGGCGCCCGATGTGATTTTGATGGGTGAGATCCGTGACCGCGAGACCATGGAACATGCCGTGGCTTTTGCCGAAACCGGCCACCTGTGCCTGGCCACCCTGCACGCCAACAGCGCCAACCAGGCGTTGGACCGCATCATCAACTTCTTCCCCGAAGAGCGGCGCAGCCAGCTGCTGATGGACCTGTCGCTGAACCTCAAGGCTCTGGTTTCGCAGCGCCTGATTCCCAAGCAGGACGGCAAGGGCCGCGTCGCTGCCGTGGAGATCATGATCAACTCACCGCTGATCTCTGACCTGATCTTCAAGGGCGAAGTGTCCGAGGTAAAAGAGATCATGAAAAAGAGCCGCCAGGCCGGCATGCAGACCTTCGACCAGGCGCTGTTTGACCTTTACGAAGGCAACGCCATCACCTACGAAGATGCGCTACGCAACGCCGATTCGCTGAACGACCTGCGCCTGCAAATCAAGCTCAACAGTGCACGCGGCAAGTCCACCGACCTGTCCGCCGGTACCGAGAATTTCGCGATCATGTGAGACCTTGGGGTCAGACCACTCGCGAAAGCGATGTGCTCTGACCCCAACTGATTAACACTCCCCCATGCCCAACATCAACGACAAAACCTACGAACCCTCACCCGCTTACTCCGTCGCCTTTCTGGGCCTGGGCGTCATGGGCTACCCCATGGCCGGGCACCTGGCCCGCGCCGGCCACCAGGTCACGGTGTACAACCGGACCGCTACGAAATCTATAGCTTGGTGCGCAGAATTTTCGGGGGCTAGCAGCCAATTGGGCATCCATGCCCACGCAGCCACACCACACCAGGCAGTGCAGCAGGCCGACATCGTGTTTTGCTGCGTAGGCAATGACGCGGATTTGCGCAGCGTGACCCTGGGGGCCGACGGTGCCTTTGCCGGCATGAAGCCAGGCGCCATTTTTGTGGACCACACCACAGCGTCTGCCGATATCGCGCGCGAACTCAGCGCGGCAGCGGCGACCAAAGGCTTGCAGTTCATCGACGCGCCGGTGTCCGGCGGCCAGGCCGGTGCACAAAACGGCCTGCTGACCGTGATGTGTGGGGGTGATGCCAATGCATTTGAAACCGTCAAACCGGTGGCCATGGCGTTCTCACGCGCCTTCACGCTGCTGGGTGACAGCGGCGCCGGTCAACTCGCCAAGATGGTGAACCAGATTTGTATTGCCGGGCTGGTGCAAGGTCTGAGTGAAGCGATTGCCTTTGGCCAAAAAGCAGGACTGGACATGAACCAGGTGCTGGACGTGATTGGCAAGGGTGCGGCGCAGAGCTGGCAGATGGACAACCGTGGCAAGACCATGGTGGCCGACAAGTTTGACTTCGGTTTTGCGGTGGACTGGATGCGCAAAGACCTGGGCCTGGTGCTGGACGAGGCCAAACGCAACGGTGCCCGCTTGCCGGTGACGGCGCTCGTAGACCAGTTTTATGCCGATGTTCAACAAATGGGCGGCCAGCGCTGGGACACCAGCAGCCTCATCAAGCGCTTGAAATAAGGTCCCCACGCTCCGCCGCTATGCGGGTCGCTGCCCCAAAACAAAAACGGCCCTGAGTGGGTCGTTTTTTTATTTCTTGGTGTCTGCCGGAGGCGGTGGCTGCAAACGGGCCAGCTCGTCTTCGGAAATGATGTCCAAAATCCGTACCACACGCTGCACGCCCGACGTGGAGCTGATGACTTCGGTGGCACGTTTGGCCTCCCGCTCGGTCACACGGCCCATCACATAGGTAGTGCCACGTTCGGTCACAATTTTGAATGCGTTGGCAAACAAGTCTTTGGCATCCACCAAAGCGGCCTTCACACGGCCGGTGACCAGAGAATCCGACGAACGCTGGGTCAAACTGGCATTGCCCATGACGCCCAGCTCGTTCACGATGTTGCGCACATTGTCCACACGCGACACGATCTGCTCGACCAGTTGTTTGTCTTGCGCAGTGGGCACTTCACCCGTCAACAGCACTTGGCGGTTGTAGCTGGTCACATTCACATGCACACGGTCACCGAGGTTCTCACGAATGCGGCTTGCAGCGCGTTGTTCAATGCCTTCGTCTTCCACCACCGAGCCGGAGGTGCGGCGGTCAGTGGCAACCAGCATGCCCCCTACGGCGCCCCCAACCAACAGAGGAAAACACGCGGTCAGGCTTGCCAGAGATCCGGCCAAAGCCGCCACCAGGGTTAGACGTTTCAATTTTGAATTCATGGGTTGGTTTCCTGTTCGCCCAGCAGTTGGGCATCAACGGCGTCACAAATGCAATGCAACGCCAAAATATGGACTTCTTGAATACGTGCCGTGCGCTCGTGCGGCACACAGATATGCACATCGGTGTCTCGCAGCACCTGGGCCATTTTGCCGCCCCCGCGCCCCGTCAGCCCCACCACCACCATTTCACGCGCATGGGCCGCCTCAATGGCAGCCAGCACGTTGGCGGAATTGCCGCTGGTGGAGATCGCCAGCAACACGTCGCCCGGGGCCCCGAGTGCGCGCACCTGGCGCGAGAAGATCACGTTGAAGTCGTAATCGTTGGCAATGGCCGTGATGATGGAGGTGTCGGTGGTCAGTGCGATGGCACCCAGCTCCGGGCGTTCACGCTCAAAACGACCGACAAACTCGGCCGCAAAATGTTGCGCATCGGCGGCGGAACCACCGTTGCCGCAGGCCAGCACCTTGCCACCGCTGGTGACACAGGCCAACATGGCTTGCACAGCATCCGCAATGGGCTTGCTCAAGCCTTGCGCCGACTGGTATTTCAGGTCGGCACTGTCAATGAAATGTTGTTGAATACGTTGCTCAAGCATGGGCGGGATGATACCGCGGCACCCAAATCCCCATGGGGCCCGGCGTCTTGAGATGTATCAGGATGCGTCAAACGCCGCTTGCAGCCATTCGACCTGTTCCCCGTCCAGCACCACCACGTCGAAACGGCAGGGCGGCAGCCGTGACAAACGCAACAGGTAGTGCTGTGCCGCAAACACAATGCGGCGCTGCTTGACCGCGCCCACACTGGCGGCACCACCGCCATGGCTGCTGGAGGCCCGTTTGCGCACCTCGACAAACACCAGCGTGCCATCGGGTGCGCGCATGATCAGGTCGATTTCGCCACCACCCCGTCCGGGGGTTCGATAATTGCGGGTGACCAGCACCAACCCCTGCCTTTGCAAATAACGCAGAGCGGCATCTTCTCCCGCGTCCCCCAGCTGTTTGGTGGTGGCGCTTCGTGCTGGTCGTGTTGGAAAGAACCCCATATGAGTGCGTCTTTTATCTCTGCCCTGTCCGCTGCCAAAGAGGCCGCCGGTGCGCAGCATTATCCGCAGGGCGCGTTGTACCTGGTAGCCACCCCCATTGGCAACCTGGCCGACATCAGCCTGCGCGCGCTGCATGTGCTGGCGCTGGCCGACACCATTGCCTGCGAAGACACACGCCATACCCAGCAAATGCTGCGCGCCTACGGCATCGACAAATCCTCCGGCCAGCTGCTGGCCGTGCACCAGCACAACGAGGCCCAGGCGGCGGAAGGGGTGGTGGCACGCCTGCGCCAAGACCAGCGTGTGGCCTATGTGAGCGATGCCGGCACACCCGGTATTAGCGACCCCGGCGCGCGACTGGTGACCCAGGTGCGCGCCGCCGGCCTGCGCAGCATTCCCCTGCCCGGCGCCAGCAGTGTGACCACGGCCTTGTGCGCGGCAGGTTTGGCCGAAGGTGGTGATGGCCACAGCGGTTTTGTGTTCCGGGGGTTTCTGTCCTCCAAGGCCACTGAGCGTGCCCATGAAGTGCAGCTCCTGGCGGAAGAACGCCGCGCCGTCGTGTTGCTGGAAGCGCCCCACCGCATTGAGGCGTTGGCCCTGGCGCTAGCGCCGCTGGACACGCGCCTGGTGACCATCGGTCGTGAACTGACCAAGCAATTTGAAGACATTGCCACGGTGGCGGCCAACGATTTCACCGCCTGGTTGGCGGCCGATGCAAACCGGCTGCGCGGGGAATTTGCGCTGGTAATTCACCCTGCCCCTGCAAGTGCCGCCCAGGCGCCAGACGACCGGGTGCTCAAGCTGCTGTTGGAAGAACTACCACTGAAAACGGCCGTCAAGCTGGCCGCTGACATCACGGGCGAGGCACGCAACGCGCTCTACGAGCGGGCCCTGGCCCTGAAGCAGGGCTAAAAAGCGTTAGGCCTGCTGCCAGGCCTGCACGTAGGCGCGGCCGCGGGTCAGCACATCGGCCGCGGACGTACCGGGCGCAAACAGCTGGCTGCCAATACCAAAGCCGGTAGCCCCGGCCTTTTTCCAAGGGCCCATGCTTTCAGGCGTGATTCCACCCACGGGCCACAAGTCGGTACCGGCGGGCAGCACCGACTTCAGCGCCTTGATGCCGCCATGGCCCACCATATCGGCAGGGAACAGCTTGAGTGCATGGGCGCCCGCTTGCAGGGCCGCAAAGGCTTCGGTAGGCGTGGCCACACCGGGCGCGGTCAGCATGCCCAGTTCCACCGCGCGGCGGATCACGGCCACATCGCAGTTGGGTGACACCATGAGGCGGCCACCGGCAGCGTGCACGGCCTCCACGTCCGCCACGGTCAGCATGGTGCCGCCCCCCACAATCGCGTCGGCCGGCAGGGTACGGGCCAGCGTGGCAATACATTCCAGCGCGCCGGGGCGGTTCAGCGGCACTTCCAGCGTGCGAAACCCGCTCGCGACCAAGGCCTCGCCCACGGCCTGTGCCTCGGCGGGCAACAGCCCGCGCAAGATGGCCACCAAAGGGGTGCGGCGCGCACGCGCCAGCAGTTCCAGCGAATCGCTCATAGGGGTTTCCAGTTCTGTTGGATGTGGTGGACAGCCGCCACAAAGGCAGCCTTGGCATCGAGGATGTCAAACGACAGGCCCAGGTGTTGGGCCGCGGTTTGGTAGTGGGCCGCCAACTGCGGCGAGCCCAGCAGCTTGAACGTACCCTGGGGGCCCGTGCCCGCATGGCCCTGCAGCACGTCTTTGAGTTCGGTGCCAATCAACAGGCCGCTCAGGTACGCGGTGGTGCTGGAGGCAGGCATGTCCTTGCAGACCACACGCGCCCGGACGCTGAAAATCTGGTGGCTCAGCGCATGGTGGCCTGCGGCCTTCACGCCATCGGCAAAGGCGGTCTTGTCCCACACGCGAATCGCGCCACCAGCCGCCGCGGCCACGGTGCCATGTTTGCTGAGCAAGTCGAACAATTCACCGGTCATATAGGTGCGCAGTTGCACCACGCGACCTTCGTATAACTCCACCCATTTGCTGTGGGTGCCGGGCAGCACAAACCAGCCACTGCGGTGGCCCAGGGCCCAGGCGCCCAGCAGCTGGGTTTCTTCCCCGCGCATTACATCGGGTACGCCCTGCGCATTGCGCACGCGGTAGCCCGGAATGATGATGGCTGACACGCCGGGCGCCGCATCGGGCACCCGCATGGCATGGGCGGCCAGGTCTTGCACCGGCACACTGCTGTCGACATAGGGCACCTCGTGCCAGCCCAGCGCGCTGCCCACCATGCCGGCCAGCACTACGCCCGTGCCTTGCACGTCCAGCGCCTGCAAGCCGGCATCCAGCGCGGCGGGAAAGCGGTCTTTGCAGGCCAGGGCGCCGTCGGAATCGGAGATTTCACGCGTGAGCAGGCCATCGCCCGTGATGGCATAGGCGCGGCGGTGGGTGGTACCCCAGTCCACACCGACAATCGACACAGCAGGGTTGGCGACCATATTTTTGGAATTCACAGTAGATGTTCAGGCAAATTTAAACATATGATGATTAAACCCGATTTTGTCGCAAAACACCTTCGCCCTGCCCCATGAAGCCCTCCGTACCCCCTAACCACGCCACCTATGCCGGGCGCAACCTGCATGGCCAGGTGGTGAACGAGTTGGGGCGCCGGGTGGTCGGCGGCATCTATGCGGCCGGTGCCTTGCTGCCAAACGAGGACCAGCTCTGCGCCGAACTGGCGGTCAGCCGCACTGCGCTACGCGAGGCCATCAAGGTGCTGGCGGCCAAAGGCCTGCTGGAGCCGCGCCCGCGCATTGGCACGCGCGTGCGCCCCACCGAACAATGGAACCTGCTGGACCCCGACATCCTGGCCTGGCGCTGCGCCACGGGTGCGGATGCCGAGTTTTTGCAGCACCTGACCGAGCTGCGCGAAATCATCGAGCCCTCGGCGGCCGCCCTAGCCGCCACCAGCCATAAGCCTGAGCAGCTGGCCGACATTGCGCGCGCGCTGGACGCCATGCAGGCAGCCCACCACATTAGCGAATGGGTGCAGGCCGACCTGGCCTTCCACACCGCCGTGCTCAAGGCCACCAACAACCCGCTGCTCATGCCACTGGCCGCCATCATCGGCAGCGCATTGGAGTCGCTGCTGGCCGTGAGCGCCCGCACCTCCGAGAACTTCAAACAGGCCCTGCCCGACCACCAAAAGGTGTTTGAAGCCATCCAGGCGCGTGACGCCCAGAGTGCGCTGCACCGGATGGCGGGCCTGCTGTCAGACACCCGATCGCTGATGAAACGGGCGGTGATTCCACCGTCCGGGTGATTTTTTCCGGATGCAGTTTATTTGTATGATGATTTAAACATTCCCATTACAATTTGCCGGCAACTCTCCACCCTCCTATGCAAACCCCTTCCCTTTCCACCTTTGCCAAGTACCCCAGCTTGGCCGGGCGCACGGTCTTTGTCACCGGTGGCAGCTCCGGCATTGGCGCAGACATCGTGATCGCTTACGCCCGCCAAGGCGCCCAAGTCGCCTTCACGGGCCGCAACGCCGAATCGGCCGCGCAGGTCATCGAAGCCGCGTCCGCGTTCGGACCCACGCCACTGTTTTTGCAGAGTGATGCGGCCGATGTGGCGGCACTGAAGGCCGCCATTGCCACCACCGCGGAGCGCTTTGGCGACATTAGCGTGCTGGTGAACAACGTGGCCAATGACCAGCGCCACGACCTGGCCGATGTGACTCCTGACGACTTTGACTGGCGTGTGGCCATCAATCTGCGCCCTGCCTTCTTTGCAGCGCAGTCCGTGGTGGAGGGCATGAAACGCCTGGGCGGTGGTTCCATCGTCAACCTGGGCTCCATCAGCTGGATGATCAAGGGCGCGGGCTACCCCGTGTACGCCACCTGCAAGTCGGCTACCGTGGGCCTGTCCCGCAGCCTGGCACGTGACCTGGGCAAGCTCAATATCCGCGTGAACACCCTGTCACCCGGCTGGATCATGACCGAGAAACAACTCACCATGTGGGTGGACGAGGCCGGTGAAAAAGCCATGGACGAGAACCAGTGCCTACCCGGCCGCATTGTGGGCAGCGACGTGGCCAATATGGCCCTGTTCCTGTCGGCCGACGACAGCCGCATGGTAACGGCGCAAGACTTTGTGGTGGACGCCGGATGGACCTGAACATGCCCCCCATTCGCACCGTCTGGCCTGCGGAACTGCTGCTGGGCGAGGGCCCGCTGTGGCACGCCGCCAGCGACCGTTTCTTCTTCGTTGACATCCACGGCAAGGCCCTGCACGCTTGGACACCGGCCACGGACACGCGCCAAAGCTGGGCCATGCCCGAGCGCATTTGCTGGCTGGTACCGCGCGCCGATGGCGATGGTTTCATGGCCGGCCTGCAGTCGGGCTTTGTGCGCCTTTGGCTGGAGCCGGAGCTGCGCATCGAACCCATGGGCACGCCCCACCCCGGTGAACCACTGGTGCGCCTGAACGACGGCAAGGCCGATTGCCATGGCCGCATCTGGGCCGGCTCCATGCGCAACGACGAACCTGGTTTGCGCCAGGGCCGCCTGGCCCAGCTCGCACCGTCGGGGGAAATCAGCGTGGTCGAAAGCGGCATCTACATCGCCAACGGCCCGGCCATCGCACACGACGGTAGTTGGATGCTGCACACCGACTCGTTCCTGGATACCGTCTACCGCTACGACCTGTCGCCCCAAGGCGTGCTGTCCGGCAAGACGGTGTGGAACAAGTTTGGCGGTGAAGAGGGCACGCCGGATGGCATGACGCTGGACCGCGATGGCAATGTGTGGGTGGCGTTTTGGGGTGGCAGCTGCATACGGCAGTTCGCACCGCAAGGCACCTTGCTGCGCACCATCCCTCTGCCCGCGCCGCAGATCACCAGCATGGCCTTTGGTGGCAAAAACCTGGACCTGCTGCTGGTCACCAGCGCCCGTGTGGGCCTGGACGGTGCCACGCTGGAGCGTTATCCGCTGGCCGGTAGCATTTTTGTCTTGGAGCCCGGCGTGCAAGGCGTCTTGCCCTGCACCTTTGGTTAGGTCGTCGCTTACTCGCCGGCGCGCAAGCGTCTACGGCTGTCGCGCGCGTTGGGCAACCAACCGCGCCACAGCCAGCGAGCCAAGAGCAACAAGCCACGAATCCATTCGTCAATGGCGTAAGCCATCCAGATGCCAGGCAGGCCAAACAGACGGCCCAGCCAGAACGACCCCACGCCCAGCACCAACACCAGCGAGGCCACGCTGGAGGCCGCGGGGTAAATCGCGTCGCCCGTCGCCCGCAGGGCCCCGTTCAAGATCAGGTTGAATACGCGCCCGGTTTCCAAGACCAATGAAATCCACAACAGAGTCTGGGCGGCCTGAATCACCGCCGGGTCTTTGGTAAACATGCGCATCAGCCAAGGGGCGCCCAGCGCAGCCAGCAGTGCCAGCGACCCCGAGGCCAGCAGCCCATTGCGCACCGCCTTGCGCACCAGGCCGTTGGCCACACGCAAGTCGCCCGCGCCCACCAGCCGGCCCACCATGATCTCGCAGGCCCACCCAATAGCCATGCTGGTCAGCAGCACATACTTGAGCAGTTGCAGGGTGTAAGAGTGGGTGGCCAGTGCCGTCACACCCAAGCGAGCCGTGGCCGCCACCGACACCATGAAGGCGCCGCGGTACGCTACCTCGACTCCAGCGCCGGGCAAGCCCACGCGCAGCACCGGCCCCAGGTCTTTCCAGCTCGCCGCCCACCAATCGCGCCCTTGCGGCACCAGATGCATGCGGATGCGCCAGAACCACAAATGCATCACCAGCCCCAGTGCGCGGCTGACCAGCATGGCAATTGCGTAGCCCTCCAATCCCATGCCGTCCCACTCGCCCCAGCCGCGCATCAACACGGCGGCCAACAGCAAGTGACTGCTGTGCATGACGATCATGACCTTGAGGGAGTCGCGCGAGAAAAGATGGGCACGTAGCACGGAGGCCATGCTCAGGTTGTAGGCCTCCAGCATCAGTGCAGGCGCAAACCACTGCAAAAACGGTGCGGCCAGTGCCACGATCGCCTCGGGCGCATTGAGCCAGTCCAGCACCAGATCATTGCCTGCCACTACCGTACAGACCACCAGAACACCCGCCCAGGTGCTGGCCCCCAGGGCCAGCAAGGCAGCCCGCCGCGAGGCGGCATGCTGCCCACCGCCCAGGTACTGGGTCACCACCACGCCCAGGCCAATCGCCAGCACACGGAACACCACAAACAGGGTTTCCAGAATCTGGTTCACCAAGCCAAACGCGCCGGCAGCGGCATCCGAGGTCTGCGAGGCCAACCACAAGCCCCCCATGGCCACACTCATGCCCAGTAAAAACTCGCCCAGCAAGGGGCCGGCAATGGTGTTGAGACGCGGGCGAGTGACGGGAGGCATCAGGGGAATTTCAGGGGGGAGCGGCACGGTCCAAATGGTGCCAGCCCCTGAGCGTACAGCTTAACCCAGTTGGTAGTAAGCCCCACCCCACGGTGCTAGCTGCAGCGTGTTGCCTGCGCGGGGTGCATCGGCCAGGCCACTGCCTGCCAGCACCGTGGACGCGGCGTAGGTCGCAGGGATCTCCCACTGCACAGCGGTGTCGCTGAAGTTGAATACACACAGCACCTGCTGGCCTTCAAAGGCACGCACAAAAGCCAGCACCTGCGGGTGCGCCGGCAACACGGTGAGCGTGCCGCTGACCAATGCTGGCTGGTTTTTGCGCCAGCGCAGCAGTCCATGGTAGAAGTTAAGCAGCGAGCCCGCATCTCGCTCCTGCACATCGACCGCCAGCGCGCGGTGCGGCTCGATCACCGGCAACCAAGGGGCCACCGGTTTGGCTGCACTGGAGAAGCCCAGATCGGCCGAGTCCTTGGACCATGGGTGGGCCGTGCGGCAACCGTCGCGACCCTTGAACTCGGGCCACATGGTGATGCCGTAGGGGTCTTGCAGATCTTCGAACGCAATGTCGGCTTCGGGCAGGCCCAGCTCGTCACCCTGGTAAATGCAGGGCGAGCCACGTAGGCTCATTTGCAGGGCAGCGCCCAGGCGCAAGAGCTCTGGGTGGGCAGCCTGCGTGCCCTGGCCCCAGCGGCTGGCCACACGCACCACATCGTGGTTGGACAGTGCCCAGCAGGGCCAGCCCCCGGGTGCCACTTCTTCAAAACGCTGCACAAAACCGCGGAAGTGCGCTGCGCTGTGGGCGGTGCCTAGCAGGTCAAAGCAATACGCCATGTGCAGTTTGTCGCCGCCACTGGTGTACTCGGCCACGCGGGCCAGGCCGTCGTCGTCACCAATTTCACCGACCATGGTGGTGTTGGGGTACTGGTCCAGCAGCGCGCGCAGGCGACGCAAGAAGGCCAGGTTTTCGGGCTGGCTCTTGTCATGTTGGTGCCACTGCCAACCATAGGGGTTCACAGCATTGACAGCAGGGTCTTCCCCATCAGGGCGGCCACGCGCAGGATTGCTGCGCAACTGGGCGTCGTGGAAATAGAAGTTGGCCGTATCCAGGCGGTAACCATCTACGCCCAGGTCCAGCCAGAACTTCACCGTGTCCAGCAAAGCGTTCTGCACCTCAGGGCTGTGGAAATTCAAGTCCGGCTGGCTGGTCAGGAAGTTGTGCATGTAGTACTGGCAGCGGCGCGTGTCCCACTGCCATGCGCTACCGCCAAAGATGGAGAGCCAGTTGTTGGGCGGCGTGCCGTCGCTCTTGGCGTCGGCCCACACGTACCAGTCGGCCTTGGGGTTGGTAAGGCTGGAGCGGCTCTCCACAAACCAGGGGTGCTGGTCGGAGCTGTGCGAGAGCACCTGATCAATCATGACCTTCAGGCCCAGTGCATGGGCACGGTCCACCAGCTTGCGGAAATCGGCCACGGTGCCAAACATCGGGTCCACATCGCAGTAGTCGCTGACGTCGTAACCAAAGTCCTTCATCGGGCTCTTGAAGAAGGGCGAGAGCCAGATGCCGTCGGCCCCCAGTGCGGCCACGTAGTCCAGCTTGGCGGTGATGCCGTCCAGATCCCCAATGCCGTCGCCATTGCTGTCGGCAAAACTGCGGGGGTAAATTTGGTAGATGACGCCGCCGCGCCACCAGTTGTCATTCGATGCTTTGGTCATACAGAAAACGAAAAGTGAAGAAGATTATTTGACAGAACCGGACAGCAAACCGCGCACAAAAAATCGCTGCAGCGAGAAGAACACCGCCACCGGCACGGCAATGGACACAAAGGCGCTGGCGGTCAGGATTTCCCAGCTTTCGCCGCGCGAACCCAACAGATCGTTGAGCTTGATGGTCAGCACGATCTGGTCGGGCGCCTTGCCCAGGAAAACCAGGGCGATCAAAAAGTCATTCCACACCCAGAGGAACTGGAAGATGGCAAAGCTGGCCAGCGCGGGAATCGACAGCGGCAGCACGATGCCTATGAAAATCTGGAAGTGCGAAGCCCCGTCCATGCGCGCGCTCTCGATGATGTCGCGGGGGAGCGAGGCGATGTAGTTGCGCAGCAGATAGATGGCCAGTGGCAAGCCAAAGGCCGAATGCGCCAGCCACACCCCCAGGTATGACTTGGACTCCATGCCAAAGGTTTCGCCCAATTGGTTGTACAGGCGCAGCAGCGGAATCAACGACATCTGCAGCGGCACCACCAGCAGGCCCACCACCACCACAAACAACCACTTGCGCCCTGGAAACTCCATCCAGCTGAACGCGTACGCCGCAAAGGCCGCAATCAGGATGGGAATGAAAGTGGCGGGGATCGTGACCTTGAAGGTGTTGAGAAAGGCCTGGCCCACGCCTTCGGAGGCCACCACCTTTTCGTAGTTCTGCGTCAGAAACACGGGGGGAGACTCGGCCACGTAGAACACCCGAATGCCACGGTCCTTGTCGTACGGCGCATTGAGCTCCAAGCGGTAGGCCCCATCGGCCGCCACGGTTAGCGTGCCGTCGGGTTTGCCGTCTTCTTCGTCAAACACCTGACCATCCCCCACCTCGGCCACGGTGCCCACGGCAAACTCTTTGGGGTTGGACGACTTGAGCGAAAACTGCTTGATGCGCACGGCCGATTGCTCGCCCAGGAGCCGTCCCTGGATGACGGTCTTGTCGCCATCCTGCACCGCGCTTTGGCCACCACCGGTGCGGCGCATGTCGGCACGGGTTTGAGTGGACAGCGAGGTCCACCAGCCGCTGGACACCAGTTGCTGCTTGTCGCGAAAGCTGGAGACGAACAGGCCGAAGGTGGGCAGCACCCACACCAGCACGATAGCCAGCAGCAAAGCCTGGGCGGCCAGCGATGGCAGGCTGAAGTATTTTTTCATCGTTGTGCCTCCTCGGTACGGAACCGGCGGATGTTGAATGCCATGACGGGAATGACGGCGAACATGAGCACCATGGCCAGCGTGGAGCTGCGCCCGTAATCACCACCGCCGCGGAACATCCAGTCGTACATCAGGTTGGCCAACACGCTGGTGTCCCACTGGCCACCGGTCATGGCCATCACGATGTCAAACACCTTGAGCACGGTGATGGTGATGGTGGTCCACACCACCAGCACGGTGGACATGACCTGCGGCACCATGATTTCAAAGAAGATCTGCAATTCGCTGGCACCATCGATGCGCGCCGCTTCAATCGTTTCGTGTGGCACACCGCGCAGCGCGGCAGACAAAATGACCATGGCAAAACCGGTCTGGATCCAGATCAGGATGGCCATGAGGAAGAAGTTGTTCCAGAACGGCACCGTGACCCAGGCCTGGGGCTCAAAACCCATGCCCATCACCATGGCGTTCAAGATACCAATCTGCTCGGCATCGGGGCCACGGAAGTCGTAGACAAACTTCCAGATCACACTAGCCCCCACAAAACTGATGGCCATGGGCATGAACACCATGGACTTGGCAAAACCGCCCCACCAGACGCGGTCAGCCAACACCGCCACGATCAGACCCAGTGCGGTAGCCGCCGCCGGCACCACCAGCAGCCACATGAAGTTGTTGCGGATGGTGATCAAAAAATTCTGGTCGACCAACACCCATTGGTAATTGGCCCAACCGACAAACTGCTCACCCGTCGCGTCGAAGAAGCTCAGGCGAAAGGTTTCGAACAGCGGGTAGAGCAGGTACATGCCCAGCAGAAACAGCGCCGGTGCCAGGAACAACCAGGGCCGCACGCTGGCGCGAACCCGCTCGCGCCCACTCTTGCTGCCAATGGGCAGGTGGACAATTTTGTCGAGCAAGAAATTGGAGCCGGCAAAGTACAGCAGGCAAAACGCAATGCTGACCACCACCGCAGTCAGGGTCTGGAGGATTTGATCGGTCATGGGACGCGCTCTGGTACGTTGCGTGAAGAAGAGTTCGACAGGGATTCAAAAGGGCCGGCAGCCCGCAAGCCGCCGGCCGGAAGACGCGCACCACTGCGCGGTCAGAGGAGATACTTACTTGATAGCGTCCCAGCTCTTCTGGATTTCGTCTGCCACGGCTTGGGCCGACTGACCACCAGAGTAGTTGACCATGCCCTTCCAGAAGCTGCCCGCACCCACGGCGCCAGGCATCAGGTCGGAACCGTCAAAGCGGAAGGTCGTGGCGTTTTGCAAAATCTCGCCCTGCTTCTTCAGCGACGCAGTCTTGTACTTGGCCAGGTCTACACCCTTGTGCGGGGTCAGGAAGCCGCCTTCGGCCATCCAGATTTCATGCGACTGGGGATGCTGCAGGTACTCCATGAAGGCACGGGCGCCCTTGCTGTCCTTGGTGATGGTCAGGATGGTGCCGCCGCCCAGAACCGGGTTGCCCAGCTTCTTGCTGGCAAAGGACGGGAAGTAGAAGAAGTCGGCTTCGTCGGCCTTGCCGTCAGGGAAGAAGGCGGGAATGAAGGAAGCTTGACGGTGCATGTAGCACTTGGGAGGCGAACCGAACAGACCCTTGGGGCTGTCCTTGAAGCTCACGGTGGCCACGGCCTTGGCGCCGCCGTCCACATAGGCGTCGTTCTTGGCAAACCAGCCGTAGGCCTCAATGGCTTCCACCACTCGTTTGTCGTTGAACTTGACTTTGTTGCTGACCCAGCCGTCGTACACCTCGGGGGTCTGGGTGCGCAACATCATGTCCTCCACCCAGTCGGTGGCGGGCCAGCCGGTGGCAGCGTCCGAGCCCAGGCCGATACACCAGGGCTTGCCGCCGTCAGCGGCAATTTTCTTGGTCAGGGCCTGCAGGTCTTCCATGGACTTGGGTACTTTGTAGCCCTTTTCCTTGAAGTTCTCAGGCAGGTACCAGACCAGGCTCTTCACGTTCACGTTGTAGAACATGCCGTAGAACTCTTTTTTGCCAGCCTTGTTGGCGTAGGTGCCCAGGTCGGCCCAGGAGCTGCCAGCGGCGTAGTTCTTCTTCACCCACTCTTGTGCCTTGGGGCCCAGGGGTTTCAGGCCGTCGATGGCGGCCATGTTGGCGGCCAGACCCGGCTGGGGGAACACCGAGATGTTGGACGGCGAGCCGGCCTTGATGTCGATCACGATTTGCTGCTCGGAGCTTTGCGAACAGGAATGTTTCACGGTTGCGCCGGTGGCTTTCTCAAAATTGGCCACCACCTTTTTGAACATGCCTTCTTCGGCACCGGTCCAAGGGCAAGTCACGGTGATGACTTCACCCTTCAGGTCCGGGCCCTTGTAGTCTGCAGCCAGTGCCGGATTTACCAGCGCGCCCAATGCCAAAGCCGAAGCCCCGGCGATCATGGATTTCTTGAACATCGTCTCTCTCCTCTTGTTGTGCCGCGGCCCATCCGCAACACGTAAAAAAATGAATCCCTCAGCGCGTCAGTCGACGCGTTTGCCTTCGGCGTTGAAGCGGTACAGGTGCTCGGGCACAAAGCCCAGCTCAATCGGCTTGCCGGGCTCCAGCCCCAGCGTGCCATCCATACGCGCGGTGATGTCGCCAAACGCCCCGGCGCTGACATAGGCAAAGGTCTCGTTGCCCAGTTGTTCGGAATGTTTGAGCGTGCCCTGGATGGGGCCGCCGGCTTGCACCTTGAGGTGCTCCGGGCGCAAACCAATCGTGGCCACGTTGTGCCGGGCCGCAATGTCGCCGCCCAAAAAGTTCATTTGGGGGGAGCCAATAAACCCCGCCACAAACATGCTGGCGGGCTTGTTGTACAGCTCCAGCGGACGGCCGACCTGCTCGACCCGACCTTTGTTGAGCACCACAATCTTGTCGGCCAATGTCATGGCCTCGACCTGGTCGTGGGTCACATAGACCATGGTGGCACCCAGGCGGCGGTGCAGCGTGGCCAGCTCCACGCGCATCTTGGTGCGCAGGGCAGCATCCAGGTTGGACAGCGGCTCGTCAAACAAAAACACCTTGGGGTCGCGCACGATGGCCCGGCCAATCGCTACGCGCTGGCGCTGGCCGCCTGACAGGGCTTTGGGCAAGCGGTCCAGGTACTCGGTGAGCTGCAGGATCTCGGAGGCTTCGCGCACGCGGCGCTCAATCTCGGCCTTGGGCGTCTTGGCTATCTTGAGGGCGAAAGCCATGTTGTCGTAGACGGTCTTGTGCGGGTACAGCGCGTAACTCTGGAACACCATGGCCACGCCGCGTTCGGACGGGCCAAGCTCGTTGACACGTACGCCGCCGATGTTGAGGTCGCCGCCGGAAATCTCTTCCAGGCCCGCAATCATGCGCAACAAGGTGGTTTTGCCACAGCCGGACGGCCCCACAAACACGGTGAACTCACCGGGTTCGATGTCCAGATCGATGCCATGGATGACATCGGCCTTGCCGTAGTTTTTGACGATTCCGCGCAAACGGACATCGGACTGACTCATATGCATGCTCCTGACGGTTGGACAGCGGTGCCTCCGCTACGACCCAAAATGTAACCAGATTACACGCCACACAACTCAGGGAAAACCCTCAAAAATCAGCTTCAAAAGCAAATTTCAAAACCGATTTTGTCCAATGGAGATAAAAAACCAGACATGCATCATTTTTGGGCACCTCAGGTAATGCGGTTACAGAAAGGTTACAGCGGCAAGGCCCAAGCCAGCAGCTCGGCCAGGCGGCACACCACCCACTGCGCCTCGGCCGGCGTGACCACCGCTGCCTCGCCCAGCAGCCCCTGGTGGACACGCGACAACACGTCCGACTCGGTGATTCCGAGGCTGAACTCCATGTCGCGTGCGGTGGTGGTGAGCAGGTTGGCCAGGTCTTCGCACAGCTCGTAGCGCTGCACCACCTCTGGCCAGGGTGTGTGCAGGCGGTTGCGCCGGGTGTCGGTGTACAGGGCCAGAAAACTCTGCGGAATCTCGATCTGGTAGTCATCCGACATGGGATAGCCCCTTATTTACATGCCAAACAGGGCTCTAGCCCCCGTGGATATTGCGCGAGCAGCTACTAAATGAATAGCATTTATGCCAAGGGTGGCAGCAGTCCCGCCGCGCGCAGCTTGTCTTTTTTGCTGGGGCGGTGGCCCTTGATGCCGCCACCCAGCGTGGCCACCGGCGCGGTGGCCGCGGGCGCAAAACCCGTCACCTGCTCGCGTGCAATGCTGATGCGGTGGCGCTTTTCGATCAGGCGGAAGTGCGCCTCCATGTCGGCCGTGACAAAACTCACCGCCAGGCCGCTGGCGCCGGCGCGTGCGGTGCGGCCGATGCGGTGGGTGTAGTCAGTGGCAGAGCGCGGCAGGTCAAAGTTCACCACCACCGGCAGATCGCTGATGTCGATGCCACGTGCCGCCACATCGGTGGCCACCACCACCCCAATGGCCGAGGCCTTGAAGTCCATCAGCACCTGGGTGCGTTTGCCCTGGCTCAACTGGGCGTGGAAGGGCTCGGCCAGCAGGCCGGCGCGGCGCAGTTTGTCAGCCACCATCTCGGCGGCATATTTGGTGGCCACAAACACCAGCACCCGGCTCCAGCCCTGCTCGGCAATCAGGTGGCGCAGCAGCTGGGTGCGCTGGCTGGCATCCACCTGGATGGCACGCTGGGCAATGTCGGGCTGCTCGCCCTCCTCGGCCACCACATTCACCTCCACCGGGCTGTGCAGGCTGGCCTGTGCCATGGCGCGCACCGCGGCCGGAAAGGTGGCCGAGTACAGCAGGCTCTGGTGGCGTGCGGGCAGCAGGCTGCGAATGCGGTCCAGCTCCTGCGCGAAACCCAGGTCCAGCAGGCGGTCGGCCTCGTCCAGCACCAGGGTCTGCACCCCGCCCAGGTTCAACGCGCGGTGGTCCACCACGTCGAGCAAACGGCCCGGCGTGGCCACCACGATGTCGGTGCCGCCGCGCAGGCCCATGAGCTGCGGGTTGATGGAGACGCCACCAAACAGCACCGTCACCCGGGCCGCCTGGCCCGCGTGTTGGGCCAGGGTGCGCAATGTGTCGCCGACCTGGGTGGCCAGCTCACGTGTGGGCACCACCACCAGCGCGGTGGCCTGGCGGGGCTTGTGTGGTGTGCGGCTGGCCAGTTGCGCCAACAGCACCATGGCGTAGGCGGCGGTTTTGCCAGAGCCGGTTTGTGCACAGGCCAGCACGTCTTGCCCGCCCAGGGCCACGGGCACGGTTTGGGCTTGCACGGGCGTGGGCAAGACAAAGCCCTGCAGCACCATGGCGTGCGCCAGTGCGGGGGAAATACCGAGGTCGGAAAAGGGCATGGGGTGGGGAAGGTAAAGGGGAAAACCGGCAAGGCGGGCCCTGCAGCAAACCGGGCCGGCAACCCGAATCCGTCCGCTGCGTGCGGGTGTGCGGTGCATTTTAGGTTGCCTGCGCCTGCGCGCGCTTAAAAAACACGGCGCCCTACAACAGCGGGCGCAACTCGCGCGCCGCGTCCAGCAGCACCGGCAGCAGCTCGCTCTGCAGAGCCTGTGGCGTCCAGCGGTGCGGTGCGGCCACCACATTGAGTGCGGCCACCGTATTTCCCTGTGCATTGCGCAGCGGCACCGCCAGGGCCAGTACGCCCAGTTCGTGTTCTTCGCTGGCCAGGTAGAAGTCTTGCCGCCGCGCCGCGTCAATGCTCTGGCGCAGGGCCTTGGTGTCGGTCACGGTGTGGGCGGTCAGGCGCCGCAGGGGCTGCGCCTTGATCCAGGCGGCAAGCTGCGGCTTGGGCAGGGCCGCCAGCAGCAGGCGCCCGGTGGAGGTGGCGTGTGCGGGCAGGCGCGCCCCCAGGTGCAGACCATAGGCCAGCACCTGGGCCTTGCCCGAGGGTGAGCTGCGCCAGTCGTTGCCACTGCGGGCCACGATCACCACCTCATGCCCGTCCAGCACCACGGCCGAAAACGACTCCTGCGTTTGCGCCGCCAGCCGGTTCAGCGTGGGCTGCAGCACCCGCGGCATACGCGCCGAGGCCAGGTAGCTGCCCGAAAAACGCAACACCTTGCTGGACAGCCAGTAATAACTGCCATCGGTTTCAAGGTAGCCCAGATAAGCCAGCGTGAGCAGGTGGCGGCGGGCGGCGGCACGTGTGATGCCAGCACGCTGGGCCGCCAGCGTGGCGTTGAGGCGCTGGCGTTCGGTGTCAAAACTCTCTAGCACGGCCAAACCTTTGGCCATGCCGGCTATCAGGTCGGCCTTGGCAATGCCGGGGTGCGGGTCGCTCGGAATCATGGTGGGCTTTCAAACGATGTTGCGCGATTATCGCGCAAGCACTCCAATCACCGCGCAATGGGCGCATGTGCGGTTGGCGCAAACCAGGGGGCAGACCTAAGCTAAGTCCATTCCCTCCACTGAGAAGTTTTTATGCGTACACAAGTAGCCATCATCGGTGCCGGCCCCTCAGGATTGTTGCTGGGCCAGCTCTTGCACAAGGCCGGCATTGACGCCGTCATCCTGGAGCGCCAAAGCGGCGACTACGTGCTCTCGCGCATCCGCGCCGGTGTGCTGGAACAGGTGACCACCGACCTGCTGGACGAGGCCGGTGTGGGCGCACGTATGCACGCCGAAGGCCTGGTGCACAGCGGTTTTGACTTGTTGTTCCAGGAGACGCGCCACCACATCAACCTGCAAGCCCTCACCGGCGGCAAACAGGTCATGGTCTACGGCCAGACCGAAGTCACGCGCGACCTGATGGCCGCACGCGCAGCGGCAGGCCTGCCCACCATCTACGAAGCGAGCAAAGTCACGGTGCACGACTTTGATGGCGCGCAACCATACGTCCTGTATGAGAAAGACGGCCAGCAGCAGCGCCTGGACTGCGACTTCATCGCCGGCTGCGACGGCTTCCACGGTGTGTGCCGCGCCAGCGTGCCCGCCGGCGCCATCACCGAGTACGAGAAGGTCTATCCCTTTGGCTGGCTGGGCCTGCTGGCCGACACGCCCCCGGTGCACCACGAACTGATTTACGCCAACAGCAGCCGCGGTTTTGCGCTGTGTTCGCAGCGCAGCGCCACACGCAGCCGTTATTACCTGCAGGTGCCGCTGACCGACAAGGCGGAGGCTTGGTCCGACGAGGCCTTCTGGCAAGAGCTGCGCATGCGCCTGGACCCCGAGGCGCGCGAAACGCTGGTGACCGGCCCGTCGCTGGAGAAAAGTATTGCACCGCTGCGCAGCTTTGTGACCGAACCCATGCGTTTTGGCCGTATGTTCCTGGCCGGCGATGCAGCCCACATCGTGCCGCCCACCGGTGCCAAGGGCCTGAACCTGGCCGCCACCGACGTGAAGTACCTGTCCATGGCCTTCATCGAGTACTACCTGGAACGCTCCAGCGCCGGGGTGGACCACTACTCGCAACGCTGCCTGCAACGCATCTGGAAAGGGGAGCGTTTTTCGTGGTGGTTCACCAGCCTCATGCACCGCTTTCCCGACGAGGGTGCGATCGGACAAAAGCTGCAGGAGGCAGAACTGGCCTACCTGGTGCAATCGCAGGCGGCATCGACCGTGTTGGCCGAGAACTATGTGGGCTTGCCACTGTGAGGGGGATGGTGCGGCTGGCGGGGATCGAACCCACGACCCTTGGCTTCGGAGGCCAATACTCTATCCACTGAGCTACAGCCGCGTCCAGAAGAGTGGGCATTGTAGGTGTTTTCACAGAGGGTGCCCGTTATAATCCCGAGCTGTTTCGAAGCCCCCGACATTTTTGAGGATACCCATGAGCGACAACAGCCACGCCACTGCGCACGATGAGGCCCACACTGGTCCCATCAAGACTCCCAAGCAATTGCTGCTGGCGGCTTTTTTCTCTTTTGTGATCCCCATCTTCGTGATCATTGGTTTGGTGTACTACGTGACGTCGGACAACAAACCGGCTGCGGGCACCGTGAACATGGAGAAGTCCACCGCCGAACGCCTGCAGAAAGTCGGCATGGTCGAAATCCGCGATGCCAACCGCGAAATGAAAACCGGCGAGCAGGTCTTCACGGCCCAGTGCGCGGCCTGCCACGGCGCAGGTTTGGCCGGCGCCCCCAAGTTTGGTGATGCAGGTGCCTGGGGTGCCCGTATCAAGACCGGTTTTGATGCCTTGCTGAACTCCGCCCTCAAGGGCAAGGGTGCCATGGGTGCCCAAGGCGGCGGTGACCTGGACGACTTTGAAATTGCACGCGCCGTGGTCTACATGGTCAACGGCAGCGGCGGCAAGTTTGCGGAACCCAAAAAGGCGGCTGCGCCCGAAGCGGCCAAATAAGCCCACCACCCACGGCAGACACAACGTCTGCCCCCCGTGGATATTGCGCAAACAGCTATTGATTAGATAGCAAATGGGTTTGCGCCTGTGGGCTCAGGGCGTACCCAAACCGCTGCGGCAGGTCGACCCGGCGCACCGCGTCCAGCGGCCACAGGCCCTGCTCCAGCACCTGTGCCGCACGCCCGGTGTCCTGCGTATGGACCAGGCCCACACCCAGGTCGGTGACGAGGTAGAGCCAACCGTCTTCGTCCAGCAGCGCCTCTTGCACCTGCACCGTCGCGCCCGTGTGGGCTGCCACCGCACCATCGTCGGCCACACGCCAGACCCAGGGCGTGGCCTCCAGTTCCACAAACACACGCTGCGGGCCGTTCTGAAAAAACCAGCGCCCGCTGGCGTCGGCCGCGTAGTTGCGCTGGATGAAGTCGATCAGTTTCTCGTGCTGCAGGCGGCTGCCCTTGGCGCCGGGGCGGCCACTGGCAAACGCGCCCTGCGCCTGGGCCGCATCGTCGCGCATGAACCATTGGCCACGTGCGTCCAACCCGAGCCAGCCATAACAGTCCGGCACGTTGGGCCACTTGGCCA
The DNA here is from genome assembly GCF_002943465.1 of Rhodoferax sp. TS-BS-61-7. Lineage (GTDB taxonomy): Bacteria > Pseudomonadota > Gammaproteobacteria > Burkholderiales > Burkholderiaceae_C > Allorhodoferax. Next base: position 147,143 of record NZ_PTQY01000004.1, read on the forward strand.
TGGCTTGTTTGACGATATCGTCCATGCGTACCCTTCAAGCCAAGTGCCGGGCCAGCCAGCCGCCCACGGCATCGGGCATGGTGCGGACATGGCCCGGCACCGGCCCGTGCGGAAAACCCACATGGCCGCCATGCGCGGGCTGCCACAGGGTCACGTGTGCGCCCACCTCGCCCTGCGAGGGCAGGCACCAGGCGGGTACAAAGGGGTCGTTGCGTGCGTTGACCACCAGCGCTGGCACGCGGATGGCGGCCAGGTGTGGTTTGGCCGACGCGCGGGCCCAGTAGTCCTCGGTGCTTTTGAAGCCATGCAGCGGCGCAGTGAAGATATTGTCGAACTCGTACAGGTCACGCGCGGCCTTGAGCGCCGCACCGTCGAACAGGCCCGGGTGCTGCTCTAGCTTGCGCAGCGCCTTAGGCACCATGGTGTTGAGGAACATGCGCGTGTAAACCAGCCGGTTGAAGCCACGGCCAATCGCGTAACCACCCGCAGCCAGGTCGATGGGCGAACACACGGCCGCCACCCCCTGCACCACCTGCGCAGCGCTGTCGCCCATCTCCTGCGCCCAGCGCAGCAGGGCATTGCCCCCCAGCGACACCCCTACCGCAATGATGGTGCCACGGTGCTTCGCGCGGAACTGCTGCAGTATCCAGCCGATCTCGGCAAAGTCGCCCGAGTGGTAGGCACGCGGTGCGTGGTTCAGCTCGCCGCTGCAACCACGGAAATGGGGTACGGCGTAGGCCATGCCGCGAGTGTGGGCAAAGTCGGCAAAGGCTTCGGCATAGTGGCTGCGGGAGCTGCCTTCCAGGCCGTGGAACAGCACCAGCAAGGGGCGCTCCTCCTTGAGCGACGTCGACGGCGGCGGAGCGTGGGGGCTAGTCAGCCAGTCCACGTCCACAAAATCCGCGTCAGGCGTAGCCCAGCGTTCGCGCCGGTACTGTGGGTGCGGGCCGAACACGCGGCGCGAGTACAACGCCGGCCAGATGGTCTGCAGGTTGCCACCGGGCAACCAGCGGGGCGCTACATAATTCATAGCTGCTTGCGAAGATTCCACGCGGGCTAGTGGCACTTTTTGCTTCAATGCAGCACCTGGGGCGTCTGCTGGGTGTGGGCCACATCTTCGGCCGTGCCGGGGCTGGCGTGGTGCACCACCAGGCGCCAGCCTTGCGGGGTCTTGTGGTACACGTTGGTGGCCAACACATGGGCCTTGGCCGGGCCTTCGGGGGTCATCACCTCCACCCGCTCCAGCACATGGTGCACCGCGCTGGCCAGCGAGTCGACGCGCCGAATTTGCTCGGCCTGCACATGCACCGCACCGCCGTGCGCAAACAGCGCATCAAACGCGGCGCGGATGGCGCCCATGCCCACCACACGCGGGCCGCCGGGGTGGATGCAGGCAATCTCGTCCTCATCGGCCCAGCAGGCCATGAGCTTTTCGATGTCGCCGGTCTGCAGCGCCTCGTAAAACGCGGCTTCGACTTCGTCGGGGGTGCCGCCCAAGGCGGCATGCAGTGTGGCTTTGTGTCGGGGCATGGCGCAATTCTCTCCCAACTCAGGGGGCGAGCCAGGCGCGTACGGTCTCTTGCACCGTGGCCTCGCGGGTGCGGCGCGCCAGTTCGGGTGGGGCAATGTGCACACCGGGCGGCATGGCACGCAAGGCCTCATCCACCAGCGCAGCCAGGTCTGCCGCGCGCGGCGGCATTTCGTTGCTGGGCACCATGTAGGCAAAGATGGACAGCATGCGGTGGGCCAGCCACTCCAGCACATTGGCATGTGGGGGCGCCTGGGGCGTGACGGCGGGGCGCACCAGCAGCAGGCGCTGAAAACCCATGCTGGCCACGGCGTGTTCGTCCAGGTTGGCCAAGCCCGCTTTCAGGGCCTGCGGCAGGCGGCCCTGTTCATGCGGCACCACCACGGCCAGGGTGTGCACACCACAACGCAGCATCCAGGCGGCCAGTGCGGGCAACTGCGCGGGTTGTGGCGTCCACAAGGCGCGCTCACGGTCGTTGTACAGATTGGGCGCGTCAAACACGATGACGCCCACCGTGGCGGGCTGCAGTGGCCAGGCGCTGGGGTCGTCCGAGGGCACACGGACCATTTCGACCCGGTCCAGCGCAGGGGTCATGTCCTCCTGCGCCAGCACCCGCAGCTGGCGGTAGTGGTGGCCGCCGACCAGGCGCCGCAGCACCTCGGCCCCCAGCGTGCCTGCGGCTCCCGCGATCAACGCCACGGGCAGGGGTGCTGGGGGCGCGGGGCCGCGCTGGGCGGCTTGCAGGGCGTTGAGTAGGGTCATGGTGGTGCAGGTGGGTGGCGCTCTATATAGTACGGGCTGTTGCATTAGCAGGAGGTTCCCATGCGTTTGTCTTCTTTTCGGCCCTGGGCGTGGTTGGTGGCGGCTTTGACCACTGCGCTGTTGAGCGGTTGTGGCTACAACGACTTTCAGCGCCTGGACGAGCAAACCAAGGCCGCGTGGAGCGAGGTGCTGAACCAGTACCAGCGCCGTGCCGACCTGGTGCCCAACATCGTGGCCACCGTCAAAGGCGAGGCCGCGTTTGAGCAGGAGACGCTGACCAAGGTGATTGAGGCGCGGGCCAAGGCCACATCGATCCAGGTGACACCGGAGACGCTGAACAACCCCGAGGCGTTTTCCAAGTTCCAGGCCGCACAAGGCGAGTTGGGCAGTGCGTTAAGCCGCCTGATGGTGGTCAGCGAGCAGTACCCCAACCTGAAAGCCAACCAAGGCTTTAGCGACCTGCGGGTGCAGCTCGAAGGCACCGAAAACCGCATCACCGTGGCGCGCAACCGCTACATCCAGGCGGTGCAGGAGTACAACGTGCTGGCGCGCAGCTTCCCCAGCAACCTGACGGCCATGGTGTTTAGCTACGCACCCAAACCTGCGTTTGCGGTGCAGAACGAAGCGGCCATCAGTGCACCACCGGTGGTGGACTTCAATAAGAAGTAAGCCCGCATGCACTTGTTGCTTCGTTGGCGCCAGGGCTGGGTGCTGTGGCTGGTTGGGTTCTTCGCCTTGGCGGTATGCGCGTCTGTCTTGCACGCGCAAGACCTTCAACCCGTCCCCGCGCTGAGCAGCCATGTCATCGACACCACAGCCACGCTGAGCACCGCGCAGCAGCAGGCGCTGGACAGCAAACTGGTGGCCTTTGAAGCGGCCACCGGCGCCCAGGTGGTGTTGCTGATGGTGCCGACCACGGCCCCCGAAGACATAACCAGCTACGCCAACCGCGTGGGAAACAGTTGGAAGATTGGCCGCAAGGACGTAGGCGACGGCCTGATCCTGCTGATCGCCAAAAACGACCGCAAACTACGCATCGAAGTGGCCAAGACGCTGGAAGGTGCCATCCCCGACCTGATGGCCAAACGCGTGATTGACCAGGCCATTGCGCCCCGCCTGAAAGAAGGCGACTTTGCCGGGGGCATTGACGCCGGGCTGGAGCAAATCATGGGGCTGATCCGCGGCGAGGCCTTGCCGGAGCCACAAGCAGCCCACACCGGGTCACAAGCCGGCTTCCAGTGGATGGACTTGGCGGTGTTTTTGTTTTTTGCGGTGGCGGTGGGTGGCAGCATGGTGCGCCGCGTGCTGGGCACCAAACTGGGGTCACTGGTCACTGGCGGCATCGCCGGTGGCTTGGTGTTGTTTGTCACCAGCAGCATGCTTTTGGCGGGCCTGGCTGCCGTGGTCGCCCTTATTTTTACCTTGTTAAGCAGCCTCAACAAATACGGCTCCAACCGACATAACACGGCCTGGGGTGGCACAAGCTCCGGTGGTGGTTGGAGTTCGGGGTCCGGCGGCGGGGGATTCAGTTCGGGCGGTGGCGGCAATTTTGGAGGCGGTGGTGCCTCGGGAGGCTGGTGATGTTGTCTCGTTTGCAGCGCCTTTTTAAACACCGCTGGATGGAAGACGCTGACCGCGTGTTGTCTGCCGATGTGCTGCAGCGCCTGCAAGCCCGTGTTGTCGCCAGCGAGGCACAGCACAGTGGAGAAATCCGCATCTGCGTGGAGGCTGGCTTGCCCAACAGCTACCTGCTGCGCCCCGACAACACCCCCACCCTCTTGCGCCAGCGCGCGCTGGCCCAGTTTGGCCGCCTGCGCGTATGGGACACCGAAGACAACAATGGTGTGTTGATTTACCTGTGCCTGGCCGAGCGCGCCATCGAGCTGGTGGCCGACCGTGGCGTGGACCGTGTGGTACCCACGGACCAATGGCAAGGCGTGGTGCAGCAGCTGGCGACAGCGCTGCGTGCGGGCCAGTACGAACAGGGCTTGGCCCAGTCCATCGACGCGATGTGCGCCGTGCTGACGCAACATTTCGCACTCCAGCCTGGGCAGCACAACCCCAACGAACTGCCGGACGCCCCCGTCCTGTCATAAGCCGGCCCAGAAACGACAAAACCGCCCGAAGGCGGTTGTGTCAGGGCAAGCGCAGGGCGCTTTATTTCTTGCGCAGGAACTTGCGTGCTGCCGTGATCTCGGCCGCCATCATGGCGATCTCAGACTGGATCTTCGCAATGTCGATCTCGTTCTTGGCGTTTTTCAACGCCTCTTCGGCCGCGGCCTTGGCTGCGTTGGCTTTCTCTTCGTCCAGGTCCTTGCCGCGGATGGCCGTGTCAGACAACACGGTCACGCAGTGGGGCTGTACTTCCAGAATTCCACCGGCCACGAACACAAACTCTTCGCTGCCATCGGCCTTTTCAATGCGCACCGAGCCAGGCTTGATGCGCGTGATCAGGGGCGTGTGGCGGGGCTTGATGCCCAGCTCGCCAGCCTCACCGGGAAGCGCCACGAAGACGGCTTCACCGGAGAAGATGGACTCTTCTGCACTGACCACATCAACATGAATAGTGTTCATCTTTTTCCTAATCAGTTGGGGACAGAGCTAAAGATCTGTCCCACAAAGTCATCAGACTTTCTTGGCTTTTTCGAAGGCTTCGTCGATGGTGCCGACCATGTAGAACGCTTGCTCTGGCAGGTGATCACATTCGCCGCCAACAATCATCTTGAAGCCACGGATGGTTTCAGACAAAGGAACGTACTTGCCGGGAGAACCGGTGAACACTTCAGCGACGTGGAACGGCTGGCTCAGGAAACGCTGGATCTTGCGGGCACGTGCCACAGCCAGTTTGTCTTCTGGGGCCAAGTCATCCATACCCATGATGGCGATGATGTCGCGCAGTTCGCGGTAACGCTGCAGCGTGCCTTGCACCGCACGGGCGGTGTTGTAGTGGTCATCACCCACCACCAGCGGGTCCAGCTGACGGCTGGTGGAGTCCAGAGGATCCACCGCAGGGTAGATACCCAGCGAAGCGATGTCACGGGACAGCACCACGGTGGAATCCAAGTGAGCGAAGGTGGTAGCAGGCGAAGGATCGGTCAAGTCATCGGCGGGGACGTACACGGCCTGGATGGACGTGATGGAACCAACCTTGGTCGACGTAATACGCTCTTGCAGACGGCCCATTTCTTCGGCCAGCGTAGGCTGGTAACCCACGGCGGAAGGCATACGGCCCAACAGCGCGGACACTTCGGTACCGGCCAATGTGTAGCGGTAGATGTTGTCCACGAAGAACAACACGTCTTTGCCTTCGTCACGGAAGGATTCCGCAATGGTCAGACCGGTCAGGGCCACGCGCAGACGGTTGCCTGGGGGTTCGTTCATCTGACCGTACACCATCGCCACTTTGGACTCGGGCAGGTCTTCGAGGTTCACCACGCCGGAATCGGCCATCTCGTGGTAGAAGTCGTTACCTTCACGGGTACGCTCACCCACCCCAGCGAACACGGACAAGCCGCTGTGCGCCTTGGCGATGTTGTTGATGAGTTCCATCATGTTCACGGTCTTGCCCACACCGGCACCACCGAACAGACCCACCTTGCCGCCCTTGGCGAACGGGCAGACCAAGTCAATCACCTTGATGCCGGTTTCCAGCAGTTCTTGCGAAGGGCTCAGTTCGTCGTACGAAGGGGCCTTGCGGTGAATAGACGCAGTGTGCTCTTGGCTCACGGGACCACGTTCGTCGATGGGCGCACCCAACACGTCCATGATGCGACCCAGCGTGGCTTTGCCCACGGGCACAGTGATCTGTGCGCCGGTGTTGTACACCACCAGACCGCGACGCAGGCCGTCAGACGAACCCAGCGCAATGGTACGCACCACGCCGTCGCCTAGCTGCTGCTGCACTTCGAGAGTCAGCGGAGAGCCTTCCATCTTGAGCGCGTCGTACACACGGGGCATGCGGTCACGTGGAAATTCCACGTCCACCACGGCGCCGATACATTGAACAATTTTTCCTTGGGCTTGCATTTTTCGCTCCAATAATTTTGAATTCGCTTAGCCGCTGATGGCAGCTGCACCGGACACGATTTCAGACAGCTCTTTGGTAATTGCAGCCTGACGGGTCTTGTTGTAAACGAGCTTGAGCTCGGCAATGACGTTACCGGCATTGTCTGTGGCGGCCTTCATGGCCACCATGCGTGCAGCGTGTTCAGACGCCATGTTTTCGGCCAACGCCTGGAACACCAGAGCCTCTACATAACGCACGAGCAACTCGTCGATGACGGTTTGCGCGTCCGGCTCGTAGATGTAATCCCAAGCGTGGCTGCCACCATCGGCCTTACTGTCGGCTGCCATTTGGTCCGCAGACAGTGGCAGCAATTGCTCAACCACCGGGTCCTGCTTCATGGTGCTGACAAACTTGTTGTAGCAGACATGCACCGCACTGATCTCACCCGCCACATACGCGTCGATCAACACCTTGACAGGCCCAATGAGCTTGTCGAGGTGAGGACGGTCGCCCAGGTGGGTGACGTGGGAAACGACTTGCGCGCCCACACGGTTCAAGAAGCCCAGACCCTTGCTACCGATGGCAACCGCCTTTGCGGTCTTGCCGGCAGCCTGCGTATCACGCAGTTTGCCGGTGACCTGGCGCAGCAGGTTGGTATTGAGACCGCCACACAGGCCCTTGTCCGTGGTCACCACAATCAGACCCACCGCTTTCGCGTCGTTGGTCTTCATGAAGCTGTGCACGTACTCAGGGTTGGCCTGTCCCAGATTCGTCGCAATGTCCCGGATCTTCGTGCTGTAAGGCCGGGCAGCGCGCATACGCTCCTGCGCCTTGCGCATCTTGGAGACCGAGATCATTTCCATGGCCTTGGTGATCTTCTTGGTGTTTTCCACCGATTTGATCTTGGTGCGTAGTTCCTTACCTGCTGCCATCAATGGCTCCTTGTGATCAGGTGGAAATCAAGCAAAGGTTTTCTTGAACGCGGCCACAGCAGCAGTCAATTCAGCCTCGGCATCCTTGTCCAGTGCCTTGGTGTCTTCCACCTTGGCCAACAGGGCTGCGTGCTTGTCCTTGAGGTAGGCATGAAGGCCGTGCTCGAAAGCCAGGATCTTCTTGACTTCCACGTCGTCCATGAAGCCCTTGTTCACTGCGAACAGCGAGGCGCTCATGATGCTGATGGACTGGGGGCTGTACTGCTTTTGCTTGAGCAACTCGGTCACGCGGGCACCGCGGTCCAGCTGCTTGCGGGTGGCTTCGTCCAGGTCGGAAGCGAACTGCGCGAACGCAGCCAGTTCACGGTACTGGGCCAAGTCGTTGCGGATACCGCCGGACTGGCCCTTGACCACTTTGGTCTGCGCAGCAGAACCCACGCGGGACACCGAGATACCAGCGTTAATCGCAGGACGAACGCCAGCGTTGAACAACGAGGTTTCCAGGAAGATCTGGCCGTCAGTGATCGAGATCACGTTGGTAGGCACGAACGCGGACACGTCACCGGCTTGGGTTTCAATGATAGGCAGAGCGGTCAAAGAACCGGTCTTGCCCTTCACGGCGCCCTTGGTGAAGGCTTCCACGTACTCGGCGTTCACGCGGGCTGCGCGTTCCAGCAGACGGCTGTGGAGATAAAACACGTCGCCGGGGTAGGCTTCGCGACCGGGTGGACGGCGCAGCAGCAGGGACACTTGGCGGTAGGCCACGGCTTGTTTGGACAGGTCGTCATACACGATCAGGGCGTCTTCGCCGCGGTCGCGGAAGTACTCACCCATGGTGCAACCGGAGTACGCAGACACGTACTGCATGGCAGCCGATTCAGAGGCGGAAGCAGCCACCACAATGGTGTATTCCATGGCGCCAGCTTGTTCCAGCGCGCGCACCACGTTTTTGATCGAAGAAGCCTTTTGGCCGATCGCAACGTAGACGCAGGTCATGTTCTGACCCTTCTGGTTGATGATGGCGTCGATGGCCACGGCGGTTTTGCCGGTCTGGCGGTCGCCAATGATCAATTCGCGCTGGCCGCGGCCGACGGGAACCATGGAGTCGATGGACTTCAGGCCGGTCTGCATGGGCTGATCCACGGATTTACGGGCGATCACACCAGGTGCCACCTTTTCAATCACGTCGGTCATTTTAGCGTTGATGGGGCCTTTGCCGTCGATGGGCTGACCCAGGGCGTTGACCACGCGGCCTTTGAGCTCGGGGCCCACGGGCACTTCCAGAATGCGGCCGGTGCACTTGACCGTGTCGCCTTCGGAGATGTGCTCGTACTCACCCAAGATCACGGAACCGACCGAGTCACGCTCAAGGTTCAGTGCCAGACCATAGGTGGGCAGGCCGTCGGAGCCAGCGGGGAATTCCAGCATTTCGCCTTGCATCACGTCAGACAGACCGTGGATGCGGCAGATACCGTCCGTCACCGACACCACGGTGCCTTGGTTACGGATGTCAGTGCTGGCGGACAGGCCGTCGATACGGCTCTTGATCAATTCAGAAATTTCTGCGGGATTGAGTTGCATGACTCTTTCCTTCTTTCTTTAGTTGGGCTTCACAACAAGGGGCTTGCGCCTCAAGCAGTGAGAGCCACTTTCATTTGTTCCAGACGGGCCTTGACGGAGGTGTCAAGCACTTCGTCACCCACCACCACGCGAATACCGCCGATCAGATCGGCGTCGAGCGCAACGGACACATTGAGCTTGCGGCCAAAACGCTTTTCGAGCGAAGCAGCCACATCCTTCAGCGCTTGCGCGTCAATCGGAAAGGCGCTGTACACCACAGCATCAGAGAGTCCACTTTGCGCATTTTTCAGCGCGCGGAACTGGGCTGCAATTTCAGGCAGGGCTTCCAGGCGGCCGTTGTCAATCACGGTGCGCAGAAAGTTCTTGCCTTGCTCCGACAGCGCAGCCTTGATCACGCCAGTAACCAAGTCGTAGACCTGGGCTTGGGTGATTTGGGGGTTGCTGGCAAACTGCTGCAATTGGCCGTCTTGGGCAATTGCAGCCAGCTCGTCCAGCCACCCGGCTGCACCGTTCAAGTCCGCTTTGGCGGCCTGGAACAGGGCTTCGGCGTAAGGCCTGGCAATGGTGGCAAGTTCAGCCATGGTCTTCCCTTACAGCTCAGTCTTCAGACGAGACAGCAAGTCGGCATGCACACCGGCATTGACTTCCTTGCGCAGGATCTGCTCAGCACCTTTGACGGCGAGGGCGGCGACCTGTTCGCGCAATGCTTCACGGGCCTTCACGGACTGCTGCTCGGCTTCTGCCTTGGCAGCCGCAATGATGCGGTTGCCTTCTTCGGTTGCGCGGGCCTTGGCTTCTTCCACAATGGCCTGTCCACGACGCTCGGCATCAGCCAAGCGACCTGCGGTTTCATTCTTGGAAGTAGCCAGTTCGGCTTCCACGCGCTTGTTGGCAGACGCCAGTTCGGCCTTGGCCTTGTCGGCGGCGGCAAGGCCGTCGGCGATCTTCTGTGCCCGCTCGTCCAGCGCTTTCGTGATCGGGGGCCACACGAATTTCATCGTGAACCACACCAGGATCGCAAAAACGATAGCCTGCAGGAACAGGGTTGCGTTGATGTTCACGGTTTGATTCCTTCTCTAACGTGAAGGGCCGTTGATTACTTCAGAACGAAGGGGTTGGCGAATGCGAACAGCAGAGCGATAGCAACACCGATCAGGAACGCAGCGTCAATCAGACCGGCCAAGATGAACATCTTGGTTTGCAGTTCGTTCATCAGCTCGGGTTGACGTGCAGAAGATTCGAGGAACTTGCCACCCATCAGCGCGATGCCGATGGAAGCGCCGATAGCGCCCAGACCAACGATGATGCCGCAAGCCAATGCCACGAGGCCGAGAATGTTTTCCATGAGAAGCTCCTAAAAGTTAGTGGAAAAAGAAAAACGAAAACAAAAAACGAAACAGTTACATCAATGTGCGTCGTGCGCTTGACCGGTGTAGATCAGCGTCAACATCATAAAGATGAAGGCTTGCAAAGTGATCACCAGAATGTGGAACAGGGTCCACACGGTTCCGGCGATGACATGGCCAACAGCCAAGCCAACACCTGTTGCGGACAGTGCCCAGCCCCCGCCCATCAGAGCGATCAACATAAACACCAACTCACCTGCAAACATATTGCCAAACAACCGCATGCCGTGGGAGACGGTCTTGGCAAGGTATTCAATCATCTGCATCAGGAAGTTCACAGGGTACAGGGCCCAGTGGTCACCAAACGGTGCAGCAATCAGTTCATGCGCCCAGCCGCCCAAACCTTTGATCTTGATGCTGTAGAACACACAGATCAACAGCACCGAGCAAGACAGGCCCAAGGTGGTGGAAAGGTCAGCAGTCGGCACTACACGCATGTAGTCTTTGAAACCCATGGCAGGGCCGGCGGTGTGCCAGATCTGTGGAATCAGGTCCACAGGCAACATGTCCATGGCGTTCATCAGGAAAATCCAGACAAACACGGTCAGTGCCAAGGGGGAAATCAGCTTGCGGCTCTTGGCGTTGTGGATCACACCCTTGGCCTGGTTTTCCACCATCTCGGACAAAATTTCCACGGCAGCCTGGAAGCGGCCGGGCACGCCGGAGGTGGCTTTGCGTGCGGCGCTCCACAGCACAAAACAACCAATCACACCCAAAATCACCGAGAACAGCACCGAGTCAAAATTGAACAGGCTGAAATCAACAATACTGGTTTGCTTCACGCTCTGGAAGGAAAAATCCTTCTGCAGGTGTTGCAAGTGGTGCTGGATGTATTCACCAGCGGAGGGGGCATGTGTTCCAGTGTTTTCTACAGACATAGGTCACCAAATATCAATTCGAACCGTTGAGACTTCGGCGTCGCGAGTGCAACCACGCGGCCACCCAATACACCTTCATCGTCACCACAAAGCCGGCCACCAGGGCCAACCAGCTGAGCGGCGAGACCACCTTGGGTGCCGCCAACAACATGGCAACCGTCAAGGCAACTTTCACCGACTCCCAAATCACAAACCCCAGCATGGCTGCTCCAGGCTGAGCCACTGCACGCTGACGCTGCAGCCCCCGCACCATCAGTGCCGCGGGGAAAACCACCGCCAGGGCGCCGTAGGCTGCAGAAATGCCTGCCACTTTGCCAGCCCATACACCCGCAACCAGGGCCAACACCACGCCAGCGACCAATTGCCACACAATGACCCACCAGGGGGAAATTGCGGGATGGGCGCTGCGCCACTGCCGGGCTTCTTCTGCCGTCATGGGCTTGAACTCTGCATCAAAGACCCCATCTGGGTTCTCTGCGTCAGTGGGCGAATAAGGCTGAGGCGCGATTGTCATGAATGAAAATTACGCTCAGGTTACTGCCGGTGTTCAATGCACAGCCTACGATTATACGTAGAAACCCGGCACTGCCTAGCACTTCCCGCTTTGGGTGCACGCCTTGGCTACCCCACAGCGATAATTGGAGGCAGCATTCCCTCTCCAGAAGACAACCGTATGACCACCCCCACCCCGCCGGCTGAATCGCTGATCGAGTACCCCTCACAGTTCCCCATCAAGGTCATGGGCCACAAGGTGGATGGACTGGTGCACGCAATCTCGGTGATTGCCAAACAGTTCGACCCGGCGTTTGACGCCTCCACCATCGAACTGCGTGAAAGCAAAGGTGGCAACTACCTGGGCGTGACCATCACCATCACCGCCACCAGCCGCGAACAGCTCGACGAGCTGTACCGCACGCTGAGCACCCACCCGATGGTGAAAGTCGTGCTGTAAACCGTGGAGATAGACCGCGCCACCCTGGGCCGCGTGGACTACCTGCCCACGTATGCGGCCATGCAGGCATTTACCAATGAAAGAGCCGTTGGGCCCTCGTCCACTGCGCGTGACCAGCTATGGATTTGTGAGCACCCGCCAGTCTTCACCCAGGGCCTGGCGGGCAAGTCGGAACACATCTTTAACCCTGCAGACATTCCCGTGGTGGCCACCAACCGCGGCGGCCAGGTGACCTACCACGGCCCTGGCCAGGTGGTCGGCTATCCGCTGATCGACCTCAAACGCGCGGGCTACTTCGTCAAGGAATACGTCTACCGTATCGAAGAGGCCGTCATTAAAACCTTGGCGCACTTCGGCGTGACGGGTCACCGCGTGGCCGGTGCACCCGGCATCTACGTGCGGCTGGACGACCCAACGGGCCACACCCCATTGGCCCAGCGGCCCCAGAACGGTGCAGTTGGCAACGCCGACCCCGATTTCACCGGGCTGGGCAAGATTGCCGCCCTGGGCATCAAGGTCAGCCGCAATTGCACCTACCACGGTGTGGCGCTGAATGTGGCCATGGACCTTGAACCCTTCTCGCGTATCAACCCCTGCGGCTACGCCCGGCTGCAAACTGTGGACCTTTCTACAATCGGGGTCTCTGTTGGCTGGGCTGATGCCGCCGACGTGTTGGGCCACAAGCTCGCAACCTACCTGGCGCCCTGACCGCGCCCCCGCCCCATGAGCCATAGCGAAGACACCACCCTCCAAACTCCGGCCAACGCTACTGTGCGTGACGTGCAGTCGCTGGACACCTACAAGGCCACCGACAAACAAAAGGCTGCGGCCAAGCTGTCGCGCATTCCGGTCAAGGTGGTGCAGGGCGAAGTGCTCAAAAAGCCGGACTGGATTCGCGTCAAAGCCGGCAGCCCCAGCACCCGCTTCTACGAAATCAAGGACGTGCTGCGCGCCAACAAGCTGGTGACGGTGTGTGAAGAAGCCAGTTGCCCCAACATCGGCGAATGTTTTGGCAAGGGCACGGCCACCTTCATGATCATGGGTGACAAGTGCACACGCCGCTGCCCGTTTTGCGACGTGGGCCACGGCCGTCCCGACCCGCTGGACGTGAACGAGCCCGACAACCTGGCCAAGACCATTGCCCAGCTCAAGCTCAACTACGTGGTCATCACCAGCGTGGACCGGGATGATTTGCGCGACGGCGGCGCCGGCCACTTTGTGGAATGCATCCGCAAGACGCGCGAACTCTCGCCCAAGACCCAGATCGAGGTGCTGGTGCCCGACTTCCGGGGCCGCGACGATCGTGCACTGGAAATCCTGAAGGCCGCACCGCCTGACGTGATGAACCACAACCTGGAAACCATCCCCCGCCTCTACAAGGAAGCGCGCCCGGGATCGGACTACCAGTTCAGCCTGAACCTGCTGAAGAAGTTCAAGGCCCTGTTCCCCGATGTACCCACCAAGAGCGGCCTGATGGTGGGCCTGGGCGAGACCGACGAAGAGATTCTGGACACCATGCGCGACATGCGCGCCCACAACATCGAGATGCTGACCATCGGCCAGTACCTCGCGCCCAGCACCAGCCACCTGCCGGTTCGACGTTATGTGCACCCCGACACCTTCAAGATGTTCGAGGAAGAGGCCTACAAGATGGGCTTCAAACACGCCGCCGTGGGCGCCATGGTCCGCTCCAGCTACCACGCTGATGTGCAAGCCGGCCACGCAATGAATACCCCAGCGGCCTGAACACGCAAATTGCTATCAATTAAGTAGCTGCTAGCGCACATCTGATGTGGGCTAGCAGCTATTTTTGCGTCAAGGCTTGGCGTAGCCGCCCTCGACCCACGCCGACGCACTGGCTCGGTTCAGCTTGAACCCTGGCGAGACCCGCACCTGCGCCAGCAAGTCATCCCCCGCATCCCGGGCACTGAGCATCGCGCTCGGGTTGTCTTCGTCCGGTTCAATGTCCAGAAACACCGTGACCCGCCCTTGGGCAGCCCCGACCTCGATACTTTGATGCAGGCTGGCATGTAATTGTTGCTCGCTGCGGCGCACAAACTCCCGGGCGGTTTTCACCAGCGTCAGGAAAGCACTCTGGTCCAGCGGCTTGGGGTTCTTTTTGTCGCGCCCCATGGTCCAGGGGCCCACCAGTGCCGGCTCGGAGGCGCCATCGGCCGTCATCGCCACCGCCCAGCCATCGTCGTCTTCATTCTTCACCACGCGGGCCGTCCAGCCGTCGCTGATCCACAGGCGCGGCTCCTGGGTTTTCATGTCGGATTCGTTCAAGTTCATGGCGTGGAGTATGCAGTGATACGGACTTGCGCTTTGCGCAGCACACCCACGATGGTGCACCGCCGCAATGCGCCATTTTGGACACGCGCACGACAAAAGTGCGATGTCGGATTTGGACAAATGCCCGTCTTTCAAGCGCAAGGTTTTATTGACCTGAAGCAAAACAATAGCGCCAAGACAGTTTCCCTGGACCACCACACACTCCATGCGCGGCCAACACTACTCCCTCTGGAGCCTGCTCAAGCACGGTTTCAAAAACCACACCACCTGGGAACCCGCTTGGGAACGGGTGGCCTTGAAGCCTGCGTATGACGTGGTCATCGTAGGCGGCGGCGGGCATGGCCTGGCGACGGCCTACTACCTCGCCAAGAACCATCCCGGCATTGGCAAAATCGCCGTGCTGGAAAAAGGCTACCTGGGCGGCGGCAACACGGCCCGCAACACCACCATCGTGCGCTCCAACTACCTGTGGGACGAATCCGCAGCCATCTACGAGCATTCGCTGAAGCTGTGGGAAAGCCTGACCGAAGACCTGAACTTCAACGTCATGTTCAGCCAGCGCGGTGTGTTCAACCTGGGCCACACCCTGCAAGACATGCGCGACATCGAACGCCGCGTGAACGCCAACGCGCTGCAGGGCATTGACGCCCATGTGCTCAATGCCAAAGAAGTGCAGGAGAAAATTCCCCAGCTTGACTGCAGCGCCAGCCGCCGATACCCCGTGCTGGGCGCCAGCTGGCAACCCCGCGCCGGCGTGGCCCACCACGATGCCGTGGCCCGCGGCTTTGCCCGCGCCGCCAGCCGCCTGGGTGTGGACCTGATTGAAGGCTGCGAAGTCAGCGGCATGGACATCGAGGCCGGCCAGATCCGCGGCCTGCAAACCAACCTGGGTTATGTGAAGGCAGGTCGCGTGGGCTGCGTGGCCGCAGGCCACTCCTCAGTGCTGGCCAAGATGGCCGGGCTGCGCATGCCGCTGGAGAGCCACCCGCTGCAAGCCTTTGTGTCCGAATCCATGCAGCGCGTGATTGACACCGTCATCATGTCCAACGCCGTGCACGGCTACCTGAGCCAGTCCGACAAGGGTGAGCTGGTCATCGGCGCCGGCATCGACAGCTACCTGGGTTACGGCCAGCGCGGCAGCCCGCACATCATCGAGCACACCGCGGCGGCCATCATTGAAATGTTCCCCCAGTTCTCCCGCGTGCGCATGAACCGCCAGTGGGGCGGCATCGTGGACGTCACGCCCGACGCCTGCCCGATCATTTCGACCACTGCAGTGCAAGGCCTGTTCTTCAACTGCGGCTGGGGCACCGGTGGCTTCAAGGCCACACCCGGCTCCGGCCATGTGTTCGCCGACATGCTGGCCCAGGGTGAGGCCAATGCGCTCTCCAAAGCCTTCTCGGTGGACCGCTTCCACACCGGCCACCTCATTGACGAACACGGCGCAGCCGGCGTTGCCCACTAATCCTCAGGACCACCATGTTTCTAATGCATTGCCCCCACTGCGGCGAATTGCGGGACGAAGAAGAGTTCAGCTACGCCGGTGAAGCCTATATCCCCCGCCCCGCCCAACCCGAAGCGGTGGACGACACCACCTGGGGCGACTACGTGTTCTTCCGCAAAAACCCCAAAGGCTGGTTCTGGGAGCAGTGGCAACACACGGCCGCCTGCCGCAAGGTGCTGGCCGTCAAGCGCAACACCGCCACCTACGAAATTGCTGGCACCTGGACCCTGGCCGAGGCCAAGCCCCTGTACTTGGCCGACCTGGAACGCGAGGTGAAGGCATGAGCGGCACCCGCGTCTCCCTGGCTGGCACGCGCATCGACGCCGCGCAGACCCTCCGCTTCAGCTTCAACGGCCGCGACTACACCGGCCACCCCGGCGACACCCTCGCATCCGCCCTGCTCGCCAACGGCGTGCGCCGCATGGCGCGCAGCTTCAAGTACGGCCGGCCCCGTGGCATCATCGGTGCCGGCGCCGAAGAGCCCAACGCCCTGGTGCAACTGGGCACCGGCGCCCTCACCGTGCCCAACATCAAGGCCACCCAGGCCGAGCTGTACGACGGGCTGGTGGCCAACCCCACCTCGGGCTGGCCCTCGCTGGACTTCGACCTGAAATCGGTGCTGGGCCAGGGCTCGCGTTTTATGCCCGCCGGCTTTTACAGCAAAACCTTCAAGTGGCCCCGTAAGCTCTGGCCGCTGTATGAAACCGTGATCCGCAAGTTCGCAGGCTTCGGCAGCGCACCGACCGAGGCCGACCCTGAACGCTACGACCACCTGCACCACCATGTGGATGTGCTGGTGGTGGGTGGCGGTGCCTGCGGCCTGCTCGCCGCCTTGCAAGCCGGTCAGGCCGGACTCAAAACCCTGCTGCTCGATGAGCAAAATGAACTGGGCGGCTGGCTGCTGTCTGACACCACCGCACAGATTGACGGACGCAACAGCGAAGCCTATATCCGCTCGGTGCAGGCCGCGTTGCAGGACATGCCGCATGTGACGGTACTGACCCGCACCACCGCATTTGGTATGTACGAACAAAACCTGGTGCAGGCCGTGGAACTGGTGCAAGACCATCTGGCCCCCACGCAGCGCAATGCGGACATGCCCCGCCACCGGTTGCACAAGATCCGCGCCCACCACGTGGTGCTGGCCACCGGCGCCATCGAGCGCCCCTTGGTGTTCGGCAACAACGACTTGCCCGGCGTGATGACGGTGTCCGCCGGCCAAACCTTCCTGCAACGCTACGGCGTGTTGGTGGGCAAAAGCATCGTGCTGTGCGGCACCAGCGACCTGGTGCATGACGCGGCGGAACTGCTGGCCAGCGCCGGTGCCAAGGTCACGGTGGCCGACGTGCGCCATGGCGCCAAGGCCCGCAGCCCGCGCTACACCGTGATGGCCGGTTACGGCATTGCCGAAGCCTTGGGCCGCGGCGAAGTAGCCCGCGTGCGCCTGGTGCCCCTGCATGCCGAGCGCGACGAAGCCACCGGCCCCGGCACCACGCTGGTCTGCGATGCCGTGCTCAGCTCTGGTGGCCTCTCGCCCACGGTGCATCTGTTCTGCCACGACGGCGGCCGCCCCGTGTGGGACGAATCCGTAGCCGCCTTTGTGGTGCCGCGCACCGGCCGCAAAGGTGTAGCCTGTGTGGGTGCTGTTACCGGCACCTTCGAGTTGGCCGAGGCCTTGGCCCAAACCACCCAGGCCATGCAAAGTGTGCTGGCCACACTGGGCAAGCCCGCCACCTTGACCGTACCTGCCTGTCCCAGCCCCCTGCGCATGGCGGCCCGCCCCATGTTCCGCCTGCCCGATGGCAAGGCAGAAGGCGCCGGCGCCAAGGCCTTTGTGGACTACCAGAACGACGTCAGCGCAGCCGACATTGAACTGGCCGTGCGCGAGAACTACCACTCCATCGAACACGTCAAGCGCTACACCGCGCTGGGCTTTGGTACCGACCAGGGCAAGCTCTCCAACGTGAACGGTTTTGTCATCACGGCACGCGCGCTCAAGCGTCCTGTGTCCGAGGTCGGCACTACCACCTACCGCCCCGCCTACACCCCCGTAAGCTTGGGTGCCCTGGCCGGCACCATGCGCGAAGAGTGTTTTGACCCCAGTCGCTATACCGCCATCCATGCATCACACGTGGCGCGCCAGGCTGCCCTGGAGCCCGTGGGCCAATGGCTGCGCCCCTGGTACTTCCCCAAGCCCGGCGAAGACATGCACGCCGCGGTCAACCGCGAATGCCTGGCCGCCCGCAACGGCGTGGCGGTGATGGATGCCTCCACCCTGGGCAAGATCCAGATCGACGGGCCGGATGCACGCGAATTTCTGAACCGCATCTATTCCAACGCCTGGAGCCAGCTGGCCGTGGGCAAATGCCGTTACGGCCTGATGCTGGATGAAAACGGCATGGTGATGGACGACGGCGTGACCGCCTGCATCGAACAAAACCAGTTCTACATGACCACCACCACGGGCGGTGCCGCCCGCGTGCTGAACTGGCTGGAGCGCTGGCACCAGACCGAATGGCCAGACCTCAAGGTGTGGATGACTTCGGTCACCGACCACTGGTCCACCGTGGCCCTGGTGGGGCCCAAGGCCCGCGCCGTGCTGGCCAAGCTGTGCCCGGACATCGACCTGTCGCCCGAGAACTTCAAGTTCATGGACTGGCGTGCTGGCACGGTCTGTGGTCTGCCCGCCCGCGTGTTCCGCATCAGCTTCTCCGGCGAAGTGTCTTACGAGCTGAACGTCGAGTCCGGCTACGGCCAGGCCCTGTGGGAGGCCGTGATGGCCGCGGGTGCCGAGTTCGACATCACCCCCTACGGCACCGAGACCATGCACGTGCTGCGCGCCGAGAAGGGTTTCATCATCGTGGGCCAGGACACCGATGGCTCCATGAGCCCGCTGGACCTGGACATGGCCTGGGCCGTGGGCATGAAGAAGCCCTTCAGTTTCCTGGGCAAGCGCTCGCTGGCGCGCAGCGACACAGCGCGTGCCGGGCGCAAACAACTGGTCGGCCTGCTGCCGGAGGACCCCAGCGCCGTCCTGATCGAGGGCGCACAAATCATGGAAAGCGCCGTGGTGCAGCCCGGTGCCAACAACCGGATGCTGGGCCATGTGACCTCCAGCTACTACAGCGCCTTCCTGGGCCGCTCCATCGCCATGGCGGTGGTGGCCGGTGGGCTGGAGCGCAAAGACCAGACCCTCCACGTGCACGCCCACGGCAAGGTCACCCCGGTCAAGGTGTCGGGCAGCGTATTTGTGGATGTGAAAGGTGATCGCCAAAATGTCTAAGCCCACCCTGCAATCCCCGCTGCACGCCTTCGGGCTCGATGCGCAGGCGGTGCCCCCTTCGGCCTTGAACCGCGTGGTCTTCAGTGAGCTGCCCCACCTGGGCTACATCGTGTTGCGCGGCAAAGCCGATGACAGCGCGTTCATGCAGGGCGTGGCCTCCGTACTCGGCCACAGCCTGCCGGTGCAGCCACGCCAGGTGCTGCAGGTCGCCGCGGGGGCGGTGCTCTGGCTATCGCCCGACGAGTGGCTGTTGGTCTGCCCCCGCAGCCAGCGCGACGCCGTGTTGGCCGCACTGACAGTAGCGCTGAAAGGCCTGTTCGCCCAGGTGGTGGACAACAGCGGTGGCTTTACCACGCTGCGCCTGGCAGGCCGCGAGCACCTGGCCTTGCTGCGCCAGCTCGGCCCGTACGACTTTGAAAGCCAGGCTGTCGGCACGCTGGCCAGCACCGTGATGTCCAAGACCTCGGTCACCGTGGTGCGCACCGATGCCACCGGCGTGCTGTTGGTGTTCCGCCGCAGCTTTGCGGACTACCTGTGGCGCCTGATCGAGCGCACGGCCAAGCCCTACCACCCCTGCATCGCCACGCCGGCCGCGGTGGCCGATCCGGTGTTCACCCCCCTGCTTACCGCATAAGAACGAGACACACCCATGAACCACTTTTTCTCCACCGGTGTGGCAGAGGCAGACCCTGCCGTCTCCGCCGCCATGGACCACGAACTGCAACGCCAGCGTGACCAGATCGAACTCATCGCCTCCGAGAACATCGTTTCCCAGGCCGTGCTCGAAGCCCAAGGCTCGGTGCTTACCAACAAATACGCCGAGGGTTACCCCGGCAAACGTTACTACGGTGGCTGTGAGCATGTCGATGTGGTGGAGACCCTGGCCATTGAGCGCCTGTGCAAACTGTTCGGCTCGGAATTTGCCAATGTGCAACCCCATTCGGGCGCACAAGCCAACACCGCCGTGATGCTGGCCCTGCTGCAGCCCGGCGACACCGTGCTGGGCATGGCCCTGTCCGCTGGCGGCCACCTGACCCATGGTGCCAAACCGGCCCTCTCCGGCAAATGGTTCAAGGCCGTGCAGTACGGCGTGCGCCGTGAAGACTCGCTGATCGACTACGACGAAGTCGAAGCCCTGGCGGTCGAACACAAACCCAAACTCATCATCGCCGGCTTCTCGGCCTACCCCCGCACCATCGACTGGGCCCGTTTCCGCGCGATTGCCGACAAGGTGGGCGCGCTGCTCATGGTGGACATGGCCCACGTGGCCGGTCTGGTCGCCACCGGCGTCTACCCCAGCCCGGTGCCCCATGCCCATGTCACCACCTCCACCACCCACAAAACCCTGCGCGGGCCGCGCGGCGGTGTGATCCTGACCAATGTCGCCGAGATCGCCAAGAAGATCAATTCCGCCGTATTCCCCGGCGCCCAGGGTGGCCCGCTGATGCATGTGATTGCCGCCAAGGCCGTGGCCTTTGGCGAGGCGCTGCAACCCAGCTTCAAGGCCTACACGCAACAAGTCGTGGCCAACGCCAAGGCCCTGGGCGCAGTACTCAAAGCCGGTGGCCTGGACCTGGTGACCGGCGGTACCGACAACCACCTGCTGCTGGTCGATCTGCGTCCCCTGGGCCTGAAGGGCAACACCACCGAAGTGGCACTGGAACGTGCCGGCATCACCTGCAACAAAAACGGTATTCCGTTTGACGACGAAAAGCCCACCGTCACCTCCGGCATCCGCGTCGGCACCGCTGCGGGTACTACGCGTGGTTTCGGCGTGGCCGAGTTTGAAGAAGTCGGCCGGCTGATGCTGGAAGTTTTCAACAGCCTGAAAACCAAGCCCGAAGGCGACGCCGCCCTGGAGGCCTCGGTCTATGCCCGCGTCAAAGCGCTGACGGCCCGTTTCCCTCTGTACGCATAAAGGACACACACCATGAGCAATCTGCACCAAGACTCCATCGTCATCGATGGCCTCATCATTGCCAAGCTGGACCGCAGTGTCTTTGAGGACATGAAAAAAGGCGGCCTGGCCGCCGCCAACTGCACCGTCTCCGTGTGGGAGGACTTTCCAAAGACGGTCGACAACATCGCCCAGCTCAAACAGCTGATCCGCGACAACAGCGACCTCGTGACCCTGGCGCGCAACACGGCTGACATCGTCCAAGCGAAAGCCGATGGCAAAACCGGCATCGTCCTGGGCTTCCAGAACGCCCATGCCTTTGAGGACAACCTCGGCTACATCGAGGCCTTCCACGACATGGGGGTGCGCGTGGTCCAGCTTTGCTACAACACGCAGAACCTTGTGGGCACCGGTTGTTATGAGCGCGATGGCGGACTGTCCGGCTACGGCCGCGAAGTGATCGCAGAGATGAACCGTGTGGGCATCATGGTCGACCTGTCGCACGTGGGCAGCAAGACCTCGGAAGAAGCGATCCTGGCCTCCACCAAACCCGTTGCCTACACCCACTGCCTACCCCTGGGCCTGAAAGATCACCCGCGCAACAAGAGTGACGCAGAGCTGAAATTCATCGCCGACCACGGTGGTTTCATCGGCGTGACCATGTTCTCGCCCTTCCTCAAGCGCGGCAATGAGTCGACCGTGCACGACTACGTCGAGGCGATCGACTATGTCATCAACATCGTGGGCGAAGACTGTGTGGGCCTGGGCTCCGACTTCACCCAAGGCCACGGCCATGAATTCTTCGACATGCTGACGCATGACAAAGGCCGCTGGCGCCGTCTGACCAACTTCGGCCCGGTGATCAACCCCGAAGGCATTCGCACCATCGGCGACTTCCCCAACCTGACCACCACGATGCAGCAATCCGGCTGGTCCGACACGCGCATCACCAAGGTGCTGGGTGCCAACTGGATGAAGTTCTTCGACCAAGTCTGGGGCAGCTAAGCCCGGCAACCACCCCGACAAACCGATCTCTCGTTCCGCTTCCGTTCTTCCCATCCACCCCCACCAGGAGTTAGCTGTTATGACCGTATCGTTCTCCCACCGCAAGCGACGTGCCTTCCTCACCCAGACCCTGGGCCTGTCCGCCCTGGCCATGTCCGGCACCGCCGCCCTCGCACAGGCCAAGCCCACGCTGAAGATCGGCTTTGTGGATGGCTGGTCCGACAGTGTGGCCACGACCCACCTGGCTGCCGCCATCATGCGCAGCAAGCTCAATGTGAATGTGGAGCTGGTGCCCCTGGCGGCCGGCATCATGTGGCAGGGCGTGGCCCGTGGCGATATCGACATGACACTCTCCGCCTGGTTGCCCGTTACCCACGAGGCCTACCTGACCAGCTTCAAGGACAAGGTGCAGATCGTCGGCGCCAACTACCCCGGCGCCAAGATCGGCCTGATTGTTCCCGACTACGTCAAGGCCACCAGCCTGGCCGACCTCAACACCCACCGCGCCGACTTTGACAACCGCATCGTCGGCATCGACGCCGGCGCCGGTGTGATGAAGAAGACCGAAGAAGCCATCAAGGCCTATGGCCTGGAGATGCGCCTGCAGCCCAGCTCCGGCCCCGCCATGGCCGCCGAACTGGACCGCGCCTACCGCGCCAAGAAGTCCATTGCCGTGACCGGCTGGATTCCACACTGGATGTTTGCCAAGTACAAGCTGCGTTTCCTGGCCGACCCCAAGACCATCTACGGCGCCGAAGAGCATGTGGACAGCGTCATCAACCCCGGCCTGAACAGCAAGGCGCCTGCAGTGGTGGCCTTCCTGAAGAAGTTCTCCTGGAAGCCCGAAGAAATCGGTGCCGTGATGCTGGCCGTCGAAGGTGGTGCCAAACCGGCCGAAGCCGCTGACAAGTGGATGAACGACAACGCAGCCCGCGTCTCCAGCTGGCTGTAAGTACTGAGCGACCGAGGTAAGACCATGCACCCCCAACTCCCCATTGACGTTCACGCAGACACCGGCGTCTGGACCACCGACGGCTTGCCGATGATTTATGTGCCCCGGCACTTCTTCGTCAACAACCATGTGGAAACCGAGGCCGTGGTGGGTCGGGAGGTGTATGCGCCTGCGCTGTACAAAGCCGGCTACCGCTCGGCCTACTTCTGGTGCCAGAAGGAAGCCGCCACCCATGGCCTGTCCGGCATGGCGGTGTATGAGCACTACCTCAAGCGCCTGTCCCAGCGCGGCTGGGGCCTGTTCTCCTTCTCCTCGGCAGACGCCACCACAGGCCACGCCACGGTCAAGCTGGAACACTCGGTGTTTGTGCTGGCCCAGGGCATCGCCGGGGTGCCAGTCAACCACAGCAAGGTCTGCTATCTGTTTGCCGGTTGGTTCTCGGGTGCCATGGACTGGGTGCTGGAAACCAGCGGCTCCACCATCCGCACCACTAGCGAAGAAACCCAATGCGCTGCCGAAGGCCATACGCACTGCATCTTCACCGTTCGCCCCCTGTAACCCCACCCAGCCAGGCACCCCGCCATGCGTTACCCGCACTTGTTTGAGCCCATCCGTCTGAACCAGGTTCTGGTGCGCAACCGCATCGTCAGCACCGCGCATGCCGAGGTGTATGCCGAAGGCGGCCATGCGTCGGAGCGCTACATCCGCTACTACGAAGAAAAAGCCAAGGGCGGCGTCGGCCTGGCCATCTGCGGTGGCTCCAGCCCCGTGTCGCGCGACAGCCCCTGGTCGTGGTGGAGTTCCATCAACCTGGCCAACAGCTCGGTGGTGGACTCCCTGGCCAAGCTGGCGGAAACCATGCACAAACATGGCGCCAAGATCATGATCCAAGCCACCCACATGGGTCGGCGCAACGCCTGGCATGGCTTTGACTGGCCGCACCTGGTCAGCCCCTCGGGTATCCGCGAGCCGGTGCACCGCGGCAATGCCAAAACCATCGAGATCGAAGAGATCCGCCGCATCGTGGCCGACTACGGCCGTGCCGCCAAGCGCGTGAAAGACGCCGGCTTGGACGGCATTGAGATTTCTGCTGCCCACCAGCAGCTGATCGACCAGTTCTGGAGCCCCCGCGTCAACCACCGCACCGACGAGTACGGCGGCAGCCTGGAAAACCGCATGCGCTTTGGCATGGAGGTGCTGCTGTCCATTCGCGAACAGGTAGGGGCCGACTTCTGCGTGGGCATGCGCATGTGCGGCGACGAATTCCATGAAGACGGCATCAGCCACGACATGGCCAAGGACATTGCCCAGGGCATGAGCGAGTCCGGCCTGATCGACTTTCTGAGTGTGGTCGGCTCTGGTGCCGACACGCACAACACCCTGGCCAACTGCATGCCACCGATGGCGCTGCCGCCCGAACCCTTTGTGCACCTGGCCGCCGGCATCAAGTCGGTGTCCAAAGTGCCGGTCATGCATGCCCAAAGCATCCGTGATGCGTCGCAGGCCGAGCGCATCCTGGCCACCGGTATGGTGGACATGGTGGGCATGACCCGCGCGCAAATTGCCGACCCGCACATGGTCATCAAGATCCGCGACGGCAAAGAAGACCAGATCAAACAATGTGTGGGCGCGAACTACTGCATCGACCGCCAGTACAACGGTCTGGACGTGCTGTGCGTGCAAAACGCCGCCACCAGCCGCGAGCAGACCATGCCCCATGTGATCGCCAAGACCACCGGCCCACGCCGCAAGGTGGTGGTGGTAGGCGCCGGCCCGGCCGGACTGGAAGCGGCCCGCGTGGCGCGCGAGCGCGGCCACGACGTGGTGCTATTCGAGAAGAACCCGCTGGTGGGTGGGCAGGTCAACCTGGCCGCCAAGCCACCCAAGCGCGAACAGATGGCCGGCATCATCCGCTGGTTTGACATGGAGACCGTGCGTTTGGGCGTGGACCGCCGACTGGGTGTGGCGGCCACGGCCGAAATGATCCAGGCCGAAGCCCCCGACATCGTGGTGCTGGCCACGGGCGGCGTGCCCCACACCGGGCAAACGCCAGCCTGGGGCGCGGCCGAGGGCCTGTGCGTGAGCGGCTGGGACATCCTGAGTGGCGCCGTGCAACCCGGCGAGAACGTGCTGGTGTACGACAGCATCAGCACCCACGCCGGCACCGGTGTGGCCGACTTCATTGCCGCACGCGGCAAGCAGGTCGAGATCGTCACCCCCGATGTGAAAGTGGCCGACGACACCGGCGGCACCACCTTCCCCATCTTCTACCGCCAGCTCTATGCCAACGGCGTCATCCAGACGCCCAACCACTGGTTGGAAAAGGTGTACCGCGAAGGCGACAAACTGATTGCGGTGCTGAAGAACGAGTACACCGAAGTGCTGGAAGAGCGCGCCGTGGACCAGGTGGTGGTGGAAAACGGCATCCTGCCGAACGACGGCCTGTACTGGCAGCTCAAACCCCTGTCGCTCAACAAGGGGCAGACCGACCTGGACGCACTGTTCGACGCCCTGCCCCAACCGGCATTGAGCCAACCCATCGGCAACGGCCAGTTCCTGCTGTACCGCGTAGGCGACTGCATTTCGATGCACAACATCCACGCCGCCATTTACGACGCGCTGCGTCTGTGCAAGGACTTCTGAGATGCTGCCCCAGCTCGTCAGCACGGTTTTCTGGCTTGCGGTCCTGGCGCTGGGCTGGGGCCTGGCGCGCCGCGCACTTGTATGGAAAAAGGGCCGCAAGCCCCCGGTGGATATGCGCGGGCTGCTACAAATTCCGAAGCGTTATTTTGTCGACCTGCACGATGTGGTGGCCCGTGAACCCTTCGTCGCCCGAGCCCACGTAGGGGTGGCCGGCGGCGCCATCCTCGCGCTGGCACTCATCGCTTTGAACTACGGCCTGGGCCTGTACCTGCGGGTGCTGGATGCAGCACTGCTGTTCGCCGGTGTGCTGATGGTGGCCGGCGCCAGCGCCATGGCCTGGCGCCGCCGCGCAGCACCGGCCCGCCTCTCGCGCGGCCCCTGGAGCCGCCTGCCATTCAGCTTGCTGCTGTTTGCTCTGGCCGTCAGCCTTACCTCCGCCGTGGCCCTCACCGGCACCGCACTCGCCCCGTGGCTGGCTGGCCTCATCAGCCTGGCGTTTGCTGCAGGCGCTGCGGAGCTGGCACTGGGCATCGGCCTGGGCGGCCCCATGAAACATGCGGTGGCCGGCTTGCTGCACCTGGGCTTGCACCCACGGCCCGAACGCTTTGGCACACCGGCTGAAAAGCGCTTTGCCACCGCCCTGCGCCCGCTCACCTTGACGGCCGATGACATGGGCGTGGGCAAGCCCGCCGACTTTGCCTGGAACAAGCTGCTGTCGTTTGATGCCTGCGTGCAGTGCGGCAAGTGCGAGGCCGCCTGCCCGGCCTTCGCGGCGGGCCAGCCCCTGAACCCCAAGAAGCTGATCCAGGACCTGGTGGTGGGCATGAGTGGCAGCACCGACGCAGCCTATGCCGGCAGCCCCTACCCCGGCCAACCCGTCGGCCAGCATGGTGGCGCACCCCAGCTGCCCATCGTGGGTGGCCTGATCAGCAGCGACACCCTGTGGTCCTGCACCACCTGCCGCGCCTGTGTGCAGGAATGCCCCATGCTGATCGAGCATGTGGACAGCATCGTTGACATGCGCCGCCACCTGACCCTGGTGGGCGGTGTGGTGCCCAACAAGGGCAACGAAGCGCTGGACAACCTGCGCGACACCGACACCGTGGGTGGCTTCCCTCTGAGCGCCCGCCACCACTGGGCGGCAGACCTCAACGTGCCGGTGCTGGCCGCTGGTGAATCGACCGACTGGCTGGTGCTGGTGGGTGAAGGCGGCTTTGACATGCGTTATCAGCGTACTTTGCGTGCCTTCATCAAGACGCTGCAAAAGGCCGGCCTGAAGATCGCCCTGCTGGGCGCCGCAGAAACTGACGGGGGCGACCTGGCCCGCCGCCTGGGCGACGAGGCAGGCTTCCAACGCTTGGCACGGCAGCTCATGGCCACCTTGCAGGCGCGCAGCTTCAAAGGCATCGTCACCGCAGACCCGCACCTATTCCACCTGCTCAAGAACGAATACCCCGCACTGGGTGGCCACTTCACGGTACTGCACCACACCCAACTGCTGGCCGAGCTGATGGCCCAGGGCAGCCTGAAAGCCACCCGCAGCGCCGGCGTGGACAGCCTGACCTACCACGACCCCTGCTACCTGGGCCGCTATGGCCAAGAGGTGGACGCCCCCCGCGCCGTGCTCAAGGGCATTGGCATCAAGGTGGTGGAAATGGAACGCCATGGGGTACGCGGCCGCTGCTGCGGCGGCGGCGGCGGTGCGCCGTTCACTGACATTCCTGGCAGCACCCGCATTCCCGACATCCGCATGGCAGACGCAAAAGCCACCGGCGCAGCCGTGGTGGCCGTGGCCTGCCCGCAATGCACCGCCATGCTCGAAGGCGTGGTGGGCCCACGCCCCGAAGTGCGCGACATTGCCGAACTCGTGGCCCACGCTGTGGAGGCCGTATGAACACCGCAGCACCTGCGCAAGCCATACGCCGGGTAGACCCACGCCGCCCCGCCATCATCACGCCCCAGGGGCTGCGCCGCATTGTGCTGGGCAGTACCGAAGGCGAGCGCGGTGCCGCGCGCCTGCACGCCGCGCACGACGCCCCCAAGCCCGTGCGCAGCCAGGGCCCGTTCAACCATGCCCACGTGGTGGTCACCCACACCGAACGCGGCGCCCTGGGCGATGGCGCGCGCCAAGCCCTGGCCGCCGCCGCCATCCTGGCCGATGCCGCCACCGAAGTGGTGCTGCTGGCCCTGGGCCCCTGCAAAGACGATGCGGCGGCGTTGGGTGCCGACCGCGTGCTCTGCGCAACAGACTTTGACGCCAGCTACTACCAGCCCGAGGCCGCGGTCGCCTGGCTGCAGGCGCTGCATACGCAGATGGCGGTGCGCCACTGGTTTTTTGCCGACCACACCGCCGATGGCGAGCTAGGCCGCCGCTTCGCCACCGCCAGTGGCTTGCCCGCCAGTTGCGGTGTGGCAGAGATCAACGCACGCGAGACGCGCACGCCAGCCAGCCCTACCCACGACTTCGTGCAGCCCCACACGGCCGTCCTGCTGCTGGGCAAGGGAACCGCGTCAACCCAGCTGCCATTTGTCGGTCTGGGCCAGGCGGCGACAGCCCCGGCATGGGTGAACGTGCCCCACCCCCAAGTCGAAGACCTGGGCGTGCAGGCCGGCGACCCCCAGTCGCTGGCGCTGGAAGAAGCGGACTTCATTGCCGCAGCCGGCAACGGTGTGCAGAACGTGGCCCTGTTCCACGACCTGGCCCGCAGCCTGGGTGCGGCCGTAGGCGCATCGCGTGTGGCGGTGGACGATGGCCGCTTCACCCGCGCACAGCAGGTAGGGGCCACCGGCAAAACGGTGACGGCATCAACCTACCTCGCGCTGGGTATTTCGGGGGCGGTACAACACTTGCAAGGCATCAAGGATTGCCGCCATGTGATTGCCGTAAACACCGATGCCTCCGCCCCCATGACCAAACGCGCCGACCTCACCTTGGTTGAAGACAGCGCCGCGCTGATGCAGGCCCTGCTGCAACTGGTGCGCCAAGGCAAGGAGCCCACATGAGCCGCATGACCGTGTTGGTGGCTGCCCGACAGCACCCCGTGAGTGGCAAGCCCACCCGCAGCCCGGCCGATGCCAAGGCTGTTGCCGTGGCGCTGGCCGTGCCAGGGGGTGATGTGCAACTGCTCAGTGCAGGCGCCCTGGGGGACGACGTGGCCCGGGACTACCTGGCCCAAGGCGCACGCTCCATCGAAGTGATCACTACGGACGCCGACGTGTGCGCAAGCTTGCTGCGACCGCTGAAAGAAGTGCTGTGGATTCTGACCGGTACCCGCAGCGCCGAAGAAGCGGGCGGCAACCTGTTGCCTTTCCAGCTGGGCGCCGCCTTGGGCCGCCCGGTCGTCACCCAGGTGGTGGCGATAGAAGACCATGGCGCGCACTGGATCGTGACCCAGGCCCTGCCCAAAGGGGCGCGCCGTCGCTTAAAGGTCACCGCCCCTGCGGTGCTGGCCATCAGCGAGGCAGCACCGGCCACCGTGCGCTACGCCTTGGCAGACAAAACAGCGGGCCGTATTTTCCGAACCGGTGCAGCCGCACCCGCAGAGGCTTCCACCCATGCCAGCACGCTGGTGCCCCGCAGCAAACGCCGCGCCGTGTTGCAAGCCAAGGTGGCGCAAAGCGGCCATGCCCGCATGCTGGGCGCGATCGATTCGCCCGCGGGCGGTGGCACCGTGGTCAGCGCCGGCACAGCCGAACAGAAGGCGCAGGTCCTGCTGGACTACCTGCGTCGCCATGCACTCGTCAATTTCTAGGGAAGGTACAAGAGGTACACCATGCACACCACCATTTCCGCACACACCCTGTTGACCCGCGAGTTGCTGGCGCGCCGCCGCCCCGGCTACAGCCTGGAGGCGCCGTTCTACCTGAGCGAGTCCATCCTCGCGGCCGACATGGAACACATCTTTGGCAAGCACTGGATCTTTGTGGCCGTCGAGCCGCAGATTGCCGAAGCGGGCGACTACATCACGGTGGACTTTGGCAACAACTCCATCCTCATCGTGCGCGACGACGACATGCAGGTCAAAGCCTTCCACAACGTCTGCCGCCACCGCGGCTCGCGCCTGTGCGCCAGCCACCGCGGCTCGGTGGGCAACATCGTCTGCCCCTACCACCAGTGGACTTATGACCTGACTGGCAAGCTGATCCACGCCAAACACATGGGGGAGGACTTCGACCCCTCCGGCTCCGGCCTCAAGGCCGTGCATGTGCGCAGCCTGGGCGGGCTGATCTTCATCTGCCTGGCCGAGCACCCACCCGAAGACTTCGACCAGATGGCCGCGGAGATGACGCCCTACATCGCCCCCCACCGCCTGGCCGATTGCAAGGTAGCGGCGCAGGTCGACATCATCGAAGACTGCAACTGGAAACTCACCATGGAAAACAACCGGGAGTGTTACCACTGCGTGAGCAACCACCCGGAGCTGACCATTTCCCTCTACGAATACGGCTTTGGCTACCAACCCGACGAACAGAACGCTGCGGGCCTGCAACGCTTCAAGGACGTGACGGCCGCCAACCATGCGCGCTGGGAAAGCATGGGCCTGCCCTCAGCCGAAATCGACACCCTGGACGACCGCATCACCGGCTTTCGCACGCAGCGCCTGCCGATTGACCGCACGGGCCAGTCGCAGACCATGAACACCGAAGTCGCGTCCAAAAAACTGCTGGCCGATTTTGTGGACCCGGCGCTGGGGGGCCTGTCGTTTTGGACCCAGCCGAACTCCTGGCACCACTTCATGAGCGACCACATCGTGAGCTTCTCGGTATTGCCGATCTCGGCCGGCAAGACGCTGGTGCGCACCACCTGGTGTGTGCACAAGGATGCCGTGGAGGGCGTGGATTACACCGTAGACAACCTCACCGCCGTGTGGAATGCTACGAACGCGCAGGACCGCCGCCTGGTGGAAGAGTCGCAGATCGGTGTCGCCAACGGTGCGTACGAGCCTGGCCCCTACTCGCCCTTCACCGAAGGGCTGGTCGAGAAGTTCTGCAACTGGTACGTGGGCCGCATGCGCGAGCTGACGCGCTGATCCCCGCGCCCTTTCTTTCACTGACCGATTGCCCGACACCACCGCATGAGCTTTCCCGCCCACTTGCCTGACTTTGCCGGCACGCCCTCCCAGCCCTGGTCTGCGGACCGGGACGAAACCCTGCGCTGCATCCACATCCGCCAGGAAACGCACGACGTCAAAACCTTTGTGCTGGCGGCCGATGCACCGCGCAGCTTCCGCTACCTGCCGGGCCAGTTCATCACCCTGGAGCTGGAGATAGCAGGGCAGAAAATCAACCGCTGCTACACCCTGTCGTCGTCGCCCACGCGGCCCGACGTGGTCAGCATCACGGTCAAGCGCGTGCCCGGCGGTGTGGTGTCCAACTGGCTGCATGAGCACCTGCGCGTGGGCATGGCACTGGGCGTGATGGGCCCGTCTGGCGACTTCAGCTGCTTCGTTCAACCAGCCAAACACTACCTGCTGATGTCGGGCGGCAGCGGTGTCACCCCGCTGATGTCCATGGCACGTGCACTGCACGACTTGGGCAGTGATGCCGACGTGGTGTTTGTGCACTGCGCACGCACCCCGGCCGATGTGTTGTTTGCCGAAGAACTGGCCCTGATGGCGCGCAACATGCCGAAGTTCCGCGTGGCCATCGTGTGTGAGCAACACACTGCGGGCAGCAGCTACGCGGGCCACCTGGGCCGCATGGATGCCGCACGCCTGGCGCACATTGCGCCCGACTTCATGCAGCGAGATGTCTACACCTGCGGGCCGGCACCATTCATGGGCGCCGTGCGCACCTTGCTGGACCAGGCGGGTTTTGACATGGCGCGTTACCGCCAGGAAAGTTTTTCGTTTGAAGAAACCGTGGCACCGGCAGCGCCCACCACGGGACCTGCACCCGCCGCAGCCGGTGGTGCAGTGCTGCACACCATCACTCTGAAGAAAACTGCACAGAGTTTTAGCTGCGCAGAAGACCAGACCATTTTGCAAGCCGCCTTTGCGGCCGGTGTGCGCTTGCCCTCCTCCTGCAGCAGCGGTGCCTGCGGCACTTGCAAGTCGCTGAGCCTGTCCGGCAAGGTGCAAATGCAACACGCGGGCGGCATTCGCCAACGCGAAATCGACCAAGGCTGGATGCTGCCCTGCTGCTCCAAGCCCTTGAGCGACGTGGCGCTGGACCGCTGACCCCTCAGGAGTGCATGTTCAGCCCCCCATGAAGCGCCCCATGCACTCCCTTTTTGTCGCCGCATTTTCCGCACCCTGCGGGGCGCGAAAGCCTTGCTGCGCGCGGCTTGGCGCACGAAAAACAAACCCCAAAACTAGCCCCAACTGGCTCGCCCCTTGCTTACACCACAAGCGCTTTTTGTCATCCCGCGATGAACTTTGGAGACCTCCATGTCGGATCTGAAAATCAGTGTCAAAAACCTCTACAAAATCTTCGGCAACAACACGGCTGCAGCGCAGAACATGTTGAACGAAGGTTTCAGCAAGGATGAGGTGTTTGCCAAGACCGGGCATGTGGTCGGCGTCAACCGCGTCAGCTTCGATGTCAACCAGGGCGAGATTTATGTGCTCATGGGGCTATCGGGTTCCGGCAAGTCCACGTTGATCCGGCTGATCAACCGCCTGGTCGAACCCACCGACGGCATGATCATCATTGACGACCAGAACATCGCCAAACTGCCACAGCCCGAGCTCGTCAAATGGCGGCGCAAACGGGTGGCCATGGTGTTCCAGTCGTTTGCCCTGATGCCGCACCGCAGCGTGCTGGACAACGCCGCCTTCGGCTTGGAGATGGCCGGCACCGACCGCAAGGAACGCGAAAAACGCGCCATGGAGGTGCTGGCCCAGGTGGGCCTGCACACCTATGCCGCCAAGTACCCGCACCAGCTCTCGGGCGGCATGCAGCAGCGCGTCGGCCTGGCCCGCGCACTGGCGGTGGACCCTGACATTCTGTTGATGGACGAAGCCTTCTCGGCATTGGACCCGCTCAAGCGCGTGGAGATGCAGACCCTGATGCTGGAGCTGCAACGCGTGCAAAAACGCACCATCCTGTTTGTCTCGCACGACCTCGAAGAGGC
Organism: Rhodoferax sp. TS-BS-61-7; assembly: GCF_002943465.1. GTDB lineage: Bacteria > Pseudomonadota > Gammaproteobacteria > Burkholderiales > Burkholderiaceae_C > Allorhodoferax. The sequence continues at coordinate 179,839 of NZ_PTQY01000004.1, forward strand.
CCTGCGCATTGGCAACCGCATCGCCATCATGGAAGGCGGCCAGCTGGTGCAGGAGGGCACGGCGCACCAGATCATTACGCAGCCGGCCAACGACTATGTGCGCAAGTTTTTTGAGGGCGTCGACACCTCGCGCTACCTGACCGCAGCCGACCTGCTCGACAGCAGCCTCAACGGCCACTCGTACCACGGCGGGCCACGCCTGGCCTGGTCCACCCCCTTGCCAGACGCCATGAAGATCGTCATGGGTCTGGACGAACCCGTGGGCGTGTTTGACGCCGCGGACCACTTACTCGGCTGCATCTCTGCACGCAGCCTGCTTGTCAAAATGTCCCAGGAAGCCCGCCATGTCTGATCTCTTGACCACAGTGACCGAAGCCTCCCACAACATGCTGCCGCTGGGGCAGTGGGTGAATGCCGGTGTGAAAGTGCTGCTCGATAACGGTGCATCGGTGTTCGATTCCGTGGGTGTGGTGGTGGAAGGTTTTGCCCAGTCCATCGAGCAGGGTTTGCTGGCGATTCCCTTCTGGCTGGTCATCGCCGTGGCCACCTATGTGGGTTTCAAGCGGCTGGGCTGGGCCTTTGGCCTGTTTGTTGCTTTGGCTTTGATGCTGATTGTGGTGACCGGCTTCTGGCCCCAGACCATGGTGACCCTGGCGCTGACCCTGTCCGCCACCCTGATCAGCTTGCTGTTTGGCATTCCACTGGGCATCTGGTGTGCCCGCAACAACCATGTCAACGCCAGCGTTCGCCCTGTTTTGGACTTCATGCAAACCATGCCCGCCTTTGTGTACCTGATTCCCGCCGCCATGCTGTTCGGGCTGGGCCGCGTGCCGGGCACGATTGCGACCGTGATCTTCGCCATGCCGCCCGTGGTGCGCCTGACCAGCCTGGGTATCCGCCAGGTGAGTTCGGAGCAGGTCGAGGCCGGCAATGCCTTCGGCTGCACCTCGGCCCAGCTGCTGTTCAAGGTGCAACTGCCCATCGCCATGCCGACCATCATGGCCGGTGTGAACCAGACCATCATGATGGCGCTGTCCATGGTGATCATTGCCTCCATGGTGGGGGCTGGCGGGCTGGGCAACGACGTACTGGCCAGCATCCAGCGCCTGGACATTGGCTTAGGGTTTGAGAGTGGTCTTGCTGTCGTTTTGCTGGCTATTATTCTGGACCGCATCACCGAGAGCTTCGGTGTGGCCCGCCAGAGCCACGACAGCTGAGAACAAAAAAAGCGGATCAGGAGCAACACGTGCAACGGACTTCCCAGGACATCAACTCGGCCGCCGCTTATGGTGCGAATGAATCGCGCACCGATGGCACGCCCACGCACGTCGGCTTCATCCTGATGCCGGACTACTCGATGATCGCGTTTGCCAACGCCATCGAAACCCTGCGCATGGCCAACTACATCAGCCGCAGCACGTTGTACCGCTGGTCAGTGGTCAGCACCGACCAGGCCGGCGCCGTGGCCAGCAACGGCTTGTGTATGGCCTCGTCCTGTGGCGCAGACGCGCTGCAGGGCTGCGACATGGTGTTTGTGTGCGGCGGTGTCAACATCCGCGCCAACACCGACGACAAGATCCGCCAGCTGCTGCACCAGTGTGCCGCCAGCGGTGTGGCCATGGGTTCCTTGTGCACCGGCTCGTTTGCACTGGCCAGTGCCGGTTTGCTGGACGGCTACAAGTGCGCCATCCACTGGGAAAACCTGGCCGCCATCAGCGAAGAATTTCCCCGCGTGCAGTTCTCCACCGAAGTGTTTGTGCTGGACCGCGACCGCTACACCTGTTCGGGGGGCACCGCGCCCCTGCACCTGATGTTGCACCTGGTGCGCGCGCACCACGGTGCCAAGCTGGTGATGGACATCTCCGAGCAGTTCATTGTGGAACGCCTGCGCGCCAGCAACGACCGGCAACGTATTCCCCAGCCCGAATGCATAGGCCCGGGTTACCAGCACCTGACCGAGGCCGCCGAGATCATGGCGGCCAACATCGAAGAGCCGCTGCCACTGGCCGAGCTGGCCGCCGTGATCCACGTGTCGCTGCGCCAGCTGGAGCGGCTGTTCCACCGCTACTTCAGCATGAACCCGGCGCAGTACTACATGAACCTGCGCCTGCGCCGCGCGCAGGAGTTGTTGACGCACAGCAGCATGCCGGTGATGCAGGTCACCGTGGCCTGCGGCTTCCAGTCGGCCTCGCATTTCTGCAAGGCCTACCGCAGCCTGTTCGGCCATTCCCCCAGCGAAGAACGCCGCAACCAGGCGGCCGCCCCCGAGGCCCGCACCACCCCCAGCCGCCGGGCCAGCCCCCGCCGCTTCGAAGCCAGCGCCCACGCCTGAGGTCGGCGCCATCCGGCACAACGCCCGCAAGGGGCAGGTGTTTTCACGCCCGCTTAATTGCTATTTATTTAATAGCTGTTTGCGCAATATCCATGGGGCTCAACGGCACATTCTGCCTAAATTTGTGCATTCCCCACCCATGCCGTTCTGGAGCAATTTCACGTCGTTCTGAGCAAAGTTAGACACCGCCAAGCTGCCAAAGTCGCAGGGCGTTTAGTTCGACACTCCCCCACCTCACACGATTGGAACTGGTCATGAAACTCACCGTCTCGATGCTGGCTTGCGCAGCCGCTGTACTCTCCCTCACCGTGCCCCTGGCCCACGCCGAAGACGCCAGCTGCAAACCCGTGCGTTTTGCCGATGTGGGCTGGAGCGATATCGCCGCCACCACCGGCCTGGCCTCGGTGGTGCTGGAAGGCCTGGGCTACAAGCCCACGGTGACCATCGCGTCAGTGCCCATCACCTTCGCAGGCATCAAGTCCAAGCAGATCGACGCCTTCCTGGGTTACTGGAACCCCAGCATGACGCCCATGATCGAGCCCTTCGTCAAGGCTGGCCAGATCAAGGTGCTGGACCAGCCCAACCTGGTGGGCGCCAAGTACACCCTGGCCGTGCCCGCCAGCCTGTACGACAAGGGCCTGAAAACCTTTGCCGATATCTCCAAGTTTGAAAAAGAACTCGGCGGCAAGATCTACGGCATTGAGCCCGGCAACGATGGCAATGCCCTGATCATCGACATGATCAAGAAAAACGACTTCAACCTCAAGGGTTTCAAGATCGTGGAATCGTCCGAGGCCGGCATGCTGGCCGAGGTGATGCGCTCGGGCAAAAGCGGCAAACCCATCGTTTTCCTGGGCTGGGAACCGCACCCCATGAACGTGCAGGTCAAGATGAAATACCTGGAAGGTGGCGATGCCGTGTTTGGCCCCAACCTGGGCGAAGCCAAGGTGTTCACCGCCATCCCGCCAGCCTACGAGACCCGCTGCCCCAACGTGGCGACCTTGCTGAAAAACCTGCAGTTCACCACCGACATGGAAAACAGCGTGATGCTCTCCATCATGGACAAGGCCAAACCCAACAAAGCGGCCAAGGACTACCTGAAGAAGAACCCTGCCGTGCTGGACACATGGCTGAAGGGCGTGAAGACCTTCGACGGCAAAGAGGGCTTGCCTGCGGTGTTGGCCACGTTGAAGTGAGCGCCGCTGCATGAGCCTGGACACCGCCACCCACTACTGCCTGAACCTGGCCTGTGGCAGCGCCCGCGGCCAGGTGGCCGCCATTTCGAACCTGTTGAACGAACATGGCGCCTACATCGAGCAGTTCTCCGTGTTTGACGACCACACCACGGAGCGGTTTTTTGTGCGCGGTGTGTTCAGTCTGCGCAGCCCGGTGCAGGTGCTGGAACATGCCCTCACGGCGCTGGCCAGCACCTTCCCCGATGCGCAGTGGAAGGTGCACGACCTGGCCGTGCCTACCAAAGTGGTCATCATGGTGTCCAAGTTCGACCACTGCCTGCGCGAGCTGATTGCGCAATGGCGACGCGGCGAACTCAGCATGGACATCGTGGCCGTGGCGAGCAACCATGCCGACCTGGCCAGCATCGCCCAGGCCGAGGGCCTGCCGTTTCACCACCTGCCCATCAGCGCCGACACCAAGCCGCAGCAAGAGGCGCAGCTGGAAAACATCATCACCGAAAGTGGCGCCGAATTCGTGGTGCTGGCCCGTTACATGCAGGTGCTCAGCGAAGACCTGTGCCACCGCCTGCATGGCCGTGTCATCAACATCCACCACTCCTTCCTGCCCGGTTTCAAGGGCGGCAAACCTTACCAACAGGCCTTCGAGCGTGGCGTCAAACTCATTGGCGCCACGGCCCACTTTGCCACCACCGATCTGGACGAGGGTCCTATCATCGAACAATCCGTCGAACGCGTAGACCATGCAGACACCCCCCAGAACCTGGCCCAGGCCGGTAGGCTGGTAGAGAGCTTGGTGCTCTCGCGTGCCATGCGTTTTGTGCTGGACCGGCGTGTGTTCATCAACGGCAAAAAAACGGTGGTGCTGCGCTGAGCCACACCCCAAAGGACACTTGTGACGGATCTTGTCATCCCCAGTTTTATCGACGGCCGCGCCGTGCACGGCAGTGGCGCGCGTTTTGACACCATCAACCCGGCCACGGGCCAGGTCATCGCGGATGTGCATGACTGCACGCAGGCCGATGTGGATACCGCGGTGGCCGCCGCCCAGCGTGGTTTTGCGGTCTGGTCGGCGCTGACCGGCACCGAGCGCGGTCGCATCCTGCAGCGCGCGGTGCAGATCCTGCGCGAACGCAACGACGAACTGGCGGCCCTGGAGGTGCAGGACACCGGCAAACCTTGGCAAGAGGCCCAGGTGGTGGACGTGGCCAGCGGTGCAGACTGCATCGAGTACTTTGCCGGCGCCGCTGCCACCCTGGCCGGAGCCCAGTACCCGCTCAAAAACGCCTTCGCCTATACCCGCCGCGAGCCCCTGGGCGTGTGCGTGGGCATAGGTGCCTGGAACTACCCCATCCAGATTGCCTGCTGGAAATCCGGCCCCGCGCTGGCCGCAGGCAACGCCATGATTTTCAAGCCCTCGGAGCTGACACCCATGACAGCACTCAAGCTGGCCGAGGTGTACCTGGAGGCCGGTGTGCCGCCGGGCGTGTTCCAGGTGCTGCAGGGGCGTGGCACTACGGGCGCCCTGTTGGCCGCGCACCCCGATGTGGCCAAGGTGTCCGTCACCGGCTCGGTACCCACCGGCAAACGCGTCATGGCCAGCGCCGCCGCGACCCTCAAGCGCGTGACCATGGAGCTGGGGGGAAAGTCACCGCTCGTGGTGTTTGAAGATGCCGACTTCGAGCAGGCCGTCACCGCCGCCATGATGGCCAACTTCTACACCCAGGGCGAGATCTGCACCAACGGCACCCGCGTCTTCGTGCAGCGCAGCATCCTGCCGCGCTTCATCGCTCGCCTGAAAGAACGCACCGCGCTCTTGCGCGTGGGCGACCCCATGCACCCCGACACCGAAGTGGGCGCGCTGATTTCTGCCGCGCACCGCGACAAGGTGATGGGTTACATCCAGATCGGCAAGGATCACGGTGCCACGCTGGTCTGCGGCGGCCACACCGTGGCCGTGCCCGGCATGGAAAGCGGCTACTTTGTGGCCCCCACCATCTTTGCCGATTGCACCGACGCCATGCGCATCGTGCAGGAAGAGATCTTCGGGCCAGTGATGTCCATCCTGGCGTTTGACGACGAAGCCGAAGTGCTGCGCCGTGCCAACGACACCCGCTTTGGCCTGGCGGCCGGTGTGTTCACGCGCGACAGTGCGCGCGGCCACCGCATGGCGGCCGGCCTGAAAGCCGGCATCTGCTGGATCAACAACTACAACATCACGCCGATTGAAATGCCGTTTGGCGGTGCGCGTGAATCCGGCATCGGCCATGAAAACAGCATGGTCGCGCTGGAGCACTACACCCAGCTCAAAACGGTCTACGTCGAACTCGGCCAGGTGGCCTGCGGCTACCGCTAACCCTTCGCCACGCCTTGCCATGCGCACAGAAACTTTTGACTACATCATCGTGGGCGCCGGTTCTGCCGGCTGTGTGCTGGCCAACCGCCTGACCGAGGACCCCGAGGTGTCGGTGCTGCTGCTCGAAGCCGGCCCCGGCGACAAAAGCATCTTCATCCACATGCCTTCGGCCTTTGCCTACCCGCTGGCCAACGACAAGTACAACTGGTACTACCACTCCGAGCCCGAGCCCTTCATGAACCACCGCGCCATGTACTGCCCGCGCGGGCGGGTGCTGGGCGGCTCGTCCTCTATCAACGGCATGGTCTACATCCGCGGCCACGCCATGGACTACGAGGGCTGGGCGTCCTACGCCGGACTGGAGAACTGGTCGTATGCCGACTGCCTGCCCTACTTCCGCAAGGCCGAAACACGGGCCAAAGGCGGCGACGACTACCGGGGCGACAGCGGCCCCCTGCATGTGTCCACGGGCGCCTGCAAAAACCCACTCTACAACGCCTTCATTGAGGCCGGCCAGCAGGCTGGTTATGCGCGCACCGAAGACATGAACGGCTACCGCCAGGAAGGCCTGGGCCCCATGGATATGACAGTGCACAAGGGCCGCCGCTGGAGCACCGCCATGGCCTACCTGCGCCCGGCCCTCACACGCCCCAACCTGCAGGTGCGCACCCGCGCGCTGGTGGCCCGTGTGAGCTTTGCGCCCGACACCAGCCCGCCCCAAGCCACAGGGGTGGAGGTGGTCAATGGCCACCGCACCGACCACATCCAGGCCCGCCGCGAGGTGATTTTGTGCGGCGGTGCCATCAACTCGCCGCAGTTGCTGCAGCTCTCCGGCATTGGCAACCCCGATGCCTTGCGCGGGCTAGGCATCCGTGTGGTGGCCCCGCTGCGCGGCGTAGGTGAGAACCTGCAGGACCATCTGGAAACCTATGTGCAGTACGCCTGCAAAGAGCCCATCACGCTGTACAGCGCGATGAACCCGATCGCCAAGGTGAAGATCGGCCTGGAGTGGATGCTCAAGGGCACGGGCCTGGGGGCGACCAACCATTTTGAATCGGGCGGTTTTATCCGCAGCGAGGCCGGTGTGCAGCACCCGGACCTGCAGTACCACTTCCTGCCCATGGCGATCAGTTACGACGGCAGTGCGCCAGCCAGCTTCCACGGCTTCCAGGCGCATGTGGGCCCCATGCGCCCGACCAGCCGGGGCTCCGTCAAGATCAAAAGCGTCAGCCCCAAGGAGGCGCCGCGCATTCTGTTCAATTACATGGCCACCGAGCAGGACCGCAAGGAGATGCGGGCCGGTGTCCGCCTGACCCGTGAAATTTTCCGCCAACAGGCCTTTGACCGCTTTCGGGGTGACGCTGTGTCACCCAAGGACAATGTGCAAACCGACGCAGAGATTGACGCCCACATCCGCGAACATGCCGAAAGCGCGCTGCACCCCTCCTGCACCTGCCGCATGGGCAGCGACGAGATGGCCGTGACCGACGGCAGCGGCCGCGTGCATGGGGTTGCCGGCCTGCGGGTGGTGGACGCGTCCATCATGCCCGACGTGGTGAGTGGCAACCTGAATGCGCCCACCATCATGCTGGCCGAAAAAATGGCCGACACCATCCGCAACAAAACAGCCCTGCCCAGGTCCAGCGCGCCGTTTTTTATCCACCCTTCATACGAAACGCAACAACGCTGAAGCGAACGGAAGCGCAAGTAAAAGAAAACCGTCATTTTCTAGTTCAGTTGCGACACATGCAATTGCGCCAAAGGGCGGTTCAGGGGGAAGATGCTAAGGCCGTCATGCATCCGTCACAGGACTGTCATTCGGGCTTTGAATACTGGTGACGCTTTCTTTTCATAGGGAACTTTATGTCTACACGTTTTTCTGTTCGCCCCGCGCTGAGCGCCTTGACCACGGCCGTTCTGGCCGTTTGCGCAGCACCTTCTGCCCACGCCCAATCCGCTGAATTGATTGCGGCAGCCAAGGCCGAAGGCCAGCTGACAGTGATCGCCCTGGCGCGCAACTGGTGCGGCTACGGCCCCATCATTGATGCGTTCAAGGCCAAGTACGGCATCAAGGTCAACGAACTGAACCCCGATGCCAGCTCCGGGGATGAAATCGAAGCCATCAAAGCCAACAAAGACAACAAAGGCCCGCAAGCCCCGGACACGATTGACGTGGGCCTGTCCTTCGGTCCGGCCGCCAAGGCCGCCGGCCTGATCCAGCCCTACAAGGTTTCCACTTGGTCCACCATTCCCGATTCCGCCAAGGACCCCGAGGGTTACTGGTATGGCGACTACTACGGCGTGTTGGCTTTTGAGGTCAACACCGACATCCTCCCCAAGCCCCCCACGGATTGGGCTGACCTGCTCAAGCCCGAATTCAAAAACGCCGTCGCTTTGGCCGGAGACCCCCGCAGCGCCAACCAAGCCATCCAGGGCGTGTATGCCGCAGGCCTGGCATCGTCTGGCGGTGACGCATCCAAGGCAGCAGCCGCCGGCCTGAAGTACTTCTCCGACATGAACAAGGCGGGCAATTTTGTGCCCGTCATTGGCAAGGCGGCCTCGTTGGCACAAGGCACCACGCCCATCGTTATTCGTTGGGACTACAACGCACTGGCGGACCGCGACACCCTCAAGGGCAACCCCAAGGTGGAGGTGATTGTTCCGAAAACCGGTGTGGTCGCCGGTGTGTATGTGCAGGCCATCAGCGCCTACGCGCCCCACCCCAACGCCGCCAAGCTGTGGATGGAGTACCTGTACTCGGATGAAGGCCAGCAAGGCCTGCTGAACGGCTACTGCCACCCGATCCGCTTTAACGACATGGTGGCGAAGAACAAGTTCACCAAGGCCTCCATGGACAAGCTGCCGCCTGCAGCGGCGTATGCCAAAGCGGTGTTTCCCACCTTGGACCAGCAAAATGCGGCCAAGGAAACCATCACCAAACAATGGGACCAAGTGGTGGGTGCCACCGTCAAGTAAGCCTTTGGCTTGAACATTGCTAACCGGGCAAGGCCGCACACCGCGGTCCTGCCCGTTTTTGTTTGGTACTGCCCCTGCATGAATCACCCATGACTGCTGCATCCCCCTCTCACGCACCGCCCGCGGTGGCTGCCAAACCGGCCTACCACCTGATCGGCGTGTTGCCCTTCACGGCGTTTGCGCTGATGTTCCTCATCTTGCCGACCGCCTACCTGATGGTGGGCGCGTTCCAAGACGCCCAGGGCCACTTCACTCTGAATAACATTCGCGACCTGATGCAGGCCAACGTTCTGGATGCCTACTGGATCAGCATCAAAATCAGCGCCATGTCGGCGATTGGTGGCGGCGTGTTGGGCTCTGTGCTGGCATGGGCTGCGGTGATGGGCAAGCTGCCTGCCTGGATACGCCCGACGTTGATGACGTTTTCGGGCGTGGCCTCCAACTTCGCCGGTGTTCCCCTCGCGTTTGCTTTTCTGTCCACCCTGGGGCGCATGGGCCTGGTCACGGTGCTGCTGCGCACCTACTTCGACATCAACCTGTACGCCACCGGCTTCAGCATTCTGAGCTTTGTGGGTCTGGCCCTCACCTACCTGTACTTCCAGATTCCGCTCATGGTGCTCATCGTGACCCCGGCACTGGAAGGCCTGAAGAAGGAATGGCGCGAAGCCTGCGACTGCTTGGGCGGCACGGCGTTCCACTACTGGCGCTACGTGGCCTTGCCAGTGCTTTGGCCCAGCATGGTGGGCGCCATGCTGCTGCTGTTTGCCAACGCCTTTGGTGCGGTCGCCACGGCCTACGCGCTGACCGGTAGTTCGCTCAACATCGTGCCCATTCTTTTGTACGCGCAGATCCGCGGGGACGTGCTGCACAACCCCAACCTGGGCTACGCCATGGCGCTGGGCATGATTCTGATCACCGGCCTGGCCAACGCCGGCTACATGGTCCTGCGCAGCAAGACCGAAAGGAGCCGCGCATGAACCGCCAGTCCCGCCTCGGTGCCTGGATCGCCATGGCCATCGGCGCCAGTTACTTTCTGATTCCACTCATCGCCACCTTCGAGTTCAGCCTGCGCATGCGGCGCGGCGAATACAGCTTCGATGCCTACCGCGTGGTATTTGCCGACCCGCAGTTCCAGACCACCTTTGGTTACTCCATCGTGATGGCCGTGGTCACCATTGTGGTGGGCGTGTTGCTGGTGGTGCCCACGGCCTACTGGGTGCATTTGCGCATGCCCAAGCTGCGCCCGCTGGTGGAGTTCATCACCCTCTTGCCCCTGGTGATTCCGGCCATCGTGATCGTGTACGGCTACCTGCGCATGTACAACAGCAGCTCCTTCATTCCGCTCACCGGCAGTGAGCGGGCCACTGACTTTTTGCTGATGTGCAGTTATGTCACGCTGTCGCTGCCTTACATGTACCGCTCGGTGGACACGGGGCTGCGCACCATTGACATCCGCACCCTCACCGAGGCGGCCGAGGTGCTGGGTGCCAACACCGCCACCATCCTGTTCAAGGTGATTTTTCCCAACATCACCTCAGCCATCCTGTCCGGTGCCTTTCTCACCTTTGCGGTGGTCATCGGTGAGTTCACCATGGCCAGCCTGTTGGACCGTCCGGCTTTTGGCCCCTACCTGCAGCTCATTGGCGCCAACCGCGCCTACGAGCCGTCGGCACTGGCCGTCATTGCCTTCCTGCTGACCTGGGCCTCGATGGGCCTGATCCAGGTCTTCGGCCGCAACGCTGCGGCACGCACCCAAAAATAACCGTTACGAGAACTCCGACATGGCTTTTCTGGAAATCTCCCAGCTGCAAAAACACTTCGGCACCCACACCGCCGTCAAGGACTTTTCGATCTCCATCGAGAAGGGCGAGTTCATCACCTTTCTCGGCCCTTCCGGCTGCGGCAAAACCACCATCCTGCGCATGCTGGCGGGTTTCGAGTCACCGTCCCAAGGCAGCATCGTGTTTGACGGTCAGGACGTGACCCAGCTGCGCACCAGCCAGCGCAATGTGGGCATGGTGTTCCAGTCGTATGCACTGTTTCCCAACATGACGGTGGCGCAAAACATCGGCTTCGGCCTGAAGGTGGCCAAGATGCCACAAGACCAGATTGACGCACGTGTGCATGAAATGCTGGCGCTGATCAAGCTGGAGCAACTGGCCGACCGTTACCCCTGGCAGATGTCGGGCGGACAGCAGCAGCGCGTGGCCCTGGCCCGGGCGATTGCCAACAAGCCCAAAGTGTTGCTGCTCGATGAACCGCTGTCGGCACTGGACGCGAAGATCCGCATCTCTTTGCGTGAAGAAATCCGCGCCTTGCAGCGGACCCTGAACATCACCACCGTGTTCGTCACCCATGACCAGGAGGAAGCCCTGTCCATCTCCGACCGCATCGTGGTGCTCAACGAAGGTGGTGTGGAACAGACCGGCACGCCTTCCGAGATTTACAACTTCCCGCGCACCCGTTTTGTCGCCTCGTTTATCGGCACGCTGAACCAGGTGAACGCCACCGTGGCCGATGTGCAAGCCGGCACCCTGCGTGTGGGCGACCAGACCCTGACCAGCAGCCACCCCCTGACCGGCCTGCAAGCCGGCCAGTCCTGCATGCTGGCCCTGCGGCCCGAGGCCGTGAGCCTGGCCGAACCCGAGACCGGCAAAAACAACCTGCAGGTGGTGGTGGACGATGTGAGTTTTCTGGGCTCTATTGTGCGCATCCGCACACGGACGGGCGACCAAGTGGTGTCGCTGGACGTCTTTAACGACCCCAACCGCCAACTGCCCCAGCGCGGCACTCCGGTCAACCTGAGCTTCGCACACGAGAACCTGCTGGTACTGCAGTAAACCCGGGCCCCGCGCATGAACTGGTTGTACCTGGCGATTGCCATTGCCTGCGAGGTGGTGGCCACCTCGGCCCTCAAGGCCACGGAAGGTTTCACACGCTGGCAAGCGTCGGCGCTGGTGGTGGCGGGTTACGGGCTGGCCTTTTTCTTTCTGTCGCTCACCCTGCGCAGCATCCCGGTGGGCATTGCCTATGCCATCTGGGCCGGAGCCGGCGTGGTGCTGGTGTCCATCGCCGGCTGGTTGCTGTACCAGCAGGTGCTCGATGGCGCTGCCATCCTCGGCATCGGTCTGATCGTGGCCGGTGTGCTGGTCATCAACCTGTTTTCCAAGGTGGTGGTGCACTGAAACCCTGCGCCTTCAGGCGCCCCCAAAAAAGGCCACAATGCTGCACTTCGTTGTTCCACCTTTTTTGTGAAGCGCACCATGTACCACGCAGCCTCTGACCGTTACGACGGACGTGTCCCCTACCGCTATTGCGGCAAAAGCGGCCTCAAACTGCCCGCGGTGTCGCTGGGCCTGTGGCACAACTTTGGCGATGCCACGCCTTTCCAGACCCAGCGCGACATGCTGCGCACAGCCTTTGACCTGGGTATCACCCACTTCGACCTGGCCAACAACTACGGCCCGCCCTACGGCAGCGCCGAGACCAACTTTGGCGAACACCTGCGCCGCGACTTCAAACCCTACCGCGACGAGCTGATCATCTCCAGCAAGGCTGGCTACGACATGTGGCCCGGCCCCTACGGCCAGGGCGGCGGTTCGCGCAAGTACGTGCTGGCCAGCCTGGACCAGAGCCTGAAACGCATGGGCCTGGAGTACGTGGACATCTTCTACAGCCATCGCTTTGACCCCGACACCCCGCTGGAAGAAACCATGGGCGCACTGGCCACGGCCGTTCAACAGGGCAAGGCGCTGTACGCCGGCATCAGCAGCTACTCGGGCACCAAAACGCGCGAAGCTGCGGCCATCCTCAAGAGCATGGGCGTGCCCATGCTGATCCACCAACCGTCGTACAGCCTCATGAACCGCTGGATCGAAGAAGACCTGCTGGACGCACTGGATGAGACCGGCATGGGCTGCATCGCCTTCAGCGCGCTGGCCCAGGGCCTGCTGACCAACAAGTACCTCAACGGCGTGCCGGCCGACGCCCGCATCAACCGCCCCGGCGGTGGATCGTTCAACAAGGACCACCTGAGCGAGCAAAACCTCAAACACGTGCGTGCGCTCAACGACATCGCCCAGGCACGCGGCCAGAGCCTGGCGCAAATGGCCACGGCCTGGGTGCTGCGCGACAAGCGCGTCACGTCCGCGCTGATTGGCGCAAGCAAGCCTGAGCAGATCGTTGACCTGGTGGGTGCCATGAGCAACCTGACCTTCAGCGCCGACGAGCTGGCAACGATTGATCAACACGCGGTGGACGGTGGCATCAACCTGTGGAAACGCCCTTCCACGGACCAGCGCCTGGCCTAAAGAACTGACGATGCACGCCGCCCATGGCTCCCTGTCGCTGCGCCAGTACGGCCCATCGCCGGGTAGCCATGCGCACGACCATTTCCAGGTGTTGCTAGGCCTGGAAGGCACGCTGGAGCTGGAAGTGCAAGGCCGCGGCCAACGCGTCACCGCCGGCAGTGGCTGTGTGATTGCGCCGGGTGAGCGGCATGACTTTGAAGCCGACGGCAAGGCGCACTGCCTGGTGCTGGACACGGCCGAAGCCGGCTGGGCCCAGGCCGTGGGCGCCCCGGTGCAGCCGGCGACTGCGCTGGCCCTGGCGCGTTACCTGCAACTGGCCCTGGCCCGGCAGGACAGCCTGGCCCAGCACTACGGCCCGCTGTTGCTGCTGGACTGCTGGCGTGCGCCACAAACCCGCCCCGCCCGCAGCCAACGCCGCATCGACTGGAACAGCCTGACCACGTGGTGCCAGCAGCAGTTGCACACGCCACTCACCGTGGCCGACCTGGCGCAACAGGTGTTTCTGAGTCCCACCCAATTTGCCGTGCGCTGCCAGCACGAAACCGGCATGCGGCCCATGCAGTGGCTGCGCGACCTGCGGCTGCAACGCGCCCGCCAGCTGCGCGCCCAGGGCTTGGCCATGGCCGACATTGCCGGGCGCTGTGGCTACCAATCGGCATCGGCCCTAACCGCCGCGCTGCGCCAGCACACCCGACACTGAACACCGGCAGCACCGTGGTTGGGCGACAACCCACCGTCGTTGCGCACTAGTCCCTGCGGCTAAGCTTGTCACCATGCAAGCCACTTTTCTCGCCCTCGCGGCCATTGCCCTCTGGGGCTCACTCGCCCCGCTGGGCGTATCGCTCGGCCATGTGCCCCCGTTTTTGCTGACCGGCTGCGGCCTGCTGATTGGCAGCCTGATTGGGCTGGTGTTGTCACGCGGCCGGGTGCAGCAGTGGAAGGTGCCCGCCCCCACTCTGGCGCTGGGGGTGTACGGGCTATTTGGGTTTCACTTTTTGCTGTTTATTGCGCTGCGCCATGCGCCACCCGTGCAGGCCAATCTGGTGAACTACCTGTGGCCGCTGGGCATTGTGCTGATGGCGCCACTGTTTTTGCCCGGCATGCGGCTGCACGGTCTGCACATAGCGGCGGCCTTTCTGGGCTTTGCCGGCGCGGCGCTGGCCATTGTGGGCGGGCGCGACTTACAAGGTGGCTTCGCATGGGGCTACATCCCCGCCTTGGGCTCGGCCTTTATCTGGGCCAGTTACTCGCTGCTGACACGGCGCGTGCCGGCCTTCCCCAGCGCGGCGATTGGCCTGTTTGGCCTGGTGTCGGGCCTGCTCTCACTCTTGTGCCATGCGCTGCTGGAAACCCCGGTTGATTTGAGCGCCCACGACTGGGCCCTGCTGGCCGCCATGGGCCTGGGCCCGCTGGGTGGCGCGTTTTATCTGTGGGATGCGGCGCTCAAACGCGGCGATGCGCGGCAGATTGGCGTGTTGTCTTTCCTCACCCCGTTGTTGTCCACACTGGCGCTGTTGTGGTTGCGGGGGGAATGGCCCAGTGCTTCGGTGGCGCTGGCCGCGGTGATGATTGTGGGCGCCGCGGTGCTGGGCTCACGCGCCGGCAAGTAGGCCAATTACAAGCCAAATCGACCTCTAGCACGCGGCAGTATTGCGCGAGCAGCTCCTATTTTTATAGCGGCATGGGCCGGCTGCTGAGTTCCTCGCCGGGCTCTTCGGCATCACACACACCCTGCGCCCAAGCTTCCAGCTTGCTGGCATCGGCGCGCAGGATCTCCTGCTTGACGGCCAGGATCTGCGCCGGGTGCATGGAGAAGCTGCGCAGGCCCAGGCCCAGCAGCAGGCGCGTCATGGTCACGTCGCCGGCCATCTCGCCACACACACTCACGTCCTTGCCCTGGGCCCGGCCTTCGGCAATGGTGTCGGCCACCAGGCGCAGCACGGCGGGGTGCAGCGGGTCGTACAAATGGGCCACCGACTCGTCGGCCCGGTCGATTGCCAGCGTGTACTGGATCAGGTCGTTGGTGCCGATGGAGAGGAAATCGAAGTACTTGAGGAACAGGCGCAGGCTCAACGCCGCGGCTGGAATCTCGATCATCGCGCCAAGCTGGATGGGCCCGTACGCCACGCCCCGCCGGTCCAGCTGCGCGCGCGCCTTCTCGATGTGGGCGATGGTCTGGCGGATCTCGCTGGCATGGGCCAGCATGGGGATCAGCATGCGCACCTTGCCATGCGCCGCGGCACGCAAAATCGCGCGCAACTGGGTCAAAAACATGCCGGGGTCGGCCAGGCTCCAGCGGATGGCGCGCAGGCCCAGCGCGGGGTTCAGGTGGGCGTTGTCGCGCACCGAATCGTCCAGCGGTTTGTCGGCCCCCACATCCACGGTGCGGATGGTGACCGGCAGGCCCTGCATGCCTTCCACCGCTTTTTTGTAGGCCTGGTACTGCTCTTCTTCGTCGGGCAAGCGGCCCTGGCGGCCCATGAACAAAAACTCGCTGCGGAACAGGCCCACACCCAGCGCACCGGCCTTGAGCGCGACCTGGGCGTCCTCCGGCATCTCGATGTTGGCCAGCAGCTGCACCTTTTGGTCGTCCATGGTGATGGCGGGCGTGTGCAGCAGGCGCTGCAGGCGGCCGCGCTCCAGCTCGCCCTGGCGCTGCTTGAAGCCGTACTCGGCCAGGATGATGGGCGACGGGTCGACGATGACCACGCCGGCATCGCCGTCGATGATGACCCAGTCGTCCTGGCGGACCAGCTGGCTGCAGGTGCGGGCTCCCACCACGGCCGGAATGTCCATGCTGCGCGCCACGATGGCGGTGTGCGAGGTTTTGCCCCCCACATCGGTAATAAAACCGGCAAACACACTCTGCTTGAACTGCAGCATGTCAGCGGGCGACAGGTCGTGTGCGATCAGCACCAGCGGCACGTCCACCGTGTCATCCAGCAGCAGGTCTTGTTGGGAGGGTTTGCGCCCACCACGCTGCACCGGCTGCACGATGGGGGACTGCGAGCCCTTCATGGCACGCAGGATGCGCTCGCAGATTTGCTCCATGTCGGCCTTGCGCTCGCGCAGGTAGGCGTCTTCCATTTCGTCGAAATGGCGGGCAATGATTTCCAGCTGCGTGGTCAACGCCCACTCGGCGTTGTAGAGGCGGTCGGTGATCCAGTGCTTCACGCCGGACACCAGCTCCTCGTCCTGCAACAGCATCAGGTGCACGTCCAGCAAGGCCGACAGCTCCTGCGGCGCCTCCTTGGGTCCCATGCGGGTGATGCTCTCCTGCAAGCGGTGAATCTCGTCCACCACGGCGTCACGCCCGGCACGCACGCGGCCAATCTCGGCATCCACCTGGTCGGGTTTGACAAAGTAATGCGCCACATCCACCCGACTGGACGCCACCAGCACCGCACGGCCAATGGCAATGCCGCGCGAGACGGCCAGACCGTGGATCGAGAAGGTCATGCCCCCACGCTCCCCGCTGCGCGTGGTTCGCTGCCCCCCAAGGGGGCGCTCGCGGCTTGGGACGGCCCGGCGCCGCTCAGGTCAGTCATTCGCCCTCTCCGAATTTGTCGTTGATGAGGGCGAGCAATGCGTCCATCGCTTCCTGCTCACGCTCACCGCTGGTTTCCAGGGTGACTTCGGTGCCAATGCCGGCGGCCAGCATCATCACGCCCATGATGCTTTTGGCGTTCACGCGGCGGTCGCCGCGGGCCATCCACACCTCGCACGGAAAGCTGCCTGCCAGCTTGGTGAGTTTGGCCGATGCGCGGGCGTGCAGGCCCAGTTTATTGGCTATGGTCGTGTTGGTGCTGATCATGGGGTTTGCGATGTTGGTTTTGGGGGGCGGTCACGGCCACCTGCATGATGCACTGGGCACCACCGGCCAGCGCCCGCGTGACCAGCACGTCCAGCGCTTCATGGCGGTAATTGACCGTGCGCAAGAGCATGGGCAGGTTCACCCCGGCCACCAGCTTGCTGTGGATGCCGTCCACCACTTTTTGCGCCACGTTGCAGGGGGTGGCACCAAACACATCGGTCAGCACCAGCGCTTGGGGGGTGCCCAGCTGGGCCAGCAGCGCCTGGGCGGCGGCGCGTGAAAGTTCGGGGCTGTCCTGGGCCGCCACATCCAGTGCCAGCACACCCGCGGCGGCTTCGGGATACACATGCAGGGCCGCCGTGCGCAGTGCACTGGCCAGCGGTGCGTGGGCGACGATGAGGATGCCGGTGTTCATGGAGAGGGGTCTGCGGAGTGGGCTTTGATTATGGCGCCTTTGCCCGCAAGAAATACAGATACGCCCCTAGGCACGCCAGCCCGTAAACCCCAAAGGCCGCCTGGTAGGCCGCGACCTCGGCCAGGCCCAGCACCTTGAAACCGTCCAGCAGCAAACCAATGCCCCACTGCACGGCAAATACACCGCTGAAAATGACCAGGTTGTAGGCCGACAGCGCGCGCCCCGCCAGCGCCGCCGGGAACGCCATGCCCACCGCTGGCTGCGCCAGGGCCACCACGGTGCAGCTCACACATACCAAGGAAAACAGCACGGTAGCCCGCGTAGATATTGCGCCACCAGCTACCAAAAGAATAGCGAACAAAACAAAGTTCAGCGGCATACCCCACCGGATCAACCGGTCCGCGGTATGGCCCTGGCGCGACAACCAGGGGTTGGCCCACCCCCACAACCAGTAGGCCAGCAGCATTGCCACGTTGAGCCAGAACAGGCCCGTCGCAGCCTGCAGCGCGCTGTACCCGGCCACCTTGACCATCCAGGGCCCGGCCCATAACGTCTGCATCGCCACCATGCCGCCGTAGTTGAAGAAACCCAGCGGCGCCAGCTTGCGGAAATAGGGGTGGCGCCAGACCTCGCGGTAACTCGCCAGCACACCTTCTGGTGTGGGCGCGGCGCTCGTCTCGGTCTGCCATGGGGGGGACTGCCAGGCAATGGCCAGCATGGACACCGCCACCAACACCCCCAGCAGCACAAAAATGCCGCGCCAACCCAAAAGTGGCATCAACCATTGCACCGGCAAGGTAGATGCCACCATGCCAAAAGCGCCCACCATCAACATCCAGGAGTTGGCGCGCATCTGCTGCTCGGGCGCGTACCAGCGGCGGTAGCCAGTCAGCGGCGCCATCAGGCAGGCGCTGACGCCGGCACCGCACAACACCCGCGCCGCCAGCAGGCCCCAAAAACTTTGCGCCAGTGCAAAGGCCAGGCAACCCACCACAGCCAGCGACAAAAAGGCAATCTCCACGCGTTTGGGGCCCAAGCGGTCCAGCCAGCGGCCCAGCGGCAGCTGGGTGGCGGCAAAACCCAAAAAATAGCCCCCCGCCAGCAGCCCCAGGTCGCGCGACTGCAGACTGAACTCCTGCACCAGCGTGGGCGCCAGGGTGGCGGTGATGGCGCGGATCAGCGCCGACAAAAAATAGGCCAGCGCGAAAGCGCTGAACACCAGCACCGCTTTGCGGGGACTCAAGGGGCTCATGGGCGAGAAATGTCCGTGAAAAAGGGCTCGGTCATGTCCGCGCCCAGGTGGTCGGCATACACCGCCAGATGGTAAATATCGCTGCCCAGCACCAACCAGCCGAGCTGCGCTTGCACCGCCCCCCCCTGCGGGCGCTGGCCCGTCACGTGCAGCCACTGGGCACTGGCCACACCAGGCAGGCCGGCGTAACTGGGCGCCACCCCGGGGCGTGTTGCCCCCGCCTCGGCCCGCAACGCGGCCAACGCCGAGGCGCGCCAAGCCTGCACCACTGCGGGCACGGCCGTGGCGTCGCCCACCTGGGCACGGCTGATGGCAAACAGCGCGCCACCGGCCTCGCAGCCCTGCATTTCCAACGGTAGGCTGAGGCCGGCCAGGGGCACTTCGCGCTGGGCTTTGTCAGGTTTGCAGGGCAAGGAGAAGCGCAGTCCGCCCAGCGGAACCTGGCGCCAGTTGAGCGCCGGGCTGCACGCGACCACGGCCAGCACCGCCGGCAGCAGCCAGCGGCGCACGGGGGTGAAGGCGCTCACTTCAATGCGCCAAATACTTTGGTGAGGATGGAACTGCCGTAGGCCACCGGGTTTTGGCGGATCTTCTTTTCCTCTTCCGAGATCATGAAAAACAGGCCGTCCAGCGCTTTGCCGGTCACGTACTGCTGGATGTTGGCATCCTCTTTTTTCATGAGCCCGATCTCAGAAGCCTTGCCGGCCAGTTGGTTGTATTTGTCGGCCAAGCCCACTTTTTCGGTGACCTTGGTCACGATGGGCAGAAACTTGACACCCAACGGGGAGCGGGTTTTTTCGGCGAAGAACTGGGTGACCGCGGTGTCGCCGCCCCCCAAAATGCCCTTGGCGTCATTGACGGACATGCCCTGTACTGCCTTGAGCAGCAGGTCGCGGGCCATAGGCACGGCGGCTTCGGCGCCGCGGTTCATGGAGGTGACCAGTTCGTCCACCTTGGCGCCTTGGCCAAAGGTGCGCAGCAGTTTGCCGGCGTCTTCCAGGTAACCGGGCAAAGGAATGCGAACTTTTTCGTTGCCCAGGAATCCATCCTGCACACCCAAGATGCCAATGGCGGCCAGTGCGCCCTTTTCGAGCGCGGTTTTCAGGCCCTTGGTGGCGTCGGCCTTGCTCAAATCATCCAGACTGAGCGCGTGGGCGGGGTGCAAAGACGCCGCAGTCCACAGGGCAGCAGCGGTCAAAGAGATGGAATTAAACTGTCGGCGGTCCATGGGGAATACCTATTCATGAAAAAAAACATTGTCGTTGCCAGCATCGTAGCCGCTGTCGCCCTGGTCGTGGGCGGTGTGCTGCTGACCCAGAGCAAAGCGGCACCGGTATCGACCTTTGTGTTGCTGGATGGTTCGCAAAAACCCTCTTCGGCCTTGCAGGGCAAGGTGACCCTGGTGAATTTCTGGGCCACCAGCTGTGTGACCTGTGTGGCCGAGATGCCCAAGCTGGTCTCCACCTTCGAGAAGTACAAATCCCAGGGCTACGGCACGGTGGCCGTGGCCATGGCCTACGACCCGCCTAGCTACGTGGTCAACTTTGTCCAGACCCGGAAGTTGCCGTTTGATGTGGCCATTGACAACACCGGCGCCGTGGCCAGGGCCTGGGGTGAAGTGGGCATCACGCCCACCAGCTATCTGGTCAACAAACGCGGCGAAATCGTGAAGCAGTATGTGGGCGAACCCAATATGCCCGAGCTGCACCAGTTGATCGAAACCCTGCTCAAGGAATCCTGAGCAAGGCCACGCCGCCCTTTTAAGAGCGGAAGGCGTCGTGGCAGGTCTTACAGCTGCCACTCGCCGCCCCCACTGCGGCTTTGATACTGTCCAGGTTGCCCGTTTTGGCCGCTGCGTTGAGTTTGTTCATCTCGCCCTGCATTTTTTCGGCGTAGTCGTTGAACTTGGCCTTGTTGCTCCAAATTTCGGCCTTGGCCTTGGTGGGGGCGCCCTTGTCCGTGCCTTCCCCAAAGGCAGCCCAAGGCAGCTTGCTCATATAGGTCGCCACCTCGGCGCTCTCAGCCGCCACTTTGGCGTCCAACGGCGCCCGACCCGCGGCCATCGCGGCAATCCGCCCAAAGTTCTGCTGCATAACAAACAAGGCGCTCTGGCGGTACTTGATGGCATCTTCCGCCTTGGCAAACTGGGCCATAGCGGGCCCAGACAGAGTGGCAATGGCGCTGAGCAGAATCAGGGAGGCTAATTTTTTCATCGGACGTCCTTGGTGGGGTGAAGGGAAGTTAGCGGCCGGTAGAGCCCCCGTCCGCCCAATTAGTTCTGGCAGAAACCACACCCTAGGGTAACTACCAGGTGGTGGCCCCTGTGCGCAGCAGTGATACATTGCGCGTTCGCCCTTGGGGCGGCAGACCCGGCGTTATCAAGGAGTGCTTATGCAAACAACCCGTGTGTGGGACTTGCCCACCCGCCTGTTCCACTGGCTGCTGGCCGCGGGGGTTACAGGCCTGGTGGTCACGGGGCAAGTGGGCGGCAGCTGGATGGACTGGCACTTCCGTCTGGGGTACGGCGTGTTGGCCTTGTTGTTGTTTCGGGTGGTCTGGGGCTTCGTTGGCGGCCACTGGTCCCGCTTTACGCATTTTTTGTACGGCCCCGCAACCATCTGGCGTTACCTGAGCGGCCACAGCGCTCCAGAACACGGTGTGGGACACAACCCCCTGGGCTTCCTGTCCGTGCTGGGCCTGCTGGGGTTCACGCTGCTGCAGGTTGCCACCGGCCTGTTCAGTGACGACGAAATCGCCACCTCCGGCCCCCTGTCCAAGTTCGCCACGGGTGAATGGGTGAGCCGCGCAAGCGATTACCACACCGACATCGGGAAGTTCATCCTGTTGGCCTTGGTGTTCCTGCACCTGGCCGCCATCGTGTTCTACCGTGTCAAGAAGAAGCAGAACCTGGTGGCCCCCATGGTGTGGGGCGACAAACAAACCGAGCTTGGTGTGCCGAGCGCACGTGATGACCTGGCTACACGCCTGCTGGCACTAGGCGTCCTCGCGCTCAGCGGTGGCGCTGTAGCGGCATTGTTGATTTGGACTGCCTGATATGGATTCCGCGTTGCCCTCGACAGAACAACCCGTGCTGGACATTCCGAGCACCCCCGAAGAACTGGACGCCCTGCGGCAGCTGTTTCAGGAGTACGCAACCCAATTGGGGGTAGACCTGTGTTTTCAGAACTTTGCGCAAGAACTGCGTGAACTGCCAGGGGAATACGCCGCACCGCGGGGCACACTGCTGGTTGCCCGGGTGGGAGATGTGCTTGCCGGTTGCTGCGCGCTGCGCCCATTGGACACAACGGACTATCCCAATGCGGCAGAGATGAAGCGCCTGTTTGTACGTCCGGCCTACCGCGGACTCGGCCTGGGACGCCTGCTGGCGGAAGGCATTCTCGACGCGGCCCGCCAAAGTGGCTATGACTGTGTGCTGCTCGATACCCTGGACGATATGGAAGCCGCACGGGCCCTGTACGAAGAGCTGGGGTTTGAAGAAGTACCGCCGTATTACTTCAACCCGATTGCAGGCGCGCACTACCTCAAAGCGGATCTCTGAGGTAGGCGCGGTTTACAACGCTTACGCCTTGGCCTGGGCCAACAGGGTCTCGGCGTCGCTGACCTCAAACTTGCCAGGGCCTTCCACGTTCAAGGCACTGACCTTGCCGTCTTTGACCAGCATGGAGTAGCGGTTGCTGCGCAGGCCCATGCCCTTAGAGGTAAGGTCCAAGGTCAGACCGGTGGCTTGGGCAAATGCGGCGCTGCCGTCGGCCAGCATGCGCACCTTGCCCGCAGTCTTTTGCTCACGGGCCCAAGCACCCATCACAAACGCGTCATTGACGCTGACGCACCAGATCTCGTCCACACCCGCCGCCTGAAAGGCAGCGGCTTGCTCCACATAACCGGGCACATGTTTGGCCGAACATGTGGGAGTAAAGGCACCAGGCAGCGCGAACAGGGCAATGGTCTTGCCTGCGGTCGCTTTGCCCACATCCACGGGGTTGGGGCCAATGCTGCAACCCTCTCCCTCCACGTCCATATATTCCATCAGGGTGGCCGATGGCAGGGTGTCGCCGACTTTGATCATGTGTGCTCCTAACAAGTAAGGGGAAGGGAATGTTCAATCGCTTGCGATTGGACTCACTACGGCGCGTAGCGCTTGTGAGCCAAAGCAAAACGGCCCACATTGTGGGCCGTTTTGAAGTCACTTGCAGTGAACAAAGCCGATAGGCTTAGACTGCAGCAGCCTTTTCCACCAAGCGGGTCGCAACCCAGTTCTTGGTTTTGGAAATGGGCTTGCTTTCGGTGATTTCGATGACATCACCCAACTTGTACTCGCCCTTTTCGTCATGGGCGTGGTACTTGCTGGTTTTTGCCACGATTTTTCCGTACAGCTCATGCTTCACGCGACGCTCGATCAGTACAGTCACTGTCTTCGAACGCTTGTCGCTGACCACCTTGCCAATCAAGGTGCGCTTGAGGGATTTTTTAGCTTCCGTCATTTATCGCTCCTTATTTGGCGGATTTATCAGCGCTTTGCTTCTCGACAAGAATGGTCTTGGCGCGAGCAATATCACGGCGCGCAGTGCGCAGCGTAGCGGTGTTGTTGAGTTGTTGTGTAGCCTTTTGCATACGCAGGCCAAAGTGAGCTTTTTGCAGCGCTTTGACTTCCGATGTCAGTCCGGCAACGTCTTTGGTCCGCAGTTCAGCAGCTTTCGTCATTTCGAGTTCTCCTGAATTACTGACCAATCATGCGTGCCACGAAAGTGGTACGCAGAGGCAGCTTGGCCGCAGCCAAACGGAATGCCTCGCGTGCCAGCTCTTCAGGCACACCGACGATTTCAAACACGATCTTGCCGGGCTGGATTTCAGCCACGTAGTACTCGGGGTTACCTTTACCGTTACCCATACGCACTTCAGCAGGCTTTTGAGAGATCGGCTTGTCAGGGAACACGCGAATCCAGATACGGCCGCCACGCTTCACGTGACGGGAAATTGCACGACGTGCAGCTTCGATCTGGCGAGCCGTCAGACGGCCGCGGTCAGTACATTTGAGACCGAAGTCACCGAATGCGACCGAGCTTCCTCGGGTCGCAATGCCGGTGTTACGGCCTTTTTGCTCTTTGCGGTATTTCCGGCGAGCGGGTTGCAACATGGTTATTCTCCTTTACCGTCAGCTGCTGCAGCTGGCGCGGCGACTTTGCGAACGCGCTTAACGGCTGGTTTGTTTGCATCGGCACCAAGTGCTTCTGCGGGCTTGTCGCTGCCATCGGCAGGGGCTGCGTTGGCGCCCACGGGACGACGAGCGCCACGGGGAGCTGCGCGGTCAGCACCTGGACGGGCACCACCGCGGTCATCGCGGCGGGGACCACGGGGGCGACGCTCTTCTTCAGCGCGAGGCTCCACAGCAGCGGGCAAGTCGTTACGGCCCAAGGTGTCACCCTTGTAGACCCAGACCTTCACACCAATGATGCCGTACGTGGTCTTGGCTTCGGAAGTACCGTAGTCAATGTCAGCGCGCAATGTGTGAAGTGGCACGCGACCTTCGCGGTACCACTCGCAACGGGCGATTTCAATGCCGTTCAGACGACCGGACGACATGATCTTGATGCCCAGGGCACCCAGACGCATGGCGTTTTGCATAGCGCGCTTCATGGCACGGCGGAACATGATCCGCTTTTCCAATTGCTGCGTGATGCTGTCAGCGATCAATTTGGCGTCGATTTCGGGCTTGCGCACTTCTTCGATGTTCACAGCCACAGGCACGCCGAGCTGTTTGCCCAGTTCGCGCTTGAGGTTTTCGATGTCTTCGCCTTTCTTGCCGATCACCACACCCGGACGTGCCGAGAAAATGGTGATACGTGCGTTCTTTGCAGGACGCTCGATCAGAATGCGCGACACCGAAGCGTTCTTCAACTTGGCCTTCAGGTACTCACGCACCTTAATGTCTTCGGCCAGCATGCCCGCGAAATCGCGGTTGCTAGCGTACCAACGAGAAGACCAATTACGGCTGATCGCCAAGCGAAAGCCGGTTGGGTGGATTTTTTGTCCCATATCTTCCTGGCCTCTTTCAGTTACCAACCGTCACGTACACGTGGCACGTGGGCTTGCGGATTTGATTGCCACGGCCTTTGGCACGTGCTGTGAAGCGACGCAACGAAGCACCTTGCTCGACGTAGATGGTTTTCACCTTCAGTTCGTCGATATCGGCGCCGTCATTGTGCTCAGCGTTGGCAATGGCGGACTCCAGAACCTTCTTGATGATCACAGCAGCTTTTTTCTGTGTGAACTGCAAGATGTTCAGAGCTTGGTCAACTTTTTTGCCACGGATCAGGTCCGCGACCAGACGACCTTTGTCTACCGACAAACGGACGCCACGAAGGGTTGCACGAGTTTCCATGGTCACCTCCTTATTTCTTCTGGACTTTTTTGTCCGCAGGGTGACCCTTGAAAGTACGGGTCAGAGCGAACTCACCCAACTTGTGGCCAACCATTTGATCGGTGATATAGACAGGCACGTGCTGTTTGCCGTTGTGCACAGCAATGGTCAAGCCGATGAAATCGGGCAGGATCATGGAACGACGCGACCAAGTCTTAATCGGCTTCTTGTCCTTGGTTGCCACGGCCTTTTCGGTCTTGGCTACCAGGTGGTGGTCCACAAAGGGACCCTTTTTGAGAGAACGAGTCATTTACCTACCCCTTACTTCTTGCGACGCGACACGATCATGACCTGCGTGCGCTTGTTGTTACGGGTACGGTAACCCTTGGTCAGATTACCCCAAGGATCGACTGCATGACGGCCTTCGCCAGTCTTGCCTTCGCCACCACCGTGTGGGTGGTCCACAGGGTTCATCACCACACCGCGAACGGTCGGGCGAATACCCATCCAGCGCTTGACACCGGCTTTACCCAGACGGCGCAGGCTGTGCTCTTCGTTGGCGACTTGGCCAATGGTTGCACGGCAATCGATGTGGATCTTGCGAACTTCACCGGAGCGAACGCGAACCTGGGCGTAGGTGCCTTCACGGGCCAACAGGGTTGCAGAGGTACCCGCAGAGCGGATGATCTGTGCGCCCTTGCCCACTTGCAGTTCCACGCAGTGGATGATGGAACCCACTGGAATGTTGCGGATAGGCAAAGTGTTACCCACGCGGATAGGAGCTTCGGAACCATTCATGATGGTTGCGCCGACTTCCAGACCACGGGGGGCAATGATGTACTTGCGTTCGCCGTCGGCGTAACACACCAGAGCGATGTGCGCAGAGCGGTTGGGATCGTACTCAATGCGTTCCACCTTGGCAGGAATGCCGTCCTTGTTGCGGACAAAGTCAACAACGCGGTAGTGGTGCTTGTGTCCACCGCCCTTGTGGCGGGTGGTGATGTGGCCGTTGTTGTTACGACCGGCTTGCTGGAATTGAGGTTCCAGCAACGCAGCGTGAGGAGCACCCTTGTACAGGTGGTCACGCGAAATCTTCACCACGCCACGACGGCCTGGAGAAGTAGGTTTCATTTTAATGACAGCCATGATTACGCGGCCTCCCCACCAAGGTTCAGCTCTTGGCCGGGCTTGAGCATCACGTAGGCTTTGCGAACGTTGTCGCGACGGCCATTCGATTTGCCAAAGCGCTTGGCCTTGCCTTTTGTGTTCACCACAGAAACGCCTTGCACTTCCACCTTGAACATCAATTCCACAGCGGCCTTGATTTCGGGCTTGGTAGCGTCTTGCAGCACCTTGAAAGTCACAGCATTGGATTTTTCAGCCACCATGGTTGCCTTTTCAGACACGATGGGAGCAACCAGAACCTGCATCAAACGACCTTCGTCGTACTTGACTTTCGACGTGTTGTTCATACGGGCGCTCATGCGAACATCTCCTTGAGTTTGTCCATGGCGGCCTTGGTCACCAACACCTTGCGGTAGTGCACCAACGACAGGGGATCTGCATAACGAGGCTCAACCACCAGGATGTTCACCAGGTTGCGAGATGCCAAGTACAGGTTTTCATCCACTTCGTCAGCAATCACCAGCACGGATTCAAGGTTCATCGCCTTGAATTTGGCTGCCAAAGGCTTGGTCTTGGGAGAGTCCACCTTGAGGGAGTCAACCACCGCCAGACGGCCTTCGCGGGCCAGCTGAGACAGGATGGAAGCCATACCTGCGCGGTACATCTTCTTGTTGATCTTTTGACCGAAGTTTTCGTCGGGCATGTTCGGGAAAATGCGGCCGCCTCCGCGCCACAGTGGCGAGGAAGTCATACCGGCACGGGCGCGGCCCGTTCCCTTTTGCTTGAACGGCTTCTTGGTCGAGTGCTTGACCTGCTCGCGATCCTTCTGGGCGCGTGTGCCTTGACGGGCATTGGCCTGGAACGCTACCACCACTTGGTGGACGAGGTCTTCGTTGTATTCACGACCAAACACGGTTTCAGGCGCGTCGTATTTCGACGTGGCTTGACCTTGGTCATTCAGGAGTTCGAGCTGCATCAGTTCGCTCCTTTCGCTGCTTTAGCCTTGACTGCGGGACGGACGGTTACAAAACCACCTGCTGCACCGGGGATTGCACCCTTGATCAGCAGCAATTGACGCGCTTCGTCGATGCGGATCACATCGAGGTTCTGCGTGGTTTTGGTGACATCGCCCAAATGGCCCGTCATGCGCTTACCGGGGAACACGCGACCTGGGTCTTGTGCCATACCGATGGAACCGGGAACGTTGTGCGAACGGCTGTTACCGTGCGAAGCACGTTGCGAGCTCATGTTGTGGCGCTTGATGGTACCGGCGTAGCCTTTACCAATGGAGGTGCCTTGCACGTCCACTTTTTGGCCCACAACAAACACATCAGCCACAGGCACAGTCGCACCAGCGGCGTACTTTGCAGCAACGTCAGCAGTAATGCGGAATTCCTGGATGATTTCACCGGCTTCCACACCTGCCTTGGCAAGGTGACCGGCAACTGGCTTGGTCACACGCGAAGCTTTGCGTGCACCGAACGTTACCTGCAAGGCAACGTAGCCATCGTTCTCTTGGGTTTTGACCTGCGTCACGCGGTTGTTGGACACGTCTACCACCGTAACAGGAACTGCATCCCCGTCGTCGGTGAATAGGCGCATCATGCCAACCTTGCGACCCAGCAACCCTAAGTGATTGCTAAGACTCATTGTTTTCTCCGTAACTCCCACCGCTGCAACTTCAATTGGCTACAGCGTTTTTGCGTGAGAGACTGTTAATAAAACTCAGCCCGCGCACAAAAGCACATCGGACAGAGCCAGCGAGTATAGCGCGGGCTTGTGATTCACACAAGCCCCTGCTTTTCCCGCCAGTCAGAAGCCCCGGATTGACATCCGGGGCCACTATTTCTTACTGCAGCTTGATTTCAACGTCCACGCCAGCAGGCAGATCGAGCTTCATCAGCGCGTCAACCGTCTTGTCTGTTGGATCAACGATGTCCATCAGACGCTGGTGTGTACGAATTTCAAACTGGTCGCGACTGGCCTTGTTCACGTGGGGTGAACGCAGGATGTCAAAACGCTTCATGCGGGTTGGCAAAGGCACGGGGCCCTTGACAATCGCACCGGTACGCTTGGCGGTGTCGACGATTTCAGCAGCCGATTGGTCAATCAGCTTGTAGTCAAACGCCTTCAGGCGAATGCGGATTTTTTGCTTGGCAGCCATCGTAATTCCTTAGTTTGTGCGAATTACGCGATGATTTTCGCGACCACGCCAGCGCCGACGGTACGGCCACCTTCGCGGATAGCGAAGCGCAGACCTTCTTCCATGGCGATGGGGTTGATCAGCTTCACAGTGATCGACACGTTGTCACCAGGCATGACCATTTCCTTGCCTTCTGGCAACTCGATCGCACCGGTCACGTCCGTAGTACGGAAGTAGAACTGGGGGCGGTAGTTGTTGAAGAAAGGGGTGTGGCGGCCGCCCTCATCCTTGGACAAGACATAGATCTCGCCAGTGAAGTGGGTGTGGGGCTTGATGGAGCCGGGCTTGCACAGCACTTGGCCGCGCTGCACGTCTTCACGCTTGGTGCCGCGCAACAGGATACCGACGTTGTCGCCAGCTTGGCCTTGGTCCAGCAGCTTGCGGAACATTTCCACGCCGGTGCAGGTGGTCTTCTGGGTGTCAGCGATACCGACGACTTCGATTTCTTCGCCAACCTTGACCACACCGCGCTCGATACGGCCAGTCACCACGGTGCCACGGCCAGAGATGGAGAACACGTCTTCCACGGGCATCAGGAATGCGCCGTCAACAGCACGCTCAGGCAGAGGGATGTAGCTGTCCAGTGCGTCGGCCAGTTTCATGATGGCGCCTTCGCCCAGTTCACCCTTGTCGCCTTCCATGGCGAGTTTGGCAGAGCCGTGGATGATGGGGGTCTTGTCGCCTGGGAAGTCGTACTTGTCGAGGAGTTCGCGAACTTCCATTTCGACCAGCTCCAACAGTTCAGCATCGTCCACCATGTCGCACTTGTTCAGGAACACGATGATGTAGGGCACGCCCACCTGACGAGCCAACAGAATGTGCTCGCGGGTTTGGGGCATAGGGCCGTCAGCAGCAGAGCAGACCAGGATGGCGCCGTCCATTTGGGCAGCGCCAGTGATCATGTTCTTCACATAGTCGGCGTGTCCGGGGCAGTCGACGTGGGCGTAGTGGCGGTTGGCCGTTTCGTATTCCACGTGGGCGGTGTTGATGGTAATACCGCGTGCTTTTTCTTCAGGTGCCGCGTCGATCTGGTCGTACGCCTTGGCAGAGCCGCCAAACTTGGCTGCCAACACGGTGGTGATGGCGGCTGTCAGTGTCGTCTTGCCGTGGTCCACGTGGCCAATCGTGCCTACGTTGACGTGTGGCTTGGTTCGTGTGAATTTTTCTTTACCCATTTTTCAATTCTCCAAAAGAGCTATACCCGTGTGTTGGTTTTATGTCTGCACAGTGTTGCTAGTTCGCTCCGCACGGGCACAGAGCGGCACACTGTCGCAGACAATTCTTCAATCAGTTGAGGACAGAGCCAAAGATCTGCCCCGCAAACCCATTACTTTGCGCGCGCTGCCATGATGGCTTCAGACACGTTACGTGGGGCTTCCGCGTAGTGCTTGAATTCCATCGTGTACGTGGCACGACCTTGCGACATGGAACGCAGGGTGGTGGAGTAGCCAAACATTTCGGACAGGGGCACTTCAGCCTTGATGGCTTTACCGCCACCGACCATGTCGTCCATGCCCTGCACCATGCCGCGGCGGCTGGACAGATCGCCCATCACGTTACCGGCGTAGTCTTCAGGTGTTTCCACTTCCACAGCCATCATGGGCTCCAGAATCACAGGGTTGGCCTTGCGGCAACCTTCCTTGAAACCAAAGATAGCAGCCATCTTGAACGCGTTTTCGTTCGAGTCCACATCGTGGTACGAACCGAAAGTCAAGGTCACCTTGACGTCCACTACGGGGTAGCCAGCCATCACGCCCTGGTTCAAGGCTTCGATCACGCCCTTTTCAACAGCAGGAATGTACTCGCGAGGCACCACGCCGCCCTTGATGGCGTCGACGAACTGGAAGCCCTTGCCGGCTTCGTTGGGTTCAACGGTGAACACCACGTGGCCGTACTGACCCTTACCACCAGACTGGCGCACAAACTTGCCTTCGACATCCACCACTTGCTTACGGATGGTTTCGCGGTAAGCAACCTGGGGCTTGCCCACGTTGGCTTCCACGCCGAATTCGCGCTTCATGCGGTCCACAATGATTTCCAAGTGCAGCTCGCCCTGACCACCAATGATGGTCTGGCCCGACTCTTCGTCGGTCTGCACGCGGAAAGAAGGATCTTCTGCGGCCAAACGGCTCAGAGCAATACCCATTTTTTCCTGGTCAGCCTTGGTCTTGGGCTCTACTGCCTGGCGAATCACCGAGTCAGGGAACACCATGCGTTCCAGCGTGATGACAGCGGAAGGATCACACAGGGTTTCACCGGTGGTCACGTCTTTCAAACCCACGCATGCAGCGATGTCGCCAGCGCGGATTTCATCGACTTCTTCACGGTTGTTGGCGTGCATTTGCACGATACGACCGATACGCTCTTTTTTGCCGCGCACCGCGTTGTAAACGGTGTCGCCCTTTTTCAGAACGCCAGAGTACACACGCACAAATGTCAGCTGGCCCACAAACGGGTCAGTCATCAACTTGAATGCCAAGGCAGCAAACTTTTCGCTGTCGTCAGCCTTACGAGTCACTTCTTTTTCGTCTTCGTCAAAGCCCTTGATGGCCTTCACGTCCAGCGGAGAAGGCATCAGTTCAATGACGGCGTCCAGCATGCGCTGCACACCCTTGTTCTTGAAGGCAGTGCCACACAACATCGGCTGGATTTCGCCAGCGATGGTACGTGTACGCAGACCGGCGGTGATTTCCTCTTCGGTCAGCTCACCCTCTTCCAGGTACTTGTTCATTAGCTCTTCAGACGCTTCGGCCGCAGCTTCCACCATCTTTTCGCGCCACTCTTTGGCGGTAGCCACGAGGTCTGCCGGAATCTCTTCGAAGGTGAACTTCATGCCCTGGGACGCTTCGTCCCAGATGATGGCTTTCATCTTGCGCAGATCAACCACACCGGTGAAGTTTTCTTCAGCGCCGATTGGGATCACGATTGGCACAGGGCTGGCCTTCAGGCGCAGCTTCATCTGCTCCACCACCTTGAAGAAGTTGGCACCGGTACGGTCCATCTTGTTCACAAAGGCCAAACGAGGCACTTTGTACTTGTTCGCCTGGCGCCACACGGTCTCGGACTGGGGCTGCACGCCACCCACAGCGCAGTACACCATGCAAGCGCCGTCCAGCACGCGCATCGAACGCTCGACTTCAATCGTGAAGTCCACGTGCCCGGGGGTGTCAATGATGTTGATGCGGTGCTCGGGGAAGGAAGCATCCATGCCCTTCCAGAAGCAGGTCGTGGCAGCAGACGTGATCGTGATACCACGCTCTTGCTCTTGCTCCATCCAGTCCATGGTGGCCGCACCATCGTGCACTTCACCAATCTTGTGGTTCACACCGGTATAAAACAGAATACGCTCGGTGGTAGTGGTTTTGCCGGCGTCAATGTGCGCAGAAATACCGATGTTGCGGTAGCGCTCAATGGGAGTAGTGCGAGCCATGATGGATCCTTGTTTGATCAAATTCTGTAAACCGCCAACTGCACAGCGCAGCGTGGCGTGCGGCCTTCAAAGTGTGGATGGCCCAGATGACAGCGCCATTGCGCCGCCAGGACCAGCCCGCCACTTGAAAGCCGCGGGGTCCGTTTTTAGAAACGGAAGTGGGAGAAAGCCTTGTTGGCTTCAGCCATGCGGTGCACTTCGTCACGCTTCTTCATGGCGCCGCCACGGCCTTCAGTGGCTTCCAACATTTCGTTGGCCAGGCGCTGGGCCATGGACTTTTCGCCACGCTTGCGGGCGGCTTCCTTGATCCAGCGCATGGACAAAGCCAGGCGACGAACCGGACGCACTTCCACAGGCACCTGGTAGTTGGCACCACCCACGCGGCGGGATTTCACTTCCACCATGGGCTTGACGTTGTTGATAGCGACAGTGAAAGCTTCCACTGGGTCTTTATCAGGGTGCTTCTTGGCGATCAGTTCGAGGGCACCGTAAATGATGCGCTCGGCTACAGCCTTCTTGCCGCCTTCCATGATCACGTTCATGAATTTGGACAGCTCTACATTGCCGAACTTGGGATCCGGCAGGATTTCACGTTTAGGGACTTCGCGACGACGTGGCATTTTTTCACCTCTTTGCTTCAGTTGGCACCTTTGCAGGCACCGCGAGAGTTAATCAATAAGACTCTCACTTACTCGACCCAAACAGCGGGTCACTTCGTTTATCTACTGCGCCACGCAGCAAACAAACACCTCTTATTTTTCGGATCCAAAGCCTTGCAGCGATGGGCCCAGGTCAAATTATTTGGCCTTTGGCTTTTTGGCACCGTACTTGGAGCGAGACTGCTTGCGGTCTTTCACGCCTTGCAAGTCCAGCGAACCGCGGACGATGTGGTAACGCACACCGGGCAAATCCTTGACACGACCGCCGCGAACCAGCACTACGCTGTGTTCTTGCAGGTTGTGGCCTTCACCGCCGATGTAGGAAATGACTTCAAAACCGTTGGTCAAGCGCACTTTGGCGACTTTACGCAGAGCGGAGTTGGGCTTTTTAGGCGTTGTGGTGTACACACGGGTGCACACACCGCGACGCTGCGGAGAGTTCTGCATCGCAGGGCTCTTCGACTTGATGGTCTCGACCTCACGGCCTTGACGCACGAGCTGGTTAATGGTTGGCATTGAAAACGTCCCTAAACGTTTGAAATATTACGAAAACGTGAATCTCTTCGGAATTTCCGAAAAGCCTTCTAATGTACCAGATTGAGGGTTTACACGCAATACATGCGCGGCGGCCGTCAGCGGATCCAGAGGCGAATGCCGTCCCAGGCCCGGCCGAAGATGCCGGCCTGCTCCACCCGGTCAAGCGCCACCAGTGGCACTTCGGCCACAGTTTGCTCACCGGCCAAAACCCGCAACGTGGCCAGTTGCTGGCCTGCCGCTACCGGGGCCACGACGGGTTCATTGCGTACCACTTCAGTTTTGAGGCGGCTGGCCGTACCCGCGGGCACCGCCACGATCAGCGCCTGCTTTTTGCCGACCTTCACCTCGGAAGCACTGCCTTTCCAGACCTTGGGGGTCACCACGGCCTGGTTGGCATCAAACAGCTTGACCGCCTCAAAGGCCGTGTAGCCCCAGTTCAAGAGCTTCTGCGATTCGTTGGCACGGGCGTTTTCGCTGTCGGCCCCCAGCACGATGGACAAAAGGCGGCGGCTGCCAGTCGCAGCGGCAGACCCCGCGGATGCGCCCGCAGAGACCAAATGGGGGAAGTCGCGCTTGGCGGTGGCCACCAAGCAGTAACCCGCGGCATCGGTATGCCCGGTTTTCAGGCCATCCACGGTCGGGTCGCGAAACAACAACAGGTTGCGGTTGCTGTCGTTGGCGGCAGGGGTGCCGGGGTAACGGTACTTCTTGATGGCATAAAAGTGCACATATTCAGGGAAGTCCGACATCAGGCGGGTGGCCAGAATGCTCAGGTCGCGCGCAGTGGTGGTGTGGCCCGCCTCGGTCAGGCCCTCGGGATTCTTGAACCCTGAATTTTTCATGCCCAGCACCTTGGCCTGCTCGTTCATCATCTGAACAAAACGCTCCGCAGTGCCGCCCACGCCTTCGGCCAACGCCATGGTGGCGTCGTTGCCGCTTTGCACAATCATGCCCTTGATCAAATCCTCCACGGGCACCTGCATCTTGGGGTCGATGAACATGCGGGAACCCGGCATCTTCCAGGCACGCTCACTCACCGGCAGGGCCTGTTTGAAGTCAATTTTCTTGCTGCGCAAGGCATCAAACACCAGATAGGCCGTCATCAACTTGGTCAGAGACGCAGGCTCCACCGGCATGTCCATGTCTTTGGAAGCCAGGATCTGATTGGCGGTCACATCCACCAGCAGGTAGGCGCGAGCGGCAATTTCCGGGGGTTGGGGGACTTGGGCGGAGACGGCCAAGCACACAGAGGCCAACAAGGCCGCAATAAAGGATTTCATGGGAGGGAAGAAGAGAGAAAAAAACTTACACGGTGCGCAAATGGCGCGCGACCAGACTGCGCAGAAGCGGCAATTGTCCATGAAAGAAGTGACCGCCCCCGGGCACTACCGTGACCGGCAGGGTTTGTGGCCGTGCCCAGGCCATGGCATCGGCCAAGGGCACGGTGTCGTCGGCCTCGCCGTGCAGCACCAGCGTGCAATCGTGCAGCTCGGGGGCAATCGGCGCCACCGTAAAGCGGCTGGCCGCCGTACCGACTAGCACCACCGCGGCAGGGTCGCGGGCGGCCAAGGCGGCTACGGCATGGCTGGTCACAAAAGCACCAAACGAAAACCCGGCCAGCGCCAACGCGCCCTCGGGCGCACTGTGGGCCACCACCGCCAGCAGGTCCTGCAACTCGCCACGGCCTTCGTCATACGCGCCTTCGCTGGCACCCACACCCCGAAAATTGAACCGCACCGCGCGCCAACCGGACAGCACAAAAGCACGCGCGATGGTTTGCACCACCTTGTTGTCCATGGTGCCGCCAAACAACGGGTGCGGGTGGGCAATCACCGCCGTACCCCGTGGCGCCACACCGTCTGGCGGCAGGTCCAGCAAGGCCTCCAGGGCGCCCGCAGGCCCCGTCAGGCTGAATTTCTGGGTGGATGTATTCATGCAATCACTATCATTTCAATAGCTGCTTGCGCAGTATTCATAAGGGCTAGAGCCCTATTTGACTTAAAATTAGCGCCCCAGGTGGGCCGGCGTCACCAGCCGCTCGACCACCTTGCCGTTTTTGAGGTGGGACTCGACGATCTCGTCAATGTCCTGCAGATCGACAAAGCTGTACCAGACGGCCTCAGGGTAGACCACGGCCACGGGGCCGGCCGCACAACGGTCCAGGCAGCCTGCCTTGTTGACCCGCACCTGGCCCGGGCCGGACAGCCCGGCCGCCTTGACCTGCTGTTTGCAGCGGTCAAAAGCCTCCTGGGCCTGGTACTGGGCGCAGCAGGCCTCGCCATTCTTGCGCTCGTTCAGGCAAAAGAAAATATGCCGCTCGTAATACGAGCTCTGGGGTGCGATGGCTTGGGTCATGGCGGGATTTTAGGTTTCCTCGCTGCGCCGCCCCAGTTGCGCCAGCAAATACACCAGGGCACCGTACGGCCAGAGCCAACCCAACCACTGCGCTAGCCCATGAAAGCGGATGAAACGCCCCTGCTCCCAATGTTGCAAGGTCTGGGCAAAGTACGGACTCTCCGGCGCCTGGTTCAGCACACTGATATAGAGCCCCAAGGCCACCAGTGCCAGGGCCGCACTGCCGCGCCAGGGCATGAACGCCAGCCCCAGTGCCAGCAAGCCCCCTACCAGCAGCCCCCACTGGGCCGGCAAATCCAGCCAGGCCCAAGCATGCAAAGGCCCCCAGCTCAGTGCGGCCGACAGCCCGGTCACAGCCACCGCCAGCAACGCCAACGCGCCCACCAGCACCAAGCGCCGTGCTAGCGGACGCACAATGCAAAACCCCAGCAAACAGGGAATCAGCAGGCCCAGCGCCACACACAACATTTCGGTCCCCGGCGCCAGGGCAGTGAGTTCGGCATCGCGCGCGGGCAGCCAGTGCAGGTAGGGGGTGTCGCTCAGCCACTCGGCCAGCCCCTGTTCCACCCGCTGCAACACCTGGCCCAAGCCCAGCGGCACCGGCGCCGGAAACAACAGCGCCGCTGGCCACAGGGCCAAAAGCACCAGCCCCCCGCGCGAATGCGGCACAAACCAGCGCGCCCGCACCCGGCTCCAGCGGTCAATCGCCCCCCAACGCTCCAGCAACAAGGCACTGCAAGCCCCCACCGCACCGCCCAGGGCATTGAGCAAAAAGTCCTCGCGGGACGGAATGCGGGCTGGCAGGTAACTTTGCAACGCCTCCATCACCAGTGAGAGTAGCGTGGCGACCAACACTGCCCCCACCACCGGGTAGTGGCCGCGCCGGTTGCGCAAGGCCCCCAGGGCCAGGAGCGCGCCCAGAGGCACATACCCCACCACATTCACGCCCACGTCAAACCCGGTCCAGTAACGCGCCATGGGCGCAAACAGAAACTCCCAAGGCGCAATGCCCTGGTCACGCCAGCCCACAAAGGGGTAACAGCTCGCATACACCACCAACCCTGCATACAACCAGGCAAGGGGCCACGCGGCAGATTTGTGCATGCCGTGTACTTGTGACTTTAGAAAGGCTTGACGACCACCAGCACGACGATGGCCGTGAGCATCAGCACCGGAATTTCGTTGAACCAGCGAAACCAGACGTGGCTGCGTTGCAGCGTGCCCGCCTCCAGCTTGCGCAGCAGCGCACCACAGGCATGGTGGTAGCCCAGCACCAAGGCAACAATGAAGAGCTTGGCGTGCATCCAGCCATTACCCGGGCCACGCCCAATGCCATACCCCAGCCAAAGCCAAGCCCCCAGCCCAATGGCGGGCACCGCCAGCAGGGTGGTAAAGCGCAGGAGTTTGCGCGCCATGAGCAGCAAGCGCGCGCGCTCGGCCTCGGAACCGGGTGGCACCAGGGCCAGGTTCACAAAGATGCGGGGAAGGTAGAACAAACCCGCAAACCAGCTGGCTACGAAAACGATGTGGAAGGCTTTAACCCAGAGCATAGGGAAAGTGTAGTCGGGTATGCGTGCTGTCGGAGTCCCCTGAATACGGTGCAAGTTTGCTGTGCTCGCAGAGTGTTTGGGCGCACGCCGCCGTTCGTGTCCCCCGGCCCGTGAGGGGCCTCCTCCTTTACCTCACTTTGGCGTACGCCCAAGCACTCCGCTACGGACTGAATGTCGGTCATGAGACACACCACGCTGGATCAGGCGGGCTGGGCGTTTTGCGTAGGTAAAGGAGGAGGCCGAAGGCCGGGGGACACGGAGCAAAACGCCCAGCCCGCCTGATCCCCGCCAACAATGCCTGCTGTACTGCCGAAGAAGAGGCAAAAAAAACCCCAGCACGTGGGCTGGGGTGGTAAGCCTATTTGCTGTCACACATCAAGGCCCCGCTCAGGGAGGAAAAGCGGGGGATAGCAAGCTATCCGGAGTGGAATTTAGCAATGTTGCGGCCGTGTGACAAGCACTTTTTTGTAAATCCTCCTCAAGCACTGCGGTATTGGGCGAATCTGACCTTCTGGTCAGCGCACGGGCATGTTGTAGGAATCAGGCACAATTTTCCCCATGACCGCCTACGCCCCCTTTCCCCTTGGCCGCCCGCGCCGCCTGCGCCGCGACAGCTTCACCCGCAACCTAGTGCGTGAAAACGCCCTCACCGCGCACGACCTGATCTACCCGGTGTTTGTCGTGGATGGAAAACAGCAACGCGTGCCGATTGCCTCCATGCCCGGCGTGGAGCGCCTGAGCCTGGACCTGCTGCTGCCCGTGGCCGAAGAATGCGTCAAGCTGGGGATTCCGGTGATGGCGCTGTTCCCGGTGGTGGACCAGTCGCTCAAGACCTACGACGGCAAGGAGGCGCTGAATGCCGACGGCCTGGTGCCGCGCGTGGTGCGGGCGCTGAAGAAAGAATTTCCTGATCTGGGCGTGATGACCGATGTGGCGCTGGACCCCTTCACCACCCACGGCCAAGACGGCCTGCCGGACACCCGGCCTGAGGAAAACGGCTACATCCTCAACGAGGAAACCGTGGCCCAACTGGTGCAGCAGGCACTCACCCAGGCGCGCGCCGGTGTGGACATCGTGGCGCCCAGCGACATGATGGACGGCCGCATTGGCGCCATCCGCGCCGCGCTGGAGGCCGAAGGCCTGGTGCACACCCGCATCATGGCCTATAGCGCCAAGTACGCCAGCGCCTTCTACGGCCCGTTCCGCGACGCAGTGGGCTCGGCCGGCAACCTGGGCAAGGGCAACAAAAAGGTCTACCAGATGGACCCCGGCAACAGCGACGAAGCCCTGCGCGAAGTGGCCATGGACATTGCCGAGGGCGCCGACATGGTGATGGTCAAACCCGGCATGCCGTATCTGGACGTGGTGCGCCGCGTGAAAGACGAATTCAAGGTGCCCACTTTTGCCTACCAGGTGAGCGGTGAATACGCCATGCTCAAGGCCGCGGCGCAAAACGGCTGGCTGGACCATGACGCCGTGATGCTGGAGAGCCTGCTGGCCTTCAAACGGGCCGGGGCCGATGGGGTGTTGACCTACTTTGCGATTGCCGCCGCCAAGGCCTTGCAAGAATAATGCTACAAAAATAGGAGCTGCTCGCGCATACTCCACGGGCGCCAAAGGCACTTTTCACCCATATTTCGAACATCCATGCGCATCTTCCACATCCAAGCCAACAGCGTGACCGAGGGCCAGAGTCTGGCCGAGCTCGCAGCCCAAGGCATCCCGCCCGAGGGGTATGTGTGGGTGGCGTGTGCGCGGCGCGAATTTGAGGTGGCGCAGGCCGAGGTGCAAGCCATGCTGCAAACGCAGTGCGGTGTGCAGCTGGTGGACCTGCATATTTCGGACCTGATCAACAACCAGCTGCCTTCGCACTACGACTACACCTCACAGTACGACCTACTGGTGTTCCGCCGCCTGGCGGCGGGCAGCCGCCCCACCGATCTGGAGCAACCCGGCCAGCCCCTGAATGTGGCGCCCAAACGCGGTGGCCCGCCCATTCTGCGGCGTATCGACACCAGCCCGGTCGGTTTTGCCGTGTTTGACCGGGTGCTGCTCACAGTGCACCCGACCGACTGCGCCGTGCGCGACGCCTACGCCGCCAAGCTGCTGCAAGCCGCCAGCAGCGAGTCACGCACCGCCGGCGCCCGCCTGCCCACCAGCCCGGCCGACCTGATGCTGCGCATCGTCAACCACATGGTGGACGGCTACTTGGCCCTGCGCAAAGAACTGACTCAGCAGCTGGACCACTGGCAAACCGAACTGCTGAGCCCGCGGGCCCGCTTCAGCAACTGGGGTTCGCTGCTGGACGCACGTATGGCGCTGCACCAGCTCGACGACGTGTGTGAAGAACAACGCTCCGCCGTGCAGGACTGGATCGAGGCCATCAAGACTTGGCCCGAACCCACAAGCCCGGGTGAAGCGCGCGAGCGCGAGCTGCTGCAGGTGCGCAGCCGCGACGTGCTGGAGCACATCGAGCGCGTGGTGCACCATGTGCGCCGGCTGGAGCAGAGTGTGGAAACTGCGGTGCAAATGCACTTCAGCGTGCAGGGCAGCCGCACCAACGACATCATGCGCACGCTGACCGTGCTCACCGCCATCTTTCTGCCCTTGAACCTGATTGCCGGCATCTTCGGCATGAACTTCGACTTCATCCCGCTGCTGCACCAGCAAAGCGGGTTCTGGTGGGCGATTGCCAGCATGGTGCTAACCGCGGTGCTGCTGGCGGTGTTTTTCTGGCGCAAGCGTTACCTGGCACGCTCCGAACGCTGACCCCCAGGGCTGGCGACACCCAGCGGGCAGCGCTACACTGGCTGCGTCGTTGAAAACACCACACACCATGGCTTTGCAGCTGCGTTCCCTGCTCACCCTGATGCTGCTTGCCCTGGCCTTGCAGGGACGTGCAGACACCCTCGCACCCTACCAAATCGTCAGCGGCAACCTGCCCCCGTTCACCGTAGAAGCCGGCCCCAACGCCCCGGGCGCCTTGGGCGTGCTGGTGCGAGAGATGGCCGAACGCCTGGGCGAGGCACCGCCCATCCAGTTCTACCCCTGGACCCGGGCCCTCAGCATGGTGGGCACCCAGCCCCGCACCCTGATCCTGCCACTGACCCGCACGGCCGAGCGGGAAGCCAGCTACCGCTGGCTGGTCAAGCTGTACCGCCAGCAGTTTGTCTTCATCGCATTGCGTGGCACGGCGGTCAACCTAGATACGCTGGATGCCTTGCGCGATCTGCGCATTGCCGTGCTGCGCGGCTCCCCCAATGAGGGGCATCTGCTGGGTCGCAATTTCAAACAGGTCGTACCGGCCAACTCCGTACTGGACATGGCCCGCATGTTGGAACGTGGCATGGCCGACGCCATTTATGGCGGGGATGCCATCAACCTCGCCGTGCTGGCGGAGTACGGCATCCCGCGCGCCCAACTGCAGCTCAGCAAACCACTGGACTATGGGGAAATCTGGTTGGGCGGCTCGCTGGACATCCCGGAGTCCGAAGCCCTGCTGTGGCAAAACGCCATGAAACAGCTGGTGCGGGACGGTGTGGTGCGCCGCACCCTGGCCCGCTACGGCCTGCCGCAGTAACAAGCCCGTCGATTAGCCCTGCAGGTGCTGCGCGAAAAACGCCAGCGTGCGTTCACGTGCCAGCGCGGCCGCGTCGGCGTTGAAGGCCGCCCGGTGGTCGCAGTTGAACCCGTGTTGGGCGTTGTAAATCTCTACCCGCACCCCGGCATGTGCGGCCTGGAAGGCGTGCACCCCCTCCAGCGGAATGGCGTGGTCTTGGTCACCAAAATGGGCCAGCACCGGGCACTGCGGCTGGCGCGCCACCTCGGCCGGTGTGGTCATGCCGCCACCGTAATACGGCACGGCGGCGCGGATGCCAGAGAGCGCACACGCGGCACGCCAAGTCAACAAACCGCCCCAGCAGTAGCCCACCACGCCCACCGGCCCCGCCTCGGCCGCCAAGGTCACCGCGGCCTGCATGTCCTGCAACACGCCGGGCGTGGGCAGCCCCTCCACCGCAGCTTTGAGCCTCACACCCGCCGCCACATCCTCGGGTGTGTAACCCAGCTCCACGCCGGTTTGCACGCGGTGGAAGGTGGAGGGTGCAATGGCCAAGTAACCTTGGGCGGCATACCCATCGGCCACCGCGCGGATATGGGCGTTGATGCCGAAGATCTCCTGCAGCACCACGATGCCGCCGCGGGGCGTGCCTTCTGGGCGAGCCACGTAGGCGGGAAACACGAAGCCATCGGCTGCGGTCAGGTTCACGGTGTCGGTCTTCATTGCGCCACAAACCCGCTGTCTTTGATCAACTTGGCCCAGACCTTGGTGTAAGCCTGCTCGCGTTTGGCCAGTGTGGCCTGGTCCATAAACCCAACGGTCAAGCCCATGGCGGTCAGGCGCTCCTTCACGTCGGGTTGGGTCAATACCTTGGCCAGCGCGTCGGAGAACTTGTCGACGGTCGCCTTGGGCGTGCCCGCCGGGGCAAAGATGCCGTAATACGGCAGGTCTTCAAAACCGGCCAGCCCCAGCTCGGCAAAGGTGGGCACATCGGGCAGGATGGCTTGGCGCGCACCGCCCAGCACGGCAACCACGCGGATCTTGCCGGCCTTGTGGTTTTCAATGAAGTCGGGCACCGAACCGGTACCCGCCGCAATCTGGTTGCCCAGCATGTCGGCCATCATGGGCGCGCTGCCGCGGTAGGGGGCGGACTGCAGATCCAGCCTATATTTCTGGCCAATCACCTTGACCAGAAACTCTGGCGTGGAGGCCGGCGCCGGCACCCCCACCGTGCCCTTGCCCGCACCCTGCGCCTTGACCCAGGCCACGTAGTCGTTGACCGACTTGGCCGGGGTACCGCCCGACACCGCCAGCGCATTCACAAAGGTGGCAAACCCGGCCACCGGCACAAAGTCCTTGGCCGAGTCATACCCCGGGTTCTTCACCACCTGGGGCAGGATGGAGATGGTGTGGTCATGCGAGAGGAACAGCGTGAGGCCGTCCGGCGCGGCCGCCTTCAGCGCCTGCGCGGCCAGTTGCCCACCGGCACCGGCCTTGTTCTCCACCACCACCGGCATGCCGAGCTGGTCCTTGAGCTTGTCGGCCA
Organism: Rhodoferax sp. TS-BS-61-7; assembly: GCF_002943465.1. Classification (GTDB taxonomy): domain Bacteria; phylum Pseudomonadota; class Gammaproteobacteria; order Burkholderiales; family Burkholderiaceae_C; genus Allorhodoferax. The sequence continues at coordinate 221,830 of NZ_PTQY01000004.1, forward strand.
GCGTGCGGGCAATCGCGTCGGTGCCGCCGCCGGGTGGAAAACCCACCATCAGCCGCACCGGCCCGCTTTGTGCCTGCACCAGACCTGCGGCCAGCAGGGCCGCGACCGACACGGCCAACACGCCTACGCGGCGCAATGTGCCGCCCCAGCCTTGCGAGGAAAAACCCATGGTCAAACTCCTGAAAAACAAGTGATGAAGAAAGGGGAAAGGTAAAACTGCTGTGCTGTCTAGTTGCGTGCGTACGCCACGTGGAAACGCTGCACACCGGGGAACTGGCCCATTTCGGACGCCAGATCAGAAATCGGTGCCATTTTTTTGCGGCTGCGTGCCACGGCTACAAAGTTCCAGGTGAAAGAGCCCTCGTCCATCGAAATAACGATGGTGCCACCGGCAATGTCATACCCCCGGTCATGCGCCATGGTGCGCAGGGCCGCCTCCACCGGTCGGTAACCCGGATCAAACGTAAGGCGGATCGCCACCGCCTGGCGCGACGGCAGCCAGCTCTCCAGCTTGGACACCCAGACCATACAAAACGCGCTGAGCAGCGCCAGCGACATGGCCGCCGCGTACAGGCCTACCCCCACCAGAATGCCAATCACCGACGAGGCCCACAACGAGGCCGCCGTGGTCAGGCCGCTGATGTTGAAGCCCTCTTTCATGATCACACCGGCGCACAAAAAACCAATGCCGGTCAGGATGCCCTGGATGACGCGCGAGAGGTCGCCGTTACTGAACAGCGTGGTGCTCATGCCGCCGTACCAGAAGTTGGAATACCCGCCCATGACGGCCAGCGCCGCCGAGGCCATACACACCAGCCCGTAGGTGCGCATACCCGCCGCACGCCCGTGGTACGAACGCTCGTACCCCACCATCAGCCCCAGCACCAGCGACCCCAGCAGGTGCAGCAGCACAAAGATGTTGGCCTCTACCACCGGGGTGGACCAGTAGGCGGCAAAGGTTTCGGTATTGAGCATGGGCGCAAACATACCCCAAAAACCAGCGCGCTACCATGGCGCCATGCAAGCGATCGCACTCATCACCGGCGCCTCCCGTGGCATTGGCGCAGCCACCGCACTCTCTCTGGCCCAGGCCGGTTACGCCGTGGCTGTGAACTACCGCGACAACTCCCTGGCCGCCGACGAGGTGGTGCGCCAGATCCGCGCCCAAGGTGGCAACGCCATCACCGTGAAGGCCGACGTGGCCGTGGAGGCCGAGGTGCTGGCCATGTTTGCCAAGGTGGATGCCAAGCTGGGCACGCTGACGGCCCTGGTCAACAACGCGGGGGTGGTGGATGTGGCCAGCCGCGTGGAGGCCATGTCGGTGGATCGCATGCAACGCATGCTGGCCACCAATGTGCTGGGCAGCATGGTCTGCGCGCGTGAGGCGGTGCTGCGCATGAGCACCCGCCATGGCGGCAGCGGCGGCGCCATCGTCAACCTCTCCAGCGTGGCAGCCACGCTGGGTTCACCCGGCCAGTACGTGGACTACGCGGCCAGCAAAGGCGCGATTGACAGCTTTACGGTGGGCCTAGCGCGCGAGGTGGCGGCCGAAGGTATACGCGTCAACGCTGTGCGCCCCGGCATCATCGACACCGACATCCACGCCAGCGGCGGCCTGCCAGACCGCGCCCAGCGCCTGGCACCCCAGGTGCCCATGCAACGCCCGGGCACGGCACAGGAGATTGCCAACGCCATCGTCTGGCTGCTCAGCGATGCGGCCAGCTACACCACGGGCGCGATACTGGATGTGGGCGGGGGGCGCTGAGGCCAGGCCACCCGCCTTCAGGGCGAGGGCAGACCAAACAGCCGGGCCCCGTTGTCCCACGCCACCTTGCGCGCTACGGCGGGTGGCAAGTCGCCCAGCCAGCTGCGGTACTCCTGCATCTGCGCTTCGTAGTACTGCCAGCGCGGGTTGATCCAGGTGTCCGACCCCAGCAAAAAACGGTCGGGGTAATCCAGCAAGAGCGCACGCCACTCCGGGCACAACATGGTGCCACCCTGCGCACTGGAACAGGTCAGGCCAGGGCGGTAAGACAGCTCTCCCATGAGCGCCGGGTATTGGGCCAGCAAAGCCCGTACCCGCGCCACGGGTGCGCCGCCTATGCCAGTGTGTGCCCAGATGAGGCGGGTGGCCTGGCCGGCGGAGGGCGTGGCCGCCATCAGCAAATCGATGGCTGCGTCGTCCACATGCGCCAGCACCACCAGGCCGCGTTGGTCGGCCAGCGCCATGAGCTGCTGCGCCACCTTGCCACGCGCGTTGGCACTGTCGTAGAGGTGGAATTCGCCAATGCCGCGGTAGGGGCCGGCGGCGGTGCCACGGGCCAGTTCGGCCTGCACCATGTCAAAAATTGTGGGGTCCTGGAACCAGTTGGCGTAGTCGTCGCGGTTGCGGTACAGGCGCACCAGCGGCACCACGGTGACGCCTGCGGCACGGGTCTGTGCGCCCGCCTCGGTCAGGGCGCGTGTGCCGTCGTTGGGCCGGGAATTGGCCACGATGGCACGCACCCCGCTGCGCTGCATACGCGCCAGCACATCGGGAATCGGGTGGGGCTGCTGCGCCTCCACGTTGTAGTGCAGGTGGGCGTCAAACAGCGGGCCCGTGTAGTCGGCGGCTTGCGCCTGGCCACTGGTGCCCACGGCGAGGCACAGCGCCGCACAACGGGTGCGCCAGGAAAAACGAGGGGGTGATTGCATGGCTGCCTCCGGCCAACAAAGTGTTTATGAGGTGGTGTGCGGGTTTGTAGCGTGTTTTCCCATTCCTTGCAGCGCACGGGTGCAGTACCATGCCGCCACCCTTCCCTCCCCAGGACACGCCGTATGGACCTCAAACCGCTGGTGACCTTGCTGGCCATCGTGAACCCGCTGGCCATCGTGCCCTTTTTCATCCATTACACACAAGGCTTTGACGCCGCCCAGCGGCGCCACACGGTGTGGGTCTCGTCCTTCAGCGCGTTTGTGGTGATTGCCATCAGCGCAGTGGCGGGTCTGCACATCCTGGAGTTTTTTGGCATCTCGCTGGCCAGCTTCCAGGTAGGCGGCGGCATGTTGCTGCTGACCAGTGCGCTCAACATGCTGAACGCCCAGCCCGCCGAGGCCAAGACCAACACCCACGAGCTGGAGGACGGCGCCGAAAAGGCCGCCATGGGCGCCAGCATTGCCGTGGTGCCGCTGACCATTCCGCTGCTCACCGGCCCAGCCACCATGTCCACCGTGGTGATTTATGCCGACAAGGCCAAAACCTTCTGGGCACTCAGCACGCTGGTGGGCTACGGCGTGGTGGTGGCGCTGGCCACGGCGCTGTGTTTCTCGTTGGCCGAACCGATTGCGCGTTTTCTGGGCAAAACCGGCATCAACGTGATGACCCGGCTGATGGGCCTGATTTTGGCGGCGCTGGCGGTGGAGGTGATGACCGACGGGCTGACCAAGCTGTTCCCGGTGCTGGCGGGTTGACCGGGCTGATCCGCCCAACCGCTTAGCCGCTGATGCCGGCGCGGCTCAGAAAGTCCCCCACCAGCTCCAGCCGCAACAGCGGGTTGTCCAGCTGCATCAGGCTTTGCTTGAGCTCGGGCGGCAGCTGCAGCAGCTCGCACCAGCGGTTGGCCACCCAGCCGCAATCATCCAGCCGGTGGGGCGGCAACAGCGCCGCAGGCAACGCGCCACCCCGGGCCTGCAGCTGGGCGATCACGTTCTGCAGGGCCTGCGACACCAGCTGAAGATCGGGCGGCACCGGCGTGGGCACATCGGCGGGCAGGGTTTGCACATCGGCCACCCACAGCCCGTGCTTCAAGCGGCTGCGCTGGGTGATGCGAAAACGCTCGCCGGCCGTGCAGCGCAGCACCATGAGCCCTGGCTGCGGGCTGGAAAACTCGGTAATGGTGGCCAGCGTGCCAATGTCGACAAAAGCCTCATTCGCAAAACCGTCGCCGCTGGGGGCCTGCGGGTCGGCGCGGCGCACCTCGCTGCCCTGGGTGAGCGCCACCACCCCAAACGGCGCACCGGTTTTGTGGCACTTGCCCATCAGGTCCAGGTAACGCACCTCGAAAATCTGCAGCTGCAGGCTGCCACCGGGGTAGAGCACCGTGTTCAGCGGGAACAGCGGCAGTTGGCGCAGGGCAAGCAGCTCGGGCATGGTGGCGTGGCGGGCCTTAGCGGGGTGGCAGGCTGGCCTGGGTTTGCTGCACCCACTGGTCGAGCTGCTGCACGGCGCTGTCCACCGCGGCGGTCAGCGCACGCACGCCACCGGCCGCGTCGGCGCTGGCTGCGGGCTCGCGCAGCACAAAGCTGCGCTGGGCCACCAGGGCGTCGCCACCGTGGGCCGGATGCGACAAGGTGGCACGCAAGCGCAGCACGCCGGCGCTGCTGGCCGCAGCGTCAAACAGCTGGCTGAACTCTTCGAGCTCCAGGCGCAGCGTGAGGGTGCCGGGCGGGGCCAGCACCCCATCGGCCAGGTTGAGCACCGCGCGGCGCTGGCCCAGGGTTTCGCGCACACGCTGGCGCAGCAGTTGGGCCGGGGGCATGCTCCAGCGCGCCTGCGCGTAGGGGCGTAGCTGCTGGGCGTCGCTGTAGCCCAGGCGGTAGACCACGGGCAGGTTGTCCAGCGCGGTGGGCGCATGCACCTCGCCCAGCGCCAGCGTGGGCAGCGGTGCCATGCGGTTGCTGGGCAGCTCTTGCACCAGGCCGGGGCCGAAGTCGTACACCGCCACCGCAGGGCCGCCCTTGGGCAAGGCGCCACAGCCGGCCAGCGTGGCCGCCAAAATCAAGCCAAACAGGGCTCTAGAGCCCATGGAATATGCGCAAACAGCTATCATTTTCATAGCAAACCAGTCTCTCTAGATATCAAGGGGCCGCGGCGGCCGGTGCCACAAAACCGCGCTCGCCCGGGCCCGGCGTGGCGCTGCCCTTGCCCCACAGCAAGGACTGTGGGTTGTCACCCACCGCGTCGGCCGCGCGGCCGACCTGGCGCACGGCGCGGGCAGTGTCATCGGTGGCGCGGTTCAGGCGGGGCAGCAGCTGGGCGTTGACCTGGCGGCTGGTGTGCGCCAGCGACTCGGTGCTCTGGGAAATTTTGTCCAGCGTGCCACCGGGCTCGTTCATGCGGCGCGACATGCGCTGGAACTCGGAGGCCGAGCTGCGCACGGCATCGGCGCTGGCGCCCAGCCGCTCCGAAGTAGCCTGCATGCTTTTGAGCGTGGCATCGGCCTGGGCCACCATACGCGGCAGGTTCATGGCGTCCGCACCACCCTGCGCGCCCAGCACCTGGTCGGCCCGGCGGGCCAGGGTGCTGACGTTGGCGGCGGCCTGGCCCATTTGCTGGATGGCGCCCATCAAGGCTTTCTGGTTCTCTGCGTCCAGCAGGGTGTTGACGCGCCCGCTGGCCTGCTCCATCTGCGTGAGCAGGTTGCCGCCTTGTTCGGTGAAGCGTGCCACCATGCTGGGGCGCATGGGAATGCGGGCCGGTGCGCGGCCGGTGGCGGCCAGCGGCGCGGGGCTTTCGCCTTTGTCGTCCAACTGCACAAAGGCCAGCCCGGTGACACCCTGGAAGCCCAGCGTGGCAAAGGTGGACTGGGTGATGGGGGCCTGCTCATTCACCGCAATGCGCAGCAAGACATTCCCACGCTGCACCGTATCCAGCGCAATGTCGGTCACCCGGCCCACCAGCACGCCCTTGAAGCGTACACCGGCCTGGGGCTGCAGGCCGGTCACGCCCTCGGGGCTGGAGATCTCGAACACCCGTTGCTCGGACGTGTCACGCGTGAGCCAGACGGTCAGTGCCGTGAGCAGCGCCGCCACCACCAGCACAAAAGCACCGGCAGCAAAGGCATGGGATTTGTTTTCCATAGATATCTGTCTTTCTACACGGCATTCGGGGTGGGGTGCAACAGGGCCTGCGCCCGGTGCCCGCGCCCACCTCGGAAAAAGTCATTCACGAAGGGGTGCTCAAAGTCCACCACCTCGCGCGGTGGTGCATCCACCACCACATGTTTGTCCGCCACCACGGCCACCCGGGTGCTGAGCTCAAAAATCGTGTCCAGGTCGTGTGTGACCATCACCACGGTCAGGCCCAGCTCGCGGTGCAGGCTTTGCAGCAGCGCGCAAAAACCGTCGGCACTGTCCGGGTCCAGCCCGGCGGTGGGTTCGTCCAGCAGCAAAAGCGGCGGGTCCATCACCAGTGCGCGCGCCAGCGCCACCCGCTTGACCATGCCCCCCGACAAATCGGCCGGCATCTTGTGCGCGTGGCGGGCGTCCAGCCCCACCATCTGCAGTTTGACCATGGCCACATCGCGCACCAAGTCTGCGGGCAAGGTGCCGAGTTCGCGCAGCGGAAAGGCAATGTTCTCCAGCACGGTAAAGGCCGAAAACAGCGCCCCGTGCTGGAACAGCATGCCCACGCGGCTGGCCGCACCGGCGCGGCCCAGCTCGGTTGCCGGGTGGCCCAGCACGGTCACACTGCCACGCGCCGGTGTTTCCAGCCCCAGCATTTGCCGCAGCAGCACCGTCTTGCCGCTGCCCGATCCGCCCACGATGGAGAGCAGCTCGCCCTGCGCAATCTGCAGGTCCAGGTCTTGGTGGATGACGGTGGGCACGCCCTCGGCGCGGAACACCGACCACAGCTTGTTGATGTCGACCACCCACGGCGCGCTCACAGGCCCACTCCCTTGAACAGCACCGCAAACAGCGCGTCCACCAGAATCACCACCGTGATGGACGTGACCACGGAGGCGGTGGTGCCCTCGCCCAGGCTTTGGGTGTTGGGCTTGACGCGCAGACCGTAGTGGCAGGCAATCAAAGCAATCAGCACCCCAAACACCGTGCTTTTGGCCAGCGCCAGCCAAAGGTTGGCAATCTGCACGGTCTTGGGCAGAGCAGTAATGAAGTAGGCCGGAGTGAGCCCCATAGCCAGGTCGGCCGCCAACATGCCACCCAACAACGCGGCCAGCGTGGTCCAGACCGAGAGCAGCGGCATGGCTACGGCCATAGCCACGGTGCGCGGCATCACCAGCCGAAAGCCCTTGGCAATGCCCAGCACACGCATGGCATCCAGTTCCTCGGTCACGCGCATGACGCCAATTTGGGCCGTGATGGCCGAGCCCGAGCGCCCGGCGATGAGGATGGCGGCGAGCACCGGCCCCAGCTCCCGGATCAGTGACAGGCCCAGGATGTTGACGATGAAGGCGTCGGCGCCAAACTGGCGCAACTGCTGCGACATCAGGTAGGCCAGCACCACCCCAATCAGAAACCCCACCAGCGCGGTGATAGGCATGGCGGTGGCGCCAATGCGGTAGAGATGCCCCGAGATATCGCGCCACGGCGCATGCAGCGGATGGCGCACCAGGCGCAACAGGTCCAGCAGCAGTTGTCCCAGCAGGCGCACCGCGCCAGCCAAGTGCTGGACCATGCCCATGACACGGCGCCCCAGACCCAGGTACACGGCATGCCAGGAATACGGCACGGGCGCAGGCGCAGGTGCGGTGAATTGCGCTACCCGCTCCAGCATCGTGCGTTGTTCGGGCAAAAGTTGCAGCTGTGCGGGCCACTGCTGGCCCCAGGCATTCCACAACAACTGGGCGCCTGTGTGGTCCAGGCGCTGCAGCATACGCAGATCCCAGGCGCTGCCGTCCTTCACTGACTGCAGCAGCCGTGCCGGCAAACCCTGCCACACGGCAGGCACCGCCAGTTGGTCGGCCGTCCAGCGCCCGTGCAACTGCAGCACCGACAGCGATGGCTCGGTGCGCATTTCAAGGCGGGGGGCGGTGTCCTCCACAGGGGCATTCAGAGAGTGGTTAAGGTGCGCATCGTACCCGCAAGGAAATGCAAGCAAAATAGGCCCCAGGAGACACCATGCCAAACCACGACCCATTACCCAACCCGCTCCACCACAGCAACCGCACGGGCGCATAGCGGCATGGGTACCGAGTGGGTCCATAGCGACCTGATGCACCAGATCGCGGCCGTGCTGTTTGGCCTGGCTTTGTTGCACACCTTTGGCGCCAAGTTTTTTGAAAGCCTGGCCCACCGCCATCCGCAGCACGCGGGCCTGTTCCATTTGCTGGGCGAGGTGGAGGTGGTGTTTGGCTTCTGGGCCTTTGTGCTGATTGCCTGCATGGCCCTGGTGGCGGGCAGTGGCCCGGCCATTGCCTATGCCGAGTCGCGCCAGTTCACCGAACCCCTGTTTGTGTGTGTGGTGATGGTGGTGGCAGCCTCACGCCCGGTGCTGGACGTGGTGGGTCGCAGCATGAATACGCTGGCCCGCCTGCTGCCACTGCCCCGGCCGCTGGCGCTGGCCTGGTTGGGCCTGGCGGCAGTGCCCTTGCTGGGGTCGCTGGTCACCGAGCCGGCCGCCATGACGCTGGCCGCACTCATGCTGGCGCCCCTGTTGTTCACCCCCGCCATGCCAGAGCGCCTGAAGTACGCGGCGCTGGGGGTGCTGTTTGTCAACATCTCTATCGGTGGCACGCTCACCGCCTACGCCGCACCGCCAGTACTGATGGTGGCAGCCACCTGGCAGTGGGACACCGCCTTCATGGCCAGCACGTTCGGCTGGAAGGCCGCGCTGGCGGTGCTGCTCAACGCGACGGTGATGGTGCTGCTACTGCGCAAGCCCCTGCGCGCCGCGCCGCCCGCAGCCCGCGCCGAGGAGGCCCCCATCCCCTGGGTGGTGAGCGCGGTGCATCTGGCCTTTCTGGCTGGTGTGGTGGTGCTGGCCCACCACCCGGTGCTGTTTCTGGGGCTGTTCCTCTTCTTTCTGGGCTACACCCAGGCCTATGCGCGCTTTCAGAGCCCGCTGATCCTCAAGGAGGGGCTACTGGTCGGTTTCTTTTTGGCCGGGCTGGTGGTGCTGGGTGGCATGCAGCAGTGGTGGCTGCAGCCGATTGTGGAGAGCCTGGCCCCCACCGCCTTGTTTTTTGGCGCCCTGGGGCTCACCGCGGTGACCGACAACGCGGCACTGACCTACCTGGGCTCACTGATCGTAGGCATCTCGGACCCGGCCAAGTACATGCTGGTGGCCGGTGCCGTGGCCGGTGGTGGCCTTACCGTGATTGCCAATGCCCCCAACCCCGCTGGCGTAGCGCTGCTGCGCGCGGGTTTTGAAGACCAGTCCATAGGCGCGGGCGGCTTGCTGCTCGGTGCCCTGCTTCCTACTGCGGTGGCTGCCGCCTTTTTTCTGCTTCTATGACCAACGACACCACCTTCGACTACATCATCATCGGCGCCGGCACGGCGGGCTGCCTGCTGGCCAACCGGCTCAGCGCCAACGCTTCCAAACGCGTGCTGCTGATCGAGGCTGGCCGCAAGGACGACTACCACTGGATCCATATTCCCGTGGGTTACCTGTACTGCATTGGTAACCCGCGCACCGACTGGTTGTTCAACACCGAGGCCGAGGCGGGCCTGAATGGCCGCAGCCTGCGTTACCCGCGTGGAAAAACGCTGGGCGGCAGCTCCAGCATCAACGGCATGATTTACATGCGCGGCCAGGCGCGCGACTACGACCAGTGGGCCCAGCTCACCGGTGATGCGAATTGGACCTGGGACAACAGCCTGCCCTACTTCAAGCTGCACGAAGACCACCACAAAGGCGCCGATGCCATACACGGCGCCAAGGGAACCGCCTCGCCGCTGTTGCACGACAGCGGCACCGACTACCGCAAGGTGCTGCGCCACCATCAGGCCGGCGGCGAATGGCGGGTTGAGAAACAACGCCTGCGCTGGGATGTGCTGGACGCCTTTGCCCAGGCCGCCACCCAGGCCGGTATTCCGGCCACCGACGACTTCAACCGCGGCAGCAACGAAGGCGTGGGTTACTTCGAGGTGAACCAGAAAGCCGGCTGGCGCTGGAACACGGCCAAGGCCTTTTTGCGCCCCATGTGTTACGCCCGCCCCAACTTTGAGCTGTGGACCAGTGCTCAGGTCGCCAAGCTGGTGGTAGAGCCGCAAGCCGAAGGTGCGGGCCTGCGCTGCACCGGTGTGCAGGTGTGGGACGGCCGCGAGATGGTGACCGCCACCGCCCGCGGTGAAGTGTTGCTGTGCGCGGGCGCCGTGGCCAGCCCCCAAATCCTGCAGCTCTCGGGCCTGGGCCCGGCCGAGTTGTTGCAGGCGCGGGGTGTGCCGGTGCTGCAAGACACCCCCGGTGTGGGCGCCAACCTGCAAGACCATTTGCAGATCCGCGCCGTCTTCAAGGTCAAGAACACCCCCACGCTCAACACCCAGGCCAACAGCCTCTGGGGCAAAGCCAAGATCGGGCTGGAATACGCCCTCAAACGCAGTGGCCCCATGAGCATGGCGCCCAGCCAGCTCGGCGCCTTCACCCGCAGCGACGCCAGCCAGCCCCACCCTAACTTGGAGTACCACGTGCAACCGCTGAGCCTGGACGCCTTTGGCCAGCCCCTGCACACCTTCAACGCCTTCACGGCCAGTGTGTGCAACCTCAACCCCACCAGCCGCGGCACGGTGCAGATCAAGACGGCAGACTTCAAAGACGCCCCGGCGATTGCGCCCAACTATCTGAGCACCGAGGCCGACCGCAAGATTGCCGCCGATTCGCTGCGCGTGACGCGCACCATCGTGGCGCAACCGGCGCTGGCCAAGTACCAGCCCGAGGAATACAAGCCAGGCACGCAGTTCCAGAGCGACGCCGAGTTGGCCCAGCTGGCGGGTGACATTGCCACCACCATCTTCCACCCGGTGGGCACGACCAAGATGGGCCGGGACGATGACGCCATGGCCGTGGTCAACAGCCGCCTGCAGGTGCGCGGCGTGGCCGGCCTGCGGGTGGTGGACGCGGGGGTGATGCCACTCATCACCAGCGGCAACACCAACTCCCCCACGCTGATGATTGCGGAGAAAGCTGCGCAGTGGATTGCGGAGGACGCAGCGCGTTGAGCGGTAGAGGGTTTGTCCTGATGCCGCTGCCCCCGCAGGGCGGATACATTGCATGGCAACGCAGACCTGACAGCAACTGCGAGGTCTGCCAAGACCAAGCTTGAAACGACGCCGAGGAGACGGCTAAAACCAACAACAAACCCTGCACACCACGATGCAGTTTTACAAAAGCACCGGTATCCCCGGTGCTTTTTTTATGCCTTTTTGGCCTCCAAGCCGCATGGAGTATGCGCAAACAGCTCCTGATTTCATAGTAAATAACCCCATTGAGCCGGATGCGACAATTCCCCCATGGAAATGTTTGTTGTCACGCTGGCCTCGCTGCTGGCCGGTTTTGTGGACGCGATTGTGGGCGGCGGCGGCCTGATTCTGACCCCCGCCCTGTTCGCCACCTTCCCCAACGCCCACCCGGCCACGCTGTTTGGCACGAACAAGGGCGCCTCGGTCTGGGGCACGGCCTTTGCCACCGTGCAGTACCAGCGCCGGGTGCAGATGCAGTGGCACGCCATTGCCCCCGCGGCCGCAGTATGTTTTCTGGCCTCGCTGGGGGGTGCCTGGTTGGTCACGGTGGTGTCGCCCCAGCACCTGCGCAAGGCCCTGCCCCTGGTGCTGGTGCTGGTACTGGCCTACACCCTGGTCAAAAAGGACCTAGGGCGGCACCACACGCCCCGGTTTGCGGGGCAACACGAAGCACTGGTCGCCTGTGCCATTGGCGCCACCATTGGTTTTTACGACGGGTTTTTTGGCCCCGGCACGGGCAGTTTTTTCGTGTTCCTGCTGGTGCGGGTGCTGGGCTACGATTTTCTCAACGCCTCGGCCAGCGCCAAGCTGCTCAACACCGCCTCCAACCTGGCGGCGCTGCTGCTGTTTGCCTACAAAGGCCATGTGTGGTGGCACTTTGTTGTGGCCATGGCGGTAGCCAATGTGCTGGGCAGCCTGGCCGGCACCCACATGGCGCTCAAACACGGCACGGGGTTTGTCCGTGGCATGTTCATCGTGGTGGTGTCGGCCCTGATTCTCAAGACCGGTTACGACGCGTTTGTGCGCGGCCTCTAGGCCGCGGGCTTAACGTGCTGGCGGCCAGGGCAGATCGGCCGCCACGCGGGGCCTGCCAATGGGCGCACCGGCCTGCCCTTTGCTCACGGCGGCCAAGTCTTCTTCGCTGGGGTACTGGCCCAGCAGCCAATAGTCAAACGCGCGGCGCGCAATCGGTGCGGCCGAGGCCGAACCAAACCCCGCGTTCTCCACAATCACGGCCAGCGCAATTTTGGGCGACTCCGCTGGCGCAAAGGCGACGTAGAGGGAGTGGTCGCGCTGGTGCTCTTCCATCGACGAGGCGTTGTACTTCTGGTTTTTACCCAGACTCACCGCCTGCGCAGTGCCGGTTTTGCCACCACTCACATACCCAGAACCCGCAAACACCCGCGTCCCGGTGCCCCCCTGCGTGACGCCGACCATGGCGTCACGGATGACCGCCACGTTCTCAGGCTTGTACCCCAGGTCTACCGGTGGCTCTGCGGGCACTGGCACGCGCACACGGGTGGTGGCGTCCTGGGTCGCAATCACCAGCTGTGGCTTGTGTTTCACCCCGTTGTTGGCCACGATGGCAACCGCCTGCGCCAACTGCAACATGGTGAAACTGTTGTAACCCTGGCCAATGCCCAGCGAGATCGTCTCTCCGGCGTACCACTTTTGTTGCTCGGGGCGCTTGTAGTAGCGGCGTTTCCATTCCTGGCTGGGCAACACGCCCCGCACTTCCCCATGGATGTCGATGCCGGTGTGCTGGCCAAAGCCCAGCGGCTTCATGAAGTCATGCATGGTGTCCACACCCAGCTCGTTGGCCAGCGAATAGAAGTACACGTTGCTGGACTCCACGATGGCGCGGCGCATGTCCATGATGCCGCCCTTCTCGTTCTCGGGGCTGCCAAAGCGGTTGCCACCAAACATGTAGAAGCCGGGGTCGTTGATGAGGGTCTGCGGCGTGCGCGTACCAGTCTCCAGCGCCGCCAAGGCCATGAAGGGTTTGTAGGTGGAGCCTGGCGGGTAGGTGCCACGCAGGGCGCGGTTGAGCAGCGGTTTGTCGATGGACTCGTTGAGCATCTGCCAGTTTTCCTGGTCAATGCCTTCGACAAACAGGTTGGAGTCAAACGTGGGTTTGCTCACAAAAGCCAGCACCTCACCGGTCTTGGGGTCCAGCGCCACCAGCGCCCCCCGGCGGCTGCCAAACATGTCCTCGATCAGTTTTTGCAGCTTGATGTCGATGGACAGCACCACCACATTGCCCGGCGTGGACGGGTTGCTGGCGAGTTTGCGCACCGCGCGCCCCCCGGCCGAGGTTTCGATGCGTTCCACCCCGGTCACGCCGTGCAGCATTTGCTCAAAACTCTGCTCCACACCCAGCTTGCCGATGTACTCGGTACCCCGGTAGTTGGCCTGGTCTTCGCTGTCCTCGATCTTCTCTTTCTCGGACTGGTTGATGCGCCCGATGTAGCCGATCACGTGGCTGGCCAGCTCACCATAGGGGTAGCTGCGGAACAGGCGGGCTTTGATCTCGACCCCCGGGAAGCGGAAGCGCTGCGCCGCAAAACGGGCCACCTCGGCGTCGGTCAGCCGGGTGCGGATCGGCAGGGACTCAAAGTTCTTGGACTCTTCCATGAGCTTCTTGAAACGGCGCCGGTCACGTGGCGTGATGTCGATCACGCTAGCCAGTTCGTCAATGGTCTTTTCCACCCCACCCGTCTTGGACGGTGTGACTTCCAGCGTGTAGGCCGAGTAGTTGGTGGCCAGCACCACACCGTTGCGGTCTTCGATCAGCCCCCGGTTGGGCACGATGGGCACGATGGACGTGCGGTTGCTCTCGGCCTGGGCGCGCAGATCGTCGTGGCGCACGATTTGCAAATACGCCAGGCGCAGGGCCAGCAACACAAAACAGCACAGCACCACCACACTGACCACAAACACACGGGTCCGAAAGCGGGCCAGGTCGGCCTGGACGTTGCGCAGCTCAGTCATGGTTTAGCTGCGATAGTCAAACCGGTCCGCCGCAGGGCCGCCCCAAGGCGAACCAGCCCCCTCGGAGGGGCAGTGCAGCACACGCAGTGGCAAGCGTGGGGGCCATATCACAACGGACGGTTGGCATCGGGATCGGGGGCGCGGCGCTGCGGGGCCAGCAACACAATGCTGGCCACGGGCCACAACGCAGCCTCTAGCACCGGCGCCAGCAGCACCCACCAGCCTGGAAACGTGCCGCCACCCAGCAGGCGCAGCAACAGCTCCAGGGCATGGGCCGCTACAAACAATGGAAACACCTGCGCGGCCTGCGAGGGCACGGTAAACCACAACAAACGGCGGTGCACAGTAATGGCCAGAAAACTCAACACCGTGTAGGCCATGGCATGTTGCCCCAGCAGGCCACCCTGGTGCACATCCATCAACAGGCCAAATACAAAGGCGGCCCCAATGCTCACGCGCAGCGGCTGGTGCACGGTCCAGAACACCAGCACCACGGCCAGCACATCGGGCGCCCAGGCCGCACGCCCCCACAAGCCCATGTTGTTGACCATATTAAGAAGCAGTGCCACCACCACGCTGCCCCAAATGAACAGGGGATTGGCGGGCAACAAAAGCTGCTGACCGGGACGCATGATCATCGCAAACCAGCTCCTTTGGGGGACGCCGCCAAGGCATCCGGCGCGGGCCGCGCAGGCATCTGGCTCGACAACGGATCCAGCACCAGCACATGGGTAGTGCCTGACACCATGGCCAGCGGCACACAGTAAATACGGGCAAACACCGCGTCCACTTGGCGCTCCACTTTTTCCACCCGCGCCACCGGTAAACCGGGCGGGTACACACCATCCACGCCGCTGGTGGTCAGCAGATCGCCCACGGCCACGTCGGCGTTGGCCGCCATGTAACGCAGCTCCAGCGCATCGGCATGGGTAGACGTATCACCAAAGGCCACACCGCGCGCACCCGTGCGTGCATTGAGCACCGGGATCGCATGGTCCCGGTCGGTGATCAGGGTGACCTCGCTCATGGCGGGGTAAACACGGGTGACCTGGCCGATGACGCCCATCTCATCCAGCACCGGTGAGCCCAGGGCCAGCTGGTGCATCAGCCCTTTGTTGATGACCACTTTGCGGGTGAAAGGGTCGGCCGCGTCGTACAACACCTGGGCGGCTTTGGCCGGTGCGGTGAGGCGGGGCGACAGGTCCAGCAGCTTGCGCAGGCGCAGGTTTTCCAGCTCCAGCTGCTCGACCTGGTTGGCCCGCAGGGATTGCAGGCTGAGTTTTTTACGCGCCTCTTCCTGGGCCGACTCGGCGGAGGCTACGGTGGTGAAGTAGGTGGTGGTGGTTTGCACCAGCAGCACAGGCTGCAAGGCCAGCCACTGCACCGGGTACAGCGCGGTGGCCAGTACCACGCGCAGGGGCTGCATCATCTTGAAGCGGGAATCGGCCACCATGAGAAACAGCGCCAAGGCGCTGCAGACGGCCAACTTGGACAGGGCCGAGGGGCCCTGGCGGAAGAAGGGGGGAGGATCTCTGTCCAGCGTACCGAGTGGCATCGCTGTGTCCGGTGCTGCTTATTCGCTCGTGAAAATGGAACCCAGGCGCTCCATCTGCTCCAGCGCAATGCCGCAACCACGCACCACACAGGTGAGCGGGTCTTCGGCCACCAGCACGGGCAAGCCGGTTTCTTCGGCCAGCAGGCGGTCCAGGTCACGCAACAGCGCGCCACCACCGGTGAGCATCATGCCGCGGTCGGCAATGTCGGCGCCCAGTTCGGGCGGGGTTTGTTCCAGCGCGTTTTTCACGGCCGACACGATGTTGTTCAGCGGGTCGGTCAGCGCTTCCAGGATTTCGTTGCTTGATATCGTGAAGCTGCGGGGCACGCCTTCGGACAGGTTGCGGCCGCGCACTTCCATTTCCTTGACTTCGGAACCGGGGAAGGCCGAGCCGATTTGTTTCTTGATGGCTTCGGCGGTGGGTTCACCAATCAACATGCCGTAGTTGCGGCGGATGTAGTTGATGATGGCTTCGTCGAACTTGTCGCCACCGACGCGGACCGAGCCCTTGTAGACCATGCCGCCCAGGGAAATGACTCCGACCTCGGTGGTACCACCACCAATGTCCACCACCATGGAGCCAGACGCTTCGGACACCGGCAGGCCGGCACCGATGGCAGCCGCCATGGGTTCTTCAATCAGGTACACATCGCTGGCACCTGCGCCCAGGGCCGATTCGCGGATCGCGCGGCGCTCCACCTGGGTGGAGCCGCAGGGCACACAAATGATGATGCGGGGGCTGGGCTTCAAGACGCCACGGGGCAGCACCATTTTGATGAACTGCTTGAGCATCTGCTCGGTCACCGTGAAGTCGGCGATCACGCCGTCTTTCATGGGGCGGATGGCTTCGATGTTGCCGGGCACCTTGCCCAACATGGCCTTGGCCTCTTTGCCGACCGCCTGGATGGTTTTTTTGCCCTGTGGGCCACCTTCGTGGCGAATCGCCACCACTGAGGGTTCATTCAGAACGATGCCCTGTCCGCGCGCCACAATCAGGGTGTTGGCGGTACCCAAGTCAATCGCCAGGTCGGTGGAAAAGTACCGACGGAAAGCTCCAAGCATTACGTATCCTCTCGGGCACGGAGGGCGCTTCGGCCGTCCGTCGCCATGGTTTTAGCAGTTCAAACGTGTAAGTTTGGCGTCAAATACCGCGTATCCACGGTACTTTTACCAAAGGCAGGATAATACCCCATCGCCTGTGAATAACTCGTGCAAAAGCCTGCGGCCAGACACGATTTACCCTTGGTTTCAACTCTTCTACACCCATGTCCCTGACATCTTCCGACATCGCCCGCATTGCCAATTTGGCGCGCCTGGAACTGGCGCCCGCCGAAACCGCGCGCCTGCAGACCCAAATGAACGACTTTTTCAGCATTGTGGAAACCATGCGGGCCGTCGACACCACCGGACTGGAGCCCTTGTCCCATCCTGTGGCAGCCATCCAGGACATCGTGCTGCGCCTGCGCGAGGACGTAGTGAGTGAGCCCAACCAGCGGCAGGCCAACCAACAAAGCGCCCCCGCGGTCGAACGTGGCCTGTTCCTGGTTCCCAAAGTCATCGAATAAGAAGATAGCCCGTATGTCGACTCCCCTTTCCCAAACCGCCCTGCATGACCTGTCTGTGCGGGAGCTTGCCCAGGCCCTGCGCGACAAGCAGCTCAGCGCGGTCGAAGCTGCCGAGTATTTTCTGCAGCGCGGCCAGGCCCATGCCGAACTTGGCGCCTTTGTCGCCACCGACACCGCCGCCACGCTGGCCCAGGCCCGTGCGGCCGACGCCCGCATTGCCACAGGCAGCGCAGGCGCACTCGAAGGCGTGCCCATCGCACACAAAGATATTTTTGTGACGCGCGACTTCGCCACCACGGCTGGTTCGCGCATGCTCAAAGGCTACCGCTCGCCATTTGACGCCACGGTGGTGGACAAGCTGGCACAGGCCGGCGCCGTCACGCTGGGCAAGCTCAACTGCGACGAGTTCGCGATGGGCTCCAGCAACGAAAACTCGGCCACTGCGCCCGTGGGCAGCGACAGCGTGCAGCCCGTGCGCAACCCCTGGAACACCACACGTATTCCCGGCGGGTCCTCGGGTGGCAGCGCCGCCGCTGTGGCGGCCCGCTTGGCACCTGCCGCCACGGGCACCGACACCGGGGGGTCGATTCGCCAACCCGCTGCGTTTTGCGGCGTCACCGGGATCAAGCCCACGTATGGCCGCGCTTCGCGTTACGGCATGGTGGCCTTTGCCTCCAGCCTGGACCAAGCCGGCCCCATGGCCCGCAGCGCCGAAGACTGCGCCCTGCTGCTCTCGGCCATGTGTGGTCCCGACCCGGACCGCGACTCGACCTCGCTCGACGTACCCGCAGAAAACTTTGCGCTCAAACTCAACGACTCCATCGAAGGCCTGCGCATTGGTGTACCCCAAGAGTTTTTTGGCGAAGGCCTGAGCGCCGATGTGCGCGCCAGTGTGGACGCTGCACTCAAGCAGTACGAAGCCCTGGGCGCCAAACTCGTACCCATCACACTGCCGCGCACCGAGCTGTCGATTCCGGTGTACTACATCATTGCGCCCGCCGAGGCATCGAGCAACCTGAGCCGCTTTGACGGCGTCAAGTTTGGCCACCGCGCCAAGGAGTATGGTGACCTGGCCGACATGTACAAGAAGACCCGCGCCGAAGGTTTCGGCGACGAGGTGAAACGCCGCATCATGATTGGCACCTATGTGCTGAGTCATGGCTACTACGACGCCTACTATCTGCAGGCACAAAAAATCCGCAGAATGATTGCCGACGACTTCCAGAACGCCTTCAAGGACTGCGATGTGATTGCCGGCCCTGTGGCCCCCACCGTGGCGTGGAAGATTGGTGAGAAATCCGACGACCCCGTGGCCAATTACCTGGCCGACATCTTCACGCTGTCCGGCTCATTAGCCGGTCTACCGGGCATGAGCATCCCTGTCGGTTTTGCCAAGGCCGAGGCCGACAAGGGCATGCCCATTGGCATGCAGCTGCTGGGCAACTACTGCCAGGAGGCGCGCCTGCTCAATGCCGCGCACCGCTTCCAGCAAGCGACCGACTACCACCTGGCCAAGCCCGCAGGATTCTGACCATGAGCGAGACCGTGAATACATTTGAAGCACAACAACAGGGCCGCCCTACCGGCCCGCTGGTGCACGGCTACGAAGTCATCATCGGCTTTGAAACCCACGCCCAGCTCTCCACCCAGTCGAAAATCTTTTCGCGCGCCAGCACGGCCTTTGGTGCCGAGCCCAACACCCAGGCATGCGCGGTGGACCTGGCCTTGCCTGGCACGCTGCCCGTGATGAACAAGGGCGCGGTCGAACGCGCCATCCAGTTCGGCCTGGCGATTGGTGCGCACATTGCGCCGCGCAGCATCTTTGCGCGCAAGAACTACTTCTATCCCGACCTGCCAAAGGGTTACCAGATCAGCCAGTTCGAAATCCCCGTGGTGCAGGGTGGCGCGGTCGAGTTTTTCCTGGGTGACGAAAAGAAGGCGGTGCGCCTGGTGCGTGCCCACCTCGAAGAAGACGCGGGCAAATCGCTGCACGAAGACTTCATTGGCCAAAGCGGCATCGACCTGAATCGCGCCGGTACGCCGCTGCTCGAAATCGTGACCGAGCCCGATATGCGCTCCAGCGCAGAGGCTGTGGCCTACGCCAAGGAACTGCACAAGATCGTGACCTGGATCGGCATCTGCGACGGCAACATGCAGGAAGGCTCGTTCCGCTGCGATGCCAACGTGTCGGTGCGCAAGCCGGGCAGCCCCTTAGGCACACGGCGCGAGATCAAGAACCTGAACAGCTTCAAGTTCATGCAGCAGGCTATCGACTACGAGGTGCGCTGGCAGATCGAGCAGATTGAAGACGGCCACGCGATCCAACAAGCCACCGTGTTGTTCAACCCTGACACGGGCGAGACGCGCGCCATGCGCACCAAAGAAGATGCGGCCGACTACCGTTACTTCCCCGATCCGGACTTGCCACCGCTATACATTTCAGAGCAGTGGGTGCAGGACGTACGTGGGCAAATGGCCGAATTGCCACGCAATATGGCGGCACGCTTCCAATCCGACTATGGCCTGAGCGACTATGACGCCACGCAGCTCACGCAGAGCCTGGCGCTGTCGTCCTATTTCGAGGCTGCGGCCAAGGCCAGTGGCCAGGCCAAGTTGGCCAGCAACTGGATCACCGGTGAGCTGGCACGCCGACTCAATGGCCAGGACTTGTCCCTTGAACAGTCCCCAGTGTCAGCGCCAACGCTGGCGCAGCTGGTCACGCGCATCAGCGACGGCACCATCTCCAACAGCGCCGCCAAGCAGGTGTTCGATGCGCTGTGGGATGGCGCTACCGATGTCGATGCCATCATTGAATCCAAAGGCCTCAAACAAATGAACGACACCGGCGCGCTCGAAGCCATCGTGCAGCAGGTGATCGACAAGAACGAGAAAAACGTGGCCGAGTTCAAGGCGGGCAATGACAAGGCGCTCAACGCGCTGGTCGGCCAGATCATGAAAGCCAGCCAGGGCAAGGCGAACCCACAGCAGGTGAACGACCTGCTGCGCAGCAAGCTGGCTTGACACGCCACGCCCCCGTAAAAAAGGCCTCTTGCGAGGCCTTTTTTACTTGCCGGCAGGGGCCATCTGGGCCCACAGCTGGCGCAAGCGCACCAGTTCGTCGTCAAAACGCGCGTTCAGGCGGCGCGCCTCAGCCTCTTGCTCTGCAATGAAGCGCTTTTGTACGCTCTGGCTCTGGGTGTTTTCTTCGAACTGGCGGCGCACATACGCAGGTGCCTTGGTCGGGTCCTTCTTGTAGAACTCCATCTCTTCGTCGATGGCCACGCGCTGGCGAGTGAGCTCAGTCAGGCGTGTGGTGGCGGCTTTGGCAACGGCCTCAATTTGGGCCAGCGCCTCCGCACGCTCCTGGTCATGCACCCCTTTGTTTGGGTAACGGGTCAGCAAAGCCCGGTCCCGACGCTTTTCTTCGGCCGCGCGACCGCGCTCCTCGGCTTCGCGTTTTTCCTTTTGCTCCAGCTCCAGTTTCTCCTGGGCGGTCAGCGAAGGCCCCACTTTGGCACGCACGGTGCCACTCGGGTTCAAAACCTTTTGTTCGCGGTCAATACATTCCACGATGGGGCGGTCTGCCGTAAGTTTGCGCCCTTTTGCATCGATGCAGGTGTACACCCCACCCGCCAAGGGTTGGCTCTGGGCCCAGACCGACGAACCTGCCACGGCGACAACGGTCGCTGCGGCCAAGCAGTGATAAATCCTCATGCGTCTCCTTCATCGACACCGTATCGCTGGCGGTAGGCCAGCACGCGCTGGTGGTCTGCATCCGAACCGGAAGCATTGCGTGCCGCCAGATACTGCATCAAATCGCCGAGCTTCGCAATTGCACAAACCTGCAGGCCCAGTTGACCGCGCACATACTGCACGGCGCTGTAAGGCACATCCTGGCCATTTTCAGTGGCTTTTTCCTGCCGATCCAAGGCAATGCATACGGCATGAGGCGTCGCGCCCGCGGCGCGGATGATGGCAATCGACTCGCGCGCGGCCGTGCCAGCCGACATCACATCGTCAATCACCAGGACACGGCCTTTCAGCGGCGCCCCTACCAGGGTGCCGCCTTCACCGTGGTCTTTGGCTTCCTTTCGGTTGTAGGCAAAAGGCACGTTGCGCCCGCGCCGCGCCAGCTCAATGGCCACGGCCGCCCCCAGAGGAATGCCTTTGTAGGCCGGGCCAAACACCATGTCGAATTCAATGCCGCTGGCCAGCAAGCGCTGGGCATAAAATTCAGCGAGACGCCCCAGTTTGGCCCCATCGTCAAACAGGCCAGCGTTGAAAAAATAGGGGCTCATGCGGCCGGCTTTGGTTTTGAACTCGCCAAAACGCAGTACCCCGCATTCCACAGCAAATTGCACAAATTCCAGGGCCAATGGGTCACGGTCCGACATGGGGGTTTCCTTGTTCAAATTAAGCAGTCTCAATCTCAACGGCATTCGCTCCGCCACCAGCAAAGGGCTGGAGGCCTGGCTTGCCACAACGCGGCCCGATTGTATTTGCGTGCAGGAAGTCAAAGCGCAAGCCGCTGATGTCGCTGGCAAATTTGAGTCCTTGAGCGGCCTCCAAGGGCATTTTCACTATGCAGAGAAAAAAGGCTACTCTGGCGTGGCGGTCTACACCCGCCATGAACCCAGCGATGTGGTGGTGGGCTACCAATCCCCCGAATTTGACGCCGAAGGCCGGTACGTTGAATTACGGTTTGACACTCCCCAGCGCAAGCTCTCCCTGATCAGCGCGTACTTCCCCAGTGGGTCGTCCGGCGAAGAACGCCAGCAGGCCAAGTTCCGCTTTCTGGATGAGTTTTACCCTCACCTGCAGGCACTGCGCAGCGAGCGCGAATTCATCTTGTGCAGTGACGTGAACATTGCCCACCAGGAAATCGACCTGAAGAACTGGAAAGGCAACAAGAAAAACTCCGGCTTTCTACCCGAAGAGCGCGCCTGGATGGGCAAGCTCTTGACCGACGGCGGCTTGGTGGACGTGTACCGCCAGCTGGAGCCCACCGCCACCGACGAGTGCTACACATGGTGGAGCAACCGCGGCCAAGCCTACGCCAAGAACGTGGGCTGGCGGCTGGACTACCATCTGGCAACCCCCGCCTTGGCGACGCTGGCCCGAAGCCCGCAGATTTACAAGACAGAGAAATTCTCGGATCACGCGCCCATCACGCTGGACTACGATTTTTCACTTTAAAAACCTGCAAGCACAAACACAAAGAGCCCTCGAAGGGCTCTTTGTGTTTGACTGATCCCGAAAGTGTCAGACTTGATGTTTGCGGCGACGGGCCACACCACCCAACAAAGCCAGGCCAGCAAGCAGCATGGCGTAGGTTTCAGGCTCGGGCACCGGTGTAGTGATCGCTACCTTGATTACCATGTCATCAAAGTCGCCGTCACGTCCTTTGTCGTTGAACAACAGCAAAGCACTCTTGGAGTCGTTAGCCATTACTAAGCCAATTGAATGGCTGCCGTTGGCAAACAGGTTCCAGCCGAGGTTGGAATTGAATGCAAACTTCAGGGTGCCACCGGCTACGGATGCCAGCGAGAAGGACGTCCCCATGGGCGAGCCGTTGTTAGTGAGGGCCCCTGCTGCCAAGGGCGAGATTGTGTACGCGCCAAAGGCGTTGTTGAATGCAGCCTCCTCGCCCAAAAAGGTGTAAGTCAGGTCGGCTGTACCGCTCAGGGACAAAGTCGCACCTTGTTGCATGCTGTCCAAGTTGTAAGCGCTGTAGTCACCCGCCAGCAGTGTCGGGTTAAAGGTACCGGGCAAACCGGCCAAGCTTGTCGTACTGCCACCGGCGAATGTCAGCGTAGCTGCCATGGCTGCCGGACTAGCCAACCCCGCCAGCAGTGCGACGGCAGCAGCCGCTTTTGCAATGAACTTCATACGTTCCCCAGAATTTGTAAGTAGTTGTGATTTTCAAGGGATGCTGCACCTGCAGCAATAGTCCAAAGGACCTAAGGTCTTGCCTTGCGGGCCCGTTCGTAGAGCGGCAGCACCTGGGGCAAATTCGCCTCGATCTGGGCAATCCGAGCATTGCCCGAGGGGTGGGTGGACAGCCATTCCGGCGGAGCACCCTTGTTGGCAACCCCCATTTTTTGCCACAGGCTCACTGCGGCGCGGGGGTTGAAGCCGGCGCGGGCCGCTAGCTCCATGCCCACCAAATCTGCCTCGGACTCGTCTTCGCGGCCAAACTTCAGGGTCAGCAGCTGTGCGCCGTACTGCGTCACAGTCTGACCGATGTCACCCATGCCCAGGACTTGGCTCAACAGACTAGCCCCCAGGCCGGTAGCGGCATTTTTGCCCATGCGTTCGCGCGCGTGTTCGCGCAAGGCATGGGCAATTTCGTGTCCCATGACCATCGCCACTTCGTCATCGGTGAGTTTCAGTTCATGAAGAATGCCGGTGTAGAACGCGATTTTCCCGCCGGGCATGCAAAAGGCGTTGATTTGCTTGGCGCCTATCAGGTTGACCTCCCACTTCCAGCCCTTTGCGCGCTCATTCCAGACGTTGGCAAACGGGATGATCTTGGTGGCAATCGCTCTCAAACGCCGTACTTGCGGGTCATCTGCGCCTGCCAATGCATTCTGGGCCCGAGCCTGGGACAGCATCTGCGCATATTGCTGCGCTGCGCCCTGCTCCACCTTGTCGGCAGGCACCAACTTGCTAAAAGCCGAGTTTCCACCCACGTTCACACCATCGCGCGTCTGCGCCCCCGCGGCGCATGCAACGCCCAATGACAGGACTAGGCCCAGCATGGCCCCGGAGAGATGGTGAAAAGTGCGCAAGGTCATGGCCGCTATTATTCCTGCATGTCTGTGCCACGTCCCACACCCTCTACACCAGCGCCAACAAGCTGGCTCGCGACCCTCAAGGTATATGCCGAACCCGCCTCGTTGCGCATGCTGGCCCTGGGCTTCTCGGCCGGCCTGCCCTTGCTGCTGGTGTTTGGCACGCTGAGCTTTTGGTTGCGCGAGGCCGGTGTGGACCGCACCACCATCGGTTTTCTGAGCTGGGTGGGGCTGGCCTACGGCTTCAAGTGGGTGTGGTCGCCGCTGGTGGACCGGTTGCCCATTCCCGTGCTGACGCGGCTGCTGGGCCGGCGGCGCAGTTGGTTACTGTTGTCACAAACCGTGATCATGGCCGCACTGGTCATGATGGCGCTGACCGACCCCACGCTGGCGCTGGCCCCCATGGTGTACTGCGCCGTGGCCGTGGCCTTTGGCTCCGCCACGCAGGACATTGCGCTGGACGCCTTCCGCATCGAATCCGCCGACACCGAGCACCAAGCCGCATTGGCCGCCACCTACCAGGCGGGCTACCGTCTGGCCATGATCTGGGCCGGTGCCGGGGCCTTGTGGATTGCCGCCCGTGCCGAGGTGCCCAACGCCGCGCTCTACCAATACGGTGCCTGGCGCACCGCCTACCTGGTGATGGCCGCCAGCATGTTGCCCGGCGTGCTGACCGTGCTGCTCTCCCGCGAACCCGTGCGCCAGGCACTGGCCCCGGCCCGCAATGCGGCCGAGTGGCTGCAAGGCGCGTTGGTTGCCCCCTTCACCGACTTTGTGGGGCGCTACCGCTGGCACGCGGCGCTGATCCTGGCGCTGATTGCCACCTACCGCATCAGCGACGTGGTGATGGGCATCATGGCCAACCCGTTTTACGTAGACCTGGGCTTTAGCAAGGACGAGGTGGCCGCCGTCAGCAAAGCGTTTGGCATTGTCATGACGCTGCTGGGCGCCTTCATCGGCGGGGTGATGGCCCTGCGCCTGGGCGTGATGCGGGTACTGATGCTGGGCGCCGTGCTCAGCGCGGGCAGCAACCTGCTGTTTGCCTGGCTGGCCACACGCGGCCACGATCTGAGCGCGCTGGTGTTTGTCATCTCGGCCGACAACCTCTCCAGCGGCATCGCCAGCGCGGCCTTCATCGCCTACCTGTCCTCGCTCACCAACGTCCAGTACTCGGCCACCCAGTACGCGCTGTTCAGCTCCATGATGCTGCTGTTGCCCAAGTTTCTGGCCGGATTCTCGGGGCAGTTTGTGGACCACTTTGGTTACCCCAACTTTTTCACCGCCACCGCCTGCTTGGGCGCGCCCGTGCTGCTGCTGGTGTGGCTGGCTTCACGCATCAAAATGGCACCTAGCCCCCGTTAATACTGCGCAAACAGCTATTATTTTAATAGCGTTATTTACCTAACTTTACCGGACCGACAAGCAGCCGGTATACGTCCGCAGTGGTGTGGCGATAGACTGCGACCATGCGCCAACACCTGCTCATGATCGAAGACGACGCCCGCCTCGCCACCATGGTGGCCGAGTACCTGGAGCAATCGGGATTTGCTGTCAGCCACTGCGGCGACGGCCTCAGTGGCCTGGGCCACCTGACCCAGCCCCCCGCCGGCGCCGTGCCCGAGCTGGTCATTCTGGACCTGATGCTGCCCGACATCGACGGCCTGGAAGTGTGCCGCCGCATCCGCTCCCTGCCCGCACCTGCCTCCAGCGTGCCGGTGCTCATGCTCACCGCCAAGGGCGACGCCATGGACCGCATCATTGGCCTGGAACTGGGTGCCGACGACTACCTGCCCAAACCCTTTGAACCCCGCGAGCTGCTGGCCCGCGTGCGCGCCATCCTGCGCCGCAAGGTGGAGAACGCAGCCCCCAGCGGCAAGGCACTGCGTTTTGGCAGCCTGGAGATTGACCGCGACGCGCGCACCGTCACCGTATCCGGCGTCGCCTGCGAACTCACGTCCTACCAGTTTGACCTGCTGGTGGCACTGGCCGAACGCGCCGGGCGTGTGCTCACGCGCGACCAGATCATGGAAGCCGTGCGCGGCCGCGAGCTCGAAGCCTTTGACCGCTCCATCGACGTGCACATGGGCCGCATCCGCGCCGCCATCGAGGTCGACGCCAAAGACCCCAAACGCATCCTCACGGTGCGTGGCGTAGGGTATGTGTTTGCCCGGCAACAAGACTAAGCCTGGTTTTCTCTCCCATGTTTTTCAAGCAGTTGTATGTGCGTATCTGGCTGGCCGTGGTGCTGGCTGTGGCCGTGCTCACCCTGCTGGTGGGTTGGGCCTGGCGCCTGACCACGGAGCCGCCACTGCGCGAAGTGGTGGTGCGCAATGAAGCGGGAGAAGTGATTGGCAACGGGCACGCGCGGCTGCGCCGCCCCCTGCAACGCGGGGACTACCCGCCCATGCTGCGCAGTGACACACCCGGCCCTGCCGGAGACCCGCCGCCAACGCCGCCCGACATGGACGCCCCGCCTGACGACGATATGCCGGGCCGCTTTGGCCGCGGCCCCGAGTTTCTGGTGCGCATGCAGGATGGTCAGACGGTCCATATGCACCTGCCACGTCCGCCAGCGTCCAGCTGGAAGGCCCCGTTTGGCTTCTTCTGGACCCTGGGGCTGGTAGGCATTGCCGTGGCACTGGCCACCTACCCGATTGTTCGCCGCCTGACCCGACGCCTGGAAACCCTGCGCCAGGGCGTGGAACGCTGGGGCGATGGGGACCTGGGTGCACGCGTAGCCTTGGGGGGGGATGACGAGGTGGGTTTTCTGGCCACCCGCTTTAACCACGCGGCCCAACAGGTGCAAAGCCTGGTGCAGTCCCACGAAGCCCTGCTGGCCTCACAAAAATCCTTACTGGCCAATGCCTCCCACGAGCTGCGCTCGCCTCTCGCGCGCATCCGCATGGGCATGGAACTGATGGGCAGCAGCCCCAGCCCCACGTTCAAGGCCGAGATCGCCCGCAACATCAGCGAGCTGGACCAGTTGATTGAAGAAATTTTGCTGGCCAGCCGCCTGGACGCCAAAGACGCCGACATGGGCACCGTGGAATCGGTAGACCTGGTGGGCCTGGCGGCAGAGGAATGCGCACGCACCCAGGCCAACCTGGACACCACCACCGCCACACTGGCCGTGCCCGGCATCACCAAGCTGCTGCGCCGCGCCGTGCGCAACCTGCTGGAAAACGCACGCCGCTACGGCGCCGGTGAAGTCACGCTGGTGCTGGGCCAGGACAACACCCACGCCACCCTCCAGGTGTGTGACCGCGGCCCCGGCGTACCCGAGGCTTTGCAAAACCGGATTTTTGAACCGTTTTACCGCTTGCCCGGGGCGTCCGAGCGCGAGGGCGGTGTGGGTCTGGGCTTGGCGCTGGTCAAATCCATCACCCAGCGCCATGGCGGCACCGTGACCTGCCGCAACCGGCCCGACGGTGGCGCGTGTTTTGAGATTCGCCTGCCGCTGCAGGCGCCCGCCAGCCCGCGCTAAGGCCGGTGGCTCAGGACGCGGCCTTTAAAAACAGGTCGCGGTCCGGGGCAAAGTTTTCATGCAGCGGTAAGAGGGCACCGCCCAGCGCACGCGCGTCCGACCCGATGCTGCCCGCAATCACGGTGGCGGGCCACAGGCCTTCCCAGTTGTAACGGCGCAGGGCCAAACCGGTTTCCTCAATCAAGCGCTGCAACATGCCGCGCGAAAACGAGCCGTCAATCACCACCGCATCAATGTCCAGAAACGCCGTGCCGCTCACCACACACTGGGCCAGGCCGAGTGCGGCGCTGCTGATCCAGGCATCGGTGTGCACGGCAAACGGCGCGGACATGGCGCGGTCGTCATACGCGGCGCTGGGGTCCAGGCCCTCGGCCTGGTAACGCTGCTCCAGCTCCCACAAGGAAGCATGGGCAATCAGCTGCTCAGGCATGCTGCCGGGAGCCGCCACCTGCAGGGGCAAGGAGGCCACGGCGCCCGCATTGCCGTGGATGCCACCGTGCAGGTGCGAGTTGAGCACCAGCCCGCCGCCCACAAAGGTGTCCACGAACAAATACAGAAAACTCTTGAGATCGCGCCCGCGGCCGGCCACCAATTCGGCCACACAGGCGGCCGAGGTGTCTTTGGCAAAACTCACCGGCGCGTCGGTCATGGCCTGCACCTGCGCGCACAGGTCAATATGGTTCCACTGGTCTGACACCGCTTCGGACAGGCCCAGCATCTTGTGCCAACCACCCAGGTTGAACGGTGCGGCCACGCCCACGCCTACCAGGCGCGGCGCCAACGCACCCAGGCCGTCCTGGATGGCACGCATGCGGGTTTGCACCACGGGCAGCAAAGCGTCAGCGTCGGGGAAATCGTAGGCCAGCGTCTCGCGCACACGCACCTTACCGGTGAAGTCCACCAGCAGCCAGTCGGCACTGCGCCGGCCAATCTTGATGCCCAGCGCAAACGCGCCATCCGGGTTCAGCGCCATGGGCACCGAGGGCTGGCCAATGCGGCCACGCACCCGCTCCTGTTTGATCAGCAGACCATCGTCTTCCAGGCGGGTGGTGATGAGGCCAATGGTCTGGGCAGTGAGGCCGGTGAGGCGCGCCAGGTCGGCTTTGGGCAGGCTGCCATTGAGGCGGATGGCGTGCAACACCACCCGTTCGTTGAACTGGCGCATGCCCACATGGTTGGAGCCCCGCGGCCGCAGGACCGGAGGGGAAGCAGCCACCGCCGTGTCGGGGCGGGTGGCAGGTGCGTTGTCAGCAAGGTTCATGGTGGGGCGATTTTGACCCATGAAGCGCCCCACCCGCCAAAACTTTTTGGCGCGCAGGGGTGATTCAGGCCAGCGCCGACGCGGGCAGATCCTCAACGACTTTGGCCCCTGTCATCACCGCCACGGTGTCACTCATGCTGATGGTTTTGGGGTTGACGACGCAGGCCCGTTTGCCCAGGCGCTGGATGTGGATGCGGTCCGCAATCTCAAACACATGCGGCATGTTGTGGCTGATCAAGATGACCGGTAGCCCCTTGTCGCGCACGCGGCGGATCAGCTCCAGCACCATATTGCCCTCTTTCACACCTAGCGCGGCAGTGGGCTCGTCCATGATCACCACGTGCTGGGCAAACGCCGCTGCACGCGCCACCGCCACACACTGGCGCTGGCCGCCCGAGAGCGTTTCCACCGCCTGCGTCATGGAGCGGATGCCGACCTTGAGGTCGTTCATACGCGAGATCGCCTCGTCCAGCATGCGCTTCTTGTCCAGCGAGCGGAACACACTGCCCAGCACGCCGGGGCGGCGCAGCTCGCGGCCCAGAAACAGGTTTTCGGCAATCGACATGGCGGGGGCCACGGCCAGGTCCTGGTAGACGGTTTCGATGCCATGGCGGCGCGCATCAATGGGCGAGCGGAAATGCACGGCCTGGCCGTCCAGCTCCATCGTGCCTTCGTCGGGCACCACAGCGCCCGACAGGGCCTTGATCAGGCTGGACTTTCCAGCGCCGTTGTCACCAATCACGGCCAGAATTTCACCGGCGCGCAGCTCGAAATCCACACCGTCCAATGCGGTCACACCGCCGTAACGTTTGACCAGGCCCGAGGCCTTGAGAATGATCTGGGGCGTGGCCATTAGCGGGCTCCCTTGCGTGAGAGTTGGTCTGCGGCCACCGCAAGGATGACCAAAATGCCGGTGATCAGGGTCTGGTAGACCGAGGCCACGTCCATCAGCGTGAGGCCGTTGCGGAACACACCCACAATGACGGCGCCCACCAAGGAACCCAAAATGATGCCGCGGCCACCAAACAGCGAAGTGCCGCCCAGCACCACGGCGGTGATGGCATCCAGGTTTTCGGTCTGCCCCGCTTGTGGGTCACCCACCCCGGTGCGTGCCACCGACAACAGGGCGGCGATGCCATACAGCACGCCGGCCAGCACATAGACGCCCAGCAGCACACGCTCGACGGAAATACCACTCAGGCGCACGGCCTCGGGGTTGTTGCCCACGGCGTACACATGGCGACCTGCCGCGGTGTCCCGCAACAAATGCCAAGCCAGCAGGTACATGCCCAGCATGACCACGGTACCCCAGGCCACGGATGTGCCACCCAGTGAAAAGGTATTCCCCAGCACCGTCATGCTCTCGGGCAGGTTGCCCACGGTTTGGGCTTCGGAGTAAATCTGGGTGATCGCAAACGCAATGTTCATGGTGCCCAGCGTCACGATGAAAGAAGGCAGCTTGACCCGGGTCACCAGCAGGCCGTTGAGCAGGCCAAACGCCGCCGTCACCAGGATGCCGCACAAGATACCCAGCACGGGTGGCATGCCAAGGTCCATGGTGAACTTGGTCATCACGATGCCGCCGAGCGCCATCACCATGCCGCAGGACAGGTCAATGCCGGCGGTCAGGATGATCAGGGTCTGGCCGATGGCCAGCAGGCCGACCACCATGACCTGCTGCAGCACCAGGGAGAGGTTTTCGCCAGTCAAAAAGCGGTCGGATTGCGTGGCAAAAAACACGCAGGCCGCCAGCAAGGCCAGCCAGGGCCCGAGCAAGGCCCATGGAATAGGTTTGGAAGAATTCGTTGCCATAGGGGCTTACCAGTTGGCGCGCTTCAGCGCAAATGAGAGAGGGAACAAGGGCCCGGCACTGTGGGTAACAGCCGCCGGGCCCCGGGCACTCACAGGGCGCGAGCCCGTGTCAGCTTACTTTTTGCCCCAGCACAGGTCGGTACCGGTCTTGACGTCTTTGCTGTCCACGCCAGCCACTGCTTTGCCGGCAATCAGGGTCACGCCGGTGTCCACATAGCCCGAAGCCTTTTTGCCGCCCTTGGCGTAATCCACACCGGCGGCCACACCCATGGCGGCCATCTTCAGAGGGTATTGCTGCGAGGTGGCGGCAATCACGCCCTTGCCCACGTCGGCCACACCGGCGCAACCGCCGTCCACCGACACGATCAACACGCCCTTCTCTTTACCGGCTTTCTTCAGTGCGTTGTACGCACCGGCCGCTGCGGGTTCGTTGATGGTGTAGACCACGTTGATGGCGGGGTCCTTTTGCAGGCAGTTTTCCATGGCGGTCTGGCCCTTGGCCTGGTTGCCATCGGTGTCGG
Organism: Rhodoferax sp. TS-BS-61-7; assembly: GCF_002943465.1. Taxonomy (GTDB): domain Bacteria; phylum Pseudomonadota; class Gammaproteobacteria; order Burkholderiales; family Burkholderiaceae_C; genus Allorhodoferax. The sequence goes on from NZ_PTQY01000004.1 coordinate 252,715, forward strand.
CCGCGCACACGGTTTCTGCAGTCTTGGAGAGTTCGTTGGACTTGGCGTCATTCGCTTGCAGGCCAAAACCCTTCATAAAACCGTTGTGGCGCTGCGCACCCACGGGGTGGCCGGGGAACAGGTCCAACATGGCGATCTTGGCGGGCTTGCCACCCAGGGCGGCCTTGGCGTACTGGCCAATCAACTCACCGGCCTTGTAGTTGTCGGTGGCAAACAGGGCGTCGGCGCCTTCAAACGGGCTGTCCAGCGCAATCACTTGCACGCCTTTTTCCTGGGCTTTCTTCACGGCGGGCAGGATGGCGTCGCCGGACGAGGTGATCAGGATGGTCTTGGCGCCACGGGCGGTCATGTTTTCGATGGCGGCGATTTGCGAAGCGGTGTCGCCGTCTTTCTTGCCAGAGGCGCTCATCAGCTTGGCACCCAGTTTTTTGGCTTCGGCTTCGGCGCCTTCCTTCATCTTCACGAAGAAGGGGTTGGTTTCGGTTTTGGTGATCAGGCCAATGACGGGCTCACCGGCAGCGAAGGCCGACGATGCGGCCAGGGCCAATGCGGACAGGATCAGGGGGGTGGACTTCTTCATCAGGTATCTCCTCGGTCTGTGCGACCTTTTTCTGGCTGGATGGTCAGGGGAACGGGCCCCCGGGAAATTACGCTCTCTCACGGCGTGGCTGGACTATAGTTCCATTCATTTACTTAAATCAAGTTACTTTAATTATGGAAAACCCTAATCCACCGGTACTTTTTTTATCCCCCGTCGATACCCAGCAGCGCATAGCCGCCCTGCTCGCCACCGGGCAGCGCAAGCTGCTGGGCATCGTGGCGCCGCCGGGGGCCGGCAAGTCCACGCTGGCCCAGGCGCTGCAGACGCAGTACCCCGGCCAGAGCCAGTACCTGCCCATGGACGGTTTCCATTTGGCCCAGACCGAACTGGAACGCCTGGGCCGCGCCCAGCGCAAGGGCGCGCCCGACACCTTTGACAGTGCCGGTTTCATCGCCCTGCTGCAACGCATCCGCCAGCAAACCGCGGGCGAAACGGTCTATGCGCCCGACTTCAACCGCGCGCTCGAAGAGCCGATTGCCGGCGCCATCCCCATCACACCCGGCATCCCACTGGTCATTACCGAGGGCAACTACCTGCTGCTGGAAGACGATGGCTGGGCCGGCGCCCGCGCGTTGCTGGACGAGGTCTGGTACCTGGACGTGGACCCCGCGCTGCGCCACAGCCGCCTGCTGGCGCGCCACATGTTGTTTGGCCGTACACGCGAAGAGGCGCTGCAGTGGATGGCACAGACCGATGAACCCAACGCACGGCGTATTGAGGCCAGCCGGCACCGGGCGGATGGGGTGGTGACAGGGTGAAATGGAAATTTGGGCGCCCTGGCGGCCCCAAAAATGACGACGCAGGTCAAAAACCCCCATTTATTTGCAAAAAAGACTGCAAATTCACCCGAATGGGGGATACCGCTTTTGCCGGCCAAGGCAGAAAATTCATCCCAGCTGCTGTCACAGTTCACAAGGATCGAAGCGAAACCAGCCAAATAGGTTTCCTTCAACAGGTTCCAACGACGTCCCTTCGGGGACTTTACAAAGCCACCTTCGGGTGGCTTTTTTTTTCGGACCTATGGGTGGGCACAGTTTGATGCCAAATTGGCACTTGACGACCGTGGGTATTGCGCAAACAGCTACAAATAAGATAGCACCCGCTCGGGCGCAATGTCGTTCAGGCAGCGCGTATGGCCCAACGGGCAGTCGCGCGCAAAGCAGGGGGCGCAGTCCAGCGGGGGCTGGTAGGCCGAGTCGTTCTTGAGCCAGAGCACCGTGGCCCGCGCACTCAGCGGTGGGGTGTGCAGCGGGCTGGACGAGCCAAACACCGCCACCTGGGGCACGCCAAAGGCGGCGGCTACGTGCATCAGGCCCGAATCGTTGCTGACCATGGCTTTGGCCGAGGCTATCAGCGCAATCGCCTGGTCCAAAGAGGTCTTGCCGGCCAGGTCCACGCAATGGCCGGGCTGGCGGGTATTCACCGCGCTGGCGATCTCGGCACATACCACGGCGTCTTTGCCCGAACCCAAGAGCAACACGGGCAGCGCCAGCTGGCTGGCCAGCGTAGCAAAGTGGGCCGCGGGCCAGCGTTTGGCCGGGCCGTATTCGGCGCCAGGCGCCAGCACATAAAAACCTTGGGCCGGCAGGCCCTGCGCAGCTAAGGCCTGCTCGGCCGCGCCAGGGGCCAGTTGTAGCTGCGGCTGGTCGGCATCCAGTTCAGCGTCACCACTCAACGCCGAATAAAACGCCACCATGGGCGGGCGTTCGCCCTCCGGCGGGTTAGGCAGGCGCTGGTTCAGCAGGCCCCAGCGGACCTCGCCGGAGTACCCCACCCGTTTGGGAATACCGGCCCACCAGGGGATCAGCGCACTTTTGAGGGAGTTAGGCCCCACATAGGCCACATCGAAGCGGCCACGCAGACGGTGGGCCATGGCCCGGCGCGCCGCCCATTGCAGACCGCCGCGGGCGAACGGAAACTCCATCACCTCGGCCACCTGGGGCATGGCCCGGTACACCGGCGCTACCCAAGGCAAGGCACCCACGGTGAGCCGCTCACCACGCGCCGCCAAGCGGCGCATCAGCGGCTCGGTCATCACCGCGTCCCCAATCCATTGGGGCGCGATGATCAGGGACTTAATGTCCACCCGCGAAGTGCTCGCCGTCTTTCAGTTTGTAGACCGTACCGCAGTAAGGGCACTTGGCTTCGCCCGTGCGGCCTACATCCAGGTACACCTTGGGGTGGGTGTTCCAAGTTTTCATGTCGGCCAGCGGGCTGGGGCAGAACACGCCACCTTGGTGGTTCAGGTCTTTGGCCAGCAGTTCAATTTTTGCGTTTGTCATGGGTCTCAGACCTTCGTGAGCCAGTGGGCGTATTTCGGGTTGCGGCCGTTGACGATGTCAAAAAACGCGGATTGGATTTTTTCGGTGATCGGGCCACGGCTACCCACGTAGTCGCCCTTGCCCAGTTCAATGCGGTCCAGCTCGCGGATCGGCGTCACTTCAGCCGCAGTACCGGTGAAGAAGGCTTCGTCAGCGATGTAGACCTCGTCACGCGTGATGCGTTTTTGCACGATCTCCAGGCCCAGGTCTTTGGCGATGTGGAACACGGTGTTGCGGGTGATGCCGTTCAGCGCACCAGCCGACAGGTCGGGCGTGTAGATCACGCCGTTCTTGATGACAAAGATGTTTTCGCCCGCGCCTTCGGACACAAAACCCGAGCTGTCCAGCAGCAGGGCTTCGTCGTAGCCGTCGTCGGTGGCTTCCATGTTGGCCAGGATCGAGTTGGTGTAGTTGCTCACCGCCTTGGCCTGCGTCATGGTGATGTTGACGTGGTGGCGCGTGTAGCTGCTGGTCTTCACGCGGATGCCACGTTTCATGCCCTCTTCGCCCAGGTAGGCGCCCCAGGGCCATGCGGCCACCATCAGGTGGATGGTGTTGCCCTTGGGGGACACACCCAGCTTCTTGTCGCCGATCCAGGTCAGGGGGCGCAGGTAGCCGGATTCGAGCTTGTTTTCACGGATCACGGCGCACTGGGCTTCGTTCACCTGTTCCTGGGTAAACGGGATGGTCATGCGCAGGATCTTGGCGCTGTTGAACAGGCGCTCCGTGTGCTCCTGCAGGCGGAAGATGGCCGGGCCGTTGACGGTGTTGTAGGCCCGCACGCCTTCAAACGCGCCGCAGCCGTAGTGCAGCGTGTGGCTCAGCACGTGGATCTTGGCGTCGCGCCAGTCCACCATCTGGCCATCCATCCAGATTTTTCCGTCGCGGTCAGACATGGAGGGAGGAAGTACGCTCATCAGGGTGTCCTTGTAAGGGGTGGCTGCAAAGAATGCGAAACGCTGATTTTACGGGGCCAGCGCCGCATCGTCGGTCTGCGCAGCGGGTGCCTCCGTGGCCGGTCGTGTCAGCTCCCAGCTCTGCAGCTTGCCGCCCAGAAACACACACAACACACTGGACTGCGAAGTGTCGGTCCAGCGGAACCGCTCGGGCTGGGTGTCCTTGGGCGACTCCAGCAAACCCAGCGACCGCGTCAGCGCCACCATGTGCAGCAACGGCTGGCCCGCCGCCAGCTTGGCGTGCAGCATGACCGCGCTGTCCACATGGCCGATGGGGCGGTTGGCCGCCTTCTTGAGAATCTGCAGCATGCGGGTGAAGTGCAGTAGCTGCCACATCACCAGCCCGCCCGCCACCAAGGCCAGGCCTGCCCAGCCATAGGCCCGGTAACCAGCCACTGCGATCACCAATGCCACAACGGGCACCACAATTTTTTGAATTTGCATCCGCCTATTTTCGCAGGCCGGGCCATGCCACCTGAACCTGCAGTCCGCCCAGCAACGCCGACGACTGCACAGTCACCTGCGCCCCGGTCACATCGGCAATCCGGCGCACGATAGACCAGCCCAGGCCGCTGCCAGGCTGCGTGTGCCCCAGCACCCGGAAAAACCGCTCGCCCAGGCGCTGCATGTCGGCACTGGCCATGCCTGGGCCGCTGTCGTGCACCTCCAGCACCACCCGCTCGGGTGTGCAAGCCACACGAACCAGCACGCGCGCACCGTCGGGGCTATAGCGCAGGGCGTTGTCCAGCAGGTTGCGCAGTAGCATGGTCAGCCAGGTCACCTGCGCGGAAACGGCACAGGCCGCATCCCCATCCGCCTCCAGCGCCAAGTCCTGCCCGTGGGTTAGTGCCGCAGGGGCTAGGTCTGCGGCCACCTGCTGGGCCAGAGCCCGCAGATCGCAGACCTCTGCCGCGGGCACCGTGGTTCCGGCTTCCAGGCGGGCCAGCGCAAGCAACTGGTCCACCAAATGCGCGGCCCGGTCACACCCGGCCAACGTGGTCTGCAAAGCCAGGTCGCGTTGGGCTGCATCGGCCCCGGCACCCAAAGCCACCTGGGCTTGGGCGCGGATGGCCGCAATCGGCGTGCGCAGCTCGTGCGCGGCATCCGCCGTAAATCGGCGCTCGCTTTGCACCATGCGCTCAATGCGGGCCAGCAGGCCATTGAGTTCAGCCACCAGCGGTTGCATCTCAGACGGCACATCGGGTACCACCACCGGGCTGAGGGCATCGGGCGCACGCTGGCCCAAGGTGTGGCCCAGTGTGCGCAGCGGCAGCAGCGCCCGGTGCACCGCCCACCACAGCAAGGCTGCGAGCACGGGCAAGGCCAGCGCCATGGGCAGCAACATGCCGCGCAACATGGCCCAGACGATGTCATTGCGCGAGTCGACCTGCTCGCCCACGTACACCTGCACATCGCCCTCGGCGCCACGCGTGGCAAACACACGCCAGTTTTCACCGCCGTGGCGCACGGTGGCAAAGCCGCGGCGTTCATCGCTCAGAGGCTCGATTCCAGCGTTGGCCGAGCGCATGACCAAGGTGCCTTCATGGAACACTTGAAACGCCACGCGTGCGCTGTATTTGTGCAAGGCCGGCGCATCGGCCACGGTATCGTCTTCCAAATCCAGCGGCTGCACCACCAAGATGGAGGCCGCCTGGGCCAGGTGGCTGTCCATGAGTTCGTCGACTTCGTGGCGGGCGTCCACCCACGTCCACGCGGCCACAGCCAACCACACCAGCGTCAAGGAAACAGACAACAGCACCAGCAGGCGCAGTTGCAAGGAGCGGCCGGCACCCATGCTCAGGCGCCCGGCTGCGGGTTGACGCGGTAGCCCACGCCGCGCACGGTCTGAATCGCATCGGCCTGGAGCTTGCGCCGCAGGTGGTGGATGTGCACCTCAATGGCGTTGCTCTCCACCTCGTGGCCCCAGCTGTACATCTGCTGCTCCAGCTGCTCGCGCGAGAGCACCCGCCCTGCACTGCGCATCAGCGCATGCAACAGATCAAATTCGCGGGTGGACAAGGTCACCTCCGCACCTCGCCAGAGCACCCGGCGGGTGCCGGGCTCCAGCGCCAAGGCGCCCATCTGCAAAACCTCTTGCGCCACCCCGTGGGAGCGCCGCACCAGCGAGCGCAGGCGCGCCGCCAGTTCATGCAAGTCCACAGGCTTGAGCACATAGTCATCGGCCCCAAGATCCAGCCCGCGGATGCGGTCGGGCACGGCATCGCGGGCCGTTAGCACCAGCACCGGGGTGGACACGCCAGCGCTGCGCAAAGCCTGCAACACATCCAAGCCGTCCTTGCCTGGCAAACCCAGGTCCAGCACGGCAGCGGTGTACTCGCCGCCCGACAACTCGCGCTCGGCCGCCATGCCGTCGCGCACCCAGTCCACCTGAAACCCCAGCTGGCGCAGCCCGGCCCGCAGGCCATCGCCCAACATGGCATCGTCTTCGGCAAGCAACACGCGCATTCAATGGACTCCGTGGGTACTGGTCAGACGATTGTGCATGGCGGTTGCTCAGTCGTCCTCGTCATCACCTTGCCCACTCATCACAGCGCTGAGCGCTGACCCGGAGATCAGCCCTTGGGGCGACTGCTGCCACTCCCAAGTCCAGTACGCCAACACGGCACACAGCAGCAAGGCCGCCAACCAGCCGTGGTTGCGCTTGGCGAGGTCCGGGCCCGCTCCATCGGCACGGCCGGTCACCATCTGCGTCACCAGATTCTTGCGGCGCAACACACTTAAGGCCACGATGGCGGCAATGTGCGCCAGCACCACGGCCAGCACGGTGTTGCCAAAGAATTCGTGCACGTCTTCGATCCAGTCGCCCCCAAGAACGTCACCCCATTCGTTATAGGTGGCGTAACCCGACAGCGTGAGTGGCAGCACCAGCACCAACAAGGCCACAATGGCCAGCGCCATGAACAGGCTTTGCCCCTGGCGCCAGTTCACCGCCGGGGGTGCGTCCACTTTCGCAGTGGTGTTCACGGCGGCCTTGAGCGATTGCGCCCAGGGCCAGAGCGCGCTGAGCTTTCGCCATAACAAAGCTAGGCCCGCCTGGCGCGGCCCCAGCAGACCGTACAGCACCCGAAAGACCAACAAGCCCGCCATGGTGTAGCCCAGCGTGACGTGCAGCAGGCGAAAGCGCTCACCATCGGCGGTGAGGTAAGCACCCAGAAAGCTCAGGGCAAACAGCCAGTGAAAGACGCGGGTGGGCGCGTCCACCACACGGCGGCGCGCGGCTTGTCCGGGTGCGGCGGTAGATGGAAAAGTGGTGGTGGTCATGGTGAGCCTCGTCAAACAGGGCAAAGAGATGGAAGGTCAGGCAGACCGTCAGTCGGACCAGTTGCGGCGAAAGCGCGCATCCAGGCCTTTGGGAAAGGTAATTTCGCGTTCACTGAAGCTGCCTTTGTCGGCCCGCGTGTGGCAGGCGATGCAGTTGGCCGCGCTCTTGACCGCAGCCTGTTTCCAGATGGCGGGGTCCAGCTCGTCGTGCTTGCGCACAAACCAGGCGGAGGTGGTGATGCGGTCCTGCGGTGGCTGCTCGCGCACCCGCTTGTAAGTACCGGCGTTCACCTGCAGCCACTGGCTGATCTCGCGCACACTGGCTTCGTCCAGCGACGCGTCGGTGCCATAGTGTTTGTCCAGCGAACCCATGACCCGCTTCCAAGACGCTGCGGGCAACATGCCCGCCGGGTAGGCGATGTGGCAGGCCGCACATTCGGCCTGGTACTTGGGCAGGGGCGGCACCATGGGGCCTTTGGAGTCAGCCCAGGCGCTACCCACTGTCAAGCCGGCCAAGGCCAAAATCGCTATCCATTTAGGAGCTGTTTGCGCATATTGCACGGGGTCTAGAGGTCTGTTTGGCATAAATTTCTTTGGGGTTGGCGTCCCGTGGGCCGTCAGCGCTTGAGGCTGATCAGCCAGGCCAGCACATCGGCCTTCTCGGCGGCGGTGCACTCGCGGGCCAGCACGTCGTTGCAATTGCGGCGGAACCACTTCTCGCTCTTGGCCGGATCGGTAAAACGCTCGGGGTTAAACGCGGGTGCTAGCGGGGTAATGGCTTTGCCCGTGCTCGCGTGTTTGGCGTCGCCAGTGGGCAGTGCGTTGTGGCAGGACGCGCAGCTCCACTCACGGCCGTGTTTTGCATTGAAAAACTGCTGCCCTTGGCCCGGGTTGGGACTGCGGCCGGCCTGGGTGGACAGGGCGTTCAGTTGCTCAGCGGGGCTGCCGGCCCACACAGCAGTGGTGCACAAACCGGCAGCCAACAAAGGCAGCAGAGTGCGACGAAAACGGTGCATAAAAACCTCCATGCCTTGCATGGTAGGAAGCACACATTAACGGGGACTTAAGGCAATAAAAGACGCCTCCCATGGGGGACGCGCTGCCGAGGGTGCCTGTGCGTTAACCCAGCCCGCGCACCACGTTCATGGCTTCTTCCACCCGGTCCACGGCGTGGATGGTCATGCCGTCTATGGGCTTTTTGGGCGCATTGGCTTTGGGCACCACGGCCACGGTAAAGCCCAGCTTGGCGGCTTCCTTCAGGCGCTCCTGCCCGCGCGGCGCGGGGCGCACCTCACCGGCCAGCCCCACTTCGCCAAAGGCGATGAAGCCCTTGGGCAGCGGCTTGCCGCGCAAGGACGAGGTGATGGAGAGCATCACCGCCAAGTCAGCCGCGGGCTCGCCAATGCGCACACCGCCCACGGCGTTGATGAACACGTCCTGGTCCATACACGCTACGCCAGCATGGCGGTGCAACACGGCCAGCAGCATGGCGAGGCGGTCTTTGTCCAGGCCCACCGACAGGCGCCGTGGCGACGGACCGCCGCTGTCCACCAGCGCCTGGATCTCGACCAGCAGCGGGCGCGTGCCTTCCAGCGTCACCATCACACAGCTGCCGGGCACCGGCTCCGCGTGCTGGCTGAGGAAGATGGCGCTGGGGTTGCTCACGCCCTTGAGGCCTTTTTCGGTCATCGCGAAGACGCCAATCTCGTTGACTGCGCCAAAGCGGTTTTTGATGGCGCGCACCAGGCGGAACTGGCTGTGCGTGTCGCCCTCGAAGTACAGCACCGTGTCCACCATGTGCTCCAGCACACGCGGGCCGGCCAGCGCGCCTTCTTTGGTGACGTGGCCCACCAGCACGATGGCGGTGCCACTGGCCTTGGCGGCGCGGGTCAGGTGGGCCGCACATTCGCGCACCTGGGCGACCGAGCCCGGCGCGCTGGTGAGTTGTTCGGAATACACCGTCTGGATAGAGTCGATCACCGCCACATCCGGGCGGTTCGCCTCCAAGGTGGCGAGGATTTTTTCGAGCTGGATTTCGGCCAGCACCCGCACCTGGCTGTGGTCCAGCCCCAGACGGCGTGAGCGCAGCGCCACCTGCGCCCCACTCTCTTCGCCCGTCACATACAGGGTGTTTTTGCCCGAGCGCTGCAGAGAATCCAGCGCCTGCAAGAGCAGCGTGGACTTGCCGATGCCGGGGTCGCCGCCAATCAGCACCACACCGCCCTCCACCATGCCGCCGCCCAGTACGCGGTCCAGCTCTTCGTGGCCGGTGGGGGTGCGCTCTACATCGGATGCTTCAATGTCGGACAACACCGCCACTTCGGCAGTTTTGGCCAGCGAGGCAAAGCGGTTTTTGGCCGGGCCCTCGCTGCTGGCCACCGATTCGATCAGCGTGTTCCAGGCGTTGCAGTGCAGGCATTTGCCCAGCCACTTGGGGCTGGTGCCGCCACATTCGTTGCAGGTGAAGACGGTTTTTTCTTTGGCCATGGGCGCATGATACTGTATATAAATACAGATCCACAACGCCCCAGCCGCCGCCACAACTCCTATTTTGATAGCTGCTTGCGCATACCCTGCGGGGCTTAGAGGCCAATTTGGCCTAAAAATCAGGCGGGGCGCGGGATGCGCTCGCGGGCGCGGCGCACCTTGTCTGCGCTGATGGCGAGCTTCACGGTCTCGAAGTTCACCGGCGCGACGATGCTGGTCTCAGCACCCGCCGCCTCGATGGCCTGGTAGCGGGTGATAGGCATGCTGTTTTTGTCCATCACCGCCACCACCCAGGGCGTGGTGGCCTTGGTGCCGCGCTGCACGGCCACGGCGGTGTCGCCATTGGCTAGCAGTAAATAGGTGCCGGGCGGGTAAAAACCCACGGCCGTGGCCATGGCTGCACCCACCGCCGCCGCGTCGCCTTCGGCGCCCAGGTAGATGGACTTGGCCGCCCCCAGCGGAGATAGGGGCGAGCGGGTTTTGCGCGCGGCCATCTTGGCCACAAAGGCGTCGGCCGTGCTCAGAATCTTGCGGGCGCGCAGGTTGCGCGGCAGGGCTTCGGCCGTGTCGGGCGCGTGGTGCCAGCGCACCAGGTCCAGTGTGTCGGGGTCGTCCACCCCAAAGGCCTGCAAGATGGCGGCGCTGCGCTCGGGGTGTTCGCGGATCAGGGTGCGCTGCCAGTCAGTCAGCGGGGTGGCCTGGCGCGCCAGGCTGTCCTGGTCGCGCGCCATGGCAATGTTCATGGTCAAGGCGGCGTCCACCAGGCTGCGCCGCGTATGCGGGTCCAGCCCCAGCTTGTGCGCCGTGAGCGCGCTGACCACGCCGCACAGCAGGGCGTGGGTGGCGCAGTAGCCCAGGCTGTCATCGGCCAGGGCCTGGAACAGGCAGAACAGGCTGTCGTCGGCATCGGCCTCCAGCAGGGCCAGCAGCTTGCGCGCAATGCTGTCGAGCCGACCCAACGGGTTGATGGCCAGGCCGCCCTGGTACAGGATGCCGCGCAGCACCTCCTGCAAGTCCAGCCAACCACCACTGAGCTGGGCGCCCACCACATAGTCGGCCTCGCGGATCTCGCTGGGCATGCCAGCGTCGGCAATCGTCATCACGTCCACGCCGTCGCGCAGCATCTCGTGCACCATGCGTTCGTAGGCGCGCTGCCAGGCCAGCGCATCGCTGGGGGTGGACGAGGCATTAAAAGCGTTGAGCTTGTCACGGTGCTGCTCGGAGACCACGGGCTGGCCCTTGCGCAACAAAAGCTGGCCGGTGTCGCTCCAGATATTGACCGGGATGGGGCGCCCAATGGCAAGCAGGGCGACCGGAATGGGGACGTACTTCAAGGCGGGCGCTTCAGTCAGCCACCACCACGGGCACGCGCAGGGCCAGTGCACACATGAGCTCATAACCCACGGTGCCGGCACTGGCGGCCACCTCGTCGATGGACAGCACCGTGCCGTTGGCGGCGCGGCCCCAGAGCGTGGCCTCGCTGCCCATGCCGGCCTGGGGCACGGGCTCCAGGTCCACGGTGACCATGTCCATGCTCACGCGGCCCACGGTGCGGGTGCGCACACCGTCCACCAGCACCGGGGTGCCGGTGGGGCACAGGCGCGGGTAGCCGTCGGCGTAACCACAGGCCACCACACCAATACGCATCGGCCGATCGGCCACAAAATTAGAGCCATATCCGACCGTATCGCCCGTGGACAGTGCGCGAACAGCTATGATTTTTGCAGCAAGCGTCATCGTGGGCAGCAGGTCCCAGTGGGCGGCGTTGTGCGCGGGGTAGTCGGGTGCACTGCCATACACGGCAATGCCGGGGCGCACCCAGTCCGACACCAGGCCGGGGCCGGAGTGGCGCAGGGTGGCGGCGCTATTGCTCACGGTGCGCTCGCCGGGCAGGTCATCGGTGGCGGCCTTGAAGATGGCCATCTGCGCGTCTATGCCCTTGGGGCCATCGGCATCACTGAAGTGGGTCATGAGCGAAATCTCGTCCACCTGCGGCAGCGCGTTCAGCCGGGTCCACGCCGAGCGCACCTGGTCGGGCTGGAAGCCCAGGCGGTTCATGCCGGAGTTGACTTTGAGGAAGACGCGGTGCGGCTCATTGGTCTTGTGGATGGCCAGCATGTTGATCTGCTCTTCGCAGTGCACCGTGTGCCACAGGCCCAGGCGCGAGCAGAGCTCCAGGTCGCGCTGGTCGAACACACCTTCTAATAAGAGGATGGGGCCGCGCCAGCCCAGCTTGCGCACACGCTGGGCCTCGTCCAGGTCCAGCATGGCAATGCCGTCGGCACCGCGCAGCCCGTCAAACGCACGCTCGATGCCGTGCCCGTAGGCGTTGGCCTTGACCACCGCCCAGACCCGCGCATCCGGTGCCGCGCGGCGCACCACCTCCAGGTTGTGGCGCAGCGACTCGGGGTGAATGGTGGCTTGGATGGGACGGGGCATGGGGGCTCGATGAGGGCGTGAAACTACGAAGATTTTGACATTGGCCGGCATGCTATAACCGCAGCACGTTTGGAGACCTACAACAATACCTAGCGCATTAGTCACGCTAATGTGCCTTATCCCCCACCCATGAAACGCGGTTTTTACACCATCATGTCAGCGCAGTTTTTTAGCTCGCTGGCCGACAATGCCTTGTTTGTGGGAGCCGTGCAGTTGTTGCGTAGCAGCGGTGCACCGGAGTGGCAACAAGCCGCCCTGGTCCCCATGTTTGCCCTGTTTTATGTGGTGTTGGCACCGTTTGTTGGCGCCTTTGCCGACGCCATGCCCAAGGGCCGGGTCATGCTGATCAGCAATGGCATCAAGATTGTGGGCTGCCTGTTGATGCTGTTTGGCACCCACCCCCTGATGGCCTATGCCATCGTGGGCCTGGGCGCTGCGGCCTACTCCCCCGCCAAGTACGGCATCCTGACCGAGCTGCTGCCTGCCAGCCAACTGGTCAAGGCCAATGGCTGGATTGAGGGACTGACGATTGCGTCCATCATTCTGGGTGTGCTGCTGGGTGGCCAATTGGTCAGCCCCATGATCTCGCAGGCGCTGCTTTCGTTTGACTTTCCGTTCATCACCACCAGCATCGACACTGCACCCGAGGCCGCGATTGGCATCATGATTTTTGTGTACCTGGCTGCGGCCTGGTTCAACACGCGCATCCCCGACACCGGCGTGTCCCTGCGTGCCATGCCCAAAAACCTGCTGACCCTGCTGCCCGACTTCTGGAGCTGCAACACCAAGCTGTGGAAAGACCGCCTGGGCCAGATTTCGCTGAGCACCACCACCCTGTTCTGGGGCGTGAGCGGCAACCTGCGCTACATCGTGCTGGCCTGGGCCTCGGCGGCGCTGGGTTACAGCGTGACGCAGGCCTCGGCATTAGTGGGGGTGGTGGCGATTGGCACCGCCGTGGGCGCGGTGGCGGCCTCACTGCGCATGCGGCTGGAGCATGCGGTGAACGTGATGCCGCTGGGCATTGCCATGGGCCTTTTGGTGATTCTGCTGAACTTCATCAACAATGTGTGGGTGGCAGCACCCTTCCTGATTTTGCTGGGCGGCCTGGGCGGCTTTTTGGTGGTGCCCATGAATGCACTGCTGCAGCACCGCGGCCACAACCTGATGGGCGCGGGCCGCTCCATTGCCGTGCAAAACTTCAACGAACAGGCCTGCATTTTGGGCCTGGGTGCGTTCTACAGCCTGTCCACCGGCATGGGCCTGTCGGCCTTTGGCGCCATCACCGTGTTTGGCGTGGTGGTGGCTGGCTTTATGTGGTGGATCAAACGCTGGCACGAGCGCAACTGCCGCGAACACGCGGCCGAAGTGACCCACCTGCTGGACATCGCCCGCAACGACAACCTGCACGGTTAGTCCGGGGGCGCCGCAAGCTCCGAAACTTCGGGCGCGGCGTACTGCACCTGGTCACGGCCCAGCTGTTTGGCCACATAGAGCGCCCGGTCGGCTGCGGCGTAGATGCTCTCCACCACCACCTTTTGCCCCTGCGCGGTGCCGCTCACGCCAAAGCTGGCGGTGATGGGCAGCTCCACCCCCAGGTAGACCAGCGGCGTAGAGCGCACCAGCAGGCGCAGCTTCTCGGCCACATCACAGGCGCCCGGGCGTGCGGTGTCAGGCAGCAGCACAATGAACTCCTCGCCGCCCAGCCGCGCTACGGTGTCGGTGCTGCGCACGCCACGCAGCAGCACAGCCGCCACGTGCTGCAGCATGGCATCGCCCACCGGGTGGCCATGCACATCGTTGACTTTTTTGAAGTAGTCCAGGTCCACCATCACGCAGTGGGTGTGCACCCCTGCGCGCACCGCGCGGTTGAGCTCCATTTGGGCCTGGTGCATGAATTCGCGCCGGTTGAACAGGCCGGTGAGGGTGTCGTGGTCGGCCAAAAAGGCCAGTTCGCGTTGCTGGGCCACCAGCGCCTGGTTGCTGCGGCTAAGCTGGCGGCGCAACATGACGGCCTTGGCAAACTGGTTCCAGACCATTAACGAGGCTACCAGGGCCAAGAGGGGGCAAAAAAAGGCCACGATGCTCAGGCTGTTGTTGTGCATGGGCGGAATCGGTGCGTGGCGCAGCAGGTAGGCAAACACTAGGTAGGTTCCCAAAAACAAGGGCACCGAGATGGCGGGCCGCATCAGCGACAGGACGCCGAACATGATGCAGATCAGCATAAAGCTCGACAGGCCAGCCCCTGCGTTGGCCACCAGATCGGCGATGCTGAGGTAGGCGCCCAGGTAGATATAGCCAATGGACACCAAGATTTGCAGCGAGATGGCAGCAGCCGAGGCGCGCGCTTGGCGCAGAAAGTAGTGGGCGGCCACACCCCCCAGCGCCACCAGGGCGGCGGCCGTCCAGTGGGCCCGCCCCACCGTGCCAGCCCAGGCCTGGAGCTCGGGGTGATCTGCAGGCGCCTGGTACAGATCAAGCAAAAAGGCCATGGCAGCGTGCAGCGGCACCATGAGACACGCCACCCAGCGAAAGCGGCGCAGGGACTCCATGGTGCCCTCGCCCTGCACCAGGTCGTATTCTTGTTTGGTTAGCCGTGCCCAGTCCGCGTACGGCTGGTGCCAGGGGGCTTTGTTCACCGCATCTCCTTGATGGCCGGAATCTTCTCAGCAAAATCCGGCAGGGACAAGTGTTTTCACACATGCTATCGTGGGTGACCCGCCACCTGAGAAAGCCCCAGACATGTCTTCCGTGTACGACTTCGACGCCCTGCAAATCAACGGCCAGTCGGTCCCCCTGAAGCAATATCAGGGCAAGCCCCTGCTGATCGTCAACACCGCCAGCGCCTGCGGCTTTACCCCACAGTTCGCCGGCCTGGAAGCGCTGCACAAGGCGTATGGCGACAAGGGCCTGGTGGTGCTGGGCTTCCCGTGCAACCAGTTTGGCGCACAGGACAAGGGCAGCAACGACGAAATTTTCGAGTTCTGCCAGCTCAATTACGGCGTGAGTTTCTCCATGATGGCCAAAATCGATGTGAATGGCGGCGACGCCCACCCGCTCTACCAGTGGCTGGTCAAGGAGGCCCCGGGGTTTCTCGGTACCAAGGCCATCAAATGGAACTTCACCAAATTCCTGATCGGCAAGGACGGCCAGGTGCTCAAGCGCTACGCCCCCACCGACACACCGGCCAGCCTGGCGCAAGACATTGAGGCGGCGCTGGCGGCGTGAGCCCCCCTCTGTAGCTGTATCCAAGCCGCAAGGCTTGCTTTAGACTCACCAACATCGTGGCTCTTGCGAGGGGCAGTCGGCATGGCTTCTACACCGTCATTGCGTACACGCCCCAGCCTGCTGCGGGGCTTGCCAGGCACGGCCTGGGTGCTGGCCCTGCTGTGGGCGGCCCCTTGGGCCGCGCTGGCTGACACCAGCAACGGTTTTGGTTTGTTGCTCGATGTGGGTCTGACGCTGGACGACAACGTGACCCGCGCCAAAGAAGGCAACGACCGGCTCAGCGACAGTGCCTATGCGGTCAATGTCTCCAAGGGCCTCACGCTTCCCGTGTCGGCCCAAAGCCGCCTGTTGCTGACGGGCATCGTGGGCGGTGAGCGCTTCCAGACCTACGCCGGCCTGAGCCACCTGGACGCCGCCGTGGAAGCCGAGCTGCAGTACCGCGAGTCCTCCGAGTTTTCTTCCCCCACCCTGGGCCTGTTTGCCAAGTTCAAGTTCGAGGACTACGAATCGGATGTCCGCGACGGCCACCGCTACAGCCTGGGGCTGTCCATCAGCCAGCCCCTGACCGACCGGATCAGCTGGTCTGCCGCACTGGCCAGCAACCAGCGGCTCAGCACCAGCAAGGTGTTCAGCACCGTGGACACCTCGGCACGCGTGAACCTGGACTACGCGCTGAGCGCCCGCAAGGCCCTGTACCTGGGTGCGGAATACCGTGTGGGTGATGTAGTGTCCACCGGCCGCGCCTCGCTGGAGAACGTCACCATCTCCAAGGTGTTTGTGCTGGACAACGCCTTCACCGGTGGCCAGTTTTTCAGCTACAAGATCCATGGCAGCACCTGGCTGACCACGGTGGGCTACAACCACTCGTTGGGGCCCAACGGGTCCGTCGATGTGGCCTGGAGGCGCGTGGAGTCCACGCCGGAGCTGCGGCCCAGCTGGGCCACATCACCGCGCAGTTACATCAGCAACCAGCTGCTGGCAACGTACCTGTTGCGCTTTTAAGGGAGATCCGCATGCCGTGGCAACGTAACGTATCCCTCGGCCTCTGTCTGGCATTGCCCTGGATTTTGGTCGCCTGCGGCGGTGGCGGAAGCTCAAGCGACGTAGACCCCAATGCGGCCCGCACCACGCTCCCCACCAGCGGCCCCGACAGTTTTTTGCTGTTTCCCAACCCGCAAAAACAGGACGATGGCACGCTGCAAGTGGCCTCACTGGCCTACGCTACCGCGTATTACGAGGCCATCGACCCCGCCAATGAGCGCGACACGCTGGCCAAGTTCAAGGCCAAAAACCTGTTTGGCACCGCAGCAGGCACGCTGGGCGAAGAGACCGTGATCGTCGGCGACCAGCGCGACCTGGGCTATGGCCGCAAGATGACGGCGCGCCAAAATCCTGACGGCACCCTGGCCTTTGTGGTGGAAAACTACATGGTGGGGGCCTACGGCGCGTACAACGCACTGAACCTGGAGGCCGCTGTGATGCCCGAGGCCAAATGGCACCTGGGCACCAATGCCATCGAGTTCAGCCCCGGCCCTGGCGGCACCATCAAGTTCGTCAAGTTCTACACCTACGACCCGGTGACCGGTGCGCGCCTGATGATGGGCAACCTGGACGGTCGTGGTGCCAAGGCCATGCCCACGGTCTGTGCCTCCTGCCACGGCGGCCGGGGTGACCCCCTGACACCTGCTTTGGCGGGCAAACCCTTGTTTCCGCGGCTGATGAACGTGAAATCGGCGGTGGATGTGGTGGCCCCCAACCAGGGCGGTGTGCGGGGGGATATCGCAGCCCAGTTGCATCCGCTGGAACCCGCCTCCTTCGACTTTTCCAGCCTGCCAGGCTTCACGCGCCTGATGCAGGAGGCCAAGATCAAGACGATCAACAAGATGGTGCTGTGCTCCCTGCCTATTACGGCGGCAGCCGGGGGCGAAGATGCCTGCCGCCGCACGGCCATTGGCAATGAATACCAGGGCACGGTGGCCGAACACCTCAAAGACATGTACGGCGGCGCCGGCCTGCCCCAGACCAACAGCGCCACCACCGACACCTATGTGCCCGCTGGCTGGGCCGGGCAGTCGGCGCTGTACCTCAACACCCAGGCACAGGCCTGCCGGGTCTGCCACCTGCTGCGTGGCAATGGCAACCAGTCCGACATCGACTTTGCCACCTTTGCCAAGTTTGATGGTTACTCAGCCCGTATCAAGGCCCACGTGCTGGACCGCGGCAACATGCCGCTGGCCAAGCTGATTTACGACAACTACTGGGCCAGCAGCAGTACCTACACCCCCATGGGCACCTACCTGGCGGGATTGGGTATGGGCTACACCAACACGACCACCCAGCCAGGGGCTCCGGTGGCCGACCCGGGGCCGGACCGTGTGGTCAAGGCGCTGGTCACCACACTGTCAGCCAGCATGAGCCTGTATTCCAACATCTACCAGTGGAGCATATCGCCCAGCTCGCCCACTGCGGGTGCCACACTGACTAACGCCACCAGCCTCAACCCCACCTTCACCGCGCCGGGGGACGGCACCTACTGGGTGATGCTGCGCACCGGCAAGGGTGCGGCGCAGAGCGCAGATGTAAAACTGGTGATCGTAGTAGACAGCGCCCTGACGTATACCCCGTCCGCCCTGCGCTTCAGTGACATCAAAACCATTTTGCAAGGCGTTGGCACCTGCACCGTCTGCCACACGTCGGGGATGGGTAACTCCGGCCAGCCCCCCATCTGGTACTCCAACTTTGACCGCGATGCAGACAACGACATTGACGCCACTGACGACCATTGGTTCTACACCGAGCTGCGCGGGCGCATCAACTTCACGGACATCGTGGCCAGCCCGCTGCTGCGCAAACCTTCGGGCAACCACCACAACGGCGGCCAGCTCACGGGCTTTAACACCAGCCTCACGCCAGGAGCCGTCGGCCGGGTGAACTACGACACCTTCGTGAACTGGATCTTGAACGGCGCGCCCGAGTAGGAGGCAGCCGCGCACACAGCTGGCTCAATACCCGCGCCGCGGCCCGCTGTAAGCGTCGGTGGCGAACACAAATGGTGTCTTGCGCCCCACCAGGGTTTCGATGAGGGCCAGCTCTTGGTCGGTGTGGTTCAGGAACGGGGCGTTGCGGATGTTCTTGCCCTTGCCGCCGTCCTTCACGATGTAGAGCGGACGGTCATGGTGTGATGCGGTCACGCTTTCCCGGCTCTCCGGGTCGTCATTGGCCTGCACCTCGGTAGCGCCGTAACACGTACAAAAGTAAGTTTGCTCGGGGTCAGACTCCACATAAAAACCGGTGCCCCGGATGCCGATGGTGGAGGTGGAGGTGGTGACCCGCATGGGCGAGTTGCGCGACACCGACAGGAGCTTGCCCGTGACCATGCGCAAACCACCTATCAGCAGCCCGGTGATGGAGGTGTCGGCCGGCGCGCCGGTGGGGGCTTCAATGACCAGCTTGCTGTCACCGCGCAAGATCATGGAATGGGTGTTGACCACAAAAATGACCTGGCTGTCCTTGGCGGTCTGCAGGGTGTCGCCGGGTTTGATGGGGGTGCTCAGCGTGGCGGGCTGGTCGTTGACACGCACATTGCCGCTGAGGCTGTAAATGGACTGTCCGGGTGGCAGTTTGCTGGGACGGTTGCCAAACAGGCTTTGCGCCTGGGCCAGCCCCATGGCGGGGCCAAAGAATCCGGCGGCCAGCGCCTGGATCAGCCACTGGCGGCGCGGGTCATCAATGTGGTCGGACGGGTTCATGGGGCCCCCTGGGTCAAACGTGTGCAACCTGCGGCACCCGACACGGGCGACCACTCGCCAAGATTATGCGGCGAACGCCGGCACCGTGGCAGACAAAGCCGCATCCAGCACCTCCACCCAGTGCCGCACCGGTGTGGGCGTGCCACCCTGCAAATGGGTGATACAGCCTATGTTGGCACTGACGATGACTTCGTCCGCCGCGGGCGCCAGGTGGCCCAGCTTGCGGTCGCGCAGCTGGGTGGAAATCTCGGGGTTCAGCACGGAATAAGTGCCGGCCGAGCCACAGCACAAGTGGGATTCGTTGGCGGCGATGCGCACCGCAAAGCCCAGCGCCGCCATGTGTGTCTCCACACCCCCCTTGAGCTTTTGCCCGTGTTGCAAGGTGCAGGGCGGGTGGAACACCAGCGCGGGCTGCTGCCGTGCGCCCTCGCCCAGCCGGGCTTTCAACGCGGGCAACAGCTCGGGCAACAGCTCGCTAAGGTCACGCGTGAGCGCGCTGATGCGTGCGGCCTTGTCCGCGTACTGCGGGTCATCGCGCAGGATGTGGCCGTACTCTTTAACCGTGACGCCGCAGCCCGAGGCATTCATCACCAGCGCATCGGCGCCCTGCTCCACATGGGGCCACCAGGCGTCGATGTTGGCGCGCATCTGGGCCTTGCCACCGTCCTGGTCGTTGAGGTGGAACTTGACGGCACCACAACACCCCGCCTTGGCCACCCGCTGCACCTGCACCCCAGCCGCATCCAACACACGGGCCGTGGCGCTGTTGATATTGGGGGCCATGGCAGGTTGCACACAGCCTTCCAACATCAGCACCTTGCGTGCATGTTGTTGCGTTGGCCAGGCACCAGCACGCTGCGGTGCGGGCACCTTGTTTTTGAGCACCTGCGGCAGCAGCGGGCGCACCCATTGCCCCAGCTTCATGGCAGGCGCAAACAGCGGCGAGGGTAGCCCTTCTTTCAGCGCCCAGCGCACCGCTTTTTCGCCCAGCGGGCGCGGTACCTTGGCGTCCACCATCTTGCGGCCGATGTCCACCAGGTGGCCGTAGTCCACCCCGCTGGGGCAGGTGCTTTCGCAGTTGCGGCAGGTCAGGCAGCGGTCCAGGTGCATCTGGGTGGCACGTGTGGGTGTCTGCCCCTCCAGCACCTGTTTCATCAGATAGATGCGGCCGCGCGGGCCGTCGAGCTCATCGCCCAGCAGCTGGTAGGTGGGGCAGGTGGCGGTGCAGAAGCCGCAGTGCACACACTTGCGCAGGATGGCCTCTGCGGCCTGGCCATCGGCCGTGTTTTGGTATTCGGGGGCGAGTTGGGTTTGCATGGTCAGCGCTCACAGGTCGGCGCACAGGCGCCCCGGATTGAACAGGCCCAGGGGGTCAAACGCCGCCTTCAGGCGTCGGGTGATCGCATCCTTGGCCGCGTTTTTGGCATCAAATTGGCACCCAGCCCTTATGGAATCTGCGCGAGCAGCTACAAAAACAGTAGCATTCCCACCGGCTGCGCGGGCCGCAGTCTGCAACTGGGCACCGGCCTGCTGGGGCGCCCAGAGCCAGCGCAGCCCGCCCTGCCATTCCACCAACTGTGGCCAGGGCAGGTCCAGCACCGGTGCGGTGGGCGCCACCGACAGGCGCCATAACGCCAGCTCGGGCGCAGGCGCGTCGGCAAAAAACGGCAGGCGCTGGTCGCGGCACAGGGCCCAGTCGGGGCCGGCCTGGGCGTTGTCCATGCGCTCGCCCGGCACCTCGGCCAGCATCTTGCGGCAGGCCGCCTCTACCGCTGCCACGGCACCACGCAGGCGCACAAACAGCAGGTCTTGCCCGCCACCGGGCGCCGTGGGGTCATGCACCCAGCAGCTGGCGTTGAGCGGCAGCGGCTCGCCACCCCAGCGGTGCAATTGCTCCAGCGCCGTGGCCTGGTCCAGACCAAACACCAACGTAGCCTCGGCCGGGGCCACTGGCAAGACCTTGAGCGATACCTCGGTGATCACCCCCAGTGTGCCCATGGCACCGGCCATGAGGCGCGAGACGTCGTACCCCGCCACGTTTTTCATGACTTGGCCGCCAAAGGTGAGGTGCTCGCCCTGGCCGTTGATCAACTGCAGGCCCAACACATAGTCGCGCACGCTGCCCACGGTGGCGCGGGCCGGGCCGGCCAGGCCGCTGGCCACCATGCCACCTATGGTCGCTACGCTCCCTGCGGTGGCGCCACCGTCCATGAAGCGCTCGCCCAAGGGCTGCGCGCGGGTCGCCACGCTAGCGCCAGACCAGGCGAAGTGGGGTGGCTCAAACGGCAGGCACTGGCCCTTTTCGGCCAGTGCAGCTTCCAGTTCGGCCAGCGGCGTACCGGCCGCCACGGTCACCACCAGTTCACTGGGGGCGTAATCCAGGATGCCGGTGTGGCTGCGCGTGTCGAGCAGCTGCGCGGGCTGGATGGTGCCGACAAAGTCTTTGCTGCCGCCGCCACGGATCTGCAGCGGGGTGCGTTCGGCCACGGCGGTGCGGACCTGGTCCAACAGTGTTTGGAGAGAGGGTGCGGCTTGCATGGCGCCGATGGTAAGGCGCCACCCCGCCGCTGGGCGTGAATTTTTTGGCGCCTGCACCACCAAAAATTTGGCAGCGCTGGGCCCGCGTTCAGTCGACGAAGAAATTGACCGGCAGACCCGGCACGTCCACCCGCAGGGAGAACACCGCACCCGAGAGTGGCATCTGCGCCAGCTCGGCCGCGCTGCGGCCGTGGCGGGCCGTGGTTACGTACAGGGTCTTGAGGTCTTCGCCGCCAAAACAGGGCATGGTGGGGCACTGCGCAGGCACCGCGATCTCGGCCAAGAGCGCACCATCGGGGGCGAACTTGCAGATGCGCCGGCCCTCGAACATGGCAGCGTAGTAGTTGCCCTCCACATCCACGGCCGCACCATCGGGGCGGCCCGCGTAACTGGTGGTCTCAAAGGTCCAGCCCGCCGGCTTGGGCGCGCACTGCTGGAAGCTGCGTTGCCCATCCAGGGTGTTGGTCTGCAAGTCGTAGTCCCAGGCGTGCACCACATGGTTGGGTGTGTCGGACCAGTAAATCGTCTGGTTGTCGGGGCTCCAGGCCAGGCCGTTGCCGGTCAGGGCACCCGCAGCATGCTGCACCACCTCGGGCAGGCCACGGCGGCAGTCGATGGAAAACAACGCCGCCGCGCGGCTGGCCTTGGGTTCGTCGATGGTGCCGACCCAGAAGCGGCCCAGCGCGTCGCACTTGCCATCGTTGGCGCGGATGACGGCCGTGTTGTAGGGCAACGTGACGATGGGCTCCAGTGCTCCGCCCCACTCGCGTGCGCGGAACACGCCGTGGCGCAGCGCCACCACGAGCCCGCCCGACGCAGCGGGGGCAATACATCCGGGCTCGGTGGGCATGTCCCAGCGCTGCACCGTGCCCATGTAGACATTGGCGCGCAGCAGAGCTTTGCCCGGGATGTCGACCCAATACAGCTGCTGTTCGTGCGGGTGCCAAAAGGGCGACTCGCCCAGCTCAAAGAGGTCTTGGCTCAAGGCTTGCCAGCTCATACCGTGCGCTCCACTTCAATACGCATTTCGCACGAATAGGTTTGGCCCGCCTGCAAAATGACCACGCCCAGGTCCTCGGCACGCGCGCCGGTCTGGGTCATGAGGTTGAGCGCGTTGTTCACATGGCTGACCGGCTCCACGGCGATGTTGTCGCGCTGCGGGTGGGTGTAAACCACCAGGTGGCGCAGCGCCGACGACACACGCACGCGCATCACGCTGTCCTGCAGGGTCAACACGCCGCCCCAGCCATCAAAACAATGGTCCACTGTCAGCGCTTCCACGGTCTGGTGCAGCCCAGGGTGGTCCACGCGGTGGGTGGGGAGTTTGTCCGAACCCATCTCCCAGCGGCCGGTGGCCGAGAACTGCACTTCGGTGCCCGGGCGTTTGGGGAAAAACGGGTGCCAGCCCAGCCCCACCGGTGCGGCCACGGGCGACTGGTTGGTGATGGAGAGCGACATCTCCAGCGCCCCGGCTTCCAGCTTGAAGGCCTGGGAGCAATCAAAGTCAAACGGCCAAGCTGCATCGGCCCGGTGCTCCAGCGACAGCAGTGCAAAGGTGTCGGACGACTCCAACACCGCCCAGGGGCGCTGCCAACCCACACCGTGGATGGCGTGGGGCTCGGGGTCAAAGTTGCGGACCAGCGGATGGCTGGTGCCCGCCCATTGCAGCTGGGCCTGGCCAATGCGGTTGGAAAACGGCACCAGCGGGTAACTGCCGGACTGGCGCACCGCCTGCATTTGCGCGCCGGGCACGGAGCTCAATACGGGATCGGTCCCCAACCACAGGCCGGCAATGCTGCCGCCCAATTCAGGCTTGATGTCGCACAGCAAATCGCCGTGGCGCAGGGTGAGTGTGGAAGTCATGGCGGGATTGTGCACCGCGAAGCGGCCAAAAAAAGGCCCGGTAGGACCAAAGTCCGACCGGGCCGATGTCTCAAGAAGAATTGAAACTAGTTCGTAACCGAATCCTGGGGATTAACGGTTGTAGGCTGTTTCGCCATGGCTGGAGATGTCCAGACCTTCGCGTTCGTCTTCTTCGCTGACGCGCAGACCAATCACCAGGTCCACCAGCTTGAAGGCGATGAAGGAAACCACAGCAGACCACACGATGGTGACCAGCACGCCTTGGGTCTGGATCCAGACTTGGGTGCCGATGGAGTAGCCTTCGGCCACTGCATTGGTCACGTAGTCGTACACGCCAGTGCCGCCCAAGGAAGGCGAAGCGAACACGCCAGTCAAAATGGCACCAACGATACCGCCGACGCCGTGCACACCGAACACGTCCAGGGAGTCATCGGCACCCAGCAGGCGCTTCAGACCGTTCACACCCCACAGGCAGGCAAAACCGCCCACCAGGCCGATGATGATGGCGCCCATGGGGCCCACAAAACCGCAAGCAGGGGTAATGGCAACCAGACCAGCCACGGCACCGGAAGCGGCACCCAGCATGGAGGCTTTGCCACGGGTCAGGGCTTCACCGGTAATCCAGGCCAAAGTGGCGGCAGCGGTGGCCAACAAGGTGTTGATGAAGGCCAGGGCGGTCAGGCCGTTGGCTTCCAGGTTGGAGCCGGCATTGAAGCCGAACCAGCCAAACCACAGCATGGCAGCACCGACCATGGTCAAAGTCAGGCTGTGAGGGGCCATGGCTTCTTTGCCGTAACCAATACGTTTGCCGACCACGTAGGCACCGACCAAGCCGGCAACCGCGGCGTTGATGTGCACCACAGTGCCGCCCGCGAAGTCCAGCGCGCCCTTGGCCCACAGGAAGCCGGCTGCGCCCACCACTTTTTCCAGCGACGCAGCGTCAGAGATCGCGTCAGGGCCGGCCCAGTACCAAACCATGTGTGCCATGGGCAGGTAGCTGAAGGTGAACCACAACACGCTGAAAGCCAGCACGGCGGAGAACTTGATACGTTCGGCGAACGCGCCAACGATCAGTGCGCACGTGATGGCGGCAAACGTTGCCTGGAAGGCCACGAATGTCAGTTCAGGAATGACCACGCCTTTGCTGAAGGTTGCTGCCACGGATTCCGTGGTTACGCCCTTGAGGAACAGCTTGTCCAGTGTGCCAATGAATGCACCGTCGCCACCGAAGGCCAGGGTGTAACCGTAGACCGCCCACAGGATGTAGATCAGTGCACTGACCACGAACACCTGCATCAGCACGGACAGCATGTTTTTGCTGCGCACCAAGCCGCCGTAGAACAGGGCCAGACCAGGCAATGTCATGAAGATCACCAAGGCAGTGGCCGTGGTCATCCAGGCGGTGTCACCTTTGTTAGGGACCAGTGGAGCCGCAGCCGGTGCTGCAGGAGCCGCCTCAGCCGCGGCGGGTGCCGGGGCAGCAGCAGGAGCCGCCGCATCAGCGGGGGCAGCAGCGGCCGGTGCGGCAGCCGCGGGGGCTTCGGCGGGTTTGGCGTCTTGGGCCAGGGCAAAGGATCCGGCCGTCAGCAGGCTCAGGCCCAAGGCCAGGGAAGCAAGCAATTTTTTCATGTTGTGGGCTCTCTTTCTGGTTACAGCGCTTCTTTGCCGGTTTCGCCGGTACGAATGCGCACAACCTGTTCCAGGTTGTAGACAAAAATCTTGCCGTCGCCGATCTTGCCGGTGCGGGCAGCACCTTCGATGGCTTCGATCACGCGGTCCACCAAAGCGTCGTCAATCGCCGCTTCAATCTTCACCTTGGGCAAAAAGTCCACCACGTACTCTGCACCGCGGTACAGCTCTGTGTGGCCTTTTTGACGACCAAAGCCTTTGACTTCGGTCACGGTAATACCTTGCACACCAATGCCAGACAAGGCTTCTCGCACCTCATCGAGCTTGAACGGTTTGATAATGGCCGTTACGAGTTTCATGTGTTCACCTCAGCTTGATAACAGTTGAATACAGACACCGGGTCTGGCTGGTCTGCCTCTCCATACGTCTGGAGATACACCCCATAAAGCAGAAGGCATGCCAAGTTAAAAGTCCCTCAAATCCGCGGGGCCGCGCCCCAAATGGCGCGGACTGGAGTAACATACCTGTACATAAATACAGCATGCACAGCATTGGTGCAAACACACTGCATGCACTGTGATGCGGCGCACCGTTTTGGGAGTATGGGTCCATGAGCTTGTCTTTGGTGCAGGGGCGCGCCCTGCTGGGGCTAGACGCGGTGCAGGTCACGGTGGAGGTGCACCTGGCCAATGGCCTGCCCAGCTTCAGTCTGGTCGGTTTGGCCGATGTGGAGGTCAAAGAGGCGCGCGAACGGGTGCGCTGCGCCATCCAGAACAGCGGGCTTGAATTTCCCCATAACAAACGTATTACCGTCAATTTGGCCCCAGCGGACCTGCCCAAGGACTCCGGGCGGCTGGATTTGCCGATTGCCTTGGGCATTCTGGCGGCCAGCGGTCAGATCGACGGAGCTGCCTTGGCCCAGTACGAGTTTGCCGGCGAGCTGTCCTTGTCTGGCGCACTACGGCCGGTGCGCGGCGCCCTGGCCATGGCACTGGCCTTGCGAACCGCCCAAGTAAGCACCCGTTTGGTGCTTCCGCCCGAGAGTGCGGAAGAAGCGGCGCTGGTGCCAGACTCCCATGTGGTGCGCGCACGCCACCTGCTCGACGTGGTGCGCCACTTTGCCCCGCCGCCCACCGGCGATGCGCCAGCCCTGCCAGAAGACCCCGAGGGCTGGGTGCGCATCCAGGGTGCGCCACCCGGCCTGCAGCTGCGCGGCCCCGACATGGCCGACGTGAAAGGCCAGGCCGGCGCCAAACGCGCCCTGGAAATTGCCGCCGCTGGCGGCCATTCATTGTTGTTGGTAGGTCCGCCAGGCTCGGGCAAGTCCATGCTGGCGCAGCGGTTTGCCGGGCTTTTGCCCAACATGGACACCGACGAGGCCCTGCAAAGCGCCGCCATTGGCAGCCTGTGCGGCCGTTTTGCCATGGAGCGCTGGGGCCAGCGGCCCACCTGCAGCCCGCATCACACCGCCAGTGCCGTGGCCCTGGTGGGCGGTGGTTCACCACCGCGCCCGGGTGAAATTTCGCTGGCCCATCACGGGGTCCTGTTTTTGGACGAGTTACCCGAATTTCCGAGAGCAGCATTGGAAGCCCTGCGTGAACCGCTGGAGACCGGCAGCATCACCATCGCCCGGGCGGCGCGGCGGGCCGAGTTCCCCGCACGTTTTCAGCTGATTGCGGCCATGAACCCCTGCCCCTGCGGCTACCAGGGCTCGCCCAGCCACAGCTGCCGCTGCACACCCGACCAGGTGCACCGTTACCAGGCCAAGCTCAGCGGCCCCTTGATGGACCGCATCGACCTGCACATCGAGGTGCCCGCCCTGCCCGCCCACGAGTTGCTGGGCAGTCCGGCTGGCGAGTCGACCGACCGCATTCGCGCCCGCAGCAGCGACGCACGCCAACGCGCGGTGGCACGCCAAGGCGTCCCCAACCAGGCCCTGAACGGTCAAGCCATCGACACCCACACCCAGCTCGATGCGGCGGCCAGCAAATTCCTACAGGCCGCGGCCGCCCAACTGGGCTGGTCGGCCCGCAGCACCCACCGCACGCTGAAGATCGCCCGCACCATTGCCGACCTGGCCGGCGCCGACAGCACGGGCCTAGCCCATGTGGCCGAGGCCATGCAGTACCGCCGGGTGTTGCGTGCAAGCAGTTAGCTGGGTCGCATAAACGCTATCTTATTGATAGCTGTTTGCGCAGCATCCATGCGGGCTAGATGCCTATTTTTCTTGCATTTTGTGCCGCGCAAGAATTTTGGCATACGTGCCGTTCTTCTGGATGCGGGCCAGGCCGCTGTTGAAACGCGCCAGCCACTGCTGCGCCTGCGGCAGCTGGCGCGAAATGATGAGGTACAGCTCCACCGGGTACTCCAGCCCTAAGGTCAGGGGCTTGAAACGCAGCCCCTCGCGGCGCAGGTCGCGGGTCACAAATTCGGCCACCGTTTCGCTGCTCCACACCGCTTGCACCCGCCCACGCTGCAGCATCTGGAAGCAGTTGAGCATGTCTGGTGGACGCTCCACGCGGGCTTGCTGGCTCTCGATAAAAGGCGCCACACGCGCCATGTTGTAGCCCTGGGGCACGCAGATGGACTTGCCGGACCAGTCCATCGGCACTTCGGCTTCAGACGGTACAAAGATACGCACCACGTCGGGATACAGGGGCTGGGAAAACCAGAAGTCGCGCTGGCGTTCTTCGTTCTTGACGTAGGGGAAGGTGGCGGTGTGCAGGCCGTTGCGGGTTTCCATATAGCCGCGCTGCCAGGGCATGAAACGCAGCTGGGCGGCAACACCCTGCTCCTTGAACGCCGCCACCACGACTTCAGACAAGACCCCCATGGCAGGGGCCTCTTCACTGGAAAACGGTGGGTAGTCACCCGTCACCAGTTCCACGCTGGCGGTTTGGGCCTGCACTGGCAGCGCCAGGCCCCAAGCAGTGGCACAGAGCGCAAGAAACCGGGCCCCGGCAAACAGGCAATGGCGCATCGCAAACCTCACGGTCGGTCGGTCAACGGTACTCCCTGTTGGCGCAAGTATGCCAGCACCTCGCGGCTCACAGGGCCAACGGCGCGGGCCTTGTCGGCCATCTCGGCCGCGGGTGCGGTTTGACCCAACGCGGCCAATGACACCGCCGCCCCCAGAAGCCAACGCTGCTCGCTGGGGCGCGATTGCAAGGCCGTGGTGTAGGCAAACACACTGTCCTGGTGGCGGCCCAGACGTTGGGCCGCATTGGCCCGCAGCGCCCATAATTCAGGCTGGTTGGCCAGCAAAGGCTCCAGGCGCAACAACATGTCCCACACCGCGGCGGGCCGGCCCTCGGCCAGCTCCATGCGGGCGAGTTCACGGACCATGGGTACCAGCGTATTGGCAATACCGCCACCCTGGTTGCTGCGCTCTGCCGTCGCCACCGCCTCCTGCAGGGTGCTGATGGCGGTGTCGCGAGAGCCACTCGCCCACAAGGCTTGGGCTTGGGCCAGCGCCTCTCGCCCGGCCTGCTGTTGGCGTGCACCCGCAGGCACAGCCTCGGCCACAGGCAGCGGGGGCTTGGCTGGTATCTGGGCGGCCACAGGAGCCACGAGGGTGGGTGGCACTGCGGCACTGGCGCTCGCCACCGCCGCTTTGACCGCAGAAGCTGCGGGCAGGGTCACCGGTGTTGCCTGCGGCAGCGCGGAGGACGGGCTGGACAAGGTCGCATCCATGCGCAAACCCACACTGAGTGGCGCCTTGGCAGAGGCTGGTGCGGTAGGCAAAGGTGGTACGGTGCTCACGGCCACGGGCGCAGGCATCGGGGAGGCAAGTGCAGCGGGCTCCGGTGCGGGGGGCACAGGCTCCACTACAGGAGCAACAGCAGGAGCCGGGCTAGGCGCTTGAACGACAGGTGCGGGCACGGACGGTGCGGCCGGGAGCTGCTGCTGAAAACTCCACCAAACCAAGCCGCCAGCCAACATGGCAGCCACAGGCAACAACGCGGTGGCCCAGCGCAGGGCGGGTGAGCGGCGACGCACCGTGGGCGGTGTGGCCACGCTGGTGGTGTCACGGCGCAACAGATCGGCAGCGCCTGCGGCCGGGGTCTGGCGCTGGTCCAGGTCGCGCAGCATTTTGTTGATCACACTCATTCCGACTCTCCTTGTGCGCTACGCAGCCCACGCGCTCCAGCTCCGGGCCACAGGCTGCGCCACCAAGGGCGGCGCAGCAGCACACCCGGTGTGTCCCGCGCAGCCAAACGCGCGTGCGCAGCGCTGACCCGGTGCTGGTCCTCCCCATATGCCAGCATCAGGCATTTGTGCGCGAGGATATTGATCAGCCGCGGCACACCACCGCTGGCTTGCGCAATCGCGCGAGCCGCCGCTGGCGTGAACACCTGGGTGTCGGTGGACTCGCCCAAGGCGGCCCGCTGCAAGCGGTGCGCCAAGTAGCCCGGCACGCGCTGGGCTTGCATGGGGCCCAGGTACTCGCTGAAAGTAATGCGCTGCAGTAGCTGGCGAATTTCGGGCCGCGCCAGCTTGTCGTCCAGGTCTGGCTGGCCCAGCAGCACCAGCTGCAGCAGCTTGCGTTTTTCGGTCTCCAGGTTGGAAAGCAGGCGCAGGCTCTCGACGGTACGCACCGGTATGGCCTGCGCCTCGTCGATACACACCACCACCCGGCGCCCCTGTGCGGCCTGCTCCAGCAGGCACTGGTTCAGCGTGGCCATGATCTGGTGGCGTTGGGGCGGTGAGGTGATGGGAAGCTTGAGCTCGGTGGCCAGGGCCAGCAAGAGCTCGTCCGGGCCCATATTCGGGTTGGGGATGTAGGCCGTCAGGCACTCGCCCTGCAGGGTCTTGAGCAGTTGGCGGCACAGCACGGTTTTGCCACAGCCCAGCTCGCCCACCACCTTAAGAAAGCCCTCACCGCTGCGCAAGGCCACCAGCAGCATGTTGAGTGAGGCCTGCGCGCCCTCGTGGGCGAAGAAAAAATCCGTATCCGGTGTGATGGAAAACGGGGCCTCCCGCAGCGAAAAGTGCCCCAGGTACATTATTTGGCTTGGTTGCCGTCGATCTGGATCACCCGGGCACGGGTGGCGTCCATGTCGTCCAGCGCGGCACGGGCGCGGCGGCCCTGAGCGTCCCAGTCGGCCGCGGTGCGGATGATGGTGGGCTTGATCAGCACGATCACTTCTTTCTTGCGGCCTTGCGTGGCGCGGTTGCCAAACAGGGCGCCCAGGCCCGGCATGCCGGTGGTACCCGGAATGCCCGATGCGTTGCGGCTGGACTCCAGTTGCATCAGACCACCAATCGCCACAATGTTGCCGTCCTGGATACGCACCAGCGTGTCGGTTTCATTCACCGCGCTCGACGCCAGCGGCA
Source organism: Rhodoferax sp. TS-BS-61-7 (assembly GCF_002943465.1). GTDB lineage: Bacteria > Pseudomonadota > Gammaproteobacteria > Burkholderiales > Burkholderiaceae_C > Allorhodoferax. Next base: position 283,142 of record NZ_PTQY01000004.1, read on the forward strand.
GGCGGTAGTTGCCCACACTGCCCAGGTCCACCTGTTTGGTTTTTTCGGTCACTGTGGTGAGTGAGGGATGCACGTGCAGGGTCACATTCACACCGTCGTCAATTTGGGGGGTCACGTCCAGCGAGATGCCTGAGAAAAACGGCGTCAGAGTGACCGTGGGCATGGTCGTCGTCGTGCCCGAACTGGAAGAACCGCTGCTGGAGGTGCTGCCACTGGTGACGGCGGTCACATAAAAATCGTCCGACCCCACCTTGAGCACAGCCTTCTGGTTGTTCATCGTCGCCAAGCGCGGGCTGGACAGGGTCTGCACATCGCCCTGGGTTTCCAGGAAACCCAGCACTGCACCAAACTGGCTGGTGGCCAGTGCCAAGCCGAACAGGCCACCACCGCTGGCAACGGCCGGAAAAGCCACTGCACCGTTGATGGTGGTGGTTCCCTGCACAAACGCGTTGGTGCTGGAAACACCGCTGCCAATGACGCCCACGGCGGCCTGCCCGTTCACATCACTGCCCATGGCGCCCCAGTTCACACCGCTCTGGTAACCATCGCGCAACTCCACCTCCACCACTTTGGCTTCGAGCATGACCTGCCGCTCCACCGAAGCCTGGGTAGCTTTCAGAAACTTGTCGACCTGGCGCAGCTCTTCTGGCATGGCGCGCACGGCCAAAATGCCGGCCTGCGGGCTGGAGACCACATTGCGTCCTTCGCCGGTACCCACCAGGCTGCGTACGGAGGCGGCCAGCTCACCCCAAAAATCGGAACGCGAGGTGGTGGAGACGCGGCTGTTCTCGGGCTGCTGTGCTGCTGTGCCGGCATTGCTGCTGGAGGCCGTGGTACCGGTCGCAGAGCTTTGCAGTGCGGCGCCCGAAGACACACGCAGCTCACTGCTGCCCGAGCGCAAGGAGGTCGGGTAGTTGATGGTGAAAATTCGTGTTTGCAAGGTCGGTGCATACACAGTGATGCGACGGCCATCGACTTTGAAGTCATAACCATAAACATCGCGAATCGCCTCCAACGCCTCGGTCACCGTGACACCACGTAGCGTGACCGACAGCGTGCCCGACACGTCAGGGTGCATCAGCATGCTGTAGCGGGTGTCGGCCACGATGGCCAAAAACACCTCACGCGCCTGCGCATTGTTTACCAGCAAGTCCAAACGGGGTTCGGGTGGCAGGGCCACGGGAGGCGCTGCGGGCTCGGCTAGCGCGTCGGATACCTTGGCTGGCACGACCGTCGTAGGCATGGGAGCCGGAAGCTCGGCACGCACCGCGGCACTCACATCAGGGGTCCGCAAAGGGCGGTCCAGCGCCGCGCAGCCGCTAAGCAGGCTCACCCCCAGCAGGGACCACAGAGCCAGCGGGGGGCGGAGCACGGGTGTCAGGGTGGACGTGTCAAATTCATTCATGGGGCGGGACTTCACGGTTGCACTCCTTCGCAGGGAGCTGCGGGTGTCACGGCTTGCTTGGCGGTCGCAGACGATGATTTGGTTCGGATGCCGGATTTGGCGACGGGTGTTTTGCAGGGGCCCAAGGGCTTGGCAACGCTGCGCTGGATGCCGCTGAAGCGTGATTGTTTGGTGATCTGTTTGCCCTCACGCAACCAGATTTCAGTTTCAGTAATGCGCTCCAGCCTCGCATTGCCAACTTTTTGACCAACCGCCACCAGCCGCGTGCCCACCACCAAATAGGGTTTCCCATCCTGTACCACCACGGCCGTTGCAGGGGCTGGGGCCACTTTGCCAGGCTCATCGGGAAGCGTGTTGGCCTCGGGCGGTGCCAGCGTGGGGTCGCGCAACTCTTGGGCAGACACCAGACACGCCAGCCACAGCATGCAAGCACCCGCTAACATGCGCGCTGCACCGCGCCCCATCCGCGTCATGGCTGCACCTCCAGTACAAACACTTGCAGGGTCAGCTCGGGCGGCTGCTTTTCGCTACGCAGTTGCATGGGGCCCCAGCGCAAATTGGGCAAGGCCTGTTCCAGGCTCGTTACATACTTCACCAGCTCCGTATAGGGGCCAGACACCTTGAGTTCGACACCGCGGCGGACGACGCCAGTGACCGCAGCGTCTTTGCCCGCGGCAGCATCGGCGGCCAGCGTGGCAGTGGACACTAGACTCAGCCCGGGGCGACGGCGCAAAAACTCCGCCAGTACGGGTTCCAGGGCCGGACTGCTGCCACCCGCGGCCGCGGCCACCTGGCTCTGTATTTCAGCCAATTGTTGCTGCAGCGCCGCCAGCTCGGTGCGCAGGGGCAAGTTCACATCGATCGGCGTAGGCGTGCTTTGCAACTCGGTACGCAAGCGCTGCAATTCGGCGTTTTGTGCCGCATGCTGCTGGGCTTGCAGTTGGTGTGCCCCCATGGCGGGCGACAACCAGAGCGCATCGGCCAGGGCCAGGCAAAGAGCGATGAGCGAGACAAATATGAACGCCCGTTCGCGCAAGCTCAGCGCATTGATGCGCGTACTTTGCTGCAACCACCACTGCTTCATGGGGTACTCCCTTTGGCAGGTGCAGCCTTGGCCGTCGGCTGGGCACTCACCAGGGTGAAGGACCAGACCTCACGCCCAGCAGGCGCGGTGCCAGCAGCTACCGGCAGCAGACGCGCACTTTGCACTTTCACAGTTGCCAGGCGCAGTCCCTGCATCAAGGGACTGAAGGACAAGCGGTTGACCCATTCGTTCAGGGCAGAAGGCTCCAACGTGTAGCCAGCTACTTCGAAACGCGTTGCGTCCGCCTCCACACCGGTGACCCAGACTTGCCCGGGAATACTGCGCGACACCAGGACCAGACGGTCTGAGTGCGCGGAGCCGGATGTCATGCGACCGTCTTGCAGTGCCAGCAGCACCTTTTGCTGGGCTTGCACCTGGGCGCGCACGTCTTGCACTTGGGTTTGCAGCTCCGGACTCAAGGGGGCAGCGCTGACCGCATGGGCTTGCAATGCAGCCTTGAGATCCGTCAGCTCCTTGGCCTGGGTTTGCATGAGCTGCTGCAGCCCGGTGGCCGCACGGTTCAGGTTCCAGACCCAGGCACCGCACAGCACACCACCAACCACCACGAAGATGGTGAGGGCTTGCACCATGGTTTGCGCAGAGAAATAGCGCTTGGGCGCCAACAGGAGCGGGGTACACAGATTGATTTGCTGCGGCATGGCGGGCTCTACAGAGTACGGCCTTCGGTGCGCAACAGCACGCCAGCCAAAGGCAAGCAGTACGCGGCATCGGCTGTGTCAGCGGGCGTCAGCCCCTTGAGGTGGGGGGTGGCGTCCAGCACGCCTACGGTTTGGCCAATTTCACGGCTCAGCCATTCAGCCAGTTCTTGCGAACGCGCACCAGCAAAAACACGCACGCCAGCGAGGGGCAGTTGGGTCCAGGAACGCTCCCACAGGTCCAGCGAGCGCTGCACTTCAACCACCAGCCGTTGGGCGCGCTCGTAGTCCGCTTGCGCGCCACTGTTGGCAGCAGCACCGCCCACAGCAGACGCACCGCGCGCATCGGAGTAGTCGTTTCCGTAGGCCACGCCACCCACGCTGTAGTCGGGCACGTACTCACTGACCGGGGTGTAACTCTCGGTGGGAGCAGCAGCATCGCCCTGCCCCCAGGCCATGGTCATAAAGCCTTCCTGCAACTCCAGGCGGCGGGTGTAATACAGCTCCTCGTTGGCACTGATGGTCAACATCGCCTGCTTGTTATCGGTTAGCACCAGCGCCGCCGTAGCCCGCTCCAAGCGGCCTTCACTCTGGGCCACCAGGCTCTGCAGGTTGCGCTGTGCGGTTTCCTGCACATCAATGACGCTCACATCCCAATGCAGTGCCTCGGCCAGCGCCATGGCGTCGCGCACCACGGCACTTTTGGCAGCCACCACAAACAGGTGTGCCTGGCCTTTTTCCTGGCCATCACCCAGGCGCATCACGTCCAGAGTGATGTCGTCCAGGTGGGCATCGACCAGCTCTCTCACTTGGTAGCGGGCGGCGGAGCGCAGTTCCTCCGGCGGAACGGCGGGGGCATCAATCTGCAGGAATTGGTACTGCTCTGGGCGCAGCATGATGTGGGTACGCAAGCCCTTGAGCCCCAGGGCCTGTAGGCGGTGCACCAAGTCTTCGCGACTGTCGATGCCTTGGCGCTCGACCCCCACGCGGGTGACCTCATATCCTTTGCCGGCAGGGCGTGCCTGCAGATACGCCAGGGTTTGGTCGGCCCACGACACGATCAACAGGTCACCGGAAGACTTGCGTTGCCACGGCCAGCGCATGGTTAGCGGGCCCTCCGGGCGGGAGCAGGCAGTGTGTGGTGGAGCGTTGCTTCGATCATGTGAGGTGACAGGCAGAGCGACTTGCTCTCATTTTAATGAGCTGGTTGCGCAATCATGACAGCCTTCGGAGGCAGTATTTCACATGAATTGAGAAATACTGGACCAGATTCAATAGTTCTCCCGGCGATACAGCAAGGGACTGCGATAGACGCCAAAAGTAGCGCGCCCTTTGGGGTTGGCAACCGTACCGGTCCAATTGAACTGCAACCAGGCCGGCACGGTGGCCGTGACATCCACGGAGCCTGCGATCCCCGCACCCGGGGCTTTGAGCCAAAGATTGAAGTCGCCCGCAAAACCAGCCACCCCACCCTCAAGATAACTGCGGCCGGCCACCGAAGGGGCTGCAGCACAACCAGCGCCACTGTTGTTGCCCGCCTCCATGACACAGGTGTTTGCCACGATGTCGGGGGTCCCCACCGCAGTCAAAGCCAATGCGGCGGTTGTACAGCTGTCTGCCGTGTGGGTAACCCAGCCGCTGGCGGCGCTGGCCCAGTACTCGGCGCGAAAGACCATGGGCAAATCCAGCCGGTCCGAGCCCAGGGCGTTGGCGAGCCGGGCACGTCCGCTACGAATTTCGGTCGTGCCCTCGGTAGCAGTGGCTGCTGTGCCATCGGTCCCCGTGGCAGAAGACACGCCATCCGTGTCAGTCGCACGCAGCTTGAGCGCCCCCGGAGCCGTGGTCTTGCTGGTAAAGGTAAACACAGGCGCCAGGGTTGCCACACCCGCAGTGAAGCTCGATGCAGCCAATGTGGCGGGCACCATGCCCCCCACCAGGCCATTCGCATCAGACAAAGTCACCACCCTGGCAAAAGTGGGGGTGGTATTGGCCGTTCCATCGTAGTTCACGGTCACATTGCCGGCACGGTTACGGGCACGCACGATCGATGCAAAGGGCTGCGCAGAGTAGGAGTAACTTCCTGCTGCGCACCCCTGAGTGACCAGCGTCGCAAAGTGGTCTGGAACAAAGGTGCCCACCGCGCCTGCAGTGCCCGTGTTGCCTGTCGCTGTGATAGCACTCCCCAGGTAGCTGGCACTGCTCAGCGTGGCGCTCAGATCGATGGTGCCCACTTCGCTCCAGTTCAAATTGCTCGCAGTTGCGCTACCCGCGGTGAAGGTGCCCAATGCGCCCGAGAAACTGCCGTTGGACGCCCCCACCCCCGTGGGGGAGGCCTTGGCAAAAGCCAGAACCACGCTCTCTGGGGAAGTTTCTTTGCCAAAGTTCGGGGTCGCAGCGTTCACATTGTTCTGCGCAGACACCGTGGCACTGAAGTTCACCCCGGCTTTGAGCGGTGCCGGGGTGATGCCACTAAAAGCGAATTTGGCCGGGGCTGCAATAAAGATGTCAGAACCGGTCATGGTGACGCCAGCGGTAGTCTCCTGGGCCGACAGGGTGACCCGCCCCACATCAGCGTATTGCACGCTGGTGGTAGCCACACCCGTGGCATTGAATGCCAAACTCACCGCCTGCCCCGTGGCATCGCAGGCGGAGGTGGCTGAGTTTGCGGCATTCAAGGCACTGCCGCCCACCCGCACTGGCAGGGTGCCGGTGGTCGGGTTGGTGTAGGCACAGGTAAAGCTCAAGCTGCGGCTGGTGTTGGCATAGGCCGGCACACAGGCAGCGCTGCTGTCTGACTTTTTGACCGCTCTTACCGTCACAGACTGGCTGATTTCAGCGACATGGTTGGGTACGTCAAACAGGTACCCAGCCTCGACAAAGTTCAGGTTGGCATCGCAGCTGGTGCCCACGGTGTAGTCCTGCGACACACACACGGCGGCAGTTCCCGAACTCTCGGTGATGCCGCCGGAGTTGAGGTTGATGTTGAGGCTTTCTAAAAAAGTATTGGACAAGCCCAGTACCACGGTGGACTCGTTGCTGAAGGTGTAGCTGCCATTGCCGCTGCCGGAGTTCACCACCGGGTTGATCGTGGAGACACTGGACCAGTTGCCATGCCCGGTGTTGGTGGACATCTGCATGGTGGTACCCGCCAGGCTGATCAGACCGTGCGTGGCATCGTGGGCCTCCACGGTGATACTGGCCACTGCACCGCCGCAACCCACCTGCTCCCCCGTATGCACGATGTGAAAGTGATCCAGCGAGGTGCACACAGGGCGTGTCAGCGCCATGTCGGCCGCGGCCTGGGTGGCATTGATGTCGATGGGGTAGATATACACCTCGTCAATCGTGCCGTTGGCACCATTGGCTGACCCGGTGTTGGGCAGTACGCCCGAGGTACGGTTGTCTCCGATATAGAGCGTGCCAGGGGTTGCAATGGCGCCGGTGGTGGTGGTGCGGTAGGGCGTGGTGCCGGTCGTGTTGGCCAGCACCCCATCGACAATGATTTGTTGCACCGTCTGGTTGGTACCCGGCGTAAAGGCCCAGCTCACGGCAATGTGGTGCCAAGTGCCCGCGCCAAAAGTGTACGCCGTGGAGGTCTCCGCCGTGCGCACCGTTCCGCCACTGTCTGTGACCGCAAAACGCAGGGCACCGGTAGAACGCTTCATGAGGAAAAAAGGCTGCGCCGCCGTGGTGGTTGCATCCAACAGCATGGCGTTTGCGGAGTTCCACGCCGCATTCGATTTAAACCAAAAACTGACCGCCCCACGGTTGACCGGAACGATGGGCGTGGATACGGCATCCACCGTCAGGTTCAGGGTGTTGTTGGTAAAACTACCGCCCCGGCACAACCTGCCCGCCGCGACACTGGAACTGAGCCCAACTTTGCTGGCGTGCTGCGCATTGCCGGAGGTGTCTTTGATCTCCCCCGCCACACCCAACCACACCCCTTCGTCAAAACGGTATTCGGCGCTCTTGCCCGCCAGCTGATTGGCCGGATACCAAAGAATGGCCGTCCCCACCGCTGTATCAATGAAGTTTTGGTTATAGGCGTATTGCGTGTAGTCGGTGGTACTGAGCTGCACACCTACCGCCGCCCCCACCCCGGTGGTGGAGCCGGTGGTGTACTGGTAGCGGAAATTCCCATTCACGCCGCTGAGACTGGAATACAAAGCGATCTGAAAGCTGTAACGAGTGCCCGCATTGCCGTACAGGGCTACGTTGTTCCAGGTGATCACAAATCGCTTTTGCCCCGACCCATCGGTGAGAAGCTCATGCTTGACGGACGCATTGGTAATGCCGCTGGCCGTGCCGGCAATGATGTCGACCCAATACCCAATCATGAGTTTGCTGGGAACGGCATTGGCACAGCCGGTGAAAGCGGCACCGGCAGCGGTGATGGGCAGGGCCTGCGGCGTGTAATCCCGGTGAAAACCCGACACATCGGCGCCAAAAGCCAATATGCCGTTGGAATAGGCCCTCACACTGGAGTAGTTGACACCGCCAAACGTAAAAGTGAATCCGGCCGGGAAAGTAATGTCGGCCCAATCGTCATCCCCGTTCGGATAGGAGGTACAGGCTGGTGAAGCTCCGCTGGCATGCCAGGCCACACTGGCCGCGGTGCCCGAGGGCGTGTCGTACGCAAACGTGTCCGAGCGGTAGGCGTAGGTTGAGGTCTGCGCCACGGCACCTAGCCCCAGCATAAGCATCACCGCCCCAACGCCCAGATGCCGGAGCCCGCGACCGATCAAACCCGCAAGTGTCGGAATGTGCATCTCATCGCTCCATGGCAGCGGAAACACTGCGTTCTATATTGCCGGCTGCCGCAGTGGCCCGGAACTGGTAAATCACCCGATTGCCGCTGTCGACATAAGTATCAGAGGTGCAGGTGACCGCCACATTGAATCCTTCAATCGTCAGATTATTGATAGCCGCCGGACAGGCGTTGTTCTGCATCACGATGCCAACGCCCCACTCCAACCCGGCACGGGCCGCCCAGTAGGCACGCGTGCCCTGCACATCCTGGGCGTGGGTGAGGTGCTGTGCATTGGAAAAGCTGACCATAAATCCACCCAGAGCCGCCAGCACCACCAGCAAAAACAATGCGGCCATGGCGGCAAACCCCTGCTGAAACCGCGATGTGGTCATGGCGTGCTGCTCACATGGACTTCGCTTTGTAGCGATACAGTTTCCGCCGAGTCAGTAATCTGCACACTCAGCGAAATCAGTGCGTTGCGCTGCAGGTCCACCGCCGCGGCCACAAAGCTGCAGGCCGTGACATTGCGCGCTAGGCTTGGCGATGCGGCTAGCGCCGCGGCGGTCGGACACGCCGCAGGTGCCGGGTACGGCAGGTTGCGCACGTAGCGGCGCAGCGTGCCGTCGCCAGGGCAGGCATAGCCCACCACTGGCTCTGCAGCGGGCACCACATGGAAGCGGTTGCTGGCAGAGGCCAGGGGAAATTTTTTGGCGCTGATCGGAATCGAGGTTTCAGGCGGTGTGCCCGCCACCACCGGTGCCCCCGACACGGTGGCCGTATTGTCATTGGCATATGCTGTGGCACCGGCCACGTCCAGGTTGTACACCACCACCAGATCGCCCGCTGCAATGCGCTGGTCCGCAGGCAAGGCGCTATTGCTGCCTAGCAGGTTGAACGCGGTGTCCGCCGTTGAAAAGTCCAGGCTTGTGTTGTCCCCCGCCACCAGCTCCTCGGTACGGTAGCGGCCTCCGGTTTTGGTGGGAATGAACTCGATGCACTGCGCTGCAGGGGTACGAATGCTGTTGGGCAAGGCCACGCGCAAATCACGTGACACGCGCCGCAAGGTGGTGTCCGCCACATCCGTGAGACCGGCGCGGCGGCCGCTGGCCAGATACGCTTCGATGGGGTTGCGCATAAACACCGCCACCATCCCCCCCACCACGCCCATGATCACAATCACCATAATCAATTCGATCAGGGTGAACCCCTGTGCACGATGGAATGGTCGAGACCGGGGGATCAATTGTTGCTCCTGTAGCCGACCAGGGATACCGTGCCCCCAGGACCGGTGATCGACACCGTGACGCGCAAGGCCGGTATGCCATTCCAGTTGGCCACGGCCAGCACAGCCACCGCAGGTGAGGCGTTGTAGCTTGCCAACGCAGCAATCGCAGTGCCTTGGGCATCCACCATGCCGGCAGCAGTGGTGTAGCCGTTGTAGTCGGCCACGTCATCGAACAGGGCACGATTGGCACCTCCATAGCCGCCCACTGGATTGGCGAAATCTTTTTGCAGAATCTCTTCCATCAGCGACTCGGCCAACGCCACGGACTGCTTGGTGAGCATGGGGTCGGCACTGGTGCGTACGACCTGGTCCGACACCGCCAGAATGCCGGCCAAACCGGTGCCCACCACCACAATGAAGAAGATCAGCTCAAGCAGGGTAAAGCCTCGATGCGAGCGCTTAGTCATGCACATAACCGGTCACCTCTTCCACCGTGATGGTGCGGCCCGCATTCACCACCTGCATGCTGCGCACCAAAGGAAGCGCGATTGCCGGCAGCGCCTGGCCCAGGCCATCAAAACGAAAAGCGGCAGGCGCGGCCGTAAACGCTACATTCACCGGCGCCTGCAGCACCAGCTCTCCAGCCGGCCCCGCCACTGCGGTGTCACAAACATTGCTGGCCTCCACCGAGGCACGCGTCAGGGTCACCGTGTTGATAGTGAAGGCCACGCAAACCACTCGGCGCTGCGCAATCGCGGTCTTCTGCGCAAAGCGCAGGGCCGCCAGGGTCTGGTCATGAAACCCGCGAGCCTCAAAGTCACTGCGGTTGAACACGCGCGGCGCCGCAAACACCGCCAGTACCCCCAGCATCACCATCACCATCACCAGCTCCACGAGGGTGAAGCCGCCTTGGAATAGGCCGCGCTGTCGCACCGCGGGTGCGGCCAACCATCGGGTAATCACAGGCTGGAAGTTCATTTGTTTGCTATGTTTTTACTAGCTGTTCGCGCAATATCCACGCTGCGCAGAGCCCTATTTAATCACTTTTTTGGCGGACAATGTGCGGTCCAACGCAGCAGGCGCACAGCTTAACCAATCCATGACCCCCGTGCCGAATTCTTCACCCCCCGCACCGCCAGCCAGCCTTGTGACTCCTGCAGACTCGGGTGGTTCCCGCGCGGTCACTGGGGTGCTGGCCGTCATGCTGGCACTGGTACCCATAGCGGGCATGCCCTCAGAGCTGGTGCTGCAAGACACACTGAAGTCCGCCATCGTCAGCACCGGCACGCTGGCGGGCCTGTGGGTATGGTGGTGGGCGCAGCGCAAGCAGGACTATCTGACCATTCAGTGGCACGGCATTTTGCTGCTGCCACTGGCCTTGATGGCCTATGCCTTGGGCAGCATGCTGTGGTCGCACACCTACCTGGCGGGCGTGGAGGCGGCGCGCTGGGCTGTGCTGGGACTGCTGATGTGGCTGGTAGTGCAGGCCGCGCATCCCGGCCACTGGATGCGCCTGGTCTGGGGCATCCACTGGGGGGCAGTGGGTGCGAGTACCTGGGCAGCCGCGCAGTTTTGGGGCAATTTGGAGTGGTTTCCGCAGGCGGCAGCACCCGCGTCCACATTCGCCAACAGGAACTTCTTTGCGGAGTATGCGGTATGCGCGCTTCCATTCTCCGTGTTGGCACTGGGGCAGACCTCCAAGCCCGCTTGGCGCCAACCCATGGCCTTGCTCGTGGCATTCCAAGTGGTTGCACTGATGGCAACCGGCACCCGCTCCGCGCTCCTGGCCTTGTTGTGCATCACACCAGCACTCCTGTTGGTGTTGTGGCGCTACCGCAGCCAGCTCGCGTGGGGGCAATGGAGCAAGAGATCATTGGTCGCTGTGCTGATCGTGGGGGTGATTGACGTGCTGGCCCTGGGCAGCCTTCACTCCCAGCATCCAGAGAGCCTGGGACAAAACGCCTTGAACCGCAGCTGGATGCGCGCAGCCAGCATGGCCGAAAAGACGGAGTACGTCGAGGGATCTTTTTCCTACCGCAGCATGATGTGGAAGGGCACCGCCCGCATGCTCATGGGCGAACCCTGGCTGGGTGTAGGAGCTGGCGCATGGGAGGTCTACATACCGCTGTTCCAAGGGCCGTCTGCAGACGAAGAGCCCGATTACTACGCCCACAATGAATACCTGCAACTGCTGGCCGAGTACGGATTGCCGGTTGGCGGAGGCGTACTCGCTGTGCTACTGGCCTATCTTTTGGCGGCGGCGCGCAACACTTGGCGGCTGCCCCTGAGCACCCCGGACGCCCCCTTGCGTGCAATTGCACTAACCAGCTTGCTGGCGCTGTTGGTCGTCAGCTTGGCGGGATTCCCCTGGCGACTGGCGGGCACAGGGGCCTTGCTGGCAATCTGCCTGGGGTTGCTGGCTTGCACAGACCGACGCTTGGTGTTGCCCGATTCGCTAGGAGGCGGCACACGCCACTTGGCGTTTGGCGCACGCACCTTGATGGGTGCGGGCTTGGTGGGTGCCAGCCTGCTGACCCTTAGCATTGCGGTGCAAGCCATGCGCGCTGAAACACTGATCATGCGCAGCATTTATGCCCTCAACCAGGCGGAACGGCGCAAGACCAGCGACCCCTCAGTCTCCGAACACTGGCACACGCAGGGCGTCGCTCTGTTGCAGTCCGGCCTGGCCATCAACAGCGACTACCGCAAGCTGATATCCATTCCCGCGGAGCAGTTGGCCAGCCTGGGAGATTGGCGAACGACTGCCGCGGTTTTGGAAAGCATTGCTCACTCGCGGCCCCATATTGCCAATGTGTGGAGCAATCTGGTGCGGGCGCATGCAGAGCTCGGACAGGCAGAGCCCGCTTTGGCGGCATGGCGAGAACTGGAAAGATTGCAACCCAACACCCCGCGTACGCGGGCCATGGAGCTGGTGGCGCTAAGCCGCACGGGACACGAGGAAGAAGCCGTCAATAAGTTGGCGGCGTATCTGGACCAGGGTGTGGTGGAGCCCGACCTGGTTTTGCTGGCCTACAGCCTGGGGCAGCGGAAGCGCCAATGGGCGCTGGTCGAGCAGGGCCTCACCTTGCGTGCAAACACCTGGCCGGACACGGCGGCGGACAGTTACTTCCGGCTTGGGAAAGTGTTTGCAGACGCTGGCAAAGGTTTTGAGGACCGTGCGCTGGCGGCATTCCAACGCGGTCTGCAGGCGGCGCCCCAGGGGGAGGTGTCCAACTACCGAAGGCAGGTCCCTTCCCCCTACCGCGAACAGCTATAAAAAAACCGCCCAACGGGGCGGTTTTGGGAGGCCATTCAAAGAAATCAGTTGATACCGATTGCCGAGAACGACGCGGTAACGTTCGGTGACACAGAGGTGTTTCTCAATTCACAGTTGACCGTGGCACCGGCAGCAACAACGGCAGCGGTAACTTGATAGTCCGCCGGCAAAGCGCCCTGGAGTGCATTTGGAACACTCGTGCAATTGCTGATTGCAACCCCAGTCGCAGTTCCTTTAGCACTACGTGCTGCATAGTTCACTGCAGATGCAGAAGAGAGTCCACCAGCAACGCCCTGCGTGGATGCAATCACGGCATCACCCTTCAAATCCACAAACTTCGGAATAGCCACGGCGGCCAGCACGCCCAAAATCACAATGACCATCACCAATTCAATCAGCGTAAAGCCGCGTTGTACTTGTTTCATGTTGTCCGCCTTTCGTTTGAAAAATCTTGCAGCGCTGCCGGTTGGCAGGGCCCCCAACGTCATCTCGATCGTTGCATGACGAATTAATTCTATTGCAATGAACTATTGTTGTGCATGAAGTTTGCGGCCTAAGTGTGTGAGCTAACTCACCATTTCCGCGTTTTTGTTCCGTTTGCAGGCATGGACTGTCTCTCAGTCAACCGTATGCCCCATCCACACATAGGGCTGCTGGGCGGTGATCTGCAGAGGCCCGTTGAGGGATGCCACGCGGAACCACATGGCCCCCACGCCCTCGGGGGACTGTAGCCAGGCGGCCTCGGTAGGGCGGTAGCCAATGCAGCTGCACTCGGGGTCAAACACCCAACTGCCGCCCGGCAGAGCGGCCAACGCGTCCGGACTGGCCAGTCCCGCGTAATTGGGGGGCAGCTGCTGCAGCGCAGCAAAAGGATTGCGTTGTGCTTGCACCACAAGTGCTCTCTTTGCACGGGTGCTGTTCACGGCTTCTTCCAGGTGCGCCACCACCATCGCGGTGCGCAAGGCTCCCAAGGTGCTTTTGATCTGTGCCAGCTCGGCTTGCCCGCGCACCTCGCGCGCTTGGTGGGCAAACACCGCGCCCAAAATAATCACCAGCGCCACCATCACCCCCCATTCGGTGAGGCGCGCACTCCACACCGGCGACGGCTGGGCAGCGGGGCGCAGCGCGGCCACGGCCTAGCCGCCGCCTCGGCCCATGGCGGCCTGGCCCATGTTCCACAAAGGCAGGAACACGCCCAGCGCGAGCAGGAGCACCAGCACCCCAATCACGGCCAGCAATATGGGCTCAATGGAGGCCGACAGGCCCTTGATGCTGTAGTCGGTGTCGCGCTCGTACATGGCGGCAATCTCGAACAGCAGGTTGTCCAGCTCGCCAGTCTCTTCACCCACATTGATCATCTGCAGCACCACGGGTGTGAACACGCCCGTGGCTGCCGCGCAGCGCGAGATGCTTTCGCCGCGCTCGATGCCATCGCGCATCTGCTCAATACGGCTGCCAATGAAGGCGTTGTCCACCGTTTGTGCCACCACGGTGAGGGCCTGCACCAGCGGCACACCGCTCTGGCTAGAGAGCGCAAAGCTGCGCGCAAAACGCGCCAGCGTGGCCTTCAGAATGATGTCGCCCACGATGGGCAGCTTGAGCTTGCGGGAGTCCCAGCGGTAACGCCCCTCGGGCGTACGCAGGTAGGCGCGCACGCCCACTACCGAGCCCGCCACCAGCACCAACAACATCGGCCACCAGGCAATCATCCAGCCAGAGAAGGCCAGCAGCCCGCGCGTGATCAGTGGCAGCTGGGTGTTGAAGCCGGCAAACACCTTGGCGAACACCGGGATCACAAAAATGTTCAGGATCACGACGGCAATCGCCATGGCAATCATCACAAACAGGGGGTAACGCATGGCCTGCTTGATGCGCTCACGCACATCGCGTTCAAACTCCATGTGCTCAGTCAGGCGCAAGAACACCTCGGTCAGCCGCCCGGTCATCTCGCCGACACGGATCATGGAAATGTAAAACCCGCCAAACAAGTCGCTATGGCGCGCCAGTGCGGCAGACAGCTCGCGCCCCTGGTCCAGACTGGCACGGATGTCCTTGAGCATGTCCACCATGGCGGGTTTGGTGGCCGAGGCTTCCAGCCCGGCAAAGGCGCGCAGGATGGGCACGCCCGCCTTGTTCAAGGTGTACATCTGGCGCGAGAAGATCAGCAGGTCTTCCACCACCACGGGTTTGCGGTTGAGCCAGGCCAGTACCGAACCGGTGGACTTCTCATCCTTGACCTCGGCCAGCGCAATGTGCACGGGGGAGACACCGATGGACAGCAGCTGATCCGCCACACCGCCCTCGGTCAAGGCTTCGAGCTGGCCGTTGACGGCCTCGCCCCGGTTGTTGCGGCCGCGCCAGGAATAAACGGCCATGCTCAGGCGCCCTGGGGCTCTTCGTCATCGTCCGCATCAAAACCGATGCGCAAGGCCTCGGCCAGCGATGTGCGGCCCTGGCGCACCAGCTCCAGCGCATGGTGGGCCATGGTGTGGCCCTTCATGCGGTCGCGTGCCGTGCGCATAAAACTGGCGGGATCGGAATGCGAGGCCGCGTGTGTGAGCACTGCGTCCATCTCCAGCAATTCATACACACCCTGGCGCCCGGCATAACCCGTGCCGTTGCAAGAAGAGCAACCCAAACCGCGCTTGGGGGTGAGCGTGCTCCCGGGCTCCAACATCGAGTCCAGCCAAGACTGCTCTTGGGGCGTGGGCGCGTGCGGTGCCGAACACTCGGAACAATTCATGCGCACCAAACGCTGGGCAATCACCGCCTGCAGGCTGGTGGCCACCATGAAAGGGGGCACCCCCATGTCGAGCAAGCGGAATGGGGTGCTGATGGCATCGCGCGTGTGCAAGGTGGACAACACCAAATGCCCGGTAATGGCGGCGCGCAGGCCAATCTCGGCCGTCTCTGCGTCGCGCATTTCGCCCACCAAAATCACGTCCGGATCTTGGCGCAAACAGGCACGCAGCACGCGGGCAAAGGTCAGCTCAATCTTGTCATTGACCTGCACCTGGGTGATGGCGGGCAGGCGGTATTCCACCGGGTCTTCCACGGTAATAACTTTGAGCTCGGCGGCATTGATTTCGGCCAGCGCCGCATACAGCGTGGTGGTTTTGCCCGAGCCCGTGGGGCCGGTGACCAGCACCATGCCGGAGGTACGCGCCAACACTTCCCGAAAACGCTTGAGCATCTCGGCGGGCATGCCAATGCTGTCCAGTCGGCGCATGCCGGCACCCTGGTTTAGCAAGCGCATAACCGCCGACTCGCCATAGGTCGTGGGCAAGGTGGAGAGCCGCACATCAATGGTGTTGTCCTTCAGGCGCACGCTGAAACGGCCGTCCTGGGGCAGGCGTTTTTCGGAAATATCCAACCCCGCCATGAGCTTGAGGCGCTGGGCCAGGGCACCGCCAATGCGTTTATCGGCCTGCGTCTGGGTCTGCAGCACCCCGTCCACGCGCACCCGGATTTGCAAAAACCCCTCTTGCGGCTCGATGTGCACGTCCGACGCGCCGACCTGCATGGCGTCTTCAAACAGCGACTGCAGCAGGCGCACCACGGGTGCGCCTTCAATGCCTACCGTGGCGGTCAGCTCGCCAAAGTCCACCGCGTCGCCCAGGTCTTTTTCCAGGGCGCGGGCCAGTCCGCTGATTTCTTCAGTGCGGCGGTACAGGCGGTCAAACGCCAGCGCCAACTGGCTCTCGGGCACCGCAGCGATGCCAATGTTGCGCTTGAGCAGGCGGGTCAGCTCGTCGTAGGCAAACAGGTCCAGCGGGTCGCCCAGCGCCACCAAGAGACTGTCGCCCTTGTCTTCCAGCACCAGCGCCCGAAAACGCCGTGCTGCGCTTTCGGGCAACAGTTTGGTAACTTCCGCACGAAACGGAAAGGTCTTGAGGTTGACGAAGGGGATGCGCAGCTGGCGTGCTAGGCCATTGGCCAGCAGCTCTTCGGTGATGACACCGGTCTCGATCAGCAGGCGCCCCACCTTTTTGCCGGTGGTGCGCTGCAACTCCAGGGTTTGCTGCAGTTGCTCTTGGGAAATCAGGCGCTGCTGGACCAGCACGTCACCCAGCCGCAGTTTCTCAGGGCGGCCCGGTGGCGGAGGCGGGGACGGGCGAGACCCGTCGGGCGCACCGGGCGCTGCCGTTGCCATGTTCATGCGCTATTCCTTTTGCGGTTTGCAAAAATAATAGCACGCAAGGCACGTCAGGTGGCGGTACGCGCGCCTGGCAAGGGTGTTGGTGCAGGCGCTGCAGCCGGATTCAGGGTGTTGCCCTCCACCGTCACCCGGGCGCCCACGGCCACCGGGCTGCTCTGCTCCAGGCGGCGCAAGGAGCCGTCTTCCATGCGCACGCCCACCTGGTAGACGGTTTCTTTCTTCATGTTCTTCTCCACCGCGTTCCCGGCGATACCACCGCCAAAAATGCCGGCAATGGTGGCCAAGGTCTTGCCATCCCCGCCACCCACCTGGTTGCCCAGCAGCCCACCCAGCACGGCACCCACGGCGGCGCCCGCACCACTGGGGGCAGCCTCGCGCTGGACCGGCGTCACGGTTTCTACGGTGCCACAGCTGGCGCACACCACTTTGGGGGCGGGCAGGGGCGCCGCAGCCACGGGCTCCCAGGACTGGTCGCGGCCAGGCAGGCTGTCTACCACTGCCGGTTCCACAGCAGTCGTTGTTTTTGCTACTGTTTTAGGAGCTGCTTGCGCATATTTCACGGGGGGTTTGGCTATTTTTTGCACCTTTTCTGGTGCTGGAGTAATCGGTTTGGCTGGTGCCGCTTGCACCACGGGCAACTCGGGCACAGGCAAAACCGCAGCCACCGTGGCGGCGGGGGTCAGTGGTGTGGCGGGCGCCACCTCGTCCGCACTGCGGTGGTTAACCTGCACCAGCGCGGCCCCCAGGGCCAGCGTGGTGGCGCCCAAGGCGCCGACCGAGGCCCACAAGAAACGGTTGGTAGACGAAACGGCGGCCGGCACGGCACCGGGCATAGACATGGCACTGCTCATAGATCACTCCTTTGGCAAGGGACGGAATCGCCCTTTCACACCTTGGTCGCCTTACAACGACCAGGGCAGGCCAAAGGTACACAGCGCAGGGCTCGCCAAGGTGTCTGATTTGTAACGCTGGGTAAAGCAGCGCCCAGCCGGACCCCAGGCCCGGCGACGGTTTACAAATTAGGCGCCAGCAGGCGCTCCAGCTCGGCCTGATTCAGGTTGCGGCGCTGGGCCAAGTCGTGCACCTGGTCGTCGCTGATCTTGCCGACGTTGAAGTAGGTCGCGTCCGGATGCCCGATGTAGAAGCCGCTCACGCTGGCCGCCGGCGTCATCGCCAGGCTTTCGGTCACCGCCATGCCAATTTCTGCGCACTGCAGCAGGTCAAACATGTCTTTCTTGACGCTGTGGTCCGGGCAGGCCGGGTAACCGGGCGCGGGGCGGATGCCTTTGTACTGCTCGGCAATCAGGGCCTCGTTGCTCAGCGCCTCGTCGGCCGCGTAGCCCCACAGGTCGGTGCGCACGCGGTGGTGCAGCGCCTCGGCAAAGGCTTCAGCCAGGCGGTCGGCAATCGACTTGAGCATGATGGCCGAGTAGTCGTCCAGGTCGTCCAGAAAGTATTTTTCCTTTTTGTCCACGCCAATGCCCGCGGTCACTGCGAACAGGCCCGCGTAGTCCGCCTTCACCCCCTTGGGCGCGACAAAGTCGGCCAGGCAGCGGCTGGGGCGCATCACGCCGTCAATCTCTTGCTTCTCGGTCTGCTGGCGCAGGCCGTACCAGGTCATGGCGACCTCGCTGCGGCTCTCGTCGGTATAGAACTCGATGTCATCGTCGTTCACCGTGTTGGCCGGGTACAGCGCCACCACCGCGTTAGCGGTCAGCCAACGGCCCTCGATCAGGCGCTTGAGCATGCGCTGGCCGTCGGCATACACACGCACGGCCTCGGTGCCCACCACCTCGTCCTTCAGGATGGCGGGGAACGGTCCTGCCAAGTCCCAGGTCTGGAAGAACGGGCCCCAGTCGATGTATTTGGCCAGCTCGCCAAGGTCAAAGTTCTTGAAAACACGGCGACCAATGAACTTCGGCACCGTGGGCTGGTGGGCGGCCCAGTCGATCCGCGTCTTGTTGGCACGCGCCTTGGCCAGCGGCCACATCGGTGTCTGCTTCTTGTTAGCGTGTTGGTGGCGCACCTTGTCGTAGTCGGTGTTGAGCTCGTCGATGTACTTGGCCGCCTGCTCGCTCAGCAGGCTCTGCGCCACGCTCACGCTGCGCGAGGCATCGGGCACATAGACCACCGGGCCTTCGTAATGCGGGGAAATCTTCACCGCCGTGTGCACGCGGCTGCAGGTAGCGCCACCGATGAGCAGCGGGATTTTCTTGATGCGAAAGTAGTCGTCCTTTTGCATCTCGCCGGCCACGTACTGCATCTCTTCCAAGCTGGGGGTGATCAGGCCGGACAGGCCAATGATGTCCGCCCCTTCAATCTTGGCGCGCGCCAAAATCTCATGGCAAGGCACCATCACACCCATGTTGACCACGTCAAAGTTGTTGCACTGCAAAACCACGGTCACGATGTTTTTGCCAATGTCGTGCACATCGCCTTTGACGGTAGCGATGACGATCTTGCCCTTGGCCTTGGCTTCGCCACCGGCCTCCACCATCGCCAGCTTTTCGGCCTCGATGTACGGCAGCAAATGCGCCACGGCGCTTTTCATCACGCGCGCGCTTTTCACCACCTGGGGCAGGAACATCTTGCCCTGGCCAAACAGATCACCCACCACGTTCATGCCGTCCATCAGCGGGCCTTCGATCACATGCAGCGGGCGCCCGCCCTTGGCCAACACATCCTGGTAGGCCTCTTCAGTGTCCTGGGTGATGAAGTCAGTGATGCCGTGCACCAGCGCGTGGCTCAGGCGCGCTCCTACCGACGCGGGGGCCTCGGCTGTACCGCGCCACTCCAGCTTCTTGCTTTCGTCCTTGGCGCCGCTCTTGGCGGTCTCGGCAATCTCCACCAGGCGTTCGCCCGCGTCGTCGCGGCGATTCAGCACCACGTCTTCCACGCGCTCGCGCAACACCGGCTCCAGGTCGTCGTACACGCCCACCATGCCGGCGTTCACAATGCCCATGTCCATACCCGCCTGGATGGCGTGGTACAGGAACACGGTGTGGATAGCCTCGCGCACCGGGTCGTTGCCGCGGAAGCTAAAGGACACGTTACTCACACCACCGCTCACCTTGGCGCCGGGCAGGTTCTGCTTGATCCAGCGGGTGGCGTTGATGAAGTCCACCGCGTAGTTGTTGTGCTCTTCAATGCCGGTGGCGATAGCGAAGATGTTGGGGTCGAAGATGATGTCCTCAGGCGGAAAATCCACCTCGTCCACCAGAATGCGGTAGGCGCGCTCGCAAATCTCGACCTTGCGCTCGTAGGTGTCGGCCTGGCCCTTTTCGTCAAAGGCCATGACCACGGCGGCCGCGCCATACCGGCGCAGCAGCTTGGCCTGGTGCTTGAAGGCGTCCACGCCCTCTTTCATGCTGATGGAGTTCACCACCGCCTTGCCCTGCACGCAGCGCAGGCCGGCCTCGATCACGCTCCACTTGGAGCTGTCGATCATGATGGGCACGCGGGAAATATCGGGCTCGGAGGCGATCAGGTTCAGGAAGCGCACCATGGCGGCCTGGCTGTCCAGCATGGCCTCGTCCATGTTGATATCGATGATCTGCGCGCCGTTTTCCACCTGCTGGCGTGCTACGGCCAAGGCTTCCTCGAACTGCCCGTTCAGAATCATGCGGGCAAAGGCTTTGGAACCGGTGACGTTGGTGCGCTCACCCACGTTGACGAACAGGCTGCTGCTGTCGATCAACACCGGCTCCAGGCCGGACAACATCATGGGCGCTACGTTTTTAATAGCTGCTTGCGCAGTATTCGCGGGTGCTTGGGGCATAAAAGACCTCTAATGGTGTGTATGGCGGCCTAGACCGATTCCCAGCGGCCGCTGGCCTGCGAGGCAAACAGCGCGTCGATGATGCGCATGTTCTGGATGGCGTCTTCCACGCCGTACTGCAGGGGGTGCGTGCCGCGGATGGCCAGCGAGAAAGCATCGCCCTCCAGGCTGTACTGGTCGCAGGCGGCAAAGGTTTCGGTAACGGCCGAACCACCACCTGGCACCTTGCCGTCGTCCACAAGAATACGGGTTTCCTGGCCCTGGGGCGCGTTGAACGGAATTTCGATCTCCACCCGCTTCTCGGTGCCTATGGCCTGCACGCGCTGGTAGGGCGTGGTTTGCATGGAAACTGTGAAATCCAGGCGGCGACCATTGCCAAAGTCCAGCAGGGCACTGAACCCACGGTCCACGCCAAAGTCGGGGTCCATATCTGCCAATGCCATCACACGCAGCGGCTCTGCCCCAAACAAAAAGCGCCCTGCGACGATGGGGTAACAGCCGATGTCCATCAAGGCGCCGCCGCCTTTGCTCGCATCGTTGCGGATGTTGGCCGCATTGCGGTTGAAGTAGGAGAACCACACCTGCACGGTACGCAAATCCCCCAAGGCGCCACTTTGCACCAGCTCGCGCGTGCGCAACCACTGCGGGTGAAAGCGCACCATGAAGGCTTCCATGATGTGCACTTTGCCCGCCACCTCGCGCAGCTGCGCGGCCTCATTCGCGTTGAGCGCAATCGGCTTCTCGCACAACACATGTTTGCCCGCGCGCGCAGCGGCCAGCGTCATGGGCACATGCAGGTCGTTGGGCAAGGGGTTGTAGATCGCCTCAATGGTCGGATCCGTCAGTAACTCTTCGTAGGAACCATAGGCCTTGGGAATGCCCAGCTTGCCTGCCGCAGCCTGCGCACTCTCCAGCGAGCGAGACGCAATCGCCTGCACATCACACCACTGGCTGCGCATAAGCGCGGGGGTGACCTTTTCCATACCAATCTTGGCGGTGCTCAGCACGCCCCAGGTGACTTTTTTCATGGCTGTGTTCTCGCTTCAGGCGGCTTCTTTGTAGAAGAAATTGCGCTGCACGTTGCGCGCAGCCACCGGATTCACCGCATGGGCGATGGCGCCAATGTGGTCGGGCGTGGTGCCGCAGCAGCCGCCCACGATGTTGACCAGGCCCTCTTCGGCGAACTCGCGCACCAGGCGGCTGGTCACGTCGGGGGTTTCGTCAAAGCCGGTGTCACTCATGGGGTTGGGCAGGCCGGCGTTGGGGTAGCAGCTGATAAAGGTGTCGGGCGCCACCTTGTTCAGCTCCTGGATGTAGGGGCGCATCAGCGCGGCACCTAGTGCGCAGTTCAGGCCAATCGCCAGGGGCTGCGCGTGGCGCACGCTGTGCCAGAAGGCTGTCACCGTCTGACCACTCAGGATGCGGCCCGACGCATCGGTCACCGTGCCGCTGATGATGATGGGTAGGCGCTCGCCGCTGGCCTCGAAGTACTCGTCCACGGCAAACAGGGCGGCCTTGGCATTGAGCGTGTCAAAGATGGTTTCCACCAAAATTACGTCGCTGCCGCCTTCCACCAGCGCCTTGGTCTGGTCGTAGTAGGCGGCGCGCAGTTCCTCGAACGTCACATTGCGGGCGCCAGGGTCGTTTACATCGGGGCTGATGCTGGCGGTCTTGGGCGTGGGCCCCAGGGCGCCGCACACAAAGCGGGGCTTGTCGGGCGTGCTGTATTTGTCGCAGGCGGCGCGTGCCAGTTGGGCGGACACCAAGTTCATCTCGATGGCCAGGTCGGCCATGTCGTAGTCGGCCTGGGCCACGGTGGTAGCGCCAAAGGTGTTGGTCTCAATCAGGTCGGCACCCGCAGCCAGGTAACGCTCATGGATGTCGCTGATCACGTCGGGCCGCGTCAGGCTCAGCAACTCGTTGTTGCCTTTCACGTCTTTATGGAAGCCCTTGAAACGGTCGCCCTGGCTGCCGGGGCCGCTGTAACCCTCGCCGCGGTACTGCGCCTCGCCCAGCTTGAAACGCTGGATCATGGTGCCCATGGCGCCGTCCAAAATGGCGATGCGCTGCGCCAGAATGCCTGGCAAGGCTTGTGCACGGGTGTAGGTGATGGGCTTCATTCGGCGGCTCACTGTGTGGTTTTAAACAAGTGAGCGCGGTTGGAGTCCCCAAGCCTGACTGGAGGCCTGCCTGCACACGATGAACCGGTGAAGACAGGCGCCAGCTGCAGCGCCCCTTGGGAAGCCGTGATTTTAGTCGACAAGCGCCATCGCTGCTGCTGCACCATCTCGCTTGCACGACAATAGAGCGCACCTCCGTCGGCACAAATATTGGTCTTTTAGTGCCCTAGCCCTTATAGATATTGCGCAAGCAGCTCTCATTTTTATAGCATTCCCGTGCCCCAATTGCAGATCCTCCGCGATGTATTCGGCTACGAGCAGTTCCGTGGCCCCCAAGCGGCCATCGTGGAGCACGTCATTGCCGGTGGTGACGCGCTGGTGCTCATGCCCACAGGCGGCGGCAAATCGCTGTGTTACCAGATCCCCGCAATTGCGCGACAACAGAGCGGGCTGGGCGCCACGCTGGTCATTTCGCCACTGATTGCGCTGATGCACGACCAGGTGGGTGCGCTGCACGAGGCGGGCGTGAGCGCCGCCTTCCTGAACTCCACGTTGAGTGGCGACGAGGCCTACCAGATCGAGCAACAACTGCTGCGCGGCGAAATCACCATGCTCTACGCCGCGCCCGAGCGGGTCAACAACGCACGTTTTTTAGCGCTGCTGGATTCGCTGTTCGAGCGCGGCAAGCTCAGCCTGTTCGCGATTGACGAAGCGCATTGCGTGAGCCAGTGGGGCCATGACTTCCGGCCCGACTACCGCAACCTCACGGTGCTGCACGAGCGTTACCCCGGCATTCCGCGCATCGCGCTCACCGCCACCGCCGACGACCTGACGCGCGCCGACATTCTGGAGCGGCTGCAGCTCGAAGACGCGCGCGCCTTTGTCAGCAGCTTTGACCGCCCCAACATCCGTTACACCATCGTCGAGAAGAAAGACTCCACCACCCAGCTGCTGCGTTTTATTGAGCGCGAACACGAGGGAGAGGCCGGCATCGTCTACTGCCAGAGCCGCAAAAAGGTGGAAGACATGGCGCAGACCCTGGTGGATGCAGGCATCAAGGCCTTGCCTTACCACGCCGGGCTGGACCAGAAGGTGCGCCAGACCAACCAGGACCGCTTTCTGCGCGAGGAAGGCATCGTGATGGTGGCCACCATTGCGTTTGGCATGGGCATCGACAAGCCCGATGTGCGTTTTGTAGCCCACCGCGACATGCCCAAGAACATCGAAGGCTACTACCAGGAGACCGGCCGCGCCGGGCGCGACGGCCAGGCCGCCGACGCCTGGATGGCCTATGGCCTGCAAGACGTCGTGAACCAGCGCCGCATGATTGACGAGAGCCCGGCCAGCGAGGAATTCAAACAAGTCATGCGCGGCAAGCTGGATGCTTTGCTGGGCCTGGCCGAGGCCACCGACTGCCGCCGTGTGCGGCTGCTAAGTTACTTTGGCGAAGCCAGTCAGCCCTGTGGCAACTGCGACAACTGCCTGAACCCACCCGCCGTGTGGGACGGCACGGATGCGGCCCGCAAGCTGCTGTCCACCATCTACCGCATTCAGCAGATGAATGGTGTCAGTTTTGGCGCCGGCCACCTGATGGACATCGTACGTGGCAAGACCACGGAAAAAGTCACCCAGTACGGCCACACCAGCCTCAGCACTTTTGGATTGGGCGCCGATTTTTCGGAACTGCAATTACGCGGCGTGCTGCGCCAGCTGATTGCCATGGGCGCGGTGGCGGTACAAGGGGGGGAGTTCAGCACGCTGCAACTGACGGCCGAATCGCGTGCGGTGCTCAAAGGCGAGGTGCCGGTGATGTTGCGCGAGTCGGTCTCGGCCCCGGCCGACCGCAAGAGCCGGCGCAACCCGCGCCTGGGTGCGGTGGTCAAGGCGCCCATCAACCTGGACAGCGAAGGCCTGCTGCGTTATTCGGCCCTCAAGGCCTGGCGGGCCGAGGTGGCCAAAGAGCACAACCTGCCCGCCTATGTGATTTTTCATGACGCCACGCTGGCGGCCATTGCCCAGCGTGCGCCCCAGAGCCTGGATGACCTGCAGGGCATCAGCGGCATAGGCGCCAAAAAACTGGAAGCCTATGCCAGCGATGTGCTGCGGGTGGTGGCGCTGGAATAAGGGACAGAGCCAAGGCCAGTCCTTTGGGGCCGGCCCAGCGCAGGGGCTCAATGGCGGTGAAAACCGCTCTCGTAGGCCATGGCCGCGCCGGACATGGTGTTTTGCAAGCGTTCCATCGCACGCATGTGGCGGGCGGCACAGGCCGTATCGGCAGCCTTGGCGCGGTGGTGCTGCATCAGCGCCTGGAATTTGGTGCGGCAGGCCTCCAGGGCACCGGCAAAGTTCAGGGCGATATAGGCCGAATGGTCCGCATGGGTTTGGCGGAATTCACCAGACCAGTAGTTAAACAGCTGCCACTTGTAGGTGCCTTTTTCAGGCACTTGAATCGTGTCTCGGTGCATAGTTGCCGCGCTAAGAGAATGAAATAGACGCCGGTGCGGCCCCTGTATGTCCAACGTGGGCTGCGGTTTGGCGTCCGCATGAGCCTTTCACGCACCAAGGGGGGGATTGGTTGACAGCAGGTTCAAATAATTACAAATGGGTTACCAAAACCGTGCATTTGCACCCTGGCGCGCGGCTGGGCGGGCCCGCCCGCGCTTGTTTTAGTGCACAAACCCCATGGACCGGCGCTCGCGTACCTCGGGTTTGATCCGGTGTTCCGCCTCCAGCTGCTCCAAGAATTCTTCGGGCCCCAACACGGTGCCCAGAATGTCGGCCTGGCGCCGCACCGCGGCCACATCGCCCAGGCACAGCTGGTCCAAAGCCCCCAAACGGCTGGCCCAAGCCGGTGGCAAACTGTCTTGCCCCGGGCAGGCCTCGGCCAAAAACACCGACTCGCGCTGGGCCGGGCTTAGCGGCAAAAACTCAATCTTGAAGGTGAACCGGCGCAGCGCGGCTGGGTCCAGCCGGTCCATCAGGTTGGTGGTGCAGATAAAAACACCCCGGTAACGCTCCATGCCCTGCAGCATCTCGTTGACCTCACTCACCTCGTAATTGCGCTGGGCGCCGCGGCGATCCTGCAAAAAGCTGTCGGCTTCGTCCAGCAGCAGCACCGCCCCTTCGGATTCGGCCTCGCGGAACATGGCAGCCATGGCCTGCTCGGTTTCACCAATATATTTACTCAGCAGGTCGCTGGCCTGGCGCACCAGCAGCGGGCGACCCAGCGCCAGGGCCATGTGTTCGGCCAGCGCAGTTTTGCCGCTGCCGGGCGGGCCATAAAAACACAGGGTGCCGTGGCCACGGGTTTTCAGGGCCTGCACCACACGGGCAATGTCGTAGCGGCTTTGCAGGTGCAGCAGCTCCAGCCGGTAGGCGCTGAGTGCGGTCGGCGTGGCCAGCACCGGGGCGGCATTGCCCAGTGCCAAATCGGCGTTTTTTAGTTGCCGCTCAATCAGGGCCTCCAAAGCCGGGCCGGCCGTTAAGGTGTCTGCGGTGTCGGTAGCCAGCGTCGCAAAACGGGCGGCGGTGCGAATTTGTGCCGGCGTCAGGCCCTTGCGGCTGCTCAGGCGGGCCACAAAACCTTCGGACACCGGTACCTCTGCCAGGGTCTTGCGCACCAAACTTTCGCGGGCACCCGGAGGTGGGGACTTGAGTTCCAGGTGGTAGGCAAACCGGCGGCGAAACGCGGGGTCGATCTGCTCGATGCGGTTGGTCACCCACAGCGTGGGCACGGCGTTGGACTCCAGAATCTGGTTCACCCAGGCCTTGCCACTCACGCTGCCGCTGGCGGGTGTGGGCGAAGCATCGGCACGTGCAATCAGATGCGCCGCCTCGCTGGACAGGGGCGGGAACACGTCCTCCACCTCGTCAAACAGCAGCGCCGCCTGGGCGCTGCCCTTGAGGAATACCTGGGCGATTTGCAGCGAACGGTAGCGGTCGCGCCCGCTCAGCGAGTTGCCGTCGCGGTCCGCGTACTCCACCTCAAACAGCTCTAGCCCCGCGTGCTGAGCCACCACCTTGGCGAGTTCGGTCTTGCCGGTCCCGGGCGGGCCGTAAAGCAAAACGTTAATGCCGGCTTCCTTGCGGGCCACTGCGTTGGCCAGCAGGCTGCACAACACGGCGGCGTCCTCCGCCACAAAACTGAAATCCTGCAGGCCCAGCTGGCTTTTGGTGGACAGGCGGGTGAACACCGCCATCAGCTCGGCCTGGTCGCGGTACTGGCGCATCAGCACTGGGGGTAGCTTTTCACTCACCTTCATCAGGTCGGCCAGGTCGGTGATGTTGTGTTCGGAGATCAGGTTTTCCACCAAGCCAATACGCTCCAGGCGCGAGCCCGCACGCAGCGCCTCGCCCAGCTCCTGCGCGCTCACACCCGCCACTTCGGCAATCGCGGCATACGCCTCGGGGGCGTTGTTGACCTTGAACTCCACCAGAATGCTGCGCATGTCGCGCTGGTACCGGGCCAGCGTGCCGTAAAGCAGCAGCGCGCGTTCGGCCTTGTTGAGCTGCAACAGGCCGGCCAGGGCGTTGATGTTTTTTTCTACCAGCGTGGACTGCTTTTTGAGTGCATGGCGCAACCACTCGCCGGTGACCGAGAGCACCGAAATCAGGTCTTTGGGTTGGTCTTTGGCGTATTCGTCCAGAAAGAAGAACAGGGTGGCTTCGTCATACGGGCCGCACCACACACCGTAACGTGCCAGAAACTCGGTCGCCTCCAGCGCCTCGTGGCCCCGCCAAAGCTCGTTGCCCTGGCAGCGGCGCGCCAGAAACTCGCGCAAGCGGCCCAGCACCGACACCGGCCAGACCAAATGCCGCCCGGCCAGGCCCACCACGCCATTGAAATCGCGGCGCACATTGAAGTTGGCCCCCTGGCGCGCGGCCAGGGTGAGCACAAAGTGGGAGCACATCAGGTCCAGCACCGGCGCCTCTTGCAGGCCCGGTGAGGGAATGAGATGCCCACCCAGAGGATGGAACAGCGTACGCTTGACCATTCAAACGCCTCCAGCACAGTGACGTGCTGAAATGACGATAGCGCAGTCTGGGCCAAGATGGAAGACATGGGCCCAGATTTCCATACCGGCACGCCCAAGTGACCAAGTGAGGGCCCAACCGCGGGTGGTGTGGGTAAAATTCGCGTTTTGCAATCGAAGAACCCAAGGATTCCGCCATGTCCGCACCTGACAACCACACCGACCACCATGCCGCAGACCCCGTGGACGACGTGGTGCCTTTGATGCCCATCGTGTTGCCTATCGTGGGCGGCGTGCTGATGTTCCTGCTGGCATTTATTGCAGTGTCCATGGCCTAAACCCCACCCGTCCGCACGCCCAGCCCTGCACCGGGGCAAGCATCCATTGCGGACGTGGTCGCGTCTGGCGCCACGGCGCGTCGGACGTCTGTATCTGGCCCCTGCCGCGCTGCAGGCTGCCGCTTTCTCCCCTCTCCTATTTTTTGTCATGGCCCGGCCCCATGTGCTGCGGCCCTGCGACGCACACAGCCCTATCATTCCGCATTGCAACAAACAATGGTGTTTTGAGCATTTTGTGATGTTATTTATGCATAGTTATTCGATGTAATCGCTTCGTAACTTCGGTACCAGTTCTTAGAATTCGGGAGAAGCGCTTCAGTGGGCGTGCGCATCGCACACCTTCCGGAGCCGTCTTCTCAAAGCTGCAGGCTGCCGGCCCCGTGGACCCTGGTTTTGAAAAGACGATTTTCAAACTTAGGAGCTTTTCATGAACTCACCGGTAATGCAGGGGTTGAACCTCAACACCCCCAGCTACGTTAAGAACGCCCGCCTAATCGCATGGGTCGCCGACATGGTGGCCCTGTGCAAACCCAAAGATGTGGTCTGGTGCGATGGCTCCGAAGAGGAATACCAGCGTCTCTGCCAGCAACTGGTGGACGCCGGCACCTTCAAAAAGCTCAATCCTGCCAAGCGCCCCAACAGCTTTTTGGCCTGCTCCGACCCCAGCGATGTGGCCCGTGTGGAAGACCGCACCTATATCTGCTCCGAGAAAAAAGAAAACGCCGGCCCCACCAACAACTGGATGGCCCCCGCCGAGATGCGCACGCTGCTGCAAACCGGCAAAGCGGGCGAAAAGGCCCTGTTCGACGGCTGCATGAAAGGCCGCACCATGTATGTCGTGCCCTTCTCCATGGGCCCGCTGGGTTCGCACATTGCGCACATTGGCATCGAGCTGTCGGACAGTGCGTACGTGGCGGTGAACCAGCGCATCATGACGCGCATGGGCAAAGCCGTTTACGACGTATTGGGTGTGGACGGGGCTTTTGTGCCCTGCGTGCACACCGTCGGGGCGCCGTTAGAGGCGGGCCAGGCCGATGTGAAATGGCCTTGCAGCAAAACCAAATACATCGTGCATTACCCCGAGACGCGCGAGATCTGGAGCTACGGCTCGGGTTACGGCGGCAACGCGCTGCTGGGCAAGAAGTGTTTTGCGCTGCGTATCGCCTCCAACATGGGCCGCGACCAAGGCTGGCTGGCCGAACACATGCTCATCTTGGGCGTGACAAATCCCGAAGGCAAGAAGTACCACGTGGCAGCCGCTTTCCCCAGCGCCTGTGGCAAGACCAACTTCTCGATGCTGGTACCGCCCGCCGGTTTTGAAGGCTGGAAGGTCACCACGATTGGTGACGACATCGCCTGGATCAAACCCGGTACCGACGGCAAGCTGTACGCCATCAACCCCGAAGCGGGTTATTTTGGTGTAGCCCCCGGCACGAACTTCCATACCAACCCCAACTGCATGGCCAGCCTGGACAAAAACGTGATCTTCACGAACGTGGCACTGACCGACGATGGCGACGTGTGGTGGGAAGGCATGGAAAAAGACACTGGTGGCCTGCCCGACCATTTGATCGACTGGCAAGGCAAGAACTGGACACCCGCGATTGCCAAGGAAACCGGAGCCAAGGCCGCACACCCCAACGCCCGCTTTACTGTGGCCGCTGGCAACAACCCCGCGCTGGACAGCCAGTGGGACGACGCCAATGGCGTGCCGATCGACGCCTTCATCTTCGGTGGCCGCCGCTCCACCACGGTGCCGCTGGTGACCGAAGCCCGCAGCTGGACAGAAGGTGTCTACATGGCCGCGACCATGGGGTCGGAAACCACCGCCGCCGCCGTGGGGCAAATGGGTGTGGTGCGCCGCGACCCGTTCGCCATGCTGCCCTTCATGGGCTACAACATGAGCGACTACTTCCAGCACTGGCTCAACATCGGCAACAAGCTGGGTACCTCCGGCGCCAAACAGCCCAAGATCTTCACGACCAACTGGTTCCGCAAGGGTGAGGACGGCAAGTTCGTCTGGCCCGGCTACGGCGAAAACATGCGTGTGTTGAAGTGGATGATCGACCGCCTGGAAGGCAAGGCCACCGGCACCGAGACCGGTTTTGGCGTCGCACCCCAGTATTCCGAGATCAACTGGACCGGCCTGGACTTCAGCCAGGCCCAGTTTGACTCTGTGACCAGCCTGAACAAGGACGACTGGAAGGCCGAATTTGCCCTGCACACCGAGCTGTTCACCCAGCTCGCCTACCATTTGCCGAAGGAACTCGAAGAGACCCAAGCCCAACTGGCGCAGCGTTTGGCTGCCTGAAGGGCGATACAAGACCTGGCCCGGCGCACCCCGCCGAGGCCAGGCGTCGGCTCGCCAACCACCCGTTTGCGGCCGCACAACGCAAAAAGCCACCGAACCGGTGGCTTTTTTTTGCCCGCCTGCATGGCGGGCTTGCGACGAAAACCGTTTAGGCTTCGTTGCGGCTGCGCATCACAGCGTGTTGCAGTTCGGCCATGATGCGGGGGTCGCGGTGGGCGTATTCCCACATTTTTTCTTCCATGCGGCGCTCTTGGGCAGCGTGCACCCAACCCATGATCACGGCAGATGCGGTAGCCGACATTTTGCGCAGGGGAGGTGCCAACAAGGCCAGGGCAGCAAAGGCCACGGTCCACAAAGCAACCCAACCCACCAACAAGTGGCCGTCGACCCAGGTATCGATCACCTGGTCTGCCACCACCAACAGGGCGGACAACACCGCGGCGAGCAACATGCCCGCCAGAGTGCGCGAGCCCTCGGCCTTGGGGGCCGACAACACGGCGGGGGCAGAAGCAAAATACGAGGAAGAGAGTACGGTGGTCATGGTCAACTCCTTAAAAAGGTTGAAGCTCACTGGGTTAAATCTTTTGGATGGACGAATCATAGGGTTTTCCCTTATGCGATTCAACTTTTGGTTGGTGATGTTTGGTATTCACCAAAGTTATGATTGGCCATGTCGCCCCCAGCCCTCAACCTGCGCACCTTTGACCTGAACCTACTCAAGGTGTTTGACACGGTCATGGCCGAGCGCAGCCTGACCAAGGCCGCCGAACAGCTGGCGCTGACCCAGCCGGCGGTGAGCAACGCCCTGCGCCGCCTGCGCGATGCCCTCGGTGACGAGCTGCTGGTGCGCAAGGGCCGCAGCCTGGAGCCCACACCGCGTGGCCAGGAACTCTGGCCTGCCGTGCGCGAAACCCTGCAAAAACTGCAGGCCTCGCTGGCGCCCAGTGTGTTTGACCCCGCCACCGCCACCAACACCTTTGTGCTGACCATGGCCGACGCCACAGCGGCCGAACTCATGCCGCCGCTGGTGGAAGTGTTGGCGCGTGACGCACCCGGTGTCTCGCTGCGTGTGGTGCCACTCACCACCCGCGACCCGCGCCGCGTACTGGACGAAGGAGCGGCCGACCTGGCCATTGGCCACTTCCCGGCCGTGCTGACCGACCTCACCGCGCGCGCGCAGGCCGGCGCGGGCGAGTCCTTCCGCCACCACCGCCTGTTTGTAGGCGACTATGTGTGTGTGATGCGCAAGGACCACGCGATGACCCAGGGCAAGTTCACGCTGGACCGCTTTTGTGAGGCCCACCACATGCTGGTGAGTTTTTCGGGCCGGGCCTTTGGGTTTATTGACGAATCGCTGGTCAGCCTCAAACGCACGCGGCGTGTGGTGCTGACGGTGAACCAGTTTTTCACCGCGGGCCGCGTGGTGGTGCACTCCGACCTGCTCACCGTGCTGCCACGCCACTTTGTGCATGTGACGGGTTATGCCGACCAACTGGTGATTCGCGAGCTGCCGTTTAATGTGCCGCCCATCCAGGTGGATGCGCTGTGGCACCAGCGCCTGGACGCGGCCGCCCCACATGCCTGGCTGCGCCAGCAAATTGCCCTGCTGGGTGACCGCCTGTTTTCCGCATGAAGATCCAGCTGCTGTCCGACCTGCACCTCGAAGGCAACCCGCACTGGCAGGCCCAGCCGATACCCGGTGCCGACCTGCTGGTGCTGGCCGGCGATGTGGGCTCGTACCAAACCGGCTCGCAGCTGACGGACGAGGACTTTGGCCTGGGCCGCTTTTCCCCCTTGCAGGGCTGGCCCACACCCGTGGTGTTTGTGCCTGGCAACCACGAGTACGACACGTTTGACTTTGACACCGCCCACGCCCGGCTGCGCGCCACCTGCGAGCGGCTGGGCATTCTCTGGCTGGAGCGTGAAACCCTGGTGATACACGGCGTGCGCCTGGTGGGCACCACACTGTGGACCGACTTTGACGCGCTGGCCATGCATGCGCCCGAGGCCCAGCGCCTGAAGGCGCGCGACAAGGCCTACCGCGCCGCCAACTACTACCTGAAGAAAACCCTGACCACACGCCACGGCGAGCCCTGGCTGGCCGAGGGCCTGCGCGCCCAGGCACTGGAATGCCAGGCCTGGCTGCGTGCCGCGTTGGCCACGCCGTTTGACGGACCGACGGTGGTCATCACCCACTTTGCGCCCAGCCTGCACAGCGCCGACCCGCGCTACGGCCTGGTACCCGGCACGGCAGGCTTTTGCAATGGCCTGGACGAACTGCTGCCCTACGCACAGCTGTGGCTGCACGGCCACCTGCACGCGCCCAGCGACTACCGCGTGGGCCACTGCCGCGTGGTGGCCAACCCGCTGGGGTATGCGCGCAAAAACGAACAGCTGGGCTACCGGGCCGACTTTTTGATCGAAATCAGCCCCTAGCCCCCGTGGATATTGCGCAAGCAGCTATCTATTTAATAGCGACCTGCGGCCTACCACCGCCGGTTGTTGCCGCTTGTCAGAGGCCAGGCTCGGGCGCCACCCGCACAAAACTGGCAAAACGGGGCACACCTTTGTCGGTCAACCCACGGTAGCGGTAAGTCACCCAGCTGCCCACAGACGGTGGGGCAGCACGCTCGGCATCGCTGAACCCCGTGCCGAGTTTGAAGCGCTGCGCGGGCTGCCCGGCCTGCGCCGGCAACTCCAGCCACAAGGCGCCCAGGCGGCCCACATGTTTGCCCTGCCCCGGCACATGGGCCAGCACACGGGCTTCGGCGTCGGCATGGGGTTTGAGTTTGCGCAGCGCCTCGCTACGCTGCGGCGTGTAACGTGCGTCGCCTTGGTGCAGCATCAGGCCCTCGCCACCGGCACGCACGGTGTCGTCGAGCAAACGCTGCAGGGCCCGGGCATCGGGGGCCGGAGTTTGCGCCACCGCTTGCACCCAGGGCTGGGCAATCTGCTGCACGGTGGTTTGCAGGGCGGGCAGGCGTTCGTCAAAAGTGCCTCCATGGGCCGGCAGGTCAAACACCATGTACCGCACGGCGCGCCAGGCCGCCTCGTCGGGGCGCTGGTCGCGCACCGTGGCCACGGCCCGGGCAAACTGCCCGCGCCCGGCCCACAACTCGCCGTCCATCGGCTGCGCGGGCCAGCCTGCGGTAAACCAGGGCGGCGCGGCAATGGCATGGCCGCCGCGTGTGCGCAGGTGTTGGCCATCCCAGTAGCCGCGCACACCGTCGTATTTTTCGCTCACCCACACACCGGCCAGCGGCTGGCCAGCCTCGTGCAACCGGGCCAGCATCAGCGCAGGCGGCAGGGTTTGCGCGTCGCTGCGCCGCGAGGCGGCTCCCAGCGCCAGGCACACCGCACTGACTTTGAGCAGCACCCGGCGCGTGACATTTTTCTGCATGGGCATGCGTGTCTCCTCCCTGTTGTGCGCGGAGTTTGATATACCGCACGCACTTGCGCAATAGCACCACTACACTGGCGTTTTTACCGAGGAGCTCTCCATGAAAATTCTGTTGGCCGTTGACGGCAGTGCGTACAGCAAAAAAATGCTCGCTTACCTGAGCACCCACCCAGCCCTGCTGTCGGCCGACCACGACTACACCGTGTTCACCGCCCAGCCCGACTTGCCACCCCGCGCCAAAGCGGCGGTGGGCAAAGAGGTGGTCAAGAGTTACCAGTCGGAAGAGGCAGAAAAAGTGCTGGCCCCCGTCAGCAAATTCCTGCTGCGCCACGGTATCAATGCCAAGACGGACTGGAAAATCGGCCATGCCGGCGCCCTGATTGCCAAGACCGCTGACAGCGGCAAGTTCGACCTGCTGGTGATGGGCAGCCACGGCCATGGCGCGCTGGCCAAACTGGTGATGGGCTCGGTCACCACGCAGGTGTTGGCACACTGCGGGGTGCCCGTACTGCTAGTCCGCTAAGGCTACGCGGCCCCCCCTGCGTTGGGTTTACCAGCGCTGGTGCACCAGCGGCTTGGCGTAACGGGCGTACACGTCGGCCAGGGCCTGCATGGTGGCGTCGCTCAGCGGCGGTAAGTCTGCCGCAGCCACGTTGTCTGCCACCTGCGTGGGGGTTTTGCCGCCGGGGATGGTGCAGGTCACGGCCGGGTGCATCTGGATCCAGCGCAGCGCCATTTGCGCCATGCTCTGGCCAGCCGGCACCAGGGGGCGCATGGCCTCCACCGCCTGCAGACCCACGTGGTAGTCCAGCCCCGAAAACGTCTCACCCTTGTCAAAGGCCGCACCTTCGCGGTTGAAGCCGCGGTGGTCGTCTGCGCCAAAGGTGCTTTGCGCCGTCATCTTGCCGCTGAGCAGCCCGCTGGACAGCGGCAGGCGCGCCAGAATGCCCACGCCGCGTTTTTGGGTTTGCTCAAACAACAGCTCGGCCGGGCGTTGGCGGAACAGGTTGTAGATGATCTGCACACTTTGCACGCCGGGGTACTCGATGGCCTTGAGCGCCTCTTCCACCTTCTCCACACTCACACCGTAGTGGCGCAGCTTGCCGGCCGCCACCAGGTCATCCAACACGCCAAACACTTCGGGCATGTAAAACACCTCGGTAGGTGGGCAGTGCAGCTGCAGCAGGTCGATGGCTTCGGTGTTGAGGTTCTGCAGGCTGCGCTCCACAAATGCCGTCAGATTGGCACGCGTGAAGCCCGCGGCTACGTGCGGGTCGAGCCGACGGCCGGCCTTGGTGGCCACATAGAAGGGTTCGCTGCGCTCCTGGCGCAGGCGCGCCAGCAGGCGCTCGCTGCGGCCGTCGCCATACACATCGGCCGTGTCAAAGAAGTTGACGCCCAGGTCCAGCGCGCGGTGCAGCGCGGCCATGGAGTCGGCATCGTCCACGGCGCCCCAGGTGCCGCCAATAGCCCAGGCGCCGAAGCTGACGGTCGAGATGTTCCAGCCAGTGCGGCCGAGGGGACGGTATTGCATGTGTTGCCTTCGTTTAAATTGCTATGATTTCAGGAGCTGCTTGCGCAACATCCACGGGCGCTAGAGGCCTATTTGATCCCAAACTCTAAGCCCCTGGCTTGCGCCCGGCTTCAAACACCCGTTGCAGCACGCAGAACACAAACAGCAGTGCGCCAATCACGATGCGTGTCCACCAGGAGCTCAAGCTGCCGTCAAACATGATGAGCGTCTGGATCACACCCAGGGTGAGTACGCCGAACAAGGTGCCTGCCATATAACCCACACCACCACTGAGCAGGGTTCCGCCAATCACCACGGCGGCGATGGCGTCCAGCTCCAGCCCCACGGCATGCAGGCCATAACCCGACAGCATGTAGAAGGTGAACACCACGCCGCCCAGCGCCGCGCAGAAACCACTCAGCGCATACACCGCCACATTGGTGCGCGCCACCGGCAGGCCCATCAGCACGGCCGAATGCTCGGACCCGCCAATGGCATACACGGTGCGGCCAAACTGGGTGCAATGCGCGATGAACACCGCACCCGCCAGGACCAGCAGCGCCAGAACCGCGCTGATGGACACCATGGGGCCTTCGGGCCAGAGGTGGATACGCGTCTGCGCCAGCACGGTGTAGGCCTCGTCGGTGATGCTGATGGAGTCGATGCTGATGAGGTAACACAGGCCGCGTGCCAAAAACATGCCCGCCAGCGTGACGATGAAGGGTTGCAGGCGGAAACGCTGGATCAGCCAACCCATGAAGGCGCCAAACAGCGTGCCCATACACAACACCAGCGGAATCGCCACCATCAGGTCCCAGTGCAGATGCTGCACCAGCTTGGCCAGCACAATCGTGCTGAGCGCCACCACCGAGCCCACCGACAGGTCGATGCCGCCGGACAGGATCACAAAGGTCATGCCCACCGCCACGATGACCAGGAAGGCGTTGTCGATCAGCAGGTTGAGAAACACCTGGGCCGAGAAAAATCCGGTGTACGACACCGAACCAAACACCGACATGGCCGTGAACAGCGACACGGTGGCCGCCAGGGGAATAAATTTGCTTTGCAGCTTCATGCTTGGCTCCCTGCGTTGGGACGCACCACCCAGCCGCGCACCGCACGGCGAAACTCCGCCGATTGCATCAGCATGACCACAAACACCACCGCGGCCTTGACCACGAGGTTGATTTCCGGCGGCACACCAATCGAATAAATGGTGGAAGTCAGCGTCTGGATGATGAGCGCACCAATCATGCTGCCGGCCAGGCTGAAACGCCCACCGGTGAGCAGGGTGCCACCCAGAGTCACCGCCAAGATGGCGTCCAGCTCCAGCAGGTTGCCGGCGTTGTTGCCGTCCGCACTCTTCACGTTGGAGCTGATGATCAGCCCGGCAATGCCCGCGGTGAGGCCGCAGAATGCGTAGACACAGATGCTGATAAGCCGCTCGCGTACACCGGCCACACGGGCCGCCGCGGGGTTGATGCCAATGGCCTGGATGAACAAGCCCAGCGCCGTGCGTGTGACGGCCAGGTGCATCAACAGGTAAACAAAGGCCGCAATGAACAGCGCAAATGGCAAGCCCCACAGGTAACCGCTGCCAATGTAGAAGTAGGGCGGGTAATACACCGTGACAATTTGCCCGTCGGTGAGCAGCTGCGCCACGCCCCGGCCGGCCACCATCAGGATCAACGTGGCAATGATGGGCTGCAGGCCGATTTTGGCCACCAGCACCCCGTTCCACAACCCACACGCCAGCGCGGTGAGCAGTGCACACACAATCGCCAGCCACATGGGGAAACGGCTGATGTGTTGTGCCACACCGTCGGTGATGACCAGCTTGCCGCCCACCATCAGGGCGGCCACGGCCGCGCTGATGGCCACGGTGGCACCGACCGAGATGTCAATCCCGCGCGTCGCAATCACCAGCGTCATGCCCAGCGACACCAGCATCAGCGGTGCGGCACGGTTCAGGATGTCGATGATGCTGCCGTACAGGTGGCCATCGCGCCACTGCAGCATCCAGAAGCCGGGGTTCAGGCTGGCGTTGACCATCAGGATCAGCACCAGCGTGACCACCGGCCACAACAAATGGTGCGTCTGCACCCGCTTCCACAAAGAAGGCGTCGTAGAGGTACTCATGCCTGCCCCGCAATCATGGCGTAGACCGCCTGGTCGCTCGTGCCGCCGGGCAGCTCGCCCACCTTGGCGCGATCGCGCAGTACCACGATGCGGTCAGAGACGCGCACCACCTCGTCCATCTCGGAGGAGATGAACAGCACGGCCATCCCCTGTTTGGCCAGTGCCAGTATCTCGTTCATGATTTCCTGCTTGGCGGCAATGTCGATGCCGCGGGTGGGTTCGTCCAATATCAACAAGCTGGGCTGCGTGGCCAGCCAGCGCGCCAGCACGGCTTTTTGCTGGTTGCCGCCCGACAGCTGCCCGATGGGAGTGTCCACATCGGCGGTTTTGATGCCCAGGGCTTTCACGTAGCCCTCGGCCAGCGTGGTTTGCTGCACCCGGCCGATGGCGGGCCACAGGCCTTGGCGGGCCTGCAAGGCCAGCACAATGTTTTCGCGCACCGAAAGCTCGGCGATGATGCCCTCGGCCTTGCGGTCCTCCGGGCACAGGGCCAGCCCCAGCTGGATGGCGGTGGCGGGTGAATCCATGCGCACGGCCTTGCCGCCCAGCAGAATTTCGCCCGCATCGCTGCGGTCCAGCCCAAACAGCAGGCGCGCCAGCTCGGTACGGCCCGAGCCCAGCAGGCCGCCCAGCCCCACCACCTCGCCGCGGCGGATGCCGAGGTCTACCGCTTTCACATGGCCGCGGCGGTTTAGCGCCTTGGTTTGCAGCCATTCCGGTTCCGCCGCACGGGCCTCGCCATCGGCAGCCTCTGCACTGTGGGCGGCCACCAGCTCGCGGCCCACCATGGCCGCGATCAGGGCGTTGTGACCCAGCTCGGCGGCCGGGTATTCACCCACCAGCTCGCCATTGCGCAGCACGGTGATGCGGTCGCACAAGGCATACACCTGGTCCAGAAAGTGGGTGACAAACAAAATCGCCATGCCCTGGTCGCGCAGCTGGCGCAGCACGCCGTACAGGCGCTCCACCTCTTCATCGTCCAGGCTCGATGTGGGCTCGTCCAATATGAGCACCTGGGCCGAGATGCTCAGGCCGCGCGCAATCGCCACCATCTGCTGCACAGCGACCGAGTAGCTGGAGAGTGTCTGGGTGACGTCAATGTCCAGATTCAGGCGGGCCAGCAGTTCGCGCGCCTCGCGGTGCATGCGGGTCCAGTCGATCGACCATGCGCCGGTCAGGCCCCTGCGCGGGTAACGGCCGGCAAAAATGTTCTCGGCCACCGACAGGTTGGGGCAGAGGTTCACTTCCTGGTAGACGGTGCTGATGCCCAGGCGCTGCGCGTCTAGCGTGGACGTGGCGCGGATGGACTGGCCGTTCAGGCGCATATCGCCCTGGTCGGCCGGGTAGACGCCGGTCAGGACCTTGATGAGCGTGGACTTGCCCGCGCCGTTCTGGCCCATGAGGGCGTGGACTTCGCCGGCAAACAAGCGCAAGTTCACGCCCGAGAGGGCCCGCACGGCGCCGAACTGCTTGGCCACGCCGGAAAGCTCCAGCACGGGCGCAGCGGCATCGCGGGCCGGTGGTGTGTGTGTCATGGTGTCGTGTAAAAAAGGCCTGCAGCGCGAGCCGCAGGCCAAGACCTGGTAACTAAATGGAGAAGTCGTCGCGATCAGTACTGGCGGCTGGGGAACTCTTTGGCCGCAGTTTCCATGGGGTACACACCGTCTTTGCCGATGATGCGGCGAGGCACGGTTTTACCTGCAGCGATGTCTTTGGCGGTGGCCATGACCAGCGGTCCCAGCAGGGGGCTGCATTCCACGCTGACATTCAGTTTGCCGGCGATCATGGCTTCAAACGCGCCCTTCACACCGTCCACCGAAATGACCAAGATGTCTTTAGCGGGCTTGAGACCGGCTTCCTCGATGGCCTGGATGGCACCAATCGCCATGTCGTCGTTGTGTGCGTAGAGCACATTGATCTTCTTGCCTTCCGCCTTCAGGAAGGCTTCCATGACTTCCTTGCCCTTGGCACGGGTGAAGTCACCAGTTTGCGAACGGATGATCTTGATGTTGGCATTGCCCTTGATGGCAGTCTCGAAACCCTTCTTGCGGTCAATGGCGGGCGCAGAACCCACGGTGCCTTGCAGCTCGACCACATTGATGTCGCCCTTCATGGTCTTGGCTTTTTCCACCAACCACTGGCCCGCCATTTCACCTTGTTTGACAAAGTCAAAACCGATGTGGGTGGCGTACAAAGACGTGTCTTTGGAGTCCACCGAACGGTCCATCAGGATCAAAGGAATCTTGGCATCCTTGATTTCCTTCAGCACGGTGTCCCAGCCGGACTCGACCACGGGCGTCAGGGCAATCACGTCCACTTTTTGGGCGATGAAGGAGCGCAGGGCCTTGATCTGGTTTTCCTGCTTTTGTTGCGCGTCGGAAAACTTCAGCTCAA
This sequence comes from Rhodoferax sp. TS-BS-61-7, assembly GCF_002943465.1. GTDB lineage: Bacteria > Pseudomonadota > Gammaproteobacteria > Burkholderiales > Burkholderiaceae_C > Allorhodoferax. The sequence continues at coordinate 322,667 of NZ_PTQY01000004.1, forward strand.
TGCCGGCGGCCGCAGCGGCAGACTTCATGGAGTTGGTGTTGGCAGTGCGCCATTCACTCTCGGCACCAATCTGGCTGAAGCCGACCACAATTTTCTTTTGTGCGAATGCGCTCAGGGGCATGGCCATGGCCAGGGATGCGGCGGCCGCAGTGGCCAGCAGGGTACGTCGGTTGTTTTTCATGTCTGTGTCTCCTCGTTTTGTAAGTGGATGCGGGCCCACGGATGTCAGAAGGGCCACCCGCGTCCGGCCTGCTTCTGTGCCTCTTGTGCCTCACCAGAAATTCCCTGAAATCGGTACCAAGAAGTGAGCGGATAGTAAGCAGCGAATTGATATTGATCTAATAGAGATTTGCGTATCTCACATACAGAACTTCGGATTCAGGTTAACCCTAGGCCCTTGTAATTCAACGTTTGTTTAGTCTGGTTGTGTGATTTAGTCTGCGCAGTGTCGTAAGCATCTATTGCAAAAGAGATAAGTCAGACGGCGAACTTTCTATTTCTCAAGCGCCTGCCACGTCCTTAGCATGCGAGACCTGCCGCCCTTTGTGGCTGCGTTTCTGACCTCCTGCACCGGACCCCCATGACACCCACTGCCCCCCCCACCATCCATTGGCTGCAACACGCCGGCCAACGCCTGGGCTTGCTGCCCACCCTGGGCGGCAGCGTCGCCAGCTGGCAACGCGACACGGCGCAAGGCGCACTGGACCTGTGGCGCCCCTGGGGCGGTGTGGCCGACCTCTACACCACGGCCTCCTTCCCGCTGGTGCCCTGGTCCAACCGCATTGGCCACGGTGGCTTTACCCACCAAGGCGTGACCCACCCCATGCGCCCCAACCGCGAGGGCGAGCCTTATCCCATCCATGGCGACGGCTGGCTGCAGCCCTGGGCGATCCGCCAGCCGCGGCTGGACACGCTGGAGATGGCGCTCGAATCCAAAGGCTTTGATGGCAACCCCTATCACTACCGCGCGTTGCAGCGTTTTGTGCTGCGCGAGGACGGCATGGACCAGCTGCTGGAAGTCACCCACCTGGGCGCGGACAGCCTGCCCTACGGCCTGGGCCAGCACCCGGCGTTTTTGCGTACGCCGAATGCGCGTTTGCATGGGGCGGTGCAGGGCGTGTGGCTCAGCGGGGCCGACCCCATGCCCACGGTCCACACCAGCGACTTTCCGCCCAGCTGGGACCCACGCCAAGGCATGGGCGTGAGTGGCAGCCTGATCGACAACGCCTACACCGGCTGGAGCGGCCAGTCCCACATCGACTGGCCCGAGCACGGCCTGCGCCTGCACATGCGCGACCCAGCCGTGGTGGCGCGCGGCAAGAACGATGGGTTTTGCCTGCTGTACCGCCCGCCGCAAGGCCAGCACTTTTGTTTTGAACCGGTGACCCACCCGATCGACGCCTTCCACGCCGAAGGTCAGCCGGGCTTGCAGGTACTGCAGACCAGGCAGACATTGGCGCTGCAGGTGGAATGGCGGTTTGAAGTATTGACTTAAAACGCTATCAATTCAGGAGCTGCTTGCGCAATAGCTATAAGGGCTAGCGGGCATTTAGGCCATCAAAACAGGTGGACAATACGAGCTCGATAATTTCATCGTCCGTCTGCAGTTCACCCATCTTGAGGAATTCCAGCACCGGGTCGCACGCGCGTGCGTACAAGGTGTAGAGCACCGCAATGGCCGGCAGTTTGGGGTTGATCAGGCCTTGCGCCTGCGCCGCCACAATCCAGGCGCCCAGGCGGTCGCTCACGTCCATCAGCCCGTCCATATAGGCCTTGTGGCCCATGAGGGTGGCGCGCAGCGTGGAGTTCTGGCTCGGCAGCGACGGCATCTCGCCGCCCAGCTTCAGGCCCATGGTCCAGCGCACCACGGCGCGCAGCTTGTCCAGCGGCGCTTGATCCTCAGGCAAGGTGTCCAGAAAGGCCTGGGCCTGGCCCATGAGGTGGGCCATGGCGGCAGCGGCCAGGTCTTCTTTGCTGGGAAAGTGTTTGTACAGGCTGGCCTTGGCAATGCCCACATTGGCGGCCACCTCGTCCACCGTCATCGCCTCAAACCCCTTCTCGGCCAGTAACAGGTTCACGGCGCGGATGATGGCGTCCTCCCGCGCCTGCAGCATCTGCTGTTTGAAAGAGATTTTGGCGGGGGCGGCGGTGTTCATGCGGCCATTCTATTCGGCGGCGTCAAATTGCAGAGAGGCCGCCCAGTTTGTGACTAAGCAGTCTTCTCCACCAGAATGCGCCCCGCCGCTTGCGACAGCGCGGCCGTCAGCCGGTCAATCACCTCGGAATTCAGGTTCCAGCAGTGCCAGTACAGGTTCACCGGCAGCGTGACCGTGGGTACCAGGTTCACCAGTTGGCCGTTGTCGATCAGGCCGCGCACCAGCAGCTCCGGCACCACGCTGGCGCCCCAGCCGGCCAACACGGCGCGTACCATGCCCTCGGAGCTGGGCACAAACCGCTGGCTGACCGAGACGCGGCGCAGGTTCAGTGCCCGGCCCACAAATTCAGACGGCAAGTCGTCCTTGCGGTTGAAGGCTACGAACGGAATGCTGCGGAAGTTGTGCGGCGTAAGGCCTTGTGGGCAGTGCGCCTGCGCATAGGCCTGGCTCACCACCGCCACGTAGTGCATGGCACCCAGTGGCAGCACCTTGCAGCCGCGCAGCGCCTGTTTGAGCGTGGTCACACAGCCCAGCACCTGGCCTTCGCGCAGCCATTCGTGGGTGAAATCCTGGTCGTCGGTAATGATTTCCAGCGGCAGTCCGGCGTGCACCAGCGGGTCCAGCGCCGACAGCGCCCAGGTGGCAATGCTGTCGGCGTTCACCGCAATCGAGATGCGTTCGTCCTCGCGCGTCGCGCCTGTGTTGGGGGCCAGCTCCTGCAGATCACCCTCCAGGTCGGCGCGCAGCAGGCGCATCTGCATGGCATGTTTGATCAGCAGGCGGCCCGCTGTGGTGGCCTTGACCGGGCGGCTGCGCACCAACAGCACGGTGCCCACCTGCGCCTCCAGCGCGCGCAGGCGCTGCGACACGGCAGACTGGGTGATGGACAGGCGCACGGCGGCGCGCTCAAAACCGCCCTCTTCCACAATGGCGGCCAGGCATTCCAGGGCATCGGTATCAAAGGTTCGCATGGCCCACATTATTAGCGCTGCTAATGTTTTCGCAAACGCTTTCATTTCGCTTTTGCAGGCGCGCCCCTTGCATCACACTGGCACTATGAAAATCATTGTTCTCGGCGCCGGCACCATCGGCATTTGCACCGCCTGGCACCTGTTGGAGCTGGGCCACGAGGTGACTGTGGTGGAGCGCCAGCCTGACGCCGCCATGGAAACCAGCTTTGCCAACGGCGCGCAAATTTCGGTGAGCTACTGCGAACCCTGGGCGAATAAGGAAGCCCCGCTGAAGGCCCTGAAATGGATGCTGAGCAAGGAAGCGCCGCTGCTGTTCCGCCCGCAAAACCCGTTTGGCCCCGGCCTGCACCAGTACACCTGGGGCCTGCAGTTCCTGGCCAACTGCAACGACACCGCGTTTGAGCGCAATGTGCAGCAGCTCGTCGCCCTGGGCGCCTACAGCCACGCGGCACTGAAAGACGTGGTGGCCGCCACCGGCATCGAATACAACCGGCTGGAGCGTGGCATTGCCCACTACTACTGCGACCAAAAGTCCTTCGACACGGCAGGCGACGCCGCCGCGCTGATGCGCAAATACGGCGTGAACCGCCAGGTCATCAGCAAGGAAGAGCTGCTGAAGATCGAGCCCGCGTTCACGTCGTTCAGCAGCAACATCGTGGGCGGCACCATCACCCCCAGCGACGAGTCGGGCGACTGCCGCGTGTTCACCCAGGAACTGGCCAAGTTGTGTGAAGCGCGCGGCGCCGAGTTTTTGTACGAACACAGCGTGGATGGTTTGAACGTCAGCCTGGGCGCTATCAAATCAGCAGCTGTTCGCGCACTATCCACCGGCCCAAAAGGCAAAAAAGTGCCTGGATCGCTGCGCACACTGCAAGCCGACCACATCGTGGTGGCGGCCGGTTCGTACACCGCACCGCTTTTGCGCACCGTGGGTGTGGACCTGCCCATCTACCCCGGCAAGGGCTACAGCGCCACCTTCAAGATCCTGAAGCCCGAACTGGCCCCCTTGGTCTCCACCATCGACGACGCCAAGAAGATCGCCATCAGCCGCCTGGGCGACCAGCTGCGCGTGGCCGGCACCATCGAGGTAGGCGGGTTCGACCTGTCACTGGACACTCCCGTGGCCCAGGCGCGCTGCAACATGCTGGCACGCCGCATTGAGGAAGTGTTGCCCGGCGTGTGCGACACCCGCAGCGAGGCCGAAGGCGGCCAGCCCAACTACTGGACTGGCCTGCGCCCCGCCACCCCCACCAACATCCCCTACATCGGCCAAAGCCCGGTGCGCGGCCTGTGGGTCAACGCCGGCCATGGCACGCTTGGGTGGACGCATGGCGCGGGGTCGGGCAAGGCGATTGCCGAGCTGATCCATGGCGAGAAGCCGGCGATGGATTTCAGGTTTTATGGTGTCTGAAGCGGCGCGTAGCCTAGTGCACTCCTGCCGGATGCGCCACGCCAAATCGCTGTGCCAGGCCTGCCAAGCGCTTGTCCAGCGTCCATAAGGTTGCACCAGGCGTGATGCGGGTGGATGCCAGCAGCACCAAGTCCACCAGGCCACACCCCAGACCAAACAGCTTGTCACGCTCGATCATGGCGACGACCTCCTCCAAACCTGCTTGATTGGCGACTCGCAACAGGCCAATGTCTCCCAGTGTTCGCTCTCGCGGGGCAGGTGGGGTCCCGCACGCCAGCTCGGCAACGACCATCGGATGCGTCAGCGCTTGGTCCAGCACCACCAAGTCGACCAAGGCTGCATTGCCTTGGCGAAAGTGGTCTACCCATACCGAGGTGTCAATAAGAACGCTCACTGCGACAGCGGCTCTACACTGCGACGGGGCACGTCCGGCATCTGCGGCACACTGCCGCCCAGTGCGGCAAGACGCTTAGCCGCTTGAACGCGCACAAAGGTCTTCATGGCCTCACGAAAAATGTCGGCCTTGTCCACGGACGGGTCTGCGACCCGGAGCGCCTGCTCGTACAACGCATCGTCGATAGTGACTGTAGTTCTCATTAAAAGACGGCTCCTTATTTGATGCAAATTATCATCAAAATTTACATCAATGCAAGACCCATCGTCAGACCGGGGGATGCGCCAAGGCTAAACACGCCTGAAACGCCCGCGTCGCCCGGCTCGGCTGTGGTGATTTCCGTGTAATAGCGAAAAACTGGCAGGCATAGTTCAGCAGGTCCGGCCGCACGGCCTGCATCAGGCCGCGGCGCACAAAACTCTCCGCATAGTGGTCGGGCAGAAAGCCTAAAAACTGGCCCGAGAGGATCAGCGTGGCGATCGACTCCTGGTCAAAGCCCGTGGCGCGGCGCGGCAGGCGCATGCGCTGGCTCAGCTCCATATTCGGCGAGTGGTAGCCCAGCCCTGCGAACGCATGCTTGGGCAAGGTGTCCCAGGCCAGGGTGCGGTGGTCGGCGTTCCACAGCGGGTGGCGCGTGCCACAGTACAGCAGCATGTGTTCATCAAACAGTGGGGTGTATTCCAATACGTCAGAGGCACGGTGGCCAGGGATGATGCCCACGTGGAACTGCCCGTCGAGTACGCCGCGCTCAATGGCGGTAAGGGTGGCCACATGCAGGTTGAGCCCCACGTCCGGCGCCTCTAGATGAAAGTGAGCGATAGCTTCGGCAATGTGGCTGGCCGGGTTGCTGGCGGTTTTGTCAAACACCGCCATCTGCAGCTGCCCGCCCATGCGCTGGTGGATTTCGTCCACGCTGCTCCGAAACGCGTCAGTAGCAGCCAGCAGCTGGCTGGTCTGGGCGTAGATCTTTTCGCCCTCGGGCGTGAGCGCAAAGCCGGCCCGGCCGCGCCGGCACAGGGTCAGGCCCAGCCGGGTTTCCAGATCTTTGATGTGGCGGCTGACCGTGGATGTGCCTATATTGAGCTCGAGCTCGGCCGCAGCCATGCCACCGCAGTCGACCACGGCCTTGAACACGCGCAACAGGCGCAGGTCCATGTCGCCGATCTGGCCCAGAACGGCCTTGTTTTTAGAGGGCGAAGCTTTCATCGCCGGGCCGCCCCAAGATGGGGATTTGGGGTTTTGCCAAAGGCGCCCCCTTGGGGGGCAGCGACCCACATGCAATGGGGGAGCGTGGGGGCAAAAGTTACTTTCATAGTTTGCGAAGTAAATAGTGATATTTGTGACTTTATAAGAGTAACAGAGCTACCCACAATGCACCATCGCCCCTAAGGCTTAACAACCTCATCCCCTGGAGTTCCCCATGAAGCTCAACGACACCAGCAGCCCCGCCATTGGCGAAGCCGTCACCAGCGCATCCACCTTCCCCATGAGCCGTGAATGGATGGAGTCGCACTGGATGGCCTTTACCGGCAACCGCGATTTCAAAGCCAACCCGCGCATGATGGTGAGCGCCCAAGGCGCCTACTTCACCGACTCCAACGGCAAGAAGATTTTTGACGGCCTCTCCGGCCTGTGGTGTGCGGGCCTGGGCCACGGCCGCCGCGAGATCACCGAGGCGGTGAGCAAACAAATGGCGACCATGGACTACTCGCCCGCTTTCCAGTTTGGCCACCCGCTGTCGTTTGAGCTGGCTAACAAGATTGTGGAACTGACCCCCGAAGGCCTGGACTATGTGTTCTACACCGGCTCCGGCTCCGAGTCCGCGGACACCGCGCTGAAGATGGCCCGCGCTTACTGGCGCGCCAAAGGTATGGGTAGCAAGACCCGACTGATCGGCCGCGAGAAGGGTTACCATGGTGTGAACTTTGGCGGCATCTCGGTGGGCGGCCTGCCCGCCAACCGCAAGACCTTCGGCCAGGGCATTGAGGCCGACCACCTGGCCCACACCCAGCTGGCATCCAACGCCTTCAGCAAGGGCCTGCCTGAAAAAGGCGGTGACATGGCCGACGAGCTGCTGCGCCTGATTGCTCTGCACGACGCCTCCAACATTGCCGCTGTCATCGTGGAGCCCATGTCCGGCTCTGCCGGCATTGTGGTGCCGCCCGTGGGCTACCTGCAGCGCCTGCGCGAGATCTGCACCCAGAACAACATCCTGCTGATTTTTGACGAAGTGATCACCGGCTTTGGCCGCCTGGGTGCCTACACCGGTGCGGCCTACTTTGGCGTGGTGCCGGACATCCTGAACGCCGCCAAACAAATCACCAACGGCGCACAGCCCCTGGGCGTGACGGTGGCCAAGAAAGAGATTTACGACACCTTCATCAACCAGGGCGGCCCGGACTACATGCTGGAATTCCCCCACGGCTACACCTACTCCGCCCACCCCGTGGCCTGCGCGGCCGGCATTGCGGCGCTGGACCTGCTGGTCAAGGAAAACATGATTGAGCGGGTGAACGCTTTGGCCCCCTACTTCGAAAAAGCGGTGCACAGCCTGCGCGGCACCAAACACATCACCGACATCCGCAACCTGGGCTTGTCGGCCGGCTTCACGCTGGCCGCCGTGCCCGGCGAACCCGCCAAGCGCCCCTACGAAGTGGCTATGCGCTGCCTGGACAAGGGCTTTTACGTGCGTTACGCCGGCGACTGCATTGCGCTGGCACCCCCCTTTATCAGCACCGAGGCCGAGATCGACAGCTTGGTCAACGCGCTGGGTGAGGCCATCAACGAGACGGCATAAGCCGATTGACGTTAGTTTCAAGCGCATCCACTTACTATTATTTTTATAGCTGCTTGCGAACACCCCATAAGCGCTAGCGGCATTTTTGGCACTTAAACCACTCCCATGTCCCAACTCCCCACCGTAGGCCACCTCATCGGCGGCAAGATCATCACCACCAGCGAACGCGCCCAGGACGTCTTCAACCCCGCCACCGGCCGCGCCGAGAAACGTGTACTGCTGGCCCCCAAAGCCACCGTAGAAGACGCCATCGCCAATGCGCAGGCTGCCTTCCCAGCCTGGCGCAACACGCCGCCGCTCAAGCGCGCCCGCGTGATGGGCAACCTGAAGGTGCTGCTGGAGAAACATGCCGAAGAACTCTGCGCTTTGATCACCGCCGAACACGGCAAGGTGCTGAGCGACGCGCTGGGTGAACTGCAGCGCGGCATTGAAAACGTGGAATACGCGTCTTACGCGCCCGAACTGCTCAAGGGCGAGCACAGCAAAAACGTAGGCCCGGCCATCGACAGCTGGTCCGAATTCCAGGCGCTGGGCGTCACCGCCGGCATCACCCCCTTCAACTTCCCTGCCATGGTGCCCCTGTGGATGTGGCCCATGGCCGTGGCCTGCGGCAACACCTTCATCCTGAAGCCGTCAGAGCGCGACCCCAGCTCCACGCTGCGTATTGCCGAGTTAGCACTGGAAGCCGGCCTGCCACCCGGCGTGCTGAACGTGGTCAACGGCGACAAGGAAGCCGTGGACACGCTGCTGACCGACCCACGCGTGAAAGCCGTGAGTTTTGTGGGCTCCACACCGATTGCCGAATACATCTACGCCACAGGCTGCGCACACGGCAAGCGCGTGCAGGCGCTGGGTGGCGCCAAGAACCACGCCGTGGTGATGCCCGATGCCGACGTGGCCAACGCGGTGAGCGCACTCATGGGCGCGGCCTATGGCTCGTGCGGCGAGCGCTGCATGGCGATTCCGCTGGTGGTGGCCGTGGGCGACGCCACGGCGGACGCCGTGATTGCCGGCCTGAAGGTTGAGATCGCCAAGATGAAAGTCGGCCCCGGCACTGCGCCCGGCATGGACATGGGTCCACTGGTGACCAAGCCGCACTTCGAGAAGGTGAAGGGCTATGTGGACCAGGGCGTGAAGGAAGGCGCCACACTGGTGGTGGATGGCCGCGGCCTGACGGTGGCCGGCCACGAAGACGGCTACTACCTGGGCCCCTGCCTATTTGACAACGTGAAGCCCGGCATGGTGATCTACCAAGAAGAAATTTTTGGCCCGGTATTGGGCGTGGTGCGCGTCAAAACCTTGCAAGAGGCCATGGACATGATCGACGCGCATGAATACGGCAACGGCACCTGCATCTTCACGCGGGATGGTGAAGCGGCCCGTTACTTCAGCGACAACATCTTGGTTGGCATGGTGGGGGTCAACGTGCCGTTGCCCGTACCCGTGGCCTACCACTCGTTTGGCGGCTGGAAGCGCAGCCTGTTTGGCGACCTGCACGCCTACGGCCCGGATGCCGTGCGCTTTTACACCAAGCGCAAGACGATCACGCAGCGCTGGCCTTCGGCCGGCGTGCGCGAAGGCGCGGTGTTCAGCTTCCCCAGCAGCCGCTAATCTTTAGCCGACCGCCAAAACAAAAGGGCTTGCCAACTGGCAAGCCCTTTTTGCTGGGGTGAACCGGGAATCAGGCTTCGGCCGAGGCTTTCATGCGGCGGCGGGCGATGGTGCCCACCAGACCCAGACCCGCCAGCAACAGCGCGTAGGACTCGGGCTCTGGCACCGGAGTAACGGTGTAGTTGGCGGCTACCAGAGACACGCCGGGCAGCTGGCCGCCCGTCACGTAACCACTGGCTTTGACAATGTAATTGCCGATGGCCACGTTTTTGAACGAGAAACCGGCCGCACTGGCGTCCAGGTCAGTTCCCAGGGTGCCAACGGTGCCGCTGGTGAAAGTCACCGAACCCAGAGTCAGGGTAATGGGCCCATAAGCCACCGAGCTGGCGCCAAAAAAACTGCCCACCAGGTCGGACAGGGTTGCAATGTAAATGCTCCCGACCTCCAGATCGGAGAACGACGCACCTGCAGGAGGTGCGTAAATGGTGCCCGTCGCCGCATTGGCGCCCAGGGATGCACCGGCCAACACGGCTGCGGTAGCGGCAGTGCCAAGAATGGACTTGAGTTTCATAAAACACCTCTAAAGGTTGGAAAGGTGGACTCAGTATTAACCCTGTGCTGCATTGCAACAATAGTTCCATCGGACTAGCGGGAGCAAGGTTTTAGGGTTCTTATGACAATTGCTTACATGAATGCTCTGAAAAACACCCGTTTGTCGCTGTTGGACCTGGTTGCCGTGCGTGAAGGCGGCACGGTGGCGGAAGCCCTGCAAATTGCCCTGCGCACCGCGCAACATGCCGAAAAACTGGGTTTTAGCCGCTATTGGCTGGCCGAACACCACAACATGCCCGGCATTGCCAGCTCGGCCACGGCGGTGCTGGTGGGCCACATTGCGGGCGGCACCGAGCGCATCCGCGTGGGGTCGGGCGGCATCATGCTGCCCAACCATGCGCCGCTGGTGGTGGCCGAGGCCTTTGGCACGCTGGCCGAGCTGTACCCCGGCCGCATCGACCTGGGCCTGGGCCGCGCGCCTGGCACCGACCAGGCCACCATGCGCGCCCTGCGCCGCAGCAAGGTGGAGAACGAGGAAGACTTTCCGCGCGATGTGATGGAGCTGCAAACCCTGTTGGGCCCACTTCAGCCGGGGCAAAAGCTGGTGGCCATGCCGGGTGCGGACACCAACGTACCCATCTGGTTGCTAGGCTCCAGCCTGTACTCAGCCCAGCTGGCCGCGCACATGGGACTGCCCTACGCGTTTGCCTCGCACTTTGCGCCGCGCTTTTTGCACCAGGCCGTCAGCATGTACCGCAGCCTGTTCAAGCCCTCGGCCACGCTGGCCAAGCCCTATGTGATGGTGGGCGTGCCGCTGGTGGCGGCGCCTACGGATGAGGAGGCCGAATTGCTGGCCAGCAGCATTTACCAGCGCGTGCTGGGAATCCTGACCGGCCAGCGCAAGGCCTTGCCAGCCCCGGTACCGAACTTTTTGGCCCAGTGCCCGGCCGACGCGCGTGCCGCGATTGCCGACTTTTTGGGTGAGGCCGTGATTGGCGGGCCCGATACCGTGCGCGACGGCCTGCTTGCCATGGCCGAGGCCACGCAGGCCGACGAACTGATGCTGGTGTGTGATGTGTATGACCCTGCGCTGCGCCTGCGTTCGCTGGACATTGCCGCCCAGGCATTGAAGGACGCGCAGGCCGATGCGGCTAAGGGCGCCGTGCTGGCAGCGGGATAAATTCGGTCTCGCCGGGCACGGTGGGAAAACGCTGCGCCTCCCAGTCGTCCTGCGCCTGCACGATGCGCTCTTTGCGGCTGGAGACAAAGTTCCACACCATGTGGCGGTGCCCCAGCGGCGCGCCACCCACCAGCATCACGCGCGTGGTCTCGCGGGCGCACAGCGTGGGGGTGCTGCCCGCCTCCAGCACCAGCATCTCACCGGGCTCCAGCAGTTCTCCGTCCACTTCCAGCGGGCCGTCCACGCTGTAAATGCCGCGCTCCTGCGCCGCATCGGGAATAGTGACTAGTGCACCCGCCTGCAACTCCAGCGCCAGGTACAGCGTGGGCGAGAGCGTGGCCACGGGCGAGGTGGCGCCAAACGCCGTACCGATCAGCACACGCACCGTGGCACCCGGCAGTTGCACTTCAGGGATCGCGCTGGCCGGTGTGTGGGCAAACGACGGCGCGTCCTCTTCACGCTCGGCCGGCAACGCCGACCAGAGCTGGAAGCCATGGCTGCGGCGGGTGATGCTGCGCAAATCATCAGGCGTGCGTTCGGAGTGCACGATGCCGCGGCCCGCCGTCATCCAGTTGATGGCGCCGGGCTCGATACGCTGCACCACGCCCGTGGAGTCACGGTGCATCATCGCGCCCTCCAGCAAATAGGTCACCGTAGCCAGGCCGATATGGGGGTGCGGACGCACATCGTGGTTATCGGTGGGTTGCGCGGTCACCGGGCCGAAATGGTCAAAGAACACAAAGGGGCCGATGGCCTGGCGTTGCATGGCGGGCAGCACGCGCCGTACGGTGAAGCCGCCGCCCAGATCGTGGGCGCGGGGGATGATGCGTTCCGGCATGGTTGTCCTTGCGGTTGGTGGGATGCGGGCATCCTACCAATCCTGCGGGGCTGGAGGCAGTTTTGTCACACCGTGGCTGCTACAGTCTTTGGTTCAGCCATGGACCAAATCTTCCTATATTCCCTGCGAAAGACGACTGCGCGCTGGCGCGCCGAAGATGCCCAGGTCGCAGACGACGCCACCGGCGTCAATCTGTTCCGGCTGCGCATGCTGTGGCCCGTGGCCGCCGGGTTCAACGGCTTGTTCCTGATCGGATTTTTGTGGCGCCTGCTGGACGCGTCGCTCCCGCCAGCCGTGGCGGCATGGAACCTGCGGCTCGTCTGGGCCCATGCCTTCATTGTCAGTGCCGCACTGGCCATGGGCTGGCTGGTTCACCGGGCAGGGCAAATCCGCCACACGCGCACAGCCCGCTGGCTGGCCACGGCCAATGCCGCACTCATCATGGTCGACGGCCTGATTCTGGTGGCGGTAGACCAGCCCATCACGCCCAACATCACGGCTTACCTCATCGCCTGCCTAGTGGCGGGTGGTGCTGTGTACCTGCAACCCCGCATGGCAGCAGCGGTGTATGCCCTGTCTTATCTGGCCTTTTTCAAGCTCATGGGGTGGGCCCAGGTCCACCCCGAGCTGCTGCTGTCCAACCGCCTCAATGGTTTCGCGGCCTGTGTGCTGGGTTGCCTGTGTTCTTGCTTCATGTGGCGCCAGTTCTGCACCCTCACCCTGCAACAACGGCAGCTGGAAAAAGCCAACGCCGAGCTCAGCCAAAAGCAGCGTGACCTGGAGCGCCTGACGCGGCAAGACGGCCTCACCGGCCTGTTCAACCGCAACACCTTTGTCGAACTGAGCCGCAGCGAGCTCAAGCGCGCCCAGCGCCAGGGCAGTGCCACCACCATCCTGCTGCTGGACCTGGACCACTTCAAGCGGGTGAACGACACCTGGGGCCACCCTGCGGGCGATGCCGTGCTGCGCCATGTGGCCACGCTGGCCAGCACCACCGTGCGCAGTACCGACCTGGTGGGCCGTCTGGGAGGCGAAGAATTCATCGTGCTGCTGCCCAACACCTCGGCCGAGGCTGGGCGCAAGCTGGCCGAAAAGCTGCGTTTCCGGCTGGAAAGCACGCCCGTGCAATGGGAGAAGACCACCATTGCCGTCACCGCCAGCTTTGGCCTGGCCAGCACCACGGCGCAAGAGAAGCGCGACTTCGACACGCTCTATACCGAGGCGGACAAGGCCCTCTACCTGGCCAAGCAGCGCGGGCGTAATAGAGTGGTCTGAACCTCCGCAGCGGAGGGGCAAACAGCCCACAAGGGATAATCGGGGGCTACACCGGATCCTTATGGCACTTATTACCCTTCTCGACGCCCAGCTGGCATTTGGGCACGTCCCCCTGCTCGACCACGCTGACTTTTCCCTTGAAACGCAGGAGCGCGTGGGCCTGATCGGCCGCAACGGCGCGGGTAAATCCTCCATGCTCAAGATTTTGGGCGGTATGGAACGGCCCGACGATGGCACCCTGCAGGTACAAGGCGGCACCCGCATTTCTTACGTGGCCCAAGAGCCGCAGCTGGATGGCGACGCTACGGTTTTCATAGCTGTTCGCGCAGGTTTGGAGCGGGTTATTGGCCTGATTGAGCAGTATTGCGCGGGCGAAGGTGACCTGGACGCGATGCAAAGCGAGATCGAAACCCTGGACGGCTGGAACTGGGAACAGCGCGTGAATGAAACGCTGCAGCGCCTGCACCTGAACCCCGACGCTATCGTTAGCACCTTGTCCGGCGGTACCAAAAAGCGTGTGGCCCTGGCCCAGGCATTGGTGGCCCAGCCCGATGTGCTGCTGCTCGACGAGCCGACCAACCATTTGGACTTGGACTCCATCGAATGGCTGGAAGGCCTGCTGGTCGATTTCAAAGGCTCCATCATCACCATCACCCACGACCGGTCCTTCCTCGATAACGTGGCCACGCGCATCGTTGAGCTGGACCGCGGCAAGCTGATGAGTTACCCCGGCAACTTTGCCGCCTACCTGCTGCAAAAAGAAGAACAGCTGGCGCAAGAAGCCGTCATCAATGCCAAGGCAGACAAGCTGCTGGCGCAAGAAGAAGTGTGGATTCGCAAGGGCGTCGAAGCGCGCCGCACCCGTGCCACCGCGCGCATCGTGCGCCTGGACGAGCTGCGCAGCAAACGCGAAGCGCGCCGCGATGTGGTTGGCAGCGTGAACATGGATGTGAACACCGGCGACAAGAGCGGCAAGCTGGTGGCTGAACTCACGCACGTGTCCAAAACTTTTGGCGACCGCAAGATCGTCGACAACTTCACCGCCACGATTCTGCGCGGCGACAAGATTGGCCTGCTAGGCCCCAACGGCGCGGGCAAGACCACGCTGCTCAAACTCATTCTGGGCGACCACAAGGCTGACCCGGCACCGGCCAATTCCCCCAAGCCCGAACCCGGCCACAGCCCCTGGGGCACGGTGCGCCAGGGTGCGAACATCACCGTCGCCTACTTCGACCAGATGCGCAACGCGCTGGACCTGGACGCCACGCTGGAAGACTTCATCAGTCCCGGCAGTGAGTGGATCGAGATTGGCAACCAGAAGAAGCACCGCAAGAGTTACCTGGGCGACTTTTTGTTCTCGCCGGCCCGCGCCACCTCACCTGTACGCAGCTTGAGCGGTGGCGAACGCAACCGCCTGCTGCTGGCCCGCCTGTTCGCCCGCCCGGCCAACGTGCTGGTGCTGGACGAGCCGACCAACGATCTGGACATCGACACACTGGAACTGCTGGAAGACCTGCTGCAAAACTACGACGGCACGGTGTTCCTGGTCAGCCACGACCGGACCTTCTTGGACAACGTCGTCACCAGCACCATTGCCTACGAAGGCGACGCCAAGTGGCGCGAATACGAAGGCGGCGTCAGCGACTGGTTGATACAGACCAAACGGGCCAACGCCATCAATGCAGCGCAAGGCAAAACCACGGCCAAGCCCTTTAACTACGAGCGCGAGCAGCTACAAAAACAGGAGCAAGCCACCGCCCAAGTGAGTGCGGCTGCGCCGGCGGCGCCCGCGCCCACGAAGGCCAAAAAGCTCAGCTTCAAGGAACAACGCGAGCTGGACGCCCTGCCCGAGCAGATTGCGGCGCTGGAAGCCGAGCAGAAAGACATCACCGAGGCCCTGGCCGACGGCAGCCTCTACGCCAGCGACAACGCGCGCGCCATCGCCCTGTCCGAGCGCAATGCGCAGATCGACGAAGAACTGATGAACGCGCTGGAGCGTTGGGAAGTGCTGGGCAAGGCCTAAGGCGGTTTCGGCGCAAGGTCGGCTAGACCACCTTGGCTGCGCGCAGCGCGGCAATGGCTGCCGCGTCCAGCCCCAGCCCCGCCAACACGTCGTCGGTGTGCTCGCCCAGCGCGGGCGGCGCATGGCGCAGCTGTACTGGTGCGTCGCCCAGGCGTAGCGGGCTGGCCACGGTTGCTATGCTTTCAATAGCTGTTTGCGCAGTAGCTACGGGCGCTAGGGCCTGTTTTTGCACCAAACCACGGGCCTGCACCTGGGCGTCGGCAAAGGCCTGGTCCACGGTGTTGATGGGGCCACAGGGCACGGCCTTGTCCTCCAGCAGCGTTATCCACTCGGCCGTGGTGCGCCAGCGCGTGACCTCCCGCAAGATCGGAATCAGCGTGGCGCGGTGCGCCACACGTTCGGTGTTGGTGCCAAAGCGCGGGTCTTGCGCCCACTCGGGGTGGCCCGCCGCCGCGCTGAAACGGGCAAACTGCCCGTCGTTGCCGATAGCCAGCAGCATGGCGCCATCCGCCGTGGGGAAGTCCTGGTAGGGCACCAGGCTGGGGTGGGCGTTGCCCATGCGCTGCGGCACCTGGCCGGTGTTCAAAAAGCCCGCGGCCTGGTTGGCCAAGATGGCCATGCCCACGTCTAACAGCGCCATGTCGATGTGCTGGCCCTGCCCCGTGCGGTGCCGCATTTCCACCGCTGCCAGGATGGCGCTGGTGGCATAGATGCCGGTGAACACATCGGTAATGGCCACGCCCGCGCGCTGCGGGCCGCCACCGGGTTCACCATCGGCTCGGCCGGTGATGCTCATCATGCCGCTCATGGCCTGCACCATGAGGTCGTAACCCGCGCGCTCGGCGTAGGGGCCTGTCTGGCCAAAGCCCGTGATGGAGCAATAAATCAGGCGCGGGTTCACTTCTTTGAGGCTGGCGTAATCCAACCCGTAATGCGCGAGGCCTCCCACCTTGAAGTTCTCCACCAGGATGTCGCTCTGCAGCGCCATCTGGCGGATCAGCGCCTGGCCCTCGGGCTTGGCGATGTCGATGGTGATGGAGCGTTTGTTGCGGTTGCAAGCCGTGAAGTAACTGGCGTGCGCCGTGTCGTGGCCGCGCGCGTCCTGCAAAAAGGGCGGACCCCAGTGGCGGGTGTCATCGCCCACCTCGGGCCGCTCCACCTTCACCACATCGGCGCCCAGGTCGGCCAGCATTTGTGTGCACCAGGGGCCGGCCAGCACGCGGGACAGGTCCAGCACCTTGAGGTGGCTCAGGGCACCGGTGGGCACAGGGCTTGGGGGGGAAGTGGCTTGCATGGTGAAGAACTCGCGAAAGGCGGAAAAGCCCATGTTACCCGCCCAAAACGCTCGGTGTTTTCCCTGAGTTTGGCAACCGGAAGCGGTTTTGGCGTTGACAGGTAACTGCATAAATTCTTTAATTTCTATCTTGAAAACGTTTTCAAGCGTTCTTTTTGCCGATTGGCAACGATTTCATGTGGTCCCGTGTTTTCGTACCCAACAACTTTTCAGGAGACAGCGATGCGCACTTTCAAACACAGCACCCTGGCCGTATTGGCCGCCAGCATGGGCCTGGCCGGTAGCGCCATGGCCCAAACTGCCGAAGTGATCCACTGGTGGACCTCGGGCGGCGAATCTGCCGCCGTGCAAGAGCTGGCAGCCGCCTACAAGGCCGCTGGCGGCACCTGGGTAGACACCGCCATTGCCGGCGGCGACAACGCCCGCAACACCACGCTGAACCGTATTGCTGGCGGCAAGCCGCCCACCGTGGCCCAGTTCAACACCTCCAAGCAGTACCACGAAGTGGTGGCCGAAGGCCTGTTGAACGATATCGACGCCGTGGCCGTGAAAGAGGGCTGGGACAAGATCTTTCCCGAGCCATTGAAGAAGTTCGTCAAGATCAACGGCAAGTACTTCGCCATGCCGGTGAACATCCACAACCCCTCGTGGTTCTGGTACTCCAAGGCGGTGCTGGCCAAGGCCGGCGTTACCGCCGAGCCACAGAGCATGGAGCAGTTTTTCGCCGCGCTGGACAAGATCAAGGCCTCGGGTGCTATTCCCTTGGCTCTGGGTGGCCAGACTTGGCAAGAAGGCATTCTGTTCAACGCCATCTTGCACACTGCTGGTGGCGCCGACCTGTACCGCAAGTTCTACGCTAGCACCGACGGTGCCGTGGCCACCTCGGCCGAGTTCAAGAAGATCCTGAGCGACTTCAAGCGCCTCAAGGGTTATGTGGATGCAGGCTCCCCCAACCGCGACTGGAACGTGGCCACCGCCATGGTGATCTCCAACAAGGCCGGTTTCCAAGTCATGGGTGACTGGGCCAAGGGCGAATTCGCCGTGGCCAAACAAACCGCCGGCAAGGACTTTGGCTGCTTCCCCGGCTGGGGTGCCAAGGCGCCCTACATGATTGAAGGCGATGTGTTTGTGTTCCCCAAGACCAAAGACGCCAACGCCATCAAAGCCCAGCAACTGTTCGCCACCGTGGCCACATCGCCAGCCGTGCAAGTGGCCTTCAACGCCAAGAAGGGCTCCATCCCCATCCGTACCGATGTGGACATGGGCAAGCTCGACATCTGCAGCCAGCAGGGTGTAACCGCGCTGAAAGACCCCGCACGCCATCTCGCGTCGCCCAACCAGTCAGTAGCCCCCGAAAAGAAGGGCCAGATTGACGACGCCATCACCAAGTTCTGGAACACCGACCAGTCTGTGGACGACGCAGCCAAGGCCTTTGCGGCCATCCTGAAGGGCTAAACCCCTCACCTTCACCGCAGTGCGCTGCCCCGGTGGTGCACTGCGGTGTGTTTTGACTTTGACTCTGTAGGTTCTCTGTATATGCACAAGCTCAAGCGGGGGCGACCACCGAACTGGTGGCTCATGGTGGCCCTGCTGCCCATGGCCGTGACGGCCCTGGTTGGCTACCTGACCACCGTGGTGTGGTCCATCGGTATTTCGTTTACCAGTTCCCGGATGTTTCCCAAGGCCGAGTTCGTCGGCCTGCTGCAGTACAACAAGCTCTTTGCCAATGAGCGCTGGCTCATCTCGGTGAACAACCTGGTGGTGTACGGCGTGCTGGCCATCAGCCTGTGCATGGTGCTGGGCTTTTTGATGGCGGTCTTCATCGACCAGAAAATCCGGGCCGAGAGCCTGTTTCGCAGCATTTTTCTCTACCCCTACGCCATGTCCTTTGTGGTCACCGGCCTGGTCTGGCAGTGGATGCTGAACCCGACCATGGGCCTGCAGTCCGCTCTGCGCAGCCTGGGCTTTGCCAATGCCACGGTCGACTGGATCGTGAGCCAAGACAAGGTGATGTACTGCATCGTTATCGCCGCCGTCTGGCAGGCCTCGGGCCTGGTCATGGCCATTTTGCTGGCCGGCCTGCGCGGGGTGGATGCCGAAATCTGGAAGGCCAGCCGGCTGGACGGCATTCCCACTTGGCGCGTCTACGTGAGCATCGTGCTACCCATGATCCGCGGCGCCGTGGCCACCGCTTTCATCTTGCAAGCCATTGCGGCCATCAAGGTCTACGACACCGTCAACTCCATGACCGGCGGCGGCCCCGGCCTGGCCAGCGAGGTGCCGGCCAAATTCATCCTGGACCACCTGTTCCAACGCGGCGCCATTGGCCTGGCATCCGCCGCCTCGGTGGTGATGCTGGCCACGGTGCTCGCGCTGCTAGTGCCCTACTATTTTGTGCGCAAGCACCAGGCCCAGGGAGGCCGCGCATGACCACTACAAAAACCATAGCACATCGCGCACGTTCCACCTGGACTCCGGCCCGAATTGGCACTTATGCCTTCTTGCTGAGCGCAGCTGCGTTTTTCTTGCTGCCGCTATACGTGATGCTGGTCACGTCGTTCAAGACGATGCCCGAAATCCAGGACAGCTCCATCTTCGCCCTGCCCATGGCCCCCACGCTGGACGCCTGGGTCACCGCCTGGTCCAGCGCCTGCACCGGGCTGGAATGCAAAGGCCTGCAAGTGGGCTTCTGGAACTCGGTGCAAATCGTGGTGCCCAGCACCATCGTCTCCATCCTGATTGGTGCCATCAACGGCTACGCACTCTCGTTCTGGAAATCACGCTATGCCAACGCCCTGTTTGCCATCCTGCTGATTGCGGTGTTTGTGCCCTACCAGGTCATCCTCTACCCGCTGGTGCGCATGCTGTCGGCGGTAGGCCTGTTTGGCTCCTTGCCCGCCATCGTGGTCATCCACACCATCTTTGGCATGCCAGTCATGACGCTGCTGTTCCGCAACTACTACAGCGCCATCCCGGACGAGTTGTTCAAGGCCGCCCGCATTGATGGTGGTGGTTTTTGGCGCATTTTTCTGGAGCTGATGTTGCCCATGTCGGCCCCGATCGCCATCGTGGCCACCATCATGCAGGTCACCAACATCTGGAACGACTACCTGCTGGGCCTCACCTTCGGCGGCACCGAGTTTTCGCCTATGACGGTGCAGCTCAACAACATCGTCAACAGCACGTTTGGCGAGCGCACCTACAACGTCAACATGGCCGCCACCATCCTCACCTCGGCGGTTCCTCTCCTCATTTACCTCGTCTCCGGGCGCTGGTTTGTTCGCGGCATTGCCTCCGGCGCCGTCAAAGGTTGATTTCTCCATGGCTTCCATTTCCATCCAATCCCTCGACATCACGCTGGGCCACAACCCTGTCATCAGCCAGCTCAACCTGGAGGTGCAGGAAGGCGAGTTCCTGGTGCTGCTGGGCCCTTCAGGCTGCGGCAAGTCCACCCTGCTGCACAGCATTGCAGGGCTGATTGACGTGACCGACGGCAGCATTGCCATTGGTGGCCAGGACGTGACTTGGGCCGACCCCAAGGACCGTGGCATCGGCATGGTGTTCCAGAGTTACGCGCTCTACCCCACCATGACGGTGGAGAAAAACATGGCCTTCGGCCCCCGCATCAGTGGCGTGCCCAAGGCCGAGATCGCCAAACGCGTGGAGCGCGCCGCCAGCATGCTGCACCTGACCGAGCTGCTGCAGCGCAAGCCCGCCAACCTCTCGGGCGGCCAGCGCCAGCGCGTGGCCATTGGTCGGGCCTTGGTGCGCGAGGCCGCGGTGTTTCTGTTTGACGAACCGCTCTCCAACCTGGACGCCAAGCTGCGCTCCGAATTGCGCCGCGAGCTCAAGGAACTACACGCCAGCCTGGGCGCCACCATGGTCTACGTGACCCACGACCAGGTGGAAGCCATGACACTGGCCAGCCGCATTGCGGTGATGCGCGGCGGCAAGATCCAGCAGATCGACGCCCCCGCCGTGGTCTACGGCAAACCGGCCAATATGTACGTGGCCGGCTTCCTGGGTTCGCCCAGCATGAACTTCATCGAAGGCCGCCTGCACAACGGCGACCAGGGCGTGCGCTTTGTCAACGACACGGTGAGCCTGGATGTGTCGGCCTACGCCTTTGCGCAGGTCCCCCTGGACGGCCAGGCCGTGGTGCTGGGCATCCGCCCGGAGGACCTGAGCGCGGCCACGCAGCCCGGCAACCACCACCTACAGGCGCGCGTGCGCTTGGTCGAACCCATGGGCCCCAACCAGGTGTTGTGGCTGCAGGTCGGTGCACAGCAGCTGGGCCTGACCACCGACAGCACGCTGGCAGCGCCCGCTGGCGCCGAGGTGTACGTGACGCTGGCAGCGCACCGCGTCTCGCTGTTTGACCCCAGCACCCAGGACCGCCTGTGATGCCAGCACACACCCTGCCAGACCCACAGGCCTTTCCGAAGGAATTCCTCTTCGGCGCGGCCACCAGCGCCTACCAGATCGAGGGCGCTGTGCATGCCGACGGCCGTGGCTTGAGCATGTGGGACAGCTTTGCCCACAACAGCGGCCGCATTGCCGATGGCAGCACCGGCGACGTGGCCTGCGACCACTACCACCGCATGGAAAGTGATGTGGCGCTCATCCAGTCGCTGGGCCACACGGCCTACCGCTTCTCGGTAGCCTGGCCACGTGTGCTGCCCACCGGGCGCGGCACCGTCAACACCCCGGGCCTGGACTTTTACGACCGCCTGGTGGACCAACTGCTGGCACGTGGCATCACGCCCTACGCCACGCTGTACCACTGGGACCTGCCGTTGGCCCTGCACGCGCAGGGCGGCTGGCTGCGCCGTGATACCTGCCACGCCTTTGCCGAATTTGCCGAGGTGGTGGCGCGCCGCCTGGGCGACCGGGTGCACAGCTATGCCACGCTAAACGAGCCACGCTGCAGCGCCACCGTGGGTTACCAAGAGGGCCGCCACGCGCCCGGCCTGCAAGACCGCGGCATGGCCCTGCAGGCCGCCCACCACCTGATGCTGGCGCACGGCCTGGCAGTGCCCGCCCTGCGCGCCCACACCCGTACGGCGCAAGTCGGCGTGGTGCTGGACGTGAAGCCCTACTACGCGGCTGACACCCGCACTGAGACCACCCACGCCGTGCAGATGGCCGATGGGGTGTTCAACCGCTGGTTTCTGGACCCGATCTTCCACGGCCACTACCCGCAGGACGTGTGGCAAGCCCATGGCGACCTGGTGCCCGTGGTGCACGCCGATGACCTGCAGACTATCTGCCAGCCGCTGGACGCACTGGGCATCAACTACTACACGCGTGGCCATGTCGTGCACGACGGCGCCCTGCCTTTCCCCCATGCGCGCGAGGTGCCGGTGGACGGTGCCACCTACACCACCATGGGTTGGGAGGTGTTTCCCGAAGGCCTGCGCCAGATGCTGGTGCGCATCCACCGCGAATACGCGCCTGCCAACCTGTACGTGGCCGAGAACGGTGCCGCGCTGGACGACCACGTGCACGCAGGCCGCGTGCACGATCCGGTGCGTGTGCGTTACCTGCAAGAACATCTGGAGGCTTGCGCCCAGGCTCTGGCCCAGGGTGTTCCGTTGCAGGCCTGGTTGGGCTGGAGCCTGATGGACAACTACGAATGGGGCAAGGGCTACACCCAACGCTTTGGCCTGTGCCATGTGGACTACGCCACCCAGACCCGAACCCCCAAAGACAGTGCCCTCTGGCTGCGTGAGTTCATTACGCGCCACCGGGCAATCTGATACCTTTCAACTTCACCACTTGGTTTACCTATGAGCACTCTGAACTTTCCCTCTACCTTCCACTGGGGCGTGGCCACCAGTGCCTACCAAATCGAGGGCGCCGCCAACGAAGGCGGCCGTGGCCCGTCGATCTGGGACACCTATTCGCACACCCCCGGCAAAGTGCTGAACGGCGACACCGGCGATGTGGCCTGCGACCACTACCACCGCCTGGAAGAAGACCTGAACCTGATCCAGAGCTTGGGCGTGGACAGCTACCGCTTCTCCATTGCCTGGCCACGCGTGCAGCCCCTGGGCTACGGCGCCTGGAACCCTGAAGGCCTGGCTTTTTACGACCGCCTGGTCGACGGCCTGCTGGCACGTGGCATTGCGCCCCACATCACGCTTTACCACTGGGACCTGCCCCAGGGCCTGCAAGACCGCGGTGGTTGGGAGTCGCGCGAAACAGCGCTGCACTTTGCCGAATACGCCCGCGTGATGGGCGAGCGCCTGGGCGACCGCGCCGCCAGCATCTGCACCCACAACGAACCCTGGTGCACCGCGGTGCTGGGCAACGAGTTGGGCCGCTTTGCACCGGGTATCCAAGACCAGAAGGTCATGCTGCGCGTGGCGCACCACCTGCTGCTTTCACACGGCCTGGCACTGCAGGCCATGCGCGGCGCGGGTGTGAAAGCGCCGCTGGGCATTGTGCTGAACCAGTCGCCCGCCACCCCAGCCACCGACAGTGCCGCCGACAAAGCCCTGGCCGCCAAGGAATACGCCATGTTTGTGCGCTGGTACATGGACCCGCTGTTCAAGAAGGCCTACCCCGAAGGCGCCGACCTGCCGGTATGCGACGTGGTGCAGGCCGGTGACATGGACACCATTGCGCAACCCATGGATTTCCTGGGCATCAATTACTACACCCGCATCTGGAGCTCCGCGGCAACCCCCCCCGTGCCTGCGCCCAATGCCCACGGCGTGTCTGACATGGGCTGGGAAAACTACGCCCAGGGCCTGCGCGATCTGCTCGTGCAAATCCACACCGACTACACCCTGCCCCCCATCTTCATCACCGAGAACGGCTTTGCATCCCCCGATGCGGTGGTAGACGGCACAGTGGCTGACCCACGCCGCATTGACTACATGCGCACCCATTTGCAAGCGCTGTTGGACGCCATGGCTGCGGGTGTCAACGTGCAAGGCTTCTTTTACTGGAGCCTGATGGACAACTTCGAGTGGGATTCGGGTTACGACAAGCGTTTTGGCCTGTTTTATGTGGACTATGCCACCCAGGTGCGCACCGCCAAGGACAGCGCACACTGGTACCGCGCCCTGATTGCGCAGCACCGCGCCGCATAAAGGTATTCGCACAGGGCCGCCCCATGCCGGGGGGCCTTTATGTGGTGGGCAGGGCCCGCGTGGTCTGGCGAACCATCAGCTCCAGTGGCGGCACCTGCACCGCCTCGCTGGGGTAACCCATCATCTCCAGCAGGGTGTGGGCCGCGTACAGGCCCACCTCGTACACCGGCTGGCGCACGCTGGTCAGCGGTGGCGTCATGTAGTTGCACATGGGCAGATCGTCAAACCCCACCAGCGATACGTCTTCGGGCACCCGGATGCCGCGCTGGTACAGCGCCAAGCGCGCGCCCAGGGCAGACTCGTCGTTGGCACAAAAAATGGCGGTAAAGGACTCACCGCTGTCCAGCAGCTTTTGCGCGGCCAGGTAACCCCCCTTGTCGGTGAAGTTGCCACGCACCACACAGCGGGGGTTGGGCGTTACACCCGCTTCCTCGTGCGCCTGCAGGTAACCCAAGTAGCGTTGCTGGGCATCAGGCCGGTCTTCTACGCCAGCCAGGTGGGCAATGCGGGTGTGGCCCAGGGCCAGCAGGTGCTGCGTCGCCAGGTAACCGCCACGCTGTTGGTCCAGGTTGATGGAGCGCACATTCGGGCCTTCCAGCTGCCGCTCGGTAATCACCACCGGCTGCTGCTGTGCCACCGCCAGCACCTCGCTGTCTGCAATGTTGCCGGTCAGGATGATCACACCGTCCACACGGCGCGAGGTCAGCAGCTTTAGACTGGCCACGTCGGCCTCGGCATTCCAGTGGCCGCTCACAATGATGGACGAATGGCCACTCTCGGCCAGCCCCATCTCGATACCCTTGAGCGCACGCGAGTAAAACTGGCTTTCGATGGCCTGCGTGAGCACACCCACCGTCATGGTGATGCCGGTCTTCAGGCTGCGTGCAAACAGATTGGGTTTGAAGTGGAGGCGGCGGATGGCCTCTTCCACCGCTTCACGCTTGGCTGGCGCTACTTTGGCCGTGCCATTGAGAATGCGCGACACCGTGCTGGCCGACACTCCCGCCGCGCGGGCCACATCCAGCAAGGTGACCGGCTCAGGAGCGATGGGAAACGTATCGGAAGGAGAGGCCATAACTCTGGCGAGTTTATGCGATGCGCATGGCCATGCGCAGCCCCACCCTCTCAGTTGGCAAAGGCTGCAATCCCCGTCTGTGCCCGTCCCAAAATCAGCGCATGGATGTCGTGTGTGCCCTCGTAGGTGTTCACCACTTCCAGGTTCACCAGATGGCGTGCCACGCCAAACTCGTCGCTAATGCCATTGCCGCCCATCATGTCGCGCGCCAGGCGCGCAATGTCCAGCGCCTTGCCGCAGCTGTTGCGCTTGAGAATGGAGGTAATCTCCACCGACGCTGTGCCCTCGTCCTTCATGCGGCCCAGGCGCAGACAGCCTTGCAGACCCAGCGCGATTTCGGTTTGCATGTCGGCCAGCTTCTTTTGGATGAGTTGGTTGGCGGCAAGTGGGCGGCCAAACTGTTTGCGGTCCAGCGTGTACTGGCGGGAGCGAAACCAGCAGTCTTCTGCCGCGCCCAGTGCACCCCAGGCAATGCCGTAGCGCGCACTGTTCAGGCAGGTGAACGGACCTTTAAGGCCCTGCACTTCAGGGAAGGCGTTCTCTTCGGGGCAAAACACACCGTCCATCACGATCTCGCCGGTAATGCTGGCGCGCAGGCCCACCTTGCCATGGATGGCGGGTGCAGAGAGGCCAGCCATGCCTTTTTCGAGTACAAAGCCGCGGATGGGACCGACCTTGCCGCCCTCACTCACCTCTTTGGCCCAGACCACAAACACATCGGCAATCGGGCTGTTGCTGATCCACATCTTGCTGCCGCTGAGCTTGTAGCCACCGGCCACCTTGTGGGCGCGCGTGGCCATGCTGCCGGGGTCGGAGCCGTGGTCGGGTTCGGTCAGGCCGAAGCAGCCGATGTATTCGCCGGTGGCCAGCTTGGGCAGGTACTTTTGTTTTTGCGCCTCGGTGCCAAATTCAAAAATCGGCACCATCACCAAGCTGCTCTGCACGCTCATCATGCTGCGGTAGCCGCTGTCCACGCGCTCCACTTCACGGGCAATCAGGCCATAGGCCACGTAGTTGAGGCCGGGGCCGCCGTATTGCTCGGGGATGGTGGGGCCCAAGAGGCCCAGCTCGCCCATCTCTCTAAAAATAGCCGGATCCGTGCTGCCATCGCGAAATGCCTGCGTCACGCGCGGTAGCAGCTTGTCCTGGCAATAGGCCGCAGCGGCGTCCCGCACCATGCGTTCGTCATCGCTGAGCTGGCTGTCCAGCAGAAAGGGGTCTTGCCAGTTAAAAGCGGCGTGCGGCATAGGGGGCTCCAGGCGATCATCGGGATGGCTATGGTAGCCCGTGGGCCCGGTTCACACAATCAAGGCTTTTGCACTTAGGTATGCATTAATGACATTTTTAACCCTTGAACACGCATTGCTGTACCAATACACCCCATCAACAATCTTGCGATTCACGCATGCCTATGCCATAGTGTGTTTTTGTTTCGGGGCTTCTTGCCATGGGCAACACCACTCAGACCACTACGACCGAAAAACGCCCACCGGTCACTATTTTTGGGCCGGACTTCCCCTTCGCGTTCGACGACTGGATTGCCCACCCCGCGGGTCTTGGCCAGCTGCCTGCCGCGCGCCTGGGCGAAGAGGTCGCCATTGTGGGCGCAGGCATGGCCGGCATGGTGGCGGCCTACGAGCTCATGAAGCTGGGCCTCAAGCCCGTGATCTACGAAGCCTCGAAGATGGGCGGCCGCCTGCGTTCTCAGGTCTTTGAAGGCACAAAGGCCACGGTGGCCGAGCTGGGTGGTATGCGCTTCCCGGTGTCGGGCACGGCCTTCTACCATTACGTGAATCAACTGGGCCTGCAGACACGCCCCTTTCCCAACCCACTAACACCCGCATCGGGCAGCACGGTGATTGATCTGGAAGGCGAAACCCATTACGCGGAGTCGCTGGCCGATTTGCCGGCCGTGTTCCGCGAGGTGGCCGAGGCCTGGGCCCAGGCGCTGGAAGACGATGCCCGCTTTTCGGACATGCAGAACGCCATCCGTACGCGCGACGTGCCCACCCTCAAACGCCTGTGGAACACGCTGGTGCCGCTGTGGGACGACCGCACGTTTTACGACTTCATCGCCAGCTCCCAGGCGTTCTCCAAGCTGTCGTTCCGCCACCGCGAGATTTTTGGCCAGGTGGGTTTTGGCACGGGTGGCTGGGATTCGGACTTTCCCAACTCCATGCTCGAAATCTTGCGCGTGGTGCTGACCAACTGTGACGACGAGCAGCGCCTGATTGTCGGTGGGGCTGACCAAGTGCCCCACGGCCTGTGGCGCCATGCGCCCACGCAGCTGGCGCACTGGCCACAGGGCACTACGCTGGCCAGCCTGCACGCGGGCGCCACCCGTGCCGGGGTGGCCGGCATTGCGCGCACCGCCGATGGCCGCCTGGCCGTCACCGACTGCTGGGGCGACACACGCCACTACAGCGCCGTGCTGACCACCTGCCAAAGCTGGCTGCTCACCACGCAAATTGCGGTGGAAGAGTCGCTGTTCTCGCAAAAGATGTGGATGGCGCTGGACCGCACGCGCTACATGCAATCCAGCAAGACCTTTGTCATGGTGGACCGCCCGTTCTGGAAAGACAAAGACCCCGAAACCGGCCGCGATGTGATGAGCATGACACTGACCGACCGGCTCACGCGCGGCACTTATCTGTTTGACAACGGGCCGGACCAACCTGCCGTCATCTGCCTGTCGTATGCGTGGATGGGTGATGCGCTCAAGATGCTGCCCCAGTCGCCCGAGAAGCGCGTGAAGCTTGCGCTACAAGCGCTCAAGAAGATCTACCCCAAGGTGGACATAACCAGCCACATCATTGGCGATCCCATTTGTGTGTCGTGGGAGGCGGACCCGTATTTTCTGGGCGCCTTCAAGGGCGCGTTGCCCGGCCACTACCGCTACAACCAGCGCATGTACGCCCACTTCATGCAGGACGCGTTTCCGGCCGAACAGAAAGGCCTGTTCATCGCGGGTGACGATGTGTCGTGGACGCCGGCTTGGGTGGAGGGCGCAGTACAGACCTCGCTGAACGCGGTATGGGGCATCGTCCACCACCTGGGCGGCCGCACGCACGCCAGCAACCCAGGCCCCGGCGATGTGTTTGCCGAACTGGGCCCCATGGCCCTGCCGGACTAATGGCCATGCGCACGCCCCTGACCCTGGCCCTGCTGCAATGCGCACCTGCCCCGCTGGACGTGGCCGGCAACCTGCAACGCCTGGACCAAGCCGCGCAGCAAGCCGCCGCAGCCGGCGCCCAAGTGCTGGTATGCCCCGAGATGTTTATCAGCGGCTACGCCATTGGGGCCGCGGCGGTGCAACAGTTGGCCCAGCCGGCCGATGGCGCCTGGGCCCAGGCCGTGGCTGCCATTGCACAACGTCACCACATTGCCGTGGTCTATGGCTACCCGGAGCAGGACGCCAGTGGCGCGGTATTCAACGCCGCACAGTGGATCAGCGCGCAAGGCCAGCGCTGCCTCAGTTACCGCAAGACCTATCTGTTTGGTGACTTGGACAGTAACCAGTTTGCAGCGGGCGCGCCCAGCGCCGCCACCTTCATGTTGCAGGGCTGGACCATTGGCTTGCTGATTTGTTACGACGTGGAGTTTCCCGAGGCTACGCGGCGCTTGGCGCTGGCCGGTGCCGACCTCATCGTGGTGCCCACGGCCAATATGCCGGCATACGACTTTGTGGCCCAAGCGCTGGTGCCCGTGCGCGCTTACGAGAACCAGATGTATGTGGCCTACGCCAACTACATGGGCGCCGAAGGTGATGTGCACTACGGCGGCCTGAGCCTGCTGGCCGCACCCGATGGTCAGGCCGTGGCGCAGGCGGACCGGCAGCCTACGCTGCTGATTGCCACGCTGGACGATGCGCGCCTGAGCACCGCCCGCGCGGCAAACCGCCATGTGCGAGACGCCGCTGCACTGCCACCCCACACCCTCTGACACCAATACATGCGCCGCAAAATCCCCGCCACCCAGGCCCTGCTGTGTTTTGACGCCGCGGCCCGCCACGAAAGTTTTACCCGCGCCGCGCAAGAGCTGGCGCTGACGCAGAGCGCCGTCTCGCGCCAGATCACCGCGCTGGAAGAGCTGGTGGGCACGCCGCTGTTTCGCCGCACGCGCCATGGCGTGGCGCTGACCACGGCCGGCGCGCGCTACGCCCAACAGGTGGCGCTGCGCCTGCGCGGGCTGGAGCAGGACACGCTGGACCTGATGTCCACCCAAGGGCGCGGCGGCACCGTGCAACTGGCCAGCGTGCCTACGTTTGCGGCGCGCTGGCTGATTCCGCGCTTGCAGGCCTTTCAGGCACTGCACCCGGACAGCACGGTGCACATCGAAACGCGCACCCGCCCTTTTTTGTTTGCCGACACGCCGTTCGACGCGGCCATCTTTGCGGGTACCGAGGCCCAGGTGCAGCACTGGGCGGGCACCCACGCCATGCCGCTGATGGCAGAAGAAGTGGTGGCGGTGTGCAGCCCCGTGCTATTGGCAGGCCGCAAAAGCCTGAGCGCCAAGGCCCTGGCCACCCTGCCCTTGCTGCAGCAAAGCACTCGGCCCGACAGCTGGCAGGCCTGGTTTGCCGCGCAAGAGGTGGAGGCGCCGCTGGCCTTGTCCGGCCCACGTTACGAGCAGTTCTCCATGACCACGGCCGCCGCCGCCCAGGGCATGGGCGTGGCGTTGGTTCCACGCCTGTTGATAGAGGCCGAGCTGGCACGGGGCGAACTGGTGCTGGCCCACCCGGCCCCGCTCCCCGGCGCACGCCACTATTACCTGGTGCTGCCGGAAGGCAGCGACGACAAACCCGCCTTGCAACACTTCAGCACCTGGCTGCAACAGGCCAGCCAAGCTTAGTCAAGACGCTTTTTTTGGGTCAATTTGCAATTTCGCACAATTGTGCTAAATTTGCGCCATGGACGCCAAGACCCATAAAAGTGAACTGACCCGCGCCGCCATCGTGGATGCGGCGCTGCACCTGGCTGCAGACGAAGGGCTGGAGGCCATCAACCTGCAGGTGGTAGCAGACCGCGCCGGTTTGTCCAAGAGCGGGGTGTTCTCCCGCGTGGGTTCGCGCGAGGCGCTGCAGAAGGCCGTGATCGAAGAGTACGGCCGCCGCTTCCTGGCCGATGTGTTTGTGCCAGCCATGCAAGCCCCCAAGGGCCTGCCGCGACTGGACGGCATTGTGCAGCGCTGGATTGTGCGCATGCGCGATGTGGAGGTGCACACCGGCTGCCTGTACACCGCGGGCGCCTTTGAGTTGGACGACCGCGAAGGCGAGCTGCGCGACCTGCTGTTCCAGGAAGTGACCCGCTGGCGCGCTGCGCTGCGCCGCACCGTGCTGCAGGCCGTGGACGCCGGCCACCTGCGCCCCGACACCGACCCCGGCCAACTGGTGGCCGAACTCAACGGCATGGCCATGGCCCTGCTGCACGATGCGCGCTTTCTGCGCGACAACCACGCCGCCCAGCACGCCCAAGCCACTTGGCAGCGCATGCTGGCCAGCTACCGCACCTGAGGTTTTTCTGCATGCCCACCTGTTCCCTTGGTTTGTTTTAATTTCGCACGACTGTGCGAAGAAAGGAAGTTCCATGCTGATCGTTGCCCTGCTTGCCGCCGTCACCGCCGCGGTGTTTTACCTGGGCTTGCGCCTGTGCCGGCTGTTGGATGGATTGCCCCGCAGCAATGCGGATTGGATTTACTACTGACACGAAACGGAGCCCACCATGTCCACGACAACCACCGCCCTGCAAGCCACCTCTGACTTCTATTCCAGCAACCCCGCCACCCGCGTGTTGCGCCTGGCCCTGGGCACCTCCCAGCGGCTGTGGCCGGCGCTGGGCCTGCGCCTGGCCTACCGCCTGTTTGGCACACCGCTGCCCCCGCGCTGGCTGCGCCGCGACCGCCCCTGGCCCGGCCACTGGACCCAGGAACGCTGGGCCTTTGAAGACGCCAGCCTGACCTTGCACCACCCTTTGCGCCATCCCGCAGCACCCGCCAGTAGCGCACCAGCCGAGGGCGCGTGCGTGCTGTTGGTGCACGGCTGGGGTGGCCATGCGGGCCAAATGCTGCCGCTGGCCCAGGCGCTGATCGTGCGGGGCCTTCGCCCGGTACTGCTGGATTTGCCGGCCCACGGCAAGAATGCCGGCCGGGTGAGCAACCTGCCACAGTTCGCCCGAGCTATGGAGTACACGCTGGCTAGGCTCGCCCAGCAGGGCCACACCGTACAAGGCGTGGTGGCCCATTCGCTGGCGGCCAACGGCCTGGCTTTTGCCGCGGCGCGCGGCCTACCAACCCAGCGCCTGGTGTTGCTGGCGCCCCCTGCCTCCCCACGTGAATACACGCGCCTGTTTGCCCAGGTATTTGGTCTGCACGAACCTATGCGCGCCGCTCTGCAGCGCCGCATCGAGGCGCGCGAAGGCATTGTGATGGCCCAGTTTGAGCCCGATGCCAGCGGCCCGCGCATCACCCAGCCCACGCTGGTGGTGCATGACCGGGGCGACCGCATCAACCCCTTTGCCGATGGTGCCGCCTTTGCCGAGGCCATTCCCGGTGCGCAGCTGCTAGCCACCGACGGCCTGGGCCACACCCGCTTGCTGCGCGATGCCCTGGTGGCGCAGGCTGTGGTTAATTTTTTGGCCTGACCGGCCAACCGGCCCGCAACCCCGGTGCCACGGGGTTGCGGGGTTGCGGGCAAACCCCTAGTTACAGCGTGGCACGTGGATTGCTAGCATGCACTTCATGACTTGACCAAACGGTCAGTTTTTAAAGGAGTTGCCAGCGTGTCCACCCCCTCACCCTCTCCCGCCGACGTTCGTGCAGGCCGCCTCGCCAGCGAGGAATACGCCAAAGCGTTTGCCGACGCCACCCCGCGTTTCACCAATACACAAGCCCTGCTGGAAGCCGAGCGCTGTCTGTATTGCTATGACGCGCCCTGCGCCACGGCCTGCCCCACCAGCATTGATGTGCCGTCCTTCATCAAGCGCATTGCCGACGGCAACCTGCGCGGCTCGGCCAAGGCGATTCTGGAGAGCAACCCCCTGGGCGGCATGTGCGCCCGTGTCTGCCCCACCGAGAACCTGTGCGAAGCCGTCTGCGTGCGCAACACACAAGAAGACCGCCCCGTGGCCATTGGCCGCCTGCAGCGCCACGCCGTGGACGCACTGATGGAGAGCGACAAGCCCCAAATCTTTACCCGCGCCCCATCCACCGGCAAAAAGGTGGCCGTGGTGGGCGCTGGCCCCGCGGGCCTGGCCTGTGCCTACACGCTGGCGCGTGAAGGGCACGACGTAGTGGTGTTTGACGCCAAGCCCAAGGCCGGTGGCCTGAACGAATACGGCCTGGCCAGCTACAAAACGCCCGGCGACTTTGCCCAGCGCGAAGTGCAATGGCTGCTGGACATTGGCGGCATCACCATCCAGACCGGCTGGAAACTGGAAACCGTGGCGCAACTGGAAGCGCTGCGCAAAGACTTTGGCGCCGTATTTTTGGGCATGGGCCTGGCCACCACGCACCAGCTTGGCGTGCCCGGTGAAGACCTGGAGGGTGTGCAAGACGCGGTGGACTTTATTGCCACGCTGCGCCAGACCGAAGACAAGGCCACCCTGCCCGTGGGCCGCCGCGTGGTGGTGATTGGCGGCGGCATGACTGCGGTGGACGCCGCGGTGCAAAGCAAGCTGCTGGGCGCCAAGGTGGTGCACATGGTGTACCGCCGCGGGCGCGACGCCATGGGCGCGTCGCAGGCCGAACAAGACTGGGCGCAAACCAATGGCGTGGTGCTGCACCAATGGCTGGCGCCGGTAGAAATTGTGGGCCGTGACGGCCACGTGGCTGGCGTGCGCTTTGCCGACCAGGCGCTGGTGGGCGGCAAGCTGCAGCCCACAGGCCGCGAGATCACCTTTGAGGCCGACACCGTGCTCAAGGCCATTGGCCAGAAGCTGGGCAACCCCGTGCTGCTGGACGCCGGCCTGACGCTGAGCGGTGGAAAGATTGGCACCGATGCCGAGGGCACCACCAACCTAAAGGGCGTGTGGGCCGGCGGCGACTGCCGTGCTGGCGGACTGGACCTGACCGTGGAGGCCGTGGAGCACGGCAAGCAATCGGCCAAAGCCATCCACGCGTACCTCAAGGCCTGAGCGGCCATCCCCACAGAACATCGGAGTCACACCATGGCCAATCTGCAAACCACTTTCGCTGGCATCAAAAGCCCCAACCCCTTCTGGCTCGCCTCTGCCCCGCCCACCGACAAGGCCTACAACGTCAACCGCGCATTCGAAGCCGGCTGGGGCGGCGTGGTCTGGAAGACGCTGGGCGAGGCCGGCCCTCCCGTCGTCAACGTGAACGGCCCGCGCTACGGCGCCCTGCTCTCGCCCGACCGCCGTCTCATGGGCTTCAACAACATTGAGCTCATCACCGACCGCGACCTGGAGCTGAACCTGCGCGAGATCACCGAGGTGAAGCGCAATTGGGCCGACCGCGCGATGATCGTCTCGCTGATGGTGCCGTGCGAGGAGAAGAGCTGGAAGGCTATCTTGCCGCGCGTGGAAGACACGGGCGCCGATGGCATTGAGCTGAACTTTGGCTGCCCCCACGGCATGAGCGAACGCGGCATGGGCGCCGCCGTGGGCCAGGTGCCCGAGTACATCCAGATGGTGACCGAGTGGTGCAAGCAGTACAGCAAGCTGCCCGTCATCGTGAAGCTCACGCCCAACATCACCGACATCCGCAACCCCGCCCGCGCCGCAAAAAAAGGCGGGGCCGATGCCGTGTCCCTCATCAACACCATCAACTCCATCATGGGCGTAGACCCCTACACGCTGACCATGTCGCCCTCCACCGGCGGCAAGGGTTCGCACGGCGGTTACTGCGGCCCGGCCGTGAAGCCGATTGCGCTGAACATGGTGGCCGAGATTGCGCGTGACCCGCAGACGGCCGGCATCCCCATCAGCGGCATTGGCGGTATTGGCAACTGGCGCGACGCGCTGGACTTCATCGCGCTGGGCAGTGGCACCGTGCAGGTGTGCACCGCCGCCATGGTCTATGGCTTCAAGATCGTGCAGGAGATGAGCGACGGCCTGTCCAACTACATGGACGAGATGGGCTTCACCAGCGTGGACCAGATCGTCGGCAAGGCCGTGCCGACAGTGTCCGACTGGCGCTACCTGAACCTGAACCACATCAGCAAGGCCGTCATCAACCAGGACAGCTGCATCCAGTGCGGACGCTGCCACATTGCCTGTGAAGACACCAGCCACCAGGCCATCACCTTCATGAAAGACGGCAAGCGCCACTTCGAGGTGAAGGAAGACGAATGCGTGGGCTGCAACCTGTGCGTGACTGTGTGCCCCGTGCCAGACACCATCACCCTGCGCGACGTGCCGGCCGGCGAAAAAGACTTGCGCACCGGCCTGCAAGTAAGCGATAAACATGCGGACTGGACCACCCACCCCAACAACCCCATGCGCCAGGCGGCCTGAGCCGGGGTTTATGCATCCAATCGACCTCTAGCCCACGTATTCATTGCGCAAGCAGCTACTAATTTAGGAGCATTTATGACAAGCATTCTGATCAAAGGCGGCACCGTGGTGAACGCCGACCGCGCCTTCCGCGCCGATGTGCTGACGCAGGACGGCAAGATTGTGGCCGTGGGCGAGAACCTGACGGCGCCCGCCGGTACCACCACGGTGGACGCGGGCGGCCAGTATGTGATGCCCGGCGGCATTGACCCACACACCCACATGCAGCTGCCCTTCATGGGCACCACCACGATGGACGACTTCTACACCGGCACCGCAGCAGGCCTGGCCGGTGGCAACACCACCATCATCGACTTCGTCATCCCCGACCCGCAAGAAAACATCCTGGACGCCTACCGCAAGTGGCGCGGCTGGGCCGAGAAGTCGGCGTCAGACTATTCCTTCCACGTCGCCATCACCTGGTGGAGCGAACAGGTGCGCCAGGACATGGGCACGCTGGTAAAAGAGGAAGGTATCAACAGCTTCAAGCACTTCATGGCCTACAAAAACGCCATCATGTGCGACGACGAAACACTGGTGAACAGCTTCAAACGTTCGCTGGAACTGGGCGCCATGCCCACCGTGCACGCCGAGAACGGCGAGCTGGTCTACCTGCTGCAGAAAACCGTGGCCGAGATGGGCATCAAGGGACCTGAGGGCCACCCGCTCTCGCGCCCCCCCATGGTGGAGGCCGAAGCCGCCAACCGCGCCATCGCCATTGCCGATGTGCTGAACGTGCCCATCTACGTGGTGCACGTGAGCTGTGTGGAAGCGGCCGAGGCCATTGCCCGCGCCCGTGCCCGCGGCCAGCGTGTGTACGGTGAAGTGCTGGCCGGCCACCTGGTGCTGGACGACAGCGTCTACCGCCACCCCGACTTTGCCACCGCCGCGGCCCACGTGATGAGCCCGCCCTTCCGCCCCAAGGGCAACAGCGAATTCCTGTGGCGCGGCCTGCAGAGCGGCAACCTGCACACCACCGCCACCGACCACTGCACCTTCTGCGCAGCGCAAAAGGCTGCGGGCAAAGACGACTTCAGCAAGATCCCCAACGGCTGCGGCGGCGTGGAAGAGCGCCTGGCCGTGATCTGGGACGAAGGCGTGAACACCGGCCGCCTGACGCCATCCGAGTTTGTAGCGGTCACATCCGCCAACACCGCCAAGCTGTTCAACATCTACCCGCAAAAGGGCAGCGTCAGCGTGGGCGCCGATGCCGACCTGGTGGTGTGGGACCCCGCAGGCACCAAGACCCTGTCGGCCAAGACGCAGCACAGCAAGGGCGACTTCAACATCTTTGAAGGCCGCACCGTCAAGGGCATCCCCAGCCACACCGTGAGCCAGGGCGAGCTGGTGTTTGTGCAGGGCGACCTGCGCGCCGTGAAGGGCAAGGGCCGCTACATCAAGCGCCCCGCCTTCAGCGACAACTTTGCCGCCAACAAGCTGCGGGCCGACACGCTGGCCCCCACTGCCGTTAAGCGTTAAACCCAAAGCTAAGACCCAAGGACACCACCATGACCACCGCAACAGCCATCGACATCGACAAAGTCCGCATCAACGGCGATCGCCTCTGGGCTTCGCTCATGGAACTGGCCAAGATTGGCGCCACGCCCAAGGGCGGCGTGTGCCGCCTGACGCTGACCGACCTGGACAAGCAAGGCCGCGACCTGGTGCTGGGCTGGGCCAAAGAGGCCGGCATGACCATCACCATCGACAAGATCGGCAACGGCTTCATGCGCCGCGCCGGGCGCAACAACAGCCTGCCGCCCATCATGACCGGCAGCCACATCGACACCCAGCCCACCGGCGGCAAGTTCGACGGCAACTACGGCGTGTTGGCGGGTATCGAAGTGGTGCGCACCCTGAACGACCTGGGCATTGAAACCGAAGCGCCCATCGAAGTGGCCTTTTGGACCAACGAAGAAGGCTCGCGTTTTGTGCCGGTGATGATGGGCTCGGGCGTGTTCGCCAAAGCCTTCACGCTGGAGCATGCGTATGCGGCCACGGACACCGAAGGCAAGAGCGTGAAGGGCGAGCTGGAACGCATTGGCTACATCGGCGAGCAAGAGCCCGGCGACCACCCGATTGGCGCGTACTTTGAGACGCACATCGAACAAGGCCCGGTGCTCGAAGACAACGACGTGACCATTGGCGTGGTCAGCGGCGTGCTGGGCATTCGCTGGTTTGACTGCACTGTGACCGGCATGGAAGCCCACGCCGGCCCCACGCCCATGGCGCTGCGCAAAGACTCACTCTTGGCCGCCACACGCATCATGCAAGACGTGGTGGCCGCCGCGCACCGCCATCCGCCGCATGGCCGTGGCACCGTGGGCATGGTGCAGGTGTTCCCCAACAGCCGCAACGTCATCCCCGGCCGCGTGAAGTTCAGCATTGACCTGCGCAACGCCACCGACGCGCTGGTGGACCAGATGGCCGACGAGGTGAAAGCCTTTGCCGCCAAGGTGGGCCAGGAGCATGGCGTGGACGTAAAGATTGAAATGGTGTCCAGCTACAACGCCATCCAGTTCCACGAGAACTGCGTTGACGCCGTGGGCCGCGCCGCCAAGAAGCTGGGCTATTCCAACATGCCCGCCGTCTCAGGCGCCGGCCACGATGCCGTCTACATGGCCAAGCTGGCCCCCGCCGGCATGATCTTCATCCCCTGCAAGGACGGCATCAGCCACAACGAGATTGAAGACGCGAAGCCGGAGCACATTACGGCGGGGTGCAATGTGCTGTTGCATGCGATGTTGGAGCGGGCTGGGGTGGTTTGAGTGCCGAATAGCAAATTAGTCGCATCGGGCGTCAAGAGGAAAAGCGGCCTCTGACGCCCTTTTCATTCCAGAATGAATCACCAAAAGCCAAAACTACTCGTCAATTTCGGCAAAAACCGCACATATTTGCAAGTCAGGGATGCATCCCGGATATCGCAGTTCAAGTACTCAAAGACAGATCAAGCGCAGAAATAACGAGTCACAAAAGGGAAGATTGAAATGAGCGAAGGAGGAGATCTGTACTTTCCAAACTTGGAGATGACGACATCCGATCATCGACTTACGTTTTCCATGCACGCGCACCTCACCTATTCGAAGGTCATTGGTGAAACAGATTTTGGAAAGCAAGTACTGCAGAAGTTAGAACGAGATCCCCGCATAGCGGAGTTCCAGGGCAAATTACTTTCAAAAGGCTCAAGCGCGGGCGCAGTCCAAACACAACACTTTGCCATGTGGCTAGCTTGGTGCACTAGCAAAATTGGGGAAGAAAATGCATGGAAGATCCTCGACAAATGGCTAGAGGCCGAGCAAATAGAAGTCCTCAGCTCCCTATGGGTCTTGGGGTTGGAAGCCGATTCCTCAATTCGATTGAGTGGGGGATTGAGCATTCAAAAAGTTGAAGATATGCCGGACTCAAACGAAAAGGAGAAGTACCTCACCGTAGGCAGGGACAGTTTTGGAATTGGTGCGGCTTCTTTACCCAAATGCGCCATTACAAAGGCAATCAAGATTCCAAAATTTTGGGCAACCACACCACAAAAGGAAATAGAAGCACAGAAATACTGGAACCAAAGCCAAAGCCTATACGACCTAGCGTCGCTGCTAAATACGATTCCAAATTTGTTTTGTGTACCTCACTTCCACACCAACTACACAGTCGGGCTAGAACCAATTGGGCCGTTCGGCGGCAGCGGGGGGGGTGCGCCCTTATTTGATGTCGGGACAAGTACCGTAAGCAAAATCTCTAGTGACCATTCCGAACTTGTTGATTTGCTGCTCTCAAAGTTCGTGTCAAAGGATGATTCCGAAAAAGATCGGTTGCGCCTCATTCTTAGTCGACTTTCACAAGCTAAACGCCGCATTCAAATTGAAGACAAGATCCTAGATTTAGGGATCGCTCTAGAGATGCTATTACTCAACGACAACGAGAAGGATCAACTTGCATTGCAATTCAGACTGAGAGGAAGTTGGTTAGTAGGGGAAACCGCATTGGAAAGGATTGAGATCTATGACCTTCTAAAAGAAATTTATGAAGCAAGAAGTTCGGTCGCGCACACCGGGTCTCTGCATAGGAAGAATTACAGGAAAGCGGAAAAAACAAAAGCAAATATTCCAAGGTACGAGAATCTTGCTGAAAGTGCACTACAGCAGATCATCCTTGGCGGAGTTCCTGAGTGGCGTGATCTGGTTCTTGGAGTGAAGGTCAGCTAGTGCAAGTTATTTCTGTCAATCTCACCAAATCTCCAACGGCCCAAGCAACCCCGCCTTCACGTCCTCGCTCGCAAAACTAGCCTCAATCGAAGTCCGCGCCACCTCCCGCATCACTTCATCCGTCCACCCAAACGCCTGCCGACACAGCGCGTACTCCCCCACCAGACTCGCCCCCAACAGCGCCGGGTCATCGGTATTGACGGAAACACGCACACCGGCCAACCGCAGCCGCTCGATGGGGTGCGCCTCGATAGACGGATACACCCCCAGCACCAGATTTGACGTGGGGCATACGCCCAGCGGGATCTGCCGGTCGGCCAGCATCTGCACCAGCACGGGGTCTTCAATGGCGCGTACGCCGTGGTCGATGCGGTCGGCGCCCAACAGGTCCACCGCGTCCCACACACCTTCGGGGCCGCTGGATTCGCCTGCGTGCACGGTGCGGCGCAGGCCGGCGCTGCCAGCCTTGCGGAAGGCCTCTGCAAACCGGGGGCCGGTGCGGCCGGCGGTGGCTTCGTTGCCGTCTACCGACAGGGCCACCACGCGCGGGTGGCGCAGCGTGGTGAGCGTGTCCACCAGCTCGATGGCCGCGTCGGCCGACTGCGTGCGCAGCAGGCTGACGCACAGGCCTACGCCGGGCAGGCCGTCTTGCTCCGCCGCGCTAAAGCCCGCATGGATGGCATCGAGCATGGCGCCCAGGCGGCCGTGCCATGCGTGCCAGTGGGTGGGGTTGAAGATGACGTCGGCATAACCGGTGCCGTTGGCCGCCAGCCGCTGGCTGAGGCCGTAGCTCAGCTCCACCAGCCGGTCTTGGGTGCGGGCCAGGCCGCAGGCCAGGTCCAGGAAGCCCAGAAAGTCCGCCAGGCCCGAGAACTTGAACAAGTCTTCTTGCGGCCGGGGCAAGGGCACGCCTTCGGTGTGGGCCCACTGGGCGATCAGCGCGGCTTCAAAGCAGCCTTCCAGGTGCAGGTGCACCTCGGCCTTGGGCAGCGCCTTCAGACGCGCATCTTCTGCAGATGGCAAAGGCAGGCTCATGGTTTGGCCTGGGCCAGGCAGTGCGCCACCACCGCATTCGCGTGGCCGTGGCCCATGCCGTGTTCGGCCTTCAGCCAGTTGACGATCTCCATCTGCTTCTTGCCCTGCTGTTGCTTCACCAAGTCAAACCAGTGGGCCATGGGCTGGCCGTAGGTTTTTTCGATGGAGGGGAAGTAGGACACGGGGCCTTTGACTTTCTCAGGGGCTGCCATGGAAACTCCTTGCTGGTGTGGCAATACAGCTCAATTGTTGTCGCAATAGCGGTCTTGTTCGCGGGACATGATTGCCATATACTTTGGTACATACCACCTCCAATTCTCTCTCAACAGGAGGTCAACATGACCACCACCGCCAAAATCTTCACCACTGGCCGAAGCCAAGCCGTGCGCCTTCCGCTGGAATTTCGCTTCGATAGCAATGAGGTCTACATCCGTCGTGACCCAACGACCGGGGATGTGATCCTGTCCCGCCGCCCAGATGCCTGGGACGGTTTCTTTGCCCTGTACCAAAGCACTGATGTGCCCGCTGACTTCATGTCAGAGGCCGACCGGCAACAGGGCGAGCATGCGCGCGATCCCTTTGCGGACACCGCAGCATGAGCCTGTATCTGCTGGATACCAACATTGCCAGCCACATCATCAAAGGTGACATTCCCGCGGTGGTGGAGCGCCTGAGGCAAGTGCCCATGCATTCGGTAGCCGTGTCCGTGGTTACGCAGGCAGAGTTGCTGTATGGCGTGGCCAAGCGTGGGCACCCCACAGGGCTGAGCACGCGCGTGCACGAATTTCTGGTGCGGGTGGAGGTGTTGCCTTGGACGCCCGATGTGGCCCAGGTGTACGGTGATCTGCGCGCAGCCTGTGAAGCGGCTGGTGTGCCGCTGGCTCCCATGGACATGATGATCGCGGCACACGCCAAGGCGGTCGCGGCCGTTTTGGTGACGCGAGACCGCGCGTTCAGCCGCGTGCAGCAAGGTTTGTCGCTGGAAGACTGGACGCAGGCGGCCCACTAAAGGCCTAAGACAGACTCGCGACCCAGCCATTTTGCGCAGAAGACGGGCTAACCAAACACCCCATCCCGTCCAACGCCGCCTCCACCGCCTCGTCCAGCGGCGTGTGTGGCTCGTGCCCCAGCGCGGCCAGCAGCTTGGTGTTGTCCATGGTCAGCGGCGTGCGCCACAGGTAACGCATCTCGCGGAGTTCGCGAATGGTGGGCACAAACGGTGCGATCAATGCCATCAGCCACCAGGGGAATGCGCTGACTTTGGGCTGGGCACCACCACGCTTGACGACCACGCGGCGGATGGTTGCGGCCATCTGCATGCCATCGGCGTCCCAGTGGCCTTGCATATGAAAGACGGCAAACGGTTCCAGCACTTCGCGGCGCTGCACCAGTTCCACCATGGTGCGGGCCACGTCGGGCAGATACGACCACTGGTGGCCCACGCCGGGCGCGCCAGGCAGGCTGACGGCCTTGATGGGCAGACCCGGTTTGATGAGCCCTTGCGAGAACCAGCTGTTGCCGGGCTTGGGGCCAAAGAAATCGCCCGCGCGCACCACGATGACCTTGCAGCCCTGGCGGCTGGCGGCGTGCAGGTGCTGTTCCATCTGCACACGGATGGCGCCCTTGCTCGTGAGCGGCTCCTGGGGCGAATCTTCCCGCAGCATGGGGAAGGCGCTGGGGCCGAAGTTGTAAACCGTGCCCGGCAGCACGATGGTGGCGCCAACGGCCTGTGCGGCGGCAATGGTGTTGTCCACCATGGGCAGCACCAGCTCGGCCCAGCGGCGGTAGCCCGGTGGGTTGACGGCGTGCACGATGACGGCGCAGCCCTGGGCGGCGGCCAGCACATCGGCACGGTTCATGGCGTCGCCCTGCACCCATTCGATGCCGCCCTGTTGATCGGTGGCTTGCGCGGCGCGGCGGCGCAGGGCGCGCACGGCCCAGCCCGCGGCCACCAGTTGCCGGGCCACTTCGCCCCCAATGCCGCCGGTGGCGCCCAAGACCAATGCCGTATGTGCCAATGCTGTGGTGTTGCTCATTGCATAACTCCTTCAAAACGTGTTGCGATGGATGAAGTTTGGAAGGGCGGGGGCTATTAAGCAATTGACCAACATGTGCCAGCCGCCATACATTTCTGTATGACTACCGACAACCACACCGAGATTGGCTGGGAGCTGTACCGCTCGTATTTGGGCGTGCTGGAAGAGGGTTCACTCTCGGGCGCGGCGCGCGCCATGGGCATTGCCCAGCCCACCGTGGGCCGGCACATTGACGCACTGGAAAAGGCGCTGGGCGTGGCGCTGTTCACCCGTTCCCAAACCGGGCTGCTGCCCACCGACGCGGCGCTGGCGCTGCAGCCGTTTGCCCAGGCCATGAGCACCTCTGCCGCCGCGCTAAAGCGTGCGGCCGAGAGCCAGGGCTCGGGCATCAAGGGCACGGTGCGCATTACCGCCAGCGAGGTGATGGGCGTGGAAGTGCTGCCACCCATCATTGCGCAGCTGCAAAGTGCTTACCCCGACCTGAAGGTGGAGCTGGTGCTGAGCAACCGCGTGCAAGACCTGCTGCAACGCGAGGCCGACATTGCCGTGCGCATGACACAACCCAAACAAGAGCAGCTGATTGCCCGCCGTGTGGGCCAGGTGGACCTGGGTTTTCATGCGCACCGCGCTTACCTGGAGCGGCGTGGCACACCCCAAACCCTGGACGAACTGGCGCAACACGCGCTGATTGGCTTTGACGAAGAGACCGCGTTTGTGCGCGCGGCGCGCAAGGGCTTTGCGCTGTGGCAGCGTGATGCCTTTGCGCTGCGCACCGACAGCGATGTGGCGCAGCTGGCGCTGATTCGCGCGGGCTGCGGCATTGGCATTTGCCAAAACGCGCTGGCCGCCCGTGACCCGCAACTGGTGCACCTGCTGCCTGACAGCTTGACGCTGGGCCTGGAAACCTGGCTCACCATGCACGAAGACCTGCGCAACACCCCGCGCTGCAAGGTGGCGTTTGACGCGCTGTTGCAGGGGCTGCAGGCCTACATGGGACATGAGGCGGCTGCAGCCCCGGCGGGCTAAAGGCCTTAGTACTTCTGCAACAGGTATTCGCTCACTTTGGGCGCATCCTTGTTGAGCAAGGTGTCCAGGCGCGAGTTCAGCACATAAACGTCTGCACCCACCTGCGCCGCGGTGGTGGGGAACGAGTAGGCGGTCTTGCGTGCGGGCTGCAGCGTGGCGGTTTTCCAGCCGTCTTTGGACACCAGCTCCACCACCTGGTCGTTGCCTGCGTTTTGCACCACCACCAAATGCGTCTTGTCGCGCAGCAGCATGCCGTCGGCCCCCTTCACGGCCTCGGGCAGGCTTACGCGTTGAATGTCCGCCCCGTTGCGGGTGCTGATGCGGAAGACCTCGCCGCTGTTGTATTTGTTGACCAGCAGGTAGCCGTCCGGATGGGCCACGATGCCGTTCAAATTAAAGCCCTCGCCCTTGAACAGATCGCTTTGCGCAAACACGCTGGCCTGGCCTTTGGCGTCCACGCGGTAGATGACGGGCGAGAAGCTGTCGGTGATGTAGACATTGCCCGCAGCGTCCACGGCCAGGTCGTTGGCCATGTGGCCACCCTGCACC
The DNA here is from genome assembly GCF_002943465.1 of Rhodoferax sp. TS-BS-61-7. Lineage (GTDB taxonomy): Bacteria > Pseudomonadota > Gammaproteobacteria > Burkholderiales > Burkholderiaceae_C > Allorhodoferax. The sequence goes on from NZ_PTQY01000004.1 coordinate 365,698, forward strand.
AGCCCGCTCAGGTCGTGGTACGCGCGGCGCTCGCCGGTCGTGGCGTCATACGCGGCCACTGCCGCCAGCTTGTAAGCAGTGGTGGCGCTGCTGCGGGTGGAGGCGCCCAGGTCGGCCACTGCAACCCAGAGCAGGTTGCGTTTCGCATCCAGCGCCAGGCCCACGCTGGCAATCAGTTGGTCGTCTTGAATGAACGGTGTGTACACGCCCTGGGGGCTGACCTTGCCGATGGTGCCCGTGTGCACGGAGCTGACGAAGAACACCTTTTGCGCAGGGTGCCAGGCAATGCCTTCGGGGTAGGCCTGTTCGGCGGTGAAGGTGATGCCTTGGGCAGACACGCCATCGGCGTGCGCCACGCTTGCGCCCAGCAGAGGGGTAGCCAGCAATGCAGCCAAAGTGAGGCTGCGAACGAGTTGGGAAGTTTTGAATTTGGTCATCGTGAGCTTTCGGTTTAAGGGGTTAGACAGTGGTTGGTTGGGTGTGGGGGTACATCGCGGCCATGGCGGCTTGGTCCATCTCGGCTTTGAAGGTGTGGGCGTCGGCCAAGGCCTCGGCACGTGCGGCAGCCGGACGAGCGCTGACCTGATCCAGGAAACGTTTGACGTGCGGTAGCTCGTCCCAGGCGTTGTCGCCCAATACAAAAGGCACGGCGCGCGCCCAGGCCCACAGTGCCATGTCGACGATGGTGAATTCCTCACCCACCATCCAGGTGCGGGTGGCCAGGTGGTTGTTGACGATGCGCCAGTGGCGCCAGGCTTCAAAGTCGTAACGCTGCTGCGCGTAGGCTTTGGGCTCGGGGGCAAAGTGGCGAAAGTGCACCGCCTGGCCTGAGAACGGCCCGATGCCGGTGGCCACAAACATGAGCCAGGAATACATCTGCGCGCGCACCCCGGGCACATTGCGTGGCAAGAACTGCCCGGTTTTGACGGCCAGGTAAAGCAGGATGGCATTGCTGTCAAAAACGACCGCATCGCCATCCACCAGCGTGGGGGTTTTAGCGTTGGGGTTGATGGCCAGGTAGGCAGGCAGGTGCTGCTCGCCTTTGCGCACATCTACCGGCACCAACGTGTAAGGCAGGCCGGACTCTTCCAGAAACAAAGCCACCTTGGCCGGGTTGGGCGAGGGGTGGTAGTAGAACTTCAACATGGGGTGTCGCTTTCGTAAGGGTGGGTGACGGAGTGGATTGTGTTTTTTAGCGACAATCACAACAATCACCAGAAAAGCTAACGTTCTTTGCGTTATTCGCTAACAACACGAGGCAGCCAAGCCATGCTCGACAACATCCAGGCCTTTCTCGACGTGCACAAGGCGGGCACGTTTTCCGCCGCGGCCAAGCTGCACAACGTGGCGGTGTCTTCCGTGTCGCGGCAGGTGGATGCGCTGGAGCAGTCGCTGGGCGTGGCGCTGTTTCAGCGCAGCTCGCGCCGCCTGCTGCTCACCGATGCAGGGGAGCAGTTTTTGCCACGTGCGCAGCTCATCGTGTCGGAAATGGTGGATGCCAAGGCCGCGCTGCTGGACGCGCAGGCCGAGCCACGTGGCTTGCTGTCGGTGACTGCCACCTCGGTCTTCTGGCGCATGCACATTGCACCCACCGTGGCGTCGTTCATGCGGCAGTACCCGCTGATTGAGCTGGACTTGCAGCTCAGCGACCACTGGGTCGACCTGGCCGCGCAGCGGGCTGATGTGGCGATTCGCATTGGCACCCTGCCCGATAGCGACCTGTTGGCCACGCGCCTGGCGCCCATGCTGCGCGTGGCCTGCGCCAGCCCCGCGTACATCCGGGAGCACGGCCGCCCTGCCAGGCCCGAAGACCTGCTGCACCACCGCTGCCTGTGCCTGCCCACCGCCCCCACGGGTTTGTGGACGTTTCCGGGTGTGAACCAGGGCAAGCCTTTGGCGGTGCAGGGGCGTTTTCGCAGTGGCGATGTGGATTCGCTGCTGGACGCCGCCGCGGCCGGGCTGGGCGTGGCGCACCTGGCAAGTTGGCTGGTCTACCAAAAGGTGGCGTCGGGCGAGCTGGTCAACCTGTTCCCTGACTCGGTGACGGCTACCGCGGCCGCGGTGGCCACGGCCAAGGGCCAGACGCCGGCCATCCATGCAGTGCGGCTCCAGGGGCGCTCCCACTCGGCCAAGGCGCAGCTGTTTATCCAGCACCTGAAGCAGGCCTTTGGCACACCGCCCTACTGGGACCGCGCGGTAGGCGCCGCACCCAACGCAGGGCCGGCGGCGTGATGAGCACCCCACGCCGCCGCCTTCTCTGCGCACAGTGCCTGCGCCCGCAAGCCACCTGCATCTGCCGCTTTGTCACGCCCACACTGCCCGTGTGTGAGGTGCTGATCCTGCAGCACCCGCTGGAAGCACAACACGCCAAGAACAGTGCACGCCTGCTGCACCTGAGCTTGCCCGGCAGCCGCTTGGTGGTGGGCGAGGCGTTTGACGATGCGGCGCTGCAAGTGCTGATGCCCGATGACAAGACCACCGTGCTGCTGTACCCGCCCACCGACTACGCGGGCCATGCGGCGCCCGCGCCGCTGGACCCCGCGCAGCTTGCCGACCCACAAAAGCTAAGGCTGGTGGTGCTGGACGCCACCTGGCGCAAGAGCCGCAAGATGCTGCACCAAAGCCCCGCGCTGCAGCGCCTGCCGCGGCTGGCCCTGGACGATGCGCCCGCAGGCCGCTACGCGATTCGCAAGGCGCACGCGCCAGGGCAGCTGTCTACGCTGGAGGCCACCTGCGCCGCGCTGGCACAGCTGGAGGGAGATGCCGCGCGCTGGCAGCCGCTGCTGGCGGCGTTTGACGGCTTTGTGGCCCAGCAGCTCAATTTGGTGCCAAATTAGCCTCTATCCCAGGCGGAATATGCGCGAGCAGCTATCAATTCAGGAGCTACTGGCGTCGGCGCAACCAGCCAAACCACACCCCCACGGCCACGGGAACGGACAGCACCACACCGGCCAGGATGTCGCCAAAACCACCGTCGCTGAACAGGGCGGACACCAGGCCGATGCTGGTGAGGGCCCCAATGGCAATAGGCGCACCCCACATGGCGGCAAAACGCGTGTGGCGGTGGCGGCTCATGGGGCGGCCTGCGCCGGTGTGGGTTCAGGGGAGGAGTTTTGTTGCACTGTTTTGCCTTTGTTGAGCCAGAGGTAGAGGCCGCTGCCCAGCACGATGATGGAAGCGATGTCCAGCAAGGCCCAAAGGATTTGCATGGGCATGCCGCCGTAGTCACCAAAGTGCAGAGGCTGCGACACCAGCAGCGCGGTCACGTACCACGGTAACTTGGGGGCGGCGGTGACCTCGGCGCTTTTGGCATCCACCAGCACGGGCTGTAGCAGCCGTGCTGTGAGGGGCTCATTGCCCCGCAAAAACACCGTGTGGTGGTGCGGGCTAGAGAAGGCCGTGCCTGGAAACGCGATGAACGAGAGCTTGGAGTCGGGGACCAGGTTTTGCGCGACGGTCAAGGTGCGCTGCACCGATGCCCGCTCCGCCATGGGCACGGTGGCCTGACCTTTGTAGGGCGCCAGCACCGCGCTCAGCTGGTCGTACTGCCAGTACTTGATCAACAAGTCGGCCCAGGTGTTGATCATGCCAGTGGCGCCCACCACCAGCAGCCACACCAGCGTCACGATGCCCAGCAGGTTATGCAGGTCCAGCCATTTCAGGCGTGGCTTGCGTTCGCGGCGCACGGTGCCAAATTCCAGCTTGCGCATGAACGGGCTGTAAAGCACCACCCCGCTGACGATGGCGACCAGCAGCAGCAGCCCCATAAAGCCCAAAAACAGCTTGCCCGGCAGCCCGGCAAACAAGTCCACGTGCAGCTTGAACATGACCCACATGAAGCCTTCGTCAAAACGCGGCTGCGCCAGCACTTCTGCAGTGCGTGCATCCACCGCCACCGAGCGGAAGTCGTCAGTCGGGTCGGGTGTGGGGGTAAGGGTGACGAACCACAGGTCGTCACTGTCCTCGGCCTGCGACACAAACTGCACCACCCGGTCCGGGTGCTGCGCACGCGCCACGTCCAGCACCTTGTCCAAGCTGGCCCGGGGCGTGTCTGCAGGCATGGGGGGTGCCTCTACCTCGGTGCCCAGCAGATGCCCGATTTCGTGGTGAAAAATCAGCGGGAGCCCGGTGATGCACAGCAAGAGCATGAACACGGTGCAGACCAGACTGCTCCATTTGTGGATCCACGACCAGGTTTTGACGGTCTTGTTGTGCATGGCAGGTTTTAGAACTTGTACTTCAGCGTCGCCGTGGTGCTACGCGGGGCGCCATAGGTGAGTTGGTTGTAGGCGTCAAACATGGCGAAATAGGTGGTGTCCAACAGGTTGTTGATGTTGATCTGGCCCGAGAGCTTTTTGCTGAAGTCGTAACGCACCATCAAGTTCACCAGTGCGTAAGCACCTTGCTCGATCCGCTCCGATACGTTCTGCGGATTGGTGGCATAGGTGTAGGTCGCGTCTTGCCAGTTCACGCCACCACCCAGGGTCAGGCCACTCAGGGCGCCGGGCAGGCGGTAGCTGGTAAACACCCGCAGCAGGCGGCGGGGGTTGATGGTGTTGACATCGGCACCGGCGGCATCGCTCATCCTGAACTGGGTGTAGCCCGCACTGAGGTTCCAGCCCGGGGACAGTTCGCCGGCCACATCCAGCTCAAACCCTTCGCTGGTGGCGCCCTTGGACGCACGGTAGGCGGTTTCAGCGGGGGTGGTGTTCGGGATGTTCACGCCCGTGCTCTGCGCCAGGTTGTCCTGGGTGATTTGGAAGATGGCGGCGGATGCATTCACACGCCCGTCCAGAAACTCGCCTTTCACACCCAGCTCTGTGCTCTTGCCCAAAATGGGGTCCAGGTACTTGCCGTTGATGTCGCGCTTTTGCTGCGGCTGGAAGATGTCGGTGTAGCTGCCATACAGGGAGTAGCTGTCGCTCAGGTCGTAGACCAGGCCCGCGTAGGGCGTTACCTGTTGGCTCACCGTCATGGTGAATGGGTTGGTGGTTGCCGTGTCACCCGCGCGCTCGTAGTTGCTCAGGCGCGCGCCCACCACCAGTTTCAGCGGGTCCGTGACGTTGAAGCGTGCCGCACCGTAGACCGCCTCTTGTTTGACGGTGCCCATGCTGTAGTACGACAACGCGCCCCAGGCTGGCTCGGCGTAGGAGCCGTCCCAGGTGTTGAAGTTGGGTGCCGAGCCGCCCGATGCGGAGCGGCTGTCGGCATTGAAGTTTTGCTTGGACTGCACGTAGCCCATGGACATCTCATGGGTGCGCCCCATCAGATCGAAAGGGCCGCTGGCTTGCAGGCTGATGTCTTCCTGTTTGGTCTTGACTTTGTAGGCGCCTGGCCAGGTGGACATGCCCAGACCGGTGCTGACATTGGGGGTGCCGTAGACGTACAGCAGGTAGGAGTCGGCGAGCCGATCGCTCGTGGTGTAGCTGGCTTTGAGCTTCCAGTCGTTGTCCAGCTTGTGCTCCAGCGTGGCGAAGTAGTCCTCGTACACCGAGGCATAACGCGTCCAGTCAGCTGCCGTGGTTTTGGAGCGGTCCCAGTTGGTACGCGCGCCGTTGCTGTACCAGACGGGCAAACCGCCCCACATGGCGCCGCGCTGGTTGTTTTCCTGGTGGCTAAAGCCCGCCGACAACAGCGTGTGGGTGCCCAGGTCAGCTTCGATGGTGGCGTACACCGTTTGGCGCTTGTTCTTGAGGTCTTCCACCCAGCTGTCACGCTCCGAGTGTTCACCCACCACGCGAGCGCGCAAAGTCTTGGCCTCGTTCACAGGCGTGGACAGGTCGACGGCGGCGCGGCGTTCGTTCCAGCTGCCGAGGCCGAGTTCGGCAGTGCCGGTCAGCGCTTTGTTATTGGCGCGCTTGCGCACCATATTGATGGCCGCCGATGGGTCACCCGCACCGGTCGTCAATCCGGTCGAACCACGAACCACTTCCACGCGGTCGTACAGCGCCAGGCTGGTCATCACTTCGCCAGAGCTCCAGGCCTGGTCCCAGGTGGTCGGCACACCGTCAATCATCAGCGCATTGATGTCAAACCCGCGGGAGATGAACTGGGCGCGGTTGGTTTCGTACTGGCGCACAGAAACCCCCGTGGTGTTGTTGATCGCGTCGGTGATGTTCTGCAGACCCTGGTCTTCCATGCGTTGCTGGGTCACCACCGACACCGATTGCGGCGTATCGCGCAAGGACATGCTCAGCGGTGTGGCAGTTTTGGCCTTGCCGCTGGTGTAGGAGCCCGTGCCTTGCGTGACTTCGCCCTGGGTTTGGGCCTTGATGGTGACCTCTGGCAGCGCAACCGCGCTGGCGGGCGATTGCTGGGCATGCACAAACCCCGGAAGGGCCATGGCAATACACAGGCTGAGTTGCGAGACGTTGAATGGACCCGTGGCGCGGGCCGGCGCTATAGCGTGTTTCACTATTGTTTCCTGCAGATAAAACCAACGAACTGGCTGGCTTTCTGCGTAGCGCACCTGGTGCGGCTAGAAACAAATGGCTGGCTATAACTAAATCTAATTGTAAATCATTCTCATCTACAACGTTTTCAGGAGGGGCCATTCGGGCCGGGATTGACCGCACCCCACAGCCATGCGAGGTGACTAAATTTGTCGCATGAATTTAAAAATCAAGATCCAGAAGCTCAGGATCAGCGAGGCCACCGGGAACTGCAGCGCGGTGGGCATGAAGTAGATGACCAGCACGCCGGGGCCCCACACACACCACACGGCAATGATGACGGGCAGGTAGCGCCGGCTCCAAAAGTCACCCGACGCCAAGGTGCGCAGGGTGCTGGTGCGAAAACCCTCGTCCTTCCAGAGGAAGACGGCCACCATGACGAAGTTGGACACCGGCGAGTAGACGAACTGGTCGAACAGCATCTTCTTGACGATGGTGGCCGCGTCGTTGCCGCTGCCAAACAGCGCCACCTGCACCGAATACAACACGTCCACCGAGATGCCGATGAGCCCGAACACCACAATGGCAAAGGCCATGTCGCGGGCTATGGTGCGGGGTACCGGCTGGCGCAGCACCGCCCAGGCCAGCAGCTCGGGCACCAGCACGGCAAACGCGGCGTAGGTGACGAAGGAGCCCGGATAACCCCAGGCCTGCTTGAGCATGCCCCACTGCGTGAGGCCGCTCTGCACGGCCGGGCTCCAAAGGTAGGCCAGCAAGAGCAACACCAGCCCGCTCCACAGCACCAGCCCCGGCCGCATATTGGCCAGCACCGCCGTGCGGACCTGGTGCAGGGCCGTGGGTTTGGGGGTTGCCCGCATCAGGCGGCAGCGGCCATGCGGGTCGCCAGCGCCAGCTCGGCCATCTGCACGGCGCCCTCAAAGCTGCGCGCGCCGCCGATGAACAGGTTCAGGTGGCAGAACACGCTGTCCGCCACGCCGTTCACCGCGGCCAGCTCGCCGTCGCGCAGGCCGGCCCAGGCATCGGGCAGGTCCATGCGCGCAGTGAAGGAGCCTGACTCCACGGGCACGGTTTTGATCTGGTACTGGTTGCCATCAGAGTCGGGGTAGATGACAAACATCACCTCGGGCATCTCGTGCACCACCACATGCGTCCAGGGCATGCCGCCCTCTTGCAGGTGCAGCACGCGGCCACCCAGCAGGCGTGGCGCGTTGCGCACGGTGTCCATGGCGCGCAGCTGCGCCACTTTTTTACTGATGGCGTGGTCCAGAAACTTGCGGGTGATGGCAATGGCTTCGCGGAAACGCGTTTCCAGCAGCGCGGCCTTGGCGGTGTGGTCCAGGCCCTGCTCTTCCAGCCAATGGGTGTTGAGCTGGGCGATGAGGCTGGACAGGCCAAAGATGCCGGGCGACACATCGCCCTGGCCGGTGTCCACAATGTCCAGGTACTGCACCAGCGAGTGGTCGATGGAGTTGACCACGCTGGCCACGGCCGCGTCGTCCAGCGTGTGGCCGTGGGTGGTGGCCCAGGCCTGCACATAGGCCGTACCAAAGGCCGACCACACCAGGCCCGCGCTGGCGTAGCCCACGCCAGGCACGACCACGCCGTCCACCTCGTGCGCGGGGCGCGCGCCGTCAAAGCCGCGCTGGTGGTGGTCAAAGCGGCCGGTGGCCGCATCCCAGGTGCCACCCACGTCGACCACAAAGTCAGCGGTCTCAATCAGCTCTTGTTTGCGGGTGCGAATGAGGGTGTGCGATGGGAACACGCCCATCAGGATGCCCACGCCAAATACGTCGTCGGCATGGAAGGTGCCACTGTGCGTGGCGATGGTGGTGGTAGCAAGGGTCATGGGTCGATTTTAGATGCCAAACAGGCCTCTAGCCCCCGATGAATATGCGCAAACAGCTACTGATTTGATAGCAAATTAACAACCGCACGGCGCCCTAGCGCAGCTTGAACACCGACACCGCCTGCACCAGCTCACGCGCCTGGCCGCTCAGGCTGCTGGCGGCGGCGGCCATTTCTTCCACCAGCGCGGCGTTTTGCTGGGTGGCCTGGTCCATCTGGGTCACGGCTTCGCCCACCTGGCTGACCCCGGCGCTTTGCTCGCTGCTGGCGGCGCTGATCTCGCCCATGATGTCGGTCACCCGGCGGATGCTGGTCACCACCTCGTTCATGGTGCTGCCAGCTTTGTCCACCAAGGCCGTGCCCTGGTCCACACGGGTCACGCTGTCGTTGATCAGGGTTTTGATTTCTTTGGCGGCATCGGCACTGCGGCCGGCCAGGCTGCGCACCTCGCTGGCCACCACGGCAAACCCACGGCCCTGCTCACCGGCCCGCGCGGCTTCTACCGCGGCGTTGAGCGCCAGGATGTTGGTCTGGAAAGCGATGCCGTCGATGACGTTGATGATGTCGGCAATACGCTTGGAGCTGTCGCTGATGCCCTTCATGGTGTCCACCACTTGCGACACCACGGCGCCACCCTCCATGGCCACGGTGGAGGCACTTTGCGCCAGCTGATTGGCCTGGCGCGCGTTGTCGGCGTTTTGTTTCACGGTGGAAGATAGCTCTTCCATGCTGGCGGCGGTTTCTTCCAGCGCGCTAGCTTGGCTTTCGGTGCGGGCGCTCAGGTCGTTATTGCCCTGCGCGATCTCTGCGCTGGCGGTGGCCACCGACTCGGACCCGGTGCGCACGGTGGACACCACCTTGACCAAGCCGTCCTGCATGGACGACAGGGTTTGCAACAGCTGGGCGATTTCGTCTTTACCTTGCGCGTGGATGGTGTGGGACAAGTCCCCCTCGGCCACCGCACGGGCGGTTTCCATGGCCATGCCCAGCGGCCGCGTGACACTGCGGCTGATGACCACGCCCAGCGTGATGCCGATCAGCACACACACCACAATCAGGCCCAGCGTGATGTTGCGGCTGCGCTCGTACAGCGTAGTGTTGTCGTCGGACACACGCTGCGCCCCGGTTTCAAACACCTTGGTCAGGTCGGACATGGCCACCCCCACCTTGATGCTGGGTTGCACCACGCTGCCCCCCAGAAACTGCAGCACGGGGGAGTCGAGCTGCATCTCTGCGCTGGTCAACAATTTAAGGATGCCGTCCAGCGCCGCCTGGTCCGCCTTCCAGGCTTCGTCCACCTTGGCAAAACCTGCCAGGGCCTCGGGGTCGGTGACCTTGGCGCGCGCCTCGTTCAGCAGCTCCAGGCTCTTGGCGCGGCCCGCGTCAATGCGTTTGAGCGCACCGTTGCGGCCTTCCATATTGGTGGCAATGATGGCGTCGCGCAGCGCCACCACCGCCGCGTAGCGCTGCACGTTGGCCTCTTTGACCAGCGAGAGGCCTACCGTTTGTTTTTCGTAGAGCTCGGTGTCGGCGTCGTTGAGCACGCCCATGTTGCGAATGGCAAACAGGCCCAGGGCCGCGCCAATCAGAGACACCAGAATGAAGGCCAAGACCAGCTTGGTCGAGATCTTGTAGTCAGACAGAGACATGCCGTCTCCTTTCGAAGGGATGGATTCCGGGCAGACTGCGCAACGACGCGAAAAGATTCTAGCCAGTAGCCGCCCAGGAAAGATAGCAATTTCTGCAGCCCCAGACGTGACCACGCCCCCAGGGCCGGGGTCGGCGCTGGGGGCGTGGGGCGGGTGGGGGTCAATTACTTGGGCAACAGCACCTTGTCGATGACGTGGATCACGCCGTTGGATTGGTAGACATCGGCAATCGTCACCGTGGCGGTGCCGCCTTTTTCATCGGTCAGCATCACTTTGGCGCCGCTGGCCTTGGCGGTCAGGGTGCCACCGCTCACGGTCTTGATGGTGGCCATACCCTTGCCGTCCATGATCATCTTGCTCAGTGCTGCAGCGTCCCACTTGCCGGCCACCACGTGGTAGGTCAGGACGGTGGTGAGCATGCCTTTGTTCTCAGGCTTCAGCAGGGTGTCCACGGTGCCGGCGGGCAGCGCAGCAAAGGCCGCATTCACCGGGGCGAACACGGTGAAGGGGCCGGGGCTCTTCAGCGTATCCACCAGGCCTGCCGCTTTCACCGCAGCCACCAGCGTGGTGTGGTCTTTGGAGTTGACGGCGTTGTCGATGATGTCCTTGGACGCCAGCATGGGCGCTCCGCCCACCATGACGTCGGCCATAGCGGCCACGGACACGGCGGACATGGCGAGCGCCAGGCTGAAAGAGGCGAGCTTGCGGGTGGTGATAACAGATGCCATGGAAATACTCCTGTGGGTTGGTAAGTAACAAGCCGAAATGTCGCGGCTGTACTGAATACGCGGCCCTGCAGGTATTGGATTCAACCGCGCCACGGGTGGGGTGAAAAAAATGGACGCCGGGCAGCCAAGGCCCCGCAAAAGCTGGGGTAAAGCGGCCCCGGGATTCGTCAAAAACCGGCCCAGGCCCTACCATCGCCCGCCCAACGGAAGAAAAGGACCGCGCCATGAAATGCCCCCAATGCACCGACGTGACTCTGGTGATGACCGAGCGCCAAGGTGTGGAAATTGACTACTGCCCCACCTGCCGCGGTGTGTGGCTGGACCGTGGTGAACTCGACAAGCTAATTGAACGTGGCGCCAGCGTGCCAGCGGTGGTACAACCCGCTTACCAGCCGCCCCCGCGCCGCCCCGACTTTGCCGACTCCGACTACCACCAGAACCAAAGTGGTTACGGCAAGCGCAAGCACAAGTCGTGGCTCAGCGAGATTTTTGACTGACCTTTTGAACTGAGAACCTGACCATGGAATTTTTGACCGACCCCAATGTGTGGATTGCCTTTGGGATGTTGACCGCCCTGGAAATCGTGCTGGGCATTGACAACATCATCTTCATTTCCATCCTGGTGGGCCGGCTGCCCCCCGAGCTGCGCGACAAGGCGCGCCGCCTGGGCCTGGGTTTTGCCATGGTCTCGCGCCTGTTGCTGCTGTTCTCGCTGAGCTGGGTCATGGGCCTGACCAACGACCTGTTCACGGTCGCCAACCACGGCTTCAGTGGCCGCGACCTGGTGCTGCTGCTGGGTGGCATCTTCCTGCTCTACAAGGCCTCGCACGAGATTTTTGTGGAAGTGGAAGCGCGTGAACAACACGCCCCTGCCGCCACCGACTCGGCTGCCGTCAAGGCCGCGGGCACCAAGCTGTTCTGGGCCATCATCGGCCAGATCGCCATCATCGACATCGTGTTCTCGCTGGACTCGGTCATCACGGCCGTGGGCATGGTGGACCAGATCAGCGTGATGGTGGCTGCCGTGGTGACATCGGTGGGTGTGATGCTGGTGGCCGCCAAGCCGATTGGCGAGTTTGTGGACAAACACCCCTCGGTCAAGGTGCTGGCCCTGGCCTTCCTGGTGATGGTGGGCATGGCGCTGACTGCCGAAGCCTTTGACCAGGAAATCCCCAAGGGTTACATCTACGCCGCCATGGCCTTCTCGCTGGGGGTGGAAGCCCTCAACATCCGCGCCCGCAGCAAACGCCAGGCGCTCAACAAATAAGCGTCAAATCGGCCTTTGAAGCCGTGGATACTGCGCCAACAGCTCCTGATTTCATAGCGAATCAGGGGCTGTTTTTTTGTGCAGCGGCGCCAGCAGCTGCGTCACCCAGCTGCCCCCGCTGACCAGCACAATGCCCAGCAGCACGGGCACCGCGCCCAGCACAAAGCTGGCCTCAATGGGTTCGTCCAGCAGCCAGGCGCCGAGCACGATGCCAAACAGCGGCGTCATGAACGAGAACACACCCAGGCGCGAGGCCAGGTAGTGGCGCAGCAGCCAGAACCAGACCAGAAAACTGGCAAACGACACCACCAGCGTGTGAAACGCCAGGTTGGCCCAGAGCCAGGGCGTGGGGGTGAAGTGGGCCTGACCCGTGAGCAGCGCTGCCACCAAGAGCAACACAAAGGCACACACCAGTTGGTAGAGCAGGGTTTGGGTGGCCGGCGCGCTGGACAGGCGCGAGCAGCGCACCACCATGGTGGTAGCGCCCCAGGCCATGCCGGCCAGCAGGCCCAAAAAGTCGCCCCACAACATATTGCCGGGCACCGCGGCAGACGGCTGGCTGCGGCCAAAAAAAGCGATGGAAATACCGCCAAACGCGAGCGCAATGCCCAGCCACTGCACCGCACCCAGCCGCTCGGCCGGCAAGCGCCAGTGCAGGCCCAGCGCCGCGAAGATGGGTGCGGTGTACAAAAACACCACCATGTGTGAGGCACTGGTGTGGCGCAGCCCCTCGCCCACCAGCAAAAACTCCAATCCAAACAAGCCGCCCACCACCAACCCCGGGCGCCAACTGCCATCGCGCAGGCCCCAGCTCTCGCCACGCACCAGCATCACCAAGCCCACCAGCACCGCGGCGGCGCCAGAGCGCAGGGCAATCAGGAAGATGGGCGCAATGTCGGCGGCCGTGGCCTTGAGAGCAACCTGCTGCAAGGCCCACAGCACACACAGCACCAACATGCAGCCGATGGCTGGGGAATCGAGGGGTTTTCGGGTGTCCATGGCTGCATTATTGAAGTGACGGCTTTCATTGATATAGTGAAAACCAGACAAGCCATACGCCGAAGCCGCCAAACGTCACCCGCGCCACCGCCATGCCCATCCTCAAACCCAAACTGGAGGTCCCGCTCTCCAGCCCCAACCTGCCCGCGCCCATCATGTTCCGCAGCGCAGTGGCGCCGGCCGAGGGCATTTACCCGTTGCACCAGCACGCCTGGGGCGAGTTTGTGTATTCCTTTAGCGGCGTGATGGAAGTGAAGGTGGCAGACCACCACTACCTGGCGCCACCGCAGTACGGCGTGTGGCTGCCGCCCAAGCTCCAACACGTGGGGCTGAACCGCTACGAGGCTTACCACTGCTCCTTGTATGTAGGCCCGCAGCTGTGTAGTGCCATGCCCGCCACGCCCTGCGCGGTGACCGTGAGCCCGCTGGTGCGTGCGCTGCTGGAGCACCTGCGCCAACAGCCGCCCGGGCAAGACGCGACGCCCCAGCACCTGCGCCTGCTGCAGGTGCTGCTGGACCAGCTGGTGGTAGCGCCGCGCGCTGGCAGCTACCTGCCCAGCTCCGAAGACCCGCTGCTCAGCGCCGTGTTGCGCCTGCTGGAGGCCAACCCCGGCGATAACCGCTCCTTGCCAGCGCTGGCCCACGCCGCCCACACCACCGAGCGCACGCTCACACGGCGCTGCCAGCGCGACCTGGGCATGTCATTGGCGGAGTGGCGGCAGCGCCTGCGGGTGGTGCGCGCCATGCCGCTGCTGGAGGCGGGGCAGACGGTGGAGACGATTGCGCTGGACCTGGGCTATGGCAGTGCTTCGGCCTTCATCACCATGTTCAAGCGGCTCATGGGCAGCACGCCCGATGAGTACCGCCGAGCGGCGTTGGCCTAGGCTGCGACCTGCGTCGGCGCGCCGCCAAAGCGACTTTCAGCCTGCTTGCGGAACTCCGAGGGCGTCATGCCCTTGAGCTCCAGAAAGCGGCGGTTGAAGTTGGCCACGTTGTTGAAGCCCACGTCGTAACAAATGTTGGTCACATACCGGTCCGAGCTCATGAGCAGCTGGCAGGCGCGGTTGATGCGCACGCGGTTCACAAAGTCGGTGTAGGTGTTGCCCGTGGCACGGCGGAAGAAACGCGAAAACCGGCTCTCGCTCATGGCCAGCTCAGCCGCCACCTCGGCCGCGGTCTGCGAGTGCGAGGGGTTCTCGGTGATGCGGTTGACGATGGTGTTGATCTGGTCGAGCTCGGCATCGTTTTCCACACCACGCATTTGCACGTTGGAGAGCAGGCGGTAGTCGGTGCAGCGGGACAGGTCGGTCATGAATTCGCAAAAGGCCGCCAGGCGTTTGAGGCCGCGCGAGGTCTTGACCGCATGCCAGTGTGCCTCGGCCTGGGCCGACAGGCCAAAAAACTCGATGCCGTGGCGCGCCCGCTCCAACAGCGGCAACACCTCGGCAAACTCGGGAATGCTCTGGCAGGCCTGCTCCAGCGGTTCGTGGCGGAACTGGATCACCAGGTCGCGCTTGTCCACGCCCTCTTCGGGCACATCCAACGAGATCCAGTTGTGCGGCAGGCGCGGGCCACACAGAATCAACTGACCGGGCTCAAAGGGTCCAATCCAGTCGCCCACAAACACCTTGCCCGAGGTGGCGGTGATGAGGTGCAGCTCGTACTCGTCATGGCAGTGCCAGCGCGCCAGCGGCGTAGGGTAACCATGGCCCAGGCAACGGATAAAGCCCACCTCGTCGGTGGGCTCGTAACCCAGCGACGGGTTGCGGTTGTAGTCCGCCTCCAGCTCGGGGGCACGGCGGCGGCTGACTGGGCTGCCCAGCTGCGCAAGCGATTGGTGGGTAGCGACCATGGCAACCTCCATCAGAGTAACTTCAACACATCACATTACCAGTATTCGCCGCCCTGCTCAGCCCAGGTGGTTTTCCACAAAACGCAATACGCGTGCATGGGCCACCCGCAGCGCATCGACCAGCGGTGGGCGTGACGCCAGCGGCCCCCACAACACGGGGTCGGCGGCAAACGCGGCCACCGGGTCGGCAGACTCGCAGATGGCGTGTGCCGCGGCCGGATCCATGGCCTGGTCCTGGTAGGTGTAGGCAATTTGCCCCGCATGCCAGCGCTGCAGGTAGGCCAAAAACAGGGCCGGCAACATGGCCACGCTCTGGATGGACTCGCCGCGCGCCAGGCGCTCGCGGATGGTGGGCGCAATAAAACCCGGAATCTTGGAATACCCGTCCATGGCCACGCGCTGGTTGGTGTCCTGGATGGCGGGGTTGCCAAAGCGGTCCAACACCACGTCGCGGTACTGGCGCAGGTCCAGCGGGCTGGGGTTCTCGGGGGTGTCCAGCACCGGGATGGTGTCGTCCGTTACATAGTCATACGCCATGCGGCGGATGGCGGCGTCGTGGGTGCCTTCGTGGATGTACTGGTAGCCCACCAGCGTGCCGGCCCAGGCGATGCAGCTGTGGGTGGCGTTGAGCAGACGGATCTTGGCCTCTTCATACGCGTCCACCGAAGCCACCATTTCCACGCCTACGGTTTCCCATGCGGGGCGGCCGGCAATGAAGTGGTCTTCGATCACCCACTGGATAAAACTCTCGCCCATCAGCGCGGCGCGGTCGTCCCAGCCGGTGGCCGCTTTCACACGCTCGGCCACATCGGGCGTGGGGCGCGGCGTGATGCGGTCCACCATGGCGTTGGGGCTGCTGGTGTTGGCTTCCACCCAAACTTTAAGTGCCACATCACCGAGCGCATCAATGAACTGCAGCAGGCCGCTACGCGAGCGCTCTCCGTTGTGGCGCAGGTTGTCGCAGTTCATCAGTGTCACCGCGCCCGCACCGGTTTGCATACGTGCGCGCAGGATGCTGACCAGACCACCGTAAATGGTGTGGCCGGCTTGGCCCGCCTTCACCGCCGCCAGGTCGGCGCGCAGGTCGGCAAAGGTGGTCCAGTCGAGCTGGTTCTTGGCGTCCAGGTAATAGCCGGCTTCGGTCACCGTGAAAGAGATGATGCGGGTGGCCGGTTCTGCGCCCACCGCGATCAGCGGTGCCAGATCGTCCTGGTAGGGAATGACCTTCTGGATGGACTCGATGCGGGTGTAACTGCGCTCGCCCTGGGGGGTGACGGTTTCCAGCGTGTAGGCACCGCCCTGGGCCTGCAAAGCGGCCATGGTTTCGGCCATGTCCGGGCGCAGGTTGCCACCGGCGATGGACCAGGTGGTGTCGCCCTGCTGGCGCAGTTCGTGGATGTAAAGCGCTTGGTGTGCGCGGTGGAACGAACCCAGTCCGAGGTGAAGAATCGTGTGCATGGTCAGGCGTGAAAAAGGAAAAGGTCAGAGCTCGCGCAAAGGTCGCTCAGAGATCAAACTGGGTGGGCATCATCACGACGTCGCGGATGGTCATGCCACGGGGGCGGGTGAGCATGAACAACACCACATCGGCCACCTCAGACGCCTCCAGCAAACTGCCCTTGGCCTTGGCTTCTTCCAGCTTTTCGGCGGGCCAGTCGGCCAGCAGCGAGGTGATGACAGGCCCCGGCGAAATGGAGCCCACGCGGATGCCGTGTTTGAACACTTGGCGGCGCACGGTCTGCACAAAACAGTTGATGGCCCATTTGGAAGACGCATAGACCGGCTCCCAGGGCGTGGGAAAGTGCGCGGCCAGCGAGCTGGTGACGATGATGTCGCCCACGCCGCGTTCGATCATGTGGGGCAACACGTTGTGCACGTTTTTCATCACCACATTCACATTCAGGTTGAGCATGCGGTCGATGGCGTCGGGGTCGGCGTCCACCAAGTCGCCGCCCACATAAAGGCCGGCGTTGGCGTGGAACACATCGAGCCGGCCTGCCAGTTCCAGCACCCGTGCGAGCAGCGTGGCGCATTGTTTGGCATCGAGCAGGTCCAGCACCAGCGGCAAGGCCTGGGGGCCCAGGGCTGCGCAGGCTTTGTCCAGCGCCGCCTGGTCCCGGTCGACCAGCACCACACGGGCGCCGGCTTCCACCATGGCGCGAGCGCTGGCCAGGCCGATGCCAGAGGCGGCACCGGTGACCGCGGCCACTTGGCCTTGCAAGGGAAATGGGGTGTTCTGAGTCATGGTGTGGGGCAATACGTTCGGGTCAGTGTTTGCCGGCCGCGACCACACGGCCGTTGGCGTCAAACAGGTGGGCGGAGTCACCGTCAATCTGCACGCCCACGGCCGAGCCCACCTGCAGGTCGGTGCGGGTGTTGAGGCGGGCCACGAGTTGGGCGCCCAGGTCGGTGCTCACGTAGATCAGGGTCTCGGCGCCCAGCGCCTCGATCAGCTCCACCTTGGCTTGTGCCTGGCCCTGGCCGGGTGCGACCAGCGCAATGCTCTCGGGCCGCAGGCCAATGGAGCCCAGTGCGGGCACGGCCACACCGGCCACGGTGGTGAGCTGGGGCAGCTTGGCGGCTTCGACCACGTTCATCTGCGGTGTGCCAATGAACTGCGCCACAAACTGGTTGGCCGGGCGGTCGTACAGCTCCAGCGGCGTGCCGACCTGCTCGATATTGCCATCGCGCAGCACCACCACACGGTCAGCCAGGGTCATGGCTTCTACCTGGTCGTGCGTGACGTAGATGGTGGTGGCGCCCAGGTCGCGGTGCAGCTTGGCAATCTCGATACGGGTCTGGCCACGCAGCGCGGCGTCCAGGTTGGACAAAGGCTCGTCAAACAAAAACACCTTGGGGGCACGCACGATGGCGCGGCCAATAGCCACACGCTGGCGCTGGCCACCCGACAGCTCTTTGGGTGTGCGCTGCAGGTAGTCGGTCAGATTCAGGATCTTGGCGGCGCGATCGACCTTGTCCTTGATGATGGCCGGATCCACGTTGGCGAGTTTGAGCGCGAAGCTCATGTTTTCGAACACGCTCATGTGCGGGTACAGGGCGTAACTCTGGAACACCATGGCCAAGTCGCGCTTGCTGGACGGCAGGTGGGTGATATCGCGGCCGTCGAGCTGCAGGCTGCCGTTGTCGATGGCTTCCAGGCCGGCGATGAGGCGCAACAGTGTGGACTTGCCGCAGCCCGAAGGGCCCACAAACACCACAAATTCGCCCTGCTGGATAGCCAGGTCAATGCCCTTGATGACACGGTGTTCGCCGAACAGTTTTTCAACGCCGCTGAGTTGGAGGTAAGACATGAAGAAGGTCTCCGCTTATGTTGTGTTGTTACTTGACGGCGCCGAAGGTCAGGCCTTGCACCAGTTGTTTTTGGCTGAACCAGCCGAACACCACGATGGGTGCAATGGCCATGAAGGAGGCGGCGGACAGCTTGGCCCAGAAGAGGCCTTCGGGGCTGGAGTAGGAGGCGATCAGCGTGGCCAGCGTGCCGGCCTTGGCCGCGCTCAGGTTGAGCGACCAGAAGGCCTCGTTCCAGCTCAGCACCAGGGTGAGCAAACCAGTGGAGGCCAGGCCACCCATGGTGAGCGGCAGCAGCACGTAGCGGAACTCGTTCCACAGCGTGGCGCCGTCCATGCGCGAGGCTTCCAGAATCTCGGCCGGAATCTCCTTGAGGTAGGAGTACAACATCCACACCATGATGGGCAGGTTGGACAGCGTGAACACAATCACCAGGCCAGTACGCGTATCCAGCAGGCCACTGGTCTGCGCCATCACATACACCGGCACCAGTGCACCCACGGCGGGCATCATCTTGGTGGACAACATCCACATCAGGATGTCCTTGGTGTACTTGCCCTTGAAGAAGGCCATGGCGTACGCAGCTGGGAAAGCCAGCATCAAACCCAGAATGGTGGAGGCCACGCTGGTGATCAGCGAGTTGGTGGCGTAGAGCATGTAATCACTGCGCTCTTGCACGATCTCGAAGTTCTCCAGCGTGGGCGTGAAGAACACCAGCGGCGGCACCGAGATGGCTTGCAACTCGGTTTTGAAAGCCGTGAGTACCAGCCAGCCCAGGGGGAAGAACAGCATGAAGGTGACCACCCACGCGGTGAGCGTGCGCAGCCAGAACAGCCAGGAAAAAGTTTTGCGTTGTGTCATGGGGATGTGCTCACTTGTCCAGGTTTTTGCCAACCATGCGGATCAAAAAGACCGCGGCAATATTGGCCAGCACCACCGCAAACAGGGCACCGGCCGAGGCCACACCGGCGTCAAAGTTCAGCAGCGCCTGCTTGAAGATCAGGAAGGCCACGTTGGTGCTCGCGTCGCCCGGGCCGCCACCGGTGGTGGTGTAGATCTCGGCAAACACGCTGAGCAAAAAGATCATTTCAATCATCACCACGATGGCCACCGAACGTGCCAGGTGCGGCAGGTACAGGTAACGCAGCTGCTGCAGGTAGTTGGCGCCGTCCATGCGCGAGGCTTCGAGCTGCTCGCGGTTCATGCTTTGCAGCGAGGTGATGAAAATCAGCGTGGCAAATGGCAGCCACTGCCAGGACACGATGATGATGACGCTGAACAGCGGGAAGTCGGTGAGCCAGTCCACCGGCGTACCGCCAAAGAAGATCCACACCTGCGCCAGCACGCCGTAGATGGGGTTCATCATCATGTGTTTCCACAGCAGCGCATTCACCGTGGGCATCACAAAGAAGGGCGAGATGAGCAGGATGCGCACCAGACCGCGGCCCGGAAAGGGCTCGTCGATCAGCAGCGCAATCAGCGTGCCCAGCACCACGGTGATGAGGATCACGCTGCCCAGCAGCAGCAAGGTGTTCATGACGGCCGTGCCAAAGGACGGGTCGGTCATGAAGTATTCGAAATTCTCCAGACCGATAAAGCCCGTCTGTTCCGGCTGCATCAGGTTGAAGCGAATGACCGAGAAATAAATGGTCATCACCAGAGGCACGATCATCCACAGGAAAAGTGAGATGACGGCCGGTGCCATGAGGGCACGGGGTATGAAGCGGTTCATGGGGAGCCTCGCGGGCAAATTTGCGGAAAAGGGCGCGCGGGTTGCCCCGCGCGCCTAAAGTCAAGCTACCGGAGAGAGATGCTTACTTGTAGTAGCCAGCCTTCTTCATTTCGCGGTCTGCCGCGACTTGAGAAGCCTTCAGGGCCGCGTCCACCGAGGTCTTGCCAGCCAGGGCTGCGCTCATTTGCTGACCCACGGTCGCGCCAATCGCCTGGAACTCGGGGATGGCAGCAAACTGCACACCGACGTACGGGCTCTTGGGCAAGGTGCTGTCATTGGGGTTGGCAGAGTCAATCGCGGCTTTTTCAGCAGCGGCAAACTTGGCAGCCTTCATGAACTCGGGGTTGGCGTAGGTGCTCTTGCGGGTACCGGTGGGCACGTGGGCCCAGCCATTGGTCTTGGCCACCAGCTCGATGTATTCCTTGGAGGTTGCCCAGGTCACAAACTTGGTGGCTGCGTCCACTTTCTTGGTGCCCGAAGGAATGGCCAACGCCCAGGCCCACAACCAGTTGGCACCCTTGGGTGTCACGGCCGTTGGTGCTTGTGCAAATGCCACCTTGTCAGCCACCTTGGACTGCTTGGGGTCGGTGATGAAAGACGCTGCGATGGTCGCGTCGATCCACATGCCGCACTTGCCTTCGTTGTACAGAGCCAAAATTTCGTTGAAGCTGTTGGCAGAAGAGCCGGGAGGGCCGTAGTTCTTCAGCAGGTCCACGTAGAAGTTGATGGAATCCTTCCAGGGCTTGCTTTCCAGTTGGGGCTTCCAGCTGGTGTCAAACCACTGGCCGCCGTTGGTGTTCACCAGCGTGGTCAGGAAGGCCATGTTGTCGCCCCAGCCTGGCTTGCCGCGCAGGCAGATGCCGTACACGCCGTTTTTGGGATCGTGGATCTTGGCGGCTAGGGCCTTGATGTCGGTCCAGGTGGGCTTGTCAGCCACTTTGATGCCAGCCTTGTCTGCCAAGTCCTTGCGGTACATCAGCATGGAGGATTCGCCGTAGAAAGGCACGGCAAACATCTTGCCGTCGACCGACAGGCCGTTGCGCATGGCGGGCAGGATGTCGTCTGCATCGTACTTGGCGTCGGTCTTCAGCTCTTGCAGCCAACCCTTTTTGCCCCAGATCGGGGTTTCGTACATGCCGATGGTCATCACATCGAACTGGCCGCCCTTGGTGGCGATGTCGGTGGTCACGCGCTGGCGCAGCACGCCTTCTTCCAGGGTCACCCACTTCAGTTTGATGTCGGGGTTGGCGGTTTCGAAGTTCTTGCTGAGCTTCTGCATTTCGATCATGTGGCCGTTGTTCACGGTGGCCACGACGAGTTCTGTCTGCGCGAAGGCGGCGCCAGCCACCAAACCAAAGGCCAAAGCGAGAGATGCTTTGAGTTTCATGAATCTGTCTCCTGTTGTTGAAAGTCCGGGGTCATCAGCCAATGCCTAGCGATGCATCGACAGGGCTGAATAGTAGAAGTCACCCCCCTGGGGGGTTGATACTTTTGGCACGATTGCATGTATTTCCATGCGCCAACTAGCTAGGGTTTTCCCACATACACGCCAGAACGTATTGATATTGGGAAATTTTGGCGAAGTTCGGCCTGAGGGTTTTACCCCAGCCCACGGGCTGCAGCAAGCCGGCGCAGCCCTTGGTCAAAAGGGGCTTGGACACCCCATCTACAGATGTTTAGGTAATTAAGAACTGAAAAAACAGTAGTTCCTGTTTTAACGACGCACTTCCAGAATCCACCCCATCGCACTGTTGCGTTGCTTTTTTGGAGTGTTGTTATGGCCCACCGCCGTCTTGTTTTGAACCTGGCCCTTGCCACCGGCCTGCTGGCCGCTGCCGCCAGCAGCTTTGCCCAAAAGTCGGTCGAGCTGCTCAATGTGTCCTACGACCCGACGCGGGAGCTGTACGTGGAATTCAACGCCGCCTTTGCCAAACACTGGAAAGCCAAGACCGGCCAGGACGTGAGCATCAAACAAAGCCATGGTGGCTCGGGCAAACAGGCACGCTCCATCATCGACGGCCTGGAGGCCGATGTGGCCACGCTGGCCCTGGCCGGCGACACCGACGCCGTGGCCAAAAACGGCGGCTGGATCAACAAGGACTGGCAAAAGCGCCTGCCGCACAACGCCTCGCCTTACACCTCCACCATCGTGCTGGCCGTGCGTGAAGGCAACCCCAAGGGCATCAAGGACTGGGACGACCTGATCCGCCCTGATGTGAAGGTGATTACGCCCAACCCCAAAACCAGCGGTGGCGCACGCTGGAACTACCTGGCGGCCTGGGAATTTGCCAAACGCAAGTTCGGCTCTGACGCCAAGGCCAAGGAATTTGTGACCAAGCTGTTTGCCAACGTGCCGATTCTGGACACCGGCGCGCGCGGCTCCACCATCACCTTTGCCCAGCGCAACCAGGGCGACGTGCTGATCGCCTGGGAAAACGAGGCCTATTTGCTGGAAAAGGAATTTGGCGCCAAGTTTGACGTCGTCGCCCCCAGCCTGAGCATCCTGGCCGAACCCGCGGTGGCCGTGGTGGACAAAAACGTGGACAAAAAGGGCACCCGTGCCGTGGCCACCGCCTACCTGGAGTACCTGTACACCGAAGAAGGCCAGGACATTGCGGGCAAAAACTTCTACCGCCCCGCCGTCTCGGCCAAGGCCCAGGCCAAGTACGCCAAGCAGTTCCCCAAGATCAACCTGTTCACCATCGACCAGGCCTTTGGTGGCTGGGACAAGGCAGACAAAGAGCACTTTGCCGACGGTGGCAGCTTTGACCAGATCTACACCAAAAAGTAAGCAAATTGGCCTCTAGCCCATATGGATCCTGCGCAAGCAGCTCCTAATTTCATAGCAAAATCACCTCAGGGAGCGTTTTTCATGTCGGTTCTTTTGATTGCAGGCAGCCCCTCGGAGCGCTCGCGCACCGCCGCCCTGCTGGAGGCTACGGGCCAACGGCTGGAGGCGCGTGGTGTGCAGGTGGACCGGCTGCGCGTGCGGGACCTTTCCCCCCAGGCGCTGCTGCTGGCCGATTTTGGCCACCCTTCCATTAGCCAGGCTGCGGGCCAGGTGGCGCGGGCGGACGTGGTCATCGTCGCCACGCCGGTCTACAAGGCGGCTTACAGCGGCGTGCTCAAGGTGTTTTTGGACCTGCTGCCGCAGGACGGTTTTAAAAACAAGGTGGTGTTGCCCCTGGCCACCGGCGGCAGCCCGCACCACATGCTGGCGCTGGACTACTCGCTGCGCCCAGTGCTGCAGTCGCTGGGGGCCAAACACATCCTGCCCGGCATCTACGCCACCGATGCGCAGGTTGCAGTGTCGGAAAGCGGCATTTACCAGGTGGGCACCGACATCGGGCGCCGGCTGGACGACGCCGTGAACACCCTGGTGACCGAAACCCTGCAGCCCGGCCTGGCCATCGCCGCCCGGTTTGCGCCAGTGGCGTTTTCGCAGGTGCAGTACAGCTCCTAGGCCCAACCTCTTATTTACTTTTTTCAGGAATCCCCATGTCCATCCAAGCCATCAACGTACGCAACCAGTTCAAAGGCAAAGTCCGCGAAATCATCCGTGGCGACGTCGTCTCCGAGATCGACGTCGAAACCCCCTGGGGCATCGTCACCTCGGTCATCACCACCCGCTCGGTCGACGACCTGCAACTGCAGATCGGCTCCGACGTCGTGGCCCTGGTCAAATCCACCGAAGTGTCCATCGCCAAGCTGTGATCTGAGGGGGGCTGCGCGAGCCGCTAAGCTAGGCCGGTTGTCAACCACCGCGCCCGCCCAGCATCGCCCCCCATGTCCAAGATCGGCTTTCTCGTCATCGCCTTCACCGCGCTGGTGCTCATGGTGTTATCGGTATGGCGCGAACGCCGCAGCGAGGGGTGGCGCAGCCGAGGCCTGTGCCACCAATGTGGTGCCCACCTGGGAGCGGACGCCAAGTCCGTTCCACTTCGCATCATGAGCCGCGGCAATACGGTGCGTATCTGCGGCGGCTGCGCCAAAGAGCGACACATTCAGCGCTGGATGTTGGCCAGCTTCGCGCTGGTGGCGCTCATCGCACTGGCCATTTGGTGGTCGCTGCAACGCAGCTAATCCGTCTACACCACCGACTGGGGCCGTTCGATCATGTGTTGGTAGACCATGCTCTGCAGCAGCATCTGGTCGTTGGGGTCCAGCGCTACAAACTGCAGGCCAAAGTGGGCCAACGAGGTGCCGCTTTGTTTGAGCGTCTCATCGTCAAACACCGTGCGCACCATAGCCGCCACAGACAGTTCGGCCTCTATGTTGTGGAGCTTGAGCTTGAAGCTGAGCCGCAGGGTGTCACCGGTCTCGGCCATGGTGCGCCGCCCGTCCAGCAAGGCGCCATTGGCACTTAAATTGGAAATCACGGCGGTGTGTTCGGTCGTGTCGCCCTGTTCGGCGCGAACCTTCACGATGATTTTGGTTTTGACACGGGCGGCCTTGCGGATCACGGTGCCCTGGATTTTTTTGGGGAAGGAAATGTGCAGGTAGCTGTAGGGCACCCGGCACACCCGCTGCACATCGCAGGCAAAACCAAACGCGTTCTGGCCCGAGAAGACCCGCATGATGAGCTGGTCGCCAGGCATCACCTGCATGGGCACACTGCCGCCCGTGGTGGGCGCCGTGATCAGCAAACTCTGGTCTTGCAGGTACCCAATCAGCTTGACCGGGCTGCGCTCGGTAGAAACCGTGGCGGGGGGCTGCACCTGCAGGCGGTCGCCCACCTTCAGGTTCATGGCGTCAAAAGGGAAGGTTTCCTGTGGCGTGCTGCCCGCGGCTTCTGCCGTGGTCTGGCCCTCATCGCGACTCTCAGACGGTGCGTCTGCCCCCCAATCGCGCGGCTCAACTTGCAAGCTATTCATCGTGTGTGGTGTGAAGTGGGTCTACACAACCACTGTACGCGAGGAATAGCCTCCGCGTTTACGCCGCCTTTTGTTTGCGCACGGTGAACTGGTTCACCGGCCGCTCCAGCCCCAGGTTCTCGCGCAGCGTGCTGCCTTCGTATTCGGTGCGGAACAGGCCGCGGCGCTGCAGCTCGGGGATGACGAGGTCCACAAAATCGTCCAGCGATTCGGGCAACACGGGCGGCATGACGTTGAAGCCATCGGCCGCGCCGTTCTCAAACCAGCTTTGGATCTCGTCGGCAATCTTCTCGGGCGTGCCCACCACCACCCAGTGGCCACGCGCACCGGCCAAATATTCGTAGAGCTGGCGCACGGTGAGCTTGTCGCGGCGGGCCAGTTCCAGCACCACATGGGCGCGGCTGTTGCGTCCAATGGGGGGCTGAGGAATATAGGGTGGCGGTGCGTCCAGGTCCCATTTCGATAGGTCTTCACCCGGCCAGAACGGCGCAATGGTGCTCAGGCCTACGCTGGGGTGAATCAGCTTTTGCAATGCTGCCCACTTGGCATCGGCCTCTTCCTGCGTGCGGCCCACCACGGGCGAGATGCCGGGCAGCACCAGCAATTGTTCGGGCCGGCGGCCGTACTTGGCCAGGCGGCCTTTCACGTCGCTGTAGAACGCTTTCGCCTCGGCCAAGCTGGTCCACGCGGTAAAGATGGCTTCGGCGGTGGCGGCAGCCAGTTCTTTGCCGGGCTCGGACGAGCCGGCCTGCACGATGACGGGGTAACCCTGGGGCGAACGTTCGATGTTGAGCGGGCCTTTGACCTTCAGGTGTTTGCCCACGTGGTTCAGCGTGTGCAGCTTGGCAGGGTCAAAGTACACGCCGCTGGCCGGGTCGCGGCTGAAGGCGTCGTCTTCAAAACTGTCCCACAGACCCTTCACCACATCGACAAACTCGTGGGAGCGTTCGTAGCGGGTTTCGGGGTCGGGGTGTTTGTCCAGGCCAAAGTTGCCGTGCACGTTTTCGGCGCTGGTGGTCACCACGTTCCAGGCTGCACGGCCCTTGCTGATGTGGTCCAGCGAGGCAAACTTGCGTGCCAGCAAATACGGGTCTTCGTAGGTGGTGGAGGCGGTGGCCACAAAACCAATGTGTTTGGTCACCGCGGCCAGCGCGGCCCATAGCGTCACCGGCTCAAAGTGCGAGACCCGGCCCTGGCGGCTGAAGGCCTCGTCATCGCCCTCAAACCAGAGGCCCGGGCTGTCGGCTACAAACACCTGGTCGAACAGACCGCGCTCGGCGGTTTTGGCGACTTCGATGTAGTGGTCAATGTTGGTGCCGGAGTCGATTTGTGACCCGGGGTGGCGCCAGGCGGCGATGTGGTGGCCCGTGGCCATGATGAATGCGCCCAGGCGCAGTTGGCGTTGTGACATGACAGTTCCTTGTAGGTATGAAGATGTGAAAAGAAGCGGCCGGTGGGGCCACGGTCAGGTGTTGCCCGCGCCGGGCTTCCAGGCGGTCAGGCGGCGCTCGGTCACTTGCAGCAGCGCGTTAAAGACCACACCAATCAGCGTGATGGCGATGATTCCGAAGTACATGTCGGCAATCAAAAAGCTGTATTGCGCGTAGATGATGAGGTAACCCAAGCCCGACTTGGCGCCCACCATCTCGGCCGCCACCAGCACCAAAATCGACGTCGCACTGGCCAGGCGGATACCCACAAAAATGGTCGGTACCGAGGCCGGCAAAATGACCTTGAGGAACAGTTGCCGCGCACTCGCCCCCATGGTGCGGGCCGACTTGATGAGCAGCGGGTCCACCTGTTTGACGGCGGCAATAGTGTTGAGCAACAGCGGCCAGGAGCAGGCGTAGACCACCATGGCCACCTTGGATACCTCGCCAATGCCCAGCAACAAAATGAAGACGGGCAGCAGGGCCAAGGCAGCCGTGTTGCGCAACAGCTCGATGAGCGGGTTCAGGAAATGGCCCAGACTCCGGTACCAGCCAATCGCCAGGCCCAGCGGCACGGCGTACACCACGGCAATGGCAAAACCACCCGCAGCGCGCCCCACGCTGGCCGAGGTGTGCTGCCAGAGCTGGCCATTCAAAGCCAACGCCCAGCCCGCGGCCAGCACCTCGCTCAGCGGCGGAAAGAAGGCCGTGTCGGTCAACTCCAGCCGCGGGGCCAGCTCCCACCATGCGGCCAGCGCAATGATCAGCGCAGAACGCCAACCCAGGTTCAGCACCTGGCGCAGCACACGCAGCCATGGCGCGGGTGGGGCCAATACCAGCGGGGCGCTGCCCGCGGTCAACGAAACATCAGACATGGAAACTCTCCTTGCGGGCGGGTAGGGTTGCGATACGGGCACGGCGCTGCTGACGCGCAGCGGCCACCTCGTCGTGCAGCAGGGACCAGATTTGGTGACGCAGCTCGCCAAACAGGGGCAGCGAACGCACATCGGGCGTGTCGGCGCGCAGGGTGTCGGGAATGTCCACAATCTCTTTGATACGCCCGGGGCGCGATGTCATCACTGCCACGCGCTGGCCCAGCACCACCGCCTCGTCAATGCCATGGGTGATGAACACAATGGTCTTGCCAGTGCGGTGCCAGATATCCACCAGCTCCTCTTGCAGGGTCTCGCGGGTTTGGGCATCCAGCGCGGCAAAAGGCTCGTCCATCAGCAGCACCTCGGGCTCGTAGGCCAGGCTGCGGGCGATGGCCACGCGCTGCTTCATACCACCCGACATTTCGTGCGGGTAGTGGCGGGCAAAGGCGCTCAGGCCCACCAGGTCCAGGTAGGCGGCGGCCTTGGCACGGCGCTCGCTGCGGCCCAGGCCTGCAATCTCCAGGCCAAAGGCCACGTTGTCCAGGGCCGTGAGCCAAGGAAACAGCGCGTACTGCTGGAACACCACGCCCCGGTCCCGGGCCGGGCCGGTGATGGGTTTGCCATCAATCAGCACTCGGCCACTGGTGGGCAGCGTTAGCCCGGCCAACAGGTCCAGCAGCGTGGATTTGCCGCAACCGCTGGGGCCCACCAGCACCAGGAACTCGCCTGCACGCACATCAAGGCTGACGTTGTCCAGCGCCACAAAACGTTGGGCGGCCCCGCCCTCTTCGGCGCGCACCGTGAACTCCTTGTGCACCTGCTCAAAACGGATCTTGGCGGTACTCATTTGGCAGCTACCTTGGCGCCATTGGCGTAGGGATTGAAGGCGTTGGTGTACAGGTCGGTCGGTTTGATCTGGCCGGCCTTCACGATCTGTTCCTTCACCAGCCAGTCGATCCAGACCTGCAGGTCTTTGTCCAGCACCAGCCCACCTGTGGACGGCACCCCCGTGCTCTTCCAGTACTGGATGGCATCGGCGCTCTCGGCACGGCCACGCGCCTTGATGATTCCTTCGAACGTGCTGCGTACTTGGAGCGCCGGTGTGACACGCGCCCACTCGATGGCGCGGGCAATCGCACTCACCAAGTGTTTGGACGCCTTGGGGTTTTGTTCGATGAACTTGGTGCGCAGCACATAAGAGCCTGCGGTGAAGTTGCCAAACAGGTCGCGGTCGGTGAACAGCGGGCGGATGCCGCCACGCTCCAGCGCCTTGTCGCGCAAGATGCCGCCCAGCGTGGTCACCTCTACCTGGTTTTGGCGCAGGGCCTGCTCACCTGTCACCGGTGGGGTGATGACGAAGGTGACCTGTTTGGCCTCTTCGTCCGTCACCTTGTTGCGCTCCAGGTACTCGCGCACGATGAAGTCGTGGTGCGCGCCCAGGGTGTTCATGGCCACCTTCTTGCCCAGCAGGTCGCGGGCGGTTTTGATGGGGCTGTCGTTCTTGACGTAGTAGCCGCTCCAGGTGTTGTCGTCCACGCCGTAGTAACCAATCACCGCTTTCACCGGCGCCCGCTTGGCAATCAGCTTGACCAGCGCGCCGTTAAAGGCGCCACCAATGTCAATGTCGTTGGTCACCACCGCCTGCACGTCTTGCGGGCCACTGATGGTGTTGCCCACCCACTTGGGCTTGAGGGGGGCCAGGTAGCCCAGATGGTCGGCCAGTTCGATCCACACCACGGTGCCCACGCTGCCCTGGTAACGGATCTCCGAGACCTCCAGAGCATCTTGGGCCCACGCGGTGGCGCTAAAGCCGAGTGCCACGGCTGTGGCAGTTAAAAGTTTGAAAAGTGGTCGCATGCAAAGTCCTTATCGGTTGGTGATGGGAGTGCAGCGTAAAGACGGCACATGCCAACAACAACGAAGAAAAACACGCTTGCTTATGCGGGCTTGCGCAGCGCATATCGACATGCGAATTGGGCGCTTCGCAAGGGCGCACAGGCTTCCTACGATGGCAGCGCCTTCTCGCTTTTCTCTTTCTTGTTCTCCATTTCAACGCTGTCTCACCAAGGAGTTTTCATGTCTGCTGTCTTGCAACATCCCCACATCACCACCGCTGCTGCCATCGAGGTGCGCCCCCTGGCTGGCCGCATCGGCGCAGTCATCCACGGCGTGCGCCTCTCGGGCCAGTTGGCCCCCGCCACCTTTGCCGCCATCCACCAGGCGCTGCTCAAACACAAAGTCATTTTTTTCCACGGCCAGCAGCACCTGGACGATGCCGAGCAGCAGGCCTTTGCCAGCCTGTGGGGCGATGTGGTGGCCCACCCCACCGTGCCCTCGCGCAACGGCACGCAGATCCTGGAGCTGGACTCCAACCACGGCGGGCGCGCCAACTCCTGGCACACCGACGTGACCTTTGATGCGGACTACCCCAAGGTGTCGGTGCTGCGCGGGGTGACCATTCCCGAGTCCGGCGGCGACACGGTGTGGGCCAACACCGCCACCGCCTACGACGAGCTGCCCGACGAACTCAAGGCCCTGGCCGACCGCCTGTGGGCCGTGCACAGTAATGACTACGACTACGCAGCCACCCGCGTGGAACCCGATGACGCGGGTGCCAAACACTACCGGGAGGTGTTCCGCGCGCGCCTGATCGAAGCACAGCACCCATTGGTGCGTGTGCACCCCGAAACCGGTGAACGCACGCTCATTGCGGGCCACTTCATCAAACGCCTGGTGGGCTACAACACGCACGACTCGGACCGCCTGTTCGAGGTCTTCCAGCACCACATCACGCGCCTGGAAAACACAGTGCGCTGGCAGTGGACCACGGGGGATGTGGCCATCTGGGACAACCGCGCCACGCAGCACTACGCCATCAACGACTACGGCCACCAACACCGCGTGGTGCGCCGGGTAACCGTGCGCGGCGAGGTGCCCGTGTCGGTGGATGGCCGACGCAGCTTTGCGGTGGGCGGCAGCACGCAGACGGCGCAGACCGCCTGATGCGCGGTTTTCTGGAACGCAACGCCTTCCTGCTGCGCTTTGCGCTGTTGTCCCTGTTTATGGGCATCAGCGTGGGCCTGGCCAAGTTCACCACCACGCTGTATGCGCTGGAGCTGGGTGCCCAGGGTTGGCTGCTGGCCGCCATGGCCGGCGCCCAGTCGGTGGGCATTGTGTTCACCAGCCTGCCCGTAGGCTTTTGGGTGGAACGTTTTGGCCCGGCGCGGTTGTTTGTGGCCGGCAGCTGGGCCATGGGGGTGCTGTATGTGCTGATTCCGGCCGTGCCACACGCCTTCTATCTGTTGCTGCTCACGGCGCTCATCAGTTTTTTGATGCCGCTGCGGTTTGTCTCGCTCAACACCGTGTTCATGGTGGCGCTGGAGCGCCTGGGCCACGGCCGTGCGGGCTGGCAGCGTGGGGCCCATATGTCGGGCATGTTTTTGCTGGGGCCGGTGCTGGCGGCGGCGGCCATTCCGGTGCTGGGGCACGCGGGCAGCTACTGGCTCATTGGCGCCATGTTTTTTGCCACCGCCCTGCTGGCCGCCCCGGTGATGAACCACCACCCGCAGGTGGCCACGGGCGGCGCCGCACGCGTGCCCATGTTGCAGGCGGTGCGCGCGCTGTGGCAGCTGCCCGAGGTGCGGGCACTGGCCGCGCAAGAGTGTGCGGTGCAGGCTGCGCATATGTACTACGCGTTCTACATCGTGGTCATCGCGGTGCAGCAGCTGGGGCTACCGGCCCTGGGCGCGGGCAGCCTGGTGGCGGTGCAAGGCGCCAGCTTTATTGCCGCGCTGATGGTGCTGGGCCCGGTGGTCGGCCGGTTTGGCCCACGTGCCACGGTGCTCAGCGGGGGGGCGCTGGCCGTGCTGGCGCTGCTGCTGTTGGCACTGGCGCAGCACATCGCGTGGCTGTGGGTGGGTGGCGCGCTGCTGGGCGTGGGCCTGGGGCTGCTGCAGATCCACACCCTTACGCAGTTTGCCCAGGTGGGCGCGCGGCTGGGCCGCGGCCGGGTGTCGGGCCTGAGCGCGCTGGCTGGGCCCAGCGGTGGCTTGGTAGGGGGATTGCTGGGCGGCACGCTGGGCGTGGTGGTGGGGCTGCAGACCGTGTTCTTGCTGTTGGTGCCGGTGTTTGCCGCCGTGGCCTGGGTTGCCTACCGGCAGCCGGCACGGGCTCAGATGATTTCGGCGTAAGGAATCAATTTCTTGTTCTTTTGAGTTTTGAGGGACTCCCCGTAGAGTCAGAGCCTCACCGGCCATCTGGCCCTCATTTACAAGCCAAATTGGCCTGTAGCCCCCGCGGAATATGCGCAAGCAGCTTCTGTTTTGATAGCAACTACATGAACTTTCAGCAACTCCGATCCGTCCGCGAAGCCGTGCGCTGCGGCTACAACCTGACCGAGGTGGCCAGCATGCTGCACACCTCGCAGCCCGGCGTGAGCCGGCAGATCCGCGAGCTGGAGGAAGAGCTGGGCGTGGAGATTTTTGGCCGCTCTGGCAAGCGGCTCACGGGACTTACACCGCCGGGCAAAGACCTGCTGCCCATCGTCGAACGCCTGCTGCTGGACGCGGACAACCTCAAGCGCGCCGGGCAAGACTACAGCGCGCAGCTGGAAGGCCAGCTGTCGGTGGCCGCCACGCACTCGCAAGCGCGTTATGCGCTGCCCCATGTGGTGAAAGACTTCCGCGACCAGTTTCCCAAGGTCACGCTGCACCTGCACCAGGGCTCGCCCAAGCAGGTGGCGGCCATGCTGCTCTCGGGCGAGGCCGACATTGGCGTGGCCACCGAGGCGCTGGCCGACTACCCGCAACTGGTCACCCTGCCCTGCTACCGCTGGACGCACAGCATCGTGGTGCCCCCCGGCCACCCGCTGCTGGCGCAAGACGGGCCGGTAACGCTTGAGCAACTGGCGCGCTATCCCATCATCACTTACGAGCTGGGCTACACCGGCCGCGCACACATCGATAACGCCTTTGCCACCGCCGGCCTACGGCCCGAGGTGGTACTGACCGCGATGGACGCCGACGTGATCAAGACCTATGTGGAGCTGGGCATGGGCGTAGGCATCGTCGCATCGGTGGCCGTGGACGAAGAACGCGACGCTCACCTGCGCATCCTCGATGCGGGCCACTTGTTCCAGGTGAACGTGACCCGCCTAGGCCTGCGCCGCGGGGCGTGGCTGCGGGGGTATGCCTATCGGTTTATTGAGACCTTTGTGCCTACGCTTAGCAAGGAGGTGGTGGCGAAGGCGTTGAGTAGTGCGGTGGCGCTGGAGGCGTAAATATTCGCCGGGATCTGCTGGCCAAGGTTATGTAGTTTTCTTGCGGAGCGAATGCCGAGATTAGCGTCAACTGAAATTAGATATGGCACAACACTGGACGCGGGTCTGTTGTGTGGCATCTGCTGACGCTTTCCTCGAGAGATACTGCCAGTCGACGGTGCTGTCTAATTCGATTGCAGCGCTTCAAAGTTGCGTTGACTCCCTCGATCTTGGTTTCACAATGAACATGATGCTTCGACTTTGCTGTCTTCTTTTGGTCCTCGCCGGACCAGTGCAGTCATTTGCGCAGGGCGGCGAAGCAAAGCGACGATCCCCCTTTTCCGAATATCCATACGTTGCACCCCAAGTTTTTGTGTACGAGCGTGAGCTCTTCACACAGTACAAGGGTGTATCGGTTGTTCGAGCGAATGTTTCAGATTTTGAAACGCGAAGCCGCATTGGCATTGTTGCAATTACCCCGAAGGTAAGTGCATACCTCGATCGAATCGACAACTCTGTTCATGGCCCCAGTTCTTTTGAAATCACTGATCTGAAAACTGGTGCACTAATCGGAAAATTTGATCTTGGTCTGGTTCCGGAGTCTGCAGAACTTTTGTTTACCGGACAGAGCAATGTGTACCTTCATCATGTGCCGACTTCAGTGTGCTTTGGTTCTGTCACAAGAAAGTTTGTACTGACTGGCAAACGGCTTGTG
This sequence comes from Rhodoferax sp. TS-BS-61-7, assembly GCF_002943465.1. Lineage (GTDB taxonomy): Bacteria > Pseudomonadota > Gammaproteobacteria > Burkholderiales > Burkholderiaceae_C > Allorhodoferax. The sequence continues at coordinate 398,643 of NZ_PTQY01000004.1, forward strand.
GAGACACAACAGGCGATTGCATATTTGAATGCTGACGCGGACATCTTTGGTGATATCAAACTCTTCTCCAGGACTGAAATTTCTGGCGCTGTTGTCGCAACTGTGCAGGAGGGGGCCCGAGTTACGGTGCTTGGCATAGCCCCAGATTCCGTCGCATTGAACCCCAGTCGCGGTCAATCACTTCCAACCCTCTTAATAAAAACCCCACTGGGTCTGACGGGGTGGTATGTACCAAGCCGTTCTGGTGGTGAGCAGGCGGGCGTCACCATTACGCAGTGCAACTAAGCAGTACATAAATTACGTCGGACAGTTGTGTGACATTGAACGAGGCCCACGTCGGGCACCAAGCTTACGTTTGTGGATCCCGACTTTCGGGTAGGCTACTTTCTTGAATTGCTACCAAGTGAAGATGATCATGTCCTTCGAGAAATGTTACGCGCGCCACCTTGGAAACTGCGATGGCAAGTCCCGGGAGCACGTCATTTCCCGTGTAATTCTTGAGTCTCTTGCACCGTTCGGTGTACAGGGATTTCCTTGGCTCAAGCCTGGTGAGACTGGCCAGGCGAGCCCAAACTCTCTCACAGCGACCGTGCTCTGCAAGCACCACAACGGATTGCTTAGCAGCTACGACGCTGAAGCAGCCAAGTTGTTCGCGCATCTCAAGCTGATTGACAGCAAACGGACGCCAAATGAGTTGGGCACGGTGCCGCAGATTTCGATTGACGGTATTCGCTTCGAGAGATGGTTGCTCAAGGTGCTCTGCGGCATCCAAGCCTCAGGTAACTTCCAAGTCAATGGCAAATTTTTTGGAAAATTGTCTCCGAGCCAATACATGATCGATCTCCTGTATCGGGACGAGCCGTGGAAGCTGGGAATAGGGCTGTACATCGACTTTGAACAACGCAAGCGACTGAATGCTTTTCGGGGCCTAGGCTACGACCCTATTTATGTCATGACGACACCGACAAACGCGATGATTTGCGGCATTGACATTCACCTCTGGGGTTTTCCGTTTCGAGGGCTGTTTGCGGTCCATGAAGATGGGAGCTTTCTTCCGGGCTACCGACCTCCAAAGCTCGAAATCGTCAACGGCGAGGTTCGAAAAGAAATCACGTTTTCATGGCCAGAGGGGACGCCTTGTAACTCTTGGCCAACCTTGACGCGAGACGGAACTAATCCTGATTAGGTCGACCCATACAGGCTCAAGAGCGGCCGATCGACGGCTTTGCGGACATGACTGGGAGACTGTTTTTCGACTAGGCATTTTTGCCACGACTCTGGTGGCAACAACGACTCGATAACTGCCCCCGCTCTCATCAAACGTTTTTCGCAATAAGAACTGCCATTTCCTTCCTTCCCTAACCGCCCCCCGCTTCGCACAATGAAGTCATCTACAACAACGATGTCAAGGAGGTGGTGCATGCAAGACTACGATATTGCCGGCCTGAACCAGGAGGGCCCCTTCAACACGCGCGAGCTGCTGGTGTCGCTGGGTGCGGCGCTGCTGTGGGTGGCTGTGTCCATGGTCGCCATTCAGCTGTTGCTCTTGCCCGTGCAAGGGGTGTGAGGTGGCAGCGTTCACGCTACAACAGCAGTGGCTGCGCATCCGCGAAGTGACTTGGCGCCATTGGAGCGCGGACCAGCCCTCGCTCGCGCGGTCTCGCGGGCTGCGCCTGGCGTTGGCGCCTAGGGGTGTTCTGCCGTGGCGTGCACCTGCTCGTGCCGCAGCACATACAAACCACTGCCCACAATGATGGCGCCACCCAGCAGGGTGAAGGCGTCGGGCAGCTGCTGCCACACCAGCCAGTCAATGCCCAGACTCCACGCCAGAGCGGTGTATTCAAACGGGGCCACGGCGCTGGCCTGGCCGTGGCGGAAGGCCTCGGTAATGGCCAGCTGTGCTAGAAAACCCGAGGCCGCCAAACCCGCCCACAGCGGCAGGTGATGCGCCTGCAGCGGCAGCCATTGCGGCAACGCCAGCGCACCCGCCACCACCGTCAGGATCACCATGACCCACAGCACTAGGCTGTCCTTTGAATCGGTGCGGCTGGACAGCCGTGTGACCACGGCTGACACCGCATAACAAACCGCAGCGCCCAGCACCGCCAGCCCCGACCAGCTGGCAAACCCTTCGGCACTGGGGCGCAGCGCCACCAGCACCCCGAGCAGCCCGCCGCCCACGGCCCACCAGTGCGCACGGGGCACTCGCTCGCCCAACACGGGCCAGGCCAGCACCGTGATGAGCAGCGGGGCAAAAAACATGAGGGTGTAGGCGTGGGTGAGCGGCAGGCCGCGCACGCCGTAGGTGAACAGCACCAGCATGGCAATGACCAGCCCACCGCGCAGCAGGTGCAGCGGCCAGCGTGCCTGCCAGACGGCGGCCCAGGAACCGCGCCACTGGATCCACAGCGCAATCAGCGGCAGCGTGAGCGCGCCGCGCATGGCGGCAATCTGCAGCGGCGGGTAGTGGGCAGACAGCGCCTTGATGATGGTGTCCATGGCGGAGAACAGCATCACGGCCAGCAGCATGGCGGTAATGCTGCGCGGGTTGCCCTCTTGCAGGCGGGAGAAGAAATGCGGCATGCGTTGGATAGTAGCGGTGCCACACGACACCGCTATGGTGATGCGCGCGCTGCCCTTACTGCTTACCTTTCCAAGGCACCAGCCAGCTCTCCAACAGGCGCATGCTGAAGGAGAACGCAAAGGCGCAAGCGGCAATCACCGCAATACCAACAAACACCGCGTCGGTGGCCAGAAAGTGCGAGGCCGACATGATCATGTAGCCAATGCCGCGTGTGGCCGCAATCAGTTCGGCCGCCACCAGCGTGCTCCAGCCCACGCCCAACGCAATGCGGATGCCGGTCAGAATTTCAGGCAAGGCCGAAGGCAGCACGATGTCCTTGAACAGCTGCCAGCGCGAAGCGCCCAGCGACAAAGCCGCATTCACCCGCTCCTGCGGCAGCGATCGCACGCCGGCCTGGGCCGAGAGCACCACGGGCGCAAACATGGCCAAGGCCAGCAGAACGATCTTGGAAGTTTCACCAATGCCCAACCAGATGATAATGAGTGGCAAGTAGGCCAAGGGCGGCAACGGCCAATAAAACTCGATGGGTGTGGAGAACACGCCCTTGGCCCAGCGGCTCAGGCCCATGAGCAGACCCACGGGAATGCCCAGCGCCACGGCAATCACCGCGGCCGACAGAATGCGCCCTAGGCTGGCGGACACGTGCTCCCAGAGCGTGGCGTTGGCATAGCCTTCGCGAAAGATCTCCACGCCCAGCGACAGCACTTCGGCCGGCGTGGGCAAAAACAGCTTGGGCACCAGCCCCGCCTGGGCGATGGCCCACCACAGCAGCAACAGGGCGGCACCGGTGGCCACGCTGATGGTGACGGTGGATTTTTCACCAATGCCGAAGTTGCGCATTTTCACGATGCGTGGCTCCCGACGCCGGGTGCGTGGCTCGGCAGACGGTGGCAGCACGGTGGCAGTCACGGCTAGGTTGCTCATGCGGTGGCCTCCTGGGGTTCGTTCTGGTTTTCGTTGTAGTGGACGATGGCCCGAATCTCTTCGCGCAGGTGCGCAAACTTGGGCGCGGTCTTGATGGCACGCGCATCGCCGTCACGGGCAAAGGTGTTGACAAAGTCCAGGTCAAAGCGCGCCACGATGCGGCCGGGCCGCGGCGACATGACGATGAGCTGGGTGCCCAGGAACAGCGCCTCTTCGATGGAGTGGGTGATGAAAAATACCTGCTTGCCGGTGCGGTGCCAAACCGAGACCAGCAGCTCCTGCATCTGCTCACGCGTCATGCTGTCCAGCGCGCCAAAGGGCTCGTCCATGAGCAGAATGTCGGGGTCGGGCGCGAGCGCACGGGCCAGGCTCACACGTTGGCGCATGCCACCCGACAGCTCGTACGGTGCGGCATTCGCAAAGTCTTGCAAACCCACCAATTGCAGCAACTCCAGCGCGCGGTCGCGTTGTTCGGCGCGGCTGGCGCCGGCAAACTTCAGGCCCAGTGCCACGTTCTCGGCCACGGTTTTCCAGGGCAACAGGCTGTCCTTCTGGAACACCACGCCGCGGTCGGCACCGGGCTTCTCGATAGGTCGGCCATTCAGCGTGATGCTGCCCTCGGACAGCGGCAAGAAGCCCGCCATGGCATTGAGCAAGGTGGACTTGCCGCAGCCCGAGGTACCCAGTGCCACGACGAAGCCCCGGTCCGGGATGTCGAGCGAGACCCGGTCCAGGGCCTGTACCGGGTGGCCGTTGCGCCCCGCAAAGTAGACGCTGGCGTTCTTGACACTGAGCATGGCGTTACTTCTGTGCGACCACAGCACCGGCGATGGCCGAGGTGGTCACAAATGCGGCGTAGCTGGGCAATACGTCGGAGATCTTCTTTTGCTCCTTCAAGAAGCTGGCGGTTTCTTTCAGGATGCGGGCCACGCCCGATTTTTCGCCACCGCCCAGCCAGGCTTCCGACGCTTGCACGTGCAGAGGCACCAGGTTCAAGTTCTTCAACGCGGCGGAGAAGTCGGCCGGTGTGCCGCCCAGCAGCTTGGCCAGGGTCTTGGCGTTTTCGCTCTCAGGTCCCCAGGCGGCCTTGTCCTTCACAAACGAGTTGGAGTATTTCTCGATCACGCCGGCGTAGGCCCTCAGGAACTCGGGGTTCTCTTTGGCAAACGCACCGGTGGCCACCCAGGCGCTGAAGGTAGGTGCGCCTTTTTCAGCCACTTCTTTGGAGGTGATCAGCACCTTGCCGGTTTTCTTCAGCTCGGTCAGCGCGGGGTCCCAGACAAAGCCACCGTCCAGGTCGCCACGGTTGTAGGCGGCCACGATTTCGGGCTGGGGAATGGCAAACACCTGCACGTCTTTTTCGGTCAGGCCTTGGCTCTTCAGCAGCGCCAGCAGTTGGTAGTGGTCGGTGGACACGGGCGCGGCTGCCAGCTTCTTGCCCTTCAAGTCTTTGAGCGAGTTAATGCCGGAGCCGTTCCGCACGACCAACGCTTCGTCGGTACCGGAGATGGAGGCCAGGTAGAAGGCCTTCACGTCCAGACCACGGGAGGTGGCTGCGGCGTAGGGGCTGGAGCCCACGTAGCCAATTTGCACATCACCCGAGGCGATGGCGGCAAACACATCGGCACCCGAGTTGAACTTGCGGAAGTCGATCTGGTAGCCGGTGGCCTTGGCGAAGTCACCATTGGCAATGGCCACGGACGAGGGCAGCGCGTCGGTCTGGTAGCCGATGACGACTTTTTTGTCGGCCGCAAAGCCCAGGCTGGCGCCGGCCAGCAGGGTGGTGGCTATGGCGGCGGTGAAGAGTCTTTTAGTGAATTGCATGGTTCGATTCCTTGGTGATGTGTGACAAAAAGAGCACCCGGTTTGTGGGGCTTGGAATCGAGCTTATTGATATGCCTGGTTTGTGTCGTCGAATGAATCTGACATAGCTAATGCGAATAACGCGCAAGCAAATGGCGCCCTGCGCACTAGGCTTGGACGCATCCGTTTCTCTACTCCCCACCCCCCATGACTCTCGACATCCGCCCTCTGGGCCCCGCCATTGGCGCCTTGGTCAGCAACATCGACCTGACTGAACCCCTGCGCACCCAGGACCGCGACGCGCTGCACAGTGCCCTGCTGCAACACCATGTGCTGTTCTTTGAAAACCAGCCCGTCACCCCGGTGCAGCAGCGCGACCTGGCGCGCGCTTTTGGCGAGCTGCACATCCACCCGGTCTACCCCCAGCACCCCGAGGCGGCCGAGATCATCGTGCTGGACACGCACAACGACAACCCGCCGGATAACGACAACTGGCACACCGACGTGACCTTCATCACCACGCCACCGCTGGGCGCCATCCTTTCGGCGCGCGTATTGCCGCCGCACGGTGGCGACACGCTGTGGGCCAGCGGCATTGCGGCGTACGAAGCGCTGTCCGAGCCGCTGCGCAACTTTCTGGACCCGTTGCATGCGGAGCACAGCTTTGTGCAGTCGTTCCCGGCCTGGCGTTATGCGCGCACGCCCGAAGAACGCAAGACCTGGGAGGCCGCAGTGGCCAAGTCGCCCGAGGTGGTGCACCCCGTCATCCGCACCCACCCGGTCAGCGGCAAGCGTGGTTTGTTCGTCAACGAAGGCTTTACCAGCCGCATCGTGGAGCTGACCAAGGCCGAGAGCGACGCGGTGCTGGCGTTTTTGCGCGCCCACCTGGCCAAGCCGGAGTTCACCGTGCGCTGGCGCTGGAAGCAGTACGACCTGGCCTTCTGGGACAACCGCCTGACCCAGCACTACGCCACGGCCGACTACCTGCCCCACCGCCGCGTGATGCACCGCGCCACCATCCTGGGCGAGGCACCGTTCTAAGCTGCAATTCGCTATGAAATCAGGAGCTGCTTGCGCAATATTTACGTGGGCTAGAGGCCATTTTCGTGCCAAAACAAGGGCGTGGCAGCCGGCGAACAGCCGCACCATGTCTCAGATGTTTTGGTTGTTAACAAGCAAAAAAGTATTCGTTTGCAATCTAAGCCTTGCTCTTTAGAGTGCCCCCATGGCCACCGCAAACCGCAGTTTGCTGGCGATAGACACCTAGACGAACGAGAGGAAACCCACCATGTCAGCCCCGTCTGAAACATCCGCACTGCCCCAAGCCCTGGAAGCCGCCCGTGCCGTGGCCCTGGCCACCGGCCTGCCCTACGCCGGAGGCGTGACCCCGCCCCTGGCCTGGCAGCTGTTCTCGCAAGAGCAGGCCTTGCTGGTCGATGTGCGCAGCGGCGAAGAACGCAAATTTGTCGGCCACGTGCCCGGCAGCCTGCACGTGGCCTGGGCCACCGGCACCGCGCTGACGCGCAACCCGCGCTTTGTGCGCGAGCTGGAAGCCAAAACCGGCAAAGACACGCCCGTGCTGCTGCTGTGCCGCAGCGGCAAGCGGTCCGCCCTGGCGGCTGAGGCCGCGGCCAAGGCCGGCTTTACCCAAGTCTTCAATGTGCTGGAAGGCTTTGAAGGCGAGATCGACACCCACGGCCACCGCGGCACCGACGACGGCTGGCGCTTCCACCAGCTGCCCTGGATCCAGGACTGAGACCCAAACACCATGGCCACTTTTGACACCCCCGAGATCGTTGCTTCTTTGCGCGCCGTGCGACAGCAATGGCGCGAATCGCAAAAGCGGGCACTGGAGCCCGGCGGGCGCGAGTTCCCCTCGCGCGAGGCGCTGAACCATATCGTGGAGAACCTCAAGGGCGCGCTGTTCCCGCTGCGCCTGGGCCCACCCGACCTCTACCCCGAGGGCGAAGACTTCTACGTGGGCACCACGCTGGAGACCGCGCTGCACGGCCTGCTGGACCAGGTGCGCCTGGAACTGAAATACGTGGCCCGCCAACAAACCGGTCGCGATGCCGATGTGGAGGCCCAGGCCCTGCAAGTGACCCGCGCACTGGCGGCCGAGCTGCCACGCATCCGCACCCTGCTGGACAGCGATGTGCTGGCTGCCTACCAGGGCGACCCCGCAGCCCGCAGTGTGGACGAGGTGCTGCTGTGCTACCCCGGCGTGCTGGCCATCATCCACCACCGCCTGGCGCACAAGCTCTACCTGCTGGGTCTGCCGCTGCTGGCCCGCATCATTGCCGAGCTCTCGCACAGCCAGACCGGCATCGACATCCACCCCGGCGCCCACATCGGCGCGGGCTTCTTTATCGACCATGGCACCGGCGTCGTGATTGGCGAAACCGCCGTCATCGGCCAACGCGTGCGCCTGTACCAGGCCGTGACACTGGGCGCTAAACGCTTCTCCGCTGACTCCGATGGCACGCTGCACAAGGGCCTGGCGCGCCACCCCATCGTGGAAGACGACGTGGTGATCTACGCCGGCGCTACCGTGCTGGGCCGCATCACCATCGGTAAGGGCGCCACCATTGGCGGTAATGTCTGGCTCACGCACAGCGTGGCCCCGGGCAGCCACATCACCCAGGCCGTGCACCGCCACGACACCCACGCAGAGCCGGTGGCTGCATGAGCGAACAGTTACTTGAAAACTTTGGCATCGCGGTGCGCCGCATGCGTGCCACGCGCGGCCTCTCGCAAGAGCAGCTGGCCGAGCGCTCAGACCTGAACCGCTCCTACGTGGGCGAGATCGAGCGCGGCCAGGTCGTGTCGTCTCTGGTCACCATCCAGAAACTCTCCACCGCGCTGGACATTTCGGCGTCTGGCCTATTGCAAGAGTGCGAAGCCACGGCCAACAGCCGTTTTGTGCAGCGCATCAAATTGACGGCTATAGCCTGTTGAGCGCAGGGCGCGCACTTTGGATACTGCCGCAGACCTTTTTCCCATCCCTGTCACACACCAAGGACCTCCATGACCAGCACTCCCGCCGCCCTGACCACGCTGGGCGACAACGCCGCACGGCAACTCGCCAACGCCACCAAAACCACGGCGCAGCTCTCCACCATCTCGCCCCGTTGGCTCACGCACCTGCTGCAGTGGGTGCCCGTCGAAGCCGGCATCTTCCGCCTGAACACCGTCAAGGACCCCGAGTCCATCAAGGTCACCTGCACCGCACGCCAGACCGAAAACCAATTGCCCCGCACCTTCGTCAACTACGACGAAAAGCCACGTGAGTTCTTCCTGAACGCCGTCAGCACCATCCTCGATGTGCACACCCGCGTGTCCGACCTGTATAGCAGCCCGCACGACCAGATCAAAGAGCAACTGCGCCTGACCATTGAGACCATCAAGGAAAACCAGGAAAGCGAACTGATCAACAACCCCGACTACGGCCTGTTGTCGCAAGTCACCGATGAGCAACGCATCTTCCCGCTGACTGGCGCACCTACGCCTGACGACCTGGACGAGCTGCTGACCAAGGTGTGGAAAGAGCCTGCCTTCTTCCTGGCCCACCCCGTCACCATCGCTGCCTTTGGCCGCGAAGCCACCCGCCGCGGCACACCGCCGCCCACCATCAGCCTGTTTGGCTCGCAGTTCATCACCTGGCGCGGTATTCCCCTGATCCCTTCGGACAAAGTGCCTGTGGCGGATGGCAAGAGCAAGATTTTGCTGATCCGCGTGGGCGACAAGCGCCAAGGCGTGGTCGGCCTGTTCCAGCCCGGCCTGCCTGGCGAACAAAGCCCCGGTCTGTCGGTGCGCTTCATGGGCATCAACGACCAAGCCATCTCCAGCTACCTGATTTCCTTGTACTGCTCGCTGGCCGTGCTGACGCCCGATGCCGTGGCTGTGCTGGACGACGTGGAAGTCAACAAGTACCACGACTACCCAGATACCTACAAGTAATCACTACCAGTAATCCACTGTGACTACTTCAGGCATCCCTGCTGCACCCGCTGCAGCACCTCCGATCGACCCGGCGCTGATTGCGCAAATGGCCAATGCGCTGTTTGCCAGCGGTCCGTCGGGTGTGTCGGGCTTGTCGGCACTGAGTTCTGGCGCCCCCGGCGTGCAGGCCCCGGTGAACCTGGCTCCGGCCGGTTCTCCGTTGGCCAGCCCCGCGGGCCTGGGCCCCAGCGTGCCCGGCACTCCGATCCCACAAGGCCTGGCGCCCGGCGCCAACCTGATTCCAGCTTCGCCCACACCGGTGTTGTCCCTGGCCAACCGCATTCCCGCACTGCAGCCCCATGCTGTCGCCGGCAATGGCGTGCCCGACACCCTGTTCAGCCAGGCACCGGCTTACGAGCCCCGCTTTGGCAGCGCAGTCCTCGGCGTGCCCGAGGCCAGCGCGGCCGTGGCACCGGTGGCCAACCAGAGTGCGCAGCCCAGCCCTGGGGGCGCTTCGCCGTTCTCTGGCGGTGCATCACCGTTCTACTTTCTGAACGAGCAGTACGGCCACCCCGCACCGGGTGCCGCATCTGCTGTGCCACGCGCACCGTCGGCGCCTTCAGAGCCGTCGTCCCCCAGCCTCGGTTCTGGCGTTAGCCCGTCCGCAGCCGGTGTGCCGGTCACCACGCCGTCGACCGAGCCCAAGTACTACTTTGTGGACTCGGTGGTACTGCCCAGTGGCTACGTCACGCCCGCCAAAGCTGCGCCCAACGGCAACGTGCCTCAGGTCGGCAGTGGGCAACGCCCGCCGTTCGATGTGCACGCCGTGCGCCGCGACTTCCCCATCCTGCAAGAGCGGGTGAACGGCAAGCAGCTGGTGTGGTTTGACAACGCGGCCACGACGCACAAGCCGAAATCGGTGATCGACCGCATCGCCCACTTCTACGAGCACGAGAACTCGAACATCCACCGCGCGGCGCACGAACTCGCAGCCCGCGCGACCGACGCGTACGAAGGCGCCCGCCAGCGGGTGAAGAACTTCATCAACGCGCCCGATGTGAACGAGGTGATCTTTGTGCGCGGCACCACCGAGGCCATCAACCTGGTGGCCAAGAGCTGGGGCGGCCAGCACATTGGCCCCGGTGACGAAATCATCGTCAGCAACCTGGAGCACCACGCCAACATCGTGCCCTGGCAGCAGCTGGCTGCGGCCAAGGGTGCCAAGCTGCGCGTGATTCCGGTGGACGACAGCGGCCAGGTGCTGCTGGACGAATACCAGAAGCTGCTGAACGACCGCACCAAGATCGTGTCCGTCACGCAAGTGTCGAACGCGCTGGGCACGGTCACACCGGTCAAGGAAATCGTGGCCATGGCCCACCGCGCCGGTGCAAAAGCATTGGTGGATGGTGCGCAGTCCATCTCGCACATGCGGGTGGACGTGCAGGACATTGGCGCCGACTTCTTTGTGTTCTCTGGCCACAAGGTGTTCGGTCCCACCGGCATCGGTGTGGTCTGGGGCAAGCGCGAAGTGCTCGAAGACATGCCACCCTGGCAAGGCGGCGGCAACATGATTGCCGATGTGACCTTCGAGAAGACCGTGTTCCAGCCTATCCCGAACAAGTTCGAAGCTGGCACCGGCAACATCGCCGACGCCGTGGGCTTGGGTGCCGCCATCGACTACGTGAACAAGGTGGGCATTGAAAACATTGCCCGCTACGAACACGAGTTGTTGGTCTACGGCATGCAAGCGCTGGGCGCCATTCCTGGCGTGCGCTTGATTGGCACTGCGGCCGACAAGGCTAGCGTGATGTCGTTTGTGCTCAAGGGCTACACCACGGAAGAAGTGGGCAAGGCATTGAACGACGAAGGCATTGCCGTGCGAACCGGCCACCACTGCGCGCAGCCCATCCTGCGTCGCTTTGGCGTGGAGACCACGGTGCGTCCTTCACTGGCGTTCTACAACACCTTTGACGAGATTGACCGTCTGGTGGCGGTGGTGCGCAAGCTGAGTTCCGCGCGGGCCCATTGAGCAGACCCAATAGCGCAACGTGAAACGCCAGCCCCACAAGGGCTGGCGTTTTGCTATGGTTTCAGGAGCTGCTCGCGCAATATCCACAGGGGCTAGCCATCAATTTCTTATAGAACGTTAACCGGTACCTTGAGGTAGACCCGCCCATCCGACTCGGCCGGTGGCATGGCGCCTGCACGGATGTTGACCTGGACCGAGGGCAGGATCTGGGTGGGCATGGCCAGGCCCGCGTCGCGCTGGCTGCGCATGGCGACAAAGGCGTCTTCGCTCACGCCGTCGTGCACATGGATGTTGCTGGCGCGCTGCTGCGCGACCGTGCTGACCCACGCCGCGTCGCGCCCCTCGGGCGGGTAGTCGTGGCACATATAGAGGCGGGTGTCGCCGGGCAGAGCCAGCAGCTTGCGCACGCTCTGAAACAGGTCATGGGCGTTGCCACCCGGAAAGTCGCAGCGCGCGGTGCCCACGTCGGGCATGAACAGGGTGTCGCCTACAAACACCGCATTGCCCACCTGGTAGGCCATGCAGGCGGGCGTGTGGCCCGGCACGGACAGCGCCTGGGCGCGCAGGTCGCCAATGGCAAACACCTCGTCGGGCTGGAACAGGTGGTCGAACTGGCGGCCGTCGGGGTGGAACTCGGGCTCCAGGTGGAAGACGGCTTTGAAGACGTTTTGCACATCGGTGATGGCGGCGCCAATGGCGATCTGGCCGCCCAGCTGCTTGCGCAAGTAGTGGGCGGCGGACAGGTGGTCGGCATGGGCATGGGTTTCCAGAATCCACTGCACGGTCAGCGCCTTGTCTTTGACAAAGGCTACCAGCGCATCGGCCGACCGGGTGCTGGTGCGGCCAGACTTGGCGTCGTAGTCCAGCACGGAGTCGACCAGGGCGCAGTGGCCGCCTGCGTGGTCGAACACCACGTAGCTCACGGTCCAGGTGGCGGGGTCAAAAAAGGCCTGCACCTGGGGTGCGGGGGTGGCGGCAGTGGCTGTCATGGAAAACTCCTTGTAAAGGTCGTTGTTTCAATTTCGACATAGATAGTTTATTGACTTATAGATTGTTAGTCAATAAACTATCGACATTGCAAACGAATTGGAACCCTGACCATGCTGGCCACCCCCGACACCCCGACCGCCCCCGCGCTGGACCTGGCCGTGCTGCGCCAGTCGGCCGACGCAGCCTGCCGCCTGATGAAAGCCCTGTCCAACCCCGACCGCCTGCTGCTGCTGTGCCAGCTCAGCCAGGGCGAAAAGAACGTGGGCGAGCTGGAAGCGTTGGTGGGCATTGCCCAGCCCACGCTGTCGCAGCAGCTGGGCGTGCTGCGCGAAGAGGGCCTGGTGAGCACCCGGCGCGAAGGCAAATCCATCTACTACTGCATCAACAGCCCGCAGGCGTTAGCAGTGATGGGCGTTTTGTACGCTGAGTTTTGCACTAAGTAAGCACTAACCACAAGGAACACACCATGACGATTGACTGGAACCATTTCACGCCCTGGGCCTCGCTGGCGGGCGGCATTTTGCTGGGCCTGGCCTCGGCCATCTTCATTCTGGTGAACGGCCGCATCCTCGGCATCAGCGGCATTGTGGGTGGCCTGCTGCGCCCCAAGGCCGGTGACACCAGCTGGCGCATTGCCTTTGTACTGGGCATGTTGGCGGCCCCCATGCTTTACCTGTTGGTGGCCGGCCCTGTGCCCGCCACGATTGACGCGGGCTGGGGCACAGTGGTCGTGGCCGGCCTGTTGGTGGGTGTGGGTACGCGTTACGGCTCCGGCTGCACCAGCGGCCACGGAGTGTGCGGCCTCTCACGTCTCTCGCCGCGCTCGCTGGCGGCCACGTTGGCCTTCATGGGCGCGGGCTTTGCCATCGTTTTTCTGCTGCGCCACGTCTTCGCCTGAGCGCTGATCCATCACCCGTTTCTCCGAGGAGCCTTGTTATGCAACACCGTGTGACTGAATTTTTTGTGGGCCTGCTGTTTGGCATTGGCCTGATCTTGGCCGGCATGACCGACCCCAGCAAAGTGCTGGGCTTTCTGGACCTGGCCGGCACCTGGGACCCGTCGCTGGCCTTTGTGATGGGCGGCGGTATTTTGGTCGGGCTGGGCGCATTTGCCGCAGCCAAGAAGCGCACCACCAACTTCTTTGGCGGCGCACTGCACTTGCCCACTTCGGCTGTCATCGACAAGCGCCTGATTGGCGGCAGCCTGCTGTTTGGCGCCGGCTGGGGCTTGGCAGGTTTTTGCCCGGGGCCGGCGATTGTGTCGCTGGGCGCAGGACAATCCAAGTCAGCGGTGTTTGTGCTGGCCATGGTGGCTGGCATGGCCATCTTTGAATGGGCCGAGCGCCGCAAGGCACGCACTTTGACTGGAGACCAATGACATGACCCTACGCACCCAAGCCCTCACCCCCCACTTTGCCGTGGCCGCCCAAATGGACGCCAGCATGGTGGCCGACGCCGTTGCCATGGGTTTCAAGACCCTGGTGAACAACCGCCCCGATGGGGAAGGCGGCCCCGACCAGCCCCTGAGCAGCAGCGTGGAAGCCGCGGCCCGCGCGGCCGGCCTGCACTATGTCTACCTGCCCGTGGTGGGCGGCGCCATCACGCCAGCGCAGGTGCAGGCCATGCGTGAGGCGATGCAAGACGCGCCCCAGCCCGTGCTGGCGTTTTGCCGCTCGGGCGCACGCTCGGCCCAGCTCTACGCGCTCACGCAAGCCGAATAAGCGCCGCACCATGCCACCCACCACCGCCACCCGCTTGGCCTGGCTGCCGCACTGGCTGCGCCACTACCAGCGCGCCTGGCTGGGGGGTGATGTGTCGGCTGGGTTCATCGTGGCGGTGCTGGTGATTCCGCAAAGCCTGGCCTACACGCTGTTGGCCGGCCTGCCGCCCGAGATGGGGCTGTACGCCAGCATCTTGCCGGTGGTGGCCTATGCGCTGGTGGGCTCCAGCATGACGCTGGCCGTGGGCCCGGTGGCGATTGCCGCGCTGATGACCGCCAGCGCGCTGCAGCCGCTGGCGATTGCCGGCACCACCGAATACGTGCAACTGGCCATGCACTTGGCGCTGATTTCGGGGCTTATGTTTCTGGCGTTTGGCGCGTTGCGCCTGGGTTGGCTGGCTTACTTTTTAAGCCACCCGGTGGTGAGCGGGTTTGTCACGGGCTCGGCCATCGTCATTGCGCTGGGCCAACTCAAATACATCCTGGGTGTGGCCGCGCCCAACAGCTCTAGCTGGGCCACGCTGCAAGGGCTGTGGCGCGCCCTGCCCCAGACCAACCTCACCAGCCTGGCGCTGGGCCTGGGCAGCATGGTGTTTTTGTTCTGGAGCAGACGTTACCTGGCCAACAGCCTGCGCCGCCTGGGCGTGGCCAGCCAAGCCGCCGACCTGCTGGCACGCATGGCGCCGATTGCAGCTGTAGTCGCAAGCACCAGCCTGGTGGCTTGGGGCGGATGGGATGTGGCCCGCAGCGTGGCGGTGGTGGGCACGGTGCCGGCCGGTTTGCCTGCGCTCAGCCTGTCGCTGCCGGGCAGCACCGAGCTGGGCCAGCTCTGGCTGCCAGCGCTGTTGATTTCGCTGGTGGGGTTTGTGGGCAGTGTGTCGGTGGCGCAGTCGTTTGCCATGCAACGCCAGCAGCGCATCGTGCCGGACCGCGAGTTGTGGGGCCTGGGCGCAGCCAATGTGGCGGCGGCACTGTCGGGTGCCTACCCGGTGCATGGCGGGCTGTCGCGCTCGGTCATCAACTTTGCGGCCGGGGCGCAAACGCCGCTGGCATCTCTCATCACCGCGGCCGCCATGGCCGTCATCATCTATTTCTTCACCGGCCTTTTCTATTACCTGCCGCTGGCGGTGCTGGCGGCCAGCATTCTGGTGGCGGTGACATCGCTGGTGGACCTGCCCACGCTCAAGGCCAGCTGGGCTTATGACCGGGCCGATGCGCTGTCGCTGTTGGCCACGGCGCTGGGCGTCATCGTGCTGGGGGTGGAAACTGGCATTGTGCTGGGCGTGGCCATGTCGCTGGCGGCGCTGGTGTGGCGTAGCAGCCACCCGCACATGGCGGTGGTAGGGCGTGTGCCGGGCACCGAGCACTTTCGTAACGTGGAGCGGCACGCGGTGCAAACGGTGCCGGGCCTGCTGGCGCTGCGCGTGGACGAGAGCCTGTTTTTTGCCAACGCCACGGCGCTGGAAGAACGCATGGAAGCGCTGGTGCGGGCGGACCCCGACATCCGGCGCCTGCTATTGGTGTGCTCGGCGGTCAACCAGATCGACGCCACCGCGCTGGGCATGCTCACGGCGCTGGAGCAAAGCCTGGCCGAGCGCGGCATCCGCCTGGAGCTGGCCGAAGTCAAAGGCCCGGTGATGGACCGGCTGCAAGCCACGGCGCTGGGGCAGCGCCTGCAAGGCCGCGTGTACCAAAGCGTGCATGACGCGTTTGTGGCGCACTGAAGGCACAAGCCGCCCGCGTGGACAGTGCCGCTAAGGCTCTATTCGCTATATACAAATGGAAAATAAGTAGTTTGGGTTTTAAAGCGGGCTTCTGACAATGCGCCTCTGTTCCGCATTTGGCGCTCTCGCACAACACCCATGGTCACCCTTGTCATCGTTCCCGGCTGGCGCGACTCCGGCCCCGGCCACTGGCAAACGCTGTGGGCCGAGCAGATTTCCGGCGCGGTGCGGGTACACCAGGACGACTGGATCACCCCGGTGCGCAAGGCCTGGATTGCCTCCATCGGCCAAACCATCTTGGATGCGCCCGGCCCGGTGGTGATTGCCGCCCACAGCCTGGGCTGCATTGCCACTACGCATTTGCCCCCCGAGGTGGCGGCCAAGATCCAGGGCGCCTTGTTGGTGGCCCCGGCCGACCCCGAGCGGCGCGGCATTCTGGCCGACTTTGCCCCCGTGCCCTACCAGCGCCTGCCCTACCGCAGCGTACTGGTGGCCAGCAGCAACGACCCGTTTTGCCCGGTGCGCACCGCAGGCGCCTATGCACGCGCCTGGGGCAGCGAGTTTGTGCGCTTGCAGGATGCCGGCCACATCAATGTGGAAGCCGGCTTTGGCCCCTGGCCGCTGGGTCTGGCGCTGCTGCAGTCGCTGGGTGTGGCCCATACGGCGCTTGCCAACGCCCCAGAATCACTATCGATTTAGGAGCTGCTTGCGCAATAACTGCGGGCGCTACAGGCCTTTTTGGCTTAAAAACTAGCCGCGCAACGCCAACGAGTTGGCCAGCGCAAACACCGAGTTGGGCGCGTTGGTGCGCACGGGTGCCAGCGGCTTGATCTTTTGCAGCACGCCTTTTTTGGCGGGCTTGCGCTCTTCCACCTGGAAGCCCTTGGCGCGCTGGTCTTGCGCCAAGCTTTTCAGCGTGATGGTTTTCATGTGCGCCACGATGGTAGTCTGCAACGCGGCCCACAGGTCCTGCGTCATGTCCTGCACACCGTCGCGCGGGGTGCTGGCTTCGGCGGTTTCTTCAATCGCGCCAATGATGTCGGCCACGGTGATGCTGTCGCCCCGGAAACCCAGGGTGTAGCCGCCGCCGGGGCCACGGGTGCTTTCCACCAGACCATGTTGGCGCAACTTGGCAAACACCTGCTCCAGGTACGACAGAGAAATGCGGTGCCGCAGCGCGATGTCTTGCAATGGCACGGGCTGCGCGCTTTCGCGCAGGGCCAGGTCAATCATGGCGGTGATGGCAAAACGGCCTCGGGTACTGAGTCGCATACGTTTACTCCTTTGAGTAAGAGACTAGGAAGACTCGAACTGTAGGTTCTTGTATGCTTCGCGTAAATTCGTATTTTGTATTTTTTTACTTCGATTATTTCGCAGTGTTTCAGTTTGTTTCAGAGGGAACGCCATGAACTTCAAGCACCTTCACTATTTTTGGGTCACCGCCAAGGCGGGCGGCGTCATGCGCGCGGGCGAGCAGCTGCACACCACGCCGCAAACGCTGTCGGGCCAGATCAAGCTACTGGAGGACTGGCTGGGGCGCAAGCTGTTCCAGAAAAGCGGGCGCAATATGGAGCTGACCGAGGACGGCCGCCTGGCGCTGGGGTATGCGGACCAGATCTTCACGCTGGGCGCTGAGCTGGAAAACGCGGTGCGCCAGGCCAGCGGCCAGCGCCGCGTGCTGGACTTCAAGGTGGGCGTGGCCGACTCGGTGACCAAGTCGCTGGCCTACCGGCTGCTGGAGCCGGCGCTGGAGGTAGAAGCCCCGGTGCGCATGATTTGCAGCGAGGGCAAGTTCCCCGACCTGCTGGCCAAGCTGGCGCTGAACCAGCTGGACCTGGTGATTGCCGACGAGCCGATGTCCAAACGCATCAGCGTCAAGGCCTTTAACCACCCGCTGGGGCGCAGCCCCATGAGCTTCTTCTGCACCCCGGCCCTGAAGGCGCAACTGAAAGGGGCGTTTCCGGCCTGCCTGAACGGCGCGCCCATGCTGTTGCAGGGCGCCCAGGCCTCGGTGCGCCAACAGTGGGAAGGCTGGCTCAGCCACCACCAGATTCACCCCACCACCATTGGCGAATTTGACGACGGCGCGCTCATGAACGCCTTTGGCCGCAAAGGCCGCGGCGTGTTCATGGCGCCGTCGGTCATGGAGGCAGACATCGTGGAGCAGTTTGGTGTGGAAGTGATTGGCCGCAGCGACGAGCTGGTGGAAGAGTTCTTTGCCGTGTCGGTGGAGCGGCGCATTACCCACCCGTGTGTGGTGGCCATTACCACGGCGGCGCGCGACCAGCTCTTTACCTGAGCGCACCCACGCGAGCTGCATGACAATGCGCTGTCGACCTGTCGCAAGCGTGATCGAATTGTCCTGAATGGAGGTCCTATGCTGAAGAAGTTACTTACGGCGTTCCTGTGCTTGCAGATCTCCCATTCCGTGATGGCCGGGTTTTCTGCACAACAAATGGAAGGACACCTGACCACGCTCATTCCCCAGAATGCATCGGCTACGGCTGCAGATGGAGCCAAGTACCCCGTGGTTTTTTTCTTGCAGGGAAGCAACGGTACCAATACCCAAGCCCGTCTCTGGGCAGAGTGGTATGCCCGATATGGCATCGCGTCGGTCATGATCGACAGCGCAAGCGCCAGGGGAATGAAGCGACTGTTCGGGATCGACTACGAAGCGGACCTGGCCCCCGCACTGGAGGCCGTCCAAGGCAACCCACAACTGGATTTATCGCGTTATGCCGTCATGGGATTCTCAAGAGGCGGGACTGCCGCCTTGGACTCCGGCACATTTCTGATGCCGACCCAACCCAAGCCTGACTTTGTTTTTGCGCTGTACCCGGGCGACAGTGGCCAGTGCCGGAACACATACAAGGACCCCACCAAGGTATTCGTTTTTTATGGTGCGCTTGACGATTGGGGTGATTACATGGGAACACGCAACGCATGCAGCCGAATGCCGGGAATCTATGGCAACGCATCTTTTCATCTGTTGAAAGATGCGCACCATGGCTATGACGGTACTTGGGCTGGCAAGTGGCAATGCTGTGGCAATCGAACCTTCACCTCGGAACCAAACCCCGAGGCGCTCCAATACACCCGCGACCTTATTCTCAAAGAAATACAGGAAAAATGGGAGCCTGGTGCCCCACAGTAAATACACCTGATCTGGCGTCTTCCGCGACGACGTACGGCAGGCATACTCTTCTTTCCCATTTACCCATCTTTAGATCACGCCTATGTACGACATCGCCAAGCTCATTCACCTGGTCGCGGGCATCGTGTGGATGGGGGGCATGACCTTCATGCTGCTGGCGCTGCGCCCGGCGGCCCTGGCGCTGATGGAGCCCCAGCCCCGCGCACGCCTGATGGGGGAGGTGTGGCGCCGCTTTTTTGCCATCGTGCTGGTTGCCATTGCCGCGCTGTTTTTCAGCGGCACACACCTCTACACCGCCGCCTTCAAAGCCAGCAAACTGGCCAGCGGCGTGGGCAGTGTGCCCCTGGGCTGGAACATCATGCTGGTGCTGGGCATCACCATGATGCTGATTTTTGGGCACATTTACTTCGCCGGTTTTCGCAAGTTCCAACGCGCGGTGGCTGCCGCCGAATGGCCGGTAGCTGCTAAAGCAGCTGGGCAAATCCATAAGCTAGTACTCGCCAACTTTGTACTGGGCTGGGTCGCCATTGCGGCCGTGCGCCTGGTGCGCTGATCTTGGCCCGCCCTGACACGCTGGGCTTGCGCAGCGCGGCATGGACCACGTTGGCGCTGCTGGGTTGCAGCCTGGCCGCTACGGCCCACGCCCAGGAACAAGGCCTGCCGCTGTGGGAGCTGGGCGTGTTTGCCGGCGCCCTCTCCAGCCCGGCCTACCCGGCGTCCAGCGAACGCAGCACACGGGCGCTGGTACTGCCCACCCTCATTTACCGCGGCGAGGTGTTCCGCTCCGACCGGGGTGGCGTGGGCGCACGCCTGCTGCGCACCGAGGACACCGAGCTGGACATTGGCTTTGCAGCCTCCCTGCCAGCCAGCTCCCAAGACATTCCGGCACGCCAGGGCATGGCCGACCTGGGCACGCTGGTCGAATTTGGGCCCCGGCTCAAGGGCACCCTGGCGCAACCCAGTGCGGGCAGCCGCGTGCGGTATGAGCTGCCGCTGCGCACGGTGCTGGAGATCAACAACGGCGTGCGCACCCAGGGTTTTGCGCTGGAACCCGAGATCAGCTACGAAATGCGCGACGTGGGCGTGGGCTGGCGCATGTCCACCAGCGCCAGCCTGGTGCTGGGCGATAGCCGGCTCAACCAGTACTTTTACGGCGTGCCGGCCGACCTGGCCACGGCGCAGCGCCCCGCTTACACCGCCCAGGCCGGGCTAATCGCCACGCGGCTCACGCTCAATGCGTCACGCAGCCTGGGGCCGGACGTGCGGGTGTTTGCCTATGTGCGGGCCGAGAGTTACGCCGGCTCGGCCAATGCCGCGAGCCCGCTGTACCAGCAGTCCACCGGCACCTCGGCCGGGCTGGGGCTGAACTGGACGCTGGGCCGTTCTGCCACCAAAGCCGCCAACTAAGCCTCTGCTTAGACCAATAAGCGCATAACCAAACAACGAAGTATTCGTTGTGGTTTGATGGGGAGTTCCCCAAAATCGCGGTTCTGTGTCTTGATCACACCACCACACCCGCTTTGGAGCACCCTATGAATTTCAAGCAAAAAGCCACCCTAGCCCTCGCCGTTATTGCGCTGACAGCTAGCAATTTGGTAGCAGCCCAGACCACGCTGCTGAATGTCTCTTACGACGTGGCACGTGAGTTCTACAAGGACATCAACACCGCCTTCATTGCCAACTACAAAAAGACCACCGGCAAGGACATCAAGATTGACCAGGCCCACGCAGGTTCCAGCGCCCAGGCGCGTGCCGTGAACGACGGCCTGGAGGCCGATGTGGTGACCTTCAACACCAGCACCGATGTCGACTTTTTGGCCAGCACCGGTGTGGTGGCCAAGGACTGGACCAAGAAATTTGCCAACAACGCCGCCCCCACCAGCTCCACCATGCTGTTTTTGGTGCGCAACGGCAACCCCAAGGGCATCAAAGACTGGGACGACCTGGTCAAACCTGGCGTACAAGTGATTGTGGTGAACCCCAAAACCGGCGGTAACGGCCGCATGGCCTACCTGGCGGCCTGGGGCCAGGTGCGCAAGAAGGGCGGCACCGATGCGCAGGCCCAAGAGTTTGTCAGCAAGCTCTACAAAAACGTGCCCGTGCTGGCCAAGGGTGGCCGGGACGCGACCACCATCTTTTTGCAGCGCAATATTGGCGACGTGTTGATCACGTTTGAATCGGAAGTGGTGTCGGTGGACAAGGAGTTTGGCGCCGGCAAGGTGGATGCCATCCACCCCAGCAGCTCCATCGTGGCGGAGAACCCCGTGGCCGTGGTGGAACGCACCGTGGCCAAAAAAGGTACGGCTGAACAAGCCAAGGCTTACCTGAACTTCCTGTACTCCGACGAAGGCCAGGAAATCGCTGCCCAACACGCGATTCGCCCCACCAATGCCGCCATCTTGAAAAAGTACGGCAACGTGTTCAAGCCCATCAGCCTGTTCCGCGCTGAAGACTACTTTGGCTCGTTTGCCGAAGCGCAAAAAGTGCACTTCAACGACGGCGGCCAGTTCGACAAGCTCTACACCGTTAAGTAAATGACAGCTGCCGCTACGGCGGGGGGGCTGCACAGCCCCTCTGCAGCCACGCCCTCCTCTGCCAAGCGGCCCGCCAAACGCGTGCTGCCGGGCTTTCGCCTCACGCTCGGGTTCACGCTGTTTTACCTGGCGCTGATCGTGCTGATCCCGCTCTCGGCGTTGGTGTTCAAAACCTTCACGCTGAGCTGGGAACAGTTTGTCAGCGCGGTGACCAGCCCGCGCGTCATTGCGTCCTACCAGCTCACCTTTGGTGCCTCGTTTCTGGCGGCGGTGGTCAACGCGGTGTTTGGCCTGCTGGTGGCGTGGGTGCTGGTGCGCTACCAGTTCCCCGGCAAAAAGATCGTCGACGCGCTGGTGGACCTGCCGTTTGCACTGCCCACCGCCGTGGCCGGCATCTCGCTCACCGCGCTCCTGGCTAGCAACGGCTGGGTCGGCAGCATTCTGGAGCCCTATGGCATCCAGCTCGCGTTTAACCGCAATGGCGTGGTGATTGCCCTCATCTTCATCGGCCTGCCTTTTGTGGTGCGCACGGTGCAACCGGTGCTGGAAGACGCCGAGAAGGAACTCGAAGAAGCCGCCACCTGCCTGGGCGCCACGCGCTGGCAGACCTTCCGTTACGTGATCTTCCCCACCATAGGCCCTGCCTTACTCACCGGTTTTGCCATGGCGTTTGCGCGTGGCGTGGGCGAATACGGCTCCGTCATTTTTATTGCCGGCAACATGCCTATGCTGTCTGAAATCACGCCCCTCATCATCATTGGCAAGCTGGAGCAGTACGACTACGCCGGCGCCACCGCCGTGGCCACCGTGATGCTGTTGGCCTCCTTCTTCATGCTGCTGGTCATCAACGCACTGCAGTCCTGGCAGCGCAAGCGTTCGGGAGCCTGACCCTATGAGTAACTCCCGAACCATCCGCCGCGCCAAGGCCGGCACTACCGAGCCCGCATGGGTCAAGTGGACGCTGATCGGCATCGCGCTGGCGTTTATCTTTTTGTTCCTCGTGCTGCCACTGGCGGCCGTGTTTACCGAAGCGCTGCGCAAGGGCGCCGATGCTTTCTTTGAAGCCTTCAAAGAACCCGACGCATGGAGCGCCATCCGCCTCACGCTCATCACCGCGGCGATTGCCGTGCCGCTGAACCTGGTGTTTGGCGTGGCCGCCGCCTGGGCCATTGCCAAGTACGAGTTCAAGGGCAAGGCCTTCCTCACCACGCTGGTGGACCTGCCCTTCTCGGTATCGCCCGTGGTGGCCGGTTTGATTTATGTGCTGATGTTTGGCGCACACGGCTGGTTTGGCCCCTGGCTGCAGGCGCACGACGTCAAGATCGTGTTTGCCGTGCCCGGCATCGTACTGGCCACCATTTTTGTGACCTTCCCCTTCATCGCACGCGAGCTGATTCCGCTGATGCAGGCGCAGGGCACCGACGAGGAGCAGGCCGCGCAGGTGCTGGGTGCCAGCGGCTGGCAAACCTTCTGGCACGTCACGCTGCCCAACATCAAGTGGGGCCTGATTTATGGCGTGATCTTGTGTAACGCACGTGCCATGGGTGAGTTTGGCGCGGTGTCGGTGGTGTCTGGCCACATCCGCGGCCAGACCAACACCATGCCTCTGCACGTGGAGATTTTGTACAACGAGTACCAGTCGGTCGCCGCCTTTGCCATTGCCTCGCTGCTGGCACTGCTGGCGCTGGTCACGCTGGTGATCAAGTCCTTTGTGGAATGGCAGTTTGAACGCGACCAGAAGGCCGCCGCCGAACTCCCGCCCGAGCGGCCCTTGGCCCCGGTCCAGCCCTGAATCTTTTCGAGAAAATTATGAGCATTGCTATCCGCAACGTCAGCAAAGACTTCGGCACCTTCAAGGCCCTGCGCGATGTGAACCTGGACATCGAGTCCGGTGAACTCGTCGCCCTGCTCGGCCCCTCGGGCTGCGGCAAGACCACCCTCTTGCGCATCATTGCCGGCCTGGAAACGGCCGACCAGGGCAACATCCTCTTTAGCGGCGAAGACACCACCGACGTGCATGTGCGCGAGCGCAACGTCGGTTTTGTGTTCCAGCATTACGCGCTGTTCCGCCACATGAGTGTGTTCGACAACGTGGCTTTTGGCCTGCGCATGAAGCCACGCGCCACGCGCCCGTCAGAAGCCGTCATCAAACAAAAGGTGCACGAGCTGCTGGGCCTGGTCCAGCTGGACTGGCTGGCCGACCGCTACCCGGCGCAACTCTCGGGCGGCCAGCGCCAGCGTATTGCGCTGGCCCGCGCGCTGGCGGTGGAGCCCAAGGTGCTGCTGCTGGACGAACCGTTTGGCGCACTGGACGCCAAGGTGCGCAAGGAACTGCGCCGCTGGCTGCGCCGCCTGCATGACGACCTGCATGTCACCAGCATCTTTGTAACCCACGACCAGGAAGAAGCGCTGGAAGTGGCCGACCGCGTGGTGCTGATGAACAGCGGCAACATCGAACAGATCGGTTCGCCGCAAGAAGTGTGGGACCACCCCGCCAGCCCGTTTGTGTATGGATTTTTGGGCGATGTGAACCTTTTCCACGGCCGCGCCCACGAAGGCGAGATGCTGATTGGTGAAGCCCAGCACGGCGTGCGCCTGGCCACGCCCGAACACGCCACCACACAAGATGCCAAGGCTTTTGCCTATGTGCGCCCGCACGACCTGGACGTGCAGCGCTATGCCGCCGGCACCGGCCAGAACGGCATTGCCGCCAAACTGGTGCGTGCCATTGTGGTGGGCCCCATTGCCCGCCTGGAACTGCTGCCACAAGACAGCAGTGCGGCCGGCAGCGGCGACATCATCGAAGCGCAAATTGGCGCGCAGGAGTATGCGGCGCTGGCGCTGAAAGACGGTGAAGTGGTGGTGCTGACGCCGCGCAAGGCGCGGGTGTTTGTCACGCCGTAAGTTAAAGCAACAAAAAAGGCCCGTGAGGGCCTTTTTTGTTGGTCGGCGCAATCAGCCTTAGGCGTAAAACGCCTCTACCTTGCCTTTGAGTTTGATCAGCAGCGGTTTGCCTTTGCGGTCCACGGTTTTGCCGGCGGGCACTTTGATCCAGCCTTCGCTGACGCAGTATTCCTCCACGTCCATGCGCTCCTTGTCGTTGAAGCGGATGCCAATGTCATGCGCAAACACGGCGGCTACATGGTGGGGGCTGCGCGGGTCGATGGACAGGTGGTCGGGCAGCGGGGGGCGTTCGGTGGTGTCGTTCATAAGTGTGTAGGTGTTGTGCGGGCTCAGCCCAGAATGCGGAACAGCCCGTAGGCCGAGAGTACGCCGGTACCCACCAGCAAAACCGTCTTGGTAGCGCGCGCGCCCACCAGTGCACCGGCAATGCTGCAGAGGAGGATGGCGCCGAATATGTAGCTTGTCTTCATGGGGCGTGATGGTAAGGCATGGGGAGATATTTCAAACACCGACGAACACAAGCTCTAAAGAAGTTAGCACTTGATAAATGCTCAAGAGCCAATAAACCTAACGATTGATTGCACCTCTTCTATGGTAGTTATGAACCACTCATCACCCGGGGCATCCTCTTTCCACCTCCCGCGCGCTTTAAGTACCGCGTGGATTGCATCCTCTACTTGCGCGACTCGCTTAACTTGCCAACGCCCCAGGATCTCTGGTTTCTCAAAAAATCCGGCTCCTTTGCATTGTCCGAAAACGCGTGTTTCAACATCTGCGGCAGTAGTCAGTCCAACCTTAATAGGAAACGCCTCGCTAGTCTTCTTAATTGCCGGAAATGTAAAGGCGTAAACCCATCCATTGAATTCCACATTCGCTTGCTCTTCAAGCGCTTCGTCTTCATCCTCCACTGCCTCCATAGTCAGCTCTGTTTCCGACTTAAGTCGATACATACCAGACTGCCCCAACCAAACAAAAGGCGACTCTGGACTACGCTTGGCTCGTAGAGATGTGAAAAACCGAATCGCTGTGCCAACCTGGTGCATCTTCCCTTCGGTATCCCGTGCCGGATACACCATCCCAACCTGGGCTTCTGTCAGATATCGAGCCAGAACCCTGTTAATTACAGGATTCAGTTTGAAGGACTCACCGGACTGCGCCTCTGGTTCCTGCGCTATCTCTGGCAACAAGTGATATCGAGCGAATCTGTAACAGAAAGACGCATTGGGCTCAAATTCGATTGGTAGTGGTTTCATAACTGCGCTTTCAAGGCGTGTGAACACTGAATGTATCTGGCACCACAAAGAATACCCGCCTACTACACCCGCCCCAACGCCTCCCGAATTCGCCCAATCGTCTCTTCCATCCGCGCCCTGCTCGACACCTCCAGCCCCAGCTGCCGGGCGATGTCGTTGACGATGGCGGCGTTGAGCGGCAGGCCACCAGCGTCCACGGCTTTGATGAGGGCGCGGGCGCGCTGTTCAGCGGTCAGGGGCTTGCGCCGCCCCAGCAGAAAATAGAGCCAGTTCATGGCCACAAGGATATCGCCAAACGCTCCTGTTTTAGGAGCTGTTTGCGCAATATCCACGGGGGCTAGAGGCCAATTTGGCTTATAAACCGCAGCCACGCAGGATCAGCGACACGACGTGTTCGGTGGCACGCTCAAAGTCTTTGGGGGTGAGGGCGTCCTGCTCCAGCACAGCGCAGATCTGCACGTCGAAGTCGGCATAGGTCTGGGTGGCGGCCCAGATGGTGAAGAACAGGTGCATGCCGTCGACCTTGGCCATCCGCCCCGCGTCTACCCAGGCTTGCACCACGGCGGCTTTTTCCAGCAGCAGGGTGCGCAGTTCCTTGGCCAGCAGGCCCTTGACCACGGGGGCGCCGTGCAGCAGTTCGTTGGCAAACACCTTGGAGCCATCGGGGCGCTGGGCGGACAACACCATCTTGTCGCGGATGTACTGGGCCAACGCAGTCTTAGGGTCGGCGTCTACGGTGATGCCATGCGTGGGCACCAGCCAGTCGTTCAAGATGCGCGCCAGTACCTCACGGTACAGCACCTCTTTGCTGCCAAAGTAGTAGTGCAGGTTGGCCTTGGGCAGGCCACTGGCCTCGGCCATGGCGGCCATGGTGGCGCCGCCAAAGCCGGCGCGCGCAAACACCTTCTCGGCCGCAGAAAGTATCAGGGCCTCATTCGCTTGGCGAATGAGGCCCTTGGGAGCATCGGCAACGTTTGTCATGTCGCCGATTATTCAATCACTTTTGCGCAGCGTCATAGATGGCGTGCGAATACGCAGCCTTGCCCGGGTCTTTCTTGATGACGGGGTCGCTGCCACCAGCCAGCAACACCTTGACGGTGCGCTCATAGGCGGCGGGTTCCAGGTAACCAATCTTCTTGGTGCCGGCATTGGTGATCAGCTTGGCCACGTTTTCCATCTGGCGCTTTTGCACCTTCATGCTGGCGCTGCCCGATGTGTCCGCAGCGACCACAGCCTTGGCGGCACCTTCAGGGTCCTTGACGGCAGCGTCCCAGCCCTTGAGCGTGGCTTTGAGGAACTTGCCCATGCGCTCCACAAAGGCGGGGTCTTTCAGGTTGGACTCCAGCACGTACAAGCCGTCTTCCAGCGTGGCCACGCCTTCTTTTTCATAGAAGAAGGTGACCAGGTCTTTTTCCTTCACACCGGCGTCCACCACTTGCCAGTACTCGTTGTAGATCATGGTGGAGATACAGGCGGCCTGGTTCTGCAGCAGCGGGTCGACGTTGAAACCCTGCTTCAGGATCTTGATGTCGGAGTCGGTCTTCAGGCCGAGCTTGCCCATCCAGTTGAGGAAGGGGTATTCGTTGCCGCCGTACCAGACGCCCAGGGTCTTGCCCTTGAAGTCTTTGGGGCTGGCTACGCCGCTGGCCTTTTTGCAGGTCAGCATCAGGCCGGACTGGTTGAACACCTGAGCCACGTTAACCAGGGGCACACCAGCTTCACGCGCGGCCAGGGCCGAGGGCATCCAGTCCACCACGATGTCGGCCTGCTTGCCGGCGATCACTTGCGTGGGCGCAATGTCGGGGCCACCGGGTTTGATGGTCACGTCCAGGCCGGCGTCTTTGTAGAAGCCCTTGGCCGCGGCCATGTAGTAGCCGGCAAACTGGGCTTGCGGCACCCACTTGAGCTGCACAGTCACCTTGTCGGCAGCTTGTGCGGCAAAGCCGGCAGCGGCCAGCGCCAGAACCAGCAGGCTCTTGGCGCATTGGGAAGAACGAATCATGGAAAGCTCCTTCTACGGGTTAATAAAAAACGCAACACAGACCTAGCGCGGGCTCACCCTTCGCGCACTGAGGGATGCCAGAACGCCGCGCGGCGCTCCAGCTGTACTAGCAAGGCATAGGCCACCGAACCGGTGACCGCCGCCACCACAATCGCGCCCCAGACCAGCGGCATGTTCATGCGCGCGGCCTCGGTGCTGATGCGAAAACCCAGGCCCGAGGTGGGCGAGCCAAAAAACTCCGCCACGATGGCGCCGATGAGTGCCAGCGTGGCATTGACCTTGAGCGCACCAAAGATGAAAGGCAGCGCCGCAGGCAAGCGCAGCGCCAGCAGCGTGCGCGAGTAACTGGCGGCGTAGCTGTACATCAGCTCGCGCTCCAGCTTGCCCGCGGCCTGCAGGCCGGCCAGTGTGGACACCAGCATGGGGAAGAAGGTCATGAGCACCACAACGGCCGCCTTGGAGGGCCAGTCAAAACCAAACCACATGACCGCGATGGGCGCCACGCCGACCAGCGGGATAGCGCTGGTGAGCGAAGCCACGGGCAAGAGGCCGCGCTGCAAAAACGGCATGCGGTCTATCGCCACCGCCACCGCAAAGCCCAGGCCGCAACCCAGCGCCCAACCGATCAGCACGGCCTTGCCCACGGTCTGCACAAAATCGCCCCAAAGCTTGGGTGCATGGTCGCCTATGGAACCAATCACCAGGCTGGGTGCGGGCAGCAGCACGCGCGGCACATCAAGCGCGCGCACCAGAATTTCCCAAAACACCAGCACCCACGCGCCAAACAGCGCGGCCGTGGCTATGCCCACCCAGCGGCTGCCGTTGACGGCCGCCATGCGGTAGACGCTGTAACCCGCCACCAGGGCCAAAAGCAACATGCCGGGCCAGAACCACAGCGGAGTCACACCGTTGGTCATACGCCCCCCCGACTGCGCAGCACCAAGCGCTCCACCCCGGCCACGATGCCGGTGAGTGCCAAGCCCAGCAAGGCCGACATGACCAGCGCGGACCAGATTTGCACGGTCTGCCCGTAATACGAACCGGTGAGCAGGCGTGCACCCAGCCCGGCCTGTGCGCCCGTGGGCAGCTCGGCCACCATGGCGCCCACCAGGCCCGCCGCCACACCCACGCGCAACGCGGGAAAGAGGAAGGGCAAGGCCGCAGGCAAGCGCAGCAACCACAGAGACTGCCAGCGGTTGGCGGCATAGGTGTGCATCATTTCGGTCTCAATCTTCTGCGGGGAACGCAGCCCCTGCACCATGGCCACGGTGACCGGAAAGAAACAGAGGTACATGGCGATAAAAGCCTTGGGTGCGGTGCCAGAGAAGCCCAGGCTGCCCAGCACTACCAGCACGATGGGCGCAATGGCCAGCACCGGCACGGTTTGCGAGGCCACGATCCAGGGCAGCAGTGCCTTGTCCAGCGTGCGGCTGTGCACGATGAGCACCGACAGCAGCAGGCCCAGCGCCGTACCCATGACAAACCCCAGCAGCGTGGACTGGCCGGTGACGATGACGTGGTAAATCAGGTTGCGGGGCGAGTCCACCGGCCATTCGGTCAGGCTCTCGTAAAAGTCCAGGGCCACCTGGTGGGGCGCGGGCACCAGCGGGCGCTCCATGCCCATAGTGGCCTCGAACAGCTCCATTTGCGTGTAGCCGGCCTCTTCGTCCAGCACACGCTCGATGGCACCTTGTGCGTTCAGACCCCAGGCCGCGCCGTACCAGGCCAGCACCACAGCCAGCAATACGACGGCAATGGGCAGCCAGTCGTGCAGTGCGCGTTGGGTCAGTGTTCTAGTGGTGGCCATCTGCCAGTGCCTCGCGCACTTCATGGGCCAGCGCCATGAACTCGGGTGTGTCGCGCAGCCCCAAGTGGCGCGCATCGGGCAGCGGTGAGTCAATCACCTTGACGATGCGCCCGGGGCGCGGAGACATGACCACGATCTTGGTGGACAAATACACCGCCTCGGCAATGCTGTGCGTCACAAACACGACGGTGCGGCGCTCGCGTTGCCAGAGCTGTTGCAGCTGTTCGTTGAGCCGGTCACGTGTGATCTCGTCCAGCGCACCAAAGGGCTCGTCCATCATCAGAATCTTGGGCTCGAACGACAGCGCGCGTGCAATCGACACACGCTGCTGCATGCCGCCCGAGAGCTGCCAGGGGTACTTGCCCTCAAAGCCCTTGAGGCCCACGCGCTCCAGGTGCTCCATGGCAATACGTTTGGCGTCAGCCTTGCCTTTGCCTTGGATCTGCAGCGGCAAGGTCACATTGGCAAGTACGTTGCGCCAGGGGAACAGGGCGGGGGCCTGGAAGACATATCCGTAAGACCGCGCCAGGCGTGCGTCGTGGGGGCTCACGCCGTTGACCAACACCTGGCCCGCGCTGATGGGCTCCAGGTCGGCAATGACGCGCATGAGGGTGGTTTTGCCGCAGCCGCTAGGGCCGATCAGCGAGACAAATTCGCCTTCATGAAAGTCCAGACAAATATCGCTAAGGGCATGGACCGGGGTGTCGGCGGTTTGGTAGACCACGCTGGCATTGCGCACCTCCACGGCTTTGCGCCCTGGCGTGCCAGCGGGTGGGAGGGCAAGCTGCCCGTTCAGTGCTTCGGAATGGTTCATTGACACGCAGTGGGTTGGGTCATGGCCGCACCAAAACAGGTCACAGCCGCCGATTCATCGCTCACAACCTAACCAATTGGTCAAGTTACGGGTCGATACTAGCCAGTTCCGTGCCACACACACCACTGGGGTTTGTACGGGGACTGCGTGCGCCGGTCTAGGCTTGGGGTTTGACGATGGGCTGCAAACGGCCCAGTTTGTGGGCCAGCTCGATGGCCGAGCTCACGCCCATCTTTTCGAAAATATTGGCGCGGTGGAACTCCACCGTGCGCTGGGTGATGCCCAGGTGGTCGGCGATGTTCTTGTTGTAGTGGCCCAGGATCAGTTGGTCCAACACCTCGCGCTCGCGCGGGCTCAGCGAAGCGAGTGCGTAGCGCAGGCGATGCGCTTCCTGGTTGGCATCGCCATCGGCCGCCGCCGCCGCCAGGGCTTGTTCCACGCGGTCCACCAACACGTTGTCCTGGAACGGTTTTTCCAGAAAATCCCAGGCCCCGTTTTTAACGGCCGCCACGGCCATACCCACATCGCCGTTGCCGGTCAAAAACAACACGGGCCAGGGGCAGGCCAGCGCCTTGAGCTGCTCAAACACCTGCAGCCCGGTCATGGGCACCATACGAATGTCCAGCAGCACCACGGCCTGGGGCCACTGGCCGTGCAGGGCTTTGGCGGCTTCCAGAAACGGCACACCGCTGTCCCAGGTGGTGGCCTGGTGGCCGCGTGAATCAAACAGCCACGCCAAGCCATCCCGCATGTCGGGGTCGTCGTCAACGATGTGGATGGCTGCGCTGGTCATGGGGTGTCTGCCTCGGGTCCGTATTGTGCCGCCAGGGGCAGCTCCACGGTAAAGCGGGCCCCGCCCAGCACCGGGTCGCGGTCTACCGATATCTCACCGTGGTGGGCTTCGACGATGGAGCGGCAGATGGCCAGGCCCATGCCCATGCCGCCGTCCTTGGTGCTGTAGAAGGCCTCAAACACATGCTCGCGGTCTTCCTCGTGCACACCGGCGCCGGAGTCGGCCACACACAACACGGCCACCTGGCGGGCTACATCGGCATGCACACGCACCTGCACTTGCGCAGGCGTACTGCCCTGGGCCGCAGACTCCTGCGCATTGCCCAGCAGGTTGTTGACCAGGTGCTCCAGCAACAGTTCATCGGCCGCAATCCACACCGGGCCCACGGCGTCCACCCCTTGGGGCACCACACGCTGCAACACCGCCACCAGGTCCAGCCGCTGCAGCGAGATCTCGCGCCGCCGCGCAATCGCGTTGACGCGCTGGATGATGCGGCCCGCCTTCTCGGCCAGCACGGCAATGCGGCTGACCACAGGCACAGTGTCTTGCGGGCTGATGCTGCCGGCGTGCAGGCGGTTCAGCAAGCCGGTGGCAAAACTGCTGAGCGCGCCCAGCGGCTGGTTGAGCTCGTGCGCCAGCGTGGAGGCCACCTCGCCCACCGCCACCAGCCGGCCGGTGGCGTCCACCCGCTCCTGCTGCTGCGCGGCCAGGCGCTGTGCACGCTTGCGCTCGCTGATGTCCAGCACCGAGCTCATCCAGCCCATGTGGGTGCCGTCGGCCGTGTGCAGCGGTGCCTCGTGGATCAACACGTCTACCAGCTGGCCCTTGCGGTGCTGAAACTGCACCTCGACGCCCTGCTGCTGGGTGCCCTGGACCAGAATGCCATCGTGCACCTGTTGCAGGCCGCTGGTCTGGTCTTGGGGCCAGTAGGGCAGGGGCGCAGACTGGCCCAGCAGCTCGTGTGCCTGGTAACCCACCATGCGGCAAAAGGCATCGTTCACATACAGCACCTTGCCACCCAGGTCCCAGGCGCGCAGGCCGATGGTGACGGAGTTCTCCATGGCGGTGCGCAAGGCCACTTCGGCCTCCAGCCGGGCCTGCACTTGCTGGCGTTTGACGATGTCGCGGCGCAGCGCCCACAGGCTCACCACCATGCCGCCCAAAAACACCATGGCCACCAGCAAAAACATGCGGGGCACGGTGGCGGGCTGCTCCTGCACCGGTGTGACTTGCAGAAACACATCGGCCCCGGCCAAGTTCATGGCGGCGCGGTAGGTGCGCAGGCCTGCCGGGGCTGCGGGTGGCGCCCCTTCGTCCAGCACCAGGCGCACACGGTGGGTCTGCGCAAACCAGCCTGGCACCAGCGCGGCCACCGCCTGGTTCAAGGACAGGGCGGCCACGTAGTTGCCCACGAACTGGCCTCGCTCAAAGTACGGCACAGCCAGCCACACGGTGTCGGTCAAAGCCCCATTTGCCTGCACCATGGGACCCGCATAGGCCGAGCGGCGCAGGCCACGGGTGGTGGACTGCATGGTGGCCAGGGCCTGGGCGTTTTGTGGGTGGGTACGTTCATCCACCGGCAGGCGTGCGGGCACGGGCGTCTGGGCAGACCCCACCCACCCTTGGTCCAGCAGCACGCCGGGCTCACGCCACAACAGTCCGCCCTGCACCTCGTTCATTTGTCGGGCGGCGGTGCGCAGGTCATCCTCCAGACGCCGAAAGTGAAACTGCACACTCTGCTCCAGCCACTGCGCATCAGCCGCCTGGCGGCGCGCGTCTTCCTCCACCTCGAAATGCTGCAGGTACAAGACCAGCGCCACCACCGAGGCCACCACCAGCGCCAAAAAACCCAACAACCAGGCGCCCGGCCACGGGCTGCGCGCCACACCCGCGGGGTCGGCATGGCGCAGCAAGGCGAAGTTGAAGGTGGGGTCCGGTGAACGGTCGGGCATGGGGGATGCAGGGATGGCACTCGCATAATAACGAGCATGCCTGCCACCGCCCCGCCCGACCTCTTGCGCCGCCGCCAGTGGCTGGGCCGCGTAGGCGGGGGTGCGGCAACAGCCCTGCCCTGGGCCAGCCAGGCGGCCGCCAGCACCACCATCCGGCTGTCCCATGTGGTGGCACCCGACACGCCCAAGGGCATGACACTGGAGCGCTTTCGCACGCTGGTAGAGGAACGCAGCGGCCAGCGCATTCGGGTGCAGATTTACCCCCAGGGCCAGCTCTACGGCGACCAGGACGAGATGCAGGCCCTGCAGCTCGGCGCGGTCGACATGGTGGCGCCCTCCTTGTCCAAGTTCGGCCCCATTGGGTTTCCCGAATTCGAACTGTTTGACCTGCCATTTTTGTTCAACAGCGTGACCGAGGTGCGCCGCCTCACGCAGGGCCCGCTGGGGCAGCGCCTGCTGGAACGCCTGGGGCGACAACGCCTGCTGGGCCTGGGCTTTTTTGACAACGGCTTCAAACACATGAGCGCCAACCGCCCGTTGTTGGAGCCCGCCCACTTCATCGGCCTGCGCATGCGGGTGCAGGCCTCGCGTGTGATTGCCCAACAAATGCGTGCACTGGGCGCACAACCAGTCACCCTGCCCTTCAGTGAAACGCGCCGCGCGTTGGAAACCGGGGTGGTGGACGGTACCGAAAACCCGGTGTCCAACTTCTGGACCCAAGGCATGCAGACCGTGCAAAGCGACCTGAGCCTCACCCAACATGGCTACCTGGGTTATGCGGTGGTGACGCACCAGCGCTTTTGGTTCAACCTGCCCGCACCCGACCGCAGCCTGGTGCAGCAGGCCCTGCGGGAGGCGCTGATGTTTGGCAACAGCATTGCCGATGCCCACAATGACAAAGCCCTTGCCGCCTTGCAGGTCGCGGGCTCGGTCCGCGTTCACCGGCCCAACAATGCGCAGCTGACGCGCTTGCGGCAGGCGGTGTTGCCGGTGCAGGCAGACCTGGCGCAACGCATAGGCCAGCCGTGGTTGGACGCCCTGCACGATGCCCTGCCCAAAGAGCGGCACGGGTAAACCCTAGCTGTTGAACGCCACAGTTACTTCCGCGCGGTGTCCTGACTAACCTTCGCGGTTCGTTAAGGGCGCAACTTCCACGCGCCGACCGCGCGAACGGCGCGGTGGCAGACAAAAAACAACGAGGACGATTCACTTGAAAATTCAAAGCCAAAAAGATTTTTTCTCCGGCCTGATGTTCATGGGCGTAGGGGTAGCCTTCGCCTGGGGCGCATCGGGCTACACCCTGGGAGACGGCGCCCGCATGGGCCCGGGCTACTTCCCGCTGGCCCTGGGCGTGCTGCTGGCCTTTCTGGGCAGCATCATCACCTTCAAGGCCCTGGTGGTGGAAACCGTAGACGGTGACAAGATCGGCAAGCTGGCCTGGAAGCCCCTGTTCTTCATCATCCTGGCCAACCTCGTGTTTGGTGCCTGCATCGGTGGCCTGCCCCTGATTGGTCTGAAGCCCCTGGGCCTGATCATCGGCATCTACCTGCTCACCTTCATTGCCAGCAACGCCGGTGAAGAGTTTGCCCTCAAGCCCGTACTCATCCTGGCCACCCTGCTGGCCCTCTTGAGCTACTTAGCCTTCATCGTGCTGCTCAAGCTGCAGTTCCCGGTCTGGCCCGCCTACTTCACTGCCTAAGTCACCGCCTGAGGACACTGCCCCATGGAACTCTTTGACAACCTCGCCCTCGGTTTTGGTGTGGCCTTCACCTTCCAGAACCTGATCTACGCCTTCATCGGCTGTTTGCTCGGTACCCTGATTGGTGTCTTGCCCGGCATTGGCCCCCTGGCCACCATCGCCATGTTGCTGCCCGCCACCTATGCCTTGCCCCCCGTGGCGGCCTTGATCATGCTGGCCGGTATTTACTACGGCGCCCAGTACGGTGGCTCCA
>NZ_PTQY01000005.1 GCF_002943465.1 Rhodoferax sp. TS-BS-61-7
AACGCTCGATTGCGCGCATTGAACGCCTGCTTAACTCCAGACCGCGTGCATGCTTGGGCTTCAAGACCCCTGCTGAGGTACTCTCGGAACTGCGCAACCAATGTCGCGATTCGAACTAGAAATCAAGATTTGGCTTGAAAATGTGCCGGTTGGTCGCCTTAGGCGCGCAACTGCCGGTTCAACCACTGCGCCATGGGGCTGTCGCTGCGCTCCAGCTCGTGCACGATGGTGAAGTGGTCTGCACCTGGCTCGTCGCGCAGCTCGGTGGGGTTGCCCAGGGCCTGCGCGGCGGCATGGTACAGCGCGGACTGGCGGGCAAACTCGCTGCTCTCAGCCCCGC
This sequence comes from Rhodoferax sp. TS-BS-61-7, assembly GCF_002943465.1. Taxonomy (GTDB): domain Bacteria; phylum Pseudomonadota; class Gammaproteobacteria; order Burkholderiales; family Burkholderiaceae_C; genus Allorhodoferax. Next base: position 341 of record NZ_PTQY01000005.1, read on the forward strand.
CCCAGGTCACCCAGGTGGGCGTGGGGCAGGCGCGCACATTGGCCGCGGGCGAGTAGTGGCGCACCGTCTGTTCATCCAGCTGGATCATGGGTTGCAGGTAGCTGTAGCGCAGGGGTTCCAGGTCGTGCAGGCCGCTGATCAGTACTGCCGCCTTCAGCGGGTCGCGCGGCAGGCCGTAGTCGGTGTCCCAGGCGGTTTCCAGGCACATGGCGCTCAGGTGGCCGCCGGCGGAATGGCCACCTACGGCTACGCGCGTTGGGTCGCCGCCATATTGGGCGATGTTGCGCAGCGTCCAGGCCACGGCCGCGCGGCACTGGCGCGTGATCTCGGCAATGGTGACAAAAGGGCACAGCGCGTAGTTCACCACTACGGTGGTGATGCCCAGCGGCTGCAGGCCCAGCGCCACGCCGCTGAACTCCTTGGACGACATGGCGCGCCAGTAGCCGCCGTGGATGAAGACGAAGACCGGCGCGTTGGGCTGGTCGGCCGGAAAGATGTCCAGCGTCTCGTGCACCGTAGGACCGAACGGAATGTCCAAATGGTTCTTGAGCGTGCTGCGTGCCTTGGCGGCCTGCGCCACAAAGTGTTTGCCCGGTGCGGTGGCGTCGGCCAGCGCGATGGACGGGTTGTACTGCGCGTCGATTTGCGCCTGGGTGTCAAAGTCGCGGTAGAGCTTGGGCATGTCGGGTTCCTGCGGTTAGATGCCAACGTACTGGTGCCAGAGGTCGGGCTGCGCCGCCAGCGTGGGGGAGTCACCGCTCCACACCACGCGGCCACGCTCGATGAGGGTGTGCTGCTGGGCCAGCGGCAACAGGCGCTGCACGTATTTGTCGATGACCAGAATGCTCTGGCCCTGCGCGCGCAGCGTGGCCAGGCAGGCCCAGATGTCTTCGCGGATCAGCGGCGCCAGGCCTTCGGTGGCCTCGTCCAATATCAAGAGGTGCGGGTTGGTCATCAGCGCGCGGCCTATGGCCAGCATCTGCTGCTCGCCACCCGAGAGCTGGTTGCCCATGTTGCGGGCGCGCTTCTCCAGCACGGGGAACAGGTGGTAGATGCGCTCCAGCGTCCACGGTGTGGGGCTGGCGTTGCGCTGCGCGGCAAAGGCTTTGAGGTTTTCCAGCACCGTGAGATTGGGGAAAATCTGCCGCCCCTCGGGCACCACGGCCACGCCCATGCGCGCAATGCGGTCGGGGCTGAGCTGGTCAATGCGCTCACCCCGAAAACGGATGCTGCCGCTGCGCGCCGGCGTGAGGCCCAGGATGCTGCGCACCGTGGTGGTCTTGCCCATGCCGTTGCGCCCCAAGAGCGTGGCCACGCCACCGGCGGGAATGTGCAGGTTCAGGCCAAACAGCACCTGGCTGCTGCCATAGGCGGTGTCCAGGTCGGTGATGGCGAGCAGGGTTTCTGTGGCCATGTTGTCAGACCTCATCGCCGAGGTACGCGCGGCGCACCTCGGCGTCTTCGCGGATGGCGGCAGGCGCGCCGCTGGCAATCACCTTGCCAAACACCAGCACCGAGATGGCGTCGGCCAGTTGAAACACCGCGTCCATGTCGTGCTCCACCAGCAGCAGCGTGGTCTCGCTGCGCAGGCTGTTTAGCAGCGCCACCATGCGCTGCGATTCATCGGGCCCCATGCCGGCCAGCGGTTCGTCCAGCAACAGCAGTTTGGGGCCACTGGCCAGCGCCAGGCCCACTTCCAGCTGGCGCTGCTCGGCGTGTGAGAGTGCGCCGGCCAGCGCGTCCAGCCGCGCGCCCAGGCCCACACGGCGTGCCACAGTGGCGGCACGGTCCAAACGCTGCGCCTCGGCATGCGCGGCCTTCCAGAAACGCAGGCTGCTGCCGTCCACGGCCTGCAGGGCCAGTGCCAGGTTGTCCAGCACGCTGAGGCGTAAAAACACATTGGTGATCTGGTAGCTGCGCGCCAGGCCGCGGTGCACACGGCGGTGGATGGGTAGGGTGGTGACGTCCTGGCTATCGAACACGATGCGTCCGGCGTCGGGTTTCAGCGCGCCCGAGATCTGGTGGATCAGCGTGGTTTTGCCCGCGCCGTTGGGGCCAATCAGCGCGTGGATCTGGCCGGGCTCTACCGTCAAGTTGGCATGGTCGGTGGCAGCCAGTGCACCAAAGCGCTTCACCAGACCATTCACCTGCAGCAGCGGTGCGGTGCTCATGGCACCCTCCGCTTCAGCAGGCTCATCAGGCCTTGCGGTGCCACCAGCACCACCAGCAAGAGCAGCGCGCCCAAGCCCAGCTGCCAGTGTTCCGTCATGTGGCCCAAAAACTCTTCCATGAGCAAAAAGGCCGCGGCGCCCACCAGGCCGCCCAGCACATGGCCCACGCCGCCCAGAATTACCATCACCATGAGCATGCCCGACTGGCTCCACTGCATGAGCGACGGGCTGACAAAGCTGCCCTGGTTGGCCAGCAGCGCACCTGCCAGGCCGGCCAGTGCGCCGGCCAGCGTGAAGGCTACCAGCTTGTAGCGCAGCACCGCGTAGCCCAGTGCCGCCATGCGCACCTCGTTCTCGCGGATGGCCTGCAGGGCCTGGCCAAAGCGCGCGTTGAGCAGGCGGGTGATGCAAACGATGGTGGCCACCAGCAGGGTGAGCGTCACGTAATAAAGCGCGGTATCGGTGAGCTCGAATCCCGGTTTGGAGCGGCCGGGCAGCGAGAGCCCGTCGTCCCCGCCATAGGCCTTGAGCGACACGGCCAGGTAGTACAGCATCTGCGCAAAGGCCAGCGTGATCATGATGAAGTACACGCCCTGTGTGCGCAGGCTGATGGCGCCGATGAGCAGCGCCAGCAGCGCACTCACCGCCATGGCCAGCGGCCAGGCCAGCCAGGCGCTGGTGATGCCATGCTGCATGAGGATGCCAACGGTGTAGGCGCCCACGCCCACAAAGGCCGCGTGGCCAAAACTCACCATGCCGCCAAAGCCGAGGATGAGGTTCAGGCTGGTGGCGGCCAGTGCAAACACCAGAATGCGCGTGGCCAGCGTCACGTAAAAACTGTCGCCCAACGCCGCCGCCACCCAGGGCAGGGCGCACAGCGCGGCCAGCAGTGGTAGCGTCCAGCGCAGGTTCAGGCTGTGCTGCAACAGGCTAGGGGATGACGGTGCGGACTCAACCATGGGCGGGAAACAGTCCACGCGGCTTGAAAGCCAGCACCGCGGCCATCAGCAGGTAAATGAGGATGGAGGCCACGGCTGGCGCCGCGTCCGTTGCCACCTGCGGGCTGAACAGTGTCTCGAACAGCATGGGCAGCAGCGTGCGCCCGCCGGAGTCCACCAGACCCACCAGCAACGCGCCCACCAGTGCCCCGCGGATGGAGCCAATGCCACCAATCACGATGACCACAAAGGCCAGGATGAGGATGCTCTCACCCATGCCCACCTGCACCGCCAGCAGCGGCCCCAGCATGCCGCCGGCCAGCGCACACAGCGCGGCACCCAGGCCAAACACGGCGGTGAACAGGCGCTGCACATTGGTGCCCATGGCCAGCGCCATGTCGCGGTTGGAGGCTCCGGCGCGCACCTGCATGCCCATGCGCGTGCGCGTGACCAGCAGGTAGAGCACCAGGGCCGTAGCCAGGCCCACCCCAATGATGAGCAGGCGAAACGCGGGGTAATAAAAACCGGGCAGCAGCTCCACCGGGCCAGCCAAGCCCGCAGGTGGGTTCAGCGAGATGGGCTGTGAACCCCACACCATGCGCACGCCCTCGTTGCACATCAGCAATATGGCAAAGGTGCCCAGTACCTGCGTGACGTGGTCACGGCGGTACAGGCGGCGCAGCACGGTCACTTCCAGCAGCATGCCCAGCACCGCGGTGGCCAGCACGCCCACGCCCAGGCCCACCCAGAAGGAATCCGCGGCGGCTGACACGGTGGCAATCAAATAGGCGCCCACCATGTAGAGCGAACCGTGGGCCAGGTTCACCATGTCCATGATGCCGAACACCAACGTGAGGCCGGCGGCCAGCAGAAACAGCATGAGCCCCAGCTGCAGGCCGTTCAGGGCCTGCTCCAGCAACAAAATCCCCATCGTTTCGGGTCAGGCGCGTGGTTTACAGGGCGGGCATCTTGCAGTTGCCCACGTAGGCGTCGGCGTGGTTTTTGAACACGGTGCCCAGTGTGCGGTTGGTCACGCGGCCCTTGGCGTCCTTGGTGATGACGCGCAGGTAGTAGTCCTGGATGGGGAAGTGGTTGCTGTTGAACTTGAAGGCGCCACGCACAGAGTCGAACTTGGCCGCTTCCAGTGCCTTCTTCACGGCGGCCTTGTCGTCCAGCTTGCCCTTGCTGTCGCGCACGGCGGCGTCCATCAGGCGGGCTGCGTCGTAGCCCTGGGCCGCGTACAGCGTGGGCAGGCGGCCATAGGCCTTTTCAAACTCGGCCACAAACTTCTTGTTGGCCGCGTTGTCCATGTCGTGGCCCCACTGCGAGGTATTGAACATGCCCAGCATGGGGTCGCCCACCGCCTTGATCACGTCCTCGTCGCCCGAAAAACCCGGGCCAAACAGCGTGATGTCCTTGGACAGGCCGGCACCGACAAACTGCTTGATGAAGTTGATGCCCAAGCCACCGGGCAGGAAGATGTAGACCGCGTCGGGCTTGCTGGCGCGCAGCTTGGAGAGTTCAGCGCTGTAGTCCAGCTGGTTCAGCGCGGTGTAGGTTTCAGACGCCACCTCGCCTTTGAAGAAACGCTTGAAGCCGGTGAGTGCGTCCTTGCCAGCGGGGTAGTTGGGTGCGATCAGCGCCACACGCTTGAAACCCTTGTCAGTCACCGTCTTACCCACGGCCTCGTGCATGTTGTCGTTTTGGTACGAGGCGCTAAAGAAATAGGGGCTGCACTGCTCGCCCGCGTACTGCGAGGGGCCGGCGTTGGCGCTGATGTAGAAAGTCTTGGACTGGAAGGTGGGGGTGCCCACGGCCAGCATCACGTTGGAAAACACGATGCCGGTGAGGAAGTCCACCTTGTCGCGCTTGACCAGGCGGTCTGCAGTTTGGCGGCCCACGTCGGGGTTGGCCTGGTCATCGGCCACGATCACTTCGGCGGCGCGGCCACCGAGCTTGCCGTCGTTCAGCTTGACGGCGAGCTGGAAGCCATCGCGAATGTCCACGCCCAAACCGGCGCCGGGGCCGGACAAAGTGCTCAGCAGGCCCACGCGCACGGGTTCGGTGGACTGGGCCATGGCGGCCACAGAGCAGGTGGCCAGAGCGGCAGCAGCGACAAGGCGCAGGGAGGCAAGACGGGCGAGGGACATTGCGAAGCTTCCTTTGTGGGATGGGGTGAGACCGAAACATTATCGGCCCATCCGGCTTCGCACCCGGCCCTGCAAGGGCCGGAAATGTGGGGTGGCTTAGTTCAGCAGGTAGCTGTCGGCCTGGTCTTCAAAGTCCTCGGCGTCGATGGCGGCGTCAAACGCAGCGCGGGCGGCGATGGCTTCCTTGGTGTAGGGGATCAGGGGCTTGTCCAGCGGGCGCAGCTTGTGGCGGCGCAGGCCGCGCAGCTGCTGGGAGCGCTCCATGGTCTGCAAAACCAGCTCGGGCTCCATCATCAGGCTGAAGGGGTTCAGGGCAGCGGCGGTGTCTTTCATGGCGTTCTCCAGTGGGTTCATTGCGCTGTCCAATGACTTTGGCGCTTGAATGAACTGTAGTCACGCCCCCGGGGAACTGGAGTCGGTCACACGCTGTAAAGCATGTAGGAATTTGCCCTACAAAGCAGAATAAACCGGCTCTTTGCCGCCCATCTCTGCCTGCGGCCTCAGAGCAAGCGCGCCCGCACGCTCTTGCCCTTCACCTTGCCCGCGTTGAGCTTGGCGCAGGCGTCTTTGGCAATGCTGCGTTCCACGGCCACAAAGGTGCAGTACTCAGTCACCGCAATCTTGCCAATCTGCTCGCGCGTGTAGGCCGGGCCACCGTCGGTGCTGGTGAGGGCGCCCAGCACATCGCCGGGGCGGATCTTCTCTTTGCGGCCACCGGCAATCTGCACGGTCACCATGGGCGGCAGCAGGCGGCCCTGGCCCATAGGTGTCAGCTCGTCGCGCTTGAACCAGACCGAGGGGGCGTTTTGGTACTGCTCGATCTTGCCGACCGATCCCATCTCGTTCATGGTCACCAGGCTCACCGCCAAGCCCGACTGGCCCGCGCGGCCGGTGCGGCCCACGCGGTGCACATGCACCTCGGCGTCGGGCGTGATGTCCACGTTGATGACCAGGTCCAGCTCTTTCACATCCAGCCCGCGCGAGGCCACATCGGTCGCCACCAGCACCGAGCAGCTGCGGTTGGCAAACTGCGCCAGCACCTGGTCGCGCTCGCGCTGCTCCAGGTCACCGTGCAGGGCCTGCGCCACAAAACCCTGGCCTTGCAGCAGCGTCACCAGCTCGTTGCACTGCTGGCGCGTGTTGCAAAAGGCGATGGTGCTGACGGGGCGGAAGTGGTTGAGCAGCAGGGCCACGGTGTCCAGCCGGTTGCTGCGCTCCACCTCGTAAAAGCGCTGCTCAATGGTGTTCTCAGTCGCCGGGGCCTTCACGGTGATCTGCTGCGGGTCGCGCATGAACTGCTGCGCCAGCTTGGCAATGCCCTCGGGGTAGGTGGCTGAGAACAGCAGGGTCTGGCGCTCCTTGGGGGTTTGTTTGACCACCGTGGCAATGTCGTCGAAGAAGCCCATGTCCAGCATGCGGTCGGCTTCGTCCAGCACCAGGGTGTTCAGGTTTTCCAGCGAGAGGTATTCACGCTCCAGCAGGTCCATGATGCGGCCCGGCGTACCGACCACGATGTGGGCGCCGTTCTCAAGAGACGCGCGCTGGCCGCGCGTGGCCACGCCACCGCACAGCGTCACCACCTTGATGTTTTCTTCGGCCCGCGCCAGGCGGCGAATTTCCACCGTCACCTGGTCCGCCAGCTCGCGCGTGGGGCACAGCACCATGGCTTGCACGGCAAACCAGCGCGGGTTCAGCTTGGCCAGCAGCGCCAGCGCAAAGGCCGCCGTCTTGCCGCTGCCGGTCTTGGCCTGGGCAATCAGGTCTTGGCCGGCCAGCGCCACGGGCAGGCTGGCAGCCTGGATGGGCGTCATGGATTCGTAGCCCAGTTGTTGCAGATTGGCCAGGGTGGTGGGGGAGAGGGGGAGAGAGGAGAAAGCAGTCATGCCCCGATTATCGGTGGCTGGGGTCTGCAATGGTTGGCTGGTGCGCCTAGATGCTATGGTTTTGGTAGCTGCTTGCGCATATTCCATGGGCGCTAGAGGCTTGTTTTATATGTAATCGGCCTTGCTGGGGATTGGTGGGCGCACGGCGGGCGGCTGTTTTTGGAGGGTTGGGGTTACTGCGTCAACGCCTTGGTGGGGGCGCCTGCTCTGTGGCAACCGCGAGTGCGGCCTGCGCCCGCGGGCCCCACCACCCGCCTGGGTTAGTGGGCTTGGATGCAATTTTGAACTTCGGCTTGGCCGTGTTCAGTAAAAATGACTTCAAAACTCACCTTATTTCGCCGCTGCGTCTTCCAAGAAGTAATAACCGGGCCTCACATATATTGGCGATCTATCGTTGTTTCCAAAGAATCGAATTCGAACTCCAATTTTTTCAGCTTCTGGCTTGCTATTCATGAAGCTAAGAACGCCGTTGAAACAGGTGTACTTGCGGGGAATAAATGCGATGCGATTTGGGCTCAGTTGAAATTTCCCTTTCAACACCTTGGCATTGGAGACCTTTATCGTTTCAGGTTCTTTGATTTCCCGACACATAGGGGCTACAGGGCCCGTTTCACAGGTATTTCTACTACCTTCATCGATGATTTCTTCAATGGTTCCTTCGACAATCCACTCTGCCCGGCTTGTACATTCTGCAATAGTGCTGCATAAATATGGACAGGACTCGTGGGCATGTGAGAGCGTCCAAAATGAAGCAAGAACTGACGCAAGTACCGTCAATGCAGCAACTTTCCTGTGAGCAATCCAATTTGATTGGGCCCAAATAAGTTTGGAATAAAGTAGCCGGAAATTCTCTGTTTGCATGACTTTTTTCAGCTGGCACTCTCTTGCCTGAATAGGTTGCAGTGATTTGAGGTTGTAGCAGCAATATAGGGAAGACCGCTTCCGCCGCATTGTGTTCGTTTGCTGTTCACCTGAACATCCCCTGTTCGGGTGATTCTTCCCATGCCCATCTTTCAAATACGCCACGTCAGGCAGGTAGCCCGTGTACCCGGGCGCAGGCCCCACTCGCGGTTGCCACAGAGTCGGCGCACCAGCCACGGCATTTACGCAACAACCAAAGCGAACCCAAAGCAGCCACCTGCGACGAGGCCGGAGAACGGGTGCACGGGCTACCTGCCCACCAAACCTATAGCCAAGCGGGGGAGCCTCAAACCCCAGCCCTCCCTAAAATGCAACCATCGCCACCCACAGTAACTCCATGAACCTCAAACTCCCCAGCCTCCTGCTCACCGCCCTGTTGCTCTCCGCCTGCGGCACTACTACGGTCAACCCGGTCACCGGGCAGACCGAGCGTTCGGTGATGAGTGAAGAGGATGAGGTGGCCGAGGGGGCCAAGGCGCATGCGGAGGTGCTGAAGGAATATGGTGCCTACAACAACGCCGCCGTGCAGCGTTATGTGACCAACCTGGGCCAGGCGCTGGCCGCGCAAAGCCACCGCAACCAGTTGCAATGGCACTTCACCGTGCTCGACAGCCCCGAGATCAACGCCTTTGCGTTGCCGGGCGGGTATGTGTACGTGACGCGCGGCATCATGGCTTATATGGAGAGTGAGGCCGATCTGGCCGGCGTGATTGGGCACGAGATTGGCCACGTGACAGCGCGCCATGGGGCCCAGCGTGCCACGCGCCAGCAGAACGCCGGACTGGGGGTATTCGCCGCCAGCGTGCTGGGCGCCGTGCTGGAGAGCCAGGGTTTTGGCGGAGCCGGGCAGCTGGCCAGCCAGGCCTCGCAAAGCGTGGCGGCGGGGTATGTAGCGTCGTACGGGCGCGAGCAGGAGCTGCAGGCCGACGGCCTGGGCGCGGAGTACCTGGCGCGCACACGCTACGACCCGCGCAACATGGTGGACGTGATTAATGTGCTGAAAAACCAGGAGCGGTTTGCCGCCGACCAGGCCAAGGCCGAAGGCCGCCCGGTGCCCAGTGGCGGCGACTGGCTGGCCTCGCACCCCAGCAACGACCAGCGCTTGCAGGCCATCACCGCGCTGTCGGCCCAGTACAAAGACCAGGGCAACTACAACAGCGAGGGGCGCGAGCGTTACCTCAAGCTCATCAGCGGCATGACTTTTGGCGACAGCCCGAGCCAGGGCCTGGTGCGCGGGCGCAATTTTTACCACGAGCCCCTGGGCATTGCGCTCACTGCGCCCACGGGCTGGTACATCCAGAACGACGCCGACCAACTGGCCTTGCTGAACACCGCACGTGACGCGGCCGTGGTGGTGCGCGTGGCGCCCGCGCAGGCGGGCAAAACACACACGGACGTGATCCGCACCCTGCTTAAGCCCACACAGGGCCGCACAGAAACCACCACGCTCAACGGCCTGCAGGCCACGCGGTTTGCCGGTGCCCGCACCGCCAGCAATGGCCAGAGCCAGGCGCTGGAAGCCACGGTGATTACTGGCCCGGGCGACACCATCTACCTGCTGCAAACCAGCGCCAAAGATGCCAATGCGCTGCAACGCGCGCGTGCCCAGGTGCGCGAGGTGGAAGGCAGCTTCCGTGCCCTCACGGCCCAAGACCGCGCCGCCGCGCGGCCCTGGGGCATCAAAACCGTGCCCTACCCCAAGGGCGGGTTTGCCGAGCTGGCCAAAGCGTCGCCTATTGTGCGGCCCGAGCAGCAGCTGCGCCTGATCAACGGTTACTACGGCGGTGGCGAGCCCAAGGTGGGGCAGCTGGTCAAAGTGGTGGATCCCCTTTAATTGCTATTAATACAGGAGCTGCTCGCGCAATAAGCACGGGGGCTAGAGGCCAATTTCATGCATAAACTGCACATCTCCACCCAGTTTGACTCCGGCGCTATTGACGTGGTGCGCCTGGAGCGCGCCGACGATATTCAGCTGCGTATCCGCAAGGACAGCGCGGCGGACTTTGCCCAATGGTTTCACTTTTGCTTGCATGGCGCGGCCTTTCAGCCCGTGACCTTGCGGTTCTTGAACGCCTCTGAAAGCGCCTACCCCAAGGGCTGGGACGGCTACCAAGTGGTGGCCAGCTACGACCGCCAGGAGTGGACGCGCATTGACACGCAGTTTGATGGCACAGAGATGACGGCGCGCCTCACGCCCATGGCGCAGGCGGTGTACTTTGCCTACTTCGAGCCCTACTCGTACGAACAGCACCTGGACCTACTGGCCTCGGCTGCCACCTCGCCCTGGGTCACGCAGCAGCGCCTGGGCAGCACCGTGCAGGGCCGCGACATGACGCTATTGCGCATTACCGACGAAGCGGGCAACACGCCGCCCGAGCAGAAAAGGAAGGTCTGGATGATTGCCCGCCAGCACCCCGGCGAGACCATGGCCGAGTGGTTTGTGGAAGGTTTTCTGGAGCGCCTGCTGGACGCCGACGATGCGGTGGCCCGCGTGCTGCGCGACCGTTGTGTCTTTTACGTGGTGCCGCACATGAACCCCGACGGTGCGGTGCTGGGCAACCTGCGCACCAACGCCGCTGGTGCCAACCTGAACCGCGAGTGGGCCGCCCCCACGGCCGAACGCTCGCCCGAGGTGCTGCTGGTGCGCCAGGCCATGCTGGACATCGGCGTGGACCTGAACCTGGATGTGCATGGCGATGAGGGCCTGCCCTACAACTTTGTGGTGGGGTCTGAGGGCACGCCCGGCTACAGCCCGCGCGTGGCCGCGCTGGAAGACGCCTTCAAGGCGGCTTGGGCCGCGAGCTGCCCGGATTTTCAGGACCGGGTGAACTACGGCAAGACGGCACCCGGCCAAGCCAACATGACGCTGGCTACCCACTGGATTGCCCAGCGGTTTGGCTGCATGGCTTTCACTGTGGAGATGCCATTTAAGGACAACGCCGACCTGCCGGACCCGCTGGTAGGCTGGAGCGGCGAACGCTCCAAAAAGCTGGGCGCCAGCGTGCTGCAGCCACTGCTGCAGTGGAGCGCCTAGGCCGATTTACCCATCTGGCGCTTGCGGGCCACGGCGCCCATCAGCCCCAGCCCGGCCAGCAGCATGGCGTAGGTTTCGGGCTCGGGTACAGCGGCGAGTGTTCGGCTATCGAAGCCGTTGTCCCCAGTGATGTAATAACCTTGTGGGAGCGCAAAGCCGTAGCGTGATGTCGCGGCAATGGAGGTTCCGTTGATGGTTGTATCCATCAAGTTCGTCTCTGTGCGAAACCCCAGATTGAAGGAGCTGCCGGGCAACAGGGCCATGGAATAGTCCAGCTCTTGATGGAAGTCGAAGGTACCTGCAGAACCCTGCCTTATGCTGAAGCCGCCTGAGGATGAGTCGTGCTGCCTTCCTACCCGGAAGTTCAGGTCGCTGTAAGAGGCAAAGTCCAAGGAGCCGGCATAGCTCCAATCTCCCATGCGAATGTTGACCAGGGCCAGCTGGCGATTGTCGGCCCGCGTCAATGACCCGGTGACGTCCATCTGGGCTGTCACGGTGACTGGCGACGCCCCGCTGCCGTGCAAGGTAAAGGTGCCTCCGGTAGCACCCCACAGAAACGTGCTTCCACCGGTATTGCCATTCACCTGCTGCGACAGCACGGTGCTGTACGCGGTGACGCTGCCTTCAGCGCTGATCCTTCCGTAACCCGGCAAGCCGAAGCTACCGGGCCCTATCGACAGGGGGCTGCCAGTGCAGTCGCCCGTGCAGGAGTTGCTGCTGAGTTCGACCCAACTGGTGCCACCAGCGGGCATGTGAAACGTGTTTGCTGCGTGCGCCATCGATAGGGCGCAGCTTGCCGCGATGGCTGCGCGGGAAAGTAATTTTCTGAATGACATGAAAACTCCCTGAAGTAAGGGCGGTGTGCCCTGTTGCGAAGTGCGATGACTTCAGGGGAGAGGCTAAAAGGCGCAGGACAAAGCAACAATGGGCCTGACTGCGTAGGCTGCGGCCGTTTCCTACGCAGTTCAGCGTAGAAAACGCCGCCCAATCTCAGGCTGTAGTCCATTCAGACTAGGCCGTCATTCCTAGTAGCTCACGCTTTCTTTGCCCGCGAAGGGCGGCTGGCGGCCCACCAGGGCTTCGAGCATGGTGAGCTCGTAGTCGCGGTGGTTGATCACCGGGGCCGCCTTCAACAAAGGTGCGGATGTCTCTGTGCCAATAAAGAACGGTGAGTCGTGGTAGCGGGTCACCACGGTGCGTGCCTGGCCCGGGTCGGCTCTGGGGCTCAGGTCTGCGGTGCCGTAACACAGGCAAAAGTAGGTTTGCGTGTCTGTGGCCTCGATATAGCAGGCCGTGCCGCGTATGCCGGCGGTGGCGGTGGGCATGTCGATGCGTTTGTTGCCAGGGCCAAACACGGCCAGCACCTTGCCGGTAACCACCCGCAGCACCGACGTGATGCCTTCGCTGGTGAACTGCACCTGGCTGTCTTCGCGCATGAGGTAGGCATTGTTGCCCATCACATAAATGACTTCGCTGGCCTTGCCGGTGGCAATGGTGTCACCCGTCAGCACCAGCTGCCCTTCTTTGGCCGCGCTGCCGTTGATGCGCACCGTGCCTTTGAGGCTGCGGATGCCTGGGGTTAGCGGGCGTGTGCCCATCGACATCACCTGCACCATGTAAGACGACAAGCTGACGGCGCCCAGCGCCTGAAGAATGCTGCGACGGTGTGGCATGGAGATTCCCCTCGGGTTGGTGGTGCATGTGGCGCTGTGCCTCGCGCCATGCTACCTACATGGCCACCACTTGTGCAATGGGTCCGTCTGCGTAGGCCGCGGCCGGTGTGTACGCACTTGGGCGTAGGTGTGGTCGCGCTACAGGGCGCCCGGCGCGGTGTTGGCGTTTTCGGCCCGAATGGCATAGGCCGCCATCTCGGCGCTGTTGCGCAGGCCCAGTTTGCTGCGGATGTTCTCGCGGTGTTTGCGGGCGGTGGCTTCGCTGATGCCTAGTTTGGCGCCCATTTCTTTGCTGGTGAGGCCTTCGCCCACCAGCTTCAGGATCACGGTTTCGCTCTGGGTGAGTTTGGCTTCCGGTCCGGGCACCGCGGGGTCCTGGATGAACAGGGCCGCAATGTCATTGCTGACATAACGCCTGCCTTGGGCAATCCGCCGGATGGCTTGCAGCAGTTCGTGGCTGCTTTCGTTCTTGGGCACATAACCCGCAGCACCCAGTGCGAGGGCTGCGCGCACCGACGCAGCGTCCATGCGGGCGGTGACCACCAGTGTGCGGGTGGGGCAGTGGGCTGTGCGCAGGGCCTGCATGACAGCCAGGCCATCGAGCTGGGGCAAGCCCAGGTCCAACAGCAGCACGTCCGGGGCCAAGGCCAGCACCTGCGCCAGCGCGCTGGCACCATCGTTGGCCAGGCCTATACAGTCCATGTCGGCCTGGGTGTCGATGAGCATTTGCAGTGCATCGGCCAGCATGGCGTGGTCTTCGGCAATAAAAATGCGTACGCTTGGCATAACGATGCAATCAGGGAGTGGTCTGCAATGGGGTGGAAGAAAACAAAGTCTCTGGCCCGGCAGGCCTATGAAGAAAAAGCGTTCGCACTGTATTTTGCCTACGAAATTCCGTTCCCCTATATCGGCGTGACGGTGATTGCGCTTGCCTGTGCTTGGCTGATGTATGGGCACGTCCCGACCCCCTACATCGCGATCTGGTTTTGTGTGGGCGGCGTGTTGTCCGTGTTGCGCGAAGTTTTTGTGTGGAGGATGAAGCCGCGTTTGGCCAAGGGGGAGGGGTATCGCGAGGTTCTCTGGGGGTTCACGCTCTCCTCCCTTTTGACTGGCGCGACGTGGGGTGCGTTCACCTGGATGTACTTCGACGCTGGGCGGCCGCTGTCCTTGCTGATGATCGGTTTTGTGTTGGCGGGGTTGGCGGGTGGCACGGTGACGCCGGTTTCCATCTTTCTACCCGCCTATTACGCCGGAGTGTTGCCAACCGTTGTGCCTTTTGCCATTCTTTTGGCGTGGGTGGGCACGGTTGAACACAGTGTGCTGGCGGGGCTCATCGTGGTTTTTCTTGCCTCTATTTCCGGTTATGCCCATGTGACCCACCGGTTGCATCGCGAGTCCATGCGGCTGCGGTACGAGAACCAGCAGCTGATCGAGGTGCTGGGGGAACGCAAAGCCGCCGCAGAGGGCGCGTCCCAAACCAAATCGCTGTTTCTTGCGGGTGTCAGCCACGACCTGAAGCAACCCATTCGCGCCATGGGCCTGTACCTCGGTGTGTTGCAGCACACCGAGCCGACGGCTCAGGCCACAGCGTTGGCCAGTGTGGTGCCAAAAATGGAGAAGGCCCTGGCCGAATTACACGGGCAGGTGTCCCGGCTGCTGGAGTTGTCGCGCCTGGAGTCTGGGGCTTTGCAATTGCACATGGAGCAGGTCGCGCTGCAGCCGCTGTTTGCGGGCTTGAACGCCTTGTTTGGAGATCAGGCCCGCAACAAAGGCATTCGCCTGCACTTCGCCAACACCAGCGAGCGACGACATGCTGCGGTGTGGGCAGACCGGCGCCTGCTGGAGTCCATTTTGCAAAACCTGGTGAGTAATGCGATCAAGCACACCCCTGCTGGCGCGGTGTATGTGGGCACCCGTGTGCGACTGGACTACCCAGAGGGTCGCCAGCTCTGCCTTGAGGTGCGCGACAGTGGCACCGGCATCGCCAGCCACTTGCAGCCGCAAATTTTTGAGGCCTACCGCAGCTTTGACGACCGCGCTGCCAGCGAGAGCCATGGGCTTGGCCTGGCCATTGCCAAGGCGCAAGCCACTTACCTGGGGTGCGATATTCGCCTGGCCTCCGCGGCAGGGGCTGGCGCCACGTTCACCCTGTGTGGCTTGGCCGTTGCCCCGCCCTGAGGCTGGGGCTTATTTGCCGTTAATGCCCAGTAGCTCCACCTCAAACAGCAGCGTGGCATTGGGCGGAATCACGCCGCCGGCGCCGCGCTCGCCATAGGCAATTTGTGGCGGGCAGGTCAGTTTGGCCTTGCCGCCCACCTTCATGCGCTGCACGCCTTCGGTCCAGCAGGCAATCACGCGGCCCAGCGGAAACTCGATCGGCTCGCCACGTTTGTACGAGCTGTCGAACTCCTTGCCATCCGGCAGCGTGCCGCGGTAGTGCACCTTCACCGTGTCGCTGGCCTTCGGGCTGGCACCGGTGCCTTCTTTCAGCGCGCGGTAGACCAGACCAGTGCTGCTGACCACGGCGCCGTCTTCCTTGGCTGACGCGGCGGTTGTGGCGTTTTGGGCCCACAAAGAGGTTGTCGATGACAGGGCCAGAGCAAGGAGCAGGGTCGGTGTGTGCAGAGTCATGAAAAGTCGGTGAAAGGTAGAAAAGAGAGTCATTGTCGCAGTGTGTGTGAACAAAGAGGGGCGGTTTTCCGCAGAGAATATGTAGCAAGAGTCTGCGATGACAAGACTTTGCACAGGGAGTTAAAAAATGGCAATCAAGGGAGCGGTGCGTCAGGTGCGCGCCGGATGGAGGCGTCTGTGGCTGGTGTGGGGGCTGGCTTGTACCTTGCTGATGGGGGCGTCCGCAACGCGGGCAGCCGATTACCTGCGTGCGCCTGCACCGGCATGGGTAAATCCACAGGTGTTGGATCTGCGTGCGCAGCCGCCCTTGGGTCAGGTGCTCGATGGTTTGCACTATTTGCTGGTGGACCAGCAAACCCAACTGGAGCCGGCCGGGATGGTGTCTTACCGCAGGTTCGCCAGCCGGGTTTTGAATGCCCGTGGTGCGGAATCTGCAGCGCATATCTCGATTGATTTTGACCCCACGTACCAGACGCTTACGTTGCATGCGGTAAATCTGTACCGTGATGGCCGCGTGCAGGATCGCCTGCCGACATCACAGATCAAAGTGCTGCAGCGCGAGACAGAGCTGGAATATCGCGTGTACGACGGGAGCAAGACGGTCGACGTGGTGTTGCAGGACGTGCGCCCCGGGGACTTGGTGGACTATGCCTACAGTGTGCGCGGCAGCAATCCGGTTCTGGCCGGACTGGAGTCTGGTCGCATGGACATGCAGTGGCGCGTACCTGTACATCAGTTGCATCGCCGGCTGAGAGTGCCTGCGAATTTGCCGCTACATATCCGATCAAATCTGGAGGGCACACCGGTGGAAACGACCAGCCTGGCCGGCTGGACTGAGCATGTCTGGCGTGCCAATCAAGTGGCACCTGTCCCGGGACAGCGCAATGTGCCCAGTTGGTTCAGCCCTTTTGCCATGGTGCAGTGGAGCATGTTTGCCGATTGGGCTGCGCTCGCCCGGTGGGCCGAGCCGCTGTACGCGGTGCCCAGTCGCCCTAGCCGTGCGCTGCAAAAAGAAATTGATCGTATCGCTGCAGCCCATGCAGATCCTGCCAAGCGGCTTTTGGCTGTACTTGATTTTGTGCAGTCAGAGATTCGCTATCTGGGCATTGAAATGGGACAAGGGTCGTACCGCCCCAGGTCCCCCGATACTGTTTTGATCAATCGTTATGGCGATTGCAAGGACAAGGTGCTGTTGGCCGTCACCATGCTGCGTGCTCTCGGCGTGCGGGCCTATCCCGCATTGGTACACACCAAACGTCGCCAGACTGTTGCCGACTTGCTGCCCACACCAGCGGCATTCAACCATGTGATTCTGAAGGCCCAAGTGGATGGGCTGGACTACTGGCTGGACCCCACCCAGTCGCCCCAGAAAGGGAGCATCGAACGCATTGCGCAGGTCAATTTTGGCCAGGCGCTGGTACTGGATGGTGCTTCACAAGAGCTTAGCTCTATGCCGATAACAGAGGCGTCGTGGCATCGTCGGCGCATAGCCATGACCTTGGATGTGTCCAAAGGATACGAGCATCCAGCACCGCTGGTGATTGAGTCCGTTTACCAGGGGGCAGCAGCAGACCGCATGCGCCAAACCTTGAGCGATGACAACTTGGCAGACCTGCAACGCAGTTACCTCAATTTTTACCTCCGCTATTACCCTGGCCTTCGAACCGAAAAACCCTTCTCTTTCAGGGATGACGAGCAGGAGAACCGTTTGACCCTGCACGAGTATTACGAAGTCCCTCCCTTCATGCCTGCTTCGTCAAATGAACAGTCATTCAGTGCTCGTTTTCGCGTTCCAGACATGGTTTCTTTGCTCGAACAACCGGATGACCGCGTGCGTACTGCACCTTATGCACGACAACATCCCGAAGAAGTGGTCGTTTCCCTCTCAGCGCGACTGCCCGAGTCTGTCTCGGGCAAGGATCAACGTGTGGAGGTCAAAGATCCCGCCTTTGAGTTTTTCAGCCAGAGAACCGTCACAAAGGCCAATACTCTGGCGCTGAGCTATCGCTATCGTAGCCTTGCAGACCACGTCGATCCGGCCGCAATGGATGTCTATATCGCGAATTTAGATAGAGCACGTGACCAGGTTGGGTACACGTTGCGCAATCCAGGTACTGGCAGCCTGCGGGGCTGGCGGCAAACTGTGGCTCTGGGTGCGGCGTTTGCGACGGTGGCGTTTAGCGCATGCGCATTGTTCGCTGCACTATTTCTGGTGTGGGGTTGGCGCAGGTCTAAAGCCAAAGACAACTACCGCTGGAGCAACCAGAGGTTGCTATGTGTGGGGATGTGCATTTTTTTTGCCCCCCTGCTAGCCGCAGTGGCATTGATGGTGATTGGCGCGATGTTCGGTGACAAGCAGGATGCTGTCAGCGGCATGCTGATGCTGCTGCTTTGCTTACTTTTCGTTTTTTATCTCTGGACTGCCGCATGGCGGGGTATTTGGCTGCGCAGCGTCGCTGGTCTTGCTGCCGACCCGGACTCTCTGTCGCAGAAGGCTCAACAACTGAAATTGCCCAACGTATTAGGCGCCAAGCCAGACCCTTCCGCTATACCCGCTGCCAGTGACGCGTGATATTCGATTTGCGTGCCAGCATGGCCAAACTGGCCAGAGCGAGTGCAACCCCTGCCAGCACCTCAAACCAGATCGTCAGGTTGGTGGCCAAGGTGTGCTCGCTGCACAGCGCCAGTGTGTAGTGCAACAGCCCGTCGAGCCCGCAGGCGCCATAGGCCATTAGCAGCAGTGCTCCCAGCGCATGCAGGCCCATGCGGCTAACGATCAGCCCGGCCACCCCCAAGCTGCTCACCGCCAGCCAAGCCCAATACACCGTCTCCCGCGTGATGAAGGCGGGCATGTTGGGGTAGTAGGCGATGTACTCCGCGTTGTGCGCAAAGTGCGTGAGGCTGGCGATGAAGTACACGGCCAGCAATAGCCAGACGGGTTTGGGGAAATGGGCCGCGGTAAGAGGCAAAGGCATTGTTGTCGTGGGTTGTTCAGGATGCTGCGATTACATCATCCCGAACTACCCATACGGCAGACTGCATGGCGCACCAAGGCGGCCAAGCAGGGGCGTTAAAGCAGGGTCTTTTCGGCGTGTGCCCCGTAGCCCGTGCGGCCGTAGTGCTGGTGCAACGCGTCTTCCCAGTGGCGATCCATCAGTACCTTCGGATCGTAGGGCGGCGAGGCTTTGGCTGCACCCCGTTAATCCAAGGCGGTGCGACCAAAACCTGGTGGCCCACCAGTTGCTGGTGTTCACCACCAGGTAGCGGATAGCCTGGGTCATCTCATCCACCGGATAGCCGTCCACGTGGCCAATTTCACCATCTGTGGCCTGGACGTGCCCGATCTCGCCATCGCTGGCGCGGGCCGACTATGGGTGGGGTGGGGCAAGAGGTCTGTTCGGCGCAGCACATGGCGCTGGCATGCCTGTGACCAAAGAGCAACATGAGGGAGCACTGGGGGCCATGTTTCGCGATCAAAGGCGATGGCAAGTGCGGGTCTTTCGGAACTGAAAGAATTGGCAAATGCATATGTTTTTTGCAACCCAGCGCCTACTTGCGGTCTTCGTTCTATTGGCGTCGGCCGCTGCGATAGCGGGCGCGCAACCCTTTGGCAACCAGTTGCAGCCGGGCAGTGTGGTGCTGATTCGCCACGCACAAGCGCCCGGTGTGGGTGACCCTGCTGCGTTTGCGCTGAATGACTGTAAGACCCAGCGCAATCTGAATGACGAGGGCCGCGCGCAAGCGGCGCGCATCGGAGAATTTTTTCGCCAGCAACGCGTGCCGGTGGACGCAGTCTGGTCTTCTCAGTGGTGCCGCACGCGTGAAACGGCGGACGTAGCCTTTCCGGGACTGCGCGTTGACAAAGCGGCATTCAATTCATTTTTCGGCGAACCGGACAGCGCGCCTGACCAAACCCGCGCGGCCAGGGCCCTGTTGAACGCATGGCAGGGCACGGGGCTGTTGGTGGTGGTCACGCACCAAGTCAACATCACCGCGATAACCGGTGTGGTGCCTGCCTCGGGTGAGGCGGTGGTGCTAAAGCGCGAAGCCGGCCAATGGAAGGTTTTTGCGCGCGTATCTCCTTGAGCAGGTGTCCTGGTCATTTCATGGAGGCGTGCCTGTGAGAGGCTCGTCTGAAAGAGAAAGCCCCGTTAGTCTTGCGACTCCGGGGCTTTTTTTGGCACTGATTTGCTACTAATTTAGTAGATGATGGCGATTATTTTAGGCGGGTTGCAGGCCTATTTCTCTATAAATTTTTCTCCTTTGAATACTCGCCCCGCGTTACCCCGCTCCACCCCGTAGTGCTGTAGCCAGCGTTCTGCACGCGCGGCGTTGGCGTCATTGGCCGCCGCATTCGCCAGCTTGTGTGCCAGCAGCGCGCGGGCCAGGCGCTTGTTAGCGTGCTGGCTGCGCTCGGTTTGCACCTTCACGCTCAGGCCGGTGGGTACGTGCGTGGCGCGCACGGCAGAGTCTGTCTTGTTGACGTGCTGGCCGCCGGGGCCGCTGGCACGCAGGGTTTCGAAGCGCAGGTCTTTCTCCTGCACCGCTTCACTGGTGTTTGGCGCATCGGGCTCAAACACCTCCGCACCGATGAACCAATTTTTGCGCTTGTGCCCTGGCCGGTAGGGGCTGGGGCAGCTCCACTGCAAGCTTCCGCGCCAGCGTAGTGCCACGGCATGGGCCGCGTCGCCTTCCAGCGCCAACAGCACGGATCGCAAGTTGCCCGGCTGGTCGCCGGGCACGTCCTCCAAGAGTTGAACGCTGACGCCGGCGTTCGTGCATTCGCGCAGCACAAGTTGCAAAGCCTTGCGCACGGCCAGGCAGCATTCTTCCGGGCCGGTGTTGGCTGTCAGTTGTAGCAAGATCATTCGCAGCACTCCCCACGGGTTTTGTAAGTCAGCACCGGCTTGGTCCGCGCCAAGAGTTCCACCAACCCGGCGCCCACCAGCGCGTGCACCACACTGTCGATGCTTTTGTAGGCCTGCGGTGCTTCCTCGTAGATCAGTTGCTTGTCGTTGCAGATGACGCGGCTGCCCAGTGCCGTGCGGCCCATCTGCGTGGGCGTCATCAGCTTGAACAAGCGGTCTTTGCAGGCCGAACGAATCCACTTGCGCCCCGCACCATGCGCCAGTGACAGCAGCGTGTCGTGGCACAAGCGCGTGGGGCGCACCAGGTAGCTGTAGTCCCCGCGCGAGCCGGGTATCAGTACTGCACCTTGGTCCGACGGCGTGGCGCCCTTGCGGTGCAGCCAGCCCGCTTGGCCGTGGATGTTGGCGCTGGCCACAAAGTTGTGGTGCACGTCCAGCACACAGCGGCCATCAGCCCGCACATTGGCCAGCAGTCGCTGCGCCACCAGTTGGCGGTTGCAGCGCGCAAAGCGCAAGGCTGCGTCGTGCTGCTCCAAGTAGTCAGTCGCTTCCGCGGTGTCCGCCTGCAAACCGCGGTGACCAAAGGCATCCACATGCTGGCGCAAGATGCGTTCGCCCAAGCCACGCGAGCCGCTGTGCACCAACAGCAGCAGGTGCTGCTTGTCGATGCCCAGCGCGGCAAGCGCTTCCGGGTCGTGCACCGTGTCTACTTGCTGAAACTCCGCAAAGTGGTTGCCACCACCAATGGTGCCCAGAGAGGCCTCGTGGCCACTGGGTTGCACCCCGCAGCTCACCATGGCTTGCGCCATCGCCACAGTGTCCTCCATGGGGCCATCGATATTGCCCACGCGCTTTTCCAGTTTGTCGAGCTTGATAGCACTGGCGCGCATGTCGGTTTGCCACAGCGCCATGCCGCAGCCAATGTCATTGCCCACCAAGGCGGGGTAGAACAGGTTCGTTGAGAAAAATGCGGCCCCTACCGGATAGCCGCGCCCAGGGTGCAAGTCAGGCATGCCCGCTACGCGCTGCATGCCCTCCAGTTGCGATGTGGTGATGAGCTGCGCAATGGCAGCGTCTTCCATCCACGTAGCGTCAGACGCGACCACGCAGGCGCGGTCCGACACGTGTTTGACAAAATTGCCCATAAAAATCCAGATTCAAAAGTCGTTGAAACCAGACCGGGACAGACGCGCACGCCGACGCTGCGCAGTACACGCATCAAGCGTTGTACCGCGCGCCGTGGCGCGCTAGAAAAGGCGGGAGTGGCTTAGTTGATAAGCCCCGCCACCGCTGACCCAGCCCACAGGGAGGTCGTGTTCTTTTGCATGTTGTTCTCCTGCTAGGTGGATGAAAGGGTGGGGAGTGCAGTGTTCGCGTGAAGGTGAAATGCCTTGGCGAAAACTGCAGGGCGCGACTTTAGCGGGGGATGCGGTGTGTGGCAAATGGGCAATGCATTGGTGATGCGTTTATGCGACAGCGGATCTCTTGCAAAGGGCTCGCAATACAAACTTTTTACAAATTCCTCAAACTAATCTCACCAGTCACAAACGCATTTTCAAGAAACTGGATTGGCAAATTTCGCACTTACCATCCAATCCTAAGGGGTCTTGAAATGAAAGAAATACTGAGTCGACTGTGCGGTGCGCTGCTGGTGCCTTTGGGCCTTGCGGCGGCATCGGGCGTGCAGGCCAAGTCCATTGACTTTGACGCACGTTTGGGCACGCCTGTGGTGCAGGCTGGGCGTGCGCAAACTACCTTTCTTAAGGTGGCCTTGACGGGCTTTGAGTTGCAGGCACAGGGCGATAGGCCACTGGCCAACGTAGCCATCGTCATAGACAAATCGGGTTCTATGGGCGGGGAGCGCATTGAGCGCGCCAAAGAGGCCGCCATCATGGCGGTCAACACCTTGCAGTCCAACGACATCGTCTCGGTGGTGGCCTTTGACAACACCGTGGAGGTGGTCACCCCCGCCACCAAGGTGTCGGACAAGGAACGCATTGCGCGGGCCATTCGCGGCATTTATGTCAATGGTGGAACAGGCTTGTTTGCCGGTGTGAGCAAAGGTGCCGCAGAGGTGCGCAAGTTTCTGGACAAGAACCGGGTCAACCGTGTCATCTTGCTCTCCGACGGTCAGGCCAACATTGGCCCCAGCTCCCCTGCCGAGTTGGGGCAGCTGGGTGCCACGCTGGCGCGCCAGGGCATGAGCGTGACCACCATTGGCTTGGGCCGCGACTACAACGAAGACTTGATGACCCAGCTTGCCTCTTACAGTGATGGCAACCACATGTTTGTGGACAATTCACGCGATCTTGCAAGCATTTTCCAGCGCGAGTTTGGTGATGTGGGCTCTGTCGTCGCGCAAGAGGTGGATGTCACCATTCGCCTCAAACCCGGCATCCGCCCCATTCGCATTCTGGGCCGTGAGGGTGAAATTGCCGATGGCGTGGTGCGCTTGCGTATGAGCCAGCTCTACAGTCAGCAAGAAAAATACGTGGTGCTGGAGGTAGCGGTGCCAGCCCGCAAGGCCGGACAAACCATGGACCTGGCCGATGTGGACGTGTCATACCTGAACATGCATAGCAAATCTACCGAACGGATGAACCGCACGGTGAATGTCAGCTTTACCGATTCTGAACAAGCCGTGGCCAGCGCGACCGACAAGAAGACCATGATCTCTGCGGTGCAACAAGTCGCCAACGAAAAGAGCAAAGACGCCCTGCGCTTGCGTGACGAAGGCAAGGTAGAGGAAGCCAAGAAGGTATTGGAAGAAAATAGAAGCTACTTGAGCACGAATGCCGCCGCTCTGGGAAGCGCGGGAGCCCCTGCCCCCGCGTTGCAGGAAATGGAGGCTAGTACAAAAGCGCAAGCCTCCAAGATGGAGTCGAATGACAGTGCCGAGTGGAAGGCGTCTCGCAAGTCCATCAAGGCCGATCAATACAAGCTGGAAAAGCAGCAAAAGTAGCAAAAAAGTAGGAGTAGGTTTGCAAAAGAAGATTGTCGTCATTCTGTTGTTGATCGTGCTGCTGCCCGTGGGGCTGCTGGCGTGGCTGGGCCTGCGCATGGCCAACAACGAACAACGGGTGGCGGCAGCGCAGGTGCAAGAACTGGTGCAGTCCCAACTGGGCAACGTGGATGACACTATCAACGCCTACTTCCGCGCGTTACAAGACGACTGGGTGATTCGGCTCCGAGCACAGCCGCTCGGCACCCAGGCGCTTGCCAACTTGCCGCAGGAGCTGGGCGTGGTGCAGCAAGCCTTTGTCATTGGTGCAGACGGCCAGCGTGTGTATCCCTCATCCTCTGCCGCCCTGACTGAGTCACAAAAACAGTTTGTCCAGCGCACAGCAGCCCTTTGGGACAACCCCGGGCTGCTCACCCAAGGGGCATCGATTGGTGGCGTGGTGGGAAGCGCAAATGCAAATAGTCTTGCGTCCAAACGCTATATCGCTAGCGCAGTCAGCGCCGATGCGGGCCCGGCGCAGTGGGGCTGGTACACATGGCACTGGAATGCTGAGCTGCACCACATCTTTTGGCTGCGCGATGCGCAGAACCGCCTGGTAGGGGTGGAGCTAACGCCCGTGGCGCTGGTGGCAGACATCATTGCTCTGCTGCCCTCTACCAATGCGGATGGCACCCAGGCCAAGAGCAGCACCCGTTTGGTGAATGGCAATGGGCAGGTGGTGTACGAGTGGGGAAGCTACCAGCCCGCCAGTGGCGAAAAGAGTTTGGCCATGCGCCCACTGAGCCACCCCTTGGGCACCTGGAAGCTCGAATACTTTGGCCCCGCGCTGGCCACAGCGGGCGTGGTGAATACCTGGGGTTTGGTAGCCGGCTTGTTGGGGTTAGCCCTTGCGTTGGTGGGCTTGGCCCTGTATCTGTACCGCGAACACACGCGCGAAATGCGTCTGGCCCAGCAGCGGGTCAACTTTGTAAACCAGGTGTCGCATGAGCTAAAGACACCCTTAACCAACATCCGCCTGTACGCAGAGCTGATGGAAGATGAGTTGGACCCTGCGGTGGACGAGCAGGCCGCAGGCGGTAGCAAAGCGCACCGGTACCTGGGCATCATCACCGCCGAGAGCCAACGCCTCTCGCGCTTGATTGCCAACGTGCTCAGCCTGGGGCAACTCCAAAAAGCACAGTTCACACTGGCCTTGCAACAAGGCGTGGTGGACGAGGTCGTAGCCCGCTGCATTGCCGCATTCCGCCCCGCGCTGGAGGCCAAGTCCATCACCGTGCAATGCACAGCGCAGGCAGCGCGCGTGGTCATGCTGGACGCGCAGGCGCTGGAGCAAATTTTGAACAACCTCTTGAGCAACGCCGAGAAATATGCCGCCAGCGGTGGCGCCATCCAACTAGAGACCACACAAGCCCATGGCGTGAGCACCATCGACGTGCGCGACTTGGGCCCCGGTATTCCTGCCAGCGAGTGCGAACGGGTGTTTGAGCCTTTTTACCGCATCAGCTCCAAGCTGACCGATGGCGTGGCTGGCACCGGCATTGGGCTGGACATTGCCCGCCAGTTGGCCCGCCAGCACGGCGGCGACGTCACCCTGCAAGCCGCGCAGGCCGGCGCGCACTTTCGCGTAACCCTGCGCACCGAGTTTGTGGAACAGACGCCATGAAAGTATTGATCGCTGAAGACGACCTGCACATTGGGGAGGGCCTGCGCGACGTGGTGGAGGCCGAAGGCTACACCCCCATGTTGGCCAGCGATGGGGAGCAGGCACTGGCACTGTTTCATGTGCAGCGGCCGCAACTGGTGCTGCTGGACATCATGATGCCCAAGCGTGACGGCTACACCGTGTGCCGCGAGATACGGCGCGTGGACAACGACGTGCCCGTCATCTTCATCAGCGCCAAGTCCGAAGAGATAGACCGCGTGCTGGGCCTGGAGCTGGGGGCCGACGACTACATCATGAAACCCTTTGGCGTGCGCGAAGTGGTGGCACGCATCCGCGCGGTAACGCGCCGCACACTGGCGCGCACGCCCACGCCAGAGCTTGCGACAGATGCCGTGCGCATTGGCGACTTGGAGCTGTACCCATCGCAACTGCGCGCCCGCCGGGGCGACATGCAAATCGACCTGAGCCTGCGCGACGTAAAAATCTTGCAGCACCTGTTGCAACACCAAGGCAACGTGGTGGACCGCGACAGCCTGTTTAACCACTGCTGGGGGCGAGATTACTTCCCCAACAGCCGCACGTTAGACCAACACATCTCCAAGCTACGCAAACTCATTGAGCGCGACCCCAAGGCCCCCGCCATCATTGCCACCGTGCATGGCGTGGGCTACCGGTATGACGAGCCGGGGGCTTCTTGAGTTGGTAGTTGCTACTTTTTGTATAGCTGCTTGCGCAATATACACGGGGGCTAGAGGCCGATTTGACTCTATAGGTTCTGCGGATGGAGTTGGGGCTGTACGACTTAAGCAGGAGGGCTTAAGAGGTAAGAACTCTGCACCGCCTAATGTGCGTTTGTGTCAGCTCGTTTTTGTGCTGGGTGGGGTGGCTGTAGTCGACCCAAAGCAGAAATCCAACCGATCAGTTTCTGCGCTCTGTAGCGGTCCTTCATTGTTGCCAGGCTATGGATGCCTCCTGGCATGATTCAAGAAACAGCATTCGCACAATGATGGACTCCCAGTTTGCAGTTAGTCTGTCAGGCCATGATTGCTTTGACTGAAGTTTTGAAGTCTTCCAACACTTCCTCAACAGGCCTACCCATCTGTGCATGGACGATTGCGCCGTCTATCACGACTGACAAAATACGCCCTAATGACAAGTTGCGTCCACTGAAGAACTCATCCAGAACAGATGACATGTCTTGCTTGTGCCGACAAACAACCCTCAATATCTCGGGGTCAGCAGAGCCTAGTTCAGCAGCTGCATTCAGAAACGCGCACCCCCTGAAGTCGGGCTGAACAAACCAGGAGCGAAGTGTTGCAACCAATGCGTCCGCGGCAATCGAACCGTTGCGACTCTTTTCCTTCAAGCTACTTTTGAACCAGGAAATCCAGTTTTCGTGCCGATAGTCGAGATATGCACGAATCAGATCGTCTTTACTTGCGTACTGCCGGTAGAAGGTCACTTTACTCACGGACGACTGCTCAATGATTCTGTCAACCCCTGTCGCCCTGATTCCCTCACTGTAGAAGAGTTTGTGGGCTGCTTCCAAGATGCGTTCCCTGGGAGGCAATGAGGCCAAAGTTTGCGTAGACGATTGCATACATCCATTGTAGACAGATCGTTCCACATCGACTAATATTTGCCATGTAGAACGATCTGTCTACATCACTTACTGAGGTCACACCATGGAAACACGCCCACCCCTCCCTCCGTTTACACAAGAAACTGCCATCCAAAAAGTCCGACTAGCCGAGGACGGTTGGAACACTCGCGACGCGGCCAAGGTTGCCCTGGCTTACACCCTCGACACGAAGTGGCGAAATCGTGCGGAGTTCGCCAATAACCGTGCGGAAGCTCAAGCATTCCTCGACAGGAAATGGAAGAAAGAACTTGAATACCGGCTCATCAAAGAACTTTGGGTCTACGACAGCAACCGCATCGCCGTTCGGTATGCCTATGAGTGGCATGACGACGCAGGGAACTGGTTCCGGTCGTACGGCAACGAGAACTGGGAGTTTGAGGCCAGCGGGCTTATGCAGCGTCGCTACGCCTGCATCAACGATATGCCAATTAAAGAGTCGGATCGGAAGTTCCACTGGCCGCTTGGCCGCCGCCCTGATGACCATCCAGGACTGTCGGAGCTTGGGCTCTGAGTAGAGAACACTCATGCGTGAGTCCACATCTACAAAGCGGGCGCTCGTAGGCGCCCGCTACTGGTCCAATCTCGCCGCAGTATTCGACCCACGGCAATCTTGAAACTCTTCAAATGCAGCGCCTATTAGCCGACTTACCGTCGTAGCAGCGCGGCATGCTGGCTCGGAGGAACACCAAACGTTTTCTTGTACTCACGGCTGAACTGAGAAGCACTGACATACCCGCTGGTATAAGCGGTCTCGGTCACATTCGCTTCGCCTGATGCAAGCTGGCGCCTTGCCTCTAGCAGACGTAGTTGTCGCTGGTAAGCAAGCGGGCTCGATGCAGTAACCGCTTTGAAATGTCTATGGAAGGATGTGACACTCATACCCACGTGCGACGCTAGCCATTCCACACTCATGGAAGTTTTGGCGTTCTCACCTATCCACTCCGCAGCCATCTTGATCTGAGCAAACCTGGAATTGTTCGCACCGATCTGACGAAGTCTTCCACCTAACGGACCTGACAACAGTCGGTAATACAACTCGCGCTCAAACTGAGCAGCTAGCACCGGGATTTCGAAAGGTGCGTCCAACAGGTTCATAAGCCGTCCTAGCGGTTCAACAAGGCCCTCATCCACTTGTGCCAGCGACATTGCGCCCGCCTGCCATTCGGTGGGATTTTGTTCACGCATATCGAGAAGTAAGCTTGCAACGATCCCGGCATCCAGGGTCAATTCGACGCTTAGATAAGGCTGGGTTGGGCTTGCCTCCACTACTTCACTAACGAACGGTAGACCTATCGATGCCACCGCGCATGTTCCAGCAGAACAGTCAAACGTTCTGCCCGCAATGGTCATCCGCTTCGCGCCTTGTAGCAATAGATAAAACTTGGGCTCAAACAAAGCCGGCGCCGGCGGCGTTGGTGCCATTGTTGACCTGATTACGAGTCTGGGGTACTCGGATGGCATGCCTGAAGAACTACCGTGTTTGGTAGCAATTGTTATGAGATTTTTCAGCATGTGATGAGTGGCTCTTTTGGTGACTAGCTTTTTTTATGAACTGTCAAAATACCAATTTTGGCAGGATCAGGCAAGTCTTTGGAGCGATCGAGATTGCGAATTTTTCGAACGACTGGAATAGTCAGCGGCATCGTATCAATGCTTAAACAAAGGAAAAAAATGACCAACCCACAAGCCCGCTTGCAGAAATTTATGGACGAAGCCTCCATCCGCAACACGATTGCCCGCTTCGCCGATAGTGCAACTCGTGCTGATTACGCTATGTTCAAAACGGTATGGACCGATGATGGTGAATTCATTATCGGAAATGCTCCCCATGGTCAACACTCGATAGGTGCAGATGAGAACGTTACGCTTCTTCGCAAGTTGCGAACAGGCAAAGAATTCTTCGTGCAGTTCGCGCTTCCTGGTGTCATCTTGATTGACGGCGACGAAGCGACCACGCGCACATTCGTGCATGAAGCAGCGCGCGGTCCTGGCGAAAAATACTACCGCAATCACTGTATTGCATTTGATAAGTTGCAGCGATCTGGTGACGATTGGCTCTTCAAAAGTCGCTCGTTTCAGTACATCTGGCTCGACACAGGGCCATTCGCTGGAAGCGGGTTTTCCCTCTTTCCTGCGGCATGAAACTGCTGGGAGCACGAAGATGCCAGTGGTGAATGTCAGGCAACTAGTTTGCTGTTGGTAGGCTAGTTCGCTGCGCCAATGCTGTCATTCGCGGGTGGCAGCATCTGGCCCAGTTCAGCCTTTCCCGCTCCCATAGCTCCAACAAAAAGCCCCGCCAGTCTTGCGACTGTGGGGCTTTTTTTACGAGTCAATTGCTACTAATTTAGTAGCTGTTGGCGCATATTCCACGGGAGCTATAGGCCGATTTAGCCTCTTAACCCCTCGAGCATCACACCAGCAAGGCATTCACCCGTTTCACGTACGCCGCAGGGTCCGCAGGCAGTCCGCCTTCGGCCAGCAGCGCTTGGTCGAACAGGATGTGGGCCAGGTCATTGAAGTGCACCGAGCCGTCCAGCTTCTTCACCAGCGCGTGTTCGGCGTTCACTTCCAGCACGGGCTTCACTTCGGGCGCTTGCTGGCCGGCTTGCTTGAGCATGCGGGCCAGTTGGGTGCTCATGCCGTGATCTTGCACCACCAGGCAGGCGGGGCTGTCGACCAGGCGCGTGGTCACGCGTACGTCGTCGGCCTTGTCTTTCAGCGCTTCCTTCAGCTTGGCGAGCAGGGGCTTGAAGGCTTCGGCAGCTTCTTCGGCGGCCTTCTTCTCGGCGTCGTCCTGCAGGCTGCCCAAGTCCACCGCGCCCTTGGCGACGGATTGCATGGGCGTGCCGTCAAAGTCGTGCAGATAGTTCAGTGCCCACTCGTCCACGCGGTCCGTCATCAAGAGCACTTCAATGCCCTTCTTCTTGAACACTTCGAGCTGCGGGCTGTTCTTGGCGGCGGCCGCGTTGTCGGCGGTGATGTAGTAGATGGCCTCCTGGCCTTCCTTCATGCGCGCCTTGTAGTCGGCCAGCGACACGCTCACGCTGTCGGTGGTGCTGGAGGCAAAACGCAGCAGCTTGGACAGGCGGTCCTTGTTGCCAAAGTCTTCACTCAGGCCTTCTTTTAGCACGGCGCCAAATTCTGCGTAGAACTTGCTGTACTTGCCGACGTTGGCTTCCTGCTCTGCCTTCTCTTCAGCGCTAACCACATCGGTCACGCCATCTGCGCCGGCTTCAGGCAGCTTGTCGTTCTTGGCCAGCGTCTCCAGCATGGAGAGCACACGCTTGGTGTTGCCGTCGCGAATGGCTTTCACGTCGCGGCTTTCCTGCAGCAGCTCGCGGCTCACGTTCAGAGGCAGGTCAGCGCTGTCGACCACACCCTTCACAAAGCGCAGGTAGCTGGGCAGCAGGGCTTCGGCGTCGTCCATGATGAAGACGCGCTTCACATACAGCTTGAGGCCGGCTTTGTGGTCGCGGTTGTACAGGTCCACGGGCGCCTTGCCGGGGATGTACAGCAGCTGGGTGTATTCGGTGCTGCCTTCCACGCGGTTGTGCGTGTGGGTCAGCGGGGCTTCAAAGTCGTGGCTGATCTGCTTGTAGAAGTCGTCGTACTGTTCCTGGGTGATGTCCTTCTTGGCGCGCGACCAGATGGCGTTGGCCTTGTTGACCGTTTCCCATTCGCCGGTCTTGACCATGACGCCTGGTTGGCGGCCACCGTTCTCGTCACCGGGCACCAGCAGTTCGCCGTCTTTCCACTCTTCCTTTTCCATCTGGATGGGCAGGCTGATGTGGTCGGAGTACTTGTTGATGATGCCCTTGACCTTCCAGGCTTGGGTGTAGTCTTGGGCGTCGTCGCGCAGGTGCAGGATGACGCTGGTGCCACGCGCTTCGCGGGTGATGCTTTCCACCTCAAACGCGCCGCCACCGCTGGCGCCACCGTCGCTGACCCAGCGCACGGCTTCGTTCGCGGGCAAGCCGGCACGGCGTGATTCGACGGTGATCTTGTCGGCCACGATGAAGCCGGAGTAGAAGCCCACGCCGAACTGGCCGATGAGCTGCGAGTCGGCCTTCTGGTCGCCCGACAGCTTGCTGACAAAGTCTTTGGTGCCGCTCTTGGCAATCGTGCCCAGGTTGTCGATGGCTTCCTGCTGGCTCAAACCAATGCCGTTGTCCGTAATGGTCAGCGTCTTCGCGTCTTTGTCGAAGGTGACCTTGACCTTCAGTTCAGGGTCGTTCTCGTACAGGCCGCTGTTGTTGATGGCCTCAAAGCGCAGCTTGTCGCAGGCGTCGGACGCGTTGGAGATCAGCTCGCGCAGGAAAATTTCCTTGTTGGAGTACAGCGAGTGGGTCACCAGGTGCAGCAGCTGCGCCACTTCGGCCTGGAAATTCATGGTTTGCTTGGTCATAGATAGGTCTCTGAGTCTCAATAAAACGGTTCGCGCGCCTGTCAGGCAGTACCTGTGGCGCGGGCAACCCACAATTATGGGCGAGGCTGGGCTTTTCAAGCGCGGGCCTGTACTGGCCATAAAAGACGACTAGGCCCAAGGGGCTTGCCCACCCCCCTTCCCCCGCGCGGGCGTTAGCGCTACATTGCAAAAAAAGCACCCAGGGAAGCCCAACGCCATGAAACCGGACCAGCCTGTGCCGCCCTCTGACAAGCGGGCGGCTACCTCTTCCCCCGCCCCCAAGCCGTTTGACGGCTTGCTGGACCCCCTGCCTGTGCCCGAAGTTTCTGAGAGCGATACCGATACCGCTTGGGGCCTGTGGGAGGCCAGCGTGGGGGGCTTTCTGCAAGAGGGCAAGGCGCCGCCCGAAGCCCCGCCACCCCATGGCTACGAACCTACCGAGCCCGCGGGCCTGGACGGCGAGCCGGCCCCCGACAAAAGCTAGGTTGACCCCGCGCCCGGTGTTAGCCAAGCCAGCAGTTGCGCGGTCACCTCGGGTCGGTGCAGCAGTTCCATATGGTTCATGCGGTAGGCAATGCACAGGCTGGGCTTGGCAAACACCAGATTGCGTTTTGCCTCGTCGTGCAGGCCCAGCGCGCTGCGCAGCGGCACCAGTCCATCCCCCAGCAACCGGTCGGCCAGCGCGCTGCGTTGGCTGGCCGTGGTGGCCGCCACGGTGTAGCAGGCCACGCCCTCGGGCAGCGGCACGGGCGTGCGGCGGTCCGGTCCTTTCTGAAAGCGGTTGCGGCCCTGCCAGTCTTGTGGGCTGACAAAGCCATAACGCAGGTCGGTGATGCCGGCGCTGCGTAGCTGGCCCAGCTTGGCAAAGGGGCGCGAGTAGGGCGTGGCGCCCAGAATCACATCCACCCAGTTGCCCGCGCGCTCCAGCGGCGCACCGTGGTGTGGCGTGCCCAGAAAAATGACGTTCTTCAAGACTTTCAGCCAGGGCGCAGACGGATCGGCCGTGCGCGTCTGCTGCACCGCGCTGCGTGTGACCAGTCCACCCATGCTGTGCGCCAGCACGGTGATCTCGCTCACCGGCACCGGCCAGTGGGCCACCAACTGGTCCAGCTCCTCCGCCAGCGCTGCACCGTTGTCCGAGGTGTGCAGGCCGGTGTTGTAGCGCACATAAACCGGGGTGTAGCCCAGTGTGGCTAGGGCGGTGGCGTGGCTGCGCACCTCGCCGGTGGCGGTGGTGTGCGTCCACTGCAGGTCGTTCATGCACAGGCCGTGGATGACGACAAGCAGCTTGCCGCCCACGGTGCCCTTGGCGGGCAAGGTGGCGGGGCGGGTCCAGTCCAGCGCCCGGCCGGCGTGGCGCAGCTGCAGGCGGGTGGCCAGTGGGTTGCCGCTGGCGGCCAGGCGGTCGCCCAGCACGCCGTTCAGCGCGGCCAGCACGGCCTCGCGCTGCGGGGTGTCGGGTAAAGCGGTATCGGCCGCGTCCAGCAGCGGCTGCAGCTTGCCCAAGATGGCTTCGGCACCACTGCCCACCAGCTGCGTCACACCTTGCACGGTCTGGTAGATCAGCCCGGTCAGGCCGCGCGTGGTGCCAGCGGTTTTGCCGCCCGGCACGCCCATGCTGCCCCAGACCGACTGGTGCACCCCCTCGGCCATGCGGGCCACGCCGCGGGTGGCCTGGGTGGCCAGTTGCACCACGCCGCGCAGGTCAGACGCCCGAAAGTGCTGCAAGGCCTTGGGCCGCGGAGGCAAGGGCATAAAGGCCTTTGGAAGAGACGTTAAAACTTTTCGTGCGGCTGCAGGTAGCGCCACTGGCCCACCGGCAGGTTGCCCAGCATGACTTTGCCCACACGCACGCGCTTGAGGCCCACCACGCGCAGGCCCACCAGCTCGCACATGCGGCGGATCTGGCGTTTTTTGCCCTCGGTCAGCACAAAACGCAGCTGCTCGGGGTTTTGCCATTCCACCTGGGCGGGCTTCAGGGCCTGGTCATCCAAGCGCAGGCCGTGGCGCAGCAGGCGCAGCTTCTCGGGCGGGAACACGCTTTGCACATCGCTGCTCACCGGGTCGTCATCGTCAATGCGGCTGAGCTGCTGCACCTTGCCGCCGTAGGTGGCAGCGGGCGAGTTGGCCGCGGCGCTGTTGGCCACGCCGGTGTAGACCACGCGCACCAAGTATTCTTTTTCCATCACCGAGTCTTCGCCAATCAGCTGGCGCGCCACACGGCCGTCCTGCGTCATCACCAGCAGGCCGGTGGAATCAATGTCCAGCCGGCCGGCGGGCACCAGGCTCTTGAGCTGGCTGCCGTGGAAGAAGAAACGGGCGTTGTCCTCGGCCCAGCGGTTTTGCGGCTGGATGAGTGTGATGGCAGGCTCGTGCCCGTCTTCGGCCTGGCCGCTGACCAGGCCAATGGGCTTGTTCAGTAGGATGGTGACCTGGTTGGCCTGCTGGCCCTGGGCCTGTTTGTCGATCTCGATGCGCACGCCGGGCAGCACCTGCATGCCCATTTCGGCCACCTTGCCGTTCACTTTCACCCAGCCCTTGCCAATCCACTCGTCGGCCTCGCGGCGCGAGGCCATGCCCAGCTCGGCCATGCGTTTGTTCAGGCGCACGGTGCCGCCTGCGCCCTGGGCGGCGGTGTTGGTTTGGCCCTGGGGGATGGCGCGGTTGCCCGGTGCTTTGCTCGGCGGGGGCGCGGCGCGGCGGAAGGTGGGGGCGGGCGGTTTCTGGTCGGTCATGGTTGCTATATTTTTAGGAGCTGCTTGCGCATATTTTACGGGGGCTGGGTGCCAATTTGTTGCATAAATCACCTGGGCGCGGCCTTTCCCGAAGGCGTGGCCAAGGCGAAATAGGGTGCATAGGGTAAACCCTACTGTTGAACGCAACAGTAGGCGCCTGGCGGGGCAATCCGTATCGTCGCGCCCTGTTTTTGTACTCTCCAAAGGCCCCTCTGCCATGTCAGCGACCGTTGCGCGCAAGCCGCTCTACCAATCCCTTTACGTCCAGGTTCTGTTTGCCGTTACGGTAGGCGTGTTGCTCGGTCACTTTTACCCCCAGCTCGGTACCGACATGAAACCGCTGGGCGATGGTTTCATCAAGCTCATCAAGATGATCATTGCGCCCATCATCTTCTGCACCGTGGTGGTGGGCATTGCCGGCATGGAGGACATGAAAAAGGTTGGAAAAACCGGTGGCCTGGCCCTGCTGTACTTTGAGGTGGTGTCCACGTTGGCGCTCATCATCGGCCTCGTGGTGGTCAACGTGCTGCAGCCCGGCGCAGGCATGCATGTGGACGCCGCTTCGCTGGACACCAAGAGCATTGCGGCCTACACCGCACCCGGCAAGATGCAGGGCACGGTGGACTTTTTGCTCAATGTCATTCCCACCTCGGTGGTGGATGCGTTTGCCAAGGGCGAGATCTTGCAGGTGCTGCTGTTCTCGGTGCTGTTTGGTTTTGCGCTGCACAAGTTTGGCGGCCGCGGCACCATGGTGTTCGACTTCATCGAAAAAACCTCGCACGTGTTGTTCGACATCGTGGGCATCGTCATGAAGGTGGCGCCCATTGGTGCGTTTGGCGCCATGGCGTTCACCATCGGCAAGTACGGCGTGGATTCGCTGTTCTCGCTGGGCAAGCTCATGGGCGCGTTTTACCTCACCTGCCTGTTCTTCGTATTTGGTGTGCTGGGCCTGATTGCCAAGCTGCATGGCTTTAGCGTGTTCAAGTTTGTGCGCTACATCAAGGAAGAGCTGCTCATCGTGCTCGGCACCTCGTCCAGCGAATCTGTGCTGCCCCGCATGATGGAAAAGCTGGAGAACCTGGGCGCCCGCAAATCCGTGGTCGGCCTGGTCATTCCCACCGGCTACTCGTTCAACCTGGACGGCACCTCCATTTACCTCACCATGGCTGCGGTCTTCATTGCCCAGGCCACCGACACGCCCATGAGCCTGACGCAGCAGCTCACACTGCTGGCCGTGCTGCTGCTCACCTCCAAGGGCGCGGCGGGCATCACCGGCAGCGGCTTCATCGTGCTGGCTGCCACCTTGTCGGCTGTGGGCGGCGTGCCCGTGGCGGGCCTGGCACTCATCCTGGGCATTGACCGCTTCATGAGCGAAGCCCGCGCCCTGACCAACCTGGTGGGCAATGGCGTGGCCACGTTGGTGGTGGCCAAGTGGACTGGCGACCTGGACATGCAGCGCCTGCAGGCGGGGCTGGACCATCCCACCCAGCAAGAGGCCCAAGCGCCCGAAGAAATCCTGGACCAACGCGTAGACCACATGGCCGTTTCGCCCGCCAAGGGCTGAAGAACAGGTACTCAGACACGGCCTGCCCGGGCCGTGTCGGCAGCAATCCGCCCGATGGCGGCAGACAGCGCTGCCGGTTGGGAGAAGTAGGCCGAGTGGCTGGCCTCGATCTGCTGCACCGACGCGCAGGGCGACTGCGCCACCATGCGGCGCTGCAGCTCGGGGGTGATGGCGCGGTCCTGCGTCAACTCGATGTAGTGCCGCGGCACTCGGCCATAGCGCGCGTCCGTCAGCCGCAGCCGGGTCAGCGCCGGCAGCGAAGGCTCGGGCGTCAGCAGGCTGTGCGCCAGCGCCACATCCGCCGCATCGCAGTCGGCATAGAGCGTGGCCTGCCGCGCGGCCGGCGGCAGCGCATCGGTCAGCGTGCGGCGGCTGATCTGGATGTGGCGGCGCACCAGCGAGTCTTTGTCCTGGCGAAAGTAGTCCGCCACCCGCTCACCATCCCGCAGCAAATAGGCCGCCAGGTACACACAAGCCACCACCTTGTCGGGCCGCATTTCGGCCACGGCAGACGCCACAATGCCACCCCGGCTGTGCGCCAGCAGCAGCGCGGGTTCTGGCAGCGGGTCCAGCAGGTCACACACGGCGCGTGCCATTTGTTGAAGCGTGGTGCGCCCGCGCAGCCAGCGCCACTGGGTGCCGTGCGCCGGCAGGTCGGGCACATGCACTTGGTGCCCCGCAGCTTCCAGCGGCGGCACCACCTTGTGCCAGCACCACGCGCCATGCCAGCTGCCATGTAGAAGAACAATGTCCATGTTTCACTCCCCTTGTGTTTGCGCGGCCCATGTGGCGCGCTGGGGTGAACGGTACGGTGGAAGCGGCGCCGTGTCTGGCCGCTTTCGGACACGCGATTGGACGGTGCTTAACGCGTCAATTGCGTCGCGGGCCACATTTCAGCTCGGGGCTGGCCACCTCGTTGCATTGGTCAAACGCCTCCGGTTTGATGCCCCCTTGGGTTGTTCGGAAGGGGCCAAAACACGCGCTGCTTTCGTCGTAGATGCGCCACCACGTGGGGCAATCGGTGGCGTCGGTAATGGCGTCGGTGGGCCGCTTTGCGCTGCGTGGCGCGCGCGGTAAGCCAGACGCCGCTCCCGCGGGCGGCAAGACGCCAAGATTGCGCGCCCGGAATTGCTCGTCCGCCGTGCGCCGTTCGGCATCCCGTTGCTGTGCCGGCGTCAGCTCGAACTGATCAGAGTCCGTGCAGCTTGCGCCGGCCTGGTATGCCGATGGCACCGTGTCCGCCACATGCGTCTGCCCCGACGCATCCACCCAGCGGCAAACGGGCGTTGCCAATGCGCCCGGAGATACGAACGCCAACACCAAGGCCAGCGGCAGCATGCGGTTGCCATGTGGCAACGGTGCTGCACGTGGCCTAGGAAGGTACATCTTTGTTTTGATGTGCAATGCGAAATCCATGGAGGCATCTCTCTGTTGTGACCGCGGCTTCATCACGCCGAGGGGAGGGCAGCTCCGCTATGAAGTCGGTCAAGCTGCATGAAACCAAGAGCCAGGAGTCTCTGATGTCTTCCAGTGCCTGGGTCAGGGTCTGCCAATCCGGAGCAGGAGTGTCTGAAGCATTGTTTGGTGTCACGGTCTACGCCCTCATTCAGAGAAGTTCGATGGCCCAGTGTTTGTCAGCCATGTACTGTCTGGCCAACGAACCCGCACCACAGCAACTGCGAGTTGCGGTATTGCTCTGGGCTCTAGGTAAGCCTAGCTCCCAAGCCTTCCGACTCTGTGCGCAAACGCACGTCACGCCCGCAACGTAAGCCCAGCAGGGCTTGCTCTATGGTCAAAGAGTTACCGTTCGTAACAATCCGCACACAGAGGGGCCGTCTAAGTCCATTTGGACTATTCCCGCGGTCTCTGAGCTCGATAAAAATCGCCGCCGTCACGCATCCCTTTTCAACTCTTGAAGAATATTTTTATGAAGAAATTTGTTTTCGCGATTTCCATCGCATCTGCTGCACTGTTCTCGTCTGTGGCCCATGCAGCGTTGGTGACCGATGTAGGGGGGCTGTCGTCGCCGCAAGTCACCGTGACAGATTTTGGTCTGCACAACACCAGTGTGAATTCCTTCAATGCCCTGATTCCCGGTAGCTACAACATCAACATGGGCTACACAGGCACTGATGGCCTGTACTTTGACTACAGTGGCTGGGGGCTGGGTTCCAACGGCTCGGCATCTGGTCCTTCCGTCGGTATAAACCAGCAAGGCACTTTGCGGTTTGACTTCTTGGGTGGTTCCGTCGCGGGGGTGGGTTTCCTGATGAATTACGCACCCGCATTTGGCCCCGTCTCCTTGGTGGCTTACGACGCGGGTCACAACATCCTGGAGCAGTACGAACTGAATGCAACTGCCCCTATTTCCAGCAATGCATTTCAATTTCGCGGCATTCAAATGGGCGCAGCCAATATCGCCAGTTTTGAGTTGACGTCCTCCGGAAATCCGTCCCCGATGTTCCGGAGCATGACCTTTACCGCTGCGGTTCCGGAGCCCGAAACCTACGCCATGCTGCTAGCCGGTTTGGGCTTGATGGGAGCGCTTGCCCGTCGCCGCAAGCAAAAGAATTTGACTGTGTAATTTCTTTTGGATCGCGACAGACGGGAGCTGCGGCTCCCGTTTTTCATTGTGCGCGGCAAGCCAAAACGGCGAAGGGGATGGACTTGATTCGCTATAAAAAAATAGCTTATTGCGCTTATTCCATAAGCGCTAGGCAGTGATTTGACGTGTAAACACGCGTGACCGCAGCGCTTGCAGGTCCAGCACCCGCAGCCCGCCGTATTCCACGCGAATAAAGGCCTGCGCCTCCAGTGCGTTCAGGGCCTCGTTCACCCGCTGGCGGGACAGGCCCACCAGGTAGGCCAGCTCTTGCTGGGTGATGCGCAGCACCTCGCCCACGCCGGGGTAGAGCACGGGGTTGAAGAGCGACGCCAGGCTGCGCGCCACGCGGATGTCGGGGTTGGTCATGCGGTCGATTTCGCGCGCGGCGATGAACTGGCCCAGGCGTTCGTTGAGCTGGTTCATCACAAAACGGTTGAAGCCGATCGAGTGGTCCAGCAGCCAGTGGAAGGTGTCTACATGCAGGCCCGCCACCAGGCTCTTGCGCAGCGCCTGGATGTTGTAGCGGTAGGTCTCGCGCTTGAGGGCGGTGCCTTCGCCAAACCAGCCGCCGGGTGGCACGCCGGTGAAGGTCATGGTCTGGCCTTCGGCGTTGTCGGTGCTCATCTTCAGCAGGCCGTCCACCACGCCAAACCAATACGTCACCGGGCGGCCCATGCGGCACAGGTATTCGCCCGGCGCGGCCTCGGCAATGCGCAGGTCGTCCACGGCACGCTGGCGCTCATCGGGCAGCAGCACTTGCAGCCACGGAATGGCGGCCAACTCCACGTCGGTAAGCGGGCGGCGGCGCTGGTGCAGGCTGGGGTCGGCGGTCATAAGGAGGCCTTGTAAGTTGCCAATAAGTGAAGGGAAAACACCTACCGAGAAATGCGCAAATTGTCGTCCAAACGACAACTTGGCGTCAAATGCAGTCCTACCATTCGCCCCATACCAAAAGCCCTCTGGCGCATGCCGGGGGCCATAACGAGGTGACACGCAATGGGTACGCACACGACATTTCCGCAGCTGTTGCTGCAGCACGCCAGCCAGCGCCCGCAGGCGCCGGCCATGCGTGAAAAGGAATACGGCATATGGCAAGCGCTAACCTGGGCCGAGCTGGCGCAGATGGTGGAGCAGATTGCCGCGGGCCTGCACCAGGCCGGCCTGCAGCGCCACGACCACATGGTGGTGGTGGGCGCCAACCGGCCCCGCCTGTACGCCACCATGCTGGCCGCGCAAAGCCTGGGCGCCGTGCCCATTCCGTTGTACCAGGATGCGGCCGCACCCGAGTGTGTGTTCCCCATCAACAACGCCGAAGTGCGATTTGCCTTTGCCGAAGACCAGGAGCAGGTCGACAAGCTGCTGGAGGTGCGGGAGCAGTGCCCGCAGCTGGCCCACATTTACTTTGACGACCCGCGTGGCCTGCGCAATTACGACGAACCCGGCTTGGCCGCCATGGACGAACTGCAAGCGGCGGGCAAGGCATTTGTGGCGCTGCATCCTGGCTTCTTTCAGGCCGAGGTCACCAAAGTCGCGCACACCGATGTGGCGGCCATGTTTTTTACGTCCGGCACCACGGGCAACCCCAAAGGTGTGGTGCACACGCATGACTCGCTGTTGAACCGCGCCCGTGCCGGCGCCGAGTTTGACCGCCTGACCAGCGACGAAGATGTGTTGGCCTACATGCCACCGGCCTGGATTGGGCAAAACATCTTCAGCTACGCGCAGTGGCTGTCGTGTGGGTATGTGGTGAATTGCCCCGAGAGCAGCGCCACCGCCACCATCGACCTGAAAGAGATTGGCCCGACCTACTACTTTGCGCCGCCGCGTGTGTTCGAGGGCATGCTCACCACGGTGATGATCCGCATGGAAGACGCGGGCACCATCAAGCGCAAGCTGTTCCATTACTTCATGGGCGTGGCCAAGAAGGTCGGCCCGGCGCTGATGGACGGCTTGCCGGTGTCAGCCGCCGATCGCGCGCTGTATGCGCTGGGCAATGTGCTGGTGTACGGTCCGCTGCGCAACACGCTGGGCTTCAGCCGCGTGCGTGTGGCCTACACCGCGGGCGAGGCGATTGGGCCGGACCTGTTTACCTTCTACCGCTCCATCGGCATCAACCTCAAACAACTCTACGGCTCGACCGAGACGGCGGTGTTTGTGTGCCTGCAGCCCGACAACCAAGCGCGTGCCGACACCGTGGGGGTGCCTTGCGCGGGGGTGGAGATCAAGGTGGCCGACAACGGCGAGATTCTGGTCAAGTCGCCCGGCCTCTTGAAGGAGTACTACAAAAACCCCGCCGCCACGGCCGAGGTGCTGACCGCAGACGGCTGGTACCACACCAGCGACGCGGGTTTCATCGACGCGCAGGGCCACCTCAAGATAATCGACCGCGTGAAAGACGTGGGCCGTATCAAGGGTGGCGCCAACGACGGCGCCATGTTCGCGCCCAAGTACGTGGAGAACAAACTCAAGTTCTTCCAGCACATCAAAGAAGTGGTGGCCTACGGCGATGGCCGTGAGCAGGTGTGTGTGCTCATCAACATCGACTTTGACGCGGTGGGCAACTGGGCCGAACGCCGCAACCTGCCCTATGCGGGCTACACCGACCTGGCGCAGAAGCCCGAGGTTTACCAGCTCATCAAGGAATGTGTGGAAAAGGTCAATGCCGACCTGAGTGCGGACGCGCTGCTGGCTGGCAGCCAGGTGAGCCGCTTCCTGGTGCTGCACAAAGAGCTGGACGCCGACGATGGTGAACTGACGCGGACCAACAAAGTGCGCCGCGGCTTTATTGCCGACAAATACAGCGTGCTGGTGGACGCCCTCTACGGCGGCAAGACCAGCCAGTTCATTGAAACCCAGGTCAAGTTTGAAGACGGGCGCACCGGCAGCGTGAGCGCCACGCTGCGGATTGACGACAGCAAAACCTTTGCCCCCGTGAAGGCAGCAGCATGACGAAGAAAAAAATTGGCGACGTCATCCTCGACGTCAAAAACATCTCCCTGCGATTTGGCGGCGTGAAGGCGCTGACCGACATCAGCTTTGATGTGCGCGAGCATGAGATCCGCGCCATCATCGGCCCCAACGGTGCGGGCAAAAGCTCGATGCTGAACTGCATCAACGGTGTGTACGCGCCACAAGACGGTGCCATCACCTTCCGCGGCCACACCTTCAAACACATGAACAGCCACCAGGTGGCCAGCATGGGCGTGGCGCGTACTTTCCAGAACCTGGCGTTGTTCAAGGGCATGAGTGTGCTGGACAACATCATGTCTGGGCGCAATCTCAAGATCAAAAGCAACATCCTGCTGCAGGCGCTGCGCATTGGCCCGGCGGAGCGCGAAGAGATCCAGCACCGCGAGGCGGTGGAACGCATCATCGACTTCCTGGAAATCCAGGCCTACCGCAAAACCCCCGTGGGTCAGTTGCCCTATGGCCTGCAAAAACGCGTGGACCTGGGCCGCGCCCTGGCCATGGAGCCGCAGGTGCTGCTGCTGGACGAACCCATGGCCGGCATGAACGTGGAAGAGAAGCAGGACATGTGCCGTTTTGTGCTGGACGTGAACGACGAGTTTGGCACCACGGTGGTGTTGATCGAACACGACATGGGTGTGGTCATGGACATCAGCGACCGCGTGGTGGTGCTGGACTACGGCAAAAAGATTGGTGACGGCACACCCGACGAGGTGCGCAACAACCCCGACGTCATCAGCGCCTACCTCGGCACCAGCCACTGAAAGACAAGACCATGGCATTTTTTCTGGAAACTCTTCTCGGCGGCCTGATGGCGGGCATGCTGTATTCGCTGGTCGCGCTGGGCTTTGTGCTGATCTTCAAGGCCTCTGGCGTGTTCAACTTTGCGCAGGGCGCCATGGTGCTGTTTGCGGCATTGGCCATGGCCCGCTTTGCGGAATGGATTCCGCTGCACCTGGGCATTGCCAACCCGGTGGCCGCCAATGTGCTGGCGTTTATCGGGGCCGGTATGGTGATGTTTGTGGTCGCCTGGATCATCGAACGTCTGGTGCTGCGCCACCTGGTCAACCAGGAAGGCACCACGCTGCTGATGGCCACGCTGGGCATCACCTACTTCATGGAGGGTCTGGGCCAAACCATCTTTGGCAGCAGCATCTACAAGATCGACATTGGCATGCCCAAAGACCCGGTGATGATTTTGGAGAGCACCTTTGAAGGCGGCATCCTGATCAACAAGGAAGACTTTTACGCCGCCATCATTGCCGCCGCCCTGGTGGCGCTGCTCAGCGTGTTCTTCCAGAAAACGGCCACCGGCCGGGCCCTGCGCGCCGTGGCCGATGACCACCAGGCCGCGCAATCCATCGGCATTCCGCTCAACCGCATCTGGGTCATCGTCTGGTGTGTGGCCGGTGTGGTGGCGCTGGTGGCCGGAATGATCTGGGGCAGCAAGTTGGGCGTGCAGTTTTCATTGACCACGGTGGCGCTGCGTGCCTTGCCGGTGGTGATTTTGGGCGGGCTGACCTCGGTGCCCGGCGCCATTGTGGGCGGCTTGATCATCGGTGTGGGTGAGAAGCTGTCCGAGGTGTATCTCGGGCCTTACGTGGGTGGCGGCATCGAAATCTGGTTTGCCTACGTGCTGGCGCTTGGCTTCCTCCTGATCAGGCCACAGGGTCTCTTCGGAGAGAAGATCATCGACCGCGTTTGAACCCGTTACAACGATAAGAGACAACCATGTTCTACAGAGAAAACGGCCAATTCAAAACCACCTACCGCGCGGATCAGCAGATCTTTCCGATTGCGCAGGACCGCATCGCCATCCTTGCCCTGCTGGTGGTGGCGTTTGCGGTGGTGCCTATGCTGGCCAGCGACTACATGTTCCGCGCCATCCTAATTCCCTTCTTGATCTTCTCGCTGGCCGCGGTGGGCGTGAACATTCTGGTGGGCTACTGCGGGCAAATCTCGCTGGGCTCGGGCGCCTTTATGGCGGTGGGGGCCTACGCGGCTTACAACTTCTTTGTGCGTATTGAAGGCATGCCATTGCTGGTGGCGCTGCTGCTGGGCGGGGTGAGTTCTATGCTGTTTGGCATGGTGTTTGGGTTGCCCAGCTTACGTGTGAAGGGGCTGTACCTGGCGGTGGCCACGCTGGCGGCGCAGTTTTTTGCGGACTGGATGTTTCTGCGGATTCAATGGTTTACGAACAATTCCCCATCGGGTTCGGTGTCGGTGTCCAATCTGCAGGTGTTTGGTTTCTCGTTGGAGAGCCCGGTTGCCAAGTATGTGTTTTGCCTGAGCCTGCTGGCTGTTATTGCGCTGCTGGCCAAAAACCTGGTGCGTGGCGCCGTGGGCCGCGAGTGGATGGCGATTCGCGACATGGACGTGGCGGCCGCCGTGATTGGCATTCGCCCCATGTACGCCAAGCTCAGCGCGTTTGCGGTCAGCTCCTTCATCGTGGGCGTGGCCGGTGCGCTGTGGGGCTTTATTTACCTGGGGGCCTGGGAGCCCGCAGCCTTCTCGGTAGACCAGTCGTTTCGCCTGTTGTTCATGGTCATCATTGGTGGCATGGGTTCCATCGCCGGGGCCTTTTTTGGCGCGGCCTTTATTGTGGTGTTGCCTATTTTTCTGAGCCAGTTCCTGCCCGTGCTGGCCAGCCTGTTTGGTATCGAGATTTCCACCGCGGGTATCTCACATGCCGAGCTGATGATTTTTGGCGGTCTGATTGTGTGGTTCCTGATCGTGGAGCCGCATGGTCTGGCCAAGTTGTGGTCGATTGCCAAACAAAAACTGCGCCTCTGGCCTTTCCCCCATTAGGGCCTTCGCGCTGGTTCCCGTGTTTTCCCCGTGCTTCAACACTTAATTACAGGAGAGACAAATGAAGCTTTCTAAACTCGTTCTCGCAACAGTCGCGCTGGCCTCCGGGCTGGCGGCTGGCCAGGCCATGGCCCAGGCCAAGGAGCAGTTCATTCCCGTGTTGTCCTATCGTACCGGGCCGTATGCGCCCAACGGTGTGCCATGGGCCAACGGGTATGTGGACTACATCAAGCTGACCAACGCGCGCGGTGGTATCAATGGTGTGAAGTTCTCGTTTGAAGAATGCGAGACCGGTTACGACACGGCCCGCAGCGTCGAGTGTTACGAGCGCCTGAAGGGCAAAAACGGCGGCGCCTCGTTTGTGCAGCCGCTGTCTACGGGCGCTACGTTTGCCATTACCGAGAAGGCTCCGGCCGACAAGATTTCGGTGGTGACCGTCGGTTATGGCCGCAGCGAAAGCGCAGACGGCACGGTGTTCAAGTGGAACTTCCCCATCGCCGGTACTTACTGGGTGGCGGCAGACGCCATCCTGCAGGCCATCGCCAAGAAGGAAGGCGGATTTGACAAGCTCAAGGGCAAGAAAATTTCGCTGGTCTACCACGACAGCCCGTTTGGCAAAGAGCCCATTCCGCTGCTGCAGGAGCGTGCGGCCATGCACGGCTTCACGCTGACGCTGCTGCCCGTGACAGCACCCGGCGTGGAGCAAAAAGCCACCTGGCTGCAGGTGCGCCAGAACCGCCCAGACTTTG
Organism: Rhodoferax sp. TS-BS-61-7; assembly: GCF_002943465.1. Classification (GTDB taxonomy): domain Bacteria; phylum Pseudomonadota; class Gammaproteobacteria; order Burkholderiales; family Burkholderiaceae_C; genus Allorhodoferax. Next base: position 44,710 of record NZ_PTQY01000005.1, read on the forward strand.
TCGTCCTGTGGGGCTGGGGCATTATGAACAGCACCGCCATCAAAGAAGCGCAAGCCACCGGTTACCCGCGCGAGAAGATGTATGGCGTGTGGTGGGCCGGCGCTGAGCCGGACGTGAAAGACGTGGCCGACGGTGCCAAGGGTTACAACGCAGTGACCATGCAACACGGCGCCGAACCCAACTCCAAGTTGGTGAAAGACGTGATGGCCATGGTGCACAGCAAGGGCCAAGGCACCGGACCCAAGGAAGAAGTGGGCCAGGTGCTCTACATGCGGGGTGCCATGAGCGCCATGCTGGCCATTGAAGGTGTGCGTTCTGCGCAAGACCGCTTTGGCAAGGGCAAGGTCATGACCGGCGAACAAGTGCGCTGGGGCCTGGAAAACCTGAATCTGACCCAGCCCAAGCTGGACGCCCTGGGCTTTGCTGGCGTGATGCGCCCCATCAGCACCTCGTGTGTGGACCACATGGGCGCCTCCTGGGCCCGTATCCATACCTGGGATGGCAAGGCCTGGCAGTTCACGTCTGACTGGCTGCAGGGTGATGAGCAAATCATCAAACCCCTGGTCAAGAGCACGGCCGCCAAGTACGCCACCGAGAAGAAGCTGACACCACGCACTCCCGCAGATTGCCAGAGCTAATAGATTGGCGGCCCGCAAGGGCTGCCAATCGACAGGCTTGTGCTGCAGGCCTGTCGATTGGTAAAGGCAAACCTATGGACGCGAAAAACATTGTTCTCAACGTGAATGGCATCGAGGTCATTTACAACCACGTCATCCTGGTGCTCAAGGGCGTGTCGCTGCAGGTGCCCGAGGGCGGCATCGTCGCCATCTTGGGCGGCAACGGTGCAGGCAAGACCACCACCTTGCGCGCGGTGTCCAATCTGCTTGCCGGTGAGCGCGGCGCGGTGACCAAAGGCAGCATCGAGCTACGCGGCGAGCGCATCGAGAACCTGAGCCCGGCGGACCTGGTGCAGCGCGGTGTGGTGCAGGTGATGGAAGGGCGGCATTGTTTTGCCCACCTGACGATTGAAGAAAACCTGTTGACCGGCGGCTACACGCGCAAGAGCAAGGCCGAGGTGGCGGCGAACCTGGAGAAGGTCTACGCCTACTTTCCGCGCCTCAAGACCCGCCGCACCAGCCAGGCGGCCTACACCTCCGGCGGCGAGCAGCAGATGTGCGCCATTGGCCGTGCGCTGATGGCCAACCCCAGCATGGTGCTGCTGGATGAGCCGTCCATGGGGCTGGCGCCGCAGATCGTTGAAGAAGTGTTCGAGATTGTGAAAGACCTGAACGCCAAGGAACGTGTGACCTTTTTGCTGGCCGAGCAAAACACCAATATGGCGCTCAAGTACGCCGACTACGGCTACATCATGGAAAGCGGCCGGGTCGTGATGGACGGTGCGGCCGAGGACCTGCGCACCAATGAGGACGTGAAAGAGTTCTACCTGGGTGTGGGCGGCGGCGAGCGCAAGAGCTTCAAGGACGTGAAAAGTTACAAACGCCGCAAACGCTGGCTGGCCTGACTTGCTATGGTTTTAGTAGCTGTTTGCGCATATTCCACGTGGGCTAGAGCCCTAAAACACCCTTAAACCCCTCGGCAGACCACCATGACCCGACCCTACGACGCCCTGGAAACCCGCTCCCCCGACGCCCGCGAAGCCGCGCTGATGGCGGCCCTGCCCGCGCAGGTGGCCTATGCCCAGCGCCAGGCCCCGGCCTTCGCCCGCATTCTGGACGGTGTGGATGCCACGCAGGTGGTGGACCGCGCCGCGCTGGCCCGGCTGCCCGTCACACGCAAGTCGGAGTTGCAGGCCCTGCAGCAGGCCGCACGGGCCGAAGGCGGCAGCGTGTTTGGTGGCTTCAGCGCGCTGGGGTTTGGCGCCGCCATGCCACGTGTGTTTGCCAGCCCGGGGCCGATCTATGAACCCGAAGGTACGGGCCAGGACTATTGGCGCATGGCACGCGCTATCTATGCCGCGGGCTTTCGACCGGGCGAGTTGATCCACAACAGTTTCAGTTACCACTTTGTGCCGGCCGGCTCGATGATGGAAACCGGCGCCCACGCGCTGGGTTGCACTGTGTTCCCCGGCGGCACTGGCCAGACCGAGCAGCAGGTGCAAGCCATGCGCGAGCTGCAGCCCGCGGGTTACATCGGCACGCCCAGTTTTCTGAAGATCATTCTGGAAAAAGCGGCCGAGATGGGCGTGACCATTCCCAGCGTGACCAAGGCCATGTTTGGCGGCGAGGCGTTTCCGCCCAGCTTGCGCGACTGGTTCAGCGCCCAGGGCGTGGACGGTTATCAGTGTTACGCCACGGCCGACCTGGGCCTGATTGCCTACGAGACCACGGCCCGCGAGGGCCTGGTGCTGGACGAAGGCGTGGTGGTGGAAATTGTGCGCCCCGGGACCGGCGATCCGGTGGCGGAAGGCGAAGTGGGCGAGGTGGTGGTGACCACTCTAAGCGCAGGCTACCCGCTGGTGCGTTTTGGCACGGGGGATTTGTCGGCCGTGCTGGCCGGGCCGTGCCCGACGGGCCGCACCAACACCCGCATCAAGGGCTGGATGGGCCGGGCCGACCAGACCACCAAGGTGCGTGGCATGTTTGTGCACCCCAAACAAGTAGACGAGATTGCCAAACGTTTCCCCGAAGTAGGCCGCGCCCGGCTGGTGGTGAGCGGTGAGATGGCCAGCGACGCCATGGCCTTGCACATCGAGGTGTTGGGCAGCCCGGACGGGCTGGCCAGCCGGGTGGGCGAGGCGATTCGGGACGTGACTAAGCTGCGCGGTGACGTGGTGCTGGTGGCGCCCGGCAGCCTGCCCAACGACGGCAAGGTGATCGAGGATGCCCGCAGCTATCGCTAGGGCAGCGGTTGCAGTGCAAGCACCGATAAGGGTTTTCCCGAGCTGTTGAACACCACAGTTACCAAGCGGTGCAGGCGTGGATAACCTTCGTTCGGCGCATTCTAGATTTCACATCTTTAATACCCCTGCCCACTAGGTGCTTTCCGCATGACAGCGGGCAGTGGTGCAAGCTAGACTGCACACATTAACTAGGAGACTGACCCATGAAAAAACTACTCGTCGTTGTGGCCGCAATGGCTGCTGTTGGTGCCCAGGCACAAGACTTCCCGTCCAAGCCCATTTCCATCGTGGTGCCCTTCGCTGCAGGCGGTCCTACCGACCGTGTGGCCCGTGACCTGGCCGAAGCCATGCGCAAGCCCCTGGGCGGCGTGAGCATCATCATCGACAACGTGGCCGGCGCCGGCAGCTCCATCGGTTCCAACAAGGTGGCCAAGGCCGCTCCCGATGGTTACACCCTGCTGGTGAACCACATCGCCATGGGCACCATGCCTTCGCTGTTGCGCAACATGCCGTTCAAGGTCGAGTCTGACTTTGAGTACGTGGGCATGATCAACGACGTGCCCATGACCCTGATTGGCCGCCCCACGCTGCCCGCCCAGAACTACAAAGACCTGAGCGGCTGGATTGCGCAGAACAAGGGCAAGATCAACCTGGGTAACGCCGGCATCGGTTCTGCCTCCCACCTGTGTGGTTTGCTGTTCCAGAACGCCGTGGCCACCGACATGACCACCATCCCCTACAAGGGCACGGCCCCCGCCATGACCGACCTGATGGGCGGCCAGATTGACCTGATGTGTGACCAGACCACCAACACCACACAGCAGATCGAAGGCAAAAAGGTCATTGCCTATGCCGTGACCACCGCCAAGCCCCTGACCACCCCCGCCCTCAAGAGCCTGCCCACGTTGCAAGACTCTGGCCTGAAGGGTTTTGAAGTCACCATCTGGCACGGAATTTATGCCCCCAAGGGCACCCCCGCCGACGTGTTGACCAAGCTGAACGCCGCCTTGAAGACCGCTTTGAAGGACCCCGAGTTCATCAAGAAACAAGAGGCTTTGGGCGCTGTGGTGATTACCGACAAACGTGTTGAGCCGGCGGAACACAAGAAATTTGTGGCTGCTGAAATCGCCAAGTGGAGCCCTGTGATCAAGGCCGCGGGCGTCTACGCCGACTAAGCCCCCGTCTTTTAGCCCCGTCTGGGGCTGAGACCCTCCATCGTCTGGTGGCGCCTAGGTGCCCCAGACGATTTCTTTTTGGGCCTTCAGGCTGCGTTGCAGCATGTCCAGCAAGGGCGTGGCGCGCTGGCGCAGCGAGATACCGGCTACCTGGGTGTCCTCGCCGTTCGCCTGTGCGTCGCGTGCGGCCTGGGCGCGCTGGGCGTCTTCGGCGGCAATCGCCGCTTCCAGTGCCGCTTTGGCAGCCGGCATGTCCTCAGGCAAGAGGATGCCTCTGGCCGGGGCCCCTTCCTCGAACTTGCCCCAGATCTGCAGGATCTGGCGACCATTGGGTTCGAGCATGATGACGTCGCTGGTGACCTTGGATTTGAACTTGTAGAGCATGGCGATGGACCCCGGTTTTATGGTGCAATGTGCCCACCCTTTTACCCCAAACACAAATCACCCGAGGAGCAGCACCGTGGCAGACCTTCACCTTCTTCGCGAACACAGCCTGGGCCTGGCCGGTGCCCGCAAAATTGCCTTCGAGTGGGCCGAGCAGGTGGAGCAGGAGTTCGACATGGAATGTGTCTACACCGAAGGCAAGACCGAAGACGAGGTGAGTTTCAAGCGCTCGGGTGTGAACGGCACCTTGTTGGTGACCCAAGACCAGTTCGAGCTGAACGCCAAGTTGGGCTTTCTGCTGGGCGCATTCAAGGACAAGATCGAGGCCGAAATTGTCAAGAATCTGGACCAGTTGCTGGCCCCCAAGGCCGCCAAGCCCAAAGCAGCGGCGAAAAAAAAGTAGCGTAAAACGCTACTTTTTTGATAGCTGCTTGCGCAGTAGCTATGCGGGCTAGGGCCTGATTTAGCTCAAAGATTCGATCAGATCGATGTATTGCTGCATCGCCTCGTCGTTGCTGATGCCCTTGAAGCCATTCCAGGCATCCCACTTGGCGCGGCCCACCATGTCGGCAAAGCCGGGTTTCTTTTCGGCGTTGTCGCCGGCGGTGGCTTGTTTGTAGAGCGCATAGATCTTGAGCAGGGTGCCGTTGTCGGGGCGCTCGCTCAGGTTTTTGGAATTTGCAACGGCGGCTTCAAAAGCGGCTTTCAGGTCGGCCATGGTGTTCTCCATTGATGGTTACCCGCGTATCTTACGGTGCGTTTTCACTGCAGAATAGGCAAGCACCCCCAACCCCTGTTCAGCCCGGAGAATCCATGGTCACCCGAGTTCTTGCCAAAGATGTTGCCCAGAAGGCGAAACGCCAGACCCAGAAGGCCGCACGTGTAGTGCAAAAAAACGTGACCGATGCGGTGGTGGGCTCCTTGGGTCTGCATGGCGAACGCATGAGCAAGGTGGACACCGCCTGGCTGCGCATGGACTCGGCCGCCAACCTGATGATGATTGTGGGCGTGTGGGTGATCCACCCCAAGCTCAAGCTGGCCGACCTGCAACTGCGCGTGGAAGAGCGTCTGCTCAAGTACCCGCGTTTTGTGCAGTGCGCCGTGGAAGACGGGGCGGGTGCCACCTGGGTGAAAGACCCGGCCTTCGATATTCGCAACCACCTGGTGACTGAGACCTTGGCCAAAAAACCGGTCGGCCGCGAGCAAGAGGCCTTGCAGGACCGCTTGGCCCAGCTGACCATGGAGCCACTGGACAAGCAGCACCCGCTGTGGCAATTCCATTTGGTGGAGGACTACAAAGGGGGCTCCGCTCTGATGGTGCGTATCCACCATTGCATTGCCGATGGCATTGCCCTGATCTCGGTGACCCAGTCGCTGGTGGATGGCGGCGCACCGCCGCCCCAGCGTACGCCGCGCGAGGCCCGCGCCGATGGGCTGGAGGGCGCTGAAGAGTGGATTGCCAATGCCTTGCTTAAACCCTTCACCAGCATGACGGTCAAGGCCCTGGGCGCCGCGGGTGAGGGCGCAGCCCGGTCCATGGGCCTGCTGATGGAGCCGCAAAAAGGCATGGAGCAGGGCATGCACAACTCGGTGGATGCCGCCAAGATGGCCTACCAGGTGGTGAGCGACCTGGCCGCGCTGGCCTTGATGCCCGACGACTCGCCGACCCGCCTGAAGGGCATGCCTGGCAACCGCAAACGCGTGGCCTGGTGCCCGCCGATTCCGCTGGAAGAGGTGAAGGCCGTGGGCAAAGCGCTGAACTGTTCGATCAACGATGTGTTGCTGAGCTGTGTGGCCGGCGCCATTGGGGAGTACCTGAAAGAGCAGGGCGAGGTGGTCACGGGCAAGGAGATTCGCGCCATGGTGCCGGTGAACCTGCGGCCCATGGAGCAGGCCTACAAGCTGGGCAACCAGTTTGGCCTGGCTCCGTTGGTGCTGCCGATTGGTGTGGAGAACCCGGTGGAGCGTGTCTACGAGGTGCGTGCCCGCATGCGGGGGCTCAAGGGCAGCATGCAGCCCTTGCTGGCCTTTGGCCTGCTGGCGGTGGCGGGTTTGTTGATCAAGCCGGCGCAGGACGCTCTGCTGAACCTGTTCTCCAAAAAAACCACGGCCGTGATGACCAATGTGCCGGGGCCGCGCGAGAAGCTCAAGATTTGCGGATCCACCATCGAGGAAACTCTGTTCTGGGTGCCCCAAAGCGGCTCCGTGGGACTGGGTGTGTCCATATTGAGCTACGGTGGTGGTGTGCAGTTTGGCGTGGTGTCGGACGCCAAGCTGTGCCCGGATCCGCAGAAAATCATCGACCAGTTTGAGCCCGAGTTTGCCAAGCTCTCCATGCTCACGCTGATGTTGCCCTGGGGCGAATAAGCCCCTTGCGGGCTGAGGCCGGGCTCAGGTGCTGAGTTCGGCCTGTACGCGGGCCACGCCCAGGTGTTCCATGGCGTCCATGGGATGCACGCTGGCGGCCGCATCAAACAGGCGTTGGGCCTCGGCCATGCGCGCCTCACCTTCCAGCATCAGCAAGGCCTTGCCGTACTCGGTGAGCGCAATGGCGGCCTGGGGGATGCGGGCCATGCCTTCGGCAAACAGGCTCAGTGCGGTTTCCCGTTTGGCGCCATAGGTGAGCTGCCCGATCAGGGCGCCCACCTTGTCAATGACTTCGGCATGGAATGCGGCCAGTGCGATGTAGGCGTCGGCGTGTTCGGGCTGCAGGGCCAAGGTGGTTTCAAACGCCGTTTTGACCTTGGCACCCATGCCCTTGGCCAGGGCCTTGGCCACACTCACGCCCTGGCTGTAGCGCCCCAGCGCGTAGCCATGCAGGTAGTGGGCATTGGCGCAGTCGGGGGTTTGCGCGGCCAGGGCTTCGCAGCGTTTGGCCACGTCCATGAACAGGTCCAGGCGTGTTTTCTCGCCGGGTTCCAGATAGTCCGCGTAGATCAGGCGCGCCTTGTTGGCGACGATGGCACCTGCCACCCCCAGTGCGTCGCCCGCAAGGGCCGCGGCCTGGAATTCGCCGCGGTGGTAGAGCACCCAGGCATCCAGCACCCGTGGGTCGCTGGGCAGGGGCTCCTGGTCCCCACGGTGCAGCACCGCCCATTGCGCGCGCAGGCCCGTGGCATCAAACGGGTGCTGCTCGGGGTGGGGGAAGGCGGTCCAGGTGGTCATGGCGCGTCAAGGGCTGGTGTAAGCCCCTGCCAGGGTGAGCAGGTGGGTGCGTTGCTGGGGCTCCAGGTAGGGCACCAGCAGGTTGAGCACATGGTGGGCCCCGCGCATCAGTGCGGCCTGGGCGCTGGCCGGCTCCAGTGCGTTGCGCGGGTCGCGCACGTATTCAAAACTCAGCCAGTAGGTGAGCACCACCACCATGCTGGTGGCGGTGGGTTCCATCTCGCGCGCGTCCATGCGCAGCGCGCCCGAGCGCGCCATGCTCTCTAGCAGGGCGCGGATGGAGCGGGTCTTGTTTTTCAGCACGCTCTGGAAATGGGTCTCCAGGCGGCGATTTTTGCTCAGCAGGTCGTTGAGGTCGCGGTACAAAAAGCGGTACTGCCAGATCAGCTCGAACAGGGTGTGCATGAAGAACCAGGCGTCTTCCACATCACGCACGTTGTCGCTGGCGTTGAGCACTTCGTTGAGCGAGCGCTCGTAGCGGTCAAACAACGAGTTGATCAGCTCGTCTTTGGCCGGGTAGTGGTAGTAGAGGTTGCCGGGGCTGATGCCCAGTTCGGCCGAAATCAGCGTGGTGGAGACGTTGGGTTCACCAAAGCGGTTGAACAGTTCCAGCGTGACTTCGAGAATCCGTTCGGCGGTGCGGCGAGGGGCTTTTTTGACCATCGGGTGCCTTCAGTGCAGGGCCTTGGCGGCAGTGGGTGCGGCCACCAGGTGGCCCAGATCGTCCATCAGCTCTTGCAGAGAGGCAATCGCGCGGCCGAGTTCGGTCGGGGCCTTCTTGGGCAGGCACAGGTGGCGTTTGGGGTCGTCCAGGGCCGCATGGTTGAGGCTGATGCCGTGACGGGCCAGTTTGGCGGAGAGGCCGGTTTGGCGTGAGCGCAGCATCTGGCGGGTCTGCTGGTAGGCGTGCTCGGCCAGGTGGCGACGCTGCGCATAACTGAAGGTGTTGGCCAGGTACAACTCGGGGTCGCGGTGGTCGGGCTCGATCCAGATGATGTCGGTGTCGGGGTAGGCGTGTTCGTAGTGTTTCATGCCCAGTTCCATGCGCGAGTGGATCATGGAGCGGAAAGTCTGGCTCAGCACGGCCGGCAGGCCACCGTCCACAATACGCGGGATTTTGCGTTTCTCTTGCGGCACACCGCGCTGCATCACCTTGTCGAACTGCGGAGCGGTGGCGTCAAAGGGCACCAGCGGGTTCAGACAGATCATCAGGTCGATTCCCTCCTCCAGAGCCACCGAGGCATGCATGGTCTTTTTGAGGGCGCCATCCACGTAGTACTGGTCCTCAATTTCGACCGGGGGGAACAGCCCCGGCAGGGCCGAACTGGCCTGCACGGCCTGGGAGATGGGGATGTGGTCAAACCCGGGGCGCCCAAAGGGGGCTGCCTCGCCACTGTCCAGGTTGGTGGCCACCAGCGTGAGCCGGGTTTTTAGCTGGCGGAAATCGTTGGTGCGACCTTCCTGGCTGAACAGGCGTGCTAGCTGGGTATTCACTTGCGCGTTGGAGAACACGCCGGTGGGCAAGCCCGGGCTCAGGCGCTCCAGCGCGCGCAGCAGGGAGCTGCGGCCACTGACTACTTGCCAGGCCACTTGCAGTGCCAAGCCCGGCAGCATGATGCCGCGGCGTGCAAATTCACCGTAGGCCGGCTCCATGAGCCAAGAGGGGTCAAAGGTGTCGGACGGGGTGCTGTCGTTTTCGATGAAGGACGCACACATGTCCCGTGGCGTGAGGCCGTTGGCCAGGGCCGCTGCAATAAAACCACCGGCCGACACACCGATGTAGTGGTGCAGTTGGTTGAAGTTCAGGCCTTGCAGCGATTCCTCCAGCGCGCACATGGCGCCGACCTCGTAAATCGCCCCCAAGGGACCACCTCCGGCCAGTGCAAGCGCAATCTTGGGGGCGGTATTTTTATGTACGGTCATGGTCTGAAAGTGTAGATGCGAGTGCACCTTGTTTTTGTTGCGTTGCAGCAGTGGTGATGGCGCGCAAAAAAGGGCGCCGAAGCGCCCTGGTGGTTAGCGTGCCAGCACCGGTATCAAACTGGTGTTGCAGGTGTTTCTGCTGCGCCGGGGGCTGCTGGTTTGGCAGCGGGTGTGACGCGTTTGGCGACGGCCTTTTTGGCAGGTGCGGCCGCTTTCTTGGCGGGCGCTTTCGCGGTCTTTTTGGCTGCGGGAGCTGCGGCCTTCTTGGCGGCTGGTTTCTTGGCCGGCTGTGCAGCGGGCGCTTTGGCCGCGGCAGGTGCCTTGGTGGACAGCTTTTGCACGGCCTTGTTCAGTTCGTCGATGCGGGCGATCAGGGCAGCGACGTCCTTGGCGGAGGGCACGCCCAGCTTGTTCAGGGCCTTGGCCACGCGCTCTTCAAAGATGTTTTCCAGTTTGTCCCACTGGCCAGAGGCCTTGGTGGAGATGTCCGTGGCCATGGTGGACATCTTGGATGTGGCTTCTGAGATCTTCTCTTCTGCGGCGGCCTGTGTCTTGCGCTGGATGCTCACGCCTTCCTTGACCAGGGATTCAAAGGCCTTGCTGCCCTCGGCCTGTGCTCGGGTGAAGGCACCCAGGCCGGCTTGCCAGATCTGCTGGGCAGAGTCTTTGACAGAGCCGGAGAGGTGGATGCCAGCTGCCTTGGTTGGCTTGTTTTTTTGCAGTTTCTTGACCATGGGTGCTCCTGAGAATGTGTCGGATGGGTAACTTTAGCCGAGACTCTAAGCGCAGAGGCGCCGCCTGTGTAGGTGGGCCTAACTAACAGTGTGTGTTTGCGGGTTTACGATGAACGGGATGGCTTGTAAAGTCGGTCAGAATGGTTTGATTATTTGGAGTATGTATGCAGTACTTTGTGACGGGAGCCACCGGCTTTATTGGCAAGCGCCTTGTAAAAAAACTACTGGAGCGCAAGGGCGCGGTGGTGCACTTTCTCCTTCGCAAGGAGAGTGAGGGCAAAGTTGCTGACTTGCGTGAGTTTTGGGGCCTGAAAGATGCCAAGGGCGCTGCGCGTGCGGTGCCGGTGTTTGGTGACCTGACTTCCAAGAAGCTGGGTGTGGCTGGTGATGTGGTCAAGGCCTTGAAAGGCAACGTAGACCACTTCTACCACTTGGCTGCGGTGTATGACCTGGGCGCGGATGAGGAGTCGCAGATTGCAGTGAACATTGAGGGCACACGCAATACGGTGGATTTTGCCAAGGCGATTGATGCCGGGCATTTTCACCATGTGTCGTCCATCGCCGCAGCGGGCTTGTACGAAGGTGTCTTCCGCGAAGACATGTTTGAAGAGGCCGAGAACTACGACCACCCCTACTTCATGACCAAGCACGAGAGCGAAAAAATCGTGCGCAAGGACTGCAAGGTGCCCTGGTCGGTGTACCGCCCCGCCATGGTGGTGGGTGACAGCCAGACTGGCGAGATGGACAAGATCGACGGTCCGTATTACTTCTTTAAGCTGATTCAGCGCATGCGCCAGCTGCTACCGCCTTGGATGCCGGCCATTGGCCTGGAAGGTGGGCGCATCAACATCGTGCCGGTGGACTTTGTGGTGGATGCGCTGGACACCATCAGCCACAAGGCCGGTATTTCCAAAAAGTGTTATCACTTGGTGGACCCCGTGGGTTACCGCGTGGGTGATGTGCTGGACATCTTCAGCAAGGCCGCCCATGCGCCCAAGATGAATGTGTTTGTGAATGCGGCGCTGTTGGGCTTTATCCCGCGCAGCGTCACCAAAAGCCTGATGGCGCTGGCGCCCGTGCGCCGCGTGCGCAATGCGATCATGAAGGACCTGAGCCTGCCCGAAGACATGCTCACGTTTGTGAACTACCCTACGCGTTTTGACTGCCGGGACACGCAGGCCATGCTTAAAGGCAGTGGGGTGGAGTGCCCCAACCTGAAGGACTACGCCTGGCGCCTGTGGGATTACTGGGAACGCCACCTCGATCCCGATCTGCACATCGACCGAAGCCTGCGTGGCACCGTGGGGGGTAAGGTGGTCTTGATTACCGGTGGATCGTCCGGCATCGGCTTGGCCGCAGCGCACAAGTTTGCCGAAGCGGGCGCCACCACCATCATTTGTGGCCGCGATGTCGACAAGCTGGAAGAGGCATGCAAGGAGGCCAAGGCCAAGGGCTACAACTTTGTTGCGTACCCGGCTGACATTGCCGACATGGCCGATTGCGACCGTTTCGTGCAGGTGCTGATTGAGAACCACGGTGGTGTGGACTTCCTGATCAACAACGCAGGCCGCTCCATCCGCCGCGCGATTGAGTCGAGCTACGACCGCTTCCACGACTACGAACGCACCATGCAGCTCAATTATTTTGGCTGCTTGCGCGTGACCATGGGATTGTTGCCCGGTATGGTGACGAAAAAGAAGGGCCACGTGGTCAACATCAGCTCCATCGGTGTGCTGACCAACGCCCCGCGTTTTAGCGCCTATGTCGCGTCAAAAGCCGCACTCGATGCCTGGACCCGTTGCGCGTCCAGCGAGTTTGCCGACCAGGGCATTAGCTTTACGACCATCAACATGCCATTGGTGCGCACCCCCATGATTGCACCCACGGGCATCTACAACAACGTGCCTACGCTGTCACCCGAGCAAGCCGCCGATATGGTGGCCGACGCCTGCATCAGCAAGCCCGTACGCATTGCCACCCGCTTAGGCATCACTGGCCAGGTGCTGCATGCCTTGGTGCCCCGCATCGCCCAGATCGCCATGAATACAAGCTTCCGCATGTTCCCGGATTCATCGGCTGCCAAGGGCGCGAAGCCCGGGGAAAAGCCGAAGTTGTCGGCGGAGGCGATTGCTATGCAGCAGATGATGCGGGGGATACATTTCTGATGCGAGATATATGTGCCGGTGGAATAACCCCCTTGAAATAACGGGGAGCTTGGCAGAGGCTAGTTGGTACTCAAAACCAATTCTCATGAAGCCTGAGTCGGCCTAAGCGCAGGTGAATTAAGCTCACGGCACACTCAATTCGCGGCCAGTTGTGTGCATGTCGATATGTCTTGCGTTGATGTGCGAAAATAAAGTTGCTCTAATCGAGTCTTCGTTTCTTTATACGAGCGTATTTCTTGATGCGCCAGCGGGCGGAGCTTTCTTTGTTGATTGGCTTAGTGCTGGTCGATGTCGGATGACTCCAGGAGTCTCTATGAATAAATACGAGTAACTTGCGTCAAGTGACTTCTAATCTATCTATAACAGTTCTTCTTAGAGATCTATGGAGGCATATTTCTCCAATCCGTAGACGTCAGCTTGTATTGCTGCTGGCACTAATGTTCTTTGCTTCCTTACTTGAGGTTGTCTCAATTGGAGCGGTTTTGCCATTCCTTGGTGCCTTGGCTGCTCCGGATTTGGTCTTCTCTCACGCTTTGATACAGCCATTAATTCAAAAAATCGGTGTTGATTCTCCCGATCAAATTCTATTTCCTTTGGCCGTCTTGTTTGGATCTGCGGTTCTGGTTGCCGGGTTTGTGCGGTTATTGCTTTTGTGGGCTACGACTAGATTGTCATTCGCCACGGGAGCCGACTTAAGTGGGCAGGTTTATGAAAAAACTTTGTATCAACCATACTCCGTACATATCGAATTAAACAGTAGTGACTTGATTGGAGCCATTACTGGCAAGTCAAATGGCATTGTTTATACTACGATTCTTCCTGTTTTGAATTTGTGTAGTGCATTTCTGATGCTGGTAGCAATCCTTGCAGTTTTACTGGTAATTGATCCTATAGTTGCACTAATAGCTTTTTCTGGTTTTAGTATTGTTTATTTGTTACTTGTTTTTTTAACCAAGGGGCGACTGAAACGAAATAGTGTGAGCATCGCTCGTCAATCAACAAAAGTGATAAAAATATTGCAAGAGGGACTTGGGGGGATTCGAGACGTATTGATAGATGGAAGTCAAGGTATCTACACCAAAGCATACAGGCAGGCAGACAGTGATTTGCGCCATGCACAAGGGGATAGTCTTTTTATTGGCCAAAGCCCCCGTTATGGTATGGAGGTATTTGGCATGCTAGTAATTATTGCGCTTGCATATTTCCTTGCTTCAAAATCTGGAGGGGTGGGTGGCGCCATTCCTGTCTTGGGTGCACTAGCCCTGGGTGCGCAACGCTTGCTTCCTGTGCTTCAGCAGGCGTACGTTTCATGGTCTAGCATAAGAGGTGGGCAGGCCTCGCTCCAAGATACTTTGAATTTACTGAATCAACCTATGCCAGTATATGCCTCTCAAAAAGAGAGTGTGCCACTCACTTTTGTAGATTCCATTTGGTTGCGCGATGTCGGGTTTCGTCATGCGCAGCAAAATGACTGGATTTTTCGAAATGTTAGTTTAAAAATCCCTAAGGGGAGTCGCGTTGGTTTGGTCGGAAAAACCGGGAGTGGAAAGAGCACTTTGGTAGATATTGTCACTGGATTGCTATCTCCCTCAGAAGGTGCGATCCATGTGGATGGCCAGCAGATTATTGAGAGTAATCAGCGATCTTGGCAGGCGCGCGTTGCGCATGTTCCGCAGAATATTTTTTTGTCGGATGCCTCTATTAAGGAGAACATCGCTTTCGGCGTTTCCCGGGGAGGCATTGATGTAGATAGGCTCAGGTATGCTGTGGCAAAGGCGCAGTTGACGGAGTTTGTAGATTCTTTGCCCCTCAAATACGATACTATGGTCGGCGAGCGGGGTGTGCGTCTTTCTGGCGGTCAGCGTCAACGCATCGGAATTGCCCGAGCGCTTTACAAGCGAGCTGATGTCATTATATTTGATGAGGCGACTAGTGCACTGGATATGGTGACAGAAGAGGCTGTAATGCGGTCGATTGACGATCTCGATAAAGACTTGACAATCTTCATCATTGCGCATCGAGTGACTACTTTGAAGAATTGCACACTTATTGTTCGAGTGGGGGGTAGTGGCGTCGAACATGTGGATGTTAATCAACATATTAATGTCTAATTAATAATTTGAAATTAAGAAAGTTTTGCATATGTTAAGTAATGCCTCTATTCTCATTACCGGTGGCACGGGCTCTTTTGGGGGGACATTTATCCCGATGACACTCGAAAAATACAATCCGAAGCGATTGGTAATTTATTCGAGGGATGAGATGAAGCAGTGGGAAATGGCTCAGAAATTCGCCGGCGACGATCGGGTTTCTTTTATTATTGGTGATGTTCGCGATAAACATCGGTTGGCACGATCCTTGGACGGTATTGATTATGTAGTGCATGCAGCCGCAACTAAAATTGTGCCGACTGCAGAATACAACCCTTTCGAATGCGTTAAGACCAACATCGATGGTGCAATGAATCTAATTGATGCATGTATCGATCATGGCATTAAAAAGGTCGTCGCACTTTCTACAGATAAGGCGAGCAATCCAATTAATTTGTATGGTGCCACGAAGCTTGCTTCGGATAAGCTCTTTGTAGCTGGCAATTCATATGCGGGAACACATGCGACTAGATTCTCTGTAGTCAGATACGGGAATGTAATGGGCTCACGGGGGTCCGTCATTCCGTTCTTTCGGTCATTGATGCAATCCGGAGTTCTTCCAATTACAGACCCGCGGATGACGCGATTCATGATCACGTTAGAGCAAGGCGTGGAGTTAGTCTGGCACGCATTGGATGACATGTTAGGGGGGGAGATTTATGTGAAGAAAATCCCGTCCATGACTATTCTTGATATAGCCCAAGCTGTAGCACCAGATGCTGAGCACAAGATAATAGGTGTTCGCCCGGGTGAGAAGTTACATGAACAGATGATTGGTGCTGAGGATGCGCCACATACTTTTGAATACTTGGATCACTACAAAATTCTTCCGATGATACATAAGTGGTCTACTGATCCAATGCGTATTAAGAATGGAACGCGAGTGCCTGAAGATTTTACTTATACCTCATGCAACAATCCCGATTGGATGTCCGTTGCCGCACTTCAGAATTGGGTTGAACTCAATGCGGGGAAGATTGGTGCTATTTAATGCAATGCACACATTCTTTGAATTAATTTGACGGAGTGTTAGAGGTTGCTTTGAGTGGTTGCTGATCCATCGGCGATATGAAAAAAAAACGAATTCTCATTACTGGTGGCAGCGGATTGCTTGGGCTCAACTGGGCATGTTTGTTGCGAGAAACCTGGGATGTCGTGCTTGGCACACATCGGCAAGAGGTATGCCTCAGTGGGGTAACAACCGTTCCTCTCGCCTTAACAAATACTGAGCTATTGACTCGCCAATTGGCTGCGATGGCACCCGATGTAATCATTCATGCAGCTGGAATGACTAGTGTCGATGAGTGCGAGATTCGGCATGAAGAGGCAAAACGCGTCAATGTAGAACTCTCTGGGTACATCGCCACGGCTGCAGCTGTTTTGGGGATTGAACTAGTTCACATCTCTACGGACCATCTCTTTCAAGGTCAACACAGTTTTATTGTTGAATCAGAGCCGGTATCGCCTTTAAATTATTATGGCTTTACTAAGGCAATGGCCGAGGAGCGAGTGCAGGCGGTCAACCCTTCCGCATTAATTATTCGAACCAATTTTTTTGGTTGGGGACATGTAAATAGACAGTCGTTTAGTGACTGGCTTATTTACAACCTTCGTGCAGGGGTTCCACTCACTTTATTCGACGACGTTTTTTTCACTCCAATTTTGGCCGATTCATTGGCCATTGCAGTACATAAACTACTGGAGAAGAAAGCTGTAGGTATATTTAATGTTGTGGGCGATGAACGAATTTCAAAGTACGAGTTTGCTGTGAAGCTTTCTCAGCATTTCGCACTTCCCGAGAAACTAATTCGGCGCAATCAAATTGTTCGCGCAGAGCTCTTGGCAGCGCGTCCACGTGACATGTCTTTATCTAATAAAAAAGTACAACTAGTATTGGATGGTGGTCTTGGCACTGTAGACGATTTTTTGATTGCACTACGACAGCAAGAGTTGGATGGGCGGCGTGTAGAGCTTTACGGTGCGGTGAGCGAGTATATGAAACGGACGATATCGTGAACATAATTTCTTATGGGCGACAGCATATTGATGACGAGGATATCCAAGCAGTCGTTGATTGCCTGCGCAGCAATGCCCTGACGCAGGGACCCATGGTTGCTCAATTTGAGCAAGCTGTCGCCGACTATGTAGGCGCGCGTTATGCGGTGGCGGTATCAAGCGGGACGGCTGGTCTGCACATGGCTGCGTTGGCCGCCGGCGTAGGCCCCGGCAATGCGCTCCTGACCTCTCCCATCACTTTTGTGGCGACCTCGAACGCTGCGGTGTACGCGGGCGGGACGCCGCTGTTCGCCGACGTGGATGCGGATACCGTCAACATTTCTCCCGCAGCCATCGAAAAGAAACTGGCGGAGCACCCCGAGATAAGGGTTATAAGCCCCGTGCATTTTTCGGGTCTGCCATGCGACATGGAAGCAATCAAGAATATGGCCGATGGGGCCGGCGCGGTGATCGTGGAGGACGCTGCCCACGCCCTGGGTTCGCGTTATGCCGACGGTTCGCCAGTGGGCAACTGCAAGTACTCGCTGATGACCGTCTTTTCCTTCCATCCCGTGAAGTCCATCACCACCGGGGAAGGCGGGTTGATCACCACCAACGATGAGGAGACATACCGTAAGCTGCTGCGCTTGCGCAGCCACGGCATTAACAAGGAAGTGGACACCTACCAGCTGCCGGAGAACGCGCAGACCGATGGCGTTCCCAATCCCTGGTACCACGAGATGCAGGAGCTGGGCTTTCATTACCGGATCACCGACATCCAATGCGCGCTCGGCGTGTCGCAAATGAAAAAGCTCGACACCTTTGTTTCGCGCCGGCGCGCGCTCGCCAAGCGCTACGACGCGGCCTTTGCCGGTTCAAAGTTGATCAAACCCGCCCAGACGGCAGGCCGCGACTGCAGCGCGCACCACCTTTACCCGGTGCGTATCGACTTTGCCGCAGCGGGCACCACTCGAGCGGTGTGTATGGGTGAGCTGCGCCAGCGCGGCTTGATCGCGCAGGTCCACTACATCCCCGTGACCATGCAGCCTTTTTACCAGCGGCTGGGCAGCGTCAACGCTGACTATCCGCAGGCCAACGCCTACTACGCCCAAGCGCTGAGCCTGCCGCTGTACGTCGATTTGACCGACGCGCAACAGGACTCGGTCATCGCCTTATTGCTGGAGGTGCTTGGATGAAACTGGCGCTCGGCACCGTCCAGTTTGGCTTAGCCTACGGTATCGCCAACCCGCAGCCACAGATTTCGTTTGCGGAGTCGAAGGCCGTTGTCGATTACGCAGCAGCTCAAGGCATGACCGTTCTGGACACTGCGATGGGCTATGGCGAAAGTGAAGCCCGGCTCGGCGAAATTGGCGTCGATGCGTGGAAGGTCATTTCCAAACTTCCGGAAGTGCCGGATGGGGGAAATGCAGCAGCCTGGATCAACAGTGCGGTGAAGTCATCGCTTGAAAAACTAAAAATTGACTCACTGTACGGCTTGCTTCTTCATCGTCCGGCCCAGCTTCTTGGCGGCAATGGCACGGAAATCTATGCCGCCTTGCAGCGCCTGAAGGCCGACGGCCTAGTGGAGAAAATAGGTGTCTCGATTTACCAGCCGTCCGAGCTTGAGGGCGTTTTCTCCGTCGGGGAGTTTGACTTGGTTCAGTCGCCACTCAGCGTGCTGGATAGACGTCTCATTACATCGGGCTGGCTTGATCGGTTAGCAGATCGTGGAGTGGAGGTCCACGCCCGCTCCGTTTTTCTTCAAGGGCTTCTGTTGATGTCGGCGGATCAACGGCCTGGAAAGTTTGCCCGCTGGGCCGGCCTATGGGATTGTTACCATGCGTGGGTCGCGGCCAGCGGCTTGTCGCCGCTAGAGGCCAATCTAGCCTATGTGTCGGCGATTCCCGAGGTTCAGCATGTAGTAGTCGGCGTGAATGGCCTGATCCACATTAAGGAGATACTCAGCGCGCGAACAGATAATGGCCCAGACTGGTCAACGGACTTGGCCACCGAAGATGAAGAACTTCTCAACCCGCTTGCTTGGCTACAGCTCTAATGAATTTATCAGACACGTTGAATGACATACGGCTTGAAAGGATGCGGCGCCTTATGGGCTTGCTGGAACCAGATCCGCATGCGCTCGTATTGTGGAAACGTGCCATGGCCGCCCTACATGACGACGCGGAACGGAGCCGGCTTGCCCATGCCTTCCGGTTCGCCAAGGGACTCAAATACCACCATGTCGGCCTGACAAGCGACATCTATTTTTCGCATCCGCTGAGGGTCGCGGCCCTGGCGATACTGATTTCGGGCGCGCGTGATGCCGGGACTGGCGTACTTGCGGTTTTGCACAATGTCCTGGAGGTGTCCGACGTGTCCGTGGACATACTGTCGGAGACTTTCGGCAGCGACATATCAAACCAGATAGAAACGCTGACTGTTGACCGGGACGTTCAATGGGACAAAACTTACAAAGAGGGCTACTACGGCGGGTTGGTGGCTGGTCCACTATCTGTACGTGTCGTGAAAATCGTCGACAAGCTCGACAACCTTTTCGTGCTGGGTCTCAATCCCGACGCATCCGTGAGGGAAAAGTACCTCGCGGAGATAGAGGATTTTGTTCTCCCCATGACGGAGGCATCGTTGCCCTCGCTGACTGCCTATATGCGGAATCTGGTCCAGGATTGCCATTCAACCGGATTCATCGAACGCCCAGCCGCTACTAACCTGAAAGAAGAAACATGAATCTGGGTATTGACGGCCGTGTGGCCATCGTCTGTGGTGCCAGCAAGGGAATGGGCTTTGCCAGCGCGAAAGCCCTGGCACTGCATCGTGCGAAGGTCCTCATGGTTGCGCGTGACCCATCCGCGCTGGAGGCCGCCGCCAAGGCAATCGCGGCCGAAGGCGGAGTGGTTGAGGCCTATGCGGGTGATGTACGCAATCCCGACCTCGCGCAGCTTGCCGTTGATCGCTGCAACGCATTGTGGGGTCCGGTCGACATCCTCGTCAACAACGCCGGCGGCCCTCCCATGGGCTCGTTCCTGGAGCATGACGGCAAGGCGTGGGAGACGGCGATCCAGACCAATCTCCTGAGCGTAGTGCGCTTTTGCAAAGCGGTTGCTCCCGACATGAAGTCGAGGAACTGGGGACGCATCATTTCCATTACGTCCACCGTTGCAAAGGAGCCGTCGCCCGCGATGGTCTTGTCCGCAACCACCAGGGCAGGCGTCTCCGCATTTTCCAAGACGCTGGCCATCGAACTAGCCCAGTTCAATATCTCCGTGAACGTCATATGCCCAGGCGGCGTTCTGACGGACCGCCTTGTGAGTCTGCTGCTAGCAAGGGCCAATCGCGAGAAAAGGGAATACCAGGAAGTTCTGCAGGAGAGTCTGGCATCCATCCCCGCCAAACGGTTTGCTGAGCCAGAGGAAATTGCCGACGTGATTCTTTTCCTGGCCTCCGAAAGGGGCGGATACGTGAACGGCGTCAGTCTTTCCGTTGATGGCGCACTGACGAAAGCGTATACCTAAAGTGCTGTTCCAGCCGGATTTGTTTTCCATGTCGCGGCCCGGATGGGTCAAGCTGGACCTTGCCCAAATATCTGCGCTGGATGAAGTTTTGTCCCGGCTTCCGAAAGCTCTTCTTCCTTTGCAAGGCGACCCGGAACAGTCCGATGCACTTGGCATCAATTCAAAAAATTTTCGGCTAAACACTGCCAGAGGCGTCTTCGTGCTCAAGCGATGGTCAGACCAAGCTAGCCCCTTGGAGATTAGCAACACATTGTCCATAATGGCTTGGTTGGTGTCCCAGCAATTGCCTGTACCTGCACCAGTCGCACTGCAGGGGGACAGTTTCGCTCTTTCAGTGGGGTCTGGCAGGTGGAGTCTATTTCCGTTTGTGGAAGGCGCTTATTTTTCCGGTGCAGACGATGAGCTCCATTCTGCGGCGGAAGCTACTGGCAGCCTCATGGAAACTTTGTTGCCGCTTCCTGCTGGTTGTCTACCCACTAAGGGGCCCGCGCATTTGACGGTTGCGGATGGAGCGATTTTGGCTCGTATGAAGAGTGCTTTCCGCACTTGGGATGCTTTGTTGGGTGAGGACCTTGCCGCACTTCTTGCTCTATCGTGGCCCTTGATAATTTCTGAGTGGGAAAGCCTGAGTGTCACCAGGCTGCCAAGCAGCCGAATCCAAGCGGCACATTTTGATCTACACCCCCACAACCTGCTTGTAACAGACAGCAGGGTTGTAGCAGTGCTGGATTTTGAGGCATGTAAAGTGATGCCGGTTGGTTTTGCACTGGGCTTTGCTGCGCTCAAACAGTGTCGGCAGGCGATGTCGCTAAGTGGTTTGCCGACTAACCCACGCTTTGTCGGTTCACTTTACGCAGATCATTTGTTGCGTACCTGCCCTGGCGCGCGAGAGTGGGTGCCGCATTTTGGTGATTTTGCGGTTGCTGAGGTATTGAGACGAATCTGCAGCATATTGCGCCTCAATCTTGAGAATGGCGAGAAAAAATGGAACAAGGTGCTGGTGGTTCAACTCAGTCATCTTGGGGAGGCGCGGGCGCTCTTTAATTAAAATCAATATTGATGAAGAGTGAAAATTAGTGAGATCTTGCAAGCCCAACATGCAGGGTAATGTCGGATATGCCTGCCGCCGCACACTTGAGATCTGGACACTAAACTTCCTACTTCAGTGAACTGGCTTATTTCGGAATACAGAGAGAAATTCTGGAAATACGTCAAAAGGAGAAAAACTTGGAAAATGCAAATGAATACATCGAGCGGAACGAGGGCGCCGAACTCGGTTCCGGCCAGAAACTCTGGAAGCGCGCCAAGAAGCTGATTCCCGGGGGGAACATGCTGCTTTCCAAAAGAGCGGAAATGTTTTTACCGGATCAATGGCCCGCGTATTTCAGTAAGGCAAAAGGCTGCAAGGTGTGGGACCTCGACGGCAAAGAGTACATCGACATGTGCATCATGGGCATAGGTACCAATACTTTGGGTTATGGCAACCCAGAAGTAGATGGCGCAGTGCTGGCTGCTGTGGATGCGGGAAACATGTCTACATTCAACTGCCCCGAGGAAGTCTACCTCGCCGAAAAATTGGTTGAAATTCACCCGTGGGCAGACATGGTGAGGTTTGCGCGCTCAGGCGGCGAAGCCAATGCCATCGCGATCCGCATCGCACGTGCCGCCTCGGGCAAGGACAAAGTCGCTATCTGCGGTTATCACGGCTGGCACGACTGGTACCTGGCCGCCAACCTCGGCGACGGCAACCACCTGGCCGGCCATTTGCTGCCGGGCCTCGATCCCAAGGGTGTGCCCCAGAGCCTGCGCGGCACGGTCTACCCGTTCAACTACAACAACTACGCCGAGCTCGAAGAGATCGTCAACAACAACGACATTGGCGTTATCAAGATGGAGGTCATGCGCAATAAGGGCCCCGAGGACAACTTCCTGCAGCGCGTGCGTGACCTGGCGACCAAGCGCGGAATCGTGTTGATCTTCGACGAATGCACCTCGGGCTTTCGCCAGACTTTCGGCGGCATTCACAAAATGTACGGTGTCGAACCCGACATGGCCATGTTCGGCAAGGCGCTGGGCAACGGCTATGCGATGACCGCCACCATCGGCCGCCGTGAAATCATGGAAAGTGCGCAGTCCACCTTTATCAGTAGCACCTTCTGGACCGAGCGCATCGGCCCGACCGCGGCGCTGAAAACTCTGGAAGTCATGGAGCGTGAGAAGTCCTGGGAACGCATCACCGAGACCGGCACCGGCATCATGGCGGGCTGGCAGGCGCTCGCGAAGAAGCATGGCTTGACGGTCAATGTGGCCGGTTTGCCGTCGATCGCCAGTTTCGGCTTTGACGGCCCCAACGCGCTGGCCTACAAGACCCTGATTACGCAGGAAATGCTGGGCAAGGGCTACCTCGCCAGCAACCTGATCTTCTCCAGTCTTGCACATACGCCCGACGTGGTCGACGGCTATTTCAACGCGCTGGATCCGATCTTCAGCCTGATCAAGGAGTGCGAGCAGGGGCGTGATGTGATGTCGCTGCTCAAGGGCCCGATTTGCCATGCCGGCTTCAAGCGGCTGAACTGAAAAACTGCGAACGTTGGGCATGCAAACCGATCTGGCCTCCCTGCACATCCTCTTCGTCACCGTCGCCAGTCAGGCGATCGGTTTCGGACATCTGAGCCGTTGCCTCGCGCTGGCGGCTCATGCGCAAAAGCGCCATGCCGATATCGGTTTTCTGGTGTTTGGCGGCGATGCCGCGGAAGATCGCATCAAGGGGGCCGGCTTTGCCTGCATCCGGCTCGATGAGTCGGCCCTGAACGCCGGCCATTGGCCGCAAACCGCGCACCTGCGTGCGGATGCGGTGATGGCCGACATGATTTTCCCGGGCTTCGACCGCGTTTGCCGCGATGTCGAAGGACTGTTCGGGCGCCTGCGCGGCTTGGGCCGCCTGCTGACGGCCATTGACGTGTTGGGCGAAGCTTCATTGGCGCGGCGTTTCCCCGAAGTGCCCGTCGATCTGCTCGTGAGCCCCTACGTGGCGACGCCTGTGGAAACGTCCGGGCGCCGCTGGCGCTTTATCGAAGGCGCGCGTTACGCGCTGCTTTCTCCCGACTATGCCGGCTTGCCGGCGCGCACCCAGCGTAACAGCGCCAGCCGGGTGCTGGTCAGTTGCGGCGGCAGCGACCCGAAGGGTTACACTGCCGAGGTTTTGAGGGGGCTGGAGCGCCTGACGCGACGGATCGAGGTCCGTGTCGTGATAGGGCCGCTGTTCGGCGCCGCGCTGCGGCAGCAAATACAAGTGCTGGTGGACGAGTCCCGGCATGCGGTCACCCCGGTGAAGGTGGCGTCCTCGCTGCGGCATGACATGCTGTGGTGCGACATGGCGATAGGCGCGAACGGGCTCACCAAGTACGAGCTGGCGGCGACCGCGACGCCGTCGCTGTTGTTTTCCATCGACGCGCATCACGAAGAGGTCAATCGCCCATTCGCGGCGAAGAAGACGGCGGCTCACCTCGGCATCGGCATATCGGCCGAGACCGTGAGCCGGGAAGCCGAAAGATTGTTGAGCGATGTCGTCTTGCGCAGCGAAATGGCGGCGCGCGGCAGTGCATTGGTGGATGGGGTGGGCGCACAACGCCTGTTTGACGAAATAAAGAAGGAGTTGCTTTGTTAAAGAACGAGTTGAAGATTGCCGGAACACCGGTTGGCGGCGCAGCAGCCCCGTATGTGATCGCAGAGATCGGGTCGAATTTCGACAAGAACCTGGACAAGGCGCGCAAGCTCATCGACGTGGCCGCCGAGGCTGGCGCCAATGCCGTCAAGTTCCAGTTGTTCCGCGCCGACTTCCTGTACCCGAACGGCGGCGAACTCCACGACATATTCAAGTCTATCGAACTGGACCCCGAGTGGGTGCCGATTCTCGAGAAACATGCGCGTGACCAGGGCCTGCAATTCCTGGCTTCCGCCTTCGACCTGAAATCCGTCGACGTGCTCGAAGCCGTCAACACGCCGGCCCACAAGGTGGCGTCGTCGGAAACCACCAACCTCGGATTCCTGCACAAGTTGGCTTCGACCGGCAAGCCCGTGATCATCTCGACCGGCATGTGCGACATGGTCGATGTCGAGGAAGCCGTCAACGCCTGCCTGGGCACCGGTAACGACCAGATCGTCCTGCTGCAGTGCGGTGCGATGTATCCCTTGCCCAACGAGCTGGTCAACCTGCGTGTGATTCAGTCGCTGGCGCAGCGCTTCAATTGCCCGGTTGGTTTCTCCGACCACACCCTGGGCCTGACCGCAGCGATCGCCGCGGTCGGTCTCGGTGCGACGGTCTTCGAGAAGCACTACACCCTGGACAAGAAGGGCGCCGGCCCGGACCACTTCTACGCGCTGGAGCCGCACGAGCTGAAAGCCTATGTCACCGGCGTGCGGGAAGCGCACGAAGCGCTCGGCTCCAGCGAGAAGCGGATGCTGCCCAAGGAGCGCGAACTCGGCCGCCGCGAGGGTCTGTATCTGGCGCGAAACATGGCCGCAGGCGAAACGATAAGCGCCGCCGATATCGTCATCAAGCGCCCGGCAGTCGGCCTGCGCGCCCGTTACGCGGCGGCTGTCGTTGGTGCCAAGCTGACCCGTGCGGCGGACAAAGACCTGCCGCTGGACTGGAGTGTCCTGACTTTCGGTGGTGCAAAATGAGTAACACGAATCGCGCCACCGATGAGTGGAATAAGGAAATTCATCGGCAAAAGCATCAGCACAAATACCCGAAGTGGCCCAACGAGGTGATGCTTAAGCTCCTTTTCGGTGGCAGCAATTATTTGAAGTCCCCATTCAAGCCGGAGCCTTCATGGCGTGTGCTTGATGTAGGCTGCGGCTTTGCAAATAACCTCGTGCCCTTCGCCGACATCGGCTGCGAATGCCATGGCGTGGACCTGCACCCTGAAATGGCGGCCACGGTCCAGGAGATCATGGACGAGCGCGGCTACAAGACCAAAATCCAGGCCGGCAGCAACCGCGCCTTGCCGTATCCCGACGCGCACTTCGATCTGCTGTTATCGGTGAACACGCTGCACTACGAGGGCAGCGAGGAAAACTTCCTGGCGGCGCTGAAGGAATTCCGCCGCGTCCTGAAGCCGGGCGGCGGCGTCTACATCTCCACCGTGGGTCCCGAGCACGAGATCTACCGGCGCGCCGAGATGTTGGGCGACCATCGTTACCGAATCCGCGACTTCGACTTCCGCAACGGCGAAGAGTTTTTCTTTTGCGATTCCGAACGCTATCTGCAGCATTATTGCGAGCAGGTGTTCGAGACCGTGGAAACCGGTCGCTCGACCGAGAAACTGATGAAGCTGCCGCTCGATTTTCTGATTGCGCTGTGCCGTTGAACCGCACATGAGCAAACCCCTCGTCATCTTCGGCACCGCGGAAATGGCCGAGCTCGCCCGGTTTTATTTCGAGCATGACAGCGAGTACCGGGTCGTCGCCTTTACGGCGGACGATGGTTTTGTCGAGGGCGACAGTTTCCAGGGTTTGCCGCTGGTGCCGTTCAGCGAGGTCGTCAAACATTTCCCGCCGGCCGAATACGGCATGCACGTCGCGCTGTCTTATGCGCGCCTGAATCGCCTGCGCCAGGAAAAGTACGAGCAGGCCAGGGCGGCCGGTTATACGCTGGCTTCTTATGTGTCCAGCAAGTCGGTGAGCTGGCCCGGGCTGATGCTAGGCGACAACTGCTTCATCCTCGAGAACCAGACCATCCAGCCGGGCGTGCGCATCGGCAACAACGTGATGATCTGGTCGGGCAACCATCTCGGACACGGCAGCGTGATCGGCGACCATACTTATATCGCCTCGCATGTGGTGATTTCGGGGCATTGCAAGATCGGGCAACGCAACTTCTTCGGCGTAAACTCCACGCTTCGCGACTTCTGCACGATCGGCAACGACTGCTTCATCGCCATGGACGCGGCTGTAGCCCGCGACATGCCGGACGGCTCGGTCGCCCTGGCGCCGCAGGCCGAGGTTTACGCTGAAGACGATCGCCGCGCAAAAGCGCTCAAACGCATGTATTTTAAAATTTAAAGAAAGATCGAGGCCTGGGAATGTCCAGTAATAAAGATTTCGGTTACACCATGGAAACCAAGGCAAGCGCGCAGAACCTCGAGCATCGCGAATTGCTGTACCAGATGTTCAAGGACCGGCCGATGCCGGACGACCAGTTGCTGATCTGTCTGGGCCTGTTCATGCGCAGCTCGGCGTTGACGAAAATCCTGTTCGTCAACGAAGCCTACCAACTCATCCTCAACCAGCCCGGCGTGATCGTCGAGTTCGGCACCTGGTGGGGCCAGAACATCGTGCTGTTCGAGAACCTGCGCGCGATCTACGAGCCCTTCAACCAGAGCCGCCGTGTCATCGGTTTCGATACTTTCAAGGGATACCCGGAAATTTCGGAAAAGGACCGCGGCAGCGAGACCATCAAGATCGGCGGCTACAAGGTCGCGGAGAACTACCGCGAGTACCTCGAGGGGCTGATCGACTACCACGAGAAAAACAACGTTCTCGCCGCGATCAAGAAGCATGAACTGGTCGAGGGCGACGTCAGCAAGAGCGCGCCAGTTTGGTTCGCCAAGAACGACGACGTGATCGTCGCGCTGGCCTACTTCGACATGGCGCTCTATGAGCCGACAAAGGCCGCGCTCGAGGCGATCAAGTCCAGCCTGGTGCCGGGCAGCGTGGTCATGCTCGACGAGTTGAACAACAAGGACTATCCCGGCGAGACGCGGGCGTTCAAGGAAGTCTTCAAGGACATGAAATACCACGTCAAAAAATCGCAGTTCATGACCGACCGCACTTTCATCATCATCGAATAAACGCGATGCAGAACAGGAGCGTGCAGCAGTGGCGCAAGCTCGGGCTGATCATTCAGCCGGACCGGCGCCTGCCATGGACGCAGACACACTGCATGGTGCCGACGCCGCAGGTTTTGGGCGACGGCTTGGTGAAGGTGTTTTTCTCCGGTCGCGACGCGCTGAACCGCTCGCACGTCGGCCACGCGATCGTGGACCTGAATCGCGACGGCCAGATCGTCGACTACCCGTCCGCGGCGGTGCTGACGCCGGGCGCGCTGGGCTGCTTCGACGACAACGGCGTCACGCCGTCCTGTGTTGTCGACCTGCCGGACGGTGAGCTGGGCCTGTATTACATCGGCTGGAATCCGGGTTCGACCGTGCGCATGCATATCTTCGGCGGCCTGGCGATTAGCAAGGACCAGGGCAAGACCTTCGAACGCTGGTCGCGCGCGCCCATCCTTGAGCGCACGCGCACCGACCCCTACCTGAACACAGCGCCATGGGTGGTTCGCCACGGCGACGGCTACCGAATCTTCTACGTGTCCGGTTACGAGTGGCTGCACAAGGACCTGCCGCGCTACAACATCAAGACCGGCTATTCCCGGGACGGCAAGAACTGGGTACGCGAAGGCCACGTCTGCCTCGACTTCCGGGATGAGAACGAGCATGCGCTGGCGCGGCCCTATGTGGTGCTGGAAGACGGCCTGTGGCGCATGTGGTTTTCGTACAAGAGAGCCGACTACCGGATCGGATACGCCGAATCTAGTGACGGACTCCACTGGGAACGCCTCGATCACCTCGCCGGCATCGACGTCAGCCTCTCGGGGTTTGACAGCGCAATGACGGAATACGCTGCCATCGTCAAACACGACGGCAGGCACTTTATGTTCTATAACGGGAACAACTACGGCTTCGACGGCATCGGACTGGCGGTGTCTGAATGACACGCGTAGCGATCATGCAGCCCACCTATCTGCCTTGGTGCGGCTATTTTGCCTTGATGCAAGCTGTTGACATTTTTGTCTTCCTTGATTCCGTTCAATTTGCGAAGCGATCTTGGCAACAGCGTAATCAAGTTAAGACTCCTCAAGGCGCGCAGTGGTTGTCTGTCCCGGTAATTAGTAAAGGTAAACGTGATCAATTGATTAACGAAGTCGAAATCGATACTGGCGGGAATATTATTGACGTCCACCGAAAGTCAATAGAAATGAATTACGCTAGAGCTCCTTACTTCAGGGAGCTAGGGTCAGGTGTTTTGTCCTGTATTGATCCAAAGAAAACTAGACTTGTGGACTTAAATATAGGAATTGTGAAATTTCTCTGCGGACTATTTGACATAAAGACCCAACTATTGTGCTCAAGTGATTTGCATGGGTGCGGGACCAAGGCCGACTTACTCGCCTCATTATGTGTAGAGTTGGAAGCAACCGAATATATTTCGGCACCAGGATCGAAAGCATATTTGGATGAATCCACTGCTTTCGAGCAAATTGGCTTACCAATTCGCTACTTTAATTTTCATCATCCGGTCTATCCTCAATTGTTTGGTGATTTTCTCCCCTTCATGTCAGCGATAGACTTAATATTCAATTGTGGTGAACGCAGTGCAGAGCTTCTAAAGCAAGGAATAGAGGTAATTGAGTGAAGCGTATTGCAATTATTCCAGCCCGTGGCGGCTCCAAACGTATTCCGGACAAGAACATACGTAGCTTTTGTGGCGAACCAATGGTTGCCCACATCATTTCAGCTGCATTGAGCAGCGGTCTTTTTGACGAAATACATGTTTCAACGGATAGCAAAGAGATTGTCAAAGTGGTGGCGGAGCTGGGCCTTAAGGTCGCCTTTATGCGACCTCCGCATTTGGCAGACGACCATACGCCTATTATGCCGGTGCTGAAATACGTGCTCGAGGAATATCAGGGGCAGGGGTTGTCATTTGATACCGTCGCAATGCTCATGGCCTGTGCGCCAATGATCACGGCAGAAGATTTGCGAGGTGGCGCAGCTTTATACGATTCGCTAAAAGGAAAGCGGGCTGTCCTCGGCGTGGCCGAGTATCCCTGTCCCATTGAGTGGGCATTTCGGCGCGAACCGAGCGGTGTGCTTGTGCCGACGCAGCCAGGAATGTTCTCCGTTCGCTCCCAGGATCTTTCCTCTGCCTACTACGATGCAGGCCAGTTTTGCTTTATGTCCAGCCAGCGCATTTTGTCAACGGTTGGCGCCGGTAGCGATGAGGGTTTTCTGGGTTATCCGATTCAGCGCCATCAGGCGATTGACATCGACACGATGGACGATTGGCGATTTGCAGAGCTTGTTTACACCAGCATTCGCTAGCATTTGGAGCAGAGTTGACGCATGTGGTGAGGATTGGCGGCCACGCTTTTCCCCGCTTCGTGGAAATGCCTGCTGTCAAAGGGAGACCATCCGGATGCATTGTAGGGGACGGCAAAACTGGTTTTCTATCGGGAATATGTTGATTCCAGAGACAAACTGATCAGAGGGGGCGCGGCAAAAATGTATAGTATCGATGCTGATCAGTAAACTTGGGGCAAGGGCATGTCGAATAGACATTCGGTGCGCGTACTCATCGGTCGCCGCGACATCATGGAACTCGTGCAGTTTTGCACGACAAGCCCAAAGTGTTTCTGTCGATCTCACTCACTGGGTCGAAATTCCGCAGCTCGCATCGCTTCTCCAGAAGCTCGAGATCTACGGGACGAAACCCATCTAACCCGCTTGGAAAATAGGGGTAAAACGCATAAAAGACCTCACAGTAGAAATTGCTGCAAATGGTCTCGACGTACACACTTATCTGATTGGAGCCAATTGCTTTTTCGCGTCGGTTATTTAAAATTCGGGCGCACACAAACCTACCGTTGCAAGAACTTATTGCCCGCAAGCAGCTTTTCCAAGGCTTGTTTTGCCCGGTAAGTGCACACGACGATCCTGTGTTGAAAGTAACTTTACAGGCGTGGAAAGAAGCTTTGCCTTTGCTTAAAGAATTTTATATGCGATGGCGTATCATACCCTTTTGAAGGGAGGCCCTACATAACCCGTGTTCCGGGCCTGCGAAACTTTAAAATTAAACCGCTGATTCCCGATATCAAGGGCGAAGCTGTTGGTTTGGGCCTTGCTCCCGATGTTTATGTTGCCGACTTCGATGCCATTGCCGAATCGGTGTTGAACTCTTCAAGTTAACCATATACGCACAAACCACATATCATGTTACTTGACCAGTGGGCCGAGACTGTATTGCCATTGCTTATGATGAAGTTCTTATCGCTTTCGAAAGAAAAGGTCGGAGACGAAGCCACACGCATTGACGACAATATGGAAACTTGGCTTCACACCATTTGCCCCGGAATGGGATTGCCACACAATTTCATTGATGTCGATATGCGAAAGACTTTGAAATACGCTGTAAAGAGGGGCGCGCCGCTCAGCTTTGATCTACTAGGTTGATAAAGTATTGATTTCCACAGCTAGATTTTATTTGCGTCAATTGTCTGTCGCTGACGTATCGGAGCGCTATCTCTCTTGGCTACGAGATGAGATAGCGCAGAGATTCATCATTGGCGCCCATGGCGACAATGACATGGACGAGCTGCGTAGCTACGTATCACAACGCGAGGCACGTGATGATCTCTTGTTTCTCGGTATCTTCACTCACGATGGTACGCATATTGGAAACATTAAGTATGAGCCGATTGATAGCGTCCGTTCGGTTGCAGTTCTCGGTATCCTGATTGGAGAGGCTGCATGGCGTGGCCTTGGCGTTGCTGGTGAGGTCATTGGTTCCTCTGCATATTGGCTGCGGGACAACCGCGGCATAAAAACGATAGTTTTGGGCGTGGATCGGGACAATCTCCCCGCTATTCATGCTTACAAGAAATTGGGCTTTGTGGACGAATTTCACCCATTGGTACCAGTCGATGCGGTTGCCGCTTGTTCTATGGTTTGGCATCTTTGACGGAGGCAGGGTTGGTAACCAAACATCATTCCATTCATGCCTACGCGGCTTTTGATGCACGTATCTCAAAGGTGGAGCGCTGGATAGTGCCGCAGATTCACCCGGTGCTGGGTTGCGATGCGGGTACTGTGAGGCATCGACTGATTCAGCGCCTAATTGAGCTGACTCTGGCGCCATTTGTCTCCCAACTAGCACAACATCTGCGCCAAAATGAGCCGTTTTTGCATCCAGAGGGGGCGTGCCTCAATTTAAATGGCATCACGATCAATACGCAGTCTGGCAAGGTAACGCTGACCGCCCTGTTATTGATGCGTGCCTGTATTGATTTCGGCGCGCACTGGCTGCATGCCCTGTATTCAATTCTGTTTATCGGTACATGTGCGCCTCGCGGTAAGGCGACCCTGGTGTTTGGCGTGGGGGGGGAAAGTCTTTTCTATGGTGACGATGACCAGCGTTTTGCTGAGTATTGTGCAAAAGGCCCGATTGGGCCTCTTAGTTCTGCTTCAAGGCTGATCGTCCAGGATTTGACCCACAAAGGTTCCTACTCTGATGCAAGGCTAAGCTATGCACGACACCCATTCGTGCAATTGGCTCGAGAGACACGGTTGTCTTGGCCTGAGCGACTCAGCCTGCTCGGACGGCACTTGATTATCCCCGCACGATATGTCTGGGGCATTGTCCGTTGCAGACACTTGGCCCTGCTTAGCCGCGACTATGCTGTGGCGCCGCTGTTGGCGGCACTTGACCGAGCGGGTCAGATCGAGGCCATAGTTTTTACTAATTCCAATTACTCGATTCAGCCACTCTGGGCGCGTGCCCCTCGTACCTATGCGACCCACATGGTGTGGTATTCCCAGAATGTGATCCCATTTGTCATGAAGGCAGACGACTTTGCTGCAGATCTTCCCAATTACCGATACATGCAAGTGGATACGCATTGGGTATGGACTGAGGGTTTTCGCCGATATCTGCTGGAGCGTGGTGGCCGACTTCAATGTGCTGAAGTAGTTGGTCCTGTGATGTGGTACCTGCCCGGTACATTGGGTAAGAATGTGACAGCCTCTTTCAATGTCGCTGTATTTGATGTCACTCCGATCAGCGATGCCTATGCTGAATCAATTGGCCTGCTAGGAAACTACTATTGCCCCTCTACCGCTATCGGTTTTTTGGAGGATGTTCTCAAGGCAACGGCAGTTTTGCGCGGTTTGGACGCGGTTGAGTGCAAGGTAAATCTGAAACATAAGCGCCAGTATTCCCCAACTCATGACAGAAGATATATTGAATTAGTGGCAAGCCGTTCGGAAGACGGGCAAGTAAAACTGGCTCCATTCAATACTGACATCTACAAATTCGTTGCGGAAAGCGATGTCGTAGTTGTGATTCCGAACTCTTCGCCTGCGTGCATTGCCAGTGCGTTAGGGATCCCATGCATATATTTTGATCCGACAGAGGAAATGCGCCCGAATTTCGAGCCAGCTCAGGGCGTTTCATTTGCGTCTGGGGTCGCTGCTCTAACCGAGCAATTGGCCAATACCTACAAGGCAAAAAGGCTGCGCATGTTCGGTAACCCAAACGAAGCTGAGATGCAGTAGCACCTGATTGAATTCGCCAGCATGGTCTGCTAAATTTTAGGCCGTCGGGGGTTTTACCCATATCTGGTTCACACTGTCGCGCGTTGTCAGTTGAAATCCTGCCTCGGTAAGAATGGCTGGAACTTCTTTCGACAGGGCTTCAAAGTCTGTATGAACTTCAATGAGGACTGTGTGACATTGCGGGTGGGCCAAAGTCTTGCGGGCTCCGCGCAAAATCAGATGTTCGATACCGTCGACATCTGCCTTGATGAGGCTTGGGTAATCAGGAACGATGTGTTGTTCGATCAAATAGTCCAGCGAAAAACCGCATGTCTGGTAAGACAGCACTTTTTGCAACGGCTTGCCGTCTTGTCCGTGCTCAACACCGAACGCAGAAAGCGCGCCTCCCTCATCGGTGACTTGGAGGTTGAAGTTGGCAAACTCGTTCTGCGCGGTCAGAGGATTGGTAACAATACGAATTTTGTCCTGGACCTGATTGGCATTGATATTCTTCGCCAGCAAAGCGAGATTGAACACCGACGGCTCGAACGCATAAACTCTGCCGGGTTTTGTCTTCGCGTAGTAGATCGAATAGAGGCCGACGTTTGCCCCTATGTCGAAAAGGACTCCGTCGCCGCCATATTGGTCAATCCATTCAAGTGTTTCGGGCTCTTTGGTCGAGAAGGTGTTTACACGCCACTGGCACAAGCCATTGGGGGTATGAAATACGAACTCTTGCGGCCTTCCGGCTGTTTCATGTGTAGTTGATGACTTGCGGGCGGCAATGCGACGGCTTTGGATATCGAGCCAAAATGGTACTCGACTAGGAAATATGGCCGAAAGTGCCGACATATAGGCTTGCGCAATTGCGTCAAGAATGACGATGGGCAGAGAGACAAGTTGTTTGAGCAGCGAGCGCATGGAGTATTTATTTGTTGGCCTGATCCGGAGCGGGCGCGATTAACAGTGCATTACGGAAATGGCACCGCAGGAGTAGTGGCGTGTGATAGCTGGCCGGCCCCATTGGGTCGGTAGGCCGGAAACCTTGAAATAGCCGCCGCTGTCTTGCAATTGCGCAAGTATGTCGTCGCCGAGTGGAAGGATGGCTCCCCCGCGCGGCATGACTTTTTGGGTTGTTTCAAAAATTTTGATGCCGCCGTTGCGATAGAGTGTGATTAAGCAGTCGCACGGTCTTTTTGTGCGATTCAACAGCATGACATCAATGGCCGATTGCATACCGCCTTGAATTGGGAACTCTGGCGTCCAATCATGCTTACCTTCAGTCTGTCCGTAAAAAAGCTCGCTACTCTGCATGCACTGTTCCTGGAACACTGCATAGCGATCTACTCCATGCATAAACGCAGGTTGGCTGTGGTCTCTTTCGTAGCAAATGTAGCCACGATCGGTGAAATAGATGAGATTCTTACGGACGACTTCCAAGCTTGCGACACTGTCCGGTATGCGGATATGCCACATGAAGGTGCCGTAGCTGTTTCCGTGCCCAACAAGCTCACTGATGCGCAATGGGTGCATGCCGTGAACAGGCAGGTTGAACTCATGAGATGCAATCTCGTTGCCATCACTGTTGAAAATCCACACCTGTCCCCGCGTCGCGGTATCGAGATCGGGGAACAAGCTGGAAAAATAGTTCTGGATTGGGGCAACAGTATCAATACCTTGATCCAAGCGCCAGAAATAGAGCTCGTTGATAGATCCGTACTTTCGAAATTGCCGCTGACGTTGCCATGCGAGTGGCATCCTGCTCTTAAGCCACGGCTTGGCAGCCTTCGGTAGAGGCAGATGACGATAGAGTGTTCTGAGCATGTTAGTTGCCGAAAAGAGATTTCGCGGCCTGGAGCTTGATGCCGTTGATGACGGACCAGTCAGTCATCATGTACTCCTGCGGGGGGTGGGAGTGTTCGACAGAAACGCCACCCGAAGCCCTATTGACGACGACGCTGAGGGGAATCAGCGCGGAGCTTACTGAGGCGGCAGTGAAACTTACGAAGGTCGAGGGCCCGGCCCGGACGAACTTGTCGACCTGCACGCAACCGAAATCAAAAGCCGAGACAGTGATACTCTCGCGCCCGATACAGGCGCCACTGGCGTCACGAAACACAATCTTCACATCGGCAGACTGCGAATAGTCAGGACTAACGGAGTAGTTGAGAAGACAGATGTGGTTTTCTGTATCTGGATGCAGATAGATCTTGTTAGAAAATGACAGGAAATGCGGCTTTCTGCCTGTTACGTTGAGATTTGGCGGTGTCTCGTAAATAACGCTGCCCATTCCCTTGTCTTCAATGGCGTATTGGACAACGGTCCGATACATAGTGAAATCGCCATGCGTTTCCGTGACGATGTTGTCGATAAGACTGTCTCCCGAGACATATTGGGAAGGAATCCGGTGCACGGCACAGAGGCTGGCGATGTCTGTCCAGCCCTGCTTAGCGACTTCTGCATCTATATCAATGAAGTAGTGCTCGTGAGCGGCGACGGTGCTGACCATGATGCGGCCAAGTAATCGGCCTTGCCCGAACACGCTTAACAACACTAGAAAACTAATGCCCGCGTTGCGCGCATTGGAGGGGTCGTCACCGGTGACGCCAGCAAAGGTTTTCAAGCCCTGCCTAGCCATAATTGCGATCGGAGTTGAAACCAGATGCAGAAGTTTGTGGTTGGCGGGCTCTTTAAGCAAACTCATGGCGCTCTCTCTCAAGATTATCCCTGTGAGGATAGTTTGCGATATATACGCCGCGCCATGGTATGAATGCCCAGCGCTTTTAGAGTAGCGACTATAACTTTGCGTGGAAAGCGTCTTGCCTTGACTATCAGGCGGGAGCTTTCTACTTCTTTCAGGAACTGTATTGCCTTGAGGTGGGCATTGCCTTCTGCCGCAATTTGCGGTGCTTGGCGCATACCCGTCTTGCGGAATACTGCGATGCACCTTTCGTCAGCATGAACCTTAGAAAAGCCGTGCTTGGCCATAACGGCCGTCAGAGTCTCAGCTGTGAAATGGACCAGATGCGCGTTCTGAAGATAACGCAGAAAATCGGATTCGTAGGCGTTGGGGATGTTGTAGACGCCAGGAACGTCGATGATCAGTATGCCTTCAGGGGGGAGTATGTCGGCAACTGTCTCCAGTTCGGCATTGATATCGAGTATGTGTTCAAGCACATGACTGTAGATGATGGCATCAGGATGTTCCTCCCGTAGCGTTTCCACGCCGCCTACCTTGAGTTTCAGGCCGCGTGTCTTGCCGTAGGCCATGAAGTCTGTTCCGAAATCGCAGCCAACTACGTCCCTACAGTAAGACTGGAAGTACGACAGAATGCCGCCGGCGGCACAACCTACCTCGGCGACGCGCATTTCGCGTATGTTTACATGCTTGCTGATGGTGTCGTAAAGGCGCTTGCCTGCACCTTGCTGCCCTTCGAAGAACTCCGCTGGAGAACACTGGAAGCCTTCGTACAGAGATGTGTAGTGATTTTGGTAGAAATCTGCATAGTCACTGCCGCGCATGAGAGGATTTGTCAGGAGCAGCCCGCACCGACGGCATGCTAATGTCTGGACCGGCAGCGAGTAGCGGTCACGCTCGGCGATGGCTGCAAACTCATTGGAGTCGCACAATGGGCACTTATGTAGAGTTAGCTGGTACGTGCCATTCGTCAACTTGGACAGCACATCCTGGCGTGTTTTTTCCTGTACTTTGCTCAGAGGAAGATAAGATTTGTCGTGCGGGCGGAACCTATCGGATATCAGATGGATGGAATCCGATTGATGAGTCTTGCCGCCAAAAAAATGTTCTGTCATGTGTGCGTGGTCTCCATTGCAGTTCTTTGCAACAGGAAAATATGCTCTGATCCGAAGCGGGAAGCAAACTTATTGTTGAGAGTGAATAGCGTATATCGCATTTTTGCCTTGTGCGACCAATGGGTCATCCCGGGGAGCGGAAAGCTGTATCTGACGGATTGAAGGGATTCTAGGCCAATGCCTTTTGCTGCCTCGAGTAAGTCGGCAACTTTGACTCGGTTCTTTGCATACTGAGGAGTCTTGCCGGAAAGGAGATTGCGGACAAAGTAGTAGGGAAAAAGCAGCTTGCCAATGGGGTAGGGGTTCGGTGTTGTTTCAATGATCAATAGACCGCCAGGTTTCAGGACGTTTGCAATCTTCCGCCAAAGCCGCGCTACGTCTGGCACATGTGCAATAACTCCTACGCACAGCACGATATCGAACTGAAGAGCATCAGAGATAATTTCAAAAGAGCCATTTATTAGATCGACATTACAAGCCAGATGGTCGGGGACATTCTTTTGCGCTTGCGCAATCATCTGATCAGAGATGTCCACCATAGTGATACGGTTACTTTCATTCAGCATCGGCAGAGACAGGCTGCCATCACCGCAACCGATGTCCAGAATTTTCAAGTTACCTATTTCGCCCAGAAACTGGCGGACCACACGAGCGCGTATGTCGATACGATCGCTACTGTTTTTTAAATAATCCAGTCGATCAAAAAAGACCTTCACCTTATTTTGAGGCATATTACTAATTGCGTTGTTCGATTGCCAGCCAATTGACTGGTTTTAAATGTCGTTTACAAATGGAAAAATAGTTTTTTTGTATTCGGTAAGCCATTCGTTCGCATAGCCACAATTGCGATAATCTGGGAAATAAGGGCCGCCCTCTGTATAGTGTAAATTTGAGATGTTATCGAGTGGCAACTGAGGATCGTAGTCGACCAGATGATTCCACCGAGCAGGTAGCTTGCCGATGGTCTCGTCAGCCAGCCATCTAAACCGGTGTAAATCTAGTCCGCTAGCCGTCTCGACATAGCTTGGCGTCAGCGCAGTGCATTTTGCGTTATTCATCAACATCACGCTGGACCAGTTCTTTCGCTCGTACTTGGTCTGCACTTGATTACGGAACTTGGTGTCTTCCATGGGCGTGTGTTCATGCTGAACGCACATGACGGAGTATCGATCGTCTCGCAGTTCCCAGAGCTTCGCGATGTCATCGAGTACCAACATGTCGTTGTCCATGAAAATAGACCAGCCTTCGTAGTCTGAGAGGTATGGCACCAGGAATCGCGAAAATGAGAACTCGGTCGATTGAAGAGGGTTTCGCTCGCGATTAAATATTCCTTTAAGAGTTGAGAGGGCGACAGGAATAAATTGAACAGGAACCGAAGAGCGACGGAGTATCGAGGCACACAGTACGTGATACACCACTTCTTCCTTCGGGTCGAAACCGATAAACACTTTGATCATACTTTTGGTAAGTAAATTAGATTTAGAAGATCCGAGGGCGTAAAGTCTGCATCTAGGTAGTAGGCGGCAATCTCGCTTCCTCGCACGTAGTGGTCTTCGGCAACTAGTTGCGTCATGGCTTGGGCGAACGTACCATCTACTTTAACAGAGGTGATGCCAAATTTGTTGTCAAGTTCAAATACGTTGTTGCTGATTGGTTCGTCGATAGCCAGGTACACGGGCTTTACGTTTTGCCGGAGATACTCAATTGCCACAGACGACGAACGAAAAAAGCATACTTCTGGAAGGCCCATGGCAATAGGATCGTAAAGTGACAGGCCATGGAAGGTGACGGAGCTCTTTAGGTGGGGAAATGAGGCCGTATTTGGGTTTATGCGTATGACAAGATGTTGTTTTAGCAGATTTCGCAAGCTCGCAACTGCTTCTATAATTTTTTCGGATTCTGACATATCCCCAATTAGAGCGAAAAGTAAGTAATTTTTCTTACTCGATGTGAGTCGCGGGGGCGAATTCAAACCCCGAAGAAAGTACCCCTTGGCGGTACGATCGCCATATTGGGTTCTAATAATATTGTATGCCATTTCACTCGGTGCAATAATGCGATCTGGGGTTTCAATTTCGCTGAGAAAGCAGTTGTCCCGTAGACCAAAATGGCGCGGAGTTAATGCACAGTGCACATACCCAATTGTGTGTACTTGTGCAGATTTTGCTGCGGCGACGATACATTTTTCCCAGTTTCTGGCTTCCATGGGAAACAAAAGAGTTCTTGTTTTTCCTTGATTGAGGTGATGGGAGATTGCCGCAACTGCAATTTGTTGTCCCAGTACCCTTCCTGCAGTGATTTCCATTGAGCCGAAGCAAATGAAAACTATTTTCTCATGGATGTTTTTTAGTTTCCGGGTGCAGCAAAGTAGCTGAAATAAAAGCCAAGGAGCTCGCAGTGGCAAGGATAGCCAAAGGAATGCTATTGTTCTTGCTGGAAGAAGTGATTCTATAAGAATGTTTTCTGGGCTGTGAGTCGTACTTCCGGCTGCCATGGTGATGTAGTTAAATGGCGCTCGAATTTCTTCAAGCAGCTTGCCCAAATATGCATCTTTGTTCGGCAAATTTGCGCCAATCGAAACAACACTCAAATCATGAGATGGCTCTTCATCAAAACATGCCCTAAATTTGCGAAGGGTGATTCTTGCAATAAGCCAGGTATGCCTGAGTGGCAGAATGATCTCTATCACTAGCCCGATGGCCGCATTCACAAGAATCTTGAGCAAAAAAATGTAATCAATTGCTGTGTTTGGCTGTAATGCAATTGCCAATCGATGTCCTTGGATGGGCAAGGCTCCAGCGTGTCCGGAGCTAAAATTGAACAGTCTGCGGCAATCTGCGTTGGAGAAGTTAAGCAATATCGACTTGATGTTGATTGGCGGTATCAATTTGTTTTCTCTCGATTCAGGTTGCGGAACCTTTCGGTGGATTCTAAAGTAACTTCACGTCTGTGAGGTATGTCGGCCAGTGGTGGCCTGTGATTCGCGGAAAGTCGCTTGATGCGAAATATAGAATATATCGATTGTGCAGATTCTTGATTTTTGATGCCAGCGATCCTTGTAATTGAGGGGGCGTTCCATGTGTGTGTGTGGGGGGGGGGGGCTAAACTTTGTGGCACTTATTCATTGAGTGGCATGTTATTATGTTACACGGCCCTTTGAATGTATTGCCTTTGTTGAACTGTAATCTAGTGTGGTGAGAGGTGTAAAAAGCTGCAATCAGCGCGGTATGCGTTTAGTTCGAGTTGAATGCGTCGCGCCTCATTTCATTGAGTATCGGTGGCGCGTTGTGGCAGCAATCATAATATTGGTGACATCTGCCGGGTGCGGTGCATGTTAATTTTAATAATGGCCCAAGCAAGAAAGACCGCTTAAGAAACTCGTATCGGGTATGTATTTAAAGAGTGAAAATCATTTCAATCTGATTGAGTCAAAAAATGCAAAACGCTTTGAATTTAGCTGTAGTAATTCCAACAAAAAATCGTCCTGATGATCTCGTGCTTGCGGTGCGGTCGATCATTGCGCAGACGAAAAAACCTTCGACATTGGTGGTTGTCGACCAAAGTGATAGTGATCAGGGTAGGAGGGCGGTGGAGCATATAGCAAAGGGTGCTGAAATCCAGGTGGTCTATATTCTCGATGCAGCCATTTGCGGATTGGTCGCTGCCAAATCTGAATCTTTGCGTTATGCAAATGGGGATGTCATTTGTTTTCTTGAGGATGATGTAGTTCTTGAATTAGATTATCTTGCTGAGATAGAAGCGGGGTTTTTGGCAAATCAAGATATGCTGGGGTGCTGTGGGCTCGTAGCAGACATGGGGAAAAGCATCAAGGGGTATGTCAGCTACTTCCAGCTTTTTCATCGCGGCATTTTTTTTGACCCAAGGGTTGGTGTGCATGGGCATGTAGTTGGTAAAGGTCATGCCTTGATTCCGAGTCATGCGCTCTCTGGTGGACTCTCCGCTTGGCGCAGAGGGATATTTAATTCGGTTAAATTTGATATTTCTAACGATTTCTTTATGTTGGAAGATATAGAGTTTTCTACGCGCGCGGCGAGGGTGTTTGGAAACCGATTTTATGTTAATCCAAATGCAAGATTGGACCATCGAGTCTCGCCTGTAAATCGTGAAAAACTCACTTCTAGGCAGCGACGTAAGATACGCGAGTACATTGTTTTTTACAAAAAGCGCAAGGGGTGGCAGTGGGCTAGAGCGTCATTGTTATGGTTGCTTGTGGGGTTATTTTTGGAGTCTTTGTTCCAGACCGTGCGAAACCGTTCGCCTTCGTTGATTCTTAATTATTTTTTGGGTTTGTGGGACGGTGTTAGATGGAGGCTTCGAGAGCCATGACGATTGGTGTTTGGGGGGCGGGTTTGGTTGGTAGAGCTATCGTGAGTAGCTTTGCTGAGCATCAGATGGCTGTATGTGTTCTTAACCGTAGCGTAGACAAGCCAATTTTTGCTAATGGCAAAAAAGTACCGATGAGGTGCATGAGCTTTACTGCGAACGAAGACGAAATGGTGTCCGCATTGGTGGGTATATCAGTTCTTGTGCATTGCGCAGGCAGCATTGCCGATGATTACTCACAGTTTGTGCAGGCTGCTAACCGGTTGGCGGCTGCGGCTGTCAGAGCGCGAGTTGTTCGAGTCTTGATGGTGTCTACCGTTGGAGTGTATGGGGATGCAATTACTGATGCCTGCCTTACAGCGGGTGCAACCATAGACAAGGCGGTACTGCCAAAGCCTTCGTCGCCATATGGAAAATCGAGATATGCTGCAGAAATAGATATGCGTGCGATTCTTGAGGCTTCCGGTATCGAGTTCTCCGTAGTGAGAATTCCTATGGTGCTAAGTGTGGACATGTCGGCGCAAGTTTTCAAAAAACTTCGGTACTTTTTGGACCGTGGATTTTTCCCAGAGTTGGGGGCGCCTTCTGCATCATTACCTTGCATCAGGCTGGAAAAACTACAGATCTGTATCGCGCAGCTCGTAAGCAGTCCAAGCAAACTTGCACCGCTGTATCAGTTTTCTGAGAGTTTGCTTTGGTCTGCCGTACTTGAGTCTTACATGTCAAAGACGGGAAGACGAGTGCACGTTGTCCCGTTGCCGGGCTGGATTCTACTTAGAGTCTTTCGGGCTCTCCGCCTAAAGTACCTCGTATTTAGTCTTCAAGTATTAATGAATGAGGCAACGTTTGGCGACGATTCTGTCCATGTACTTGATGAAGTGGAAACGCGCGAGAGTGGATCTCTGGGGGTTTCTATTGGGAGCGCAGAAATCGAGAGCACCCTATGGTGAAAAGTAGTGTAGATGCGCTCTTGTCGCCCCCCCAATGAAAACTGATTTTTGGGCTTGCAACAGTAAATGCTGCGTTTGTTGTGCGCTGGGTGTCTGGGTGCTCTCACGATAGATTATGAAACGCTCCCTTGTTTTTGTCGTTACCACGCCTTTCGCTGCTAACGCCTTTTTGCGAACACATTTGCTTGCATTGGCCGAGACCTATGACGTAACGTTATGTGTCAACACGGCCGCCTATCCGTTGGTTGACGATATTGCCCGTGCCGTTCGTGTGCGTAATATCGACATCACACGCAAGATTGCACCTTGGCAGGATTTGCGCGCGTTGCTTCAGTTGCTTCATTGCTTCAGAGCGATCCGACCAGTAGTTGTACACAGCATTACGCCAAAGGCTGGCTTGCTGGCGATGTTGGCAGCTTGGTTGGTGGGTGTTCCTTGGCGTTTTCACACATTTACAGGACAGATCTGGGCGAATAAGTCTGGCATCGGTCGTGCCATCCTAAAGGCTATCGATAGTTTGATCGTTGCTTTTGCCAGCAGGGTCTTTGCTGACAGCGCATCACAGTGTAGGTTTTTAGAGCGGGAGCATGTTGTGCGCGGGGGGGGCGCCACCGTTCTCGGCGCAGGGTCTATCGCTGGCGTCGATTTGGATCGGTTTAGGCCAGATCCAACTGCGCGCGCAATATTTCGGGCTGCGGCAGGAATCGACAGCGACACTCCGGTTTTCATCTTTGTAGGCCGTTTGGTCCGTGACAAGGGGGTATTCGATTTAGTCGATGCTTTCGCTTTGGTAAATGCCCATCATTCGAACTGGGAAATGTGGATAGTCGGTCCTGATGAAGATGGCCTGCTAGCCGAATTGAGGGCGCGCGGTGAACAATTAGGAGTACGTATCCGTTGGTTTGGTCCGACTCCCTGTCCCGAACGCTACATGGTTGCTGCTGATGTATTTGTTTTGCCTAGTTACCGAGAAGGCTTCGGTTCTGTGATTATTGAAGCGGCCGCTTGCGGCATTCCCTGCATTGCATATCGGATCGATGGAGTCATTGATGCAATTGTTGAAGATTCCACGGGACTCTTTGTCGATAAGGGGGATGTTTTTGGGCTTTCGGTTGCAATGATTAGACTTGGAATTGCAAGCGACCTGTTGGAAAAACTTGGTGAAGCGGCGCATCAACGGGCCGTTACCAATTTTTCTAGTACCGCTGTAAGCGTCGCATGGCAAGAGTTTTATTCAGCAACACTCGAGAAGCAGACGTGAATAAGCGTAGCAGCGCTGAAGCGGTCGTGTGCAGAGGATTTGCTTTTTCATCAACGCGGCTGTTCTGGTCGCTAAATTTGCTCTACGCATCATTTATTGCACTGCTTTTGCAAAGGGTTTTACTGCATTTTTTTCGAAAATGCACACTGAGCATCGTTTGTTAATGAAAGATGCGATGGTGTGTCGTCAGCGTTTCCTTCGTTATTATTATCACCGCACTGTCAGCCTTCTCATAAAATCTTTGAAGGTATTGGATCCAAAATGGACAAAATGGCCCCAAATTGAAACGTTTTTTTGATATTGCCCTGGCGCTCAGCGCTGGAGCGTTCTTGTTCTTCCCTCTAGCCGTTACCGCACTAGCTGTGCGCATGACGTCCAGTGGCCCTGCCCTGTATTGGTCTGATCGGGTGGGGCGTTACAACCGCATCTTCAAAATGCCCAAATTCCGCAGCATGCGTGTGGATACCCCCGCGGTGGCAACGCACTTATTAGAAAACCCCGATCAATGGTTGACGCCAATAGGTTCTTTTCTTCGGAAAAGCAGTTTGGACGAGCTGCCGCAACTGTGGTGCATTTTGTGCGGGGATATGAGCTTTGTCGGGCCCCGCCCCGCGCTCTTTAATCAAGACGATTTAATAGGCCTGCGAACGGCCAGGGGTGTCCACGTTTTGGTACCCGGTTTGACAGGCTGGGCGCAGATCAATGGGCGTGATGACTTACCGATTCGACAAAAAGTGACGTTGGATGAAGAATATTTGCACCGACGCTCATTTGGTTTGGATTTAAAGATAATTGCACTTACCATTGCCAAAGTATTAAAGCGGGAAAGTGTCGCTCATTGATTTCAATCTTGTAGAGGAGAAACTCGTGAATAATTTAATCGATATCCAAAGCCAAATCGAAAAGCTGCAAAAGCAGGCTAATGAAATCAAGTCCAAAGAGTTCAGCAGCACGGTGCAGGAAATCCTCGCAAAAATGCAGGCCTTCGGCATCACCGTCAAAGATTTGCAAACGGCCAAGCCCGCGAAGGCTGGAAAAGCCGGGCGCAAAGCCAAAGTGGGCGCTGAAAAAACTCCTAAAGCGCCTAAAAAATCCACGGCCGCCGTGGCACCCAAGTTTCGCGGCCCCAATGGTGAAACTTGGTCTGGCCGTGGCCTGACGCCCAAGTGGCTGGCTGCCTTGATTGCCCAAGGCCAACCCAAGGAATCGTTCGCGATCAATGCATAGCCGTGTGCTGGCTTGGCCGCGTGCGGCCAAGCGCTTGGTCGTGATTGGGCTGGATATGGTGTTGGCGCTGCTGGCAACTTGGATTGCGTTTTCTTTGCGCCTGGACGGCCTGCACCAACCCGCTGGCATGCAGTGGTGGGTTTATGCGCTAACGCCAGTGCTTGCGGTGCCCGTGTTTGTGCGGTTTGGCCTGTACCGCGCTATTTTTCGCTACACCGGGCAAGCGGCGCTGCTAGCCACAGGGACGGCGGTCATGGTGTACGCCGCGCTGCTTTCTTGTATCTTGGTATGGCAGCAATGGACCATGGTGCCGCGAAGCTTGGGACTGTTGCAACCTTTGGTGTTCCTCTTGCTGGTGGGTGCTAGCCGTGCTTTTGCGCGATTTTGGCTGGCAGGCTTGGCCGCGAAGTCACGCCCTGGTACGGGGCGGTTGCTCATCTTTGGTGCTGGAACCGCTGGTGCACAGACCGCTGCGGCACTGGGTATTGCACGGCAGTACGCCTTGGTCGGCTTTGTCGATGACAACGCCAACAAGGCGGGGCGCAGTATCAACGGTGCCCCTGTGTTCTTGTCTACGAACCTGTTGTCACTCGTCGAACGTGAGCGAGTCACCGACATCCTGCTCGCCATGCCCAACGCGACCCGCGAGCGGCGTAACCAGATCATTGAATCCTTACAAGGCTTGCCCGTACACGTGCGTACCTTGCCTAGCATGGCCGATCTGGCCAGCGGCAAGGTCACGGTACAAGACATCCACGAGCTGGATGTGGAGGATTTGTTGGGGCGCGAGCCGGTTCCGCCCAATGCTGCCCTGTTAGCCAAGGACCTTGCGGGGCAAGTGGTGCTGGTCAGTGGTGCTGGCGGCAGCATTGGCGGGGAGTTGAC
This sequence comes from Rhodoferax sp. TS-BS-61-7, assembly GCF_002943465.1. Taxonomy (GTDB): domain Bacteria; phylum Pseudomonadota; class Gammaproteobacteria; order Burkholderiales; family Burkholderiaceae_C; genus Allorhodoferax. The sequence continues at coordinate 89,645 of NZ_PTQY01000005.1, forward strand.
GCGCCAGATCGTGCAACAACGTCCTCGGCAGCTGCTGCTTCTGGAGCACAACGAATTCGGTCTCTACGCCATCCACCAGGAGCTGGAGGCGGTGTGCAAGGCTCAGCAGTTGTCCGTGGAGCTGGTGCCTTTACTTGGCAGCGTCTCCAATCCTGAGCGATTGGCAGCAATCTGCAATACCCACCGCCCCGCCACCGTCTACCACGCTGCCGCCTACAAACACGTGCCCATGGTGGAAGACAACCCTGGCGAAGGCGTGCGCAATAACGTGTTCGGAACGCTGAATATGGCACAAGCTGCTGCCGCCAGTGGTGCGCGGCGCTTCGTCTTGATCAGCACCGACAAGGCCGTGCGCCCCACCAATGTGATGGGTGCCACCAAGCGGGTGGCCGAACTGGTCTTGCAGGCTTTGGCGCAAGAACACGCGGGCACCTGTTTTTCCATGGTCCGTTTTGGTAACGTGTTGGGCTCCAGCGGCAGCGTAGTCCCCCTGTTCCGCAAGCAGCTCGCAGCCGGTGGGCCGCTCACGGTGACCCACGAAGAGGTCACGCGCTACTTCATGACCATTCCTGAGGCCGCACAGTTGGTGTTGCAGGCCGGGGCTATGGGGCAGGGCGGTGACGTGTTTGTGTTGGACATGGGCCAACCCGTCAAGATCATGGACCTGGCGCGACGCATGGTCCAGCTCTCGGGCCTGTCGGTGCGAGATGCGGCGCACCCTACGGGGGATATCGAGATTGCGGTGACCGGCCTGCGCGTTGGCGAAAAATTGTACGAAGAGCTGCTGATCGGTGACAACCCGCAGCCCACGGACCACCCGCGCATCATGAAAGCCCACGAGCCGTTCACGCCTTGGGCGGTGCTGCAGCAGGAGTTGCAGGTGCTACTGCAGGCGGCCAACGCCAATGACGCGGGGGCCATCAAGGCCTTCATGGTCCAGCATGTGCAGGGCTACCAGCCCGCCTAGCTGCAGCATGCCGTAGGGATGCCGCAAGCATACGGCTCTGGCAATGCGGCACAATTTGCGCTTCATCCCCCGAACCCACTACGGACTTTGACCATGTCTGACTCCAGCGTCGCCGCCCCTATCGCCCCTTTTGACAAAGCCCAGATCCTGGCCCAGGCCTTGCCTTACATCCGCAAGTTCCACGGCAAGACCATGGTCATCAAGTACGGCGGCAACGCCATGACCGACCCGGCCCTGCAAAAAGCCTTTGCCGAAGACGTGGTGCTGCTCAAACTGGTGGGCATCAACCCGGTGGTGGTGCACGGTGGCGGTCCGCAGATCGAGAGCGCGCTCAAGCGCTTGGGTATGCAGGGCCAGTTCATCCAGGGCATGCGCGTCACTGACGGCCCCACCATGGACGTGGTGGAGTGGGTGCTGGGCGGCGAGGTGCAGCAGGACATCGTGGGCCTGATCAACCAGGCCGGCGGCAAGGCCGTGGGCCTGACCGGGCGCGACGGCGCCATGATCCGCGCGCGCAAACTCAAGATGCTGGACAACAACGACCCGAGCAAAGAGCACGACGTGGGCCAGGTGGGCGACATCGTCAGCGTGGACCCCAGCGTGGTCAAAGCGCTGCAGGACGATGCTTTCATTCCCGTCATCAGCCCCATCGGCTTTGGCGAACACAATGAGAGTTACAACATCAATGCCGATGTGGTCGCCGCCAAGCTGGCCACCGTGCTGCAGGCCGAGAAACTCATGATGCTCACCAACATCAGCGGTGTGCTCGACAAGGCCGGTCAGTTGATGACCGACCTGACCGCCAAGCGCATCGACGAGCTGTTTGTTGACGGCACCATCAGCGGCGGCATGTTGCCCAAGATTGCCGGCGCGCTGGATGCAGCCAAGAGCGGTGTGAACTCGGTGCACATCATTGACGGCCGCGTGCCGCACGTGCTGCTGCTCGAAATCCTGACCGACCAGGCCTTCGGTACCATGATTCGCTCGCATTAATTTGCTATTGAATTAGTAGCTGCTTGCGCTTACTCCATAAGCTTCAGAGGCCAAAAACACTATGAGACTGTTGCTGGTGGAAGACGATGTGATGGTGGCCAGCGGCATCAAACTGGGCCTGTCGGACGCCGGCTATGCGGTGGACTGGGTGGGCAGTGCCGAACGTGCGCTGGAGGTGACCCAGTCGGAGTCGTTTGACGTGGCCGTGGTCGACATCGGCCTGCCGCTGATGGATGGCCTGGCGCTCACCCAGGTGTTGCGAAAAAATGGGCACACCATGCCCGTGCTGATTCTCACCGCACGCGACGCCCTGCAAGACCGGGTGCAGGGCCTGGACATGGGGGCTGACGACTACATGGTCAAACCCTTCGAGCTGCCCGAGTTGCTGGCCCGGCTGCGCGCGCTGTTGCGCCGCTCGCAGGCCGCTACCTCGGCCACGCTTAGTTTTGGTCCGCTGGAGCTGGATACCGCCCAGCGGCTTGCTTGCATACGCCCCCCCGGCGGTAGCGCCCAGCCGATTGAACTGGGCCCGCGGGAATGGACGGTGATGGAGTACTTGCTGCTGCAATCCCCCAAACCCGCCAACAAAGACAAGTTGCTGCAGGCCCTGACGGGCTGGGACAAGGAAATCACGCCCAACGCGGTGGAGGTCTACATCTCCCGCCTGCGCGGCAAACTGGAGCCACATGGCATTGCGCTGCGCTCCATCCGCGGCTTTGGCTACCGCTTGGAACTCTTGGCCCCCTGAGCCTGCCATGACCAGCGGCATGTCTTCCGGCTTGCAGCGGCGCCTGCTGCTCTTGCTGTTGCTGCCCTTGTTACTGCTGGCCATGCTGAATACCTGGTTCGACTTTCGCAGCGCCGACAGCGCTGCGCTGGCCCAAGACCGCCAACTGCTGAACCTGGCGCCTTTGTTGGCCGACTCGGTCATCGCTGGCGGCAGCAATGCCGAAACTCCGCCGGTGTTGCTGGTGGCTCCGCCGGTGGACGAATTCCTCAGCATCCGCCCCGACTTGGCGGCCTTTGCGGTGGTCAGCCTGGAAGGCAAGGTGCTGGTCGGCAATGACTGGTTGACCGGACTGCCCCCCACCACCAAAGAGGCGGAGTTTTCCAGCGAAGAACACCAGGGCATCACCTACCGCATCGTCAGCCAGCGCGTCAAAACAGTTGCCGGTGAGCTGGTGGTGCGCCTGGCCGATGGCTCCGACCCCCGCCAGCAATGGTTGGCCCTGCTGGCCCTCAAGGTGCTGCTGCCCAACCTGGTGCTGGCCATTGGGGGTTTTTTTGCGGTGAACTGGGCGGTGCGCACGGCCTTGCGCCCCTTGCTGGAGTTGCGCGATGCCGTGGAGCGCCGCTCCCCGCGCGACCTCTCGGCGCTGGACCCCGATGCCTCGCCCGACGAAGTGCGGCCCCTGGTGCTCTCGCTCAACCGCCTGTTCGGCATGGTCAACGCCCAGGCCGAAAGCCAAGCCCGTTTTGTGGCCGATGCAGCCCACCAACTGCGCACCCCGTTAGCGGGACTGCAGGCCCAGGTGGAGGCCTGGGCCCAGGCCGTTACGGGCACCAAAAATCATGTCAATATGCCACTGGCGCCCGTGGATACTGCGCAAGCAGCTATTACTTTAGGAGCGGATCAGGTGCTGCGTCTGCGGCATGCCACGCGGCGCACCTCCCAGTTGGCGAACCAGTTGCTGGCCCTGTCGCGTGCCGACGCCCGCAGCGCCCAGGCCCAACCGCTGCAGCGCGTGGATCTGCAGCAATTGTGTGAGGCCGTGTTGGAGTCTCTGCTGGAAGCCGCCATGCGCAAAGACATCGACTTCGGTCTGGACGCCGCGCACGCCCATATCAGTGGGCAGGAGTGGCTGCTGCGCGAGCTGCTGGTTAACCTGGCTGACAACGCCCTCAAATACACCCCCGCGGGCGGGCGTGTCACCCTGCGCTGCGGCCAGCGCCCTGCCGCAGCTGACGCCGCCCCCACGCCTTTTCTGGAGGTGGAAGACGATGGCCCCGGCATCGCCCCGCATGAGCAGCGCCGGGTGCTGGAGCGGTTTTACCGGGTGCCTGGAACCGCCATCGAGGGCAATGGCCTGGGCCTGGCCATTGCCGATGAAATTGCCCGCGTGCACCGCAGCCACTTGCAGTTGGCCAGCGGGACGGGGGGGCGTGGCCTGCGGGTGTGGCTGAATTTTCCACTCTAGGCGCCCAAAACCCTGTGCGAGAATCATCCGAACCCAACGCAGAATCCACCATGCCCGACGCCAACGCCCCGCTTGCCGAACCGGCCGATTCCGCGCCCGCCACCTCCGGGCGCAAGCGTCCCAAGCCTGGCGAGCGGCGGGTGCAAATTCTGCAAACCCTGGCCAGCATGCTGGAGCAGCCTGGTGGTGAGCGCATCACCACCGCGGCCCTGGCCGCACGGTTGGAGGTGAGTGAGGCCGCGCTGTACCGCCACTTTGCCAGCAAGGCCCAGATGTTCGAGGGCCTGATCGATTTCATTGAAGAAAGCGTGTTCAGCCTGATCAACCAGATCGTGGAGCGGGAGCCCGTTTCGGGCGCTGGCCATGGCGAGCGCCAGGCTGCGCGGATTGCCACCATGCTGGTCCAGTTTGCCGAAAAGAACCCCGGCATGGCCCGCGTCATGGTGGGCGACGCCCTGGTGCTGGAAAACGAACGCCTGCAGCAGCGCATGAACCAGCTGTTTGACAAGGTGGAAGCCGCGCTCAAGCAGTGCCTGCGCGACAGCGCTGTGGCCCAGGCCTCAGCCACCCCCACCGTAGATGCGCAGGTGCGCGCCACCACTCTGACCGCCTTTGTCGCGGGCCGCCTGCAGCGTTTTGCACGCTCGGGTTTCAAGCGCCTGCCCTCCGAACATCTGGAGCCCGCGCTGCAGGTCATACTGGGGTAAACCCGTAGATTGCTTAGGAGTAACCCTCTAGAACAGCAGGGTTATGGGGGCGGTTGGTGGAAATGCTGCAAAATAGCACGATCGTTCTATTTTGTGGTGCTTTTATCCATGTCCCTTGCTTCGGTTTCCAGCCTGCCCCAGCCCGCGCCAGATGCGCCGGTCAAGCGCGCGCCCTCCAAGCGCGCCATGCAAAAAGGACAGCAAACCAAGGCCGCCATCGTCGAGGCCGCCTTGGGCCTGGCCACCCAGATTGGTCTGGAAGGCCTGAGCATTGGTGTGCTGGCCGAAGTCACGCAAATGAGCAAGTCTGGCGTTTTTGCCCACTTTGGCTCGCGTGAAGAACTCCAGATTTCGGTGATCCGCGAATACTTTGGCCGCTTCGAGCAAGAGGTGTTTTACCCCGCCCTGCATGCCGACCGCGGGCTGCCGCGCGTGGAGGCATTGTTCGGCAACTGGATGAAGCGCGTGGCCGTGGAAATCCAGTCCGGCTGCATCTTTATCAGCGGCGCGGTCGAGTTTGACGACCGGCCCGGCCCCGTGCGCGACGCGCTGGCCACCTCGGTGCAAACCTGGCTCAGCGCGCTGTACCGCGCTGTGGTGCTGGCCAAGCAGTGTGGCCACCTGCATGCCAATGCGGACGAACAACAAATGGCGTTTGAAATCCACGGCCTGATCCTGGCCCTGCACTACGAAGCCCGCTTCCTGAAAAACCCCGGTTCCATTGCGCGCGCCAACCAAGGCTTCGCCAACATCCTCGTGCGCTACGGCGCCAAGTCCGCTTAACCCCTGATTTCTTTCAGTTACCCCAAGGAGACGCACCATGCCAACGTATACCCCCCCACTGCGCGACATGCAGTTTGTGATGCACGAAGTGCTCAAAGTCGTGGATGAGCTCAAGCAGATTCCCCAGCACGCCGACATCGACGCGGACACCATCAACGCGGTGCTTGAAGAGGGTGGCAAGTTCGCCTCCGAAGTGATTTTTCCGCTGAACATTTCGGGCGATGCCGAAGGCTGCACGCTGGACACCAAGACCCACGCGGTGACCACGCCCAAGGGTTTCAAGGAAGCCTACAAAACGTACATCGATGGTGGTTGGGCTGCCCTGGGTTGCGACCCCGAGTTCGGTGGCCAGGGCCTGCCCCTGGTGGTCAACGGCATGTTCTACGAAATGCTCAACAGCGCCAACCAGGCCTGGACCATGTACCCCGGCTTGACGCACGGTGCCTACCACGCGCTGCACACCTACGGCACGCCTGAGCAACAGCAGACCTACCTGCACAAAATGACCAGTGGCGAGTGGACCGGCACCATGTGCTTGACCGAACCCCATTGCGGCACCGACCTGGGCCTGATGCGCACCAAGGCCGAGCCCCAGGCCGACGGCACCTACAAGATCACCGGCAACAAGATCTTCATCAGCGCTGGTGAACACGACATGGCCGACAACATCATCCATTTGGTGTTGGCCCGTCTGCCCGATGCGCCTCCCGGCATCAAAGGCGTGAGCCTGTTTGTGGTGCCCAAGTTCCATGTGAACAAGGACGGCTCCTTGGGTGAGCGCAACGGCATCTACTGCGGTGGTCTGGAGCACAAGATGGGCATCAAGTCCAACGCGACCGCCCAGATCGTCATGGAAGACGCCATCGGCACCATGATCGGCCAGCCCAACAAGGGCATGCAAGGCATGTTTGTGATGATGAACTCGGCCCGTCTGGGCGTGGGCAACCAGTCCCTGGGCCTGACCGAAGTGGCCTTCCAGAACGCGCTGGCTTACGCCAAGGACCGCATCCAGATGCGCAGCCTGACCGGCACCAAGGCCAAGGACAAACCGGCTGACCCCATCATCGTGCACCCCGATGTGCGCAAGATGCTGCTGACCGCCAAAGCCTATGCCGAAGGTGGCCGCATGCTGCAGGCCTACTGCGCCATGCTGCTGGAAAAAGAACACGGCCACGCCGATGAAAAAGTGCGCAAAGACTCCGGCGAACTGCTGGCTATGCTCACGCCCATCGCCAAGGCCTTCCTGACCGACAACGGCCACATCGCCACCAACGCCTGCATGCAAGTGTTTGGCGGCCACGGCTTCATCAAGGAATGGGGCATGGAGCAGTTCGTGCGCGACAACCGCATCAACATGATCTACGAAGGCACCAACACCATCCAGTCGCTGGACCTGCTGGGCCGCAAGATCCTGGGCAACAACGGCGCCACGCTGAAGAAATTTGGCAAGCTGGTGGGCGCACTGGTGGCAGAAGAGGGCGTCAATGAAAAGATGGCCGAGTTCATCACCCCCATCGCCATCCTGGGTGAGCAGATGACCAAGTTCACCACCGAGATCGGCTTCAAGGGTTTCCAGAACCCCGACGAAGTGGGCGCTGCTGCCGTGGACTACCTGCGCGTGGCCGGCCACCTGGTGTTTGGTTACTTCTTCGCCCGTATGGCGCAAGTCGCGCTGCGTGAAATCGCGGCCGGCAACACCGACCCCTTCTACGTGGCCAAGCTGCAAACCGCACGCTTCTATTTCTCCAAGCTGTTCCCCGAGACCGCAACGCTGATGCGCACTGCCCGCACCGGCTCCAAGGTTTTGATGGACACCGACGCCGCGCTGGCCTGAGCCCCGCCGCATTCCGCAATCCCGTTATTAAAAAAGAGGAGACAACGATGATTCGCAATACTTTGGTGGCAACCCTGGGTTTGAGTGCATTGACAGCCATGGCACAAATGACGCCCGTAGGTTTGTGGAAAACGATTGATGACAAGGACGGTTCGGCCAAGTCCGAGATCCGCATTGTGGACAACGGTGGCGTGGTCTCGGGCAAGATCGAACGCGACCTGAACCCCAAGGCCAAGCCCGATGACAAGTGCGACGAGTGCAAGGACGACCGCAAAGACCAGCCCATCATCGGTCTTGAACTTATCCGCGGTTTGAAGAAAACCGAGGGCAAGGACATCTGGGAGGGCGGCACGATTGTCGAACCCTCCAGTGGCAAGGTTTACAAGATGACCATGACCCCCATCGAAGGGGGCAAGAAGATCGAGATGCGCGGCTACATCGGTTTCTTCTACCGCACCCAAACCTGGATTCGCGTCCAGTAACCTCTTTCAGGAATTTTTATGTCCCGCTTCCAAGTGAAAAAAGTCGCCGTGCTCGGCGCAGGCGTGATGGGTGCGCAAATTGCGGCCCACCTCGTCAACGTCAAGGTGCCGGTGGTGCTGTTCGACCTGCCTGCCAAAGAAGGCCCCAAAAACGGCATCGTCACCAAAGCCATCGACAACCTCAAGAAGCTCAAGCCGGCCCCCCTGGGTGTGGTGGATGACGCAGCGCTGATTGGCCAGGCCAACTACGAAGAGCATCTGGAGCAACTGCGTGACTGCGACCTCATCATCGAGGCTATCGCCGAGCGCATGGACTGGAAGCTGGACCTCTACAAAAAGATAGCCCCCTTCATTGGCGCCAACACCATCGTGGCATCCAACACCTCGGGCCTGTCGATCGCCAAGCTGAGTGAAGCCCTGCCCGAGGAAGTCAAGCCGCGCTTCTGCGGCATCCACTTCTTCAACCCACCCCGCTACATGGCGCTGGTGGAGCTGATCAACACCCCCACCACCCAAGCCTCCTACCTGGACGCGCTGGAAGGTTTTGTCACCAGCAACCTGGGCAAGGGCGTGGTGCGTGCCAAAGACTCCCCCAACTTCATCGCCAACCGCGTCGGCATTGCCGGAATGTTGGCCACCATGAAAGAAGTGGAAAACTTTGGTCTGACCTACGACGTGGTGGACGACCTGACCGGCAAGAAGCTGGGCCGTGCGTCCAGCGGCACCTTCCGCACCGCGGACGTAGTGGGCTTGGACACCATGGCCCACGTGATCAAGACGCTGCAGGACACGCTCAGCATCGAGACTGATCCCTTTTACGAAAGTTTTGCCACCCCCACGGTGCTCAAGACCCTGCTGGAGATGGGTAATCTGGGCCAGAAGACCAAGGCCGGTTTCTTCAAGAAGGTCGGCCGCGACGTGCTGCGCTTTGATGGCGAGAGCAAGGAATACGTGGCCGGCGGTGAGAAGGCCGACGAGGTGTATGGCCGTATGCTCAAGAAGCCTGCCGCCGAGCGCCTGAAACTGCTGCGCAATGCCGAAGGCAAACAAGGCCAGTTCCTCTGGGCCATTCTGCGCAACAGCTTCCACTACGCTGCCATCCACCTGGCCGCCATTGCTGACAACGCCCGCGATGTGGATTTCTGCATGCGCTGGGGCTTCGGCATGAAGCAAGGCCCCTTCGAGCTCTGGCAAGAAGCCGGTTGGCTCGAAGTGGCCAAGATGATCCAGGAAGACATCGATGCTGGCAAAGCCCTGTGCAAGGCACCGCTGCCCGACTGGGTGTTCAAAGGCCCCGTGGCCGACGCCGGTGGTGTGCACACGTCTGCCGGTTCGTGGAACCCCACCACCGGCACCTTTGCGCCGGTGCGCCAGCTGCCCGTGTACGAGCGCCAACACTTCCCCGAGAGCGTGTTGGGTGCCAACGCGCCCAAGGCCGAAACTGCCGGCAAGACCGTGTTCGAAGACGAGTCCATCCGCCTGTGGACGCTGGATGAAGAAGTGCTGATCGCCAGCATCAAGACCAAGATGCACGCCATCGGTGGTGGTGTCATCGAAGGCTTGCTGCAAGCGCAAGAGTTGGCCGAGAAGGAATACCAAGGCTTGGTGGTCTGGTCGCCCGACGAGATGTTCTCCGCCGGTGCCGACCTGCAAGGCATGATGCCCGCCTTCATCATGGGCGGTGCCAAAGCGATTGAAGGCGCCGAGGCCGAGCTGCAAAACGCCATGCTCAAGCTGCGTTACTCCAACGTGCCCGTGGTCTCCGCCATCCGTGGCCTGGCGCTGGGCGGTGGTTGCGAGCTGGCCGTGTATTCCAGCAAACGCGTGGCCGCGATGGAAAGTTACATCGGTCTGGTCGAAGTGGGTGTGGGACTGGTGCCTGGCGCCGGCGGCCTGACCTACATCGCCCGCCGTGCGGCCGAAAACATGGCCCTGTCCACGTCCAAAGACGTGTTGCCCTTCCTGACCGAAGGTTTCACCGCCGCGGCCATGGCCAAGGTCGGCACCAGCGCACTGGAAAGCCGCAAGCTGGGTTACCTGCTGGACAGTGACATCGTGGTGCCGCACAAGGACGAGCTGTTGTTTGTGGCGATCAACGAGGCCAAGGCCATGTACGCCTCTGGCTACCGTGCGCCACACAAGCGCAGCTTCCCGGTGGCCGGCCGCAGTGGTATTGCCACCATCCGGGCGCAACTGGTCAACATGCGCGACGGTGGTTTCATCAGCGCGCACGATTTCCACATCGGCCTGCTGATCGCCGAGGTGGTCTGCGGTGGCCAGGTGGATGCGGGCACTCTGGTGACCGAGGAATACCTGATGGCCATGGAACGCAAGGCCTTTTGCGGTCTGCTGACCCACCCCAAGACGCAAGAGCGCATCATGGGCATGATGTCCACCGGCAAACCGGTGCGTAACTGAGATGGCCCAGCCCAACCGCCTTGCCCGTTCGGTCGCCAAGCTGGACCGCGTGCCTGCCGCACTGCGCCCCTGGCTGCGCAACAAGGTCATGGGCCGCGCCGTGCCTTTCACGGGCACGGCCGGTCTGGACTTTGCGCACATGGCGCCCGAGCGGGTGGAGATTGCCGTGGCCAATGTGCGCCGCGTGCAAAACCACATCCAAGGCGTGCACGCCGCGGCCATGGCGCTGCTGGCCGAAACGGCCACCGGCATGGTGGTGGGCATGAATGTGCGCGACGACTGCTTGCCGTTGGCCAAGACCATGCACATTGACTTCAAACGCCGTGCCCAGGGCGCCCTGCGCGCCGTGGCCACGCTGTCCGACGCGCAACGCCTGTTGATGCAGCAAAGCGACAAGGGTGAGGTCAGCGTGCCGGTGTTGGTCAGTGACGAGTCGGGCGAACAGCCCATCCAGTGTGAATTTATCTGGGCGTGGACCCCCACCCCCAAGCCGAAAAACATGGCGGGACAGACCGCCACGGCGTAGTCGCAAGCGCTGTCCCCAATTGATTAGGAGTTTTTATGAAACAAGTCCAAGACGCTTACATTGTTGCCGCCACGCGCACCCCCATCGGGCGCTCCGGCCGCGGTTTTTTCCGCAACACCCGTCCTGACGAGCTGCTGGTGGCCGCCTTGCGCAGCGCCATGCTGCAGGTTCCCACGCTGGACCCCAAGGCGATTGAAGACGCCATCATTGGCTGCTCCTTCCCCGAAGGCGAGCAGGGCATGAACATGGCCCGCGTGGCCGTGGGCCTGGCCTTTGACCACCCGGTGGGCGGCATCACCGTCAACCGCTTCTGCGCCTCAGGCATCTCCGCCATCCAGATGGCCGCCGACCGCATCCGTGTGGGCGAGGCCGATGTGTTGATCGCCGGCGGTGCCGAGTCCATGAGCATGGTGCCCATGGGCGGTGGCAAGCCCTCCTTCAACCCCGAAGTGTTTGCGCGTGACGAAAACGTCGGCATTGCCTACGGCATGGGCCTGACCGCCGAGAAGGTGGCCCAGCAGTGGAAGGTGAGCCGCGAGATGCAGGACGCCTTTGCGCTGGAATCCCACCTGCGTGCCATCAAGGCCCAGCAGGCCGGTGAGTTTGCCAACGAAATCACGCCCATCGACGTGATCGAACGCACGCCGAACCTGGTGACCGGTGAAGTGTCGACCCGCACCCGCACCGTGAGCCTGGACGAAGGCCCCCGCCCCGACACCTCGCTCGAAGGCCTGGCCAAGCTCAAGCCCGTGTTCGCGGCCCGTGGCAGTGTCACCGCCGGCAACAGCTCGCAAACCAGCGATGGCGCCGGTGCGCTGATTCTGGCGAGCGAAAAGGCGGTCAAGCAGTTTGGCCTGACACCCCTGGCTCGCTTTGTGAGCTTTGCCGCACGCGGCGTGCCTCCCGAAATCATGGGCATCGGCCCCATCGAGGCGATTCCCGCTGCCCTGCGTTATGCCGGTCTGCAGCACTCAGATATCGACTGGTTTGAGCTGAATGAAGCCTTTGCCGCCCAGTCGCTGGCAGTCATCAACACCCTGGGCCTGGACCCCTCCAAGGTCAACCCCATGGGCGGCGCCATTGCGCTGGGCCACCCACTGGGCGCCACCGGTGCCATCCGTGCGGCGACCGTCATCCACGCGCTGCGCCGCAACAACCTGAAGTACGGCATGGTGACCATGTGCGTAGGTACCGGGCAAGGGGCTGCCGGCATTTTTGAGCGCGTGTAAATAGCGCCAGACCAAGGCCACCTTCGGGTGGCCTTTTGCATGGGGCGGTATGCTCCGCGGCACCTGGAGATGAGTTGAATGAGTACACACGTTTTTGATGAAGCCATTGCCCTGCAGCCGCAGCCCGATGGCAGCTGGCTGGGCCAGACCAGCGCGGCCTACGCCAATATGGTGGGGCCTTTCGGCGGTATCACCACGGCGCAGGTGCTTAACGCCGTATTGCAGCACCCGGACCGCCTGGGCGAACCGGTCTCGCTCACGGTTAACTTCTGTGCCGCCGTGGCCGATGGCGCCTTCACGCTGCAGGCCCGGCCCGCGCGCACCAACCGCTCCACCCAGCACTGGGCCATCGAAATGCTGCAGGATGGGCAAACCGTGGTCACCGCCACGGCCGTGACCGCCGTGCGCCGCGAGACCTGGGGCGTGGACGAAGAACCCATGCCCCTGTGCCCGCCACCCCAAGACGTGCCCCTGCCCAGCGCCACTGCGCCCATGGCCTTTGTGCAGCGTTACGAGCAACGCGCCATCACGGGCAATATTCCCTCCGTGTGGGATGGTTCGGGCCACAGCAGCCTCTCGCAGGTCTGGGTGCGCGACAACCCGCCGCGCCCGCTGGACTTCGCTTCGCTGGCCTCCATCTCGGACATCTTTTTTCCGCGTGTGTTCATCCGCCGCGCCACCCATGTGCCGGTGGGCACCGTGTCGCTCACGGTGTACTTCCACGCCAGCGCTGCGCAACTGGCGGCTACCGGCACCGGCTACCTGCTGGGCCAGGCGCAGGCACAGGCCTTTCGCAACGGCTTCTTTGACCAGAGCAGCCAGCTCTGGAACGAAGCCGGTGTGCTGCTGGTGACCACCCACCAGATCGTCTATTACAAACAGTGATCCAATCGGAGCACTCCTTTTTCTTGAGAGACAGACCATGCCAGACATCCTGATCCACGCCGACGCCGGCGTGACCACCATCACCCTGAACCGGGTGGAAAAGAAAAACTCCTTCACCCAGGCCATGTACGCCACCTGCGCCGATGCGCTGGAAGCCGCCGCGGCCGATGCGACCGTGCGCGTGGTGGTGTTCCAGGGCGATGCCACCGTGTTCAGCGCGGGCAATGACATTGGCGACTTTTTGAGCAACGCGCCCAATACGCAGGACGCGCCGGTGTTCCGCTTTTTGCGCGCCATTGCGTCCTTCCCCAAGCCCATCGTGGCGGCCGTGTGTGGCCCGGCCGTGGGCATTGGCACCACCATGTTGTTCCACTGCGACCTGGTCTATGCGGGCGACAACGCCGCGTTTTCCATGCCGTTTGTGAACCTGGGCCTGTGCCCTGAGGCGGCGTCCAGCCTGCTGGTGCCGCAGATGCTGGGTTACCACCGCGCGGCCGAGGCGCTGCTGCTGGGCGAACCCTTCATGGCCGAGGCCGCGCTCGAAGTGGGCCTGGCCAACCGCGTGGTGCCACCGCTGGAAGCCAATGGCATTGCCCAGCTGCAAGCGCACAAGCTGGCCGCCAAGCCACTGGCCTCGCTGATCGAAACCAAACGCCTGCTCAAGAAGGGGCAGATGGAGCAGGTGCTGGCGCGTATTGACGAAGAAGCGGTGAGTTTTGGCACCATGCTGGGCCAACCCGCTGCCAAGGAAGCGTTTACCGCCTTCATGGAGAAACGCAAGCCAGACTTCAGCAAGGTCTGAGTGGCCTGAAGCGCGGAATTTATGTCAAAAAGGCCTCTAGCCCCCGTAGGTATTGTGCAAGCAGCTATTATTTTTGTAGCGCTATGCACGGCCACGCTGGTCGCCGCCAACCCCTACTACGACCCCAGCAAGCCGCACCACGCGCCAGACGGCTTTCGCAACAATTACGTGGGCGCGGTCAACAAACCGCTCACCGAGTTGCTGCGCTGGCAGTGGGAGTCTTGGCGCGAAGGGCTGCCCAAACCTGCCCAGACTCCCACGCCGCAGGTCGCCCCCGATCTGCCGCACATCCAGGGCTACCAGCGCACGGCGCCCGACAGCACGGCGGGCCAGTCCGCGTCGCCACCGGCCATCACCTGGGTGGGGCACGCCAGCCTGCTGGTGCAGGCCGGGGGCCTGAATGTGCTGACCGACCCCATCTTCAGCGAACGCGCCTCGCCGGTGCAGCTGTTTGGTCCCAAACGGGTGGTGGCGCCTGGTGTGGCGCTGGACGCGTTGCCACCCATCGACGTGGTGCTGATTTCCCACAACCATTACGACCACCTGGACCGTGCCAGCGTGTTCGCCTTGCACCAGCAGGCCCTGGCAGCTGGTCACAGCACCTTGTTTCTGGTGCCACTGGGGCAAAAGCCCTGGTTCACGGCCATTGGTATCGACAATGTGGTGGAGCTGGACTGGTGGCAGCAACACACGGTGCGCGGCGTGGACTTTGTGCTCACGCCGGTGCAGCACTGGTCGGCCCGCGGGGTGGCAGACCGTAGCACCACCTTGTGGGGCGGCTGGGCCGTGCTTGCGCGTGATCTGCACTGGTACTTTGGCGGCGATGCGGGCTACAGCAAAGACTTTCTGGACACCCGCCTGCGCCTGGCCACACGCCAGACCGAGGCCCTGGGTGGCGGCTTTGACATTGCGTTGTTGCCCATCGGGGCCTACGCGCCGCGCTGGTTCATGCGTGAGCAGCACATGAACCCCGAGGAGGCCGTGCAGGCCCACCTGGACCTGGGCGCCAAACACAGCGTGGGCATGCACTGGGGCACCTTCCCGCTGACCGATGAACCGCTGGACCAACCGCCGCAAGACCTGACCGATGCCAAGCGGGCCCGGCAACTGCCCGATGCGCAGTTTTTTGTCATGCCCATCGGCGCGACCCGTACCCTGCAGGCCCGCCCCCAATAGCCGTTAGTGACACCTCTTTATTTTTACCAAGCAATTGCTTGCTAAAAATAAAAGGCTTTGGTAAGGTGTGGGCATGACGCTCCCCGACAGCCTGACCCTCCTGCCCGAACCCGATACCAGCCCGTCCGCCGACGCCCCCAAACGCCCCCGCGGCCGCCCGCGCAAAACCGTGGACGAACGCGACGACGGCAACCGCCGCCACGAGCTGCTGAGCGCCGCCGCCCAGCTGTTCCGCCGCAAGGGCTTTGCCGCCACCACCACGCGTGACATTGCAGCCGCCGCCGGCATGCAAAGTGGCTCGCCGTTCTACCACTTCAAAAGCAAAGACGCGCTGCTGTTCGCCGTCATGGAGCAGGGCATGCACACCGCGCTGGCCAACCAGCAGGCCGCATTTGGCGTGCCGGGCTATGCGGCGCTGCCACCGGCACAGCAGCTGCGCGCACTGGTGCACGCGCACTTTGCGGTGCTGCTGGGCCCGGGCAACGACTTTGTGCCCGTGATGCTGTACGAATGGCGCTCGCTCAATGTGCGCCAACGCAAGGTGTTGGCCAAGCTGATTGCCGACTACGAAGCCCTGTGGATGCCGGTGCTGACCGCGCTGCACGCCAGCGGTGAGCTCAAGGCCCCGGTGGGCCTGGCGCGCCTGCTGATGCTGGGTGCGCTGAACTGGTCGGTGCAATGGTTCGATGCGCGCAAGGGCGCATCCATCGAAGAGCTTGGCAATGCCGCCGTGTCCCTGTTTTTGAAGGAGTCCTGATGTCTTACGCTTCGGTTTTTGCGCCCGGCTTGTTTGCGGGCAAGGTGGTGGTGGTGACCGGTGGGGGTTCCGGCATCGGGCGCTGTGTGGCGCATGAGTTGTCGGCACTGGGTGCAACGCTCGCGCTGGTGGGCCGCAAGCTGGAGAAGTTGCAGGCCGTGCAGGCCGAGATTGCGGAAGACGGTGGCAGCGCCAGCATCCACAGCTGCGACATCCGCCAAGAAGAAACGGTGAAACAAACCGTGGCCGACATCCTGGCCCAGCATGGCCGCATTGATGGGCTGGTGAACAACGCGGGCGGCCAGTACATGACGCCGCTGGAGGCCATCACTGCCAAAGGTTGGGAGGCGGTTGTTCACTCCAACCTGACCGGCGGCTTTTTGATGTCGCGCGAGTGTTACACCCAGACCATGGCCAAACACGGCGGCGCCATCGTCAACATCGTGGCCGACATGTGGGGCTCCATGCCCGGCATGGGCCACAGCGGTGCGGCGCGGGCCGGCATGGTGAGTTTTACCGAAACCGCGGCCGTGGAGTGGGCTAACCGCGGTGTGCGTGTGAACGCGGTGGCCCCGGGCTACATCGCCTCCAGCGGCATGGACCACTACCCGGCCGAGATGGCGCCCATGGTGCGTGAGATGGCCAAGACCGTGCCCGTGGGCCGCTTTGGCACCGAGGCCGAAACGGCGGCCGGCATTGTGTTTTTGCTCAGCCCTGCCGCGTCCTTCATCAGCGGCAGCACGCTGCGTATCGACGGTGCGCGCCCGCAGGCCCGTTTGGGCTACCCCATGCGTGTGGCTGACGAAAAAGCCCAGGCGCGCGATGGCATCAAACCCTTCAACGGCTTTCACCGCGCCAAGCTGCCCAAGGTGTTTGCCCCATGAGCGCGGTGCTGGACACGGCCCTGAATGTGGGGCCTGAAGACATTGCGGCGGTGGAAGACGCCGCGCGCCGCTTCATCCGCACCGAGGTGGCGCCACACCTGAACGACTGGGAGGAGGCAGGCGAATTTCCGCGCGCGCTGTACCAACGCGCGGCAGACTTGGGCTGGCTGGGCCTGGGCTATCCCGAGGCGCTGGGCGGCACGCCCGCACCCTGGGCGCTGCGCAATGCCATGACGGTTGCGCTGGCCCGCACGGGTGGCAGTGGCGGCCTTATGGCCAGCCTGTTCAGCCACAACATTGGCCTGCCGCCGGTGCTGCGCCATGGGTCGCCCGCGCTGCAGCAGCGCGTGGTTCCCGATGTGTTGGCCGGTAAAAAAATTGCCGCCCTGGCCATTACCGAGCCCGGCGGTGGCACCGATGTATCGGCCCTCAAAACCACGGCGCGCCTGGAGGGTGACACCTACGTGGTGGACGGCGAAAAAGTCTTCATCACCTCCGGCATGCGTGCTGACTGGATCACGGTGGCGGTGCGCACCGACCTGCAGAACAAGGGGCCCATGGGCATCTCCATGCTCATGGTGCCGGGCGATGCGGTGGGCCTGTCGCGCAGCCCGCTCAAAAAAATGGGCTGGCTCTGCTCGGACACGGCGCACCTGCGCTTTGACGGTGTGCGCGTGCCGGCTGCCAATCTGGTGGGCGAGGAGGGGGCGGGCTTCAAGATCATCCTGACCAACTTCAACGGTGAGCGCCTCTCCATGGCCGCCATGGCGCTGGGGTTTGCCGAGTGTTGTTACGACGAGGCGCTGGGTTGGGCGCAGCAGCGCAAGACCTTTGGAACCGCGCTCATCGACCACCAGGTGATTCGCCACAAACTGATGGACATGAAGATGCGCATTGAGTCGACCCGCGCCTGGCTCAACGCCGTGTCGGCCCGTGCAGATGCGGGTGACCGCGGCGACAAATCGGCCAAGGGTGCCGAGTGGGTGGCGCAGGTCTGCCTGCTGAAGAACCACGCTACACAGACCATGCAGTTCTGCGCCGACCAAGGCGTGCAGATTCTGGGTGGCATGGGCTTTATGCGCGGCACGGCCTGCGAGCGCATCTACCGCGAAGTGAAGGTGATGATGATTGGCGGCGGGGCCGAAGAGATCATGAAAGAGTTGGCCAGCCGTCAGCTCGGCCTGTGAGAATGCCCCATGCCTAAACCCCCCTCTGTTGATGTGGCGCCCGATGCGGCGTTGCAGTTCGAGCCCGAGTTCATCGCCGGCTTGACCCGTATTTTTGAAGAAAGCATTGTCTTCAACCAGGTGCTGGGTCTCAAGATCACCGGCATCACTCCGGCCAAGGTGACGGCACGCATCGCCATGCGCCACGAGCTGGTCGGGCACTACAGCTACAACCGCATCCACGGTGGCGTTATCAGCGCGGGGCTGGACGCCATGGGCGGCCTGGCGGTGATGGCGGCCATTGGCGCGCGCCATATGGACGAGGCGCCCGAGCAACGCCTGCATCGTTTTGCCAAGCTGGGCACCATCGACCTGCGTGTGGACTACCTGCGCCCCGGCATTGGCGAGCACTTTGACCTGCACGCCGAAGTCATGCGCCTGGGCTCGCGCGTGGCGTCCACCCGCATGGAGTTTCTGGGCGCCGACGGCAAGTTGCTGTCCACGGCATCGGCTGCCTATATCGTCTCCTGATTTGCTATTAAATCAGGAGCTGTTTGCGCATATTCCACCGGGGCTAGGGGCTGATTTCATTCAATTTTGATGAAATAAACGGCCTTCCCCTGCCACATCGGCCGTTTAGGGGGCGCAAGAGTGGACAAGATTCCGGCTTGCACAGGGACCCCGCATGACCATCAGCCCACTGAGCAGCGCGCTCACCAGCACCGCCACCACCAACAGCCAAACCGCCGCACAGGCTGCGGAGAAGGCCGACCCCATCACGGCCGGTTTGCAAAAGTCCAGCACCAAGCTGCAGAGCATGCTGGACACAGCCACCGCCAGCCTCTCCACGCTGGGTAAATTCAAGGCCTCGGTGGCTGCCAGCCAAACCGCTGCCAAGGCCCTGGGCACCCTCAAAGACACGGCCAGCAGCGACGATGTGAAAAAGGCTCTGGCCAGCTTCGTCAGCACCTTCAACACCATGGTGGCGTCCACCCAGTCGGCCGCTGCGGCCAGCAGTGGCGTCGAGCGCATCAGCCGCGGCATGACGCGTGCCATGACCGCCGACTTTTCCCGGGTGGACGCGCTGCGCCAGATGGGATTTACCAAGGCCAGCGACGGCAGTCTGAAGCTGGACAACAGCAAGCTGGAGGCTGCGTTCAAGGCATCGCCAACGGCTGTGTTGGATACCTTGTCCAAGCTGGGCGGTCTGGTGGACAAGGTGGCCACCAAAGAGCTGGGGAGCGGCGGGGGTATTGGCCAATCGGTCAACACCTTGTCGAGCAAAGCCACCGTTTTGCAGATGCAACAAAACGCCCTGCTCAAGGCGGCCCAGCAGTACGCGAGTTTTGCGCAGGCCCGCAACGGCAGCACCTGGAGCGCCTGAGACGAAAAAAAGCCACCTTGCGGTGGCTTTGTCCTGCAAGGAGCGGGCCCCTTATTTCTTGGCAGGCATATCGCCCACGTACTCCGACATCACTTTCCATTTGCCATCGGTGATCTGGGACAGGCGGGATGCCGCGCTGCCCAGACGTTTGGTGGCCGTGAAGGTCTGCAACGGTGAGCCAAACATGTCGGGCTGGATGGTCAGGGTGTCCATCACCTTGATGAAGCCGTCGGTGCTCAGGTTCTTGCCCGCCTTGTTGGCCACACTGGCAAAAATGTTGACGATGCTGTAGCCGTAGACCGAGAAGACGGTGGGGTCTTCGTTGAACTTGGTCTTGTACTTGTTGGCCCAGAAACGGATGGCCGGGGACTGCTCATCGGTGTAGGGGTTTTGCACGGTCATGGTGGCGTACACACCGTTCATGGCAGGGCCACCCAGCTTGTGGATCAGGTCGGTGTAGGCCGCACTGGTCCCGATAAAGGTGGGGTTGTAGCCCAGCTTGCGGGCCGTGGCCACGGCGCCAATGGTCTCGCGGATGATGGTGCCCAGCACGATGAAGTCACAGCCGCTGGCCTGCATCTTGGAGACCTGGGACGAGAAGTCGGTGGCGCCCCGTTTGTACGAGGTTTTCTCGGCAAACTCCATGCCGATGGTCTTGAGGCCATCCTCACCGCCCTTGAGCACTTCCAGGCCAAAGTCGTCGTCCTGGTACAGGGTGCAGACTTTTTTGGCGCTTTTTTCTTTCACCAACTTGGGGACCGCCAGGCGCATCTGGTCGTAGTAGGGGGCGGCATACGAGTACTTGAGCTTGTGGAAGGGCTCGTACATCTCGCGTGCGGCCGTGATGGGGAAGAAGTTGGCCACGTTTTTCTCAAACTGCACCGGCATGGCGGCCATGTTTTGCGCCGTGCCAATGTGGCCCACCATCATGAAAATCTTGTCTTGGTTGACTAGTTTCTGGGCTGCCAGCACCGCTTTCTTGGGGTCGTAGGCCGAGTCCTCGACGAGGATCTTGACCTTGCGCCCATTGATGCCGCCTTGTTCATTGATCTCGTCCACGGCCAGCAGCATGCCTAAGCGGGCCTGCTTGCCAAAACCGGCGATGGGGCCGGACAAGTCCTGGATGGAGCCGAGCAGGATTTCGTCCTTGCTGACGCCTTGTTGGGCGTTGGCTCCGGTGGCCGCGAGGGCCAGGGTGGCGAGGGATAGGGCGGTTCTCAGTTTCATGGTTTGTCTCCTGGATTAATTAGTTACACACGCAATCAACGGTACATGGCCTCGATCTGGGCTTCGTATTTTTTCTCCACCAGCTTGCGTTTGAGCTTCATGGTGGGGGTGAGTTCCTCGTCTTCTGCCGTGAGCTGGTTTTCCAGCAGGAAGAACTTCTTGATCTGCTCCACGCGCGCAAACTTCTTGTTCACCCGGTCCAGCTCGGCCTGGATCAGCGCCTGCACCTCAGGCGCGCGGGTCAGCGACGTGTAGTTGCTGAACGGCACATCGGCGTCCTGGGCAAACTTCTCCACGTTTTCCTGGTCGATCATCACAATCACCGTGAGGTAGGCGCGTTTGTCACCAATCACCACCGCATCGGTGATGTAGGGCGAGAACTTCAGGTCGTTCTCCAGCTCGCTGGGCGTGATGTTTTTGCCACCCGCGGTGATGATGATGTCCTTCATGCGGTCGGTGATGCGGAAGTAGCCGTCTTCGTCCTCCACCCCCACGTCACCCGTGTGCAGCCAGCCATCCGCCGTGAGGGTTTCGGCAGTCTTCTCTGGCAAGTTCAGGTAGCCGGCAAACACGTTGTGGCCACGCACCAGAATTTCACCGGTGGCCGGGTCCAGCTTCACCTCGTTAAAACCCGCAGCAGGGCCAATCGAGCCGGGTTTGATCTTGTTGGCCGGCACACCGGTGGAGGCGCCGCAGGTCTCGGTCATACCCCAGACCTCCAGCATGGGCACGCCCAAAGCGAGGTACCAGCGCACCAGGTCGGGCGAGATGGGGGCCGCCCCGGTGACCAGGTAACGCGCGCGGTGGATGCCAATGAGTTTGCGCACATTGTTGAGCGCCAGCACTTGCGCCACACGAAACTGCAGCTTCAGCCAGCCACCCACGGGCTGGCCCGCCAGCACCCGGTCCGCAATACGCGTGCCCACCCCAATGGCCCAGCCGTAGGCCGCCTGCTGGATGAAGCCGGCCTCCTTGAGCCCGATCATCACACCCGAGTAAAACTTTTCCCACACACGCGGCACCGCGGTGAAGACCGTGGGTGCAATCTCGCGCACGTTCTCGGGGATGGTCTCGGGGTTCTCCACAAAGTTGAGCTTGGCACCCGTGTAGAGCGCGAAGTATTCGCCGCCCATGCGTTCGGCAATGTGGCACAGCGGCAGAAAACACATGCGTTCGTCCTGGTCGCTTTGGGCAATCAGGGTATTGAAGCCGCGCACCGTGTAGACCAAGCCCTGGTGCAAATGCATGGCGCCTTTGGGTTTGCCCGTGGTGCCCGAGGTGTAGACCAGAATCGCCAGGTCTTGCGGTTTGCAGGCGTCCACACGCTGTTGCACCGCCTGCGGATGGGTGGCGTTGTAGGCGCGGCCCAAGGCACGCAGCGCGTCCAGGCTGATCACGCCGGGGTCATCCAGCCCGCGCAGGCCTTCCATGTCAAACACCACAATCTTGCGCAGTTGGGGGCACTGGTCACGTACCTCCAGCGCCTTGTCGAGTTGTTCGTCGTCTTCCACAAACAGGATGCTGGTGGAGGAGTCTTCGCACAGGTAGTGCACCTGGCTGGCCGCGTCGGTGGGGTAGACGCCGTTGGACACGCCACCGGCGGACAACACGCCCAGGTCTGCCCAGACCCACTCCACCACGGTGTTGGCCAGCACCGAAGCCGTGTCGCCTTTCTGAAACCCCAAACTCATCAGGCCGCCAGCAATCTCGCGCACGGCGTCGGCGGTCTGGTTCCAGGTCCAGCTGCGCCACAGACCCAGGTGCTTCTGGCGCATCCAGATATTCGGGCCGCGCTGCGCCACCGCGTTCCAGAACATGGCAGGAATGGTGTCACCCGCCATGACGATGTCACTGCGCGGTTGAATGTGTGAGGTGTCCCAAAGTCCGCTCATGTGTTCACCGCCATGTTTTCTTTTTCTTCCAACGCCGCTCGCCGCGCACGCCGTCTTCCTTCATGCCCAGGTAGAACTCCTTGATGTCGTCCTTCTCGCGCAGGTGGGCACAGGTGTCTTCCATGACGATACGGCCGTTCTCCAGCACATAGCCGTAGTCCGAGGCGTTGAGCGCCATGTTGGCGTTTTGCTCCACCAGCAGGATGGTGGTGCCGCGTTCGCGGTTGATGCGCACCACAATCTCGAAGATCTCTTTGGTGAGCTTCGGGCTCAGGCCCAGGCTGGGTTCGTCCAGCAGGATCAGGTCGGGGTTGGCCATCAGCGCGCGGCTGATGGCCAGCATCTGCTGCTGCCCGCCCGAGAGCAGGCCCGCGTCCTGGGTGGCACGCTCTTTGAGGATGGGGAAGTAGCCGTACACCGTTTCGATGTCCTTGGCCACACCGTCGCGGTCCGCACGCGTGTAGGCGCCCATGAGCAGGTTGTCGCGCACGCTGAGCAGGGGGAACACCTCGCGCCCCTCGGGCACGTGGCTCAGGCCTTCTTCCACGATGTAGGACGGATCTTTGGCGGTGATGTCTTCACCCTTGAACTCCACCGAGCCCTTGCGCGGGTCGATGATGCCGGAGATGGTCTTGAGGATGGTGGTTTTGCCCGCGCCGTTGCTGCCCAGCACGGTGGCAATCTCGCCACGGCGCACCTGCAGGCTCACGCCGCGGATGGCCTTGATGGGGCCGTAGGCGCTCTCCACGTTCAGCAGCTTGAGCACCGGTTGGTCACTGATAGGGGGCGGCTGGGTGCTCATGCGGCCTCCGTGGTGTTTTGGCGGCGCAGCGACGACACATCGTCGATGGAGCCCAGGTAGGCCTCCACTACGCCGGGGTCTGCCTGCACCTCGCGCGGTGTGCCCATGGCCAGCACCTCGCCCTGGTTCATGGCCAACACGCGGTCGCTCACCTTGGACACCAGGCTCATGTCGTGTTCCACCATCAGCACGGTGATGCCCAGCTCGTTCTTGATGTCCTGGATCCAAAAGGCCATGTCATCGGTCTCTTCCACGTTCAAACCGCTGGACGGTTCGTCCAGCAGCAGCAGTTTGGGTTCAGTGCACAGGGCACGCGCCATTTCCACCACCTTGCGCACGCCATAGGGCAGGCCGGCCACCAGTGCATCGCGGTGGTGCTGCAGGTCCAGAAACTCGATCACTTCTTCCGCTTTTTCACGGGCCTGGAGTTCGGCTTCGCGCACGGCGGAGGTGAAAAACAGGTCTTGCCACAGCCCCGTGCGACGGTGCGTGTGGCGGCCAATCAGCAGGTTGTGCAGCACGCTGGCATGTTCAAACAGCTCGATGTTCTGGAAGGTGCGCGCAATGCCCAGCGAGGCCACATCCTGCGGCGGCTGCGCTGTGAGCTTGAGCGGGCCCTGGGGTCCCAGGTAGTCGATGTCGCCTGTGGTTGGCGTGTAGATGCGGCTGATCAGGTTAAACACTGTGGTTTTGCCGGCGCCGTTGGGGCCAATCAGGGTGAAAACCTCGCCCTGCTTGACGTCAAATGACACACCGTTGACGGCCAGCACGCCGCCAAAGCGTACGCTGAGGTTGTTGGCGGAAAGTAGGGTGTCGGGGGTCATGAGAAAGCGAGCGTGGGGGTCATTTCAAGCGATCTGACTTTTGGAACGATTTCTGCCGCTTGAACATGCCCTTGCGGTAGAACGGGAACATCTGCAAATAGGTGCGCACCTTGAGCCAGCGGCCGTACAGGCCCATGGGTTCGAACAGCACAAAGGCGATCAGCATGCTGCCGTAGATCACGCTCTTAAGCCCTGGCGCCTGGCCAATGAAATCGGGCAGAAACTCTTTCACCGCCGAGATGCCCTGCGGCAGGATGATCAGGAAGATGGCGCCCAGAAACACGCCGTGAATGGAGCCCAGGCCGCCAATCACAATCATCAGCAGCAGGTCGATGGACTGCATCAGGTTGAACTGGTCGGGCGAGATGAAGCGCAGGTTGTGCGCGTACAGCGCCCCTGCCATGCCGGCCAGGGCCGCGGAGATGGAGAACGACAGCGTCTTGTAATAGGCCAGGTGGATGCCCATGCTTTGTGCCGAGATTTCGGAGTCGCGGATCGCCACAAAGGCCCGGCCCGTGGGTGCGCGCAGCAGGTTCAGAATGCCCAGCGTGCAGACCACGGTGACCAGCAGGCAGACAAAGTAAAAACCGGCACCGCTGCCCAGGTCGTAACCCAGCAGCTTGATGGCCGCGACCGACTTGCCCGCGTTGCCGCCGGTGACCGACTCCCAGCGCGCAAACACCTCTTCGATGATGAAGCCAAAGGACAATGTGGCCATGCCCAGGTAAATGCCCTTGAGCCGCAGCGCGGGCAAGCCCACCACAATGCCGATGAGTGCCGACAAAAAGCCCGAGACGCCCAGCGACAAAAAGAAGGGCAGGCCGACCCCGGTGAGGTAAGCCTGGGTATACGCACCCACGCCCAAAAAGGCTGCATGCCCCAGCGAGAACTGCCCGGTAAACCCGGCCAGCAGCATCAGCCCCAGCCCGGCCACCGCGTAGATCAGCACCAGGTTGAGCTGGGCCAGGCTGTACTCGGTGAGCAGCCAGGGCGCGGCCAGCAAAAAAGCCGCCAGCACGCTGTACCAGAACACATGCCCGCCATGTTTGGCAAGCTTGATGTCCTGCGCATAGTCAGTCTTGAATATGAAACGCATATTTAATTCCCCGACGGGCCGCCCCTAGGGGAATAGGCCCCCTTGGGGGGCAGTGCAGTACACGCAGTGACAAACGTGGGGGTCATACTTTCTTCCGCAGTTTTTCGCCAAACAGGCCGTTGGGTTTGACCATCAGCATGACCAGCACCACCACATAGGCCGCGGTGTCCTTGAAGCCGTCGGGCAGGTAGAAGCCGGCAAACGACTCCACCAGGCCAATCACCAGCCCGCCCACAATGGCGCCGGGCAGGCTGCCAAAACCACCCACCACCGCGGCCGGAAAGGCCTTGAGCCCAATAAAGCCCATGTTGGCGTGCACAAAGGTAATGGGCGCCAGCAGGATGCCGGCAATAGCCGCCACCGCCGCTGCCAAGCCCCATGCCATGCCGTTGAGCCGCTGCACCGGAATGCCCATGTAGTAGGCGGCCAGTTGGTTTTGCGAGGCGGCCTGCATGGCTAGCCCCACCTTGCTGTAGCGAAACAGCGCAAACAGCAACACACACAAAATGCCGGTGGCGCCGATGATGACCAGGTGCTCCACGTTCAGCACCAGTGCCCCAATGCCCATCTCGTTGCCACCAAATTTGAGAATTTCGTCCTTGTAGGGCACGGGCAAGGCATTGGTGTCGGTGCCAATGCCGGGGATCATGGTGATCAGGCCGCGCGCCACATAACCAATGCCGATGGTCAGCATGACGATGGAGAAAGCCGGTTGTCCCAGGATGGGGCGGATGACCACCCGCTCCAGCAGGATGCCGAACACCGCCATGGCCACGATGGCGCTGGGCACCGCCACCCAGTAGGGGAAGCCCAGCATGGTCATGCCCACCAGGCCGCCAAAGGCGCCCAGCATCATCAGCTCACCCTGGGCGAAGCTGACGGTCTCGGTCGCTTTGTAAATGAGCACGAAGCCCAGTGCGATCAGGCCGTAAATGCACCCCTGTGCGACGCCGCTGATCAGCAATTGAAGGAACTGCACCTTGCCTCCTCGTGTTGTGCAGTTCGGTTATAGCGGGAGCCCCCTGTTTTACCGATAGGGTTCTCACTGATCTCGTAGACCCTTAGCGTGGGGCTATCGGCTGCGAGGAATGGGCCACGCAGAATTTAAGGAGAATTGGCCTGTAATCCCCGTGGATATTGCGCAAACAGCTACTAAAAATGTAGCGTTATAGGGTGCGAACCGGGATCTCGCGGGGCTGTCCGTTGTCGTCAATGGCCACATAGGTCAATGACGCTTCGGTGACTTTGATGTACTGCCCCTGGCTGCGAAAACGCTCGGCATACACCTCCACCTTCACGGTGATGGAGGTGCGGCCAATGCGGCTGACCTTGCTGAAGAAACTCAAAATGTCGCCCACGCGCACCGGCTGCTTGAAGACAAACTCGTTCACCGCCACCGTGGCCATGCGGCCCTGGGTGTAACGCGCCGGCAGCACAGAGCCGGCCAGGTCGACCTGGGCCATGACCCAGCCGCCAAAGATGTCGCCGTTGGCATTGCAGTCGCCGGGCATGGGAATGACTTTGAGCACCAGCTCCTGGTCTGTGGGTAATTGAACGAGCAACGGGCTGGTATTGGTAGACATGGGCACAATCCTGACTTGAAACTTATCCCGGATTGTCCCCCATGCGCCCCTCAGGTCTTCCCGCTGCCGCCCCCTTGGCCCACACCTCTGCCACGGGTGCCGCGGCCGCGGTGCCCCCCAAGTCTGACTGGGACACGCTGCGCCGCCTGTTCCCCTACCTGTGGATCTACAAATGGCGCGTGATCGCCGCGCTGGCCTTCATGGTGGGCGCCAAGATGGCCAACGTGGGCGTGCCGCTGCTGCTCAAAAACCTGGTGGACGCCATGACGCTCAAGCCCGGCGACCCCACCGCGCTGCTGGTGGTACCCGCGGCACTGCTGCTGGGTTATGGCGCGCTGCGCCTGTCCACCTCGCTGTTCACCGAGTTGCGCGAGTTGGTGTTTGCCAAGGCCACCGAGGGCGCGGCGCGCAGCATCAGCCTGGAGGTATTCCGCCACCTGCACGCCATGAGCCTGCGTTTCCACCTGGAGCGCCAGACCGGCGGCATGACACGCGACATCGAGCGCGGCACGCGCGGTGTGCATTCGCTCATCAGCTATTCGCTCTACAGCATCATCCCCACGCTGATCGAAGTAACGCTGGTGCTGACGTTGCTGGCGGTCAAGTTCGACGTCTGGTTTGCCTGGATCACCATCGTGGCCTTGGTGGTCTACATCGCCTTCACCATCACCGTGACCGAGTGGCGCACGCAGTTTCGCAAGAAGATGAACGACATGGACAGCACGGCCCACAGCCGCGCCATCGATTCGCTCTTGAACTACGAAACGGTGAAGTACTTCAACAACGAAGAGTTTGAAGCCCAGCGTTACGACGAAAACCTGGAGAAGTACCGCCGCGCCGCCGTCAAGAGCCAGACCACGCTCTCTCTGCTCAACACCGGACAGCAGCTCATCATCGCGGCGGCCCTGGTCACCATGTTGTGGCGTGCCACGCAGGGCGTGGTGGACGGGCGCATGACGTTGGGCGACCTGGTCATGGTTAACGCCTTCATGATCCAGCTCTACATTCCGCTGAACTTTCTGGGCGTGATCTACCGTGAGATCAAACAAAGCCTGACCGACTTGGAAAAGATGTTCACGCTCATGGAGCGCGAACGCGAGATTGCCGACGTGCCCGGCGCCCAGCCCTTGCAGCTGGCCGCCAGTGGCGCAGATGCGGCCGTGCGTTTTGAGAACGTCACCTTCAGCTACGACCCGGCCGGCAGCGCTGCTGCTGCGGGCACCACAGCGCGCACCATCCTGCACAGCATCAGTTTCGAGATTCCGGCCGGTAAAACCGTGGCCGTGGTCGGTCCCAGCGGTTCGGGCAAGTCCACGCTGGCGCGCCTGCTGTTCCGCTTTTATGACGTGCAGCAGGGCCGCATCACTATTGCCGGGCAGGACATCAAAAAGGTCACGCAAAGCAGCGTGCGCCAGGCCATCGGCATCGTGCCGCAAGACACCGTGCTGTTCAACGACACGGTGGAATACAACATTGCCTACGGCCGCCCCGGCGCCACACGCACCGAGGTGGAAGCCGCTGCCAAGGCTGCCCACATCCACGCCTTCATTGCCGCAGCGCCCAAGGCCTACGACACCATGGTCGGCGAGCGCGGCCTGAAGCTCAGCGGTGGCGAGAAGCAGCGCGTGGCGATTGCCCGCACGCTGCTGAAGAACCCGCCCGTGATGATTTTTGACGAAGCCACCAGCGCACTGGACAGCGCCAACGAGCGCGCCATCCAGGCTGAATTACAAGGCGTGTCGCAGAACAAGACCACCCTGGTCATCGCCCACCGCCTCTCCACCGTGGTGGACGCGCACGAGATACTGGTGATGGACGCCGGCCACATCATCGAACGCGGCACCCACGCCCAACTGCTGGCAACCAACGGTCGGTATGCGGCGATGTGGGCACTGCAGCAAAGTGCGGAGTGAGTTGAGGGTTTTTTAGGCCTCTAGCGCCCGTGGATATTGCGTAAGCTGCTATGAAAATATAAGCATTCGTGTTTATTGCTGAACACCGGATGCACTGATAGTTATTGTTGTCAGTCTCGAGTGAGATCTGCGCTTTTCGTTGCCGCTGCTAGTTCCCGCCGCAAAACAGGGCCGAGCGCGCCGTTATTCGCTCGCCGGTTGACAGCAGTTGAACCAACCAATTGTTCTTTGAGTTGACGAAGACGTTGTTCAGCAGGACGTCGAACTTGTCCCTGGATACGGCCATGGTCTCGCTGTTTAGGTCGGCCAGCGTTCCAGCAAGGTAGTCCGGGAGCCTGACTAGCTCGTCGAAGCGGTGCTTGCCGGTCTTCTCGGGAATCTCAAAGCCAAGAGTGGCCAGAGATGCGCCAAGATTCTGAGCCTCCCGCTGCTCAGGTGTTGCGAACTCGATTGCCTGGGTCAGGTAATACACGTACGCCAAATCAGTTACCACTGCGTCATGGCGCTCAAAGAGTGCATCTCTATCAGAAATCCAACGGATTGCCCTGGCACACACTGCCTGGTTCAGCATGTTGCAGAGGGTCGCCACCATCGCGGCTGTCAGATGAATCTGCCTGGCCAACTTCGCGTTCACGCCCTTGTGACCCAGGTCTCGCTCGAAGGCCTGCAATCGCTTGATGGCGCTCCGGTGAAAGTCGATGTCGCGCGCATCCTGGTAGAGCGAAAGGCGGTCCTCCAAGAAGGATATTGCTCCGGTGGCTAGCGCGCTCATAGCCTCTACGCTCAGGTAGTCGCGCAGAAGCGCATTTTCCCGGCTCATGACGAACGAGACACTAAACGTCACAGGTATCTCGCAGGTCAGGTACTGAACCAGGCCGAGCGGAACCTTGTTCGTGTTCTTCAGATCCTTGGGTGCCGTTTTGGCTATGTACTCACAGATGTTCTCGGCCTTGTCATGCGGGGCGACGACTACAAAGCTGAAAACATCGTTCCCCTTATTGACGTCGCCAATGCAGTAGTCCGAGACCACTGACCAAGGCATGCCAGCTGGATAGCGAGCGAACCACTGCTTCAGCTGCAATCGCGTTGTCGCAGTGGCTTGGACTAGGACGGGAAGCAGGTCAATCATGGCGTGATGGTAGAGACTACCTTCGGTGTGTCACCAACTTTGCTAGCAAGTAGCTGGCGACCGTGCCAACAGACTCAATCGCGGCCTTGGCCTCAGCATCTGTGAGCGTCGGTAGCCATGGTCGCCCATGGCCAGTGCCCTGCTTGTTCCGGACGCGGTTAACACCGAGCGCGGTGGCGAACAGGCCTCGCTCCATAGAGCGGACAGGCGACTCGCCCTGAGTTTCAGGTATCTCCGGTACCGCAAGGTCTAGCGCGATGAACGCCATGCCCAATAAAGCCTGAAAGTTAGCACCCGTGGGATAGCTGCCCCGCATTGTCATGAGCACGTGGGCTGCAGTTGCCCCAAGAAGGTCCTTGCTCGTTCCAGCCACAAGGGCCGCATCCTCTGCGCCTTGTTGTGCTCGCCGTGCGTAGCCCAACAGTGCATCTGTCAGTTCCTGGCCACGAAGAGATGCGAGTACTTTGGGGGCAAGCGTCCCGTCGTCTGCGAGGACAAAGCCAACGCTATCGCAGGCCGACTTGGCGTTCGCGATTGTCTCGGAGCCAACGAAGTTTGGTGCACCAGCGCGGAAGCCGCCACATGCACGAATCTTCCCCAGAAGGCCCATGGCGAACTGGGAGGCGGCGATGGGATTTGCTGTCATTGCCTCGTACAACACAGCCCTGACCCGCTTGGCCTTCCCTATCAGCTGCCCCTGTTGCTTGGGATCGAAACTCGTCAACCCAGAAACATTGACTTGAAATTCGATGTCCGAATGCGACGGCTCTCGATAGCTTCCGTTGTTGCCCGAGTCGTCTACCAACTGGGCAAATGCATGTACAACCGTATCAGTAATAGGAATATTCGGCATATCACAGTATTGGTTCAGCGTAATGTCGGTATGAATGCAATGCTGCTCGGACAGTTTTTTTAAACCGCCTCAAGTCTCTGCACCATATCCGGAAACTGCGCCACCATTCGAATCAACAGTGCCGCCTGCGCATTGGGTTTTGCTCGCCCTTGTTCCCAGTTTTCCAGCGTGCGCGGGTTGGTGCGCAGGTAGCGTGCAAACACCGGGCGTGAGAGGTGCAGTTTTTCGCGGACGTCGAGTACGTCTTGTGGGGACAGCACGGGGGCGGGTTTGCTTTCCGCTTTGAAGGTGCGCAGGGTGACCTTGCCTTCGCGCTGCGATTTCAGCGCGTCCAGCCCTTCGGTCAATTCAGCAAAGATGTCGCGTTTTTTTGTCATGGTCTGCTCCATTATTTGGGGTGACGTTGTTCCAACTCGGTCTTCAACAACTGCTTCAGTATCTTGCGCTGCGCCGGGGTCAAGTCGTCGGCTTCGTCTTTGTCGTACACGGTAAACAGCCAGAACTGGTCGCCACCCAGCCACCAGTAATAAATGACGCGCAAGCCGCCACGTTTACCTTTGCCCCGCCGCGGGTCTGGTTGCCTCAGCTTTCGCAAGCCACCCGTGCCTTCCATGACATCCCCCATTTCGGGATTGGCCATCAACTCCTGCTGCAGCAGGCGGTAGGCATCGTCATCCAGATAGGTTTTGCGGTGCCGCTCGAAAGGCGGAAGCTCAACAAAGGTCGCTTTCATGCGGATAAATTGTACGTTAGTTGCGTATATATGTGTTGCGGTGATTTCTAAGGTTGATTCGTTGCCGCGTACACTCTGCGCCGGCTATTTCGCCGCCTGCTTGTCTGATTCTTTCTCCCCATGGACCTTCTGATTTTTGCCGCGCTGGTGATTGGCGTGTTGGTGCTCAAAACCCGCGACCAGCGCCAGCGCATCGTGTTGCTGGGCAGCCATCTGTCGCGTTACGACATCGAAAAACTCATGGAAGGCCTGACCGAGGGTTACCTGCGCGCGTTGGGCGAAGCCGATGCCGAGCGCCAGGCGCAGGTGTGGAGTTTTCTGGATGCGCAGGAGGTCAAGCTGCGCGACCAGTTCCAGGCCTTTGCGGCCGAGTTTGCGGGCGAGGACGCGGCGCTCACCCGGGTCAGCAAGCTGCCCGTGGCCCTGCCGTTTGCCACCACGCTCCTGCCCGCGGCCACGTTTGACCTGCGCCAGGCCTTTGCAATCCACGCCCAGGCGATTGCCGACGCGGTGGAGAACCGCAACCAGCGCAGCCAAAAGGCCAAGGCGTTTACCTTGTCGGCCGAACTGTTTTTGATGCAACACACCTGCCACTGGTATTGCCGTTCCAAGGCGGTGGCCTCGGCCCGGCTACTGGCGCGGCACAAGACGCCGTATGCCCAGGTGTTGGAGTCGGTGGCGCCCGCCACCCGCACACGGTACGAAGCCCTGCTGCGTGGAAATCTGGGCTAGGGGCCGCTGTTAATCGGGCGGGGGCAACACCTGCGCTGCCAGCACTGGCCAGGCATTGGCCCAGCAACAACTGTGGTCCTGCCCGGGTAACACGCGCAGTTGCGGCCGTTGGCCTGCGGGGTAGCGGTCTACATACGCCTGGGTCAGCGGTGGCGGCACCACGGTGTCCAGCGCGCCCGCCAAGTGAATTTGTGGCACATCGCGCAGCCGTTCCCATTCGTTGGCCGGGTTCAGCGAGCCGGACAAGGGCGTTACCTTGTGCCAGCGTGTCCATGCGGCGTGGTCTAGATTGCCGGCTACGGTGACCAGGCGCAACACGTCCTTGCGCCGTGCCGCCACCAGCGCGGCCACCGCACCTCCGCCCGAGTAACCCACCAGCACCAACTGGCGTGCGCCCACGTCCTGCATCAGCGTGGTCAGCGCCTGGTCGGTGGCCTGTACCACCTCGGGGGCAAAACGGGCGCTGGTCCAAAAACGTGGGTCGCAGTGCTGCGCATCGGCCGCGGCCACGTACTGGCAGGGGCGCGCCAGGTAGGCTGCGGCTGCATTCGGGTGGCGCAACGCCATTTGTAGTGCTACGGGTGTGCGCGGCGTGGGGTCGGCAGAGATCTCGGTCGGGCTGAGCCAGGCCAGACCATCACCTTCGATGTAGACCGTCAGGGTATCGGCGCGTACGCGCTGCTGCGGCACATAGGCGCGCAGTACAAAAGGCGCAGTCACGATACGCTGCGGGTGCCAGCGCGCCTGGGTAGCCAGCGCATCTGCCCGTTGCCAGCGGCTCTCGCCCGACAGCGGGGCGCAGCCGGTGATCCAGCCCGTGAGCGCCAGCACGGCGCACACCAGGCCCGCCCGCAAGCCTTGTTGCCAGTGCGTGCCGGGCGGGTCCATTAGGATGCGCCCCATGCGTTCATTCTTCGTGTTCATGGTGTGTGTAGCCAGTCTGGCATTTTCTCCCGTGGCCCTATGCGAAGATTTCATGGTGTCCCGTGCCGTGCTGGAAGACCCGACTGGCACGCTTTCTGTGGATGCGGCGACCCGCGCAGACTTCCAGCCCGTGGGCCCAATTCTCACCAAAGGGTATACCGACTCTGCGCACTGGCTGCGCCTGGTGGTGCGTGCGCCCACGCAGGGTGACGAGCTGGTGCTGCGCATCCGCCCCACCTTTATTGACACGGTGACGCTGTTTGAGCCTGCCCCAGGCGGCGGCTGGAAGGTGCGCACCACGGGTGACCGTGTGCCGTTCCCGGCGCGGGAGCGCGCGGCCGTGACGTTGGGGTTTACCGTGCACCCCACCGCGCCGCAAACCACCTACTACCTGCGCGTGCAGACCACCAGCGCCACACTGCTCAACGTGGAAGCGCTGCAGCCGCAAGAGGCCGAAGCCCGCGAGCTGCGGCTCAACCTGTTTCAGCTTTCCTACATCGGCTTCATGGTCGGGCTGCTTGCGGTGGTGCTTGTCAACTACCGCACGCAGCGCGACCGGGTGTTGCTGTGGTTCGTGCTGTATTTGGTGGCCTATGTGCCCTACAACCTGACCCTGCTGGGCTACGTGGCGCTGCTGTGGCCCACGGCACCTCCGGGTGCGCTGGACGGCATCACCTCCGGGCTGCTGTGTGGCATGGCGTTCATCAGCCTGCGGGTCAACCGGGCCGTGCTGGCGCTGTTTGATCCGCCGCGCCTGGCCCTGCGTGCGCTCGACCTGCTGGCGCTGGTGTTTCCGCTGGCGCTGGCGGTCATGGCCAGTGGCCAGGTGCGTGCCGGGCTGCAGATCAATGCACTGGGTGTGCTGGCCGCCGCGCCCTTGCTGGTGGTGGTGGCGCTGCTGGCGCGCCGCGATGCCCCACCCGGGCGACGTGTGTTGCGCACCATGTACCTGCTCTACGCGCTGTCGTTGTTGTTGTCCATGCTGGCGCTGCTGGGCTGGGTGCAGGCGATTGAGTGGAATCTGCAGGCCACGCTGTTGCATGGCTTGGTGGCGGTGTGCCTGATGTTTGTGCTGTTGCAGTTGCGCTCGCGCCAGTTGCAGCGCGAGGGCGCGCTTGTCAAGCTGGATCTGGTGCGGGTGGAGCAGACCCTGCGCACCGAGCAGGGTCTGCGTGAGCAGCAAAACCGTTTCATGGCCATGCTCAACCACGAGCTCAAGACACCGCTGTCCGTCATACGCATGACGCTGGGCCTGCCCGACATCAGCCCAGCCGACCGGCAGGGCGCGCAGCGCTCGGTGATGGACATCGACGCGATTGTGGAGCGTAGCCTGCAGGCCGACCGCCTGGAGCAGGGCCAGCTCACACCCCAACGCCAGCCTTGCCAGGTGGATGCCTTGCTGGACGAGCTGCAACTGGCCAGCCAGGCGCCGCAGCGCTTGCGCATCACTTGCCAGGCCCTGCCCCTGGTGCAGACCGACTACCCGCTGCTGCGCATGGCGCTGGGCAACCTGCTGGACAACGCCCTCAAATACGCCGCGCCGCACAGCACGGTGCGGGTCACCGCGCAGCCGCAGACGCATGGAGGGCGGGCCGGTGTGGGCGTGTGTGTGGCCAACGCGTCGGGCGCGGCCGGCATGCCCGATGCCACCCGTGTGTTTGCCAAGTACTACCGCAGTGCCGGTGCCTACAGCCAGACCGGCTCCGGCCTGGGGCTGTACCTGGTGTTCGGCATGCTGCAGCTGCTTGGCGGCTGGGTGCGTTATGCGCCCGTTAACGATGAGGTTCGTTTCGAAGTATGGATACCCGTTTGAACATTGTTGTGGTGGAAGACCACGATGCCCTGCGCGAGATCACCGTCAAGTCGCTGCGCGGCATGGGCCACGACGTGCGCGGTGCCGACAGCGCCGAAGCCCTGGTAGACGAGATTGGCGTGCGCCCCATTGACCTCTTGGTGCTGGACCTGAACCTGCCCGGCGAAAACGGCATCAGCCTGGCTCGGCGTTTTCGTGCGGCGCAGCCCCACGTGGGCATCATCATGCTTACCGCACGCAACCAGATCACCGACAAGCTGGCCGGTTACGACAGCGGGGCCGATATCTACCTCACCAAACCCACGTCGGTGGAAGAGCTGGGTGCCGCCGTGTTGGCCCTGGCCCGGCGCATCAAACACCCCAAACCCGACATGGCAGACCTGCTGCTGGACCAGGCCGCGCTGACGCTGCGGGGCGCTCAGCAGGTGGTGGGTCTGTCGGCGCTGGAGGCGGGACTGCTGGCCGCCTTTACCCGCGCGCCCGAGCAGCGGCTGGACCATTGGCAACTGATGGCCATGTCCGAAGATCTGAAGAAAAACACCCTGGAAGCGCAGATCACCCGCCTGCGCAAAAAGCTGGTGCAGGCTGGAGCCGGGGAACATCCCGTCAAGGCCATTCGCAGCCAGGGCTACCAGCTCTGCGTGCGGTTGGTGGCCATTTAGCGCTCTAGCTACCGTCAGTTGTGCGCGAGAAGCTATCAAAAAAATAGCAACGAGGCGCACGTCAGGATTCGTCAGTTTCAATCTTCGGTGTTTCGTACCGTGTCTGCTCCAGTTAACTAGCGTTGGATGCAGCACATGACAAAATACACATCTCCCCATTGGCGTCGCAACCCCACCCCCGTCGCCTGGGCGGCGGCTTTGCTTATGTCGGGTGTTGCGCCTGCTGTTATGGCGGCAGATGTCTGCACGACAGCGTCGACCACCATCAGCGCGACGCAGGTGGGTACGGATAACTGCTCACTCGAAACTAACGGTGATAGTGTCACGACTACTTCGACCGGGAACATTACGTCAACTGTCGTTGGCTCCAATGGAGTCAACGTCACGGCAACTGGCGTCACCATTACAAACGCAGGCACCCTTAAGTCGACGGCTGGTTTTAGGGGCGGCATCGCTTTGACCAATGTGGCCAGTGTTTCTAGCCTCAACAACCAGGCGGGCGCGATGATTGAGGGGAGTGGTGGGACTAGTTATGGCATCTCCAATGAAGGCACGATCACGACACTCACCAATGCCGGTTCGATTAGCGGAACTAGGAGAGGCATTCATAACTACGGAACGATCACGACGCTTACGAATATGGGGGCTATCTCTGGAGGTTCCGGCATCTGGAATGTCGGCACCATTACTACGCTGAACAACAGGCAAGTCGGTTTGAAATACGAGGGCAGTGCGCCCGTTACTTACAACATCTACATCGTCAATACGACCACATTCGGAACGCTCGAATTGGTCAACAACACCGCATGGGATTTCAGTACGATCAATTACGGTATCGCTACCGGGTCTGCTGTGACTGCCAGTACCACCTACCAGGATGTCATCATCAAGTCCGGTGGCTCGACGTTTAACAACACGACGGACAAAACGGGAACCTTCGTATCCGGTGGGCTTACCTATAGCTGGACGCTGCACTATGACGGCGCAGCATGGGATCTGGCGGTCGGAAATGGAGTTGTCGCCCCCACGGTGACCTACGCCAGCGCAACCACCGCACTGGCCAACACCCCCGCTGGCGGAGCCGCTGCGGTACTGGACGCCAATACCAACATCAATGCGCTGTTCACCGGCATCAGCACCACACAGCAGTATTCCGATGCCGCCTCGCAGAGCTTGCCCTTGCTGACCGGTGGCTCCACGGCCGCTGCCCAAACCATCCTGTTTGGCATGAACCAGACCGTGCAGTCGCGCATCGCCGCCACCAGCGGCCTGTCTTCGGGTGATGAGTTCAGCAACCAAAACTTCTGGATCAAACCGTTTGGTTCCTACGCCAAGCAGGGTGATCTGGGCGGTGTCTCCGGCTTTAAGGCCACGACCGGCGGTGTGGCCTTGGGCGTGGACGGCAGCATTTCGCCCCAGTGGCGCGTAGGCGGTGCCTTTGCCACGGCGCACAGCAAGGTGGACGGCAACTCCGCCGCAGCCCCCCAGACCCTGAACGTAGACGCTTACCAGTTCATTGGCTACGGCACCTACAGCCTGGACGAACGCACCGCGGTCAGCGTGCAGATGGACATCGGCCAAAACAACAATACCGCCAGCCGCGACATTCCGCTGGCGTCCCGCGTGGCACAGGCCAGCTACACCAGCCAGACGGTGCATGCGGGTGTGCGCGGCAGCCGTGCGTATGCGATGAATCCACAAACCACAGTCGTGCCGTCCATCCGTGCGGATTACACCTGGATCAAGGACAGCAGCTACACCGAGACCGGTGCAGGGCTGCTGAATCTGGCGGTAGACGGCCGCTCTACCGATGCGCTGGTGTTGGGGGCCGATGTGGCCGTTGACCACAAGCTCAGCACACGCACGAGCCTGGTGGCCAGCGCAGGGTTGGGTTACGACACCATCAACAAGCGCAGCAGCATCACCGCCGCCTTCGCCGGCGCACCGGGCGCCGCGTTTACGACCAACGGCATGGCGCAAAACCCGTGGCTCGCACAGGTGGGCGCGGGCGTGGTCTACAAGGACGGCCGTGGTTTTGAAGTCACGGGCCGCTACGACGCGGAGCAGCGTGAGCAGTTCCTCAACCAGACCTTGTCGACCAAGCTGCTCTGGGCGTTTTGACCCGGGTCGGCAACCAGACCATGCCAGCCAAGGTGCGCTGGCGGTGCAGAGGTTTAAACCACCAGTTTAAAAGCGTTTTAGGCCCCTAGCCCTTGCGGATACTGCGCAAGCAGCTATGAAAATAGGAGTATTTGAATGCTTTGGGGGGGCTGGCCTGGCGGCTACACTCCCCACCATGGCACTGCTAGCCCACCCCGCCCCCCAAGCTGGTTTTGAAGCACCGTTTGAGATGCTGCAGGCCTGCCACGAACGGGTGCAGCGCAGCCTGGCGCTGATGGCGCGTCTGCAGCAGCACCTGCAGGATGTGGGCTGCGACGACAACGCCCGCCAGGCCGCCCGCGATGTGCTGCGTTACTTCGACGTGGCCGCGCCGCTGCACCACCAGGACGAGGAGCTGCATGTGTTCCCGCCCCTGTTGCTGGGGGCCGATGCCGCCCTGCGCAGCCTGGTGCGCCAGCTCATGCAAGACCACCGCGCCATGGAAGCCGGCTGGGTGCAGGCCCGCGCCGTGCTGCAGGCCGTTGCCGACGACACCACGGGCACACGCACCCTGGATGCCACCGAAATCGCCCAGCTGGACCAGTTCTCCGCCCTGTATGGGCAACACATCCTGCATGAAGAAGGGCTGGCCTACCCGGCAGCGCAGGCAGCCCTGTCGGGCGCCGCCGTGCGGGCTATGGCCGAGGACATGATGGTGCGCCGCGGCGTGCGGCCAACGCTGCCGCCTGCGTAATCCATGCATTCCGCGCATAATCGCGCCCCATGGAAACCAAATGGCTTGAAGACTTTGTGTCTCTGGCTGAGACCCGCAGTTTCAGCCGCTCCGCGCAATTGCGCCACGTTACCCAGCCCGCGTTCTCGCGGCGCATCCAGTCGCTGGAGGCTTGGGCGGGCACCGATCTGGTGGACCGCAGCAGCTACCCCACGCGCCTGACCCCGGCGGGTGAAACCCTTTACGACCAGTCGCTGGAAGTGCTGCAGGCCCTGCAAAGCACCCGCGCCATGCTGCGTGGCCACACCACTGCCGCGCAGGACGTGGTGGAGTTTGCTGTGCCGCACACACTGGCCTTCACCTTCTTCCCGGCCTGGGTGTCCGAGCTGCGCGAGAAGTTTGGCCCGCTCAAGAGCCGGCTCATCGCCCTCAATGTGCACGACGCCGTGATGCGCCTGGTGGAAGGCAGCTGCGACCTGCTCATCGCCTACCACCACCCCTCGCAGCCCTACCAGCTAGATGCCGACCGCTACGAGATGGTGAGCCTGGGCGAAGAGGTGCTGGCGCCGTATTCCAAACCCGACGCCGATGGCAGCCCGCTGTTCACCCTGCCTGGCAAGGTGGGGCAGCCGCTGCCTTACCTGGGCTACGCGCCCGGCGCCTACCTGGGGCAGATGGTGGAGCTGATCCTCAAACAAGCCGACGTGGCCATCCACTTCGACCGGGTGTACGAGACCGACATGGCCGAGGGCCTGAAGGCGATGGCGCTGGAAGGCCACGGCGTGGCGTTCCTGCCCCATAGCGCGGTCAAGAAAGACTTGCGTGCCAAGAAGCTGGTGAGCGCCTTGCCTGCCCACATGAAGGGTCTGCAAATCACCATGGAGGTGCGCGCCTACCGTGAGCGCATCTCCAGCCGCGAGGCCGCCCGCGGCCTGAGCGCGGCCCAGCGCGCCCAGACCCGGACACCCAAGGGCTCGGCCCAGGCGCTGTGGGACTATTTGCTGACCCAAGGCACCGCGGCATAGAAGTTGCATTCCGTTTTTGCATGCCGCGCCAAGCAATCGGCATTGGCAGCGGGACTAGGGGCTGGCTAGAGTCGCCAGCTTCGGGCAACCTTGGTCGTTGGAGTCTGTATGCAAAAAAATGTGTGGCGCCTGCTGGGCGTGGTGGGTCTGGCCGTCCTGGCCTCTGGCGCAGGCCGCGCGGGTGTGCTGGAGCGTGTTGCTGCGGGTGGGGCCCTGGTGGTGGCGCACCGCGAGTCGTCCATTCCCTTTTCCTACCTGGACGGCAAAAAAGAGGCCGTGGGCTACGCGGTAGACCTGTGCCTCAAGCTGGCCGAGGCGGTGCGCAAGAAAACCGGCGCCAAAAATATGCCGGTGGAGTTTTTGCAGGTGACACCGGCCAACCGCATTGCCATGGTCGAAACCGGCAAGGCCGACCTGGAGTGCGGCTCCACCACCAACAACGCCGAACGGCGCCAAAAGGTCGCTTTCACCATTCCCCACTTCATCACCGGCGCGCGCATGCTGGTGCGTGCCGAGAGCCGGGTCGACCGCATTGAAGACCTGTATGGCAAAAGGCTGGTGTCCACCAAGGGCACCACACCGCTGAAGGCGGCCGACCAGGCCAACCGTGAGCGCCTGTTGCACATCACTATCCTGGAAGCCCCCGACCACGCCAAGGCGGTGGAAATGGTGGAAAAAGGCGAGGCTGATGCCTTTGTGATGGACGACGTGTTGCTGTATGGCCTGGCCGCCAACCGCGCCAAGCCCGAGGCCCTGAAAGTGGTGGGCAAGTTCCTCACCACCGAGCCGCTGGCCATCATGCTGCCCAAAAACGACCCCGAGTTCAAAAAACTCATCGACGAGGAAATGCGCCGCCTGATCGTGAGCAAAGAGATTCAGCCGATTTACGACAAGTGGTTTTTGAAACCCATTCCGCCCAACGACAAAGCGCTGAACCTGCCCGTGAGTTACCTGCTCAAGGACTTCTGGAAGTACCCCAGCGACTTTGTGCCGTTCTGATGCGCCGGAGGGGCTGGCGGGTTTTGGGACAATAGTGCCCATGACGCACGCCCCCAACACCCTCACCATCACCCGCCCCGACGACTGGCACCTGCATGTGCGCGACGGTGCCGCCCTGCACACCGTGGTGCCGCACACCGCCGCCCAGTTCGGCCGCGCCATCATCATGCCCAACCTGAAGCCGCCGGTGACCACCGCGGAGCAGGCGCTAGCCTACAAGGCGCGCATCCAGGCCGCGGTGCCCGCAGGCATGGCCTTTGAGCCACTGATGACGCTGTACCTGACCGACAACCTGCCCGCCGACGAAATCGCGCGCGCCAAAGACGCCGGTGTGGTGGCTGCCAAGCTCTACCCTGCAGGTGCCACCACTAATAGTGATGCTGGCGTGACCGACCTGCGCAAGACCTACAAGACCTTGGAGGCCATGCAAAAAGCGGGCTTGCTGCTGCTGGTGCACGGCGAAGTGACCAGCAGCGACATCGACCTGTTCGACCGCGAGGCCGTGTTCATCGACACGCAGCTCATTCCACTGCGCCGCGACTTTCCTGAGCTGAAGATCGTGTTCGAGCACATCACCACCCAAGAAGCCGCGCAGTACGTGGCCGACAGTGACCGCTTCACCGCGGCCAGCATCACCGCCCACCACCTGCTCTACAACCGCAACGCCATCTTCACCGGCGGCATTCGCCCGCACTACTACTGCCTGCCGGTGCTCAAGCGCGAAACGCACCGCCAGGCGCTGGTACAAGCCGCCACCGGTGGCAGCAATAAATTCTTCCTGGGCACCGACAGTGCACCGCACCCTGCGCATCTGAAAGAACACGCCTCGGGTTGCGCCGGCTGCTACACCGCCCACGCCGCCATGGAGCTGTACGCCCAGGCGTTTGACGCGGCGGGGGCCTTGGACAAGCTCGAAGGTTTTGCCAGCTTCCATGGCGCGGACTTTTACAGCCTGCCGCGCAACACCGGCACCCTCACGCTCAAGCGCGAAAGCTGGACGCCCCCTGAGAGTTTTGCGTTTGGCGAAACCTCCCTCAAACCCCTGGCCGCGGGCGAAGCATTGCAGTGGCGCATGGTTTAGAG
Organism: Rhodoferax sp. TS-BS-61-7; assembly: GCF_002943465.1. Taxonomy (GTDB): domain Bacteria; phylum Pseudomonadota; class Gammaproteobacteria; order Burkholderiales; family Burkholderiaceae_C; genus Allorhodoferax. The sequence goes on from NZ_PTQY01000005.1 coordinate 130,959, forward strand.
GCCATTGACTGGTCTGCGCCGTGGCTGGCACCCTGGCGCGCGGTGGGCGAGGGGCTGGCGGCCCAGGTGAATGACGGCCTGTCAGTGGCGCAGGCCCTCAATGCGACCCAGCGTGCCCCGGTGCAGTTTGTGCCGCAGGCCGAGTTGCCCGAGGGCATGGCCTACGAGCAGTACATCTTTGACACTGGCCGCGTGCCCACGCGCGACGGCCTGCACGACTTCTTCAACGGCCTATGCTGGCTGCACTTTCCCTTGGCCAAGCGCAAGCTGAACCAGTTGCAGGCCGAGCAGATCGCGCAGACTGGCATCCAGCCGGTGCGCGGCCCGGCGCGTGATGCACTCACGGTGTTTGACGAAAACGCCGCCTTGCTGGTGGCCCCCGAGCCGCTGTGGCTGGCCCTGCAGGCCAAGGACTGGGATGCACTGTTTGGCCGATTGCGCCCGCTCTGGGCCCAGGCCTCGCTGGTGTTGTTTGGCCACGCGCTGCTGGAAAAGCTGGTTTACCCAAGAAAACCGATCACAGCCCATGTATTCATTGCGCAAGCAGCTATCGAATCCATAGCGGATCTGGACGCCTGGTTGGCCCAAACCCTGTCGGCGCCGCTCTTGGCCAGCAAGCCGTTTGCACATTTGCCGGTGCTGGGCGTCCCGGGCTGGTGGCCCGACAACGCAATGCCCGAGTTTTATGCCGACCCCAGCGTATTCCGGGCGCCACGCCCACCCGCTCCTGAGTCTGGGGGGGCAGCGACCCGCAGAGCGGCGGAGCGTGGGGGCTAAGCTTTCAGGCCTTGAGCTTGAGCAAGTGGACCATGACGCGGGCGGTGGTCAAGTCCAGGTCGATCAGGTTAATCAGGTCTTTGCCTGCCATCCACGAGGCATCCCAGTGGTTTTGCTTGAGGGTGGCTTTCCAGGTGTCGTGTTGGGTGGCCAGGCGCACCGCCTCCAGCATCTCGGCCTGGCGGCCTGCGGGCACGTTTTTGCCGGTGAACACGGCCCGCCAGTTGGACATTTCGGCCTGCACCCCCTGCTCGCGGATGGCAGGAATACCAAACGAGGGTTTGCGCGAAGACACACCAATGGCGCGCAGCTGGCCGCCAGCCAGTTGGGCGCTGAATTCGCTGTAACCCGAGATCCCCACAGCCGCTTTGCCCGACAGCACGGCAGACACCACGTCCACCCCGCTGGCAAAGGGCTGGTAGTTCAGGTCTTCCGGGTTGGCCCCGGCTGCCCGCGCAAACACGCCGGCAAAAATATGGTCCACGCCACCGGCCGAGCCACCGGCTACCGGCACGCCCTTGAGGTTGGCTTTCATGCTGGCCGTGAGGTCGGCCACGCTTTTGATGGGCGAGTTGGCCGCCACCACCATGACCAGGTAGTCGCTGGTCAGGCGTGCCACGGGGTGGATAGCCGTCAGGTCCACCGCCGGCTTCTGCAAGGCCACGGCGCCCACCATGACGGTGCCGCCCATCAGCAGCGTGTTGGCATCGGCGTTGTATTTTTCTGCGTAGTGGGCCAGGCCCAGCGTGCCGCCTTTGCCGCCCTTGTTTTCGTATTCCACTTCGTCAATCACGCCAGCAGAGATCATGGCGGTGCCCAGGGCGCGGCCAGTCTGGTCCCAGCCGCCGCCCGGGTTGGCGGGGATGACGATGCGCAGTTTGGCCGCCAGCTTGTTGGCCGCCTTGGGTTTGCCAGGTGCGGCCGGTTTGGCGGTTTGGCTCCAGCTGGGCAGCACCGCACCAGAGAGGGCAGCGGCAGTCAGTCCGGTGATGATGCGACGGCGTTGGAATTGGGTCATGGTGTGACGCGGTATGGGCGCGCTTGGAAGCAAGGGAAGGGGCACATCTTAGGTGCGTTTGGTGACGCTTCACCCGCGCATCGACGTTGGGGACGCCAAAAGTCCATAAACTTCGTGGGCCCAAGGCCCCGCAAAAGCTTGAATTCAGCGCGGGCGCCCCTACCATCCGTGTCAACGACGGGAACACCGTCGCTTTCCGAAAGAAGAACCATGAAACGTATTGTCTTGTTTGTATTGACCAACCTCGCCGTGGTGCTGGTGTTGGGCGTGGTGGCCAGCCTGTTGGGGGTCAACCGCTTTTTGACCGCCAATGGCCTGAATCTGGGCGCCCTGCTGGGCTTCGCTCTGGTCATGGGTTTTGGTGGCGCCATCATTTCGCTCTTGATCAGCAAACCCATGGCCAAGTGGACCTCGGGTGTGCGTGTGATCGACCAGCCGCAAAACATGGACGAAGCCTGGATTGTGGACACCGTGCGCAAGTTCGCCGACAAGGCTGGCATTGGCATGCCCGAAGTCGGCATTTTTGACGGCGCGCCCAACGCCTTTGCCACCGGTGCCTTCAAAAACTCGGCCTTGGTGGCCGTGAGCACCGGCCTGCTGCAAGGCATGACCCGCGAAGAAATCGAGGCCGTGATTGGCCACGAGGTGGCCCACATCGCCAACGGCGACATGGTCACTATGACGCTGATCCAGGGCGTGATGAATACCTTTGTGGTGTTCCTGAGCCGCGTGATCGGTTACGCGGTGGACAGCTTTCTGCGCAAGGGTGACGACCGCAGCTCCGGCCCCGGCATTGGTTACTACATCACCACCATCGTGCTGGACATCGTGCTCGGTTTTGCCGCTGCCATCGTGGTGGCCTGGTTCAGCCGCCAGCGCGAGTTCCGCGCCGACGCGGGTGCCGCACAGTTGATGGGCCGCAAGCAACCCATGATGAACGCGCTGGCCCGCCTGGGCGGCATGACCCCCGGCGAGCTGCCCAAGAGCGTGGCGGCCATGGGCATTGCTGGCGGCATTGGCCAGCTGTTCTCCACCCATCCGCCGATTGAAGAGCGCATTGCCGCGCTGCAAAACGCGCAAGGCTAAGCCGCCGCCCTATGTCGATTGCGCACATCGCCCCCCGCAGCCGCAGCGTATTGCGCTTGCACGGCTGGCTCCTCATGGCTTGGGCGGCCAGCGTGGGCTTTGTCACCAGTGCCTTGTTGTTGCATGCCGGTGCCGTGCACTCCCTGGCGCTGCGCTACACGCTGGGTGCGGGGGCGGTGTACTTCGTAGGCTTTGTGCTGGGCGGCTGGTGGTACGCCAAATGGTGGAATGCCCGGCGCGGCCTGGTCGCAGACATGCCGGAGCATGCCAGCACCGCGGAGGTGCTGGAATACCAACAAGCGGAAGAGGCCGCGCGCAAGAAGTTCGAATGGTTCGACGGGTTGGGCGATTTTGGATCGCTGGGTGACGATCCCCTCAGTGCACTGCTGGCGGTGTTCATGCTGCTCGGTGTGGTGGTGGTCCTCGCGCTATTGATGGGTTACTTGCCCGTCCTTGCAACCGATGCCTTCGCCAGCTTCCTTGCCGAGGTCATTCTGGAGTTTGTGATCGGTGCTGTCATCGCGCGGCGGGTGCTCAAGCCCCGCGTACTGGAGGATTACTGGGGCATCACGCTGCGAAAAACTTGGCTTGTTGGTCTGCTCATGATGGTGGTGTGCGGTGGCGTGGGATACGGCATCCAGCGCATGAACCCGGAGGCGCTCACCCTGTTCCAGCTGTTTCGTTAAACGGACTGTTTGAGCCAGTCCAACGCCAGGGCCTCCGCCACCTTGATGCCATCCACCCCGGCGGACAGAATGCCGCCTGCGTAGCTGGCGCCTTCTCCCGCCGGGTACAGGCCGCGCACATTGGTGCTTTGCAGGTCGTCCCCACGCGGCATCTTGATGGGGCTGGAGGTGCGGGTTTCCACACCGGTCAACACTGCATCGGCCATGTCAAAGCCTTTGATCTTCTTGCCAAAGGCGGGCAGCGCCTCCCGCAGCGCGGCAATCGCGTAGCCAGGCAGGCTGGGCGCCAGGTCGCCCAGCTTCACGCCGGGTTTGTACGACGGGGTGACGCTGCCAAATTCTGTGGAGGGTTTGGCGGCAATGAAGTCGCCCACCAGTTGGCCCGGCGCCTCGTAGGTGCCACCGCCCAGCGTGTAAGCGCCACTCTCCAGCTGGCGCTGAAACGCAATGCCTGACATGGGGTGCGCGGCTTTCGGGTCCTTCGCTTTCATCGCCGCCGCCTCGGCCGCGTAGCGCTGGCCTTTGTCGTCACCAAAGGCGTGCACAAAGGCGGCCACGTCATCCGGGTAGTCGGGTGGGTCGATGCCCACCACCATGCCGGCGTTGGCATTGCGTTCGTTGCGTGAGTACTGGCTCATGCCGTTGGTGACCACACGGCCCGGCTCGCTGGTGGCGGCCACCACGGTGCCACCAGGGCACATGCAGAAGCTGTAGACCGCACGCCCATTGGCCGCGTGGTGTACCAGCTTGTAGTCGGCCGCGCCCAGCAGCGGGTGGCCCGCGTGGCGGCCCCAGCGTGCGCGGTCGATCACGCCCTGCGGGTGCTCGATGCGAAAGCCCACCGAGAAGGGCTTGGCATGCATGGCCACGCCGCGCTCGTAGAGCATGGCAAAGGTGTCGCGCGAACTGTGGCCCAGCGCCATGACCACGTGGCTGGCAGGCAGCTTGTAGCGGCTGCCATTTTGAAGGTTTTCGACCTCTAGCCCGCGTAGAGATTGCGCAGACAGCTCCTGATTTAATAGCACATCGCTCACGCGTTGCTCAAAGCGAATTTCGCCGCCTAGCGCGATGATCTGCTCGCGGATGCCTTCCACCACCTTCACCAGCTTGAAGGTGCCGATGTGGGGGTGCGCTTCGTACAGGATCTCGGCCGGCGCGCCGTGTTGCACAAATTCGTGCATCACCTTGCGGCCCAGAAAGCGCGGGTCCTTGATCTGGCTGTAGAGCTTGCCGTCCGAAAACGTGCCCGCCCCGCCTTCACCAAACTGCACGTTGCTCTCGGGGTTCAGCGTCTTTTTGCGCCACAGGCCCCAGGTGTCCTTGGTGCGTTCGCGCACCGGTTTGCCACGCTCCAGCACGATGGGCTTGAACCCCATCTGCGCCAGCACCAGCGCCGCAAACATACCGCAGGGCCCAAAACCCACCACCACGGGGCGCTCTGGCAGTGCGGCCGGCGCCTGGGCGACAAAGCGGTAGGCCATGTCGGGCGTGGCGCCGATGTGCGGATGGTTCGGGAACTGGGCCAACACCGGGGCCACGAGGGCCGGGTCAACCAGCGTGATGTCCACGATGTAGACGGCCAGCAAATCCGCCTTGCGCGCATCAAAGCTGCGTTTGAACACCTGCAGGTCGGCGATAGCCGCCACGTCTATGCCCAGCGCTTGGGCGCATAGGCGTTTCAGCGCGTCCATCGGGTGCGCCACGGGCGCACGGTCGGCCTCGGTCTCGGTGGGGGCGTCAGCGGCGCGACGCGCCTCCACGGGCAGGGCGGAGAGGGGGAGTTTGAGTTCGGTGAGGCGGATCATGCTGGGGCTCGTGGTTATCAAGCAAGGCCGGGATTTTAAAGGGGAGCGCGCCGCAGTGCGCGCAGGCACGTTGATTGCTTGGTGTGTTGCGCCGCCATCCACCACCATGCCCCACGTGCCCAGCCACCCCTATTCCCACACCCTGGGTTCCCGTACCTACGGGTTTCGCGATCTCAAAGACCTCATGGCCAAGGCCACGCCGCTGCGCTCGGGCGATGTGCTGGCCGGTGTGGCCGCCCACAGCGCCCAGGAGCGGGTGGTGGCGCAAATGGTGCTGGCTGGACTGCCATTGCGCACCTTTTTGAACGAGGCGCTGGTGCCCTACGAGGAGGACGAGGTCACCCGCCTCATCCTCGACAGCCACGACGCCGCCGCGTTTGCCCCCATCCGCCATCTGACGGTGGGCGACTTTCGCAACTGGCTGCTGGGCGACGCGGTGGACAGCGCCACGCTGGCCGCCATTGCTCCGGGTATCACGCCAGAAATGGCTGCCGCAGTAAGCAAGATCATGCGCAACCAGGACTTGATTCTGGTGGCCAAGAAGTGCCGCGTGATCACCGCTTTCCGCAGCACCATCGGCCTGGCCGGCCGCATGGCCACGCGCCTGCAGCCCAACCACCCGACCGACGACACCACCGGCATCGCCGCCAGCCTGCTGGACGGCCTGCTCTATGGCAGTGGCGATGCAGTGATTGGCATCAACCCCGCCACCGACAACGTGGCCCAGGTGGTCAAACTGGTGCACATGATGGACGACATCATTCGCCACTACGCCATCCCCACCCAGTCCTGCGTGCTGACGCACGTGACCAACTCCATGCAGGCGATTGAGCGGGGGGCGCCAGTGGATTTGGTGTTCCAGTCCATCGGCGGCACCGAGGCCACCAACAGTAGCTTTGGCCTGAACCTGGCGCTGCTGACCGAGGCGCGCAGTGCCGCCCTGTCGTTGAATCGTGGCACCGTAGGCGACAACGTGATGTATTTCGAAACCGGGCAGGGCAGCGCCCTGTCAGCCAACGCGCACCATGGCATGGACCAGCAGACCTGCGAGGCCCGTGCCTACGCGGTGGCGCGCCACTACAAGCCGCTGCTGGTCAACACCGTGGTGGGCTTCATTGGCCCCGAGTATTTGTTTGACGGCAAGCAGATCATCCGCGCCGGGCTGGAAGACCACTTCTGCGCCAAGCTGCTGGGCCTGCCCATGGGGTGTGATGTTTGTTACACCAACCACGCCGAGGCGGACCAGAACGACATGGACGTGTTGCTCACCCTGCTGGGCACGGCGGGTTGCAATTTTGTGATGGGTATTCCGGGCTCGGACGACATCATGCTGAACTACCAGACCACCTCCTTCCACGACGCGCTCTACGTGCGCCGCGTGCTGGGCCTGCGGCCTGCGCCCGAGTTCGAGGCCTGGCTGCAGCGCATGCAAATCTTCAGCGAGGCCAGCGCGGACTTTGCCCTGCACACGGACGTGCCCCCGGCCTTCCAAAAAGCCCTGTTGCAGCTGGCATGACGTCCATGAGCGACCCGCACGCCCCAGTCACCCCCAACCCCTGGGCCAGCCTGCGCCAGTTCACCGATGCACGCATTGCCTTGGGGCGCTCTGGCGTGAGTCTGCCCACGGCGGCACAGTTGGCCTTCCAACTGGCGCACGCCCAGGCCCGCGATGCGGTGCACATTGCACTGGACGCCCCGGCCCTGGCCGAAGCCCTGCACGCGGCCTGGCCCGAGGCGCCGCCCCCCTGCCTGCTGCTGCACAGTGCGGCGCTGGACCGCAACCACTACCTGCAGCGCCCCGACCTGGGCCGCCGCCTGGATGCGGCCTCGGTGGCCTTGCTGGAGGGGTTGTACCGGCCTGCGGGCAGTTTGGGGGATAGCGCGGGCGAGGGGGCGCGTCCCTACGATCTGGCCTTGGTGGTAGCCGATGGCCTGTCGGCCCTGGCCATTGCACAGAATGCCGTGCCTTTTTTGGCCGCCTTGCACAGCCGCCTGCAGGCGGACGGTTGGCGCGTGGCCCCGTTGTGCATTGCCCAACAAGCGCGTGTCGCCCTGGGCGACGAGGTAGGTGAGCGCCTGGGCGCCAAGGCGGTGGTGGTGTTGATTGGGGAACGCCCCGGTCTGAGCTCGCCCGACAGCATGGGTCTGTACCTGACCTGGATGCCGCGCGTGGGCCTGAGCGACGCCAGCCGCAACTGCATTTCCAACGTACGCCCAGCGGGGCTGGGCTACGAGGCGGCGGCGTTCAAGTTGCACTACCTGCTGACCCAGGCGCGCCAGCGCCGGCTTTCGGGGGTGGACCTGAAAGACGATACGGGCGATCAGGCGCTGACGGCTTCAGGCCGGGCCAACTTTCTGCTGGCCTAGCCCGGGTTTTTGCCTCAGGCGGGCAGGTAGCCGTCCACCGACAAATAGCGTTCGCCGGTGTCGTAGTTAAAGCCCAGCACGGTGCTGCCGGCGGGAATTTCAGGCAGTTTTTGGGCAATGGCGGCCAGCGTGGCGCCGCTGGAAATACCCACCAGCAGGCCTTCTTCGCGCGCGCTGCGGCGGCCGTATTCCCGCGCGGGTTCGGCATCCACCTGGATCACGCCGTCCAGCAGCTCGGTCTTCAGGTTCTTGGGAATGAAACCGGCGCCAATGCCCTGGATGGGGTGGGGCGCAGGGGCGCCGCCGCTGATCACGGGAGACGCTGTGGGCTCCACGGCATAGACCTTGAGCTGGGGCCATTGGGCCTTGAGCACCTGGGCCACGCCGCTGATGTGGCCACCCGTACCCACGCCGGTGATGAGCACGTCCACGCCCTTCGGGAAGTCTTTCAAGATTTCTTGCGCGGTGGTGCGTACATGCACGTCGATGTTGGCGGGGTTCTCAAACTGCTGGGGAATCCACGCCCCTGGGGTTTGCTCGGCCAGCTCTTGGGCGCGGGCAATGGCGCCCTTCATGCCTTTTTCGCGGGGAGTCAGGTCAAAGCTGGCGCCATAGGCCAGCATCAGGCGGCGGCGCTCGATCGACATGCTGTCGGGCATGACCAGAATCAGCTTGTAGCCCTTGACCGCGGCCACCAGGGCCAGGCCCACGCCGGTGTTGCCCGAGGTGGGCTCGATGATGGTGGCGCCGGGTTTAAGGACGCCGCTTTTCTCGGCATCTTCCACCATGGCCAGGGCAATGCGGTCCTTGATGGAGCCGCCGGGGTTGCTGCGCTCACTCTTCACGAAAACCTGGTGCGTGGTGCCAAACAGTTTGTTGATGCGAATGACCGGCGTGTTGCCAATGGTTTGCAGGACGTTGTCGAATGCCATGAAGTGTCTCCGAGTGAGGAATCAAGCAGCCATTTTGGACCCAATGTTTGAATTCCTTGCGACACTTTGGGCATATCCATATGCCGCCGCGCGCGAGGCTGGTGGCGAGGCGCGATAATCGGGGGGTGAAGCCCGCCAGACCACCGCTGGTGCAATCTGGGAAACCAGGCACTGGAGGAACGTCCGGACTGCATAGGGCAGCGTAGCAGTTAACGACTGTCCACTGACAAGCTGTGCACGCAAGTGCATGGCCCTAAGGTGAGGATTAGAGCAACAGAGACGAGTCGATGGGACAAACCTTTGGGTGTTCTATGCGTGCAGCGCGGCGCAAGCCGCGCCCCGGGCAACCGGGTGCGCATAGCCACCCGATGGGCGAAGCCACATCGGGTGAAACGGGCAATCTCTACGCGCAGCAATACCAAGTAGGCCAACGTTGACGGGGCCCCCGGAGTTGGCGGGTAGGTAGCATCGAGCCGTTTGGGTGACCAGCGGCCCAGAGTAATGGTGGTCACGTGGGGGGAAACCCCCATGCACAGAATCCGGCTTATCGGTGGGCTTCACACTTTTTTTGTTGTATGGTTAGGTCTTCACAGTCATTGGGAGATGGAGCCATGCGACCGATTCTTGAACTGTTGGAAAAACAAGGTGGCGCCATCTGGAGCCTGAGCCCCGGGGACAGCGTCTACAACGCACTGGAAATGCTGGCCGACTGCAACGTCGGTGCGCTCATGGTGATGGACGGTGACAAGCTGGTGGGCGTGTTCTCGGAGCGTGACTACACCCGCAAGATCGCGCTGGCGGGGCGCTCCTCCAAAGACACCCAGGTCAAAGACATCATGACCGCCCAGGTGCTCACCGTGACCCCGAAAACCTCTACCGACGATTGCATGGCCCTGATGAGCCAGAACAAGATTCGCCACTTGCCGGTGGTAGACGGCAGCAAGGTGGTGGGCATGGTGTCCATCCGCGACCTGATGGACAACATCATCCAGGACCGCGAACTCACCATCACCCAACTGCAAAACTACATCGCTTCATAAGGCTCCCACGCTCCGCCGCTGCGCGGGTCGCTGCCGCCCCGAGGAGGCGCGTTTCAGCTAGGGGCGGCCCTGCGCTGAAACTAGAATTTCTCGTAGCCGGCCAGAAAGCGCCATTGCCCCACGGGCAGGTCGGCCAGCGTGACGCGGCCCAGGCGGACGCGGCGCATGGCCAGCATTTCCAGATTCGCCAGCCCGCACAGGTAGGCCACCAGGCCGGGGTGTGAGCCCTTGATGGCAAAACGCAGGCGGCTCATTTCGGGGGTGCTGCTGCTCACGCTCACTTTCACCGTTGGCAGGTCCAGGCGTTCGTCCTTCAGGGCGTAGCCAATCGGTTTGAGCGCCTCGGGCGCCACTTCGCCCTTCACCTCCACCAGAAACTCGTGCTCCATGGTGCCCATGTCTTCGGTCAGCTTGCGTGTGGTGCGCCAGTCTTGGGTGAACACCACCAGCCCGGTGGCGCCGTTTTCGAGTTCGATGTCGGCTTCCAGGTGGTTGAAGTGGCGTTTGAGCACCGGGGTCTCAGTGGGGTCGTGTTCCCAATGGGTTTGCGGGGTCAGCAGGCTGCGCGCATCGGGCGGCGTCTTGCGCCCACGCACGGGCTCCACTTCTTCGGTGCCATCCGCGTAACCCGCAGGTTTGTTCAACAGCAGGGTCACGGTCGTCAGGTTCAGCAGGCTAGCCTCCGGATCCAGCGTGACGGCGTCGCGGTTCGCGCGGTGTGCGGGTTCTTCCACCACCACGCCGTTCACGCGCACCCAGCCACCCTCGATGTACTGCTCGGCCTCTTTGCGCGAGCAGTCTTTGAGTGCCATCACGTGTTTGGACAGGCGTTCGCCCGTCTCCACCACCGGGGCTTCCACCACGGGCTCTTTGCGCGGTTTGCGGAAACGCGGTTTTTTGGTGGACGGCGCAGGCATGGGGGCTGGCGCCGTTGGGCCGGGCCGGTACGCGGCGGGGCCCGGGCGGTACGCCGTGGCTTGCCCTCGGGGGGGCGGGGCGGTGTGGGCCGCATGGGCAGGTCGGGGCGCCACGGGTGCAGGCGCCACTACGGGGCGCGGCGGTTTGACAGGCTTGGTGAGCGTGGGGCGTGGGGGTTTGGAGTCAGAGCTGCTCATGGCTGGCCTTCTTGGTTTTTGGGGTTGCCTGGGTTGTCCAAGGCGTAAATGCGCTCCACATGGGCCAACAACGAACGTTTGGCCACGGGCCAGATGCGCGCATCCACATCGTCATAGGCCAGGGGCAGCCAGTCGTCCAGGCTGCCATGGGGGTTGGCGCGCATCACGGCGGCAATCTTGGCTTCGCGCGCCAGGCGGTGGGCTTTGAGCTTGGCAATTGCGTCGAGTGCGCCGTCGATCACATGGCCGTGGGCCGGCAGGATGTACTGCACGCCCAGTTCGGTGCAGGCCGCGGTCAGCGCGTCCAGCGAATCCAGGTAGTCGGCCATATTGCCGTCGGGCGGGTCGATCACCGTGGTGCTGCCGTTGAGGATGTGGTCGCCGCTGAACAGCAGGCCGTCTTCCTCCAGCAGCAGGCAGACGTGGTTGGCCGCATGGCCAGGCGTGTAAATCACCTGCAGCGTGTGCACGGGTTTTAGAGCGCTTTGCACGTCTGGCCCAGGCAGCATATGCGCAAGTAGTTCCTGATTTAATAGCGGACGATCCGGAGTGAAGTCGCTGGCAGCGCGGGCTGTGGGTGCCGACGGCAGGCCCAGAATGGGCGGGCCGCCCTGACACAGCGCCTGCAGCGGCGCTGCGCCCGGCGAATGGTCGGGGTGCGAGTGGGTGCAGACGATGCGCAGGATGTTGCCGCCGCTGCCGTCTTCAAACGCCGCGGCCTGCCACAGGCGTTGCAGGTGGTCGGCGTCGGCCGGGCCGGGGTCGATCACCGTGAAGCCGGTGGCGGGCTCGCCCACCAGGTAGCTGTTGGTGCCGGGGCCGGTCATCACGCCCGGATTCGGGGCGGTCAGGCGCAGCACGTTGCGCAGCAGCGGGGTGGGGCGGTCGGTTTGCCAAGCGGCTATCAGCGAGGCGGCTGCGGGGGAAGTATCCGCAGGCAGGATGTGGGTGGGTCTAACCATGCGGGGGATGGTACGGCCAAACGCGGATAATTCGGCCATGCGAATTCCGTTCACCAAAATGCAGGGCGCGGGCAATGACTTTGTCGTGCTCGACGAAACGCGTGGCCGCCTGGGCCTGACTGAGGCGCACTACCGCTTTCTGGGCGACCGCCATTTTGGCGTGGGCGCCGACCAGATCCTCACGGTGCGCCCCTCGCCCGCCGAGGGCATCGACTTCGAATACGTGATCCACAACGCCGACGGCAACGAGGTGGAGCAGTGTGGCAACGGTTCGCGCTGCTTTGCCCGCTTTGTGCACGACAAGGGCCTGACCACCAAAGACCGTATCCGCGTGCAGACCATGAAGGGCGTGATCGAACCGCGCCTGAACGCCGACGGCCGCGTGACCGTGGACATGGGCGCCCCGGTGTTCGCGCCCGCCGACATTCCGTTTGACGCCGGCGGCCTGACGCTGCAGCCCATGGGTTCATGGGGAAATTGGCCTCTAGCCCTTATGGATGCTGCGCAAGCAGCTCATCTTTTGGTAGCAACTGTATCCATGGGCAACCCCCATGCGGTGACGCTGGTCGACAACGTGGACACCGCCCCCGTGGCCACACTGGGCCCGGCCGTGCAGGCCAGCCCGCGCTTTCCGCAGGGTGTGAACGTGGGTTTTTTGCAGGTCGTGGACCGCAGCCACGTGCGCCTGCGTGTGTATGAGCGTGGCGTGGGCGAGACCCTCGCCTGCGGCACCGGCGCCTGCGCGGCCGTGGTCTCCGGCATCCGCCTGGGCCTGCTGGACGCCAGCGTGGAGGTGCAAACCCACGGCGGCGTGCTCACCATTGAATGGGCGGGTGGCGACGCCTCGGTGTTCATGACCGGCCCCGCCACCACCGTGTTCCACGGCGAAATTGACCTTCCCGAATAACCCAACCCGATTCGACCGCACTACACCATGACCACTCTCGTGAACCAGGCTCTGGCCAACCCCATCACCGAAGACGACATCGCCAACTACCTGGCCAACACGCCCGACTTCTTCCAGCGCCATGCCGAGTTGCTGGCCACGGTGCAATTCACCAGCCCACACAGCCACCGCGCTGTGAGCCTGCAAGAGCGCCAGGCCGAGATGCTGCGCGAGAAGATCAAGCTGCTGGAGCAGCGCATCATGGAAATGATCCGCAACGGCAACGAGAACGTCATGTTGTCCGACAAGATCCTGCGCTGGGCGCGCTCGTTGTTCCTCACCACCAACCTGGCCGACCTGCCCCTGGAAATCGTGCAGGAGATCAAGGACCAGTTCGCCGTGCCGCAGGTCGGCCTGCGCCTGTGGGGCGTGGCAGACGAATTTGCCAGCCTGGGTTGTGTGCAAGGCGTGAGCGACGACGCCAAGGTGTTTGCCAGCTCTCTGACCGAACCCTTTTGTGGCCTGAACACCGGCTTTGAAGCCGTGAGCTGGCTGGAAGACGCCCACAACGTGAGCTCGCTGGCCCTGATTCCGCTGCGCAGCGGCGTGGCGGGCAGCAGTGCTCCGGCCTTTGGCATGCTGGTGCTGGCCTCTAGCGATGCCCACCGCTTCAACAGCGGCATGGGCACCGAATTTTTGGCGCGCATTGGCGAATTGGCCAGCGCCGCGCTGTCGCGCCTGCGTTAACGCCCGATTGCCGTGACTGCGGACGACACCGCCCTGGTTGAAAAATACCTGGAGTACGTCCGCGTCGAAAAACGCTTGGCTACGCGCACGGTGGAACTGTACGCGCTGGACCTGAGCAAGCTGGCGGCCAACGCCACCCAGGCCCAAATAGCACTGCGCGAGGTGAAGAACCACCACATCCGCCGCTGGGTGGCGCAGATGCACAGCGGCGGGCGCAGCGGCCGTGGCATTGCGCTCATCCTGTCGGGCTGGCGCGGCTTCTACACCTGGCTGGGCCGGCAAGGCCTGGTGGCCAGCAACCCGGTGCAAGACGTGCGTTCCCCCAAAGCCCCCAAGCCCTTGCCCAAGGCCCTGGGCGTGGACGACGCGGTGCAATTTGCCAATTTTGAGAGCGACGACAACGCCTGGCTGGAAGCGCGTGACGCGGCCATGGTGGAGCTGCTCTACGGCAGTGGCCTGCGCGTGGGCGAGCTCGTGGGGCTGGACGTGGTGGCGGGCAAAGACGCCAAAGGCTGGGTGGATCTGCAGGCGGCCGAGGCCCATGTGCTGGGCAAGGGCAGCAAGCGCCGCACGGTGCCGGTGGGCGCCTCGGCCCTAGCCGCGCTGCAGCGCTGGCTGGACCTGCGCGGCCCTAGCGGCACGGCCAGCGCCGCGCCGGTGCCCGCCGCACTGGCCAATGCCAGCGCGGCCCTGTTCACCGGGCGCAATGGCACGCGCCTGACCGCGCAAAGCATCTGGCAGCGCCTCAAACGCCGCAGCCAGTTGGCCGGCCTCAACACCCCGGTGCACCCGCACATGCTGCGCCACTCGTTTGCCAGCCATGTGCTGCAAAGCAGTGGCGATTTGCGCGCGGTGCAGGAGCTGCTGGGCCACGCCAACATCACGACCACGCAGGTCTACACGCGGCTGGACTTCCAGCACCTGGCCAAGGCCTATGACGCGGCGCACCCGCGGGCGAAGTTGAAAAAAGGGTCCTAACTCCCCTACGCCTGCCGAGGCTCCGAGCCTGTGGAGTGGGCCTGCGGGCGGCCGATTTCTGTGCGTTTGGCAGTATGAGGCCGCCCGCAGGCCCATTCCACAGGCGGCGCGCTCGCAAGCGACAATACTGGCCTATGAAAACCATTCGTCTGCGCGCCGGAAAAGAGCGCTCCCTGTTGCGCCGCCACCCCTGGATTTTTGAGTCCGCCATCGCCAAGGGCGGGGGCGACAGCGGCGAGACCGTGCGGGTGGAGTCGGCCGAGGGTCAGTTTCTGGGCTGGGCGGCGTTCAGTCCGCAGTCCAAAATCCGCGCCCGGGTCTGGAGTTTTGACGAAACGCAGCGCATCGACGCTAGCTTTTTTATAGCTGCTTGCGCAGTATCCATAAGGGCTAGAGGCCGATTTGATATAAAAAGTGACGGTGTGCGCCTGGTTCATGGCGAATCCGATGGCCTACCCGGCCTGATCGTGGACCGCTATGGCGACACCCTGGTGGCGCAGTTCACCTCGGCCGGCGTAGACAAGTGGAAAGACGTGATTGCTGATGCGCTGTTGGTGGCCACCGGCCTCACCAAGCTGTATGAGCGCTCGGACGCCAGCAGCCGTGCCCTGGAGGGCCTGCCCGAAGTGACGGGATGGCTGCGTGGCGACGGCCCTACCGACCTGGTGCTGCAAGAGCACGAGTGGAAGCTGGCCCTGTCCATCGCCGAAGGCCACAAGACCGGCTTTTACCTGGACCAACGCGACAGCCGCAAACGTTTTGCCGAGACCACGCGCCGCCTGGGCTTCCAGCGCGTGCTCAACTGTTATTGCTATACCGGTGGTTTCTCCGTGGCGGCCCTGTCGGGCGGTGCAGGCCATGTCACCTCCATCGACTCCAGCGGCCCGGCGATTGAAAAAGCCGCGGCCAACGTGGCGATGAACGGCTTTGACGCCAGCCGCGCCACCTTCATGGACGCCGACGTGAACGCCAGCCTGCGTGCCTTTGGGGCCGAGGGCCGCACCTTTGACGCCATCATCCTGGACCCGCCCAAGTTTGCCCCCACCGTGGCCCATGCGGAGCGGGCGGCCCGCGCCTACAAAGACATCAACCGCCTGGCCTTCAAGCTGCTGGAGCCCGGTGGCGTGTTGTTTACCTATAGCTGCTCGGGCGGCATCAGCGCCGACCTGTTCCACAAAATCATTGCTGGGGCTGGCTCGGACGCCGGGGTGGACGGTTACATCACCGAGCGCATGGGCGGCGCGCCCGACCACCCGATGACGATTGCCTTCCCCGAGGGCGAGTACCTCAAGGGGCTGGTGGTGATGCGGCGTTAAGGCCGCCTCAGCGAAACCTTGAATTGCTGACTACACTTCGCAGTTGTCTTCTTTTTGCAGTGCACCATTTTTGGATACCACGATGAGCTTGATTCCCGCCACCATCCTGACCGGCTTTCTGGGTTCCGGCAAAACCACGCTCTTGAAGCGCGTGTTGGCCGAGGCCCATGGCCAGAAGATCGCCGTTATTGAGAACGAGTTCGGTGAGGAAAACATCGACAGCGACATTCTGGTGAGCGACACCAATGAACAAATCATCCAGATGAGCAACGGCTGCGTCTGCTGCACCATCCGCGAGGACCTGCGCACCACGCTGAAAGACCTGGCCGAGAAAAAACGCAAGGGTGAACTGGACTTTGAGCGTGTCGTGATCGAAACCACCGGCGTGGCCGACCCCGGCCCGGTGGCGCAGACCTTCTTCATGGACGACGAAATCGCAGAAACCTACCTGTTGGACTCCATCCTGACGCTGGTAGACGCCAAACATGCGGAGCAACAGCTCAACGACCGCCAGGAAGCGCGCCGCCAGATCGGTTTTGCCGACCAGATCTTCATCAGCAAGTCGGATCTGGTGTCCAAGGACGAGCTGGACGCGCTGACGCACCGCATCAAACACATGAACCCGCGTGCGCCGCAAAAGGCAGTGCATTTTGGTGACGTGTCGCTGAAAGAGGTGTTTGACCTGCGCGGGTTTAACCTGAACGCCAAGCTGGACATTGACCCCGACTTCCTCAAGGAAGACGACCACCACGATCACGACCATGCCCACGGTGAGCATTGCGACCACCCCTCGCACCAGCACGACCACGCGCATGGGGACCACGGCGGCCATGGCCACCACCACCGTCACGATGACGATGTGAAAAGTTTTGTGTTCAAGTCCGACCGCGCCTTTGACCCGGCCAAACTGGAAGACTTTTTGGGCGCCATCGTCAACATCTATGGCCCGCGCATGCTGCGTTACAAAGGTGTGCTCTTTATGAAGGGAACGGAACGCAAGGTGATCTTCCAGGGCGTGCACCAGCTCATGGGCAGCGATCTGGGTCCCGCCTGGGCCGAGGGGGAGCAGAAGTGCAGCAAAATGGTCTTTATCGGCATTGATTTGCCCAAGGACATCTTCTTGCAGGGCATGGAGCAGTCCCTGGTCTGATACGCCTTCACAAGACCACACCAAATACCGGCTGGGAGCCAAATGATTGTCTCGCTTTTGCAACTGATGGGTTTCCCGATGGGGAAACCTGTACACTCGCGCGCCGAAGAAACCCCCGTTTCACCGCCCTCCAAGGCGGTAAAAACGGAAGCAGCCACCAGGGACCGTGCGCAGGCGAGTACTGCCAGGAGACAAGAAGTGAAAGCGACATCCGGGAAAGACACCAAAGCCAAAGACGTGAAATCCAAAGACGTCAAGGCCAAACCTGCAGCCAAAGTGGCTGCCAAACCGGTAGTGAAGGTGCAAGCCCCAACTGCAGCCAAAAAGGCGGCGCCCAAAACTGTGAGCAAACCCGTGGCCAAAGCGGCGGCCCCCAAGGCCAAAGTGAGTGCCAAACCGGCGGCCAAGGCGCCTACCAAGCCCGCTGCGAAAGCGGCCCCCAAGGTGATCGCCAAGGCGGCGGTGAAACCCGTGGTCAAAGCGGCAGCCAAACCCGCTGCCAAGCCGGTGGCCAAAGTAGCCGCCAAGGCGCCTGCAGTTAAAATCAAACCCGCTGCCGCGAAACCGGCGGCCAAACCCACTGCCAAAGTGTCAGCCCCTGCCAAAACCACATCCGCCAAAGCGGCCGTGGCTGCTGTGGTGGCCAAAGCTCCCGCAGTGGCTCCTGTACCCGCTTCTGCGGCTGCGGTGCCTGCCAAGTCAGGACGCCCATCCTCCCGGTTGGCCCAACTTACCGTGCCTTCCATGGCGCAATCTGTGGCATCCACAGCCGCCAAAGCCAGCTATACCCTTACCATGACTTCCCCCGTGATTGCCCCCGTGATTCCCGCCGCCGTCAAAAAAGACGCCAAGCTTGTCAACAACTGGAAGTCCAAACCGGTGGCCGAGTTGACCGATGCCGAGTTGCTGGCCATGCCCGACTCCGAGTACATGAACGATGTGCAGCTGGCGGCCTTCCGCCTCAAGCTCTCCATCCTCAAGCGCGACATCCTCAACAGTGCGGGTGAAACGACCGAGCACCTGCGGGAAGACACCTCGGTGGTGCCGGACCCGGCAGACCGCGCCACGATTGAAGAAGAACACGCGCTGGAACTGCGCACCCGGGACCGCGAACGCAAGCTGCTCAAGAAAATTGAGCAGTCGATCTCCCGCATCGACGCAGGTGACTATGGCTACTGCGATGAAACCGGCGAGCCTATCGGCGTCGGCCGTCTGCTGGCCCGTCCTACGGCCACCTTGTCGCTCGAAGCGCAGCAGCGCCGCGAGCTCAAGCAGAAGATGTTTGGCGATTAATCGCCAGTCCTGAGCCTACGGAGCAAGCCCCCTGATTTATGGCGACCAAAGACGATCGACCCGGTTTATTGTCCAAGGTGGCGATGTTTGTGCGCAACCCGACCAAGGATTGGTCGGAGTTGGACCGCGCAGAGCCCGAACAGGACAGCGGGTATGACAAACAGGCCCTGAAGGCCATGATTGAGCGCAAGCGGCAAAACGATTTTGTCCGCAAGCGTGAATTTGACCAGTTGCGCAAGCTGCGCAACCGCGACCCCTCCGCCACCGCAGCGTTGGCCCGCCCTTCGTTTTTTCAGACCAGTATTCCCACGGACCCCGATGGCCGTGCGGTGACGCTGAAGAAAATCGACGAAATCGAAGCGCAGATGTCCAAGCAGTGGTGGAAAGGCAAGCAGGATGCCGCCGCGGCCCAGGGCGGTTTCCCGGTGGCAGGTAATGCTACGGCCCCCGCCGAGCCCGTGTCCATCCATGCTTCGGCGCCCACGGTAGCAGCCACCTTGTCATCGCGGTTTGAGGCGACGGAGTCGTCTGAGCTGCACTCCAGTGTGTCGGGTGCTGTGCCAGCCCCTTCTGAATACGCCCCCACGCAGATGGGTATGGGCATGCCTCCGCCCATGTCCAGCCATGTGCCCTTGCCCGGACGTGCCGCGCCAAGCGCATCGACCCGCGGTGGGGATGGGGGTACTGACCTGACTTTTTCGACCTCCAAGTTGTTTGCCATGGAGGTGGACGATATGGCCACCGACCCCGAGTTGGAGGAGGCCGCCATCCGTTTTGCCAATGGAGACGATGCCGGGGCTGAAACGGGGTTGCTGAACGCCTTGCAAAGCATCACGGCCACCCCGGAGGCTTCCACCTCCTGGGCTGCGGCGCTGATGGACTTGTACCGCGCCACCAACAACCGTGCGCGCTTTGATTGGGCGGTGGTGGAGCTGGCCCATGTGTGGGGCCATGCGGTGCCCGTCTGGGCCACACTGGCCGAGCCATCGCAAGGCATGGACACCACCGCGGCAGCCCCTTTTTCTGCCTCGGGTTCAGGTCGCAGCGTGCTGGGGGTTACCCACGCGATCTGGCACTGCCCGCCCCGGCTGACCGCACTGGCGATGGAAGATTTACGCGAAGCCATGTCCACCCAGCCCATGCCCTGGGTGATCGACTGGTCGGCTGTGGCGGCTCTGGATGCGGAGGCCATGCCTTTGCTGGGCGGCCTGTTCAGTAGTCTGTGTGACGAGGCCGTGGCCTTGCAGTTTGGTGGTGCCGATAGCTTGGTGCTGGCCTTGCGTGCCACAACGCCCTCCGGCGATCGTGCGGTGGATCCGGCCTGGTGGGCGGTGCGCCTGAATGCGCTGCGCACCATGCAGATGCTCGATGAGTTTGAGTTGGCCGCGCTGGACTATTGCGTGACCTACGAGGTCTCGCCCCCGGCCTGGGAGTCTGCCCGCTGCCATTACGAGCCGGCAGAAATTGCCGCCCCAGGTGCCGGCATGTCGCCGTCCAGTTTTGAGTCTGCGGCCACAGTGCCGATGGGGCTGATGGACAGCGTGTCAGTTTCTGGCCTGGAGCTGCGTGGTGATGTTCTGGGTGATGCCACGCAGGCCCTGGCGGGCCTAGATGCCGCGCGCGACGAAGGCGGGCGCATTGTGGTGTCCTGTCGCAGTCTGATTCGAGTGGATTTTTCCGCCGCGGGCAGCATCCTCAACTGGGTGGCCCTGCGCCAATCCGAGGGGAGCTTGGTGCAGTTCCAGGACGTTCACCGCCTGGTGGCTGCATTTTTCAACGTTATTGGCATCAATGAGCATGCCAGGGTCGTCCCCCGCGCCATGTGATTGTGCGCACCTTGTGCGCATGGGCTTGATTTTGGTGCGACCCACCACACCTTCACACCATGGAACAATTTCACGGCACCACCATCATCAGTGTCCGGCGCAAGACGCCGCAGGGCGACCAGGTCGCCATCGGCGGCGATGGCCAGGTCACTTTGGGCAATATCGTGGTCAAGGGCTCGGCCCGCAAGGTGCGCAAGTTGCACCACGGCAAGGTGCTGGCGGGTTTTGCCGGTGCCACGGCTGACGCCTTCACCCTGTTTGAGCGCTTCGAGGCCAAACTCGACAAACACCAGGGGCATCTGGTGCGTGCCGCCATCGAACTGACGAAAGACTGGCGCACTGATCGCGTGTTGCGCCGGCTGGAAGCCATGCTGGCGGTGGCCGACAAAGATGCCTCCCTCATCATCACGGGCAACGGGGATGTGCTGGAGCCCGAAAACGGCATCGTGACCATTGGTTCTGGCGGTGCCTACGCCCAGGCGGCGGCCGTAGCGCTGCTCAACCACACCGAACTGCCCGCGGCAGACATCGTGAAACGTTCGCTGGAGATTGCGGGCGAACTGTGCATCTACACCAATATGCACCACACCATTGAGACCCTGTGACCGATATGCACGCCATGACACCCCAGGACATCGTTGCCGAGCTGGACAAACACATCGTTGGACAAGCCCAGGCCAAACGCGCCGTAGCGATTGCCCTGCGCAACCGCTGGCGCCGGCAAATGGTGGACGCTGCGCTGCGCAGTGAAATCACGCCCAAAAACATTCTGATGATTGGCCCCACCGGGGTGGGCAAGACAGAGATCGCCCGCCGCCTGGCGCGTCTGGCCGATGCGCCTTTTATCAAGGTCGAGGCCACCAAATTCACGGAGGTAGGTTACGTGGGCAAGGATGTGGATGCCATCATCCGCGACCTGGCCGACATTGCCGTCAAACAAACCCGTGAGGCCGAAAAAACCAAGGTGCGCGCCCGCGCCGAAGATGCGGCGGAAGAGCGGATTCTGGACATTCTGGTGCCACCGCCCCGTAGCGAATTTGGTTTTGCGGCAGCCACGGATACGCCTGAAAACACGGCACGCCAGACCTTCCGCAAAAAACTGCGCGAAGGCCTGTTGGCCGATCGCGAGATCGACATCGACGTGGCAGCGCCCACACCCCAGCTCGAAGTCATGGGGCCTGCCGGCATGGAGGAAATGACCGAGCAGCTGCGTGGCATGTTTGGCCAACTGGGCCAGAACAAACGCCAGACGCGCAAGCTCAAGATCAGCGAAGCCCACAAGCTGCTGGTGGACGAAGAGGCCGCCAAACTCGTCAACGAAGAAGATATCAAAAGCCAGGCCTTGCACCTGCTGGAACAGAACGGCATTGTTTTCATCGATGAAATCGACAAGGTCACGTCGCGCAGTGAGGGCAGCGGGGCCGAGGTGTCGCGCCAAGGTGTGCAGCGAGATTTGTTACCGCTGGTGGAGGGCACCACGGTGTCTACCAAATACGGCATGGTCAAGACCGACCACATTCTGTTTGTGGCGTCCGGCGCTTTCCATCTGAGCAAACCCAGTGACCTGATTCCGGAGCTGCAGGGGCGCTTCCCGATTCGGGTGGAGCTGCAGTCGCTGTCCGTGCAGGACTTTGAAGCCATCCTCACGCAGACCCATGCCTCGTTGGTCAAGCAATACCAGGCGCTGCTGGCCACCGAGCAGGTGACGTTGGCGTTTACCCCCGAGGGCATTACGCGCCTGGCGCAGATTGCCTTTGAGATCAACGAACGCACGGAGAATATCGGCGCGCGCCGCTTGTCCACCGTGATGGAGCGTCTGCTGGACGAAGTCAGCTTTGGTGCTACGTCTTTGGCCGGGCAAACCGTGTCGATTGATGCGGTGTATGTGGATGCGCGCCTGGGTGAGCTGAGCCAGAACGAGGATCTTTCACGTTACATCCTGTAAGCCGTTCGGACAAACGGTAGGGGAGGTGGGTGTTTCATGCATCACTTTCATAAGGCGCGCTAAGTGCTTAATTTAGAACGATTTTTGCCTGCCATTCGCCTGCAAAAACGCTTCTAAGTCCTTGATTTCATTGGAAAATTTTCGCGCAAGCCCTCTTGCCAGCGCGGCTTTTGCTGATACAGTGCAAAAAAGTGCAATTTAGTGGTGAAAAGTGCCGCGCAATTGCTATTTCCACGCTGTCGCAACAAAAGTAGGTATTTCACGGTGTTCCAAGGGGCCTCGTCTCTCAGTCTGGATGCAAAGGGTCGGTTATCAGTACCGACCCGGCATCGTGACGTCTTGAGCGCGACAGCGGCTGGCCAACTCACGATCACCAAACACCCCCACGGGTGCCTGATGGTGTTTCCCCGCCCCGAGTGGGAAAAATTCCGCGAACGTATTGCAGCCCTGCCGATGTCGGCCCAGTGGTGGAAGCGCATCTTCCTGGGCAACGCGATGGACGTGGAAATGGACGCCACGGGGCGCGTGTTGGTTTCGCCCGAGCTGCGCGAAGCTGCTGGCATTGCCAAAGACACCATGTTGCTGGGCATGGGCAACCACTTTGAGCTGTGGGACAAGGCCACCTACGACGCCCAAGAGGCCAAGGCCATGCAGGGCGAAATGCCCGATGTCTTTAAAGACTTTTCTTTCTAAGGTGTGACGGTGGAAGCTCCTTGGACCCACACCACCGTCTTGTTGAACGAAGCAGTAGACGCATTGTTCAGCAACGACGGTTTGCCCTATGCGGGCGCGGCGGACGGCACCTATGTCGATGCGACCTTTGGCCGTGGCGGCCATTCGCGCCGCATTCTTGAGCAGTTGAGTCCCACCGGTCGCCTGGTTGCCTTTGACCGCGACCCTGACGCCGTGGCGCAGTCCGCCAGCATCACCGACCCCCGTTTTTCCATCCGCCACGAAGGTTTCTCCCATTTGGGTGAATTGCCTGCGGCCAGCCTGGCTGGTGTGTTGATGGACCTGGGCGTGAGTTCCCCCCAAATTGACAACCCACAGCGGGGCTTCAGCTTCCGCTTTGAAGGTCCCCTGGATATGCGCATGGATACCACGCGCGGTGAGAGTGTGGCCCAGTGGCTGGCAACAGCCGAGATCAATCAAATCGCGGAGGTGATACGTGAATATGGTGAAGAACGGTTTGCTGGGCCAATTGCAAAGGCGATTGCTGCTCGCCGACAGGAACGGGGGCCAATTTCAACCACCTCCGAGCTGGCCCAACTCGTGGCTGACACGGTCAAAACCCGCGAGCAGGGCCAGAACCCTGCAACGCGCACATTTCAGGCTCTTCGGATTTTCATCAACGCCGAGCTTGAGGAGCTGCAACAAGCGCTAGACGCCAGCCTGGACGTGCTGGAGGTCGGTGGGCGCCTGGCGGTGATCAGCTTCCATTCGCTGGAAGACCGCATCGTCAAGCAGTTCATTGCCAAACACTCCAAAGACGAGTACGACCGCCGCGCGCCGTTTGCCGCCCCCAAGGTCATGAAGCTTAAAGCGTTGGACCGCATCAAGCCCAGTGCGGCCGAAGTGGCGGGCAATCCGCGCTCGCGCAGTGCCATCTTGCGCGTGGCGCAAAGGATGGCGGCGTGATTCGGTTGAATCTCGTGTTGCTCCTTGCTGTGGTGGCCAGCGCCTTGTATTTGGTGGGCATGCAGTACGAATCGCGCCGTGTCTTCGTGGAGCTGGAGCGCGCGCGCGCCGAAGCGCGCCGGCTGGAGACGGAGTTTGAGCGCCTGCAGGTGGAAAAACGCGGCCAGGCAACGCCTGCGCGCGTGGAGCGCCTGGCCAAAGATCAGCTGCAAATGCGCCAGGCCACACCGGGTATCACCACCTACGTGACTTACACCGCGCCAGGGGCCACGCCGTGAGCCGTAGCGTGTTGTACACCTCCAGTCCTCTGCTGGCCAGCCGCACCCCGGTGTGGCGCAGCAAGTTTGTGGTGGGCGTGATTGCGCTGGGCTTTGTGGGGCTGGCCGCCCGTGCGGCCTATATCCAGGTGGTGGCGAACGATTTTTTCCAGCGCCAGGGCGAGGTGCGGTTTGCGCGCACACTGGATTTGCCGGCCAACCGCGGCCGCATTCTGGACCGCAATGGGCTGATCCTAGCCTCCAGCGTACCCGCGCCCAGCATTTGGGCGATTCCCGAAGACGTGGAAATGGACAAGGCGCAATTGCAGCGTTTGGCCAAGTTGTTGGAGATGCCGGCGGCCGACATTTCGCGCAAGCTGGCGAATGAGGACAAGACCTTTGTCTGGATCAAGCGCCAGGTGGACGCTGCCGTGGCCAAACAAATTGCCGAGCTCAACATCAAGGGCATCTACCAGCGCAAGGAGTACAAGCGCGAGTACCCTGAGGGGGAGTCCGCTGTCCATGTGGTGGGCTTTACCAATGTGGAAGACAAGGGTCAGGAGGGTGTGGAGCTCACCTTCAACAAAGAGCTGGCCGGTCGTAGCGGTTCACGCCGCGTGATCAAGGACCGCTTGGGCCGGGTGGTGGAGGACGTAGGAGACCAGATTCCGCCACTCGAAGGCAAGGACCTGCAACTTAGCATCGACAGCAAAGTGCAGTTTTTTGCCTACCAGAAGCTGCGCGATGCCGTTGTGGAGAACAAGGCCAAGGCGGGCAGCGTGGTGGTACTCGATGTGTTGACAGGGGAAGTGCTGGCGCTGGCCAACTACCCCAGCTACTCACCCGCCAAACGTGCCAATCTGACGGGTGCCCAGTTGCGCAACCGGGCGCTCACCGACACCTTTGAGCCTGGCTCCACCATGAAGCCGTTTGTGGTGGCCTTGGCGCTGGAGCAGGGCATGGTTCGGCCCGAGACACCGATCCAGACCGCACCGGGGCGCATCACGATCACGGGTTCCACCATCACCGATTCGCACCCCCACGGCGTGTTGTCCGTGAGTGAGGTGATCCAGAAGTCCAGCAACGTGGGCACCGTCAAGTTGGCCATGCAAATGGAGCCCCACGAGATGTGGGACATGTTCAGCCAGGTTGGGTTGGGGCAAAAGCCCCAGGTGCCTTTCCCTGGTGTGGTGAGTGGTCGTCTGCGTGCCTACAAGACCTGGCGCCCGATTGAGCAGGCCACCATGAGTTATGGCTACGGCCTCTCGGCCAGCCTGTTTCAGCTGGCGCGCGCCTACAGTGTGTTTGCACGGGATGGCGAGTTGGTGCCGGTGACCCTGCTCAAAACTTCGGAGCAGGTGGCCGGTGTGCGGGTGTTTGAGGCGCGCCATGCCAAGTCCGTGCTCAACATGTTGCACATGGCCGCAGGCCCTGGTGGCACTGCGCCCAAAGCCCAGACCATGGGTTACTCTGTGGGTGGCAAAACCGGCACCGCCCACAAGCAAGAGGGCAAGGGGTATGCGGACAAAAAGTACCGCGGCTTCTTCGTAGGTGTCGCCCCGATTGATAACCCGCGCATTGTGGTGGCCGTGATGATTGACGAGCCCAGCAATGGCAAATACTTTGGCGGTGATGTGGCGGCGCCCGTGTTCAGCGAAACCGTGCAGCAAACCCTGCGCATGTTGGGCGTGCAGCCCGACATGGCGGTGCGCCCACAGATCGTGACGGACGCGGTGGAGGAAAGTTTCTGATGCGCCACCTCACGTCACCCCAAGAGGCGGTGCAATGGCTGCGCGAGCGCGGGGCGGGTGCTCTGCGCACCGACAGCCGGCAGCTGGTGGCGGGGGAAGCTTTTATTGCCTGGCCAGGCGCCGCGGTAGATGGCCGCAGTTTTGCGCCCCAGGCCTTGGCCCGTGGCGCGGTGGCCTGCCTGGTGGAGCAAGACGGTGCGTCTGCTTTTGCGCTGGATGCCCACCATGTGGCCAGTTACGCCGGTCTCAAGGCCGATGCGGGCCTGATTGCCGCCCAGTTTTATGGCCAGCCCTCGCAGACCCTGCCCGTGGTGGCGGTGACCGGCACCAATGGCAAAACCAGCACCGCTTGGTGGTTGGCCCAGGCGCTGGGTGTTTTGCCTGCGGGGCAAGCGCTGCCGTGTGGGGTGATTGGCACGCTGGGCGTAGGGCAGCCGCCCCATGTGTTGTCCACCGGGCTGACGACGCCCGACCCCGTGCGCGTGCAACAGACATTGCGCCAGTTTGTAGACCAGGGCTTACGCGCCTGTGCCATGGAAGCGTCGTCTATCGGGATTGAAGAGCAACGCCTGGCCGGCACCCAACTCCAGGTCGCGGTGTTTACCAACTTTACCCAGGACCACCTGGATTACCACGGCAGCATGGAGGCCTATTGGGTCGCCAAGCGCAAGCTGTTTGCCTGGCCGGGCCTGGCCCATGCGGTGGTGAACATCGACGACGGATATGGTGCGATCCTGGCCGACGAACTGGCGGGCACGCTGGACCTGTGGACGGTGTCGAGCCAGCAGCCGGCACGCCTGCGCGCCCAGCAATTGCGCCACACCGCCAGTGGCATGGCCTTTGAGGTGGTGGAGGGCGATGTGTCTTGCACCCTGCAGTCCCAGGTCATCGGCCATTACAACGTTTCCAATTTGCTGGGTGTGATTGCCGCCATGCGTTGCCTGGGTGTGCCGCTGGCCGCCGCCGTGGCCGCCTGCAGCACCCTGCTGCCCGTACCGGGTCGCATGGAGTGTGTGGGCGGGCAGGGCGAGCCCCTGGTGGCAATTGACTATGCCCACACGCCAGATGCGCTGGCCCAGGCCCTGCAAGCCCTGCGCCCCATGGCGCAAGCGCGTGCCGGCCAGCTCTGGGCCGTGTTTGGCTGTGGCGGTGACCGCGATGCCTCCAAACGCCCGCTGATGGGGGCGATCGCCGCCCAGCATGCCGACCGCGTGGTGGTGACCAGTGACAACCCGCGCAGCGAACGCCCCGAGGCCATCGTGGCGCAAATCCTGTTGGGCTTGGTGGACAACAAAGGGGTGGACGTGGAAGTGGACCGCGCATTGGCCATCCGCAGCACCGTGGGCGAGGCCGCGGCAAACGATGTGATTTTGCTGGCTGGCAAAGGCCATGAAGAAACCCAGGAGCTGGCGGGTGTGAAGCATGCTTTTTCGGATCATGCACATGCCCTGGCGGCGTTGCAGGCTCGCCAAACCACATCCGGGGGTGCTGCGTGAGTGCCATGATGACTTTGGCCCAGGTGGCCACTTGGTTGGACGGTGCGCACCTGGTGGGCCCGGCGGACCTGTCGGTGCAACGGGTGCACACCGATACCCGCACGATTGAGGCCGGTGATCTGTTTGTGGCCCTGCAGGGCGAGCGTTTTGATGCGAATGCTTTTTTGCCCGATGCCCAGGCCCAAGGTGCCACGGCCGTGTTGTGCCATGCCGGGCTGGAATCTTCGGCCTACCCCGCAGGCTTGCCGCGCATCGAAGTGGCCGACACCAAGCAGGCCCTGGCCCAGTTGGCCACCGCATGGCGCGCCCAGTTCACCTTGCCCCTGGTGGCGGTCACCGGCAGCAACGGCAAAACCACGGTCACACAAATGGTGGCCGCCATTCTGGAGGCACAGGCCCCCGGTGGTGCGGCGCTGGCCACGCGTGGCAACTTCAACAACGACATTGGTGTGCCGCTGACCCTGCTGCGCCTGCGTAGTGAGCACCGCCTGGCTGTGGTCGAGCTGGGCATGAACCACCCTGGCGAGATCGCCGGGCTGGCCGCCATGGCCCAACCCACTGTGGCCCTGGTCAACAACGCGCAGCGTGAGCACCTGGAGTTCATGCACACCGTAGAGGCCGTGGCCCAGGAAAACGGCACGGTGCTTGCCGCCTTGCCTGCTGACGGTGTGGCGGTTTTCCCGCTGGACGATGACTACACCGCGGTGTGGCAAGGCCTGGCCGCGAACCGCAAGACCGTGCAGTTTGGTTGGCAGTCTGCCGGTGCCGTGCAAGAGGTGCTGTGCACGGACGCCGAGTGGGTGGATGGTGCCTGGCAAGTCCAGGCCAGCACGCCCTGGGGCGCCCTGAGCTACCGCTTGGCGATTGCCGGGCGCCACAACGTGAAGAACTCGCTGGCCGCGGCCGCCTGCGCCTTGGCCGCGGGTGCCAGCACCCAGGCGGTGGCGCAGGGCCTGCAGGCCTTTGTGCCGGTCAAGGGCCGCTGCCGTGCCCTGTTGATCAGCCACAGCGGGCTGCATGCCACGCTGGTGGACGACACCTACAACGCCAACCCCGACTCCATGCGTGCCGCTATTCAGGTGCTGGCCGACTTGCCAGGCCCGCGTTTGCTGGTGCTTGGCGACATGGGTGAAGTGGGTCAGCAAGGCCCCGAATTCCATGCCGAAGCCGGCCGTTTTGCACACGCGCAGGGCATCACCCATGTGTTGGCCTTGGGCGAAATGGCAGTGCACGCCGTCCAGGCCTCCCCGGGGGCGGAGCACTTTGCCGACGTCGAGGCGCTGCTGGTGCGCGCCCGTGCCCTGTTGCCTGGTGTGGCCAGTGTGTTGGTCAAGGGATCGCGTTTTATGCGCATGGAGCGTGTGGTGGAGGCCCTGGCCCACGCCGCGCCCGCCCCTGCAGGGGGCACCCATGCTGTTTGATATTTTTGGAGCGTTTTCATGCTGCTGAGCCTGGCCCAATGGCTGCAAACCCTGTCGCCCGAATTCGGGTTTTTTCGCGTCTTCCAGTACCTCACCTTCCGTGCGGTGTTGGCCGCCTTGACGGCCTTGTTGATTGGGTTGGCGGCAGGTCCGTTTGTGATTCGCCGCCTGCGTGAACTCAAGATTGGCCAACCCATTCGCGGCTACGGCATGGAAACCCACCTGAGCAAAAGTGGCACGCCCACCATGGGCGGGGTGCTGATTCTCTTGTCGATCGCCATCTCCACCCTGCTGTGGGCCGACCTGTCGAATCGTTTTGTCTGGATCGTGCTGCTGGTGACGCTGGGTTTTGGCGCCATTGGCTGGGCCGACGACTGGCGCAAGGTGGTGCACAAAGACCCCGAAGGCATGCGCTCGCGCGAGAAGTATTTCTGGCAATCGGTGATTGGCCTGCTGGCCGCTCTGTATCTGGTGTTCAGCATTTCAGAGAGCTCCAATCTGCGCGTGTTGGAGCTGTTTTTCAACTGGGTGCGTTCCGGGTTTGACGTGAACCTGCCACCCAAGGCCGGTCTCTTGTTGCCCTTTATCAAAGAGGTGAGTTACCCGCTGGGGGTGCTGGGCTTTGTGGTGCTGACTTACCTGGTCATCGTGGGCTCCAGCAACGCTGTGAATCTGACTGACGGGCTGGATGGCCTGGCCATCATGCCGGTGGTGATGGTGGGCTCGGCGCTGGGCGTGTTTGCCTATGTGACGGGCAGCGCCGTGTACTCCAAGTACCTGTTTTTTCCGCACATTCCGGGTTCAGGTGAACTGATGATTTTCTGCGCCGCCATGGCCGGTGCCGGCCTGGCCTTTTTGTGGTTCAACACCCATCCTGCGCAGGTGTTCATGGGTGACGTGGGCGCGCTGGCCCTGGGCGGTGCGCTGGGCACCATTGCCATCATCGTGCGCCAGGAAATTGTGCTGGCCATCATGGGCGGCATTTTTGTGGCCGAGGCCCTGTCGGTGATGCTGCAAGTGACCTACTTCAAATACACCAAAAAGAAGTTTGGTGAAGGCCGCCGCTTGCTGAAGATGGCGCCGCTGCACCACCACTTCGAAAAATCGGGGTGGAAAGAAACCCAGGTGGTGGTCCGCTTCTGGATCATCACCATGCTTTTGTGCCTGGTGGGCTTGTCCACCCTGAAGTTGCGATGAACGAACACGAAGCACACCTGCCCGGCGAACACCCCGCAGCGTCCACCCAGGACGGCGGGGTGGAGCCGCGTGTGCACGAGGGACTGCCGCCCGAAGAGGTCCAGGAGCCTGTGTCCGATGCCGCTTCGGTGACGGTGCCAGAACTGGCGGATGCGCCCACAGCGTCGGAGGCGCCTGAGGTATTGGCGTCTGCGGCGCAGGCCGTACCGCTGGCGGCAGAACCTGTCAAAGAGGCCCGTGGTCTGCCCACCACGCTGACGGCCGCGCGCGACGCCGCAGCCTTTGTGGCGCAGATTTTTGCCGATGTGCAGGCAGACAAGGCCGAGCCCACGCTGCAGGCTGACGCCGCCGTGGCGCCTGCTGATGAGAGTTCGCCCGACGCGGGCCCTGACGCCGTGCCGGCAGCGGCTGATGCCCCCTTTGCGCCGCTGGCCGGCCAGCACGTTCTGATCCTGGGCCTGGGTGCATCAGGTCTGGCCATGGCGCGCTGGTGTGCCCGCACCGGTGCGGCCAGCATCACCGTGGCCGACACGCGCAACGCGCCGCCCCAACTGGCCACGCTGCAACAAGAATTGCCCCTCGTGCGTTTTGTGCCCGGCGCCTTCTCCGCAGCCCTGGTGGAGGGCCAGACCCTGCACGCCGTGTACCGTTCGCCGGGTTTGAGTTCGGACGAGATTGCTCCTGTTTTAGGAGCTGCTCGCGCAATAGGGATCTATGTTGGAGGCGAATTGGGCTTGTATGCCATGGCCTTGCAGGCCTTGCACAGCGCCCAGGGTTATGCCCCCGCGGTGTTGGCCATCACCGGCACCAATGGCAAAACCACCGTCACCTCGCTCACCGGCCAACTGGTGGCCCATGCGGGCAAAACCGTGGCCGTGGCCGGCAACATTGGCCCCACGCTGCTGGACACGCTGTCGGGCCACCTCGATGCCAACACCCTGCCCGAAGTCTGGGTGCTGGAGTTGTCCAGCTTTCAGCTGGACGGCGTGACTGGTTTTGAGCCCACAGCGGCCGTGGTGCTCAACGTGACGCAGGACCACCTGGACTGGCACGGCAGCATGCCAGCCTATGCCGAGGCCAAGTCCCGCATCTTTGGCCAGCAGGGCCTGATGGTGCTGAACCGCGACGATGCGGCCGTGATGGCCATGCTGCCAGAGCCGGTGCGCGTCAAGCTGCAGCGCCCGCAGGAGCGCGCCCACGTCACCTTTGGCAGCGACATGCCCCAGCGCCCCGGCGACTTTGGACTGGAAGAAGTCAACGGCATGGTCTGGCTGGTGCGTGCGCTGGAGGCCGACGAAACCCGCCGCAAGCGCAAGGAGGAAGCCGAAGAGTTGCACTTCCAGCGCCTGATGCCGGCCGACGCACTGCGCATCCGTGGCCGCCACAACGCCAGCAATGCGCTGGCCGCCTTGGCGCTGTGCGCCGCAGCAGGCTGTGCACTGGGCCCCATTTTGTTTGGCCTGCGCGAGTACCGCGGCGAGCCGCACCGCGTGGAGCCCATTGGCATCCTCAACGACGTGGAGTTTTTTGACGACAGCAAGGGCACCAATGTGGGTGCCACCGTGGCCGCCTTGCAGGGCCTTGGGGCCGACCGCAAGCTGGTGGTGATTCTGGGCGGCGAGGGCAAGGGCCAGGACTTCACGCCGCTGGCCGCACCGCTGGCCCGCTACGCACGTGCCGTGGTGCTGATCGGCCGCGATGCGCCGCTGATCCGCGAGGCGATTGTGTCGGCCGAGGTGCCGCTGGTCGATGCCGATTCGATGGAAGCCGCCGTGACCCTGGCCAACGCCCGCGCCCATGCGGGGGACGCGGTGTTGATGTCACCGGCCTGCGCCAGTTTTGACATGTTCAAGAACTACGAACACCGCGCCCAGGTCTTCTGTGCCGCGGTGAAAGAGCTGGCCCTGTCCAGCGGTGTGGACATGGAGCACCTGGCATGACCGCCTTGCGCCAAACCCTGATGGGCTGGTTCAGCCCCAAGGCCGATGGGGCCTCGGGCGCCTTGCCGGTGCGCCTGGGCGGGCGTGGCTCGTTTGCGGCCAACACCACCCCCACGCAGGTGAAAGGGTTCGACCAGCCGCTGGTGTGGGTCACCGTGGCCTTGTTGCTGTGGGGCTTGGTCATGGTGTATTCGGCATCGATTGCCATGCCCGACAACCCCAAGTTTTCCAACTACGCCCACACCCACTTTGTGGTGCGGCATTCGTTCTCCATCATGGTGGCGTTTGTGGCCGCGTTGATCGCCTTCCAGTTCCCCATGCAGACCTGGGAGAAGCTGGCACCCTGGCTGTTTGTGCTGTCGCTGGTGCTGTTGATTGCCGTGCTGATGCCGTTTATTGGCAAGGGCGTGAACGGTGCCCGCCGCTGGATCTCGCTGGGCGTCATGAACTTCCAGCCGTCCGAGCTGGCCAAGTTTGCCGTGCTGCTGTATGCGGCCGACTACATGGTGCGCAAGATGGACGTGAAGGAGCGTTTCTTCCGCGCAGTGGCCCCGATGGCGGTGGCGGTGGCGGTGATTGGCCTGCTGCTGCTGGCTGAGCCCGACATGGGCGCCTTCATGGTGATTGCCGTGATCGCCATGGGCATCCTGTTCCTGGGCGGCGTGAATGCCCGCATGTTTTTCCTGATGGCCACGCTGATGGTGATGATTTTTGCCGTCGTAATTGCCACCTCCGAATGGCGGCGCGAGCGCATTTTTGCCTACTTGAATCCCTGGGACGAAAAGCTGACGCTGGGCAAGGGTTACCAGTTGTCGCACTCTTTGATCGCGATTGGTCGCGGTGAGGTGTTTGGCGTGGGCCTGGGCGGCAGCGTCGAGAAACTGCACTGGTTGCCCGAAGCCCACACCGACTTTTTGCTGGCCGTGATTGGCGAAGAGTTCGGCCTGATCGGAGTGGTTGTGGTCATCGGCCTGTTCCTGTGGCTCACGCGCCGGATCATGCACATCGGCCGCCAGGCCATCGCGCTGGACCGCGTGTTTGCCGGTCTGGTGGCGCAGGGTGTGGGCATCTGGATGGGCTTCCAGGCCTTTATCAACATGGGTGTGAACTTGGGCGCGCTGCCCACCAAGGGCTTGACCCTGCCACTGATGAGTTACGGCGGATCGGCCATCTTGCTGAACCTGGTGGCGATTGCGGTGGTGCTGCGCGTGGACTATGAGAATAGACAATTGATGCACGGGGGGCGCGTATGACGCAGAAGTGCGCCCTCATCATGGCCGGCGGCACGGGTGGCCACATCTTCCCCGGCCTGGCCGTGGCGCAGGCCTTGCGGGATAAGGGCTGGCGCGTGCACTGGCTGGGCGCGCCCGGCAGCATGGAAAGCCGTATCGTCCCTGCCCGCGGCATTCCGCTGGAGCTGGTGGATTTTGGCGGGGTGCGTGGCAAGGGGCTCACCACCTTGGCGCTGTTGCCCTTCAAGCTGCTGCGCGCCTTCTGGCAGAGCCTGCAGGTGGTGCGCCGCGTGAAGCCCGATGTGGTGGTGGGTCTGGGTGGCTACATCACCTTCCCCGGCGGCATGATGGGCGTGCTCTGCGGCAAACCCCTGGTGCTGCACGAGCAAAACTCCGTGGCTGGCATGGCCAACAAGGTGCTGGCCGGCGTGGCGGATCGTGTGTTTGCCGCTTTCCCGAACGTGCTGAAAAAAGCTGAGTGGGTAGGCAACCCGCTGCGTACCGAGTTTTTGAACCTGCCCGCACCCGATGCGCGTTTTGCCGGCCGCAGTGGTCCGCTCAAGGTGTTGGTGGTGGGCGGCAGCCTGGGGGCGCGCGCGCTCAACACCATGGTGCCGCTGGCACTGGCGCTGATCCCCGAAGCGCAGCGCCCCGTGGTGACGCACCAGGCCGGCGAGAAACAGATCGACGAGCTGCGCGCCAACTATGCTGCTGCCGGCGTGTTGGCCACACTGACCCCATTCATCGACAACACGGCCCAGGCGTTTGCCGATGCCGACCTGGTGATCTGCCGCGCCGGCGCCAGCACCGTGACCGAGATTGCCGCCGTGGGCGCCGCCGCCGTGTTTGTGCCTTTCCCCGCTGCGGTGGACGACCACCAGACCTTCAACGCCCGCTTCCTGGTCGACCAGGGTGGCGGCTGGCTGCTGCCCCAGGCGGAGATGACACCCGAGGCATTGGCCACATTGCTACAGAAAACAGAGCGCCCCGCGCTGATTCAACGGGGGCTAGAGGCCAAAAAGATGCAAAAACTGAATGCCACCGAAGCGGTGGTGGCTGCCTGCGAGGAGCTCGCAACATGAAACACGCCGTCAAGCACATTCATTTCGTCGGTGTCGGTGGCTCCGGCATGTCCGGCATTGCCGAGGTGCTGAGCAACCTGGGCTACGTCATTTCGGGCTCCGACCTGGCCGACAACGCCACCACCCAGCGCCTCGCGGCATTGGGCATCACAACGTACGTAGGCCACGCAGCCGACAACGTGGCGGGGGCCGATGCGGTGGTCACGTCTACCGCCGTGCAGTCGGACAACCCCGAAGTCATCCGCGCCCGCGAGATGAAGATTCCCATCGTGCCGCGTGCGCTGATGTTGGCGGAGCTGATGCGCCTCAAGCAGGGCATTGCCATTGCCGGCACCCACGGCAAAACCACCACCACCAGCCTGGTGGCCAGTGTGTTGGCCGAGGCCGGGCTGGACCCTACCTTTGTGATTGGCGGCCGCCTGAACAGTGCCGGTGCCAACGCCCGCTTGGGCAGTGGTGACTACATCGTGGTGGAAGCCGACGAAAGTGATGCGTCCTTCCTGAACCTGCTGCCCGTGATGGCCGTGGTGACCAATATCGACGCCGACCACATGGAAACTTATGGTCACGACTTCGGCAAGCTCAAAAAAGCCTTTGTTGATTTCCTGCACCGCATGCCGTTTTACGGCGCCGCCATCCTCTGTACCGATGACGCCGCTGTGCGCGACATCTGTGAACAGGTTACGTGCCCCATCACCAGCTACGGCTTCAACGAAGAAGCCGAAGTGCGCGCCGTGAACGTACGTGCCGTGGGTGGGCAGATGCACTTCACGGTGCAGCGCCGCAACGGCGTGGTGCTGCCCGACCTGGAGGTGGTGCTGAACCTGCCCGGTCTGCACAACGTGCTCAACGCGCTGTCGGCCATTGCCGTGGCGGTGGAGCTCAACATTCCTGATGCGGCCGTGGTCAAGGCGCTGGCCGAGTTCAAGGGCGTGGGCCGCCGCTTCCAGCGGTATGGCGATCTGCCCTTGCCCCAGGGCGGCACGGTCACCGTCATCGACGACTACGGCCACCACCCGGTCGAAATGGCGGCCACGCTGGCTGCTGCACGCGGGGCCTTCCCGGGGCGCCGCCTGGTACTGGCCTTCCAGCCGCACCGCTACACCCGCACGCGGGACTGTTTTGAAGACTTTGTGAAGGTGATTGGCGCGGGCGCCGACGCCGTGCTGTTGGCCGAGGTCTATGCCGCAGGTGAAGCTCCCATCGTGGCGGCCGATGGCCGTTCGCTGGCGCGCGCGCTGCGTATCGGCGGCAAGGTGGAGCCGATCTTTGTGGACGAAATTGCCGCGATGCCGCAGGCCGCGATCGACAACGCCCGCGACGGCGATGTGCTGGTGTGTATGGGCGCCGGGTCGATTGGTGCCGTACCCGGAAAAATTGCTGACATGCTACAAAAACAGGAGCTGCTCGCGCAGAAGGGATAAGGGCTATGGGCCAAAATCATTCAAATTTGGGCAAGGTGGCTGTGCTGATGGGCGGCGCCTCGGCGGAGCGTGAGGTGTCGCTCATGTCGGGTAGTGGCGTGCTCAAGGCGCTGCAGTCCAAGGGGGTGGACGCGCATGCGTTCGACCCGTCCCAGCGTCCGCTGGATGATCTGAAGCGCGAAGGTTTTGCGCGCTGTTTCATCGCGCTGCATGGCCGTTTTGGTGAAGACGGCACGGTGCAGGGTGCGCTCGAATTGCTGGGCATTCCCTACACCGGCTCGGGCGTCATGGCGTCCGCCATCTCCATGGACAAGGTCATGACCAAGCGCATCTGGCGCTTCGAGGGGCTGTCCACGCCGGCCTGGCAGCAGGTCAGCAGTGCGGCGCAAACCCATGCGGCGTTTGCCGCCCTGGGCGCGCCCATGATCGTGAAGCCTGCGCGTGAAGGGTCTTCCATCGGTTTCACCAAGGTGATGTCGGCGGACCAGTGCGATGCGGCTTACGCGCTGGCCTCGCAGCATGACCCCATGGTGCTGTGTGAGCAGTTCATTGCCGGTGATGAGGTGACCTGCCCGGTGCTGGGCCCCAACGAGCAGCCCGAGGCCTTCCCGGTGATCCGCATCGTGGCGCCCGAGGGCAACTACGACTACCAGAACAAGTACTTCACCGATGTGACGCAGTACCTCGTGCCCGCCGGTCTGCCCGACGGCGAGGAGGCGGCGATTCGCGCCTTGGTCAGCAAGGCCTACCAGGTGCTGGGCTGCCGCGGCTGGGCGCGGGCTGACGTGATGATCGACGCCAAGACACGCACGCCCTACCTGCTGGAGATCAACACCTCGCCGGGCATGACCGGCCACTCGTTGGTGCCCATGTCAGCCAAGGCCGCCGGCATCAGCTACGAAGACCTGTGTGTGCGTTTGCTGCAAAGTACCAGTACTGACGGGAGCGTATCGAAATGAACGCTGCTGCGGCTACACCGCTGGACGTCAAACTCATGAACACCACCGCTGCGGTGCTGTTCCTGGCGTTTGCCGGCCTGGCGCTGTTGGCCGCAGGGCGTTGGGTGTCGCGCCTGCCGGCGTTTGACTTGCAGGGCATCAGCGTGTCGGGTGACATGAACCACAACAACCCGTTGACCCTGCGTGCCAATGTGGCACCCAGTTTGAGCGGCACGTTCTTCACGGTGGACCTGGCGCGGGTGCGCTCGGCCTTTGAGTCGGTGCCCTGGGTGCGCCGTGCCGTGGTGCGCCGCGAGTTTCCCAACCGCCTGCATGTGAATCTGCAGGAGCACCAGGCGGTGGCGTACTGGGGGGCGGAGGCTGAATCGCGCTTGATTAACCAGCAGGGGGAGGTGTTTGAGGCCAACGTCGGGGAGGTCGAGCAAGAGGGCCTGCCGCGCCTCCACGGGCCTGAGGGGCAGAGCGCCGAGGTGTTGGCCATGTATCGCACGCTGGAGCCGCAGTTCGCCACGATGGAAATGCCGCTGGAGCAGCTGGAGCTGACTGGCCGCGGCAGTTGGCGCGCGCGCCTGGACACTGGTGCCAGCCTGGAGCTGGGCCGCGGCACGGTGGCCGAGGTGGATACACGCGTGCAACGATTTTTGAAAACCTTGACGCAGGTGACTTCCCGCTACGCACGGCCGCTGCAGGCCGTGGAGTCGGCAGACCTGCGCCATGAAAACGGGTATGCCATCAAGCTGCGCGGCGTGAGCACGCTGGTAGCGGATGCGCCCAAAAAGTAGCGCACAAGGCATTGCAGGACCACATATGGCAAAAGAGTACAAAGATTTGGTAGTCGGTTTGGACATCGGCACCGCCAAGGTGATGGCGGTGGTGGCCGAGGTCATGCCCGGGGGCGAGCTCAAGCTGGCCGGCCTGGGCATTGCACCCAGCAATGGCCTTAAGCGGGGCGTGGTGGTCAACATCGACGCCACGGTGGCGAGCATCCAGCAGGCCCTGAAAGAGGCCGAGCTGATGGCCGACTGCAAGATCAGCCGTGTCTACACCGGCATCACGGGCAGCCATATCCGTGGCATCAACAGCAGTGGCATGGTGGCGGTGAAAGACCGCGAAGTGACGCAGGCCGATGTGGCGCGCGTGGTGGAAACCGCCAAGGCGATCAACATCAGCACCGACCAGCGCCTACTGTTGGTGGAGCCACAGGAATTCATCATCGACGGCCAGGATGTGCGCGAACCCATTGGCATGAGCGGCATCCGTCTGGAAGCCAAGGTGCATATCGTGACCGGCGCCCAGAGCGCGGCCGAGAACATCATCAAGTGTGTGCGCCGCTGTGGTCTGGAAGTCGAGCAGCTCATGCTCAATCCGCTGGCCAGCAGCCTCAGCGTGTTGACCGAAGACGAGCGCGAGCTGGGCGTAGCACTGGTGGACATTGGCGCGGGTACGACGGATGTGGCGATCTTCACCAACGGTGCAATCCGCCATACCGCTGTGATTCCGATTGCCGGGGACCTGATCACCAGCGACATTGCCATGGCACTGCGCACACCGACCAAGGACGCCGAAGAGATCAAGGTCGAGAGCGGCCACGCCAAGCAGTTGCTGGTGGACCCCGAGGTGCAGGTGGAAGTACCCGGCCTGGGTGACCGCGGCCCGCGCATGCTGAGCCGCCAGGCGCTGGCTGGGGTGATCGAACCGCGCATCGAGGAAATCTTCAGCCTGGTGAACCAGGTGATGCGCGAGTCGGGCTATGAAGAGGTGTTGTCCAGCGGCATCGTGCTCACCGGCGGCAGCTGCATCATGCCGGGCATGGTCGAGCTGGGCGAGGACATCTTCCTCAAACCCGTGCGCCGTGGCATTCCCAAATACAACAGCGCGCTGGCTGACATGGTGGCGCAGCCCCGTGCGGCCACCGTCATGGGCCTGCTGGAAGAAGCCCGCCTGGCCCGCATGCGCGGCTACAAGGTGGCGCAAAAAGCTGGTTCGATGAAAACAGCATTCGGTTCCGTCAAGGACTGGTTCGTGGGGAACTTTTAACCATGAAACACAGACTTTGGCTTGCACGGGGGAGTCCGCCTTCATAAATGAACACGCACCCCCAAACAGATTTACAGAACCCAACCCATTCATTCAAATAGTTTTTCAGGAGTAACAACATGCCAATCGAAATGATCGAAGAAGAAGCGTTTAACCAAGGCACCCAAATCAAGGTCATCGGCGTGGGCGGTGGCGGCGGTAACGCCGTTGAGCACATGATCCAGACCGCCGTGGGCGGTGTGGAATTCATCTGCGCCAACACCGATGCGCAAGCCCTGTCCCGCAGCAGCGCGCACAAGACCATCCAGCTGGGTGGCAGTGGTCTGGGCGCCGGCAGCAAACCCGACAAGGGGCGTGAGGCAGCCGATCAGGCCGAGGCGGACATCCGCACCGCCATCGAAGGCGCGCACATGTTGTTCATCACCGCCGGCATGGGCGGTGGCACCGGTACTGGCGCCGCCCCCGTGATTGCGCGTGTGGCCAAAGAGATGGGCATCTTGACGGTGGGCGTGGTGACCAAACCCTTCGACTTCGAAGGTGGTCGCCGCATGACCAATGCCGATGCCGGCTTGGCTGAACTCGAAGCCAATGTGGATTCGCTGATCGTGGTGCTGAACGAAAAGCTGCTGGAAGTGCTGGGCGACGATGTGAGCCAGGACGAAGCCTTTGCCCATGCCAACGACGTGCTGAAAAACGCCGTGGGCGGCATTGCCGAAATCATCAACGTGCCCGGCCATGTGAATGTCGACTTTGAAGACGTGCGCACCGTGATGGGTGAACCCGGCAAAGCCATGATGGGCACGGCCGTGGCCAAGGGTCCGGACCGCGCCCGCATCGCCGCCGAACAGGCCGTGGCCTGCCCGCTGCTCGAAGGCATCGACCTGTCGGGCGCCAAGGGCGTGTTGGTGCTGATCACCGCGGCCAAGGGCAGCCTCAAGCTGTCCGAGTCCAAGCTGGCGATGAACACCATCCGCGCCTACGCATCGCCCGATGCACACGTGATCTACGGCACTGCGTACGACGACTCGTTGGGTGAAGAAATTCGTGTGACCGTGGTCGCTACCGGTTTGAGCCGCCAAGGCGCGCGCCGCACAGCGCCTCCGCTGCAAGTGCTGCGCACCGGAACCGACAACGTGCCTTTCCACGTGCCCACGCTCAACACCATTGCTTCGCCCTCCGGCGCCGCAGCGGCCTTGGGTGGCACGGGCCACACGGCCAGCCAGCCCGACTACGGCAGCATGGCCACGCCCAGCGTGTGGCGCACCAACCGCACGCAAGCCGCAGCCAAGGTGGACGCGTTGTCCAGCGGCGGCATGGATGATTACGAAATCCCTGCCTTTCTCCGTAAACAGGCTGACTGAAGGTGAATTGGCGCCCCGGTAAAATCCAGTCTGTGCTGAAACAACGAACTCTCAAATCCCTGACCCGCGCCGTAGGCGTGGGCCTGCACAGTGGCCAGCGTGTGGAAATCACGTTGCGCCCGGCTGCGCCGGATACGGGCATTGTGTTTCGCCGGGTGGATTTGCCGAACGCGCCGGACATTGTGGTCTCGGCCGAGTCGGTGACCGATACACGCCTGGCGTCCACGCTGTCCTGCGGCAATGCCAAGGTGCACACGGTGGAACACCTCATGTCGGCCTGCGCCGGCCTGGGGGTGGACAACCTGTTTGTGGACATCACGGCCGAAGAGATCCCGATCCTGGACGGTTCTGCCGCCTCGTTTGTGTTCTTGCTGCAAAGTGCGGGCATCGAGATGCAGAACGCGCCGCGCCGCTTCATCCGGCTCATCAAACCGGTGGAAGTGCGCGAAGGCGAGGGCGCCAACGAGAAATGGGCGCGCCTGGATCCGTACCACGGCTACAAGCTCAGTTTTGAGATCGACTTCAACCACCCGGCGGTGGACTCTACCGGTCAGCGCGTGGAGTTTGACCTGAGCACCGGCTCGTATTCGCGTGACATTGCACGCGCCCGCACCTTTGGTTTTACCAAAGACGTGGAAATGATGCGCTCCAACGGCTTGGCCCTGGGCGGCGGTCTGGACAACGCCATCGTGATGGACGACTACAAGGTGCTGAACGCCGACGGTCTGCGTTACGACGACGAGTTCGTCAAACACAAGATCCTGGACGCCATGGGCGACCTCTACATCGTGGGCAAGCCCCTGCTGGCGGCCTACAGCGCGCGCCGCTCCGGCCATGCGCTGAACAACAAGCTGCTGCGCGAGCTGCAGGCCCACCCTGAGTGCTGGGAAGTGGTGACCTTCGAAGACGTCAAACAAGCGCCCGTGGGCTTTGCCCAGCCCGTGCGAGCTTGGTAAGTACCCACTCACCATGCTGCTGTTCCGTTGGCTGATCCTTTTGTGTTTGCTGGGCGCGGCGGTGTGCTTTGCCTTCTATGTTGGCACCGGAAATCCGCGCTTCAAACACTATGGTTGGGTCACTTTGAAATGGACCCTGCTGGCCGCAGGGGGATTTTTCACGGTGCTCATCATGGAGCGGGTTGCATAATAGGCTCTGCTACCTCTGGCCCTGCCGCGAAAGGATTGCCCCATGAACTCCTTGTCTTCCATCGCCCTCTCGGGCATGAACGCGGCCCAAACTTCGCTCAACACCAGCGCCCACAACGTGGCCAACCTGGCCACCGAAGGTTTTAAACGCCAGGAAACTGTGCAAACCGAGCAGCCCGGTGGCGGCGTCAGCACCGAGGTACGTCAGGCCGAAGTTGCAGGTAACGCGCTGGAGACCGATGTGGTGACCCAGCTGCAGGCCAAACACAGCTTTATTGCCAACCTGGCGGTGTTCAAGACGAGTAACCAGATGGCCGGCGCCTTGCTGGACACCAAGGCCTAAGGCGCTGGTTCGTAGTTTTTGACGATGGCGTCCAGGCGCCCCTCCGCGCGGAGTTTGTCTATCGCCTGCTGCAGTTTGCGCACCACGTGCGGGTCGGTCTGCAGGTTCAGAGCGAAGTAGTAGCCACCGTCTTCACTGAGCTTGAGCAGCTTGTTGACACTGCCTGCGGGGCGACCCACGCTGCGCAAATTCCAGGCCATGCCCACCTCGGTGTCCACCATGGCGTGCACCAAGTCCCCCATCAACATGCGAAACACCGCGTCGTTGGAGCTTTCTTCCACCAGTGCGCTTGCGGGTACACCGGCGGCTAGCAGGTCTTGCTGGGCGGCTTCCTCGCGCACTACGCCAATGCGCAGTTGGGCCAGCTCTTTGGCATCCCGAATGGGCGCACCGGGGATGTTGCGGGTGTAGACCCAGGTGGTGCGCGGCAGCAAAGGGCCGACCCAGAGAAACTGGTCTTCCCGTGCAGGTTTGCGCGCGGTGGTGTAGAGCACGGTGTTGGGGGTGTGGCGCACGACTTTGTAGCCGCGGGCCCAGGGCACGACCTGAAAGCTGCAGCGCAACTGGGCCAGCTCACAGGCGGCGCGCAGCACATCGGTGGCAATGCCCTGCACCTTGCCCGCTTCGGCAAAGTTGTAGGGTGGCCATTGTTCGGTGTAGGCCACCAGGCTGTTGGCCCCACCTGGGGCGGCCCCAGCAGTCCAGGCGAGCAGCCCGATGGACAGGGAGAGAAGGCAGTTGCGCGTCAGGGAAGAAGGCATGGACCAGAAAGGAATGTGCAGC
Organism: Rhodoferax sp. TS-BS-61-7; assembly: GCF_002943465.1. Lineage (GTDB taxonomy): Bacteria > Pseudomonadota > Gammaproteobacteria > Burkholderiales > Burkholderiaceae_C > Allorhodoferax. The sequence continues at coordinate 172,954 of NZ_PTQY01000005.1, forward strand.
GTTTAGATACTACAGGCAGGCCATGTCGTCAGTCTTACGCTGGATCAAACCAGGCGCGCTTAATGCCGCCGGCCAGCACGGTAGGACACCTTGCCATTGCCACCCAGGCCGTCCGCGGCGGCCAGCCGGGCCATGGCCTTGCCCGCATGGGCGTGGGTGATGGCCAGGCCCAGGGCATCAGCCGCGTCGGGCCCGGGCAAGCCCGGCAGGCTCAGCAGGCGTTTCACCATCTCCTGGATCTGGTCCTTCTGCGCGCGGCCGTGGCCGGCCACGGCCTGTTTCATTTGCAGCGCGGTGTATTCGGCCACCGGCAGCCCGGCGGTGACCAGTGCGGTGATCAGCGCGCCGCGCGCTTGGCCCAGCAGCAGGGTGGACTGCGGGTTGACGTTGACGAACACGATCTCGATCGACGCGCAGGTGGGCTGGTAACGCTGCACCACCTCGCCCATGCCGTCAAACAGCACCTTCAGGCGCTCGGGCAGGGCGCGCGTGTCCAGGTGCTGGGTGCCGATGGTGCCGCTGGCTACATAACGCACGTCGGCGCCCACCACGTCCACCACACCAAAGCCGGTGGTGCGCAGGCCGGGGTCAATGCCAAGAATTCGCATGCTATGGTTTCAGGAGCTGCTCGCGCAGGTTCTACGGGTGCTAGAGGTCAAAATACCACCTGGCTGAGTGAAAAAACACGGGTGCTGCAAAACACAGCGCATCGACCCGGTCCAGCAGGCCACCGGCCCCGGTGACCCCCTTGCCTTCGTTGCCCCAGCTGGGGATGCCGCGGTCACGTTTCAGCGCCTTCATCACAAAGTGCCCCATGGAGCCCGCCAGGCAGGCGATGAAGCTGAAGGCAAACGCGGTGCCCGGCACCCAGGGCGTGATACCGGCCAAAAGCGCACCAAACAGGCTGGCCACCACCATGCCAATCCACCAGCTCGGCCAGTTGAAACTCTGGCTGATGGCCGGTGCCACGGGCGGGCGCATGAGCTTGCGCGAGACCAGGTGTTGGGTGGCCATGCAGGTCTGCACCACCAGCACCAGAAAAAACACCATGAAGGCATTTTTGTTGTCGTATCCGGGGAAGTTCAGCATCAGCAGCGCGGGCACATGGCTCATGCCGTAGATGCAGACCATGATCCCCCACTGCAGCTTGGCATTGCGCTCCAGAAAACGCAGTGGGTCGTTGGCCAGCGCACTAGTCAGCGGTAACGCCAGAAACACGTAGACCGGGATGAACACCGCAAACATGTCAAAGTGTTCGGTGCCCACCAGCCAGTACTGCAGCGGCAGCACCACAAAAAAGGCCAGCACCAGGCTGCGGTGGTCGCCCCGGCGTGTGGGGGACAGCGTGAGGAATTCGCGCAGCGCGAAGAAGGACACCAGGCCAAACAGCGTGAGCGCGACCCAGTCGCCCGCCACCCAACCGATCCAGAACACAAACATCATGAACCAGCTGGTGCGAATCACGCCGTCCAGGCTTTTCAGCTCCTTGCGGCGCAGGTCGCCCGCGGCATCGTCCGCATGTTCGCGCAGCGACAGCACAAAGGCCACGATGCTGGAGAGCAGTAGCAGGCCGAACACGATGATGAACAGCGCGCCAATCTGCTGCGTGGCTGTGAGGTTCTTCAGATAAAAGTACATGGAAGCCCTTAGACGTCGCGCAGGGCGATGACGGCATTGCGTGCGCGGGTCAGGAAGCTGCGGTGGTCTTCACCGGCCTGCACCTGCATGGGCGCGCCAAAGGTGACCGAGCACAACACCGGGACGGGCACCACTTCGCCTTTGGGCAACACGTGTTGCACGTTGTTGATCCACGCGGGGACCAACACGACGTGGGGGAACTTGGTCGCCAGGTTGTAGAGCCCGGCCTTGAAGGCCTGCGGTTCCTCAAAGTGGCCGCGTGTGCCTTCGGGGAATAGGATGATCGAGTCCCCATTGGTGAGTGCGTCCATCAGCGGTTCCAGCGGGTCTTCATCAGCGGTGCGGTCGCGCGAGACGTAGATGACGTTGAACACTTCGGTGGTCAGCCATTTCTTGAAGGGTGTCTTGGTCCAGTAGTCTTTGGCGGCAATGGCGCGGGTGATGTGGCGTAGCTCTTTGGGCAGGGCGGCCCAGATCATCACCAGGTCGGCGTGGCTTTGGTGGTTGGCAAAATAAATGCGCTGCTCGGCCTTGGGCGGGCAGCCGTGCCAGCGCGCTTGCGCACCGGTCAGCACCCGGATCAAACCGAGCAAAAAGTAACTCATCAACTTGGCTAGCATGGCGGGGATGATACCTAGGGGTTGTGGCTCTGGTGCTGGGGGTTTTCTCTCTCGCTGTCTCCGGCGGGCGGGGTACTTCGCTCCGTTCGTGTCCCCCGGCCCTCCAGGGCCTCCTCCTTTACCTCACTGCGCGAAGCACCCCACCCACCGGAGCCGGTTTGGCGGGTGAGCGTTACACACGCAACCCGAGCAGCGGACCAGGGGTGAGCACCAAAGCGAGGTAAAGGAGGAGGGCCCTCACGGCCCGGGGGACACGAGCGGCGGGGCTCACCCCTGGTCCGCTGCGTGCAACGGAAAAAACGCAGAACCGAAATCTAGGGCAGCTGCGCGTCCGACATGCGCGCCACAATCGTCCCCGCGCGGTTGGCCAGGTAACCCGAGTTGGGTACCTTCTCAAAGTACTTGGGTCGCGGCAACATCACGGCCAGACGCGCGGCCTCGTACGCGCTGAGCTTGCTGGCGGGTTTGCGGAAATAGTGCTGGGCGGCGGCTTCGGCGCCAAACACACCTTCCCCCCACTCCACGCTGTTGAGGTAAATCTCCAGAATGCGCCGCTTGCTCAGCAACTGCTCCAGCAGCAGCGTCAGCACAAACTCCTGTCCCTTGCGCATCAGCGTGCGCTCGCCGGACAAAAACAGGTTCTTGGCCAACTGCTGCGTGATGGTGGAGCCACCCACAATTTTGGGCGGTTTGGTGGTCTTCTTCTGCTCGGCGCGCTGCTCCGCCTTGGCGTTTTTGGCCCAGGCATTTTCCAATGCTTCCCAGTCCACGCCGTCGTGCTGGCTGAAACCGTCGTCTTCCGAGGCGATCACCGCGCGTTTGAGGTGGTCGGAGATTTGCGCGTAGTCCACCCACTGCTGGCGCCAACGCAGTTCACCTTTTTCAGTGACCACACGCCAGGCCTCGGAGCGTTCAAACGCCGTGCTTTGCGGCGCTACCACGGCCATGGCGGCGATACGGCCGACAAAGTACAGCTGCAGCGCCAGCAGGGCCAGCACACACAGCCAAATCCAACGCCACAGGCTCTTCATTGCGAGGCGGAAACCTTGGCTTCCAGGGTCTCTTCGCGGGTGAATTTGAAACGTGAGACCACCAGAATCTGGTCTGCCTGGCGGCGCATGGCCGCGCTGAAGGTGCCAAAGGGGCCGGCGGTGCGGGCAATGGCTTCGGCGCGCTTGTCCAGTACGGTGTTGCCGGAGCTTTGCACCACATCGGTGTCGATCACGCGGCCGTCATGGTTCACCGTGACGATCATGGTCAATTCGCCGTACAGCTTTTTGCCACCGCTTTGCGGAAAGTTCTCAGTGCCCCGGTCTTCAATCGCACGGCGCAGGCCGTCGTAATACACCGCGTACACCTCCTCACGCACTGCGGGGCTGATGTAGCGCTTCTTGGGCCGCGCGTTTTCCATGTTGATGCGCCGCTCAATCTCGGCCAGCAGCTTGATGAGCTGGCGGCGCTTCTCTTCGCGCTCGGCTTGCTCGGCCTTGTTGGCGGCCTGGCTGGGGTCGGGCGGGGGCAGGGCGGCCAGTTGGTTCTTCACCTGGGCCAGCAGCAGGTTCTGCTGCTCCTGCAGGGTTTGCAACTTGCGCGCTGTTTCTTCTTCCAGCGCATCCCCTACATCGGTCAGCAAGGACGGTGGCAGGGGGCTGCTGGCGCGGCCTTTGTCGGCATCCCCACCCCCGGCCAGCGAGGCTTGCGCAATGGCCGTGGCCTTGTCGGGCTTCTCGTTGCTCTTGGCGTTGACCAGAATCACTTCCAGCGGCGTGTCTTCGAACACGCGGTTGAAGGACTCGGGGTCGACAAAACGCACGGTCAGCAGCACCGCGTGGACCGCGAGGGAGGCGCCCAGCGCCCATTGGAGGGTGGTGATGTTGTGCAGCTTCACGAGGCGGAATTATCGCTGCCGCCCTCGGGCGCTTCGTTCACATCCACGGCAATCGCAATCGGGCCGGCCACATCGTCTTCGTCTTCGCTCTCGTCCACTTCGGTGTTCGGGGTTTCGGCCGGGGCATCCAGGCGCTCCACCACCGTGCCGTGCACGTCCAGCGTGATCAGGTCCATCTCACCCAGCTTGATACGCACCTTGGCGTTGCGCGGCAGGCCTTGCGCGCCCATCACGGGCAGCACCAGCGGAATGTCGTCGGCGCGCACCATGTTTTCCTTGAACACCGTGGCCACCAACTCGGTGATGCCGTGCTGCTGCACATAGCGCATGGTCCAGAAGCGCTCCATGGCGCCCTGGTAGCCGTTGTAGGCGCTGTAGGCCGTGTCAAAGGCCGAGATGATGGCGAACAGCTCGGCGTCTTTGGGCTTGAACGGTGCGACCAGTGCCGCGGTCTTGCCGTGGCGTGCGCAGGCCATGATTTGCCACTGGTTCACCAAGTCGGTGTAGCGGCGCAGCGGCGAGGTGGCCCAGGCGTAACTCTTGACCCCAATGCCCGCGTGCGGCAGCGCTTTGGTGCCCATGCGCACCTTCACGCCGGGTGCCAGGCTGGCCTGGCTGCGGTAGATGGCGGGCACGCCCATCTCGGCCATCAGGTTGCCCCAGGTGCTGTTGGCCAAAATCATGGCCTCGGCCACGATCAGGTCCAGCGGCGCGCCGCGTTGGCGGATGCTGATTTGCACTTCTTCGTGGCCTTGCGGTTCGGTACCTTGTGCACCGGCCTCACGCACCAGGCGGAAGTTGTAGTCCGGCCGGTTGAAAGTCTCGGGTTTACCGCGCACCACCTCGCGCTTGGCTTTCAGGTCGCGCGCCAAGCGGTATAAAAATGATAGCTGCTCGCGCAATGCTGGCAAGGGCTGGGGCGTCATTTGATGCTCAAACGCGGGGTCCAGCAGCCAGGGTTCGGTGACCACGGCGTCGAGCTGGTCGTGGCGCAGGTTGTGTGCAATTGGCACACGTTCCAGTTTCGTCTCGCTGGCCTTGATCTCCAGCGTGGCCTCGTCCAGTGTCACATACAGCGACAGGGCCGGGCAGTCGCGCCCTTCCTGCAGCGTGTAGGTCTGCACCACGTCGTCGGGCAGCATGGTGACCTTGTAGCCCGGCATGTAGACGGTAGACAGGCGTGCGCGGCCCAGCATGTCGATGGGGCTGCCGGGCTGCACGGCCAGTCCGGGCGCGGCGATGTGGATGCCGATGGTGACCGTGCCGCTGCCCAGACCCTGCAGGCTCAGCGCGTCGTCAATCTCGGTGGTTTGCGAATCGTCGATGGAATAGGCCTGCACCGGCGCCAAGGGCAGCTCGTCCGCAATGGCGGGCGCGGTGATGGCCGGGAAGCCGGTGCCTTTGGGGAAGTTCTCCAGCAAAAAGCGTTTCCAGTGGAACTGGTAGGGCGAGGCGATTGCACCGGCCTTTTGCAGCAGTTCCAGCGGCGCGGTGTATGTGGCGCGGCTGGCCTCGACCACCGCCTTGTATTCGGGTGCGTTTTTGTCGGGCTTGAACAGAATTTTGTAAAGCTGCTCTTTGATCGGCTCGGGGCAGGTGCCCGCGCCCAGGTCGGTCGCCCACTGGGCGATCTGCTCTGCGATCACGCGTTTTTTCTCAATCGCGGCCAAGGCCTGTGCAATGATGTCGGCCGGCGCCTTCTTGAAGCGGCCCTTGCCCGCGCGACGGAAGTAGTGCGGCGTGTCGAACAGCTTGAACAACATGCCGGCCTGCTCGGTCAAGGTAGCGTTGGCCGAGAAATAGTCTTTGGCCAAGTCGGCAAAGCCGAATTCCGTCTCGGGTGCAAATTCATAGGCCATGTCCAGTTCGATGGCTTCGGCCTGGGCCTGGGCGGCCGCCATCAGCTCCGCCGGGGCGGGTTTCTCGAACTTGATCAGGATGTTGGCGCCCTTGACCTTGACGCGTTTGCCGGAATCCAGCTCCACCTGTGCAGAGGCTTCCGCCTCCGACAGCACACGACCGGCCATGAACTTTCCGGCTTCTTCAAACAGTACAAACATAGGGGGTAGATTGTCCCTGCAAATTGCGACCGGCTCGGGAGGCTCGTTTCAGGCCACTCCCAAAAAGCCCAGAAACCGGGGCAGGTGGGTGTCAAAGTCGCTCAGCGCGTGGTCGCCGCCCTCCAGCAGTACCTGGGGGCTGCTGGCATAGCGCCCATGCATTTCGCGCCAGTCCAGCACCTCGTCGCCCTTGGCGATAAAGGCCAAATACCGTTCCGGGTGGGCCAGCGGGCCGCAGGCCAGGGCGCGCAGCTCGTCCACGTACTCGGGTTGGAAGAAAAAGCGCTCCTCGGGGTCGTGCCAGCTGGTTTGCTCACCGATGTACTTGGCCAGGTCCCGCGCCGGGTCCACCGCGGGGTTGACCAGCACGGCTCGGCAGCCCGTGTGTTCGGCCACACCGGTGGCATAAAAACCGCCCAAGGAGGAGCCCACGGCAGCCATGGTCTGCCGCGGCCATTGGGATATGCCCTTCAGCAACATGTCCATGGCGGCCCGGGGCGAGGGCGGCAGCTGTGGGCACCACCAGTGCACCTGGGGGTGGTGGGCCGCCATGTGGGCGGCCAGGGTGCGCGCCTTGGTGGACTGGGGCGAGGAGCGGAAACCGTGCAAGTAAAGCAGGTGGGTGGTTGGGGGAGAAGCCATGGGGCCATGATAGTTGGCGGGATAATTCGACCCCTATGTCTTACCAATTTGGAAAAGTCTCCCTGCGCCAGCGCATTGCGCCCTGGTTTGCGGGTTTCGACGGGCCGCTGGCGTTTGCGGTCTTTATGCTGGCCTGCGCCGGCATGCTCACCATGTATTCGTCGGGGTACGACCATGGCACGCGGTTTGAGGACCATGGCCGCAACATGCTGATTGCTGCCACCATCATGTTTGTGGTGGCCCAGGTGCCGCCGCAGCGCCTGATGGCGGTGGCCGTTCCGCTGTACCTGGTGGGCGTGGCGCTGCTGGTGGCGGTGGCGGTGTTTGGCATCACCAAAAAGGGTGCGCGGCGCTGGGTGAACGTGGGCATCGTGATCCAGCCCAGCGAGATTCTCAAGATCGCCATGCCGCTGATGTTGGCCTGGTGGTTTCAGAAGCGCGAGGGCCAGCTGCGCCCGTTGGACTTTGTGGTGGCGGGCCTGCTGCTGCTGCTGCCCGTGGGGCTGATCATGCGCCAGCCGGACCTGGGCACCTCGCTGCTGGTGCTGGCGGCGGGGCTGGCAGTGATCTTTTTTGCCGGCATGAGCTGGAAACTGGTGATTCCGCCGGTGGCGATCGCGTTGGTGGGCATTGTCCTGTTGGTGGTGTTTGAGCCCAAGCTGTGCGCCGACGGCATGCGCTGGGCCGTGTTGCACGACTACCAGCAGCAACGCATCTGCACCCTGCTGGACCCCACGCGCGACCCGCTGGGCAAGGGCTTTCACATCATCCAGGGCATGATCGCCATTGGCTCCGGTGGCATCACCGGTATGGGCTTCATGAAGGGTACACAGACCCATCTGGAGTTCATTCCCGAGCGCACCACGGACTTTATTTTTGCGGCCTTCTCGGAAGAGTTTGGCCTGATCGGCAACCTGTGCCTGCTGGCCGCTTTTGTCTTCCTGATTTTGCGGGGCTTGGCCATTGCGCTGGAGGCGCCCACGCTGTTCTCGCGCCTGCTGGCCGGGGCCGTGACCATGATCTTCTTCACCTACGCCTTTGTGAACATGGGCATGGTCAGTGGCATCCTGCCCGTGGTGGGTGTGCCGCTACCTTTCATCAGTTATGGCGGCACCGCCATGGTGACGCTGGGGCTGGCGCTGGGAATTTTGATGTCGATTGCCAACTCCAAGCGCTTGGTCCAATCTTGATATGACCTGCAAGATTGGCATCATCGGTGTGGGCAATATGGGCGGCGCCATGGCGCAGCGCCTGTGCGCACTGCGCTGGGCGCCGTGGGTGCACGATGTGGACACTGCCAAGGTGCAGGATTTGGTGCCTTTTGGTGCTATAGCCCCCGTGGATATTGCGCAAGCAGCTACTGAATCTGTAGCAATCATCGTCTGTGTGGTGGATGCTGCACAGACCCGCGACGTACTCTTCGGCCCCCAGGGGCTGGCCCCACACCTGCCCGCTGGCCATGTGGTGCTGCTGTGCCCCACCATCGCCCCACAAGATGTGGAATCCATTGCCGCCCAATTGGCCGAGCGCGGCATCCACTCCATCGACGCCCCCATGTCCGGCGGCCCGGCGCGGGCACGCGACGGCAGCATGAGCCTGATGGTGGCGGGCGAAGACGCCGTGGTGGCGCGTGTGCAGCCGTTGCTGGATGCGCTCTCGGGCAAGGTGTTTCGCATCAGCCAGCGTGTGGGCGACGGTGCGCGCACCAAACTCGTCAACAACCTGCTGGCCGGCATCAACCTGGTGGGCGCAGCCGAGGTGATGGCGCTGGCCAGCCGTTTGGGCCTGGACCTGAACCGCACGCTGGACGTGGTGGAGCAGTCTAGCGGCCAGAGCTGGATTGGCAGCGACCGCATGCGCCGCGCGATTGCGGGAGACCTGGCGCCGCGTGCGCACATGACGCTGCTGGCCAAGGACACACGCCTGGCGCAAGAGGCCGCAGCCCACGCGGGTTTTGCCGGGCCACTGGGCGCCCACGCCAGTGCGGTGTTTGCCGCCGCAGTAGCCGCAGGGCTGGAAGGGCTGGATGACGGCGCCCTGCTGGCATTCCTGCAGCGGCCTAAAATGGCCGAATGATCTCTCGCGAACCCACCATTGAACGCCTGGCCACGGCCAAGTCCCTGCTGCTGACCCCGTTTGGGCTGGATGAGAGCCATCTCACCCGTGCCCTGAACGAAATCAAGGCGCACCAGGTGGATGAGGCAGACCTCTACTTCCAGTACACGCGCTCCGAGGGCTGGAGCCTGGAAGAGGGCATTGTGAAGACGGGTTCCTTCAGCATTGACCAGGGCGTGGGCGTGCGCGCCGTGAGCGGCGAGAAAACCGCCTTCGCCTACTCCGACGACATTTCCGAAGCCAGCCTGCTAGACGCCGCACGCACCGTGCGCACCATCTCCAGCGCGGCCCAGTCCAAGCGGACCAAAACCCCCAGCACCAAAATCGCCAGCAGCCGCAAGCTCTACGCCGGCGTGGACCCGATCTCCACGCTGGACAGCACTACCAAGGTGGAACTGCTGGGCAAGGTGGAAAAGCTGGCCCGCGCCAAAGACCCGCGCGTCATCCAGGTGATGGCCGGCCTGGCCAGCGAATACGACGTGGTGATGGTGGCGCGCGCCGACGGCACCATTGCCGCCGATGTGCGCCCACTGGTGCGCCTGTCGGTCACCGTGATTGCCGAGCAAAAGGGGCGGCGCGAAGTCGGCTCCAGCGGCGGTGGCGGCCGTTTTGGCCTGGCCTATTTCACCGACGCGCAGATTGAAGAGTATGTGAACCAGGCCGTGCACGCCGCGCTGACCAACCTGGACGCACGCCCTGCACCGGCCGGCGAGATGACCGTGGTGCTGGGTTCTGGCTGGCCCGGCATCCTGCTGCACGAGGCCATTGGCCACGGGCTGGAGGGTGACTTCAACCGCAAGGGCAGCAGCGCCTTCAGCGGCCGCATTGGCCAGCGCGTCGCCGCCAAGGGCGTGACCGTGCTCGATGACGGCACCATTGCCGACCGCCGCGGTTCGCTCAACGTGGACGACGAGGGCAATGCCAGCCAACGCAATGTGCTGATCGAAGACGGCATCCTGAAGGGCTACATCCAGGACAGCATGAACGCGCGCCTGATGGGCGTGGCGCCGACCGGCAACGGCCGGCGTGAAAGCTACGCCCACGTGCCCATGCCCCGCATGACCAACACCTACATGCTAGGTGGCGACAAGGACCCGCAGGAAATCGTCAAGAGCATCAAGAAGGGCTTGTATGCGGTCAACTTCGGCGGTGGTCAGGTGGACATCACCAGTGGCAAGTTCGTGTTCTCGGCCTCGGAAGCCTATTGGGTGGAAAACGGCAAGATCCAGTACCCCGTGAAGGGCGCCACCATTGTGGGCAGCGGCCCGGAGTGCCTCAAACGCGTCTCCCTCATCGGCAACGACATGAAGCTGGACAGCGGCGTCGGCACCTGTGGCAAAGAGGGCCAAAGCGTGCCCGTGGGTGTGGGCCAGCCCACCTTGCGCATTGACGGCCTGACCGTGGGCGGCACGGCCTGAACCGGGCAGTCAGCCCGCTGTTTTCAACCTGTGCTACATTGAAGCCATGCATTCAGCACGTTTCTTTTTTAGCTACTTTTGGTTCTCACGCGCATCCGGCGGTCGAGAGATCTGAACGTACCCAAAAAAAACGTCCTGAATCTCCCCAAAAACCGCCGGCACCCCCGGCGGTTTTTTTATGCCTTTTTCTCTTTAACTTTGACCTCAGGAGCGACCCATGAATGCACACGCTACGGCCACCGGTGACTGGTACGGCCAATCCCATCCCGCCGACCGCACCAGCAAGACCGACGACGAACGCATCAAGGACATCACCGTGTTGCCACCTCCTGAGCACCTCATCCGCTTTTTCCCCATCCGCGGCAGCGCGGTGGAGACCCTGATCACCGACACCCGCGCTGCCATCCAGAACATCATGGCCGGCAAGGATGATCGCCTGCTGGTCATCATCGGGCCCTGCTCCATCCACGATCCGGCTGCCGCGCTGGACTATGCGCGCCGCCTCAAGGTTGAGCGCGAGAAGTACAAAGACACGCTGGAGATCGTGATGCGCGTGTACTTCGAAAAACCCCGCACTACCGTGGGCTGGAAGGGCCTGATCAACGACCCCTACCTGGACGAGAGCTTCCGTATCGACGAAGGCCTGCGCATTGCGCGCCAGCTGCTGATCGAAATCAACCGCCTGGGCCTGCCCGCCGGCAGCGAGTTCCTGGACGTGATTTCTCCCCAGTACCTGGGCGACCTGATCTCCTGGGGCGCGATTGGTGCGCGCACGACGGAGAGCCAGGTGCACCGCGAGCTGGCCTCCGGTATCTCGGCCCCCATCGGTTTCAAGAACGGCACCGACGGCAACATCAAGATCGCGACTGACGCCATCCAGGCCGCAGCTGGCGGGCACCACTTCCTGTCGGTGCACAAAAACGGCCAGGTGGCGATTGTGCAAACCAATGGCAACCCGGACTGCCACGTCATCCTGCGCGGTGGCAAGACGCCCAACTACGACGCCGCCAACGTGGCCGCCGCCTGCGCCGACCTGGCCAAGGCCAAGCTGCCCCAGACCCTGATGGTGGACTGCAGCCACGCCAACAGCAGCAAGCAGCATGAGAAACAACTGGAAGTCGCCAAGGACATCGCCGGTCAGATTCGCGGCGGATCGACGAGTGTGTTTGGGGTGATGGTGGAAAGCCACCTGAATGCCGGGGCCCAGAAGTTCACCCCTGGCAAAGACGACTCCACCAAGCTGGAGTACGGCAAGAGCATTACCGACGCCTGCCTGGGCTGGGACGATTCGATGGAGTCGCTGGAGGTCTTGTCGGCGGCCGTGCAGGCGCGCCGCGCGCTGAAATAAGCGGCGGGGTCAGGTCGGCGCGGTTGGGGCCGTGCGGGCTTGTTCAAGCATGGCGTCAGCCCATACCTGGGCGGCCGCCATGGTTTCAAAAATCTGGAACGGGCGGCCAATGTCGGCGTAAATCTTGGTGAACTGCGGCGCCATGATGCTGCCACCCTCCACATCCGGCGCCATTACAAAGGCCGTAGCCACGGGGATCATGTTGTCGGGCTTGGGCGCGGCCATGATGGCGGCATAACGCGCAATACCGTCCGGGCTGCTCATGGCATTGCCCACCACGGTGCACACACTGACCCAGGCCCCTTGTGGCCGGGTGGCCAGCAAGTAGTCACGCTGGGCAATGGCCAGGCAGTCCACCAGCTCGGTGTTGAACGGACCAGTCGCTTCGTAGTGCATCAGACTGCCTTCCATCCAGATGTCCACCACGCCATGGGGTGTGAACTGCGAGGTCTTGATCTGGCTGGTGCTGCGCTTCTTGGGCTTGGCTACTGGGGACATGGTATGCAGTGAAGGCGGCTAACTCGTCAGTGCATCTTAGCGGGCACGGGCATTCTTTTTTAGTGCATCTCCGCAGTCCATGCTCAGGGTATTCCCGGAAATTCATCGACAAAATGGCGAAATTTCCCCGTCCTGCCTGCGCAAGTAGCTACTGTTTTTGTAGCAAATTCAGCAGCTTGGCGTGGATGCCGCCAAAGCCGCCATTGCTCATGCAGAGGATGTGGTCGCCCGGGCGGGCCTGTGCCACCACCTGGCGGACCAGGTCGTCAATGGAGTCGGACACCACGGCGCGTGGGCCCATGTGCGCCATCGCATCCGCTGCGTCCCAGCCCAGGCCTCCGCTGTGGCAAAAGGCCAAGTCGGTTTCTTCCAGGCTCCAGGGCAGCTGCGCTTTCATGGCGCCCAGCTTCATGGTGTTGGAGCGGGGTTCGAACACGGCGAGGATGCGGGCCGCGCCGACCTTGCGGCGCAGGCCGTTGACTGTGGTGTGGATGGCGGTGGGGTGGTGGGCAAAGTCGTCGTATACGGTGACGGGCGCGCCGCCGCTGCGCAGGCTGACCTGGCCGCGCACTTCCATGCGGCGCTTGACGTTTTCAAAGCTGGCCAGTGCTTGTGCCGCTATGGCCGGGCTCACGCCCACGTGGTCGGCCGCGGCGATTGCGGCCAGTGCGTTGAGTTGGTTGTGCACCCCGCCCAGGCCCCACTGCACATGGGCCACTGGTTGGTCCTGGTAGTGCACCGCAAAGTCATGCGGTTCGCCCACGGCGGTGAAGTCGCTCACGGCGGCGCCAAAGCTGCGCACTTCGCTCCAGCAGCCCTGGTGCAACACGCGGGTCAGGCTTTCTTCCAGGCCATTCACCACCACACGCCCGGTGCTGGGTACGGTGCGCACCAGGTGGTGGAACTGGCGTTCGATCGCGGCCAGATCGTCAAAGATGTCGGCGTGGTCGAATTCCAGGTTGTTGAGCACGGCTGTGCGCGGGTGGTAGTGCACAAACTTGCTGCGTTTGTCGAAGAAGGCGGTGTCGTATTCGTCCGCTTCAATCACAAAAACGGGGAGATGGGACGGCACCGGGTTCTGCGTAGGTAAAGGAGGAGCCCGCAAAGCGGGCGGGGGACACGGAGCAGAAGACGGTGCCGTCCCGCCTCCCAAGCGCGCGGAGATGCCGAAGTTCATGGGCACGCCGCCAACCAGGAAGCCGGGTTGCAGGCCTGCGCTTTCCAAGATCCATGTCAGCATGGCGGTGGTGGTGGTTTTGCCATGGGTGCCAGCCACAGCCAGCACGTGGCGACCCTGCAGCACATTCTCGGCCAACCACTGCGGGCCGCTGGTGTAGGGGGCGCCGGCGTCCAGAATCGCTTCCATCAGTGGGAACTTGGGCGTGCCGTCGGCCAGGTGGGCGCGGCTCACCACGTTGCCGATGACAAACATGTCGGGGTTTAACGCCATCTGGTCGGCGCCAAAGCCTTCAATCAGTTCAATGCCCAGGGCGCGCAGCTGGTCGCTCATGGGGGGGTAAACACCGGCGTCGCAGCCCGTGACGCGGTGGCCGGCCTCGCGGGCCAGGGCGGCCAAACCGCCCATGAAGGTGCCACAAATACCAAGAATATGAATATGCATGGGCTTATTTTACGTGCCTATGGGGTGCGGAATTTTTAAGCCTTTTATGCCTCTAGCCCCCGTGTAATCTGCGCAAGCAGCTATCAAAACTGAAGCAATCCCGGTGCGGCACCGGGGTCACAGGGGGCGCGGTACCATGGCGCTATGGACGACCTGAAAGAAGAAATCGCCGCCACCGCCGCCCGCATGGTGGTGGAAGAGGGGCTGGAATACGGCTCCGCCAAACGCCGTGCGGCCAAGCAGTTGGGCGTGTCGGCGCGTGCGGCCCTGCCAGACAACGACCAGCTGGAAGCCGCGGTGCAGGAGTACATCGCCCTGTTTTGTGCGGACACCCAGCCACAGGAGCTGCAGGCCCTGCGCCAGCTGGCGTTGGAGTGGATGGAGCGCCTGGCCCCGTTTCGCCCGCATGTAGGCGGGGCGGTCTGGCATGGCACGGCCACGCGCCGATCCGACATTTACCTGCAGTTGTTTTGTGATGACCCCAAATCGGCCGAAATTGCGCTGATTGATGGTGGCGTGCGTTTTGAGGCCCGGTCGGTGCCGGGCTTGCATGGCGAGATGGTGGATGCCCTGAGTGTGCATGCCCTGTGCCGCCCGCTGAACGAGCAGGTTGGTGTGCACCTGTTGGTGTATGACCTGGACGATGTGCGCGGCGCCCTCCAGCCCGATGCGCGCGGGCGCCGTCCGCGTGGTGATGCCGCTGCGCTGCGCCGTTTGTTGCAGGATGCCGCCCATGACTGAGTCGTCTCATCTCCCCGATCAGGCCGAATCGGCGTCCGCCGCCCATTCGCGCCGTTGGTTGCTCAGGGGGCTGGCCGCTGGTGCTGCCCTGGCAGGTGCAGGCGTTGCGGTTTGGAAAGGTGCTGGTCCGTCTGTGGCGGAGCCAGTGCCCGGATTTTGGGCCCAGCGTTGGGAGTCGCCCGAGGGCGCGCCGGTGGTATTACAGGGTTTTCAAGGGCGCCCGCTGCTGATCAACTTTTGGGCCACATGGTGTCCGCCCTGTGTGGAGGAGTTGCCGCTGATCAATCAGTTTTACCGCGAAAATCGGTCTAACGGTTGGCAAGTGTTGGCATTGGCTATCGACAAGAAGGCGCCGGTGCAGGCTTTTTTGCAGCGTATGCCGCTGGATTTTCCGGTGGCGTTGGCAGGTATGGCGGGCGCCGACTTGGGGCGCAGCCTCGGCAATCTGACCGGTGGTCTGCCGTTCACGGTGGTCCTGTCGGGTGACGGGGTGGTACAGCAGCGAAAAATGGGGCGCGTGCTGCCCGCCGACCTGCAGGCTTGGGCTGGGCTAAAATAGAGCGCTCACCCTAGTGGGTGTGTCGTCCCCGGTGGTGCTTGCAGCCACCCTTCGTCTGGGGTAAATGGCCAGAAATGACCTCATTTATCCAGAGATCAATAAAATTATCGGCAGATGCCGGCATTTTTGCGGTAAATTCGCCGCTTCACAAATGTCGGTTGTTGGAGATTCCATGGATTTACGCAAACTCAAAACCCTGATTGACCTGGTCTCGGATTCCAATGTGTCGGAACTCGAAATCACCGAAGCCGAAGGCAAGGTGCGTATCGTCAAGGGCGGTGGTGCGGTGGTTCAAGGCTATGCACAGCCTGTGTACGCCGCCCCTCCCGTGAATGCACCTGCCGCACCAGCAGCTGCGCCAGCCGCCGTGGCTGCACCTGTGGTGGAAGTGCCCGCTGGCCACGCCGTGAAATCCCCTATGGTCGGAACGTTCTACCGGTCGTCTGCTCCCGGTGCCAAGCCTTTCGTGGAAATTGGCGACACTATCAAGCAGGGCGAGACGATTTGCATCATTGAGGCCATGAAGATCCTCAACGAGATCGAAGCCGACAAGTCGGGCACCGTGACCCAAATCCTGTGTGAAAACGGACAGGCTGTCGAATACGGCCAGCCTTTGTTCACCATCGAATAAGCACACGCATCCATGTTCAAGAAAATCCTGGTCGCCAACCGTGGCGAGATTGCCTTGCGTATCCAGCGCGCCTGTCGCGAGCTGGGTATCAAGGCCGTCATGGTCTATTCCGAGGCGGACCGCGAAGCCAAATACGTCAAGCTGGCCGAAGAGGCGGTGTGCATCGGCCCCGCGCCGTCGGCCCAGAGTTACCTCAACATGCCGGCCATCATCTCGGCCGCCGAGGTGACGGATGCCGAGGCCATCCACCCCGGCTACGGCTTTTTGAGCGAAAACGCCGACTTTGCCGAGCGCGTCGAGAAAAGCGGTTTCCAGTTTATCGGCCCTACCCCTGAGTCGATCCGCATCATGGGCGACAAGGTCTCGGCCAAGCAGGCCATGATCCGCGCCGGTGTGCCTTGTGTGCCAGGCTCTGAAGGCGAATTGCCGGACGATCCCGTACTGATCAAACGCATGGCCAAGTCGGTTGGTTATCCTGTCATCATCAAGGCGGCTGGCGGCGGTGGTGGGCGCGGCATGCGCGTGGTCCACACCGAAGCTGCGCTGGTGAACGCCGTGGCCATGACCAAGGCCGAAGCTGGAGCTGCCTTTGGCAACCCGGCGGTGTATATGGAGAAGTTTCTCCAGAACCCACGCCACATTGAAATCCAGATCCTCGCAGACAAACACAAGAATGCGGTTTACCTGGGTGAACGCGACTGCTCCATGCAGCGCCGCCACCAGAAGGTGTTGGAAGAATCCCCTGCGCCTGGCATCAACCGTAAGCTGATCGAGCGTATTGGCGAGCGCTGTGTCGCGGCTTGCAAGAAGATTGGTTACCGCGGCGCCGGTACCTTCGAGTTCCTCTATGAAGACGGTGAGTTCTACTTTATTGAAATGAACACCCGCGTGCAGGTGGAGCACCCGGTGACCGAAATGGTGACGGGCATTGACATTGTCAAAACCCAGATCATGGTGGCTGCCGGTGAGAAACTGCCGTTCACCCAGCGCCAGATCGAGGTGCGTGGCCACGCCATCGAGTGCCGTGTGAACGCCGAGGACCCCTACAAGTTCATCCCGTCGCCCGGCCGTGTGACCATGTGGCATGCGCCCGGTGGCCCCGGTGTGCGTGTGGATTCACACGTCTACACCAACTACTTTGTGCCGCCCAACTACGACTCCATGATTGGCAAAATCATTGTGCACGGTGACACCCGCGAGCAGGCCATGGCCCGCATGCGCACGGCGCTGGCCGAGACGGTGGTGGAAGGTATCAACACCAACATCCCGCTGCACCGCGAGTTGATGGTGGACGCCAAGTTCATGGACGGTGGAACCAACATCCACTACCTGGAACACTGGCTGGAACAGCACAAACGGTAAAGGCTGGCATGTTTGAATTGCGTTTGATGTGTCCCGAAGACCGGGTCGAAAGCCTGAGCGATGCGCTGGACGCGTTGGACGCCCTGAGCGTGAGCGTGGAAGATGCGGACGCCCAGACCGATGCCGAGCAAGCCCTGTTTGGCGAACCCGGCATGCCGCCGCCCAAAGACGGTTGGCAGCGTTCCCGCGTGATTGCCCTGTTTGCCGACCAGGCGCTGGCCGACGATGCCGCGCGTCTGTTGCAAGCACAAGACTTTTTTGCGGGTTGCCAAGTGCTGGGCATTGCTGCCGTGGCAGACCAGGATTGGGTGCGTTTGACGCAGTCGCAGTTCGTGCCCGTGGAAATCACGCCCGAGTTCTGGATTGTTCCCACCTGGCATGAGCCTCCGGCGCAAGCCAAACAGGTCATTCGCCTGGACCCGGGCTTGGCCTTTGGGACCGGGACCCATCCAACTACACGTATGTGCCTGCGCTGGGTCGCGGGCCACCCGAACCAGTCCGAGGTGTTGGACTACGGTTGTGGCTCCGGTATCTTGGCCATTGGTGCGGCCAAGTTTGGTGCCAAGCACGTGGTGGCGGTGGATATTGATGAAGCAGCCGTGCAGTCCACGGTGCTGAACGCCGATGCCAATGCCGTGCAGCTGTTGGCCGGCTTGCCCGACAAGGCGGAGGGGGTGTATGCCCTGGTGCTGGCCAACATCCTCGCCACGCCGCTCAAGGTGCTGGCGCCGCTGTTGTGCGCGCATGTGAAAGCGGGCGGGCATTTGGTGTTGGCGGGCATTCTGGCCCGGCAGGCCGACGAGTTGATTGCCGCCTATGTCCCCTATTGCACGCTGTCGGTGGCAGACGAAGAAGACGGCTGGATTCTGATGACTGCCACCCTCTGACGGCGGCTACCTCGGCTCTACAATGTGACGCGATGAGCCTGATTACCCAATGCCCTGCCTGCGCCACGATGTTCAAGGTCGTGCCAGACCAGTTGCGCATTTCGGACGGTTGGGTGCGTTGTGGGCAGTGCGACGAAGTCTTCGACGCCAACGCCCACCTCTACGCCGATCCCCAGCAGCAGCCAGAGCCAACCGCTCAAGAGGCGGTGCTGGCGGATGATGCCCGCGGCGATTGGAAGTCTTCCCTGCGGTTTGCCAACGAGCAACAAGAGACTGCCCCCCCGGCTGACGAGGCCACCTTTGGCTTGAACGAGGCTGCAGTGGTGGACGTGCTGGACGTCCGCGATGGCGCTGCGGCGGAGGGCGCAGCACCGCATGGTTACGCGACGCCCTTTGTGCAGGAGCCTGGGCTGGATGACCTGTTGGACTTGCGACCCGGCCATGCACGAGATGAGCCCGAAGCTCCAGAGGAGGTGTCTCCGGTGTTGGCCAAGCCGGCACAAACTGTCGAGCCGCGGTATGCGCAAGTGCAGGTTAAAACGGTAGAACCCACAGATACCCCCAAGTTGTCGTTCATGCGCCAGGCACGTGGGGCCAGTGCGTGGCAACGCACCAGTGTGCGTGTGCTGCTGTCGTTGGTGGCCTTGGTGCTGGTGGCTGCTTTGGCCTTGCAGGTGGTGGTGCATGAGCGCGACCGCATTGCGGCCACGGAGCCCGCTGCGAAAGAGGCTTTGCTGGCGGTCTGTGCGTGGCTGGATTGCAAGGTGTTGCCCGTTCGGCAGATCGAGTCGGTAGTGATTGACAGCTCCTCTTTCACCAAAGTGCGTGCGGACGTGTACCGTTTGAATTTCACGCTGAAAAGTACCGCGGCGATTGCCCTGGCGGTGCCCTCGCTGGAGTTGACCCTGACCGATTTGCAGGACCAGGCGGTGGTGCGCCGTGTGCTGTTGGCGTCGGAGTTGGGCAGCGGCAAGGACACATTGGACGCGGGTGCCGAACTCACCACAGCAATCCCCATCACCGTCAAACCCGGCAGCAATACCGAACGCATTTCGGGTTACCGCTTGCTGGCTTTTTACCCCTGACCTCGCCATGAAAAAAGCCCGAGACCTTGCGGTGTCGGGCTTTGGAGCCTAGGGCGTAAACGCTCAGGGCTTGCTGGAAGTCGGAAACGGCCAGGCCGCTTGCGGATTCAGCGTGGTTTGCGCCGCAGGGGCTGCAGGGGCAGCTTTGGCAGCGGGTGCTTTCGCGGCTTTCTTCGCAGCGGGCTTCTTCGCTGCTTTTTTGGCTACGGGCTTCTTCGCTGCAGGCTTTTTGGCAACAGCGGCTTTCTTCGCTGGGGCCTTTTTCGCGGCTGCTTTTTTCGCAGGCGCTGCCTTCTTTGCTGCTACCTTTTTGGCGGGAGCGGCTTTCTTAGCGGGAGCTGCCTTCTTCGCTGCTACCTTTTTAGCGGGAGCTGCCTTCTTCGCTGCTACCTTTTTGGCGGGAGCGGCTTTCTTAGCGGGAGCTGCCTTCTTCGCTGCTACCTTTTTGGCGGGAGCGGCTTTTTTAGCAGGAGCTGCCTTCTTTGCTGCTACTTTTTTAGCGGGAGCAGCTTTCTTCGCGGGAGCGGCCTTTTTTGCGGCCGGTTTTTTTGCAGTTGCCATGATTTTCTCCTTGATCAATTTACAAAGAGCACTTCTTGCCAGTTGGGTGCAAGAAGCGATTCATGTTGTTGGGCGCAGTCCCAGCAACATGAACGCGGTGACACGCTCCCAGTCCGCAGTCTGTGCTGCGGTGCTGGAGGCGTGAAGTTCTAGAAAACATAATCAGCGTTTCAATCCCAAGACAGGGCGCCGCCCGATTGGTACTCGATCACGCGGGTTTCGAAGAAGTTGCGTTCCTTCTTCAAGTCAATCATTTCGCTCATCCAGGGGAAGGGATTTTCCTCGTTCGGGAACAGGGGCTCCAGCCCAATCTGCGTGGCACGGCGGTTGGCGATGTAGCGCAGGTAGCCTTTGAACATGGAGGCGTTCATGCCCAACACGCCACGTGGCATGGTGTCTTCCGCGTAGCGGTATTCCAGTTCCACAGCTTTCTCGAACAGGGCCTTGATCTCTGCCTTGAACTCCGCCGTCCACAGGTGGGGGTTTTCCAGCTTGAGCTGGTTGATCAGGTCGATGCCAAAGTTGCAGTGCATGGACTCGTCGCGCAGGATGTACTGGTACTGCTCTGCAGCACCGGTCATCTTGTTCTGGCGACCCAATGCCAAGATTTGCGTAAAGCCCACGTAGAAGAACAGGCCTTCCATCAGGCAGGCAAACACGATCAGCGACTTGAGTAGCGTCTGGTCGGTCTCGGCAGTGCCGGTGTGGAAGTTGGGGTCCATGATGGCCGAGATGAACGGGATCAGGAACTCGTCTTTGTCGCGGATGGATTGGACTTCGTTGTACGCGTTGAAAATCTCGCTCTCATCCAGGCCCAGCGATTCCACGATGTACTGGTAAGCGTGGGTGTGGATGGCTTCTTCAAAGGCCTGGCGCAACAGAAACTGGCGGCACTCGGGCGCCGTGATGTGGCGGTAGGTGCCCAACACGATGTTGTTAGCAGCCAGCGAATCGGCGGTGACAAAGAAGCCGAGGTTGCGTTTGACGATGCGGCGTTCGTCTTCGGTCAGGCCATTGGGGTCTTTCCACAAGGCGATGTCGCGTGTCATGTTGACTTCTTGCGGCATCCAGTGGTTGGCGCAGGAAGCCAAGTATTTTTCCCAAGCCCACTTGTACTTGAAGGGCACCAGCTGGTTCACATCGGTCTGGCCATTGATGATGCGTTTGTCATCGGCGCGGATGCGGCGTGGTGTGCCGGTCTGCATAACAGCGGCTACAGCAGCAGGTGTTTGCACGGAAACTGGAGTGACCGATGCCTGCGCAACCGACAGCTGTTCAGACGGGTTGCGCGCAAAGTTGCTCGGCGATGTGGGCTTGACTTCTTCGTCCCAGGTCAACATAGATGATTCCAATCAGCGGATTATGAGAGCAGCGAAATGAATTGAAAAGAAGTCATGCATTTCGCCGCCCATTTGTGTTGCTCAATTGCATCGCAATGGTGCTCGCGATGCGCCTCTCTTGTTACTGGCAGGACTCGCAGGTGGGGTCATCCACACCGCAGAACTTGATGTCTGTTGCGGCGTTGCTGGATAACTCCATCTGCGCTTGTGCTGCAGCTGCTGCGGCTTCCAATGCGCTGGACATTTTGGTGGAGCCTTGTGCATCGTTGCCCGACGACACGGCATTCATGCGGCCCGCGGCGACCGTGGATTTCTCCACGTGGGTGGCCGACATGGTGCGGAGGTAGTAGGTGGTTTTCAGACCACGCAACCACGCCAGCTTGTAGGTCTCGTCGAGCTTCTTGCCCGATGCGCCGGCCATGTAGATGTTCAGCGATTGCGCCTGATCAATCCATTTCTGGCGACGTGCGGCAGCTTCCACCAACCAACGGGTTTCCACTTCAAACGCGGTAGCGTAGAGCTGCTTGATCTCTTGGGGCACGCGGTCGATGGGGCTCAGCGATCCGTCGAAGTGTTTCAGGTCCATCACCATCACGTCGTCCCACAGGCCCAGGGCCTTGAGGTCACGCACCAGATAGCTGTTGATGACGGTGAATTCACCCGACAGATTGGACTTCACTGACAGGTTGCCGAAGCAAGGTTCGATAGACGCGTCCACACCAATGATGTTGGAGATGGTGGCGGTGGGCGCGATGGCTACGCAGTTGGAGTTGCGCATGCCGTCTGCGGCAATTTTCTTGCGCAGCGCATCCCAGTCCAGGGTGGAGGAACGGTCCACTTCCACATAACCACCACGGGCCTGGGCCAGCATGTCCAGGGTGTCGGGGGGCAGGATGCCCTTGTCCCACAGCGAGCCCTTGAAGCTGGAGTACTGGCCGCGTTCACGGGCCAACTCCGTAGACGCCCAGTAGGCGTAGTAACTGATGGCTTCCATGGATTCGTCAGCAAACTGGACGGCAGCATCGCTGGCGTAAGGGATGCGCAGGGCGTACAGGCTGTCCTGGAAGGCCATCACACCCAGACCCACGGGGCGGTGGCGCATGTTCGAATCACGTGCCTTCTTGACCGCGTAGTAGTTGATGTCGATCACGTTGTCCAACATACGCATGGCCGTGGCTATGGTGCGCTTGAGTTTGTCGTGGTCCAGCTTGCCGTCTTTCAAATGCTGGCGCAGGTTGACCGAGCCCAGGTTGCAGACTGCGGTTTCGGTGTCGCTGGTGTTGAGTGTGATCTCGGTGCACAGGTTGGACGAATGCACGACTCCAGCGTGCTGCTGGGGCGAACGCACATTGCAGGCATCCTTGAACGTGATCCAGGGGTGGCCGGTTTCAAACAGCATGGTCAGCATCTTGCGCCACAGGTCGCTGGCCTCAATGGTGCGCGAGGGTTTGATCTCGCCGCGGGCGGCCTTGGCTTCGTAGGCCACATAGGCCTTTTCGAAGTCGGCGCCAAACAGGTCGTGCAGGTCGGGGACGTTGGAGGGCGAGAACAGGGTCCAGCTACCTTTCTCCATCACGCGGCGCATGAACAGATCGGGAATCCAGTTGGCGGTGTTCATGTCGTGCGTGCGGCGGCGGTCATCGCCGGTGTTCTTGCGCAGTTCCAGGAACTCTTCGATGTCCAGGTGCCAAGTTTCCAGGTAGGTGCACACCGCACCCTTGCGCTTGCCACCCTGGTTTACCGCCACAGCGGTGTCGTTCACCACTTTCAGGAAGGGGACCACGCCTTGGGATTCACCGTTGGTGCCCTTGATATGGGAGCCCAGGGCACGCACACGGGTCCAGTCGTTACCCAGGCCGCCGGCAAATTTGGACAGCAGCGCGTTTTCTTTGATGGACTCGTAAATGCCGTCCAGGTCGTCGGGCACGGTGGTCAGGTAGCAGCTGGAGAGTTGCGAGCGCAGCGTGCCGCTGTTGAACAGCGTGGGCGTGCTGGACATGAAGTCGAAGCTGGACAGCACTTCGTAGAACTCGATGGCGCGGGTTTCGCGGTCGATCTCGTTGAGCGACAGGCCCATGGCCACACGCATGAAGAAAGCCTGGGGCAATTCGATGCGGGTCTTGCCTTCGTGCAGGAAGTAGCGGTCATACAGCGTCTGCAGACCGAGGTAATCAAATTGCAGGTCGCGGCTGGCCTTGAGGGCGGCGCCCAGGCGCTTCAGGTCGAACTGCAGCAGCTTTTCGTCCAGCAGCTCGGCATCCACGCCGCGCTTGATAAAACCAGGGAAGTAGTCGGCGTAAGCCTCTTGCATGTCGGCCTGGGCCACATCGCGCCCCAGCACTTCGCGGGAAATCGTGTGGAACAGCAGACGCGCTGTCGCGTAGGTGTAGTCCGGGTCTTTTTCGATCAGGGTACGGGCGGCCAGGATGGAGGCCTTGTAGACCTCGTCCATGGGTACGCCGTCGTACAGGTTGCGCATGGTTTCGGCGACGATGGGGTCGGCTTTGACATCTGCGCCCAGACCCGAGCATGCGGTTTCAATGCGGGATTGCAGCTGGTTCAAGTCCAATGCAATACGCTGACCGCCTTCCAGCACGTGGATGGTGGGCAAGGCTGGTGCTGTTTGTGCCACTTGCTTGGCACGCTCTTGCGTGCGGCGCTCGCGGTAGAGCACGTAGGCGCGGGCGATCTCATGGTGGCCGCCGCGCATCAGGCCCAGCTCGACCTGGTCTTGCACATCTTCAATGTGGAAGGTGCCGCCACCGGGGCGCGAGCGCATCAGTGCGCGAATGACCTGCTGGGTCAATCCGTCCACTGTTTCGCGCACACTGGCCGAGGCCGCGCCCTGGGTGCCGTGCACGGCCAGGAATGCCTTCATCAGGGCAACCGCAATTTTGTTGGGCTCGAAGGGAACCACTGCGCCGTTGCGGCGAATGATCTGGTAGTGGGCCAGGGTGTTGGCCATGCCACCTTCGGCGTTGTTGCTGCTGTGGGCAGTCAGCAGCGTGCTGGAGGGGGTGGGCGTTGCGGTAGAAACAGATTCCATGATTTCCTCGTCTAAATCGGTATTTTTTGGGGCTTGTCGTTGCGCATGAACGGCCCCTTATTGCTTGCGTGGGCCAGTCGTTTTCACTAACAGCACACACTATATCTGGGGTCTATGGTGGAGGCAAGCCACTACAGGTAGTGTACAGGCTGCTATTGACGCTTGGCGGGGTCTTGCTGTTGGGGCATGCGGATTACATGCCGGAAAACAGCATCGGGAGGCGCGCGTGAAATGGAGCTTTGGGGGGCGATCGCGAGGTTTGACGCGTTCTGCGAGCGCGTTTGGTCGGCAAAGGCGCATGGAATCAGCGCCTCTTGCAAAACCAGCGCAGTGCGCGGCTGGAAAACCCTATCAAAACGGCACTGAAAAAATATTTTCAGCCAGGCTGCTTGCGTGTGCTGGGTGGATAACAGGCATCTGAAAAGCCCAGGCTTTTGCGCAAAAGGTCCCATCGCAAGCCTGGGCCTGGATCTTCTTTGCGTCCGGGGGCAATGTGCTCATGGCCCGCAATGTGCCGCACCGGGTAGTGTGTGCTGAGGGCTGGAATCAGCGATTGCAATGTCTCGTACTGTGCTGGTGCAAAGGTGTCCCCCTCCAGCCCCTCCAGTTCAATGCCGATGGAGTCGTCATTGCAATTGCTTCTTCCTCGGTAGGCGGAGACCCCTGCGTGCCACGCGCGGTCCTTGCAACTCACAAACTGCCAAAGGTCCCCCTGTCGTGTGATGAAAAAATGGGCAGACACCTGCAAACCTTCGATGGACTTGAAGTAAGGGTGGGCCTCCCAATCCAGGCGATTGGTGAACAGCTCTGCGACATGGGAGGTGCCGTACTGTCCGGGTGGCAGACTGATGGAGTGCAGCACCACCAGATCGATCAATGCTCCGGCGGGCCGCGGGCCGAAATTGGGTGAGGCGCATTGGTGCGCGAAGCGATACCAGCCCTCTTTCCATAAGGAAGGTGCTTCTTCAGGCATCGGAGGGCTCGTCGGAGGCATTGGGGACGTCAATTTGCAGGCGAGCCATTCGATAGCGGATTTGACGCAGGCTGATGCCCAGTCGCTGGGCTGCGGAGGTGCGGTTAAAGCGGGTTTCACGCAGGGTACGCACCAGAATGTCGCGCTCAATCCGATCCAGATGCACTTGCAAGTCACTCGGGATGGACTCTGGCAGGCTGCTTGCCAAAGGTAAGGGCAGGGCAAGCGCCGCTGCGATGTCAGGGGCCGCGGGCTGTTCTGGCTCCTCGCGCAGAGCTTGTGGCTGCGTGTTCAGCGCATGGGTGTCGAGTTCAAGTACCGGCCCCTCGGAGAGCGCCATGGCGCGGTGCAGCACGTTCTCCAGCTCCCGGACATTGCCCGGCAGGGGCAGTGTGCAGATTTGCGCCAGGGCGGGGGCGGACAGCTGAGGTGCTGGTATGCCGGACTCAGCGGCGATCCTGATCAACAGGGCCCGGCACAAGGCTGGCAGGTCTTCGCAGCGCTCGCGCAGAGGGGGGATGTAAATGTCGATGACGTTGAGGCGGTAATACAGGTCCTGTCGAAACCGTCCGGCCTGTACTTCGGCCGCCAAGTCTTTGTGGGTGGCACTGACGATGCGGACATCCACCTGCTCTTCTTGTAACGCTCCCAGGGGCCGCACGCTGCGTTCCTGGATCGCGCGTAGCAGCTTGGACTGCATGGCCAGGGGCAGGTCGCCAATTTCGTCCAAAAACAAGGTGCCACCATGGGCGGCTTGGAAAAAGCCGACGCGGTCCTGATTCGCACCGGTGTATGCGCCTTTGCGGGCGCCAAAAAACTCGGCTTCCAGCAGGTTCTCCGGAATGGCGCTGCAGTTCACGGGAACCCAGGGTCCCTGGACGCGGTGGCTGTTGGCGTGGATGGCGCCTGCAACCAGCTCTTTGCCGGTACCCGATTCACCGCGGATAAGCACCGGGGCCATGCTGCGGGCCACCTTGACGATCCGGTCCTTCACTTGCGTCATGACGCCGGAGGTGCCGACCATTTTGGCCAGCGCGGCTTCCGCACTGGCGGTGGCGCCACTGTGCGGTGTTTTCAGGGGCGGGTTGCGTGACGGGACCGGTGGGGTGAATGCATTGCCCTGCAGGGCGTTGGCCACGACGGCGCGAAACTGTTTCAGGTCAACCGGTTTGGAGAGGTAGTCAAACGCCCCGGCTTTGAGTGACTCCACGGCGTTTTCAGCAGACCCATAGGCGGTAATCACGACGCAGCGCTCCGGGCGCTGCTCCGCCCGCAACTGGGCCAGAATGTCGGTGCCCGAGCCATCGGGCAGGCGCATGTCGGTAATGATCGCGTCAAAACGTTGTTGACCCAATTGGTCCCTGGCCTCTTGCACGCTACCGGCGGTCTCTACACGGTAACCCTCGCGTAGCAGCGTCAGCTCGTACAGCGTGCGCAGGTCTGGTTCATCGTCAATGACCAGAATGCGCGCGTCGTTCAGTACAGGGAGGTTTGCCATGGTGCTTCCGTATTGTCGTTTGGCCTTGTGTCCTCGATCAGTGGCAAGGTAATCGAAAACGCATTGCCGTCGGTGGCTTGGCCCGCCATAGGCTGCGCGCTGCGGTGGTAGGCCAGGGTGGCACCATGGCGCTCGCACAGCTCTCTGCAAATATACAGACCCAGACCGCTGGAGCGGCTCTCGGAGGAGAAAAACGGTTCAAACAGGTGGCGTTGCACAGACGCGTCCATGGGGGCTCCATCGCTCCACACTGTCACGCGTGCTACGCGGTCATAGCGCTGGCTCAGTATCTGGATGCTGGTGGCACGCTTGCTGGCGTAGCGCCGTGCGTTTTCCAGCAGATTCACCAGAATCTGGCGCAGGTGATCCGCATCAAAGTGCACCGGGAGCGCTTCGGTATCGACTTCAATATGCAACTGAGGCAGGTACCCCGATTGCTGTCCCCAATCCGACGCAATGCGGTGTACCAGCTCGTGCAAAAGAATGTGCTGGGCCAGCAAGGCGGGATCGTTGCCGCGCACACGGGACACGTTGAGGATGTCATCCACGATTTTTTCAAGCCGTTTGGCGTTTTGGGACACCATCGCGGTCAGTTTTTTCTGGCGTGGGTCACTGATGTCTTCGTCCAGCAAGGCATTGGCCTGGGCAATGGCGGCCAACGGATTGCGTATTTCGTGCGCCACCGCGGTGGAGAGTCGCCCCATGCTGGCCAGTTTTTCGGTGCGCAAGCGGGCTTCCTGCTCGCGCTGGTCTTGCAGGAACAGAACACACAAACTGTCTTGAGCGATGCCTTGTGGTGCCGCCAGGCTGGTGCGAACCATCACCCGGCGCGGCCCGCTGTCTGCGTGGTGGATGGTGACCTCTGCCTGCTGGGCGCGGCCGGTGCCTGTGCTCATGCGGGTCAGGTGCAGCAAGGGCTGCCAGGCAGGGCTGCCTTTGAGGTCGAACATGGCCGAGCGCAATGGCCGTTGCGGGCTGCCCAACAGCATGCGGGCAGCGGGGTTGGCGGCCCGTACTAGGCCCTGCGCATCCACAATGAGCACCCCATCGGGCAGGGACTCAATCACCAACTCATTCACCTGGCGCTGTATGGTCGCTGCCAATTGGCTCAGGCGTGCGCGTTTTCCCTCGCTGGCCAGGCGGGTCGCCAACTGGTTGGCCAGCAGTGCAATTAAAAAATAACCAGCGCCAGCCAGCGCCGCCTGCACAAACGCCGGGGTGGCATCTCCAGGGGCGTCGCTGTATATCCAAAAGGTACCGCCCAGGAGCAGCATGCTGACCCCCGCCGCCGTGCCCAGCGCCAAGCGCAAGGACCCCAGTACCGATGCCAGCAAAATGGGCAGTGCAAACAGGGGGGTGTAGTTGAGGTTGCCGCCCTGTAGCCATTGCAAGGCCGAGAACACGCCAATGTCCAGCCCGATCAGCACCCCCCAGGCACGGTTGAAAGCCTGGCCGAGGTAACGCGGACGTACCAAGCGTTTTGCCGCCAGGGTGCCCAGAAAGTACGCGGCGCAGATCCCGATGAGGGTGCGACTTTGGGCCGACCCTGTGGCATACAGACCCGCTTGCAGTACCAGCAACACCAAGCCCAGCGTGAGTCGCGCCGTCATGAAGGCTTGCCACAGGCGTGAGAACTCTTGGGTGCCCTCGGGGGGCTCGGGCGTGGGCTCCAGCGCCGCCGGGCCGAACCACGAGTGCTCGGGAAGCGCGTTGGTGGGCATCACCCCTCCGCCGCTTGGCGGTGCGCTGGGCTGCAGTAAACACCGTGTTGGCCACGGAGCGATTCAGATTCTGGCAAGTGCAGGCCGCAGTGGCGGCAGGCCACCATGTCCGCTGGCCCCGCCTGCGCTTTGGCTTTTTGTTGCTGTTGGTGTTCCAGGGTGCTGCTGCGCGCACTGCGCCAGCGCCAGGCGACCAGAAACACCACGGCCAAGACAATGAAATACTTCATGCGCCGCGCCCCAAAACCACTTCGAGCACAAACCGCGAGCCCACATAGGCCAGCAGCAGCAACACCGTGCCGGTGTACAACATGCGGTTGGCCTGTTTGCCGCGCCAGCCAAACTGGTAACGGCCGACCAGCAAAACGGCAAAGGTGAGCCAGGCCAGCACGGAAAACACCGTCTTGTGGTCCCAGCGCCAGGCGTGGGCCGGCCCATACACCACGTCACCAAACCCAAACCCCATCACCAGCGTGGCACTCAGCAAAACAAACCCGGCTGCGACAAAGCGGTAGGTCAGACGCTCCAGCGTCAACAACGGCAAGCCACTGTGCGGGTCAGCCGCCTGGCGAATCCGGGTTTCCGCGCGGGTCATGAACCAGGCATGTACCACGGCGGTGCCAAACAGGCCGTAGCTGGCGACCCCCAACAACAAATGCAGGGGCAGCCAGATGGAGGCCGAGGACGACAGGGCCGTGCCGGGAAACACAAAGGCCAGCGCCACGGCCAAGGCTCCCAGGGCGGCCAGGGCCCAGCGGGTTTGCAGCTGGGGGAACACCTGGCTTTCCACGGTATAGACCGCAGCCACCAGCCAGGCGGTGCCCGACAGCGCGGGGGCAAACCCGAAATGCACGGTCTCGCCCAGCAGGCCCCAGGCCAGCACCACGCCATGCAGCACCCAGGCCACGGCCACCCAGGCCCGCGCCGCGCCCACCGACAGATGGGCCGCGCGCAGAGCCGTCCACGCGTAGGCGCTGGCGGCCAAAACCGACAGGGTCAGGCTGATGGGGGACGCACTGGCTAAAATCATGCCCACAGTTTAGCGTTTTGCTCCCTGCCAGCCCCCGCTGGCCCTCACCACAGGTTCCGCTTGCCGGAATACGTCTTATGGCCTCCGCCCTCACCGACAAACTCTCCCGCCTCGTCAAAGACCTGCGTGGCCAAGGCCGCATCACCGAGAGCAACGTCACCGACATGCTGCGCGAGGTGCGCATGGCGCTGCTGGAGGCCGACGTGGCCTTGCCGGTGGTGCGCGACTTCATTGCCCGCGTCAAAGACAAGGCCCTGGGCCAGGAAGTGCTGGGCTCACTCCAGCCCGGCCAGGTGCTGGTCAGCATCGTGAACCGCGAGCTCGCCGCCACCATGGGCGAGGGGGTGAGCGACATCAACCTCGCGGCCCAACCGCCCGCCGTCATCCTGATGGCCGGTTTGCAAGGTGCGGGTAAAACCACCACCACGGCCAAGCTGGCCAAACACCTGATCGAAAAGCGCAAAAAGAAAGTGCTGACGGTGTCGGGCGACGTGTACCGCCCGGCCGCCATCGAGCAGCTCAAGACGGTGACGGCCCAGGCCGGTGCCGAATGGTTCCCCAGCACGCCAGACCAGAACCCGGTGGACATTGGCCGTGCCGCGCTGGACTACGCCAAGAAGCATTTCTTTGACGTGTTGCTGGTCGACACCGCGGGCCGCTTGGCGATTGACGAAGCGCTGATGCTGGAAATCAAGAACTTGCACGCCGCGCTGAACCCGGTGGAAACGCTGTTCGTGGTGGACGCCATGCAGGGCCAGGATGCGGTGAACACCGCCAAGGCCTTCAAGGAAGCGCTGCCGCTGACCGGCATCATCCTGACCAAGACCGATGGTGATTCGCGTGGCGGTGCGGCGCTGTCGGTGCGCCAGGTCACCGGTGCGCCCATCAAGTTTGCCGGTACCAGTGAAAAGCTGGACGGCCTGGAGGTGTTCGACGCCGAGCGCCATGCGGGTCGCATCCTGGGCATGGGCGACATCGTGGCGCTGGTGGAGCAGGTCACCGCCGGCGTCAATATCGAAGCCGCACAAAAGCTGGCGGCCAAGGTCAAGAGTGGTGCGGGGTTTGACCTCAATGACTTCCTGGCCCAGATCCAGCAGATGAAACAAATGGGCGGTCTCTCCAGCCTCATGGACAAGCTGCCCGCCGCCATGGCGGCCAAGGCCGGTCAGGTGGACATGGACAAGGCCGAAAAAGACATCAAACGCAAGGAAGGCATCATCCACAGCATGACGCCGCTGGAGCGCCGCAAGCCCGATCTCATCAAGGCTACGCGCAAGCGCCGCATTGCCGCCGGTGCCGGCGTGCAGGTGCAAGAGGTCAACCGCATGCTCAAGGAGTTTGAGCAGATGCAGGACATGATGAAGAAGATGAAGGGCGGCGGCATGATGAAGATGATGAAACGCATGGGTGGCATGAAAGGCATGCCCAAAATGCCGTTTTGAGGTCATCCCCCCGCCCCAACACCTTGGCGGGTATTGGCTTGGCCGTGTTGGCCATGGCCTGTTTTGCGGTCTTGGATACCACCACCAAATGGGTGTCGCTGGGTGTGCCGCTGATGATGGCGATTGGGTTTCGCTACCTGTTCCAGGCCGTGGCCACCACGGTGGCGGTGTACCCCCAGCGTGGGCGGGCGCTGTTGCATACCCGGCACCTGGGCTTGCATATTGCGCGCGGAGTCTTGTTGCTCACCACCAGCCTGCTGGCCTTTCTCAGCCTCAAACACATGCCGGTGGGCGAGTTCACGGCGATTGTGCTGATCACCCCCCTGGTGGTCACGCTGCTGGCGGCGCGCATGTTGCGCGAAACCGTGTCGCCGCTGCGCAAGCTGCTGGTGGCCGGTGGTTTCATCGGTACCTTGACCATCGTGCGCCCGGGCGGGCAAGACTTTACTTGGGCCTTGCTGTTCCCGGTGGGCGTGGTGGTGGCAAATGCGGGGTTTCAGCTGCTCACCAGCCGCATGGCGCGCACCGAAGACCCCATGACCATGCAGTTCTACACCGGCTGGGTGGGCGCGTTGTTGCCGGCCTTGGCCTTGCCCTGGGTGTGGGTCGAGATCACGGCACCTGCGGTGTGGGGCGGCTTGTTATTGATGGGCGTGATGGGCACGGTCGGCCACTTCCTGTTCATCCTGGCCTTCAAGCGCGCGCCAGCGGCCACCCTCATGCCCTATATGTATGCGCAGATCGGTTTTGCCATGCTGGGCGGCTGGTTGCTGTTCTCGCATGTGCCCGACCACTGGTCACTGGCGGGCATGGGCCTGATTGCGGTGTGTGGTGCTGCGGGCGCCTTGCTCACGGCGCACGAAAGCCGCGCATCGGCGGAGCCGCCGGAGCACTGACTTTGGATGAAATCAGCCTCTAGCCCTTACCGGTATTGCGCAAGCAGCTCCTGAAATAATAGCAATTGAGGGCGCTGCTGGCGCGTCAAGTCGTGCAGGCTTAGGCGCCCACCAGCTCCTGCGTCAGCACCTCGCCGCGCAGCGTGTAGCTGCGGGTCTCGGTGATGGTCACATCCACCAGCTGGCCCACCAGGCGTGGCTGGCCAGCAAAGTTCACCACACGGTTGCACTCGGTGCGGCCCATCAGTTCGCCGTTGTCACGCTTGCTGGCGCCTTCCACCAGAATGCGCTGTACCGTGCCGAGGCGCTGGTTGCTGATGGTGGCGATGTTGGCGTTGATCGCCGCCTGTAGCTCCTGCAAACGCGCCAGCTTCACCTCGTGCGGGGTCTCGTCATGCAGATTGGCCGCGGGCGTGCCGGGGCGGGGGCTGAAGATGAAGCTGAAGGAGTTGTCAAAGCCGATGTCGGCAATCAGCTTCATCATCTTGGCAAAGTCGTCGTCGGTCTCGCCGGGGAAGCCGACGATGAAGTCCGAGCTGATCGACATGTCGGGGCGGATGGCGCGCAGCTTGCGGATGGTGCTTTTGTATTCCATGGCGGTGTAGCCGCGCTTCATGGCCATCAGAATCTTGTCGCTACCGTGCTGCACGGGCAGGTGCAGGTGACTCACCAGCTTGGGTAACTTGTCGTAGGCCGCAATCAGGCTGGGCGTGAACTCGTTGGGGTGGCTGGTGGTGTAGCGGATGCGCTCGATGCCGGGAATGTCGCTCACGTATTCCAGCAGCGTTGCAAAGTCGGCCATCTCGTTGGTGCCGCCCATGGTGTGGCGCCAGGCGTTCACGTTCTGGCCCAGCAGGTTCACCTCCTTCACGCCCTGGTCGGCCAGGCCGGCAATCTCCACCAGCACGTCTTCAAACGGGCGGTTCACTTCCTCGCCACGCGTGTAGGGCACCACGCAATAACTGCAGTACTTGGAGCAGCCTTCCATGATGCTCACAAACGCGCTGGCACCGTCCAGCTTGGCGGGAGGCAGGTGGTCGAACTTTTCAATCTCGGGGAAGCTGATGTCTACCTGCGGTTTGTCCAGCGCCTTGCGGGCGTTGAGCAGCTCGGGCAGGCGGTGCAGGGTTTGCGGGCCAAACACCACGTCTACATAGGGCGCGCGCTTGATAATCTCTGCGCCCTCTTGGCTGGCCACACAGCCACCCACACCAATCTGCACGCCTTTTTTCTTCAAGTGTTTGATGCGGCCCAGGTCGGAAAACACCTTCTCCTGCGCCTTTTCACGCACCGAGCAGGTGTTGAACAAAATCAGGTCCGCCTCGTCCACGTTTTGTGTGGGCTCGTAACCCTGGGCTGCGCCCAGCACGTCCACCATCTTGTCCGAGTCGTACTCGTTCATCTGGCAACCAAAGGTTTTGATAAAGACTTTTTTGGACATGATGTATCCCGAAGAAATGCTATGAATAAAGGAGCTTCTCGCGCAGTACTGGCGAGGGCTAAAGGCCGATTTGGCTTGAAAGTAGCGCGGTGGCGCTTACTGCGTGGAGTAGGCCGGCGCGGTGGGCATGAGTTTGGCTTCCACCTCGGTCAGCACCCACACTTCATGCAACATGCCTTGCGGCTCCAGCAGGTAGACCACGGGCAGGGTCAGGCCTACCATGGCGGACGACATAGCCAGCATGCCATTGGCGCCGCGGATGCGGGCACCGGGCGAGAGGCGCGCTACCTTGTTGTTCAGCAGCACCTCGGGCGGTGCCAGTACCTGCAGCGTGCCGCGCAAGGATTTGGGCGGGAAGGACCGTACCGCCACCACTGCCGTGCCGGTGCTGTCGGTCAGCTGTTGGGTGGTGGGGCTGGTTTGCGCCATGCCGCCCAGAGGCAGGGCGGCCAGCAGAGAGAGTGCGCTCAGGGCGCGAATGCAGCGGTTCATGGTGTGTATCCAGAGGCTGTGGAGGAAGGCGCCGATTTTACCGGCCTTGCTGTTCAGCGGGGCTTTTTAAGGCGCTGCAGCATCAATTCTTGCGCAATGCGCATGCGCTCCACGGCCGCAGACAAGTTTTTGAACTCTTGAACTTTGATACTGGCGACGGGCTTGGCGGACTCTCCGCGGCTGAGTGCGTCGACCATTTCTGTCAACGTCTGAATAGGCTCAGACACACTTTTGGGCAGGCTGATCAAGAGATAGACGCCAATGGCAATACCAATCAACACGGTGGCCATCACGCCATAGATCATCTTGTTAAAACCCTCATTGGTCACGGTGGTCAGTGCCAATGTGGCCTGGCTCTTTTGGGCAAAGGTTTCTGCCACGCCTTTGATCAGGTCCGCGGAAAAGCGATCCTTGCCAGCCTTGATGAGGTCGTTGGCCTCATCGGGCATCAGCATGCGTGTATTCGACACAGGCGGTGTTACCTCTTTGGTTTTGGCACCTTTGCTGTTGGCCGCAACTTCTGCTGCCAATGCTTGCGCTTGTGCTGTTTCTTGTTGAATTTTGTCGGCCCGGGCATTTACTTCGGCAAACACTTTGGTCATTTCTGCTGCGTAGAACGCACTGGCACCGGTCCATTTTTCGACCTGGGTCACATCATCCCCGTTCAGGGCGCTGTCCGTATTCGCGCGCATGCGGCTCAGCAACGTGCTTATTTTTTCCATCGTGCCTGTCCACTCTTTTTGGTACTGCGCGCGCTTCTCAGGGTTGTCGACGTAAATAAAGTACTCTTTTTCGTATCGGCGAATCTGCTGCGCCAAGGTAGACAGTTCAGCCAAGCCAACCTGTGCAACGGTATTTTTTCGAGCCACCTCGACGACTTCCCGCTCGGTGTAGCGTCCCATGGTCAGCACACCGACTGCCTGCAGTACAAAAAACGCAATGATGGCTACGAGGCCGATCATCAGATTGCGGTTGATAGAGATGGTTTTCATGGGTTACTTCTTTTGTTGGGTGTTGGCGAGTGTTTTGTGACCACATTGCTCCAAGACAGCTTGGCGAATGCGCTCACTGGGCAAGCCGGCTGGCAATTGTTGGAGCAGGTTGATCAAAAAGGAGCGCAGGTGAACTTCTTCGCTGGCCTGTAGCAAGCTGTCTCCTGTGGTTGTGGCTTCCATGGCATCGTCCACAACGAACTGAGCGGCTACACCAAGGTACTCAACAAGGACTGCTGTGGCTGTTGCTGCCACTTGTTCGGGATTCCACACCTGAGATCTACTTTCATTTAGGCCTAAAAGAGGCTAACGTTGCGTTATGGCATCGTTTTCAGGAGTTGTATGTCTGGGGCTGCGACGGCCTGGTACGGGCCGGTCGCCAGAATGAAAAAACCCGTAATTGTGTGAACAATTACGGGTTTTTAATTTGGTGGTCGTAGGTGGATTTGAACCACCGACATCAGCATTATGAATGCTGCGCTCTAACCAACTGAGCTATACGACCGAAGCCCAGAATTATAGACCAAAAATTATTGGTGGGTAAATTGGGCTGCGCGCTTGTTTACGAAGGCGTCCATGCCTTCCTTCTGGTCGGCGGTGGCAAACAGCGCGTGGAACAGGCGGCGTTCAAACACAATCCCGTCGGCCAACGTGCCTTCAAATGCCCGGTTCACAGCCTCTTTGGCCGCCATCGTGGCGATTTGCGAGAAGGCACAAATCTGCAGCGCGGCGCCCAGGGCTTCGTCTTGCAGTTTGTCCAGCGGCACCACACGGCTCACCAGCCCGGCGCGCTCGGCTTCCGCCGCGTCCATCATGCGGCCGGTCAGCGCCAGGTCCATGGCCTTGGCTTTGCCCACGGCGCGGGGCAGGCGCTGCGTACCACCGGCGCCAGGGATGATGCCCAGCTTGATTTCGGGTTGGCCGAACTTGGCGTTGTCGGCGGCGATGATGAAGTCACACATCATGGCCAGTTCACAACCGCCGCCCAGGGCGAAGCCGCTGACTGCGGCAATCACCGGCTTGCGCACGCTGCGGATGGTTTCCCAGTTGCGGGTGATGAAGTCGCCCTTGTAGGCATCGGCAAAGCTGAACTTGGCCATCACGGTGATGTCGGCGCCCGCAGCAAAGGCCTTTTCGCTGCCGGTGAGCACGATGCAGCCAATCGCCGGGTCGGCGTCAAAACCCTTGAGCGCGGCGCCCAGCTCGTCCATGAGCTGGTCGTTCAGCGCGTTCAGCGCCTTGGGGCGGTTCAGCGTGATGACGGCAACCTTGTCGCCTTCGATACGGGTGGTGATGCATTCGTAGCTCATGATGGGGTCTCCAGATTTTTGCGTCTTGGCACTATAGCGAAGAGGGTTTGCACATGACTGACACCGGTACGACTTCCTCCCAGGAAGCTTTGGTTCTTTACGCCGAGCACGGCGGCGTGGCCATGCTCACGCTGAACCGCCCGGCCGCGCTCAACGCCTTCACCCGCGAGATGCACCACGCGCTGTGGGCCACGCTGGACCGGGCGGAGGCCAATCCTGCCATCCGCGCTGTGGTGCTGACGGGCGCAGGGCGTGGCTTCTGCGCGGGGGCGGACCTCAATACCGGCGAGCTGGGGCCAGACGCCCATCCGGCCGGGCGGCCCGATCCTGGGGTGAGCATCGAGCAGGCTTTCAACCCCACCACCCGCCGCCTGCAGGCGCTGCGCATGCCTACAGTGGTGGCGGTGAATGGCGTGGCGGCCGGGGCTGGCATGTCGTTCGCGCTGGCCTGCGACGTTGCCATTGCGGCACCCGGCGCCAGCTTCATCCAGGCCTTTAGCAAGATTGGCCTGATTCCCGATGCGGGCAGCACCTGGTTTTTGCCGCAGCGCCTGGGCATGCCACGCGCGCTGGCGCTGGCCATGACGGGCGACAAGCTGATGGCCGCGCAGGCCAAAGAATGGGGGCTGATTTGGGAGGTGGCCGACGACTGTGTGGCCGCGGCTCTGGAGATGGCGCAGCGCCTGGCCGCCATGCCCACGCAGGCGCTGGTAGCGACGCGGCATTTGCTGCGGGACGGCACCGCGCGCACGTTGAACCAGCAGTTGGATGCCGAGCGCGATGCGCAAAGTGCCATGGGGCGGACCGATGATTATGTGGAGGGGGTACGCGCTTTCCGCGAGAAACGGCTTCCCAAGTTCACGGGGAGCTAGCCGCGTCTTGCCTGCATGGTTGGTGCGCCGAAGCGGGTGGGGCCGGGGCCCTCATACTGTCCTGCTGGCCAGAAATCGGGCCCCGGCCCCACCCGCTTCGGCGTGCGGTGCGTGTCGGTTGTCGTTCAGGCAATACCGGAGGCGCCGTCCAGCCACTTGCCGACTGCTACCGTGTCGCGGATGGACAGGCGCACAGCGGTGCTTGGGGCGGGCATGGTCAGTGTCAAGCTCATCAATCGCTTGTCGCGTGACACCAGTGCGCTGACCTTCTTGGCTTTGCCGGTGTACAGCGTCAAATCGTCCAGCGCCTGCATGCGCCAGGGCTCGCCTTCGGTTTGCACCGCCAGCCATTCGTCATTGGCAGCAAAACCCGCTTTCTCCGCAGCACCGCCGCGCAGCACTTGCTGGATAAACAGGCCACCGTTTTCCTTCACGCGCAGGCCCAGTTGCTGGGCCACCTGGTCGGTCTCGCGGTTCACCTGCACGCCGTGCTGCTCCAGCAGTTCGGCCACGGGCAGCTCTTTGGTGCTGTGCACCCAGTGGGCGATGTCTTTGGCAAACGAACGGCCACCCAGCGCCTGCAGCACGGCCAGCAGGTCGGCCTCGGCCATGGGGCCGCCAGCGCAGCGCGCCCACAGGCCACGCATCACGGCGTCCAGTGTGGTTTTGCCTTCGGCGCGCAGCGTCAGGTCCAGGCACAGGCCGACCAGTGAGCCCTTGGTGTAGTAGCTCACCGTGGCGTTGGCGGTGTTTTCGTCCTGGCGGTAGTACTTCACCCAGGCGTCAAAGCTGCTTTGCGCCACGCTTTGCACCAAGCGGCCCGGCGTCTGGGCCACCTGGTTGAGGGTTTTGGTGAGCAGCTTGAGGTAGGTGGCGTTGTCGATGCGTTTGGCGCGGCGCAGCAGCAGGTCATCAAAATAGCTGGTGAAGCCCTCAAAGAACCACAGCAGCTGTGTGTAGTTCTCTTGGGTGTAGTCATACGTGGCCAGTTCGGCCGGGCGCAGGCGTTTGACGTTCCAGGTGTGGAAGTACTCGTGGCTGATCAGGCCCAGCAGCGTGGTGTAGCCCTCGGGCTGCTTGTGTGTGGTGGGGGCCAGCGTGCTGCGCGGCTGGCGTGGCAGGTCCTTGCGGTTGCAGATCAGCGCGGTAGAGTTTTTGTGCTCCAGGCCACCGTAGCCGTCGTGCACGGCATTTAGCATGAAGACGTAGTTTTTGAATGGAATCGGGCTCTGCCCCCCGTCCTGCTTGCGCGAGGCGCTCACTTTTTTGATGTCTGTGCTGACCGCATCGCCATGCCAGAAGCGCAGCTCGGCCTCGCAGATGGCCTGGGTGTCGGCCAGCAGCTGGGCGCCGTCAAAACTGGGCGGCGCACCCGCCACTACAAAACGGTGCGGAATGCCGCAGGCCACAAAGCTGCCGCTCCAGAACGGGCCCATCTCCACCGGGCAATCCACCAAGGTGTCGTAGTTGTCGGCGCGGTACAGGCCAAAGCCGGCCTTGGTCACGCGCACCGGCTCCAGCCCGGTGGCCACGCTCCAGCCTTTGAGGGCGTCGCTGGCCGTCAGCGCCAGCGTGTGCGGGGCATCGGCTTGCCCGGCCACCTGCAGGCACAGGCTGGTGCCGTTGAAAAAGCCGCGCGTGGCGTCCAGCCAGGCAGTACGCACCGAGTTGTCGAACGCGTAGACCTCGTACTGCACCTGCAGCGGCGTGCCGGGGGTGCATGTCACCTCCCAGGTCGCCTTGTCTTGCTGCACCACAGCCGCCCGTTTGCCGGCTTGGCGGGCCTCCAGCTTTTGCAGGTGTTTGGCAAATTCGCGCACCAGGTAACTCCCCGGAATCCACACCGGCAGGCGCAGGGTTTGCGTGGCAGCGGGGGTGGGTACGGTCAGGGTGACCTGGAACAGGTGGGTGGCTGGGTCCAGCACCTCCACCTGGTAGTGAATGGGGGTAGCGGCTTTTCGGGGCGAGGAGGTGATTTTCATGTCAAACAGGCCGCTAGCCCTTGTGGATGCTGCGCAAGCAGCTATTAAAACAGGAGTGGAAGGGGGCCGATCTGCGGCCCCTGGGTGCTGCGTTGGTCTTAGCCCTTGGCCGCAGCCAGGTGTTTCTCGATTTGCGGTGCGTCAATGGCGCCGGGCACACGGTTGCCATCCTGGAAGATCAGTGTGGGTGTGCCGTTGATGCGGTAGGTTTTGCCAAATTCCACATTGCGCGCCAGCGGGCTCACGTCACACATGGCAGCCGCGGTCGGGGCGGCCTGGTCGCGCAGCATCCAGTCTTGCCAGGCGGTGACCTTGTCCTTGGCGCACCAGATGGCCTTGGATTTTTCGGTGGAGTCTGCACCCAGGATGGGGTAGAGGAACATGTAGATGGTGACGTTGTCGACCTTCTGCAGGTCGCGCTCAAAGCGTTTGCAGTAGCCGCAGTTGGGGTCTTCAAACACCGCCACCTTGCGCTGGCCATTGCCCCGCACGATGGTGAAGGCGTCCTTGAAGGGCAGGCTGTCGAACTTGACGGCGGTGAGTTTGTTGATGCGCTCCTCGGTCAGGTTGCGCAGTTCCTTGCCTTTGGTGGAAAACAGGTTGCCCTGGAAGAGGTGGTCGCCGCTGGCGTCTGTGTAGTAGACCTCAGCACCATTCACGCGGATTTCGTAGATGCCGGGGATATTGGTCTTGCGCACCTCGTCAATCTCTTTGAGCTGCGGAATGCGTTTGCCGATGTTGGCACGGATAGCGGCCTCTTGGGCGTGCAGGTTGCTGCCCAGGGTGCAAAGGGCCAGTGCGGCGGCCAGAAGAGAGGTGGAGAGTTTCACAGCTTAGGTCTCGTGGTGAGGGAATGGATTACAGGTGTGCGGCGCCCATGGCACGTCGCGCTACCCAATGTTTGAGCAGGCCGCTGGCATTGAAGCGTTGCATGCCCCAGTTGCGCAGGCCGGCCGCTGCTGCGTGGGGGTGGGCAAACAGTTGTTGCAGGGCATCGCCCGTGCCGCCTACCAAGGCAAAGTCGGCCTTGCGGGCGCGCTCGTAGCTGCGCAGCAGTTTGGGGTCGGCCACGCTGCGCCAGTAGGGGCGGGTGTCCAGCACACGCACCAGCTCGGCCACATCGCCCAGGCCCAGGTTCAGGCCCTGGCCGGCCAGCGGGTGCACATTGTGGGCGGCGTCGCCGGCCAGCACCCAGGCACCGGTGGCGCTGGCTTGGGCGAATTGGCCGCTCCAGCGGCGTGCCAGCGCATGTTGCAGCGGCCACACTTTGCGTGCGCTCTCCAGCGTCACGGCACCCAGGGCATCGTGGCTGGCGGCTTGCAGGGCATCGGTAAATTCCATATCGGTAGCGGCTTGCAGGGCAGTGGCCCGGTCTGGAGAGACTGACCACACCACGGCGCATAAGTTCCCATCCGGCCCACCCATGGGCAGAAAGGCCAGGATCTCACCCTGCGAGAACCACTGCCGTGCCACCTGGCCGTGGCCCTGGGCGCAGGTCACGCGGGCGGCCAGCGCCCATTGGCCGTAGGGCGTGACGTCAAAGTCCACGCCCAGTTCTTCGCGCGTGCGGCTGGCCCGGCCTTCGCACACCACGGTGAGGGTGGCTTGGGGTGGGGTGTCCACCACTTCAATGAGGGGTTGAAAACGCACTGCCTCGGCCAGTTGGGCCTCCAGTGCAGGCACGTCCACGATCCAGTTCAGTGCGTCCGTGCCCTGCAGGGCGGTATCAAAGGCCACTTCGCCACCCTGGTCGCCATGCACTTCCATGCGCAGCACCGGCGTAGCTTGGGCTGCCTCGGGCCAGCAGCGCACACCTTCTAGCAGCGCACGTGCGGGCTGGTTCAGCGCGTAGGCGCGCACATCGGACTCGGCCGGGGTGGAGGGCGCCGCGTACAGCGCTACGCGCAGCCGTTTGGCTGCCAAATGCAGGGCCAGGGTGCGCCCCACAATGCCTGCGCCGCGGATGCCAATGTCGTAAGAAGAAGCCATGCGGCCATTGTAGGAGGCCGGGTACCATGCCCCTTTGACCGCAACAGGAAGACCCCGATGAGTGAAGGTGCCAGCGATGTGTTGGGGCAGATTGCCCAGCTGATGATTTACCCGGTGAAATCTTGCGCCGGAGTGGCCGTGACCGAGGCGGTGCTGCTGGACACCGGCCTGCAGTGGGACCGCTACTGGATGGTGGTGGACGCGGAGGGCCTGTTTGTGAGCCAGCGGGAATGTGCACGTATGGCGCTGATTCACCCGCAGCTCACGCCTGACGCGCTGCTGCTGCAGGTGCCCGGCATGCCGCAGTTACGCGTGTCGCTGCAGGCGGGTGGCCCCAGTCTGCGTGTGCAGGTCTGGGACGACGTGGTGGACGC
This sequence comes from Rhodoferax sp. TS-BS-61-7, assembly GCF_002943465.1. Classification (GTDB taxonomy): domain Bacteria; phylum Pseudomonadota; class Gammaproteobacteria; order Burkholderiales; family Burkholderiaceae_C; genus Allorhodoferax. The sequence goes on from NZ_PTQY01000005.1 coordinate 214,026, forward strand.
GCTGGACATGGGGCCAGAGGCGGCCCAGTGGCTGCAGACGTTTCTGGGCGCGCCAGCCCAGCGCCTGGTGCGCTTTGACCCCGCCGCGCAGCGCGCCTGCAGCACGAAATGGACCGGCGGTGTGGCCGCCAGCACCCAGTTTGCCGACGGTTACCCGGTGCTGGTGACCACCGACAGTGCCATGGACGAACTCAACACCCGACTGGCGGCCCAGGGCCACCCGGCGGTGGGTATGGATCGCTTTCGGCCCAATGTGGTGCTCAGCGGCCTGCTGCCGCATGACGAAGACCACCTGGGCCCGCTGGAGTGTCTGACCGAAGACGGTGCCGTGCTCGCCGGCCTGCAGTTGGTCAAGCCCTGTGCGCGCTGCCCGATTCCGAACATCGACCCGGCGACAGCCGAGAGCCACCCTGGCGTGGGGGATGCCCTGCAGGCCTACCGCCAGGATGCGCGGGTGAATGGTGCCATTACCTTTGGCATGAACGCCATCGTGACCCATGGCGCCGGCACCGTGCTGCGGGTGGGCCAGGCCGTGCGCGGCGACTACGCGTTCGGTTGAGTCGGCATTTCGCTGCTGGCGCCATGCCGGGAGTGCAGCGAGGACAGGGGGGCGGGTTCGGTGTGTGGCGCTTCCAGAAAACGGATGGGGCGGCGCGTGCGCGGCGAGATGCCTTCGAGCACATTGCCCAGCTCTTCCAGAATGCTGTCGGCCGAGGGAATGACCTCGTGCAGCAGCACGCAGGCCACGTGGAACTGCAAGGTCACCTCGGGTTTGAGGCCGGGCAGCGGGATCAGACCGGATGCAATCAGGCGCACCATGCGCTCGGTCAGCACCTGGCGGTCGGTCACACCATCCAGCACCAGGCCAAAGCGGGCCGTATCCAGGCGGCCAGCCGGGTCCACATCGCGCAGCACGCGGTGCAGCTTGACGGCGGCACGTAGCAGGCACTGTTCGGCCACAGCGTCGCCGTAGGATTCGCGCAGGAATTTGAAATTCACCACATCCACCAGCACGATGGCCGAGGGCTCGCCGTCGTGCCGAGCCCGGTTTACGGCGTGCGCCACCTGCTGTTGCAGCAGCGGCGCCGTCAGCAAGCCAGTCAGCGCGTCTTGGGTAGGCAGGGCCTTGGCACGTTCCTCGGCCTCGCGGCGTTCACGGATGCGGGTATGCAGGGCCTGCTGCAACAAAGGTACGGTGATGGCGATGGCCAGCACCAGCATGTAACGTGTTTGCCACCAGTCGGGAATCAGGTGCCACATCTGCGCCACCAGCACCAACACCGCCAGGGCCTGCGGCACATAGGCCATGAACAGCCATTTGCTCACGGCATAGCCGCGTCGCCAGGTCAGTGCGGTGCACATGACGGTGAGGATGGGGCCAGCGGTCAGGTAGACCGAGTTGAAGTAGTCAGCAATTTGGCGGTCGATGGCAGCGGTGAGCAGTGCAATGGGCATGGACGCCAGACCGCAGGCGTATAGCCCTTTGGCCAAACGCGGGTAACCCACGTCCAGCGAGGACAGGTGGCGCACAAACAGCAGTGTGCCGCCCACGCCCAATACGGGCAGGGCCATGTGGGCATAGTTGGACCACAGGGGAGAGGTGGGCCACAACCACATACCCGAGAGGCCTGTGGCATTGGTGGTGACCAGGGACACCAGCACGGCGTAGCCGGTATACCAGCCATCGACTGCGCTGCGGCTTTGCAGGTAGTGGATGGCACACCCCCCGACCAACATGAGCAGCATGCCCATCAAGGTGCCCAGGCCCAGGTTCTCCAGCTCCTGCTGCCGGTCGCGCACGCTTTTGGTGGCCAGGCGCAGGGGCAGCATGGCGGATTTGAAGTTGCGTACTTCCAGGTACACCTCGTGCACGCCTTGCTCGGGCAGGGTGATGGCAAAGTCTGGGTACAGCGAAGGGTGGTCCCATTGCGCCACTGCCGTGGTATCGCCGGCCAGTTGTCGGTTCCAGCCGCCCTTGGCGTTGGGTTGGTAGAGGGCGGCGTAGTCCAGGTAGGGCAGTGGCAAGTGCAGCGTCCAGTCGGCAGGCGCGCCGGCATCGCGTTGCAAGCGCAGGCGTATCCACAGCGTGCGTTCGTCGCGCAATCCAAATTGGTGGTCCGCAGGCAGGGGGGAAAAGCTGGCGCGAGACTTTTTACTGATCGTGTCGATGCCTGCACTGGGGCCGCTTTCAGTCAGTACCTCCAGGGTGCCGCCAATCTGCAGGCTGGGATGGGCACTGTCCAACAGGATCAGCGCATTAATTTGTGCATGCGCCGCACCCACACAAACCCAGCACAGGAGCAAACACCCCGTAAACCAGCTGCGCAGTGCGGTCCCCGCTGTCATGCAGACTCTGCCAGTGGGGCCAGCGGCGCGGCCAGCGTGGGCACCGGTTCCAGGAACCGGATAGGGCGGCGCGTGCGTGGCGAAATGCCGGCCAGCACCTCGGACAAATCGTCCAGCACCCGTTCGGGCGGTACCGGGTTGTCGTGCAGCAACACGCAGGCGGCCTGGAACTGCAGGGTCACTTCGGGCTGCAGCCCCTGCAGCGGAATCAGGCCCGAGGCCACCAACTTGACCAGCCGTTCGGTCAGTGCCTGGCGGGAGGCTACGCCCTCCAACACCATGCCAAAACGTTCGGTGCCAATGCGGGCCGCCGGGTCCACATCACGCAAGATGCGGTGCAGCTTGATCACCGCCCGCAGCATGCACTGCTCGGCCGTGGTGTCGCCCATGGTGCTGCGGATGCGCTCCAGGTTGGTCACGCTTACCAGGACCAAGGCCACGGGTTCGCGTGTGCCAATGGCGCGCTGGTAGGCGTCTTCCACATGGCTCTGAAAGGCTTGCGCGGTCAGCAACCCGGTCAGGGCGTCCTGCGTGGGCAACTGGTCGGCGCGCAGGGCCACTTCCTTGCGGTCGTGGGTGGCGCGGCTCAGGGCGTAAATGAGGGTGGGGACCGACAGGGCCACGCTTAGCGACATGAAGTAGCGCATTTCCCACTGCGTGGTGACCATGCCAAAGGCTTCGGCCACCAGCCACATCAGGCAGAGAAACTGGGGTACATAGGCCAGCATCAGCCAGGTACCAATGGTGGAGCCGCCGCGCCAGCTCATCACCGTGATCAGCAGGCCGGCGGTGGTGGCCACCAGCAGGGCGACGGTGCCAATGCGATCCGCCATGTCACGCCCCAGCAGCACATACGCCACCACCGCGCCCAGGGTGCCCCAGGCAATCACTTCCAGCGCCTTGTCGTAACGGTGGAAGTGGGTGGACAGCGCATACAGCTTGCGCACAAACAGCAGCGATGTGCCCACGGCCACCAGCGGCAGGATGCTGTTGGCATAGTCAGCCCAGGTGGGCCAGGCGCTCCACAGCAGAGCGTTGAGCACGCCATTGACCTGCGCCACCGACATCGCGACCAGCAGCCCGTACCAGGCGGCCTTGAGGTCAAACGGGTTTTTGTGCTCGTAGTGGCGGATGACCGACAGCGCGGCCAGTGTGAGCAGGGTGCCGATCACCAGGCCCAGGCCTACGCTTTCGAGTTGGCGCTGGCCGTCACGCAGCGGGGCTGTGGCCAGGCGTATCGGCAGGCTCAAATGTTTGAAGTTGCGCACCTGCAAGTACACATCTTGCGGCACGCCGCTGGGCAGGTCCAGGGTGAACTCGGGGTAGAGTCCGCGCCGGCTCCACAGCGTCTGGGGCAGCGTGTCGCCGGCCGACTGGGCGACCCACTGCTTGGCGTCGCTGCGCTGGTAGAGCGTGACAGCGTCCACAAAAGGAGCGGGCACATTCAGGGTCCAGTGCGCGGTGTTGCCGGCAGCGCGCACCAGGCGCAGGTGCAGCCAGAGGGTATTGCCGTCGTTGAGGGCATGGCGTGCCAGGGCCGATGCCGGGGTAAAGGCCTGCGGGGCCGCGGCCACCTCGTCAATGCTGGCGCGCGTGCCGCCTTCGAGCCAGGTGGGCACTGAACCCGTGAGCTCCAATGCCGTGTTGCCGTCCCCCAAAACCAGGGTCTCTGGCACTGCGGGTGCGGCGGCCCAGACAGGCGCCAACCCCATGCCAAAGCCGAGTGCCAGGGCCAGCATCAAGCGCAAAAGCAGGTATGGCATACACTTGGCACCCAGTTTTTAGAGGTTTGTTATGAGTTTGAAGTGTGGCATTGTAGGCCTGCCCAATGTAGGGAAAAGTACCCTGTTCAACGCCCTGACCAAGGCGGGCATTGCTGCAGAAAATTATCCGTTTTGCACCATCGAGCCCAATGTGGGCGTAGTGGAAGTGCCGGACCCGCGCCTGCAGCAGTTGGCCGACATCATCACGCCCGAGCGCATCGTGCCGGCGATTGTGGAGTTTGTGGACATTGCCGGCCTGGTGGCCGGCGCCAGCACCGGCGAAGGCCTGGGCAACAAGTTCCTGGCGCACATCCGTGAGACCGACGCCACCATCAACGTGGTGCGCTGCTTTGAAGACGACAACGTGATCCACGTGGCCGGCAAGGTGGACCCGATCGCCGACATCGAAGTGATCCAGACCGAGCTGTGCCTGGCCGACTTGGGTGCGGTAGAGAAAGCCTTGCACCGCGTGACCAAGCTGGCCCGCTCGGGCGACAAGGAATCCATCAAGCTGGTGGCGATTCTGGAGAAATGCCAGGCCGCGCTGAACGAAGCCAAGCCCGTGCGCACACTGGACTTCAGCAAGGAAGAGCAGCCGCTGCTCAAGCAATTCTTTCTGATCACCGCCAAACCCGCGATGTTTGTGGCCAACGTCTCCGAAGACGGCTTCGAGAACAACCCCTTCCTCGACCGCCTGAAAGCCTTTGCCGCCAAGCAGAACGCGCCCGTGGTGGCCATTTGCGCCAAGATCGAAGCCGAGCTGTCGGAAATGGAAGATGCCGACCGGCTCGAGTTCCTGCAAGAGCTGGGGCAAAGCGAGCCGGGCTTGAACCGCCTGATCCGCTCCGCCTACACGCTGCTGGGCCTGCAAACCTACTTTACTGCCGGTGTGAAGGAAGTGCGCGCCTGGACCATCCATGTGGGCGACACCGGGCCACAAGCGGCCGGCGTGATCCACACCGATTTCGAAAAAGGCTACATCCGTGCCCAGACCATCGCGTTTGACGATTTCATCGCCAATAAGGGCGAGCAGGGCGCCAAAGACGCGGGCAAGATGCGCGCCGAAGGCAAGGAATACGTCGTCAAGGATGGCGACGTGATGAACTTCCTGTTCAGCTCCTAAGCCATCTTTTTCCCCACAACGTGACCCTGTCCTACGACTGGCTGGCCCTGGGGGCTGCGGCCTGCTGGGCCGTCACCGGGCTGCTCTCGGCCCCGCAAGCGCGCCATCTGGGCGCGTTTGCATTTACGCGCTGGCGCATGGGGCTGGTGTTCCTCATGCTGCTGCCGGTGGTGGTGTTCAGTGGGGGCTGGCACACGCTATCCTGGGCTTCCTTTGGTGTGCTGGCGTTCAGCGGCTTGATAGGCATTTTTGTGGGCGACACCGCGCTGTTTGCCTCCATGAACCGGCTGGGCCCGCGCCGCACTGGCGTGTTGTTTGCCACCCATGCCTGTTTCAGTGCCCTGCTGGGTTTTGCCGTGCTGGACGAGCGCATGGGCGCTCAGGCCCTGTTGGGTGGTGCGCTGGTGGTGGGCGGCGTGATGATGGCCGTGGCGCTGGGCGCGCACAAAAACGAATCGCATGCGCTGGAAGTCACACGCGGTCACTGGCCGCTGGGTGTGGCACTGGGCCTGCTGGCTGCGCTGTGCCAGGCACTGGGCTCGTTGATTGCCAAACCCATCATGGCTGCCGGTGTGGACCCGGTCACCGCCACGGTGGTGCGTGTGGGCGCGACCTGTGTGGTGCACCTGGTTTTGTTGTGGGCGGGCGTGGGTGTGGCGCGCACGCAGAACGCGCTGTCAGTCCGCGTGCTGGCCTGGGTGGCCCTGAGCGGCATGATTGGCATGGGGCTGGGTATGAGCCTGATTTTGCTGGCCCTGCGTTATGGCGACGTGGGCATGGTGGGCATCCTGTCGTCCGTCTCGCCCGTGCTGGTGCTGCCCTTGCTGTGGTGGCACTTGGGGCGTGCACCCGCGCGTGGCGCCTGGTGGGGTGCCGCGCTTACCGTGCTGGGGACTGCACTTGTTTTGGTGCGGTAGGGGGCATGGATGTTGCGCAAGTAGCTATTGAATTAATAGCGAATTGCGTAGATCTAGTGCGGCTTACCAAAGAGTTGCCAATCCGCTAAGGGCGGCGGTCATGAGGGTGTACCGCGCCAGCTTGCCTACCGCCATGTAGGCCACACAGGGCCAGAACGGCAGCTTGAGCCAACCCGCCACCGCGCACAGCGGGTCACCCACCAAAGGCAGCCAGGCCAGCAAGCAGGCTTTGGGGCCCAGCTTGCGCAGCCAGTCCAATGCACGCAGGTGGTGTGCGCTTTTGCCATAGTGGTCGGCCACACGGTGTGCGCCATACCCCATCCACCAGCTCACCGCGCCGCCCAGGGTGTTGCCCGCCGTGGCCACCAGCACCACGGGCCAAAACAGGTCGGGGTTCAGCTGCACCAGCCCGAACACCACCGGCTCGGACCCCATGGGCAACAGCGTGGCGGAGATGAAGGACACCACAAACACGGTGCCCAGGCTGTACTCGGGCAGCGCAAGCAGATTCAACAGGTTGGGTATCCAGGTGTCCATGGCGTGCGCAGTATAGGCAGGGTGCAGCTTCGCTGCGCTGCAGCAGGCGAATTTCAATTGCTGAAATTTTGGGCAGTTAGAATGCAGGCCGGCCCCAACGTCCTGGGGCCCTTGTCTTTTTAAGCCACTCCCGTTTCACACACAGCCCATGCACATCGGTCCATTCGCGTTGGCGAATCACCTCTTTGTCGCGCCCATGGCGGGGGTGACCGACCGCCCCTTCCGGCAGCTGTGCAAGCGCCTGGGCGCGGGCTACGCGGTGAGCGAGATGGTCACCTCGCGCAAAGACCTGTGGAACACCCTCAAGACTTCCCGCCGCGCCAACCACGACGGTGAGCCCGGCCCGATTGCCGTGCAGATTGCCGGCACCGAGGCCGCCATGATGGCCGAGGCTGCCGTCTACAACATTGACCGCGGCGCGCAAATCATCGACATCAACATGGGCTGCCCGGCCAAGAAGGTGTGCAACAAGTGGGCCGGCTCCGCGCTGATGCAGGACGAGCAACTGGCCATCGACATTGTGGAAGCCGTGGTGGAGGCCTGCGCTCCGCGCAACGTGCCGGTCACGCTGAAGATGCGCACCGGCTGGTGCCAGGCCGAGAAGAACGCCGTGGTGCTGGCGCGCGCGGCCGAGGCCGCGGGCGTGCAGATGGTGACGGTACATGGCCGCACGCGTGAGCAGGGCTACAAGGGCGCGGCCGAGTACGACACGATTGCCGCTGTGAAAACCGCGCTGAAGATCCCAGTGGTGGCCAATGGTGACATCACCAGCCCCGAAAAAGCACGCGAGGTGCTGCAGGCCACCGGCGCCGACGCCATCATGATTGGCCGCGCCGCCCAGGGCTACCCCTGGATCTTTCGCGAGGTGGCGCATTTTCTGGCCACTGGCACGCACCTTGCACCACCGCTGGTGAGTGAAGTCAAACGTCTGCTGGTCGAGCATCTGCACGACCACTACAGCCTGTACGACGAGTTCATCGGTGTGCGCTCGGCCCGCAAACACATTGGCTGGTACCTGCGCGAACTGCCGGGGGGCGAAGACTTCCGCCAGCGCATGAACCTGCTCGAAGACAGTGCTGCACAGGTGGCGGCGGTGGAAAACTATTTGGATCAACTGAACGAAAAAATGGACCGCATCCCGCGCCGGGGGCACGCGTCCAGTCTGGCAAGGGGACATGACATGATGGAATTGGCAGCATGAGCAAGAAGCACATTGATGAGTGCGTGCGCGCGAGCCTGGAGTTGTATTTCGCTGACCTGGGCGGCACCGAACCTGATGGCATGTACGACATGCTGGTGCGCGCGGTAGAGAAACCCTTGCTCGAAGTGGTGATGGCCCAGGCCGACCACAACCAATCCAAAGCGGCCCAGTGGCTGGGCCTGAACCGCAACACCTTGCGCAAAAAACTGGTCGAGCACAAGCTGCTCTCTTAACCCTCGCTGCCAGGCCCCGCCATGGCGCGGGGCTGGTGAATCGCTTTTCTGCTTTTTACTTTACCCCGCACCATGAACGCACAACACACTGCATTGCTGTCGGTCTCCGACAAGACCGGCATCGTCGAACTCGCCCAGGCCCTGCACGCCCAAGGCGTCAAGCTCCTGTCCACCGGCGGCACGGCCAAGCTGCTGGCCGAAAAAGGTCTGCCTGTGACCGAAGTGGCCGAGATGACCGGCTTCCCCGAAATGCTGGACGGCCGCGTGAAGACCCTGCACCCGCGCGTGCACGGTGGCCTGCTGGCGCGCCGCGACTTTCCTGCACACATGGCGGCTTTGAAAGAACACGACATCAACACCATCGATTTCCTCGTGGTGAACCTTTACCCGTTTGAAGCCACCGTAGCCAAGGCCGGCTGCACGCTGGAAGATGCGATCGAAAACATCGACATCGGCGGCCCCGCCATGGTGCGCAGCGCCGCCAAGAACTGGAAAGACGTGGCGGTGCTGACCGACGCCGCCCAGTACACCACCGTGATCGCCGAGCTGAAAGCCAACGGCAAAGTGAGCGACAAGACCAAGCTGGGCCTGTCCATCGCCGCGTTCAACCGCATCAGCCAGTACGACGGTGCGATCAGCGACTACCTGTCGGCCATCCAGATTGGCGAGTCAGTACCCGCAGGCGACAAGGCCCCCACGCTGGACCTGTTCCCCGGCCAGAGCAATGGCCGTTTCGTCAAAGTGCAAGACCTTCGCTATGGCGAAAACAGCCACCAGCAGGCCGCGCTGTACCGCGACCTGTACCCTGCGCCCGGTTCGCTGGTCACCGCCAAGCAGTTGCAAGGCAAAGAGCTGAGCTACAACAACATTGCCGATGCGGATGCCGCGTGGGAATGTGTGAAGAGTTTCAACACCCCGGCCTGCGTGATCGTCAAACACGCGAACCCCTGCGGCGTGGCTGTGGGAGCCCACGCGCTGGAGGCCTACAGCAAGGCCTTCCAGACCGACCCCACCAGCGCCTTCGGCGGCATCATCGCGCTGAACTGCGAGTTGGACGAAGCCGGTGCCCAGCAAATCTCCAAACAGTTTGTTGAAGTGTTGATGGCCCCCAGCTTCACACCTGCCGCACTGGAGGTCTTCAAGTCCAAGGTGAATGTGCGCATTTTGCAAATTGACCTGCCCAAGGGCGGATCGACGGCGTGGGACCAGGGCCGCAACCTCATGGACATGAAACGCATCGGCTCCGGCATCCTGCTGCAAACCGCCGACAACCATGAGCTGGCGTTGAGCGACCTGAAAGTCGTGACCACCAAACAACCGACCGCCGAAGAACTGAACGACCTGCTGTTCGCCTGGACCGTGGCCAAGTACGTCAAGTCCAACGCCATCGTCTTCTGCAAGGGCGGCATGACCATGGGCGTGGGCGCCGGCCAGATGAGCCGCCTGGACTCGGCCCGCATCGCCAGCATCAAGGCCGGCCACGCGAACCTGTCACTGGCAGGCACTGTGGTGGCCAGCGACGCCTTCTTCCCGTTCCGTGATGGTCTTGACGTAGTGGTCGACCAGGGCGCCACCTGCGTCATCCAGCCCGGCGGCTCCATGCGCGACCAAGAGGTGATTGACGCCGCCAACGAACGCGGCGTGTCCATGGTGTTCAGCGGCGTGCGCCACTTCCGCCACTAACCCGGATTGCCCGGAACCGCCGTGCACAGGCCGCCCTCGGGCGGCCTTTTTTATGCCAAATGAGTCTCTAGCCCAGGTAGAGTATGCGCAAGCAGCTCCTGTTTTAATAGCAAATTGGGTGCCATCCACCCTTTGGGCGCAGGTGTGTTCTGCGGGTGTGCGGAGCGTGGGAAGTGATTGGGGGAAAATGCGCGTTATGCAAAACCACATCACCTCCAGCCTGCAAGAGGCGCACTCCGCATTAACCAACTTGCTGGCCAACCCGGCCGCGTTGGCGACCGTCGAGCAGGCGGCGCAGCTGCTGATTGCCACGTTTGAGAAGCAGGGTCGTGTTTACTCCTGCGGCAACGGCGGCTCCATGTGTGACGCGATGCACTTTGCCGAAGAGCTGACTGGCCGTTACCGCAAAGACCGCAAGGCGCTGGGCGCCACCGCCATCAGTGACGCCGGCCACCTGACCTGCGTGGGCAACGACCACGGCTACGACAACGTGTTTGCCCGCTACATCGAAGGCCATGGCCGTCCCGGCGATTGCCTGGTGGCGCTGAGCACCAGCGGGACCAGCAAAAACGTGATCAAGGCCGCCGAGGCCGCCAAGGCGCTGGGCATGACAGTCATCATCCTGAGTGGCAAACGCAGCGATAAGCTGGAGCCTCTGAGTGATGTGTACGTATGCACCCCAGGTGGTACGTATGCCGACCGTGTGCAGGAGCTGCACATCAAGGTGCTGCACATCCTGATCGAGCTGATCGAGCGCCACTTCTTTCCCGAGAACTACGTGGGCGAGTAAAACCCTCGGGTAGGCCCTCGGCGTTGAGATAAAAAATAAGGGCTAGGAGCCAAATTGGCCTCTAGCCCTTATTTGATATGCGCGAGAAGCTTCTATTTTGATAGCAACTTAAACACTTCAGCCGCCGCGGTCACGGTCTCTGCAATGTCGGCATCAGTGTGTGCCGCACTCATAAAGCCGGCCTCGTACAGCGCCGGGGCAATGTAGACGCCGCGGTCCAGCAGGCCGTGGAACAGGGTGTTGAAGCGTGCGTTGTCGGTGGTCATCACCTTGGCGTAGTTCTGTGGCAACTCCTTGAACAGGAAGAAGCCGAACATGCCGCCCTCGCTGTCGCCGCAGAAGTCCACACCGGCCTTGTCGGCCTCGGCTTGCAGGCCGCTGATCAGCAGCTGTGTCTTGCGGCCCAGGTCTTCGTAGAAGCCGGGTTTGCCAATTTCTTTGAGCGTGGCCAAGCCGCAGGCCGTGGCCACGGGGTTACCCGACAGGGTGCCGGCCTGGTAGACCGGGCCGAGTGGTGCGAGCTGCTCCATCACCGCGCGTTTGCCACCAAAGGCGGCCAGTGGCATGCCGCCGCCGATGACTTTGCCCAGCACGGTCATGTCGGGCTCAAAGCCGGGGATGCTGCGGGCGTACACGCTTTGGGCGCTGCCCAAGGCCACGCGCAGGCCGGTCATCACCTCGTCAAACACAAACAGCGCGCCGTACTGGGTGCACAGCTCGCGGCAGCGCCGCATAAAGGGCACGCTGGCACGTACGAAGTTCATGTTGCCGGCGATTGGTTCGATCATCAGGCAGGCGAGTTCTTGGCCATGCAGCGCGAATGCTTCTTCCAGTTGCTGGATGTTGTTGTACTCCAGCACCAGCGTGTGTTGCACCACCTCGGGCGGCACGCCGGCACTGGTGGGGTTGCCAAAGGTGGCCAGGCCGGAGCCGGCCTTGACCAGCAGTGCATCGGCATGGCCGTGGTAGCAGCCTTCAAACTTCAAAATCTTGCTGCGGCCGGTGGCGCCGCGCGCCAGGCGGATGGCGCTCATACCGGCTTCGGTGCCGCTGCTGACCAGGCGCACCATGTCCATGCTGGGCACGCGTTCCAGAATCGCTTCGGCCAGTTCCACTTCACGCTCGGTCGGTGCGCCGAAGGAGAAGCCATCCAGTGCGGCCTTTTGCACGGCCTCCAGCACCGCCGGGTGGCCGTGGCCCAGGATCATGGGGCCCCAGGATCCGATGTAATCAATATGGCGCTTGCCATTGGCGTCCCAAAAATAGGCGCCCTGGGCACGCTGCACAAAACGGGGCGTGCCACCCACGGCCTTGAAGGCGCGCACGGGGGAGTTCACGCCGCCGGGGATGACGTGTTTGGCGCGGTCGAAGAGGGTTTGGTTGCGGTCGATGGACATAAGAAGGGAAAAGAGAGATCAGTGGCGTGTGGCGTGTGGCGGCAGGTCGAAGTCCACATCGTCGGGGGTGTCTTCGTCGTCGGTTTCTGGGTGGGCCCAAAACAGGCGGTCCGGGATGACCTGCCCCATGCCGGGGCGAAAGCCGCTTTCCAGGCAGCGGTCCAGGTAACTTAGGGCCTCGGTCACCGCCTCGGTGAGCTCGGTGCCGCTGGCAATCAGGGCGGCCAGGGCGGCGGACAAGGTGTCGCCCGCGCCGGTAAACACGGCTTCGAAACGTTCAAACTTCTCGCTGCACAAAACTGCGGTGGGGGATGCCAGCACGTTGTCGATGAACTGGTCGGGCAGCGGGATGCCGGTGACCAGGGTGTAGGGCACACCAAAGGCATTGGCGGCCTTGGCGATGTCGCGTGCGCTTGGGCTTTTGTCGGAACTCCAGTCCGGCAAGAGCCAGCGCGCGAGTGTGCTGTGGTTTCCAACCAACACTGTGGTCTGCGGCAAAAGTAACTCTGTGCAAGCGTCCTGGTACAGGTCAATTTGGTCTTCTTGCCACCATGAGAGGTCGGGCATGTAGGCCACCAAGGGCACGTCGGCATAGTCGGATGCCAGTTCGGCAATGGCGCTCAGGTTCTCGGGGGTGCCCACAAAACCGACCTTGAAAACCTGGGCGGGCACGTCCTCCAGAATCACCCGGGCTTGTTCGGTCACGGCCTCGTCGTCCAGAGGGAAGTGGTCCACGATCTCTGAGGTGTCGCGGGCGTAGACCCCGGTGACGACGGGGAGTGCATGGGCACCGACGGAAGCGATCGCGCTGAGGTCTGCGGAGGTGCCGCCGCCGCCGCTGGGGTCGTTGGCGTTGAAGGCCATGACGCAGGCCGAGGGGCCGTCATCGTCGATTTCTTCTTCAAGTACGGGGGAGGGGGTTGCCGACATCTGAGGGGCCTGTGTTGGGAGTTGTCATCAGGCAGAATGGCGAACTTTCAGCGGGCGGCCCGCAATTTCGCAAGAGCTGCTCTATACAATCGTTGCATTCTATTCGAAGGCCCCTTAAGCTGTGACCGATACTAAAACTTGGATGTGCTTGATTTGCGGTTGGATCTACGACGAAGCCACGGGCGCGCCAGACCATGGCATCGCACCGGGCACCCTCTGGGCCGATGTGCCCATGAACTGGACCTGTCCTGAGTGCGGCGCACGCAAAGAAGATTTTGAAATGGTGCAGATCTGATGCTGCATCGCTGGTGCGGATTTGACCTATCCTGACCGTCCACGCTAGTACTGGAGCAAAGCCCCTTGAGCACCACAGCACCTACCTTTAAAGTTCTTGTTATTGACGACAGCAACACCATACGGCGCAGTGCAGAGATTTTTCTCAAGCAGGGTGGGCATGAGGTGATGCTGGCCGAGGATGGCTTTGATGCGCTGGCCAAGGTCAACGACTACCAGCCGCACCTGATTTTTTGCGATATCTTGATGCCCCGTCTGGACGGATACCAGACCTGCGCCATCATCAAACGCAACACCAAGTTTTCCGGGGTTCCTGTGGTCATGCTGTCCTCCAAGGATGGTGTCTTTGACAAGGCGCGTGGCCGCATGGTCGGCGCCCAGGACTACTTGACCAAACCCTTTACCAAAGACCAGTTGTTGCAAGCAGTGCAGCAGTTTGGTGCTGTCTTGCAAGGAGCTATCTAATGGCTATAACTAAAGTATTGATCGTTGACGACTCGAAAACCGAACTCATGTTCCTAACCGAGTTGCTGCAAAAAAATGGATTTACCGTTCGGTCTGCAGAGAATGCTGATGAAGCGTTCAAGCGCCTCTCGGAAGAGAAGCCCCATTTGATTCTGATGGATGTGGTCATGCCTGGTCAGAATGGATTTCAGCTCACGCGTGCCATCAACCGCACCCCCGAGTATTCGGAAATCCCCATCATCATGTGCACCAGCAAGAGTCTGGAGACGGATCGCGTCTGGGGTATGCGCCAGGGTGCCAAGGACTACATCACCAAGCCCGTCGATGCGTCGGAGCTGTTCGCAAAAATCAAGGCCCTGGACTGATCCACACCATCCATGGCCAACAGAGAAGCACTCCGAGAACTCCAAGCCCGCTTGGCAAGCCGCCTCCAGGCGGCCCGTACCGAGGGTATGTCGGTGGCCTGGCTGGCTGTTCGCGCCGGGGGACACAACTACCTGTTTCCTTTAGGGCAGTCGGGTGAAATCGTTCCCTTGACGCAATTGCAGCCCGTGCCTTACGCGCTGGATTGGTTTCGGGGGGTGCTCAATATCCGTGGCGGCCTTTTTGGGGTTGTGGATCTTGCGGGGTTTATTGCCATTAGTGGTGGTGATGCGCGCACCGAGCCGTCGGTGGCCGAGCCGAGTGTCGTGACCTTCAACGCTCTGCTGGAGGTGAATTGCGCACTCCAGGTGGATGTACTCTCCGGTCTGCGTGGCCCGGACGCCTTTACCGCTTCCAAACCCGCGTCTGCGGATGCTCCTGTGTACTTCGGCAATCAATTTTTTGATGCTGCCGGCGAGCAGTGGCAAGAAATTAATTTGCGTACCCTGTCCCAAACCCCCCAGTTTTTGAGCATCAGCGCTTAGTTCACCAGTAAGGCCCCATCATGTCTGTTGTCGATCAATTGAAAAATCTGTTTTCCAAGAAGCCGCAGGAGTCCGAGCTGGATTCGCGTTTGAGTCTGGCGATGCCCGAGGCGACGGTGGATGCGGTCCAAGAGACGGTGCAGGAATCTCAACATACACCGCTGCAGGCCCAGGGTGCACCAGAAGCGGTGCATGAAGAGCTGGCAAGCAACGAGGGTGATCTGGTTTCGGTTCCGGGACTGGGGCGTCGTACGGTGTCGCAACACCAGCGTACGCTGTCCTTTTTACTGGGGGGCGCGTTGCTGGTGCTGGCGGTTGTGGTGTTCATTGTGTTGAGTCAATCGGATCGCGTGGCCCAGCAACTGGGGGCAACAGGCCAATCCTTGATGCAGTCGCAGCGTCTGGCCAAGTCGGTGTCGCAGGCGGTAGTGGGAAGTGCCCAGGCCTTTCCCGATGTGTCAGAAAGTGCGGGCATTCTGGCCAAGTCAGCCCATGGTTTGCAGGCGGGTGATGACGAAATGCGCATTAATCCTCTGGACGAAGCCTATGCCCCAGAGTTGAGCAAAGTGATGCCACTGGTGGAGCGGGCTGAGAAGAATGCCAAGGCCGTGATGGGTCAGCAGAAGATGTTGACGCAGATCGGTTCCGCGCTGCGCTTGATCAACCGCCAATCCTCCGACTTGCTGGAAATTGCGGAAACCGTGGCTTCCTTGAAGCTGCAGCAAAACGCGCCCGCCGTGGAAATCTCTGCGGTCGGTCAATTGGTGATGTTGACCCAGCGTATCGGCAAGTCGTCCAATGAGTTTTTGACGGCCGAAGGCGTGAGCCCAGAGGCGGTGTTTTTGCTGGGTAAGGACTTGAATACCTTCAAGGAAATTTCTGAAGCCCTGTTGTCCGGTAGTACCGAGCTGCGCTTGACCGCGACCAAAGACCCTGCAACCCGCGAGCAGTTGGAAGCGCTGATCAAAATGTACGAAGAGACCCGCGTGCAAGCGGGTGCCATTTTGGGTAACTTGCAGGGCCTGGTATCTGCGCGTGAAGCGCAGGGCGCGATTATTGCGGACAGCGAGCCTTTGCGTCGCAATTTGGAAGAGTTGCAGTCCAAGTTGTCCAGCCAAGCTGGTATCAGTGGTGGATCCTTGGCCATCATGGTGGCTGCGGCGGCGTTTGCTCTGTTGTGCGCGGGTGGTCTGTCTTATGTGCAGCTGCAAGACAGCCGCAAGCGCCAGGTGCTGGCCGAAGACCAGCGTCTGGAAGCTGAGCGCCAGGAGCATGAAGCCAAACGCGTGAACGATGCCAACCAGGCGGCCATTTTGCGTTTGATGAACGAATTGCAGACGGTGGCTGAAGGTGACTTGACCCAGGAAGCCACGGTGACCGAAGACATTACCGGCGCTATTGCCGACTCGGTGAATTACACGGTGGAAGAATTGCGCTCCCTGGTGTCCAACGTGCAAAACACGGCGGCCCGCGTGGCCCAGACGACGGCCGATGTGGATGCCACGTCGACCGAATTGTTGGCGGCCTCCAATGAGCAGCTGCACGAGATTCGTGAAACCGGCAAGTCCGTGGTGGACATGGCTGGTCGAATCAACGAGGTGTCTGCCCAGGCGCAAGAGTCTGCTGCCGTAGCCCGTCAATCGCTGCAAGCCGCCGAGTCGGGATTGCAGGCGGTGCAAAACGCCATCGGCGGTATGAACTCCATCCGTGACCAGATCCAGGAAACCTCCAAGCGCATCAAGCGCCTGGGCGAGTCCTCACAAGAGATTGGTGAAATTACCGAACTGATCTCGGACATTACCGAACAAACGAACGTGTTGGCTTTGAACGCTGCCATTCAGGCTGCGTCCGCCGGTGAGGCGGGTCGCGGCTTCTCCGTGGTGGCGGAAGAAGTGCAGCGCTTGGCGGAGCGTTCTGCCGATGCGACGCGCCAGATTGCTGCACTGGTGAAGGCTATTCAGACGGATACACAGGATGCTATCGGCGCGATGGAGCGTTCTACCCAGGGTGTGGTGGAAGGGGCCAAGTTGTCCGATAACGCAGGTACTGCGCTGACCGAGATTGACCGTGTGTCACGCCGCGTGGCCGATCTGATTGAGCAGATTTCGAACTCTGCTTCGCGTGAAGCTGGTTTGGCCAACGTGGTGGCCGACAACATCCAGCACATTTTTGCGGTGACCGAGCAGACCGGTGAAGGTACACGTGCCACGGCCAACCAAGTGCGTGAACTCTCCCGCATGGCGGAAGAGCTGCGCCAGTCGGTGTCCCGATTCAAGATCGCTTGATCCCCGTGTCCCGCATTCACCTTGCCCCGTGAGATCCAGGAGAGCCTGAACCCATGTCATCGAACACAGCCACTCCCGGCGACAACGAACTAGCGGTCAGCGATCTGGGCCCCTTGGCTTGGGTGTTGGACGAATTGCGCAAGTCTTTGGACGGCGCTACCAAAGCCATGCGCCGTTTTGTGCGCGACGCCGAACTGGCTCGTGGCTCGGACCTGACAGAGCTGGATGCCAGCCACCTGCGTATTGCACGTCAGCAACTTCACCAGGCGGTTGGTGCTTTGGAGATGGTGGGCTTGGTGGCTCCGGCCAAAATTTTGCGGGCAATGGAGTCGCTGGCACAGAAGTTTGTACAGCGGCCCGAGTTGTGTAGCGACGATGCGGCCAATTGCATGGAACGTGCAAGCTTTGCGCTCACTGAATATCTGGACGGTGTGCTGAAAGGCAAGTCCGCGTCATCTGTCGCCCTGTTTCCTCAGTACCGGGCTTTGCAAGAGCTGGCAGGTGCGGACCGCATCCACCCCGCGGACTTGTGGCCGCCCGAATGGCGCTGGTTGCCAGTGCCTGTGCCAGCGTCTGCGCAGCAGTTGGCTTACAGCCCCGAAGTGCGCCGTGAGATGGACCATGGCGTGTTGCGGTTGGTCAAATATGCCGATATGAAATCGGCCCGTCGCTTGCAGGAGATCAGCTTGGGCTTGGCTGCGGGACGCACCGATTTGGAATCCCGCACGTTTTGGATGGCTTGTGCTGCGTATTTTGAAGGTACGGCGTTGGGCCTGTTTGCTGGCGACATTTACAGCAAGCGCGCGGCCTCGCGTATCCTGCAGCAGTACGTGAGCTTGGCAAAAGGTGATGGCGCTATCTCAGACCGATTGGCGCAGGACTTGGTGTTCTTTTGTTCGCTGGCCATGCCGCCATCTACGATGGCCGCGCCTGTGCTGCAGGCCGTCAAGACCGCCTATGGCCTGGCTCGCAGCAAGCCCGTTGACTATGAAACAGAGCAGTTTGGCCGCTTCGATCCGGCCTTGCTGGTATTAGCACGCAAGCGCATTGCCGCAGCCGCCGAAACCTGGTCGGCGTTGGCCGGAGGGGATACCAATCGACTCAAAGTGGCTGGTGAGCAGTTTGCAGCGGTGGCCGAAACGGTCACCAAGCTGCATGTCGAAAGTGGTGAGTTGGGCAAAGCCCTGTCGCGCGCGATTGAATTGACCATCCGCGCCGGTGCGGCGCCTGTCCCCGCGGTGGCCATGGAGGTCGCAACCTCTGTGCTGTACCTGGAAGCCGCGTACGAAGACCTCGATCCAACAGACAGCCAAATGGCGGAGCGCAGTGCGCGTTTGTCGCAGCGCCTGGCCCATGTCACTTCAGGTGGTGAGCCGGAGCCGCTGGAGTCCTGGATGGAGGAGTTGTACCGACGCGTGAGCGATCGCCAAACCATGGGCAGTGTCGTGGACGAGTTGCGCACCACACTGGGCGAGGTGGAAAAATCGCTGGACCAGTTTTTCCGCAATCCACAAGACAAGGCGCCTTTGCGTGAGGTGCCGAGCCAGTTGGCCCAGATGCGTGGCGTGTTTTCCGTGTTGGGTTTAGACCAGCCCTCTATTGCGGCGCTGCGCATGCGTTCCAGTGTCGAGCAGTTTCTGGTCGATGACATCGATGAGGCCAGCGCACGGACAGGTATTTTCGAGAAAGTCGGTAACAGTCTGGGGGCCATGGGGTTTCTGATTGACATGCTCAGTTACCAGCGCTCGCTCGCCAAGACCTTGTTTGTGTACGACGAGGAGTTGGGTGAGTTCCGTCCCCTGATGGGGCGTGAGCGGGTCGATGTGCAAGCAGAGGCAGAAACGTCAGCCGCGGCAGACGTTGCGGTTCAAGACGATTTGGCGGCTTTGCAAATGGCGGTTGCTCCACAAGCCGTGGCGGCACCAGCACCTGTTTCAGTCGCTGCGCCGGTCATATCTGCGGCGGTGCCCGTGGTGGATCCCGATGCCGACGATGATGCCGAGTTGCGCGACATCTTCCTGGAAGAAGCACGCGAAGTTGTCCAGAATGGTTTGGCTGCGTTGGCAGCCCTCCGGGCAGAACCGACCAATCTGGCGGACCAAACCACACTGCGCCGGGCATTCCACACCCTCAAGGGCAGCTCCCGCATGGTGGGGCTTAATGATTTTGGCGAGGCCGCGTGGGCCTTTGAGCAGTTGCTCAATACCTCTCTTGCCGAGCAACGTCCCGCCAGCGAGGCATTGGTCTCCGTATCCGAGCAGGCCATGCAGGCGTTTGAGCGCTGGGTGGAGGACATTGCAACCCACGCGACTACACCTTGGAGTACCCAAGAGTTCCGCAAGACTGCCGATGCACTGCGCCTGGATGGCCAATACCTGCCTTTGCAGGTTCCTGGTCTTGCCTTCGCCGTCGCGCCTGAGGCACCGCAGGAGCCCGAGGCACCTTCAGTCGAGTTTGCGGTGTCGGAAATGCCGGCGCTGGCAGAGCCTGAGATTTCTGCAGACTTTGCGTCTACGCAGATGTTCAATGACCTCGACATGGCACCTGCCGCAGCGGTACCACCGCCAGTGGATTTTGTGTCCACCCAGCTGTTCAGTTTCGACAGCACGCAAGCGTTGGACGTAACAAGCTCTGTGCCAGAGGCGAGTGCAACGGAAGTTCGCGAAGTCGATCTCGGTGATTTCGATTTTGGCGACTTCGAGGCCCAGTCTGCTCAGGAAGACGCTCCGGACACGGTCATCGCAGATATTCTGGAAATGCCGTCTGAACCTGTCGCGGCAGAGCTTGTCGCCCTGGACGTAGCGGTACCCACTCTGACCATGGACATGCTTGTCATGCCGGAGGTCGAAGCCGCCAACGATGCACCTGCGGTGATGGCGGATGTGCCGATGCTGGATGCTGACGATGGCATGAAGGTCATTGGATCTTTGCGATTGAGCATTCCTCTCTACAACGTGTACCTCAACGAGGCGGACGAGTGGTCACGGCGCTTGCAGACGGAGCTGAGTGAGTGGGCCATGGAATTGCCCAAAGCCTTGCCCGATTCGGTCATTGCGCTGGCGCATTCCCTCTTGGGTAGCTCCGCCACGGTGGGGTTTTCTGCACTCTCCGATATGGCTCGCGCCCTGGAGCAAGCTCTGCAGCACGTGCAGTTGCACCGCCAGGGCACGGCGGACCAAGCTTCAGTGTTCAATGACGCGGCCGAGGATATTCGCCGCTTGTTGCACCAGTTTGCTGCTGGTTTCCTGAAAGAGGCCGATGCACGCGTACTGGTCGAACTGCAGACGATTACCGAGACGGAGTTCCCGGCACCTTCGTTGGACCAGGCAACGATCGATGTGATGGAGGAGCCCGTCTCCGAGTTTGAGGACAGTTTGCCAACGATGCCTTTGGTTGACGCGATGCCTGAAATTGCTGCACCGGCCATGGCGGTGGCGGCACCTCTGACGATCGCCGATGCGCAAGACGACGACATTGATGCAGAGGACCATCTGGACGATGATCTTTTGCCCATTTTTGAAGAAGAGGCTGCAGAGCTCATGCCCCAGCTTGGGACTGCACTGCGCCAGTGGGTAGCCCAGCCAGACAATATGGCGGCTCGCAACGAAATTTTGCGCTTGTTGCATACGCTCAAAGGCAGTGCACGCCTGGCTGGCGCTATGCGACTGGGTGAAATGGCCCACCGCATGGAGTCGTCCATCGAGCAGATTGGTACTGAAGCTCTGCAGGCGGTACAGCTGGAGCCTTTGCTCACCCGGTTTGACTCCCTGCAAGCGGTGTTCGCGGCCTTGGGCCAAGAGTCTGTGCAAGTAGAAGACACAGTCGTGGCAACGGTGGCGGCAGCAGCGCCTGTGGCCAGCACCGCAGCGACAGTGGCTCCCTTGAGTATTCGCCCGGTGGTGCATGCGCCCCAAGCCGCCATGCCACGCAGTACAGGAAATCAGTCGGTGCGTGTGCGTTCTCAGTTGCTGGACCGTTTGGTCAATCAGGCTGGTGAGGTCATGATCACCCGCTCGCGCATGGATGCGCGCCTGAACCAATTGCGCTCGTCTTTGGGGGAGCTAGGGGGTAACCTGGATCGCTTGCGACAACAGTTGCGCGATGTCGAGTTGCAGGCCGAGTCGCAAATGCAGTCACGCCTCGCACAAACTAAGGATTCAGCGCAGGCGTTTGATCCGCTGGAGTTCGATCGCTTTACCCGTGTGCAGGAATTGACCCGCATGATGGCAGAGTCGGTGAACGACGTGGCGACGGTGCAGCGCAACTTGCAACGCTCAGTGGAAGGTACTGAAGACGATCTGATCGCCCAAGGCCGCCAGGCGCGCGAATTGCAACGCGACTTGTTGCGCACCCGCATGGTGGAGTTTGAAGGCATTTCAGACCGCCTGTACGGCGTGGTGCGTCAGGCCGCCAAAGACTCTGGAAAACAGGTCAAACTTGATATCACCGGTGGCTCCATCGAAATGGACCGGGGGGTGCTCGACCGTATGGCCCCCGCGTTTGAACATTTGTTGCGCAATGCGGTGGCGCACGGCATCGAGTCTGCAGAGGCGCGTGTCGCGGCGGGCAAGCCCGCAGCAGGCAACATCCTGATCCACGTGTTGCAGGAGAGCAATGACGTCTCTGTCTCGTTCAGTGACGACGGTGGTGGCTTGCACCTGGACCGTATCCGCGCCAAGGCAATTGCCAATGGTGTGATCGAGGCGGGTGCCGCGCTCAGCGACGGCGATGCCGCCAACCTGATTTTTATGCCGGGGTTTTCTACGGCGGAGCAAATCACGGAGCTGGCCGGTCGCGGTATCGGCATGGACGTGGTGCGTTCCGAGGTGAATGCATTGGGTGGTCGCATCGAAACCCAAACCGAACCTGACAAAGGGACCAGTTTCAAGCTGGTGCTGCCCCTGACGACGGCGGTCACCCAGGTGGTGATTCTGCGCATGGGCGAGTTCACCATCGGGGTTCCGGCCAACATCATGGAAACTGTTTTGCGTGTGCCGGCTGCCCAACTGGAGCAGGCCTATGCAGACCAGTCCTTCAGTATGGCGGGGCAAGTGCTACCCTTCTTCTGGGCGGGTGCCTTGTTGCAGGTGTCGGCACGCAGCCACGAACCCCTGAGCAAGACCTTGCCCGTGGTGGTGTTTCGCAGCGCGGGTCAACGTTTGGCCCTGCACGTGGACGAAGTGCTGGGCAACCGCGAAGTGGTGGTGAAAAACCTCGGGCCGCAGCTTGCACGTTTGCCGGGTTTGGCGGGTATGTCGGTGCTGGCCTCGGGTGCAGTGGTTCTGATCTACAACCCGGTCGCGCTGGCGGCGGTGTACGGTGATTTGGCCCGTGTGTTGGGCGCCTCTGGCGACAGGGCTGGCCAGGCCACCGATGCGCCTGATGTGGCCCCCAAGTTGGTCGAGCCGGCCAACCAGCTGCCTTTGGTGTTGGTGGTGGATGACTCCATCACCGTGCGCCGCGTCACCCAGCGTTTGCTCAAACGCGAAGGTTACCGCGTGGCGTTGGCCAACGATGGCTTGCAAGCATTGGAGCGTCTGCAAGAAGAGGTTCCCACCGTCATCTTGTCGGACATCGAGATGCCGCGTATGGACGGGTTTGACCTGGCGCGCAACATCCGGGCAGATGCACGCACGCGTGCGGTGCCCATCATCATGATCACTTCACGCATCGCGGAAAAACACCGTGAACATGCGCGTGAATTGGGTGTGGACCACTACCTTGGCAAGCCCTACTCCGAAGACGAATTGCTTGGCTTGGTGCGCAGCTACTGCAGCAATGCCGTAGAAGCCTAAGCCGGCTTTTTCACCACGCCATACCGCAGCAGGGTTCGCGCCCTTGCTTGCGCGTGGTCGACGACTGGCAGTGGGTAAGCCTGCCCCAAGGTGAGTCCTGCTGCTGCTAGTTCCAGCGGTTTTGCGAGCCAGGGGGCGTGAATGGCCTTGGGCCCCAGCTTGGACAACTGCGGCAGGTACCGCAGAATGAACTTGCCCTCTGCGTCAAATTTTTCACTCTGGGCAATGGGGTTGAAGATCCGGAAATAGGGCTGTGCATCGCAGCCACTGGAGCTGACCCATTGCCATCCGCCGTTGTTGGCTGACAGGTCAAAGTCGTTGAGCGTCTGCGCAAAATAACGCTCTCCCCAGCGCCAGTCCAGCCCCAAGTGTTTGACCAGAAAGCTGCCGGTCACCATGCGCAGTCGGTTGTGCATGTAACCCGTCTGGTTGAGCTGGGCCATGGCCGCATCCACGAGTGGGTAACCGGTTTGGCCGGTGCACCAAGCCTGGTACAACGCATCCGCACGCGGGCCGTCCTCCCAGGCGATCTGGTCGTACTCTGGCTTGAAGGACGCGGTGGCCACATGTGGGTAATTGGCCAAAATCTGCACATAAAAATCCCGCCACACCAGCTCGCCTAGCCAGGTGGAAGCCCCCTCGCTGCCCTGCAGGTGGCGTGGGTAGGCCAGGTTCACCAACTGTCGGATAGAGACTGTGCCAAAACGCAGGTGTACGCTGAGATAACTGGGCCCTTTCACGGCCGGAAAATTGCGTGTCTGCTCGTACCGGTCCATGCGCGTAACAAAGTCGGTCAGCAAACTCTGGGCCCCGGCTTCTCCCGCAGGGACGCGCAGGTCTTGCAGGTTGGTGGTGGCAAAGCCGATGTCTGCCAAGCTTGGAACTGGGGTGCGGTAAGCCTCAGGACGTGCGGCCAAACGCTGGGGAGTCGATGGGGCGTGTTCCTGCGCCGGGTGCAGCGCCAGGCGCGCCAACCAGGCCCGCATGTAAGGCGTAAACACCCCGTAGGGCTTGCCCATTTGGGTCAGCACTTCGCGCTCTTCAAAAATGACGTGGTCCTTGCGCAGATGGAGTGCCGTACCGGCCTTCTGCAGCGTTTGTTGCACAACGCCGTCCCGCGCAATGGCTTGGGGTTCGTAGTCCTTGCCCGCATACACGGCTTGTACGCCCAGTGTTTGGGCCAGTGTGGGGATTTCTTCTTCGGCGCGGCCGTGCAAAACGATGAGGCCTGCGTGGGCTTGTCCGCTAAGGTCGCGCAGGCGTGCATCCAGCTCCACCAGCGATTCACGAATGAACTCCACACGCCGGTCCTGGCGGGGCAGGGGGGCCAAAATGTCTGTGTCGAAGACAAACACACAGTACACACGCTCGCATTGCTGCAAGGCGATATTCAGTGCGGTGTTGTCGTGTGTGCGCAGGTCGCGGCGGAACCAGACCAAGCCAGAGGCGTATTGTGTGTGCATGCCACCCGTTAAAATCAAACTATGTCCGGCGATTCTGCACCCATCAATCTCACCAACCATTTTTTGATTGCAATGCCCGGGCTGGAAGATGCCCTTTTTTCCAAAAGCGTGGTTTATGTCTGTGAACACAACAGCAAAGGTGCTTTGGGTATCGTGATCAACAAGCCCGCGGACATGGACCTCAAGGCCTTGTTCGAGAAAATTGACCTGCCCATGGCGCGCAGTGATTTGCAGGGCAACAGCGTGTTCCAGGGCGGGCCCGTGCAAACCGAACGCGGCTTTGTATTACACGAAGGCACGGAGGTCCCAGGTGCGGAAGACAGCAAGTCCTCCCTGTATGCCTCCACCATGACCATTCCCGGCGGACTGGAAATGACTACTTCCAAAGATGTGCTCGAAGCCATCTCCAGTGGTTCGGGCCCGCGCAGGGTACTGGTGTCCTTGGGGTACTCCGCCTGGGCCGGCGGGCAGCTGGAAACCGAACTCGGTGAGAACAGCTGGATCACGGTTGACGCCGACCAAGGCATTATTTTTGACACCCCCGTGGACCAGCGCTACGACAAGGCACTTGCCTTGCTGGGCCTGCAGGCCTGGATGATTTCCACCCAAGCGGGGCACGCATGAGCACACCGGATGTGCCCGTCCCCGTGCATCTGACAACGTTTATTGCGTTTGACTTTGGCCTAAAACGTACTGGTGTGGCGGTGGGCAATCGGCTGCTGAAGACCGCGCAACCGCAAGGTTCCATTCATGCCGAAGGCAGCGCACGTTTTGACGGCGTGGCTGCCAAGCTCAAGGAATGGCAGCCCGATGCGATTGTGATTGGTGTGCCCTACCACCCCGATGGTGCACCCCACGAAAACACCACACGGGCCAAAAAGTTCGGACGCCAGCTGAATGGGCGCTTTGGCTTGCCGGTGTTTGAGGTGGACGAGCGCTACAGCACCACCGAGGCGATCAGCTCGGGTGCGAAAGACGCCGATGCGGCGTCGGCCTGCATCATCCTGGAACAGTTTTTGAGGAGTTTGACGTGAGTATCCTGGCTTTAGATGCGGAGGCGCTTTACCGCGAACTGTTGCGCGGTGTGCAGCAGTTGTGCAGCGCCGATACCCGCCTGGTGGGCATTACCTCGGGCGGCGCCTGGCTGGCCGAGCGCTTGCAGGCGGACCTGAAACTACCGGGCAAGGCAGGCGCCATTTCGTCGGCCATGCACCGCGACGACTTTGCCCAACGCGGTCTGTCGGCGGGCGGGCAAACGCAATTGCCTTTCGATGTGAACGGCGCACAAATTCTGCTGCTGGACGATGTGCTGTACACCGGCCGCACCTTGCGCGCGGTGATCAACGAGCTGTTTGACTTTGGCCGCCCCGCCTCGGTGCAGCTGGCGGTGCTGGTGGACCGCGGTGGTCGCCAACTGCCCATCCAGCCTGACTTTGCCGCGGCGCGCGTGAGCGTGGCGCCCACCCAGTCGCTGGCACTGGCGCGCAGCGATGCAGGCGTGTTCTCTTTCGATGTACAGGACGCCTGACATGCTCTACAAACGCAACCCCCAACTCAACAAACACGGCGAGCTGGTGCACCTGTTGTCGGTCGAAGGCCTGCCCAAGAGCATCCTGACCCACATTCTGGACACCGCCTCCAACTTTGTGTCGGTCAACGACCGCGAAGTGAAGAAGGTGCCGCTTTTGCGTGGCAAAAGCGTGTTCAATTTGTTCTTTGAGAACAGCACGCGCACCCGTACCACCTTCGAAATTGCCGCCACACGCCTCAGCGCCGACGTCATCAACCTCGACATCGCGCGGTCCAGCGCCAGCAAAGGCGAATCACTGCTGGACACGATCGCCAATCTGAGTGCCATGGCTGCCGACATGTTCGTGGTGCGCCACAGCGAATCGGGTGCCCCCTACCTGATCGCCCAGCATGTGGCGCCCCATGTGCATGTGATCAACGCAGGTGATGGCCGCCATGCCCACCCCACCCAGGGTCTGCTGGACATGTACACCATCCGGCACTACAAGAAAGACTTTGCCAACCTCACCGTGGCCATCGTGGGCGACGTGTTGCACTCGCGTGTGGCGCGCTCCGACATCCATGCGCTGACCACGCTGGGCTGTGCCGAGGTGCGCGTGGTCGGCCCCAAAACGCTGGTGCCATCCGACATGGCGCAGATGGGGGTGCGCGTGTGCCACACACTCGAAGAAGGCATCAAGGACTGCGACGTCATCATCGTGCTCCGCCTGCAGAACGAACGCATGAGTGGTGCGCTGCTGCCGTCTACACAAGAGTATTTCAAGAGTTTTGGCCTGACGCCCGAGAAGCTGCAACTCGCCAAGAGTGATGCCATCGTCATGCATCCGGGCCCCATCAACCGGGGTGTGGAGATCGACTCCGCGGTGGTGGATGGGCTGCAGAGTGTCATCCTGCCGCAGGTGACCTTTGGCATCGCCGTACGTATGGCGGTGATGGGCATTGTGGCGGGCAACGACGCCGATCCGCGCTGAAAGAGGAATGAAGATGAACCTGTTGATTCAAGGCGGACGCGTCCTGGACCCTGCCAGTGGCACCGACCGTGTGGCCGACCTGGCCATTGCCGAGGGCCGCATCCTCGCGATCGGCGACACACCCGCGGGTTTTGTCCCCGACCAGACGATTGCCGCACACGGCCTCGTGGTCGCACCTGGCCTGGTGGACCTGTGCGCGCGCCTGCGCGAATCCGGTCAGCCTCAAGCCGGCCGGCTCAGCAGCGAACGTGCTGCGGCTGCCGCGGGCGGCGTTACCACGCTGGTGTGCCCGCCCGACACCAAGCCGGTGCTGGACGAAGCCGGCCTGGTGGAGATGTTGCACTACCGCACCCAGATTCAGGGTGGGCCGCGTGTGTTGCCCCTTGGCGCGCTGACCCGCGCACTGGCGGGTGAAGTGCTCTCGCCCATGCAGCAGTTGGCCGATGCCGGTTGTGTGGGGTTTGGCCAGGCCGAAGTGCCCTTGGTCAACACCCAAGTAACCCAGCGTGCCTTGCAGTACGCCAGCACCTTTGGCTACAGCGTGTGGCTGCGACCGCAGGAATACCACCTGGGCAAAGGCGTGGCCGCGAGCGGCCCACTGGCCACACGACTGGGCCTCGCTGGCGTGCCCGTGGCGGCCGAAACCATTGCCTTGCACACCATCTTCGAGCTGGTGCGCTCGACCCAGGCCCGTGTGCACCTGTGCCGCATCAGCAGTGCGGCCGGGGTGGCGCTGGTACGCCAAGCCAAGGCCGAGGGCCTGCCCATCACCTGCGATGTGAGCATCAACTCGCTGCACCTGACCGATGTGGACATTGGTTACTTCGACAGCCGCATGCGCCTGAACCCGCCGCTGCGTCAGCAGCGCGACCGTGACGCGCTGCGTGCCGGCCTGGCCGATGGCACCATCGACGCGCTGGTGTCCGACCACACACCGGTGGATGAAGACGACAAAGCCCTGCCATTTGCCGAAAGTGAGCCGGGTGCGACCGGGCTGGAGCTGTTGCTGAGCCTGTCCCTCAAATGGGCACACGACAGCCAACTGGGGCTTGACCGTGCTCTGGCCGTGGTCAGCAGCCAGGCAGCCCGGGTGCTGGGCAACGGCGCAGGCCCATTGGCCGGCAGCCTGGGCCAGCTCACGGTGGGGGGTATGGCCGATGTGTGTGTGTTCGACCCAAAAGCCGCCTGGGTGGTCGAGCCCGCCGCGCTGCGCAGCCAGGGGTTGCACACGCCCTTCAGTGGGTATGAGTTGCCGGGTTGTGTGCGCGCCACCATAGTGGCGGGGCGCATCGCCTTCGCGGCCTGACCCATGGCCCGCGTGCTGGCCTGCTGGCGTCTGCTGCGTGTATTTACCCATGTGCTGGCGGGCGCCTGGCGCATCCGGTGGGTGTTTCCGCGTCTGCAGCAGCCTGCGCGTGATGCAGAAGTTCAGGCCTGGGCCCGCGAAATGCTTGCGCGACTAGCTATCAAATTAATAGTGCATGGCCAGCCACCCGCGGTCGGCCCGGTGCTGCTGGTGGCCAACCACATCTCCTGGTTGGACATTGTGGTGATGCACGCCGCACGCCACTGTCGCTTTATCTCCAAGGCCTCGGTGCAGCACTGGCCCATTGTGGGTACTCTGGCGAATGGTGCGGGCACGCTGTACATCGAACGCGAGTCGCGCCGCGACGCCATGCGGGTGGTGCACCACATGGCTGAACGCCTGGGCGCGGGTGATGTGTTGGCCGTGTTTCCCGAAGGCACCACGGGCGATGGCACTACCGTGCGCCCCTTCCACGCCAACATGCTGCAGGCCGCCATTGCGGCCCAGGCCCCGGTGCAGCCCGTGGGCCTGCACTTTGGCGACAGCGCGGGGCAGCACAGCTTGGCGCCTTGTTATATCGGGGACGACAGCCTCTGGGATTCGCTCTGGCGCACGCTCAAGACCCAGGGCCTGCAGGCGGTGGTGAGTTTTGGCCAAGTGCAGTTGCCCGAAGGGCGCGACCGCCGTGCCTGGGCGGCAGACCTGCACCAGGCCGTGGTAGACCTGCGTGCCGACCTTGGGGCTCCGGCGCCGAAACCTTAGGCCAGGCGGCTGAAGGTCACCACGTGGTCTACCTGCGGGCGGATGCCAATCCATTCGCCCAGGCGGTGGTTGTGGTGGCTGGGCACATGGGCCATGACGGTGAGGCCGCTGTCCAGCCGCAGCGTGTACAAAAACTCTGACCCCCGAAACGCCTTGCGCACAATCTCGGCCTTCACCGGCGCGTCGTCGTCGTGCACGATGTCATCAGCGCGCAGCAGTACATCACATTCGCCTTGCGGATACGCGCTGGGCAAGGGGCATTCACTCACGTCCTGCAACACGCCCAGCGGAGTGTGCACCACTGGCTCGCCGTGCGCCATGGCAATGGTGGCGGGGGCAAACACCCCGTGGCCAATGAAGTCGGCCACAAAACGGGTGGCCGGGCGGTGGTACAGCGTGTAGGCGTCGTCCCACTGGTGCAGCGTGCCCTCATGCATCACACCAATCATGTCGCCAATCGCAAACGCTTCCATCTGGTCATGGGTGACAAACAGCGCCGTGGCGCCTGCGGTTTTGAGGATGCCACGCACCTCATGTGCCAGGCGTTCGCGCAGGTCTACATCGAGGTTGGAAAACGGTTCGTCCAGCAGCAGCAGCTGGGGGCGGGGTGCCAGCGCACGCGCCAGGGCCACGCGTTGTTGCTGCCCACCCGACAACTCATGTGGGTAACGGTGCTCCTGGCCCGACAGGCCCACCCATTCCAGCACCTCGGCCACTCGCCGCTGGCGCTCGGCGCTGGGCAACTGGTGGATGCCAAACGCCACATTGCGTGCCACATCCAGGTGAGGGAAGAGGGCGTAGTCCTGGAACACCATGCCAATGCGGCGCTCCTGCGCCGGCACACTGCTCTGGGCCGAGCTCACCAGCGCGCCACCCAGGTGGATGTGCCCACCACTGGCCGGCTCCAGCCCGGCCACGGCGCGCAACAGCGTGGTTTTGCCACAACCGGAGGGCCCGATCAGCACCCCAATGTCTCCTGCCCGCAGGCTTAGCGACGCGTTTTGCACCGCCGCCTGCGTGCGGCCCGGGTAATGCACCTGCAGCTGAGAGACTTCTAGAAACATGCTGGGATTGTAGATACTTACAATTCGCATTCAGAGCCCCATCCACCTGCCCGCGACCCCCACCTCCCTTATGTCTTTCTCGCGCCTCACGCGCATTCCCCTGGCCTTGTTTGTTGTGGCGCTGTTGCTGCCTGTGGTGGCGGTGTTTGGCGCTTGGCTGCCCTGGGGCGAGTCGGGCGCGCAGTCGCTGCTGATCGTGCAGGAGATGGCGCGCACCGTGCTGCCCGAATACGCCTGGACCACCGTGCAGCTGTGCCTGATGGTGGGCGTGGGCGTGGTGCTGGTGGGCCTGGGTACGGCGGCGGCGGTCACGCTGTTCGACTTTCCGGGTCGGCGCGTGTTTGAGTGGGCGCTGCTGCTGCCGCTGGCCATGCCTGCCTATGTGGTGGCGTATGCCTATACCGACTTCCTGCAATTCAGCGGCCCGCTGCAAACCAGCGTGCGCGCCTGGCTGCAGTTGGAGGGGCGGGTATTCCCCGAGGTGCGCAGCGTCGCGGGCGCGGCCTGGGTGTTCACCTTTGTGCTGTATCCGTATGTTTACCTGCTGGCGCGCACCGCCCTGTCCGAACGCGCCAGCCACCTGATGGAGGCGGCCCGCCTGATGGGCGCCGGCTTGCTGCGGCGCATGGCCGTGGTGGCGCTTCCGCTGGCGCGCCCGGCCGTGGCGGCCGGTGTGGCGCTGGCGCTGATGGAGGTGCTGGCGGACTTTGGTGTCTCCAGCTACTTTGGCATCCAGACCTTTACCGCTGGCATCTACAAAGCCTGGCTGGCCATGGACAACCGCATTGCCGCGGCCCAGTTGGCCACGCTGCTGCTGGCGCTGGTGGCCTTACTGCTTTGGCTGGAGCAGCGCGCGCAGGCGCGTATGCGTTTTGCATCCGGCAAGGGCGCGCGCGCCAACGCCAGTGATGCGCAGCCCCTGCGGCTGGACGGGCACCGCGCCGGCTGGGCCTGGCTGGTGTGTACGCTGCCCATCTTGATGGGTTTTGTGCTGCCGGTGCTGTTTATGCTGCGCCCGCTGTGGGTGGAGCAAAACGCGCTGCCCTGGAGCCGCTTTGGCGAGTGGGCGCTGAACAGCGTGCGCCTGGCCGGCATCACCAGTGTGCTGGCTGTGGGCATTGCGCTGGCTCTGGCCTACGGTGCGCGCCGCAGCAGCCACTGGGGGCCGCGTGTGGCGGCCCAACTGGCGGGCCTGGGCTACGCCATTCCTGGGGCGGTGGTGGTGGTGGGCCTGCTGCTGCCCGTGGGCTGGGTGCAGGCCTGGCAGCCCGAGTGGCAGGTGGGCTACTTTGTCACCGCCACGGCGCTGGGCATTGTCTGGGCCTACCTAGTGCGCTTTTGCGCGGTGGCGCTGCAGTCACTGCAAAGCGGCTATGCGCGCATTCCCGCCAGTATGGACGACGCGGCCCGCATGCTGGGTACCAGCGACGCGGGCACCCTGCTGCGTGTGCACTGGCCGCTGCTGCGCCGCTCTACCGCCGCCGCGGCCTTGCTGGTGTTTGTGGACGTGATGAAAGAGCTGCCCGCCACACTGGTGCTGCGCCCCTTCAACAGCGACACGCTGGCCGTGGTGGCCTACCAGCTGGCCCGCGACGAGCGCCTAGGCGAAGCTGCCGTGCCCAGCCTGGCGCTGGTGCTGGTGGGGCTGATTCCGGTGGTGATGCTGAGCCGGACGCTGCGCAGCAAGGTTTGAGTGCCAAAAGTGGCTGAATGGCCCGTGGATATTGCGCGAGCAGCTATCAAGTTCATAGCATTCTGAAAAGGCTGGTGCCCCCGACAGGAATCGAACCTGTATCTGCCCCTTAGGAGGGGGCCGTTCTATCCATTGAACTACGGAGACCAGCGAGCCGGGATTGTAAGGGGGCACAGGGAGCGGCCGGTTTCGCCGCCGGGCCGCCCCAAGGCGCTCTGAACCGCTTGGCGGTCAGCCCCGCCAGGGAAATGCGCCCCCTTGGGGGGCAGCGACCCGCGCAGCGGCGGAGCGTGGGGGCACTGTCTACTTGGTCAGCTGGCGCATCGCCTCTTCCAGGCCCTTGAGGGTCAGCGGGTACATCTTGTTGTGCATCAGCTGCTGGATCACGCTGATGCTCTGGCGGTACTGCCACACGCCTTGGGGCTCGGGGTTGATCCAGGCGAACTTGGGGAAGGTGCTGGTCAGGCGCTGTAGCCATTCGGCGCCGGCCTCTTCGTTGTTGTATTCCACGCTGCCGCCGGGCTGCAAAATCTCGTAGGGGCTCATGGTCGCGTCGCCCACAAAGATCAGCTTGTAGTCCTTGTTGTACTTGCGAAGGATGTCCCAGGTATTGAATTTCTCGGCAAAGCGGCGGCGGTTGTTCTTCCACATGTAGTCGTACACGCAGTTGTGGAAGTAATAGAACTCCAGGTGCTTGAACTCGGTCTTGGTGGCGCTGAACAGTTCTTCCACGCGCGCAATGTGCTCGTCCATGGTGCCGCCCACGTCCATCAGCAGCAGCACCTTGACGTTGTTGTGGCGCTCGGGCCGCATCTTGATGTCCAGGTAGCCCGCGTTGGCTGCCGTCTTGCTGATGGTTTCGTCCAGGTCCAGCTCGTCCTCGTGGCCTTCGCGCGCAAACTTGCGCAGGCGGCGCAGCGCCACCTTGATGTTGCGTGTGCCCAGCTCCTGGGTGTCGTCGTAATCTTTGTAGGCGCGCTGGTCCCACACCTTCACGGCGCTTTTGTTGCGGCCCTTGTCCTGTCCAATGCGGATGCCCTGGGGGTTGTAGCCATTGGCGCCAAACGGGCTGGTGCCGCCGGTGCCAATCCATTTGCTGCCGCCTTCGTGGCGTTCCTTCTGCTCTTCAAAGCGCTTTTTCAGCGTCTCCATGAGCTCGTCCCAGCCCATTTTCTCGATCTTGGCCTTGTCTTCGGGGCTGAGGTTGAGCTCCAGGTTCTTGCGCAGCCATGCCAGCGGAATGTCCTTGGTGAAGTCGGCAATCATCTCCACGCCTTTGAAATAGGCGGCAAAGGCGCGGTCGAACTTGTCGTAGTGTTTCTCGTCCTTCACCAGCGTGGTGCGGCTCAGGTAATAAAAGTCGTCAATCGTGTAGCCCGTGGGCTCGGACGCATCTTCGGGCTGCGGTGTCATCGGCCCCACCACGCCTTTTTGTAAGGCTTCCAGCAGGGTCAGGTATTCCTTGACCGAGACCGGCAGCTTGGCAGAGCGCAGGGTGTAGAAAAAGTCCAGCAGCATAGGGTGCTCCTTGCGCGTATCAGGCGCGCGGCTTGTCCAGTAAGTACAGCAGCTGTGCCTTGGCTTCGGGCCATTCGCCGCTGCGCATGCTGTACATCACGGTGTCGCGGATGGTGCCGTCGCGGCGCAGCGCGTGGCCGCGGATCACGCCATCTTTCTTCGCGCCCAGGCGCTCGATGGCGGCCTGGGACGCAAAGTTGAAGTTATCAGTGCGCCAGCCCACCACATGGCAGCCCAGGGTTTCAAACGCGTGGGTCAGCAGCAAGAGTTTGCAGGTGGTGTTGACGTGGCTGCGCTGGCTGCTTTTGCCGTACCAGGTGTAGCCAATTTCCACACGTTTCACGGCGGGCACGATGTCGTGGTAGCTGCTGCTGCCCAGCACGCGGCCAGTGGCTTCGTCCGTCACGGCGAAGGCAAAGCGGTTGCCAGCCTCGCGCATGGACAGCGCGTCGTCGATGTACTTGCGGGTGTATTCAGGTTCGGGCACCGAGGTGATGCGCAGGGTCCACAGCTCGCCATCAGCGGCCGCAGCGCGCAGGCCGGCCTCATGTTCCAGGCCCAGCGGGACCAACTTCACGCCGCGGGCGGCCAGGGTGACGGGTTCCACAAAGGCCATGGTTATTCCTTGTCCGACGGTGTTTTGCGGTTGCGCCAGCGGCGGGCCAGTTGCAGGCCCAGGCCACCGCCCAAGCCCACCAGCACGATGCCGCCAATGCTGGCGGCGCCGTAACCTGGCGCAAACACATCCAGCCCCAGCAGGCGGCCGGCCCAGAAGCCGAGCAGCGCACCGCCCACAAAGCCCACGGCGTCAGACACGCCTTCGATCATTGGATTGTTTTTCATGGGGTGTGGCTTAGCGGTTGTGGCGTTGCATGAACATCAGTTTTTCGAACAGCGTGGTGTCCTGCTCGTTTTTCAGCAGCGCACCTACCAGCGGGGGGACGGCCATTTTGTCGTCCTTGCTTTGCAGTGCTTCGAGTGGAATGTCTTCGGCCAGCAGCAGCTTGAGCCAGTCCAGTAGTTCGCTGGTGGAGGGCTTTTTCTTCAGGCCGGGCAGGTTGCGCACCTCAAAAAAGGTTTTCATGGCCGCGGCCAGCAGCTCTTTCTTCAGGCCGGGAAAGTGCACCTCCACAATGCTCTGCATGGTGGTGGCATCGGGAAACTTGATGTAGTGGAAGAAGCAGCGGCGCAAAAACGCGTCAGGCAGTTCTTTTTCGTTGTTGGAGGTGATGAACACCAGCGGGCGGTGTTTGGCCTTGATCAGCTCGCGCGTTTCGTAGCAGTAGAACTCCATGCGGTCGATTTCGCGCAACAGGTCGTTGGGGAACTCGATGTCGGCCTTGTCGATCTCGTCGATCAGCAGCGCGACCGGTTTGTCGGCGGTAAATGCCTGCCACAACACACCTTTGATGATGTAGTTGTGGATGTCCTTGACGCGTTCGCCGCCGTCAATGTCGGACAGCTGCGAGTCGCGCAGACGACTCACCGCGTCGTATTCATACAGACCCTGCTGGGCCTTGGTGGTGGACTTGATGTGCCATTGCAGCAGGGGCATGTCCAGCGCCTGCGCCACTTCCTCGGCCAGCATGGTTTTGCCGGTGCCGGGCTCACCTTTCACCAGCAGCGGGCGCTGCAGCGTGATGGCCGCGTTGACCGACAGCATCAGGTCCTGGGTGGCGACGTAGTTCTTGGTTCCGTGGAATTTCATGGCGTGGGCGGACAGGGCAAGGATGGGCGGACCCAACGAGGCAGAAAAAGCCTGCAAAGGGCACGGGTGGTGGTCGATATAATCGGCAGGCTGATTTATATCAATCACCGTCTGGATTGTCCCCGCAAAATGAACAAATTCCTCTTCTCCGTGTCCGCTGCGCTTGTCGCCTCTGTGACCGTTTTCGCTGCCCACGCCCAGGGCGTCCAAGGTGACATCAAGGCTGGCGAAAAGAAGAACGCCATGTGTATTGGCTGCCACGGCATTGTGGGCTACCAAGCCAGCTTCCCCGAAATCCACAAGGTCCCCAAGATCTCGGGCCAGGGCGGCAAGTACATTGCCTCCGCCCTCAACGCCTACAAAACCGGTGAGCGCAAACACGCGTCCATGCGCGGCATTGCTGCCTCGCTGACCGACCAGGACATCGCCGACTTGGCCGCCTACTACGAAGCCAGCGGTGCGGTGGAAGGTGCTCCAGCCTTGGCTAAGGCGCCCGAGGCCTCGGAAAAAGTGAACGCGCTGCTGACCAAAGGCGCCTGTGCCTCCTGCCACGGCGATTCGTTCAGCAAACCCATCGACCCCACCTACCCCAAGATCGCTGGCCAGCACAGCGACTACCTGTTCGTGGCCCTGAAGGCCTACAAGGTAGAAGGCAACGCCCAAGTGGGCCGCGGCAACGCCATCATGGGCGGTGTGGCCAAGCAGTTCACCAATGCCGAGCTCAAAGAGCTGTCCAATTACCTGGGCAAGCTGCCAACCGACCTCAAGGTCGTGCCTCAAAACCGCTTCCGTTAAACCGGACAGCACCTCCCCAAAAAAGCCGCTCTTGAGCGGCTTTTTTGTGTCTGGTTTTCCCTGCTTGTGGCGGTGAGTCATCGCTCCTAGACTGGTGCCATGACTATTTCCCGCGACCAGCCTTTCTCGACCGAGGGTCTTGGCAAGGCCTTGTTTCGCCCCCATGGACGGGCAGACTGGCGCATTGATGGTGACGTGTTGCGCACCGACGTGGTGGGGCCGTTTAACCGGGAACTGGCCGAGGCGATCGGACCCATCTTGCACCAGGCCTATGCCTTGTTGTGTGCCCAGGGGCCGTGTGCCGAAGTGGTCATCGTGCACGGCAGTGCACTGGCCGGCCCCGAAGCGCTGACGGCGTTGACCGGGGAATTGCGCAAGTTTGTACAGGAAGGCCTGGCCCCGGTGGGCACGGCCTTTGTGATGGCGCCCGAGGTGGAGGGCAGCCACTTCATGCCCGCCTTGCTGGTGCAGAGTTTTGCACACGCCGGTTGGCCGGCCTGTCAGGTGTTTGCCACGGCGGACGAGGCCGAGGCCTGGGTGCAAGGGCTGCTCGCAGCCGCCCGGGCCTGATCAGTCTTTGGTAGCGTGCCGCTGCACGCAAGCAATGTAGGCATTGCCGTCGGGTGGGCGACCGGCGCGCTGGCTTTCCCACAGCATGGTGCCCAAACATTCCATAGCTTCGTGGTGCGCCTGGTGCAGCGAGTTGCGCTTGTGCGTGAGCAGCTCCACCGCCTGGCGAATGCCACGCGGCTGGTCGATGCTGCACTGCTCGCTGATCGACAGGTGCATAGAGAGGTGCAAAAACGGGTTGGTGCGGCCCTCGGTGGCCTCGTACATGGTGGCCAGCGCGGTGTCCACATCGGCAAAGTCGGCGGCGTACTCGGGGTGCTCGTCCATCCACTGGGATGCTATGGTTTCAATAGCTTCCAGCGCAACACCTGAGCGGGCCTTGGCATAAGTAGAGCAAAAAAATCGACGTACGTCTTCTTGGGAGGGACTGAACATGGGGCCAAGGTTAGCACGCGTCTGTCACTCCGGTGCGGCCTTGCGGGCATGCCCCCAGGGCCGCACGGGCGCCGGGCCCTGTGTACCATGCGCATCGGTGTGGGGCAGGGCATGGCGGTGGTGCTGGCGCGTGTGTAGGGCGGCTGGTTGCTATGGTTTTGGAAGCTGCTCACGCAGTATCCACGGGGGCTAGAGCCCTAAAACACCCATATTCATGACCTTTCCGCTGATCACCGATCCATTTTTCTACGCCGTCACCATCCCCGCCGTGTTGCTGCTGGGCATCAGCAAAAGTGGCTTTGGCGCGGGTTTTGGCTCTCTGGCCGTGCCCATGATGGCGCTTGCCGTCACGGTGCCCGAGGCTGCCGCCATCCTGATGCCGGTGTTGTTCCTCATGGACGTGCTGGGCATGGCGGCGTTTCGCAAAGACTTTGACCTGGCGTTGCTGAAGTTTCTGATTCCGTGTGGGCTGGTGGGCATCGCCATCGGCGCGCTGTTGTTCAAGGTGCTGAACCCGCACACGGTGGCGGCGCTGGTGGGCGGTTTCACGCTGCTGTTTCTGGCGCAGCGCTTGTTGTTTCCGCCCAAGCCCGACAGCGCACCACCGCCGCGCTGGCTGGGCGCCATGCTCACCGCCACCTCGGGCTTTACCAGCTTCATTGCCCATGCGGGTGGCCCGCCCATCAACGCCTATGTGATCCCGCTCAAGCTCACTCCCCTCAAGTTCACCGCCACCATGGCGTTTTTCTTCTTTGTGGTGAACCTGAGCAAATGGATTCCCTATGGAATGCTGGGCCTGCTGGACATGCGCAACATGGCCACCAGCCTGGTGCTGCTGCCCATCGCCCCGGTGGGTGTGTGGATTGGCGTGCGCCTGGCGCGGCGCATCAGCCAGCAGCTTTTCTACCGCTTTCTGTACGCCGGCATGTTCTTGACTGGTGTGAAGCTGCTGTGGGACGGGTTGGCCTGAGCCAGCCCGCCGTACACGCGCTTATTTGGAAGCCCAGTAGGTGGCAGGGCCGGGCAGCGGGGTGGCCTCGTTGTCCAGCACCTTCATCCAGCGGGTGCCGGTCTCGTGTATCCAGCCCTGCAGGTGGCCGCGGTAGGCCAGGCTCGCATCCAGGTTGGCATCGGCGCGCAGCAGGAAGGTGATGCCCATGGACTTGCCGCGGAATTTGTTGCCATAGACGTTGATCAGCACCGCGCTGACCGGGAAGTCGCTGGCGTAGGGCGTCAGGCTTGCCAACGTGGACTTCACCCAGCTGTTGGGGTGGTTGGGCGCGCTGGCAAGGAGTTGCCGAAAGTTGGAGATAGCATCGCCGCGGGCGCAGGCGAAGAGCATGGCGCTGGCGTTGAGGCCAAAGTCGTCCACCAGGCCTACCGGGTTGTCGGTGGTGCAGGGCTGGTTGCCCCAGTTGATGGGCAGGGAGTTGGGCGTGAAGTTCAGCGCCATCGCAAACAGGGGGCCACCTTGGCGGTCCAGGTTGCGCAGGGTGAGCGATACCCGTGGGGTGGTGCCCGGGCTGTCACTGCGCCCGCCCGTAAGGGACAGAGCTTCTTCGTGTTTGCTCACGACTTCCCACTGGCCTTCCGGCAGCGGAATGGGTTTGGAAAACAAGCCCAGTGCAATGCCACTGGCCGTGAGGGTGGTGCCCACTTCGATCTTGTCGTAAGCCACTTGGGCGTGGCTGGTGGTGCTGGTCATGCCGGCCGCCAGGCCGGCCAGAAGGCACGCGGTGGTGCGTGCGGTGCTGCAAAAACGCAAAACTTGTCTCCCTATTATTGGTATTCAAACTGCTGCGATGCTAACGGCCCGGGCAGTGGCGCACCATCCCCCAAAAGAGTGATTCGGGGGCGTGCCGCGCCAAGGGCTTAGCGCATTTCCGGGTTGGGGGTGGTGGTTTGGGCGTCGAACACGGCCACGCAGTTGCGCCCGGCCTGTTTGGCGGTGTAGCAGGCGGCGTCGGCGGCGCGCAGCACATCGGCCGCGGTGGTGAAGCTGCCGTTGACCTGCACCAGGCCAATGCTGGCACCCACACCAAAGCTCTGGCCCTCCCAGGCCAGGCGGTAGGCCACCACGGCACTACGCAATTTTTCGGCCAGGGCCACGGCCTGCGGCAGGGGGCAGCGGCTCAGCAACACGGCAAATTCATCGCCGCCCAGCCGGGCCACGGTGTCGGTCTGGCGCACCTGCGCGGCCAGTGCGTGGGCTACATCGCGCAGCAGGGCGTCGCCGGCGGCATGGCCACCGGTGTCGTTGACCTGTTTGAAGTGGTCCAGGTCAATGAACATGGCGCAGAACGGCTCGGTGTTGGCGTTCAGCGTGGCGCGCTCCAGCAGGGTCTCGAAGGCCGGGCGGTTGGCCAAACCAGTGAGTGAGTCGTGGCTGGAGGTCCAGGCCAGGCGCTCGCGCTGTTCGCGCGCTTCGGTCACGTCTTCCACCGTCCAGATGGTGCCTTGCGAGCGGTCACCGGGCACTACGGCACGCCCGCGCATGTGCGCCCAGAACAGCTGGCCCGAGCGGCGGATCAGCTCCACTTCGCCGTCAAAAGCGCCGTGCTGCATGAACGAGGGGTGGGCGCGGGCCGACAGTGCCTGGTAGGCCTCGTCGGAGGGGTGGATCATGCGGGTGGGCTGGCCGATGGCGTGGTGTTTTTCGCAGCGGAAAATATGGCAAAAGTGCCGGCTCACCAGCTCAAAATGGCCGTTGCGGGTGAGTGCAATGCCCACCTCGGCATGGTCCAGCACCGCCTCCAGTTGCATCAGCAGGGCCTGGGTTTCGGTTTGTTTTTGTTGCCGGTGTTCCACCACGTGTTGAAAGGCCAGCGCCAGCTCGCCCACTTCGCCGCCATCGCGGGGCCAGCCCTCGTTGGAGGGGGCGGTCTCGGCCAGCATGCGCTCGGCCCGGTTGCGCAACTTGGAGATGGGCAGTGTCAAGTACCAGGCCAGCACCCCCGCCAGGGCCGCGGCCAAGAGGCCCACACCCATGGCGGCTTGCCAGGCGGTGGCTTGCGCAGCCTGCACCGGTTGCAAAGCCACGGCCCGTGGGGTAAGCCGCACCAGCACCCAGTCAGATACCGGAATGCCGGCCATGGACACCAGGTGGTCTTCACTTAGTACGGCGCTGCCGGTGGTGTCGATGGGGCTGCCCATATCACTCCAGCGCTGGTACACCGCACGCAGGCCCTCCTCGTCCGCGGCCCGGCCCAGCACCCGTGTGGGATCCGGGTGGGCCAGCAGCACGCCTTTTCGGTCCATCACCAGCGTGCGCGATGGGGTGTCGCGTGCCAGGTGTGTCACGTCAGAGAACAGGCTGGTGGACTGCAGGCCTAGCGAGCCTGCGATCACGCCCACCACCTTGCCATCCGCGCCCAGCGCAGGGGTGGAGATGATGAGGATGGGTGTTTTGCTCACCTTGCCCACCAGGGGTTCGGACACCACAGGCTGGTCGGTTTTGAGGCTTTGCTGAAAGTAGGTCCGGTCTGCGATGTTGGGCAGTTCGGTCGATGCCTGTCCCTTGACTAGCCGTGCCAGCATGACCCCGTCGGCCCGGGCTGCCAGCACGCTGTCAAACAGGGCACCCACAGCAGGCTTGTCGGCCAGGTAGCGGGTCATGGCCTCGGGCTGGCTCCACAACTCGGGGCGCACCTGGCGGGCCACGGCCCACAGCGAACCTTGCAGCATGTCCAGTTTGGTGGAGAGTAGCTCGGCGGTGCGCTGCACATCGTCACTGTTGCTTTGCAGCAGGACTTGCTGGATATTGCTCTTCGTCGTACTTAGAACCAACTGGGCCGTGACCACCGCAGACAGCACCCCGGTCACCGCAGCCATGGCCACAATTTTGAATTTAAGCGTGCTGACCCAGGCGAACCGGGTGCGATTCCAATTGGCGGCGTTCATGGGCGCATATTACCTATCCCAGTTGTGGGGCCGGCGCTGGGTTTGTTCGGCACGTTCCTGCGCCATCTGCTCTTCCAGCTGTTGGCGGCCTTGTTTGATCACGGCAATCAGCTTGGAGCTGTCTTTGTAGTGGGGGTGCAGCTTCTCGAACAGGTCCAGGTTGTGCTGGCGAAAACGCAGTGCGGTCTGGCGCGCTGCATGGGGCTCGTGGCCCAGCAGCTCCAGCACGCTGCGTGCGCTGCGCAGGCTGGACTCGAACAGCTCGCGCTCCACCAGCATCACACCGCGGTCGCGCAACTGGTTCCAGTGGGTCACGTCGCGCGCCCGCGCCACAATCTGCAGCTGCGGAAAATGCGCCTGCGCCAGGTCCACAATCTCCAGCGACTGTTCTACATCGTCTACCGCCACCACCAGCACCTTGGCGCTGGCCGCGCCCGCGGTGCGCAGCAGGTCCAGCCGGGTCGCGTCGCCATAAAACACGCGGTAACCAATGTTACGCGCCACTTCGATCATCTCGGCATCGTGGTCCAGCACGGTGGTAGCAATGCCCTCGGCCGTCAGCAGGCGGCCCACGATCTGGCCGTAGCGGCCAAAACCCGCAATCACGATGGGCGCCTCTTGCTGCTCGGAGATTTCCTCGAGCTGCGGTACGCCGCAGTTCGCGTAGCGCGGCAGCAGCAGCCGGTCCACCGCCACCAGGATCAACGGGCTCAGCAGCATGGACACGGCCACCGCGCCAATCAGCAGGGATGCGGTCTCGGCCGGGAACACCTTGGCCCCCGCCGCCGCC
This sequence comes from Rhodoferax sp. TS-BS-61-7, assembly GCF_002943465.1. Taxonomy (GTDB): domain Bacteria; phylum Pseudomonadota; class Gammaproteobacteria; order Burkholderiales; family Burkholderiaceae_C; genus Allorhodoferax. The sequence goes on from NZ_PTQY01000005.1 coordinate 255,198, forward strand.
TGGAACACCACAAACGCAAACTCGCCGCCCTGGGCCAGCAGCAGGGTGAACACCGGGCGCTCCTGGAACGGCAGCTGGATGTGGCGCGCCAGCGCGTAAATCACCAGGCCTTTGACGGCCAGAAACCCCAGCACCACCAGCGCCATCACACCGGGCGATTGCAGCAGCACCCCAAAGTCGATGCTCATACCCACGGCGATGAAAAACAGGCCCAGTAGCAGGCCCTTGAAGGGTTCGATGTCGGTTTCCAGCTCGCGCCGGTATTCACTCTCGGCCAGCAGCACGCCGGCCAGAAAAGCGCCCAGCGCCATGGACAGGCCCACTAGCAGCATCAGCGCCGAGATGCCCACCACCAGCAGCAGCGCCGCGGCGGTGAAGATCTCGGGCGTCTTGGAGCGCGCAATCCAGCGCAGCAGCGGGCGGATGAGCAAGCGTCCACCGAGCACAATGCCGGCAATGACAGCTATGATTTTGATAGCTGCTTGCGCATATTCCATGGGGGCTGAGGCCTCATTTGTCACTGAAACGACGCCCAGCAGTGGCAGCAGCGCCAGGATGGGGATGGCTGCCACGTCCTGGAACAGCAGGATGGAAAACGCCGCCTGGCCGCTGCGGGTAGGCAGCAGGTTGCGCTCGCCCATCACCTGCAGCGCAATGGCCGTGCTGGACAGGGCCAGGCCCAGCGCGGCCACTACGGCCAGGCGCCAGCCCACGCCGCAGGCCATGGCCACCAGCGCCAGCAGCAGCGCACAACCCAGCACCTGCAGGCTGCCCCAGCCAAAGATGGAGCGGCGCAGGTTCCACAGCCGCTTGGGCTCCAGCTCCAGGCCCACCAGGAACAACATCAGCACCACACCAAACTCGGCAAAGTGCAGGATGTCTTCCACATTCGTCACCAGGCCCAGGCCCCAGGGGCCAATGGCAATGCCCGCCGCCAGGTAACCAATGATGGAGCCCAGGCCCACGGCCTTGGAGAGTGGCACGGCAATCACCGCCGCACTTAAATAGATGAAGCTGTTGATCAGCCAGGTCGGTGCGTGTTCCATTAGTTACTGGCCCCCACGCTTGCCACTGCGTGTGCTGCGCTGCCCCCCGAGGGGGCCCTCGCGTCTTGGGGCGGCCCGGCGACGCTCAAGTCGCTATGGGTCGGCCGGTCCGTGTCAGGCACCACACAGGCCGGGCAGCTTTCCATCTCGTCCAGCTCGGGCCATGCCGGGTAGCTGGCCAGGCGCTCGGCGAACATGGCCACGTGGCTGTCCACCTCGGCGCTGTCCACGCGGTGTGCGCCGTGCAGCACCATCGGGGGTAGAAAACGCATGCCGCAGAGGGCGGCGGTCTGCTCATAAGGCGGCAAAAAGGCATCGAAGAAATAGCGGTTGTAGCCCTGGGGGTGGTACGAACCCTCGGGTCCGCCGGTGGTGGCCACCAGCCACAGGTCTTTGCCCTGCAGGGCGTGGCCGCCGCCATAGGCCCAGCCGTGGGTCAACACCTCGTCCAGCCAGAGCTTGAGCAGCGCGGGCATGGAGTACCACTGCACCGGGTGCAACAGCACCACGAGTTGTGCCGCTTGGAGCCTGGCCTGCTCCGTCGGGATGGCAATGCTGTAGTCCGGGTAACGCGCGTACAGGTCACACACGGTGGCTGTGTCGGCGGCGCGGGCGGCCTGCAGCAGGCGCCGGTTGACGCGGGATTCGCGCCAGTTGGGGTGGGCGGCGACCACGTAAACGGGTTTGGTCGGTGTGGCGGGCGGTGCTTGGTGTTCGGTGTCCATGCCGATAACATAGCGCAGTTCCACCCTCCAAGGAGTCGTGTATGCCCGTGGTTGTTGTCGCCAATCCCAAAGGCGGGGTGGGAAAGTCCACCCTGTCCACCCAGATCGCGGGCTACTTTGCCTCCCAGGGGCATGCCGTCATGCTGGGGGATGCCGATCGGCAACAGTCCTCCCGGCTCTGGCTCACGCTGCGGCCCGCCGCGGCGCGGCCCATCAGCAGCTGGGAGGTGGGCGACGACCAAATCGCCAAACCGCCCAAGGGCACCACCCATGTGGTGCTGGACACCCCGGCCGGCCTGCATGGCAAGCGGCTGAAGGAAGTGCTCAAACTCGCCGACAAGGTGGTGGTGCCGCTGCAGCCCAGCGTGTTCGACATTTTTGCCACGCGCGCCTTTTTGGACGAGCTGGCCGACAGCGCCCATGCCGCCAAGACGCAGATCGGCATCGTGGGCATGCGCGTGGACGAGCGCACCCGCGCAGCCGACCAGTTGCATACCTTTGTCGACAGTCTGGGCCTGCCGGTGCTGGGCTTTGTGCGCGACACGCAAAACTACATCCAGCTTGCCGCCCGCGGGCTTACGGTGTTTGACGTCACGCCGGGCCGCGTAGAGCGCGACCTGGTGCAGTGGGAACCCATCTGCCGCTGGTTGAACGCCAAGTAGTCAGAACAGAAGGCCTGTTTGTCACCCGGCGGACACGCCGGTGCGCCGCGGCTGGCTACAGTGGACAGCATGAAAACCTTTGCCACCCTAGCCGAACTTTCCGCCCTGGTGGGCCAACACGTGGCCACCAGCGAGTGGATCACCGTCACCCAGGAACACATCAACCTGTTCGCCCAAGCCACGGGCGACTACCAGTGGATCCATGTGGACGTGGAGCGCGCCAAGGCTGGCCCGTTTGGTGCACCCATCGCACACGGTTTCCTCACGCTGTCGCTGATCCCCCGCTTTTTTGAAAGCGCCATCACCGTGACCGAGGCGCGCATGGGGGTGAACTACGGCTTGAACAAGGTGCGCTTTATCGCCCCGGTGCCGGTGAGCAGCCGCCTGCGTGCCCAGGTGAAACTGCTGGCCAGCGACCCCATCGACAACGGCGGCCGCCAGCAGACTTGGGAAGTGACGATTGAGCGCGAGGGCTCGCCCAAACCGGTCTGCGTGGCCGAATCGCTGGCGCGCCAGTACCCTTAAACGCTGGGGGTGGCAAACCCCTGCTGCCGCCAGGCCTCAAACACCGTCACGGCCACCGCGTTCGATAGGTTCAAGCTGCGCTGCCCCGCCATCATGGGCAGCCGCAGGCTGCGCGGGGCGTCAAACGCAGCGCGCACCGTGTCTGAAATTCCCTTGGTCTCCGAACCAAACACCAGCCAGTCGCCCGGCTGAAATGCCACCGCGTAAGGACTGCGCGTTCCGCGCGTGGTCAGCGTGAACATGCGATCCGGGGCGGGCTGCTCGGTGTCCAAAAAGGTTTGCCAGTCCGCATGGCGCTTGAGCGCTGCGTACTCGTGGTAATCCAGCCCCGCACGGCGCATGTGCTTGTCGTCCATGGAAAACCCCAGCGGCTCCACCAGGTGCAGCGTGCAGCCGGTGTTGGCCGCCAGGCGGATGACATTGCCCGTGTTGGGAGGGATTTCGGGCTCGACCAGAACGATATGGAACATGGCTGCTATTGTCGCGCGACCGTGGGGGCCATTCATTCGGTTCGCGCAAAAACCAGTACCGTGATGTGCGCGGCTCCTGCTGTGCGCAAGGCGGTCGTGGCGGCGTGCAGCGAGGCGCCACTGGTCATTACATCGTCTACCAGCACCACGTGCCGGTCCCGCAATGCACCCACGCGCAGAGGTTCCACGGCAAACGCCCCTTGCACGCTGCGCAGGCGTGCGTGGCGTGGCAAGCTGCTTTGGGGTGGTGTGTCGCGCACCCGCAGCAGCAGTTCGGTGTGGACCTTGCCGGGTGCCAGGTGGCGCGCCAGTTCCAGTGCCTGGTTGAAACCACGCGTCTGCAGGCGCTGTGCCGACAAGGGCAGGGGCAGCACCAAGTGCGCGGCCTCCAGGGCCGGCTCCACCCAGGGGGCGCTGCGCATCAGCGTGGCCAGGGTACGGGCCCAGGCCGGGTGCTGCTGGAACTTGAACTCCACCACCAGGCCTGACCAGGGGTAAGCGTAAGGCACGGCGGCCAGCGCGGCGTCCCACAGCGGTGGGGTGGTGATACAGGTGCCACAGCGCGGCATGCCAGCGGGCAGGGGCAGGGCACAGGTCTCGCAGCGGTGCACGGGTTGCGCGAACTGGGCCACGCAGTCCTCACACACGGCATGGGCCGGCCAGGCGTGGCACACGGCACACCGGCTGGGCAGGCGCTGCGATACCCCCTGGAGCAGCTGGAGGAACATGCAGGCAATATACTCGCCAGCGCTTTCCGCACCCACCCCATGAGCACCCAGCGCCCCCCCACCATCGACCCCGTTGCCGCCACCCGCTGGGCCACCCTGCCACCGCAGCAGACCGAGTCGCCCTGGTTGCACGAAGAGGTGGCGCGTCGCATGGAGGAACGCCTGCAGTGGATCGTGCAAAAACCCCGGCAGTGGGTGCACTGGGGCGCCCTGCAGGGTGGTTTGCAGGCCCAAGCCTTGCTCAGCAAGCGTTACCCGGAATCAGACTGTTTTGTGCTTGAAAGCACCGCAGGTCGTGCGCAAGCAGCTCGCAATTTAATAGCAAAACCCTGGTGGAATCCCCGTGGCTGGACGGGGCCTGCGGTGACGTTTGAGGCGCCTGCGCAGCCGGTGCAGATGTTGTGGGCGAATATGGCCTTGCATACTGCGGCTGACCCCGAAGCGCTCATCGCCGAGTGGCACCGCCTGATCGCGGTCGATGGGTTTGCCATGTTTTCGTGCCTGGGGCCGGACACGCTGCGTGAGTTGCGCGCCGTTTATGCGCGCCTGGGTTGGCCGGTGGCGGGCCATGAGTTCACCGACATGCATGACTGGGGCGACATGCTGGTCCATGCGGGCTTCGCCGAGCCGGTGATGGACATGGAGCGCATCACCTTGACCTATTCCACACCCCAAAGTCTGCTGGCCGAATTGCGCTCGCTGGGGCGCAACCTGCACCCCCAGCGGTTTGCGGGCTTGCGCTCACGCGCCTGGCTGGCACGCCTGCATGCCGCGTTGGCAGAAGGACTCGCCTCGCCCGCAGGTGATGGGCGTTTGCAGCTCACCTTTGAGGTGGTCTATGGGCACGCCTTCAAGCCCGCACCCCGTCTGAACATCCAGGCCGAGACGACCGTGTCACTGGAGCAAATGCGATCCGTTCTCAAGCACGGCCCTGCGGGCCCCAAGGGTGGTGCCTAGGCGATTACCCGAGGCTGGTGGTTTGCCTTTTTGAGGCGGATCAACAGGTTGTCTGCACTACAATGCTAGGAATAAGAGGTAACGGCATTTCCCCCTGCAGTCTCGTCCCGGTTCGGTAACGACCGGGCCTTTTCGGGCAAGACGCATGACGAATCTGGTTTTTCGCTTTGCGACGGTACAAGGGCGGCACGTTCAGTGGTTTTTGCGGCGTAACTGCTCGGTTACGCCACTGCAACTGGTCTGGCTGTATGTGTCACTGTGTGTGGTGTCGCTTGGGATCGGGATGTTTTTCTGGTTCCAGGGCGCGCCCTTGGTGATTCCCTTTGCATCCCTTGAGCTGGTCGCAGTGGGTTTGGCGTTTCTGGCGTATGCCCGGCATGCCACCGACGGCGAGCATATCTCCTTGCAGGAGGGGCAGCTGGTGGTGGAATGGGAAAGTGCGGGCAAGCTGGAGCGTGCCGAGTTTCCGAGGGAATGGGTAAGGGTCGAGCCGCGGGCTGGCAACGGATCTTTGATCGAGTTGTCAGGGCGTGGCAAAACTATCCGGGTAGGTCGGTTTATCAGGCCAGAGCTGCGTCCGCTGCTTGCCAAAGAAATCCGACTCGCGCTGCGCGCAGCCTGACGGGCCGCGTGCAGCTGCAGCGCATTTGGTAATTTTGGGGCTTAGAAAAGTGAATACGATGAAGAGCATATTGAACAAACTGGCTACCCCCTTGCTGGCGGTGGGCGCGTGGGTTGGCACAGCGGCACTGAGCTTGGCACATGCTGTCAATGATTTGCCGGGCGGGCCCGCAGTCAACCAATTGAATCTGCCGCCTGCGGTGACCAACATTGCCCGCGAACAGCAATGGCTGCACTGGTTCATGCTCATCATGTGCTCGGTCATTTTTGTCGCCGTGTTTGCCGTGATGTTTTATTCCATCTGGAAACACCGCAAGTCCCAGGGTTACAAGGCGGCGACTTTCCATGAGTCGGTCACCGTGGAAATCATCTGGACCATTGTTCCTTTTGTTATCGTGATCCTGATGGCCCTGCCTGCCACCAAGGTGGTGGTTGCCATGAAAGACACCACCAACGCCGATCTGACCATCAAGGCCACCGGCATGCAGTGGAAATGGGGCTACGACTACCTCAAGGGCGAAGGTGAAGGCATCGGTTTTGTGTCTACCCTGGATAGCGACCAGCGCGCCATGTCTGATGCGGGCGGCCCCAAGAAGGGTGAGTCGATCGACAACTACCTGCTCAAAGTGGACAACCCGCTGGTCGTGCCCGTGGACAAAAAGGTCCGCATCATCACCACTGCCAATGACGTGATCCACGCTTTTATGGTGCCAGCCTTTGGTATCAAGCAGGATGCGATCCCCGGCTTTGTGCGCGACACCTGGTTCCGTGCTGAAAAGGTCGGCGACTACTACGGCCAGTGCGCCGAGCTGTGCGGCAAAGAACATGCCTACATGCCCATCCATGTGAAGGTGCTGTCGGCAGAAGACTACTCCGCCTGGGTGTCTGCCGAACAAAAGAAAATGGCTGCCAAGCAAGACGACCCGAGCAAGGTCTGGACCTTGGACGACATCAGCAAGCGTGGCGAGAAGGTGTACGCACAAAACTGCGCAGCCTGCCACCAGGCCAACGGCAAGGGCGCTGGCGCCATCAAGCCGGTGGATGGCTCTGCCGTGGTGCTGGACGCTGACAAGAGCAAGCAGATTTTGGTGCTCCTGAATGGCCAAAACAACGGTGCGATGCCTGCCTGGAAGTCCTTGAGCGACACCGACATCGCCGCCGTCATCACCTATACCAAAAACAGCTGGTCTAACAAGACGGGCCAGCTGGTGCAGCCAGCTGATGTGTTGGCCTTGCGCAAGTAATGTGCACCCAACAGAACGCAAAGAATTGAGAAGGACATCAGAATGAGCGCCGTACTAGACCACCACGACCACGCCCATGACGACCACCACCACGCCCCCACGGGCTGGCAGCGCTGGGTGTTTGCGACCAACCACAAAGACATCGGTACCCTGTACCTGTTGTTTAGCTTCACGATGTTGATCATCGGCGGCATCTTGGCCTTGCTGATCCGCGCTGAGCTGTTCCAGCCCGGCCTGCAACTGGTGAATCCCGAGTTGTTCAACTCGCTGACCACCATGCACGGCCTGATCATGGTGTTCGGCGCCATCATGCCGGGCTTCGTGGGTTTTGCGAACTGGATGATTCCGCTGCAAATCGGCGCATCCGACATGGCGTTCGCCCGTATGAATAACTTCAGCTTCTGGCTGATGATTCCTGCGGCTGGCATGCTGGTGGGCTCCTTCTTTATGCCCGGTGGCGCACCCGCTGCCGGCTGGACGCTGTACGCACCGCTGACCCTGCAAATGGGCCCCTCCATGGACGCTGGTATTTTTGCCATGCACATCCTGGGTGCTTCTTCCATCATGGGTTCGATCAACATCATCGTGACCATTCTCAACATGCGCGCGCCTGGCATGACGCTGATGAAGATGCCCATGTTCGCCTGGACTTGGTTGATTACTGCCTATTTGCTGATCGCCGTGATGCCCGTGTTGGCTGGCGCGATCACCATGACGCTGACGGACCGCCACTTCGGCACCAGCTTCTTCAACCCCGCTGGCGGCGGTGACCCGGTGATGTACCAACACATCTTCTGGTTCTTCGGCCACCCCGAGGTGTACATCATGATTTTGCCGGCCTTCGGCATCGTGAGCCAGATTGTTCCCGCCTTTGCCCGCAAGAAGCTGTTCGGCTACGCCTCCATGGTGTACGCCACCTCTTCCATCGCCATCCTGTCCTTCATCGTGTGGGCCCACCACATGTTTACCACCGGCATGCCGGTGACAGGCCAGCTGTTCTTCATGTACGCCACCATGCTGATCGCGGTGCCGACTGCTGTGAAGATCTTCAACTGGATCGCCACCATGTGGCAGGGTTCCATGACGTTTGAAACCCCCATGCTGTTTGCGGTGGGCTTCATCTTCGTATTCACCATGGGTGGTTTCACCGGCCTGATTCTGGCCATGGCGCCCATCGACATCCAGTTGCAAGACACCTATTACGTGGTGGCCCACTTCCACTATGTGCTGGTGGCAGGTTCCCTGTATGCCATGTTCGCCGGTTTCTACTACTGGGTTCCCAAGTGGACGGGCGTGATGTACAGCGAAACACGCGGCAAGATCCACTTCTGGTGGTCGCTGATTGCGTTCAACATCACCTTCTTCCCCATGCACTTCCTGGGCTTGGCGGGTATGCCACGTCGGTATGCCGACTACCCCATGCAGTTTGCTGATTTCAATGCCGTGGCTACCGTGGGCGCATTTGCCTTCGGTCTGGCGCAGGTCTATTTCTTCGTCTGTATCGTGGTGCCCGCCATGATGGGCAAGGGCGAAAAAGCGCCCCAGAAGCCTTGGGAAGCCGCTGAAGGCCTGGAGTGGGAAGTGCCATCGCCTGCACCGTTCCACACGTTCGAGAACCCACCCAAGCTGGACGCCACAGCGACCAAGGTGATCGGTTAATGGCTACGCCAGAGCAAAAGAAAGCCAATCTACGCCTGGGCCTGATTTTGGCCTCGGTGGCGGTGCTGTTTTTTGTGGGCTTTATGGCACGCCTGGTTCTGCTGGGTAAATGAGCATGGGCCTCAAGCGCGAAAACTCCCGCATGTTGGGCAAGCTGGCGGTGATCACCGTTGGCATGTTCGCGTTCGGTTACGCGCTGGTCCCCATTTACAAAACCATTTGTGAAATGACGGGCATCAATGTGCTGGCCTTGGGTGAGCAGATGCTGACCGGCCAGAAGGCGCAGGCGAGTAACACCCAGGTGGACACCAGCCGCACCATCACCGTGGAGTTTGATGCCAATGCGCGCGGGCCCTGGGAATTCAAACCCGCGCAGCGTTCATTACAAGTACATCCCGGTGAACTGACGACGGTGGTCTACGAATTCCAGAATGTGCAAAACCGCCGCATGTCGGCGCAGGCCATTCCCAGTTATGCGCCCATGCAGGCCTCGGCGCATTTCAACAAGCTGGAGTGTTTTTGTTTCAACCAGTACACGCTGGAACCCGGTGAAAAGAAGTCGTGGCCTGTGGTGTTTGTGATTGATCCCAAGCTGTCCAAAGATGTCCGTACGATTACCTTGTCGTACACCTTTTTTGAGGTCGGTGGCAAAACGCCCCCCGCCCCGGTTGCGATCGTAAAACCCTCGGTTGCAGAAAGCGCAGGCTCCTGATGGCTGCCGATGGTGTGAATACGGCGGACAAGCCCAAGGCCTCGTTTCTGCGCAGCGTGAAGCTGGTGGCGTGGTCTTTTTTGGGTATCCGCAGTAGCAAAGGCTACCGCGACGATCTGGCCAAAGTGAACCCCCTGCATGTGGTGCTGGTGGGCTTGGTCGGTGCAGTGGTGCTGGTAGTCGGTTTGATCAGTTTGGCGAAATGGGTCGTGGCCGCGTAGGCCATCGATTGGCGCATTTCAGAGATTTGGATTAGAGAAGGAATGGAGCAAAAATGAGTTCAACAACGCATGGTGGAACCCCGTACTACTTTGTACCCGGCCCTTCACGCCACCCGGTCATGGCAGCTGCCGGGCTGTTTTTTGTGATTCTGGGTGCAGGCCAGTGGATCAACGGCGCAGACTGGGGCAAATATTCCCTGGCGCTGGGCATGGTCTGGTGGCTGGTGGTGTTGTACCAATGGTTTGGTGACGCCATTGCCGAGAGCGAAGGCGGGCAGTACGGTCGCAAGATCGACCTGTCTTTCCGCTGGAGCATGAGCTGGTTCATCTTCTCCGAAGTGATGTTTTTTGGCGCCTTCTTCACGGCCTTGTGGTGGGCACGCTCCCACTCGGTGCCCGCTTTGGGCAGCCTGGAAAATGCATTGCTTTGGCCTGACTTCAAAGCCGTATGGCCCAGCCTGGTAGCCGGTGTGACGGCTTCGCCGGCAGGCATTGTGGAACCCTTCACCACTATGGGACCGTTCTGGTTGCCCACCATCAACACTGCTTTGCTGTTGACCTCTGGTGTGACTTTGACGATCGCCCACCACGCTTTGGTGGACGGTAACCGCAGCAAGACCATTGGTTTCATGTGGGCCACCGTGTTGCTGGGTGTGACTTTCCTCTTTGTGCAAGGGTATGAGTATTACCACGCGTACACCGCGTACAACCTTAAGCTCAGCTCGGGTGTGTTCGGTTCTACCTTCTACATGCTGACCGGTTTTCACGGTTTCCACGTGTTTGTGGGCATGTTGATGTTGTTGTTCATTACCTTGCGCCTGCAAAAGGGCCACTTCACCTCGGAGCGCCACTTCGGTTTTGAAGGCGCCGCCTGGTACTGGCACTTTGTGGACGTGGTGTGGTTGGGCTTGTACGTGTTGGTGTACTGGCTCTAAGTACTATTTGCCGCACAAAAAAAGGCACCGCTTGCGGTGCCTTTTTTAATGGAGCGGTTTAGCTGCCCTGCGGAATGCCCGTGGGGTGGATATAACCCAGCTTCCAGGCCAACAAAATGCACACAAACAGCACAATGGAAAAGCCCACCCGCAAGGCTAACGCCCGCGCCATGCCGCGTGACTTGTTGCTGTGCGCCTGGCCGCCGCGCAACATGAAAAACAGGGCAGCGCCCAGGCTGGCCAGGATGGCGAGGAACGCAAGTGCGACGAGTAGGGTCATGCGGGGGATTATCCCGTGAGTCTGCGTTGGCGTCGCGTGGTGGTGGGAATGGCCGCGGTTGCTGCGGTGGCGTTGGCCGTCTCGTTGGGGCGCTGGCAGCTGGACCGTGCGGCGCAGAAAGAGGCCTTGGCCCAGTCCATCCAGACCCAGGGCAGCAAAGCGGCGCTGGCGGCCGGCGACATCCTGCAGGCGACCCAGCGTGACACGCTGGTGTACCGCACAGTGCGCCTGCGCGGGCATTGGTTGCCCGAGCGTACGGTTTACCTGGACAACCGGCAAATGCAGGGCCGGGTGGGCTTTTTTGTGCTCACCCCGCTGCAACTGGCCGACAGCCCTGCCGTGGTGATGGTGCAGCGCGGCTGGGCACCCCGCAATTTTGAAGACCGCACCGCTTTGCCCACCGTGCACACCCCGGTCGCAGAGGTGGTGCTGGAAGGCCGGATGGCCCCGCCTCCGTCCAAGCTTTACGAGCCGGGTCCTTCGTCCGCGGGCGCAATCCGGCAAAATCTCGACCTGGCCCAGTTCCAACAGGAAACGGGCCTGCCGCTTGTACAAGACCTGAGCGTGGTGCAGACCGGTGCTGCCAGCGAAGGCCTGTTGCGAGAGTGGCCTGAAATCAATCTGGGTGTCGACAAACATTACGGTTACGCGGCGCAGTGGTTTGCACTGGCGGCCCTGATCGTGGTGTTGTACGCGTGGTTTCAGCTTCGTCCCGTTTTATTTGTTTCCAAGGATTCCCATGTCTCGCGCCAACCCGAATGACGACCACCCCCTGGGCCTGACCGTGCACTCCCTGCCAGTCCCCGAGCAGGGGTTGGCCGATGGCGGCCGCACGCGGGGCGGGCGCTGGAAGATGCTGCTGGTGCTGCTGGTCTGCGCCGCACCGGTGATTGCCTCCTACTTCACCTATTACGTGGTGCGGCCCGAGGGCCGGCGCAACTTCGGCACGCTGGTTGACCCGCAGCGGCCTTTGCCTGATGTAGTGGGGACGGCACTGGACGGCACCTCCGTAAACCTGCGCAGCCTCAAAGGCCAATGGCTGTTTGTGAGTGTGGCCGGCGCCGACTGCAATGCCGACTGTGCCCAACGCCTGTATTTGCAACGCCAGTTGCGCGAGGGGCTGGGCAAAGAGAAAGACCGTCTGGACTGGGTCTGGCTGATCAATGACACCCAGCCCGTGGCGGAGGCCCTGTTGCCCGCGCTCAAGGGCGCCACCGTCCTGCGTGTTCCGCAGGCCGACCTGACCGCCTGGCTGGTGGCCCAAGAGGGCGCGGCGGTGCCCGACCATCTGTATGTGGTGGACCCGATCGGCAACCTGATGATGCGTTTTCCGCCCAAACTGGATGCCGAAGGCGCCCCCAAGGCCAAGCGTGACCTGGACCGCCTGATGCGTGCTGCCGCTTTCTGGGACAAGGCCGGTCGTTAAGACCGGGGGCCGCGCACACCATGTCCACTGCCTTGTACGACCTGTCGCCCCTGCTGCGCCTGTTGCTGGTTGGTGTGGCGCTGGCTGCCGTGCCGCTGCTGTGGGTGCTGCTGCGCCACCGGCGCACCAGCCCCATGGGGCGTTACCAGGCGCTCACCATCATCACCTTGTTTCTGACGTTTGACCTGGTGCTGTTTGGCGCCTTCACCCGCCTGACCGACAGCGGCCTGGGGTGCCCCGACTGGCCCGGTTGTTACGGCAGCGCCAGCCCGCTGGGCGCCCGCGACGCCATTGCCACCGCGCAGGCCGCCATGCCTACCGGCCCGGTGACACACAGCAAGGCCTGGGTGGAAATGGTGCACCGCTACCTGGCCACGGGTGTGGGGGGCTTGATTCTGGTGTTGGCAGTGTCGGCCTGGCTGGGCCGCAAAAGTTACCTTCAGCAACACCGCGTGAGCCCGTGGTTGCCCACCTTTACCCTGGTATGGGTGTGTGTGCAGGGCGCGTTTGGCGCGCTCACGGTGACCATGAAATTGTTTCCCGCCATCGTGAGCCTGCATCTGCTGGGCGCCTATCTGCTGCTGGCGCTGCTGACGGTGCAGGTGGTGCGCAACGGCGGCATGGTGGCTGCCGGGGTGCCGTCCTGGGTCAAGCCCTGGGCCGCCGCCGCACTGGCCATGCTGGTACTGCAAGCTGCCTCCGGCGCCTGGGTCAGCACCAACTACGCGGTGCTGGCCTGTACCGAATTTCCCATGTGCCAGGGCAACTGGTGGCCGGCGATGGACTTTGCCGGTGCGCTGGAACTCTGGCGGCCCCTTGGCGTGAGTCAGGATGGCGGCCACATCAGCTTCCAAGCGCTGACCGCGATTCACTTCACCCACCGCCTGCTGGCCGTGTGCACCGTGCTGTTGCTGACCAGTTTGGCCTGGCGCCTGCGTGCCGTGGTGGCGCTGCACAAGCCTGCGCGCTGGCTCGGTGGTTTGTTGCTTTTGCAAGTGGCCACGGGCCTGAGCAATGTGGTGCTGGACTGGCCGCTGCTGGCGGCCGTGTTGCACACGGGTGGCGCGGGGGCTTTGCTGGTAACCCTGGTGTGGACTTTGACCCTGGCGGGCCAGCCCCCCTTGAACGGAAAAACGGAATGACTGCGAACGCTTCTACGGCCAACCTCTCGGTGCTGCGCCAATTTCATGCGCTGACCAAACCCCGGGTGATTCAGCTCATCGTCTTCTGTGCCCTCATCGGCATGGTGCTGGCGGTGCCCGGTGTGCCCACCTTCCCGCAAATCGGCCTGGCCGCCATCGCCTGCGCGGGCATCTACCTGGTGGCGGGTGCGGCCGCAGCATTTAACTGCATTGTGGAAAAAGGCATTGACGCCAAGATGAAGCGCACCGCCTGGCGCCCCACGGCGCGTGGTGAGCTCAGCGACACGCAAACCCTGATTTTCTCGGCTCTGCTGTGCGTCGCCGGTTCGGCCATTCTGTATGTCTGGGTCAACCCGCTCACCATGTGGCTGACCTTTGCCACCTTTGTCGGTTACGCGGTCGTTTACACCGTCATCCTCAAGCCGCTCACACCACAAAACATTGTCATTGGCGGTGCATCGGGCGCCATGCCGCCGGTGCTGGGCTGGGCCGCCATGACGGGTGACGTGGGTCCCGAGGCGCTCATCCTGTTTCTCATCATCTTCTTGTGGACGCCGCCGCACTTCTGGGCGCTGGCCTTGTACCGGGTAGAGGACTACCGCAAGTCCGGCTTGCCCATGTTGCCAGTCACACACGGCAGCGAGTTCACGCGCCTGCAAATCCTGCTCTACACCATCATCCTGGCGGCGGCCTGTGTGTTCCCGTTTGTGTATGGCATGAGCTCCTGGCTTTACCTGGTGGTGGCGCTGGGCTTGAGCGCCGGCTTTTGCTGGTACGCCGTGCGCCTGCTGCGCAACTACTCGGACGAGCTGGCACGCGCCACTTTCCGCTTCTCCCTCATCCACCTGAGCGTGCTGTTTGCCGCACTGCTGGTAGACCATTACCTTCTGTGAGCCCTGCCATGAATAAACGTTTTGCTCTTAAATCGATAGCTGCTGGCGCACTGTCCATGGGCGCTATGGCCGTTTTGACTGCCTGTTCCGAGCAAAAGCCCTCGTTTGCCTCGGTGGACGTCACTGGCGCCAACTACGCCAAGGACTTTGAGCTGACCGACCACAACGGCCAGCTGCGCCACCTGACCGATTTCAAGGGCAAGGTGGTGGTGATGTTTTTTGGCTTCACCCAGTGCCCCGATGTGTGCCCCACCTCCATGGCCGAGCTGGCCGATGTCAAGCAGTTGCTGGGCAAAGACGGTGACCGTCTGCAAGGCCTGTTTGTGACGGTGGACCCGGAGCGCGACACGCCCGAGGTGCTCAAGGCCTACATGGGCAACTTCGACCCCAGCTTCTTGGCCCTGACCACCACGCCCGAGAAACTGGCCGTGCTGGCCAAGGATTACAAGGTCTATTACAAAAAGGTGGAGGGTAAGACCCCCACCAGCTACACCATGGACCACTCGGCAGGCAGCTACATCTACGACCCGCAGGGAAATCTGCGCCTGTTCACGCGTTATGGCAGCGGTGCCAAGGTGCTGGCGTCCGACATCGCCCAGCTGCTCAAAAGCAGTTCCTGAACAAAATAAGAGCCAAATAGACTGCTAGCCCCCGTGGAATAAGCGCAAGCAGCTCCTATTTTTATAGTGGCTGGCGTCTTGTTCAGTCGATCTTGATGCCCTGGCTGGCGATGATTCCGCCCAACAACGCGGTGTCAGACTTCACGCGCAGGCGTAGGCCCTCAGCCGTGGTGCCCACCACCGTCCAGCCCTGCTGAAACAACTTTTGGCGCATCTCGGGGCTGCGCGCAATCTCGCTGAACAGTGTGGCCAGCTTGGCCGCGGCTGCCGGTGGCAGGCTGTTGGGGGCGGCCACGGCGTTCCAGATCTCCAGGTTGAAGTTCTTCACACCCGCTTCGGACAGGCTGGGAATCTCCGGCGCCAGCGGGCTGCGCACGCTGGCGGTCACTCCAATCGCCTTGAGCTTGCCGGCCTTGATTTGGGCGTTGGCCAGCGCCGGGGGCAGCAGGCTCAGGTGCAGGTCACCGGTAATCATGGCCGTGGCCACCTGCGGGTAGCCGGGGTAGGGCACATGCACCGGGGCAATCTTGGCCTGCGACTTGAGCAGTTCCATGCCCAGGTGGCCCACGGTGCCCATGCCGGGGGTGCCGTAGTTCCAGCGGTCGCCGGCGGTACGCGCGGCCTGCAAAAACTCGGCGGCGTTGTTGCCTGGGGCGTTGGCCGGTGCCGTCAGTACCAAGGGCGACACACCGAGCAGGCTGATCGGCTGCAGGTCCTTGAGCGGGTCGTAACTCAGCTTGGGGTTGAGTAGCTTGGCAATCGTCATATTGCCGTTGATCATCAAGCCGATGGTGTGGTCGTCCGTGGCCTTGGCCACCGCATCGGCCGCAATGTTGCCGGCCGCGCCCACCTTGTTTTCCACAATCACCGGCTGGCCCAGCGCTTTGGACAGCGGCTCGGCAAAGGCGCGCGCCGTCAGGTCGGGCGAGGAGCCACCGGGAAAGCCCACGATGATGCGCAGCGACTTGCTCGGCCAGGCCGCGGTTTGAGGTGTTTTTTGGGCCCAAGCCTCCGTGGATAGTGCGCAAGCAGCTATAGAAAGTGTAGCAATGGTGAGCGTACGGCGTTGCATGGTGAGGTGTCTCCAGAATAAAAAAGGCCCCTGCGGTGGGGGCCTGCAGGGGCATTGTCGCGCAAGCGCTGCAGCGCCTGGCTCGGGGTTGCTACTCAGGCGTAGGCGGCCAGGGCAGTCTTCATCTTCTTCATGGCCGCCACCTCGATCTGGCGGATGCGCTCAGCGCTCACGCCGTATTCGGCTGCCAGGTCGTGCAGTGTCATGCCGCCCGAGCTGTCGTCGTTCACCTTGAGCCAGCGTTCTTCCACGATGCGGCGGCTGCGGTCGTCCAGGCTGGCCAGTGCGGTGGCAATGCCGTCGGTTGCCAGCACATCGCGCTGGCGCGCCTCAATCATGGCCACGGGCTCGTGGTTGGTGTCGGTCAGGTAGGCGATGGGGCCAAACGCGTCTTCACCGTCGTCAGACGGCGAGGGGTCCAACAGCACATCGCCACCGGACAGACGGGTTTCCATCTCCAGCACGTCTTCGGGCTTCACATTCAGCTCGCGTGCCATCGCGTCCACCTGGGCGGGGTTCAGTGTCTCGCGGTGGGTGTCCAGGTCGGCGGCGGCATCTTCACCTTTAAAACGCTGCTTCATGGAGCGCAGGTTGAAGAACAGCTTGCGCTGGGCCTTGGTGGTGGCCACCTTGACCATGCGCCAGTTCTTCAGGATGTATTCGTGGATTTCGGCCTTGATCCAGTGCAGCGCGTAGCTCACCAGGCGCACGCCCTGTTCGGGGTCGAAGCGCTTGACGGCCTTCATCAGGCCCACGTTGCCCTCCTGGATCAGGTCGCCGTGGGGCAGGCCATAACCCAGGTACTGGCGCGACACCGACACCACCAGGCGCAAGTGAGAGAGCACTAACTTACCGGCAGCGTCAAGGTCATTGTCATTCTTGAACTTGCGGGCAAACTCCTGCTCTTCTTCCAGCGTGAGCATGGGCAGGCGGTTGGCGGCAGAAATATAGGCATCCAGGTTCCCCAGCGGCGGCACCAGCGACCACGGATTGGCCGGGGCCAGGGCAGTTTGGGGCATAGCGAGCAGTGTGGACATGCAGAACCTCCTTGTGTTCAAACTTCATATTAGCACTCGTAGGGGTTGAGTGCTAAAGGGAAGTTCAATGACCCCAATAGGAATCGGATGAAGTTGTGTAAAGCCGCGTGTCCTTGATTTTTGGGCGCAAAAAAGGGGCCGAAGCCCCTTGTCCATTCAAAAGCAGGTGGGTGGCGCTCAGGCCCACTGCACCGTGCCTTTGCCGGCGTACCAGTTGCCCAGCTGGGTTTCCACGGCCGCTTCGATACGGTTGCGGCGGATTTTCATGGTGGGGGTCAGGAAGCCGTTTTCGATCGACCACGGTTCGGGGGCGATCACCAGCATCTGCAGCCTCTCGTAATCCGGCAGCTCGGCGTTCACGTCCTTGAGCAGCTGGGTCAGGTCGGCGGTGATCTGGGCTTTGACGGCGGGGTCCTTGACCGTGGGGCGCACGGTTTCGGCCAGCACCACCATGGCGTAGGCCGAGGGTTGGCCCACGCCCGACACCATGCTCAGCTCGATCAGCGGGCAGGCGTTGATGCGGTTTTCAATCGGCGCAGGTGCCACGTACTTGCCCTTGGAGGTCTTGAACAGCTCTTTCACACGGCCGGTCAGGCGCAGCAGGCCGTCGGCGCGGCGTTCGCCCTTGTCACCGGTGCGGAAGAAGCCGTCTTCGGTGAAGACTTCAGCGTCCAGGTCGGGGCGTTTGTAGTAACCCACAAACTGGCCGGGCGACTTGATCAACACCTCGCCGTCCTCGCTTAGCCGCACTTCCACGCCCTTGAGCGGCACGCCCACACAACCGGGGGCGTTCACCTTGTCGGTGGAGTTGTGCGAGTAGGCAAAGTCCTCCGTCATGGCGTAGCCTTCAATGAGGTTGAGCCCCAGGCGGCGGTACCAGGCAATCAGCTCAGCCGGAATGGGCGCAGAGCCGCTACCAGCCAGCAACGCGTGGTCCAGGCCCAGGCCCTTGAGCACCTTGCGCCCGACGATCTTGCCCAGGATGGGAATGCTGAGCAGTCGGTCCAGCTTTTTGGGCGGCATTTTGGCAAACACGCCTTGCTGGAACTTGAGCCAGAGCCGCGGCACCGAGATAAAGGTCACGGGCTTGGCGCGGTTCAGGTCTTGTACAAAAGTCTCCAGCGACTCGGCGAAGAACAAATGGGTATTGCCATCGACCAGCGATGCGCTTTCCACCCAGGCACGCTCAAACACGTGTGCCAAGGGCAGGTAAGAGAGCATGCGGTTTTTCACATCTGCGCCAATGCGCGACTTGGTGTCGCGGTTGATGCCTTCGGCCGCCGCGGTGATGCGCTCAAAGCTGTGCATCACGCCCTTGGGCTGGCCGGTGGAGCCCGAGGTGTACATCAAGATGCCAATGTCGGTGGCTGCGCGCGCCACCTTGCCTTGCAGGGGCTGGGTGCGGGCAACCACGGCGTCCCAGCTCTCAAAGCTGTTCTTGGGCGCCAGGGGGAAGGCAATGCGGGGCAGGTCTGCCGGAATGCCGGGCAGCTGCTGGTCAAAGGTGTCGAGTTTGCCCACAAACAGCAGGCTGGCCTCGCTGTGCTCCAGCACGTAACGCACGGTGTCGGCCGTCTCGGTGGGGAAGATGGCCACCGTGGTGCCGCCGGCTAGCCAAATGGCCAGTTCCGCCATGATGAAGTGGGCGCAGTTTTTGGACAGGATGGCAATACGTGCGCCGGGCGCCAGGTTCTGCGCCTTCAGGTGCGTGGCCATGCGGCGCGACTCGTCCATCACCTGGCGCCAGGTGTAGTCTTTGACCTGGCCGCCCCCCACGGGTTGGGTCAGGTAGACCTGGTCGGCCAGCGTGGCCTCATGGTCGTAAACGTAGTCGAGGATGAGTTTGGCTTGGGCCATGGATTTGTCTCCTGTTTTTAAAATACTTGCGGCATTGTCTGGTGATTTGGCGGCAGTAGAGAGCTTTGGGCGACTATTTCCCTGCAAAAACGCGGTTTTACAGTATTTACCCTAATCATTTACATGCGAAAACTTGGCATTTTTTGTCCTCTTGTGGTCTGCGCAGGTGCTTTCTGCGTCGGGCATGCTCCGTTAGCATGGGTCCATCTTTCATCGCACCGAGAACACCATGTCCAAGTCCTCATCCCCCAAAGCCGCCCTTATCGTCATTGACGTGCAGGAGTCCTTCGCCCAGATGCCTTTTTGGTCGCAAGGCATTCACGCCCCGTTCCAGCAGGCGTTGCTAAAGCTGGATGCCGGTGCCCGCGCGGCCAGTGTGCCCGTGGTGCACATCTACCATGTGGGGCGCGCAGGTCCTTTCCTGCCCGAGTCGGGGTTTGTCAAACCCTTGGCCTGGCTGCCCGGTGACCCGGCGGTGCGTTTTGACAAACACACGCACAACGCCTTTACCGACACGGGGCTGGACCTGTGGCTGCGCCGCCAGGGCGTGACCAAACTGATCATCAGCGGCATCCGCACCGAGCAGTGCTGCGAGACCACGGCCCGCGTGGGTGCGGACCTGGGCTACGACGTGGACTTTGTGTCCGAGGCCACGCTCACCTTCCCCATGACGCACGCCGGCAGTGGCCGCACCTTCAGCGCCGAAGAGATCACCACGCGCACCGAGCTGGTGTTGGCGGACCGCTTTGCGCGCATCGTCGATGTAGACACCTGCCTGGCCGGTCTGGCCCCGTCATCCAAATAAGGAGAATCCCGTGCTGCAATTGCGCCCCAACTGTGAATGCTGCAATGTGGACCTGCCCCCCGCGGCCACCAATGCCCGCATCTGCTCGTTTGAATGCACGTTTTGTGCGGACTGCGCCGATACGCACCTGCAAGGCAACTGCCCCAACTGCGGCGGTGAACTGGTGCGCCGCCCCGTGCGCCCGGCAGGCAAGCTGCTCAACAACCCGCCATCGACCGAGCGCATCTTCAAACCCCAGGGGTGTGTGACGCCACCGCACCCTGCACTGGCCACTGCATGAGCGCCGGCCTGCCCATGCGGCCCAAAGACCTGGGGCTGGCCCTGTTGGTCATCCTGGTCTGGGGCGTCAACTTTGCGGTCATCAAGGTGGGCGTGGTGGGCATACCGCCGCTGCTGCTGGGGGCGCTGCGTTTCATGTTGGCGGCATTCCCTGCGCTGCTGTTTCTCAAGCCGCCCAAGGTGCCGCTGCGCCTGTACCTGGCCTACGGCCTCACTATCTCGGTGGGGCAGTTTGCGTTTCTGTTCAGCGCCATCCATGTGGGCATGCCGTCGGGTCTGGCCTCGCTGGTGCTGCAGTCGCAGTCGTTCTTTACGTTGCTGTTGGCGGCCTGGTGGCTCAAGGAGCGC
Source organism: Rhodoferax sp. TS-BS-61-7 (assembly GCF_002943465.1). GTDB lineage: Bacteria > Pseudomonadota > Gammaproteobacteria > Burkholderiales > Burkholderiaceae_C > Allorhodoferax. Next base: position 275,462 of record NZ_PTQY01000005.1, read on the forward strand.
TGGCAGGCCAACCAGATGGCGGGCCTGTTGCTGGCGGCCGTGGGGCTGGTGCTGATTGGCAGCGCTAGCGGTGCTGCGAATGGCGTATCCATGCCCTTGCTGGGCTTTGTGCTCACCATTGCGGCCGCGGTCATGTGGGCCTGCGGCAACATCGTCACCCGCGCGGTAGGGCGCTACGGCCCCATGAACCAACTGGCCTTTGTGGTCTGGGCCAGCCTGGTACCACCGTTGCCGTTTTTGGGGCTCTCGTTTTGGCTGGAAGGGCCCGACGCCATGCTGCAAGCCCTGCAACACATCGACCTGGCCGCTGTGGGCGCCATCGCCTACCTGGCCTGGGCTGCCACGCTCCTGGGTTACGGCTTGTGGACCCACTTGATGTCGCGTTACCCCACCAACCGCGTGGCGCCGTTCACGCTGCTGGTGCCCATCGTCGGCCTGAGCACGGGCTGGCTGGTGTTTGGCGAGGCACTGCGCCCGATTCACTTTGCGGGCGGCGCGTTGCTCATGGCCGGGCTGCTGGTGAATGTGTTTGGCGCACCGCTGTTTGCACGCCTGAAAGGTGCGGCATGGAAGACCTGACACTTTCCATCTACCTGGTGCTCACGCCCAATGTGCTGATGCTGGACTACGCCGGCCCGGCCGAGGCGCTGCGTATGGCGCGTGACATGGGCGCCCCCATTGCGCTGCATACCTGCGGGCCGCAGGCGCAGATCAGCACCTCGCTCAGCACCAGCCTGTCGGGGCTGGAGCCCTTGCCCGCGCAACTGCCACCGCGCAGCCTGGTGCTGGTGGTGGGCAACAGCAACGAGGTGGTGGACTACGCCACGGAGGCCGCCCGCACCGTGGTGCAGTGGCTCAAGACCGCTCCGCAGACCGATACACGGCTGGCCAGCATCTGCTCGGGCGCGCTGCTGCTGGCGCAGGCCGGTTGTTTGGATGGGCGGCACTGCACCACCCACCACACCCTCATAACCGACCTGCAGGCCTGCGCCCCCACCGCCCAGGTGGTGACTGACCGCATCTTTGTGGACGACGGCCGGGTGCTCACCAGTGCCGGTATCACCACCGGTATTGATCTGGCGCTGTATATCGTGGAGCAGGCCGCAGGCCCCGAGTTGGCGGCCCGTGTGGCGCGCCGGTTGGTGATGTACCAGCGCCGCGGCGCGCACGACCCACAAATGTCGCCCTGGCTGGCGCACCGCAACCACATGCACCCTGCAGTGCACCGCGCGCAAGACGCCGTGGCCCGCGAGCCCGAACGTGGCTGGACGTTGGAAGAGCTGGCGGAGGTGGCCTGTGTGAGCCCGCGCCACCTGAGCCGCCTGTTTGCACAGCACACCGGTATCAGTGTGGTGGCCTACCAGCAGCAACTGCGCATCGCGCGGGCGCAGGAGATGCTGACGCACAACCCCACGCTGTCGCAGGAGCGGTTGGCACAGGCCTGTGGGTTTGCCTCGGCGCGCGATTTCAGGCGCGTGTGGCAGCGCTGCAGCGGCCCGGCATCGGCTAGGAGCCGAGGTTCTGCGCAATGATTTTGGGAATGTCGCCGCGTGTGTAGCCGCGTTTGATGACCTGGTTGAACGTGGCCAGCCAGGGCTTCATCTGCATGCTTTTGGGAAACGCCAGAAAGTTCGGGTCGCTGCGCAGCGGCACGGGCAGTACCACCAGCATGTCGCGCAGCCCTTCCAGGGCCTTGTTGCTGCGAAGCAGCTCTTCAAACCCGGCTTTGCCCGCGTTGAACAGTGCGCAGTCCAGGCGACCCAGCACCAGTTTGTTGATGCGGTCGGCGGCGCCACCGTCGCCATCCACCACAAACAGGCCCGCCTCGCGGGCTTTTTCAAACGCCTCGCCGTAGCTGCCACCGCGCCCCAGGCCTACGCGTTTGCCTTGCAGGTCGGCCAGCTCCTTGAAGCTGAACTGTTTGTCCTTGCGTACCACAATCACCACGTCGTCCACATACACCGGGTCTGAGTAATCAAACAGGGCAGAACGCTCCTGGGTCCATGACAGGCCCACAACTCCGCCCACACCGCTGCTTGCATAACGGTAGGCGCGGGCCCAGGGGTAGAGCTCAATGCGCAGCTCGTCTTCGCGCAACTCTTGGTCCGCGTACTGAAGGATGTCGATCAGGATGCCGCGGTTTTTGCCGTCTTGCAGGTACATCTTGGGGGGAGAGCTGTCACCGCCGAAGATAGTGAGTTCCATGCCCCAGGCCGCACTTGCCAGCAACAGCCCCAGCAGAACACCAAGGATTTTTTTCAAGGCCATCTCCTTCTCATGCACTCCAACGCAATGCGAAAGCTCTGCGCAGTATGCCGCCTTTTCGGGGCATGTGCGTGCCTGAGCTGCGGGCAAGCCGGTGCAGGCTAGGAGCCGAGGTTCTGTGCAATGATTTTGGGAATATCGCCGCGCGTGTAGCCGCGTTTGATGACCTGGTTGAACTCGGTCAACCAAGGCCGCATGTGCATGCTTTTGGGAAACGCCAGAAAGTTCGGGTCGCTGCGCAGTGGGACGGGCAGCACCACCAGAGAATTTTTGAAGGGCAAAAACTCCTTGTGGATGCGCAAGGTTTCTTCAAAACCCGCCTTGCCCACATTAAAAAGTGCGCAGTCAATGCGCCCCGCCACGAGCTTGTGCAAGCGGTTGCTGGCCCCGTTGTCGCCATCCACCACAAACACGCCCGCATCGCGGGCTTTCTCAAAAGCCTCGCCATAACTGGCACCCCGCACAATGCCCACACGCTTGCCACGCAGATCACTCAGCGTCCTGAACGGAAACTCGCTCCCCTTGCGCACCACCACGACCACCTCGTCAAAAAACAGCGGCTCCGAGTAATCGAACAAATCGTCCCTGCGCTGTGTCCATGACAAACCGACAATGCCGCCGTCTCCCGACGAGGCCTGCAGGTACGCGCGGGCCCAGGGGTAGAGCGCCAGACGCAGGCTGTCGTCGTGTAGCTGTTGGTCTGCGTATTGCAGGATGTCGACCAGAATGCCGCGGTTTTTGCCTTCTTGCACGTACATTTTGGGCGGCGAACCATCGCCGCTGAACACGGCAATGTCAGCAGCCCCTGCACCAGGCCACACAAGCAATCCAAACACGAAAGCAATCAGCGACTTCACACACATCCTTTAGTTTGATGGGCAAATAAAGCATAACCTGCAAACCCGCGTGCCTGGCGCTGGCTTGATCTGGATAAACACATGCCCGCGCTGGCCGTGTTTCAATAGCCCGCTGCACAGCCCACTTTCCCCTCGCCATGAACCCCGACGCCCTCAAACTCTGGCGCGCCCCGCAATGGGCGTTCTCCATCCTGCTGGCCCTGTTGGGCATGTTGGGTCCGTTCTCCATCGACACCTACATCCCCGCGTTCTCGGGCATCGCCCAGTCGCTGGGCGCCACGCCGGTGCAGATGCAGCAAACGCTGTCGGCCTACCTGTTTGGGTTTGCCTTCATGGCGCTGTTCCACGGGGCTTTTTCGGACAGCTTTGGCCGCCGCCCGGTGGTGCTGTGGGGGCTGGCGGCGTTCACCATCGCCTCCATCGGCTGCGCGCTGGCGCAGAGTATTGGCCAGCTCATCTTCTTCCGCGCCATGCAGGGCCTGTCCACCGGCGCGGGCATTGTGGTGTCGCGCGCCGTCATTCGTGATGTGTATCCGCCCTCGCAGGCGCAAAAGGTCATGAGCCAGGTCACCATCTTTTTTGGGGTGGCCCCGGCCATTGCGCCCATGGTGGGCGGCTGGCTGTTGGTGCACGCCAGCTGGCACGGCATCTTCTGGTTTCTGACCGCGGTGGGCGTGGCGCTGTGGGTGGCCAACTACTTCTTGCTGCCCGAGACGCTGCGCCCTGCCGACCGCCAGCACTTCCATGCCAAAAACCTCATGGCCGGCTACTGGCAGCTCGGCTCCGACCCGCGCTTTGTGCTGCTGGCGCTGGCCAGCGGCATTCCGTTCAACGGCATGTTTTTGTATGTGCTGAGCGCGCCGGTGTTTCTGGGCGACCACTTGGGCCTGCAGCCCCAGCAGTTCTTCTGGTTTTTTGTGCTCACCATCAGCGGCATCATGGGCGGCGCTTTTGTCAGCGGCCGTGTGGCCGGCAAGGTCAGCCCCAAACGGCAGATCCGCAACGGCTTCCTCATCATGCTCATCATCGGTTTGCTCAACCTGGCGGCCAACCTCGTTTTCAAGGCCCACGTGAGCTGGGCCTTGTTCCCCATCGCCATCTTCGCCTTCGGATGGGCCATGATGGTGCCGGTGGTCACCCTCTTGGTGCTGGACCTGCACCCCGACCGCCGCGGCATGGCCTCCAGCCTGCAGATGTTTGTGGGGTCCAGTGCCAACGGCCTGGTGGCCGGTGTCATCTCGCCGCTGGTCATGCACTCCACCGTCGGGCTAGCTGCATCGTCGGTGCTGATGATGTGTCTGGGGCTGGTGGCCTGGATGTTTATCCGCAAACGCTGGCCCGAGATTGGACAGAAGGTGGACGGGTTGTGAGGGGCGCCGCGGTGCGATTGGCGGGCCGTGTGTTTTCACCTATCTGCGCGGTGCTCATGGCCGGTGTGCTGGTCGTTCTGGCTGGGTGCTCTTCAGTGCCGCAGGCATCAGCACCGCCGGTGGCAGCACCCCAGCCCGCTGGCCGCCTGACGCTGGAACAAGCCAACGACGTCACCGTCATGGCCATTGGTTTGGTGGGTACACCCTACCGTTATGGCGGCAACACGCCCGCCAGCGGTTTTGATTGCAGCGGCCTCATCGGTTATGTCTACAAACAACGCGCCGGTGTCGTGGCACCGCGCTCTACGACGGGGTTGATTGATTGGGGTACCAGCATTCCAGCGCCAAGTCTGCGCACGGGTGATCTGGTCGTCTTCGCGCAGAACGGCCGCGCTACGCATGCTGGCATTTATGTGGGGGAGGGGCGATTTGTGCACGCGCCCTCTACGGGCGGGACGGTGCGGCTGGATAGCCTCAAGTCGACTTACTGGGCGAAGCAGCAGGTGAGTTACCGGAGGCCGTAAGAGGCAGCACTGTTGTGGATGAAGCGTTTTGGGTTCTTGGCGACCAGTTGGGTTGACTGCCAGGAAATCAAAAACAGGAGCCGCAGCTCCTGTTGAATCGCAATCCTGAATCCGGCGCGTTGTGCTTTATAGGCTCTTTTTTCGCCGACGAGCCGCCCAGCCTACGAGGCCGAGACCAGACAGAAACAGCGCATAGGTTTCTGGCTCCGGGACTGGTGCGGCTGCGATGGCATATGACCTGCCTTGTATCCAGCTCAAGACAGTAATGGATCCGGCAAGGTCGTGATCTGTTTGGTTTTCGAACGATACGTTCACCAGGCGTTCAAAAGAAAAACTGGTTCGATTACCTGCATAGCTGCCATATGTCGTTTCGCTAAGGCCAGAGTAGCTACGCTGAATGCCAGTTCCGTTGATTCCTATCCCGGTGAGATCGAGGGTGGCTAGCGCAAACGCAGAGTCCCCATCGCGGAAAATGTTTGCCCTGTTGTCTGCGTAGCCTGCTATGGAGACAAGAGCAGAGAAAGTGACCTTGGAATTGGCAGACAGTGTGAAGCTTGTGTCGTATACGGTCGAGAAACTTTCGTATAGCGCGTAGTCAAATAGGTAATTGGCTGAGGGAGCAGGTGTTTGCGCCCCTCCCGCAATCGATAGCTGTGCCCCGATGGGCGTCGCCGATGTCGCACCTGTCAAGGATGCGGTGGCCCATGCCAGAGGGGTGTGTGCGGATTCGCTTAGTGTGTCCCACGGATGGTCTCCAAGAGAGACGTATCGGTCTTGGAGATTGAGTTTGGGTTGGAATGTGTTCGCAACAACCGCAGTATCTTCGGCCTTGTTGTTGGGCGAGAAGGTGACAGAGGATGTGATGCCATCCGTTAAGTTCAAGTCATAGACGGTCACAGCAATCGGCCCGATGGAGGCCTGCGACCCACTGGATGCCCAAGCTGGCAATGCACTTGCTGCGGCCAGCGCGATGGCCATGGCGTGAAGTTTCTTCATGTTTTCCTCCCTTGGTTTTTGTCCGGAAATTCTAGTCTCTGTAAGGCTTTTGCTGCGAAGACTAGTCCGATGGGTGCCGGATGCCGTTGTTTTTAGGTATCTACCTTCACTCCCTCCCCAATCACAAAAAACTGTCCCCCTGCCACATAGTGCAAGGTCCGCAACGCATCCGGCGCCTTGTCAAACTCCCAATGCCCGTTGACGAACACGCGGCTGTCGGCCCAGGCTTGGGTCACCTCGCCGATGAACAGGTCATAGGTGTGCTGGTTGTGCGGCTCGGGCACCAGCTTGCACAGCAGCCAGCCCACGCAACCTTGCACCAGCGGTAGTTCGCTGCCCTCCACGGCAAAGGTCTGGATGCCATGGCGTCGTAGCTTGTCGGGCGTGCTGGCCGCGCTGTCGCTGCCCACGCCCAGCGTGGCCTGGGCCAGGGCGCGGGCCGGTACGTTCAGCGCAAACCAGCCACTGCCTTCCACCAGCGCCCGCGTGCGCGTGGCCTTGTCGATCACCACCGTCACCTTGGGCGGGCTGAAGTCCAGCGGCATGGACCAGGCTGCGGCCATGACGTTGTGCTGGCCCGCGTGGGCGGATGACACCAGCACGGTGGGGCCGTGGTTGAGCAGGCGGTAGGCTTTGTCCAGCGGGACGGGGGTGCAGAAGGCGGGCAGGGCGGTCATGCGGGCCACTCTAGCAAAGCCGCCAAAAGCCAGAGCCGTGGCAACCCCCGCTGGGGCTTGCAAGCCTGTTCTTGATTTTGATAGCAGGAGTGTTTTCCATATACTGTGTATAAATACAGTTATAAGCCAAAACCCTCGCCATGACTAGCCTTGCGCGCATCAGCACCGGTTCGCCGGACCCGCAAGACATCCACGCCGATGTCTGGCATGCGCACGCGCTGGCAGGCAGCCCGCAGGTGGTGCAGCCTACGGGCGATGCGCTGCTGGACGCGCAGTTGCCCGGCGGTGGCTGGCCCGTAGGCGCGCTGGTGGAGCTGCTGCAGCCCGCTGGTGTGCACAGCGAATGGCGGCTGTTGCTGCCCGCACTGGCGCGCTGTGGCCAGGGGCCGGTGGTGCTGGTGGGGGCGCCTTACCTGCCGTTTGTGCCGGCCCTGGCGGCGCTGGGCTTGCGCGCCAGCCGCCTGCTGGCGGTGGGTGCAGTTCAAGACGGAAGGCTCTGGGCCACCGAACAGCTGCTGCGTTGTGCCGAGGTGGACGCGGTGCTGGCTTGGCTACCGCAGGCGCGCAGCGACCAGCTGCGCCGCCTGCAAATGGCCGCGGCCGAGCACCACAAGCTGCTGTTTGTGATGCGCCCGGCTTCACTGCAGGCCGACGCCTCGCCCGCGGCCCTGCGGCTGGTGCTGCAGCCCCAGCCGCCAGCGCAGAGCCCAGGGCTGGATGCGCTGGCGGTGCACATCGTCAAACGCCGCGGCCCGCCATTGGCCCAGCCGCTGCAGCTGCAGGCGCGCGCGGCCCGCCTGGCCGTGCTGTTGGCGGCGGAGGGTGCCTATGCACTGGATCGCACTGCGGCCCACGCCTGATGCCGCCGCCTCGCCCGAGCCCACCCTGGCCGATGTGCACACCGCGCTGGCCTGGTGGGCACTGCGCTTCACGCCGCTGGTGGCGCGGGTGGAGGACGCGCTGGTGCTGGAGGTGTCAGGTAGCGAGCGCTTGTTTGGCGGGCGCAGCGCCTTGCTGCAGCAGATTTTTGAGCCAAATCAGCCTCTGGCGCCCGTGGAATATGCGCAAGGTGCTACGTCTTTGATAGCGTTGGGGCGCCTGTGGAATGGGCGCGAGGTGGCGCCCGAAGCGCTGTCGGCGCATGTGCTGGCCGCCGCCCGGCCGCACCTGCCCACGCTGGCGCGCTTGGGCGTGCGCACCTGGGGCCAGCTGCGGGCGCTGCCGCGTGGCGGGCTGGTGCGGCGTTTTGGCGCGGAGCTGGTGGATGCGCTGGACCGCGCCTGGGGCCAGCGCCCCGAGGTCTACCCCTGGCTCACGCTGCCCGAGGTGTTTGACGCGCCGCTGGAGCTGGCGGCCAGCGTGGAGTCGGCCCCGGCACTGCTGTTTGGCGCACGCCGCCTGCTGGCGCAGCTGCTGGTGTGGCTGCGCGCACGCCAGCACGGCGTGCTGGCGCTGGAGCTGCTGTGGGACCTGGACGCACGCCGTGCCAACACCCGCCACGTGGACGCCCACCACACGGGTGGCCAGCAGGGCCGACTGGAGCTGCGCACCGCCCAGGCCACGCAAGACATGGCGCATTTGCAGCGCATTCTGGGCGAGCAACTGGCGCGGGTCACGCTACCCGCACCCGTGCTCTATCTGCGCCTGCGCAGCCTGCAAACCCAGCCGCTGGCGGGCGAGAGCCACAGCCTGCTGCCCGACGAGGTGCGCAAGGGTGACAGCCTGCACCAGACGCTGGAGCGCCTGGCCGCGCGCCTGGGCGCCGCGCAGGTGCAGTGCGCCACCCCGCTGACCGACCACCGGCCCGAGCAGATGCAGCGTTGGGCGCCGTGGCAGGCCGATACGCCAGCACAAAATGCTATGAAATCAGGAGCTGCTGGCGCAATATTTATAAGGGCTAGAGGCCTAAAAGACTATGAATTGCACCCCCAGGCCAGCGTCTGGCCTACCTGGCTCTTGCCCAGCCCGCAGCGTCTGCCGGTGCGTGGGCACTGCCCGCAGTACCAGGGCGCGCTGGCCCTGCTGGTGGGGCCGCAGCGGCTGGAGGCGGGCTGGCTGGACGGCACGCCGGTGCTGCGCGATTACTTCATCGCCCGCAGCCCGCAGGCGGGGCTGGTGTGGGTGTACCGCGAAAAGCTGGGTAGCGAAGCCGCCACCGCGCAGGACGCGCCCTGGTACCTGCACGGGCTGTATGCGTGAAGAGGTTTAGAACAGGCGGAACTTCACTTGCACCACCAGGGCACCGTCGATCTTGGCCACGTTGGGGATCAGGCTGAGGTTGACGCCGAAACGCTTGCCTTCGTAGCTGACCATGGGCAAGACCGCAACAAAGTAGTTGCCGTTTTTGACGGCGGGGTAGCCATTCATCACCCCCACGGCCAAGCCCAGCTTCCAGTCGTTCAGGGCGATGGGTTGCCAGTTCACGGCGGCGTAGTGGGTGTCACGGCGCACGCTGTTGTAGAAGCTGCCCACCATGACCGAGGTGTCGGGGCGAAACTGGTACTCCACGCCCAGGCCATGGTTGTTCTCGTTGTAGCCCTTGCTCTGGTTGGAGTGGTAGGTCAATGCCCCCACGTTGACCCAGAGCGCGTTTGGGGGCGCTTCCTCGGGGGGCTCTTGGGCCCATGCGGCGGGTACGGTGCAGACCAGTGCAACAGCCCAGGCGTACAGGTGGCTGTGGGGCAGGCGGGGGCGGTGCATCAGCGAGCCTGCCCAGCGGTGTAGACATGCCAGCCATCAAAGTCGCCCTTGCTCAAGGGCAGGCCCTGTTGGCGCAGGATGGCGTAGACCATGCTGGTGTGGAAGAAGAAGTTGGGCAGTGCGTACTGCTGCAAAAACGTGCTGCCATCGAGTGTGACTGTGGTCTCGCCCGCCGGGTCGCTGATCTGGCGCTGCGCGGCATCGGCAAAGTCAGCCGGAGCCAGTGTGTCAAGAAAGGCCAAGCCCTCGGCCACACGCGCCTGCAACGTGGCGAAATTTTGGCGGGGTTCACCAAAGGGCGGCAGCGCCTGGCCAGCCAGCGGCGCGCAGGCGCGAAACACAAAGTTCACCGCCACCTCTACCTGCACGGCCAGCGGCAGCATGTCGGGCGCCAGCCGCGCCTGCAGCAGGGGGGGCGTGGGCCGGTCGTGCTGTGCGGCCCGCACCAGCAGCGCGTGCAACTGCAACAGGTAGCGGCGGAACACGGGAACACTGGCGTCAAACAAGGGGGCGTGCATGGGCCGCAATATAGCCCGGCGGGGCCGCTCTTTTACACTCGGGGCCATGAACCTCCCCACCCACCAACTCAGCATGACCGTGCTCATGTCGCCCGACATGGCCAACTTCTCTGGCAATGTGCACGGCGGCGCTATTTTGAAACTGCTGGACCAGGTGGCCTACGCCTGCGCCAGCCGTTATGCCTCGCGCTACGTGGTCACGCTCAGTGTGGACCGGGTGCTGTTTCTGCAGGCCATCCATGTGGGCGAGCTGGTCACCTTTCTGGCCAGCGTCAACTACACCGGCAAGTCGTCCATGGAGGTGGGCATCAAGGTGATTGCCGAAAACATCCGCAGCCAGGAAGTGCGCCATGTGAACAGCTGCTTCTTCACCATGGTGGCGGTGGACGATGCCGGCAAGGCCGCGCCCGTACCCCCCCTGCAGCCCGAGACACCCGACGAGGTGCGCCGCTTTGAGGCTGCGCAAATGCGCAAACAACTGCGCCACGAGCTGGAGCAGAAGTTCCGCCAGACGCGCCAGAGCGGCACGGTCTAGCCTTTGCCCCCTGGGGTGGGGGAATTAAGGGAAAACCCTATACTGGTCCGCAGCTGCATGTCCTCGTGTGCAACGAAAGGACTTCCTGTGATCGACCTTCCCACCTCCGCCCGGCGTCTTTTGCCGTCTGCTGGCAGCCGCCTGTTCAAGCGTCTGTGGCGCACGCGGCTGGGCACCCCAGCTCCCGCCCGGATCAACCTGGCCCTGCAGGGCGGCGGTGCGCATGGCGCCTTTACCTGGGGCGTGCTGGACGCGCTGTTGCAAGACCCGCGCATGCACATCGAGGGCATCAGCGGCAGCAGCGCCGGCGCCATGAATGCGGTGGTGATGGCGCAGGGCTGGATGACGGGTGGGCGCGAAGGCGCACGCGAAGCGCTGGCCCAGTTCTGGACCGAGGTGAGCCAGCAGCTGCCCTGGGGCATGCTGACCACGGGCGGGGGCGATGCGATCAGCCTCTCGCCTGCCACCAAGATGTTGGCGCAATGGGCTGGCTTCTTTTCTCCCACCGAGCTGAACCCGCTGGCCATCAACCCGCTGCGCAGCCTGCTCAAACGCCAGATCGACTTTGAACGCCTGCGCGCCGAGAGTCCATTCAAGCTGTTTGTCGGTGCCACCCAGGTCAACACCGGCAAGCTGCGCCTGTTCCGCGAACATGAGCTGACGTTGGACATGCTGCTGGCCTCGGCCTGTCTGCCCAAGATTCACCACACGGTAGAGATTGAGGGTGAACCGTATTGGGACGGTGGTTTTGCGGCCAATCCCGCCGTGTTCCCGCTGTTTTACGACTGCGCAGCGGGCGATGTGCTGCTGGTGCTGTTGGCGCCGCTCAAGCACGAAGGCACGCCGCACACCATGGATGAGATTGAGGCGCGTATGGAGGAGCTGGGCTTTAAGGCCCACTTCATGCGCGAGATGCAAATGTTTGCCCGCGTGCAGGACGCGGCCCACGTCACCCAGCACCAGGGCCCGCTGGAGCAACGCCTGCAAAGCGTGCGTTTCCACATGATTGACTCCAGCAACCTGGAGAGCCTGCAGCGCAGCGAGACCAAGATGCTGGCGCATGCGCGTTTTTTGAACCTGCTGCACGACCAGGGCCTGCACCGCGGCCAGCAGTGGCTGGCCGAGCACGCCAGCGCCGTGGGCCAACGCACCACGGTGGATATGCAGCAATGGCTGGTGTGAGGGTGGCGGTTTAGGCTTCGCCCAAGCGCAGCGGCTGGTCTTCAAACTCGGTGTTCAGCACCACGGTGCTGGTGGTGCGGGCCACGCCGGGAATCGCCTTGATCTGCAGCAGCACCGCTTCCAGGTCGCGTGCGTGCGCCGTGCGCACCTTGGCCAGCAAATCGTACTCACCCGCCACGCTGTGCAGCTCTTGCACTGCACTCACCTCACGCAGGCGCGCCGCAATGTCGCGGCAGTGCGCACCGCCGTCGTTGCGAATCGCCACAAAGGCCGTGAAGTTCAGCCCCACCGTGAGTGGGTCCACGCTGATGGAGAAGCGGCGGATCACACCGCGCTCCAGCATCTTCTTCACCCGCTCGTGCACGGCGGCGGTGGACAGGCCCACCTCGGCCCCCACCTCGGCGTAAGAACGACGGCCATCTTCCCCCAAGGCCGTAAGAATTTTGGCGTCGATGGCGTCTGTCTGAATAATTACTTGCATTGGGCGTATTTTTTAGTAATATCACGCCTATCGGCGCTTGTTGCCGTAAATTTTACGGACTATTCATGATTTCGGCACTCAATATTCAGCACGGCTGGCGTTTGTCTCCTTTTTGGCGCCTCATGGTGGCGCTGTGGTTGGTCTACATCGTCTGGGGCACCACCTACTTTGCCATTGGCATTGCGGTGCAAAGCTTCCCCCCGCTGTGGATGAACGCCACACGTTTCACGCTGGCCGGCGTGATCATGCTGGCCTGGGCGCTGTGGCGCGGCGAGAAGCTGCCGAGCTGGCGCCAGTGGCGCAACGCGGCCGTGGTGGGCGGGCTCATGGTGTTTGGTGCCATGAACCTGGTGGTGTTTGCGCAGCAGCACGGCATTGGCTCGGGCCTGATGGCTACCGTGGTGACCACCATGCCCATGTGGCTGGCGCTGTGGACGCGCCTGGGCGGCGAGCGTGTACCCATGACGAGCTGGATTGGCTTGGTGCTGGGTGTGGGCGGTGCGCTGCTGCTGGCCATGGAAGGCGACTTCTCGGCCAGTTGGCTGGGCGCGCTGGCCGCCTTTGGTGCCCCGCTGTGCTGGAGCGTGGGCTCGTATGCGTCCCGCAAGCTGGACCTGCCAGGCCCGGCCATGGCGTCCGCCACCGAGTGGCTGGCCGGCGGGCTGATGGGGGTGGTGGCTGCGTCCTTGATCGAGCCACAGAACGCCTTGAGCAACGTGACGCATGAAGCCTGGCTGGCCTGGTGGTACCTGCTGGTGTTTGGCACGTTGATCGCGCTCAACGCCTACCTGTGGCTGCTGCAAAACACCACGGCCGCCGTGGCCGGCAGTTACTCGTTTGTGAACCCCGCCGTAGCGCTGGTGGTGGGCGTATTGATTGGCAAGGAAGTGTTGACCGGTTGGGTGTTCCTGGCGCTGCCGTTGATTGGCGGCGCACTGGCCATGATCATGTACGGCCCGGCCATCGTGGCGTGGTTGCGCCGCCAAAGTCGCCCATCGGGCGGGGCGTAAAGCACCTCTGGCAGGTCAGACCGAGGTCATCCCGCCGTCCACCGTGTGGGCCAGGCCGGTCACAAAACTGGCCGCGTCCGAACTAAGCCACAACACAGCGGCGGCCACCTCGTCGGCCTCGCCAATGCGGCCAATCGGGTGCGCACTGGCCACTGCCGGCCCTACTTTGGGATCAGCGGCCACGGCGCGGTCAAACATCTGGGTGCGGATCACGCCAGGGCATACCGCATTCACTCGGATGCCTTTGCGGCCGTACTCCACCGCCGCTGATTTGGTGAGGCCGATGACCGCGTGTTTGCTGGCGCTATAGGCCGACATCTTGGGCGCGCCAATGAGGCCCGCCACCGAGGCGGTGTTGACAATGCTGCCCCCGCCCTGGGCCAGCATCTGCTGGATCTGGTACTTCATGCACAGCCACACGCCTTTGACGTTGACGCCCAGGATGCGGTCGAAGGTGGCCTCTTCGCAGTCGGCCAGGCGCATGTGTTCTTCCTCGATGCCCGCGTTGTTGAAGGCGCAGTCCAGTCGGCCAAAGTGCGCCACGACATGCGCCACCATGGCCTGCACCTGCGCAGCCTGCACCACGTCGGCGGCCACAAACAGCGCCTCGGCACCCAACGCGCGCACCTGGGCGGCCGTCTCTTCGCCGGCCGGCACATCGCGGTCCGTTACCGCCACTTTGGCGCCCGCACGGGCAAAGGCCAGCGCACTGGCCCGCCCAATGCCACCGCCACCGCCGGTGACCAGCACCACTTTGTTGTCAAAACGCAAGTCCATGGAATCCCCTCAGCAAAAGCCGTGCAAAAAGCCATCTTAGGAGGCCGTGGCTGGCGCTGGCGCGTTTGGCGTAACCCGCGCGACAGTGCGGTGCCGTGCCCCATGCCGTGCCCTATAGTGGCCAGCTAATGACAGGGAGAACACGATGACACCACCCCGCCACACCTGGGCCCTGGCCTTGCTGGCTGCGCTGCACGGCAGCGCAGGCGCTTTGACGCCTGAAGAGCGCCCTTACCCGGGCGGCTACACCAGCGGCTCTGTGGACACGGTGAGCCAGATCATGCTGCTGGACGACAACACCTTTTGCTTCCGCTTCATGGGCGGGTCACTGGACATGCTGGTGGCTGGCCACTGGAAGGCCCTGCCCGGCAAAGACGCCGGTGTGCGCCTGCAGGAGGTGCGCAAGGCGCAGACGCTGTTTCCGGCCTTTGCCAAGGCGGGGCCGGGCAGCGACTTGGTGTTTGACTTCCATGGTTACACCTTGAGCGAGGCCTTGGCCCCGGTGTTTGCCACCTCGGCCACCGCTGCCTGGCCCAGCAGCCTGCGCCCCCTGTTTAGCAACGACCGGCACAGCTGGGCCGAGAGCTACCCACTGCCTGCCATGCCCGTTGCCACGGCCCGCTACTTTTATATCGGCCAGGTGGAGATGGACGCCCGCGGCCAGCCGCAACAGCTGCGGGTGACCCAGTACCAGCTGCCAGCCGCGCTGCGGGGCGGCACGGTGCGCCTGGGTTTTGACACCCAGCAGGCCCGGCCCCCGCTGAACCTGGTGGCATTGCTCAAAGGAGAGCGCCTGCAGGTGGATGGCCAGCCTTTTGGCAAGCGGGATGTTTTAAAGCCGGAGCAAGTGGCCGAGATCCGTGCGGCCTGCGTGGCCCCGGTGCTGGCACCCGGCAAGGGCCGGCCGGTAATGGGCCCTGACGATGACGAGGCCCCGCGCGAGCGCACGCCGGCTTTGGTGCCACTGGGGAGCAAGGTGCTGCCGCTGTCCAGCGTGCAGGGGGAGCCGTTTTTTCCATCCCCCGCAAACTGAGTCACGGGGATGGCGGGGAGCCGGAGCCTAGTGCTCCAGGCCCATCACGTCGGCCAGGTCGCCGCGCTGCAGCGGTTTGGCAAACGAGCCCAGCACGCGCAGACCGTCGGACACGGCCACTTCGGCGGCAATCGACAGCATCAGGCTGTCGCCGCCGCTGAGCAAAATCACCCCGCCGCGGTACTGCGCCTTGGCCAAGTGGCCCAAAAAGTCGATGCCATCGGTGTGTGGCATGACCATGTCACAAATCAGAAAGTCGGGCGGTGCGGGCATCTGGGCCAGCACCTCGGCGCCGCTGCTGCCGTCGCGTGCGGTGTGCACCTCGGCCACGCCCAGGCTCAGCAGCATTTCGCGCAGCACGGTGTGGCTGAAATCGTCATCGTCCACCACCAGCACGCGCAGCGGGCCGGTGTGGGCCTCTTGCTGCTGGCTGGCTGCTTCGGCACGCATGGCGGCCATGTGGCGGCGGCGCTCCAGGCTTTCCAGCACGGAGGTCAACACGAACTCGGACAGCGATTCTTGCGAGTCGAGCAGAGACTCAATGTCCGCACGCAGGGCGGCAGTGATGGGGATGGCAGGCAGCGAAGACAGTTGCATGGTCGAAGTGTAAGGGAATGTTAATGTCTTTACAGATATGACCTGTATATAACTACAGTTATTGGTCATAATTACATTCCCTGATGCACTGGGGCACGCCAATATGCTTCCAGACTACGCAGAACTGTACAGCCTCTCGTCCTTCAGTTTCCAGCGCGGCGCCTCGCAGCCCGAAGAATTGGTGCAGCGCGCCCACGCGCTGGGCTACCGCGCGTTGGCCATCACCGACGAATGTTCGGTGGCCGGTGTGGTGCGTGCGCACGTGGAGGCCAAGCGCCTGGGCCTGCAGCTGCTGCCGGGGGCGGAATTTGCAGTGGCGCTGCCGGGTGGCGCGCAGTTCACGCTGGTGGCGCTGCCGCACACGTTGTCGGGCTGGGGCAACCTCTGCGAGTTCATTACCCAGGCCCGCATGGCGGCACCCAAGGGCGAGTACCGCACCACCTGGGCAGCGTCGCCCTGGGCGCTGCTGGCGGACTGTGAAGTGCTGCTGGCCTTTCCATCTGCTATCAATACAGAAGCTGCTTGCGCAATATCCATAAGGGCCAGAGGCTTATTTGGTTCAAATTGTTGGCTGGCGGCCAGTGTGGGGCTGGTGGCGGGGGATGCGCTGCAGCGTGTGCGCGTGCAGCAACTTTCTGTGCTCAGTGGTCTGCCGGTGCTGGCCACGGGCCAGGTGTGCATGCATGTGCGCTCGCGCAAGCCGCTGCACGATGTGCTGACCGCCGTGCGCCTGGGCCAGCCGGTGTCGGCCTGCGGCTTTGCACTGCAGGCCAATGCGGAGGGGCACCTGCGTTCGCGTGTGCGGTTGGCGGCGTTGTTCCCGCCGGAGTGGTTGGCCAATACGCTGGCCGTGGCGCAGCGCTGCACGTTCAGTCTGGACGCATTGCGTTACCACTACCCGCTGGAGGCCGTGCTGCCGGGCCAGACGGCGGCGCAGACCCTGCGCCATTACGTGGAGGAGGGCGCACGTGAGCGTTACCCGGCGGGCATGCCCGAGGACATCCGCCCGCGGGTGGAGCACGAGCTGGCGCTGATCGAGGAACTGCGCTTCGAGATGTATTTCCTCACGGTGCACGACATCGTGAAGTTTGCGCGGCGCGAACACATCCTGTGCCAGGGGCGCGGCTCGGCGGCCAACTCGGTGGTCTGTTACTGCCTGCACATCACCGAGGCCAACCCACATGAGAGTTCGCTGCTGTTCGAACGTTTCATCAGCCGCGAACGCAACGAACCGCCCGACATCGACGTGGACTTTGAGCACCAGCGCCGTGAGGAAGTGATCCAGTACATCTACGCCAAATACGGCCGCGAGCGTGCGGCCATTGCGGCCACCGTCATCAGCTACCGCCCGCGCAGCGCTCTGCGAGATGTGGGCCATGCGTTGGAGATTCCTGAGGACCTGATCACCGCCATGGCCAAGGAGCACCCCGGCATGTACGGCCGGGAGGTGCTGGCAGAGCGACTGCAATTTGCTATAGAAAAAGTAGCTGGTGGCGCAGGTGTGGCGGGTGCCGGGAGCCTGGGCGGCAGAGCGCCCAGCTCCGTGTCCCCCGCCCGCGGTGCGGGCTCCTCCTTGACCTACGCTGAACGCCCTGCCGCCCAGACTCCCGGGGGGCAGGGTGGTCTTGCACCTCATCTCTCGCGCCGCCTGCAACTCTGGCTGGAGCTGAGCACCACGCTGCAGGGCTTTCCGCGCCACCTGAGCCAGCATGTGGGCGGTTTTGTGCTGACGCAGGGACCACTCACCCGGCTGGTGCCGGTGGAGAACGCGGCCATGCCAGACCGCTCCATCATCCAGTGGGACAAGGACGACCTGAGCGCCGTGGGCCTGATGAAGGTGGACGTGTTGGCCCTGGGCATGCTCAGCGCCATCCGCCGTTGCCTGGAGATGGTGACGCAGCGACGTGGCCTGGCAGAACCGTTGCGCATGCAGGACATTCCGCGCGGCGACGAAGCCACCTACGACATGATTTGTGCGGCCGACACGGTGGGCGTGTTCCAGATCGAGAGCCGCGCACAGATGAGCATGCTGCCGCGCCTGCAGCCCCGCTGTTATTACGACCTGGTGGTGGAGGTGGCCATCGTGCGGCCAGGGCCCATCCAGGGCGGCATGGTGCACCCGTATCTGAAGGCGCGCAAAGACCCGGAAGCCGCCAAGTCACCCTATCCCGCGCTGGAAAAAGCCTTGCACCGCACGCACGGCGTGCCGATTTTTCAGGAGCAGGTGATGCAGATCGCCGTGCTGGCGGCCGGCTTCACGCCGGGCGAGGCCGATGGCCTGCGCCGCTCCATGGCCGCGTGGAAGCGCCATGGCAATGTGAGCCAGTACCACGACCGGTTGGTGGGCGGCATGGTGGAGCGGGGCTACCCGCTGGACTTTGCCGAGGCCATCTTCAAGCAGATGGAGGGTTTTGGTGAATACGGTTTCCCCGAAAGCCACGCGGCCAGCTTTGCGCTGCTGGTCTACATCAGCAGCTACCTCAAGTGGCACGAACCGGCCTGTTTTCTGGCCGCGCTGCTCAACAGCCAGCCGCTGGGTTTTTACGGCCCGGCGCAGTTGGTGCAAGACGCGCAGCGCCACGGCGTGACGGTGCGCGCGTTGGATGTGGCGCACAGCGATTGGGACTGTACGCTGGAGGGGGATGACGTTCGCTTGGGGCTGCGTCTGGTTAGCGGTTTCACGAAGCCAGTGGCAGAGCGCATCACCGATCAACGTCGGTTGGCTCCCTTCACCAGCACCCAAGACCTGGCTCTGCGCTGCCAGCTTGACGCGGGCGACCTCAAGGCCCTGGCCAGTGCGGATGGGCTGCAGTCGCTCAGCGGCCACCGCCGCCAGCAGGTGTGGGACGCCTCGGCCCTGCTGCCCGCACCCGCGCTGCTGCAGGGCGTGCCGATTGACGAAGATGAACTGATGTTGCCCGCCGCGGGTGAGGGCGAAGAGGTGAGCTTTGACTACGCCGCAGTTGGGCTCACTTTACGCTCCCACCCCTTGCTGTTATTGCGTGAGCCGCTATCAAAACAGAAGCTGCTGACGGCCGCGCAGATGCGCGACTACCCCAGCGGCCGGCTGGTGCGGGCCTGCGGCATCGTTACTGCACGCCAGCGGCCGCAGACGGCCAAGGGCGTGATCTTTGTGACGCTGGAGGACGAGACCGGCAGTGTGAATGTGATTGTGTGGAAGAGCGTGCACGAACAATTTCGCGACGTGGTCTACCGCGCGCGGCTGATGGCGGTGTATGGCGTGTGGCAGCGCGACGACGAAAGCGGCGGCCAGGTGCGCCACGTGGTGGCCAAGCGGGTGGTGGACCTCACCCACCTGCTGGGTGACCTGGCCACCACCAGCCGGGACTTCCATTAATCGCTCAAAACTTGTGCCGGTAACCAATGGTCAAAAAGTCTTCGCCGTTGGCACCGTAGTTGTTGAGCAGGTCATAAATGGCGCAGCGGTGGTGCAGGCGCACAAAAACCTCGTGCTCCTTGGCCTGCGGCCGGGAGAACGCTGCTTCCACAAACAGGTAGTTCAGCGTGCGGCTGCCCTGGCCGTTGGCGCCCAGCTCCAGCGGGCTCACGCTGCTGGTGTACGAAATACCCAGGGGCGCCAGCCGCAGGTCGGTGCGCAGCACGTCGCGCCACGGAAAACCGCTCCATCGCAATACGGGCGCCACCGCCACCTCGGTCAGGCTGGCCTGACCCCACTGCTGGCCCAGCATGCCGTCCAGCTCAATCGACAGGGGCAGGGTGCTGGAGCGCCACAGCGTCTTGCTGGCGGTGACCGCCAGCAGGTACTGGTTGAGGTAATTGGCCCGGCCCGCAATGGCGCCGGCCGGTTCGGCATCGTGGTACTGCCCGGTGTAGACGCCGATGCTCCAGTCGGACTCGTGGGCCCATGCGCCCAGCGGCATGGCGATGAGGACCGCCAGCCAGCCCGTGGCCCATCTGGTTTTCAGGGTACTGAATGGTGCGCGCATGGGGAGAATCTACCCATCCCCACTGCGCTGCGCAATCAACCCTGCAAAAAACAGGTGTTTGGGCAGGTGTTTTGGCGCCTATTGCGAGGCGGTGATGCCGCCATCCAGGTACAGCACCTGCCCGGTCACAAAGGCCGCGCCGGGCGAGGCAAAAAATACCGCCGCCCCGGCCACGTCCTGCGGGTCCGCCACGCGGCCCAGGGGAATGCGGTCCAGCACCTGTTTGCGCGTCTCGGGGTTTTCCAGCCAGTGGCGCGCCATTTCGGTCTTCACCACCGTGGGGGCAATGCCGTTGACGGTGATGCCGTGCGGCGCCAACTCACTCGCGTGCTGGCGGATCAGCATGACCAGGCCACCCTTGCTGCTGCAGTAGGCCGAGTAGCCGCGCCCGCGCAGGCCCAGCTGCGCCCGCACCGACAGCAGGTGCACCTGGGCGCCACCGCGTCCACCGGCAATCTGCTTTTTGGCCGTGGCCTGGGCTAGGAACATGGCCGCCTTCAGGTTGACCTGGATGACCTCGTCAAACGCTTCTTCGGTCACCTCCAGCAGTGCTTCCTCGCGCTGCAGGCCCACGCAGTTCACCAGAATGTCCAGCCCGCCAAAGTGCTGGGCCACTGTGTCTACCGAGGCCTGCATGTGCGGCACCGAGTGTGCGTCCATGGCCAGGCCCACGGCGTCGTGCCCTGCAGCCTGCAGGGCTGCGGCCACCGCCACGGCCTTGCCTTCGTCGCGGCCCGACACGGCCACACGGGCCCCGGCCAGGGCCAAGCCCCAGGCAATGGCTTCGCCAATGCCGCCGTAACCGCCGGGTACATAGGCGGTTTTGCCGCGCAGGTCGAACAGGCCACTCAGGGCCTGGGTGAAATCAATCTTGGGTGTCATGTCTATGGAATTGTGTGCTGGCCCGTGGCCTAGTCCATCAGCAGGCCGCCGTTGATGTCGATGATCTCACCGGTGATGAAACCCGCCAGCGGCGAGGCCAGAAAGCGCACCACATGGGCAAACTCTTCGGGTTCGCAGAAGCGCCCCACGGGAATGTCTTTGAGCAACTTCTGGCGCTGCTCTTCGTTGAGCTGTTCGGTGATCATGGGGGTCTTCACATAGGCGGGGGCAATCGCGTTGGCAGTCACGCCAAAGCTGGCCAGTTCACGCGCCAACGAGAAGGTCAGCGCGCTCATAGCGCCCTTGGACACCGAGTAGGCCGTGCCCGCCGTCAATCCGCCCGTCTTGGCGGCCAGCGAGCTGGTGTTGATGATGCGGCCAAAGCGCTGGGCCTTCATGGCCGGTACCACCTGCTGCGACAGGTAGAAGGCGCCGTCCAGGTTGGCGCCCATCACGCGGCGCCATTCCTGCGCGTCGGTGGCTTCTACCTTGTTGTTGGAGAGGATGCCGGCGTTGTTGACCAGAATATCCACCGTGCCCAGCGTCTGCACGATGCGTGCATGGCCCTCCTGCACCGCCTCGGCGTCGCTGATGTCGAACGAAAAGGCCGCAGCATTGGGGCCCAGCTCGTCGGCCAGGGCCTTGTTGCGGGCGTGGTTGAAGTCCACCAGTGCGACTTTGCAGCCGTCTTCGAGCAGCACACGCACGGCGGCCAGGCCCATGGTGCCAGCGGCACCGGTGACCAGGGCCACTTTGCCCAGGAGAACTTTCGCGGTATCAGACATCGAGAACACTCTTCTTTCCAAACAGGCCGCGGGAGCGGAAGGTCACCACGGCAATGAACAACAAATACATGGACATCAGCGACCACTCCGAGGCATAGGCCCCGGTGATGCCCACCACCATGCCCACCATGAGCCCGGCAATCACCGCACCCCAGAGCGAGCCCACACCGCCCAGCACGATGATCAGGAAGGCGGGCACGACAGCGTCCACCCCCACGTGGGGCCGGATGCCCCAGATGGGCGCCATGACCACCCCGGCAATCGCGGCCAGTGCCACACCCAGGCCAAACACAAACAGGCGCAGGCGTGACAGGTTGATGCCCAGGGCACGCACCATTTCGCTGTCATGGGCGCCCGCCTTGATGATGGCGCCGAACGGGGTTTTCTGCAAAAACACCCACAGCAGCAGAATCATCACGATGGCAAAACCGCTGGCAAACAGCCGGTAGTTGGAATACAGGATGTCACCCACCATAAAGGCCCCCGAGATGGCGGGCGGCAGCAGCAGCTGTTTCTCGGAAGAGCCCCACAACAGGCGGATGCCTTCTTCAATCACCAGTGCGGCACCAAAGGTCAGCAGCAGGCCATACAGCGGGTCGCGCCCATAGGTGCGGCGCATACACAGCTCCAGCAGCATGCCAAACAGGCCGACAAAAATGGGGGCCAACAGCAGTGCCAGCACATAACGCGTTTCTATGCTCAGTGCCATGTACCAGGCTTGCAACTCGGGAAACATGCCGAGCTGCGGCGCCACGATGAAGAGGGCGAAATACATGCCCAACGCAAACAACGAACCGTGCGCGAGGTTGATGGTTTCCATCACCCCCACGATCAGCATGAAGCCCAGGGCAATCAGCGCAAAAAGCAGGCCCAGCGAAATGCCGTTGGCCAGATGGGGCAGTAGTGAAAGAAGAAAGTCCATAAGGATGTCTTGGTAGTGGTAAGCGATGAAAGGGCGGGTCAGGGCTCGTAGCTCGGGGTGGCGGCGTACGACTCCAGCTTGCATTGCTGCACGCTGCTGCTGTCTTCCACTTCATCGGGCCGCAGGCGCGCGAGGATGTGAAAAATGTCGTCGCTCCCCCGGGGGAACGAGTTGTAAGAGGCGATGTAAATATTCTGTTGCAGCTGGTGGGTCAGCGGGTTCATGTAGGCGTCTTCATGCTGCATGCGTCTGATTGCAGGAATGCGCAGGTTTTCCAGCTCCTTGATGACCTTGAGGTTGTGGGTGCTGCCCACGCGTTCAATCGCGTTGAACAGCTCATGGGTGGCCATGTAGCCGTTGTAAAACACATTGCCCGGCACCTTGATGCGGTAGTTCGGGTTGGTGCGCTGGTAACGCTCCACAAACTCCTTGATACCGGGCAGTCGCATGCCCCAGTACCAGGTGGTGCCAAAAATGCCAAACATGGCTTCGCGCCCCAGGCCGTACACATCGGGCCAGTCTTGCTGGTTGTTGATCCAGCCAAAGCTGCGGTCCATGCCAGCCTTGCGCACCTGGTCGCGCAGGGCCTTCAGGTCCTCGCCCCCCACCGCCGTGGCAATCACGCCGGGTTTGATGTGCTGAATTTTTTGCAGCAGGCTGGAGAAGTCGCGGGTGTTCTGTGGCACCAACAGTTCTTCCACAATCCGCCCACCGTTGCCCTCCACCAGTGTGCGGATACCGCGTGCCGTGTTGTGCCCCCACTGGTAGTCACTGGTCAGCAGCAGCCAGTCGTGGCCGAAACCTGTCATGGCCCCTTTGACCACCGAGGTGGAAAAGTTGGTGCCGTTGCCGTCCCAGACAAACTTGGTGCGGTGGCAGTCCTTGCCGGCCTCGGTCGGTGAGCTGGAGTTGGTGTTGAAGTAGATGCAACCGTACTTTTGCGCCACCTGGGAAATGGCGTTGGCTGCGCCTGAATGCACACCACCGAGCAAGAACGCGACCTCATTTTTGGCGAGCATGGTTTTCGCCACCTCTGCTGCCTGCACCGCATCCCCCCCGGTGTCCGCATGCACGGTTTCAATACGCCGGCCCAACACCCCACCCCGTGCATTCACCTCGCTGATCGCCATCAGAATGCCGCGCTGCTCGTCTTGCCCACTGGACGCATACGGTCCCGTGTCGTCTGTGGACAAGCCGATCAGCAAAGGCTTTTTGGCACCGGTCTGCGCCCAGGCGCGGTGCACATTCCAGGGGCCCAGAAAGCCCAGTGCGGTGGCACCGGCGCCCTGGATCAGCCGCCGCCGCTGCACGGAGGTGGTGGGGGATGTCATGGTCGTGGTGCTCAGACTTCGTAGGTGGGCGTAGCTTCGTAGCTCTCCAGCTTGCACGCGCCTTGCGAATCCTTGTCTTGCACGTCCTTGGGGTCGGACTGGGTCAGGATCTTGTAGATGTCGTCCTTCTCGGCCGGCTGGTCGTTGTAGGTCGCCATGTAGATGGTCTGCTGGCACTGGTGGGTGACCGGGTCGATCCACGCATCAAAGTGCTGCAGGCGGTCAGCGGCAGCCATCTTGCGGCCTTCGAGCTTCTTGATCACGGCGATGTTGTTGGTCGTGCCGGCTTCTTCCACGCAGCGCAGCAGTTCACGTGTGGCCATGTAGCCGTTGTGGTACACGTTGCCGGGCACGCGAATGGCCATGCCGGGGTACTGTTTCTGGTAAGCCGCGACGAACTCTTTCACGCCGGGCAGTTGCAGGCGCCAGTACCAGGTGGTGCCAAACACGCCGAAGATCTGCTCGGGTCCCAGGCCGTAGACATCTGGCCAGTCTTGCTGGTTGTTGATCCAGGCCATGGTCTGGTTCATCTTGAGCTGCACCACTTGCTGGCGCAGCGCCTTGATGTCATCGCCGCCCACGGCCGTGGCCACCACGTTGGGCTTGAGCTGTTGCAGCTTGAGCAGGTAGGCCGAGAAATCACGGGTGTTTTGTGGCACCAGCAGTTCTTCCACAATCTTGCCGCCGTTGGCTTCCACAATGGCGCGCGTGGCCTTGGAGGTAGTGTGGCCCCACACGTAGTCGTTGGTCAGCAGCACCCAGTTTTTGCCATTGTTTTTGATGGCGTTGCGCACCGTGGCATTGGAGAAGTTGGTGCCATTGCCGTCCCAGACAAATTTGGTGCGGTGGCAGTCCTTGCCGGCCTCGGTGGGCGAGCTGGAGTTGGTGTTCAAAAAGATCGTGCCGTACTTCTGGGCGACTTGCGAGATGGCGTTGGACACGCCGGAGTGCACCGCACCGATCAGGAAGGCTGCCTCGTTGCGGGTGATCATGCGCTCGGCCACACGCGAACCGGTGGCCGGTGTGGTTTCGGTGTCGATGTGAATCGCCTCGATGCGGCGGCCCAGCACACCGCCCTTGTCGTTGAACTCCTTGATGGCCATCATGGCGCCCAGGCGCTCCATGCCACCGGAGGCGGCGTACAGACCCGAGGCGTCCATGGTCAGGCCAATGGTCAGCGGTTTCTTTTGTGCGGCCTGGGCCCACACGGTGTTGTGTTTCCAGGGGCCCATGAAAGGTGCCGCGCCATACAGGCCCACGCCTGCCACGGCCAGGCTGGTGTGTTTGAGCAGCGAACGGCGCGATGCCGAAACACTCTCGGGTTGGGTTTTGGTGGTGGTGTTGTCAGATTCGCTCATGGTTGTCTCCTCGGTGGTTTTGGGAAATAGAACAGGTACGAGAACGCTTAACGGGGAACGATCTTCACGTCGTTTAATTTTTCTTGGGCTTCGAAAAGGGAGGCGATCAGCTTGTCGCCAAAACCGGCGTTGCTGGCCTGGATCAGGCTCTGGTGGGTGGCCTCACCCATCAGGCTGGCCACAGGCAGCATTTCCGCCAGGTGGGTGTAGTAACGCAAGTCTTTTTGGGCGTTGGAGATGCCGAACTTGAAGCCGGTCACGTCGCCTTCTTTCAGGGTCTTGGTGGCCATCATCTGGAAGATGCCGCAGTTCACGCCGCCGGCGGTGATCACGTCATACAGGCGGTTCAGGTCCAGCCCGCTTTTGGCGGCCACGGCAAAGGCTTCGGCAATCGCGGCGGCAAAGGTCATGGCCATCATGTTGTTGACCAGCTTGAGCACATGGCCGTGTCCGGGCGGGCCCACGTGGAAAATGTTTTCGCAGAAGGCCTTGAGCACAGGCTCCAGCACCTTGAAGTCTTCGGCGTCAGCGCCCACCATGGTGTTCAGGCGGCCTTCTTCGGCTTCCTTGGGGGTGCGGGCCAGCGGGGCGTCCACCAGCTTGATGCCTTTGGTGGCCAGGTCGTTGCGGATGCGGGTGCTGGACGAGGGTTCTGCCGTGGAGGTATCCACCACGATCAGGCCGGTGCGGCCGCACTCCATCAGGCCCTGGGGGCCATAGACAATTTGCTCCACCTGCGGCGAGCCGGTCACGCAAATGAACAGAATGTCCGACGCCTGCGCGCACTCGGCATTGGTGCTGGCCTCTTTGGCGCCTGCGGCGATCAGGTCGGCCAGGTTGTCGCGGTTGCGGTTGACCTTGAAGGTCAGCGGGAAGCCTTTGGCCAGCAGGTTCTTGGTCATGCCGTGGCCCATCATGCCGATGCCGATAAATCCGATTTTCTGTGTCATGGTTTTCCTTGGGTCATTCAAATGGTGGCTGCGGTGGCTTCCACGGGCTGGGTGGCCCGGGCTGCGTCCCACAGCGTGATCAGGCGGGCATAACGCGCCGCAATGTCCTTGACGACATCGGCGTCACCCATCTGGTCGGCGAACCAGCTGTTGGCGGCGTCGGCGAAGATGGAGCGGCCCACGGCAAAGCCGCGGCAGATGGGGTGGGGTGCTGCCACCTGGAAGCTGCGTTCCAGCTTGTCTTCGCTGGCTTCCAGGCCCAGCACGAGCACGCCGCGGCAGTGCGGGTCATGGCGTGCAATCACCCGGGCAATGGCTTCCCACTCGGCGGCCGAGGCCGCAGGTGGCAGCTTCCACCAGTCGGGGTAAATGCCGGCGCGGTAGATCTGTTCCATCGCCTCGGGCAGGGTGGTCTCGTCCGAAGCCATCTCGCGCGGCGGAATCACCTCGACCAGAAATTCATGGAAGGTGTCCACGCTGGCTTTTTGTAGCTCGGCCAGACGCGCGAGCTGGGCTTCGCGCAGGGGCACTGCATCGTGCGGGTGGTAGTAGACCAGGCACTTGGCCACATGCTCGCCGGGCCAGGCGCGCATGGCCGAGGCCAGGTGTGAGCCAGCCTCGAACTGCAGAGGGCGCGAGCCCGGCAGTTCCACGGGGCGTGCGACCCACCAGCCGGTGCCGGTCATGGGGGGGAACACGTCTTCGCCAAAACGGCCGTCGACGATGATGCCCACGCCCGCGCGCTTGCCAGCGCCCTGGCGTGCGCCTTCGGCAATCAGCAGCTTGAGTGCGGGGATGCGCGCGTGGTTCGCGCCATGGCGGTCGGCCAGCTCTTCGAGCTGCATGCGGTGGTCAAACGCGAGAATGACCAGATCGTTGTCCCAGCGGCGCGTGCGGGTGCTGACGCGGTGCAGGTGCTCCAGCTGCAGGTCTTCGCGCAGACGGCGGGTGTTGGAGCCGTGGTCCAGGAAAAACTGCAACTCTTCCCAGCTGGCCATGGCCGGCGCGCAACCGTGGCGGGACACCACCAGCGCACCACAGGCATTGGCATAGGCGCAGCAGCGGGTCAGCGGCTCGTCGCGAATCCAGCCGCGCAGGAAACCCGCCATGAAAGCGTCACCCGCACCCAACACGTTGTACACATCGACCGGAAAGCCCGGACCTTTGAGGCCCTTGTCCAAGCTGTCGGGAATTGCACCTTCAAACACCACACATCCCATGGGGCCGCGCTTGACCACCAAGGTGGCGTCGCTGAGTTCGCGCAGGCGGCGCAGGGCCACCAGGGTGTCGGTACTGCCACCGGCGATGTGGATTTCTTCCTCGGTGCCCACCACCAGGTCGCAGGCGCTGATGACGGTTTGCACATGGGCACTGACTTCGGCCGATGGCACAAACCGCTGTTCGCCCAGACCGGGGCTGGTCAGTCCCCACAACACGGGGCGGTAGTCAATGTCCAGTACCACGCGGGTGCCGGCTTCCTTGGCCAGGGCAATCGCCTTGCGGCAGCTGGTGTAGGTATAGGGCTGCGACAGATGGGTGCCGGACAGCAGCAGGGCCTTGCTAGAGGCGATGTAAGCCGCATCGAAGTCGCTTTCACTGATGGCCATGTCGGCACAGTTGTCGCGGTAGAAGATCAGCGGGAAGGTGTCGCGGTCCTGGATGCCCAAAAACACCAGCGCGGTCAGGCGCTTGGGGTCGGTGGTGACATGGCTCACATCCACGCCCTCGGCCTGCAGCGTTTCACGTACAAAGCGGCCGTTGTGCTCATCACCTACCCGGGTCAGCATGGATGACTTCAGGCCCAGACGCGCGGTTCCCACGGCGGTGTTGGCCGGCGAACCTCCCATGTATTTGGTGAAGGTGTGCATGTCTTCCAGGCGGCCTCCAATCTGTTCTCCATACAGATCAACCGCGGCGCGGCCCATGCAGATCACATCCAGTTTTCGACTCATAGGGTTCCCTTTTTGCGAGGCGTACTGCGCCCCGGTGGTGTGGTTGGTTTTTCGGCAAGCTGATGTCCCACGCTGACGACCAAGGCCTGGGCCAGGCACAGCGGCGCCACCAGCGAGCGGAAAGGTTTGGACGAGTCGTCTGCCAGCTCCAGGCAGACGTGGGCAGACGGTTTGAGCGGGGAGAGTGGTCCATCGGTGATGGCGATCACCTGCACGCCCAGGGCGCGGGCCTTGGCGGCCATGTCAATCACATCGGGCGAATAGTTGCGAAAGCTGGAGGCCAGTAGTACGTCGCCTTTGGACATGGCGCGCAGGCTTTCACGCAACATGCCACCGCTGCCGTCCAGCAGGTGGGTACGCAGCTCCAGCTGGCCCAGTGCATAGGCCAGGTAACCCGCCACCGGAAACGCGCGGCGCTGTGCCAGCACAAAAATGCGCGGCGCATTGGAGAGGAGTTTGACCGCGGCCTTGAGGTCTGACTGCAGGATGGTTTCTTCCAATTGCCCCAACTCGGCGACCGATTCACTCACCAGTTCGTGCAGCACCCCAGCGGGGGCACGGGCACCCCGGTTTTTTTTGCTGCGCATCTGGTCGATGCGTTCACGGTAGCTGTCAGAGCGTTCCAGCAAATGGCCGCGGAACACCTGCTGCATTTCCGAGAAGCCCTTGTAGCCCAGCGCGTTGGCAAAACGGATCATGGCCGAGGGCTGCACTTCGGTGGCCTCGGCCACGGTGGCCACGGTACCCAGTGCCAGGTCGTTGGGTTGCTCCAGGGCAAAACGTGCAATGCGCTGCAATTGTTTGGACATGTCCGGGTAGATCCGGCCAATCAGGTCCTTCAATTCGTCGTAGGTCGTTACTGGGTCCATAAGCTGCTCGTTGCCATTCAGGGAATGTGTAGGGGTTGTCTCTTCAAGCTCTGCATTTAGTTCTTAAATTTAGAACAAATGTTCTTGCATGTTTGAATAATAGAACGTATATTCTGTTTTGTCCAGATCTTTTCGGAACATTTATTTCAAACCTAAAACAGAGACACCTTCCCCATGCAACTTGCTTCAGGCCGTGCGCCACTGTTCCCCCTGCCCATGCTGTTAGCAGTGGCAGTCTTCTTATCCACCCCGCTCTGGATTACCCAGGCGGGCCTATACCAATACCTGGCGCTTGAAATCATGATCTGGGTGTTGTTTGCCATGGGCTACAACCTGTTGCTGGGCTTCACCGGGCTGCCGTCGTTTGGCCATGGGGCTTTTTTTGGCATCGGTGCCTATGCGTTTGGCTTGTTGCAGCACAAGATCTGGCCCAACCTGTGGTTCGACCTGGTGGGTGCCGTGGTGGTGACCGCCGTGCTGGGCGGACTGGTAGCCCTGTTCATCTCGCACCGGCGCGGAATTTATTACTCCCTGCTCACCATTGCGTTTGGCCAGGTGTTCTGGTTCATCGCCAACAAATGGAGCAGCGTGACCGGTGGGGAAGACGGCCTCTTGAGCATCAAGCGCCTGCCCGCCGACCTGGGTTTCGTCTCCTTCGACCTGGCCAGCAACAACGCGCTGTTTTTCTTCTGCCTCATCCTGTTTGCACTGGTGCTGGTGGGTCTGTGGCGCCTCATCCATTCGCCGCTGGGGCGCATCTTCAGCGCCATCAAGCAGAACGAAACCCGCGCCTCGTTTGTGGGCTACAACGTGTGGCTCTACAAGTGGTTGGCGTTCACCATTTCTACCGCCGTGGCAGGTCTGGCTGGTGCCATGTTTGCCATGGCACAGCAGTCGGCCTACCCCAATGTGATGAGCCTGCAAACCTCGGGGTTTGTGGTGATGATGGTGTTGATTGGCGGTGGTCTGGTGAGCTTCTGGGGGGCACTGATTGGTGCCACCTTCTTTATCCTGGCACGTGATTTGTTGGGTGCCTACACCGAGACCTGGCTGCTCTGGTACGGCCTGGTTTTCATGGTCATGGTGCTGTTCAAGCCGGAAGGCATTGCCGGTGCCTGGCAAGCCTGGCGCAACCGCCCCCGCAAGACGGTGGCCACCTCCGCCGCTGCGACAGGAGGTGCCCTGTGAAGTTATTCGAAGCGACCGGCCTGTCCAAACGTTTTGGTGCCCAGGTGGTGTTGCAAGACATCACGCTGGGGTTCGAAGAGGGCCACCTCAACGGCATCATGGGCCCCAACGGCGCCGGCAAAACCACCTGTTTCAACGTGCTCACGGGCCGCTACAAACCTGACCGCGGCAGCGTCACGTTTGCGGGGGAAGACATCACCGGTTTGTCCCCCCGCGAGATCGCCTGCAAGGGCATCTCCCGCTCGTTCCAGATCATGAACCTGTTTGACAGCTACACCGCGCTGGACAACGTGCTGATGGCAACCCCCCATGTGCGCAAACAAGGCTTCAACCCCTGGCGCGACCTGGGTGCAGACCGTACCGCGCAAGACCTGGCCGCGGCCGTGCTGGAGCGCGTGGGCCTGAAGGGCAAGGAACGTGTGTTGGCCAGCAGCCTCTCGTATGGCGAGCGCCGTGCGCTGGAGATTGGTGTGGCCCTGGCGGCCGAACCCCGCATGCTGTTTCTGGACGAACCCACCGCCGGCCTGGGTGCCGAGGGCACGGCCCGTCTGGCCGAGCTGGTGAAAACCCTCAAACGCCAATTGACCATTGTGATCATCGAACACGACATGAACTTTCTTTTCAGCCTGGCGGACCAGATCTCCGTCATCCATTGGGGCCAGGTGATCGCCCAGGGCACACCCGATGCGCTGCGTCAAAACGAGTGGGTTCGCCGCTCCAACCTGGGAGCACTGGCATGAGCGCCGTATTAAAACCCGCTGCGGCGGCATCGATGTTGTCCATTGACCACATCGACACCTTCTATGGCGAGACCCAGGTTTTGTTCGATGTGTCGCTGCAGGTAGGCCCCGGCGAAGTGGTGGCCCTGCTGGGCCCCAACGGTGCCGGCAAGACCACCACGCTGCGTTCCATCCTGGGGCTCACACCACCGCGCAAGGGCGCCATTGCATTCGATGGCAAAGACATCATACGCACGCCCACACACGAGATTGCCAAGGCCGGCCTGGGCTGGGTGCCGGACGACCGGCGCATTTTCCCCACGCTGACGGTGGCCCGCAACCTGGCTATTGCGCGAAAGCAGACCCGTTTTCGCAAGTGGAACGAGAAAGAGTGTTTCGAGATCTTCAGCGCCATGGAGTACTTGATGGAGCGCGAGTGCGAAAACCTCTCGGGTGGCGAGATGCAGATGGTGGCCATCTCGCGTGCGCTGCTGGGCTCGCCCGGTCTGGTGCTGTTTGACGAACCCAGCCAGGGCCTGGCGCCCAAGGTGGTGCAAGACGTGATGAAAACCATCACCCGGCTCAAGGCCGAGGGCATTGCGGTGCTGGTGGTGGAGCAAAACGTGCAGAGCGCGCTGGCCGTGGCCGACCGCGTGTACGTCATGAACCTGGGCAAAGTCATTCACGAAGGCCCTGCGGCCGATGTACGCAACGACCCTGCGTTGCGCCAACAGCTTTTGGGAGTCTAGTCAGCATGAACCAACCAATCTTGCGTGTGGAAAACCTGGCCAAGCAATACCAGCGCGGCGTTTTCAAGAAGACCACCACCTTTTCGCTGAATGCGAACTTCGAAATTGCCAAGCCCTGCGTGGTCGGCGTCATGGGGCCCAATGGCTCCGGCAAGACCACGCTGTTTGAGCTGATCACCGGCAGCAACCTGCCCACCAGCGGCCGCGTCATCGTCAACGGGCAGGACATCCACGAGGTGAAAACCCTGCAGCGTGACCGCATGGCGGTGCACTACCACCAGTCGTACCAGGTGCGGTCGTTCCAGAAGAAGAAGCCCGACTTTCTACTCTCGAACGCGACCGAAAAATCGCCGCTGATCCACCTGTTTGACGAACCCCAGTTCAACACCCAGGACGGCTACATCGGCTTCATGCTGGATTTTTTCACGCGCCTCAAGCAAAGCGGAAAGCTCGTGTTCCTGTGCATGCACCCCAACGAGCCCTTCCACATCGACATCCTGCGCGAGCAATGCGACAGCTTTGTGTTTGTGCAAAAAGGTGTGGTCACCCAGGCGCCGGACTTCACCACGTTGACCAACGACGAGCGTGTGCGCACCTACCTGGGCGCCCTGGCGCCCCAGCGTTAGAGCACCACGTCTTCCCCTCCACCTCACCACCAGCGAATCCCCACTGATGTCAACCCTTCCCGTTATCCAGCACCTGATCCACGGCGACCTCGTGGACGGCGGCAGCCGCACCCAGCCGGTCTACAACCCCGCCACCGGCCAGGTGCAAAAAACCTTGCTGCTGGCCGACACCGCCACCGTGGAGCAGGCCATTGCCAGCGCACAGTCGGCCTACCCGGCATGGCGCGCCACGCCGCCGCTCAAGCGCGCGCGGGTGATGAGCAAACTCAAAAACCTGCTCGAAGAAAATGCAGCCGGCATCTGTGCGCTGGTGACCGCCGAACACGGCAAGGTGCTGGCAGACGCCATGGGCGAGTTGCAGCGCGGCATAGAGAATGTGGAGTACGCCAGCTACGCACCCGAGCTGCTCAAGGGTGAACACAGCAAAAATGCCGGCCCCGGCATTGACTCGTGGAGCGAGTTCCAGCCGCTGGGTGTGACGGCCGGCATCACACCGTTCAACTTTCCCGTGATGGTGCCTTTGTGGATGTGGCCCATGGCCGTGGTGTGTGGCAACACCTTCATCCTCAAACCTTCGGAGCGCGACCCCAGCAGTGCCCTGCTGGTGGCCCAGCTGGCTTTGCAGGCCGGTCTGCCACCCGGGGTGCTCAATGTGGTCCATGGCGACAAGGAGGCGGTGGACGCCTTGTTGGCCGACAAGCGGGTACATGCGGTGAGTTTTGTGGGCTCTACCCCGATTGCCGAGAGCATCTACGCCACCGGCTGTGCCAACGGCAAACGCGTGCAAGCCCTGGGCGGCGCCAAAAACCACGCCGTGGTCATGCCCGATGCGGACATAACCAATGCCGTGACCGCGCTCATGGGCGCGGCCTACGGTTCGTGTGGCGAACGCTGCATGGCCATCCCACTCGTGGTGGCGGTGGGCGATGCCACGGCCGATGCGGTGGTGGCCGGCCTGAAGGTGGAGATCGCCAAGATGCGCGTGGGCCCTGGCACCCATGCCCGCAGTGACATGGGGCCGTTGGTGACCAAAGCACACCGGGACAAGGTGAAGGCCTATGTGGACCAGGGCGTGCAAGAGGGCACCACCCTGGTGGTGGATGGCCGCAACGCCGTGGTGCAGGGCTATGAAGAGGGTTACTTTCTGGGCCCCTGCCTGTTCGACAACGTCAAGCCCGGTATGGTGATTTACCAGGAAGAAATTTTTGGCCCGGTGCTGGGTGTGGTGCGCGTCAAAACCTTGCAAGAAGCGATGGACTTGATCGACGCCCACGAATATGGCAACGGTACCTGCATCTTCACCCGCGACGGTGAAGCGGCGCGTTACTTCACCGACAACATCCTGGTCGGAATGGTAGGTGTGAACGTGCCCCTGCCCGTGCCCGTGGCCTACCACTCGTTTGGCGGCTGGAAACGTTCGCTGTTTGGTGACCTGGGTGCTTATGGCCCGGACGCGGTGCGTTTCTACACCAAGCGCAAAACCATCTCGCAACGTTGGCCGTCGGCCGGGGTGCGCGAGGGGGTTGCCTTCAGTTTCCCCAGCAACCGTTAAGCCGTTGTCGATGCGGCCTGGTACGGAGGTGGGACACCCGTCGCCCATCGGCGGGGCTTTTTATTGTTCAAGGAATACCAAATGCAAATAGGCGTACCCACCGAGACTGCGGTGGGCGAGACCCGGGTCGCGGTGACCCCGGAGACGGTGAAAAAACTCGTAGCCCAGGGGCACGTGGTGCGTGTGCAATCGGGTGCGGGGGTGGCGGCCAGCGTGACGGATGAGGGCTATGTGGCGGCCGGCGCTGGCATCACCGATGCGGCGGGTGCGTTGGGGAGCGAGCTGGTCCTCAAAGTGCGCACCCCGTCAGACGCTGAGGCCACCCAGATGAAGCCGGGTACCACCCTGGTGGGCATGCTCAATCCGTTTGATACCGAAGGCCTGCAGCGCTTGGCCACGGCCGGGCTCACTGCCTACGCTTTGGAAGCCGCGCCGCGCACCACGCGGGCGCAAAGCATGGATGTGTTGTCCAGCCAGGCCAACATCGCCGGCTACAAGGCGGTGATGTTGGCGGCTGACACCTACCAGCGCTTCTTCCCCATGCTGATGACGGCGGCCGGTACGGTGAAGGCCGCACGCGTGGTCATCCTCGGAGTCGGTGTGGCGGGCCTGCAAGCCATTGCCACGGCCAAGCGCTTGGGCGCCGTCATCGAGGCGTCGGATGTGCGCCCCAGCGTGAAGGAACAGGTCGAATCCTTGGGCGGCAAGTTCATTGACGTGCCCTACGAGACCGATGAAGAGCGAGACGCCGCTGTGGGTGTAGGTGGTTATGCGAAACCCATGCCGGCAAGCTGGCTGGAACGCCAGAAAGTCGAGGTGGCCAAGCGTGTGGCCCAGGCAGACATCGTCATCAGCACGGCGCTCATCCCCGGCCGCCCCGCGCCCACCTTGATCACCGAGGACATGGTCCAGTCCATGAAGCCCGGCTCGGTCATCGTGGACATTGCCGCAGGCAAGGGCGCGATAGGCCCGCATGGCTCGGGCGGCGGCAACTGTCCGCTGTCGGAGGCAGACAAGACGGTGGTTAAACACGGTGTCACCCTCATCGGTGAAACCAACCTGCCGGCCCTGGTGGCGGCGGATGCGTCGTCGCTGTACGCCCGCAATGTGCTGGACTTCCTGAAGCTGGTGATCAACAAGGAAGGCGCCCTGCATGTGGACCTGGAAGACGACATCGTGGCCGCCTGCCTGGTTGCGCACGGTGGTGAAGTTCGTCGCAAATAACAACCTCTACAACAAGAAGAACACCATGGAACTGGTATCCCCCACCATCCTCAACCTCATCATCTTTGTGCTGGCCATCTATGTGGGTTACCACGTGGTGTGGACCGTCACCCCCGCGCTGCACACCCCGCTGATGGCGGTGACCAATGCGATCTCTGCCATCGTCATCGTGGGCGCCATGCTGGCGGCCGCCTTGACCGAAACGACCTTGGGCAAGTCCATGGGCGTGCTGGCCGTGGCGCTGGCAGCGGTTAACGTCTTCGGTGGCTTCATGGTCACGCGGCGCATGCTGGAGATGTTTAGAAAGAAGGACAAAAAATCCGCCCCCGCAGGAGCCAAAGAATGAGCTTGAACCTCGTCACCCTGCTGTATCTGTTCGCCAGTGTCTGCTTCATCCAGGCGCTCAAGGGCCTGTCGCATCCCACCACCTCTATCCGTGGCAACCTGTTTGGCATGGTCGGCATGGCCGTGGCCGTGCTCACCACCGCGGCGCTGATCTTCAAGCTGGCCGGCCAGTTGGGTCAGGACGGCTTCACCGGCATGGGCTGGGTGCTGGGCGCCTTGCTGGTGGGCGGCACGGCCGGCACGCTGATGGCCCAGCGTGTGGAGATGACCAAGATGCCCGAGCTGGTGGCCTTTATGCACAGCATGATCGGTCTGGCCGCCGTCTTCATCGCCGTGGCCGCCGTGGCTGAGCCCTGGGCCTTCAGCATTGCGGCCAAGGGCGCGGAGATTCCGGGTGGCAACCGCATCGAACTGGCGCTGGGGGCTTTCATTGGCGCCATCACCTTCAGCGGCTCGGTCATCGCGTTTGGCAAGCTGTCTGGCAAGTACAAGTTCCGCCTGTTCCAGGGCGCACCCGTGCAGTTCGCCGGCCAGCACAAGCTGAACCTGGTGCTGGGCCTGGCCTCGGTCTTCTTCATCTTCGGCTTCTGGCACTCGCAAAGCGCCATGGACTTTGGCCTGGTCTTGGCCCTGGGGTTTGCGATGGGCGTGCTCATCATCATCCCCATTGGCGGGGCTGACATGCCGGTGGTGGTGTCCATGCTCAACAGCTACTCGGGCTGGGCGGCGGCGGGCATTGGTTTCAGTCTGAACAACAGCATGCTGATCATTGCCGGCTCACTGGTGGGCTCCAGTGGCGCCATCCTGAGCTACATCATGTGCAAGGCCATGAACCGCTCGTTCTTCAACGTGATCCTCGGTGGCTTTGGGGGTGACGCCACTGCCGCTGCTATCGGCACAGCCGTGCAAAGGTCCGTCAAAACCGGCAGTGCCGATGACGCCGCCTTTGTGCTGGGCAATGCCGAGACCGTGGTGATCGTGCCGGGCTACGGCCTAGCCGTGGCGCGCGCCCAGCATGCGGTGAAAGAGCTGGCCGCCAAGCTGACCGAGAAGGGCATCACCGTCAAATACGCCATCCACCCCGTGGCCGGGCGCATGCCGGGCCACATGAACGTGCTGCTGGCCGAGGCCGAAGTACCTTACGACCAGGTGTTCGAGATGGAAGACATCAATGGCGAGTTTGGCCAAGCCGATGTGGCCATCATCCTGGGCGCCAACGATGTGGTGAACCCTGCCGCGCATACCAAAGGCAGCCCGATTTACGGCATGCCGATTCTGGAGGCCTACAAGGCCAAAACCATCATCGTGAACAAGCGCTCCATGGCGGCAGGTTATGCCGGGCTGGACAACGAACTCTTCTACATGGACAAAACCATGATGGTGTTTGGCGACGCCAAGAAGGTGGTGGAGGACATGGGTAAGGCTATTGAGTAATCAGGGCCAGCCCGCCTGCGCGGTGTGTTGGCTTTGGTAAGCGGACGTCGATTGGAACGTGAACAGAAGAATGGATAAAAAATATGAAGACAAAACGCATCGCTATCCGTGCCTGGTTCAACAACGTCAAGCTGCGCACCAAACTGGTGGTGGGGTTGTCGGTGCTCACCATCGCCATCGTGTCCATCGGCGCGTTTTCTGCCGCGGTGATGGTCCGCTTCAAAACCCAGTGGGAGACCTACCAGCTGGTGGCCATGGCGAAGAAGGACGCGGTCAACAAGAGTTATGTGCACCTGGGCGATGCGATCCGCAACTTCAAAAACGTGATCATCCGCGGCGAGAACTACGACCAGGAGTTCGCCACCAACGTGGAGGCCATTGAAAAGCTGGTGGTCAGCTACCGGGCGTTGGAAGAAGTCAGCCCCGAAGAAGACCAGCTGCTGCAGGCCGTGACGGCCAGTATCGAGAAATACAAGAGCACCCTGACCCAGGTGGCCGCCGCCAAGAAGAAGGGCGACAAGATCGAGGATGTGGATGACATTGGCTACGACGGCGACAAGCCGCTGGCCCAGGCACTGTCCAGGTTGCTGGAGTATTCGGCCTCCAGCAACATCACGCGCACCTACGGCATCCAGTCGCTGGTGGACTCGGCCTCCAAGCTGCTGCTGGTGTTTGTGGCCATCGCAGCGGTCGTGGGCGTGGTGGTGTCCATCACGCTGGGGCGCACCATCACCCGTTCACTCAAACGCTCGGTGCAGATTGCCGAGCGTGTGGCGGCCGGGGATTTGTCCAGCGACATCGAAGTCACCTCCACCAACGAAATCGGCAAGCTCATGGGGGCGCTGCGGCAGATGAACGAAAGCCTTTCGCACATCGTGGGCGAGGTGCGCGAGGGTTCGGACGCCATTGCCACCCATGCCAGCAGCCTGGCATCGGGCAATCTGGACCTGTCGAACCGCACCGAAAGCCAAGCCAGCGCGCTGGAAGAAACCTCGTCCATGTTGATGCGTTTCACCAGCACCGCCAAAGACAACGCCCTGAACGCGCTGACCGCCAACCAGTTGGCCCAGAAGGCGACCGAGGTGGCTGTCAAAGGTGGCAGCGTGGTGGAGCAGGCCATTGCCACCATGAACCTGGTGGACCAAAGCTCCAGCAAGATTGTGGACATCACCAGCGTGATCGACAGCATTGCGTTTCAGACCAACATCCTGGCGCTGAATGCGGCCGTGGAAGCCGCGCGTGCGGGTGAGCAGGGCCGTGGGTTTGCGGTGGTGGCCACCGAAGTGCGGGTGTTAGCCCAGCGCAGCGCCGCTGCCGCCAAGGAGATCAAGGCGCTGATTGGGGACTCGGTGGCGCGTGTGGCCATGGGCTCGCAGTACGTCAACGCGACCGGCGCCACGATGCAGGAGATTGTGAGCAGCATCCGGGCCGTGTCCGACATCATCTCCAGCATTGCGCAGGCGTCGGGCGAGCAGAGCGATGGCATTGCCAAGGTGAACGAGAGCGTCACCCAGATGAGCGACCTGACCCAGCAGAACGCTGCGCTGACCGAAGAGTCCGCGGCGACGACCGAGACGCTGCAACACCTGTCGGCCCGCCTGTCCACCACGGTGCGGGTGTTCCAGGTGATGCCAACCTAAGCGTGCAGTGCGGCTGAGGCGGGTTTAGCGCTTGGTGGCTTCATGGCCGATGACACCACCTACCGCGGCGCCAGCGCCCGTGCACAACACGCCACCGCACAGGACGTTGCCAACCACGCCCCCAATCACGGCACCTGTGGCCGTGCCTTTTTCTTGCTGGGTCATGCCGGCGCAGCCCCCAAGGGACAGGGCGAAGGCGAGCATGGTGGTGGGGAGGGCGCCGGAAATACGTTGGGATAAGTTCATGGTGAATGACTCCAAAGCGAAAGGTGGAACACAAGGTGTGAAGCACACGGGGGGTGTCTTCACGGCTGAGTGACCATTGTTTTCCTGCAGTCTTTCGCTATCTGTGCGCCGGCACACGCAAGTCTGATAATTCATTTTGCTATGAAATGTGTAGCTGCTTGCGCATATTTCATGGGCCATAGGGACACTTTTTCTGTTTATTCTCTTTGTATGTGGGCTGGCGCACATAAGCCGGGTTGGGCAAAGGCGTACCCTGCACGGGCGCCATGCAGCAGATGCGCGTATAAGAGGTTCCGCGTTCCTGCAAAGCCTTGCCCGTCGTCTCCCCCACAGTGGCCCACGCCACGGTAAGGTTCCCTTGAAAACCTCCCCAACGACCGTTGCCCAGCTGGCTGCGGTGCTGACCCTGATGGCGGGAGCGCTGGCGTTCGTCTGGTTGCCCTTTCTGCCAGCGGCACTGCTGTGCTGGGGCTTGTTGGCTTCCGGGCTGGCGCTGTATGCCTTTGGCCGCAGCCGCAATTTGGCGCAGCGCAATGCCCACTACGTGCAACGTGCCGACGCGCTGAATCAGGCCGGGGCATTGCAGAGCGCCATTTTCAACAGCGCCAATTTCTCCAGCATTGCCACGGATGCCCGTGGGGTGATCCAGATTTTTAATGTCGGTGCCGAGCGCATGCTGGGCTACACCGCCGCCGAAGTGATCAACAAAATCACACCGGCCGAGATTTCCGATCCGCAGGAAGTTGTTGCGCGGGCCAAGGGCCTGAGCGTGGAGCTGGAAACCGACATCACGCCCGGCTTCGAGGCCCTGGTGTTCAAGGCTTCGCGTGGCATTGAGGACATTTACGAGCTGACCTACATCCGCAAGGACGGCAGCCGTTTCCCGGCGGTGGTGTCGGTGACGGCACTGCGCGACGATGGCAACAGCATCATCGGCTATCTGCTGATAGGCACCGACAACACCGCACGCATGCGCATAGAAGCCGAGCGGGCCCGGTTGGACCAGGTGTTGCAGGACAAAAACATCGAGCTGGAGGCGGCCCGCAAAACGGCGGACAAGGCCAATCTGGCCAAGTCCGACTTCCTGTCCAGCATGAGCCATGAACTGCGTTCCCCGCTCAATGCGATCCTGGGGTTTGCCCAGTTGATGGAGTCGGAAACACCGGCGCCCACGCCCGCGCAGCAGGCCAACATTGACCAGATCCTGCGCGCCGGCTGGTATTTGCTGGAGCTGATCAATGAAATCCTGGATCTGGCCCTGATCGAATCGGGCAAGCTGTCCATGTCCATGGAACCTATCTCGCTGCCCGACGTGCTGCGGGACTGCCAAACCATGATCGAACCCCAGGCGCACAAGCGGGGCATCAACATGATCTTTCCGCAGTTCCATGCGCCTTGTTTTGTGGAGGCGGACCGCACCCGCATCAAACAGGTGGTGGTCAACCTGTTGACCAATGCCATCAAATACAACCGCCTGAACGGATCGGTGGAGGTCACCAGCGATGTTGACACCCACGGCCACATGCGCATCAGTGTGCGGGATACCGGGGAAGGTTTGTCCACCGCCAAGATGGCGCAGCTGTTCCAGCCCTTCAACCGCCTGGGCCAGGAAGCCAGCGTGGAAGAGGGCACCGGCATCGGGCTGGTGGTCAGCAAGCGGCTGGTGGAGTTAATGGGCGGTGCCATCGGTGCACGCAGCATCCTGGGGGTGGGCAGCGTGTTCTGGGTCGAACTGAATACCGCCGAACCGCCCCAGCTGGTCTTTGACTACGAGGCGGCGCCGGACCAGCCCGTGGCCCGGGTGCATGACGGCGCGCCGGTGCGCACCTTGCTGTATGTAGAGGACAACCAGGCCAATATGGAACTGGTGGCGCAGCTGATTGCGCGCCGCCCGGACATGCGCCTGCTGAGTGCGCGGGACGGCACGCGGGGTGTGGCGCTGGCGCGCACCCACCTGCCGGATGTGATTTTGATGGACATCAACCTGCCGGGCATCAGTGGCACACAGGCGCTCAAGATCCTGCAGGAAGACCCGTCCACCCAGCACATCCCGGTGTTGGCACTCAGTGCCAATGCCATGCCGCGTGATATTGAAAAAGGCACGGAGGCCGGCTTCTTCCGCTACCTCACCAAGCCCATCAAGATTGCCGAGTTCATGGAGGCGCTGGACCAGACGCTGGAACTCGCAGCCCAGCACAACGCTACGCCCCATGACTGAAGGACACCCCATGCACGCTGCCTCCGCCCTGGACATCCTTGATGCCAGCATCCTGATCGTGGACGACCAGGAGTCCAATGTGCAGTTGCTGCAGCAACTGCTGCGTGTGGCCGGGTACACCGCCGTGTCGGCCACCACGCGCCCACAGGACGTGCTGGCCCTGCACCTGCAGCACCGGTACGACCTGATCCTGCTGGACCTGCACATGCCGGTGTTGGACGGGTTTGGGGTCATGGAGGCACTCACAGAACATGCGGGCGACGACTACCTGTCGGTCATCGTGCTCACGGCCCAGCCCGGGCACAAGCTGCGTGCGCTGCAGGCTGGTGCCAAGGATTTCATCAGCAAGCCCTTTGACCTGGTGGAGGTGAAAACCCGCATCCACAACATGCTGGAAGTGCGCCTGCTTTACAAAAAGCTGGCTGGGTTCAACAAAGTGCTGGAGCAGACCGTGCAGGAACGCACCGCCGAACTGCGCGAGAGCGAGGCGCGCTACCGCAGCCTGACGGAGCTGGCGTCGGACTGGTACTGGGAGCAGGACGAAGCCGGTGGTTTCACCAAGGTGTCCGGCCCGGTCCTGGAGATGCTGGGCGTGCCGGTCGCAGACAGCGGCGGCGGACAACGCAGCGCCCTGACGGGGGGCTGGAACGCGGCGGAACGCGATGCCTTGCGGGCCACCATTGCGGCGCGCGAGCCGTTTCTGGATTTCCTGCTGCACCGGGTCAACGCGGATGGCTCACAACAGCAGTTTCGGGTGAGCGGAGAGCCCATGTTCAGCCCGAACAGCCGCTTTCTGGGCTACCGCGGCATTGGGGTGGAAGGTGTTGTGGGGCCTGCAGCGCCCCGCGTGGAGTAGCCCGCCATGCCCGCACTGTATAGCCCTGAAAACAATTTTCTTCTGGCCGCGCTGCCGCCGGCCGACCTCGCCGCGTTTGCTGCCGACCTGGAGCTGGTGCCCCTGCCACTGGGGCAGATGTTGTATGAGCCCGGTACCCAGTTGCGCCACGTCTACTTTCCCACCACGTCCATCGTGTCGCTGCATTACGTCACCGAGTCTGGTGCCTCGGCGGAAACCGCAGGGGTGGGTAACGAGGGGGTGCTCGGTGTATCACTCTACATGGGGGGGGACACCACGTCCAGTTCGGCCGTGGTGCAGACCGCGGGCCACGCCTACCGGCTGGAGCGTGGCCTGTTGATGCGGGAGTTCAACCGGGCTGGCGCCCTGCAGCAATTGCTGCTGCGCTATACCCAGGCCCTGATGACGCAGATGGCACAGTCTGCCGTGTGCAACCGCCACCATGCCGTGGAGCAGCAGCTGTGCCGCTGGCTGTTGCTGACCATGGACCGGGTACCGTTGCGTGAACTGGTGATGACCCAGGAACTGGTGGCCAGCATGCTGGGGGTGCGCCGCGAGAGTGTGACCGAAGCCGCAGGCCATTTGCAGGATGCCGGCTACATCCGCTACCGGCGTGGCCACATTGGCGTGCTGGACCGCAAGGGCCTGGAAGCCCGCGCCTGCGAATGTTATGGCGTGGTCAAGAAGGAACTGACCCGCCTGCTCAGCGACGTGCGCCACCGCCCGACCTAGGGCTGGCGCCGGCGTATCGGGCTTATTGCTTGATGCGCATTTCGTTGGTGACGGTGCGCACACCCTCCACCGAGCGGGCCACTTCTATGGCCCGGTCAATCTGGTCCTGGTTGTTCACAAAGCCGCTGAGCTGCACTTCGTCCTTGCGGGTGACCACGGCAATGTCAAAGCTCTTGATCCGCGTGTCGGCCAGCAGCGCGGCCT
The DNA here is from genome assembly GCF_002943465.1 of Rhodoferax sp. TS-BS-61-7. Classification (GTDB taxonomy): domain Bacteria; phylum Pseudomonadota; class Gammaproteobacteria; order Burkholderiales; family Burkholderiaceae_C; genus Allorhodoferax. The sequence continues at coordinate 317,734 of NZ_PTQY01000005.1, forward strand.
TGACCTTGCCGGTGATCAGGCTGGCATCGATCTTGTTACCCACCGTGGTCGGTGTGGCGCGCAAGCTCACATTGTTCTGCACCTTCTTCACCCCTGAGACGGTCTGGGCGGTTGCCGTGGCCCGATCCAGCTGGGCCTGGTTGTCGACAAAACCGCTCAGCAACACTTCGCCTTTGCGTGTTTCCACCTTGAAGTCAAAGCTGCGGATATCGGCATCGGCCAGCAGGGCGGATTTGACGCTGCTAGTGATCACCGTGTCGTCGATTTCGGTACCGACGCTGGTACCCGCTACGGGGGCGGCGATGGCCTGCAGGCCATTGTCACAGCCCACAAGGGTGAGAAGAGTGGCGCCAGCCAGGGCCGTGCTGACGACAAGGGTTCCGATACGGGTGTTCATGTGAATGTCTCCTGTGGGCAACCACGGGTGTGTGGCTGTGGAGGTGACTGTCTTCCGGTTGCTCCCACAGGTCTGTTCGCTGACGCACGCTTCGGTCTGGTGTGGGCACGGCCCTTTGCACAGCTGTGTTGCCCAGCGTACAGACCTGCTGCAGGGGACTGCCTATTCTCCAGCTGTTGACGTGGAGCAGAGAAAGCCATCGCGTCACTTTTTCAGTCACACATCAAGGAATACACACCATGCAAACCACCAAAAAACTGATCTTCTCCGCACTGGCCGTGGCCACCCTGCTGCCATTGGCCGCCATGGCACAGAGCTATCCCAACCAGGGCTACTGGGTGGACGGCTCTGGAAAAATCATTACCAGCTCCACCTCCGGCCTGTGCTGGCGCACCAGCGAGTGGACGCCGGCACTGGCGGTTGCGCCGTGTGACCCGGTCATTCAGCGCGTAGCCACCGTGGTCCCGGCCGTGGAAATGGCCCCAGCCACCGTGACCCCCCTGGCTGCACCGCTGCCCATGGTGGTACCGGTTGCGCAGAAGATGAGTTTCTCGGCAGACGCATTGTTTGCGTTTGACAAATCTGTGCTCAAGCCCGAAGGCAAAACCATGCTGGATGGCTTGGCTCAGCAGCTCAAGGGTGTGCAGTACGACACGGTGGCGGTGACCGGGTATGCAGATCGTATCGGCAGTGCGGCGTACAACCAGAAGCTGTCGGAACGCCGCGCCAATGAAGTGAAGAGTTACCTCGTCACACAGAACGTACCCGCAGGCAACATCAGCGCCAGCGGCATGGGAGAGTCGCAGCCGGTGACCCAATCGGGCGATTGCGTGGGCCCCAAGAGTGCCAAGCTCATTGCCTGCTTGCAGCCCGACCGCCGCGTGGACGTGGAGATGAAGGGCACCAAATCGGCCGCTGCGCAGTAAACCGAACTGCTCCTGACGGGGGCTGAAATGCGCACTGCATGCTACTGATTTAGTAACTGCTTGCGCATATTCCCATTGGGCTAGAGCCCTATTTCTTATAAATGCTGGGTGGCCGCGGTGTAACGCCGCTTGGCCACCAGCATGCCGCCCAGCACCGCCAACAGCGCGACCACCGCCCACAGCTTGCCCTGGTACAGCGCGTACAACACATACCGCGGCTGGTTGCCGCCGTCGGTGAAGGAGGTGATCTGGCCCAGGCCCTCGGCATTAAACGAGGGGGCGTGTTGGGCCAGCTCGGTGTACAGCGGCGCCATGTTGGAGGCGATGAGCAAGAAGGTGATGACCACCGGAATGCCCGCCAGCACGGCTCGGAACACATTGCCGCGAAACACCAGCACCGTGAGCGACATGACGGAGATGAGGTTGGACAGATCGCCCAGCGGCAGCACCCTGTTGCCGGGCAGCACCAGCGCAATGCCAATGGCCAGCGCCATCAGCAGCAGGCCGGTGATGATGACCGACTTGTGGTGCATCAAAAACCCCGTGTCCATGGCCACCACCAGGTTCTTGCGTTGCGGAAAACGCTGTTCCACCCGGCTGCGCAGGGCGTTGGTGATGGGGATCATGGCTTCGCCAATCACCCCCGCACTCTTGGGCAGCAAAAACATCACCGCGGCAATGTGCACGCCCATTTCCAGCGTTTCCTTCAGGCCATAGCCAGCGGCCCAGGCCAGCAGCAGGCCCATGGCCAGGCCAATCATCATGGGTTCACCCACCAGGGCCAGCAGGCCGTTGCCTTCGCCATCCTGCGCCTTGGCGTAGTCGTGCTCGGGGTTGTAAACCACGCGCTTGAGGCCGGGAATGCGGTCCATCAGCCAGTCCATACACACCACATAGGGCAGGATGCCGTTGACCGACACGGGCGACACCGCAATGCCCTTGAGTCCCATTTCGCGCTCCACGTCGGGCGCGTTCCATTCGGTCATCTTGAAGCAGTAAACGGCCAGCAACAGTGTGGCCGAAATGCCGGCCCACCAGCTGTCAAACACCGTCATGGCCAGCGCGCCCATCAGGGCAAAGTGCCAGTAGTTCCAGATGTCGATGTAGATGGCGCGTGTAAGGCCCGTGGCCAGCATCACCAGATTGAGCACCAGCACCAGCGGAATGGAAATGGCGGCCAATGGCGACGCCCAGGTGATGGCCGCCAGCGGCAGCCAGCCCACGTCCAGCACCGGAAAGTCCAGCCCACGTGCCGCGGACAGCTGCTGCACCGCCGGGCTGATGTTGGCGACAAAGAAGTTGAAGGCGATGAACACCCCGGCAAAACCGGCCGCCAGCGCCACGGTGCTCAGCACCGCTTGGCGCAGCGGCACCCGGGCCACCAGGGCGATGGCGAACATGATGATGGGCAACATCACGTAGGCCTTGTAGCTGAAAAACGCGGTGAGGAAATCTTGCAGGGTGCCCATGGTGTTCCGTGGTGGTCAAAAAAAAGCGCCACCGGCACAGGCGCGGTGGCGTCTCCCATCTTAGCGAGGCGGAGCCAGCCGGTTCACTTGCGTTTCTTATCCCCACAGGCGGCCCGCAGGAATTGGCCCGCCACAAAGATGTCGCGCTCCACCGCGCGGCGCGCAGCCGCACTGTCGCGTTGCACCAGGGCCTGCACCAGGTCGTCGTGCGCGTCGTTCAGCACAGCGTTGGCGGCGGGGGTGTCGAACAGGCGGTTGGAAATGGGTCCGGCGCGCAGCCAAAGGGTGTCAATCAGCTGGAAGAGCAGGGGCGAGCCCGCAGCCTTGTAGAGCAGCACGTGAAAGTCTTCGTTGATGTCCAGGTAACGTTTGGCATCAAAGGCGTGTAGTGCCGCGGCCATGTCGGCGCTCCAGCCCTGCAGGGTGGTGATCTGCGTGGCGTCCAGCCGCAGGCTGCCGCGCTCGGCGGCTTCGCCTTCCAACAGCATGCGCATCTGTAGCAGGTCGTCAAACTCGGGCAGCGAGAGGCGGGGCACCGTGACCCCGGCGTTGGGCACATTGACCAGGGCGCCCTCGGCGGCCAGGCGCTGCAGGGCTGCGCGCACCGGCATCTGGCCCACCCCCATGTCCGCCGCCACGGTGCGGATTTTGAGCCGTTCGCCGGGTAGAAAACGCCCCACGGTGATCCACTGCCGCAGCGTGGTGTAGACGCGGTCCTGGTCGGTGCTGGTGGTCGGTGTCGTCATCGTGCGATGGTGTCCTGCACAAAGCCGCCCATGGCAGCGACCAAGCGGTCCACATCGTCGGCCGTGGTGTCGGGGCACACCAGCATCATGTTGTGAAACGGCGTGATCACCAGGCCCCGGTTCAGCAGGTAGAGGTGGATGTTCTGCTCCAGCGCCGGGTTCAAGATGCGATCGGCCTCGCTGCCGTTGCGCGGAGGCACGGGGGTGAACTGGAACTCGGTGCGTGCGCCGATTTGTGTGACACACCAGCCCAGGCTGTGCCGCGCGATCACGGCGCGCAGCCCGTCGGCCAGCCGGGTGGCCAGCGTGAACATGTGGGAGTAGGCCGCGTCTGTCATCACCTCCGCCAAGTTGGCGCGCATGGCGGCCATGGTCAGCAGGTTGGCGGTGAGGGTGGTGCCTATGCCGCTGTGGCCGGGCGGGGCCTTGCGCTTGGCGGCCTCGGCGCGGGCGGCGGCCTCGGCGCTGAAGCCATACACCGCACACGGCACACCACCTGCCACGGGCTTGCCCAGCACCAGCAGGTCGGGCTGCAGCCCATGCGCGCGCGCGTAGCCGCCGGGGCCGGAGCTGATGGTGTGCGTCTCGTCCATCAGCAGCAGGGTGCCGTAGCGGCGGCACAGGGCCTGCGCCGCTTCCCAAAAGCCGGGCTCGGGCAGCACCATGCCGATGTTGGTCATGGCCGGCTCGGCCAGCAGGCAGGCCACCTGGCCATCGGCCAACACGGCTTCCAGCGCGGCCAGGTCGTTGAATTCCACACTGCGTGTGGTGCGGGTGATGTCCACCACCTGGCCCAGCAGGCTGTCGCGCGTGCGGGGCTGGCCGTCCACCAGGTCCACAAACACATCGTCCACCGTGCCGTGGTAACAGCCATTAAAAATCAGCACCTGCGTGCGCCCTGTGAGTGCGCGCGCCCAGCGGATGGCGAAGCGGTTCGCGTCAGACGCCGACAACGCAAACTGCCACACCGGCAGCCCGAAGCGGCGGGCCAGCTCCTCCGCCACCCACACGCCGTCTTCACCGGGCAGCATGGTGGTAATGCCTTGTGCCGCCTGCGCCGCAAGGGCGCGGGCCACGGCGGGCGGGCTGTGGCCAAACATGGCGCCGGTGTCGCCCAGGCAATAGTCCACGTAGGTGTGGCCGTCGGCGTCGGTCAGGCGTGCGCCCTGGGCGTGGGCGATGTGCAGGGGGAAAGGCGTGGACCAGTCGCTCATCCAGTGCAGGGGCACACCAAACATCAGGTGTTTGGCGGCCCGCGCAGACAGGGCGTGGGACGTGGGGTTGGCTGCGGCGTAAGCGGCGCGCTCGCGCTCGCGCACGGTCGCCAGGCGTTGGGGGTCGAGGTTGCGAAAAGTCTGGGTCATGGCACGGCCCCGGCTTACACCAGCAACAACAGGTGTTCGCGCTCCCAGGAGCTGATCACGCGGTTGTAGGTGGCGTACTCCAGCTCTTTCACGGCGCAGAAGGCGTCCACAAACCCCGAGCCCAGCACCTCGCGCATGGCCGTGCAGCTGCGCATGGAGGCAATGGCGTCTTCCAGGTGGCGGGGCAGTTCGTGGTTCACATTCCAGGCGCTGTCGGTGGTGGGGGCGCTGGGTGTCAGGCCCTCGGTCATGCCCAGGTAACAACAGGCAAGCGTGGCGGCCATGGCGAGGTAGGGGTTCACGTCCACGCCGGGCACCCGGTTCTCCACCCGGCGGTTGGCGGGGTTGGACTGGGGGATACGAATGCCGCAGGTGCGGTTGTCATGTCCCCAGCGCACGTTGATGGGCGCCGACATAAAGGGAGACAAGCGCCGGTATGAGTTCACATACGGTGCAAACATCGGCATCAGCTGCGGAATGTAGGCCTGCAGCCCCGCAATGCACTGGCTGAACAACGGGCTGGCCGAGCCATCGGGCAGGCTGAAGATGTTGTTGCCATCGGCATCCAGAATGCTCTGGTGGATGTGCATGGCGCTGCCGGGCTCCTGCTCCATGGGCTTGGCCATGAAGGTGGCAAAAATGCCGTGGCGCAGCGCCGTCTCGCGCACCGTGCGTTTGAAGAGGAACACGCGGTCCGCCAGGTCCAGCGCATTGCCGTGGCTGAAGTTGATCTCCATTTGGCCGGGGCCCGCTTCGTGGATCAGCGTCTCCACGCCCAGGTTGTGCTGCTGGCAAAAGCTGGACAGCTCCATAAAGAAGGGGTCGAAGTCATTGACCGCGTCGATGGAGTAACTCTGCCGTCCGGCCTCGGGTTTGCCGGTGCGGCCCAGCGGGGGCTGCAGCGGCTCGTGCGGGTTTTGCTGGCGGGCCACCAAGTAGAACTCCATCTCGGGCGCCACCACGGGTGTCCAGCCGCGTTCTTCATACAGCTTGAGCACCCGGCGCAACACACCGCGTGGCGAAATCTGCACCGGGCTGCCATCCCACTCCTGGCAATCGTGAATCACCACCGCCACCGGCTCGGCCGCCCAGGGCACCACACGCACGGTGCTCACATCGGGAATGCACACCATGTCGGGGTCGGTGTCACCCACATAGGGGCCGTTGTCCGGCTGCTGGCCATTCACCGTGTTGAGCAACACGCTTTTGGGAATGCGCATTTCCCCCGCCGCCAAAAACAGGTCACGCGGCAGGATCTTGCCGCGCGCAATACCCGTCATGTCGGGGATCACACATTCGACTTCGTGGATGCGGTGTTGGGTCAAAAAAGCTTCTATGGAGCTGGGGGTGGACATGGGGAGGGCCGGTGGTGGAGATGGCCAAATTCTAGTGCGCGGCCTTCTATTTGTGATCACAAATGTATGAATACTCCATAAATTTCTAATTAATGGCTTATTTGTGATCGAATAATTGGAGGCCAGGCGCGGGTTGGGCGGCCGGATAGACTCCCACCCCCGCTTCCTGTTTTGTGCCATGTCCAGCTCCACCCCACCCAACCACGCCTACGACTGGCGCACCATCACCGCCCTGAACGCGGTGTCCACCCTCTCGCAAATCGGGCAGTTCGGCATCGTCTACGTCATGGTGCCGGTGTGGCTGGCGCTGCAGGGCTTGAGTGCGGCGCAGCTGGGTTTTTTTGCCGCCTCGCTCTGGCTGGGGCAAATGCCGGGGCTGGCGCTGGCGCCGTGGTTGTGCCACCGCTGGGGGGCGCGCCGCGTGGTGGTGGCGGGCTTGGCCTGTTCCGTGGTGGCGCTGCTGGGCATCGCCTATGTGGGCTGGCCTTTGTATTTGTTGTGTGGCCTGCTGGCCGGCCTGGGCATGGGCCTGCGCTGGGTGGGGCTGGAGCCTTGGCTGTATCGCATTGCCCCCGCCCACGCACGCGGGCGCCTGGTGGGTTTTCATGAAACGCTGATTGCGGCAGCACCCGTGGTGGCCCCGGCCATTGCCGCGCTGGTGGGCGTGCAGGGCCACACCATTCTGTGGGTGGGCATCGGCTTCACGGTGTCTGCGCTGCTGCCCTTGGCATTCGCTCGCAGACCGCCGCACGATGCCGCCGCGCTCGCGTCGGGCGGCTGGCGCCAGTCGGGTGCTGCGGCGTGGCCGCACCGCATCTTTCGCCAGGGGCTGTTGATTGCCCTGTGCGGCGGCATGCTGGAGTCTGCCGTGGTCGGCCTGTTCGCCGTCTTCGCGGGCGACCGCGGTTTTGACGCGCAAAACATTGCGCACCTGCTGACCAGCTTTGGCCTGGGTGGCCTGCTCTTGCAGTACCCGGTGGGCTGGATGGCCGACCACTGGGGCATGCGCACGGCCGGTGCTCTGGCCGCCGCTGGCACGGTGCTGGCCGCTGCGGTGCTGGCCCTGCTGCCAGGCGTGCCCGTGGCCTACGCCACCATGTTTGTGCTGGGCGGGTTGATCACCGCCTTCCTCACCCTGGCGCTCATTGCCGCTACCAAAACCCCCACGCCCGACATGGCCTGGAACGTGAGCTCGCTGTCCATCGCCTACTCGCTCAGCGCAGTGGTGGGGCCCGTGGTGGCGGGGGGCGCTATGACGGCGACGGGCAGTGCCGCATTGATGGGGTTTACTGCGGTGGTGGCCGGGGTGATGGTAATTTTGCTATTAAAAAGATAGCTGTTTGCGCATATCCCATGGGTCCTAGAGGAACATTTGATGCATAAATGGCGTGTTGCTTGCGACCCAGTGATGGCAAGCGACACAGAGCGGTCTTTGACGGTACCCAATCCATTGCTCGACTACAGACATTCAGAACCGGTTTGCTAGGCAGGTACGATCAACAGCCGGCATGCGGCGGAAGCCGACATCAAAGAAATCACCCGAATGGGGGATATGCAAGCTCCGCCGCCGCCTCCAAAATCCTGGCGAAGCGCTATCCAGTATTAAACATTTCAGGGGCGCCTAACACGCTCACAATGAAGAAAAACCTACTACGACGCCTGTCTAAAAACTTTGTAGTTGTCGCTTTGTTGATAGTTGCTCTAGCTCTTTTGGTTTTCATAGTTCAGCGACCAGTGAAGACAGGGCCAGGATATGTCTTTCATCCATGCCCTTCCGACTGCACTGTAGTGAACGCAACTAGCATTCGGACCATTAAAGCTGGCATCACTTTTGAGTTTCCCAAGCCATATGTCAAACACTTTGACCAGTCACATTGGGACCCCGAACCCAACGAATTTGAAACGCGACTCAACGTAAGGTGGCCGTCCATGTCTGCATTCACCATGGATGAAATAGACGCCCTCTTCAAAGAATGGGACAAAACCGGACGAAGCCGGGAAACGGGCGGATTTTTGGGTGATTTACTGGAAATCCGTATTCGCGACCACAAAAAAAAGCCAGTTCCAATAAGTGCGGCTGAGCTCGAGGCTGTAATAGTCACACGGTATGGGACGCCGAGAAAGATTGAAGCAATTTCAAACTTTCAGGAGTATGGTGAAAATCCACGAGAGGCGGCGTACCGTCAAATAACTGGCTCAGCGCGCTTCGCTGACGGTATGCCCGCATACATATTTTGCAGCGGTAAGAAGTTGGTCACATCGCCGGTGGTCCTAAGCGGTGGTTGTGTGGCACAACTCACTTGGCCCAATGGCTTTGAGATTGACCTAATTTTCAATCGAGCGGACTTGCCGCAGTGGCAAAAGCTGCACGATTCGGCCATTGCGCTGATTCAATCGTTCATCGTAGAAGGAGCATTTCCCAAAGAGACATTGTTGAGTGCGGTGAATGTCCGCAACTAACAATAGTGAGCTTTGCCGCTGTATGGCTGCTTCGGAGCGCAGGTGAAGTCTGCTATCAGTCTGTAGTTGCTATGAGACCACTTAACCTCAGTCAATTTCCGCAGCCGGAATCAAATGAATCAGATGGCGTAGAGGCCGCACTCGATGCTCTTCGCCAGGCGAAAGATGAATCGACGGCGGCTGAAGCCTACGATGCTTTTCTTTGGGCAATGGGCAACAACCACGCCGGAACGTTCTATCCAGTCATATTGGGCGTTCTTCCTGAGATTGAACATATCCTTATTCATGGAAACCCATGGGCTCAGCGAGCAGTGATGGAATCACTAATTGATCTTGGAGGCTCATTCGTCCCGGCAGAAGGTTACGAGAACTACCTGGGAGCCTCAGTCCAAGAAACACTCAACGCGTTCATTCACTCAATCCGCCACCACGTCGCATCACTGACCGAAGGGAACGAAGCACGCGCCAAGAGTGCAGCAGACTTGCTGGAGCTCATTGATGACCAAATGGCCTAACCCCCAATCGAGCGAATAATGGCCTGCGGGGACATTACAACTCATGTCAGACATTTACGACCGCTTCGAAGCGACCGAATGTGTGCAATCAGTCATTAGACGACTCGGCTCTGCGGCGGAAATTGATACTCGATGTAAAGTAACCTGCGACTCAGTCCATCTACACATTCATTCGCATCGCATGCACGCTCTCCGCACCATTCGAATCGTCATCGTTGGCTTGATCTTCCTTCCAGTCCTTGCCGCATATGGACTTGAGCCGCAGCTTGCTGCGGAGGATGTGAGCCAGTCTACCCAGCAGCATATTGCTTCTACGAACGCAGATCCTACGTGGAGGCCCTCTCCTGAGCAACAGGCTTTTGTACTCGCTGCGACAAGGGCCTATTTTGCGGCGCGCGATTCCAATAGAGTCGATGACGCTTATGCATTTCTCTCGCCGCGGCAGAAGCAGTACGTTCAGCAAAGTACATTCCAAGGACTTTTGGAAGATTTCAACGCCAAGTCTGGCCCGGTTCAGTCTAGGCACTTGCGCTCAGTCACTTGGTACAAAGACACACCGCAAGCTGGGCCAGGGCTCTACGTTGCGGTTGACTATTCCAGCGAATTCACCAATCTCGCACTTCACTGCGGCTATGTTGTCTGGCATGAACAGCCCGACGGACAGTTTCTGCAAGTACGAGAGGAGGTCAATGTCGTTGACAAGGCCACAATGGCGAAACTAAAACCTGGCGACTTTGAGAAAGTTCGAGCGCACTTTCGCTGTTAGTTCCTGCTATGTAAAACCCAAATTGAAAGACCGCTATAGAGCTCGACGTATGACTGGTTTCAGTCTGTAGACGCCTCAGCTACGCGGTGAAAGAAGACATCTGAAAGAACCGTGCCTGGCCCAAAGCACTTATCGAACCACCACTGGCTAGTCATACGGTCGAAACAAAAAGGCCCCGCAGGCATTCACCTGCGGGGCCTTCGTCTTTCAGCAGCTTAGCGAGTTAACTCAGATGTAGCTATTCAGCAAGTTCTCCAGATGCTCTTGGCGGCCCGACATTGGCATGGTGTCGGTGTTGCGGTCCACCACGTGGGCGGCCACGGCTTCCAGGCTCATCTTGCCGTCCAGCATGCTTTGGCCTAATGGGGCTTTCCAGCCTGCGTAGCGGTCTTCCACCAGCTTGGCCAGTTTGCCGTCGGTGATCATCTTTTCTGCGATCAGCAGCGCGCGGGCGGTCACGTCCATGCCACCAATGTGGCCGTGGAACATGTCTTCGGGGTCGATGGACTGGCGGCGCACTTTGGAATCAAAGTTCACACCGCCGTTGACGAAGCCGCCGCCTTGCATGATGGTGTACATGGCTAGCGCGGTCTCGGGAATGCTGTTGGGGAACTGGTCGGTGTCCCACGCGCACTGCATGTCGCCGCGGTTCATGTCGATGGAGCCGAAGATCCCTAAGTCCACTGCGGTGGCGATTTCATGCTCGAAGCTGTGGCCGGCCAGGGTGGCGTGGTTGGCTTCGATGTTGACCTTGATTTCTTTCTCCAGGCCGTAGCGGCACAAGAAGCCATACACCGTGGCGCTGTCAAAGTCGTACTGGTGCTTGGACGGTTCGCGTGGCTTGGGTTCGAGCAGGATGGTGCCCTTGAAACCGATCTTGTGTTTGTACTCCACCACCATGTTCAAGAAGCGGCCCATCTGGTCCAGCTCGTGGCCGATGCGGGTGTTGAGCAGGGTCTCGTAACCTTCGCGGCCGCCCCACAACACGTAGTTGGCGCCGCCCAGCTTCAGCGTGGCGTCCATGGCTTCTTTCACTTGCAGCGCGCCCAGGGCAAAAATTTCGGGGTTGGGGTTGGTGGCCGCACCCGACATGAAACGGCGGTGGCTGAACAGGTTGGCGGTGCCCCACAGCAGTTTCATACCGGTGGCTTGCTGCTTGGCACCCAAGATGTCCACCATCTCGCGCAGGTTGTTCACGCTCTCACGCGGGGTGGCGCCTTCGGGGGCGATGTCGCGGTCGTGGAAGCAGTAGTAGGGCGCGCCCAGCTTGCTGAAGAATTCAAACGCCACATCGGCCTTGGCCTTGGCCGCAGCCATGGGGTCGGCCATGTGCTGCCAGGGGCGCTGGAAGGTGTCGCCACCAAACGGGTCCAGGCCATTCCAGCAGAAGCTGTGCCAGTAACACACGGCAAAACGCAGCTGCTCTTCCATGCGTTTGCCCAGCACGATGCGGTCTTTGTCGTACCACTTGAAGGACAGTGGGTTGTCGGAAGTAGGGCCTTCATAGGCGATGGGAGAGACGGTGGAAAAGTAGTGGCTCATGGTGCTTCCTTGGGTTGCTTAGTTGTGTGGTCGAATTAAATAAGGGGTTCAATGCCCCGAAGGGCGTGCGTATTTCAGGTGGGGCGGTACAGGCTGCGGAACTGCGCATAGCGCGCCGCCAGCAGGTCTTGTTCGGCGGCATTGGGGCGGTAGCTGGCTTCCACCTCGGGGCTCAGGCACACGTTGGCTTGCGTGGCACCGGTGGCCAGCCAGCCCAGGCGCGCAGCACCCAGGGCGCCACCCACGGCAGAGCTGCCATGCGTCACCACTTCGGCATCCAGCGCGCTGGCCAGTTGCTGCGCCCAGAAGGCACTGCGTGCACCACCGCCCACCAGGGACAGGCGTGTTACGCGGCTGCCAGCGGCGTTGAGCGCGGCCAGGCCATCTTTCAGGCCAAAGGTCACGCCTTCGATCACCGCGTAGCCCAGGCGGGCGGCATCGGTGTCAAAGCTCAGTTGGTGAAAGCTGCCGCGCACATTGGCGTCGTTGTGCGGGGTGCGCTCACCGCCCAGGTAGGGCAAGAACAAGGGCGATGTGGCGCGGTCGGCCAGCGACAGGTCTGCTGCCTTGCCCGCCACCACACCGGCGTTGGGCGCGCCCAGCAGGTCGGTCACCCATTGCAGGCTGCTGGCGGCAGACAGCATCACGCTCATCTGGTGCCAGCGGCCCGGCACGGCGTGGCAAAACGCGTGCGTAGCACTGGCGGCATTGGGCTGGTAGCTAGGGGTGACAACAAACAACACGCCGCTGGTACCCAGCGACAAGAAGCCCTGGCCTGCGTCCACCGCGCCCATGCCCACGGCGCTGGCCGCGTTGTCACCGGCGCCACCGGCCACCACGATGCCCTTGGGCAGGCCCAGGGCCTGGGCCACATCGGCTTTCAAATAACCGCCGGGCGCGCTGCCTTCCACCAGGCGCGGCATGTGCGCCTGCGTCAGGCCGGTCAGCGCGAGCAGGGCGTCCGACCAGGCGCGTTGTTGCACATCCAGCCACAGCGTGCCGCTGGCGTCGGACATATCACTCACGTATTCGCCGGTCAGCTTCAGGCGCACATAGTCCTTGGGCAGCAGCACCTTGGCCACTTGTTTGAAGATGGCGGGCTCGTGTTTGGCCACCCAGCGCAGCTTGGGCGCGGTAAAGCCGGGCATGGCCAGGCTGCCGGCCAGATCGGTCAGGCTCGGCAGCTCGGCCATCATCTCGGTGCACTCCAAGGCGCAGCGGGTGTCGTTCCACAAAATGGCGGGGCGCAGCACCTGGTCTTGCGCGTCCAGCAGCACGGCACCGTGCATCTGGCCCGACAAGCCAATGGCCTGCACGGCTGCAAATTCTTGCGGGTGCGCGGCGCGCAGTTGCGCCAGGGCCGACTGCGTGGCGGCCCACCAGTCGTGCGGGTTTTGTTCGCTGTGGCCAGGGTGCGGGCGCTGCACGGTGAGTGCGGTGCCGGCCGAGCCGAGCACGCGGTGGTCGGGGGCCAAAAGCAGCACCTTTACTTCGGAGGTACCAATGTCAATGCCAATAAACATGTGTCTTATGCGGTGATGGTGGAGGAGGAAGAAATCTCTGCGGCATCCGCAGGGCGGGTCGCCGCAACAGGGGTTTTGGCATGCATGGGGCGCAGGTCGTGGTGCAGCACCAGGGCTGCGGCGCCTACGGCAGAGGCCAGCAGTCCGTAGCGGGCGGCACGCACCGTGGGGGCGGTCATGCCGGCGCTGGCGGCGTAGCTTTGCAGCGTGGCCTGCGCCACCTGCACGATGGCGGGGTAGCGGTCGCACGAGGGGCCGCCCACCACCAGCATGCTGGGGTTGAAGGTGGTCCACAGGTTTTGCAGCACCACACCCAGGTAGTGGCCGCCCTGTGCCGGGTCGGGTAGTTTGGCCAGGGTGCGGGCGCCAAAAAAGGTTTCGGCACAGCCCTTGCGGCCGCACGAGCACAGCGGCCCGTCGATCTGCAAAATGCTGTGGCCAATTTCACCGGCCATGCCCTGCATGCCGGTAAACAGGCGGTCGTTGAGCACAATGCCCGCGCCCACACCGGCGCCGCAGGTCACAAAGATCAGCGAGTCTTTGGCATCGCCCTCGGAGAATTCGTATTCGCTCAGGGCAGCGGTGTCGGCTTCGTTTTGTACATGCACCGCCACCGGGGGCACACCGGCTTGGGCCAGCGCGTGGGTAATCAGGGGCACAAAGTCCACATTGCGCCAGCCCAGGTTGGGCGCAAAACGCAGCATGCCGGTGGCTTCGTCAAAGGCACCGGGCAGGCCCACGCCCACGCCCGCCAGCTGCACACTGCGCTGCACCAGCTGCGCATGGGTGCGCGCCACCAAGCGGGCCGTCTGGCGGCACACCTCGTCGGGTTGGGTGCCCATCAGGGGTTCTTCCAGCGCGCACAACACTTGGCCGGTGAGTGACACACCCACCACGCGCAGCGCCTCCACCGCCACTTCCACACCAATCATGCCGCGGCTGCGGCTGTCGATCTGCAGGGGTGTGGACGGGCGGCCCAGGCCCTGGGCTGCGGTCACATCGGTCTCGGTGAGCCAACCTTCGTCAATCAGCTCGCGCACCAGCAGGCTCACGGTGGACTTGGTCAGTCCACTCTCCTGGGCCAGTTGGGCGCGGGACAGCCCGCTTTGGCTGCGCAGCAGCCGCAGCAGCACGCTGCGGTTGATGCGTTTGACTAATTGTTGGTCGCCGGTCGTTTTCATGGGGGGGAGGGGCCGCACTCACAGGCTGTGGGTTTGCGGTTTTCCTTCAGGTTGTTTGCCTGCGATGATCATGCCAAGAACTTCGTCCTCGGTGACATCGCTTGTGCGGTATGCACCCACCAATTTTCCATTTTTCATGACCGCCAGCCGGTCGCTGAGGCCAAACACGTCCGGCATGTCGTGCGTGATCAGGAAAATCCCCACGCCTTCCGCCTTGAGCTGCTTCACCAGGTTGCCCACCATCGCGGTTTCCTCAGGGCCCAGAGCGGCCGTGGGCTCGTCCATGATGAGGATCTTGGCGTTGAAGTAAATGGCGCGTGAAATCGCCACCACCTGGCGCTGCCCGCCCGAAAGGCGGCGCACCGGCGTGCGCACGTTTTTAAAGTTTTTGTTTAGGCGGTGGAACACCTTGCGGGCGTCCGCGTCCATGCGGTGGTCGTCCAGCGTGTTCCAGCGGGTCAGCAGTTCGCGGCCCAAAAACAGGTTGGCCACCGCGTCCAGGTTGTCGGCCAGGGCCAGCGTTTGGTAGATGGATTCGATGCCACAGCGCTGCGCGTCCACGGGGGTGCGGATGTTGGCCTTCTCGCCGTTGATTAGCACCTCGCCACTGTCGATGGGGTAGGCCCCGGCCAGCATTTTCATGAGTGTGGACTTGCCCGCCCCGTTGTGGCCCAGCAGGGCCACCACTTCGCCGGGGTAGAGCGTGAGGCTCACGTCGTCCACCGCGTGCACGCCGCCAAAGGACTTGCCGATGTTGCGCATTTCCACCAGCGCCTGCTTTGTATTGCCTGCGCTCATACGGTGTCTCCTGTCACACGGCGGTAAACCACATCAAACACCACCGCAGCAATCAGCACCTGGCCAATGATCACGTAGCGCACCCCAATCGACACATCGAGCAGCAACATGCCGCTGTCAATGCTTTGCATGATCAGTGCGCCCAGCACCGACCCCAGAATCGACCCACTGCCACCGGCCAGTGCGGTGCCACCAATCACGGCGGCCGCAATCACATACAGCTCCATGCTGCTACCCAGCGAATTGGTGCCGGCGTTCAGGCGGGCAATGGACACCATGGCGGCGATGGTGATGAGCACGCCCATCAGCGCAAACAGCATGAGGGTGACCTTGCGCACCGGAATACCCACCAGTGCGGCCGCCTCGGGGTTGCCACCCATGGCAAACACGTAGCGGCCAAAACGGGTGCGGTGCACGATGAAGGACAGCACCAGGGCCACGGCGGCCCAGATCAGCACCGGAATCGGGATGCCCTGCGGGGCGTCCTTGTTCATGATCTGGTAGTTGTTCATGGCCGTCACAAAGGCCAGCACGATGGCTACCGGCACCAGCACGATGGCGGCGTCCAGCCACAGCGGGTTGTTGGGCACGTCATACGAGGCCTTGGCGCGGCGCTTGGCCCACATCTGGGCCACCAGGGCCAGCACAATCAAACCGGCCAGCACCCAGCTGGCGGTGACGCCAATGGCACCGTCAAAACCACCGCCCAAGCGCTGGAAGAACTGGTCGTTGACGGGTTGGGTCTTGCCGTCGGCCACCAAAAAGGCAGCACCGCGGAAAGACATCAGGCCACCCAGGGTCACGACGAAGGAGGGCACACCCAGCATGGCGGTCAGCGCGCCCTGGTACAGCGACACGGCAATGGCCACGGCCAGGCCAGCCAACGAGGCCTCGACCCAGTGCCAACCGGCGGTGTACATCAGGGTGGCAATCAGCACGCCCACAAAACCCATGACCGAGCCCACGGACAGGTCGATATGGCGCGCCACGATGACCAGCACCACCACGGTGGCGACCACGCCGACCACGGCCGTTTGCTGGGCAATGTTGTACAAATTCTCGGGGGACAAAAACAGCCCGCCGGACAGGATGTTGAACACGATGGCAATGGCTGCCAGCACCGCGCCCATCATCACCAGGCGCCAGTCGATGGCGGCCTGCTTCAGGGAATTCAAAACGGGATTCACATGCGTTCTCCGCAAGACATAAAAAAACCGCGGGCTGATGCCAGCCCGCGGTTGGAGGGCTTTTCAGTTCTCTAACGTGCCGTAGTCGGCGCGATGGGTATCCACTCAGGGCACCCGTGGAACTGGCTTTGCCAGGCCGCTGGGTGCGCCCCCCTTGAGGGGGGCGCTGCGCAGCGGCTCAGGGGGTGCTTACTTATTTGCAAGCGGCTGGGCCTTTGGCAGCGTCCACACCTTTGCAAAGGTCGGCCTTCTTGATCCAGCCAGCCTTAACTACCAAGTCCAGGTTCTTGGCGGTCACGGGCACAGGCTTCAAGAATTGGGCTTGCAGGGACACTTTCTTCTCGCCACCGTTCCAGGTTTGGGCAGCAGCCACTTTTTGGCCCTTGGCCAGCACTACGGCTGCAGCAGCAGCGTCACGGCCCAGGTCGCGGGCGTCTTTCCATACCGACACGGTCTGGCTGCCCAGCGCCACGCGGTTCAGCGCAGCGTGGTCACCGTCTTGGCCGGAGACTGGAATGCCCTTGATGCCCTTGGCAGTCAACGCAGCGACCACACCACCGGCGGTACCGTCGTTGGAGGCGACCACGGCGTCAATCTTGCCGCCGGTCTTGGTGATGATTTGTTCCATGTTCTTCTGGGCGACTTCGGGCTTCCAGCCGTCGGTGTATTCCTCGCCCACGATCTTGATGTCGCCTTTTTTCACCGCAGCGTCAATGATCTCTTGCTGGCCACCGCGCAGGAAGTTGGCGTTGGGGTCGGTAGGCGAGCCCTTGATCATCACGTAGTTGCCCTTGGGCTTGGCTTCCAGAATGGCGCGGGCCTGCATGCGGCCCACTTCCACGTTGTCGAAGGTGATGTAGAACACGCCGGGCGCTTCGATCAGGCGGTCATAGGCCACCACGGGGATCTTTTGCTGGTTGGCCTTGTTCACGGCGGGCAGGATGGCGTCTTTGTCCATGGCCAGAATGATCAGGGCCTTTGCGCCCTTGGAGATCAGGCTGTCGATGTCGGCGAGTTGTTTCTCGGGGGAGCCACCAGCGTCAGCGCTGATGTAGCTGGCGCCGTCTTTGGCCAGTTGGGCTTTGATGGCGGCTTCGTCGGTCTTCCAGCGTTCTTCCTGGAAGTTGGACCAGCTCACGCCCACGACTTGGGCAAACGCGCCAGCGGCAGCCAGGCTCAGGGCCAGGGCGGTCAGTGTTGTCTTCAGTTTCATCAATGTCTCCGGTGATTTGGCCTGTGTCAGGCCTATGGTTTTGGAAGGACTCTTCAGAGCCATCGTGCTGCCGTAAATGCAACACGGTGCATTTAGTAAGGACGACAAACTAATTGTTCGGTACTTCGATCTCGGCGCGAATAGGGATAAACCCGACATAGTTTAATCATCGAACTTAATAAGATCGCCGGGTTCTTTCATTTTTCACAAAGGATTGCCACGTGCACCCTCTGGATTGGATTTCCCGGCCCGCGGTGCGCGGTGCCATGGTGGGGCTGTGCCTGGCCCCATGGGCCTGGGCAGCCGATGCGCCGGCCTCGGCTACCCCTCGTTTTCTGGAAGAAACCGACATTGCCGGCCTGCAAAGCCGCTTTGAAGGCGAGGGCGAATACATGGTGGGCGGCGGCGTGGCCACCTTCGATTGCGATGCCGACGGCCTGCCCGAGGTGTACGTGACCGCGGGCGTGAACAAAGCCAAGTTCTACCGCAACCGCAGTACGCGTGGCGCCGCCTTGAAGCTGCAAGAAGAGCGCTCGGGCCTGGAGCTGACCAATGCCGTGGGCGCCTACCCGCTGGACATCGACGGGGACGGCCAGACCGACCTGGTGGTACTGCGTGTGGGCGAGGTGCAGGTGTTCAAAGGTGCGGGCCAGTGCAAGTTCGAGAAGGCCAACGACGCATGGACGATTCGCACCGGCAATGGCTGGCACACCGCCTTTGCGGCCACCTGGGAGAAGGGCCAAACCTGGCCTACGTTGGCCATTGGCACCTACACCGACCGCAGCAAGCCCGAGTTCCCCTGGGGCAGCTGCACGCCGGGCTTGCTGCTGCGCCCCAAGGAGGGCGGCGGCTACCAAGCGGCCACGCCGCTGGCGCCGGGCCACTGCGCCTTGTCCATGTTGTTTTCAGACTGGAACCGCTCGGGCACGGCCGCGCTGCGGGTGAGTAATGACCGCGAGTATTACAAGGGAGGTGAAGAACAGCTGTGGCAGCTGCCTGCCGGTGCGCCGCCTGCGCTGTACACCGCGGCCCAGGGCTGGAAGCCGCTGCAGATCTGGGGCATGGGCATTGCCAGCCATGACCTCAATGGCGACGGTTACCCCGAGGTGTTTTTGACCAGCATGTCCGACAACAAGCTGCAGACGCTGGAAGCCGGTGCCGCCCAGCCGCGTTTCACCGACATCGCCTTCAAACGCGGTGTGACGGCGCACCGGCCCTATGTGGGCGGCGATGTGCACCCCAGCACCGCCTGGCACGCCCAGTTTGCCGATATGAACAACGACGGCCTGGCCGACCTGTTTGTGGTCAAGGGCAATGTGTCCACCATGCCCGACTTTGCGACCCTGGACCCCAACAACCTGCTGCTGCAAAAAGCCGATGGCAACTTTGTGGAAGCGGGCAGCCAGGCCGGTCTGGCCAGCTTCAAGCGTGGGCGCGGTGGTTTGGTGGTGGACCTGAATGGCGACGGCCTGCTGGACGTGCTGGTGGTGAACCGCTGGGACAAGGCCCAGCTGTGGCGGCAGACCACGGCGGCGCCTGCGGGCCATTGGCTGCAGCTGCGTTTGCAGCAGCCCGCAGGCAACCGTGATGCCGTGGGTGCCTGGGTGGAAGTGAGGCTGGGAGAGGGCGATACCGCCCGCGTGATCCGTCAGGAGCTCACGGTAGGCGGTGGCCACGCCAGCGGCCACCTGGGCTGGATGCACTTTGGCTTGGGCAGTGCGACCACCACGCAACTGCGTGTCCAGTGGCCGCATGGCGGCTGGAGCGACTGGATGCCCGCCAAGGCGGACGCCTTCTACACCCTCAGCCCCCAAGGCCTTGTGAACTGGAAAGCCCCATGAAATTTCGATTGTTTTCCCTGTGCCTGGCTGCGGCCTGCGCCTGGACCAGCGCGCCCGCACCCGCCCAACCAGCGGCGCCTGCCGCCCGCCCGGCCAGCGCTTTCAGTGCCGGTGTGGCCAACGAATGGTTCAGCCTGGCCTTGTTGCTCACGCAGCAGACGCCGGGTTTCAGCCCGCCGGTGGCCTCACGCGCCTTTGCGTACCTGGGGCTCACGCTGTATGAGTCGGTGGTGCCCGGCATGCCGCAGCACCAGAGCCTGGCGGGCCAGCTCAACGAGCTGCAATCCTTGCCCTGGGCCCAGCCCGACGAGGTGCTGCACTGGCCCACGGTGGCCAATGCCTCCATGGCCACCATGACACGCATGATGTTCCCCACCGCCAGTGCCGAGAACAAGGCCCGCATCGACCTGCTGGAGCGCAGTCTGCCGCTCAAGTACAGCCAGGACTTTGACCCCAACACGGTCACGCCCGAGATCACCAACCGCTCGGAGACCTTTGGCAAGCTCATGGCCATGGCCCTCATGACCTGGGCCCGCACCGACGGTGGCCACGAGGCCTGGGGCCCACTGCGCCGCAGCCAGCAAAACTACGTGCCGCCCAGTGGTGAGGGCCAGTGGGTCGCCACGCCGCCTGCTTTCGCCCCAACGCTGCTGCCGCGCTGGGGCGACGTGCGCCCCTTTGTGCTCAAGACCAGCAGCACCTGCGCAGCGCCATTGCCGCCACCGTATTCCGAGAGCCCCGGCTCTGCCTTCTACAAAGAGGCCAACGAGGTCTACCAGGTGAGCAACAAGGCCACCCAAGAGCAGCGCCAGGTATCGCTGTACTGGGCGGATGACCCACTCAAAACCCCCACACCCGCGGGCCACTGGGTGTTTATTGCCAACGACCTGCTCAAACTGCAAAAAGCCGACCTGGCCCAGGCTGCCCAAACCATGGTGCGCCTGAACATGGCCATGGCCGACGCCTTTATTGCAGGCTGGAAAACAAAATATACGGTGAACCTGTTGC
Organism: Rhodoferax sp. TS-BS-61-7; assembly: GCF_002943465.1. GTDB lineage: Bacteria > Pseudomonadota > Gammaproteobacteria > Burkholderiales > Burkholderiaceae_C > Allorhodoferax. Next base: position 338,025 of record NZ_PTQY01000005.1, read on the forward strand.
GCCCGGTTACCTATGTGCAACTGGTCATCGACAGCAACTGGGTGCCCACGCTGATGCACACGCCACCGTTCCCGGAGTACCCCTCGGGCCACTCGGTGCAGTCCAGCGCGGCGGCCGGGGTGCTGGAGCAGGTGTTTGGCGCCAACAAACCCTTCACCGACAACACCCACAACGACCGCGGCTGGGGCCCGCGTACCTTTGCCAGCTTCAAGGTGGCGGCGGATGAGGCAGCAATCTCGCGCATGTACGCGGGCATCCATTTCCGCAGTGGCATTGAGGGTGGCAAGGTGCAGGGGCGCTGTGTGGCCCAGCAGGTGCTGGCGCTCAAGCTCGCGCGTTGAGGCTGACGCAGAGCCTGCTAGCTAGGCCTGCACCACGATGGGGAATTCGGCGCGCATACCGTTGGCGGAGGGGGTAAATGCACGGGTCAGGGCGGCCCGCTCCTGCGCGTCGAGGCCACGCCACAGGGAGTCGCGGTCGTTGCCCGGATCACCTGCCACATAGAGTTGCGTTGTCAGCAGTTCCTTGCGGTCGAGCCTGACTTTCACATGGATGTGGGGCGTGCGCCCGGTGTAGGGCGCTGGCTTCATGGTGCGAAAGCGATAGCGACCGTCTTTGCCGACCGCCACCTTGCCGAAGCCCTGAAAGTTGGGGTCGGCTTTGCCACCGTCACGGGGGTGGTGGTAGTTGCCCTCGTGGTCACACTGCCAGATTTCAACCACCGCACCAGACACCGGCATACCTTTCGTATCCGTCACCACCCCCTCTACCCAGGCGACTTGCCCTTTTTTGTAGACCGCGCTGCCGTTGCGTAGCAGATCAAAGTCGTTGTCGCTGGGCAGGGCGATGGGGTAGTAAGGCCCCTCGGTCTGGCTGGGCGTGGGCCGCAGGGCCGTTTGCGCCCGTGCGGGGCTGAACCAGGCGGGCGTGCCCGTGATGGCCAGGATGCCTGTACCGTGGGCCAGCAAGGTACGGCGGGATGGCGAGTTTGGGTATTGCATGGTGGAGTCCTGACAAATGAGCGACTCGCCCCTTGCGGGGGAGTCAGACTGCCGGTGTCGGAATACCCAGGAACTGGAAAGTTCCACGCTTTGTCACATCCGGGGCCATTGCGTCAGGGCATTGCAGCGCGGGGCTCAGCCCTCGCCCACACCAATGGGCGCGGGCGCCCGCATCACGATGCGGGTGAACAGGCGGTCAAAAGCCGGGTCGCGTGGGTGCTGGCCAGTGAGCGGGTCACAGTTGTGGGCAAAGGCGGCGTCCAGCTCGGCCCAGTCGGCCTCGCTGAGCACGGCTTGGGCCACGGGCAGGATGGCGGTTTCTTCCAGCTTCATGTGAGCCAGGTAGGCCACCACGTAGCGGCGCACCGCGGTGTCAAACGCCGCGTGGCGGCTTTCCCCCAACAGCTCCCAGGCCAGCAGCAGGTGTTGCAACTCGCGCACGGCGGCTTCGCTGTGGGCGTGGTCTTTTTCCAGTTGGGTGACGGCTTCCATGGTTTGTGGTGCCAGACGCACCACACGCGGAAACAGCAGGTCCGACTCTTTGGGGTGGTGCAGGCGCTCGGGGAACTCATCGATGTAGAAGAGCATGGCGCGTAGCACGTCAAAAAACCGCTCGGGCTCGTCGCCATGGCCCCGGTCCAGCATCAGCAGCAGCGACTGCAGCATGGCGGCCAGGGCGGCGTGTTCGTCTTTGATGGTTTGCAGGCTGCTACGGGGCATGGCGTGTCTCCGGTGATTTTTGCGAGAGCTTCCCACGCACACTCGCGCTGGAGCTTGATGCAGGTCAACGGCTGTGCAGGGGTCAAGTGGCGCCGTTACCATCACTGGTGTGCGCCGCCCGGCGCGGTACTGATGCTTTTACTTCCAGACCTGCCATGACCCCACTGCCTCCCCGAATCCTGCCTTGGTTGCGCCGCCTGGCCTATGCGCTGGGGGCACTGGTACTGCTGTGGGGGCTGGCCTGGGCGCTGGTGCCGTCTATCGCCAAGAGCCAGGCGCAAACCCGGCTGTCGGCCCTGCTGGGCCGTGCGGTCACCATCGGTGCCATTGAATTTGCGCCCTGGTCGCTGGAGCTCACGGTGCGCGACCTGGCCGTGGCCAAGGCGGACGGCAGTGGCCCGCAGTTCAGCGTTGCCCGGGTGTACGTGGATGCCGAGCTGCAGTCGCTGCTGCGCCTGGCGCCCGTGGTGGACGCGGTCGCAGTGGATGCGCCCGTACTGCACCTCACCCATACAGGGAAGGGGCAGTACGACATCGACGACATCGTGCAGCGCCTGCAGGCACCGTCGGACGCGCCCACGGGTGATCCGCTGCGTTTTGCGGTCTACAACGTCACCCTCAGTGGCGGCAGTGTGGACTACACCGACCAGGCCTTGCAGGGCCCAGCGCGCCAGCACACACTGCGTGAGCTGCAGCTCACGGTGCCTTTTCTCAGCAACTTCGATTCCAAGCGTGATGTGCTGGTCGCGCCCCGGCTGGCCTTTGTGCTCAATGGCAGCGCGTTGGATACCGCGGCCCAAGGCACCCCGTTTGCCCAAACCCGCCAGGGTGAGGCGCAACTAAAAATCAGCCAATTCGACCTCAAGCCCTACCTGCCTTACCTGCCCGCAGGCCTGCCCGTGCAGCCGCAAAGCGCAGTGGTGGATGCCGAACTCAAGATTGGTTTTGTGCAGCAGCCGCAAACGGCGGTCACGCTCACCGGCGTGGTGACGGTGAGCCAACTGGCCGTGGCCGATGCAGCGGGCGCGCCCTTGCTGTCGGTGGACACGGTGCGCGCCGAGCTGGCCGATGTGCGTCCGCTGGAGCAGCAGGTAAAGCTGGGCACTGTGGACATCACCAACCCGCGCCTGCAGGTGCTGCGCGCGCGCAATGGGCGCCTGAACCTGGAGCTGGGTGGCGCTGGCGCCGCCAAGAGTGCTCCTAAAACAGGAGCTGCTCGCGCAGATAGTACGGGGTCTGCAGGCCAAAATGGCACTAAAACACCGGCTGTGGCCAAGCCCTGGGCCTTGGCTTTGGAGCGCCTGGCGCTGCATGGTGGCCGGGTGGACTGGCAGGACCAGCAGACCCCGGCCAAGCTGGCGCTGACCGAGCTGGCGCTCACCGCACAGGGCCTGCACTGGCCCATGGACCACGCTGTGCGCGCTGAACTGAGTGGCACCCTGCCTGCCGGCAAGACCAGCGCCCGCCTGACACTCCAGGCCGAAGGCACCGATCAGCAAGGCAGCGCCCAGGCCACCGTTAACGGCCTACCGCTGGCCCTGGCCGAACCCTACCTGGCTGCGTGGCTGGAGCCCACCGTACGTGGCCTGCTGGAGGCCGAACTGGGCGCCCAGTGGACCGGCGACAAGCTGCAGGCCACGGTGAAAAAACTCGCGGTGCGCGACGCCGGACTGGTGGCCAGCAAGGCCATGCTGGCAAACGCTGCCACGGGCAATACGCGCAGCAACGACGGCCCCAGCTCGCAGGACCTGCCCAAGTTCAAGCTGCTCGAAGTGAGTGATGCCCAGGTGGACCTGGCGGCCCGCAGTGCCCGCGTGGGCAAGCTGCTGCTGGCCGGGGCCAGCAGTGGTGTGCGCCGGGAGGCCGATGGGACATGGATGTTTACGCGCTGGCTCAAGCCCGCGGGTGATGCAGCGCCGGCCACGGTTGCCGCGCCAACTGCAGCTGCTTCTACGCCACCCGCCGCACCCTGGACCGTAGCGCTGGGTGAGCTGCAAGTGCAAGACGCCAGCGTGCAATTCACTGACCGCGTGAATGCCCGCCCGGTGCGACTGGAAGTTTCCGCCCTGAACCTGCAGGCCAAGGGCGCCGCGCTGGATGGCAAGAAGCCCGTGCCCGTGACGCTGAGCGCCCGCGTGAAATCCGGCCAGGCCGAGGCCGGCAGCCTGCGTTACCAGGGCACAGTGGCCTGGGACCCGGTGGTGGTACAAGGCGCGGTGGAGCTGCTGGAACTGCCGGTGCATGCACTCGCACCCTATGTGGCCAGCCAGGTGAACCTGGATGTGCTGCGGGCCGATGCCAGCTTCAAGGGCCAGCTGCGCTTTGCCAGCACGGCCAGGGGGCCAGAGGTTGCGCTTAAAGGCGATGCGCAGCTGGAAGACTTCCGCGCCAACACCGTGCAGGGTGCGGGCGGCAGTTTTGCGGAAGAACTGCTGAGCTGGAAGTCGCTCAATGTGCCCGGCATTGACCTGGCCATGGTGCCCGGTGCCGCCACCCGCGTGAGCGCGCGCGAGGCGGCCTTGTCCGACTTTTATGCCCGCCTCATCGTCAACCCCAATGGCCGCCTGAACCTGCAGGACCTGAGCAAAACCCCGGCCCAGGCCGAGGCGGCCGCCAGTGCGCCAGCCGGTGCGGCGGCATCGGCTCCGGCACCTGCCACATCGGCGGCCGCCGGCGCAGCGCCCGAGCCCATCATCACCATGGGGCCCATCAGCCTGGTCAACGGCCGGGTGCTGTTTTCCGACCGCTTCATCCAGCCCAACTACACCGCCAACCTGAGCGACCTGACGGGCAAGCTCAGCCAGTTCTCCAGCCAGCCCGCCAATGGCGTGGTGCAGCTGGCCGACCTGGAGCTGCGTGGCCGGGCAGAAGGCACGGCCTCGCTGGACATCACCGGCAAACTCAACCCGCTGGCCAAACCCTTGGCGCTGGACATTGCGGGCAAGGTGCGCGACCTGGAGCTGTCGCCGCTGTCGCCCTATGCGGTGAAGTACGCGGGTTATGGCATCGAGCGCGGCAAACTCAGCCTGGATGTGCGCTACACCGTGCAGCCCGATGGCCAGCTCACCGCCACCAACAAGCTGGTGCTGAACCAGCTGACGTTTGGCGACAAGGTGGACGGTGCGCCCAACAGCCTGCCCGTCAAGCTGGCGGTGGCCCTGCTGGCCGACCGCAATGGTGTGATTGACCTGGACCTGCCGATCAGCGGCTCGCTCAACGACCCACAGTTCCGTATTGGCCCGGTGATCTGGAAAGTGATTACCAACCTGGTGGCCAAGGCCATCACGGCACCGTTCAGTTTGTTGGCCAACGCCTTTGGCGGCGGTGGCAGTGCCGAGCTCAGCACCGTGGCCTTTGCGCCCGGCAGTGGGGTGCTGACGGACCCCGCCAAGGCTGGTTTGGACAAGGTGGCCAAGGCCCTGGTCGACCGCCCCGGCCTGCGCCTGACCGTGCAAGGCACGGCCAACGTGGAGGCCGAGCGTGAGGCCATCAAGCGCGAACGCCTCAAGGGCCTGCTGCTGGCCGAAAAGCGCCGCCGTACCACTGCCGAGGGGAAGGATGCGGCTGCGGTCAACAGCTACAGCGCCGAGGAAATGCCGGTGCTGCTGCGTGCGGTCTACCGCCGTGCCGACATCACCAAGCCACGCAACCTGGTGGGCCTGACCAAGGACATTGAGGTGCCGGACATGGAGGCTTTATTGCTGGCCAACATCACCGTCAACGACGAGGCCGCCCGCGAGCTGGCGCTGCAGCGTGGGGTGGTGGTTAAGGACTACCTGGCTGCGAAGCAGGTGAGCGCCGAGCGTCTGTTCCTGGGCGCGGTGAAAACCGGTGGCGCTGCGGCCGACGCCAAGCCGCAGGCCGAGCTCAACCTGGCCAGCCAGTAAAGGACAACGCGTCATGTACCAACCCGGCCACTTTGAAGAAACCCGCACTGAGGTCTTGCACACCCTGGTGCGCAGGCACCCGTTGGCTACCTTGGTCACGCTCACCGCGCAGGGGCTAGAGGCCAACCACATCCCACTGCTGTTGCGCACCCAGGGCGTTACCCGCCCCACGCTGGTGGGCCACGTGGCGCGTGCCAACCCGCTGTGGCGCGAGACCGATCTGGCCATGCCGGTGTTGGCCATTTTTCAGGGCCCACAGCACTACATCAGCCCCGGCTGGTACGCCAGCAAGGCTGAGCACGGCAAGGTGGTGCCCACGTGGAACTACGCCGTGGTGCATGCCAAGGGTCTTTTGCAGGTGCATGACGACGCGGCCTGGATACGTGCGCAGATGGTGGAGCTAACGGGCCAGCAGGAGGCCGGTATGGCGCGCCCCTGGGCCGTGGACGATGCGCCGCGCGATTACACCGACCGCATGGTCAGCGCGGTGGTGGGTATTGAAATCCCCATCGACAGCCTGGCGGGCAAATGGAAAGTCAGCCAGAACCAACCCGCCGCCAACCAGGCCACCGTGCAGCAGGGACTGCAAGGCCTGGGGTCTGAGGCGGGTGCCGCGATGGCGGGGCTGGTGGATGCGTTGGGCGTGAGCGCGAAGAAGGGCTAGCGTTCTTCGATTTTCCCGTCCGCATGCTTGGCAAAGCGGCCTTGCTCGCGCGGGTGCACGGGGTCATTCGCACCCCATGGCCAGCCGCCAAACTCGGTGCGGCGGTAGTCGGCAAAGGCCTGGTGAATCTCTTGCTGGGTATTCATCACAAACGGGCCGTACTGCGCCACGGGCTCGCCAATCGGGCGGCCTTGCAGCACCAGCAGTTCGCTCTCCACATCGCCGTTGACAAAAGTGCAGTCGTCGGTGGCACGCGCCTCCATCACCGATTTGACGGGCACGGGTTGGCCCGCCACGGTGAGTGTGTTGCCCTGGAAGAAATACAGCTGGCGCCGCGTGGCGGCATGGCGCACGCCAGGCAGTGTCCACGTCGCGCCGGGGCTGAGTTTGATGGTGTAGATCGCCAGCTCGCTGTCGGCCTCGCTGGCCCAGGAGTCGGGCGGTGGGGGCAGGCCCTGCTTATCGCCTAGCGTGCCGGCAATACACACCACCTCGGTGGTGCGGCCATTCGTGTCGGTGGCCGTGGTGCGCGGAATGTCTTCGTGCCAGAACATGGTGAAGTGGGGCTCCACCATCTTGTGTTTGGCCGGCAGGTTGAGCCAGATCTGGAACAGTTCGGTCGGGTTGGGGGCCTCGGTGTGTAAGAGCGGAAACATCTCGCAGTGCACGATGCCCTTGCCGGCCGTGAGCCACTGCACATCGCCACCACCAAAACGCGCCGTGGCACCCAGCGAGTCGGAGTGGTCAATGCGGCCGTTGCGCACGATGGTGACCGTCTCAAAGCCGCGGTGTGGGTGCGAGGGAAAGCCCGGCACCGTGTCGCCGTGGTACATGCTCCAGCCGTCCTTGCCCGCAAAGTCCTGGCCGATGTTGCGGCCTGCCAGCAGCGCCGGGTCGGGCGCCATCTGGGCGTTGCCTGCCGGGTAGGCGTCGTTGTGGTGCACGCAGAACAGGAAGGGGTCCAGGGTCTGCCAGGGGAAACTTAAGGGGGCGATGGAAAGCAGGGTTTTCATGCCCCGCATTGTCCCCGCCTTGCCAAGTTTTTGCAGCCCCTGCGGCAGAGCCCCTGTGGCGCCCCACTAAGATCGGCGCATGTTGTTGTCTTCTCTTTGGGGCCGTGTTGCCCTAGTGCTGGCCAGCCTGGCCGTATTACTGGGCGCAGACCACGCCCTGCGGCCGCCTGCAGCCGCACCCGCGCTGGCGCAGATGCCCGCCATTGCTGTGGGTGGCCAGCCGGTGCAGGCGGCGCAGTTGCAGCGTGTGGCCGGGGGCGATGTGCCCATGCCGCCCGGCACGGCGGCCGCCCACGCCAGCAGCCTGCTGCCCATGCCGGTCGGGCACGCCGCTGCGCTGAGCTTGTTCTGGTTTTCGGGCGAACGCGAGAGTGGCCCGCTGGTGCAGATTGCCGCCACCCAGTGGGACCGTGCCACCCAGACCTGGCTACCGCCGCGTTTTGTGGTGAACCGCCATCAAATGGGCGACCTGCTGGGCCATGGCTTGCGCCGCCTGGGCAACCCAGTGGCCTGGACGGATGCGCAAGGCCGCATGCACCTGTTTGTGGTGGCCACGGGCTGGGGCGGCTGGGCCGCGAGCCGGGTGCTGCATTTGCAGCAAAGCAGCGCCTCGCAGGATTTGGCGGAGCTGGCGTTTGCGCCGGTGCGCGTGTTGCCCTTGTCCTGGTTGTGGAACACCAGCTTTTTGGTGCGCAACGCCATGCTGCCCCTGCAAGATGGCGGCGCGGTGCTGCCGGTGCACTTCGAGCTGGGCCTGAAGTACCCCGCTACGGTGCGGCTCGATGCGAATGGGGAGTTTGTGGGCCTGACCCGCATGTCCAACCGCACCCATAACCTGCAGCCCAGCATCCTGCCGCAAAGCCCCACGCAATGGGTGGCGCTGATGCGCGATGAGCGGCACGGTGGCAAGGTGACCGCGGCGCGCACCGACGATGGCGGCGCGCACTGGACGGATTTGCCCGACCTGCCCCTGGGCAACCCCGATGCCGCGGTGGCCGGTTTTGCGCTGGGGCCGCAGCAGATGCTGCTGGCCCACAACCCCACCCCCGAAGGCCGCGCCCGGCTGGACCTGAGCCGCAGCGCCGACGGCCTGCAGTGGACGCTGCAGCAGACCCTGGCCAAGGGCGCAGAGGAGGCCGAGTTTTCTTACCCCGCGCTGGCGTGGGCCGATGGGGCTTTGTGGATCAGTTACACCGTGGACCGTGCTACCTTGTCCTGGCAGCGGTTTGCGGTGGGAGGCCAACCATGAGCGCGCCCGCTTTGCCGCCGCTGTGGCTGATGCAGGTGTGGCTGCCGCTGGGCTGGGCGGTGGTCTTGGCCTCCCTGGTGCTGGTGGTCGTCCATCGCTTTACCCGGCATCGCGGCGTGGTGTGGGGTTTGCCGCTGCTGGTGGCGCTGTGGGCCCTGCTGCCTGGCGAGTTGTCACCCGCCTATTGGCTGGGCCTGGCGTTCCAGGCACCCAGTGTGCTGTTGGTGCTGGTGTGCGCCTGGTGGAGTGGCAGCACGTTGCGTGGCGCACCTGTGGTGGCCCGCCCCGGCAAACCCTGGGTCGCTTTGGTGCTGGTCGCCCTGGTGGTGGGCTGGCTGTTGCTGCTGGACACCCTGGCCCAACTGCCTGTGGCCTTGTACGCGCTGGGCTTTGACGCGCCGGCCCTGGCCGTGGTTGCCCTGGCCACTCTGCTGCCCCTGCTGCAGGCCGGTGCCGCCCGGCGCGTGAGCACTTGGCTGGCACCGCTGGCCGTGCTGCTCTTCGTGCTGCTGCGCCTGCCTACCGGTAATGTGTGGGACGCCGTGCTGGACCCCTGGCTGTGGCTGGGGCTGCATGGCTACTTGCTGCGGGTTGTGCTGAGGCGCTCCTGATTTGATAGCTGTTTGCGCAATAAATACGGGGGCTAGAGGCCAAAATGGCTATAAATCTAGGCTCCAATCCGGCTGAACGCCCTCTCTGCAATTGCCGCTGCAGTGGGAACTTCGTCTGCCGGTATCACTCCACCTCTGCATGTACCGCAGAACCACCCTGGCCGCCCTGGCCACACTCCCTAGCCTGATCACCACGCCATTTGCCAGCGCCGCCAGCCAGCCGCTGCTGCAGGCGCTCAAGCCCTCGCCGCGTTTGCCGGTGTTGTTTGTGGGGCATGGCAGCCCCATGAATGCGATTGAAGACAACGCGTGGCGGCGCAGCTGGCAGGCCATGGGGGCCGAGCTGCTGGCGCGTGGCGTGCGGCCGCAGCTCATTCTGTGTATTTCGGCGCATTGGCTCACACCGGGCTGGCAGCTCACCGGCATGGCGCAACCCAAGACGATTCACGACTTTGGCGGCTTTCCGCAAGCCCTGTTCGACCAGCAGTACCCGGCGCCCGGTGCGCCCGCGGTGGCGCGCAGCCTGGCCAGCGCGCTCAAGTCGCCCGCCACCGGCGCGCCCTTGGGGGTGGATACGCAGCAATGGGGTTTTGACCACGGCACCTGGTCGGTGCTCAAGCCCATGTTTCCCAAGGCCGATATTCCGGTGCTGCAGCTCAGCATGGACTACAGCCGCGCGCCTTCGGAGCACTACGCATTGGGCCGGCAATTGCAGGCGCTGCGTGAACGTGGTGTGTTGATTGTGGGCAGCGGCAACATCGTGCACAACCTGCGCGCCACGCGCCAGGACGCCGCGGTGAACGAAGCCTACGACTGGGCGCAGGAATTCGATACGGTGGTGCAAAACCAGATCAAGAAGGGGCAGCTGGACGCGCTGCAAAACTTCTTGTCGCTCGGTGCAGTGGCCCAGCAGGCGCACCCCTCGCACGACCATTACCTGCCCTTGCTGTATGCGGCCGGTGCAGCCCGCGCCAGCGAGATGCCGCGCTTCTTCAACACGGGTTTCCAGTCCGCGTCCATCTCCATGCGCTCGGTGCTCTGGGGCTAACGAAGCGGGGCCTCAGCCCTTGCCCAGCGGCGGGCCGCCAAACAGGGCCGACGCGTTGCTGATGGGACCCAGTTCGGCGGCCGTGGCCAGCAGGGGCTCGGCCAGCGCATGCATGCGCTCCAGCGTCAGCCGCAGCTTGGGGCCGGCAATGCTGATGACGCCAATGACCTCCTTGCGCTGGTAGACCGGGGCAGCCATGGCCGTCATGCCGGGGGCAAACACCTCGTCGATCATGGCGTAACCGCGCACGCGCGCGGCGTGCAGGTAGCCCAGCAGGGCCTTGACGGTGGTGGGGGCGCGCGGGCCGTAATCCTCCGGTGTGCCAAAGCCCTGGCGGGACACCATTTCCATGGCGCGCTCATCACTCATGGTGAGCAGCCAGGCGTGGCCGGATGCGGTGCAAGAGAGGCGGGCGTCCATGCCCATGTCGGGGTCGTAACGCAGGCCCTTGCGCATGCCCTGGGACTTGGCCACCCAGGTCAGGCGCTCACCATCCACCAGCGACAGGCGCACCAGTTCGCCTGAGGTCTGGGCCAGGCGGTCCAGCAGGGGCTCGGCAATATCCACCATGCCCACGTTGCTGAGGTAGCCCAAGCCTAGCGAGGCCAGTTTGGTGGTGAGCAGGTAGTCGCCATGCGCCCGTGCCTGGCGCACATAGCCGCGCTGTTGCAGGTCGGCCAGCAAGCGGTGGCAAGCGCTCAGGGGGATGTCCAGCTCGCTGGCCAGTTGCGCCAGCGGGTAGCCATCCGGGTGGGCGGCCATGTGTTCCAGGATCTGCAGTCCCCGGACCAGGGCGGTGCTCATGGAGGTTCCTTTTTATATGGAGAAATGATTTTCCAACTTGGAAAGTATTTCTCATCGATTCCAAATAATAGCGGCGAGAACACTGCAGGCCACCAAGCCTGCTGCTGCCACTCACCCTAACAACAGGAGACATCACCATGCAACACCCCTTTCCACGCCGCCTTGTGCTGGCACTTTGCCTGGGCCTGGCAGGCCTGGGCGCCCAGGCCCAGGACATCCAGGAGCGCACCATCAAGTTCGGCCACCTGAACAACGCCGGCCATCCCACCAGCCTGGGCGTGCGCAAGTTTGCCGAGATCGTTGCGGCCAAGAGCGGCGGCAAGATCAAGGTGCAGGAGTTCGCCGCTTCCGCGCTTGGCAACGAGCTGCAGCAACAGGCAGCGCTGCAAGGTGGCGTGCAGGAGATGCTGGTGGCATCGACCACCTCGCTCAACGGCATCGTCAAGGAATTTGGCCTGCTCGACTTTCCTTTCCTGTTTGCCAATGCCAAGCAGGCGGATGCCTTGGTAGATGGCCCGCTCGGTAAGGCACTGGCTGCCAAGTTGCCGGAGAAAGGCCTGCTCGTCCTGGGATTCTTCGACCTGGGCTTTCGCAATGTCACCAACAGCAAGCGACCGATCATGAAAGGGTCGGATCTGGAAGGCCTGAAGCTGCGCGTGATCCCGAACCCGGTGTTTCTGGAAACCTTCAAGACTTTCAAGGCCAACCCCGTGCCCATGGCCTTTGCCGAGCTGTATGGCGCGCTCGAAAGCAAAGCGGTCGATGGCCAGGAGAATCCTTTTGCCGTGATTGAGTCGAGCAAGCTCTATGAAGTCCAGAAGTACGTGAGCGGTACCAACCATGTGTACGCGACCAATCCCATTCAGATCAGCAAGCGTTTCTGGGACCGCCTCTCTGCGGTAGAGCAAAAGCTTATTCAAGACGCGGCCACCGAAGCCCAGAACTGGCAGCGCGTTGTTAGCCGCGAAGTCTCTAGCAAGGCCTTGGGCGAGCTGATGGCCAAGGGCATGGTCTACAACGACATTCCGCCCGCCGAACTGGCCCGCATGCGTGCCGATGTGCGCCCTGTGTACGACAAGTTCTCCGCTGCTTACGATCCTGCGACAGTGACCCTGTTCAAGGCCGAACTGGAACGGGTCTCGAAGCTGTGAATCCCATGAAATTCCTCGTCTTACACGGTCCCAACCTCAACCTGTTCGGGCGGCGTGAGCCCCATATCTACGGCACCACCACACTGGCCGAGATCAACAGCAAGCTGCAGACCCTGGCTGCCGAGTTGGGGGTGGAGCTGGAGATCCTTCAGTCCAACCACGAGGGCACGTTGATCGACAAGCTGCACGAGTGCATCGACACGGTGCAGGGCGCCTTGCTGAACCCGGCCGGGCTCACCCAGCACGGCGTGCCGCTGCACGATGCGATCAAAGCCATGCCTTTTCCGGTGCTGGAAATCCACATGTCCAACATCGCAGCGCGGGAGCCCTGGCGCTCACACTCCATCATCTCGCCGGCGGTGAAGGCCACGATCCAGGGGCTGGGCTGGCGCTCGTACACCATGGGGCTGCGCGCGCTGGTGGAGCTGGCGCAGGACGCCTAGGCAAAAAAAGGGCCAGCCCTTTGGGGGCTGGCCCTTTTTGTTTTTGGGGTGCGCCAGATTCAGCGCACCACCCTTACAGGCAACACGCCAGCATCTGCAGGCAGCACTCGGCCAGGTCGCCGCAGCAGTCGCTTGCGGCAAAAGCCAGGGCCGAAGTCGCCATCAGCAAAGCGCCGGCGGTGAGTTTGAACAATGTGGATCGCATGGTGTTTTCCTAAAAATGTAATTCGCAAAATTGGGTATGAGACAAAACCCGGCGTCAGTCAGGCGGACTCCAGATGGGGTGCACCGGGCCATCCGGCGCCCGGTCATGGCCTGAGCGGGCGAATACCACACCCGGTGTGAACGCAAAAGCCGGCGCACGCGCCATGCTGGCGGCAGGGGCCGCGCAGGCTTGGCACACCACCATGGCGGCGCAGCCGGGCATGTCGTGGCACATGGTTTCACAGCAGTCGCCATGCAGGGGCATGGGGGCAGACCGGGCACCACTGCTGTAGGCGCTCAGGGCCAATGCCAAGCTCAACAGGGTGATCCAAAGGGTTCTGCGCATGGTGGAAATGTAACGTCTCAAAGGGTTTCTAGCGAATGTCGGGGACTTGCAGCCTCCTATACTCGTGAAATGAACCAGTCAGTACATTCCGCGGGAAGCACCACATCCCCAGCCAAGCCGGTGGCCGCGCCCTCGCGTACCAACGACCCGGCGCGCACCATGGCTGGCATCCTGGCGGTGGCGACCAAGGAGTTTGCGGCCAAGGGACTGAGTGGTGGGCGCATCGACGCGATTGCCGAGGCTACGCACACCAGCAAACGCATGATTTATTACTACTACGGCAGCAAAGAGGGGCTGTACGTGGCGGTGCTGGAGGAGTCGTACCGGCGCATGCGCCAGATCGAGGGGCAGTTGCACCTGGAGGACATGGAGCCGGAGGCGGCGCTGCGCCGGCTGGTGGAGTTCACCTTCGACCGGCATGCGGATAACGAGGACTTCATCCGCCTGGTGATGAACGAAAACATTGAGCAGGGCAGCTACCTGGCACAGAGCAAGACCATTCAGCAGCTCAATGTGCCTGCCATCCAGGCGATTCGCCAGCTCTATGACCGGGGGGTGCAGCAGGGCGTCTTTCGCCCGGGGCTGGATCCGGTAGACATCCACGCGTCCATTTCGGCGCTGACGTTTTTCAACGTGTCCAATCGCCACACATTCGGACTGATCTTCAAGGACAAGGCGCAGAACGCACAGTCCGACGCGCGCCGCACCAGCATCACCGAGATGGTGGTGCGCTTCGTGCGCAAGTAATCCGGCAGTCTTGGTATGGCTTGTGCGCAGGGAGGGCGTACAAGTCATTCACTTTCGGCATAACAGCTTTCCCGGCTATGCGAGATAGATCTAGGGAAAACCCGCATCTCATAAAACTAACTAGTTCGTACATTAACAAGCGTACGAAATCTGGAGCGATGTGTGGTCAAGAAATTTATCAATGGGTACTGCAAGCTGCTGGGCTACCTGATTGCTGCCGCACTGGCGCTGATGGTGGTGCTGGTGTTTGGCAACGTGGTCATGCGCTACGCCTTTAACTCGGGTTTCACCCTGTCCGAAGAGCTGTCGCGCTGGTTGTTTGTGTGGGTCACGTTTATGGGCGCGGTGGTGGCTTTGCACGAAAAAGCCCACCTGGGCACCGACATGCTGGTGGGCCGCCTGGGCGCCGCGGGCAAGAAGGTCTGCATGGCCTTGTCTCTGGTGTTGATGCTGTATTGCCTGTGGCTGGTGTTCAAAGGTTCGTATGACCAGTACCTCGTCAACAAGGACTCCACCAGCCCGGTGATGGAAGTGTCGATGGGTATTTTTTATGCGTCCGGCCTGGTGTTTGCCGTGTTGGGCGCGCCCATCGTGCTGATGGACTTGTGGCGCCTGTTGAGCGGCCAGGTCGATGACGCACACCTCGTATGGATTCAAGAGTCCGAGGAGGCCCCGCACGGTGGCGACTCGGGCCCCCATTCCCGCGCCTGATCCCGGAGCTGACTGACATGACGATTGCAATTTTTCTGGGCTCTTTGCTGGCGGCCATGGCCCTGGGTGTGCCGATCGCGTTTGCCTTGCTGCTGTGCGGCGCTGCGCTGATGTGGCAGATGAACATGTTTGATGCGCAGATCCTGGCGCAAAACGTGATTGAAGGCTCCAACAGCTTTCCGCTGCTGGCGGTGCCGTTTTTCATGCTGGCCGGCGAGATCATGAATGCGGGTGGCCTGTCGCGCCGTATCGTCAATTTCGCCATGGCGCTGGTGGGCCACATCAAGGGCGGCCTGGGTTATGTGACGATTGTGGCGGCCGTGATCATGGCGTCGCTCTCGGGCTCTGCGGTGGCCGATGCGGCTGCGCTGGCCGCCCTGTTGTTGCCCATGATGGTGGCGGCGGGCCATGACCGCGCCCGCTCGGCCGGCCTGATTGCTTCGGCCGGCATCATCGCCCCCATCATTCCGCCCAGCATCGGCTTTGTGATTTTTGGCGTGGCGGCCAACGTGTCGATTTCCAAGCTGTTCATGGCCGGCATCTTCCCGGGCGTGTGGCTGGCTCTGTCGCTGGTGGTGACCTGGTGGTGGCTGGTGCGCAAGGAAACCATTGTTCCCCCGCCGCGCAAGAGTGCGGGTGACGTGCTGGAGGCCATGCGCCTGGCCACCTGGGCGCTGGTGTTGCCCTTCATCATTGTGTTCGGCCTGAAGTTTGGGGTCTTTACCCCCACGGAGGCGGCGGTGGTGGCGGCGGTGTACTCGCTGTTTGTCTCGACGGTCATTTACCGGGAACTGAGTTTCAGCAAGCTGGTGCCCTTGTTTGTGGCGGCTGCCAAAACCAGTGCGGTGGTGATGTTCCTGGTGGCAGCGGCCATGGTGTCGGCCTGGATGATTACCGTGGCCAACCTGCCCGGCCAGGTGGTGGAGCTGCTGCAGCCCTTGCTGGACAGCCCGCGTTTGCTGATGCTGGCGATCATGATTCTGACCATTGTGGTGGGCACGGCACTGGACATGACGCCCACGATTCTGTTGCTGACACCGGTGTTGATGCCGGTAGTCAAAGCCGCAGGTATTGACCCGGTGTACTTCGGTGTGATGTTCATCATCAACAACGCGATTGGCCTGATCACCCCGCCGGTGGGCACCGTGCTGAATGCGGTTGCCGGTGTGGGCAAGGTGGGCATGGACGAAGTGACCAAAGGGGTGTTGCCTTTTATGTTTGCGCAGTTCGCCATCATGTTTTTGATGGTCGCCTTCCCGCAGCTGGTGATGGTGCCGGCCCGCTGGTTTTATTGATAGTTAACGGCAGCCGGGCGTGCTTGGGTACGCCACGTCCGGCAGGCTTTTTGTAATGCGTACAGCCGCTCTCGGTTCCCATAATTTCAGGAGACAAGTCATGAAACGTTTAGTCCTCAAAGCCATTGCCGCAGCCGCTGTCCTCGCCACTTTTGGCGTGGCCCAGGCACAAGAAATCCGTGAACACACGATCAAGTTCGCCACCCAAAACCCCAAGGGCCACCCCATGGTGCTGGGCATGGAGCGTTTTGCCGAAAACGTGAGCAAGAAGTCGGGCGGCAAGATCAAGGTCAACCTGTTCCCCGGCGGCGTGCTGGGCGGTGACCAGGCCAATGTGTCCGCCGTGCAGGGCGGTACGCTGGAAATGGTGGTGCTCAACACCGGCATCCTGGCCAGCGTGGCCAAAGAGCTGGCTATTTTTGACTTTCCTTTCCTGATCAGCTCTGCCCAAGAGGCCGATGCGCTGGTGGACGGCCCCGTGGGCAAGAGGCTGCACGCCAAGCTGGAAGAGCGCGGCATTGTGGGCCTGTCCTACTGGGAGCTGGGTTTTCGCAACATCACCAACAGCAAGCGCGCCATCCTCAAGGTGGAAGACATTGAAGGCCTGAAGCTGCGCGTGATCCCCAACCCCATCAACGTGGACTGGGTGAAGGCCCTGGGCGCCAACCCCACACCGCTGCCGTTCCCCGAGGTGTACGCCGCGCTGGAGCAAAAGGCGATTGACGGCCAGGAGAACCCCCTGACCGTGATCAACGCCAACAAGCTGTACGAAGTGCAAAAGTACGTCACGCTGACCAACCACCAGTACAACCCCCAGTCGGTGATCATCAGCAAGAAGTTTTGGGACACCCTGAACGCGGCCGAGAAGAAGGTGATTGACGAAGCCTCGGACGACGCGACCAAGTACCAGCGCGAGCAGTCTCGCGCCCAAGCCGCCGCTGCGGTGGATGGCCTCAAAAAAGGTGGCATGACGGTGAGCGAATTCACACCGGCCGAACTGACCAAACTGCGCGACAAGATGAAGCCCGTGGTGGCCAAGTACAGCGCCAACGTGGGCGAAGCCACCGTGGCCGAAGTACAGGCCGAACTGGCCAAGATCCGCAAGTAAGCACCGTCCCCTGCGTGGCCTGGTGGCCGCGCAGGGCTGCTGATTCTTTTGTTTTCGAGGTTGTATGAAAGTCCTGATGCTGCACGGCATTAACCACAATATGTTCGGCAAGCGCGACCCCGCGCAGTACGGCACCATCACGCTGGACGAAATCAACGCCAGCCTGACTACGCTGGGCCGCGAGCTGGGTGCCGAGGTAGAGGCCTTTCAGACCAACAGCGAGAGCGCCATGTGTGAGCGTATCCACCAGGCGTTTACCGACGGTGTGGACGCGGTCCTCATCAACGCCGGTGCCTGGACGCATTACAGCTACGGCATCCGCGATGCCATTTCCATCCTGACCTGCCCGGTGGTGGAGCTGCACATGTCCAACATCCATGCGCGCGAAGAATTCCGCCACAAGTCGGTGTTTGCCGACATTGTCAAAGGCCAGATTGCCGGCTTTGGCGCGGACAGTTATTTGCTGGCCCTGCGCGCCGGTGTGAATGCGGCCAAGGCTGCCAAGGCCTCTCAACCATGATCATCAACGGCAACACCGAAGTCATTGCCCACATTGGCTTCCCCACGCACGCCTTCAAGGCGCCCATGATTTACAACCCCTGGTTTGAAAAAGCCGGGGCCAATGTGGTGGTGGTGCCCATGGGCTGCCGAACACCCGACTACGCCACGTTTCTGCGCAGCGTGTTCACGCTCTCCAACATCCGCGGCGCGCTGATCACCATGCCGCACAAGGTGCCCACCACCGAGCTGGTGGACGAGTTGTCACCCACCGCCGCCATTGCCGGCGCCTGCAACGCCGTGCGCCTGGGGCCCAACGGGCAGCTGCAAGGCGACATGTTTGATGGCGCCGGTTTTGTGCGCGGCGTGCTGCGCAAGGGCCTGAAATTGCAGGGCGCACGCGCCCTGGTGGTGGGCAGCGGTGGTGTGGGTTGCGCCATTGCGGCGTCCCTCGCTGCCGAAGGCCTGTCCGCACTGGCCGTGTTTGACGTGAACGCTGCCGCGGCCGACGGCCTGGCCGCCCGCCTGCGCCAGCACTACCCGCAGCTTGACGTCTTGACCGGCTCCACCGACCCCGTGGGTTTTGACCTGGTGGTGAACGCCACACCCCTGGGCATGAACGAGGGCGACGCCATGCCGCTGGATGTGTCGCGCCTCTCGCCCGACACCTTTGTGGGTGAAGTGGTCATGAAGACCGAGACCACGACCTTTCTGGCGGCGGCCATCGCGCGCGGCTGCAAGGTGCAGGTGGGTTCGGACATGCTGTTTGAGCAGATCCCCGCCTACCTGGAGTACTTCGGCCTGCCCAGCACCACGCCCGAGGAGCTGCGGGCCGTGGCCATGCTGCAGTACTAGTTTTTAAGCCATATCTTGATTTCCAAATCGAATTGCGACACCTCATGAGCGCATGACGAAGGGCTGAGGATGGAGTGAATTGGTTAGCCTTTTGGTTCCTACACCGACAGGTTTGCCAATGACCCACAACCACCTCAGCCC
>NZ_PTQY01000006.1 GCF_002943465.1 Rhodoferax sp. TS-BS-61-7
GCGCATTGAACGCCTGCTTAACTCCAGACCGCGTGCATGCTTGGGCTTCAAGACCCCTGCTGAGGTACTCTCGGAACTGCGCAACCAATGTCGCGATTCGAACTAGAAATCAAGAAATTGGCCTCTAGCACCCGTAGATACTGCGCAAACAGCTCCTGAATTCATAGCAATCTGCGCCGGGCACTAAGCCCACAAGCTCTCCAACCCATCCACCGGCACAAAACGCCGATCACGTATTGCCAGCCGCGTAGGGCCGGGCAGGGCGCGTGCGGGCACCGAGTGCCGGGGGTCGCCGGGGTAACACAGGATGACCTCGCCGTTATCGCTGAAGTTCTCCGGGCAGATGCAGGGCGGCGTTTGTTGTTGCGCGGCGTCCATGGCCTCAGCCGCGCTGGCATAACGCGCCAGGTGCGCCAGGCTCATGATCTGCGGCGGTGCCATTTCAATCTCACCACGGTGGTAGCGCAGCAGCGCTTCCTTGGGCGCGAGCCAGATGCTGGCCGTGGTCTCGAAGTTGTCGTGGCTGGCTACCTGGTCGGCCGGAGCCAGGGCCAAAAAGAAGCGGGTGTCAAAACGCTTTTTGCTCAGCGCGGCCATGCGCGGTGTGATCCAGCGGCTCCAGGGTCGCAGGGCACTGGCCTGCAGCGTGGTGCCCGATGCGGCCACCCAGGCCTGCCAGTCTTCGGGGCGCAGACTGGTGGGGCGCGTGTTGCCCGCAGCCAGCAGCACACCAGCTTCTTCAAACAGCTCGCGCAGCGCGGCCACATACAGGCCGGCGGCCAGGTTGCCACTGAGTTCGGACTCATTCAGTTGCTGGGCCAGCGTGTCGGCGGGCAGGTCCAGCGCCTGCACGGCGGTGGGCGAGCTGTCGTGGGCGTCCAGCTTCCCGCCGGGGAACACATAGGCTTCGCCAAAGGTGTCCGATAGGCCGCTGCGTTTCATCAAAAACACTTCCAGGCCTGCTGGGCCGTCGCGCAGCAGCACCACGGTGGAGGCATCGCGCGGCGTGCCAGTGGCGGGTTCAAGCATGTCGTGCATGGGACTGTCTTTTCTGTTTTGTTTTTTGGTGAGCAATTGCTTGAATTAAAGTACGTGCAGCAGGCGGGGACCATACGCACAAGCCCTTAGCCGTGTTCCATAACCCGAGGAGACAAGCAATGCATCTGGATTTCAAAGGCCGTGTGGCCATCGTAACGGGCGCGGGCGGCGGTTTGGGCCGCCAGCATGCGCTGGCCCTGGCCGCACGCGGCGCCAAGGTGGTGGTGAACGACCTGGGTGGCGCCCGTGATGGTTCGGGCGGCTCGTTGTCGGCCGCCGAAGCGGTGGTAGCCGAAATTCGCACCGCGGGTGGCGAGGCCATGGCCAATGGTGCGTCCGTGACGGACTTTGAGGCGGTGCAGGCCATGGTGAAGCAGGCCGTGGACGCCTGGGGCCGCGTGGACATTTTGGTGAACAACGCGGGCATTCTGCGCGACAAGAGTTTTGCCAAGATGGAGCTGGCCGACTTCCGCCTGGTGGTGGACGTGCACCTGATGGGCGCGGTGCACTGCTGCAAAGCGGTGTGGCCCTATATGAATGAACAGAAGTACGGCCGCATTTTGATGACCACCTCCAGCTCCGGCCTGTATGGCAACTTTGGTCAGAGCAACTATGGCGCGGCCAAGCTGGCGCTGGTGGGGCTGATGCAAACCCTGTCGATCGAAGGCGCCAAAAACAACATTCGCGTCAACAGCCTGGCCCCCACGGCGGCCACGCGCATGACCGAAGACCTGATGCCACCTGCCGTGCTGGAAGCGCTGAAGCCCGAAGCCGTGGTGCCCGCCATGCTGGTGCTGGTGGCTGAAGATGCGCCCACACGCACCACGTTGTGTGCGGGTGCGGGCAGTGTGGAAGCCGCCCACATCACGCTCACGCAAGGCGCCTGGATTGGGCTGGATGCGCAAGCGCCCGAGACGCTGGCTGCTAACTTACGCCAAGTGCTGGCGCGTGCGGGTGACATGGTGCCGGAGAGCGGTGCTGCGCAAGGCAGCCAAGAAGTGACACGAGCCTTGGCCCAGCTGGGCGGGCGCTAAGCCCGGCGCTTAAAAAGCCGTGGCTGCAGCGGGTGGTGCGTTGCCCGCGTTTTCCCACGACTTGCGTTCGGCCTCGTCCACCACGGCTACCGGGTCGGCGCTGGCGGCATGCACGGTGACCACGCCCATGCCGTAGCGCGGCATGAAGGTGTGGAAGGTTTCGTCCAGGCCCACCACGCTGAGCGGTTTGGACAGCACCATGCGCAGGCGCAGCACGGTGCGCTCCACCAGCTCCTCGTGCTTGATGCCCGAGATCACCACCACAAAACAGCGCGGGTGGTACAGGCCCACCACACATCGAAAACCCACTGCACGGCGAATGCGCGCGGTGATGGAGGTCAGGATCTGCTGGTCCACGCGGTGGCCGGCGGATTCGCCCAGCTCGTACAGGTTGTGCAGGTGCAGGCACACCACGGTGCACTGCCCGTGCATGCGGGCGCCGCGCCAAAACGCATCGTCCACCTTGGACAAGAGCACCGACCCCGTGGGCAGGCCGGTGGCCGGATCCGCCCCCTGAGCCAGGCCGGCCAGACGCAGCAGTTGGCGGTTTTGCCGGTTGCGGCGTACCGCCAGTGCGGTTGCCACCAAAAAGTGGGCCACGGTGCAAAAGGCAGTAAGCGCCATGCCCTGCCAGCCAAACCAACTGGGGTGCAGGGTGTAGGTGTAGAGGCCCAGAATCATGCCTGCCAGAAAAAAGCAAGCCACCACCATCCAGCGGGCCAGTTGGTCGCCCAAGGCATGGGCGCGAACAGACACTCCCAGCGCCAAGAGCAGCGCCCCTCCGCTAAAAACCGCCGCCACTTCAATGACGTCCTCGGGGCGCTCGCCCTCGTAGTTCAGGGCCCAAAACGCCAGCAGCACGGCTGTGCCCACCAAAACCGTGGCACCCCAGGCCAGGCTGTAGTAGACGATGCGGTCTTCTGCCGCCGCCCCAAGCCACAGGCCCAGGTAAATCAGTGACAAGGCGCCACACAGCGGACCCAAACTGGCCTTCAGGGTCAGCAATACCGAAGGGGGGAGTTCCGGAAACCACAGCGCCGGCAGGCTGGTCATCAGAATGGCACAGCTGCCCAGCATCAGCACAAACACCAGCCCGCGCCACGAGGCGACGCTGCGGTTCATGAGCACGTCGGCCAAGGCCACGGTGGCCATTGTTAACAGGCCGCCGAGCATGCAGGACCAGACCATCAGTTCGGAGGTTTCCACCGGGCCATTATTCACCAGCCACTGCAGCCCCCCATTGAAATCTGCGGTCCCGCCCCCAGTTAACAGAAACCCGTGAAGTCAGCCCGGCGCCTGCAGCAAATGCCAGCCTGTGGTAACTTTGCGCCCCGAAGAAATTTTGAAGGGCCCTTTGGCATGGACAGTAGACAAGCGGCCCTGAGCGCCCTGACAGCAGAACGCCTGCGCGGCATCCGCCGGGGTGTGGAAAAAGAAAGCCTGCGCGCGCTGCCCAGCGGCATGCTGGCCATGACCTCGCACCCCCAGGCGCTGGGTTCGGCCCTCACACACCCCCACATCACCACCGATTTCAGCGAATCCCAGGTGGAGCTGATCACCGGCGTGCACGCCGACCCCGATGTCTGCCTGCAGGAGCTGGCCGACGTGCAGCAGTTCACGCTGGGCGCCATGGGGGATGAGCGCTTGTGGGTCTCCAGCATGCCCTGTTGTTTGCCCGAGGACGACGCAATCCCTCTGGGCCAGTACGGTAGCTCCAACGTGGCGCAGTCCAAGACCGTGTACCGCCGTGGCCTGGGCCACCGCTACGGCCGGCGCATGCAAACCATCTCAGGCATCCACTACAACTGGTCCCTGCCCGACGTGAGCAGCGAGCAGTACTTCGGCCTGATCCGTAACTTCCGCCGCCACGCCTTCTTGTTGCTCTATTTGTTCGGCGCGTCGCCAGCGGTGTGTTCGTCCTTTGTGGCCGGACGCCAGCACCAGCTGCAGGCCCTGAGCGAAGGCGCCATGTACCTGCCCTACGCCACCTCGCTGCGTATGGGCCGCCTGGGCTACCAGAGTGATGCGCAGGCCTCGCTGGCCGTGAGTTACAACAGCCTGGAGGGTTATGCCCACTCGCTGCACGGCGCGCTGACCCAGCCCTACGCTCCCTACGAGGCCGTGGGCGTGCGCGGGCCCGATGGTATCTACAAGCAGTTGGCTACCACGCTGCTGCAGATCGAAAATGAGTTCTACGGCACCATCCGCCCCAAGCGTGTGACCTTTGCGGGCGAGCGCCCACTGCATGCGCTGCGGGAGCGTGGCGTGGAGTACGTGGAAGTGCGCCTGATGGACCTGGACCCGTTTGAAGTGGTCGGTATCAACAGCCAGACCATGCGATTCCTCGACGTGTTTTTGCTGCACTGCCTGTCCACCGCCAGCCCCGACGATTCGCCGCAAGAAATTGCCGCTGTGGGCCGCAACCAGCACGCCGTGGCTGAGCGCGGCCGCGAACCCGGCTTGTTGTTGCAGCGTGGCGATGCGCAGGTGAGCCTGACCGCTTGGGGGCAAGAGCTTCTCGATGGCATGGTGGCGATTGCGCAGGCGCTGGATGCCGCCCACGGCACCGACGCCTACAGCCGCGCCGTATTGGCCGCCCAGCACAGCTTGCAGCACCCCGATACCTTGCCCTCGGCCCGCGTGTTGCGCGCCATCACTGAGCAGCACGAAGGCTCCTTCGTCGCCTTTGCCCGTGCGCAGTCGGAGCAGATACGTGCGGCCATGTTGCAGAACCCGTTGGCGCCTGAGGTTGCGGCGCGGTTTGCGGAAGAGTCGCAAGCATCCTGGGATGCGCAGCGGGCGATTGAGGCGGCGGACACGATGCCGTTTGAGGTGTACTTGAAGGAGTACCTGGCACCGCATCGGCTGCAGGCACGGGCTGTGAAGGTGGGCTGATTTTTTCTCTCCTGTCGCACCGCTTTTTTTAACACCCACTCCCC
Organism: Rhodoferax sp. TS-BS-61-7; assembly: GCF_002943465.1. Taxonomy (GTDB): domain Bacteria; phylum Pseudomonadota; class Gammaproteobacteria; order Burkholderiales; family Burkholderiaceae_C; genus Allorhodoferax. Next base: position 5,012 of record NZ_PTQY01000006.1, read on the forward strand.
CAGCCCCTCGCCCCGTCGGCGAGGGGAGCCTTAACAGCCGTATTTGATGGCTTTGCGCCGGCTACGGTGCTACATAAGGACCATCACCTGCGGATAGGTACGCCACGGCCAGTGCCGGCGGTTGTGGTGAACGGGAGAAAGTGCAGGCGCGGAGCCACTGGCGTGCACAGCCGCCAGCGTTGGCAAACAAACCCCTCCGAGGTCCCACAACCGCAGGCGCGGGCCGTGGAGCGAACTAACAGTGGCAACCTCCCCCCACTAGCCCGTGCCCGGCGCACAGCCACAAAATATGGCTGTTAAAAGCTCCCCTCGCCGACGGGGCGAGGGGCTGGGGGAGTGGGTGTTTAAAAAGCAAAAACCCAAAAAACAAAAAAGCCGGCGTCAACCACCGGCTTTTCGGGAAGAGAGCAGAAAGCTTAAGCAGCCTTGCGAACCCGCGCAACCTTCTTAGCAACAGCGCGCTTGGCAGTAGCCGCCTTGGCCTTCACCTTGGAGCCCGCAATCTTGCTCACCAGTGCGCCGCTTTGGGCTTCCAGCTTGGCCGCTACGTTGTTCACGGCGACGGCAGCAGGCACCGCAGCCACGGCAATCGTGTTCAGCGTGGTCAGGCCAGTGCTTTTCTCAAAGCGGCTGGCATTGGCCGCCACTTGCTCCAGGCCCTTGCCGGCCAGTTCCACGGCCTTGTTGACGGCGCTGTCGGCGCTGTCGGTGGTCAGGGTGACGCCCTGGGTGTAGAGGGAGGTGACCTTCTTCTGGGCGGCCACGGCATTGGTGCGCACTTCGGCGCTGATGCGGTTACCGGCCTTCTTGACGGCGGCGGCCCAGGACTGGTCGACATAACCCACGGCACGGGCATTGCCCACGCGGTAGGCGTTGATCACGTTCTTGGCAGTGTTGCCATAAGACGCGATCAGTTCGGTGGTCACGGTGGACAGTTTCTTGTTGGCCATGGAAAACTCCTGCAAAGTGGATGAATCGGAAATCGACACAACGCATTCTCCAAAGCCCCCCTAGTGAAGGCACCTTAAATCCCGCGTCTTTCCTAGAGGCGCCTGCCTAAGCAGGCGTGGGGCGCCACATGCCGGACAATGCAGGGTTTAGCGCACAGGCAGAAAGACGACACGGCATGGCAATTCAGTGGTTCCCGGGGCATATGCACCTGACGCGCAAGGCGATCCAGGACCGCATCAAGGCGATTGATGTGGTGATTGAGCTGCTGGACGCCCGCCTGCCCGGATCGAGCGCCAACCCCATGCTGGCCGAGATGACGGCCGGCAAACCCGCGCTCAAGGTGCTGAACAAACAAGACCTGGCCGACCCCGAGCGCACCGCACTCTGGCTGGCGCACTACAACGCCCTGCCCGGCGTGCGCGCGCTCCCGCTGGATGCGAGCATGACCACGCCCGCGCGTGCGCTGGTGGCGGCCTGCCACGAGCTGGCCCCCAACCGCGGTGGCATGGCCAAACCCATGCGGGTGCTGATCTGTGGCATTCCCAACGTGGGCAAGTCCACGCTGATCAACACCTTGAAGGGCAAACGTGCTGCCAAGACCGGTGACGAGGCCGGCGTGACCAAGCTGGAGCAGCGCATCACCATTGCCGACGACTTCTACCTCTACGACACGCCCGGCGTTCTGTGGCCGCGCATCATCGTGGCCAAGAGCGGCTACAACCTGGCCGCCAGCGGCGCCATTGGCAAAAATGCGTTTGACGAAGAAGAGGTGGCGCTGGAACTGCTGGACTACCTGCGCCAGCACTACGCCGTAGCACTGGAGACGCGTTACAAACTCACCGGTGTGGCGGAGCAGACCGACGAGCAACTGCTGGACGCGATTGGCCGCAAGCGCGGTGCGCTGCAAAGCGGCGGCAAGATCAACCTGCAAAAGGCGGCGGAGATCGTGATCCACGACTTCCGCGCCTGCGCGCTGGGCCGCATGACGCTGGAAACCCCTGCCGAGTTTGCCGACTGGCTGGCCGCTGGCCAGAAGCTGGACGCCGAGCGCCAGCTCAAGAAAGACGCCATCGAGCTGGACCGCAAGATCCGCTTCAAGAAAGTGCCCCGCCCACCGCGCGTGGATGATGCCGGGGCCGAAGAATAGAGCCAAATCGGCCTCTAGCACCCGTGGATATTGCGCGAGCAGCTCCTGAATTCATAGCGTACTGAGCCGCCCCATGTGTATCAACTTCCAGCCCGCAGCCAACCCGGCCTTTCTGGCCGAGCGCCTGGGCCCGCTGGAGCCACCGCTGGGCCAGCTGGAAGACATCTTTCCGGGTTACAGCGCACCCGTGGCCTTGCGCCGTGGCGGCGCTGGCGACAGCCTGGCCGCGCTGCGCCTGGCGCAGTTTGGCCTGGTGCCACACTGGTGTACTGATGCCACGCAGGCGCGCGACATCAGCCGCAAGACCTACAACGCACGCAGTGAAACTGCTGCCAGCAAACCCAGCTTTCGCACGGCCTGGGCCGCCCGCCAGTGGGTGCTGGTGCCCATGCAGTGCTTTTTTGAGCCCAGCTGGGAAGACGCCGTAGCGAATGGTGGTCGCCCCACGCGCTGGCGCATCGCTCGGGCCGATGGCCAGCCCTTTGCCGTGGCCGGCCTGTGGGACCGTTGGACCGACCCCGCCACGGGCAACGTGCAGGGCAGCTTCACCGTGCTCACGGTGAACGCCGATGGCCACGCAGTGATGGGCCGCATGCACCGGCCCGATGAGGAAAAGCGCATGCCGGTGATCGTGCCACCCGCGCTGTATGCCGACTGGCTGCAGGCCAGCCCGCAGCAGGCGGTGGACTTCATGCGCGCCGCGCCGGCAGACGACCTGGTGGCGGTCGCTGCCCCATTGGACCGTGCTGCCCCGGTGGCGCCCAACCTCTCGTTGTTCTAGCGCGCTTTAGCGCCCCAGGTGGCTGCGCGCCCAGCGCACGATGTCGGCCGTGCCCATGGCACCGGGCTGGCGCGCAATTTCGCGGCCACCCGCAAACAGCGCCAGGGTAGGGATGCTGCGGATCTGAAAACGCGCGGCCAGATTCGGCACCGCTTCGGTGTCCACCTTGGCCAGGCGCAGCTGCGGCTCCAGCTGTGCGGCGGCCTGGGCAAAGGCCGGTGCCATTTGCCGGCAGGGCCCACACCAGGGTGCCCAAAAGTCCACCAACACCGGGATGTGGCTGCGGGTGATGTGTTTGTCAAAGGCGGCCTCATTCAGCGCCACGGGCTGGGCCACAAACAGGGGTTTTTTGCAGTTGCCGCAGTCGGGTGCGCTGGCCAACTGGGCGGGCTGCACGCGGTTGGTGGTGTGGCAGTGGGGGCAAACGATGTGCAGGGCGTCGGTCATGGCCTTTAGCTGGGGCGGTTATTGGGGCTTTCAAGCCACTGGCGCACGGCGGTTTGCAGCGCATCGGCCTGGTCCAGCATGACCCAGTGCCCGCTGCGAAACCCCAGCGCCACGTTGACCGGGTTGCGGCCCAGCGTCTCCAGCCAGCGGGGCGAATGGAACATAAAGGGCTTGTGTGTGCCATAGGCATAAAACACCGGGCATTGGGGGCGCACTGGCAGGGTGTGGCGCAGGCCGCCGGCGGCGCCCAGCCAGGCCATGGCGTAGGGCCGGTTCATGCGCCAGTGGATGGCCGCCGACGCCAGCGGGCAGCGCAGGATACGCGCCATGCGGCGGGTCATGCGGTCTGCCAGGCCTTCGCTGCCGAGCATGCCCAAGCCCCAGGCGGCAGCCAGCCAGAACTGGTAGCCCAGGATTTGCAGCTTCTGTTTGCCGCCTAGCGCGCGCAAATAGGCACCGCTGTTGTGGTCGCCAATGTCGATGCCCACGATGCGGGCCACCCGGTCGGGGTGGCGCATGGCCAGCTCGTAGCCGAACACGCAGCCCCAGTCGTGCAGCAGCAGCGTCACAGGCTGCTGCGGGCTCACCGTGTTCACAATGGCCAGCAACTGGGCGGTCATCTGCGCCAGCGTGCGGGCGGGCGAACTGGCGGGATCTTCAAAGCCCGGCAGCGTGAAACGCACACAGCGGTACTGCGGGGCCAGCGCGCCCACCATGCCGTCCCACAGGCGATGGGTGTCGGGCCAGCCGTGCAGCATCACCACCGTGTGGCTGCCCCGGCCCTCCAGATAGACCTCGGTGTCGTTGACGTAAAAACTGTGTTGGGTCATGAGTCTGCTATTAAAAATATAGCTGCTTGCGCATGTTCTTATTGGGCTGCGGCCCGAAAGTAGGCAATACGGTCGGCGTCCGACGGGTGCGAGGCAAAGGCAATGCCGAGCCAGGAGGGGCTGTCTTCGTCGTCCGCGTTCTCGTCCTTGGCGTCTTCGCCGTCTTTGCCTTTGGTGGCCTTTTTCTGGCGCTCTTGCTCCAGGGCCTCAAACAAGGTGACCATGTGCAGGGGCGACAGGCCCGCGTCCTTGAGCACCTGCACCGCATGGGCATCGGCCTCGCGTTCGGCTTCGCGCGAGTAGTGGGCCTGGCCCAGCAGTGCCGGCACGGCGGCCAGCAGGGTACTGAAATCGCCCAGCACCACGGCACCCAGCGCCCCCAGTACGGTGGCCTGCACCAGCATGCGCAGGCCATGGCGTTGCTGCACATGGCCCAGTTCGTGCGCCAGCACGGCGGTCAGCACTTGCGTATCGGCGTTCACCAGCGCCACCATCTCGTCGGTCATGATGATGGTTCCACCCGGCAGGGCCAGGGCGTTGGGGCCGATCTTGCTTTGGCGAAACACCAGCTTCCAGGGGCGCTGGCTGGCCACGTCCTGGTGCACCACCGCATTGGCAAACGCCTGCGTGATGCGGGTTTGCTCGGCCAGCGGCAGTTTGCTGGGTTGCATCAAGGACTGGTCGATAGCTGCCAGTGTGCTCTCGCCCAGCGATTGTTCGATGCTGGGCGGCGTGGCTGCCACCACGGCACGCGCCAGCAGCGGCAGGCCCCAGAGCTGCAGTGCCACGGCCAATGTGGCCAGCACGGCCACACTGCCGGCCACCCAGCGCCAGCTTTGCTGCATCTTCACCACCAATGATTCGTGCTGGCCCTGGCTGTGTGCCCAGGCATCCCAGGCGGCACCATCTTCACACTGCACATGGCCACCGCCGGCCAGGTGGGCCAGGCGCAGGCCGTGGCGCGTGCGCTCGGGCCACTGCACCTGGTGGGTGGGCACCTGCAGGTCCACCCCCTCGCCCTGGATGTGCAGGCGGCGCTGCCGGCCTTCGCCATGCAGCCGCAGCGTTACGGGCTGGGCGCGGGCACTGCGGCCGTCAAAGTAGGTGGCGTGCAGCGGGCTGCCGGTGCCGTGCACGGCTCAGAGCCCCACGTCCATGCCAAAGAAGTCGCCTGCGGCATCCCCCGCGGCATCGCCTTCCTGTGCTTGCACCTGTGAGACCAGCAGGTCCGGGTTGGCGCGCGATTTGATGCTCACGGCCTCCAGCCGCACACGCGTCAGCGCCACCGCGGCAAACGGCCAGTACAGGCCCAGGGTGATGATGATCAGGAACCAGTTTTTGAGGGTCACCCACAGCAGCGCACGAACGCGCAGGGTGCTCACAAAGCGCAGTTCGGTGTTGCCGGTTTTGGTCCACACCAGGTTTTGCAGGCGTGCAACGGCGTAGGGCTGCAGGCACACCAACACGGCCAGGGTGCCCAGCAGGATCGGTACGATGGCCGCGGCGATCATCCATACGCCGCGTTGCTGTCGCAGGCTGTCAAAACCATCCAGACCAAACACCAGCCCCACCACCACGGCAGCCGGCAAGGCGATGGCCAGCAGGCCCAAGCCCAACACCTTGAGTGCGAGCACGTAAAACGAACCCACGGTAGCGCGGAAGGTGGTTTGCAGGTGGCCCAGGCTGTAGTGCTTGTGCTGGTATTGCTTCAGGTTCCACAGCAGCCACGGGGCGATGGCCAGCGTGGCAACCATGACCCCCAGGGCCAAAATGCCGTACCACATGGGCGGTGCGTTCCTGTCGTCCACAAACGCCAAGCCGCCCACGAGCACGAGGCCGGGCAGGAACAGCGGCAGCATGGCACGGTAGGCTCCGGCCAGGTTGCCCAGAAAACGGAAGCGCAGACCACGCCAGCTGGTGTTGGCCATGCGGAACTGCATGGACGACTTGAACAGCGCCGGCCACAGCCCGGCCACCAGCACCAGGGCCACCAGGCCTGCGGTGTTGGAGAACTCGCCAGCCAGCGAGTACAGCGTGAACAAGATGCCCACCAGCGCATACCCCTTGAACATTTTTTTGGGGTCGCCATGGAAACCCAGGGGCTGGCCGCCGACCAGGGTGTTGCCCATGAAATAACGCAGGCGCCGGGCCTTGGCCCAGGGGAAGTAGATGCCCAGCGTGACCAGCATGAGCAGCAGGTTCACGATCCAGATGCGGAAATACTCGCTGCCGGAGCCGGTGAAGGCGATGCCGATCTGGTTGGTGGATGGGGGCAGCTGCACCTGGGTGTCGGGTGCGTCCAGTGGGTCAGTTACGCCAGGCGTGCCAATGTCTGCATGTTGCATGCGGGGGATCCTCCTTGAAAGTGGGTGGGGCCTGTGGCCCTCTGTTTGTGGCCACGATCATATAGCGGCACCACCCGCGTTCAGGGTCTGGCGCGCAGTTCGGGCTCCAGGGTGTCCCACAGCGCACGGTCGGTCAGCGGGGTTTCTGCGCTCAGCTGGGGGTTGTTGATTCTGAAAACACGCCGCCCGCGCAGGTTCAGGTCGCTAAGGGTGGCTTTTTTGAAGGCCTGGTAACGCTTCTCGAACTGCCCGTTTTTCATCAACAGGCGCAGCCCCTCTTCGGCGCGCTGGGCCAGCCGCTCACCCTCGGCCGTGCGCGGAAAGAAGAAGTAACGTGGCAGCGGGTAATACAGCAGCAACTGGGGTTCAATGGCCAGCGCGGGGTAGGCTTGGCGGCCGCTGGCCAGCTCGTGGCTGATCTCGTTGACCCCGCGCGAGAACAGGTCGAAGCGGCCCGAATCCAGCATGGGCAGCAGCAGCTCGTAGGTGGGGGCGGTGACCACGGTGAACCCATTGGTCCGCAGGATTTCGGTGTCCACCCAGGTGGCGCCTTGGCCGATGGAGAGGGCCTGCAGCTGATCTAGTGTGCGCACCGTGTTGGTCTGCGCTTGTGTGCCGGCCTTGATGAGAAAAAGACGGTAGCCCGTTAGCCCCTTGTCCAGGGGAATGCGGATCGGGCGCAGCGTATTTTCACGGGTGATGCTGGTGGTGCGGGCCATCACGCTGATGTCGGTGGCGGCGGTTAGCAGTAGCTCGGCCCGCCCTGCATTCATAACCTTGGGGCTGGGCTGCAGTTCATAACTGCCCCACTGGGGCCTGGTCGCATCCAGCGCGGCCTGCAGCAGTTCCCAGTAGTAGTTCAGGCGGACATCGGACCCGCTCTCTGGGGGCGGGTAGATATAACGCATGGCCTGGGCCTGCCCTAACAAGGGCCAGAGCGCTAGCAAGAGCGTGGCAAACAGTTGTCGCAACGACGGAATCATGGGGGCCTTGTGTGCCTTTTGCGCCCCAGTGTAGTCCGCTTGTGTGACAGTGGTTCAGCGTGCAAAAGCCTTGCGGGAGCCGTCTTCAAACAGTTGATCGTCCGCGGTTGGTTTGCCGCTTTCGTCCCAGGTGCGCAGACGGTTGGGCTTGCCCTGGGCGTCAAAGTGCTCTTCCTGCGCGAGCTTGCCGTTCTCGTAATAGAGTTTGTGCACCCCCACGCTGCGTTGGCCGTAGCGGCCCTCCAGCGCAAAGCGGCCTTCGCTGGCCAACAGGCCTTTGTCGTTGAAGCGCTGCTGGTCCAGCAGTTCGGTCTCGCCGTCCAGCGTGTAGGTTTCCTTGTTTTGCGGCTGGCCGTTCAGGTAGAAGCGGGCGTCTGTGCTCAGGCGGTTGCGTTTGCGCCCGCCCACCTCGGTCAGGGTGTAGCGGCGCTCGCGCACCAGGCTGCCGCTGGCGTGGTATTCCGATTCGCGCACCAGCATGGCGGGCTTCTCGGCTTCGTTCCAAACCTTCTCGCGGCGCTTGTTGCCATCTTCAGCAAAAAAGCGCTCGGTGCGCTGGCTGCCTTGGCGTTCCATCTCTTCCTGGGGTTTGCCGTTGTCCATCAGCACGGCCTGCTTTTGCACCACACCGGCCAGCAGGGTTTGGGTGCCGCGCAGCTTGCCGCTGCTGCTGTAGGTGGACACTGTGCTGGCGCTGCCGCCAAAACCGCACAGCGCTGCATCGTCCACCTGCGGGGCCAGCAGTGGCTTGGGGCCGCAGCGCAGGCTGGCCAGTTGTTTGCCCGGTGTGAACTGGGCGCTGGCGCCCTCACGTTCGTTATCACCCACCCATTCCACCGCCTTGGGGCTGCCATCCTCGTACCAGCTGCGGCGCAGGCCGCGTGTATTGCCCTTCACATTGGTGAACTCCAGCACCAACTGGCCGTTAGGCGCCCACTCGCGCTCCAGGCCTTCGTGTGGGCCGTTGGCGGTGATGGTGAACTCCTTGGCCAGTTTGCCGTTGCGGAAATAGCGTGACAGGCCCACCGAGTCGCCGTTGCGCAGTTCGTACTCGCGCTCCAGCAGGCCGCTGTCGCGGTCTTTGCAGCGCACCATGCCGCTCTTGCCTGCGGTTTCGGCGCCGTTGTTGGTGTTGATGGACTTGCCGTTGAGTTCGCAGTCCTGCACGGCCAGGGCGCCGGCAGCACTGCCCAGCAGGGCGGCGCCCAGGGCCAGGCGCCAAGAGAGGGGTGTGGTCATAAATTATTGGCAAAAAGTGTTACTAGCCCGCACTGTGTATGCGCGAGAAGCTATACAAACCATAGCAAATTTGCGACCCGGAATTTGCATCTTGGCCGCGCCTGATCTATATCAATGACTGTAGCGCAGCCCACGCGCAGCATGGAGGCTGGTTCACTTCCGAAGGCGAGGTTTATATGTTCAAACACATTCTTCTGGCCACCGATGGTTCCACCGCGTCGGCCCACGCGGGCAGCTTGGCGGTGGGCCTGGCGCGTGCCCATGGCACCCGCCTCACCGCGGTGTATGTGTCCGACCCCTACCCCTACCTGGGCGTGGGCGAAGCCAACCCCATGGGGTACCAGGCCTATGCAGCCGCGGCGCAGGAACTGGCCGCCCAGGCCCATGCGCAGGCGGACGCCCTGTGCCGCGTAGGCGGCCCGGTGGTGGCCATGCAGGCCAAGCTGCTGGAGGGGGTGACCGCGGCCAGCGGCATTGTGCAGGCGGCGGCCGAGGTGGGGGCGGACCTGATTGTGCTGGGATCCCACGGCAGAACCGGTATCGTTCGGCTGATGCTGGGCAGCGTGGCCACCAAGGTGGTGGCCGAAAGCCCCGTGCCGGTGCTGGTGACGCGATAAGGGCCTGAGCGGATGGCTTGAAAAAGGCCACGCGGCCTCCAGCTACGGCGTTCCTGCAACGCTTTGAATCGGAGCCCTGTGGCCTTTGTTGTGTTTTGCCTGGCTGCGGCCGGGTTGTTGGCCTGGCTGCTGGGCTACCCCTGGTGGCAGCGCGTGCAGCGCCGCCGGCTGCAGGCGCAGCCCTTTCCCAAACACTGGCGCACCCTGTTGCGCCGCCGCGTGCCGCTGGTGGCGCGCCTGCCGGCCGACTTGCAACTGCAGCTCAAGCAACACATGCAGGTGTTTGTGGCCGAGAAAACCTTTATTGGCTGCGCCGGCCTGCAGGTGACCGAAGAGATGCGTGTGGTGGTGGCCGCCCAGGCCTGCCTGCTGCTGCTCAACCGGCCCGACGCGGCGGCGTACTTCCCCAAAGTGCGGCAAATCCTCATGTACCCCGGCGCCTTTGTGGTGAATCGCCGTCACACCGATGCCGCTGGCGTGCAGCAGGAGCAGCGCGAGGCGCTGGCCGGCGAATCCTGGGGTGAGGGGCAGGTAATTTTGTCGTGGCAGGACACGCTGGACGGTGCCGCCACGCCCGACGACGGCCGCAACGTGGTGATCCACGAATTTGCCCACCAGCTGGACCAGGAAAACGGCCGCGCCGTGGGTGCGCCCTTGCCGGTGCTGGGCGATGTGGGCTACAACGCCGCCCGCTGGCAGCGGGTGTTTGCAGAGGCCTACGAACATTTGCGCCAGCAGGTTTTTATGGGGGAGCAGGGCCTGCTCAACCACTATGGGGCGCAAGACCCGGCCGAGTTTTTTGCGGTGGTGGTGGAGGTGTTTTTTGAGCAGGGCCCCGCGCTGGCGGCCGAGTACCCGGCGGTGTATGCCGAGCTGCGGGGCTTTTTCAGGGTCGACCCGGCGGGTTGGTGAACCCCGCGGGCAGGGGCGCGGCACAATGCTTGCTCCATGCCCGATATGAATACCCTCACCACCCCGGTGCACACCCACACGCTGTTTGAAGACGCGCAGGCCATCTTTACCGGCACGCTGTTTGTCAGCTTGGCGCTGATCCTGTTTGCGCAGGCGGGGCTGCTTACCGGGGGCACGGCCGGTGTGGCCTTTGTGCTGCACTACGCCACGGGCGTGAGCCTGGGCAAGCTGTTTTTCCTCATCAACCTGCCGTTTTACTGGTTTGCCTGGCGCCGCATGGGGCGCGAGTTCACGCTCAAGACCTTTGTCGCCATCACGTTTCTGTCGGCCATGGCGGAGTGGTCGCCGCGGCTGTTTGCCATTGATCGGTTGCACCCGGCCTATGCCGCGGTGTTGGGCGGCTTGCTGCTGGGCTCGGGTTGTCTGTTTCTGGCGCGGCACCGCGCCAGCCTGGGCGGGGCCACCATCGTGTCGCTGTACCTGCAGCAGTCGCGCGGCTGGCGCGCCGGGGTGGTGCAGATGGGCATGGACTGCACCATCGTGCTGCTGGCCCTGACCGTGGTGGACCCGGTGCGGGTGGCCTATTCGGTGCTGGCCGCGGTGGTGATGAACCTGTTTATTGCCATCAACCACCGGCCCGGGCGTTATGCGGTGCTATAGCGATGCTGTAGCGCCGGGACGCATTTGCTTCACTTGGCAGGCAACTGGGCCTGTAGCAGGCGCAGCACATTGCCGCCCATGATGGCGGCCACATCCCCTTCCGAGAAACCCGCCTCCAGCAGGCCCTGGGTGAGGTGCACCAGGCCCGTGGTGTCAAAGGCGGTTTGGGTGGCACCGTCAAAGTCCGAGCCCAAGGCCACGTGTTTCACACCCACCAGGTTCGCCGTGTAACGCATGGCCTTGATGATGGACGCCGTGTCCAGCCCACACACCGCGCCTTCAAAGTAGCCAATGCCCATCACACCGCCGGTGGCGGCAATGGCCTGGATGTGGCGGTCGCTCAGGTTGCGCGGGCCGGGGCAGGTGCCCTGCACGCCGGTGTGCGACACCAGCACCGGGCGTTTGGTCATGGCCAGCACGTCGTCCACCACCTGGGGGGAGGCATGGGCCAAGTCCACCAGCACGCTTTTCTCTTGCAGCTTGGCCACCACCTGTTTGCCAAAGGGTGTGAGTCCGCCTTTCTTTAGTCCGTGGGCCGAGCCGCCGAGTTCGTTGTCGAAGAAGTGCGTCAGGCCCATGATGCGAAAACCCGCATCAAACAACCTGTCCACGTTCTCCAGCCTGCCCTCCAGGGGATGCAGGCCTTCGGTGGCCAGCAGCGCGATGAGCTTGCCACCGGCGGGCGGTTGGCCCTGGGTCAGCGCGGCCAGCTCGGCCTGGCTGCGCACGATCTGCATGGCGCCGGCGCTGCCTTCGGCCGCGTGGTGCAACTTCTGGCTCTGGTGCAAGGCGCGCGCCAGCAGGCTGTTCCAGGTGGCCACGGGCCAGCGCTGGGCCATCACCAGGGCGGTGAGGGTGTCGCTGTCGGCGCCGTTGCGCTCGAAGTTCAGGCCTTTGGGGCTTTTGGTCACGGTGCTGAAGACCTGCAGGCTCACCTTGCCCTCCTGCAGGCGGGGCAGATCGGTGTGGCCGTAGTCGTAGCGCTGGAGCAGGTCACGCGACCACAGCAATGCGTCGTCGTGCAGGTCGGCAATAAACAGGATGGGGTGCAGGGCGGTGGCACGGGCGCTGGCCGTGTGCGGGCCGGCCAGGGCCACGCGGTTCATGCGCTGGTCCACGATGCGGGGCAGGGTAAAAAACACCCCCAAGCCCAGCGCAGCCACCACGGCGATTGTTATGCCTATCTTGCGTCGCATGTTGTCTCCCCAAAATCCAAACAAAAAGGGGCCTAAGCCCCCGTGGATTATGCGCAAACAGCTAGCAAAAACATAGCAAATTAGCGCCTCTCGGGGTTTACACGCCCAGGAATTCGGCCAGCGCGGCGGTCTCCATGGCACCGGCGTTGGTCACCACGGCGCCGGTTTTGAGGTTCTTGGCCACGATGTAGGGCACCGACTCCACCTTCAGGCTGTTGAACAGCTCGGTGTTGGCTCTGATGATGGCCTCGTGTTCGGGCGACATGCTGGCGGGCAGCGGGGCACCGCCGGTGCCGGCGAGCAACGAGGCTTCGTGGGCGGTCATGAATTCGGCCGGGTTGCTGGCCGCCAGAATGGCCGCGCCCTGGGGGGCGCTTTTGCCGTTGATGAAGGACACCGGCACCCAGACGAACTTGACCTTGCCCAGCAGCGGCTGGGAGGTTTGCCACAGGTGGCCGCAGTGTGGGCACTGGGGGTCAAACAGCACAAACACCGGGTTGGCACTCATCAGCGCGCCCACGGTGAAGCCTTTGCCAGTGATGGCTACTTTTTCATAGGCCTGGGCCGGTGGCAAGGCACTGGCAGCGGGGGCGGCGGCCGGTGCGGTTTCTTCGGTCTTGGAGCAGGCCGCCAGTCCGGCCACGGCAGCCACCAGGGGCAGGGCCAGCAGGTGCAAACGTTGGCGTTGGGCAAAGGGCGCGGGGGTGGCTTTCAGCATGGGGTGTTCAGAAAAGTTAGGGGGCGGAACCGCACAGACACGGTCCAGAAGGTTCAGCGTAGGTGGAGTGTGCCAGCGGCCAAAAGGTTCCCGGCTGGTCATTTTGCAGGCACCCTTGGCAAAGCCCCTGTTGGCGCGGGTTTTGCCGCTTGTGAACATAGTTATCCACAAAGTCACGCACAGTTTCCGGGTGCAACTTGGAGGGGTAAGAAAACGATTTCCGGGTTTTCACTTATTGTTCATTTTTGCTAGCACAGATTTTTCTCTCATTGACAAATGTGCGTCCTGGTGTTCTGCCGTGCCACGGTGGTGCTTAAAAAACAGGCGTCGTGTGGCAAGCCCCAACTGGCGCGGTTTTGGCGGCTTGTTCTGGTGGTTATCCACAGCGTTGTCTCCATGAAATTGGGGTAAGTTTTTTTTGTTTTTTTCTGGCTTTGGTCTTGCCAGGGCCGTGGTAGCAATGCGTCCCACTATCATTTATGCAGTAGCCAGCCCCGGTTGATTGCGCGCGGCGCCTGCATCTGCCATAGTGTGCTCGGATCAGGGAAACCAAGCGCCAGGCACACCACTACATGCTGTTGTTCAAGCTGTCGGAACGTCCATACTCCTTGCGCAGCAACTTGAGGCTACTGGTATTCGTCTGCGTGCTGCCGGCCACACTGGTCAGCGCCTTGTTGACCTATTCCACCTACCAGCTGCGCCGCGAGCAGGTAGAGCAACAAACCGTGCTGCTGGGCCAGTCGGTGCTGGCCGATCTGGAGCGGGAGCTGGCCTCCATCGAATCCGTCCTCAAGGTCATGGCCACGGCCCCCGAACTCACCGGGGGAGACATGCGCGGGTTTTACCAACGCGCTACCAACACCCTGGGCACGGGGCTGGCCTACAACTACATCGTGACCGACGTGCAGGGGCGCCAGTTGCTCAACACCCTGCGCCCTTGGGGCACCCCCTTGCCCACCACCGGGACCCCGCCGCAGCTGGCGCGCGTATTCACCGAACAGGCCAGTGTGCTGACCGACCTGTTTGTCGGGCCCGTGGCGCGCCGCCAGGCGGTGGCCATGGGGGTGCCGGTGAAGGTGGGGGAGCGGGTGGTGTACAGCCTCAACATCGGCCTGGACCCCGCACGTGTGCAGGCCCTGCTGGGGCAGCAGCACCTGCCGCCGGGCTGGCTGGTGGCGGTGCTGGACAGCAGTGGCCAAATTGTGGGGCGCTCGCGCGATGTGCAGCGTTACCTGGGCCAGCCGGCCGTGCCCGAGCTGCTGGCAGCTATGGCCCTGCGGGACAGCGACACACTGCTGTCAGAAACCAAAGACGGTGTGTCGGTGTTCACGGCTTACACCACCTCCAAGGCATGGCGTTGGCGTGTGGTGGTGGGGGCGCCCCGGTCAGTGTTGTTGCGCGATCTTTTGTCGCACCTGGGCTGGGTGTTGGGGGGCATTTTGGCGGCCTACGGCTTGGGGCTGTGGCTGGCGCGCACCATCTCCCTGCGGGTGCTGGCCTCGGTGCGTGAACTCAATGACGCTGCCCAGGCCCTGAGCCATGGCGAAGACGTGGCCTTGCCCTCCATCCGTTTGCAAGAGGCCGAGGCGGTGGGCGCCGCACTGGTGCAGGCTTCGCTGGCCATGAAGCAGGTGAAGTTTTTTGCCCAGCATGACGCACTGACCGAGCTGCCCAACCGCCTGCTGTTTGACGAGGTGGCCGAGCGCAACCTGGCCTTTGCGCAGCGGCGCGGGCAGAGGCTGGCTGTGGTGGCGGTGGACTTGGACGGTTTCAAGACGGTTAACGACACCCAGGGCCATGCCGCCGGTGATGCAGTGCTGCGGGAGGTGGCGCAGCGCATCCTGTTGACCATCCGCGCCTCGGACATCGTGGCCCGGATTGGCGGGGACGAATTTATTGTGCTGCTGACCGACGTGCACGACACCGGTGCCATGGACACGGCGGAGCGCATTGTGGCAGCGCTCTCTGAACCCTATCCGCAGGTGCTGGCCCCGGTGTCGGCCAGCGCGGGGGTGGCCTTGTTCCCGGACCACGGCACCGACATCAAAACCCTGGCACTGGCGGCTGACCAGGCCCTGTACCGCGCCAAGCAGACCGGCAAGCGGCGCGCAGTGCTGGCCTGACGCAGGGCCGCAGGCCCCAGCCTGTACCATGCCGCAACTCCAGAAAGCGCCCATGGCCCCGCCCGCCACCCTGTCCACCCCCGCACATCCCACCCTGCTGCATACCCTGCAGCTGGACCCGGCGCAGCACCCGCGTGGGCTGGCCCACCTGAGTGCCGCCAGTGGCCTGGTGCGTGTGCGCCAGCGCCTCTATGTGGTGGCCGACGACGAGTTGCACCTGGGCCAGTTTGATGATTGCAGCAGCCCCACGCCCAGCCCCGTACCCGGCACGCTGCTGCGCCTGCTGGACGGTGAACTGCCCGCGAGCAAGAAGCAACGCAAAGCGGCCAAACCCGATCTGGAAAGCCTGGCCTTGTTGCCACCGTTGCCGGGTTGCCCCGCCGGCGCGCTGCTGGCGCTGGGCTCGGGCTCGCGGCCGAACCGCGAAACCGGCGTGTTGGTGGCGTTGGACGTGCTGGGCCAGCCCAATGGCCGCATGGCCACGGTGAACCTAGACACACTCTACGCCCCGCTGCGCAAACGGTTTGCCGACCTCAACATCGAAGGTGCACTGGTGGTCAGTGGTGAGCTGCTGCTCTTGCAGCGTGGCAACCTGGCGGACGCCCACAGCGCCTGCATCCGTTACGACTGGAACCTGATCGCGCCCTGGCTGGCGGGCCTGCAGCCCCAGCCGCCCACCGCGAAAAGTGTGCAGCTGCTGGACCTGGGCCGTGTGGACGGGGTGCCGCTCACGCTGACCGATGGCACCCCGCTGCACGGCGGGGCCTGGGCGTTTACCGCCGTGGCCGAGGGCACCGACAACAGTTACGCAGACGGTGCCTGTGTGGCCAGCGCGGTGGGCGTTGTGCTGCCCAACGGCCAGGTGCACCGGATGCACCTTTTGCACGGCGCCCCCAAGGTGGAAGGCCTGGCGGTGTTGCCCGAGGGCAGCGACTGGGTGTTTACCATGGTGACCGACCCCGACGACCCCCAACAGGCCGCGCAACTGCTGCAGCTGCGCCTGCCCCAGGACAAGGACCAACCAGAATGAATCTGCACCGCCGCCACGCCGCTTTGGCCGCCCTGTTGCTACTGAGCACCCCCCTTACTTTTGCCCAGCCGGTGCACCTGACCGGCAACAGCCCTGAGCTGGTGGACGCCGCGGCCCGCGGGCAGTGGGGCAAGGTGTTGGTGCTGCTGGACGGCGGCGCACCTATTGAGTCGCGGGCCGACACGGCACGCAGCCGCAATGCCACGCCCGTGTTGGCCGCCACCCAGGGCAACCATGTGGACGTGGTGCGTCTGCTGGTGGCACGCGGTGCCAATGTGAATGCGCAGGATGCGCAGCAAGACAGCGCCTTTTTGCTAGCCGGTGCCAGCGGTTTTACCGACATCGTGCAGCTCACCCTGGCCGCCGGGGCGGACCTGACTAGCACCAACCGCTATGGCGGCACGGCCCTGATTCCGGCCTGCCACTACGGCCATGTGGACACGGTGCGCCTGCTGCTCACCACCCGCATTGCGGTAGACCACGTCAACAACCTGGGCTGGACGGCGCTGCTGGAGGCCGTGATTTTGGGCGATGGCGGGCTGGCGCATGCCGAAATCGTGCGCATGCTGATTGCTGCCAAGGCCAATCTGAATCTGGCCGACGCCCAGGGGGTGACGCCCTTGCAGCACGCCCTGGCCCGCAAACATGTGCATGTGGCCGAGCTGCTGCGCGACGCCGGGGGCCGCTGATGGTGATGTACATCGGCGCACTGGCCGCCCAAAGCGGTGCCAGCGCCAAAGCCATCCGCCTGTACGAGTCGCTGGGCTTGCTGGGGCGTGTGCAGCGGCTGGGCAAGTACCGCGTCTACACCTCACAGCACCTCACGCTGGTGCGCCTGATCAAACAGGCCCAGGGCTTGGGCTTGCGCCTGGCCGAGGTCGTGCCCGTGTTGCGGGGCCGCACGGCCGAGCCGGATTGGGCTGCGCTGGCCCGCCAGGTGGCGCAGCGCCGTGCCGACATTGCGCTGGAAGTGGCCCGGCTGCAGGCGCTGGACGCGCAGCTGCGGGCCATTCAGACCGAGATTGACGCCTGCACCGAGACACCGCTGCCCGTGCCCCTGGCCGCCTGCGCTTGACTCTGCCCCTGGGGGCAGACTTAGGGTTGTGGTTCTTTCATTACTGGAACTGCAACCATGTTCCTGCCTGCTGGCAAAAACGTCCTCGTTATCCTGGGCCATTCCGGCCGCAATACCTTCAGTGCCGCGGTGGCCGACACCTATGCCCAGGCCGCGCGCTCCGCGGGCCACACGGTGCGGGTGTTGCACCTGGCCGACCTGAACTTTGACCCGCTGCTGCACGGTAGCAACCCGCACCACCAGGCGCTGGAGCCCGACCTGCTGGCCGCACAAGACAGCATGGCCTGGGCGCAGCACATGGCGTGGGTGTTTCCGGTGTGGTGGGGCGGGGTGCCGGCGTTGCTCAAGGGCTTTTTAGACCGCGCATTTGTCTCGGGGTATGCCTTCAAGTTCAACCAGGGTTCACCGTTTCCAGTGCCACTGCTGAAGGGACGCACCGCGCATCTGCTGGTGCCCATGGATACGCCACCCTGGTACTTCCGTTGGTTCTACCGCATGCCGGCGATTCACCAGATGCGCAAGACCACACTGGAGTTCTGCGGCATTCGGGTGCGCAAGACCTTGTCGCTGGGGCCGGTGATCAGCTCCACCGCCGAGCACCGCACGCGCTGGCTGGGCCAGGCAGGGGCGTTGGCCGGCCGCATTTAGGGTGTGGCCTGCGGGGGCCGTTACTCTTCCAGAAAGTCGCCCGCGGTGGGCGCTTCGCTTGGGTCGCGCGCCTTGCGCACGCCGTGTTTGGCCAGAATTTCCACATAAAACTGCGTACCGCCGCTCTGCACCACGGCGTCAATCAGCCCAGTGATTTCTGCCAAATGGGCGGTCTGGGCGGCGTCTTCGGTGGGGCCAAAGCGGCAGTCAAAGTCCCAAAAATCCACGCCTTCGGGCAGGTCACGGCGGCGCTCGCGTTTGACGTATTTGCGGATTTCGTGCTTGGTGGCTTCGAGCAGGCGCTCGGGGTGTTTGCCTTCTACGGCGAGGGGAAATGTCTTTTTCATGGGGGTCCTGGGCCAACAAAGGCGGGTGGGCGATGATACGCCCCATGCAGGAACGCCACCCCACCCCCGACAAAGACACCATTGCCCTATTGCCGCCGTTCGAGCGCCTGGGGCTGGACCGCATCACCCTGGTCAGCACCGGCGCGCAGGCCAAAGAGGCCTACGCCGCCCTGACCGACACCCCCGCCTGGGGTTTTGACACCGAGTCCAAACCCACCTTCAAGGTGGGTGATGTGTCCGATGGGCCGCACATTTTGCAGCTGGCCACGCCGGCGCGGGCCTGGGTGTTCCAGCTGATGGACCCGGCCTGCAGCGCCGTGGCGGCCGAGTTGCTGGCGCTGGGCGGCATTGCCAAGGCCGGTTTTGGCCTGGGCGATGACAAAAAACGCATTGTGAGCAAGCTGGGCGTGCAGCCCCAGGGCATTCTGGAGCTCAACACGGTGTTCCGCGAGCGCGGTTACCGCAAGGACATGGGCGTGAAGGGCGCCGTGGCCGTGTTGTTCAACCAGCGCTTCATGAAGTCCAAAAAAGCCGCCACCAGCAACTGGGCCAATGCGCGGCTGAGTGAGTCCCAGCTGGTGTACGCCGCGAATGACGCATATGCGGCCATTCGTGTGTTCCACGCGCTGGATCTGGCCTAAACCCTTGGGGGCAAGGCCGGGTGGGGCTTAGTGCACCACGAATTCGTAGGCCACTTCTTCGCTCTCCACCATGTCCAGGATGTCGTTGAGCTCGTCTTCGCTCTCGGTGCTGGCCCAGGTTTCTTCGGGGTTGGTGGCAAACAGGGGCTCGATGGCCATGTCCAAAAACTGCCCGTTGGGCAGACTCAGCACGGGTGTGCCTTCCGAGGTTTCGACCAGCTCCCATTCGTCAGGTACGGACATTTCGAGTTTGATGGTGACGTGGAGTTTTTTCATAAGTTTCCTTGGTGGCTGAGGCGGCGAGGTTAACCCAGCCAGCCGTAAGATGGATGACACCCCTCCCACCGAGCCCGCCATGCACATCACCGTTTACAGCACCCGCCCCTACGACCAGGCTGCCCTCAGCGCTGCCGCGCAGGGCACGCCGCACCTGTGGACCTTTCTGGATGTGCGGCTGGACGCGACCACCGTGGCCACCGCAGCCGGGGCAGACGCAGTGTGTGTGTTTGTCAACGACCAGTTGCCGCGCGATGTGTTGCAGGCCCTGCATGCACTGGGCGTGCGCTTGGTGGTGTTGCGCTGCGCGGGGTTTAACCAGGTGGACCTGGCCGCCGCGGCCGAACTGGGGTTGGCAGTAGCCCGCGTGCCCGAATATTCACCCTACGCCGTGGCGGAGCACACGCTGGCGCTGGTGCTCACGCTCAACCGCAAAATTCACCGCGCCTACGCCCGGGTGCGCGAGGGCAACTTTGCACTGGATGGCCTGCTGGGTTTTGACCTGCACGGCCGCACCATCGGCGTGGTGGGCACGGGCCGCATTGGCGAAACCTTTTGCCGCCTGATGACCGGCTTTGGCTGCACGCTGCTGGCGGCAGACCCACAGCCCAACCCGGCTTGTATGGCGATGGGCGTGGCGTATGCACCGCTGCCCGAGCTGCTGGCGCGCAGCGATGTGGTGAGCCTGAACTGCCCGCTCACGCCGCAGACCCGCCACCTGATCGACGCGGCCGCTTTTGCCGCCATGAAACGCGGCGCCATGCTGGTCAACACCAGCCGCGGCGCGGTGGTGGACACGCGGGCCGCCATTGATGCCCTGAAGAGCGGGCAGCTCGGCGCGCTGGGGCTGGATGTGTACGAAGAAGAGGGTGACCTGTTTTTTCGCGACCTCTCGGGGGCGGCGATTCAGGACGATGTGTTTGCACGCCTGCTCACCTTCCCCAATGTGCTGGTCACTGGGCACCAGGCCTTTTTTACCGAAGATGCGCTGGCGGCCATTGCCCGCACGACGCTGGACAACATTGACAGCTTTGCATCCACGGGCCAGCCGCGCCACCCGGTGTCGGTGGAGCGCGTGGTCTAAGGCCGGGGCTCAGTGGGCCGGGGCGTGGCCCCAGACCAGCAGCAGGTTGTTCGCCGGCAGCGCGTGGCGCGCCTGCAGGTGCAGGCCCGCCAGGGTGGCCTGCTCTTGTACATCCGCCAGCTGGCGAATGCCAAAACTTGCATCGTGCGTACGCAGGCTCTGGTCGAAGTCCAGATTGCTTTGCGTGGGTGCCACACCGGCCTCAAAGTACGGGCCGTAGGTGACCAAGGTGCCGCCCGGCGCCAGGTGCGTGGCGGCCCCTTGCATCAGCGCGGCGCAGGCGTCCCAGGGCGCGATGTGCAGCATGTTGATGCACAGAATCAGGTCAAACGGTGTGTCTTCCAGTTGCCAGGGTGTTTTGCACACGTCCAGCGGTAACGCTACGTTCACATTGGCCAGGTCCGCCTCGGTGACGCGCACCTCGATGTTGTAGAGCGCACCGGGGTGCACCTCAGTCGGCTGCCAGGTCCACAGCGGCATATGCTGCGCCAGCCACACCACATGCTGGCCGGTGCCAGAGGCAATCTCCAGCGCCGTGCCCTGCGCGGGCAGAAAGGTTTGCAGCGTTTCCAGAATGGGCTGTTTGTTGCGCTCGGCAGAGGGGCTGAAATCGGGTTGGGCCATGGCGGTGGGTTGTGTGGTGCCGCAAGGGCGACGGCGGCGAGGGTAACCCAGTTCTGTGGCAGCTTGCTCAGTTGGCGCTGATGTCTGCCGCCACCACGTCCTGCGGGTAGTATTTTTCAAACGATGCACGCAAGCTGCCATCTTTCGAGGCCCGCACCATGTGGGCGCTCAACACGTCCAGGTCTGCCGGGTTCAGCGTTTGGCGCGACAGGTAGGCCCCCACTTTGGAGCGTGGCAAGCCGGCCAGCATGGTGTAGCGGAACTCGCCATTCTGGATGCCTGCAGAGGCGAGCTGCAGCGCGGAGTACAGCAGTGTGGGAGGCAGGATGGTGAAGTCCGCCCGCCCTAAGCGCAGCAGGCGACCGATGGTCTCCAGGTCATTGACAAAGTCCACCCGGTTCTCGGCTATCAGGTCACGCACCAGCGTGTCGTATTCGTTGCCCCAGCTGTAGCTGCGCACCAGCGCTGCGCGCATGCTGGTCCGGCTCAGCAGGGTGCGCACATCCCGCGGCACGTTGGGCGCGTTGTGCAGCGTGATCAGGGAGGGGGTGAGGTTCACCACGTGGACAAACTGCGCCTTCTGGTCCCGCTCGGCATTTTGGGAGGCTGGCAGCAACATGTCCGATTGGTTGGACACAAACAACATGGAGTCCGCACGGGCACGGGGCACCACGGGAAACTGGAACTGGCAGCCGGCCTTGCGGCCCACTTCGCGCAGCCAGTCGGGGTAGACGCCGGTGGCCACATCGTCCACCACCTTGACGTTGAAACCCGTAGGCGCTGCAGGCACCACAATGACACGCGAGCACTCTGCCCAGACTGCGGCGCTGCCCAACCCGGCAACGGCACAAGCCGCCACCTGCAAAGCGCCAAAGCCACGCCAGAAAAGTGAAGCGGTTGCCATGGGCTCACTATACACACGGCCCGCTTTGGGTGGTACGCGTTCAGTGGCAACGTACATTGTGGTCTGCCAGTTGTTGAGAATCGAAAGGGAGAAGTATGAAAAAAGCAGTGACTTTGTTTTGTTGGGTGTTGTGCGGCTTGCTTCTGGGGCAAGGCGCCTGCGCGCAGGGCAGTTCTGCTGCACTTCAGAAGGATTGTGATGTGTGCCCCGATCTGGTGCTAATACCTACGGGCACTTTCACCATGGGGAGCACTGCCGGATTGTCGATTGAGCGCCCTGCGCACCAGGTGACGGTGGGCAGCTTCTACATGGGTCGTATGGAAGTCACACAGGCGCAGTGGGCGGCAGTGATGGGCAGTACACCGAGTGCCAATTCCGCATGTGGTCCCGAGTGCCCTGTGGAGATGGTGAGTTGGGATGAGGCGCAGGAGTACCTCAAGAAACTGAGTGTGCTTACCGGCAAGAAGTACCGTTTACCCAGCGAGGCGGAATGGGAGTATGTTGCCCGCGCAGGCACCAGCACCGCCTATTGGTGGGGAGATGTGGCGAGCCATGAGCAGGCCAACTACGGCAGTGATGACTGCTGCGAGGGGGTGGTCCAAGGGCGTGATGTGTGGGTAGGTACAGCCCCTGTCGGTAGTTTTCCCGCCAATGCCTTTGGCGTGTTCGACATGCTCGGCAACGTTGCGGAATGGACCGAAGATTTTTATCACAAGAGCTATGTCTCGGCTCCCAGCGATGGCCGCGCCTGGCTGGACGATGACCTTCGGCACCAGTATGGACGCGTGGTCCGCGGCGGTGCGTGGAACCACGATGCCGCAGGCATCCGCTCATCCAAGCGTGCTCAGGCGATCACGGTGGAGCCCAGTGAAAGCATTGGTTTTCGGGTGGCACGATCACTCTGATGTGACAGGGCGCACTAGCGCTGCCTGCCTACAGCCAGCAGCCCAGTCGCGCACTCACCACCTGCGCATCGGGGGCATCAAACACCATGTTGTGCTGCTCGGTGAGCGGGCCGCCGCCGGGCTCCACGCCACCACCGGCGTCGTAACCCACGGCCTTGAACTTCCACACCGCGCCTATGCGCTTGAGGTTGCCCACGTGGGCGCCGTCGGGCCTGTGCACGCTGTGCACATTGGTGTTCACGGGGATGAGGTGGAGTTCGGTCACGGGCGGTACCAGGGCTGGTTAACAAAGGGCTGGCCGAACTCAAACTTTTCGCCCACGCGTGGCAACACGGTTTGCACACCGGCCGTTTGGGCTGCGGCCAGGGTGCGCACCGCGGGCTCGGCCCAGTCGTGGTAGGCCAGGTTGAAGGTGGCCCAGTGCACGGGCAGCAGGGTGGTGGCGCCCAGGTCTTGCACGGCTTGCACCGCGGGCTCGGGGGCCATGTGGATGTCCAGCCAGGTGTCGCCGTAGGCGCCCACCTTGACCAGCGCCAGCTGCGGCGCGCCCAGCTTGTCGCGGATCGCTTTGAAGTGCCCGGCATATCCCGTGTCACCGCTGTAGTACATGGAGTGTTGGGGCCCCTTCACAAACCAGGACGCCCACAGCGTGGAGTTGTCCATGCTGGTGCGGCCCGAGTAGTGGCGCGCCGGTGTGCAGTGGATGGTGACCCCCTTGATGCGGGCCTGCTCCCACCAGTCCATCTCGTGGATCTGCGCGGCGGGTACACCCCAGCGCGCCAGGTGGGCGCCAATGCCCAGGCCGGCGTAAATGTGGGTGCCGCCCTGCGCCAGGTGGCGGATGGTGTCCATGTCCAGGTGGTCAAAATGGTCGTGCGAGATCACCACGGCGTCTATGTTTTTCCATTGCTCCAGCGGCAGCGGGGCCGGGTGCAGGCGCTTGGGGCCTATCCACTGGAACGGTGAGGCCCGCAGCGACAGCACCGGGTCGGTCAGGATGCGCACGCCGTCCAGCTCCACCAACACGCTGGCGTGGCCCAGCCACCAGCTGCGCAGGCCCGGCGCTGCGGGGCCGTCGAGCTGCCCGGCAGCCATCTTCACCACCGGCACCTCAAACGTGGGCTCACGCACCTGCTCGCCCAGGTAGTCGTGCAGCTCGCGCGTGAACGACAGATCGCTTACATAGGGCGGCGTGTTTTCAAAGCGGCCGTGCTGGAACTGGGGCGACTGCTGCATGCGCTGCAGGCGCGCGCCTTCGAAGGGTCCGCCAAAGGTGGGCAGTTGCAGCACGCCCCAGGTGAGCAGCGCCAGCAGCACGGCCAGCCCGGTCAGCCACTTCAAAAACTGGACGGTGCGTTGCATGGACAGACTCCCTGGGTAGTGTGCGCGCAGTGTATGCGGCTTGGGTTTAAGTGCCAAATAGGCCTCCAGCCCTTATGGAGTATGCGCAAACAGCTCCTGAATGCATAGCAATACCTGGTGCCGGTGGGCGTGCGCTTATGCTTGTACCTTTGTGTTACGGGAGCAGGGCGGATGAGACGACTGGCGTGGGTATGGCTGTGGGCGCTGAGCACCACCCTGGCATGGGCGCAGGCCCCGGTGCCGATGTTGTGGAAGGTGAGTGATGCCGACAACAGCATCTACCTGCTGGGTTCTTTTCACATGCTCAAGGCGAGTGACTACCCGCTGGCCCCGAGCGTGGGTGCCGCGCTGGCCGATGTGCAGCAGGTGTTTTTTGAAGTGGCGCCGCACGAGATGGCCGACCCCGCCTTGCCCGCCCGGATGATGCAGGCCGCTACCCGCACCGATGGAAAAACCCTGCAGCAAGCCGTGTCGCCCGCCACCTGGCGCGCGCTGCAACGCTACGCGGCCAAGAACCAGATGGACGTGGCGGGCCTGCAAGGCCTGAAACCCTGGTTTGTGGGCATGCTGCTGGCGCTGACCGAAAGCCAAAAACTGGGCCTGAACCCCGCACTGGGACTGGACCGGCACCTGATGGAGCGCGCCGCCCAGGCCGGCACACCCACGCGGGGCCTGGAAACGGCCGACGCGCAGATTGCCATGCTCGACAGCCTGGACGCCACACTGCAAGACGCCTTTTTGCAAGACACACTGCGTGAGATGGGCGACTTCAAAGGGCTGTTTGAAGCACTGCACACCGCCTGGCGCCAGGGCGATGTGGCCGCACTGGAGCGCACCGCGCTGGCCGAGATGCGTGAGCAATACCCCGTGCTCTACCAGCGGGTGAATGTGGACCGCAACAAGGCCTGGCTGCCCCAGTTGGACGCACTGCTGCGGGACAAGGCCCGCGACAACGTGCTCGTGGTGGTGGGCGCGCTGCACCTGGTGGGCAGCGACGGTGTGGTGCGCATGCTGGCCGACAAGGGCTACCAGGTGGAACGGCTGCGTTAGTGTGGACTTGGCGCGGACTTAGGGCTGACTGTCTAACTAAAGCAACAGGTGTCTAGGGTAAACCCTTGTATTGCGTATAGGGTTTACCCTATACTGCACTGCAACATCAGTTGTTTTTACTTTACAGGAGCCCACCATGGCCAGCACCACACTCAACAGCCTCACACTGCCTTCCCGCACTCAGCCCACCGTGGGTGCGTCTCTGCAAGCCCTGTGGGCGGCCGGTCAGGCTTTGTCTGTAGCGGTGTGGCAAGCGGTTGTGGGCGCCAAGTCGGCCCCCGCCAAGACTGCCTACCAAGAAGCCGAAGAACTGCGCACCTACGCCGCGACCATTCAGAGCAGCGACCCTGAATTTGCGAACGACCTGTTCGCTGCCGCCGACCGCCACGAAGGCCTGTAAGCCCTCGCAGAGGCGGCCAGCCTCTCCCCCTTACATCGTGGGGTAATCGGTGTAGCCCTTGGCACCGGGCGAATAGTAGGTGCTGCTGTCTGGCGCATTGAGCGCCGCCCCGGCCTTGATGCGCTCTGGCAGGTCGGGGTTGGCAATGTAGGTATTGCCAAACGCCACTGCATCCAGCTTCCCCTCTTTAATGGCCAGCGCCGCTTCTTCTGCGCTGTAGCCCATATTGCCCATCAGCACGCCTTTGTACTTCTCGCGGGCCACCGTCATCACATCGCCGGTTTGCACGCCAAAGAAGTCAGCCCGCATCAGGTGCAGGTAGGCCAGCTTGAAGTCGTTGAGCTTCTCGGCCAGATAGGCAATCAGGCCCACGGGGTCGCTGTCCTTCATGCTGTTGTAGCTGTTCAGGGGCGACAGGCGCAGGCCCACACGTTCTGAGCCAATGGCGGCGCTCACGGCCGTCAACACCTCCAACAAAAAGCGCGCCCGGTTTTCCACAGAGCCGCCATAGCCATCGGTGCGCTGGTTGCAGCCGTCGCGCAAGAACTGGTCAATCAGGTAGCCATTGGCGCCGTGCACCTCCACCCCGTCAAAACCGGCTTCGATGGCGTTTTTTGCACCCTGGGCGAAGGCCGCCACGATGGTGGCAATCTCGTCGGTGCTGAGCGCGTGCGGCACGGCGTGGGGTACTTTGCCGGCGGGCGTGTGGATTTCGCCCTCAATGGCGGTGGCGCTGCTGGACACGGTGCGTTGGCCGCCGTTGATGCCGGGGTGCGCTGCACGGCCCGCGTGCCAGATTTGCATGAAGATGCGCCCGCCCTTGGCGTGTACGGCGGCGGTGGTCTTCTTCCAGCCTTCAATTTGCTCTGCGGAGTAGATGCCGGGTTCGGCGATGAAGGCCGATGTGCCTTCCACCACCATGGTGCATTCGGTGATCAAGAGGCCGCCACTGGCGCGCTGCGCGTAGTACTCGGCCATCAGGTCGTTGGGCAGATGCTCGACGCCCGCACGGGTGCGTGTGAGCGGGGCCAGCACAAAACGGTTGGGAAGGGTCAGCGCGCCAACTTGCAGGGGATTAAAAAGCATGGGAAAGGCTCCAGAGAGAGTGACAACAAGGGGCGCGAAGTTATCACCCACTGAATACACCGCATGCGGTGGGGTTACTGGAAAGTGGGGTAGGTCAGGGCACAAAACCCAGCGCCGCTACGGGCGGCAGGTCTTGGCTGACGGTGTGCCAGTGTTCCCCTGCGTCGGCGCTGACCCACAGGCCGCCGGTGGTGGAGGCCATGGCCAGGGTCTGGCGGTCGGCGGCCAGTTCCAGGCAGTGGCGGTAGACCAGGTGGTAGGCATGCGTCTGCGGCAGGCCAGCGCTGAAGGTCTGGAAGGTCTTGCCGCCATCGTCGGTGCGGTTCACCACCATCTTGCCGTCCACCGGGTAGCGGTGGGTGTCGGCCTGGGCCGGCACCAGCCAGGCGCGCAGCGGGTCCTGCGGGTCGCAGGCCACGGCAAAACCAAACCCCGATGGCGCGGGCGCTGCAATACGCTGCCACCGCTGCCCGCCGTTGGCGCTGCGGTAAATGCCGCAGTGGTGCTGGGCCCACAGCACATTGGGCTGGGCTGCGCACCGCACCACGCGGTGCGGGTCTTGGGTGTTCTGGTCGTCGGTGCTGTCGGCGGGCAGGTAGTCGGCCGTCATGCCCGCTGCGGTGAGCGCCCAGCTGGCACCACCGTCCTGCGTTTGCCACACGCCGCCGCAGGAGATGGCCACCGTGATGTGTTGCGCATTGCGCGGGTCCACCAGCACCGAGTGCATGCCCGGAAAGTCATTGCCACCGCCAAACCAGCCCGGGCGGCGCGGGTCTTCCCACAGCGCGGTGCAGAGCGCCCAGCTGGCGCCACCGTCTTCCGACTTGAACAGACCCGCCGGCATGCAGCCTGCCCACAACGTGCCGGGCTGGGCGGCGCTGCCGGGTGTCAGGGCCCAGATCAGGTCCACATTCCAGGGCGTGGGGTCGTCGGCCAGCGGGCCGCTGGTGGGCTTGGGCGGAAAGGCGGGCGCAGCCATCTCGGTCCAGCTCGCGCCCTGGTCGGTGCTTTTGCGCAGCTTCACACCAAAGTGGCCCATGCGCAGCGCGGCAAACCAGTGGCCCGTGCGCGGGTCGGCCAGCACCTGCGTCACCGGGTCGCCGGCAAAGTGGTGGCCCACCACGGCCCACTGCGCGCCCTGGCCACGCACCACGAACAGGCCTTTGCGGCTGGCGACGAGTAAGGTTTGCATAGCTCAGTTCTCCGATGGGTTGGTTTCACCGCCGGGCAGCGCAGCGCACGACGTGGCAAGCGTGGGGGCCATTTTTATCCGCCGGTCAGCGCCTGGATGACCAGCACGCTGTCGCCGCTAGCCAGGGGCTGGGTCAGGGTCTGGCGGTCCATCACCATGGTTTTGTTGATGAACACCGCCACATGTTTACGGATGTGGCCCTGGTCGTCCAGCACATAGTGGCGCAGGCCGGGCGCTGCGGCCAGTGCTGCATCCAGCACCACGCGCAGGCTGCCGGGCGCCACCTGCTGCGGCGCGCATTCCACGTGGCGCCGCAGGCTGGCTGCAAATTCCACCTTCACCATGGCTTCCCCTTGTTCAAGGGCCGCAGTATTGCCAGCGCCGTGCCGCTTGGCAAGGCCGGCTGCGCCTTTTTTATGAAAAAAGTGCTGCTAGACCACGTGGAATATGCGCTAGCAGCTACTAAAATCGTAGCAGTCCATAGGCCTGTATTTCCTCCTGCACACATGACCATTCCCCGCTTTTATCCCCTAGGCACCCCCGGCCAGCCTTGGGGTCCGGCAGAGCGCGCCCAGTGGCGGGCGCGCCAGGTGCGCCAGCGCAGTTATGCCGACGATGTGTTGGCCGTGGTGGAGCGCCTGCGCGAGCGCTTTGACGTGGAGACCTATGGTGAGGTGGTGTACGGCGATGAGCACTTTGCGCTCAGGGCCATCCGCAGCCGCGCGTGGAATGCCGCCTTGCCCACCGTGCTGGTGACGGGCGGCGTGCATGGCTACGAGACCAGTGGTGTGCACGGCGCGCTGCAATTTGTGGACGCGCATGCGGCCGACTACGCGGGCCGCGTGAACCTGTTGGTGGCACCCTGTGTGAGCCCCTGGGCCTATGAACGCATCCAGCGCTGGAACTTTGACGCGCTGGACCCCAACCGCAACTTCCGTGCGGACAGCTCGGCGCAAGAGAGTGCCGCACTCATGCGCCTGGTGACGCCGCTGCACGGCCAGATTGCCGCCCATATCGACCTGCACGAAACCACCAACACCGACGAGAGTGAATACCGCCCGGCCGTGGCCGCGCGCGACGGCAAACCGTTTGAGCCCGGCACCATCCCCGACGGTTTTTACCTGGTGGACGACGGCGCCAACCCCCAGCCCGCATTCCAACAGGCCATCATCGACAGGGTGCAGCGCGTCACCCACATTGCCCCGGCGGATGCGCAGGGCTGCCTCATCGGCTCACCGCTGGTGGCGCACGGCGTCATCCACTACGCCATGGCCGAGCTGGGCCTGTGCGCCGGCATCACCGGCGCCCGCTACACCAGCACCACCGAGGTCTACCCTGATAGCCCCCGCGCCACGCCCGCGCAGTGCATCGCCGCGCAGGTGGCGGCGGTGTGTGCGGCGGTGGAGTTTGTTGCAAAATAGGGCGATAGCCCTTGTGTAATATACGCAAGCAGCTACTAAAACCGTAGCAACTCAAAACTTCCCAGCACCTGGGCGCGGCCGTTGATGATGGCGTCCACCTGGTGCTGACCGGGGTAGTGTTTGCGCGTGGTCATCTCGGCTAGCGATATTTGTTTGCCCACGTGTTGGGTTTCGTGCGGGGCCAGGTCCAGGGTTTTGAGCTTGAATACCTTGGCGCGTGTTTGGCCGTTGGCCTTGACGTAGTGCACCGCAAAGTCCACCAGCACCTGCTGCGCTTGGGCCGTGTTGTTGGTCACGTCAAAGGCCACCGCCAGCGTGCCGCCCACCACCGCGCGCTGCGGCGCAATGCTGGCTTGGCTCACCGTCACATCGGCCGACGCGCCAAAACCCAATGCCGACAAAGCACCCGCCTCGCCGCGTTTGACGGCGGTGCGCAGCGCGTGTTGCACGATCCAGCGCCGGTCGGGTGTGGCGCCCTGCAGCCAGGCGGTGGCCGTGTCGGCCAGCAGGGTGGGGTGGTCTTTGCCAATGTCGTTGAGGTTGTTGGCCACCGAGCGGCGCACATACAGCGCCGGGTCGTCCTTCAACTGCTCCAGCAGGGCCAACACCGGCGCCGGGTCGCGCTGAAAAGCGGGCAGGCGCGATGCCCAGGGCAGCCGCGGCCGCGAGCCCTCGGACACCAGGCGACGCACATGGTCGCTCGGGTCGCGCGTCCACGCCATCAGCCGCTCTAGCGTGGCGTCTTGGTGCTGCTGCAGGTAGTGGCGGATGCTGAACTCCGCCGTAAAACGCTGCGTGAGCGCGTGTTGCGCTTGCATCGACAACTCAAAATGCCCCAGCCCAAACTCCGCCACAAACACCGTGTGCGGCAGGTACAAAAACGAGGCCAGCGAAAGGCTGGGGTCGCGCCCATGCGGCTGCTCGGCAGACGCCAGCACGATGGGCAGCGCTTGGGCATAGTCTTGCGGCAAATGCCGCTGCAGCGCCCGCGCCATGTGTTTGCCACGCGGCATCAGCGCCAGCGCCTCGTAGCCGCTCAGCGCGTCGTGCAAAAACGCATCGGTGTCAAAACGCCGGTGCACCGCCGCCACCATGCGTGCAATGGCTCGGGGCACATCAGGGCCATATTGGGCAACGAGGGGTTCTGCCATGGGGGGCGGTGTTAGCTGGGGTTTAAATCGCGCACCAGGGTCTTCACCTTGGTGGTGATGATGTCCACCGCCGGCCCGTTGGCGCCGTGCGGCAAGATCACGTCGGCGTTGCGTTTGGTCGGCTCGATGAACTGCTTGTGCATGGGACGCACCGTTTCCAGGTACTGGTTGATCACGCTCTCGGCGCTGCGGCCGCGCTCGGCCATGTCGCGTTGCAGGCGGCGGATAAAACGCACGTCCGACGCGGTGTCCACATAAATCTTCAGCGACATCATGTTGCGCAGCTTGGCGTCGTACAGCGCAAACAGGCCTTCGACCACGATCACCGGTGCGGGCTTGACGGTGATGGTCTTGCTAGCGCGGTTGTCTTTGGAGAAATCGTAGGTCGGCATTTCAATCGTGTCGCCGCGGCGCAGGGCCTGCACATGCTGCACCAGCAGCGGCCAGTCAAATGCATCCGGGTGGTCGTAATTGGTCTTGCGCCGGTCTTCGGGCGACATGTGGGATTGGTCCAGGTAGTAATCGTCCTGAAACACCACCGTGGCCATCTCTGGCCCGATGGAGGCCAGCACCTCACGCGTTACCGTGGACTTGCCGCTGCCACTGCCGCCTGCGACACCGATCACGAAAGGTTTGTTGTTGGTTTTGGGCATGCTTGTTTCCGGTTCCGGGCGGGCAAAAGGGCGAGAGTTTACAAGGCAGCGGGGTGGCACCAAGGCACAGTTTAGCGGCGCACCCCATTTATGTGTCAAATAGGCCGCTAGCCCTCGTAGATATTGCGCAAGCAGCTACCAAAACCATAGCGGTCTTGCCGCGCGGTACGATGTGGCAAACCACAGGGGGAGCGCCATGGCCACCAACACCAACCAAAAACTCGCCGTCCTGATTGACGCGGACAACGCGCAGGCGTCCGTCATCCAGGAGCTGCTGGCCGAGGTGTCGCGCTACGGCACCGCCACCATCAAGCGCGCCTATGGCGACTGGACGACCACCAACCTGAAAGGCTGGAAAGAGGTGCTGCACACCATGGCCATTCAGCCCATCCAGCAGTTCAGCTACACCAGCGGCAAAAACGCCACCGACTCGGCGCTGATCATCGACGCCATGGACGTGCTGCACACCGGCAGCGTGGACGGCTTTTGCCTGGTCAGCAGCGACAGCGACTTCACCCGCCTGGCCACCCGCATCCGCGAGGCGGGGCTGGTGGTGTACGGCTTTGGCGAACGCAAAACGCCCGAACCCTTTGTGGCCGCGTGCGACAAGTTCATCTACACCGAAATTTTGCGTACCCAGCCCGAGGAAACCAAGGTGGGGCACGAGCCCGTGGCCGAGCTGCCCAAGCTAAAGCCCATCTTGCTAAACGCCCTGAACGCCACCGCCCGCGAAGACGGCTGGACCACGCTATCCGCCCTGGGCAGCCAGATCAACCGCAGCCACCCCTCGTTTGACCCACGCAACTACGGCGTGGCCAAGCTGGGCGAACTCATCCGCCAGCAGGCGGCGTATCTGGACGTGAAAGAAGTGAAGAGCGGCGACGGCGATGCGGTGCAGACGCACCTGCATGTGCGGCGCAAGGCGGCTGGGGCGAAAGCCTGAGGTTTCGCCCCAGCTCTTGGTGAGCCTTTACCAATAGCCGCTCAGTGAAATGTGATGGGCGCTGCCAGCACATTCTTCTCGGAGTCTTGTGCCTCGCCCACTTTGATTCTGAAGACGGGCTTGGTGGCCTCGTCCTTCAAGGTGCAGCTCACGAAATTGGTCTTGCCCTTTTGCGCCAACACGATGGCTGAGATGTCGGCGTAGAGGTTGCCATAATTGCAGTGCACGGTGACTTGGTAAATGCCCGGCGTCACGATCACATACGGCCAGGTTCTGCCGTGCCTGTCCAGGTTCAGGTTGTAGCTCTCGCTCCCTGCAGCGTCCATGCGCTGGATGTTGGCCAGCGACGCGTCCACATCTTTGACTTGGTCAAGCTCGGCATCGGAGTACATCTTGAACAGCGGTTTCTCTTTCGCCGCCTTGGCCTGCGCTGCCTTGGCCTCTGGGGTGCGGTAGGCGTTGAACAGCACGGTCACCTCCTCCAGGTTGCTGACCATGTCTTTGGTCAGCAGGTAGTCGGGGCGCACTTGCTTGGGTGGGCTGGAGCAGCCTGCAAGTGCCAGCAAGGATGAGGTGGCCAAAACGGAGAATAGTGATTTGTTGATATGCATGTGTTGGTTCAATAGAGATTTTTGCTGCGCCGGATACTGCAAGGGTTTTGCAATCTCTGCGGCTGCAGCTCACTGCTTGCCAAATAGCTTTGGGATTGGGGTGCCTTGGTGTGTCGGTGTGGGCAGCACTCCGATGCAACCAAGTCTTGTCTTGAGTGCGCGGCCAAGCCGCTTGTTGGCCCTGGTCTTGGCCACACGATTTCCTCCCTGATGCTTTGATCTGCTGTGCGAGCAATGTTTTTGTTGGCGCAACTTTAAACGAATTTGTCAGCCCGCCTGCTTGGTGTGCAGGTACCACGTACTTGCTCGACAACTGCGTTTGAGTCATTCGGTATTGCGTGAGCAACTCTGCAACGCGGCCCCGCAATACAGGCAGTTCCAGAGATTAGGTCGCCTGGAAAGGGCCGTTTATTCGCTACGATTGGAAGTACAAAGTCCTGTTGGGACACTGCTTGATGCATCCAATTTTTATTTCAGGGAGGATTATGTTTTTTAGAACTATTGCCACAGCACTTCTATCCGTTTTCTTGTTCGCTGGTTGCGCGTCCACCGGCTTGATGGCTGACTCATCCAGCAGCATTGGATCAAAGACCACGCCGAATCTGGTTGATGCTGGCGTGGTGCTGTTGCCGGTTACGGACCGAGCCTTGTTTACCAGCACTGGCGTTAGCCTATTTGTGAATGATGAATCCGGAAAGCAACATGCCCTGATTGGCAACATGTTTGGTCTGCCCATTCCTTCTAATGAAGGGAAGGGTATGAAGTACTACGGCGCATTCAATCTGCCTGCTGGCAACTACACATTTGTTTCCTGGCGCCTCATCAAGACAGAAGGCGGCCCGTCAGAAGCACCCAAGGAAGCCATGGGTTTTCAAGTGCGCAAGGGCGAGGTCGTCTACCTAGGAAACTTCAATGCCATTCGTCCTTTGGCTATTGGCCAGTTTCGGGACACTTTTGAGGCTGACCGTTTGAAGTTCAAAGAGATCTTCTCTTGGCTGAAAGACAAAGAGATAAAGAACCAATCCATGAAATCGGCATGGTGGCCTTTGCCCGACGGAAAGATCCCCAACTAAGACTTGCTGGTCTCAACTTCTAGCCATCTTTTTGTGAGAGTGGCTGCGGGTACGCAGCTACTCGTCTCACATGTGTGGGTAGCAATCAGCAACCCTAGTATGCTCCCAACAAAATCAAACAGCACGGCGCCAATGCGCCCGTGAAACGGGAGCGAAGAATGGATCAGCCACGTTATGGCGGCAAGCTGAAGAAGTGGAACGGGGAACGCGGATTTGGCTTCATCGTTGCCGATGACGGAGGACAGGACATCTTCGTTCACATTAGTGCTTTCGCACGCGATGGTCGCCAGCCCACCGAGGGCGAGGTGCTGACCTTTGAAGTGCAGCCCGATCGAAATGGCAAGCGCAGTGCCGTGCGTGTACGCAGGCCAGGCGAGGCACTTGCTGGCCCCGCGCCACGGCGGCCAGTGCGGCTTAGCAAATCGGGCGCAGACGAGTCCCCCGGTTTTATTGGCAAGGCTGTCTGCGGCTTATTGGTATGCGCACTGCTGTGGTTTGGCTACAGCCACTATGCAAATCGCGCGGCCAGTTTTGAATCAGAGTTGCCAGCCCTGCCTGCAAGCTTGTCGCCTGCCAAGTTGCCGTTGCCTGACGGCTTCAGGTGTGATGGGCGCAACATGTGCAGCCAGATGACCTCATGCCGCGAGGCCACGCTGTTCCTGCAAAACTGCCCCGGAATGCAAATGGATGGCAACGGAGATGGCATACCGTGCGAGCAGCAATGGTGTGTCAAATAGGCCTCTAGCCCTCGTGGAATATGCGCCAGCAGCTACCAAAAGAATAGTGAATCTGAGCAGTCAGCCGCTCAGCGCAGCGGCCAACGCAGGCGTATATTGGTGCGATGCACGCCAAGCCCCCATCCCACCACCGCAGCGACCTGGTTCGCATTGCTATCCATGCCATGTCGGAGCGCGGGCTGGAGCCTGAGTTCTCGTCCGCGGTGGAGCGCCAGCTGGACGGCATTGCCGCCACTGGCGCCAGCGCAGACCCCGGCATCCACGACCTCAGCACCTTGCTGTGGTGCTCCATCGACAACGACGATTCGATGGACCTGGACCAGCTCACCGTGTCTGAAGCCCTGCCCAACGGCAGCGTGCGCCTGTGGGTGGCCATTGCCGATGTGGACGCGCTGGTGCCGCGCGACACGCCCATCGACCAGCACGCCAGCACCAACACCACCTCGGTCTACACGTCCGCACGCATCTTCCCCATGCTGCCCGAGCGGCTGTCTACCGACCTGACATCACTGAACCCCCACCAGGACCGCCTGGCCATGGTGACTGAGATGGTGTTTAACCCCGACGGCTCGCTGGCCGGCTCCACCGTCTACCGCGCCAAGGTGCGCAACCAGGCCAAGCTGGCCTATGACGCGGTGAGTGCCTGGCTGGACGGGCAGGGCGACTTGCCCGCCGCAGCGGCCGCGGTGCCGGGTTTGGACGCCCTGCTGCGCACGCAAGACGCGCTGGCCCAGCAGCTGCGCGCTCGCCGCCATGGCGAGGGCTCGCTGGAGTTTGAAAGCTTTCAGCCCCGGGTTACGTTTGACGGCGAACGCGTGTCCGACATCCACCTGCAAGAACACAACCGCGCCCGCCAGCTCATTGAAGAAGTGATGATCGCCACCAACACCTGCACCGCGCGCTACCTGGCGGGGCAGGGCGTTGCGTCGCTGCGGCGCGTGGTGCGCTCGCCCGAGCGCTGGCTGCGCATCGTGGGCGTGGCCAAGGAATATGCCGCGGTGCTGCCCGACGAGCCGGACTCCAAAGCGCTGGAAGACTTTCTGGCCAAGCGCCGCCGGGCCGACCCGCTGCGCTTTGCCGACCTGTCGCTGGTCATCGTCAAACTCATGGGGCGAGGCGAATACGTGCTGGAGGCCCCTGGCGGCCCACCCGTGGGCCACTTTGGCCTGGCCGTGACCGATTACACCCACTCCACCGCGCCCAACCGCCGCTTCCCAGACCTCATCACCGCGCGCCTGCTCAAGGCCACGCTGGCGAAGGAGCCGCCACCGTATTCGAATGCCGAGCTGGCCGCGCTGGCCACCCACAGCACCCGCCAGGAAGACGCGGCGCAAAAGGTGGAGCGCCAAATGCGCAAGTCCGAAGCCGCGCTGCTGCTCGAATCCCGCATCGGCCAGCGCTTTGACGCCATCGTCACAGGCAACGCGGCCGATGGCCTGTGGGTGCGCCTGCTGAACCCGCCCGCCGAAGGCAAGCTGCTGCGCGGGGCTAACGCGCTGAAGGTGGGCGACAAGGTGCGCGTGAAGCTGCTGGCCACCAATGTGGAGCGCGGGTTTATTGACTTTGAGAGCGCGCAGTAAACGTTAGGCCAAGCCGGCCGCCTGCTTGGCGTGGAGCTTGGCGGCAATGTACTCACCGTGGGTGACGTGCAGCAAGCCCGCCACCTTGCTGATGATGTGGTTCTCGTGGGCGTCCAGGTCGCCGTCCGCATACGCCACCTGCCACATCAGTTCCACCACCATGATCTTTTGCGCCTGCGTGAAGTGCTCGTTCATGGCGCTGGTGTAGCGAAAGTAATCGTTGCTGTGTTTGGCAGCGCTATCTGCTTGGCTTAGCAACTGCTGGGTTTCATCGTCGGTCAATGCAAACTTGCTGCGCAGTGCTTGCACCGCCGATGCACGCTCCTGGTCGCCAACACCCGCGTCAGCCCGCATGACCTCGACCAACAGTACCGCCGTTGCCAGTTGCAAGCTATGGCTGTCACTCACAGATGATGCGCTTTCATCGTTCAGGTTAAAAAACTGGACCAACAGGTTTTTGAGTGGATGCAACATGCGCAAGATTGTGCCCGGCAGATTTGCCCCTTGCCCGACAGGGCCGTAACACCGCGTAAAAACGCATGTTTACCAAAAGAGAGTAGGTGCAAATTTTAGTGAAATTGGCACCTAGCCCCCATGGAATATGCGCAAGCAGCTATCAAATGAATAGCGGTTTCAATGTCAGTTAAGCCGGTTTTTCCAATAAAGAGGCTTGCGGTGTTGATGCGCTATGGCCAGCTCGGCCTGCGCTGGCGCTAACAGGCGGACGGTCATTCTGCTGTCGGCTTGACTTGGTATTTGGCAATCACTTCCGACAAGGCCACCGCCTTGATTTCGCCGCGCCGGTATGCAGCCAGGCGGTCATCCGCTTCGCGGGCCCACGCTGAGTCCAATGATGCGTCGGGCGATCAAGGCTGTCCAAGATGCGCTCCACCACTTCCAGGCGCTCTTCGGGCGGCAACTTGGCGGCTTGGTCGCTTAAGGCTTCAGCGGTGGTGGTCATGGCGGCTCCATTTAAGTGGGGTAGGACATCACTATAACGCTGACATGGAAAGCCTGCCGCATCCCTAAATTTTGTGTCAAATCGGCCTCCAGTCCCCGTGGAATATGCGCAAGCAGCTCCTAAAAGGATAGTGAAAGTGTCTGCCGCAGGCCCCCCTAGAATACCCAGAACAACGTAAGAACACACAGCGCAAAGCGCCTGTGCAACGGGAGTGATAGGTGTCTTTTCCTGATTTTCTGAGCAAGCTATTCAAATCGGTCGCAATACCCATCGCAGGTATGCAAACACCGAGCGACTCGCAGTATCCGTGGGGACGAGAAGTTTATGGACTACACGACACCGCGTATTCCGATGTGTACTTTGCTTGGCGCAAAGACCAGAGCATTCCTGCGGCTCGCCTCCAAGCTTTGTCTCCAACGACAGCGATTGAGCGCCTAGACAATCGCAGCGGCTACGTCCGCGAATTCAGCCTGCGTGTGCTCATGGCGCAAGACTGGGCAGATGGTTTGCAGCCAGTGACCAAGCGGCTCAATGATTACGTGCCCATCAACCGCGAGCTTTCTCTGCAATTGGTGTTGCACTGGCTGGCGCACATGCCATTTGAATCTCTGGTCGATGCGTTGCCAGCCCTCTATGCGCTGGAGACACAAAGCCGCGCCGACTTTCAACAAGTCTTGGCCGCGCTGCAGGCTCGCCTTTTGGCACCTCAGAACCGCGATCTGGTGTTGGTTGGCACTAGCCACGGCAGCGCCAAAGTACGTTTCCAGTGCTGGCGGCTTTGCCTGGCCCTGTATGACTGGTCGGACTTGGAGAAAGTGGAGCGCACCATAGAAAGCGGTGACTCCGCGCTGGCCCGCTCCGTGGAGCCACTGGTTTACAAGCTGGCGGATTCTGAGCTGCAAGCGCTTTTGACCCAACGCCATCGTCTGAAGGCCATGGCACTGCGCCGCGCTGTGTACCTCAGCCTGTGGCGCCGAAAGCTTGGGGACACGGACGAACTTTTCTCCATCGCGCTTTGGGACCCTTCGTTCTCCATCCGATGGCTTGCGCGGCACTGGAGCAAAGACCAGCCGCAAGTGTTGGTTGCCGCCTATCGCCGCGTATTGGCGGAGCCAGTCTCTATCCGGCTTAAGCGTTACGCGCTGGAAGGCGTGGGCCAACTGGGCCGTGCCGATACGATGGATTGCTGCGAGGCAGCGCTCTTGGATGTAAACCCGTCATTGCGCAAGGCCGCACTGGTGGCGCTGTGCAGTTTTGCGTCTGCAACACGCTACGCGTATTTGACTCAAGCGCTGAATGATGGTGACCTTGCCGTGGTGCGCATGTGCTTTGAGCTATCACTCAATACGGGTGACCACTTGGCCTATGACGATCTGCTGCCCGTGGTGCAGGCCCGTAGTCAAGAGTTGGACTTCTTTGTTCGCTTGGTTGAATACGCAAGTCACGTGTCGGTTTGGCTCAGCATTCACTTGGTATCGCTAACTCGCTTAGCCGGCGCCGATGTGCAAGGGCCGCTGAAGCCCCATGTCGACAATTTCTTGAACCGATGGGGGCGGCAGCAAATCTACTTCGCACCCAGCAAGAAACAATGGGCGGATGTAGACGCTTGGATACCCTATGAAACCCTGGCGCCTAGATCCGCCTTGCGATTTGCTCTGGAAGCAGAAGCAAAGCGCATGAAAGCCCGTAGTTAGAAAGGTTTTGGTGCACTAGCCCTCGTGGAGTGTGCGCTAGCAGCTACTAAAAGCGTAGCAAATCTATTCTGCTGCGGCTACGCCTCTTCCAACTCAAAGTGCACACGCCTTCCAATAGCTGTGGCGACATTCACCAGTGCATCCAGCGAGAAACGAGACACGCGGCCGCGCAGCAGGTCGTTCATGCGTGGCTGGGTAATGCCGCATTGGTTTGCGGCTTCGGCTTGGGTCCAGCCATTCTCTTTGACGATGGTCGCGATCTGTTGCATCAGCTCTGCGCGTGTGCGCAGGTTGGCGGCCTGCTCGGGCGTGTCGGCCAGCGCATCCCATACGCTGGCGTAGGTTTCAGCTTTGCTCATTTCTGGCCTTTCATAAATTCGTTGAACCGCTCTTTGGCAATATCAATGTCGCGCTTGGAGGTCGCCTGCGTTTTCTTTTGGAAGGCATGCAACACGATGACGGCATTGGCGACGCGCGCCGTGTACACCACCCGATAAGTGCCCGATTCATCCCATATCCGAATTTCTTCAACCCCTTTGCCAATGCTTGGCATCGGCTTGAAGTCGTCTGGCTGCTCGCCGCGCTGCACCTTATCGATCTGGTAACCCGCGTCCTGCTTGGCATCTTCGGGGAAGTCCCGTAGACATTTGAGCGAGTTGCCCAAGAAGCGCACTGATTTCATGACTCAAATATACTGGTTTGGATATAAATTAGCAAGTGCTGGATGGAGCTTAGAACGAAGACCCCGGCTCGCTCAGGAATGCCAGCTCTCCAGCGGTAAACGATTCAATGCTGAGCGCGCACGTAGCTTCGCAAGGCCGAGGCCATCGCCTTCACTTCCTCCAGCGAATGCCGGACTGGCTCGTTCTCGATGAACTTGGTCAGTGCTTTGGTCTCAAGTACCCACACACCCTCGGCAATGTTGTCAAACGACTCGACGTACCACCCAGGAAAAACGACTGCTGGCCATACGAAGGGCTGGAACAGACTTTCGCGCAAGAAGTTGCCCAGCCAGCGCGCTTGCGCCTTGGCTTGAATCACCGGGTTGCGGTCAATTCGCTGTCCATTGGCAAACACTTCGCCCGCCGCTACTGTGATCTTGCATTCTCCGCGCAGCGGTTTGGAGTGCGTTTTAGTTTCAATGGTGAATACGCCTTGGGGGCCAATCAACACATGGTCCACATTTACATCACCACTTGGCACATCATGAAAAACAATAAAGTCTTTTCTACGCAACCACTCCAAGTGTTCTGCCACTGCCCGTTCTCCGTCGCGGCCCAGTTTGATTTGTGAGAGGCGCTTGTGAGCTCGCGATATCTTGAAGGCTGCGTAGACCACAGCTATTGCAGCAAACGCTGTGTAAATGACGGGGTTGGGCTTGGCGGCCGTCAAATACCTGAACCACTCAAGCCCAGCCATCACGACCAACATGAGGGCAAGCAAGGCTGGAGACACGATATGGTCGTAGGCTTCGTCTTGAAGTTGCTCAGTTAGCGATTGACCCGCGGCCCGCAAAGGCTTGTTGTTTTCTAAGGGCGAGCGCTTTGATTTCGAGTTCATGCAGACAGAAGTTTCTGTGATTTTTAATTCATGTGCCAAATAAGCCTCTAGCACCCATGGATATTGCGTGAGAAGCTACCAAAAGCGTAGCAAATTTGAATCCGTTGGCCTAGAACGAAGACCCCGGTTCGCTCAGGAATGCCAGCTCTTCGGCGGTGGATCTGCGCCCCAGAATCGCATTGCGGTGGGGGTAGCGGCCGAAGCGGTCGATGATGGCTTTGTGGCGCTGCTCGTAGTCCAGGTTGTATTCCATGCCTGGCTGTGAGAACAGC
Organism: Rhodoferax sp. TS-BS-61-7; assembly: GCF_002943465.1. Classification (GTDB taxonomy): domain Bacteria; phylum Pseudomonadota; class Gammaproteobacteria; order Burkholderiales; family Burkholderiaceae_C; genus Allorhodoferax. The sequence continues at coordinate 45,241 of NZ_PTQY01000006.1, forward strand.
GCTACGGCCTGCGCATGCACCAGCGCGGACTCGCTGTGCATGTAGGGCATGTAGGCAAACACGCGCTGCGCTTCGGGCAGGCTGCGGTCTTGCCCGCTGGCCACCAGCTCTTGCGCCAACACCAGCGCCAGCGCGTCCTGCGCAAAGGCGCGCGGCGTGTCGCGGTACACGTTGCGCGAGAACTGGTCCAACACGATGATCTCTGCCAGCCGCCCCTCAACCGATGAGCGCCACGCAAACAACTCACACCGCGCAGCCGCTTCCAGCGTGTCGCCAAACCGCGCGCGAATGGCTTCGTCCAGCGCGGTGTCTTTGGCGAAGTGCTGCTTGGGGGTTAGCTCGGTGAACCAGAAGTGGAGGATGGATTGAGGTTGCATGGGGGACGAACCGAGGAAGCCAACGGACATCGAAGACGTATGTGCGAGGGGGGAGTGATTAAGTACATGCCTTTTTGCTCCGCCTCGGCATCTTGAGGAGTCTACAAACTGGTTGCTCAGAACCTCGATCACTCAACCAATGCTCCTCGTGATTTCGGCCTAGCACACGCTGCGCGGCTCGCTGGCATGAAGGAGAATTTTGATGGTTTGGGAGCAGGGAACAATGATCTGAACTCTGATCTCAAATATCCTCACGCCCCGGGCAATAGCAATGAGCCTTCCGTCTGCTGCCATCGTGTCGACAAATCCTTTAGGAATCGAATCAAGCAGGCAGGAGTATCGGCAAACCGTGAAAGTGTTCCAAGAATTTCATTCTCACGAACTTGGTGTGAACAGGGGCGGCGGCGCGAAAACAATGAGTTTCCTTTCCTCTTGTTTGAATCCTCCACTAGAACGGAGAGCATGGTCCCGACACAGGGTATAAGAAATTTCCCTCGAATGATTTTGTGTAAATCGGCACCCCAAATCTCGCGCCAATGGTCTATTTGGGCTTGTAAGTCGTCAAGCGTTACAGGCCAATTGCTCATTAGTTGGTCCCTTATTTCCATCGGATCCATCATGACAACAGGCTCCACTCCGCCGGCAGTTCGCCTAAGCGTCACAACTTTTGTGAACAACTGATTGCGAAGAAAGTCTGCAAGTCCTTTGGATGCATCACCTTGTTCCTTGGCTAATGCCATAAGTGCGCAATAAGGTAACAAAACTGATACCGCAGAGTTGTGCCAAGCTTCCACATTGGCAATGACCCTCGCTAACTCAGTTCGATCAGTAACTTCAAAAAGCTGCAGCCGGTCGGTTAGGAATCGGTCAACTACATCAACTGAAAAATAGAAATTTTCAATTGAGTAACACGGGGTTAGATATGTATTGGCACCTATCAAAGTCGATTTATCATCAAAATCTAAATCAACGAAAAATGCAGCTTTGCAAAATTCGTATGTATTGTCTTGTGAAAGTGTGTCTCTCAATTGCAGAGAGTTTTTCTTGCCCTCTGCAATTATTACGTTTGTTGCCGGGCGAGTGCCGTAATGCATTTCTATGCGTGGGGAGTAGTAATCGATATCGTCCTTGCCCTCAAATATCCAAACCTCTTGTGTCGGATTATTTTGGAAGCGTTGCAAGAATTTGAGCCAAACTACCGAAAAATCTCTCTTGCTAGCAAGTAATTCTTCAGGAGTCATCACTACACTCCTTCTCGAATACTGATAAGCATTGGCTTCGCATACTTTGCCAACTCATCATCCAAGATAAATGGTGAATGAGTAGCTACAAGCAGGAATTTACAACGGTCAGAAGCCAAAATATCAGAAAGTATCTTCTTCTGCCAGTCTATTGATAGAGATAGCTCTGGTTCATCGAAAAGAACCGCTAAGTTCAAATTGGAAGATAAATAGATTTGAGAGAAAAGTGAAATTAGCTGTTTTTCTCCCGATGACAATTTCTCGAGAGAAATCTCTTTGCGATTTCTCAAGCCCATAACTTTTATCGTCATCGTTTCATTATTGAATTCCACCGCTTTGTCTTGCAAATATCCATTCACGACATCACAAAATCGGACTACGTACGATTCCGCTTGCTGACGTTCGCGGTCAATCTCTACAAGTCTTGAAATGAAGTATGCAAGTGGTCGGTACTGTGCCTCTTTGATGCGCCCGGAAACGGTCAGAGTGAGGACCTCGCTTTGTGTTTTTGAAGAAATGGACGATGCAAAGCGTTTTAATAATGGTTCTACTACGGCAGGGCTACTTATGTACTGATAGTCCAAAGTCTCCGCACTCAACCCTTTCATTAGCTCGTCCAACATCCTCCCGCTCATTTGTTGGTAAAAAATCAAGCTCGATTCGCTAATAGAACGTAAAACTGTATCAAATCTCTTTCTGACATCACTCATGCCAAAGTTGATGATGTTTATTCCCTTTGCCGCTCCGTCTTCAACACTCAGGCCAAGATTGGATAAATCCTCTTCGACGCGTCGATACGTTGGTAAAAAAAGCAATTCATAGGGAAATGCTTGCTCTATTTGCTTTCGGGCAATTGCCCCTGCATTTCCGACAAAGAGGTTGTCTTTTACCGATCGATCAAAAAGCATCAAAGCTCTATGCAGCTCTGTCGAGGGAATGCCTAGAGAGGACCTGACATAGACAAAAAGTGGCGCTCTGCGAAGGATTTCAAAATCACGCTGTGAGCGAAAAATTTCTAAAAGTGAAGCTAGTTGCTCCGTATCAACACGCTCGTAAACTCGGCGGGCTGCTGGCGGAAGTTCACCTTTGGAAAAAATAGGCAGTTCACTTTCGAGTTCACTCCAAAGAAGCTTCACCACGCTTCCATTACCGAAAGACGCCTCTATTGACTCAAATTCGTATTGAGCTAATCGATAGAAATTTCTAGATAAGAAGTGAAAGAGCAAATTTATGATGCTTGTCTTTCCCATTCCATTTGAGGCAACAATTATTCGAGTCTGTGCGTCGAAATGAATCGTTATGTCTCTATCGCCATGCAGTCCGAATACTGAAAAACTCCGAAGTGGTATTTCACTCCGTGAAGGTGTCTGTAATTCCATTTGCCCCTCCCTCCCATTGCTTTGTTACTTCCCCCAACTATCCTTCAACCCCACCGCCAAGTTAAACACCGGCTTGGAACCCGTGACATGGTCCACACGGTCCGCCACAAAGTACCCGTGCCGCTCAAACTGAAACTTCTGATCTGGCAAGGCATTCGCCAATGAAGGCTCAACAATCGCGGTGACGACCTTCAGGCTGTTGGGGTTCAGGCTTTCGATGAAGTCTTTGCCGCCCGCGTCGGGCTGCACGTCCAAAAACAGGCGGTCGTACATGCGGACTTCGGCGTTCACGCCGTTGGCCACGCCCACCCAGGTGATGGCGGCTTTCACCTTGACCAAGTCACTGCCCGGTGTGCCGCTCTTGGTGTCGGGCACGACGGTGGCCAGCACTTCGGTGATGGTGCCGTCCGCATCTTTGGTGCAGCCGGTGCACTCGATCACATAGCCGCCCTTCAGGCGCACCTTGTTGCCGGGGAACAGGCGCTTGTAGCCTTTGGGGGGCACTTCTTCAAAGTCTTCGCGCTCGATCCACACTTCTTTGCCGATGGTGAAGTGGCGCGTGGGCGATTCAACGCCTTCGGGCGGGTGGGGCAGGGCGGGCTGGGTGCAGGGCTCCAGGTGGCCGGCGCCCATTACCTCGTCCCAGTTGGTCAGCACCAGTTTGACGGGGTTGATGACGGCCATGCCGCGGTGGGCCTTGGCTTCCAGGTCTTCGCGCAGGCAGCCTTCCAGCGTGCTGTAGTCGATCCAACTGTCGCTCTTGGTCACGCCAATGCGTTCGGCAAACATTTGCAGGCTCTCGGGCGTGTAGCCGCGGCGGCGCAGGCCCACGATGGTGGGCATGCGCGGGTCATCCCAGCCGCTCACTTTGTGGTCGTACACCAGCTGCGCCAGCTTGCGCTTGCTGGTGATCACATAGGTGAGGTTCAGGCGGGCAAACTCATACTGGCGCGGTGCGGGCGCAGCCAGCAGGCCGCCTTCGGTCAGGCGCTCCAGCAGCCAGTCGTAGAAAGGCCGTTGGTCTTCAAACTCTAGCGTGCACAGGCTGTGGGTGATCTGCTCCAGCGCGTCTTCAATGGGGTGCGCGTAGGTGTACATCGGGTAGATGCACCAGGTGTCGCCGGTGTTGTGGTGCGTGGCGCGGCGGATGCGGTAGATGGCCGGGTCGCGCATGTTGATGTTGGGGCTGGCCATGTCGATCTTGGCGCGCAGCACCATCGATCCATCTTCATGCTTGCCGTCGCGCATTTCGCGAAAGCGCGCCAGGTTTTCTGCTGGCGTGCGGGCTCTAAAGGGGCTGTCCACACCGGGCTTGCCAAAGTCGCCGCGGTTCACGCGCATTTGCTCTACGGTTTGTTCGTCCACATAGGCGTAGCCGGCTTCTATCAAATGCTCCGCCGCGCGGTACATAAAGTCGAAGTAATCGCTGGCCTGGTAGGCGGCGGCATCGGGCGCACCGTTCCAGTCAAAGCCCAGCCATTTCACCGCGTCGATGATGGAGTTGACGTATTCGGTGTCTTCCTTCTCGGGGTTGGTGTCGTCAAAGCGCAGGTGGCACACGCCACCGTAGTCACGCGCCAGGCCGAAGTTGATGCAGATGCTCTTGGCGTGGCCGATGTGCAGGTAGCCATTGGGCTCGGGCGGGAAGCGGGTGCGGATTTTGGCGGGGTCTGGCTGGCCGGCCGCATGGTGGGCGGCGTCGCCGGGGCTGCCGGCCCAGCGGCGGGCGGTGTAGGTGCCTTTTTCCAGATCGGATTCGATGATCTGGCGCAGGAAGTTGCTGATCTTGGGTGTTTCGGGGGTGTTGGCGGCGTTAGCAGCGGAAGAAGGGGTGTTGGCGCTCATGTATTTGATTTTAGACGCCGCTTGGATTTGCCGAGGCTCCCCCGTACACTGGGGCGCAACAGTTTCACCACTTTCTTTTCAAAAGCACCGGTCTATGGCTTCGCCCCCTGCTGTGCCCAACGCCACCGCCCTGCAAATGGCGCGTTTGTACGAGCAGTCGCCGTTGTTTGTGGCGCTGTTTGATGCAACGGACACCATGCGGTACGCCAACCCGGCGTTTAGCAGTGCCTTTGGGGTGGAGCCCAGCGCCACGCTGACCTGGACCGAGCTGATGCGCCGCAGCCACAGCTTGGGCGTGGGCGCTGCCATCCAGACCAAAGACCTCGAAGCCTGGCTCACATCCACCCGCTCGCGCCGGGGCAAGCTGCCGTTTCGCACCTTCGAGGCCGACCTGACCGATGGCCGCTGGATCTACATGACCGAGACGGTGGACGAGCAGGGCTGGATGTTGTGTGTGGCGTTTGATATTTCGTCCATGCGCGTGGGCGAGCGCACGCTGCGCCTGGCGCGCGACGGTGCGCTGCGCGCTGCGCAGGTGGACGCGCTCACCGGCATCAGCAACCGCGCCCACGTGATGCAGCAGCTGGACAAGCGGCTGGACCAGCTGCGCGAGCGCCAGCAGCCCTGCGGCCTGGTGATGCTGGACCTGGACCATTTCAAACGGGTGAACGACACACACGGCCACCAGGCGGGCGACGGCGTGCTGACCCACTTTGCCCGGCTGGTGGAGGCCACGCTGCGCCGCGAAGACGGCTTTGGCCGCCTGGGGGGTGAAGAGTTCATGCTGTTACTGCCCAACATCAGCCACGCCGCGCTGGAGCAAACCGTGGGCCGGGTGCTAGAGAAAGTGCGCAGTGCGCGCCCGCTGCCCGACGTGCCGGGCTTTGCCTACACCTGCTCGGCCGGGCTCACCATGCTGGACCCCAGCCAGGACGCGGCGCACAACATGCGCCGTGCCGACCATGCGCTGTACGCCGCCAAGGCCCAGGGCCGCGACCAGTTGGTGTGGGCCGAGGCCTGAGCTGCAGCGAGGGGTGGCTTATTTGGGCAGGTTGGCCACATCCAGCCACAGCGCCTTGCGCCCCAGCGGGGTGGCGGCGGGCAGCAGCGGGTTGGTCAGCGCAATGGCCACGCGGCCGCGCAGGTTGGCGCGTTTGATGACATCGCCAAAACGCTCGTAAAACAGGGTGTCAAAGCTGCCGTCGGCCATGGCTTTGTGCAGGCCGGCCTCTATGGCGCTGGCCAGCACAGCGTCTTTTTTGTTCACAAAAAAGTAGATGGCTGCGGGGTAGTGCAGCAGCACTTTGTCTTCCACCACCAGTTGTTGTTTGCTGGCCAGCGCGGTTTCGTCCCAGATCTCCAGAATGGAGCGCGGAAAGTAGTCAAACCGCCCGGCTTGCAGCATGGCAAACAGGCCTTCATAGGCCGTGCTGGTGGCCACCCGCAGGCCATTGCCTTGCAGGATGTCGGTGTCGGGCCAGTCGTGGCCCTGGCCGGCGGCAAAGGCACGCAGGTCGTCCAGCCCTTTGACGCCAGAAATAATGCCCCGGTGCTGCTCGCGCACAAAAGCAATGCGGTAGCCAAACAGCCCTTTGTCGATGGGCACGCGAATGGGCAGCAGCTGCTCTTCGCGTTCTTTGGAGGTCATGCTCCAGACCACATTGACACCGGCGCCCGTGGCCAGCCGGGTCAGTGCGGCGCCCTGTGGCATGGGGCGGGGGTAGGAGCGAATGTCGTAGTGGGTGCCCGATTTCTTCAGCGCCAGTTCCAGCAGGCGCACGGGGTAGTCGAGCCGGCTGTCGGCCTCGGGAATCTCGCGGGAATACACAACGGAAATCTTCTCTGCCTGCACGGGCCAGGCGGCCAGTAGCAGCAGGCACACCAGGCTGGCGTGCAGTGTTTTGAGCCAAAGGGGCATGGTGCCCTTTCCAACGTCTGCAATGACTCCCTGCGTTTTTGTAGTGGCCCGTCGTCAGGCATTTGGCGCATGCACAGATAGTACTTGCGTGCTGCACATTTGCAAGCCGTATGTACAGCCCTAGGGGGCGGGTGCTTGGGCTTCGCGGACTGAGGGGTAGGCAAAGTCCAGGCTGCGGTAGCCGTCCATGCGTAGCGTGGTCTGCCAGCCGCCCCAGTTGGTCACGGTGTCGTAGTGGCGGCCGGTGCGTTTGCCTTGCACGTCGGTGTATTCGCTCAGCAGTTGCCAGCGGTTCGCCGGGCGGCCCTGGGCGTCAAACGGAGTGGTGTCGATATAGAGCTGGTTGACCACTTGCAGCGGTGTGCCGGGGTGGCTGTAGCTCAGCAGCTTGAGGCCGTACCAGGTGTTGTCGGCCAGCCGGGTGTCCAACTGCGGGGCCAGCACTACGTAGTCGTACAGCGGGTGGGTCAGCTCCTTGGCAAATCGGGTGATGCCGCTTGCGCCGCCGGGGCCAAAGGTCATCATGGTGCAAGAGGCGGCATCGCCATCTTTTGCGCTGTGGTGGCCGCCGCGGATTTTGAGGGTGACTTGTGCATTCACCGGGGTGAGCGGCTCGTGCACCCGCACATACACCGTGAACTCCTGGTTGCGCACATCCTGCGGGCTGCTGAGATAGCCCTGCTGCGTCTTCCAGTTGAATTGCTGTTTGCCGCCGCTGGCCCGCAGGTGCAGGCGCGCGGTAAAGCCCTTGCCCCCGCTGCTGTAGGTGAGTGGGGTGGCCTGCAAGTTCCAGTAGCGCAGGGGGCCTTCCTGGGCGGCGGTGGCGCTGGCCTTGTAGTCAAAGCCAAAGCGTGTGTCGGTGTTGGGGTCTTGTGTGCCCAGCGCCAACGCGCTGCCACCAGCTTGCGCGGGCAGCAACATCTGCACGCCTTGGGCGTCCAGCTCTGTGGCGGGGGCGGGGCCGCTCAGCGTCAGCAGGCACAGCAGGGCCAGGGTTGGCAGGGGTGTGGTGGTGCGCATGGGCTGCATCAGGCCTGGTGCCACCCGGTGAGCTGCACCAAGCGCTCTAGCGCAAAGGCGCCTAGCACCGAGTTGCCTTTGGCGTCCAGCTCGGGCGCCCACACTGCAATAGTACCCACGCCCGGCGCAATGGCCACAATGCCGCCGCCCACGCCGGTTTTGACCGGCAGGCCAATGCGGTAGGCAAAATCGCCCGCTGCGTCATAGGCGCCACAGGTGAGCATGAGGGCATTCACACGGCGTGCGTCGTCGGCGGCCAGAAACTGTTCATCGGGTTGGCCGTCGCGGCCCAGGTCGCGCCCGCCGTTGGCCAAAAACATGGTGGCCTGGGCGAGCTGGGCGCAGCTCATTTCGGTGGCGCACTGGCGGCAGTAGTTGTCCAGCACCAGCTCGGGTTCGTTCACAAAGTTGCCGTAGCTTTTCATGAAGTAGGCCAGGGCCATGTTGCGGTGTGCGGTTTCGCGTTCGGACCGGGCAATGCGCGCGTTCCAGCTCAGCTCTGGGTCGTCCGTCAGGCGGCGCAGGGCACCCAAGAGCGCGTAGTCCAGGTGGGCGTAGCGGGTGGTCAGGATGTCGGTGATGACCAGCGCGCCAGCGTTGATAAACGGGTTGCGTGGAATGCCTTTTTCGGTTTCCAGTTGCACCATGGAGTTAAACGCCGCGCCGGACGGCTCGCGACCCACACGCCGCCACAGGTCGTCGCCCACCGTTTTGAGCGCCAGCACAAAGGTAAACAGCTTGGTGATGCTCTGCAGCGAAAACGGCGTGTGTGCATCGCCCACGTTGCAGGTGCTGCCGTCCACCAGCGCTACGGCCATGCCGAACTGGCGCGGCGCCACCTCGGCCAGCGCCGGAATGTAGCTGGCCACGCGGCCCTGGCCAAACAGAGCCTGGGCTTCGGTGTGGATCTGGTCCAGGATGGCGGGCAGGTCAGCGGTGTGGGCTGCGGGCATTGGGGTTTGCATGGGCGGATTCTAGGAGCCTGGCTGTGGTACATATGCGGCCAAACCACAGCAGGTATGCACCATGCACATCAAAGACTTTACGGACACCACCAATCTGGTGGTGGAGCTGCGTTTACAGGACCTGAAGGAGGCCGCCCGCGACGGCCTGGTCACCGAGGCCCAGGCCCAGAGCCTGTGGCAGCGCTGGAGCCACAGCGCCCCCGCGCACACCCAGCCGCCAGAGCGCACCGGCCCCACACCGGGGCCTGCGTTTGGCTTTGTGAACGTGCTGTATTACTTTGGCGGGCTGGTGGCCATTGGTGCCATGAGTCTCTTTATGACGCTGGGCTTCCAGTCGCTGGGGGCCGGCGCCTTGTTGGCGATTGCGCTGGGCTATATGGTGGCGTGCCTCAAGGTGGCAGACCATTTCAAGGCGCGTGGTCTGCATGTGCCTGCGGGCTTGTTGGCCACGCTGGCGGTATTTCTGGTGCCGCTGGCCGTGTGGAGCGCGCAGAGCCTAGCAGGGCTGTGGCCACCGGGTGGCTCCGATGTGTTTGCCAGCTACCACACGCGCATTGACTGGCGCTGGCTCACGCTGGAATTTGCCACGCTGGCCGCTGGTGTGGTGATGCTGTGGCGCTACCGCCTGCCTTTTATGGTGATGCCACTGGCCCTCACGCTCTGGTACATGAGCATGGATGTTGCCAACGCCCTGCTGAACGACCACGGCTGGGAATGGGAGTTCATGCGCGATGTGTCGCTGGTGTTTGGCATTGGCACCGTGGCGGTGGCGCTGTGGGTGGATGTGCGCAGCCGCCTGTCGCTGACCGCCGAGTGGCGGCAGGACTTTGCGTTTTGGCTCTACATTTTTGGCACCACCATGTTCTGGTGTGGCCTGAGCCTGCATGACTCCGATTCGGAGCTGGGCAAGTTCATTTACGCGTTGATCAACCTGGCGCTGGTGCTGGTGGGCGCGGCCATTGGGCGGCGCGTGTTCACTGTGTTTGGTGCACTGGGCGTGGCGCTGTACCTGGGCCACCTGTCGCACGAGGTGTTCCGCGACAGCCTGTTGTTCCCGCTGGCGCTGACGCTGCTGGGCTTGGGGGTGGTGGCGCTGGGCGTGTGGTGGCAACGGCACGAGGCAGCCATTGCTGCGCGGCTGGCGCGTTATGTGCCGCAGGGGCTGCAGCCGCGCAGCTGATGCCGTAAACAGGCATTGAAATGGGCATAAAAAAAGCGCACTGCAGGCAGTGCGCTTTTTTTGCGTCTGGCAACTTGCGTTGCCAGTGCAGTGAGGCGAATTAACGAATCACAGCCAGGTCGGTCAGCTTGCCGCCCTTGATGGTCTTCAGGGTCAAAGCGCCGTTCAGGATGTCGCCCTTGTTGTCAAAGGAGATGTTGCCTGTCACGCCTTTGTAGTCCTTAGTAGCGGCCAACACGGGCAGGTACTTGGCGGGGTCAGAAGAACCAGCCTTGACCATGGCAGCAACCATGACCTTCACGCCGTCGTACACGTAGGGTGCGTACACCTGAACGTCGGTACCGAACTTGGCTTTGAACTTGGTCTTGAATGCGTCCATGCCGACTTTGGCCTGGCCTTCAACGCCACCAGCTTCAGCGCAGAACACTTGGTTGTCAGACACTGCGTCGCCAGCCAGCTTCACCAGTTCGGTAGAGCAGATGCCGTCGCCGCCCATGAACTTGGCGTTGATGCCCAGAGACTTCATCTGGCGCAGCATGGGGCCGGCCACAGCGTCCATACCGCCGAAGAACACGACGTCAGCTTTCTTGCCCTTGATGGTGGTCAAGATGGCGTTGAAGTCGGTGGCTTTGTCGGTAGTGAATTCCTTGGCAACCACGGTGCCGCCAGCGGCTTCCACAGCCTTGGCAAACTCTTGTGCCACGCCTTGGCCGTACGCGGTACGGTCGTCGATCACGGCGATGGCCTTGCCCTTCAGGGTAGACACAGCGTACTTGCCCAGAGTGCCACCCAGTTGGGTGTCATCAGCCACCAGACGGAAGGCTGTCTTGAAGCCTTGGCGGGTGTACTTGGGGTTGGTAGCGGAAGGAGAAACTTGGGGGATGCCGGCTTCGGAGTAGATGCTGGAAGCGGGGATGGTGGTGCCGGAGTTCAGGTGACCGATCACGCCGGACACTTTGGCATCAGCCAGCTTTTGGGCGACTGCAGTGCCTTGCTTGGGGTCAGCAGCGTCGTCTTCGGTCATCAGCTTCAGGGTGACCTTTTTGCCTGCAATGGTCACGCCAGCGGCGTTGAGTTCTTCAACGGCCAAGATGGCGCCGTTTTCGTTGTCTTTACCCAGGTGGGCGATCGCGCCGCTGGTAGGGCCAACGTGAGCGATGGTGACAACAGCGTTTTGCGCAAATGCCATGCCGGTAGACAGAGCGATAGCTGCTGCTGCGACGGTTTTCAACTTCATCAACATAAGAACTCCAGGTAAAAAAATCGTGAATTAATTTCCACAACGCGGACGTTAGCGCAAGTCGCAGGTACTGGACATGAGGCTTGTACTTAGGACCTTGTTGTATTCAAAGATCTAATGATGCATGAATTTCATTACTCCCAAAAGCGGGATTGATAGGTAAAAACCCGTATTCATTTGGTGCCTCCGCCACTGCCGTGCACTGCACTAGTGCATGCTCATGCGAGCAGGGTTTTTGCAAAGGCGTTGATGGATTCCACATCGGGTGTCAGCGCGGTGTAGTGCAGGCCTTCGCGGACCAGCATGGCGCGCAAGCCGCGGTCCACATCGCGGGCCTGGTCTTCGTCCTGAAAGCGGCCGGTGTGCACATACTTCTTGTCGCCGCGCTCAACGAACACATTGATGTTGTCGTGCTGCCGGTACCACTCCAGAATTTGCGCGCGCGTCTTGGCCACGTCGCAGATGTTCTCGGGGTAGTTTTCGTTGTAGTACAGCACCTGGGGCAGCGAGCATTCGGTGATGAGGAACTGCACCTGCCCGTCCAGCAGATTGAGCATCTCGTACTGGCGCTGGGCAATGAAGTACTGGTTTTTGAGCACTTCAAAGTTTTGCTGCCACACCAGCGACTTGGCGAAGTCGGGGATGGTCTCTACCGTCTTGGTGTGCAGGTGCAAGTACAGGATGATGGCCGAGGAGATGAGCGATTTGTCACACCCTGGCCCACCGATGACGTTGATGACCTTGGTGGGGTACAGGCGCATCTTGGTTTCATGCAAGGTGTTGGGCACTGTGGTGTAACGCAAGGTCATGGGGTGTCTCCCGTTGGCTGGGGCTTACCAGTTGTCTGAGCGCATCTGCGATTCCCACAGACCGCCGTTGGCACTGTACACCCCAATCACGCCGTAGCGCTGCTCGCCCTGCGCATCCCACTTCATGGAGCCTGTCACGGGGGCGTAGCCGTCGATCTTCTTCAGTGTGGCGGTGATGTCTTTGGGCTTGGCCGATTCGGCACGGCGGATGGCGGCTGCCAACACGTACATGGCGTCGTAGGTGTAGTGGCCAGCGTAGGCGGGGTCGATCTTGTACTTGGCGCGGTACTTGTCGAGGAAGGCGCCACCGGCGGTGAACTCGCGCGCCTCCAGGATGGGGGAGGTGGCAAACAGGCCGCTGGCCACGCCTGCGCCCTTGAGCATCAGCGTGGTCTTGATGGTGTCGCCACCCAGCACCTTGATGTTGGTGTAGCTGATGGCCTTGAGCGCATCGAGCAGCGCCACGATCTGGAAGTCATTGAGGGTGGAAACCACCACTTCCACGCCGGTTTCCTTGATCTTGGCGGCCACTTCTTCAAACTTGGTGGTCTTGTCGTCAAACGACTGTTGCAGCACCACTTCTTTCTTGGCGGCTTTGAGCTGAGCACCAGCGCCGGCGGCCAGGTCTTTGCCGTAGGGGGTGCCATCGTCCAGCAGGGCGAACTTGGTGCCCGAGAACTGCGAGGCCGAGTAACTGCCAATGGCCTTGGCCTGCAGGGTGTCGTTGGCCACCAGGCGGAAGGTGGTGTCCAGGCCCAGTTGGGTGTACTTGGGGTTGGTAGAGATGGCCAGCTGGGCGATGCCCTTTTCGGCGTAAATGGGGGCGGCGGCAATGCTGACGCCCGAGTTCAGGTGGCCAATGACGGCCACTACGCCGGCGTCCACCAACTGCTGGGCCACTTCTTTGCCGGTGTCGGCGTTGGCGCGGTCGTCCACGGCCACCACCTCAAAGGTCACGGTCTTGCCTTTGACTTTGTAACCTTCCTTGTTGAGTTCTTCTACGGCCAGGTTCACACCGTTGAGCAAGTCCTGCCCGAGGGCCGAAAGGTTGCCTGTGAGTGGCTGGGCCACGCCAATCTTGATGACAGAGGGGACAGAATCGCAACCCTGGAGCAGGGCGCTGGAGAGAACGGCAGACAGGGCCAGCAGGCGCACAGCGCTGCGGCGCGAGAGATTCAGTTGCATCGTGGGGTTCCTAGTAGGAGAAGGGGGACATTGTAGGGAGCCGCCCTGTTCACGCAACCACCGTGCCACGCTTCCCCGCCTGTGGTTAACCCCTAGAGCCGCGGTGCGGGTCGTGGCGCAATTTAGCCGCACTGGGCCTGAAATTCCTTCAACGCGGCGGCTTGGATCTTCTTGATGCTGCCATCGCCCTCCATCTTGCGCAGCACCGCGGTGATGCGGGGCACCAGTGCCGCATGTTTGTTGTGCACAAAGTGGTAACCCGCCAGCACCTCCAGCGAGGGTTGCAGCAAGACCACCTTGTTCAGCCCCAGTTGCCGGACCAGGCAGCCGTTGAAACGCGACTCCACCGCCACATCGGTGCGGCCCAGTTCCAGTTTGCGAAACAGCGCCTCCAGGTTGGGCGCGGGGTCGGTGCGCATGCCCTGCAGGCGGTGCTCGAAATAACGGATGCCGGCGATATGGCCAACCAGAAAAGGTTGCAGCGAGGCAAAACCGTTGGGCACAAGATCCCGTCGCGTGGCCCAGACCGCGGTTTCTTCGTAAGAGATGGGCACATCAATCCGTAACAGGTTGGGCGCCAGCTCCAACGTCACGGTCATGCCCAGGCCGTCGACTTCTCCCGCCTCGGCTTGGGCATAGCCCCGCCGTATAGGCAAGGGCATAAACGCCACGTCGATCCCCAGCTCTTTGTAGGCGGCGCTGAGTACGCGCTGGGCCATCGTTTTGCTGAAGCGATCGTCAGTGGTGACTGCAAAAACCAGGCTGTTGCCCTGAGCCTGGGCTAGGGGGGTAGCAAGGCTGGTCAGCGCGGCCAGCACAACCAACCATATCCGTGCACTACGGAGCAGTGCCATGGGTCTCCTCCTTGTGATGTCGGCGCCTACATCGCCTTGAAGCGATGGGCATACAGCCGACTGACCGGGAGTTTTTCACTTCTGTGATGCAAGGTCAAGCTCAGGCGCCCAGCCTCGTCGCGGTTCACGCTGCGAATGGCCTGCACCCGCACCACGGTGCCGCGGTGGGTTTGCCAGAACAGCTGGGCGTCCAGCTGGGGCAGCAGCTCCTTGAGCGGGGTGCGCAGCAGGTACTCCTGCGTGGCGGTGAGCACGCGCAAGTACTTGTCGGCCGCTTCCAGGTACAGCACTTCGCCCACCGGGATGATGTGGATGCTGTTGCCGATGCTGGCTTGCAGCACCTGCAGGGGCGCACCGGCCAGCGTGCTGGCGGTGGGCGCCAGCAAACTGCGCAACTGGGCCAGTGTGGCTTCCAGTGCCGCATCATTTGCTCCTGTTTTAGGAGCTGCTTGCGCAGCATTGGTAAGGGCTAGCCGCAGTTTTGATACAGTTTTTTGCAGGCGGGCGCTTTGCACCGGTTTGAGCAGGTAGTCCACCGCCTGGGCCTCGAACGCCTGCACGGCGTACTGGTCATAGGCCGTGACAAACACCAGCGCAGGAAACGGTTTGGCCTGGGGCCCGTCGGTAGGCCAGGCGTCCACCAGCTCGGCCGCGGCCTCCAGGCCACTTTGGCCCGGCATGCGGATGTCAAAAAACAGCACGTCGGGCTGCAGCGCCAGCGCGGCCTCCACGGCCGAGGTCCCGTCGCCCACGGTACGCAGCACCTGCAGGGCGGGCCAGGCCTGGGCCAGCTCGGCCTGCAGGGCCTGCGCCAGCAGCGGTTCGTCTTCGGCAATCAGGGCGGTGGGCTGGTTCATGTTTTTAAAGGAAAAGTGATGCTAACTCTCGTCCCTTCTGCGCTGCTAGCTCCTATTTTGATAGTGCCTAAGGCGCCAAAGGTGGTGCTGAGCCGCTCGCGCACCTGCTGCAGGCCAAAGCCCGGGCGGTGGGTGTCGGCGGGGGGCAAGCCCAGTCCGGTGTCTTCCACCTCCAGGCACAGCAGCTCGCCCTGGCGGCTGGCGCTCACGCGAATGCTGCCGCCCTCCACCTTGGGCTCCAGCCCGTGCTGGATGCTGTTTTCCACCAGCGGCTGCAACAGCAGGGGCGGCACGGCTTGCTGGCGCAGGGCTTCGGGCAGGTCCAGCGTGTAGTGCAGGCGCGGCCCCATGCGGATGGCCATGAGCTCCAGGTAGTCCTGCAGGCGGGCAAATTCGTCTTCCAGGGTGTGCGGACGGTTCGGGTCAGTGCGGGAGGCGCTGAGCGTGGCGCGCAGGTAGGCAATCATGTGGTCCAGCATGGTCTGGGCGCGCGGCGGGTCCAGGGTGATGAGTGCCCGCAGATTGGCCAGGGTGTTGAACAGCATGTGCGGCTCCAACTGGGTCTCCAGCAGGCGCAACTGGGCCTCGCTGGCCTGGCGGCGTGCGGCCTCCGCTTTTTCGCGTTCAACCGCCAATACTTCGCGGCTGACAAATTCGTGGGTCAGTACGGCACCCGCCACCAGGCTCAGAAACAACATGCCCCAAGCCTTGTGGGGCGAGACCACCCAGTACTGGAAAGCGCTGCCGCCCAGCAGCCAGTCGGCCACAAAGTTGCCGAAGAAAAAGCCCAGCACCACCCCTACGGGAACAATGCCCACCAGGCGGCGCATCTGGGTGCGCCAGTCTTGGATAAAGAGAAAGCGGCCCGCATCAATGGCGGCGCCGATGCTCAGACCGATGCAGTGGGAGTAGACCAGGTTGCTCCAAAACCCGTGGTCGCCAAATAGGGTGATACCAATGGCAATCACGGTATTGATCGTGAGGGTCTTCCACAGGCCGTAGCCCAGTGTGGTGTAGTGGCGGCGGGTCATGCAGGCAAGTATGCCGCCAGCCACTGGCCCCAGACCAACTGGCCCAAGTAACGGCCCGGCAGCAGGGTGAACACACCGGCGCCCACGCAGGCCCCGAAGTAAAGCTGTTGCATGGTTTTGCGGTGGCCTACGATGTTTTTGCGCGCCAGAAACCAGAACGCACCGCACAGCGAAAACAGGGTGAAAGGCACCAGCAGGTGAATGGGCGTGTAGCCCGCGATATTGGGCAACTGAAAGTCGCGGATGAACAGGGCAGACACCGCAGTCACCACCATCAGCACCACCCAGGTGTAGCCCGCCATGCGATGCAGACGCGGGCGCTGGGTGGCGCCCTTGCGCGCCCACAGCGCAACCGGGCCAATGGCCAGCGCAGCCAGTGCAGCGCCCATGTGCAGGGCAATGACGGGGGTGAGTTGCATGGGGTGTCTCGCGGGTTCAGGCGGTGGCTGTGCTGCGCAGGCGGCGAATCAGCCACTCCGCCAGCAGCAGGTTGGGCACCCAGCACAACCAGGCGATGGCGCGGTAGGCATCTTCAAACGGCAGGCCGGCAATCTGGCTGGAGGGGATATAGATGCGCAGCGTGATGGCGGCCAGCGTGAGCGCGTAGCTGCGCAGCATCCAGTCACGGTGGGTGTTGCGCGCGCCACGGCGCATGGCCACAAAACCCAGGCTGGTGCTGAGGAGCCACAGCACTGCCAGCAGCCCAAAGCCCCATTCGGAGACCGGCCCGCCTTGGGCTTCAAACGCCATGGACAGGCCGCTGGCACCGCCCAGCAGGACCGCCAGCACATACAGGCGGCCCAGCCAGCGGTGCAGCACCAGGTGGCGGGTGCGAATGGCGCGGTTGACCTGCAAGGCCCCAGCCACCAGCGCCACTGGGCTGCACACCATGTGCACCAGCGCGCCCACGGGATGGCGGACAAACAGGCTCGCGGCAAAATCTGGCCGCTCGCTTGCCACCAGCAACCACAGGGCGTAGCCTGCCACGCCCAGCGCAAGCAGCATCAGGGTGGACCAGCCGGTCCATTGCGCCATGCCATACGGCGCAGGATGGAGGTGGGTTGCAGGGGTCATGGCAGAGGTCTTTCAGGGGCGGGGTTTCAGAAGGCGTAGGTCAGGGCCAGCACGGCCGCATTGGCATTGCTGCTGCGGGCGATGGGGCTGTTTTTGGCGCCATCGCCCAGCGTGCTGCCCGAGACGGCCGCCGTGACGAAGGTGCGCGGGTTGATGGCGTAGGTGAGGGATAGGCCCAGGCGTGTATCACGCAGGCCCGCGTCGGGCGTGTAGAGCGCATAGCCGCTGCGGGCGGCTTGCTGCACGTCCACCCCAAAGTAACTTTGCATGTACTGGCGGTCCACCAGCGTGGTGCCCAGCTTGGCGCCCAGGCGCCACTGGGGCGCCAGCGCCACCGAGTAGCCCACGCCCAGGTCCACCACCGTGCCATTGCTGCTCTGGCCCGAGCCCCAACGCACCGAGCCGGTGAAGGCCAGGCCGTCGGCAGTGGCATAGGTCACAAAACCGCCAAGTTCGGGCTTGGCGTCCACATCCCCCATGCCCCGCAGGGCGGTGCTGTCGCCGCTCTGGCGGCCCATGTCGGCCGTCAGGCGCAGGCCGTAATGCAGCGCTGGGTTTTTGGAAAAGTTGTAACCCACTCCGTTGTCCAGACCGGCAAACCAGCCATTGGCCCACTGGTAGCTGACGTTGGGGAACACCTGGGTTTTGCGCTGGTCACCGCCCAGGTACTCGGGGGTGGACACCGCGACCAGGCCCAGGCTGCCACCGTCGGCGCCGGGCGGGGTGTTGCGCAGTTGCACCGATTCAAAGGACTGGGCCATGGCCAGCGGGGTGGCGCCCAGCAGGGCGGTGGAGAGGGCGAGGCAGGGGAAGCGTGTTTTCATGGAAGGAACTCCTTAAGCCGTTGCACGGGGTGTATGGCCGCCATGGTGCCACTGGGCGTCGGTCTGTGCAGCCAGTTTCCACAGCCGCAGGCTGCGGCCCAGCAGCACGCCGCTGCACAGGCCATACAGCGCGGCAATGCCGTTGGCGGCAAGCGTGGTCTGCAGCAGTGCCGGTGCCAGGGCTTGGGTGGCACCCACGGCGTATTTGGTCAAGAAAATACCCATCATCAGCGCCAGGGGCACGGCGCTGCCCGGCACGGTGAAGCGCTGGTGGGCCAGGTCGTAGTGGGCACCGGCAGGCAGGCGCTGGCGCAGCACCAGGGTGGCCGCACCCAGCGCCACCAGGGCCCACAACAGCAGGGCCGCACCGGGTGCGCCGGCTATGGCCAGCGTGCCGTACACCGACAGGCCCACCAGCACCAGCGGCAGCACGGTCATCCGCATCCAGCTCATCTGCTGGGTCCGGGTTTGGCGCAGGCCCAGCACCAGCAAGCCCAGCAGCAGCGGCCAGACCCAGATGGGGGTGTTCGAGAGAAAAAGAGAGATCACAGCACGACTCCTTGGAAGTTCAACACGCGCAACAAGCGATGGGCGGACTGTGCCGGCCGGACGCCGCCCATGCGAGCGGCTTGCGACGAAATGACGCTTGGGCAGCGCCAAATGCCGGAAAACGGGGCCTTTGTGCCGCTGCCATCGTGCTGCCACCGTGGCTTTCTAGAATCGGGGGATGAACAGAACATTGATAGGTGGCGCTGCGGTGCTGGTCGCGGCGCTGGGTGGTGCGGCGTGGTGGGGCTTGTATGCCAGCGCGGGCAGCCAGGTGGAATACCGCAGTGCGGCCATCAGCCGCGGTAACTTGCAAGCCACGGTGGCGGCAAGCGGCGCCGTGAGCCCGGTGGCGCAGGTGAGTGTGGGCACCCAGGTGAGCGGGCAGATCCGCGAGGTGCTGGTGGACTTCAACAGCGAGGTGAGGGCCGGCCAGCTGATTGCCCAGATTGACCCCGAGACCTTTGAATACCGCGTGCGCTCGGCCCAGGCCGATGTGGACGCCGCCCGCGCCGCCGTGCTGACGGCCCAGGCCAATGTGGTGGCGGTGCAAACCCAGGTGTCGCGCGCACAGGTGGACCTGAACGAGGCCCAGCGCGACTTTGAGCGCAAACAAAGCCTGGTGGAAAAACAGTTCATCACCCAGAGCGAGGCCGACAAGGCGCGCGCGCTGGTGAACACCAGCACCGAGGCGATGAAGGCGGTGCAAGCCCAGGTGGGGGTGGCCCAGGCGCAGGTAAAAACCGCGCAGGCCAATGTGGCGCAGCGCGAGGCTGCGCTGGCCCAGGCCCGCATTGACCTGGCGCGTACACGCATCACTTCGCCGGTGAACGGCATTGTCATCAAACGCACCATCGAGCGCGGCCAGACCGTGGCCAGCAGCCTGCAGTCGCCTGAGTTGTTTGTGATTGCGCAAAACCTGTCGGACATGCAGGTGGAGGCCGCGATTGACGAAAGTGATGTGGGCCGCCTGCAGCCGGGGCAAAAGGCCAGTTTCAATGTGGACGCGTTTCCGGGCCAAACCTTTGAAGGCGAGATTCGCCAGGTGCGCAAGGCCGCCACCAATGTGGCCAATGTGGTGACCTATGTGGCCATCGTGCGTTTTGCCAATGTGCAGGGCAAGCTGTTGCCGGGCATGACGGCCAATGTGCGCGTGGTGACCGAGCAGCGCGAAAACGTGCTGAAAGTGCCCAACGCGGCGCTGCGCTTGCGTATCGAAGGGGTGGAACCTGCGGCACCCGCCGAAGCCCGCGGGGCCAGCCGTGGCCGGGTGTATGTGCTGGGTGCCGATGGCAAGCCGCAGGCGTTTGCCGTGCGTTCCGGTGTGTCGGACGGCAGCAACACCGAACTGATCCTGCCACCCGACTCACCGGCCGCCACGGCGCTGCGCGAGGGGGTGGAGGTGTTGGTGGGCACCAAGCCGCAGGGCGCCGCCAGTGCGCCGCGCAGCAACGGCCCGCGGCCACCGTTTTAAGGCGCACGCACTGTGCCGCAAACAGCATCCTTAGCGCCTGCGTTGATCCAGGCGCGCGACCTGACCAAGGCCTACACCATGGGCGACCAGACGGTGCACGCGCTGCGGGGTGTGTCGCTGGACATTGCCGAGGGCGAAATGGTGGCCATCATGGGCGCCTCGGGTTCGGGCAAGTCCACGCTGATGAACATTCTGGGCTGTCTGGACCAGCCCAGCGCCGGCAGCTACCGGCTGGCCGGTGAGCCGGTGCAGGACATGGCGCCCGACGCACTGGCCAGCATCCGCAACCGGCGCATCGGGTTTGTGTTCCAGCAGTTCAACCTGCTACCGCGCACCAGCGCACTGGAAAACGTGGAGCTGCCGATGGTGTACGCCGGCGTGCCCGCCGCCCAACGCCACCAGCGTGCACGCGCAGCGCTGGAGCGTGTGGGCCTGGGCCAGCGCACCCACCACACGCCGGCCGAGCTGTCGGGCGGGCAGCAGCAGCGTGTGGCGATTGCCCGCGCACTCGTCAACCACCCGCAACTCATCCTGGCCGACGAGCCCACGGGTGCACTCGACTCGCAGACCAGCGAAGACATCATGCAGCTGCTGACCGAGCTGAACCGCCAGGGCATGACCGTGGTGCTGGTCACGCACGAGGCCGACATAGCGGCCTGGGCGCGGCGCACCTTGGTGTTCAAGGACGGACACATCGTGGAGGACACGTTGCGATGAACACACTTGCCGCACTGCGCAGCGCGCTCAGATCGCTGGCGGCTAATACGTTGCGCAGCATCCTCACCATGCTGGGCATCATCATTGGCGTGGCCGCGGTCATCACCATGGTCGCCGTGGGGCAGGGCGCTACCAACCGCGTGCAGGAACAAATGAAGGGCCTGGGCTCCAACATCATGCTGGTGCTGCCTGGTGGGGTGTCGCAGGCCGGTGTGCGCCTGGGCGCACAAACCCGCCAGCGCCTGACCGAAGAAGACGCCACCGCCATCGCGCTGGAGATTCCCGAGGTGCAGGTGGCCGCGCCCACGTCCCGCACCAGCGGGCAGCTGGTGTTTGGCAATACCAACTGGGGCAGTAGCATCATTGGCGTGAACAACGACTACTTGGAGGCGCGCGACTGGCCGCTGGCCAGCGGGCGTGTGTTTGATGCGGCGGAGCTGTCGGGTTCGGCCAAGGTGGCCTGGATTGGCAGCACCGTGGCGCGCGAGCTGTTTGGTGAGCAGGACCCGGTGGACCAGGTGATCCGCGTGCGCAACATCCCCATCACCGTGATCGGCGTACTCGCACCCAAGGGCCAAAACTCCATGGGCCAGGACCAGGACGATGTGGTGATGATTCCGCTGGGCACGCTGCGCAACCGCATCTGGGGTGGTGACGCCACCAGCCGCCTCAAACGTGTGGGCGCCATCAGCGTGAAGGTGCGTGACGGCCAGGACATGAAGGCGGTGGAAGAGAACATCAAGGACCTGCTGCGCCAGCGTTTCAAGGTGCAGGAAAGCGGCGGGGATCCCTTTGTGGTGCGCAACCTCACAGAAATTTTGCAGGCGCAGGAAGAGTCCAGCCATGTGATGACGCTGTTGCTGGCCGCAGTGGCCGGCATCAGCCTGGTGATTGGCGGCATCGGCATCATGAACATCATGCTGGTCAGCGTGACCGAACGCACGCGCGAGATTGGCCTGCGCATGGCGGTGGGCGCACGCGGGCGCGACATCCTGGCGCAGTTCTTGATTGAAGCGGTGACGCTCAGTGTGCTGGGCGGTGCTGTGGGCGTGGTGCTGGGCGCGCTGGCCACCTGGGGCGTGGGCCACTTTGCGGGGTGGCAGGTGTCGCTGAGTGCTGGGGCGGTGTTGTTGGCGGTGGGATTTTCGGGCGTGGTGGGTGTGTTTTTTGGCTACTACCCAGCGCGGCGGGCCTCCAAACTGTTACCTATTCAGGCGTTGCGCTATGAATAAGTGAGCTGCTCGCGCAGATAATATGCGCCTTCTGGCTATTAATCGCTTATAAAAAGGGAGTGTGTTTTGGACATTACATTGCTGATCAAAGCGGCCATCATGGGCGTGGTCGAGGGGTTGACGGAGTTTCTGCCCATTTCCAGCACCGGCCATTTGATTCTGGCGGGCGCGCTGCTGGACTTTCTGGACCACGACAAACGCCAGGTGTTTGAAATCGCCATCCAGACCGGTGCCATCTTTGCCGTCATCCTGGTCTACTGGCAAAAGATCCGCGACACGCTGGTGGCCCTGCCGACCGAAAAACAGGCGCAGCGCTTTGCCTTGAATGTGGCCATTGGTTTTCTGCCCGCGGTGGTGCTGGGCCTCCTGTTTGGCAAGTTCATCAAGGCGCACCTGTTTACCCCCACCATCGTCGCCACCACCTTCATCGTGGGCGGATTCATCATCCTCTGGGCCGAGCGCCGCCAGGCCAACAACCCCAAGACCGTGCGTGTGGCCGAGGTGGACGACATGACGCCGCTGGATGCGCTGAAGGTGGGCCTGGTGCAGTGCCTGGCCATGGTGCCCGGCACCAGCCGCAGCGGCGCCACCATCATCGGCGGCATGCTGCTGGGCCTGTCGCGCAAAGCCGCCACCGACTTTTCATTCTTCCTCGCCATCCCCACCTTGATTGGAGCGGGGGTGTACAGCCTGTACAAGGAGCGTGCGCTGCTGTCGGTGGCCGATGTGCCGCTGTTTGGTGTGGGGCTGGTGTTCTCTTTTATCAGCGCGTGGTTGTGTGTGCGCTGGCTGCTGCGGTTTATCTCTACGCACAGCTTTGTGGGGTTTGCGTATTACCGCATCGTGTTTGGGGTTGTGGTGTTGGTTACTGCCTGGACTGGGGTGGTTACCTGGGCGGCCTGACGGGTTGCTTTTCTTTTGCGCCTGCACCGCTTTTTTAGACACCCACTCCCCCAGCCCCTCGCCCCGTCGGCGAGGGGAGCCTTTAACAGCCATATTTTTTGGTGGCACTCCGGCTACGGCGCTACACAAGAGCGGTTGCCAACGGGTGGGGGCGCCACGGCCCGTGCCAGCGGTTGTGGTGAGCGCCAATGGGCAGGGGCGGAGCCGCTGGCGGGAGCAGCCGCCAGCCGTGCCGAGTCGATATCTCCGAAGTTCCACAACCGTAGGCATTGGCCGTGGAGTGAGCCAACAGTGGCAACGTTACCCTTGTAGTCCGCGTCCGGCGCGCAGCCCAAAGATATGGCTGTTAAAGGCTCCCCTCGCCGACGGGGCGAGGGGCTGGGGGAGTGGGTGTTAAAAAAAGAAACTACCCGAAAACCAAAGCTACCCCCGATACCCCCCAAAACACTTCACTGCTTCCTCCGCAGGCACAGGCTTGCTAAAGAGATAGCCCTGAAACTCTTCGCAGTGCAGCCCGCGCAGAAACTCCAGCTGCTCCGCCGTTTCCACCCCCTCGGCCACCACCGTCATGCCAAAACTGTGCGCCATCGCCACAATCGCCTTGGTGATGGCCGCATCGCCCGCGTCCTGCGTGATGTTGCGGGTGAAGGCCTGGTCTATCTTCAGGGCGTCCAGCGGGTACTGCTTGAGGTAGGCCAGGCTGGAGTAGCCGGTGCCGAAGTCGTCCATCGCCAGCTTCACGCCCAGCGCTTTGCAGGCATGCAGCGTGGCCAGCGTGGAGGCCACGCTTTGCAGCGCCATGCTTTCGGTCACTTCCAGCTCCAGCATGTGGGCGGGCAAGCCGGTGCTCTGCAGCACCTGGGCCACCAGCGCCGGTAGCTCTTTGCCGGCAAACTGGCGCACCGACAAATTCACCGCCATACGGAAGTGGGTGTGGCCTTGGGCCAGCCACTGTGCAGCCTGGGCGGCGGCCGTGTGCATGACCCATTGGCCCAGTTGCACGATGACACCGCTTTGCTCGGCAATCGGGATGAACTCGGACGGCGGAATCCAGCCCAGCGTGGCATGGTTCCAGCGCAGCAGCGCCTCAAAACCGACGACAGCGCCACTTTGGATGTTGACTTGCGGTTGGTAATAAACCTGCAGGTCGCCCTGGGCCATGGCGCGGTGCAGCTCGTTGTGGATTTGCAGGGAGCGCGCCACCTGGCGGTTCATGGCGGCGTCGAAATACACATAGGTACCCGGGCCCGCAGGCTTGGCGTGGTGCAGGGCCGATTCGGCGTTGAGCAGCAGGGCGTGCGCGCTGTCGGCCTGCGCAGGGTAGAGGCTGGCACCCGCGCTGGCGGTGAGGAAGAGCGTGTGGCCGCTCACCTGGTAGGGCTGCGCTAAGCGGCGCAGCAGTTCGGCGGCACGCTCGCCAAGGGTGTCCTCATGGGCCAGGCCGGCCATACACACCGCAAACTGGTCGCCCCCGATGCGGCCCACCACGTCGTGGGCGCTGGGATGTTCCCATTGGGCGGAGTAGAGGTTCAGGCGTTTGCCCACCTCACGCAGCACCAGGTCGCCCACGCCGGTGCCCAGCGATTCGTTGATCTTGGCAAAACCGTCCAGGCCCAGGCACAGCAGGGCCACGCCAGCGTGATGTTGCAACGCCGATTCCAGTTGCTGCTCAAACAGGTCGCGCCCCGGCAGGGCCGTGAGCGTGTCGATCTGCATGGCGTAGCGGGTTTCGTTTTGCAGGCGCTGGGCCGCTTGTTCGAGGCTGCTGCTGCGCTGCAGGCGGGCCTGCACGGCTTCCAGCAGTTCGTCGCGCCGGCAGGGTTTGGTCAGGTAGTCGTCGGCGCCCAGGTTCATGCCGGCGCGTACATCGGCGCGGTCGGCCTTGGCCGTCAGCATGATGATGGGCACGGTGGCGGTGCGGGCGTCTTCGCGCAGCGCACGCACCAGGCCATAGCCATCCAGCGTGGGCATCATCACATCGGTCAGCACCAGGTCGGGCCGCAGGGCTTGCGCCTGGGCATAGGCGTCAGCACCATCACAGGCGGCCATCACCTCGTAGCCCTCCAGCTCCAGCATCCACTGCAGATTCTCGCGCAGCGAGGGCTCGTCTTCGGCAATCAGGATGCGCATGGCCTCAGTCCTCGGGGGTGCAGGGGTGGGTGGGCAGGGTGACGGTGAAGGTGCTGCCCTGGCCCACCGTGCTGTCGACACGGATGTCGCCCAGGTGGCAGGTCACGGCCTCTTTGACAATCGACAGGCCCAGGCCGGTGCCGGCAATCGGCCCCACATTGCTGGCGCGGTGAAAGCTCACAAACAGTGCGGCCTGGTCGGCCTCGGGGATGCCAATGCCCTGGTCGGACACGGTAAACACCAGCGCATCACCCTGGTCGCGCACGGCAAAGTGCACATCGCCGCCCTGTGGCGAGTACTTGATGGCGTTGGACAGCAAGTTGCCCACGATGTTGCGGATCAGGGTGTCGTCCAGCCAGAACAGTTGCTCGGCCGGTGGCAGCTCCAGCTGTAGCCGCACGCCCACCAGTTGGCGTGCCATGGCACTGCGCAGTTCGTCTACCAGGCCGTGGCAGAAGGTGGTGACGCTGAGTGTGCGTGGTTTGAATTCGAGCCGGCCGGCGTCGGTACGGCCAATTACCAGCACGTTTTCCAGCATGTGGGTCATGCGCTCCACCGCGTCGTCAATCTTCTGCAGGGTGTGCAGCTTCTTGTCGGCGGGCATACGGTCTTCGTAGTGCTGCAGCAGCTCCACCGAGCCGTGGATGGTGGCCAGCGGCGTGCGGAACTCGTGCGAGGCCATGGTGATGAAACGCGCCTTCATGTCGTTGAGCGCAATTTGCTGCTGCAGGGCGATCTGTTGGTTTTCTTCGGCTTGCATTCTGGCCGTGGCGTCGACGACGAACAGCAGCGTTGCGTCGCGCTGGCTCCACTGGATCAGAACGGCCGAGAGCTCCAGCGTGCGCACCTGCCCGGCTTCGGTGATGACGCGGAAGTTGTAGTTCACCTCCACCGCTTCCCCACGCAGGCGGCGTTGGTGGCGCTCCATCACCACGGGGACGTCCTCAGGGTGGATGGTGGCGGTAAAGGGATGCGCCAGCAGGTACACCAGCGAATGCCCGACGATGCGCACCATGCTGGGGTTGGCAAACACCATGCGTCCGTCCTGCACCACCACCACACCCACGCCCACGTTCTCAATCACCGAGCGATAGCGCGCTTCGGAGTTGCGTATTTCTTCCATGGCCTGCTGCCGCTCCAGTGCAGCGCCCACGTGGTTGGCCACAAAGCCCAGAATATCGGCATCGTTTTCGGTGTAGTGCACATGGGGCTCGTAGCCCTGCACCACCAGCACGCCGCGTACGCGCCCCTGCATTTGCATGGGCACGCCCAGCCAACTGCTGAAGGTCAGGTCACCCGAGGCCTGGGTGATTTCACCGCTGCTCTGCAGCTGCACAAAACGCGCAGCGTCAATCAGCTCCGGCTGTGCGGTGCGCAGCACAAACTCGGTCATACCGCGCTTGCGTGGCACGCCGTAGCGCTGCATGGTGTCGCCGTCTTTCTCGTCCTCGTAGTAGGGGTAGTCCACCGTGTTTTTGGACGGATGGCTCAGGCAGACATAGAAGTTTTTGGCATACAGCAGCTCGCCCAGCAGCTGGTGCACGGTTTTCAGAAAGTCGTAAAGCGTGAGCCCGGCGGTGGCCCGTTCTGCAATGCGGTAGAACACGCTTTGCAGTGCTTCTGCTTTCTTTTGTTCCAAGGCCTCGGCCTGCAGCTCGCGCGTGCGGCGCTCTACCCACTGGCTGGCCAGGGTTTGCTGTTCATCCAAGGCCGCTTGCAGCTGCCGGTTTTTGGCCTGCAAGGCCTGAACCTGCTCTTGCAGTCGGTCCAGTGGTGCTTGCGGGCTGTTGGACATCGGGCGTCAGCGCACCATATTGCGCAAGGCGGCTTCAATCGCCGCGGCGGTGGCCAGCGGCTTTTCCATGGGGAAGAGGTGGCTGCCGTCCAGCATCATGATGCGGCCCTTGGTCACCTTCTCGGTCATGGCCATGCCGACCTGTTTCATCTCGGCCGACTGGTCGCCACCGATGAAGGTCACCGGGCACTTCACCGGGTGGCGCGCCAGCAGGCGGTCCAGGTTGTCGGGCAGGGTGTTGTAGAAGGCGGTTTCCACTGCACGGTCAAAGGCCAGGCTGCGTTTGCCATCGGCGTCTTCGGCAAAGGCGTCCACATAGTCCATCAGCACCTGGGCATCCCACTGGGCAAAGACCTTTTTGTGGCGGAAGTGCTCAAACGCGGCCTGCACGCTGGGCCAGCTATGGCGTCGCTGGCGGCTCACCGCGCCGGGCGAGATGGAGCCCACCAGCTGCGTGGTTTTGGCCAGGCCTAGGGCCTTGGAGCGCCAGCCGCCCAGGATGGGCGAGTCGATCAGCACCACGCCCTTGGCCAGCTCGGGGTGGCGGGCTGCCGCCATCAGGCTCAAGAACCCGCCCAGCGAGTGGCCCACCAGCCACACGGGCTCGCCCACCTTGTCCACCACGCGTGTGGCGTAGTCCACCAGTTGCTGCACCACATGGGGCCAGTTGTCGGTCACCGGGAAGCGCGGGTCGTGGCCATATTTGTCGATGGCCTTCACGGCGTAGCCGCGGGCCCGCAGGCTCTTGAACAGCACCTTGTAGGTGCTGGCGGGAAAGCTATTGGCGTGGGAAAAAACGATGGTGGACATCAAGAACCGATTTAGATCAGTTTTTCATCAGGGGTGGTGATCTTTTTCAGCGGCAAGCTACGGGTGCTGGGCACCAGCAGGGGCACCGAGGTCTGGCCGCCGTTCCACATCGGGTCTTCAATGCTGTCAAACACCTCGCGCAGTTTTTGGCCCCAGCTGTTGTGCAGCATGGCGAAGTAGGGGTTGTTCTCGTCAATGCAGACCACCTTGTCGGTGGCAAAGCTGTTGGCCTCGTACACCACCATGTCCAGCGGCAGGCCGACCGAGAGGTTGGACTTGAGCGTGGAGTCCATGGACACCAGCGCGCACTTGGCGGCCTCGTCCAGCGGGGTGTGGGGGGTGATCACGCGGTCCAGCACCGGTTTGCCGTATTTGGACTCGCCGACCTGGAAGTAGGGCGTCTCGGGCGTGGCTTCAATGAAGTTGCCGGCCGAATAAACCTGGAACAGGCGCATGCCTTCGCCCTGGATCTGGCCACCAAAAATCAGCGACACGTTGAAGTCCACGCCCGCGTTTTTAAGGGCGGCGCCATCACGCTCCTGCACCTTGCGGATGGCCGAGCCGAGCACGCGCGCGGCGTCGAACATGCTCTTGGCATTCCAGATCGTGATGCCTTCGTCGTCTTCGTGGTCCTTTAGCCGCTCGATCTGCAAAATCTCGCGCACCGACTGCGAAATGCTGAGGTTGCCCGCCGAGAGCAAGACCATGAAGCGGTCGTTGGGCTTCTCGTACACGATCATCTTGCGGAAGGTGCTGATCTGGTCGAGTCCTGCGTTCGTGCGCGAGTCGGAGAGGAACACCAGTCCGGCGTTGAGTTTGATGGCGACGCAGTAGGTCATTTTTTCGTTCTGGAAGGCGTAAAGCTAGAGTGTATCGGGGGTGGGGCTAGCCTTTGGCCGCCAGCGCCTTCAACTGGTACAGCGCCTCCATGGCCTCCCGCGGGCTCAATGCATCAGGATTAATGCCTGAAAGCGCCGTCTCTACTGCGCTGCTAGCTTCCATTTCGATAGCAGGCGGTGCCGCAAACAGGTCCACCTGGGCCTGCGATGCCGTGGCCTGGGTCTCCAGCGCCTCCAGCGTGTGGCGGGCCTGGTTCACCACCGCAGCGGGCATGCCGGCCAGACGGGCCACCTGGATGCCGTAGCTGCGGCTGGCCGGGCCGGGTTCGATGGCGTGCAAGAACACGATGTCACGCCCTGCCTCGGCCGCGCTCACGTGCACGTTCATGGCGGCATGGTGGGTGGCCGGGAACTCGGTCAGCTCAAAGTAATGCGTAGCAAACAGCGTGAAGGCCTGCGTCTTGTCGTGCAGCTGGGTGGCAATGGCACTGGCCAGGGCCAGACCGTCAAAGGTGCTGGTGCCGCGGCCAATCTCGTCCATCAGCACCAGGCTGTGTGGCGTGGCGCTGTGCAGAATCTGCGCGGCCTCGGTCATCTCCAGCATGAAGGTGGACTGGGCGTTGGCCAAATCATCTGCCGCGCCAATGCGGGTGTGGATGGCGTCGATGGGCCCCAGGCGGCAGGCCTTGGCGGGCACATAACTCCCCATGCTGGCCAGCAGCACGATGATGGCGACCTGGCGCATGTAGGTGGACTTACCGCCCATGTTGGGGCCGGTGATGATCTGCATGCGCTGGCGGGCGCCGAGGCGGGAGTCGTTGGCAATGAAGTTGCCACTGGAGAGTTCTGCCAGGCGCGCCTGCACCACCGGGTGGCGGCCGGCTTCGATGTCGATACAAGGCTCGGCCACAAACTGCGGGGCGCTCCAGTCCAAAGTGAGCGCACGCTCGGTCAGTGCACACAGCGCATCCAGCGCGGCCAGCGCACGGGCTACGCGGGTCAGCTGTGGAATGTGGGCCTGCAACTGGTCCAGTACCTGCTCAAACAAATACTTCTCGCGTGCCAGGGCGCGTTCCTGCGCGCTCAGGGCTTTGTCTTCAAAGGCCTTGAGTTCGGGCGTGATGAAACGCTCGGCGTTTTTGAGCGTTTGGCGGCGGCGGTAGTCGTCGGGCACCTTGTCCACCTGGCCGGTGGTGACCTCGATGTAGAAGCCGTGCACCTTGTTGAACTGCACGCGCAGGTTGGCAATGCCGGTGCGGGCCTTCTCGCGCACTTCCAGGTCCAGCAAAAAGGCATCGCAGTTGGTCTGGATGGCGCGCAGCTCGTCCAGGTCGGCGTCAAAGCCACCGGCGATCACACCACCGTCGCGCACCAGCGCCGCGGGCTCGGGGTCAATCGCGCGAGCCAGCAGGGCGGTGGCGTCGCCGGGCGGCAGCAAATGTTCTGCAATATGGGCCAAATAGCCATCCAGTCCGCGTAGATGTTGCGCGAGCAGCTCTGTTTTTTGTAGCGTTACTACCAAGGCCACGAGTTCACGCGGGCGCACCTGGCGCAGTGCGGTGCGCGCGGTGATGCGTTCCACATCTGCGCAACCCTTGAGCTGGCCGCGCAGGGTTTGCCACAGGTTATTGCGTAAAACCCCAATGGCCTGCAGGCGGTGTTGCGCCTCGGTGCGGTCGCGCTGCGGCTCCAGCAGCCAGCTCTTGAGCATGCGGCTGCCCATGCCGGTCATGCAGGTGTCCAGCAGGCTGAACAGGGTGGGACTGTCTTCGCCGCGCAGGGTCTGCACCAGCTCCAGGTTGCGGCGCGTGGTGGTGGGCAGGTCGATCAGTGCGTCGTTGCGCTGCACCTGCACGCTGTGGATGTGGGTCAGCGCTCGGCCTTGCGTGTGCTCGGCATAGCCCAGCAGCGCGGCGCTGGCGGCGTGGGCCAGCGGCAGGTCTTGCGCGTTCCAACTGCTGAGGCTGGCGGCTTGCAGCGCGTCCAGCAGCTTGCGCTGGCCCAGTGCGCTGTCAAACTGCCACTCGGGCCGGGCCGTCAGGTACAGCGCGTGGCTGGTGGAGCGCAGGCGCTTGAGTTTGTCTTCAAAACTGGTGGTGCAGCCCGCGCTGTAGGTCAGCTCGCTGGGCGCCACGCGGGTGATCCAGCCGTTCACTTCATCGGGCGCACATTCAGCCAAAAACACCACACCCTGGGTGACCGACAACCAAGCCAGGCCGCAGCGGTTGCGCGGGCCCTGGTGCACGGCCATCAAGATGGATTCAGATTTTTCGTTCAGCAGCTCCGCATCGGTCAGCGTGCCGGGGGTGACGACGCGCACCACCTTGCGCTCCACCGGGCCCTTGTTGATCCCCACTTCGCCGGTCTGCTCGCAGATGGCCACGGACTCGCCATGGCGGATCAATTTGGCCAGGTAGCCCTCCATCGCGTGGAAGGGCACACCGGCCATCACCACGGGCTGGCCGGCGGACTGGCCGCGCTGCGTCAGTGTGATGTCGAGCAGCCGCGCAGCCTTCTCGGCATCGGCATAAAACATCTCGTAAAAATCCCCCATGCGGTAGAACAGCAGGGTGCCGGGGTACTGGGCTTTGAGGCCCAGGTACTGGATCATCATCGGGGTGTGGGGAGGGGCCGGTTCGCTCATCCCAAGAAGTCTATCAACTTCACTGGTCCGGCCGGGTCCACTAGGGGTTGCCCAGCGTGGCGGGCACCGCTTTGAGGCTCTATGATGGAAACACCCTTCACTCTGGCTAGCCCCTTTGCCCGTGTTGCCTTCACCCGAACAGCCCCAGTCGGCCTTGCCCGGCGCGCAGCCCGCGGTGCCTGGTGCGGCTTGGGGCGTGACCGATGGGGTGTTCAAAACCATTTTTGACCGCAGCCCGGAAGCGATTGCCCTGATACGGGAGCGCGACGGTGTGCTGGTGGAGGTCAACACCGAGTGGCTGCACCTGACCGGCTATTCCCGTGCTGAGGCACTGGGCCGGACGGCGGTGGACATGGGCCACTGGCTGGACCCGCAAGAGCGCAAGCGCGTGTTTGCTCCCTTGCATGAGGGGGGGCGTGTGGTGGATACCGATGTCACCCTGGTCATGAAAGACCGCAACCCCCGTGTGGTGCGCATGAACGCGGCACTGGTGCACGAGCAGGGCGAGGCCTACATCCTGCTGTACCTGCGTGACGTGACGGCCGAGCGCCTGGCCCACGAGGCTTTGCGGGCCGGCGAGCAGGCGCTGGAGCAGGCCAATGACAAGCTCAACCGCCAGGTCAAGCTCTACGAGCTGACCGAGTCCTTGGCCAAGGTAGGCCACTGGGTGGCCTACCCCGACTCACCGGACTTGCAGATATCGCGCGGTGCGGCCCACATTGGCGGCATGGATACCCAGACCCTGTTGCAACGCGGGCAGCTCATCCAGAGCCTGCAAGCCGAGGACCGGGCCCAGGTGGAACAGGCGCTGCAACGCATGGATGGTGAGGTGGTGGAGTACCGCTGGCGCCGGTCCGATGGGCAGCTGATCTGGGTGCGTGCGCGTTTTTACCGCCAAATGAAGGACGGTGTGATTCAGGCCGAGATGGGGGTGATCCAGGAGTTCACCGACGAGCATCGGGTGCGACAGAACCTGGAGAACCAGCTGGCCTTCATCCACAAGATCACCAGCCGTGCGCCGGGGTTGGTCTACGAGTACCAGATGTGGCCTGACGGGAAGTATGTGTTCCCCTTTGTCAGTGCGGGTGTGCAGCAGATTTATGGCGTGACGCCCGAGCAGGCCTATGCCGATCCGGTGTCCGTGTTCCAGTGCATCCACCCAGAAGACATGCGCCTGGTCATCAAGAGCACCTGGGCCGCCATGGGGGCGGTGGAGCCCTGGCGCTGCGAGTTTCGCGTGGGCCGGCCTGGCGAGCCCGATCG
Organism: Rhodoferax sp. TS-BS-61-7; assembly: GCF_002943465.1. GTDB lineage: Bacteria > Pseudomonadota > Gammaproteobacteria > Burkholderiales > Burkholderiaceae_C > Allorhodoferax. The sequence goes on from NZ_PTQY01000006.1 coordinate 77,393, forward strand.
CTGGATGCTGGGCAACTCCTTGCCGGAGTTGCAGCCTGATGGGTCGGTGTTGTTCTGTGGTTCCATCACCGACATCACGGCCCAGAAAGAGGCGCTGGCCCGCTTGCAGGTCAGTGAGGAGCGTTTCCGCAGCCTGTCGGCCCTGTCCTCCGACTGGTATTGGGAGCAGGATGCGGACTTTCGCTTTGTCCGTATTGACGGCAATGGCTTGAGCAGCGCCAAGCTGGCCTCGGACGCGGCCATCGGCAAGACGCGCTGGGAGTCCGGCGCCCTGGGCGTGAGCCCGATGCAATGGGCGGCGCACAAGGCGCAGTTGCAGGCGCACGAGACCTTCCATGACTTCGAGATGCAGCGCATCCTGAAAGACGGCACTTACATGTGGGCGGCCATCAGTGGTGCGCCCATCTTTGATGCTGAGGGTGTGTTCTGCGGCTACCGGGGTACCGGGCGTGACATTTCGGCGCGCAAGCAGGCCGAGGCCGAAATCGAACGCCTGGCCTTCTTCGATGCGCTGACCAGCCTGCCCAACCGGCGCATGCTGATCGACCGGCTGGAGCATGCCGTGGCTGCCAGCGCACGCCATGGCCACCACGGTGCCCTGCTGTTCATTGACCTGGACAATTTCAAAATCCTCAACGACACCTTGGGCCACCACATGGGGGACCTGCTGCTCAAGCAGGTGGCCGCGCGCTTGCAGGAATGTGTGCGGGATGTGGACACCGTCGCCCGCTTGGGCGGGGACGAGTTTGTGGTCATGCTCGAAGAGCTGGGTGCGGTGGACACCGAGGCGGCCAGCCAGGCCGAGATGGTGTCCAAAAAAATCCTGCAAGCCCTGAACCAGCAGTTCGCGCTGGGCAGCCACCAGTTGCACAGCTCGCCCAGCATTGGCGTCACGCTGTTTTACCAGCACACCCACACGGTGGACGAGCTGCTCAAACGTGCCGACCTGGCCATGTACCAGGCCAAGGCTGCGGGGCGCAACACCCTGCGCTTTTTTGACCCCGAGATGCAGGCTGCCGCCTCGGCCCGGGCCGCCATCGAGGCCGACCTCCGCCAAGGCCTGCTGCGCAACGAGTTCATGCTGTATTACCAGCCCGTGGTGGACGATCAGGGCCACACCACCGGGGTGGAGGCCCTGCTGCGCTGGAAGCACCCCGAGCGCGGGCTGGTGCCGCCGGGAGAGTTCATCCCTGTGGCGGAGCAGACCGGGCTGATCTTGCCGCTGGGCCAGTGGGTGCTGGAGGCGGCCTGTGCGCAGCTGGTGGCCTGGAGTGCCAAGCCCCACACCCAGCGCCTGACCATGGCCGTCAACGTGAGTGCACGCCAGTTCAAACACCCCGATTTTTCCAACCACATCTTGAGCCTGCTACGCCTTTCGGGGGCCAACCCCTACCGGCTCAAGCTGGAGCTGACCGAGAGCCTGCTGCTGTCCGACTTTGACGAGGTGATCGTCAAGATGAGTGAGCTGCGCTCCATTGGTGTGGGTTTCTCGCTAGACGACTTTGGCACCGGCTACTCGTCGCTGGCCTACCTCAAGCGCCTGCCGCTGGACCAGCTCAAGATTGACCAGTCGTTTGTGCGCGATGTGTTGACCGACCCCAACGACGCGGCCATTGCGCGCACCATCCTCAACTTGGCGCGCAGCCTGGACTTGGGCGTGGTGGCCGAGGGCGTGGAAACTGCAGGCCAGCGGGACTTTTTGCTGCGCAACGGCTGCAAGGCCTTTCAGGGGTATTTCTTTGGTCGGCCGGTGCCGGTGGAACAGCTGGAGCTGCCCGCGCCATGAGTGCAGGGTTTGACTGGGCGCAGCGCACGGCTGCCGAGTGTGCACAGGAGATTGCACGGCTTGAGGACGCCCTGGCCTCTGCGGAATCGGGCGCGCGCCGACAGTACGACATGCTGGACGCGCTGTTTGTGCGCAGCCCGGCCGCGATTTCATTGACACGCATGAGCGATGGCTGTTTTGTGGATGTGAACGCGCATTGGGAGCAGGTCACCGGTTACCGCTGGGCCGATGCCGTGGGGAAAACGGCACTGGAGCTGGGCTTCTGGCCCAACGCTGCGGCGCGCGACGCGGCCTTTGCCCGCGCCGCGGAGCTGCGGGGCAAGCACCAGGTGGAGGTCCCTTTCACCACCCCGGACGGGCGCCAGGTCCTATTCCAGATGGAGGGCACCCGCCTGAGCCTGGCGGGGGAGTTGCATGTGGTGGTCTACCTGCACGACATCACGCTGCAGCGCCAGGCGCAGGAGGCGGTGCAGGTGAGTGAGCGGGCCCTGCAGCAGGCCAACCAGGAGTTGCGCGGACAGCTGGAGTTGTTTGAACTGACCGAGCGCCTGGCCCGGGTTGGCCACTGGACGGTGCCACAGGGCGCGAGCCGGCCGGTCTGGTCCAAAGGGCTGTATGCGCTGGCGGATCTGCCATGGCAGCCGGGCATGACCTTTGAGTCGGCGCGCCAGCACATCCACCCGGACGACCGGCCGGCTTTTTTGCAAGCGCGCGAGCGCATGGACGGCAGCGAGCTGGAGTACCGCTGGCTCAACCGGATTGGTGTGGTGCAGTGGTTGCGCACCCGCATGCGCCGCCAGCACCACGATGACGGATCTTTTGTCGACTTTGGGGTGGTGCAGGATTTTTCGGAAGAGGCACGTGCCAAGGAGGCCCTGCAGGAGCGGCTGGAGATGATCCAGCGCCTGACCAGCCGCCTGCCTGAGATGGTGTTCCAGTTTGTACGCCACAGCCCCACACATGGTGAGTTCACGTTTGTGAGCGATGCCTGTGAGGCGTTGTTTGGTGTCACGGCCCAGGAAGCCCGGTCCGACCCCCGCAGGGTGTTTCGCTGCGTGCACCCGGACGATCTGCCCGCCATGGTGGCCTCTATGAACGACACGGCCGAACACGGCGCCACTTGGGCCCACGAGTTTCGCGTGCACCGCCCTGACGGCACGGTGCGCTCGCTGTTCGGCAAGGCCATCACCATCTGGGAGCCTTCGGGTCACCACATTGCCTACGGCTCGGTGACCGACATCACGGCCATCAAGGCCTCCCAGGCCACGCTGATGGAAAGCGAGTCCCGCTTTCGCGCACTGACCGAGCTGTCCTCCGATTGGTACTGGGAGCAGGATGCGCAATTTCGTTTCGTGCGTTTTGATGGCAATTTGGCTGGTAAGTCGCAGCTGTACCGCATGGGCAAGACCCGGTGGGAGCTGGGGGCGCTGAACTTTAACGAGGCCGACTGGGAGGCGCACCGGCAGATCTTGCAGGACCGCCAGGTGTTTCGCGAACTGGAGTTGTGCGATCTGGATTCGCAGGGCAAACCCTACTGGGTGTCTGTCAGCGGGGCACCGTTTGTGGATGTCCAAGGCCAGTTTAGGGGCTACCGCGGTGTGGGCCGCGACATCACCGCACGCAAGCTGGCGGAAGAAAAGATCGAACGCCTGGCCTTCTACGATGTGTTGACCGGCCTTCCCAACCGCCGCTTGCTGATCGATCGCCTGCAACAGGCTTTGGCGCTGGCTGCCCGCGATGGTTTGCATGGCGCCCTGCTGTTCATTGACCTGGACAACTTCAAGGACCTCAATGACACACGGGGCCACGATGTGGGGGATTTGCTGCTGCAGCAGGTGGCGCAGCGCCTGCTGGCCTGCGTGCGCGGGGCTGACACCGTGGCGCGTTTGGGGGGGGATGAGTTTGTGGTGATGCTGCACAGCCTGGACGCCGACCCGGCCCAGGCCAGCGCCCATGTGGAGCTGGTGGGCAAAAAAGTGATCAGCAGCCTGAACCAGTCTTATGTGCTGGGTGCGGCAGAGCACCACAGCACGCCCAGCATCGGCATCACCCTGTTTGCGCAGCAGCATCAGACGGTGGACGAGCTGCTCAAGCAGGCCGATCTGGCACTGTACGAGGCCAAGGCCGCGGGGCGCAACACCATGCGCTTTTTTGACCCGGCCATGCAGGCGCTGGTGGCCCAGCGCACCGCGCTGGAGCTGGACCTGCGCCATGGCTTGCAGCGCCAGGAGCTGGTGGTGTACTACCAACCCGTGGTCGACGCTGCGCGCCGCATGGTAGGTGCCGAGGCACTGGTGCGCTGGCAGCACCCGCAGCGCGGCCTGGTGTCACCCATGGAGTTCATTCCGGTGGCGGAGCAGACCGGGCTCATCATTCCGCTGGGCGCCTGGGTGTTAGAGATGGCATGCCGGCAGTTGGCCCTGTGGGCACAGCAGGTGGAGACCGAGGCGCTCACGGTGGCAGTGAATGTGAGCGCACGCCAGTTCCGCCACCCCGATTTTGCCCAGCAGGTGCTGGACCTGGTGCACAAAACCGGCGCCAACCCGCAACGCCTGAAGCTGGAGCTGACCGAGAGCCTGCTGCTCAGCGATACGCAGGATGCGATCCTGAAAATGACTGCCCTGCAGGCTGCCGGAGTGGGTTTTGCGCTGGACGACTTTGGCACCGGTTACTCGTCCTTGTCGTACCTCAAGCTGCTGCCACTGCAGCAACTCAAGATCGACCAGTCCTTTGTGCGCGACGTATTGACCGACCCCAACGACGCGGCCATTGCCCGTACCGTGCTGGCGCTAGGCAAGAGCCTGGGCTTTAGCGTGGTGGCGGAAGGGGTGGAAACCGAAGGGCAGCGCGATTTCCTGTTGGACAATGGCTGCACCCTGTTTCAGGGCTATTTGTTTGGCCGCCCGGTGCCGGTTGCGCAGTTGCTGCTGTCACCCGAGGCGGCGGAAGCCGCATTGCCGCCCCTGTGGGAGATCTGATTACAGCAACGCGTCGCCTACGGAGCCGTTGTCGTCGGCGGCAGCAGCCGCCTCGGTCTGGGCCGCCGCGGCTTGGCGCAAGGCTGCTTTTTCACCGGCGGGGGCGAACTTGCTGTACTTGCCCAGGATGCTGACCATCTGGCCATAGATGCGGGGGCTGCCGGCCAGAATTTCGTTCTGTTCCAAAAACTCGGCCTCACCCGTGAAGTTGCCCACCAAGCCACCGGCCTCGGTCACCAGCAGGGAGCCCGCTGCCACGTCCCAGGGCTGCAGGCCCAGCTCAAAGAAGCCTTCGGTGTAACCCGCGGCCACATAGGCCAGGTCCAGCGCGGCGGAGCCGGGGCGGCGCAGGCCGGCGGTGCGCTGCATCACGTCACCCATCATCTGCAGGTATTGGTTGAAGTTGTCACCGGGGCGGAACGGAAAACCGGTGGAAATCAGTGCTTCGTTAAGCTGGGTGCGCTTGGAGACGCGCAGGCGGCGGTCGTTGAGGTAGGCGCCACGGCCCTTGGTGGCCGTGAACAGGTCGTTGCGGCTGGGGTCGTACACCACGGCTTGCTCGATCTTGCCTTTGACGGCCAGCGCGATGCTCACGCAGTACACGGGCAGGCCGTGGATGAAGTTGGTGGTGCCGTCCAGCGGATCGATGATCCAGACGAATTCGGAGTCTTTGGCGCCGTGTTCCTTGCCGGATTCTTCGGCCCAGATGCCGTGGCCGGGGTAGGCCGTCAGCAGGGTTTCAATGATCGCTTGTTCTGCAGCATGGTCCACTTCGGTAACGAAGTCGTTGGCCTTTTTTTGCGAAACGCGTACGGATTCGATGTCCAGCGCCGCGCGGTTGATGATATTTCCGGCAGTGCGGGCGGCCTTGATGGCCACATTGACCATGGGGTGCAGATTGAGCGTCATAGATTGTTGGGGGAAGAACTGGGAGGACCGGCTGGCGATGCAGGCGGCGACAATAGGCGTATTTTAACGGCAGGGCCTTGGTTGCGCACCCTAGCGGGCGCATATCACCCGCAACCTGCCTCTTTTGCCCCCATTTTTCGCATGCAAACCCGCTTCATCCTGATCAACACCAGCCACGCCGGCAATGTGGGCGCCGCCGCCCGCGCCATGAAAACCATGGGTTTTGACGACCTGGTGCTGGTAGCGCCACGCTGGGCCAATGTGCTGCGCCGCGAGGAAACCATCCAGCGCGCCAGCGGGGCGTTGGACGTGTTGGCCAAGTGCCGCATCGTGGACACGCTGGACGAGGCGCTGGACGGCATCAGCCACCTGTGCGCCACCGCCATGACACCGCGCGACTTTGGACCACCCACCACCACACCTCGTGAACACTTTGCGGCGCTATCAAAAGGTGAGCTGCTTGCGCAGGATCCACTTGGGCTAGAGGGCGATTTGGCATCAAAATCCACCCAATCCGGCGTAGGCTTCCTGTTTGGCTCCGAGCGTTTTGGCATGCGGAATGAAGACGTGTACCGCTGCCATGTCTGCCTCTCCATTCCCAGCAACCCGCTGTTTGGTTCGCTCAACATCGGCGCGGCGCTACAGGTGATCGCCTACGAGTGGCGACTGGCCTTGGGTGGCTTCGGCGTGGACGTGGCCGCCGCACCGAGCGCGCTTGCCGACGCAGCGCAGGTCAGCGGCATGCTCACGCACCTGGAGCAGTCGCTGGTGGCGCTGGGTTTTCTGGACCCGGCTGCGCCCAAAAAACTCATGCCCCGCCTGAACGCGTTGTTCAACCGCGCCCAGGTGACGCAGGAGGAGATTCACATCCTGCGCGGCATTGCCAAGGCCATCCTCCAGCAAAGCGGGCAAGCACCTGCCAAGGGTGCGGGTTTGGTGGCGATAGACGGCAAAGCAGACTTGAACGGGTAGACTCTTTCGCATGTTTTCCCGCATCCGCTCCGACATCCAGTGCATCCTCGACCGGGACCCGGCCGCCCGTACCACTTGGGAGGTCATCACCTGTTATCCGGGCCTGCATGCGGTGGTGGTGCACCGGGTGGCGCACTGGTGCTGGACGCACGGCCTCAAGTGGCTGGGGCGCTTTATCTCGCACCTGTCGCGTTTTTTTACCGGCATTGAAATCCACCCCGGCGCCAAGCTGGGCGAGCGCGTGTTCTTCGACCACGCCATGGGCACCGTGGTGGGCGAAACCGCCGAGATTGGCGACGGTTGCACGATCTACCAGGGCGTGACCCTGGGTGGCACCAGCCTGTACAAAGGCGCCAAACGCCACCCCACGCTGGGCAAGGATGTGGTGGTGAGCGCCGGTGCCAAGGTGCTGGGCGGTTTTGAGGTGGGTGATGGCGCCAAGATCGGCAGCAATGCCGTGGTCGTCAAACCCGTGCCCGCAGGCGCCACGGCGGTGGGCATTCCTGCGCGCATTCTCCCCAGCAAAGCCGGGGTGAGTGCTGATGTGACCACGGCCGACCGCAAGTTCACCGCCTACGGCATCACCCAGGAAGACGACCCGGTGAGCCAGGCACTGCGTGGGCTGGTGGATAGCGCCTCCAGCCAGGACCACCAGATCGCGCTGCTGTGGAAGGCCATCGAGCAACTGTCCGCCCGCGGTACAGCGGGCGACTGTGTGCCCAGCGATGCCTCGCGCAAAGAGTGTTTTGAGGCGGAGAAACTCAACCAGCTCATCGGAAAGTAAAAAAGGCCCCGAGGGGCCTTTTTTACGGCTGTGCGGTTTCAGCCGCGCGCGGGGCGCACCGCACTTTTGGGGCGGAAGCCCTTGCAGACCGCGTCCACGGTTTCCAGGTAGGGCCCGCCAATCAGGTCCACACAGTAGGGCACGGCGGCAAAGATGCCGGGCACGATCTGTTTGCCATCTGCGTCCTTCAGACCTTCCAGTGTTTCCGCAATCGCCTTGGGCTGGCCCGGCAGGTTGATGATCAGCGTCTGCTTGCGGATCACCGCCACCTGGCGCGACAGGATGGCCGTGGGCACAAAGTGCAGGCTGATGGCGCGCATCTGTTCGCCAAAACCTGGCATTTCCTTGTCGGCCACCGCCAGCGTGGCTTCGGGCGTCACATCGCGCAGGGCAGGGCCAGTGCCACCGGTGGTCAGCACCAGCGCGCAGCCTGCATCGGTCAGCGCGATCAGCGTGTCTTCAATGGTTGTTTGCTCGTCTGCGATCAGCCGGGCTTCGAACTGGATGGGGTTGTGCAGCGCACGCCCCAACCACTCTTGCAGGGCGGGCAGGCCCTTGTCTTCATAAACGCCGCTGGAGGCGCGGTCGCTGATGGAGACGATACCAATGCGCACCGGCTCAAATGATGCCCCCACGCTTGCCACTGCGTGTGCTGCGCTGCCCCCCGAGGGGGCCTTCGCGCCTTGGGACGGCCCGGCGGCACTCATCCCCGACCCACTCACGCCTCGTCCCCGTCGTAGTCGGCCTCATCGTCGGCGTCGTCAGCGCTGGGGCCATCCTGGTGGGCCTGCAGGGCCTCGCGCACCAGCTGAAAAATATCGCGGTAGGCGCGGCCATGGCGCAGGGCTTCGCCGGGTTTCTCGGGCTTGGCGTCCTTACGGGCCTGGCGCACCAGGGCACGCAGGTTCTGGCTGTCGGTGGCGGGGCTCAGGGTGATCCACTGGCCTACGGCATCGTCATCGGCAATCAGGCGGTCGCGCCATTGTTCGGCCTGGTGCAGCACCAGGGTCTCTTTGGCCGAAGGCATGTGCTGTTCTTCCAGCGCGGCACGGATTTCGTCCCATTTGGACGGCTCCAGTTTGCGCATCAGCTTGCCGATGAACTGCATCTGGCGGCGTTTGCCTTCGAAGTTGGTGATGCGTTTGGCTTCCGCCACGCCGTCCACCAGTTTGTCGGGCAGGTCCAACTTGGTCATGAGTTCGGTGCGCAACGTCAACAGGTCTTCGCCCAGCTTTTGCAGCTCGGTGCTTTCCTTTTTGAGGTCGGTGCGGGTCGGCTCATCCGTGCCCTTGAGTTCGCGCTTGTACTCCAAGTCCAGTGCGCTGCCTTCGGCGACGAACTGGCCCTTGACGTAATAGCCTTTTTTTAGTTTGCGTGACATAGCCAAGTATCATAGCCGTCGCCATGAAGAAACCCACCTCCGCCTCTGGGCGCACCTCCCCATCTCCTTCTTTGAAGGCCAAACCGGCCGATAGCGGCTTTGCCTACACCCGTGACTTTTTCGAGTCGCGCGTGGACGCCGCACTGGCCCAGGCCAAAAAACTGGGTGCGACGGACGCGGGCGCCGAAGTGTCGGAAGGCTGTGGGCTGAGCGTGTCCGTGCGCAATGGCGAGCTGGAAAACGTGGAGCGCAACCGCGACAAATCGCTGGGCGTGACCGTGTATGTGGGCAACCGCCGCGGCAATGCCAGCACCTCCGACTTTTCGGACGCGGCGATTGAGCAAACCGTGCGCGCGGCCTACGACATCGCGCGTTTTACCGCAGAAGACCCGTTTGCCAGCCTGCCCGACGCCGATGACATCGTGCCCGTTGCCGAGCGTGGCCGTAACCTCGATTTGTTCTTCCCCTGGGCCGTGACCAGCGAAGAAGCTGCCGAACTGGCCCTGGAATGTGAAGCCGCTGCCCTGGGCGTGAGCAAGCGCATCACCAATAGCGAAGGTGCGGCCGTATCGGCCCAGCAATCGCATTTTTTCAGCGCCCACACGCGTGGTTTTCGCGGTGGCTACGCCTCGTCGCGCCACTCGTTGTCGGTGTCGCCGATTGCGGGCAAAGGCCGTGACATGCAGCGCGACGCCTGGTACAGCTCCATGCGTTCTGCCGACGAACTGGCTTCGCCCCAGGCCGTAGGCCGCTATGCCGCTGAGCGTGCGCTGAGCCGCCTCAAGGCCCGCAAAATTGCCACGGTGGAATGTCCCGTGTTGTTCGAATCGCCGCTGGCGGCCGGGCTGGTGGGGGCGTTTGTGCAGGCCGTGAGCGGCGGTGCGCTGTACCGCAAGAGCACGTTTTTACTCGATTCACTGGGCAAACAGGTGCTGCCCAAACACATCGATATCCAGGAAGACCCGTTTGTGCTGCGCGGCAAGGGCAGCTCGCCGTTCGATGACGAAGGCGTGCGGGTGAAAGCCCGTAAGGTGGTGGATGCCGGCCGCGTGCAAGGTTACTTTTTGAGCAGTTATTCGGCCCGCAAACTGGGCATGCGCACCACCGGCAATTCGGGCGGTTCGCACAACCTGACCTTCACCTCGCGCCTGACCAAGGCCGGAGACGACCTGGACGCCATGCTGCAGAAGCTGGGTACCGGCCTGCTGGTGACCGAGCTCATGGGCCAGGGCGTGAACTATGTGACGGGTGACTATTCGCGCGGCGCCAGTGGCTTCTGGGTCGAGAAGGGCCGCATCGCTTTTCCGGTGCACGAAATCACCATCGCCGGCAATATGAAGGACATGCTCAAGGGCATCGAGGCGGTGGGCGCCGATACGTACAACTACGGTGCCAAAACCGTGGGTTCCGTGCTGATCAACCGCATGAAAGTGGCGGGAAGCTGAAGGAGCTTGTATGCGTACTTTTGTAAGCCTGATGTGCCTTGTCGTGTTGGCCGTCAGCGCCCGTTCGCAAACACCTGCGCCAGCCGCTCCCGCACGTGTGCTTCATCCTTGGCAGGCACCGATGCCTGCTGGTACGGCAGAGGCCTATTTCACCAACCTGAAGTCGGGCGACCGCATTGAAACGCCTTTTTTGCTGAAATTCGGTTTGTCGGGCGGCTGGGGCCTGGCGCCGATTGCCAAACCCCTGGGCGGCAAAAGCGGCCACCACCACCTGCTGGTGAACCGGGATTTGCCGCTGGATTTCAAGGCAGCCTTGCCCTTCAACGAACAGTACATCCACTTTGGCAAAGGCCAGATGGAGGCTGTGCTGACACTGGCACCCGGCACCTACACGCTGCGTATGTTGCTGGCGGACGATAAACACCTGCCGCACTTTGTTTACAGCAAGCCGCTCAAGGTTACGGTGACGAAGAAAAATGCGACGGATCCCAAGGCACTTGTTACCCAAGGTATTGCCATCCAAGTATCGGGCGCCGAAGTGAAAACGCCTTTTCGCGTCCAGTTCCATGCCTCGGGCCTGAATGTGGCCCATGCAGTGCAGCAGGAAAAAGACACGGGCCACTTCAAGCTCACGGTCGTCAGCAAGGCCGGTGCCGTGGCGGAAATGGATTTTGTGGAAGGCCAGACCGAGGCCTGGTTGGCCCCACCCGTGGGGGACTACACCCTCAAGCTGGAGTTTCTGGACAACCTGAACCCCAAACAGGTACTGGCCAGCGCCGCGCCCACGGCGGTGCGGGTCCAGCCCTAGTCGGGCAAATTAGCCAGCCAGCGCGGTCTTGACCGCGGCCGACACGGTGCCCATTTCGGCCTTGCCGGCCAGGCGGGTTTTCACCACGCCCATGACCTTGCCCATGTCGCCGGGTCCGGTAGCGCCCAGCTCGGCCACGATGGCTTTCACTTCAGCCAGCACTTCGTCGGCCGACATGCGTTGGGGCAGGTAGGCCTGCAGCACTTTCATTTCGGACGCTTCTTTGTCGGCCAGCTCTTGGCGCTCGGCCTTGACAAAGGCTTCGATGCTGTCCTTGCGCTGCTTGATCAGCTTGTCCACGATGGCGACCACCATCGCATCGTCCAGCTCCACACGTTCGTCCACTTCTTTTTGCTTGCAGGCGGCCAGCAGCAGGCGGATGGTGCCCAGGCGCTCGCTGTCCTTGGCGCGCATGGCGGTCTTCATGTCTTCGGTGATCTGGTCTTTGAGTGACATAACGGTGCTTCCTGAGAGAGGATGAAAGTGAGGCTACAGAATGAAAAAAGCCCGCCGGAGCGTCCCCAGGCGAGCTTTTTGTGGCCAGAAGCTGCGTACAGCTTCATGGGCCAGAAACTTAGAACAGTTTCTTGGGGAGCTGCATGCTGCGAATGCGCTTGTAGTTGCGCTTGACGGCGGCAGCCTTCTTGCGCTTGCGCTCTGCAGTGGGCTTCTCGTAGAACTCGCGGGCGCGCAAGTCGGTCAGCAAACCCAATTTTTCAATAGTGCGCTTGAAGCGACGCAGGGCGACGTCAAAGGGCTCGTTTTCTTTTACACGGATCGTTGTCATTACGTAATGAATTCCAAAATGTGCTGTCGCCAGTCATGGGGGGAGATCGAGACCCACATGCCACGTTCAGCGGTATTTCCCCATCTATAACTAGTATTGGCCGATGGGGAGACTGCCAGAATAGCCCGCGATTATAACGCGTTAATGCGCGCTGCCAAGCCCTGCCTGGGGCCGAATTGACCCCCTTGGGGGGCAGCGACCCGCGCAGCGGTGGAGCGTGGGGGCCTTATTGCCGCCGCTCGGCAAGTGCTTTTGCGCAAGCAAATGCACTTGCCCAGGCCCACTGGAAGTTGTAACCGCCCAGCCAGCCCGTCACATCGACCACTTCGCCAATGAAAAACAGGCCCGGTTGGCGGCTTTCCAGGGTCTGGCTGGACAGCACCTTGGTGTCCACGCCGCCGGCCGTTACCTCGGCCTTGCGGTAGCCCTCGGTGCCGGTGGGCGTGAGTTCCCAGCGGCTCAGGTGTTCTGCCAGGGCGTTCAGAGCCTTGTCGCTGGCCTCGTTCACCGGGCGCTGCCAGTCGTGGCCCCAGGTTTTGCCTTGCTCTACCCAGGTGTCCGCCAGGCGGCTGGGCACCAGGCCGGCCAGCTCGTTGGCAATGCGCTTGCGCGAGTTGGCTTTGGCCTCAGTCAGGTGCCGGGCCAGGTCGGTGGTGGGGGCCAGGTTCAGGCGAATCGTCGTACCTTCGGCCCAGTAGCTCGAGATTTGCAGCACACCCGGGCCACTGAGGCCGCGGTGGGTGAACAGCAGGTCCTCGCGAAAGGCCATGCTGGCCTTTTTGGCCCCGGTGGCAATGTCCACCGGCAGCGACAGGCCCGAGAGCTGGGAAAACGGGGCCCAGGCGCCTTCGTCAAAGGTCAGCGGCACCAGCGCGGGGCGCGGGGTGACCACAGGCAGGTCGAACTGCTTGGCCACGCGGTAACCAAAATCCGTCGCGCCAATCTTGGGGATGGACAAACCACCGGTGGCGATGACCACCGCCCCGCAGTGGATGGCACCGCGGTCGCTCTCAATTTCATAGCTGCTGGTGCATACGCCATATGGGTTAGAGGCTAAAAACCTTATATTTTTAACACTGCAGGGCTGCCAGCGCTCCACGCCGCCGGCGGTGCATTCGGCCAGCAGCATGGCAATCAAGTCTTCGGCCGAACGGTCGCAAAACAGCTGGCCTTTGTGCTTCTCGTGGAAGGCGATGTTGTGCTTTTTCACCAGGCTGATGAAGTCGGCCGGGGTGTAGCGCGAAAGGGCGGACTTGGCAAAGCGCGGGTTCTCGCTCAGGAAGTTGGCCGCGGTGACGTCTACATTGGTGAAGTTGCTGCGCCCGCCACCCGAGATGCGAATTTTTTCGGCCACCTTCTCGCTGTGGTCCAGCACCAGCACCTTGAGGCCCAACTGGCCCGCCACGCCGGCGCAAAACAAACCGGCAGCCCCGGCACCCACGATCACGACGTCAAAACTGTGCATGGCGGCAGTGTAGAGGACGTGACTTGCGCACACCACGTCGCAGCGTACCGGTGCCCGCAGTTCGGCGCGATTTTGCGACCAGCAGGGCGCCATGAGCGCCGGGCTGCGGGCACCGGCACGCTGCGACTTGGCCGGAGAAGAATGGGCTCAGGCGCGCTGCGACCCCTCCGGCGCGCGACCCCGTCAGGCGTGCTGCCGGTTCCGGTCCGCTAGGTCAATCGCCTTGCGGGACAAGCCATCAATTTCGGTGCTGATGCCCGAGAGCACATTGGCCACCACGGCAAACTCGCGGCCCTGCTGGCCCGCGCGTGCGGCCATCACCTGGGCGTTGAAGCTCACCACTTTGGCTTCGCGGGCGATGGTGTGGATGTCGGAAACGATGCCGGTGAGCTCCTTGAACAGCAGGTCAGCCTTGGCCTTGGTCACGGCGTCGAACACATTGGTGGCCGCGTTCAGTGCTTCGAGCACGGAGTCGGTGGTGTCCACAATGGCTTCGAGCACCGGCTGTATACGTGGCGACTGCCGAGCGATGTGGTCCAGCGCGCTGCGCATCAGCTCCATAAAAGCCTGGATCGTGGCGTTCACGCCCTGCGGGCCTTCGTACACCGCGTGCAGGCGCGCAGCGCTGGGCGTGTCGTAGTGCGACATGGTGCCCAGAAGCCGTGCATGGCTGTCGCAAAACAGCTGGAAGGTGGTGCGTGCCGCACTGAGCTGGCGTGCATCACCGCCGGCGGCCAGCAGGGTTTGCATGACCATGCGTTGCGACAGCATGCGCTGGCGGGCGGCGAGGTTCAGGTCGGAAATGGGGGCTGCCACGGCTGTTGTGGTGGGCCGGGTAAGGGGCTGCGTCTGCAGGGCCGTGGGGCGGGGAGAGGGGTTCTGGACTGGGGTAGGCATGAACATGGTGAACTCCTTTCGCGGTGGAGTTACACCAATGCAAAAACGATGCCGTTATGCCGCCTTGCTGTGGCTGGTTTCTACTGCGGCTTGCAGGCCCAGCACCACATCGCCCACCACGATCACGCTGGGGCTGGCCAGGTGCTCGCGGTGGATGGTGGCTTGCAGGGCCTGTAGGGTGCATGCCGCGTGGCGCTGCGTGGGCAGGCTCGCGTTCTGGATGATGGCCACCGGCGTGTCGGCGGGCAGGCCTTGCAGCAGGCCGGCTTCAATGTCGGCCGCACCACTCACGCCCATGTAGATCACCAGCGTGAGCTTGGCCTGCTTGGCCGCAGTGGCCAGGGCGGGCCAGTCGGTGCCCTTGTCGCCGGGCTTGGCGTGGCCGGTGACAAACACCACGCCGTGCGCATGCTCGCGGTGTGTGAGCGGCACGTTGAGCGACGTCACGGCAGCCAGGCCGGCGGTGATGCCGTTGATGACCGAGACGCGAATGCCCGCGGCTTGCAGGTGCTCCACCTCTTCGCCACCGCGGCCAAATATGAAGGGGTCGCCACCCTTGAGGCGCACCACGTTCTCACCCTCTTGGGCGGCGGTGATCATCAGGCGTTCGATGAAAGACTGGGGCGTGGACTTGCAGCCACCGCGCTTGCCCACATGCACCACGCGGGCAGTCGGGTTGGCGTGCGCCACGATGGCGTCGTTCACCAGGTCATCCACCAGCAGCACGGTGGCCTGCTGGATGGCCTTGAGCGCCTTGAGTGTGAGCAACTCCGGGTCGCCCGGGCCGGCGCCGACCAAGGTGACGTGGCCGCTGCTAAGGGTGCTGGAAAGATCGTGTGTCATAGGCTGCGGTGCAATTGCAAAATGTGCGCCACCTGGTGGGCAATGGGGGCTGGAACGGCCTGGCTGCCTGCCAGCACGGCCCCAATGTAGGCTGCGGTGCTGGCAGCGTCAATGGCGCCGGGGAGTTCGGGCAGTTCGGTCAGCGAGCCGGCCTGGTAGGCCTGCAAATCGGTGGCCTGGCCGGCCACAAAGGCCTGCATCTTGGGCGTGCGGCGCGGATCGGCCACCGACTCGCCTTCGGTGCCGCGGATCAGCAAGGCGTTGGCCTGCACCAGCGCAAAGGTGTCGGCCATGGAGATGGCGTACTCGGGGTGGGTGTAGCTGCTCACAAGGAGGGCGGGGCCGTTCACCGGGTTCATGAGCTTGACCAGGCTGTGCGCCGGGTTGCGCAGATTGACCACACGGCGCACGTCCAGCAGGCGCTGCAGGCCGGGGCTGAGCAGCGCCGTGGGCGCAAAGGCCACGCGGCCAGGTGCTATGGATTTGATAGCTTCTTGCGCATGTATATCAAGGGCTTCAAGCACTTTTGATACAAAAACACGGCGGTCCTCGGTGGCCGCGCCGTGGATCAGCACGGGCAGGCCTTCGCGCGCCAGCAGCAAGGCCAGCAGCGGCGTGAGCAGGGGCAGCTTGCGCGCACCGTTGTAGCTGGGAATCACCACCGTGGGCAGGGTGCTGGCGGGCAGCAAGGCCATGCGGCGGCGGGTGGCATCCAGAAAGCCGGCCATCTCTTCGGCTGTTTCGCCCTTGATGCGCATGGCCAGGCAGAAGGCGCCGACCTCCAGGTCGGTCACGCTGCCGTCCAGCACCTGGCCGAACAGATCGTCCGCCTGTTCGCGGGTGAGTGCACGGGCGCCGTCTTTGCCGCGCCCGATTTCCTTGATGTAGTTGCCAATAGCCATGGGGCGATTGTCTTTGATGCCAGATAACTTTCGGCTATGTGCTTATGCACCTGCCGCAGCCGGCGCCATGCTGGCACGCACCATGCGCTGCAACTGGGGCACACACGAGCCGCAATTGGTGCCGCACTTGAGCGTGCTTTGCAGCGTGGCCAGCCGGTCGGCGGCAAAACCGGTGCATTCGGCCAGCGTGGCGTCGATGGCGGTGTCGGTCACGTTGAAGCAGGTGCACACCGTTTTGCCACGCGACTGCACGGGCACGGGGGGTGTGGCACCGGGTGCCAGCAGCGCGCGGCCGTAACTTTGCGCGGGCTGCTCGTCCTGCAGCAGCGTGGTCATCCAGCTCTGCGCGCGGGTGTCACCGGCCAGCAAAAAACCTTCCAGCGTGGCGTTGGCCGTGCCGCGTTGCAGGCGCACGGCACGGCGCTGGCCGCGTTTTTTGTCGGCGTAACGCACCACATCGGCGCCGCCCAGTTGCAGCAGTGCTTCGATCTCCTGCAGCAGCGCATCGGGTGCGGCCTCCATGTCGGCCGCGCGGAACAACACACCACTGCGGCCATGGTCGTTGGCGGTGGCGTTGCCAAAGGGCACACAACTGGCGTAGGCAAAACGCTCCATCAGCGCCTGCAACTGGCCGCGCACCGCCAGCACGGTGTCGTCGGGCAGCCAGGCAATGGCCAGCAGGGTCCAGGGCATATCGGCCTTGAGCACCTTGACGGCAGCGTGTTTGAACTCGGGCTGTTTGGAGTCCGGGCAATAGGCCGAGGTGGTGAGCGCGTTGACACCCGCCAGGCGGGTGCCGGTGGCGCTCACGCCGCTCAAAAACTCTTCACCCCAGTGCATGGCCATGAAGACCTGGCTCAGGCCCACCTCGGGGCTGGCCTGCACCGGGACCAGGATGGAGCCACGCTTGCTGGTCACGTGCACCAGGTCGTTCTCGGCGATCAGGCGGCGCGCCATGTCCTGCGGGTGCATTTGCAACACGGGCTCGCGCACATGGCCAAACAGGCGGCCCAAGGTGCCGGTGCGGCTCATGCCGTGCCACTGGTCTCGCAGGCGGCCGGTGGTCAACGAAAACGGGTAGCGTGCCTCGCGCGGCTCGGCCACCGCTTTGTAGGCCACGTTGGCAAAACGGGCGCGGCCATCCGGGGTAGGAAACACGCCGTCTTCGTACAGGCGCACCTTGCCGGTGCTGGCGCCTGCGGGCATGGGCCATTGCAGGGGCGTGGCTTCCAGCTGGGCGTAGTCCATGCCGGTGATGTCCAGGTCGCGGCCGCGGGTGGATTCGCGGTGTTCGTTCCACACCGACTCGGCCGTGGGGTAGGGGAACAGTGTGGGCTGTGCGGGCGTGCGGCCCAGGGCGTGCTCCAAGCGCTGGGCAAAGTCGGTGGCAATGGCCCAGTCGTGCCGTGGTGCGGTGTCGGGTGCTCCAGGCGGCACTACGGCGGCGCGCACACGAGAGATGCGGCGTTCGCTGTTGGTGACCGTGCCTTCTTTTTCGCCCCAGGTGGTGGCGGGTAGCAGCAGGTCAGCGTAACGCGTGGTGGCGGTGGTGGCAAAGGCTTCCTGCACCACCACAAACTCGGCGCGCTCCAATGCGCGGCGCACGGTGGCCTGGTCGGGCATGCTTTGCGCGGGGTTGGTGCAGGCAATCCACAGCGCCTTGATCTCGCCATCGGCGGCGGCCTGGAACATCTCCACGGCGGTTTTGCCAGGCGTCTCGGGCACGCTGGGCACGCCCCACAACGCGGCCACTTCGGCGCGGTGGGCGGGGTTGGCCAGGTCGCGGTGGGCGCTCAGCAGGTTGGCCAGGCCGCCCACTTCGCGTCCGCCCATGGCATTGGGCTGGCCGGTGAGCGAGAACGGGCCGGCGCCGGCTTTGCCAATCTGGCCGGTGGCCAGGTGCAGGTTGATGAGCGCCGTGTTTTTGGCGGTGCCGCTGCTGGACTGGTTCAGGCCCTGGCAGTACAGGCTCAGCGTGGCCGGGCTCTGGGCAAACAGGCGTGCGGCTTCCAGCAGGTCGGCTTTGCTGATGCCGCAGGTCTGCGCCACCGCGTCGGGTGTGTAGTCGCGCACCGTGGCTTTGAGGTCGTCAAAACCTGTGGTGTGCGCGGCAATAAAAGCCGGGTTGATCCAGCCTTCCCACAGCATCAGGTGCAACATGCCGTGGAACAGCATCACGTCGGTGCCGGGCTGGATTTGCAAAAACAGGTCGGCCAGTTCCACCGTGTCGGTGCGGCGCACGTCGGCCACCACGATCTTCATGCCGGGGTTTTTGCGCTTGGCGTCTTCGATGCGGCGAAACAGGATGGGGTGGGCGAACGCGGTGTTGGAGCCGACGATAAAAATCGTCTGCGCGTGGTTCACATCGTCGTAACAGGAGGGCGGGGCGTCGGCGCCCAGTGTCTTCTTGTAGCCGGCCACGGCGCTGCTCATGCACAGGCGCGAGTTGGTGTCGATGTTGTTGGTGCCAATCAGGCCCTTGGCCAGTTTGTTGAAGACGTAGTAGTCCTCCGTCAGCAGCTGGCCGCTGACATAAAAGCCCACAGCGTCGGGGCCATGGTCGCGGATGATGCGGGCGAACTGGTCGGTGGCCAGCGACAGCGCGCTGTCCCAGGACAGGGGCTGGGGAGCCGCGCCGCGCTGCAGGCGCTGCAAGGGCTGGAGCAGGCGGGTTTGCAGCGTGACGGGGGCGCTGGCCGTGTGGTGCAGCGTGGAGCCCTTGGAGCACAGGCGCCCAAAGTTGGCCGGGTGGTCCGGGTCGCCGCGCACGCCGGTGATCTGCGCACCCTGGGACTCGATGATGACGCCACAGCCCACACCGCAGTAGGGGCAGGTAGAGCGTGTTTCCTTCTGCATGCAAAGACTCCCCGGACGGTTGTTCTTCTTCAGACGCTGGCGTTGCGGCGGGCGGGGCCAGCAATGGGGCGCACCAGGTCGGTGGCGTGACCTTGCAGTTCGGCCGACTTGAGAAACACCTGGCCGCCATCGACTTTGACTTCAAACTTGGGGGTGCAGCCTTCGTCGGGCGCGCTGGCCTGGCCGTCGCACAGGCCAATCGTCCAGTTGTGCAGCGGGCAAGCCACGCTGGTGCCAAACACAATACCCTGAGAGAGCGGGCCGCCCTTGTGGGGGCAGCGGTCCAGCAACGCAAACACTTCGTCCTGCGTGTTGCGGAACACCGCCACATCCAGACCCTGGGTGCGTTCCACACGGCGCGAGCCCAGCACGGGGATGTCTTCCAGCTTGCAGATGAGGGTCCATTCGGTCATTTTGTTCTTCCTAATGCTATTGTTTTAGTAGCTGCTTGCGCATATTCCATAAGCGCTAGAGGCCTGTTTTGCTTGTATTTACGTTTTGACGGCCGAATACAGGCCGGTCACCCGGTCCATCACGGTGAGCAGGTTTTCGCTGCTCACAAATACGTCGGCCATGGGTTTGGGGCGCTGGGTGCCTTCCTGCAGTTGCCGGAGCGCCATGTCAAAAAACACCCACTGCGCATCGGCCAGCAGCAACTCGTCCTTGATACGCAGCGTGGCTTCGGGTGCATTGCGCAGCAGCTCCATGGCGGCAGTGAATTCGCTGCGTGCCTTGCCAATCTCGGCGCTGGCCACCGCGGCGTCCACCGGCAGCGTGGCGGCCAGGTAAAACTTGGCCATGCGCTGGGTCAGCATGCGCTGGCGCCCAGCCACGTTGACCAGTTTGCCCACGGGTTTGGCCAAGGCGGCTTCGTATTGCACCGTGCCTTGGTGGGCCAGGGCCAGCACCTTGGCGTCCAGCTGCAGAAGGGCTGCTGCGCCGTCACGCGCGGGGGCTTTGCCCACCAGCGCGGTTTTGTAGTCGGACCAGGCGGCGTCCAGCTTGGTGTAGGTGGCCTGCACGTCGGGCGTGGGGGCAAAACCCTTGAGCTCGACCAGCTGGCGGTCAAACAGCGCCATGGATTTGTCCAGCACCATTTGGGCGCTGGTTTTTTCCACGTTTTGCAGCAGGGCCAGCCAGGCTTTGCCCATGCGCTGGCTCAGCATGCGCTGGCGCCCGGCCTTGTTGATGGCGTCGCTCAGGTCCGCCACCTGGGCGCGGGCGGGCAGGGCCAGGCCCACTGCGCCGGCAGCGGCCACAGACATCAGGGTTCTGCGTTGCATGGCGTGTGCCTCAGGCTTTGACGGCTTCGAACTGGCGGGTGTCGACCTGCGCGTCCTGGAAGTCAAACCAGGGATCGGGCTCACCGTCCAGCGCGAACAGCAGCTCCTCGTTCAGGGCCTTGCGGCCTTCGGCATCTTCCAGAATGCGCTTCTTCACATAGTCCAGGCCCACGCGGCTTACATAGTGCACCGTGCGTTCCAGGTACCAGCCTTCCTTGCGGTAGAGCTGCATGAAAGCGCCGGTGTACTCCAGCACTTCTTCGGTTGTTTTGAGCTTGACGAAGAAGTGCGCCACCTCGGTCTTGATACCACCGTTGCCGGCGATGTACATCTCCCAGCCGCTGTCCACGCCAATGATGCCCACGTCCTTGATGCCGGCCTCAGCGCAATTGCGCGGGCAGCCCGACACGGCGTACTTGACCTTGTGCGGTGCATACATGCGCCAGTGGGCGCGCTCCAGGTCCTTGCCCATCTGGGTGCTGTCCTGCGTGCCCATGCGGCACCACTCGGAGCCCACGCAGGTCTTCACCGTGCGCAGGGCCTTGGCGTAGGCGTGGCCGCTGGGCATGCCGATGTCCTTCCACACGCTCACCAGGTCTTCCTTCTTCACGCCCAGCAAGTCGATACGCTGGCCGCCGGTGACCTTGACGGTGGGGATCTTGTACTTGTCCACCGCGTCGGCAATCTTGCGCAGCTCGTTGGCCGTGGTTTCGCCGCCCCACATGCGTGGGATGACCGAGTAGGTGCCGTCCTTCTGGATGTTGGCGTGGCTGCGTTCGTTGATGAAGCGGCTTTGTGGGTCGTCTTTGGCTTGTTTGGGCCAGCTGCTGATCAGGTAATAGTTCAGCGCAGGGCGGCAGCTGGAGCAGCCGTTGGGGGTCTTCCAGCCCATGCCCTGTTGTACCGCGGCAATGGTGAGGTACTTGTTGGCGAAGATGGCATCGCGCACTTCCTGGTGGCTGTGCTCGGTGCAGCTGCACATGGCCTTCTTCTTGGGGGTGGCGGAGTAGTCACCACCGGCGGTGAACATGATGATCTGTTCCACCAGACCGGTGCAGGAGCCACACGATGCGCTGGCCTTGGTGTGCTTCTTCACCTCGTCCAGGGTGAACAGGCCTTTTTCCTTGATGGCCTTGCAGATGGTGCCCTTGTTCACGCCGTTGCAACCGCAGACTTCGTCGCTGTCGGCCATGGCGGCGGCCTTGTTCTGGCCCTGGTGGCCCACGTCACCAATGTTGGAGCCGCTTTCGCCAAACATCAGTTTGTCGCGGATGTCGGCAATGCTGCGGCCGTCGCGCAGCAGCTTGAAGTACCAGCTGCCGTCCACGGTGTCGCCGTACATGCAGGCGCCCACCAGTTTGTCGTTTTTGATGACCAGTTTTTTGTAGACGCCGCCAAAGGGGTCGCTCATCACAATTTCTTCGGTGCCTTCGCCGCCCTGGAATTCGCCGGCGCTGAACAGGTCGATGCCCGTGACTTTGAGCTTGGTGGAGGTGAGCGAGCCGGTGTAGCGGCCAATGCCGTACATGGCCAGGTGGTTGGCGGCCACTTTGGCCTGCTCAAACAGCGGGGCGACCAGACCGTAGGCAATGCCGCGGTGGGCGGCGCATTCACCCACGCTGTAGATACGGGCGTCGGTCACGGTTTGCATGGTGTCGGTCACCACAATGCCGCGGTCCACATGCAGACGCATGCTGGCGGCCAGTTCGGTGTTGGGGCGAATGCCCACGGCCATCACCACCAAGTCGGCCGGTACTTCGGTGCCGTCCTTGAACTTGATGGCCTTCACGCGGCCGTCTTCACCACCCACCAACTCCTGGGTTTGTGCACCCATCAGGAACTGCAGGCCACGCTCTTCCAGCGACTTGCGCAGCAGGCCACCGGCCACGGTGTCCAGCTGGCGTTCCATCAGCGTGGGCATCACGTGCACCACACTCACGGTCATGCCACGCAGCATCAGGCCGTTGGCCGCTTCCAGGCCCAGCAGGCCGCCGCCAATGACCACGGCATGTTTGTACTTGGTGGCCGCGTCGATCATCGCGTTGGTGTCGGCAATGTCGCGGTAGGCGATCACGCCTTGCAGGTCTTTGCCGGGGATGGGCAGGATGAAGGGGTTGGAGCCGGTGCAGATCAGCAGGCGGTCGTACTCGGCCTCAGTACCGTCGGATGCCTTGACGATGCGTTTGACGCGGTCCACTTCCACCACTTTTTTGCCGGCGTGCAGCGTGATGTTGTTCTCCGTGTACCACTCAAACGAGTTCAGCACGATCTCGTCCAGCGTCTGCTCGCCGGCCAGCACCGGGCTCAGCAGGATGCGGTTGTAGTTGGGGTGGGGTTCGGCGCCAAAGACGGTGATGTCGTACAGGTCCGGGGCCACCTTGAGCAATTCCTCAATGGTGCGCACGCCGGCCATGCCGTTGCCAATCATTACCAGTTTCGATTTTTTCATAGTGGCGACTCCAAAGAACGAGACAAACGCGGATGTGGCGGGGCCACATGCCAGAAATAAGGGGGTAGAGGAGATCCGCGCCTTAAGCAAAGGCGCACCAGCAAGCACTGGCCTTGGACAGCCCTGTGCTGCGCGACGTCGTTGTGCGCAGAACCTTGCCGGCTGTCATCTCGTTTGGACGCGTCGTTGCGCCCAGCTCAGCTAATGCAAGAGCTGTGCCATATGATCGGCGCCTGGCCACGCAGGCCTGCCACCCTGGCCCCCTGGTGCGCGAATTGCGTGACCTTGAGGGGCCGACCAGCCCCGTTTTCCCCAGCTACACCTGTTATTTATGACCTCCGCCCTGCTGTGCTCCTCCCGCCAAAAAACCGCACCCACGCTGGCCGCCGACCTGGCGGCGGCGGGCATTGCGGTGCTGGCCACGGTGGAGGATTGCAGCAAGTTGGTGCAGGCCTTGGTGCTGCACGCACCAGATGTGGTGATCTGCGACCTGCCGTTGCCCACGGCGGCCTGGCTCCAGGCGCTGCAGATGGTGGGGCAGACCGTACCCCGCCCGCTGATCGTTTTCACCCATGACACGGATGCCGCCCATATCCAGCAGGCCACCGACAGCGGGGTGCATGTGTACGTGGTGCACGGCTATGGCGCCAACCGCCTGCGCCCCCTGATCCACTTGGCGCAGGCCCGGTTTCAGAAAGAGCGGCAGCAGCGCGAGGCCTTTGAGGACATGGCCACCCGGTTTGAGGAGCGTAAGGCCGTAGACCGGGCCAAGGGCATCCTGATGCGGGCCCAGAGCCTGTCAGACGATGATGCTTTCCGCACGCTGCGCTCGGCCGCCATGAATTCCAACCAGCGCATGGGCCAGCTGTCGCAGCACATCATCCAGTCAGCCCACTTTGCCGAGGCGGTTAACCGCTCGGGCCAGTTGCGCATGTTGTCGCAGCGCCTGGTCAAGCTGCACCTGCTGCAAGCCGCGGGGGTGCAGCCGGTGCACCATGCGGCGCTGCTGAAAGACTCTTTGCAGTGGGTGGATAGCAACTTTGCCCTGTTGCGCAAAAACCTGTCCCAGCCCACCTATGGCGACCTGTTGGAGCAGGTGGCCCAAACCTGGGAGCTACTCAAGGCCGCCCTGGCCCAGGGCAGCACCGATGTGGTGGAGCAGCAGGCCGAGGCGCTGCTGCTGGGGGCCGAGCGCCTGACCACCAACCTGGAAAGCTCGGGCGCGGCAGCACCCCTGCATGTGCTGAACTTGGCCGGGCGCCAGCGCATGTTGTCCCAGCGCTATAGCAAATACGTGCTGCTGTCCCTGGTGGGCGAGGGCGCCGTGGTGGACCTGGCCCAGGCCAGCATGCGCGCCGCCCAGCGCGAGTTTGAAGACGCGCTCACGTACCTCAACGGCATTCCCCTGAGCACCCCCGACATCCATGGTGCGCTGGGTGCCGCCGGAGTGGCCTGGCTGCAAATGGTGGCTGCCGCCCAGGACGCGCAGCGCCTGGCGGGCAGCCCGCGCAGCGCACGCCTGCAAGAGCTGGCCACTGGCAGTGAGACCTTGCTGGGTCTGTTTGAACAGCTCTCCACCCATTACGAACGCAGCATGCAGATGCTGTTGGGTGAGCCGGAAGACAAGGGTTAACCCGCACAAATTTGGTGCGGTGCGGCATTCCTGGGCACCAAAATTGCTTATCTTGGTGCATGGCATTTGATATTGATATTGGTTTTGCTTCGCAAGCCGGGCGCAAGGCGCTGAACGAAGACTTTTGTGCGGCCATGTTGCCCACCCCAGGGCAAGAGGACCACGGCTCTATCGTGGCCATTGCCGATGGCGTGAGTGCCGGTGGCATGGGGCGCGAGGCGGCGCAGACCACGGTCACCAGTTTGGTGCGCGATTACTTTGGCACGCCCGAAACCTGGGACACCACGGTGGCGCTGGACCGCATCATTGCCGCGCAAAACGCCTGGTTGTGTGGCATCAACCGGCGCCGCCAGCCCGCCATGGGTCTGACCACACTCACCGCGCTGGTGCTGCGCGGCCAGTCTTACACGCTGGCCCATGTGGGCGACACCCGCTGTTACCTGGTGCGCGACGGTAAGGCCACCCAGCTCACGCAAGACCATGTGGTCAACCACCCCGATTTCAAGCACCAACTGCTGCGTTCTGTGGGCGCCGAAGACCGCTTGGTGGTGGACTACCTGCAAGGCGACCTGCAGGTGGGCGATGTGTTTATCTTGATGACGGACGGTGTGCACGGTGAGGTGTCTGCCCGGCGCCTGCCCGAGGTGGCCGCCATGCCGGACGCGCGCGAGGCCAGCGAAAAACTGGTGGACCAGGCCCTGACCAAGGGCAGCAACGACAACGTGTCTGCCATCGTGGTGCGTGTGCGCGGCTTGCAGGAGGCCACGCTGGCTGATGCCAACCGCATGGCCCAGGCCCTGCCGATTCCCCCGCGCCTGAAGGTGGCCGATGTGCTGGACGGCTTCACTGTGACGGCGCCCATTGCCGACAACGGCATCAATGTGCTGTACCAGATTCGTGACCCCGCGACCCAGACCTTGTACGCCCTCAAAACGCTGAACACGGCCCGCGCCCATGACCAGGAAGAACGCGCCATGTTGGCCCACGAGGCCTGGCTGGCGCAGCGCATGCAAAGCTCACGCGCGGCCGACAACCTGGTGGCGGTGCACGACACGCTGCCCACGGGCCGCGAGCGCTCGGCGTTTTATGTGTTGTACGACTGGCATGGTGGCGAAACACTGCAGCAGCTGCTGGACAAACAGACGCGTGTGGCGCCGGCCGTGGCACTGGGGTATGCCATGCAGGCCCTGCGCGCGCTGGGCCGCCTGCACCGCCAGGGTGTGGTGCACCGCGACATCAAACCCGCCAACCTGCACCTGGGCGACGACGGTGTGTTGCGTGTGCTGGACCTGGGCGTGGCCCTGAGCGGGCGCGAGCCCGCCGCCATGCGTGCGTTACACGCCGGCACGCCCAGCTACGTGAACCCAGAGCAGTGGGGCTTTCGCACCAAGGCGGCCAATGGCAAGGGCGAGGCGGAGGAGGGCGAGGCCCAACTGCCCAACGCGCAGAGCGACCTGTTTGCACTGGGCGTGACGCTGTACCAGCTGCTCACCGGCAAGCTGCCGTATGGCGAGGTGCTGCCCTACCAGGTGGGCCGCTACTACCGCGACCCCACCGCCCCCAGCCGCCACAACCCCGAGGTGCCGATCTGGCTGGACCACGTGTTGCAAAAAGCCGTGGCGCGCGACCAGCGCCAGCGCTTTGAGACCGCCGAAGAGTTTTTGCTGGCACTGGAGCGCGGTGCTTCACGCCCGCTCAACGCTCCCCAGGGCACGCCGCTGATGCAGCGTGACCCCAGCTTCGTCTGGAAGCTGGCCACTTTCGTGTTGGGGCTGGTCAATCTCTTGCTGGTGTACTGGCTGCTCTTCCTGCCCAAGTAGGCAGGAAGCGCTTGGTTTACGCCAGGTCGAAACGGTCCAGGTTCATCACCTTGGTCCAAGCCGCGGCAAAGTCGCGCACAAAGGATTGCTGTGCATCACTGCTGGCATAAACCTCGGCCAGCGCACGCAGCTGGGAGTTGGAGCCGAAGACCAAGTCGGCCACCGTGGCCGTCCATTTGACCTGGCCCGTTGCGCGGTCCCGCCCTTCCAGCACACCGGGGGCGGTGGTGGATTTTTGCCACTGTGTGCCCATGTCGAGCAGGTTGACAAAGAAGTCATTGCTCAGCACTCCGGCGCGTTGGGTGAAGACACCTTGCGGCCCCTGGCTCACACCCAGGGCACGCAGGCCCCCCACCAGCACTGTCATCTCGGGCGCGCTCAGGGTCAGCAGCTGGGCCTTGTCCACCAGCAGCTCCGCAGCCGAACCTTCCAGTCCTTTGCGAACGTAGTTGCGGAAACCGTCGGCGGCTGGCTCCAGCACGGCGAAGGACTCCACATCGGTCTGCTCCTGCGCCGCGTCCATGCGGCCCGGGGTGAACGGCACCTGCACCGGGTTGCCCGCCTGCTGGGCGGCGGCTTCGACGGCGGCGCCACCGGCCAGCACGATCAGGTCGGCCAAGGAGATGCGCTTGCCGCCCGATTGCGCGGCGTTGAATTCCTTCTGGATGGCTTCCAGTGCCGACAGTATCTTGGCCAGTTCGGCGGGCTGGTTGGCCTCCCAGTCTTTTTGTGGCGCCAGGCGGATGCGTGCGCCGTTGGCACCGCCCCGTTTGTCACTGCCCCGGAAGGTGGACGCCGAGGCCCAGGCCGTGCTCGCCAACTGGGAGATGGACAGGCCGGATGCCAGCACTTTGGCTTTCAAGGCGTCCACGTCCTGTGCATTCACCAGTGGGTGGTTCACAGCTGGAATCGGGTCTTGCCAGATCAGGGTTTCCTGGGGCACCAGCGGGCCAAGGTAGCGGGCCACCGGTCCCATGTCACGGTGGGTGAGCTTGAACCAGGCGCGCGCAAAGGCTTCGGCAAACTCGGCGGGGTTTTGGTGGAAGCGGCGCGAAATTTTTTCATAGGCCGGGTCAAAGCGCAGCGACAGGTCGGCCGTGGTCATCATGGGCGCGTGTTTCTTGGACGGATCGTGCGCATCGGGAATCATGTGCTCGGGCTTCACGTTTTTGGCCACCCACTGGTGCGCGCCGGCGGGGCTCTTGGTCAGCTCCCACTCGTAGCCCAGCAGCATGTCGAAATAGCCGTTGTCCCAGGTGGTGGGGTTGGGTTTCCAGGCACCTTCAATACCGCTGGTGGTGGTGTGCACACCCTTGCCGCTGCCCAGCTTGTTGATCCAGCCCAGGCCTTGTTCTTCGATGCCTGCAGCTTCGGGCTCGGGGCCTACCAACGTGGGGTCACCGGCGCCGTGCGCCTTGCCAAAGGTATGGCCGCCGGCCACCAAGGCCACAGTTTCTTCGTCGTTCATGGCCATGCGTGCAAAGGTCTCGCGCACGTCGCGGCCACTGGCCACCGGGTCGGGTTTGCCGTCCGGGCCTTCTGGGTTCACGTAGATCAGCCCCATCTGCACGGCAGCCAGCGGGTTCTCCAGATTGCGGTCACCGGAGTAACGGCTGTTGGGCTTGTCGCTGGTGGCCAGCCAGGTTTTTTCGGCGCCCCAGTAGATGTCTTCTTCAGGTTCCCAGATGTCGGGGCGGCCGCCGGCGAAACCAAAGGTCTTGAAGCCCATGGATTCGAGTGCCACATTGCCGGCCAGGATCATCAGGTCGGCCCAGGAAATCTTGCGGCCGTACTTTTGTTTGATGGGCCAGAGCAGGCGGCGTGCCTTGTCCAGGTTACCGTTGTCGGGCCAGCTGTTCAGCGGGGCAAAGCGCTGACTACCACTGCCTGCGCCGCCGCGGCCATCGGCCGTGCGGTAGGTGCCGGCCGAGTGCCAGGCCATGCGGATCATCAGGCCGCCGTAGTGGCCCCAGTCGGCCGGCCACCAGTCTTGCGAATCCGTCATCAGGGCATGCAGGTCCTTGACCACGGCATGCAGGTCCAGGCTCTTGAACTCTTCGGCATAGTTGAAAGCGTCGCCCATGGGGGTGGACTGAGCGGAGTGCTGGTGCAGGATGGTGAGCTTGAGCTGGTGGGGCCACCAGTTGGTATTGGACTGCGCGGCCACGGTGGTGGTGTTACGCGCTGCGTGGGGGAACGGGCACTTGGCTTCTGTCGACATGTTTATCTCCTTGGGCGGTTGAAAATCGTTTGGCCAAGTCAGTGTAGGGTTTGCGCATGAATCGCTCAAATAGGTTTTTCTAATGCGATTCATAGTGCGGCAGACGCACTGTTGGCGCCTGCACAGCGCGCTGCTGTGGTATCCGTGCGGCGCGTGTGGAGAGAACCCCACAGTTCCATGTCTCGCTTCAAAAACTTCGCTCACGGAGCATGGTTTTGTCAAAACAAGCCGCTAGGATGGACTCACCACTCGAAGGGACACAGCCAATGAGAAAAGTTCGGCAGCCTGTGAAATCCTTGACACCTCCGATGCAGCAGAAACAGCCGCGTCTGACGTCATTCCAGCGAGATTTGCAACGGCACATGAAGTGCAGCGCCCAAAGCGCCGCCTGGTTTGATGCCTTGCTGAGCCGAGAGAGCCCCTCCAAGCTGGACCACTGAGCGGTTTGGGGTTTTCGCTGTTGTGTGGGGGTGAGTGCCCGGCATGCGCTAAAGTGCTCCAACGCACTTTGGAGCCCCCGTATGCACCCTGACACGATGAAACACAAAGCGAGCCTCTGGTTCGGCGAGTTTGGTACTTCCGTGCACATCACCGATGTGCACTGGGAAGGTGACATCAGCCAACAGGAGCTGATCGCGGTTGCCGACCAGATTTCCCCGGATTGGCAGACGATTGATCTGGAGCTCGACCCTCACCACCCCTGCCACGGGCAGACCTACCGCCTGGCCCGCCCCTGGCCCAACCCCGAAGAGGCCGAAGATGCCCTGCGTGCCATCGAGATGGAGGACGCGCTGGATGGCCAGTACGTGTGGGTGCACTGCTGCCAGATCGTCATCGACCCGCGCGGCGAACTGATCGACGAAGCCGGGCGCGCATACCGCCAGAGTTTCAGCACCGTGATGTTTTGCACCGAGTTCACCTCGTTCGAGGACATTGCATTGCAATGTGACGAACACTTTGGCAAAGGCGAGTGGGACGAGTATGAGCTGTACCTGGACGACGAGTTGCCGACGCCCGTGGCCTCGTTTGGCTAACACCACACACAGGCCACTGTGAAACTGCTGTCGCGTCTGGGCCTTACGGTCTTTTTGGGGGGGCTGGTGTGGGTCGCCCAAGGGGTGCACGCACAACAGAACCCCACCCGCAACTGGGCGACGGCGCCCCGACATTCCTCGGGCATGGCACCAGACCCGGTGCAACAAGCCGGTCTGGCGATCGTGCAGGTGTATGCGGCGCCCACCTACGGCTGGCGGGGTAACTTTGCAGTGCACCCGTGGATCATTTACAAACGCAAGGGCGAGGTGGCCTACACCCGTTACGACGTGGTGGGGTGGCGTGCACCGCAGGTAGTGCAGCGCAACTATGCGATTCCCGACGGGCTCTGGTACGGCTCGGTCCCTGCGCTGCTGGTGGACCACCGGGGTGCGGAGGTGGAGGCCATGATTGATGGCATTGAAGCCGCCGTGGCCAGTTACCCCTTTTCCGACCAGTACCGCAGCTACCCGGGCCCCAACAGCAATACCTTTCTGGCCCACATCGGGCGCGAGGTGAAGGCGTTGCAGCTTGACCTGCCCGCCAACGCCATTGGCAAGGACTACCGGCCGCTGACCAACCCGGTGGGTGTATCGCCCTCGGGCTCCGGCCTGCAAATCTCTTTGCTTGGTTTGCTGGGCGTGAGTGTGGGGCTGCAGGAAGGCCTGGAGATGAATGTGCTGGGCCTGAATTTCGGCATTGACCTCAACGCGCCGGCACTGCGTTTGCCGTTTGTGGGGCGTATGGGTATGCGGGATACGCCTGCACCCGACGACACCGCCCGCGCGGCGGCGGGCGGTTAATTCCTGCGGTATCCGCTACAGCGAAACGTCCTCACGCCGTGCGCGCACGGCCTCCCTTTTCTGCCCAGGTGCGGGTCCAGCGCAGTTGCATGCTGCGCATCATGAACAGCACTGCCAGGGACAACACGGCAAACAAGGCAAAGCCCCAGAAATAGGTGCCGGTGTGCTGCTTGGACAGGCCCATGGCGTTGGGCACCAGGCCACCGCCCAGGGCGCCGATTTCACCAATCATGGAGCCGGCCACGGCGGTGGACAGCGGCCAGCGCAGCGGCACCAGTTGGAACAACGCGCCGTTGCCCGCACCCAGGGCCGCAAAACACAGCATGAGCAGCAGGGTGGTAAGCACCAGCGAGCCACCCGCCAGGCCACAGGCCAACAAGGACAGGGTGATGATGACCAACACCGCGGTGAGGGTGTTGATGCCGCCCCAGTGGTCAGAGATCCAGCCGCCAAACACACGCAGCGCAGCCCCCATGAAGGCCGCCAGCATGGTGAGTTGACCAGCCTGCACCTTGCTCACGCCAAACTGGTCGTAGTAGTAGCTAGGCAAAAAGGTGGTGAGGCCGATGAAGCCGCCGAAAGTGATGGCGTAAATGATGGAGAAGGCCCAGCCGTCTTTTTCGAACAGGCAGGCAATGTGTTCGCGAAAACTTGCGTGTTTGTCCACGTCATCGGGTTCTTTGGCAAACACCAGCATCACGATTACGGGAATCAGCAGGCCCACGGCAGCGATGCCGTACACCGTCTTCCAGCCATAGGCCTGGGCCAGCATGGGGGCAAGCAGGGCCGACACCGAGGTGCCTACGTTGCCCGCACCGACCAGGCCCATGGCCAGGCCCTTGTAACGCGCCGGGAAGGAGCCCGAGCCCAGCGAGAGCGCGACACCAAAACTGGCGCCGGCAATCCCCAGCAACACGCCCATGGCCAGCAGGTCGTTGAAGGTATCGACAAAAAAGTAGCCAAACAACAGGGCGATGGCAATGCCGCCCATCTCGACCAGGGTGGCGTTTTTGCGGCCAATGTACTGGGCCAGGATGCCCAGCGGGAAACGCATGAGGGCGCCCGCAAAAATGGGGATGGACAACATCAGCCCGATTTGCGAGGGGCTGAGGTTCAAGGACTCCTTGATGAAGGGCGCCATGGCGCCGTTGGTGACCCAGACACCGCAGCAGTAGGAGAAATAGACAAAGGCTGCGGCCAAGGTTGGTGCATGCCCTGATTTGAGAAAGGTGCGGAAGCCCGCCATGGTGCAAATCCTTCAAAAGGGAGTGGTATTCCCACAAACAGTGCAAAAAACGGGCCAACTTGGGGCGCAGTTTTGCGGTGTTTTGGAGCGATTTGCAGGCCTGAAATGGTGCGGCGCACAACTTGTGTGCGCCGCAATGGGAGGTGCCGTGCTGGCCTGGGGCATTTGCCGCGGGCCAGGAGGGGGTCAGGCTGCCTTTTCGACGTGGGCCTGGCGTGTATACAAAAAGTCGATCACGGCCTTGCGGTACTGCAGGTACTGCGGGCTGTCGGCCAGGGCCACGCGGTTGCGTGGGCGCGGCAGGTCCACACTCAGCACCTCGCCAATGGTGGCGGCCGGGCCGTTGGTCATCATCACGATCTTGTCGGACAGCAGCACGGCCTCGTCCACATCGTGTGTCACCATCACCACGGTGCTTTGGGTGCGCGCCACGATCTCCAGCAGCTCATCCTGCAGTTTGGCGCGGGTCAGGGCGTCCAGCGCACCAAAGGGCTCGTCCATCAGCAGCACCTTGGGCTCCATGGCCAGGGCGCGGGCAATGCCCACGCGCTGCTTCATGCCACCGCTGATTTCGCCCGGGCGTTTTTGCGCCGCAGCGGTCAGGCCCACCAGGGCCAGCGCGGCATCGGTGCGCGCCTTGAGCTGGGCCTTGTTTTCCGACGCTGCGCCGGTGCTCTTGGAGCCTGCACCAAACACGCGCTCCACGCCCAGGTAGACGTTCTCAAAACAGGTGAGCCACGGCAAGAGCGAATGGTTCTGGAACACCACCGCGCGTTCCGGGCCGGGGCCGGCGATTTCGCGGTTGGCGCACAGCAGGTTGCCAGCGGTGGGGGTGGTGAGGCCGGCAATCAGGTTCAGCAGCGTGGACTTGCCGCAGCCGCTGTGGCCGATCAGGGCCACAAACTCGCCTTTGGCGACGGTGAGGTTGATGTCGCGCAGTGCGGGGAACAGGCCCTTCTTGGTTTTGAAGGTTTGTTCGACGCCCTGGATTTCGATGTACTTTTGCATGGTTTTTCCTAATCAGTTGAGGACAGAGCTAAAGATCTGTCCCGCAAAGTTGCTAGCTTTTCACCTCTTCAAACGTAAATGCGGTAGCCAGTTTGATCAGGGCGTACTCCAGCAGCAGGCCCACGATGCCGATCACAAAGATCGCGATGATGATGTTCTTGACGTTCAGGTTGTTCCACTCGTCCCAGACCCAGAAGCCAATGCCCACGCCACCGGTCAGCATCTCGGCCGCCACAATCACCAGCCAGGCCGTGCCCACCGCCAGGCGCACGCCGGTCAGCATGTAGGGCAGCACCGAGGGGAACAGGATCTTGGTCACGATCTTCCACTCGCTCAGGTTCAACACACGCGCCACGTTCATGTAGTCCTGCGGTACGCGCTGCACACCCACCGCGGTGTTGATGATCATGGGCCAGATGGAGCAGATGAAGATGGTCCAGATGGCGGCGGGGTTGGCACCCTTGAACACCAGCAGGCCAATCGGCAACCAAGCCAGCGGCGACACCGGGCGCAGCAGGCTGATCAGCGGGTTGAACATACGGCTCAAGAATTCAAAGCGGCCGATCATGAAACCCGCAGGAATACCCACCGCAGCGGCCAGGCCAAAGCCCAGCGCCACACGTTCCAGCGAGAACAGCACGTTCCAGCCCACGCCCTGGTCGTTGGGGCCTTTGCTGTAGAACGGATCGCTGAACAAGACGACGGCTTGTTTCCAGGTCTCCAGCGGGCCGGGGATGCTGGCTCCGGTCCCCACACTCACCAGGGCCCAGATGCCGACCAGCAGGGCGATGCCACACAGGGGCGGTACCACCTGTAGCAGCAGGCCGCGCCAGTCAAAACCCGGTGTGCTCGGTTTGGAGGCCGCGGTTTGCACAGATTTTTGGGCTGCAGCCCTTGTCGTATCTGCGGGAGCAGCTTCTGTTTTGATAGCAGGCCCCTCGGCCGAGGCGGCCAGGGGAGAGTGAAAGACAGCACTGACCATGGTGGTCTCCTTGCAGTTGATTGGGCTTAGGCCTTGACCTTGAATCCGTCGGCGTACTTCTTGGGATCTTTGCCATCCCAGACCACACCGTCCATGAGCTTGCTGCTGCGCATATCGCTCTTGGGCACGGGTGTCTTGCTGGCAGTGGCGGCCTGTTTGTAGATGTCGATCTGGTTGATCTGTTTGGCCACGCCCAGGTAGTCGGGGTGGTCTTTCAGCAAGCCCCAACGCTTGTGCTGGGTCAGGAACCACATGCCGTCCGACAGGTAGGGGAAGTTCACCGCACCGTCGTTGTAAAACTTCATGTAGTTGGGGTCGTCCCAGGTCTTGCCCATGCCGTTTTGGTAGCGGCCCAAGATGCGCTGGTTGATCGCGTCCACACTGGTGTTCACGTAGCTCTTGTCGGCAATGGTTTCGGCCATCTTGTTTTTGTTGGACAGGCCTGCATCGATCCAGCGGCCGGCTTCCAGAATCGCGGCGGTCACGGCGCGTGCGGTGTTGGGGTACTTTTTGACGAAGTCGCCCGTGGTGCCCAGCACCTTTTCGGGGTGGTCTTTCCAGACGTCCTGGGTGGTGACTGCGGTCACACCAATGCCGTCGATGATGGCGCGGTGGTTCCAGGGTTCACCCACGCAGAAGCCGTCCATGTTGCCCACACGCATGTTGGCCACCATCTGGGGTGGCGGCACGGTGATGACCTTGGAGTCTTTCATGGGGTTGATGCCATGCGCAGCCATCCAGTAGTACAGCCACATGGCGTGGGTGCCGGTGGGGAAGGTTTGTGCAAAGGTGTATTCGCGCTTTTCGCTGGCCATGAGTTTGGCCAGGCCGGCACCGTCTACCGCGCCTTTTTCAGCCAGCTTCTTGGACAGGGTGATGGCCTGGCCGTTGTTGTTGAGCGTGGCCAGCACGGCCATGTCTTTCTTGGGGCCGCCAATACCCAGGTGCACGCCGTAGACCAGGCCGTACAACACGTGGGCAAAGTCCAGCTCGCCGTTGACCAGCTTGTCGCGCACACCGGCCCAGCTGGCTTCTTTGCTGGGGATGATGGTGACGCCATATTTCTTGTCGATGCCCAGCACCGAGGCCATGACCACGCTGGCGCAGTCGGTCAGCGGGATGAAGCCGATCTTGACTTCGGTTTTCTCGGGAGCGTCCGAACCCGCGGCGTACACCGCGGCGCGCAATGCAGGGTCGATGCCAATAGCACCTACGGCGGCAGTTTGCAGAACAGCACGGCGGCTGAGTTTGGCTTTCAAAAGGTCTGTCATGGCACAAGCTCCAAAAGTGAAAAACACAAAACGAAAAACAAAAAAGGCGTCCGCACTGGGTTCGCTGCGCGGTGCGCAAGTGAACCCGTGGGGACGCCTTTGTCCTGTTGCATGGAACCCACCCGCCGTTAGGTGGAGCCCGGTGCATGACCGTTGCCGGTCTCGCAGGGATTAACGCAATGTCTGTGCCAGCTTGTTTGGGTGTTGGGTTGCTATGAATTAAGGAGCTGCTTGCGCAATGAATACGGGCTCTAGAGGCCTATTTCATTTCAAAATGGGCGTGGTGCACCGGTTTTGTGCACTGCACCAAATCAGGAAAATGCCCCATGGGCAGGCGCCTACGCCGTAGTTTGGGGCGGGGGCGGGCGGGTACCTGGCGCGCTTAGCCGCGGTGTTCGGTGCGGCGGTCTGCGCGGCTGCGCTGCACCAGAATATGGACCAGCAGCGCGGCGGCTGCGGAGGTGGCCATCACTGGCGAGGCCATGACGACCCGGGCCAATCCGTCCAGCACATGCACACTGACCTGCTGCGCATAGTGCGTCAGCGCCACCACGTCCTGGGGTTCCACATTTTTCACATCGTCGGGCAACACCTGCACTTCGGGCCAGCCGCTGCGAAAGCGGATCTTGGCAAAGATGCCGTCGGCCACCGCCACCAGGGACAACACGCCCAACGGTTTCATCAGGTGCAGGATGAGTGTGCTGCGCACCGGGACGGGTGCGGTTTCGTAGATTTTTCCCACCAGTTGCGACACCATGCGTTCCTGCACTGCAGCGGGCGCGGCGTCGTACACCTCGGCGGCCAGTTGTTCAATGGGGATTTCGTGTGACATGGCTTCCAGCATAGTCCGCGAATGTTCCCGATGTGTTAACCAGGCGTAACCAGTTGTGTGCCCGTGTCAGGACAACAGGTCGGCCACATCCAGCATGCGCTGGGCCACTTCCACAATTTTGAGGTTTTTGTCCATGGCCGTTTTGCGCAACTTGGCGTAGGCGGCTTCTTCGCTGAGCTGCTGGCGCTGCATCAGCAGGGCCTTGGCGCGGTCAATTACCTTGCGGTCTTGCAGGGCGGCTGAGAGTTCGTGCAGTTCGCTGCGGGTGTTGGCCAGCTCCTGGCGCAAGGCCTGCTCATGCTGGAAGCGGGCCATGGCCACATCCAGAATCGGGCGGATGCGCTCGGCCTGCAGGCCTGCCACGATGTAGGCTGACACACCAGCCGCCACCGCGGCACGCGCGTTGCCACTGTCGTTGTCGTTGGTGAACATCACGATGGGGCGGCGTTCGTCGCGCGTGGCCATCACGACATGTTCCAGCGCGTCACGCGCGTCGCTTTCGGCGTCCACAATGATCATGTCCGGCTGCAACTGGGCCAGGCGCTCGGTCAGGTAGACATCGGCGGGCAGCGAGGCCACCAGATTGAAACCGTTTTCCAGCAGCCCGATGCGCAGGCTGCGCGAGCGTTCGGCCTGGTCCAGCGCGTGGGTGTCCTGCGGGTCGTCGACCTGCAAGTCTGAGTTGATCACGACGATGCGAAGCGGCTCGGTCATATGGGCATCATGGCATGCAAAAGTCGCGCCAGTCTGCGTTGCGGCGCACCAGTCTAGTGCGCAAGGCTGCGGTTTTGGGGCTGTGAAAGCCCATCCTCTAAACTCGGTGGCTCTGAAGGAAACAAGCAATGCTGGTGTTGGGAATCGAGTCCTCGTGTGACGAAACAGGCGTGGCCATGGTGCAGTCGCAAGGCATGGCCGTGCCCACGCTGCTGGCCCACGCGCTGCACAGCCAGATCGAGATGCACCAGGCCTATGGCGGCGTGGTGCCCGAGCTGGCCAGCCGTGACCATATTCGCCGCGTGTTGCCGCTGACCCAACAAGTGCTCAATGACAGCGGCCACAGCCTGCAGGACGTGGACGTGGTGGCCTACACACGTGGCCCTGGCTTGGCCGGTGCCTTGCTGGTGGGCGCCGGAGTGGCCTGCGCCCTGGGCGCGGCGCTCGACAAACCCGTGCTGGGCGTTCACCATCTGGAAGGGCATTTGCTCTCGCCTTTCCTGAGCGCAGATCCCCCCGAATTTCCGTTTGTGGCCTTGCTGGTGTCTGGCGGCCACACCCAGCTCATGCGCGTGGACGGCGTGGGCCGTTACGAGCTGCTGGGCGAAACCATTGACGATGCCGCGGGCGAAGCCTTCGACAAGTCCGCCAAACTCATGGGCCTGGCCTACCCCGGTGGGCCGTTGCTGTCCAAGCTGGCAGAGGAGGGCAGCCCCACGGCTTACCAGTTGCCACGCCCGCTGCTGCACAGTGGCAACCTGGACTTTTCATTTGCAGGCCTGAAGACCGCTGTGCTGGTGCAAAGCCAGCGTATGGTGGCTGCGGGTGCGGTCACGGTGTTCGACGCACTGCCGCGCCAGCAGCAGGCCGATTTGGCGGCCTCTACGCAGGCGGCGATTGTGGAAGTGCTGTTGAAAAAATCGATGGCGGCCATCAAACAAACCGGCCTGAAGCGCCTGGTGGTGGCCGGTGGCGTGGGCGCCAACCGCAAGCTGCGCGAACTGTTGAATGCCGAGTGCGCCAAACGCGGCGTACGCGTGCACTACCCCGAGCTGCACCTGTGCACCGACAACGGCGCCATGATTGCCATGGCTGCGGCGATGCGCCTGCAAAGTGGTTTGCAACAGGCCAGCAAGACCTACGCGTTTGATGTCAAACCGCGTTGGCCCCTGCATTCACTTTAAAAACAAGCTGTAGCCCCCGTGGAATAAGCGCCAGCAGCTATTCAATTCATAGCTGCTGGCGGTCGGGGTTTACTGGATGGTCAGTTCGGTGGCGTTGTTCACCGGTACTTTTTTGGCCAGCTTCAGGGTTAGTACGCCGTTTTCCAGCTTGGCTTCACTCAATGCGCTGTCCACGTCCTGGGGCAGTTCGTAAGCAGCGCGGTAGCGGCGGGGGGCGTCTTCCTTGCTCTGGATGCGAACGACCGCACCGTCGATGGCAATGCTGAGCTGCTCCTTGGCAATGCCGGGCATGTCCAGGGTCAGTGTGAAAGCGGTTTCATCCTGGGTGTAGGCGTTTTGGCGTGCGCCGAACATGGCGTCATCGAGAAAACGCTCGACGGAACGGCCTGCGTGGGCATAAGCTGGGCGGCGCACGGCGGACTGGAAAGCGGAAGGTGCAGAGGCAAAAAACATGGTGTGACTCCTAGTACACTGCGCGGCTCTCACAGCGATCGCCGCATGTTCCCAAGCTGAGCGCTTTCCCTCTCATTTCAAGAGAAATTTCCCATGTTTATTCTTTCCCGCAAGGCCTTGAAATTGGGCGCAGCAGCGCTATTTGCGTCCACTTTGTCGCTCGCCAGTGCCTTCGCCCAAACCCCCTCGGCCCTCAAGATCGCCATCATCGAAGGCTTTAGCGGCGCCAACGCCAGCGGTGGTGAAGCCGGGTTCCGCAACTTCGTCTGGGCGGTGGAGCGTGTGAATGCCCGCGGTGGTGTGAAACTGCCCGCCAGCGCCGGCGGCAACCAGCTGCTGCAGCTGGAGCGTTTTGACAGCAAGGGTCAGACTGAAGAGGCCTTGTCTGCCTTGCGCTCGGCCATCGATGGCGGCGCACGCGTCATCCTGCAGGGCAACTCGTCGGGCGTGGCGGCTTCGCTGATCGACGCCATCAACAAACACAACGAACGTGACCCGGCGCGCCGCGTGTTATTCCTCAACTACGCAGCCGTGTTGCCCGAGCTGACGAACGAAAAGTGCAGCTTCTGGCATTTCCGCTTCGACGCCCACTCCGACATGCGCATGGCGGCGCTCATGGATGTGCTCAAGGACGACAAGGCCCTCAAAAGCGTCTACATCATTGGCCAGGACTACAGCTTCGGCCAGGCCGTGGGCCGCGAGGCCAAACGCCAACTGGGTGTGTTGCGCCCCGATGTGCAGGTGGTGGGCGACGAACTGCACCCCCTGGGCCGTGTGAAAGACTTCTTGCCCTACGCGACCAAGATCAAAGCCAGCGGTGCGGGCGCCGTGATTACGGGCAACTTTGGCAACGACCTGAGCCTGTTGATCAAAGCCGCCAAAGACGTAGGTTTTGACGGCAAGTTCTACACCTTTTACGGCAACGCCCTGGGCGCCCCCGCCGCGATTGGTGATGCCGGCATTGGCAAGGTGGTGGCCGTGGCCGACTGGCTGCCCAATGTGCAGACCGCTGCCAGCGAGGCGTTTTACAAGTCTTTCCGCGTGCGTTACCCCAAGCCGGAAGACGACTATGTGCACATGCGCATGCAGTTGTTGGTCGAGGCGCTGGCCCAAAGCCTGGAGGCCGCCGGCAAGCAGGGCGGGGTGGGCGCCAATGGCGCTATCGATATGGTAGCTGTCGCCGCACAACTGGAGCGGACTAGCGTCACTTTCAGTGGTCAAACGGGCACCATGCGCGCTGCCGATCACCAATTCCAGCAAACGCTGGTGGTGGGCACGATGGAGCGCCAGGGTACGCCGGGCGTCAAATTTGACGTGGAAGGCTCGGGCTACGGATTTCGCGTGGTGAAAACCGTGCCCGCGGCGGCGGCCGAGCAGGCCACCAGCTGCAAGATGGTGCGTCCCTGACGCGACCGGGTTATAATCGAGCGGCTTTGCATTCGGCAGGGCGCACGCCAGGCGCAGTTCCAGCACCTGGCGCAAGTTGTACAAACCGGGGCGGCACTTGTGGTGCAGTCCCAAAATCTTAGGAAAACACATGATTGCATCTAGCATCAAAGCCGCTGTTGTCAAAGACAACGCACGTCAAGCTGGCGATACCGGCAGCCCCGAAGTCCAAGTGGCTTTGTTGACCGCCCGTATCAACGAACTGACCCCCCACTTCAAGACCCACGCCAAAGACCACCACGGTCGCCGCGGTCTGCTGCGCATGGTGAGCCGTCGCCGCAAGCTGCTGGACTACCTGAAGAGCAAAGACGCTGACCGCTACGTTGCTCTGATCGCCAAGCTGGGTCTGCGTAAGTAATCGGTCCCACGAATGTGAAGCGCCTGAGTTAGGTCACTAGCTCAGGCGTTTTTTACTTCGGAGACGGCAAAAACAGAACGAAGCTGTGTCATTCCAAAGCAATTCCAGTCAGAACTGGAGTTTTTCTGGAATGGCATCGTGGACTGTGATGTTGACTCCGGGCTCGGGTGAGGTGGCCCAAACCTCCCAAACATGACCCCTAACTCACAGGAGATAAGACATGAGTATTTTCAACAAAGTTACCAAGACCTTCCAATGGGGCCAACACACGGTCACTATGGAAACCGGCGAAATCGCTCGCCAGTCCACCGGCGCTGTACTGCTGGACATGGACGGTACCGTGGTGCTGGCCACTGTGGTCGCCAAGACTGAAGGCAAGCCCGGTCAAGACTTCTTCCCCCTGACGGTCGACTACCTGGAAAAGTCCTACGCCGCAGGCAAGATCCCCGGTTCCTTCTTCAAGCGCGAAGGCCGCCCCAGCGAGTTTGAAACGCTGACTTCCCGCCTGATCGACCGCCCGATCCGCCCTCTGTTCCCCGAAGGTTTCTTCAACGAAGTGCACGTGGTGATCCACACCGTGTCGTTGAACCCTGAAGTCGATGCCGACATCGCCGCCATGATCGCCGTGTCCGCCGCACTGTCCGTCTCTGGCGTTCCGTTCAACGGCCCCATCGGCGCAGCCCGCGTGGGTTACGTCAATGGCGAATATGTGTTGAACCCCGGCCAGACTGCTCGCAAAGACTCCATCATGGATCTGGTCGTTGCCGGTACCGAAGCCGCTGTGCTGATGGTCGAGTCCGAAGCGCAACAACTGTCCGAAGAAATCATGCTCGGCGCCGTGGTGTTCGGTCACGAACAAGGTGCGATCGCCATCAACGCGATCCACGAACTGGTGCGTGACGCTGGCAAGCCCGTGTGGGACTGGAAAGCCCCTGCCAAGGACGAAGCCCTGATCGCCAAGATCGACGGCCTGGCCAAGGACAAGCTGGTTGCTGCCTACCAAATCCGCAACAAGCAAGCCCGTACCCAAGCCTGCCGCGCTGCTTACTCCGAAGTCATGGCTGCCCTGAAGGCCGACGGCGCTGCATTTGACAGCGTGGCGGTGGAAGGTCTGCTGTTCGACATCGAAGCCAAGATCGTGCGTAGCCAGATTCTGGCCGGCGAACCCCGTATCGACGGCCGCGATACCCGCACCGTGCGCGCGATTGAAATCCGCAACGGCGTGCTGCCCCGCACCCACGGTTCCGCCCTGTTCACACGCGGCGAAACCCAGGCCCTGGTGATTGCCACCCTGGGCACCGAGCGCGATGCCCAGCGTATCGACGCTCTGAGCGGCGATTAC
This sequence comes from Rhodoferax sp. TS-BS-61-7, assembly GCF_002943465.1. Taxonomy (GTDB): domain Bacteria; phylum Pseudomonadota; class Gammaproteobacteria; order Burkholderiales; family Burkholderiaceae_C; genus Allorhodoferax. The sequence continues at coordinate 118,283 of NZ_PTQY01000006.1, forward strand.
GAAGACCGCTTCATGCTGCACTACAACATGCCTCCGTTCGCCACCGGCGAAACCGGTCGCGTGGGCACGCCCAAGCGCCGCGAAATCGGCCACGGCCGTCTGGCCAAGCGCGCACTGGTTGCCGTGTTGCCTACCAAAGAAGAGTTCCCTTACACCATGCGTGTGGTGTCGGAAATCACTGAATCCAATGGATCTTCGTCGATGGCTTCGGTGTGCGGCGGCTGCCTGTCCTTGATGGACGCTGGTGTGCCTTTGAAGGCGCACGTGGCCGGTATCGCCATGGGCCTGATCAAGGACGACAACCGCTTTGCCGTGTTGACCGACATTCTGGGTGACGAAGACCACCTGGGCGATATGGACTTCAAGGTCGCTGGTACCACCAACGGTATTACCGCGCTGCAGATGGACATCAAGATCCAGGGCATCACCAAGGAAATCATGCAAGTTGCGTTGGCCCAGGCCAAGGAAGCCCGCATGCACATCCTGGGTGAAATGCAAAGCGCCATGGCCGAAGCCAAGACCGAAGTGTCCAACTTCGCACCGCGCCTGTTCACCATGAAGATCAACCCCGAGAAGATCCGTGACGTGATCGGCAAGGGCGGCTCCGTGATCCGTGCGCTGACTGAAGAAACCGGCACGCAGATCAACATCGACGAAGACGGCACCATCACCATCGCATCCGCCGATCCAGCCAAGGCCGAAGAAGCCAAGCGCCGTATCGAGCAGATCACCGCTGAAGTGGAAATTGGCAAGGTCTACGAAGGCCCGATCACCAAGATCCTGGACTTCGGTGCACTGGTCAACTTGCTGCCCGGCAAAGACGGTCTGCTGCACATCAGCCAGATCGCCCACGAGCGTGTCGAGAAGGTCACCGACTACCTGTCCGAAGGCCAGATCGTCAAGGTCAAGGTCATGGAAACGGATGAGAAGGGCCGCATCAAGCTGTCCATGAAGGCACTGCTGGACCGTCCCGCCCACAACGGCGAGCAAGGTTAATCCACCTTGCTATTGAATTGGTAGCTACTCGCGCAATAAGCACGGGGGCTACCGGTTGATTTGGCTATGAAAGCTGTCGAAATCTCCTCCTTCGGTCCACCCGACGTTTTGCGTCTGGTGGACCGTCCTGCGCCTGTTGCCGGCGTGGGGGAGGTGTGCATTCGTGTAACCGCCAGCGGTATCAACCGGCCTGACGTATTGCAGCGTGCCGGACATTACCCGGCGCCCGCAGGAGCTTCCGACCTTCCGGGGTTGGAAGTGGCGGGGACCATTGTGTCGGGCGACGCCGAGGCCATGGGAGCTGCCGGCTTCCAGTTGGGGGACCGCGTGTGCGCCCTGGTGGCCGGTGGCGGTTATGCCGAGTTTTGCGTAGCGCCTGTAGGCCAGTGCCTGCCGGTGCCCGCGGGGTGGAGCGACGTGGAGGCGGCGAGCCTGCCCGAGACGCTGTTCACTGTGTGGAGCAATGTGTTCGATCGGGGCCGTTTGCAAGCCGGGGAAACCTTGCTGGTGCAGGGCGGAACCAGCGGCATTGGTGTGACCGCCATCCAGCTGGCCAAGGCTCTGGGTGCTACGGTGATTGCGACGGCGGGTAGCGACGAGAAGTGTGCGGCTTGCCTCGCGCTGGGCGCGGACCATGCCATCAACTACAAAACCCAGGATTTCCAGGCGGAGGCCTTGCGCCTCACGCAGGGGCGTGGCGTGGATGTGGTGCTGGACATGGTGGCAGGCGCTTATGTGGGCAAGGAAGTGCAGTGCCTGGCGGACGATGGCCGGCTGGTCATCATTGCCGTGCAGGGCGGTGTGCAGAGCGAGATCAACGCCGGGCTGGTGCTGCGCAAGCGGCTGACCATCACGGGGTCCACCTTGCGTGCGCGGCCGGTGGCGTTCAAGGCTGCGATTGCGGCCTCCTGTTTGCGCGTGGTCTGGCCTTTGTTGGTCGCCGGGCGCATCAAGGCGGTGATTCACAGTGTGTTTGCCCCAGCCGATGCAGCGAAAGCCCATGCGCTGATGGAGAGCAACCAGCACGTTGGCAAAATTGTTGTGAAGTGGGATGCAGCATGAAAAAGAAATTGATTGCGGGCAACTGGAAGATGAACGGCTCTACTGCCGTCAACGCCGCGCTGGTGCAGGAGCTGCTGGCCGGTGTGGGCCAGGCGGCCTGCGACATTGCTGTGTGTGTGCCTGCGCCGTATCTGGCAGAGGTGGGTGCCTTGGTAAAAGGCTCCGCCATTGCCGTCGGTGCGCAAGACGTGTCGGCGTACGATGCTGGCGCCTATACGGGTGAAGTGTCTGCTGGCATGTTGCGCGACCTGGGTGTGCGCTATGCCATCGTGGGCCACTCCGAGCGCCGCCAATACCATGGTGAGACCGATGCTGTGGTGGCCAACAAAGCCCAAAAGGCATTGGCCGCCGGTATCACGCCCATCGTGTGTGTGGGTGAGACGCTGCAGGAGCGCGAAGCTGGGCTGACCGAAGAGGTGGTGAAGCGCCAACTGGCTGCTGTCATCCACACTAACGGCCATTGCATCAGCGAGATCGTGGTGGCGTATGAGCCGGTGTGGGCCATTGGTACCGGCAAAACCGCCAGTCCCGAGCAGGCGCAGCAGGTGCATGCCGTGTTGCGTGCCCAGTTGCATGCCGCCACGGAGCATTCGGACCGCGTGCAGATCCTGTACGGTGGCAGCATGAATGCCGCCAATGCCGCCCAGTTGCTGGGCCAGGCAGACATTGACGGTGGGCTGGTGGGGGGGGCCTCGCTGAAGGCACCTGACTTCCTGTCCATCATTGCCGCAGCCGTTTGACGCTGCGCAGATTTTTTATATTGAGGAGTAGTTCATGAGTTTTATCGTCACCATCATCCTGACTGTGCAAATGCTGTCGGCCCTGGCCATGATTGGCCTGATTCTGGTTCAGCACGGCAAGGGTGCTGACATGGGTGCAGCCTTTGGCAGCGGCGGATCCGGCAGCCTGTTCGGCGCCAGCGGCAGTGCCAACTTCCTGTCGCGCACCACGGCCATCCTGGCCACAGTGTTTTTTGTGTGCACCTTGGCGCTGGCTTATTTTGGCAATTTGCGTCCTGCCAGTTCCGGTTCGGTGCTCGAAGGCGCTGCCGTGGTCGCTCCCGCTGCCGCGCCTGCTGCAGCCGAATCTGCACCTGCGGCGCCCGCAACCGGTGCCGCCCAAATTCCGGCCAAGTAACCGGGTTTTAAATGCCTTGTCCCTGCCGGCGGCAGGGTAAATTCAGGGTAAACTCTAGGGCTGGTGAATAAGCAAATGCCGCAAGGCTCCTCACGCAAATTCACCAACTGAGAGCCGCCTTCGTGGTGAAATTGGTAGACACGCTATCTTGAGGTGGTAGTGGCGAAAGCTGTGCGAGTTCGAGTCTCGCCGAAGGCACCAGAAAAATATCCGCTCAGCCAAGGCCTACTGCTTGGCTGGGCTGTAACGGTGATCAGAATCTCAAGATGAACCTTGATCAATATCTCCCCGTACTCTTGTTCATCCTGGTCGGTGTCGGTGTGGGCGTTGTGCCCCAGGTACTCGGCTACATCTTGGGGCCCAATCGCCCCGACCCTGCCAAAAACTCCCCCTACGAATGTGGCTTCGAAGCTTTCGAAGACGCACGCATGAAGTTCGATGTGCGCTACTACCTGGTGGCTATCCTCTTCATTTTGTTCGACCTTGAAACAGCTTTTCTGTTTCCGTGGGCCGTGTCCTTGAAAGAAACCGGAATGCTGGGTTTCCTCATCGGTGCAGAGTTTGTGGTGGTGCTCACCATCGGCTTCGTGTACATGTGGAAAAAAGGCGCGCTGGACTGGGAGTGATCCAATGATTGAAGGTGTTCTCAAAGAAGGGTTTGTCACCACGAGTTACGACTCGGTGATGAACTGGGCCAAAACGGGCTCCATTTGGCCGATGACGTTTGGCCTGGCGTGCTGTGCGGTGGAGATGATGCATGCTGCTGCAGCGCGTTATGACCTCTCGCGTTTCGGCTCGGAAGTGTTTCGCGCCAGCCCGCGCCAGTCCGATCTGATGATCGTGGCGGGTACCTTGTGCAACAAGATGGCTCCTGCCTTGCGCAAGGTCTACGACCAGATGTCCGAGCCACGCTGGGTGATCAGCATGGGTTCGTGCGCGAATGGTGGTGGTTACTACCACTACAGCTATTCCGTGGTGCGTGGCTGTGATCGCATTGTGCCGGTGGATGTGTATGTGCCTGGCTGCCCTCCCACTGCCGAGGCGCTGGTGTATGGCATCTTGCAGTTGCAGCAAAAAATCCGTCGCACTGAAACCATTGCCCGGGCCTGAGGATACATATGACTGTTTATTCCATTCGGCCTGAAGCGACGCAGGAAGCGGTGCAGCGTGTTTTGGGTGACAAGGTCAAACGATTGACCACTGCCTTGGGTGAAGTCGAGTTGGTGGTGTCTGCTGCCGACGTGCTGACGGTGGCCAAATTGTTGCGTGATGCGCCAGGATGCCAGTTTGAGCAATTGGTGGACCTGTGTGGTGTGGATTACTCTGACTACAAAGCCGGCGCGTACGAAGGTCCGCGTTTTGCCGTTGTCATGCACTTGCTGTCGGTGAGCTTGAATCAGCGCCTGCGTCTCAAGGTATTTGCACCCCATGACGACATGCCTTCTGTGTCTTCCGTCAACGAAATCTGGAATTCTGCGAACTGGTTCGAGCGCGAAGCCTTTGACCTGTTTGGCATTGTGTTCGAAGGCCATAACGACTTGCGTCGTATCCTGACCGACTACGGTTTTATCGGCCATCCTTTCCGCAAAGATTTCCCGACCACGGGCCATGTGGAGATGCGTTTTGATGCCGAGCAGGGCCGTGTGGTCTACCAGCCCGTCACCATTGAAGCCCGCGAAATCACGCCCCGCATCATCCGCGAAGACAATTACGGAGGCCTGCAGTAAGCAGTTGAATGCATGGCTGAAATTAAAAACTACACCCTGAACTTTGGTCCGCAGCATCCTGCCGCACACGGTGTGTTGCGCTTGGTGCTGGAGCTGGACGGCGAAGTCATCCAGCGCGCAGATCCGCATATCGGTTTGCTGCACCGTGCCACCGAAAAACTGGCCGAAAGCAAGACCTACATCCAGGCGCTGCCCTACATGGATCGTCTGGACTACGTGTCCATGATGTGCAACGAGCACGCGTACTGCTTGGCCATTGAAAAATTGCTGGGCATTGACGTGCCGGTGCGTGCGCAGTACATCCGCGTGATGTTCTCCGAAATCACACGCTTGCTGAACCACCTGATGTGGTTAGGTTCACACGGCAACGATTGCGGCAGCTCCACCATCCTGATCTACACCTTCCGCGAACGTGAAGACCTGTTTGACATGTATGAGGCGGCCAGTGGCGCGCGTATGCATGCGGCCTACTTCCGTCCCGGTGGTGTGTACCGTGATCTGCCTGACACCATGCCTCAGTTCAAGGCAAGCCGCGTGCGCAATGCCAAAGGTGTGGAAGAGCTGAACAAGAACCGCCAAGGTTCCTTGTTGGATTTTATCGAAGACTTCACACAGCGTTTCCCCGCGTGCTTGGAGGAATACCACACCCTGTTGACCGAGAACCGCATCTGGAAGCAGCGCACCGTGAATATCGGTGTGGTGACGCCAGAGCGTGCGCTGAACCTGGGCTTTACCGGTCCCATGTTGCGTGGCTCCGGTATTGCTTGGGACCTGCGCAAGAAGCAGCCCTATGAGGTCTACGACCAACTGGACTTTGACATTCCCGTGGGCAAGACCGGTGACGTGTACGACCGTTACTTGGTTCGCATGGAAGAGATGAAGCAGTCCAACCACATCATCAAGCAGTGTGTGGACTGGCTCAAGGCCAACCCTGGCCCGGTTATCACCGACAACCACAAGGTGGCACCACCTTCGCGCGAGTCCATGAAAACCAGCATGGAAGAGCTGATCCACCACTTCAAGCTGTTCACCGAAGGTTTTCGTGTGCCCGAAGGGGAAGCCTACGCGGCTGTGGAACACCCCAAGGGGGAGTTTGGCATTTACATCGTCAGCGATGGTGCCAACAAACCTTACCGCCTGAAGATTCGTCCGCCGGGCTTTGCCCATTTGGCGGGTCTGAACGAGATGGCCACTGGGCACATGATTGCCGATGCGGTGTCCATCATTGGCACCATGGACATTGTTTTTGGAGAGATTGACCGATGATCTCTGACGCTACCAAGGCGCGTTTTGACCGCGAAGTGGCCAAGTACCCGGCAGACCAAAAGCAGTCTGCGGTGATGGCTTGTTTGTCCATTGTTCAGCAAGAGCTGGGCTTTGTGAGTGCCGAGAGTGAGAAGGTGATTGCCGAGCATTTGGGCATGGCGCCCATGGCCGTGCACGAAGTGACCACCTTCTACAACATGTACAACCAGCGCCCGGTGGGCAAGTTCAAGCTGAACGTGTGCACCAACCTGCCATGCCAGCTGCGCGATGGCCAGAAGGCCTTGCACCATCTGGAGCACAAGCTGGGCATCCACATGGGGGAAACCACGGCCGACGGCCTGTTTACCCTGCAACAGAGTGAATGTTTGGGTGCCTGCGCCGACTCCCCCGTGATGCTGGTCAATGACCGCGCCATGTGCAGCTTCATGACCAACGACAAGCTGGACCAGTTGGTGGATGGCCTGCGTGCCACGGAGGGCAAGTGATGACCGTTGAGAACCTTCTCTCCCAGTTTCGCGCCACCGGCGTGCAAACCTGCTTCCATGATCGCCACATCAGCCCCCAGATCTACGCAGGACTGGACGGCAACAACTGGCGCCTGAAAGACTATGAAGCGCGCGGCGGCTACCAAGCCCTGCGCAAGATTTTGGGCAAAGACGGCGCGGCACCGAACGACGCTGGCGTCGTGGGCATGACCCAAGATCAGGTGATTGCTACGGTCAAAGAGTCCGCCTTGCGCGGCCGCGGCGGTGCCGGTTTTCCTACCGGCCTGAAGTGGAGCTTTATGCCGCGCCAGTTCCCGGGACAGAAGTACCTGGTGTGCAACTCGGACGAGGGTGAACCCGGTACCTGCAAGGACCGTGACATTCTGCAGTTCAACCCCCATATCGTGATCGAAGGTATGGCCATCGCGGCCTATGCCATGGGCATTAGTGTGGGCTACAACTACATCCACGGTGAAATCTTCTCGGCCTACGAGCGTTTTGAAGAAGCGCTGGAAGAAGCCCGTGCGGCAGGCTTGCTGGGTAACAACATTCAGGGCAGCAATTTCAGTTTCCAGCTGCATGCGGCCCACGGTTTTGGTGCCTACATCTGTGGCGAGGAAACCGCCTTGCTGGAATCGCTGGAAGGCAAAAAAGGCCAACCGCGTTTCAAGCCGCCGTTCCCTGCCAGTTTTGGCCTGTACGGCAAACCCACCACCATCAACAACACCGAAACCTTTGCGGCGGTCCCCTGGATCATCCGCAACGGCGGCCAGGCCTATCTGGAGTGTGGCAAGCCCAACAACGGTGGTACCAAGATCTATTCGATCAGCGGTGATGTAGAGCGCCCTGGCAACTACGAAATCCCCATGGGTACACCCTTTGCCAAGCTGTTGGAGCTGGCTGGCGGTGTGCGTGGTGGTAAGGCACTGAAGGCCGTGATCCCCGGTGGATCGTCGTCACCCGTGTTACCCGCTTCCATCATGATGGAATGCACCATGGACTACGACTCCATCGCCAAGGCGGGTTCGATGCTGGGTTCGGGTGCCGTGATCGTGATGGACGAAACCCGTTGCATGGTGACAGCTTTGCAGCGCCTGAGTTACTTCTACATGCATGAGTCCTGCGGCCAGTGCACGCCCTGCCGTGAAGGCACGGGTTGGCTGTCGCGTATGGTGGACCGTATTGTGGAGGGCCAAGGTCGCCCCAGCGATATGGCGCTTTTGGACAACGTGGCTGAGAACATCATGGGTCGCACCATTTGTGCCCTGGGTGATGCGGCAGCCATGCCTGTGCGCGCCATGATCAAACACTACCGACACGAATTTGAGCACCTCGTAGAGCACAAGACCAGCATGGTCGCGGCCTCCGTTTAAGCAAAGCCCAAGATGATTGAAATCGAACTCGACGGCAAGAAGGTGGACATTGTTGAAGGCAGCATGATCATGCATGCCGCCGACAAAGCGGGCACCTACATCCCCCACTTTTGTTACCACAAGAAATTGAGCATTGCGGCCAATTGCCGCATGTGCTTGGTCGATGTGGAAAAGATGCCTAAGCCGATGCCCGCCTGCGCTACGCCGGTGACCCAGGGAATGATTGTGCGCACCAAGAGCGACAAGGCAATCAAGGCCCAAAAGTCGGTCATGGAGTTTCTGCTGATTAACCACCCCCTGGATTGCCCGATTTGCGACCAGGGCGGCGAATGCCAGTTGCAGGATTTGGCCGTGGGTTATGGCGGCTCTTCTTCGCGTTACGAAGAAGAAAAACGCGTGGTCTTTCACAAGGATGTTGGTCCGCTGATTTCCATGGAGGAAATGAGCCGCTGCATCCATTGCACCCGTTGTGTGCGTTTTGGTCAAGAAGTTGCCGGTGTGATGGAGTTGGGCATGTCCCACCGTGGTGAGCATGCCGAGATCGAGACTTTCATCGGCGACACGGTGGACTCCGAGTTGTCCGGCAACATGATCGACATTTGTCCCGTGGGTGCCTTGACGAGCAAGCCTTTCCGCTACAGCGCCCGCACGTGGGAGCTGTCGCGTCGCAAATCGGTCAGTCCGCACGACTCCACCGGCGCTAACCTGATTGTTCAGGTCAAGAACCACAAAGTGCTGCGAGTGGTGCCGCTGGAGAACGAAGCCGTCAATGAATGCTGGATTGCAGACCGCGATCGTTTCTCGTACGAATCTTTGAACAGCGAAGAACGCTTGACCTCTCCCATGCTCAAGCAGGGCGGCGAGTGGAAAACGGTGGATTGGCAAACGGCTTTGGAGTATGTAGCCAACGGTCTAAAGCAGATCAAAACCAACCATGGCACTGCAAGCATTGGTGCGCTGGTCAGCCCGCACAGTACGCTGGAAGAGCTGCAATTGGCGGGTGCCTTGGTGCGTGGCTTGGGCAGTGACAACATCGATTACCGTCTGCGCAATAGCGAGTTTGCGCCTGCTGCGGGTGTGCGGTATCTTGGTACTGCTATTGCTTCCCTGTCGCAGTTGCAGCGTGTTTTGGTGGTCGGCTCCAACCTGCGCAAAGACCATCCTTTGTTTGCCCAGCGCATACGCCAGGCGGTCAAGCATGGCTGCGTTGTCAGTGCAGTGGTGTCCGAATCCAACGATTGGGCTTTGCCAGTGGCAAACCTTGCCACATCGCCTGCTGCGTCTTGGGTTCAAACATTGGCAGACATTGCCACGGCGATTGCCGCCGAGACCTCGGTTGCCGCGCCAGTAGCGGGAACCGCAACCCCTGCAGCCCAGGCCATTGCACGTTCCCTGTTGTCCGGAGAGCGCAAAGCGGTGCTGTTGGGCAATGCCGCTGCACACCATGCGAAGGCGTCCAGCCTCTTGGCCCTGGCCAACTGGATTGCTGCCCAAGTCGGCGCCACCGTGGGCTACCTCACCGAGGCTGCCAATACCGTGGGCGCCCAAGTGGCGGGTGCTGTGCCCCAAGGTAATGGGTTGAATGCGGCGCAAATGCTTTCTGGCGGTTTGAAAGCGGCCTTGCTGCTGAATACCGAGCCTGAGTTTGACAGTGCGTTGGGTCGCGATGCTCTGCTTGGCCTCGCCAAGGCAGAGATGGTGGTCACCCTGAGCCCCTTCAAGGCCAACCTCGACATCAGTGATGTGATTCTGCCGATCGCTCCTTTCACAGAAACCTCTGGTAGTTTTGTGAATGCCGAAGGACGCGTGCAGAGTTTCCATGCGGTGGTCAAACCTGCTGGTGAAGCGCGCCCTGCTTGGAAAGTGCTTCGTGTGTTGGCGAACCTGTTGGATGTGTCGGGTGTGGACTACGACGCGTCCCAGGATGTGCTCAAGGCGATGGCCCTGGAAGCGCAGGGTGACGCCCTGTTTGTGCCCGCCGCACGTTTGAGCAATGCATGCGACGCAACCATTGATACGCAGGCGGCGGAAGTTCTCCCCGTTGTGGCATCCATTTACCAACTGGATGGCATGGTTCGCCGTGCGACATCACTCCAATTGACCGCGGATGCGAAACGGGCCGCCCAATCGCAAGAAGAGGCTTTGTCATGATTGACATGATTTACAACACCGGTTTGGGCCTGAGCCCCGCAACTTGGTGGGCGGGCTTTCTCTGGCCCGTAATCTGGACCTTGTTAAAAATTGTAGTGGTGGTGTTGCCCTTGATGGGGGCCGTGGCCTACCTTACCTTGTGGGAGCGTAAGTTCCTTGGGTGGATGCAAGTGCGTGTGGGCCCCAACCGGGTTGGGCCTTGGGGTTTGCTGCAGCCTATTGCCGATGCCCTGAAGCTGCTCACCAAAGAAATTTTGGTGCCAACCCAGGCTAGCAAAGGGTTGTTTTTCATCGGACCGATTCTGACCATCATGCCGGCCATGGCTGCCTGGGCTGTGATCCCTTTCGGCCCGGATGTCGCCTTGGCAAATATCAATGCCGGCCTCTTGTTTGTGATGGCGATCACGTCCATGGAAGTTTATGGCGTGGTGATTGCTGGTTGGGCTTCCAATTCCAAGTATGCATTTTTGGGTGCGTTGCGGGCTTCTGCCCAGATGGTGAGTTACGAAATTGCCATGGGGTTTTGCCTGGTGATCGTTCTCATGATTTCCGGCAGCATGAACCTCACCGAAATCGTGATGGGGCAGGGCAAAGGGCAATTCGCTAACATGGGCTGGGGCTTTTTGTCTTGGAACTGGTTGCCCCTGCTGCCGATTTTTGTGGTGTATGTGATTTCCGGTTTGGCGGAAACCAACCGCCACCCCTTCGACGTGGTCGAGGGTGAAGCCGAGATTGTGGCTGGCCACATGGTGGAGTATTCCGGCATGTCCTACGCCATGTTCTATTTGGCCGAATACGCCAATATGTGGCTGATTTCTATTCTGGCCTCCATCATGTTCTTGGGTGGCTGGTTGTCGCCTTGGGCAGCGTTGGACTTCATCCCCGGTTGGATCTGGCTCGGTATCAAGACCTGTGCCGTGGTCAGCCTCTTCATCTGGGTGCGCGCCACCTTCCCGCGCTTTCGTTATGACCAGATCATGCGTCTGGGCTGGAAAGTGTTTATCCCTGTCACTTTGGTGTGGCTGCTGGTGGTGGGTGCCTGGATGCAAACCTCCTTCAACATCTGGCTGTGAAGGACTACACCATGACAATGTCCGCTGCTACCCGTACCCCTAGCCCCGCTTTTTCGCTGTGGGACTTTCTGTCCAGTTTTTTGCTGATCGAACTGTTCAAGGGCCTCGCGCTGACCGGTCGTTACCTGTTCCGTCGCAAGGTAACTGTGCAGTTTCCGGAAGAAAAAACCCCTTTGTCGCCACGGTTCCGTGGTCTGCACGCCTTGCGTCGCTACGAAAACGGTGAAGAGCGCTGTATTGCCTGCAAATTGTGCGAGGCTGTCTGCCCTGCGATGGCGATCACCATCGAATCCGATGTCCGTGACGATGGTTCACGTCGTACGACGCGTTACGACATTGATCTCACCAAGTGCATTTTCTGCGGCTTCTGCGAAGAAAGCTGCCCCGTCGACTCGATCGTGGAGACCCATATTCTGGAATACCACGGAGAGAAGCGGGGGGACCTGTATTTCACCAAGGAAATGCTGTTGGCCGTGGGTGACCGCTATGAGCCGGAAATTGCCGCCAACAAACAAGCGGACGCTAAGTACCGCTGATCTGTCGCAAGAAAGTGTTTGAATCATGAGTGTTACGACTGGTCTTTTTTATGCCTTCTCCGCGGTGCTGCTGTTTGCAGCCTTCCGCGTGATCACGGCGCGCAATCCGGTGCATGCTGCCCTGTATTTGGTACTGACCTTTTTTCAGGCCGCGCTGATCTGGATGCTGCTCAAGGCTGAGTTTTTGTCCATCGCACTGGTCCTGGTGTATGTGGGCGCGGTAATGGTGTTGTTCTTGTTTGTCGTGATGATGATGGACGTGAATGTGGAGAACTTGCGGCTCGGGTTTTGGAAACATTTCCCCTTGGCAGCCTTGGTGGGTGTAGTGATTGCGCTGGAGATGGCTGCCGTATTGATGGGCGGTTTCCGCATTATTGAGGATCCATCTGTGGTGGTGGCCCCAGGTAGTTCCAATACCAAAGAGCTTGGCATTTTGTTGTTTACCCAGTATTTGCTTCCACTGGAAGTCGCAGCAGCCATTTTGCTCGTGGCCATGATTGCCGCCATTGCCTTGACCCTGCGTGCTCGCAAGGATAGCAAATACGTGAGCCCCGGCGACCAAGTGCGTGTGAAGTCGCGTGATCGCATGACCGTGGTGAAAATGGCGGCCACGCAAGCAGCCCCGGCCGTGATTGCCGACGCAGATGCGGAGAAAAAACAATGACTTTGACTTTAGGACATTTCCTGTCGCTGGGAGCCATGCTCTTTGCGCTGTCGGTGGTGGGTATCTTCCTCAATCGCCGTAACCTTATCGTATTGCTCATGGCCATCGAATTGATGCTGCTCGCGGTCAACACCAATTTTGTAGCGTTCTCGCACTATCTCAATGATCTGCATGGCCAGATTTTTGTGTTGTTCATCATGACGGTGGCTGCCGCTGAGGCCGCGATTGGCCTGGCGATTTTGGTGCTCTTGTTCCGCAACAAGAACAGCATTAGCGTGGACGAACTCAATTCGCTCAAGGGTTAATCACAATGAGTCAAACCCTTTCTGCATCGACGTTGTTGGCCGTGCCCTTGGCCCCCTTGGTGGGGTCTGCGTTGGCCGGTATTTTTGGCACCCGATTTGGTGGTAACTGGATCGGCCGCAAGCTGAGCCACACGCTGACTATCCTCGGTGTGCTGGTGGCTTTTGTTCTGTCCGCCGCGACACTCAAATCGGTTGCCTTGGATGGTGCCCGCTTCAACGAGACCCTCTACACCTGGATGGTGGTGGGTGGGCTCAAGATGGAGGTCGGTTTTCTGGTCGACGGCCTGACCGCCATGATGATGTGTGTGGTGACCTTCGTCTCACTGATGGTGCACCTCTACACCGTGGGTTATATGGAAGAGGACGAAGGCTACAACCGCTTCTTCTCGTATATCTCCCTGTTCACCTTCTCCATGCTTATGCTGGTCATGAGCAACAACCTGCTGCAACTTTTCTTCGGTTGGGAGGCTGTGGGTCTGGTGTCGTATCTGCTGATTGGTTTCTGGTTCAACAAACCTACGGCCATCTTCGCCAATATGAAAGCCTTTCTGGTCAACCGCGTGGGTGACTTTGGCTTCATTTTGGGTATCGGCCTCATTGTGGCGTATGGGGGCACTCTGAATTACAGCGAGGTGTTTGCCAAGTCTGGTGAATTGGCCCAACTGGGCTTTCCGGGCACCGAGTGGATGCTGGTCACCGTGATCTGTATTTGCCTGTTTGTGGGCGCCATGGGCAAATCGGCCCAGTTCCCCTTGCATGTCTGGTTGCCAGACTCCATGGAGGGTCCTACGCCTATTTCTGCGCTGATTCACGCTGCAACGATGGTGACTGCCGGTATCTTTATGGTGGCCCGTATGTCGCCATTGTTCGAGCTCAGTGACACAGCCTTGAACTTCATTTTGGTCATCGGTTCCATCACGGCCTTGTTCATGGGTTTTCTGGGCATTATTCAGAACGACATCAAACGCGTGGTGGCCTACTCCACCCTGTCGCAGCTGGGTTACATGACTGTGGCTTTGGGTGCCTCCGCCTACTCGGTGGCAGTGTTTCATCTGATGACCCATGCGTTCTTTAAAGCCTTGCTGTTCCTCGGCGCAGGCTCGGTGATCATGGGGGTGCATCACAACCAGGACATTCGCTGGATGGGTGGTTTGCGTAAGTACATGCCTATTACCTGGATTACTTCCTTGCTCGGCTCGTTGGCGTTGATCGGAACCCCCCTGTTCGCTGGCTTCTACTCCAAAGACAGCATCATTGAAGCAGTGCATTTCAGCCAATTGCCCGCGGCTGGTTTTGCCAACTTTGCCGTGCTGGCGGGTGTGTTCGTGACCGCGTTTTATTCGTTCCGCATGTACTTCTTGGTGTTCCACGGCAAAGAGCGTTTTGACCAGAACCCTGACGCACACCATGATGACCACCACGGTCACCACGGGGATGCGCATCACCATCCGCATGAGTCGCCCTGGGTCGTCACCGTACCTCTGGTGTTGCTAGCCATTCCTTCGGTCCTGATCGGTTATCTGACGATTCAGCCCATGCTGTTTGGCGATTTCTTCAAAGACGTGATTTTTGTCAATGCTGAGAAGCACGGTGCAATGGCAGAACTAGCGGGCATCTTCCACGGCCCCTTGCAGATGGCGGTCCATGCCTTCTCCACGGCCCCTTTCTGGTTGGCGCTGGCAGGTGTTGTGACGTCTTACCTGATGTACATGGTGTTCCCCGCGGTTCCGACCGCGATCAAGCGTAACGTCATGCCACTGTTCAACTTGTTGGAAAACAAGTACTACCTGGACTGGATCAACGAAAACATCTTGGCCCGTGGCGCACGTGCGTTGGGCACTGGTCTCTGGAAGGTGGGTGACCAGGCGGTGATTGATGGCACTGTCGTGAATGGTTCCTGGAAGCTGGTGGGCTGGGTGTCCTCCATCGTTCGCAAGGGACAGTCGGGGTATTTGTACCACTATGCCTTGGTCATGATCCTTGGCATCTTTGTGCTGATGACGTACTTCGTTTGGCTCAAGTAGGAGAAAAATAAAATGGGTTTGTTGAGCCTCGCTATTTGGGTTCCCATCGCTTTCGGCGCGGTGTTGCTGGCCTGCGGTCGTGATGAACATGCCAAGGTGGTTCGCTGGATTGCTTTGGTCGGAGCCGTGATCAGCTTCCTACTGACCTTGCCCCTGTACGGCCAGTTTGACACCACGACCGCGGCCATGCAGTTTGTGGAGAAAGCGGGCTGGATCAGTCGCTTCAATGTCAATTACCACCTCGGTGTGGACGGCATTTCGTTCTGGTTCGTACCGCTGACGGCATTCATCACCGTGGTGGTGGTGATTGCAGGCTGGGAGGCCATTACCCAGCGCGTCAACCAGTACATGGGCGCCTTTCTGATCTTGAGTGGACTCATGATTGGTGTGTTCACCGCACTGGATGGCTTGCTGTTCTACGTGTTCTTCGAAGCCACACTGATTCCGATGTACCTCATCATCGGTATCTGGGGCGGTCCCAACAAGATCTACGCGGCGTTCAAGTTTTTCCTCTACACCTTGCTCGGCTCCTTGCTGATGCTGGTGGCCTTGATTTATCTGTACACCAAGTCGGGTGGCAGCTTTGACCTCGCCACCTGGCACGCACTGCCTTTGGGAAGCACGGCGCAGACTTTGTTGTTCTTTGCTTTCTTTGCGGCATTCGCCGTGAAGGTTCCCATGTGGCCAGTGCACACTTGGTTGCCCGATGTGCACGTGGAAGCGCCTACCGGCGGCTCTGCCGTGCTGGCCGCCATCATGCTGAAGTTGGGTGCATACGGCTTTCTGCGTTTCTCCATGCCTATTGCGCCCGATGCTGCCCACGAATGGGGTGGTTTCATGGTGGCGCTGTCCCTGATTGCCGTGGTCTACGTGGGCTTGGTGGCCATGGTGCAGCAAGACATGAAGAAGCTGGTGGCGTATTCGTCGGTGGCGCACATGGGTTTTGTTACATTGGGCTTCTTCATCTTCAATGACCTGGGTGTGTCCGGTGGTCTGGTGCAGATGATTGCGCACGGGTTTGTGTCCGGTGCCATGTTCCTGTCGATTGGTGTGTTGTATGACCGCGTGCATTCGCGCGAAATCTCCAGCTATGGTGGTGTGGTCAACACCATGCCCAAGTTCGCAGCCTTTGCCCTGTTGTTTGCCATGGCCAATTGCGGCTTGCCAGGCACCGCCGGTTTTGTGGGCGAATGGATGGTGATTTTGGGTGCGGTCAAATTCAACTTCTGGATCGGGTTTGCCGCCTCCAGTGCGCTGATTTTCGGTGCAGCCTACACGCTGTGGATGTTCAAACGCGTTTACCTGGGCCCGGTGACCAATGACGACGTGAAAGGCCTCTCGGATATCAATGCGCGTGAATTTTTCATGCTGACGCTTTTGGCGGTGGCCGTGCTCTACATGGGCCTGTACCCCAAACCCTTCACCGATGTGATGGACGTTTCTGTGGCCGAGCTGCTCAAGCACGTGGCCGTGTCCAAGTTGAACTGATCCAACTGAATTGCGAGACGAACGATGATAGACAAACTCAGTTTGATCACGGTACTGCCAGAGCTCATTTTGCTGATCATGGCGTGTGTCATTGCCCTGGTGGATTTGCGGGTGAAGTCCCCCCTGCGCGGTGTGACCCATGTGCTTACCTTGCTCACTTTGGCGGCAGTTGCTTTGTTGCAAGCGTCTTATGCCTCCACAGGCCAGACGCAATACGCCTTCAGTAACATGGTGGTCAGCGACTCCATGGGCAACTGGCTCAAGTGTTTTGCCACCTTGGCGGTGATGGTGACGTTGGTGTACGGGCGCTCTTACGCCAGCCAGCGCGACATGTTGCGCGGCGGTGAGCTGTTCACGTTGAGCATTTTTGCGCTGCTCGGCATGTTTGTCATGATCTCCGGCAACAACTTCCTGGTCATCTACATGGGCCTGGAGCTGCTGACCCTGTCCAGCTACGCCTTGGTGGCCCTGCGCCGTGACCATGTGGCTGCCACAGAGGCCGCCATGAAGTACTTCGTGCTCGGCGCCATGGCCTCGGGCTTCCTGTTGTACGGCATGTCCATGTTGTACGGTGCTACCGGTTCCCTGGACGTGAACGAAGTGTTCAAGGCCATTGCTTCGGGCCAGATTCGTCACATGGTGCTGGTGTTTGGCTTGGTATTTCTGGTGGCCGGCCTGGCGTTCAAGCTGGGTGTGGTGCCCTTCCACATGTGGATTCCCGATGTCTACCAGGGTGCACCTACTGCCGTGACTCTGATGATTGGTGGTGCGCCCAAATTGGCAGCCTTTGCCATCGTCATGCGCCTGCTGGTGGAGGGCATGTTGCCCCTGGCTGGTGACTGGCAGCAGATGCTGATGGTCTTGTCGATTGGCTCCTTGCTGATCGGTAACTTGGCTGCCATTGCGCAGACCAACATCAAACGCATGCTGGCGTTTTCCACCATCGCCCAGATGGGCTTTGTGCTGCTCGGGTTAATGTCCGGCGTGGTGAACGGCAACACCGCCTCTGGTGCCAATGCTTACAGCTCTGCCATGTTTTATGTGGTGAGTTATGTGCTCACCACCTTGGCCAGCTTCGGTGTGATCTTGCTGTTGTCACGCGATGGTTTCGAGAGTGAAGAAATCGCAGACTTTGCCGGCCTGAACCAGCGCAGCCCGCTGTACGCCGCCATCATGGCGATTTGCCTGTTCTCTCTGGCTGGCATTCCACCCATGGTGGGTTTTTACGCCAAGCTGTCGGTGTTGCAAGCCCTGATTGCGTCGGGTGACAATTTCTACTTGGCCTTGGCTGTGTTTGCGGTGTTGATGTCCCTCATCGGCGCCTTCTACTACCTGCGCCTCATCAAGGTTATGTACTTTGACGAGCCCACTACGACTGCCCCCGTGACAGCGCCCGCCGATGTGCGTGTGGTGTTGTGTCTCAACGGCGGTTTGGTGTTGTTGCTGGGTATCTTCCCCAGTGGCTTGATGACCGTGTGCGCCAATTCTGTGCGCCAAATGCTGGGCAGCTAAGCGCTGCGGCGCTTGGTTCCGGCATTGCCTTGGCGCATCACCGATGATGAATTCTTTTGCGGCAGGCTTGGTCGTTGTGTTGGCCTTGGTCTGTGCCAACCTTCCTTTTTTCACGGAGCGGCTGCTGGGTTTTTACCGCCTGGCGGCCGAGAAGTCGCTTGGCTGGCGTTTGCTCGAATTGTTGTTTCTGTACGCCGTGACCGGTGCCGTCGGCTTGGGTCTTGAGCATCGTGCTGGGCAGATCAGCCCACAGGGGTGGGAGTTTTATGCCATCACCTTTGCGCTGTTCGTCACCTTTGCCTTCCCCGGTTTTGTCTACCGCTACCTGCTCAAGCGGGCAGGGTAAACCGCGCACTGCCATGGAAGACGACAGCCACCTCATCGAACGCAAGACGTCTGGCGAGGAAATTTTCAAAGGCCATTTCCTCCATGCCTTTCGCGACCAGGTGTTGCTGCCTAGCGGCCGACCCGCGACGCGTGAGTATGTGGTGCACCCCGGTGCGGTGATGGTTATCCCCCTGCTGGACGATGGCAGTGGAGAGGTCAAGTTGGTGCTGGAACGCCAGTACCGTTACCCCGTAGCGCGGGTGATGATCGAGTTTCCGGCCGGCAAACTGGACGCAGGGGAAAGTGTGCAACGCTGTGCCCAACGCGAACTGCTGGAAGAAACTGGTTACACCGCACGCGCCTGGGCCCGGGCCGGCGTCATGCACCCGGTCATTTCGTATTCCACCGAATTCATTGACATTTGGTTCGCACGCGACTTGCAGTTGGGCGAGCGCAAGCTCGATGACGGGGAGTTCCTCGACGTGGTGACCGCCAGCCCCGCCGAATTTCTGCAATGGTGCCAGCAAGGTCTGGTGACCGATGCCAAAACCCTGGCCGGTGCACTCTGGGTACAGAACGTACTGCGTGGCGACTGGCCCCTGGAGTGGACCACTCCAGTGTCTGCCTGAGCGCAGCATTCCGCCATGAAAGTCCTGGACCTCCAATGCAGCCAGCACCACCTGTTTGAAGGCTGGTTTGCGTCGGAAGACGACTTCGTTTCACAGTGCCTGCGTGGCCTGGTGCAGTGCCCCGTGTGTGCAGACCCCACTGTGGTGAAAAAACTCAGCGCGCCGCGGCTGAACTTGTCGGGCGCCCGTGAGCCGCCAGCAGCCAAGTCAGAGCCCACACCATCCGCCAGTCCGGCGATGCCTGCGCGCATGGGTGAGGTGGAGACGGCTCTCGCTGCCGCCTGGATGGCCGTGGCCCGCCATGTGGTGGCCAACACCACCGACGTAGGTGGCCAGTTTGCCGAAGAGGCCCGCAAGATGCATTACGGCGAAGCCGAAGTTCGCAACATACGCGGGCAAACCACCCCGGAGCAAGCCAAAGAGTTGGTAGAGGAGGGCATTGAAGTCATGCCCCTCTTGTTACCCGAAGCACTGAAAGGGCCTTTGCAATAAGCTTGCAAAAGCCCTTGGCCTGCATCAGGGATACAAGCCGCGCAGTTCCCGCGCATGCAGTATGCGCTTGCAGGCCACGATAAAGGTGGCGGTGCGCAGACTCACCTTATGGTCCTGCGCCACATTCCAGACGCCGGCAAAGGCTTCTTTCATGATGCGCACCAGGCGGGCGTTGATCTCGTCTTCGCTCCAGAAGAAGCTGGAGAAATCCTGCACCCATTCAAAGTAGCTCACCGTCACACCACCCGCGTTGGCAATCACGTCGGGTAAGACCAGCACATTGCGTTCTTGCAGAATGTCATCTGCCTCGGGCGTGGTCGGGCCATTGGCGCCTTCGATCACCAGCTTGGCTTTGATGCGCCCTGCGTTGGCCTTGGTAATCTGCTGCTCCAGGGCCGCGGGAATCAGGATGTCGCAGTCCACATCCCAGAAGGTATCGTTGGTAATGGTCTCGGCCGGGGTGAAGCCCGCCACCGTGCCATGGGCCGCCACGTGGGCCAGCAGGGCCGGTACATCCAGGCCAGACTCTTGGTAGATGGTGCCACCATGGTCCTGCACGGCCACCACACGGGCCCCCGCTTGGGCAAACAGCTTGCCGGCGATACCGCCCACATTGCCGAAGCCCTGCACGGCCACGCGTGCTTTGGAAATATCCAGCCCAATGTGCTGCGCTGCTTCCACGCCCACGGTGTACACGCCGCGGCCCGTGGCCTCGCGTCGGCCCAGTGAGCCACCCAGGTCAATCGGCTTGCCCGTCACCACGCCGGTGGCGGTAGCGCCTTCGTTCATGGAGTAGGTGTCCATCATCCAGGCCATGATCTGCTCGTTGGTGTTCACGTCGGGCGCCGGGATGTCTTTGGTGGGGCCGATGATGATGCCGATCTCGCTGGTGTAGCGGCGCGTCAGGCGCTCCAATTCACCGCGTGACAGGGTCTTGGGATCGACGCGGATACCGCCCTTGGCGCCGCCGTAGGGCACGTTCACCGCCGCGTTTTTGATCGACATCCAGGCTGACAGCGCCATCACTTCAGACAGGGTCACGTCCTGGTGAAAACGCACACCGCCCTTGCCGGGGCCGCGTGAGGTGTTGTGCTGCACGCGGTAGCCTTCGAAGTGGGCCACGGTGCCGTTGTCCAGCTGGATCGGCACATCCACGATCAGCGCACGCTTGGGGCGTTTCAGCGTTTCGGCCCAACGTGCCAAGTGGCCCAGGTAGGGCGTGACGCGGTCGACCTGTTGCAGGTAAATGCCCCAGGGGCCGAGGTGGTCGGCCTGCAGGTAAGAGGGCAGCGCATGGGTGGTGGCTGCGGGGTGCGCGGGGGACGCCGGGTTAGCGTGGTGTTGCGACATGAATGCTCCTTGTGGTTGTCGTCATGGCCCGCAATGTAGGCTTGCCATGGCGACCTGTCCAAGGCCACTTCATTTGCAAACTATGCAAAAAATTAATAACGAGCTAGGCGCTGACGTCCAGGATGCGTCCGGTTGCCTGTCCTTGGCTGTTCACCACGGGCGCCGTGTCGCTGTCGGTTTTGAGGGCGTTGCCGCTGGCGGCAAACTTGGGGCTGACCGCGGTGTACATGCGCTCCAGAAAGTTCTGGGTCGCCGGTGGCACTTCGCTTTTCTGCTGGCGCAGGGCGCTGTCGTAGGTGCTGTCGCTGTTGGTACTGGCGGTGCTCAGCTTGCGGGCTGTCTGGTTGCGGTCCTGGGCCTCACGCTCGGCTTCGTCGGCCTGTGCACGCAGGTCGCTGGCCCGCGCTTCGGCAGAGTCGGCTTCGCGCCGTGCCTGCTCGATGCGCGTCTTGCTCAGCGTCGCCTGCAGAGAAGGCGATGCCGAGTTGGTGGCTGTGATGGCGACCATGGCCGCAGCTCCGGTGGCAGGTCAGGCTGTGACGTTGAGCAGGCGGCCGGTGGTTTGGCCTTGGGTGTTGACCACCGGTTGGGGTTTGGGCTCTTCGGTCTTTTTGGGTTCGGCCGCCTTGGCCTGCAGCTCGCGCTGCTGTGTTTCCCGCACTTCCTGGGTGCGTTTGGTGGCTTGGGCCTGTTGCACCTGCTGCGGCTTGGCTTTGCTGACGTCCATACGAGTCTCCAGGGGGTTGAATGCCTTGATTTTAGGTACTTCACTCCCGCATTTCAATGCTTTACACAGCTGCGTTTCTGCTAGCTCAGGCGTTAAATTGCAGCGCCGCCAGCCCGGCGTACACGCCGCCGCGTGCCACTAGCTCGGCGTGTGTGCCCTGTTCCACCAGCTTGCCGTGGTCCAGCACCACGATCAGGTCGGCCTTTTGCACCGTGGCAAGGCGGTGCGCGATGACCAGCGTGGTGCGGTCGCGCATGGCCGATTCGAGTGCGGCCTGCACCATGCGCTCGCTCTCGGCGTCCAGCGCGCTAGTGGCTTCGTCCAGCAGCAGCAGCGGCGGGTTTTTCAGCATAGCGCGCGCTATGGCAATGCGCTGGCGCTGACCGCCCGACAGGCGCACACCGCGCTCGCCCAGAAAGGTGTCGTAGCCCTGAGGCAGGGCGCTGATGAACTCGTGCGCGAATGCAGCTTGTGCTGCGGCCTTCACTTCAGCGTCAGTGGCATCCGGCTTGCCGTAGCGGATGTTTTCCAGCGCGCTGCTGGAGAAGATCACCGCGTCCTGTGGCACGATGCCCACGCGCTGGCGCAGTGCGTCCAGCGCCATGTCGCGCGTGCCCACGCCGTCCAGCACAATGCCGCCGCTTTGCGGGTCGTAGTAACGCAGCAGCAGCTGGAACACCGTGCTCTTGCCCGCCCCGCTGGGCCCGACGATGGCCACGGTCTGGCCGGGCTGCACATCCAGGCTGAAGTTGTGCAGTGCAGGCTGCAAGGGGCGCGAGGGGTAGTGGAAATCAATCGCTTCAAATTTGATAGCGCTTCCCGCAGTGGGCATGGGGGCTAGCAGTGGTTTTGAGGGTGAAGTGATGGGTGACTGGGTGCCCAGCAGCTCCATCAGGCGCTCGGTGGCACCGGCGGCACGCAGCAGGTCGCCATACACCTCGCCCAGCACCGCAAACGCGCTGGCCAGGATGATCACGTAGACCACGGTCTGGCCCAGGTGGCCGGCCGTGATGCGGCCTTCGGCCACGGCCTGCGTGCCCTGGTACAGGCCCCACAGCAGTGCCGCACTGGTGGCGATGATGATGAAGGCGACCAGCATCGAACGCATCAGGCTGCGTTTGGTGGCGGTCTCGAAGGCGTTGTCGGTGGAGGTGACAAAACGCGCGGTCTCGCGCCCCTCGGCGGTGTAGCTTTGCACCACGGGGATGGCGTTCAGCACCTCGGCGGCAATCGCGCTGGAGTCGGCAATGCGGTCTTGTGATGCACGGGAGAGCTTGCGCACACGCCGGCCAAACCACAGGCTGGGCAGCACCACCAAAACCAGCACCACCAGCACCTGCAGCATCACCACCGGGTTGGTCCACACCAGCACACCCAGGGCGCCAATACCCATCACCGCGTTGCGTAGCCCCATGCTGAGCGACGAGCCCACCACGGTTTGCACCAGCGTGGTGTCGGCCGACAGGCGCGAGAGCACCTCACCGGTTTGTGTGGTTTCAAAAAACTCGGGGCTTTGCTTGAGCACATGGCTGTAGACCGCGTTGCGCAGGTCGGCAGTCACGCGCTCACCCAGCCAACTCACCATGTAAAAGCGCGCCGCTGAAAACAGGCCCAAGGCGACGGCCACCGCGAACAGCGCCGCAAAGTGCTCGCGCAGCGCCATCACCTGCGCGCCCTTGTCGGCTTGCACCAGCCCGCCGTCAATCAGGCTGCGCAGCGCCAGCGGAAACGCGAGTGTGGCGCCCGCCGCCAGCACCAGAAACACCAGCGCCATGCCAATCCGGCCCCGGTAGGGCCGCAAAAACGGCAGCAGGCCAGAGAGAGATTTGGGGTTGGTGGCTTTGGGGCGGTCGGAAGAGTTCATGGCAGCCTAGGTGGGGGCGAGGGCGGTGGAGGCAAGGTGGGCCGAGAAATATAACCAAATATGCCTCTAGCGCCCGTGATTATTGCGCGAGCAGCTACTGAATTTGTAGCATCAAGTTTTCGGTTTGTTGCGGTTTGTTGCAGCGGTGTCAGAGTTTTAGCGCTGCCGCATAGCCCGTCATCTCCAGGTAACCGCGCCCGACCAATTTGCCGTTGCTGTCCCAGACTTCGCTCAGGCCTTCCCAGTAGATGGCGCCGGTGGAGCTGCGGCTGTCGAGCTCCTGGTTGTCGATGACAGCCTTGACCGTGTAGTAGTCGGCCGGGGTGCGCACCACCCATTCCACGGGGTAGCTGGCGCGGCTTAGCGGGCTGCGCCAGCTGCGCACGGGTTTGAACAGCACTTCACCGCGCGAGAACGCGTAGCGCACCCCTGCCGCGCTGCGGAAGGAGCCACCGTCCCACAACACGCCACCTTGGCGGTCGCGCAGCTGAAACGCGGTAAGCGCGCTGCCGTCGAACAGGTTGATGCCGATCCAGTCCCAGCCCTGGGCTTGTGGGTGCAGTACCTCCTGGCTCCATTCATGGTCCAGCCAGGCGGTGCTGCCGGTCTCCAGCATGCGCGTCTGACCCTGCAGCGCGATGCTGCCGCTCACCTGCAGCTGCGGCTGGCTGTAGTAATAACTTGCCTGTTTTGCTTCCGGCCCCTTGCGGGACAGGCCGTCTTTCCCCTGCAGCAGCACCGGCTGGGTAGCTTTGAAATTTAGGTTGAGCGCAAAGTCACCCGCAGGAATCTGCGCCTGCAGGTCTGCGCCCTGTCGCTGCAAGGACCAGTCGCGCAGCCGCACACCGGTGTCCTGCAGGCTGGCGGATGCCGTATCCGCCGGGTTGCTGCCCGCGGGCTCGCCAGACCAACGCGCAATGCGCTGGTCGTGCCAAAGTTTCTTGCCCGCCACGTCGGTGACGGCGGCATGGGCAAACAGCAGCTGTTTGGCCGCCAGACGCGACGGCATGGCTTGGGTGCTGGCGACGCGGCTGCGAAAAAACGTGACCTGAAAGCCCAGCGCCGCAGCCTGGCCCGCCACATGGGCGTAGCCCGTGAGGTACCACCACTCGGTGGCAAAGTCGTTGTGACTGCCCGCATCGCGCGGAAACGCAAGGCGTTTGGCGGGGAGCGCCCAGGCTGTGGGCAGCAAGCCGGCCAGCAGCGGTACGGCCAAGGCGGCGCGCCGCTGGAGCATGGCGGGGCGGCCCGCGCTCAGCGGTTACCCGCGCGCGCCAGGCGCTGTGCCACGGTGGGCGAGGGTTTGCCGGACAGTGCGTCCAGGCGCTGGCCCATGGCTGCCTCCAACTGGTCGAGCCGCACCTGCGTGGCGGGGTGGGTGCTCAGCGCCAGGGTGAACACGGGATTGTCGGGCTTGGCGGTGCGCAATTGTTGCAACACGGCTACCAGGCCATAGGGGTCAAAGCCCGCGCGCGCGGCCAGGGCCACACCGCTGCGGTCGGCGTCAAACTCATCGCCCTGGTCCAGACCCTTGGAATACACCTCACGTCCCAGCGCCAGCAGCTGGGCCGACAGCGCACCTTGGGCGTTGTTGCCGAGTTGCGAGGCAATGGCGCGGGTCAGCAAACCGGTCTGCGCGGATTTGCGCAGCGCGGCCAGGTGATGTTTGGCAATCACGTGGTGAATCTCATGCGCCAGGATGCCGGCCAGTTCCGACTCGTCGGCTACGGAGTCCACCAGTCCCTTGGTCACAAACACATACCCACCCGGCGCGGCAAAGGCGTTGTAGCCCGCGTCGTCCAGCACGGCAAAGGTCCAGGGCAGGTTGGGGCGCTCGGACTGCAGGCTGATCCAGCGGCCCAGGCGGTTCACATAACGCTGCAGTGCCACGTCTTTGTGCAGGGGTTTGGCGCCCAGCAGCACGGCCGAGAGCTGGCGGCCCATCTCGATTTCTTTGGGCTCGTCGATCTGCTCCATGGACTGCGACAGCAAGCCCACCAAATCACTGCTGTTGGCAGCGGCAGCGGGGGCGCTGTTGTTGCTAGCCACATTGGGTTTGAGCATGTTTTGCAGCAGGCCACCCAGCATCTTGCCGGGGTCCTGTGCCTGGGCAGACAAGGGCAGCGTGGCGCAGCAGACAGCAGCCAGGCTCAGGGCGATCAGGGGGCGCTTCATTGGGAATATCCTGAGGAGGGGGCATTCACCGGGGTGGGGGGCGCGGGCACGGGCAGGGGCTCCACGGCTTGCGGGCTCAGGCTGGCATCAGCGGCAAAACGTTTGGCCTGGGTTGCGTCCTGGCGTAGCCCCTCGGCCTGGGCTAGCGCCGCCAAGTTGGGTTGAGCGTTGGCAATGTCTTCGGCCCCCAGGCCGCGTATGCCTACGGTGGCGGTGGTGCCGCTGGTGTTCTGGTTTTGCGCGCTGCCACGGCTGAACAGGTTGGACAGGCCGCGCAGGGCTCCGGTGGCGGCACTGGCCACACTGCCTTGCTCGGTAGCGGTGCCCACGTCAAACAAGTGGATCCAGCCGCTGGCACCGGCCGCTGTTTTGACCTGCACCCAGGCGCCCTGGCGGGTGGGCTGGCGCGTCAGGGCGGTTTGGGCCGGCAGCGTGGCGATGGCGGCGGCGCTTTCGGTCGGGCCTTCGCGCAGCGTGGTCTGGCGCTTGGTGACCAGCGCCTCCTGGGCCTGGGCCGCAAGACTGCCTAGCAGCGCCAAGGCCAGCAGGGTAAGGGTGAGGGGTTTACGCATGGATGCCATTGTCAGGGAAGGGCTGCAACGCGGCAATGCCCGAGATCGCAAACAGGCACTCAGTCCGGGTGGGCCTGGGTTTCAGGGTCTGGCTCCTCACCAATGGCCTTGCGGGTGACAGCGGCCTGCGCCATCAACCAGGCACAAAAGGCCTGAATCTCCGGTCGAGTACGGCTGCGCGGGCCCACAATCAAAAAGTACACCAGTGGCGTGTCGATGCGGCCATTGGGCAGCACCTCCACCAGGTCACCGCTGGCCAGGCTGTCGGCCACCAGCGGCATGCGCGCCAGTGCCACGCCCTGGCCGGTGAGGGCGGCCTGCACGATCTGGTGGGCGTAGTTGAAATACATCCAGCGCTTGGGTTCCAGCTTGGGCAGGTCGTTGCCGTCCAGCCAGCGCCGCCAGGTCAACCATTCCAGGTTCTGGTGGCGGTGGCTGTCGCTGGCCTCCAGCAGCGCAAAGCGGTTGAGGTCGGCGGCCTTGCGCAGTGGTGGGCCGCTTTTGAGCAACCAGGGGCTGGCCACGGGTGTGAGCTGTTCACCAAACAGGCGCACCGCATCGGGCCCCGCGTTGCCGGGGCGGGTGTAACGGATGGCCAGGTCCACATCGCTGGTGTCCAAGTCCACCGGGTTGTCGGTGGCGTCCAGCCGGATGTCAATGTCGGGGTACTCGGCCTGGAAGGCTTCGAGCCGCGGGATCAGCCACATGGAGGCGAATGACGCCCAGGTGGAAATGGCCACACTCTTGCGCCCGGCGGTACGGCGGATCAGCCGCACCGCGCTGTCCACCCGCTCCAGCGAAGGCACCACGGCACGCAACAATTGGGCGCCTGCGCTGGTCAGTTCCACGGCGCGTGTGTGGCGCAAAAACAGGGGCACGCCTACCTCTTCCTCCAGCGACTGCACCTGGCGGCTCACCGCGCTTTGCGTCAGCGACAGCTCCTCGGCGGCCGCCCGAAAATTCAAGTGACGGGCCACTGCCTCCAGGGCACGCAGGTGGCCCACGGCAATCGGCCGGGTGCGCAGGCGGATTTCGGTGCTGGAGGGGGCAGTGTTGGACATGGCAGAAAACCGATTGATGCGGGAATGGAATGAATAGCATAGCCCGATTTCATTGGACGGTGGTGCAGCGTGGCGCGATCATTCATTGCCCAACCACCTAAACGGAGTCCACCATGCAAGCCCAAAGTCCCTCGCTACAACAGTCCCCACTATCGTCCCAGCTTCAACAACCCGCCGCTGACCTCCAGTACGGCGTGTTCTCCTTGTCCACCGATGCCCCCTGGGTGCTGGCCAAGGGCAAGGCTATCACCCTGCGTCCGCGCACGGCCGGCGTGTTGCGTGTGGTGTCGGGCCGTGCTTGGGCGACGGTAGATGTGTCCCGCAACACCCCGCTGCTGGAAACCGGTGACCATTTTGTGGCGTTGGGCCATGACTTGCAGTTGCGCGCCGGGCAGCGTGTGGTGGTGGAAGCGTGGCCGTACAAAGGGCAGGACGGGATTCAGTTGCAATGGGTGGCGCAGCCGCAGGCTTGCCTGGCGACGCGGTGGCAAACCAATGTGGTGGAGCCGGCGCGTGACATCGGGCACGGCCTGGCCCTGGTGGTGCGCGCGCTGTGGCGCCTGCTGGGTGGTTTGGCGGGTTACACCGATTTCCTGACCGCCGGCCGCGGCCGCGTGCTGCGCGGGCTGGAATCCAACGCCCCTTAATGGTTTAGGCGCTGTCTCGCAGTTGCAAGGTGTAGCCCAGATTGATGCAAGGCGACGCGACAGTTTCCCCTTGCATCAGCGCCACCAGCATCTGCCCCGCGGCTTGGCCGATTTCGGCACGGGGGGTACGCACCGTGGTCAGCGGCGGCAGCATCTGGTCGCTGCCGGTCAGGTCGTTAAAGCCCGCAATCGCCACGCGCTGCGGCACCGCCACTCCCAAACGCAACGCGGCCAGCAGCGCACCCTGGGCCAAGTCGTCGTTGCAGAAAAAAATCGCATCCACGGGAGGCTGTTGGCCGATGATTTGTTCAAACATGCGCGCCCCCAATGACAGCGAAGAGGCCGCCGGATTCAGCCACTCCAGCGTCGCGTCGTAGCGGCCTGCGGCCTGCAGGGCCTGGCGCCAGCCTTCCAGGCGCTGCAGGGTGCGCGGGTCCAGCTGGGCGGCGGCAAACGCAATGCGCTGGTGGCCCTGGTCCAGCAGGTGGCGGGTCAGGTCGTGGCCCGCATCGCGCTGAGAAAAACCCACACAGTAGGCGCCTTCGGGGGCCTGCGCCGTCATCAGGTGCACACAGGGCACACCGCTTTGGGCAATCAGGCTGCGCGTGGCTTCGTTGCGTTCCAGCCCGGTCACGATGAGCCCGGCCGGACGGTGCAGCAATTGCTCGCGCAGCAGGCTTTCTTCCTCGCTGGGGTCGTAGTGGGTGATACCGATTAGCGTTTGGTAACCGGCCTGGCGCAGGGTTTGTTGTAGGGCTTCCAGCACATCCACAAACAAGGCGTTCGACAACATGGGGATCAGCACCGCCACATGGCTGCTCTGGCCGGAGGCCAGCGCGCGTGCCGCCGGGTTGGGCACATAACCCAGTGTGTCAGCCGCGGCCTGCACTTTGGCCACCAGTTCGGCCGCCACGGCCCGCTCACCGCGCAGCGCGCGCGACACGGTGATGGGGCTGACCCCAGCCAGATGCGCCACGTCGGCCAGCGTGACGCGGCCGGTGGCACGGGGGCGGGTGGAGGCGGTCATGGACTAGGGAAACTACTGAATGGCATGTAAATATCTTCGCATAGGATAGCGCTATCCGACGTTTGACAGGCAGCAGGCAAACCCCTAAGCAGGAATTTCCCTCAGGGAATGGAGCTGCAATCTGTCAGGCGTCATTTTTTGATTATTTTTGGATAGCGCTATCCAATTCACAAAGTTTATGCATTCCATTGTCATCATGGGCGTCTCTGGCTGTGGCAAGTCCAGCCTGGGTGAGGCCGTGGCGCAAGCCACCGGCCTGCCGCTGGTGGAGGGTGACGACCACCACAGCCCGGCCAACCGCGACAAAATGGCCCGCGGCATTGCCCTGACCGATGCCGACCGTGCGGACTGGCTGGCCACCCTGGGTGCCCAGCTGCAGGCCCGGCCCGGTGGCGCGGTGGTCACCTGTTCAGCCCTCAAACGAGCCTACCGCGATCGCCTGCGCCAGGCAGCGCCAGGTTTGCGCTTTGTGTTTCTCGAGATTGGCAAGGCAGATGCGCAAGCCCGTGTGGGCGCGCGTGCATCACATTTCTTTTCCACCAGCTTGGTGGACAACCAGTTCGCCACGCTGGAATCCCCGGTGGGCGAGGCCGGTGTGCTGCGCCTGGATGCCATGCGTCCGCTGGCCCAGTTGCAGACCGCCACGACTGAGTGGCTGGCCGATACCCAGGAGCCCGCATGACGCAACCCGTGAAAGACCCGGCAACAACACCCAGCAAATTTGTCCACCTGACCCATGGACTCATGGCGCTGTGTCTGGGTGTGATGGCCGTGTCCGTGTTTGTGAACGTGGTGCTGCGTTACGGCTTTGGCAGCGGTGTGGCTGCCAGCGAAGAGCTGTCGCGCCTCTTGTTCGTTTGGATGGTATTCATTGGTGCCACCGCGGCCTACCCGGCGGGCGAGCACATGGCGTTTACCAGCCTAGTGGCCATGTTGCAAAAGAGGCCGCGGGCGCTGGCTGTGATGACTGTGGTGATCCGCCTGCTGGTGCTGCTGGCCTGTGTGTTGCTGGGGCGTGGTGCCTGGCAGCAGGTGGTGGTGGGGCTGGACAGTTATTCCGTGGTGATGGCTTACCCCACCGCATTGCTGCCCTTGCCGGCCCTGTTGTGCGCTACGGCGATTGGCGCCATGGCCCTGTGGGAACTCATACAACGCACGCCGCTGGACCTCGGTCACAGCGCAGAAGTGGAGTAGGGCCATGAGTAACGAAGCACTCGCTTTTATCGTCTTTTGCGTCGGCATGCTGGCGCTCATGGGCATTGGTATGAACATGGCCTTGTCGCTGGTGCTCACTGGTGCTGCCATGGCCTGGGTGCTGGACTTTTGGGACACGCAGTTGTTGGCCCAGAACCTGGTGGCCGGGGTGGACAGCTTTCCGCTGCTGGCCGTGCCTTTCTTCATTCTGGCGGGTGAGCTGATGAACAGCGGTGGCATCAGCCGGCGCATCATCACCATGGCGCAGGCTTGGGTGGGGCATATCAAAGGCGGTCTGGGTTTTGTGGCCATTGGGGCTGCGGTGCTCATGGCCAGCATGAGTGGTTCGGCCCTGGCCGATACCGCGGCGTTGGCCACCATCCTCATGCCCATGATGCGCCAGCAGGGCTACCCCATGCACACCTCGGCCGGGTTGATCGCCTCGGGCGGCATCATTGCGCCCATCATCCCGCCCAGCATGCCGTTTGTGATCTATGGCGTGACCACCAACACCTCCATCTCGGCGCTGTTTCTCTCGGGCATCGTGCCGGGTCTCATCATGGGCGCGGGCCTCATCGTGGCCTGGAAGCTGGTGTTGCGCGACATGGATTTGCCAGAAGGCCAACCGCTACCGCTGCGCGAGCGCCTGCAGGCCACGCGCAAAGCGTTTTGGGCGCTGCTGATGCCGCTGATCATCATCGGCGGCATGAAGAGCGGGGTGTTCACCCCCACCGAGGCCGCAGTGGTTGCTGCGTTTTATGCACTGGTGGTGGCCTTGTTCATCCACCGTGAGATGAAGGTGCCCGCGGTGTACGGCGTGCTGGTGCGGGCCGCCAAGACCACGGCCATCGTGATGTTCTTGTGTGCCGGCGCGCAAGTGGCCAGCTACATGATCACGCTGGCCGATCTGCCTGCCACGCTGACTGGCTGGCTGGGCCCGCTGGTGGAGAGCCCACGCCTCTTGATGGTGGTGATGATGCTGGTCCTGATTCTGGTGGGCACTGCGCTGGACCTCACTCCCACCATCCTGATCTTTGCACCGGTGATGCTGCCCATCGCCGTGAAAGCCGGCATCGACCCGGTCTACTTCGGCCTGATGTTTGTGCTCAACGGCGCCATTGGCCTCATCACGCCACCCGTGGGTACGGTGCTCAATGTGGTGGCCGGGGTGGGCCGGCTGCCGCTGCACCAGGTGATCAAGGGCGTGAATCCCTTCCTCATCACCTACACGCTGATCCTGTTCCTGTTTGTCCTATTTCCGCAAATCGTGACCGCGCCCGTGGCGTGGATGCGTTGAGTTCCGTCCCGTTTTCTTCCACAACAACATCTACCCAGGAGACATTCCATGAAGACTTCCACCACCCTCATCCGCCGCGCCGTACTGGCCGTGGCCGGTGCCGCCGTGTTCAGCGCTGCGCTGCCCGCGCTGGCCCAAGACATCAAACCGCGCCTGATCCGTTTTGGCTACGGCCTCAACGAACAAAGCAACCAGGGCCGTGCGTCCAAGGTGTTTGCCGAGGCCGTGGAAAAAGCCTCCGGCGGCAAGATGAAGGTGCGCACCATTGGCGCCTCCGCATTGGGCCCCGATGTGCAGATGCAGAACTCACTGATTGGTGGCGCGCAGGAAATGATGGTCGGCTCGACGGCCACGCTGGTGGGCATCACCAAAGAGATGGCGCTGTGGGACACGCCCTTTTTGATCAGCAACGCCAAGGAAGCCGATGCACTTTTGGACGGCCCGATTGGCGACAAGATCCGCGCCAAGCTGCAGGACAAGGGCCTGGTCGGCCTGGCCTATTGGGAGAATGGTTTTCGCAACCTGACCAACAGCAAACGCGCCATCAACAAGGTGGAGGACCTGGATGGCATCAAGCTGCGCGTGATGCAGAACAACGTGTTCCTCAACAGCTTCAAGACCCTGGGCGCCAATGCCGTGCCCATGGCGTTCTCAGAACTGTTCAGCGCGCTGGAAACCAACACCGTGGACGGCCAGGAAAACCCGTTCAACACCATCCTATCCAGCAAGTTTTACGAAGTGCAAAAGTACATGACGGTGACCAACCACGTGTACAGCCCCTGGATTGTGCTGGTCAGCAAGAAGTGGTGGGACCAACTGTCCAAAGACGAGCAAAAAATCTTGAGCGACGCCGCCAAGCTGAGTCGCGACTTTGAGCGCAAGGACACCCGCGACGAAGCCTCTCGCGCCGTGGCTGACCTCAAGGCCAAAGGCATGCAGGTCAACGAGCTGTCGCCCGCCGAGTCGGCCCGCATGCGCGACAAGCTGACCCGCGTCTACGCCCAGATTGGTGCCGACATTGGCATGGACCTGTGGAACGAAGCGCAGGCCGAGCTGGTGAAGATTCGCGCCAAGAAGTAAGCGCAGCCGTGTGGTGGCGAAGCGGGGCTTACCAGTCCTCTTTCACCGCCATCACCGCATCGCGCCCCGCAGCGGCCCGGCCTGACAGCCAGGCCGTTGTGGTTCCTGCCACCACGACGGCAGCCACTAGCGCCGCCAGCCGGCCCCAAGGCAGGGCCAGCTCCATGGTCCAGTGGAAGCTCTGCGGGTTCACCACATGCACCAGCACCACGGCCACGGCCAGGCCCAGCGCCACGCCGGCCAATGCGCCCAGCGTGGTCCAGCCCGCACCTTCCAGTGCCACCACGCGCAATATCTGTTTGCGCGTAAGCCCCAGGTGCACCAGCAGGCCAAACTCCTTGCGCCGCGCCAGCACCTGTGCACTGAAGCTGGCCGCCACGCCAAACAGGCCAATGCCGATGGCCACCGCCTGCAGCCAGTAGGTCACCGCAAAACTGCGGTCGAAAATCTTCAGGCTGGTCGCGCGGATCTCGCGGGCCGAGCCAAATTCCAGCAAGTTGCCCGCCGCGCCATCGGGTGTGTGGGCTAGCTGATTCGCCAGCGTGCGCAGCTGCTCTTGCACCTGCGGCACATCGGCTTCCGGGCGCAACCAGAAGGCGATGTCGTTGACCCGCGTGTCGGCGCTGTAGCGCGCAAAGTCGGCCGGGTCCATGGCCACGGTGCCAAACTGGCGGGCATAGTCGCGCCACACACCTGCTACAAAAAAAGTAGCTGGTTGCGCAATATCCACGGGAGCTGGAGGCCTAAAAGACGCTGAAAGTGCGGGTAGATCCTGCCCGACACGCGCACCATACAAGTCCAGCATGGCCTCGCTCACGTACACACCCACACGCCCGTTGGGCACCGGTACCGGATTGCCCACCAGCGGCAGGTTCAGTGCGCCGGTCTGGGCATCGCGCAGCGGGCGCACCAGCAATGCAATGGCCGGTTGGGCCGGGTCCAGCGTGAGCGACAGCGTGCGCTGGGTGCTCAGGCGCTCCACGCCCGGCAGCTGTGCGGCGCCCTGCACAAAGGCCGGGTCCAGGTAGGCCGTGTCGGCCGCGCTGCCGCTGGTGGCGGTGCGCACATACAGAGCCGCGGGCAGCACCGCGTCCAGCCAGTCGGTGACCGAAGTGCGAAAACTCGCCACCATCACGGTCAGCGCCACCGCCAGGCTTAGCGAGGCCACCACACCGCTCACGGCCACCGCGGCACTTTCGCGCACGCGGCGCGTGCGCTCCACCGCCAGCAGCGGCAGCGCGCGGCGTGCGACTAAGGGCGCTACGCCGTCCAGCACCCAACCCACGGCGGCGGGCAGGGCGGTGATCCCGCCCAGCAGCAAACACGCCACACTCAAATACGCCGCCAGCGGGATGTCCCACACCGGGGGCAGCAGCGCCAGCAGGCCACCGGCCACCAGCAGCGCCACACCGAGCCAGGCGCGGTGCTTGCCCGTATCCAGCGTGCCCAAACCTTTGAGCGTTTGCGCTGGTGGCAACTGCTGTGCCAGCCGGGCTGGCGCCCAGGCGCCCACCAGAGCGGCGGCCACACCCAGCAGGCCAAACACCAGCGCGGCTGTACCGCTCCACTGCAAGGGCGGCGCGCTGCCCGCAAAAAATCCGCCACCCAGATCACCGCCCAACAGGCGCAATGCCAGTGCAGCCAGCGCGCTGCCCAGCGCCAGACCCAATAGGCTACCCACACTGCCCAGTGCTCCGGCCTCCAGCATTACGAGTTGCAGCCGCTGCCGGCCGGTCAGGCCCAACACACCCAACAGTGCAAACTGCTGCGCCCGCCGCGCCACACTGAGCGCCAATACCGAAAACACGAGAAAGCCACCCGTGAACAGCGCCACCAGCGCCAGCACGGTCAGGTTCACCCGGTAGGCGCGCGACAGATTGCTGATGCGTTCTACCGCATCACCGGGCGGGCGCAGCGTGGCACCGGCCGGCCAATCGGCAGCGCCCGTGACGTCGCGCACAAACTTCGCGCGGTCCCCCCCCGCGCGCAGCCGCACATCCACGCGGCTCAGGTCGCTGCGGCCAAATAGGCTTTGCACGGCGGCAATGTCCATTACCGCCAGCGGCGCACCACCAGCGGCCACGCTGCCCGCCACCTGCAGGGTGTGCAGGCGCAGGCCGTGTTGCAGTTGCAGCGTGGCGCCCGGCAGGGCTTGGCGCGCCAGCGGGTTGAGAAACACCGCGTCGGGTGCGAAGAAGGCCAGGCGGTCTGCACCCGCGGCGGGCAGGGGCAACAGGTCTGGCGCCACGGCGGCCACCTGCAATGCGTCCACGCCCACCACGCGCAGCAGCGTTTTCTGGCCCGCGTGCACGGCGTAGGTGCTGAGCTCCAGCACCGGTGCGGCCACGGCCACATCGGGGTGGTGCAGCAGCCGGCCCCACAGCGCCAGGTCCACGCTGCTGGCGCTGCCAGCGGCGGTGCGCAGCTCCAGGTCGGGTTGGCCGCCAACCGAGCGCACGGCTTGCGAGAACTCGTCCAGCGCTGAGGCGTTGATCAGGTGCACCGCAAACGCTAGCGCCACCCCCAGCATGACCGACACCACCGCGGCCGCATTGCGCCACGGGTGCTGGCGTAGCTCTTGCCAGGAGAAAGTGGTAAGCAAAGGTAGCAACATGCCCAGAGACTAGCGCAAAGCGTCATGGCTGGTGGGTACCATGCGCGCAGAGGCGGCCATCTGCTGCCAGGGGGACAGTTTGATGACGTACGAAGACAGCGACACCCTTGCCACCGAAGCCGCCGCGGACCCGGTCGCGGAACGCTGGGTCCAGCGCGCCGCGCTGAGCGGCGTGGCAGGCCTGCTGGCCGCTTGCTCCACGCCCGGTGGTCGGCTTTTGCAACGCCCAGGCCAGCAGTACAGCCGTGCGAACACACCCGAAGAAGCCGCGCGCTTTCTGCTGCAAGCGCAGTTTTCGGCATCCGACGCCGAGATCGCCGCCGTGCAGCAGCACACCTATGCCGACTGGCTGGCCCAGCAGTTTGATGCGCCCCTGGGCCAGACCGGCTGGGACTGGCTCAATGCACGAGGCTACGGCCAGATTGACAACATCACGCGTTACTTCGACCACTTCTACCCCGGCGACTACATGGTCTGGAACCAGCTCATGACGGCGCCCGACGCCGTGCGCAAACGGCTGGCATTGGCCCTGTCGGAGTTTTTTGTGGTCTCGCTCACGGGGCTGGACTTTGCCTGGCGCAGCCACGCCATGGCGCACTACTGGGACACGCTGGCGCGCCACGCGCTGGGCAACTTCCGCGATCTGCTTGAAGAGGTAACGCTGAACCCCGCCATGGGCCACTACCTCAACACCAAGGGCAACCAGAAAGAAAATGCCGCCACCGGCCGTGTGCCCGACGAAAACTACGCGCGCGAAGTAATGCAGTTGTTCACCATCGGCCTGGTGCAACTGAATCCGGACGGCAGTGAAAAAACCGGCGCCAACGGCCAACGGCTCGAGACCTACACACAAAGCGACGTGACGCAGCTGGCCCGCGTGTTCACGGGTTATGACTTTGACCAGCGGCAAAACGTCACCGTGGTGATAGACCCGGAAGGCAAGCGCAAGGTCGGCAACACCAACTTTGCCAAACAACATATGGCCCTCACAGCCAACCGCCATTCGGAGCAGGAGGTGCGTTTTCTGGGCACCACCATTGCGCCCAAAACATCGGGTGCTGATGCGCTCAAGAAAGCCTTGGACACGCTGTTCCAGCACCCCAACGTAGGCCCCTTCTTTGGCAAGCAAATGATCCAGCGCCTGGTCACCAGCAACCCCAGCCCGGCCTATGTGGCACGTGTGAGTGCTGTCTTTGCCGACAACGGTGCAGGCGTGCGCGGAGACTTGCGCGCGGTGTTTGCCGCCATCCTGCTCGACGACGAGGCGCGCAGCCCTGCCGGCCTGAGCAATCCCCAGTTTGGCCGCCTGCGCGAGCCCATGCTGCGCCTGGTGCAATGGGGGCGCACCTTTGGCATCGCCTCGGCCCAGGGCAGCTGGAAGATCGGCGACCTCAGCAACCCGGCCACACAGCTGGGCCAAAGCCCGCTGCGCTCGCCCTCGGTGTTCAACTTCTTCCGCCCCGGCTATGTGCCACCGGCCACACAAATGGCGGCCAATGGTGCGTCAGCACCGGAGTTTCAGATCGTCACCGAAAGCAGCGTGGCGGGGTATATCAACTACCTGCAAGGCGTGGTGCGCAACGGCATTTACGTCAATGATCCGGACCTGCCTAACAACGTGAGCAACTCTAAAAATCCCAAGGCTGGTTTTGACATCAAGGCCAGCTACACCACTGAGATGACGTTGGCGCATGACGCCAAGGCTCTGGTGGCGCGGCTCAACCTCTTGTTGTGCGCGGGCCAGTTGCCTGCGGCCCTGCAGGCCCGCATGGTCACCGCTCTCAACGCGACACCACTCAACGCAACGAGTCCGCCCGACAAGCGCCTGGACCGTGTAGCCGCCGCCGTGTTGCTAACCATGGCCGCACCCCAGTATTTGGTTCAGAAATAGGCGCCCACCATGCACCTGCTCCAACCCGACCTTCACACCCGTCGTGCCTTTCTCAAGCGCAGCGGGCAACTGGCCCTTGCTGGCACCGCCTTGCCTACCGCGCTGAACTTGGCCGCGCTAGGCGAAGCCGCCGCGGCCACTGCCACCGACTACAAGGCGTTGGTCTGTGTCTTCCTCTACGGTGGCAACGACTATGCGAACACCGTGGTCACATTCGATCCCGCCAGTTACGCGCAGTACGCCGCCGTGCGTGGCGGTGCGGGCGATGCCGGTGGCGGCATTGCGCTGGCACACGCCGACTTGCAGCGCACCTTGCTGCAACCCGGCACGCCACTGGCTGACGGGCGGCAGTACGCACTGCACCCGGCCATGACCGGGCTGGCCGATCTGTTCAACGCAGGCCAAGCCGCGGTGCAGCTCAATGTCGGGCCGCTGGTGGTGCCGCTCACGCGTGCGCAGTTCAACAGCCCGGACCGCAAGACCTACCCACTGCCGCCCAAGCTGTTTTCGCACAACGACCAGCAGTCCATCTGGCAGTCGTCCTCACCCGAGGGCTCCACCGTGGGCTGGGGCGGGCACCTGGGCGACCTGGCTTTGCGCAGCAATGCCAAGTCTTTGTTCACCTGCATGTCGGTCACCGGCAATGCGGTGTTTCTGTCGGGTGATTCGGCGCTGCAGTACCAAGTCAGCACCGGTGGCGCGGTGCGCGTGCGGGCCGCCACGGATAACGCGGTGTACGGCTCCAAAGCGGTAAAGGAATTGATGTCGCAAATGATCTCGGAGTCCAGCGCCCATCCGTTGGAAAACGAATACGTGCGTGTGATGCAACGCTCGCGTGAGGCCGAGGTGCATGTGGCCGCCGCGTTGGCCAGTAGCCAAAGTGGTGGAGCCAAGCCACTTGCCACCGAGTTCCCGTCCAGCAACCCGCTAGCCGACCAGTTGAAGATGGTGGCGCGCCTGATCCAGGGCCGGGATGTGCTGGGCGCCAAACGCCAGGTGTTCATGGTGTCGCTGGGTGGCTTTGACCTGCATGACAACCTCATCGCGCAGCAGCCCGTGTTGATGGGTCGCGTAAGCGAGGCTATGGCGGCCTTTTACCGCGCCACGGTCGAGCTGGGCGTGGCGCAGAACGTGACCGCTTTTACGGCGTCCGACTTCGGCCGCACGCTGACGTCCAACGGCGATGGTTCCGACCACGGCTGGGGCGGCCACCACTTGGTGGTGGGGGGCGCCGTCAAGGGCCGCGCCTTCTACGGCGCGCCGCCCCCTGTCAGCGTGGGCAACACCGGCGCACCACAAGACCAATGGCATGTGGGTCAAGGCCGTCTGCTGCCCAGTACCTCGGTGGATCAGTACGCCGCCACACTGGCACGATGGTTTGGCGTCGGGCCACAAGAGATGAACACCATCCTGCCAAACCTGCGGCAGTTTGGAGCGGCCGCTGGGCGAGCCGACTATCCTGTGGA
The DNA here is from genome assembly GCF_002943465.1 of Rhodoferax sp. TS-BS-61-7. Lineage (GTDB taxonomy): Bacteria > Pseudomonadota > Gammaproteobacteria > Burkholderiales > Burkholderiaceae_C > Allorhodoferax. The sequence continues at coordinate 156,495 of NZ_PTQY01000006.1, forward strand.
TTTGGGATTTATGGGAATGTCTGCATGAGAGTGATGGTGTTGGGTGGGTACGGAAACTTTGGCGCTCGTATCTGTCGTGCCCTGGCTGCAGATCCCTCCATCACTTTGCTGGTTGCTGGACGGGATGAGAGGCGTGCTTCCGCCTTTGCTGGAGAGCTCAACCACGCGCATGGCGCGGGTGCCAGCGCTGCGGTGGTGGATTGCCAGAGCCCGGATTTTTCACAGGCGCTGCGCGAGCACCGGGTGGAACTGCTGATCCACACCGCAGGTCCGTTTCAGGGGCAAGACTATGCGGTGGCCCGGGCGTGTGCAGAGGCTGGTGCGCACTACATCGACCTGGCGGATGGTCGGCGTTTTGTCTGTGACTTTGCTTCGGCCATGCTGGGCCCGTTTGTGGCGGCCAACCGGGTGGCCATCACCGGCGCCAGCACGGTGCCCGCGCTGTCGTCGGCCGTGGTGGAGTTTCTGACCCGCGGTTGGCAGCGGGTGGACAGCATCGACATCTGCATTGCGCCGGCCCAAACGGCGCCGCGCGGCGTGGCCACGTTGGAGGCCGTGCTGAGCTACTGCGGTGTGCCCATCCCGGTGTGGCGCGGCGGGCGCTGGCAGGACCGGGCCGGCTGGGCCGATCTGCAGCGCGTGCAGTTTGCGCGCCTGCGGCCACGCCTGGGTGCGGTGTGCGACATCCCGGATCTGGAGTTGTTCCCCGCACACTACCGGGTGCAGGACCGCGTGGAGTTCCGCGCAGCGCTGGAAGTTGGCCTGTCCCAATGCGCGTTTGCGGTGCTGGCCTGGCTGCGGCAACGGGGTGTGCTCAAGAACCCTGCGTCCCTCGCGCGCCTGTTGAACGCAGGTGCCAAGGTCTTCGACCCCCTGGGCTCGGCCCTGGGCGGGATGGTGGTGCGCGTGGTGGGTGTGAATGCGGATGGCGTATTGGTGAAGCGTGCCTGGCACATCGCCGCCGATAACGACCACGGCCCCGAAATCCCCTGCATGGCCGCCATCCTGCTGGCCCGCCGCCTAGCAGCTGGTGAGCGCATGGAATCCGGTGCACGCGCTTGTGTGGGGCTGCACAAGTTGGAAGACTTCACCCCCGAGTTCGCCAAGTGGGGCATGGTCACGGATGTCGTGGAGGAGGGCTAAGCCATGGGATATGCTGAACTGCGGTGGCTGCGCTACAGCCTGGTTTTTGTCTGGCTGGCCACGGCGATCGTCAGTGTGCTGGAGCTGCGTGGGCAAAGCCGCATGCTGCTGGTGGCCAGTGGTGTGACCGACATGCGCATGGCCGATGCCCTGGTGTGGGCGGGTGCTGCGGTAGATGCGGTGCTGGGCCTGCTCTTGCTGGTGTGGCCGATACGGCGCGTCTACGGCCTGGCCTTGCTGGCGATGCTGGGCATGACGGTGGTGGCGACCTTCATGCAGCCTGCCCTGTGGCTGCACCCGTTGGGCCCGCTGACGAAGAACGTGCCCATCGCGGTGCTGTTGTGGATCCTGATGCGGAGGTCGCCGTGAGTCTGTATGTGTTTTTGAAGTGGGTGCACATCTTGTCCAGCGTGGTGCTGGTGGGCACCGGGTTTGGCATGGCGTTTTTCTTCTTCTACGCCAACCGAAGTGGCGTGGTTGCGGCGCAGGCCGTGGTGTCACGCCTGGTGGTGCGGGCCGACACCTGGTTCACCTCGCCCGCCGTGGTGATCCAGCCCATCACGGGCGTGTGGATGGCCTACCTGGCCGGTTACCCCTGGCACACGCCATGGTTGCTGGTGACGGTGGCGCTCTACCTGTTCACTGGCGCCTGCTGGACACCCGTGGTGGCGCTGCAGTTGCGCATGGCCGACATGGCGAAAGCGGCACATGAAAAGAACGAATCCTTGCCGGAGCTTTACTGGCAGTACGCGCGCCGCTGGGAAGCGCTGGGCTACCCCGCCTTCATCGCCATGCTGGCGGTGTTCTACCTGATGGTGGCCAAGCCGGCCCTGTGGGCATAGGCCTGCGCAGGCGGCCCACAGACGCAAAAGCCTACAATCCAAGCTTCCACCGGGGGTGTCCGTCACAGGACTGAGAAATACCCCATGTACCTGATCTGGGTTATGCCAGCGTAGGAAGTGTGAGAAGCCTGTCCCGTCTTGCGGGTGCCGGTTTTTGATGCGACCTTCTGCTGGCGCATTGAAAGCGAGCACACCATGCAACACGGGATTTTTTCGTTTCTGAAGACCACGCTGGGCGCTGCCCTGCTGACCGCGGGCCTGACGGCTGTCCACGCTGCCGACCTGCGCGTGCTGACGCACAGCTCCTTCACCGTGCCCAAGCCCCTGCTGGCGCAGTTTGAAAAAGACAATGGCGTGAAGCTGCGCATCACCAAGGCCGGTGACGCCGGCGAGATGCTGAACAAGCTCATCCTCACCAAGGCCAACCCGATTGCCGATGTGGTCTACGGCATCGACAACGCGCTGGCGCCCAAGGCCCTGGCCGCCGATGTGTTGGACAGCTACGCCGGTGCCGCCTCCAGCCGCAAGCCCACTGCCGAACTGCCCGCACCGCTTGTGCCCGTGGACTACGGCTACGTGACCTTGAACTACGACAAGGCCTGGTTTGCCAAGAACGGCGTGGCCGTGCCGAAGGCGCTGGACGACCTGGCCCAGCCTGCCTACGCCAAATTGCTCGTTGTGCAAAACCCCGCGACCAGCAGCCCCGGCTATGCCTTCCTCCTGGCCACCATTGGCGCCATGGGCGAGGACAAGGCCTTTGACTTCTGGGCCAAGCTGCGCGCCAACGGCCTGAAGGTGGCCAAAGGCTGGAGCGAGGCCTACTACACCGAGTTCAGCCAGAACGGCGGCAAACACCCCATCGTGGTGAGCTACGCCACCAGCCCGGCAGCAGAGTTGTTTTACAGCAAGACCAAGCTGGCTGAGCCACCCACCGCATCGCTGAGCCTGCCCGGCGCCGTGTTCCGTCAGGTGGAGGGCGTGGCGCTGGTCAAGGGCGGCAAGGAGCGCGTTGCGGCCGAGAAGTTTGTGGAATTCCTGCGCTCGCCCGCCGTGCAACAGGGCATGCAGACCGAGATGTGGATGTACCCCGCCGAAGCCGGTGTGGCCAAGTCCGACGCTTTCAAGTTCGCCCCCGAGCCCGCCGCCTTTAACGCCCCTAGCGATGCCGACATTGCCAGCAAGGGCGCCGGTTGGGTGGCGCGCTGGACCAAGGTGGTGCTGAAGTAATCCGCGGAAACCTGAGCCTGCGGAGTTGACCGTGCGCCACCGCAACCCGGCGCAGCCCTGGGCGGGCTGGGTGCTGCCCGTGCTGCCATTGGTGTTTTTGCTGGTGGTGTTGGTGGCGCCTGCACTGCGTCTGCTGGTGGAGGGCTGGCACGGCGATGCCGGTGTGGCCACCTTGTTCGCACCCTGGTTGGACCCGTATCTGCGCTGGCGCATGGCTTGGTCGTTCTGCCAGGCCACCATCACCTGCGTCGCCTCCCTCGTCCTCGGCCTGCCCATGGCCTGGGTGCTGGCGCGCTTTGATTTTCCCGGCCGCACGCTGATCCTGCGCGGGCTGATGCTGCCCTTTGTGGTGCCCACGCTGGTGGCCGCCATGGGGGTGTTGGCGCTGTTGGGGCCGCAGGGCCTGCTGGTGCGCCTGGGTGGGCCGGACCTGCAGGACACGCCCTGGCTGCTGCTCTACGGCAATCTGTTTTTCAACCTCTGCGTGGTGGTGCGCGCGGGCACGGACGCGCTGGGGCAGGTGAGTGCCTCGCGCGTGGCTGCGGCGCGCACGCTGGGCGCCACGCCCTGGCGTGCGTTCTGGCGCGTGGAGTGGCCGGCCATCGCGCCCTGGCTGGCTTCGGCGCTGTGCCTGGTGTTTCTGTATTGCTTTGCCGGCTTTGGCCTGGCGCTGGTGCTGGGCGGGCAAGATTACGCCACGGCCGAGGTGGAGATCTACACGCTGGTGGCGCACGAGCTGCAGCTGCAGCAGGCTGGCGTGCTGGCGGTGTGGATGTTGCTGCTGACCGCGCTGGTGGCGTTGGCCTATGCGGCCATCGAGCGCCGGCTGGCTGCGCCCGGCCGTGCGGACCGTGTACCACGTGTGCAACCCCGCGGCGCTGCGCAATGGGCTGCCGTGCTGGTCATGGTCGCAGTTTATATGCTGATTTGTGCGCTACCCCTCGTCGCCATTGCGCAAGGTGCTATACATTCAGGAGCGGAGGCCTGGGCCGTGCTGCTGGAGGATGACACGCTGGCCGCGCTCTACAACACCGCACGCTTCACCGCTTTGTCCCTGTTGCTGGCCACGGCGCTGGGCCTGGCGCATGCGCTGGCGGCGCGGCGCGTGTTGTGGCTGCGGGCGCTGGTGTTTTTGCCCTTCATGGTGTCACCCGTCATGGTGGCATTTGGCCTGTTGCTGCTGTACCCGGCGTGGACCGGCAGCTTCAGCCTGCTGGTGGCGGCCTATGCCTTGCTGGCCTACCCGTTTGTGGCCAAGTCCATTGCCTCCGCGCTGGACAGCCTGCCTGAGCATTACCTGGACGCCGCCCGCAGCCTGGGCGCCAGCCCGTGGCGGGCGTTTGTGCGCATCACGCTGCCGCTGTTGGCGCCCGCGCTGCGCCGTGGCATGGCGTTTGCCGCGGCCACCGCCGTGGGCGAGTTTGCGGTGACGCTGTTTTTGTCGCGCCCTGAATGGGCCACACTCACCACCCTGATCTACCAGCACCTGGGTCGCCCCGGTGCGGCCAACCGCAGCGCCGCGCTGGTGCTGGCCTGTGTGCTGATGGGGCTGGCGCTGCTGGCCTTTGTACTGATTGAATGGAAGCGCCCCGAGGACCCGGACCATGCTTGAGCTGCACGCGATCTGCAAATACTGGCAGCCCTATGCCCCCAAGCACGCCGCACCGCGCGTGCTGCTGCAGGACTTGGCGCTGCAGGTGCGCCCCGGCGAGACGGCGGCGCTCCTGGGCCCCTCGGGCAGCGGCAAGAGCACCCTGCTCAAGATCGTGGCCGGGCTGGAGCCGCCCGAGAGCGGGCGTGTACTGTTTGCGGGTCAAGACATCACCGACACCCCACCCGAGCGGCGTGGCTTTGCACTGATGTTCCAGGACTTCGCGCTGTTCCCGCACCTCAACGTGTTGGACAACGTGGCCTTTGGCCTGGTGGAGCAAGGCCAGCGCAAGGCAGAAGCGCGCGCGCAGGCCGTGGCCATGCTGGAGCGTTTTGGCCTGCAGGCCTTTGCCAAGTCCAAGGTGTGGCAACTATCCGGTGGTGAGCAGCAGCGCGTGGCGCTGGCGCGTGCGCTGATCACCCAGCCGCGTGTGTTGCTGCTGGATGAACCCTTCTCGGCGTTGGACGCCGAGCTGCGGCTGCAACTGCGCCAGGAGTTTGTGCAGCGTATTGCCGAATTCCAGATGGCGACGATTTTAGTGACGCATGACGAGACCGAGGCCCGCGCCATGGGCACACGCGGTTACCGGCTGGTGGGCGGGGCGCTGGCACCCCAGTGGTGAGCCGGTGCCCTGCGTCTATTTGCTGTCGCGCGGGCGAATGCTTTCCTTGAGCACATTGGCCGGATAGTAGGTCTGAAAACTCTTCCACAGCGTACTCGCCACGGTGGGGCGGTTCAGCAGGGCCAGCAGCGTGGCGCTGTCTTCTTTGCTGAGAGAGTTTTTGGAGATGTAAAGGCCGTTGTCTCCCCAGGGCAATTCCGCAATCGGGTCGAAGCGCAGCTTGTCCACCATGTCGCTAACCCGCGCATCGTCCTGGATAGCCCCCACCAGAATCACCGGCGCCATGATGGTGACATCCCCTGGGTTGGCCTTGAGCACCCGGGCTACGGCCAGCGGGTCAGATTCCAGCACCAGGCGGTTTTGCCGCTGCAGTGCCTCCGTCAGTTCCTGGTAGGCCACGCCGTAATCGAATCCACGCACCAGCACCACACGCACGTCCTTGCGCTCAATCAGGTCGTAGGCGCTCTTGAAGGGTGCTCGCTTCCCATCCAACGAAATCAGGGTGGCGCGGCTGCGGGTGAGCGGCACAAATATGCCGTGCTCGTCGCGTCGTTGGGTCTTGGTGGCCGGCACCAGCAGGTCCGCCTTGCCGGTTTCAAACAGCAGTTCCTGGCGTGCACGCGGCACCGGCGTCAGCACAAATTCACAACCATCTTTGCCACCCAGTGAACGCAGCAGTTCGGGGTAAATGCCGCTGATCTCGCCATCGCTGATGATCACACTTTGCCCCGTGGACGACATGGGGACTTGCATCGGGCGGGAGCAGTTCGCCATGGCTACCCCACCCGTGGCAAGGGCAATGCAAGTAGTCAACGTAGGCAAGAGAGTGGGCAGGCGCACGAGGAGCTTCCGGTTTGTTACAAATCAGTCTAGCGCAAGCCCCCTGTGCTGTCAGCGGTAAAAGCCAGAACCAGGGCCTGGCGCAGGGCCATGGCCTAGGGCCTATGACGGAGTGAGCCCAACGGACTATTGAGCCGGTCAGGTCGAGCCGTTAACCTTGTAACACTTTGATACAAGGTGAGGAAAAAACGTATGTCTTTCAAATTCTGGATGGTTGGCGCACTCAGCGCCACCTTGGCACTGGCCGCACAGGCCAGCACCCCCAATACCAACACCACCATTTACGGTGACAACTTCGGCACTGGCAGCAGCTACAGCACCACCTTTTTGAATGGTGTGACGGCTAATTTTGTTGCCAAGGTTGGTGGCAACGACGCCAACTTCAGCTTCAAGCCCGGTCAGGGCGGTTTCCAGGGCGTGGGCGTGTCGCCCAAGCGCGGTTCCGAGCGCACCCCGGGCGAAATCGACATTGGCGAGTCCATCACCGGCAGTTTCTCGGCCGGTATCAAGATCACCAGCTTCACGCTGGGCCTGTTGTTTGATGGCGGCGAATACCACGATGTGAACGAAGTCGCCAAGGTCAAGGCCTTCTACGAAGGTAGGTGGCACTCCTTCACGCTCAAGGCTACCGGTACCACCTTGGCGCTGTGGTCTGGCGTTGGCGCGACCATCACCAACCTGAGCGCAGCCGCTGATGGCCTGGGCGGTGTCTGGAATGTGGCAAACCCCTTTGGCGACAAGCTGGTCAGCAAGCTGGTTTTCACGGCGATTGAGGGCGACGCAGCCCGTGGTTGCCGCAACTGCACCAACCAGTCCGACTACACGCTGATCAGTGTGAGCGCCGTGCCCGAACCCGAAACCTATGCCTTGTTGCTGGCTGGTCTGGGCGCGGTGGGCATGGCAGCGCGCCGCCGCAAGCAGCAGCGCTGAGCGTTTGCGTTCCCCAACAAAAAACCGGCCTTGTGCCGGTTTTTTGTTGGGCGTCTGTCGGTGCATCAGGCCGGTGCAATGCCATCGACCCGCAGGTGCAGCACACGGTCGGCCTGCGCGGTAGCGGCCAACGAATGGGTGACCAGTACCAGCGCCGTGCCGTGCTGGCGGGTTTGCGCCACCAGGGCGTTCATCACCTTGGCGGCGGTGGTGGGGTCCAGGTTGCCCGTGGGTTCATCTGCCAGCAGCAGGGCCGGCTGGTGGACCAGTGCCCGCGCAATGGCTACACGCTGCAACTGCCCACCGCTGAGCTGCTGCGGCAGGCGCGCGCCCAGGCCGCCCAGGCCCACGGCCTCCAGCAGCGCCTCGACCCGTGCCGGGTCGGGCCGGTTCAACAGCAAGAGCGGCAGTGCTACGTTTTGCGCTACATCCAAATGCGGCAGCACATGGAAGGCCTGGAACACAAAACCCACGGCCCCGCGGCGCAGCAGGGCACGCGCGTCGTCGTTCAATGCAGCAAGGTTGTGCCCGGTCAGCTGGACACTGCCGCTGTCCCAGTGGTCCAGCCCGGCCATGCAGTTCAGCAGCGTGGACTTGCCCACGCCCGATTCGCCCACGATGGCGACAAACTCGCCGGGCGCCACGTCCAGCGACACGTTGGCAAACACGGGCGTGCTGCCGTAATGTTTGCTGAGGGCCTGGACGCGCAGGGTCATGGGGTGGGACGCTGGGCCAAGATGGTGTCGACCAGCGTCAGTACTTGCGCCAGTGCATCGGGCGCATCGGCCGCCACCACCTGGCGCTGCGGCATGGAGCGCAGCCAGGTGATCTGCCGCTTGGCGAGCTGGCGGGTGGCGAAGATCCCCTTGTCGCGCAGCTCGGCCATCGGCCACACACCATCGAGTGCCTCCCAGGCCTGGCGGTAGCCCACGCAGCGCACGCTGGGCAGGTCCAGGTGCAGGTCGCCGCGCGCGCGCAGGGTGTGCACCTCGTCCAGAAAACCCTGGGCCAGCATGGTGTCAAAGCGCTGGGCAATGCGGCCGTGGAGCCAGGCGCGGTCGGTGGGTTCCAAGGAAATTAGTGCTCTAGCCCCCGTGGAATCTGCGCGAGCAGCTTCTGTTTTGATAGCAGAGCCAGCCGCGTGGAAGTGCGACAGCGGCAAACCCGAGATGCGGTACACCTCCAGCGCACGCTGGATGCGCTGGCTGTCGGCCGGGGCCAGGCGGGCCGCGGTGATCGGGTCCACCAGCGCCAGCTCGGCGTGCATGGCGGGCCAGCCTTTCTCGGTCGCTTCGGCGTCCAGCGCGGCGCGCACCTCGGGGTTGGCGGCGGGCATGTCGTCCAGCCCGTCGAACAGGGCCTTGAAGTACAGCATGGTGCCGCCCACCAGCAGTGGCAGCTTGCCACGTGCGGCAATGTCCACGATTAGCGTTTGCGCGTCGCGCACAAATTCGGCGGCGCTGTAGGCATTCAGCGGGTCGTGGATGTCGATGAGGTGGTGCGGCACGGCTGCGAGCTCGGCGGCGCTGGGTTTGGCTGTGCCAATGTCCATGCTGCGGAACACGAGGGCCGAGTCCACGCTGATGATTTCGCACGGGTGGCGCTCTGCAATCGCCAGCGCGGCGGCCGTCTTGCCACTGGCCGTGGGGCCGGCCAGGCAGATGTGGAAGGGCAGCGTGCTCATGCAGTGCGCCCTTGCACGGGCAAGTGGTCCAGCGCCACCTTGCGCAGCAGCAGTACCAGGCCCACCGCGGCCACCGTCAGCCCTACCACCAGCGCAATCCAAAAGCCTTGTGCGCCCATGGCCTGGACCGGGTGCCAGGGCAGCCACTGCGGCGCCAGACCTAGCACACAGCCCAGCGGCAGCGAGAACACCCAGAAGGCAGTGAGGTGGATCACCATGGGGCTGCGGGTGACCTTGTAGCCGCGGATGGCGCAGCTGATCACCACCTGGGCCGAGTCCGACAGCTGAAACGCCGCGGCCAGCAACAGCAGGTTGGCGGCCAGGGCGGCTACGGCTGCGTCATTGGTATAGGCCCAGGCAATTTGGTGGGTAAACAGCGCCATGGCGATGGCGGACACCACACCAAACCCCAAGCCCGCATTCACCCCCACCCAGGCCCGAAAACGCGCCGCCACCGGGTCGCCTGCGCCCAGCGACTGGCCCACCCGGGTGAGCAAGGCAATGCCCAAACTCAGCGGCACCATAAAGACCAGCGAGGTGAAGTTCAGCGCAATCTGGTGTGCTGCCACCTCGCGGCTGCCAAACCCGGCAATCAGCAGGGCAATGAGGCCAAAGGCGCTGGTCTCGGCAAAGTAGGTCACGCCAATCGGAAAACCCAGTTTCCACAGTGCGCGCAGTTTGGCGGGGTGCGGCCATTCCCATTGGCCAAAGGGCCAGGTGCTGCGGTAGGTGGGCGCAAAGCGCATCCACAGCAGCAGGCCCAGAAAGTTGAGCCAGACGCACAGCAGCGTAGCCCAGGCGCAGCCCAGCCCGCCCAGGCGTGGGAAGGGGCCCACGCCAAACACCAGCAGCCAGTTCACCAGCACGTTGAGCCCCAGCGCGGCCAGCGACATGACCATGATGGGTTTGGTCTGGTTCAGGCTGGCGCTGTAGCCGTAGAGCACGCGGTAGCAGGTGAAGGCCGGCAGGCCAAAGCTGATGATGAAGACAAAACCGCTGGCCACCTCGCGCACATGGGGTTCGATGTCCATGTGGTCAAACACCCGCGCGGCCACGTTAACCAGCACCATGGCACACAGCCCTACGCCCAACGCCTTCCACAGGCCCTGGCGCACGAGGTGCGGCACCTTGTCAAATTCTTGTGCGCCCACATGGTGGGCCACCAAGGGTGCCACTGACATCATCAGCCCCATGAGCGTGATGATGGTGATGTTCCAGATGGAGACGCCCAGCGAGATGCCGGCCAGGTCGTGTGCCGACGCGTGGCCGGCCATGGCCACATCGGCCACCGACATGCCTACATTTGCCAGCTGCCCGATCAGGATGGGCCAGGCCAGTTGCCACAGGGCTGCCAGTTCGGTGCCTGCGCGCCGCATGCGGGTAGGGGAAAACGGAAAGGGAATGGCAGACATGGGCCTGCCATTCTAGGGGCGCGGTGTGCCCCTCGGTTTGTCGCGTTTACTTGCCGTCGCGCGCGGCCACCGCGGTGTCAGGGAAGTCGCTGAACAGGCCGTCCACACCCAGCGCGAAGAAGCGTTTGTATTCAGCCTTGGCGTCGCCCTTGTAGTCGGACAACAGGCCGGGGGCTTCGCTGCGGAAGGTGTAGGGGTGCACAAACAGGCCGGCAGCGTGGGCGTTCTTCACCACGTCGGTGGGGGGCAGGGCCACGCGGTCGTTGTCGGTGATTTTGCCGTCGCCGTTCAGGTCACGCGGTTTGCCGTCGGCACCCAGCACATGGGCGGCGCTGGCCAGATAGGGTTTCCAGGGGCCAATGCCGTCGGCGTAGGTTTTGACTTCGGCCAGGCCTTTGGGGGTCAGCAGGTCGGGGAAGGTGCGGCTGTCTTTGGCCACGGCAAAGTCATACGGTTTGTCGAAGGGGGCCACCAGGGTCACGTTGCCTTTGGAGTCCACATCGTCGGCGTCCACCAGTTGCACCAGGCGCACCTGGGTCAGCTTGCGCAGGGCTTTGAGGTTGGACACTTCGAAGGACTGGATGATGACCGGCGAAGTCTTTTGGGTGTAACCGTATTCGGCCAAGAGAGCCAGCAAACGTGGCTCGATGGGCAGACCCGCGTCGATATGGTAGGTGGGGTGTTTGGTTTCGGGGTACACGCCGATGGTGCGGCCGGTGCGGGCGGACTCAGACTTGGCAAGGTCCAAAATTTCGCGGAAGGTGGGGATCTGGAACTGGCCGTCAAAGGACTTGTCACGGGCGGCGTTGGCTTGTTTGGCGCGCAGGGTGCGCAGCTCGGCCAGGGTGAAGTCGGTGGCAAACCAGCCTGTTTCGTTCACGCCGTCCACTTTGCGCGTGGTTTTGCGGCTGGCGAACTCGGGGCGGGCCGACACATCGGTGGTGGCGGTGATGTTGGGTTCGTGGCGGGCGACCAGTTCGCCGTCTTTGGTGACGACCAGATCGGGCTCGATGAAGTCAGCGCCCAGCTCTACGGCCTTTTTGTAGGCAGCCAGGGTGTGCTCTGGCAGGTAACCGCTGGCGCCGCGGTGGCCAATGACCAGGGGTTTGGCGCCGTTCAGCGTGGGGTAGGCGGAGGTTTGCAGACCGGTGTTGGCGCAGGCCGCCAGCAGGGCCGCGGCAGACAAAGCCACTGCGGTGGCGGTGAAACGGAAACGTGTCATGGAATGTCCCTTGGAGTTGAAATGACCAGCGGCGGATGATGGTGTCGCCGTGTGACCAATCCATGACAGCGCGGTTTCAGGGTTTGGCGTCGATCAGGTCCAGCCAGCGCTGCAGGGGGTTGAAACCGGTAATGAGCGCGCTGGCCACCAACACCAGGGCACCACCGATCAGCACGCCGCTGCCCAGCTCTTCACCCAGAAACAGGTGGCCCCACAACACGCCAAACACAGGGATCATGAAAATGGGACTCATGGCAGCCACGGGTGTGACGTGGCGCAGGATGCGCAGGTGGGCCCAGTAGGCCAGGCCCGAGGTGACGATGCCCATGACCGCCGTGGCAACCAGGGCCCCCAGGGTGAACCCTGCATCTGGCAGGCTGTAGGCGGCGCCCGGCAGAAGCATGAGTAGTGACATGGCATGGATGCCGGCGGCAATTTGCAGCGGCTGCATGTGGCCCACGGCCCGTTTGGTGATGGGGGCCGAAAAGCCATAACAGGCCGATGCCAACACACAGGCCAGTACGGCTAGCACCACGCTCGGGGACAGTTGCACCGGCCCCAGGCTCACGATGAAAGCCACGCCTGCCAAGCCGCACAGGCAGCCCAGCACCTTGCGTGTGGTGATGGTGTCTTCGCCCATGCGGGCCGAGGCAAACATGCCGAAGATCACCGCCGTGGAGTTGAGCAACGCGCTGTAACCCGCCGGCAGCTGCAACCCGGCCCAGGCAAACAGCAAAAACGGCACGGCCACCGACAGGGCACCGATGACCGCCAGCGTGCGCCAGTGCTGCCAGGCCCAGGGCTGGCGCATGGCCCGCATCAAAATGGCCAGCGTGGCGGTGGCCAAGCCCACGCGCAGCAGCGCCAGCACATTGGGGCCGAACACCGGGCTGGCCATGCGGATGAACAGGAAGGATGCGCCCCACAGCGCCGACAGGGCGACGAGTTGCGCGAAGTATTTGGTTTTCATGGGCGTTGGTGGTGATGGGCAAGCATCCCGTCGTCGGTGCTCTGGTAGGGGCGCGGTTGGGGGCTGCTCATCTGGATCGGTATGGTTGTAAGCAGTGCATGCTGGCTAGCCAAGCATAACTTTTGGCCATCTACCAGAAGCTGAATTCACCCCGGAGCATCGCGGCGCGCTGCTCCGGGGTGAATTTCTCAATCGCGTAGCGCAGCGTGGTGCGGGGCAGGGCGGTGTAATGCGTTTGCAGAAACGCCAACAGCCGTGCCTCGTCCCGCTTGCCCAGCTCGCGCAGCATCCAGCCGCAGGCCTTGTGCATGAGGTCGTGCGGGTCGGTGAGCAGCTGTGCGTAGAGCTTGAGCGCGTCGTCCAAGTCGCCTGCGCGGATGAAGGCAAAGGTGCTGAGTACGGCCAGGCGCCGCTCCCACAGCACGGGGGACTGTGCCCACTGCCAGAGGATGCTGCGGTCGCGCTTGAGCAGATACGGCCCAGTAATGTAAGGGCCCACGCCATCCACCAAGTTCCAGTTGTTGATGCGACGGCGCTGCTGCAGCACGCACTCAAATACTGAGGTTTGCACGGGCTCCTTGCCCTTGGCAAAGCGGCGCGTGAGGATGTCCAGCGCGAACAGGCGCACCTCGTTGTAGGGCGATTGCAGCAGGGCGGCACAGTCGTCCAGCGTGAGGGTGTTGAACTGGCGTGCGGTCTCGCGGATCACCGGCACACGGATGCCCAAGAACAGGTCACCTTCGCCATACTGGCCTGGAGCGCTTTGAAAATAACGCGCCGCCGTCTGTGCTTTGCCAGCATCGGCCAGCGCAAACAAAGCGCCTTCGGCCGCGTGGGCCTCGGGGCTCAGGCCGGGCACAGGATGCATTAGCGACCGCGCAGAAACAGCGTGTCCAGCTCCTTGAGCGTGAGCTGGCGCCAGGTGGGGCGGCCGTGGTTGCACTGGTCGCTGCGCTCGGTGGCTTCCATGTCGCGCAGCAAGGCGTTCATTTCTTCGATAGTGAGTTTGCGGTTGGCGCGCACGGCGCCGTGGCAGGCCATGGTGCCGAGGATTTCGTTCTGCGCGCGCTGGATGACGGTGCTGGCGTCGTGCTGCGCCAGTTCGGCCAGCACGCTGCGCGCCAGCTCCACCGCGTCGCCTTGCGCCAGGGTGGTGGGCACGGCGCGCACGGCCAGGGTTTTGGGCGAGAAGGGGCTGATTTCCAGGCCCAGGGTGTTGAGTGTGGCCACATGGGCCTCGGCCGTGGCCACTTCGTCCGGTGTGGCGGCAAAGGTGGCGGGGATCAGCAGGGGCTGGCTGGCCAGTGGGTGGACTGATCCATCGGGTGCGGTGAGGCTGATCTGGGTCTTGAGCCGCTCGTAGACGATGCGTTCGTGGGCGGCGTGCATGTCCACGATGACCAGGCCCTGGTTGTTTTCGGCCAGGATGTAGACGCCTTGCAGCTGGGCGATGGCGCGACCTAGGGGCCAGACTTCCTCTTCGCTCGCGGGACGGCTGGGCGGCTGTGGGCTCTGCTCCGTGTCCCCCGCCCGCTGTGCGGGCTCCTCCTTTACCTGCGCAGAGCCCACAGCCGCCCAGCCGTCTGGGGTGTTGGTACTGCGCTGCCAGAGGGCGCCTACGTCGCTGACGCGGTGGCCTATCAAGCCTGTATCTGCTTCAAATTTGATAGCTGGTTGCGCACTGTACATGGGGGCTACAGGCATCTTTGGCACATAAGTGCTGGGCTGGGCCAGCAGCGAAGGCGCCTGGGCTTGACCATCCACTGTGCCTGCCGCCGCGGCTGCGCGCGGCGCGGCCAGGGTGTCTTCCACGGCGTGGCGCACGGCTTGGTGTACCTCGCGGCTGTCACGGAAGCGCACCTCGATCTTGGTGGGGTGCACGTTCACGTCTACCCGCGTGGGGTCCATGGCCACGTACAGCGCATAGACCGGCTGGCGGTGGCCGTGCAGCACGTCTTCGTAGGCGCTGCGGGCGGCGTGGGTGAGCACCTTGTCGCGCACAAAGCGGCCGTTCACGTAGCAGAACTGTTGGTCAGCGCGGGAGCGGGCGGCGTCGGGTACGCCGGCGCGGCCCCATACGCGCAGCGCGGGTTGGCCGTATTCATTCGCCTGCTTGCTGTGCCAGTCCACACGCACGCTTTGCGCCAGAAACTCGGGGCCCAGCACGTCGCTCAGGCGCTGGTCCAGTGCGGCCAGTGCTGCTTCGGGGGGGGCTTCGGCCAAAAACATGTCCAGGCAGCGGCGCCACTGCTCCACCAGCTTGCCCTCGTGCCAGATGGCAAAACCCACGTCGGGGCGGGCCAGCGCGTGGCGGCGTACGGCTTCGATGCAGTGGGCCAGCTCGGTGGCGTCGGTTTTGAGGAACTTGCGGCGCGCGGGGGTGCTGTAAAACAGCTCCTTCACCTCCACCGTGGTGCCCTGGCTGCGCGCCACGGGTTTAAGTTCACCGGTGCGCCCGTCTAGCAGATAGGCATCATTTAGGCCGCTAGCCCTCGACAAGATTGCGCAATCAGCTATGGAATTGATAGCAGCCAATGCCTCGCCGCGAAAGCCCATGGTGGCCACACTCTCCAAATCGTGCAGGCTGCCGATCTTGCTGGTGGCGTGGCGTTTGAAGGCGATGGGCAACTCGTCGCGCAAGATGCCCTGGCCGTCATCTTCCACACTGATGAGGCGCACGCCGCCGGCCAGCAACCGCAGCGTGACCTGGGTGGCGCCGGCGTCCAGCGCGTTGTCCACCAGCTCGCGCACCACGCTGGCCGGGCGCTCCACCACCTCACCGGCCGCAATTTGACTGATGAGTTCGTCGGGCAGTTCGCGGATGGGGCGGCGGGGGAGGGAGGGGGGGAGCGGTGCGTTCACCGGTCCATTTTAGGGGCGGCACCACAAGGCGTCGTCGCGGCTTTGGTGCCGTGTGTATTTGTAACTTCACGGGTTGTGGCAAGTTCTCATGGCATAGTAGAAGAGGCGCCTAGGGCGCCGCATGTTTATGTAGCGGGCCTGTCCCGGAGCTGATATCTAAAAAGTATAGAAAAGGTATGGCGGAAAAACTCGTTGGAACGTTGTTGGACCGATTGACCACCTGGGTATTCCCTGCCGTGTTGGTGGCGCTTGCGGGCCTCACCCTGCTGTGGCAGCTGGGACACTCTGACCCGGCAAAGGGGCGCACTTTATCTCTGCATGTCTGGGAAGAGGTGGAGCCCGTAGACACGGGCGTACTGCTGCCGTTAGTACAGCGGCTGGAGACCCTGCCCGCGCAGGTCTCCGCTGAAACGCGCTTGTCTGCGCACCCTTTTTGGTTTTCCCTGCGTGTTCCCGAAGGGCTTGTGGGCGATTCCTTGGAGATTGATTTCCCCTCGCGCCACGCGGCTGCGATGGCCTGCTGGAATTCGCAGACCGGGCAGTTACTGGGAGAAGCCCATCGTCAGGGGACGTCGGGCGCCATGCGGCGCAGCCGGGCTGGTTTTTCGCTACCGCTGTCCGCGGGGCTTGCCAACGTGGCCTTGGTGTGCCGGGCAGCCTACCGCGGCCCGGCCAAAATTGCCGCAGAGCTCTGGGAGTCCAGAGTCTTGGCGCAAGCCCAGGTGGCACATCAAAAAACCGGGGTGATGTTGGAGGCCGGCATCGGGGTACTGGCCATCTTTATGCTGCTCACTGCACTGGTGAACCGCAGCGCGCTCTACTGGACTTTCGTCGGCTGGCTGCTGCTGAACATGCGCATGGCAGGTTTGTCGGCAGGCACCGACCTGGAGTTGTTGGGCTACCCGATTGCATCGTCCTGGATGATTCTGATTCGGCAGTGGACGCTGTGCATGTACTACGCCATGACGATTGGCCTGTTCAGTGCGCTGTTCAAGAGCGAGCTCGAAGAGGTGAACGCCGGCTGGCCCCTGACTCTGCACCAGTTCAGCGCGGTGGCCATCATCTTGGCTTGCCCGTTCCTCTCCTACGAGCGCACCTTGCCCATTTTGTGGGTGGCCACCTTCTCGGTGGTGGCACTCATGATGTGGTACCTGACCAAAATCTTGCGTCATACGCACTCCCGTGTGGCGGGGTGGTACGCAGCGTCTATCGCTGTGACCCTGGTGGCGAGCATGAATGAGGTGGTGGCAGCGGCTACCGGCCACCGCATCCTGCTGGCAGGACTCAACAGTGTGACGGCGGCGATTGCATCTGCGCTGCTGGCTTCGGCTGCCGTGGCGGAGCACATGCGCTTCCATCGTCAGCAAAACCAGCGCGCGCAAAAGATGCTGGAGGCGGCTTATCAAGATTCGCCTGTGGGACTCTTCACCATCGGTAGCGGCCAGAATGTGATGAAGGCCAACCCCGCCTTTCATGCGATGGTGCGACGCCCCGCGTCTGATGACGCGTTGGTGTTGCACGAGCTGTTTGGGGACGACGTGGTGCAGCAGGTCGTGGCCTTGCACAGTGCGCGGCGCAGTACTTCGATCGACCTGCAAACCCAGATGCTGCTGCCACGTGCTGGCGGGCAAAGCTGGTTTGCCATCAAGGCGTCTACGGTGGATGGCAACATCATTGAGTGCTCGCTGCAGGACATCACCGAGCGTGTGCAAGCCACCCAGCGCCTTGAGTACCTGGCCAGCCACGACCCTCTGACGGGTTGCCTGAATTTGCGAGGTTTGGCTTTGGAGATGGATGAGCCAGACTACCAGCCGAGCGCGCTGGCGTACTTCGACTTGGACCGTTTTAAACTGATTAACGATCTCTACGGTCACACGGCGGGCGACAACGTGCTTAAGCAGGTGGCTGAGCGCATGGGCAGCGTGCTGCAACGCCACGACAGGCTGGCACGTGTGGGCGGCGATGAATTTGTGATTGTGTTCTCCCGTGCCAGCATGGAGGACAGCGAAATCAGCTGCAACAGCATCGCCATGCTGATTGGGTCCACCCCTTTTCAGATCGACAACCAGAGTTTTTCGCTGGACGTGTCGGGTGGTTTGGTGGGCATGGCGCAGTTTGGCAGGTCCCCGCTCAAAGACATTGTGTCGGCGGCAGATACCTTGTGTCGCATGGCCAAGAAGCGCAGTACGCAGCGTATGGTGGTTATGGAGTCGGGCGACCGCTTTTTCCAGCAACACCAGGATGAGTTGGACCTTATCAACTGCCTGGAACGCGGTGAGACACCCCAAGGCCTGTTCTTGGTGATGCAACCCGAGCTGTCCCTAAGCCGGCCTTTTGATTCGCTGAACTTTGAAATCCTGGTGCGCCTGCGCAAAGCCGATGGCACGGTGGTGCCTGCCGGAACCATCATCGAGGCGGCGGAAGCGCATGGCAAGACAGCCATCATTGATCGCTGGGTGGTGACTACCGCGATCGACTGGTTGGAGCGCAATGCGCAGAGCCTGCAGCACACACATTTTGTGGGTGTCAACCTGTCCGGGGGGTCACTCAACGATGAGTCCTTTACGGCAGAGTTGTTCGCGCTGTTTGAGCAGCACCCGTTGGCCTTGTCCAAGATTTGTATCGAGATCACCGAGACCGTAGCCATTACTGACATGCGCAACATGCAGCGCTTCATTGACCGCGTGCGCGCCATGGGCGCCAAGGTGGGGCTGGATGACTTTGGGGCTGGGTACTCTTCGTTTGGCTACCTCAAGGGACTCTCTGTGGATGCGCTCAAGCTGGATGGATCACTGGTGCGGGATGCGGCGCGCAGCCAATCCGGCATGGCGATCATTGTCGCTATTGGGGGACTGGTAAACAGCCTGGGCATGAAGTCCGTAGGTGAGTTTGCCGAAGACCTCGCCACCATCCGTGCGCTCGTGGACGCGGGCATCGATTACGCCCAGGGCTATGGCATCAGCAAGCCCGTGGACCCTTCCCGTATTTTGGCTGCCCGCAGTGGCGCCGACTTCATTGAAGACGCGGAGATTCTGGCCTTTGTCAAACTGCTGCAGACCAATGCAGATGCCACCTTGTCCCTGTTTTCAGACAGCCAGCACGGCATGCTGCATTAACGGTTCTGCGCAGCCTGTTCAATAGGCCAGGGCCGCCGACGGGGAGCGTTGCATGGCCGTTGGTATGTGCAGCGGCAGGCTGTCCTCTTGTGTGCTCTGGGGGGCATCCGGCTCGGGGCAATGCCACGTGTGGGCGATGGATTTGGCCCGGCTCAGGTCAATGTCCGGATGGCGGGTTTCAAAGAAAAAATCGTGCAGGCTGTGTTGTGCCGCGTGCCACAGCGGTTGTACCGCTTGGGGGGCCAGGTACATCACACGGTGCGGCACACCGCCCGTGAATGTCATGGGATAAAAAACTCCGGCATCCCCCACATCCGAGAAGTACAAGCTGTCATAAATGCGGTCCACAGGACGGCGCCCGGTCGCCATCATCCAGTCCACGTTTTGCGCCAGGCAGTAGTTGTGCAATGCCTTGAACAGTGCGCTGCGCACCAGGGAGGAATTGGGATTGCCCCTGACGCACAGACGCGTGGCCTCCACCATGCGGCTGCCGCGAAAACGGTGCGGCAGTTTGAGCGAGTGCTGTAACGGAATGGCCTGTACAAGATTGGCGTGGGTACGCAGGGTGCCAAGCACCGTGCCGTCCAGTTTGGAGGTGGCTACGAACACTTCGCAGCCGGATTCGAAGTCGGCGGCCTCGGCTTCGCGCAATTTGCAGCCCAGATCGGGAAGGTGTTTGCCATAGGACGCTGCACGCAGCTGGATCACCCCATCCATTTGTGCTGCCGAGGCAATTTCGACCCGGAATGGCAAATGTGCGGTTTGCACCACCGACCTTGGAATGCTAGCTGCTGGAACCATGACAACCCCCCTTCAGTTACGTTGATGAGGCGACCAGTCTAGGGTTAGTCCTAGGGATTAATGGTGGAATTAAGCGGTGATTTCCCCGCCTTTTCGGCGACGCGATGCCGTGTACTCAGGTAATGGATCCCCGCCACATTTGGGGCCAAGGCGCCATAGGGATAATTGGCGCCTATGGAACTCATTACCCAGCTTTTCGATTTCATCCTGCACGTGGACAAGTACCTGGAGGTCTTTGTGCAGAACTACGGGGCCTGGGTTTACGCCCTGCTGTTTTTGATCGTGTTTGTGGAAACCGGCGTGGTGGTCATGCCCTTTTTGCCGGGCGACTCGCTGTTGTTTGTGGTGGGGGCCATGTGCGGCGTGGGCCTGATGAGTTTTCCGGTGGCGGTGGGGGTGCTGCTGCTGGCGGCCATCCTGGGCGACCAGTGCAACTACTCCATAGGCCGCTACTTTGGCCCCAAGGTGTTCCAGTGGGAGCAGTCGCGCTTTTTCAACAAGGCGGCCTTCGACAAGGCCCACACCTTCTACGAAACCTATGGCGGTTTCACCATCATTGCGGCGCGTTTCATGCCTTTCCTGCGTACCTTTGTGCCTTTTGTCGGTGGTGTGGCACAAATGAGCCGCACCAAGTTCACGCTGTTCAACGTGGTGGGCGCCATGGTCTGGGTGCTGGGCATTTGCACTGCGGGGTACTTTTTGGGCAGTTTCCCCTGGGTCAAGGCCAACCTCGACAAAATCATCTGGGGGATGATTCTGATCCCAGGCCTGTTTGTGCTCTTTGGTGCCTGGAAGGCGCGCAGCGCCAGCGCGAAAACGTAAGACAAGGTTTCGCCGCCGGGCCGCCCCAAGGCGAAACGCGCCCCCTTGGGGGGTAGCGACCCGCGCAGCGGCGGAGCGTGGGGGCTAACTGGTCGTGCGGTTGCGCGCCAGCGGCGGGTTCTTGGCAAAGTAGGCCAGGATGCCGCGCATCAGCGCGTCGGCCAGCTCGTTCTGGTAGTCCTCGCTGTTGAGTTTGATCTCTTCCTTGGGGTTGCTGATGAAGGCGGCCTCCACCAGCACGCTGGGAATGTCGGGCGCCTTGAGCACAGCAAACGACGCCTGCTCCACCTTGGGTTTGTGCAGCTTGCCCACGCGCTTGATTTCGCCCAGCAGGTTGCTGCCGAGCTTGAGGCTGTCGTTGATCTGGGCGGTGGTGCTCATGTCCAGCAGGGCCCGCTGCACGGTGGCGTCCTTGGCCTTGACGTTGAGGCCACCAATCAGGTCGGCCTTGTTTTCCTTGGCCGCCATCCAGCGTGCGGCGCTGCTCGATGCACCGCCCTGGCTGAGTGCAAACACGCTGGCGCCCTGCGGGTCGGGGGTGAAGAAGGCGTCGGCATGCAGGCTCACAAACAGGTCGGCCTGTACGCGGCGTGCCTTCTGCACGCGTGTGCCCAGGGGCACAAAGAAGTCTGCATCACGCGTCAGGTAGGCGCGCATGGCGCTGCCGTTCACGGTGGCGTGGTTGATACGCTCACGCAGCAGGTGGGCGAGCTTGAGCACCACGTCTTTTTCTTTGGTGCCGCCGGGGCCAATGGCGCCCGGGTCTTCACCGCCGTGGCCCGGGTCCAGCGCAATGATGATCAGGCGTTCGGTCGTGGTGCCAGACCCAGGTGCAGTTGCAGTTTTGGTGCCATTTAGGCCTGTAGCGCCCGTTGTGTCTGCGCGAGCAGCTCCTGTTTTAGGAGCATTCTGGCCGGCCACGGTGACTGGGCTGGAGGCCGGGCGCTGCGTGTGCTGTGCAATCAGTGCGTCCAGCGGATCGGCGGCGGGCTTGCTGGTGGTGGTTGCCGGCTTGGGCGCCGCGTCTTTCAGGCGGTCTGCAATCAGGCCCTCCAGCGGGTCCACCTCGTCCACCGGGTACAGGTCAAACACCAGCCGGTGCTGGTAGGCCGCCACGGGGGCGAGCGAGAACACCTGGGGCCGAATGGGGTGCTTGAGGTCCACCACCAGGCGCACCACCGTGGGCGTGAACTGCCCCACGCGGATGCCGGCAATGTTGGGGTCATCGGCCTTGACCTTGGCCACCAGTTCCTTGAGCGCGGGGTTGAGCGTGATGCCCTCAATGTCCACCGCCAGGCGCGGCGGGCTGGGTACAAAGGTCTGCTTGGCGCTCAGCGCGGCGTCGGATTCGATGGTGACACGTGAGTACTCGGGGGCCGGCCACACACGCACCGTCATGATGGTGGCGCCGCGTGCCAGGTGGGCGGTGCCCAAGGTGAGCACCACGCTGCCGGCCTGCAACAGGGTGCGGCGTTTCATGGCGTGGCTCCTTGCAGCCCTTGCAACAAAGCCTGGCCAGCGGCGGTGTGGGCCAGCAGCGTGACGCTGCGGCTGCTGTCATCCAGCGTGCGGATGTGCAGGTCTACATCGGCCACGGGGAGCACGCCCGCGGCTTTCTCGGGCCATTCGGCGAGCTTGAGGCCGGCGCTGGCAAAGATGTCGCGAAAGCCCGCCTCTTCCCACTCGCGCGGGTCGTTGAAGCGGTAGAAGTCAAAGTGCCAGATGTTGAGGGCGTCCAGTTCGTAGGGCTCGACCACGGCGTAGGTGGGGCTCTTGATGCGGCCTGTCACGCCCAGCGCCTGCAGCAGGTGGCGCACCAGCGTGGTCTTGCCGGCGCCCAGGTCCCCATGCAGGGCCACAAAGGCGTTGGCCAGTGCGGGCTGCGTGGCCCAGTGTTGTGCAAAGGCTTGGGTGGCGGCCTCGTCCGGCCAGGCCAGGGTGGCGCTTTCTACAATGGGGTGGTGACGATCAACAGCGTGCAAGACAAGGCTCAATTCAGTGGCGACCAGCTGGTCGCCCAGGTGCGGGCCTGGGCCCGGGAACTTGGATTCTCCCAAATTGGCGTGGCCGGTGTCGATTTGTCGTCCGCCGAGGCTGGTTTATTGGCCTGGTTGTCGCACGGTTTCCACGGTGAGATGGGCTATATGGCCCAGCATGGCCTCAAACGGGCCCGCCCGGCCGAGCTGGTGCCGGGCACGGTGAGCGTGATTACGGCGCGCATGGACTACCTGCCGCAGGCCACCGAAGCCGGCTGGCAGGATGCGGAACTGGCGCGCCTGCAGCGCCCCGGCGAGGGCATTGTGTCGCTGTACGCGCGGGGGCGGGACTACCACAAGGTGTTGCGCAACCGCCTGCAAAAATTGGCCGACCGGCTGTCCGAGCACATGGGCCCGCTGGGCTACCGCGTGTTCACGGACAGTGCGCCAGTGCTGGAGGCCGAGCTGGCTTCGCGCAGTGGCCAGGGCTGGCGCGGCAAACACACGCTGCTGCTGAACCGAGAGGCCGGCTCCATGTTTTTTCTGGGTGAGATTTATGTGGACGTGGCGCTGCCCGCCAGCGCGCCGGTAGATCCACACTGCGGCAGCTGCAGCGCCTGCATCAGCGCCTGCCCCACGCAGGCCATCATCGCGCCGCACCGGCTGGACGCGCGGCGTTGCATCTCCTACCTGACCATCGAACACGCGGGCCCCATTCCGCTGGAGATGCGGCCACTGATCGGCAACCGCATCTACGGCTGCGACGACTGCCAGCTGGTCTGCCCCTGGAACAAGTTCGCCCAGCGCAGCAGCCTGCCCGATTTTGACGCTCGCGAGGGCCTGGCTGGTGAGCAGCTGGCGAAGCTGCTGGACTGGAGTGAAGACACCTTTTTGAAACACACTGAAGGCAGCCCGATCCGCCGCATCGGCCACGCGCGCTGGCTGCGCAATGTGGCCGTGGCGCTGGGCAATGCGCTGCATGGTACGGGTCTGAGCACGGCTCAGCGCGCCACCATGGTCCAGTCCTTGCAACGCCGCACCCACCACCCGGACCCGCTGGTGCAAGAGCATGTGCAGTGGGCCCTGCAGACTTCCTCCGCTTTTCCCGTTTCTTCCGACGCAACACCATGACCTCTTACGACCTGCTCGTCATCGACCCGCAAAACGACTTCCTCGACATCGCGGGCGCAGCCCTGCCGGTGCCCGGCGCTAATGCCGACATGGACCGGCTGGCCGCGTGGTTGACCACACACGCGGGCCAAGTGCAAAGCCTCACCGTCACGCTGGACTCCCACGCCAGCGTGGGCGTGGAGCGCACCAGCTTCTGGCAACAGGCGGATGGCAGTGCCGTTGCGCCGTTCACGCTGATTCGCGCGGCCGATGTGCAGGCCGGTACCTTCCGCCCGCGCCATACCTACAAGATGGCCGAGGTGTTGGCCTACCTGCAAGCGCTGGAAGCCACAGGCCAGCGCCAGCTCATCGTCTGGCCGGTGCACTGCGTGTTGGGCACCTGGGGTCACAACATCCACAGCGGGCTGAGCGACGCCATTGCGCACTGGGAGCAAAGCACGGGGCGCAGCTGCCACAAGGTGCTCAAGGGCCAGAACCCCATGACCGAGCAGTACAGCGCCTTCAAGGCCGAGGTGCCGCGGGCCGATGACGAAAGAACCCTGCTCAACAAGCCCCTGATGCGCACCCTGTCTGCGCAAGGCGCTACGCTTTTAATAGCGGGCGAGGCGCTGAGCCACTGTGTGGCAGCCTCGGTGAGTGACCTGATGGCAGAGCTGCCGGCGGCGCGGTTGCAGGCTACCGTGCTGCTGACCGACTGCATGAGCCCTGTCACCGGTTTTGAAACCATGGGCCAGGACTTTCTGGCGCAGGCGCGTGCAGCGGGCCTGCGCACCGCCACGTTGGGTTCACTTATCTAACTACGGGCGGAAGCCCGGCAAACACATCCATGGGCTGCCACTCCAGCGGCAGCCGGATGTCCACCTGGTCTTGCGCAGCGCGCTGCTGCAAGAACTGCATGGACGCCTCAAAGTCGTCCAGCGGCTTGGGCATGGGCTGCATGGGCAGGGTGGATGGAATCCAGAAATCGTCCCAGTGGATGGGAATGACACGCCGCGCACCCACCGTTGCCACGGTCTCTTGCCAGTAGGCGGCTTTGTGCTCGGTGCTGCGCGGGCCCATGGCGCCAATGCCCAGCAAGACCACATCGGCCTTCACCCCCCGCAGCGCACCGGGCACAAAACCAGCGGTGCCAGTGATCAGCAGGCTGCGCCCGTCGTGGGTGATGTGGGCCACATAACTCTGGCCTTCCTTGTACTCGGTGGCGCGTACGGGCGGCTTCAGCGGTGCGGTGATTTCGCCGCCGGTAAACCCCGTGGGCGTGTGCAGCGCCGGGTACAGCGTGACCGTGAAGCGGCCGAAGGTGTAGGGCTTGCGCAGCTCGGCCGTGCGGATTTGCGCCTCGGGCAGGCCCCAGCCGCGGCCCACCATGGCGGTGGAGCTGGAGCCCAGCAGCAGCGCGCCGGTGCGCTTGGCCACCTCGGGGGCGTCCATGGCGTGGTCGTAATGGGAGTGCAGGGGAATCACCGCGGCCAGCTTGCCGGTGCGTGCCGGAATGCCGGCGCGCTGCAGGCCGGCGGCAATGCCGGCCACATCGGGTTCTACCTGGCGCACAAAGGTGGTGAGTTTGTCGGGGCGGGAGAAAAATCCATCGGTCAGCAGCGCGGTTTCACCATCGTCCAGCAGCACCGTGGCTACGCCCAAAAAACTCACGCGCAGTGGCGTCTCTGCGGGCGTGGGGGCCTGCCAGCGCAGGGCAGTCAGACCTTCCAGGCCCGGCGGATGGCTGAGTAGCCAGGCCAGTGCGGCGGCGCCCACCGCCAATACCAACACAACGACAACTGCCAAGCGCTTGAACAATTTCATGCGCGCAGTGTAGGGTCAGCGGCGTGGGCGTGAGAGTCGCGTGCGTTGCAGGGCCAGCAGTTCACCCACACCCTGCACCAGGGCCAGCGTGACGGCCAGCCAGGGCAGCAGGGGGCTGCGGCGGGGGGTGGAGCGGCGCCGCATCAGACTTCGATCAGGGCCACTGGCTCCAGCCAGTTGTCTTCGAACAGTTCGTCGAGCAAACGTTGCAGTCCAAGCAGTTTGAGGATCATGGAAGGCTCCCGGCGGGTTGCAGATGCAGCCACTCTAGGCGGCGAATGTGACGCTTTGATGGCACTGTGGTGGCATGGCATCAGCCCACGAAAAGAGGCTGCACCGGGGGCTGCGGCCCACTATGCTGGCGCGTTACCTGGAGCTTTGCCCTTGTCACCACGCGCCCTCGATGCCCTGACCGAACTGGAGCGAATCCTGCAGCTGGCCGGCAGCCGTGTGCAGACCCGCGTGGTGCGCGAGGTGGACTGCCGTGGCACGGCATTGCCGGTCTACGCCATCGCACTGGGCAACCCGGACCCGCAGGTGCCCGCTATCGGCTTCTTTGGCGGTGTGCACGGCCTGGAGCGCATCGGCGCCGAGGTGGTGATCGCCTACCTGCACAGTATCGTGATGCGCCTGACCTGGGACCACACGCTGCACCGCCAGCTCGAATCCTTGCGCCTGGTGTTCATGCCCCTGGTCAACCCCGGCGGCATGGCGCTGGGCACACGCGCCAACCCGTGTGGTGTGGACCTGATGCGCAACGCCCCGGTGGATGCGCTGGAGCCGGTGCCCGCCCTGGTGGGCGGCCAGCGCCTGAGCGCACGCCTGCCCTGGTACCGCGGCCGGGCCGGAGCGCCCATGGAAGAAGAAAACCAGGCCGTGTGTGAAGTGGTGGCACAGGAGCTGTTGCCACGGCCCTTCAGCATGTCGGTGGACTGCCATTCGGGTTTTGGCGTGCAGGACCGGCTGTGGTTCCCGTTTGCCCACACACGCCAGGCGCTGCACCACCTGGCCGAGATGTATGCACTGCAGGTCATCTTCCGCCAGACCTACAACCACCACCCCTATGTGTTTGAGCCGCAAAGCCTGCAGTACCTGGCACACGGCGACCTGTGGGACCACCTCTACCTACAGTCGCGTGCGGCGCCGGAGCGGGTGTTTTTGCCGCTCACGCTGGAGATGGGCTCGTGGTTATGGATCAAGAAAAACCCACGCCAGCTGTTCAGCCGCCACGGCATCTTCAACCCGCTGATTGGCCATCGGCAGGAGCGCGTGTTGCGCCGCCACTTGTGGATGCTGGACTTTTTAACCCGCGCGGCTTGCAGTGCGGAGTCGTGGGTGCCACAGGATAACCAGCGCCACGCCCTGCATGCCGAGGCGCTGCAGCATTGGTACTGAGCAGGTTGGTTACAGGGAGCGCAGCACGCCCAGTGCAAAGGGCAGGCTGGCCATGCCGAGCAGGGTGGACAGGGTGACCAAGCCGGCCACATAGGCGCCGTCGTAGCCCATGCGCGCGGCCAGCACATAACAACTGGACGCGGTGGGCAGGGCCGAGAAGGCCAGCAGCATAGTGGCTTGGGTCGGGTTGAGCCTGAACAGCAGGGCCACGCCCAACGCGGCGATGGGCGTGAGTGCGTGGCGAATCACCAGCACGGACACGGCCAGTGCCTTGCCGCGCGCCAGCGCGCCCAGCTGCATGCCGGCACCGGCGGCCATCAGGCCCAAGGCCAGCGAGGCTGCGCCCAGGCGGGTGACGGTGGGTTCCAGCCAAACGGGGATGCTGAAACCCATGAGGTTGGCGACCAGCCCGGAGGCGGTGGCGATGATGAGCGGGTTGCGCAGCAGCTCGCGTGCAAAACCACGCTGCGCATGGCGCGCCATGGGCCACACAGCTGCCACGTTGAACAGCGGGACACACACACCAATCAGCACCGCAATCAGTTGCAGGCCTTGCGGGCCCGCCAGCCGGTCGGCAATGGCCAGGCCGATGAACGAATTGAAGCGGAAGGCAATTTGTGCACTGGAGGCGTGGTCCCGGGCGTCGATGTGGCGACCCAGCCAGGGCAGGCGGGGGAGGGCATAGGCCATGGCAATGCCGATCAGGCCCGTGGCCCAGCCGGCGCCCATGAGGCTGGAGGCTGCACCCAAGTCCAGCGGGCTTTTCACAATCGAGTGGAACAGCAGCACCGGGAACAGAAAGTAGTACACCAGCGACTCCACCTGCTCCCAGACGGGCCGGTTCAGCGCGGTGTAGCGGCATACCAGGTAACCCACCAGAATGAGGGAGAAATCGGGGAAAAGGAGTTGGGCGTAGTTCACCCCAGAAGGATAGCAGCCGGGCGCCGTGGCTTCGGGTTTCCACGGGGTGGGGGTGTAAGCCTGTGTCGGCTGCCAAGCGGGTACCATCCCCGGCAAACCAACAGGAGATTGCCATGCACCGTAGAGTTCTGTTTGCCATGGGCTTGTTAGCCGCCTCCAGTGCGGCGCTGGCCCAAGGCTACCCCAACAAGGTCATCAAGCTGCAGGTGCCATTTGCGCCGGGTGGCACCACCGACATCATTGCCCGCGTGATTGCCGACCCGCTGGGCAAGGTGTTGGGCCAGACGGTGGTGGTGGAGAACAAGGCCGGTGGCGGCGGCGTGGTGGGGGCCAATGAGACAGCCAAATCGGCGCCCGATGGGTATTCGCTGGGCATGGCCACGGTGTCTACGGTGGCAGCCAACCCGGCCATCAACCCCAAGAACCCCTACAACCCGCTCACCGATTTCACACCCATCGTCAATATTGCGGCCACGCCCAATGTGATTGCGGTGCACCCGAGTTTTCCGGCCAAAGACTACAAGAGTTTTATGGCTGAACTGAAGAAGAGCCCAGGCAAGCACTCTTATGCGTCTTCTGGTACGGGGGGCATCGGCCATATGCAGACCGAGTTGTTCAAGAACCTGGCGGGTGTGTTTATTACCCACATTCCCTACCGAGGCGCGGGCCCGGCTTTGAACGACACCGTGGGCGGCCAGGTGCCACTGATTTTTGACAATCTGCCGTCGGCCTTGCCTTTCATCCAGAGCAACCGTTTGGTGCCGATCGTGGTGGCCGCGCCCCAACGCCTGGCGCAGCTTCCCAATGTGCCTACCTTCAAAGAAGTGGGGCTGGAGCCCGTGAATCGCATGGCCTTCTATGGGATTTACGGGCCCAAGGGGCTGCCCAAAGAGGTGGTGGACAAGGTCAACGCCGCCGTACGCAAAGTGCTGGAAGACCCGGCCGTGCGCAAGCGTATTGAAGAAACCGGTTCGCTGATCGAAGGCAACAGCCCCGAGCAGTTCTCTGCCCAGATCAAGGCCGAGTTCGAGGTGTACAAAAAGGTGGTGGAGTCCGCCAAACTGCGTCTGGAATGACAGCAGGCGGCGTAGACACGTCTTCGATCGATACCTTTATCGACGCGTTGTGGTTGGAAGAAGGGCTGTCCAAAAACACCCTTCAGGCCTACCGCCGCGACCTCACGCTGTTTGCGCAGTGGTTGCAAACCACACCCCTGGTGGCCGCACAAGAGCTGCATATCCAGGGTTACTTTGCCGCCCAGCATGCGCAGACCAAGGCCACCACGGCCAACCGGCGGCTGACCGTATTTCGCCGCTACTTTCGCTGGGCCTTGCGTGAGGGCCTGGTCCAGCAGGACCCGACCCTCAGGCTCGATGCCGCCAAGCAAGCCCCACGCATTCCCAAAAGCCTGACCGAGGCACAGGTGGAAGCCTTGCTGGCTGCACCCGACACCAGCGAGGCGCTGGGTGTGCGCGACCGCACCATGCTGGAGCTGATGTATGCCAGCGGCCTGCGTGTGAGTGAACTGGTGGAGTTGCGGGTGCTCAATCTGGGGCTGAACGAGGGCGTGTTGCGTGTGATGGGCAAGGGGTCCAAGGAACGCATGGTGCCATTTGGCGAAGTGGCTGGCGAATGGTTGCAACGTTATCTGGGCCAGGCCCGGGGTGAGTTGCTAGGTCCCAAACAAACCCAGGATCTGTTTGTCACCGTGCGTGGCAGCAAGGCCGGCAGTGCCATGACACGTGTGATGTTCTGGACGCTGGTGAAACGGTATGCCTTGCAGGCGGGCATTCGGGTCCCTATCTCGCCACACACGCTGCGCCATGCTTTTGCCACCCATTTGTTGAACCATGGCGCAGATTTACGCTCGGTGCAAATGCTACTGGGCCACGCGGATATTTCGACCACCACCATCTATACCCATGTGGCCCGCGAACGCTTGGCGGCGTTGCACGCCCAGCATCATCCGCGCGGGTGAAGCAGGCTTAGTCGAGCAGGGTTTCAGCCCAAGCCAGGGCCTGCAAGTGTGCCCAGTTAACCTGGTTGCTGTTGAGGCCCAGGGCCACAGAGGTGTTGGCAAATGTTTCGTCGTCGCCGGATTCGCAGGCCTGTGCCAGCGCCAGGTAGGGGGCCAAAGGACCGGTTCCGTAGAGCAGTGCATTGGTCACCGTCTCTGGCAGGCTCAATGTGGCCAGCGCGACGGGCATGGGTACGCCCAGCAAGGTGTCCAGCAAGGAAAAAATGCCCACTACAAAGGCGTTGTCGCTTTCCTCGGGCGGCAGGGTGTCTGCGGTCAGCAACTCCATCAGGCGCCCGCGGACCACGGCCGTGCTGCCCACCGCTGGTGGCACTTCGCCTGCCTGGGAGGTGGTTAGCAGCAAAGCAGCCCACTTGAAGAGTTTTTTGAGGCCCAGCAGCATCACCGCGTGTTTGAAAGACGTGACCTCGGTGCGCAGGCCAAAACTGGCCGAATTGATAAAGCGCAGCAGATTGAAGGACAGCGTAGGGTCGCGCTTGAGTACTTCTTCAATCTCGTGGGTGCTGGCCTGTTGGCGCACCAGATTGATGAGTTGCAGGATGGTGGCCTGCGCAGGGCGTATGGTTTGCCCCTCTACGAGGACAGGTTTGGCAAACCAATAACCCTGAAACAGTTGCACACCCAGTTCTTGCAGCATTTCGTGCTGTTGTGCCGTTTCCACTTTTTCTGCCACCAGTTGCGCACTGGATTTGGACTGCGCCAGCTTGACAAAGGAACTGATGGAGGCGGGCTTGAGCACCGATACATCGAACTTGATGAAGGAGGCCAATGGCAGCCAGGTCTCGTAGGAGCGGGTGAGTACCGAGTAATCAAAAGCTAGGCGAAATCCACGCTCGCGCATGGCTTGGAGGGTGGGAAGTCGTGTCTGGATCTGCTCCAGCTGCGTTACGGGCAGCGGTGGTATTTCTAGCACGATCCGATCTGGCGCCACCAGCTCCAGGTGGCCACCGGCCAGGCTGTCATGCGTGCAGTTGATGAACAGGGTTTTCCTCTCCATCAAGGCCTCGGTGTCGGCCATGGACAGCAGGTTGAAGAGCAACTGGGCATCGCTGGAGGCCGTGTGTTGATCCGCCGCGACGGAGCGGTCAAACAATTCGTAGCCGAATACGCTGCGTTGGCTGTCCAGAATGGCTTGGCGTGCAATGGCGACCGGCGGACCTGCTGGGGCCGTGGCGGCTGCGTGGGAGGCGGTGTCAGGCATGGTGGTGTAAAAGGTTCAGGCCATTCTAGACTTGCGCACATCCATCCGCTTGCAGGGCTTGCAGCTCGGTGTCTGTGAAGCCTGCGCGCTTGCGTGCCGTGAGGTTGAAGGGCGGTTTGGGGCGGGGGGCTGCGTGGCGCAAGGCCGCCTGGGCATAGAAGGGTGCTGGCTCCAGGTCGTCGCGCTGGCACAGCCAGTGGAACCACTGGTTGCCGATGGCGACATGGCCTACTTCTTCCCGCAGGATAGTGTCCAGGATGTCGCAGGCCTCCAGGGCGTTGGGGGTGCCGACCTTGCGCAGCTTGGCCTGAATCAGCGGGGTGGCATCCAGGCCTCTGGCTTCTAGGGTGCGCGGTACCAGCGCCATGCGGGCCACCACATCGTGGCGGGTGTTGTGGCACATGGTCCACAGTCCCTCATGGGCGGGGAAGCTGCCATAGGTGTAGCCACAGCGCTGCAGGTGCGCTTGCAGGGCCTGGAAATGTTGCGACTCCTCTAGCGCCACTTGCATCCAGTCCCGGTAGTAGGCTTCGGGCATGCCGGTAAATCGCCAGATGGCGTCCAGAGCGAGGTTGATGGCATTGAATTCGATGTGTGCGATGGAATGGACCAGCGCCGCATGGCCATCTGCCGTGAACGGGGAGCGCCGTGGGACTTCCTTCGGTTCGACCAGTTGGGGTAGAACAGGGCGCCCCGGGTGCTCGGGCCAGGCAAACGGCTGCAGGCAGTCCACTGGCAGTGCTGCCAGCCGGGGGGCGAGTTGCTGTACCGCTGCGACCTTGCCGGCAGGATTACAGATTTCAAAGGCTTGCAGCGCGCAGTGTCGAAGTTCCATCTCTACAATTCTAGTTTTGTAGCAGTCTGGAGGGGGACCATGGCTATTTATGAACTTGACCAGATTGCACCGCACATTGCTGCATCTGCCTGGGTAGCAGATAGTGCCCAGGTCATGGGCAAGGTGGAATTGGCCGAAGACGCCAGTGTCTGGTTTGGCGCGGTGTTGCGCGGGGACACCGAAACCATCCGTATTGGCAAGGGCTCCAACATCCAGGATGCGAGTGTGTTGCATGCAGATATTGGCAAGCCACTCACGATTGGCGACCACGTGACGGTGGGCCACCAGGTCATGCTCCATGGCTGCACCATCGGTGACGGATCGCTGATCGGCATTGGTGCCATCGTGCTCAACGGTGCCAGGATCGGCAAAGGCTGCATTGTGGGGGCCGGATCGCTGGTCACCGAGGGTAAGGAATTTCCAGATGGTTCCATGATTTTGGGCAGCCCGGCCAAGGTGGTGCGGGAGCTGTCCGCGGAGCAGCAGGCAGGTTTACGCCTGAGTGCCTTGCACTACATCGAAAATGCGCACCGCTTTAAAAACGGACTGAAGAAAATTGCTTAACCGCTGGCCCTGCGTGGGCTGGCTTGAAGGGAGACGTGCATGTCTGAGTTGCACAAGTTTTTGTTTGATGGGTTGCCGGTACGTGGTGCCGTGGTGCGTTTGACCGACGCCTGGGTAGAAATCCTGCGTCGCCGCGCCTCGAACACCCATACGGGGGCCTATCCCGCGCCAGTGCAAAATATGCTGGGTGAAATGACCGCTGCAGCAGTGCTGATGCAGTCCAACATCAAGTTCGATGGGGCTTTGGTGCTGCAGATATTTGGCGATGGCCCCGTGCAGGTGGCGGTGGTGGAGGTGCAGTCCGATTTGAAACTGCGTGCAACTGCCACAGTGGCCGGTGTGGTGGCGCATGACCTGTCGCTAAGCCAGATGGTCAATGTCACCAACCAGGGGCGTTGCGCCATCACGCTGGACCCCAAAACCAAGTTCCCCGGACAGCAGCCCTACCAGGGCGTGGTGCCGTTGTTCGATGACCACGGGCAGCCGATTGAAAAACTGAGCGCGGTGCTGGAGCACTACATGCTGCAGAGTGAACAGTTGGACACCACCCTGGTGCTGGCGGCCAATGACTCGGTGGCTGCGGGGCTGCTGATTCAGCGCTTGCCCATGCAAGGCGAGGGCAATCTGTCGGGCAGCATGGTGTCCAAGGAAAACGAGGATGCAATTGGCCTGAACGAGCACTACAACCGCATCGCCACCCTGGCAGCCAGTCTCAAGCGTGAAGAGTTGCTAACGCTGGATGTGGATACGATTTTGCGCCGCCTGTTCTGGGAAGAGCAGGTCACCCGCTTCGAGCCCTTGGTAGGCGAGACTGCGCCCCGTTTTGTTTGCAGCTGCAGCCGCGAGCGTGTGGCCAAGATGATTGTCAGCCTGGGGCTTGAGGAAGTGGAGAGCATCCTCGCGGAGCGCCATGACATTGAGGTGTCCTGCGAATTCTGCGGGGCGCAGCACCGTTTTGATCCGGTGGATGCCGCCCAGCTGTTTACCGACCCCTTGCAGCGCCTGGACGGCGGTTCAGACGCGCACTGAGGCCGGCTGGGTGAGCCGGCTGAACAGCCGGTGCTCACAGTCCGCATCGGAGCAGGTGTCGCAGATCCAGGTCCACGCCGGGCCTTGGGTTGCAGGTAGCTGCGCGCGGCGCACGGCATCGGTATGGTCTATCGCCTGCAGGGCTGCTTGCAGCCGTTGGGGGCCGACTCCGTACACCGTGGCAAATGGCAACTGGTGTGCGAGCAACACGTCCCGCAGCCGTGCATCAATGCGCTGTTGCATGGCCACCCCATCGCGCTGGATGCCATCGGCGACCCAGGGCAGGTCCAGGCAGGCCAGTAGGGTGAGGTCGAACGAGCGCTGAAACGTAACTGCGTTGTCGTACAGGCTGCTGTCATGGAACAGCACGTCGCTGTAGACGGCGGTGACCAAGGATGTGGTGTCCGCGACCACGCAGGCGGCTTGGGCCTGCTGGATGCGTGCAGCCTGGGTATTGGCAACGTGGGCTTGTTCGTGGGCTTGCGGGGGGCGGCCGTGCTGTGCACTCCACTCGCGCAAGTATTCGGGGATAAGCGTTACCGACGCATAGCGGCTGTGCAAGGCGGTGTGCAGTTCAGCGGACAGCGTTGATTTGCCGCTGCACTCGGCGCCCACAATACCGATCTTCATGGGGGCGCGTCAGCGTGCGATCTGCACGTAAATTTCGTTGGCCTTGACCATGCCCAACTCGGCACGGGCTTTTTCTTCCACAATTTCCAGACCTTCACGCAGGTCGCTGATTTCTGCCACCAGACGTTCATTGGCTTGCGCGGCCTGGGTGTTGTGCTGCTTTTGTGCGTCCAGCTGACCAGTCAGCTTGGACACATTGGGCACGCTACCCCGCCCGAACCACAGTTGCCCGTGCAAGATCACCAGCAAGGCGATCAATGCGGCGGGAACAAGGCGATTGGCCATGGTGGTTCGACCGGGGGGGGGGTTACTTGAGGTTGTAGAAAGCAGCGCGGCCGGGGTACACAGCCACATCACCCAAGTCCTCTTCGATGCGCAGCAACTGGTTGTATTTGGCCATGCGGTCGGAGCGGCTCAAGGAGCCCGTCTTGATTTGGCCAGCGTTGGTGCCCACGGCGATGTCAGAGATGGTGGAATCTTCGGTTTCGCCCGAGCGGTGGCTGATCACGGCGGTGTAGCCTGCGCGCTTTGCCATTTCAATGGCGGCAAAGGTTTCAGACAGCGTGCCGATCTGGTTGATCTTGATCAGGATCGAGTTGGCGATGCCCTTGTCGATGCCTTCTTTCAGAATCTTGGTGTTGGTCACGAACAGGTCGTCACCCACGATCTGCACTTTGGCGCCCAGGCGGTCGGTCAGAACTTTCCAGCCGTCCCAGTCACCTTCGGCCATGCCGTCTTCGATGCTGATGATGGGGTACTTGTCGACCCAGGTGGCCAGCATGTCGGTCCACTCTTGGGCGGTCAGGCTCAGGCCTTCGCCTTCGAGTTCGTACTTGCCGTCTTTGTAGAACTCGGAGGCGGCGCAGTCCAGGCCCAGGGCGATTTGTTCACCGGCCACATAGCCAGCCTTGTCAATCGCTTCCAGAATCATCTGGATGGCGGCTTCGTGGTTGGCCACGTTGGG
Organism: Rhodoferax sp. TS-BS-61-7; assembly: GCF_002943465.1. Lineage (GTDB taxonomy): Bacteria > Pseudomonadota > Gammaproteobacteria > Burkholderiales > Burkholderiaceae_C > Allorhodoferax. The sequence goes on from NZ_PTQY01000006.1 coordinate 191,126, forward strand.
GGCAAAACCACCTTCATCGCCCACAGCGGTGCTGATGCCCTTGTCGTGCAGGATTTTCTTCAGTGCGTGGAACACTTCGGCACCCCAACGCAGGGCTTCGCGGAAGCTGGGCGCACCCACGGGGATGATCATCAACTCTTGCAGGTCGAGGTTGTTGTTGGCGTGTTCGCCACCGTTGATCACGTTCATCATGGGCACGGGCATTTGCACGCTGCCCATGCCGCCAAAGTAGCGGTACAGCGGCAGGCCAGCTTCTTCCGCGGCTGCACGGGCCACAGCCATGGACACGGCCAACATGGCGTTGGCGCCCAAGCGGCTCTTGTTTTCGGTACCGTCCAGGTCAATCAGGGTCTTGTCCAGGAACGCTTGTTCGGAAGCATCCAGGCCCAACACGGCCTCAGAAATTTCGGTGTTGATGTGCTCGACGGCCTTCAGTACACCTTTGCCCAGGTAACGTTTTTTGTCGCCATCTCGCAGCTCGATGGCTTCGCGCGAACCGGTGGAGGCACCAGAGGGCACGGCCGCACGGCCCATGGTGCCCGACTCCAGCAACACGTCGCATTCCACAGTGGGGTTGCCACGGGAGTCCAGAATTTCGCGACCGACGATATCAACAATTGCGCTCATGGGTTTCTTTCAAGTTCAAAAACAGACAAACAAAAAACGGCAGGCTGAATGATGCGGGGCCTTACTGGAAATTGTTTTCCAGCAAGGGAGTTTTTTTGGTTACGGAATCCAAGGCCACCAGGGTTTCCAGCAGCGCCTTCATGTGTTTGAGTGGCACGGCATTTGGGCCGTCGGACCAGGCCTCGGCGGGGCGGGGATGGGTCTCCATGAAGAGCCCGGCCACACCGGCGGCCACGCCGGCGCGGGCCAGCACAGGCACCATGTCGCGCGCGCCACCGCTGGTGCCGCCCAGGCCGCCGGGTTTTTGTACCGAGTGGGTCACGTCGAACACGACAGGCGCGCCCGACTTGCGCATCTCGGCCAAGCTGGTCATGTCGGCCACGAGGTTGTTGTAGCCAAAGCTCACGCCGCGTTCGCAGGCCAGAAAACGGTCGGGTGAGAGCCCGGCCTCTTCGGCAGCGGCGCGGGCTTTGTCGATGACGTTCGTCATGTCCCACGGCGCGAGGAACTGGCCCTTCTTGATGTTCACCGGCTTGCCGCTTTGTGCAACGGCGCGGATGAAGTCGGTCTGGCGGCACAGGAAGGCAGGCGTCTGCAGCACGTCCACCACACTGGCAACTTCGGCCACATGGGATTCGTCATGCACATCGGTCAGGATGGGCAATTGCAGCTGGCGGCGGACCTCATCCAGGATCTTCAGGCCAGCATCCAGGCCGACACCGCGCTTGCTGGTGCCGGAGGAGCGGTTGGCCTTGTCGAAGGAGCCCTTGTAGATCAGAGGGATGCCCAAAGAGGTGCACGCTTCCTTGAGCTGGCCTGCCACCTCGATGGACATTTCCAGCCCTTCGATGGAGCAGGTACCGGCGATCAGGAAGAAGCGTTGATCAAGGCCAATATCAAAACCGCACAGTTTCATCAGGCGACCGCTTTCAGATTTTTTCCTTCGGACTGGTGGTCCACCGCGGCCTTGATGAAGGCATTGAACAGCGGGTGGCCGTTCCAGGGGGTGGACTTGAATTCAGGGTGGAACTGCACGCCCACAAACCAGGGGTGCACGGCTTGGGGCAATTCCACGATTTCGGTGAGATGTTCCCGTTGGGTCAGTGCCGAAATCACCAGACCTGCTTGGCGCAGTTGCTCCAGGTAGTTCACATTCGCTTCATACCGGTGGCGGTGGCGCTCGGTCACTACATTGCCGTAGATCTTGTGGGCCAGGGTGCCTTTGGTCACGTCGGAGCTTTGTGCGCCCAGGCGCATGGTGCCGCCTAGGTCCGAGTTGGCGTCGCGCGTCTTGATCGTGCCGTCCGCATCTTTCCACTCGGTGATCAGCGCAATCACGGGATGGGGGCTAGCGGGCTCGAATTCGGTGCTGTTGGCGTCTGCAAGGCCTGCCACGTGGCGGGCGAATTCGATGGTGGCCACCTGCATGCCCAGGCAGATGCCCAGGTAAGGCACTTTGTTTTCGCGGGCGAAACGGGCCGTGCTGATCTTGCCTTCAATACCGCGCTTGCCAAAGCCGCCAGGCACCAGAATGGCGTCGTACTTGGCCAACTGGTTGACGCTGGCGGTGTCGATGGTTTCGGAATCCACATGTTCGATTTTCACGCGCACATGGTTTTTCATGCCGGCGTGGCGCAGTGCTTCGTTGACGGATTTGTAGCTGTCGGTCAGGTCCACGTACTTGCCAACCATGGCGATGGTGACTTCGCCCTTGGGGTGTTCAGTCTCGTACACCAGATCGTCCCAACGCTTGAGGTTGGCAGGAGGGGTGTTCAGGCGCAGCTTGTCGCAGATCAGGCCATCCAGGCCTTGCTCGTGCAGCATGCGTGGCACCTTGTAGATGGTGTCCACATCCCACATGGAGATCACACCCCACTCGGGCACGTTGGAGAACAGTGAAATCTTCTGGCGTTCTTCGTCGGGAATCCGGCGGTCTGCACGGCACAGCAGGGCGTCGGCCTGGATGCCGATTTCGCGCAGCTGTTTGGCCGTGTGTTGGGTTGGCTTGGTTTTGAGTTCACCGGCAGCGGCGATCCAGGGCACATAACTCAGGTGTACAAAGGCGCTGTTGTTGGGGCCGAGCTTCAGACTCATCTGGCGCACGGCTTCGAGGAAGGGCAGGGACTCGATGTCGCCCACGGTGCCGCCAATCTCCACAATCGCCACGTCCACCGCATCGGGTTCGCCAAAACGCGCACCGCGCTTCACGAACTCCTGGATCTCGTTGGTGACGTGGGGGATGACCTGCACGGTCTTGCCCAGGTAGTCACCGCGGCGCTCTTTGTCGAGCACGCTCTTGTAGATCTGGCCGGTGGTGAAGTTGTTGGTCTTGCGCATGCGCGTTTCAATGAAACGCTCGTAGTGGCCCAAGTCCAGATCGGTTTCTGCGCCGTCGTCGGTGACAAACACCTCGCCGTGCTGCAGGGGCGACATGGTGCCGGGGTCTACGTTCAGGTAGGGGTCAAGCTTGATGAGGGTGACTGTCAGGCCCCGCGATTCCAGAATCGCAGCTAAGGAGGCTGAGGCGATTCCCTTGCCAAGGGAAGACACCACACCGCCGGTGACGAAGACAAATTTGGTCATGTCAGGGGCGAACCTATGGGTTCGATGAGGTGGTAAAGCGAGATTATAGGCGTCTGCTACATTGCGGTCCTCGGCTCTAGAGGCACTCCATGGATTTATCTGGCAAACACATTGTTCTGGGGCTTACCGGCGGCATCGCTTGTTACAAGGCGGCCGAGTTGTGCCGCGCATTGATCAAGCAAGGCGCCACCGTGCAGGTGGTGATGACCGATGCGGCTGCGCAGTTCATCACGCCTGTGACCATGCAGGCGTTGAGCAACCGCCCGGTGTACGACTCGCAGTGGGATGCACGCGAGCGCAACAACATGCCCCACATCAACCTGAGCCGCGAGGCGGATGCGATTTTGATTGCACCGTGCAGCGCGGACTTCATGGCCAAACTGCTGCACGGCCGTGCCGATGATTTGCTAAGCCTGATGTGCTTGGCGCGTCCTATTGACTCCGTGCCGCTACTGGTGGCCCCTGCCATGAACCGCGAGATGTGGGCCCACCCCGCAACGCAGCGCAACCTGGCGCAACTGCAGGCCGACGGTGCTAGCTTGTTGGGCGTGGGGTCCGGGTTTCAGGCCTGTGGCGAAACCGGTGACGGGCGCATGCTGGAGCCGCAAGAGTTGCTGGAAGATGTGATTGCCTTCTTTCAACCCAAGGTACTGGCGGGCCAGAAGGTGCTGGTCACCGCGGGTCCCACGTTTGAAGCGATTGATCCGGTGCGCGGCATCACCAACCTCTCCAGCGGCAAGATGGGGTTTGCCATTGCGCGTGCAGCGCGCGAGGCGGGCGCCGACGTCACTCTGATAGCCGGTCCCGTGTCTTTGCTCACGCCGCGTGGTGTGCAGCGTGTGGATGTGAAATCTGCACAAAATATGCATCTAGCCAGCGTGGAATATGCGCAAGCAGCTACTATTTTTATAGCAACCGCGGCGGTGGCCGACTGGCGCCCGGCGCAGGCCTCGGACCAGAAAATCAAGAAAGACGGCTCTGGCAACACGCCCGTGCTGGGTTTTGTCGAAAACCCGGACATCCTGGCGGAGATCGCCCATTCGCCGCGGGCCACCAGCGGTGCGCTGTTCTGCGTAGGCTTTGCGGCCGAGAGCCACGACCTGCTGGCCCACGCCACGGCCAAACGTGCACGCAAGGACGTGCCGCTGCTGGTCGGTAACATCGGCCCCGCCACCTTTGGGCAAGATGACAACGCGCTGCTGCTGATCGACGCCCAAGGCGCGCAAGAACTTCCCCGTAACTCCAAACTCGCGTTGGCCCGGCAACTGGTTGCCGAGATTGCCAAGCGCCAACGTGCCACCCACTGAACCCCGACCATGAAAATTGACGTCAAAATCCTCGACAGCCGCCTGAATGACAACCTGCCCAGCTATGCCACGCCGGGCAGTGCGGGCCTGGATTTACGCGCCTGCCTGGATGCGCCACTGACTCTGGCGCCCAATGCCTGGCAGCTGGTGCCCACCGGCATGGCCATCTATCTTGAAGATCCGGCCTATGCGGCGCTGATCCTGCCGCGTTCCGGCTTGGGCCACAAACATGGCATCGTGCTGGGTAATCTGGTGGGTTTGATTGACAGCGATTACCAGGGCCAACTGATGGTCAGCGCCTGGAACCGCAGCGCCGTGGAATTCACCATCCAGCCCATGGAGCGCATTGCGCAGCTCATGATCGTGCCGGTGGTGCAGGCGCAGTTCAATGTGGTGCCGGAGTTTCCCGCTTCACAGCGTGGCGAAGGCGGCTACGGCTCGACCGGGAAAAGTTAATCCCCCTGTTGCGGCTCACTGCGTATAGCCCCCTCTCCCCCGGAGGGGGACAACCCCAGCGGCCCGGCAAAGCCGGTTCCGCGGGGTTCCTGAGCAAGGCACGGCGAGCGTATGTGGTGATTAGTGCAGCGTGTCGTTGCCAGGGGAAGAGGCGTGCACCGGCTGGATGCGGAAAAAGCCGGTACCCGCGGTGCCGCGGCCAATTTCTTCTTCGGTCGCTTCACGCACCGACTCCACTTTCAGGCTGATGCGAATGGCAATGCCGGCCAGCGGGTGGTTGCCGTCCAGCACCACGTGTTCGGGGTAGATGTCGGTGATGGTGTATAGCGCGTCTTTGGGTGCGTTGGGGTTGCAGCCTTCGGGTAGCGCGTGGCCCTCCATGGTCAGGCCTTCTTGTAGCTCTGCCGGAAACAGCGCACGCGGCTCCAGAAACAGCAGTTGGTCGTTGAAGTCGCCAAACGCCTGTTCGGGTTCAATCTGCAGGTCCAACTTGGCGCCCGCCACGTGGCCTTGCAGGGCTGCTTCAATCGGGGGCAAGAGGTCGTTGCCACCCAATAAAAATTCCACGGGATCGTCCAAAACGTCCAGTTCCTCGCCCAAGGTATCTTTCAGCGTCCAGGTCAGGGCAACAACGCATTGTGGTGTGATTTCCATAGGAGAATTGTCCCATGAACATCCAAGAACCTCTGCAGCTGCTGGGCGGACTCTCGCCAAAAACCTTTATGCAACGCCACTGGCAGAAAAAACCACTGGTGATCCGGCAGGCGATTCCGGGCTTTGCACCGCTGCTGGACCGGGCTGAGTTGCTGGACCTGGCGGCGCAGGAGGAAGTGGAATCGCGGCTGGTGGTGCAGGCGTCTGCCAAGGGTGCCGCGGGTTGGCGTTTCAAACACGGCCCGTTTGCACGCAAGGCCTTGCCGCCTTTTAAGCAAGCTGGCTGGACCCTGCTGGTGCAGGGCGTGGACTTGCACGACGAACGCCTCCATGCCCTGATGAACCAGTTCCGTTTTGTGCCCGACGCCCGTCTAGACGATGTGATGATCAGTTATGCCACCGACGGTGGTGGTGTGGGCCCACACTTTGACAGCTATGACGTGTTTTTGCTGCAGGCCCATGGTCGTCGGCGCTGGCGCATTGGCCGCCAGAAGGACTTGAGCTTGCAGCCCGACATGCCGCTCAAAATCTTGGCCAATTTTGAACCCGAAGAAGAGTTTGTTTTGGAGCCGGGCGACATGCTGTATTTGCCGCCCAAGTACGCACACGACGGCATTGCCGATGGCGAGTGCATGACCTATTCGATTGGATTTCGTTCACCGGACCGTGCTGAGTTGGCGCAAGAGATCTTGCAGCGGCTGGCCGAGCAGGCGGTGGATGAACTGGGCCCTGGCCTGTACCGCGACCCCAAGCAGGATGCCGTGGACCTCAGCGCCGCAATGCCCCTAGCGCTGGTGGATTTTGCCCATACTGCTTTGCAGGATGCATTGAAAGACCCCAAAGCGATTGCCCGGGCGGTGGGGGAGTACCTGAGCGAGCCCAAAGCCAATGTCTGGTTTGATGGTGGCGAGCCCGAGGTGCACGGTGCAGTGCGATTGGACCGCAAGACCCGCATGCTGTACGACGCGGACCATGTGTTTATCAATGGTGAAAGTTTCAACGCGGGCGGCAAAGATGCCCAGCTCATGCAGGTCTTGGCGAATGCCCGCGGCCTGAGTGCCGTTCAGGTCAAGCGCTTGAGCGCAGGTGCACGTGCACTGATGGAAGACTGGTGCGCCGTGGGCTGGTTGCATCCCGATGACTGAGTCGCACCCGCCCTTGCCAGAGGGCAAATTCGAAGGGCTCACCGCATTTGCTCAGTTGGTGCGTGATGCATTGGCCTGTGCGGCACAGGAGGGGTGGTCGCAGATGGTGTGGAGCGACGCCAATTTTCTCGATTGGCCTCTGCGTGAGAAAGCGGTGGTCGAGTCGCTGCAGGCCTGGTCCCGCAGTGGGCGTCGCCTGGTGTTGCTGGCCCACCGTTTTGACGAGGTGCAGCGGCACCACGCACGCTTCGTGCAATGGCGCAATACTTGGGACCACTTGGTGGAGTGCCGTGTGTGCAAGCAGGTGGATGCCTCGGAATTTCCCTGTGCATTGTGGAGTCCGCACTGGGTGATGCGACGCCTGGATCTGGAGCGCAGCACGGGTGTTACAGGGTATGAGCCACAGCGCCGCGTGTTATTAAAAGAGGAGCTGGAAGAGTGCCGACGCCAGAGTTCGCCGGGGTTTCCGAGCACAATTTTGGGCCTCTAAACACTTTCAGAGGGTTTACCCGTACGCACTGTTTTGGGTCTTGTATAATTTTGAGCTCTGGGGAAAGAGATCGAATGCTTTTGCCAGTGCTGGGTGGCTTGCCACCTAGGCAATTTCCGGAAATTGTTTCGTTAACTCACTTTTGAACTTAAAAATGAACAAATCTCTCGTTTTGGCAGCTTTGATCGCTGCTGCTGCCCTGGCTGCTTGCGGTAAAAAAGAAGAAGCTCCTGCTGCTGCTCCCGCTGTTGAAGCTCCTGCTGCTGCTCCCGCACCAGCCGCTGCTCCTGCTGCTGAAGCTCCTGCTGCTGCCCCCGCAGCTGCTGCTTCCGAGCCAGCCAAGCAGTAATCTGCTTGCAGACGAAAAAAAACCACCGCGAGGTGGTTTTTTTTCGTCTGTACCGCGTGTGCGGTACCGGAAATCAACCGTTTACTTGATGTCGTCCGCCAGCACCTTGACGATGCGTTGCGCAATCGCCGAGGTTTCGGGTTGGCCATTGGTGTCCAGTACCAGTACGTTGGACAGCTCGCCCGTGCTGCGCACTGCGATCTGGTATTTGGTGGGTTCATTGCCCTTGCCCGAGCCACTGAACATTTTGCTGAAGAAGCCTGGCTCAGAGTTTTCGGACGTGGTGCTCACGTAGCGCACAAAGTAAATGCCTTGTTTGCGGTCACGGTCTTCCACGGTGAAGCCGGTGCGGTCCAGTGCCAGGCCCACGCGGCGCCATGCGCGGTCAAAACCCTCTTCCAGCTTCACAGCGGGCTGGCCATTCACGGTGGTTACGGCTGCCGTGGGTTTGGGCGCGCTGTTGGCCACCAGGGCTTTGGATTGCTCTTGCGAAACCCCGAGTTTGACCATCAGACGGCGCAGGAACTCTGCTTCCAGCTCAGGGTCGGCAGGGCGGGGTTGCCACATGGTCTGTTTTTCGCCCGTGTTCGCGGCACCAGAATTGGTGTAGACCTCAATCACGCCACGGTGGCTGATGAAAATTTCGGTGTTGCCATTGGCATCGCGCTCCAAGCGGGTGCGGAACTTGTCGCGCTCACCGGTGGAGTACAGCGAGTCCAGCAACTTGCCCAAGGCTGCGCGGATCGCATCTTGTGGAATCTTGGCGCGGTTCTCGGCCCAATCGGTTTCCATGATGCCCAAATTGCTCTGGTCCATCGCCAGCAAAAAGCCGTTCTCTTGCCAGAAGTCTTTTACAGGCTCCCACAGTTTATCGGCGGGGCGATTGACCACCAACCAGCGCTGGTTGCCCGCACGCTCAATGCGCACATCACCGACAGCCAGCGTGGCTAACTGCACTTTGCTGTTGGCGACCTGGTTGGCCTGGTAGCCAGATGCGGAAATCGCACCATCCACCACGGTGTAGCGTGTGTCTTTAGAGAGCTGCGTCAGGTCTGGCGGGATGTCCAGCGAAGGTGCTTTGCCGGTGGACCGGTAGTCCACCTTGTCCGTTTCCAGGGTACCGCATGCACCCAGGGCCAGGGTGATGCCAATCAAGACAGCTTTGGAGGTGAAATTCACAGAGGGTTCCAGTAGCGTAAAAGCTCAGATCAAACCGCAGGTCTTCAGCGCGCGTTCGAGCACGGGCTGGCTGGCTGCAGTCAATGGTGTCAGCGGCAGGCGCAGAGCCTGTTTGCTGTGGCCCATGCGGGCCACAGCCCACTTCACGGGGATGGGGTTGGATTCGACAAACAAGGCCTTGTGCAGGGGCAGCAGTTGCAGCTGAATCTCCATGGCGCGGGCCACATTACCCGCCATCGCGGCCACGCACAGCTCATGCATCAGGCGGGGCGCCACGTTGGCGGTCACGCTCACATTGCCATGGCCACCGCACAACATCAGGGCCACGGCGGTGGGGTCATCGCCCGAGTAGATGGAGAAGCCCTTGGGCGCTTCCTTGATCAGCCACTGCGCGCGTTCGATGTTGCCGGTGGCTTCCTTGATGCCGATGATGCCAGGCACTTCAGCCAGGCGCAGCACCGTGTCATGGGCCATATCGGCCACGGAGCGGCCAGGCACGTTGTACAGCACGATGGGCAGATCGCCAGCGGCTTCGGCAATCGCCTTGAAATGCAGGAACTGGCCTTCTTGCGTGGGCTTGTTGTAATAGGGCACAACCTGCAACTGGCAATCGGCGCCCACACCCTTGGCAAACTTGGCCAAGGCAATCGCTTCGCGGGTGGAGTTGCCACCGCAGCCGGCCATGATAGGTACACGGCCTGCGGCCTGTTCCACCGACACGCGGATGATTTCGCAATGCTCATCCACACTGACCGTGGGGGACTCGCCGGTGGTGCCCACCACACCGATGCAATCGGTGCCTTCGGCAATGTGCCAGTCAATCAGTTTGCGCAGCGCGGGGTAGTCCACGGAGCCGTCGTCGAGCATCGGAGTGATGAGGGCTACGATGCTGCCCCTGATTGGACCTTTGGAAGCGTTCATGTTGTATGGTGGGTTCGGTAAACAGGCATTTTAACTAGAGTGTGTGTCGGGTCGGCACACCCCCAGAGTCGGGGTGGGTAAAGCTACGCAAAGCGGCAATGCGCTGGACGAAGCGGGCTGGGTTCTCCAGGTACCCCTGTTCAAACGCCACTACATGCCAGCCGGTGCACACCGTCAGCAGTTCGCCAGGTTGCAGCAAAAAGTCAGGCCGGCTGGGCCGCCCCACGGTTTCGTTGCCGGCAGCAAAGGTCTCGTACAGGAGCAATCCACCTGGGGCCACGCTGTCCAGCAGCGTGGGGAACAAGGGGCGCCACAGGTAATTGGTCACCACCACGGCACCAAACTGCCGGGGTTTTGCGTTCTGCATCAGGGGCCAGAGCCCGTTTTCGATGTCGGCCGTGAACAGCGAGGCTGCAGGCACCTGCTGTGTGGCCAGCGTTGTGTCCCGGTCTATGCCTGTCACCGCGTGGCCGCGATTGGCAAACCACGCCAAGTGCCGGCCCGCGCCGCAGGCTACGTCCAATACGCTGGCGTCCGGGGGCAGGAGGTGGCTCCAGCGCTGTACCCAGGCAGAGGCTGCACCACTGCCGTGGGCTGTGAGGCCGGCGCTCATTGCGGTTTGACGTGGTCTTTGAGCGCTGCAAGTGCCATCTTTTCCACCACGCCGGGCAGCAGCAGCTTGAGGAAGCGGCCCAGCTTGCCTTTGGAGGTCATCACCACCTCGCGCTCGCGGCGGGCCATGCCGTCCAGAATCAGCCGTGCACATGCTTCCACGGTCATCGCGTTGTCTTCTTTCAAGCCGCTGGAACCGGCCGCATGGCCCGCAGCATTCAGCCCGCGGCTGCGGATATTGGTGAGTACGACACCAGGGTAGGCCGTGGTCACGCTCACGCCAGCGCCGCGTAATTCTGTTCGCAGGGCTTCAAAGAAACCTGCCATGGCGAATTTGGACGCGCTGTAGGCGGTGCGCCCCGGCACACCCACCAAACCGGCCAGCGAGGACACGGCCACGATATGGCCGCGGCTGGCCTTGAGGTGGGGCAGGGCGGCGTGGGTGCACCAGACGCTGCCCCACAGGTTGATACGCATGAGCTGTTCGTACCAGCCCAGGTCTTCGGCTTTCACGTCGCTGAACAGGGCTTGCGCCGAGATGCCTGCGTTGTTGATCAGTGCATCCACCCGGCCAAAACGCTGCACCGTCTGCTCCACCAGAGCGCGGCACTGGGCTTCCACCGACACATCGGTGGGCACCACCAGCACCTGAGCACCCAGCGCCGTGCACTGCTGGGCCACGACGTGCAGCAAGTCTGCATTGCGCGCCGCCAGTACCAAAGCTGTTTTGCCCCCGTGTTGGCGGGCCAGCTGGCGTGCCATTTCGGCGCCAATTCCGTCCGACGCGCCGGTGATGATGGTGGTGTTCAGGCTATCGGTCATGCGGTGTCCATCAAAAACAGGCCCAAACCTGGTTGGCCAGTTGCACCAAAAAATCGGGTTGGGTGTAGAGGTAAAACACGCCCAGCAGCGCCGCGGCTACGGTGCCCCAGAGGACCAGTCGGTGGCGGGTGGTCACGTCAGTGTGCCAGCGCGGTGCGCTGAATAGGCGCTTCACGCACCGGCAGGTTCACCAGTGCAGCCAGTACGCCCAGTGCAATGGCGATGTACCAGACGATGTCGTAGCTGCCGGTCTTGTCATACAGATAACCCCCCAGCCAGACGCCCATGAAAGAACCAATCTGGTGGCTGAAGAACACAAAACCGCCCAGCATGGACAGGTGGGCCACACCGAAAATCTGCGCCACCGTGGCATTGGTAGGCGGAATGGTGGACAGCCACAACAGGCCCATGACAGACGAAAACACGTAGACGCTGGCGGGCGACAAAGGCACCACCAAAAACACGCTGATGGCCACTGCCCGCGCCAGGTAAATGAAGGCGAGGATGTTTTTCTTGGCCATCTTCTGGCCCAGCACACCCGCGGCATAGGTGCCAAACACGTTAAACAGGCCAATCAGCGCCAGCGCGTAACTGGCCACCTGCGGTGAAAGGCCCTTGTCTTTGAGGTAGCTGGGCATGTGTACGCCGATGAAAACCACCTGGAAGCCGCATACAAAGTAACCCGCCATCAGTAGCTGGAAGCTGGGGTACTTGAAAGCCTCACGCAGCGCCTGCCCAATCGACTGCTCGCGCTGGGGCGCTGTGGCACCACCAAAACCAGGTTCGCGCAGGCCCCACGCCAGCGGAATCATCAGCAGCGCGGCGGCGCCCAGCACCACCAGCGCCTGCTGCCAGCCCAGGTTGCTGATCAAAAAGCCCTCGGTCGGCACCATCAAAAACTGTCCAAACGACCCAGCCGCCGCCGCCACGCCCATGGCCCAAGAGCGTTTGTCCAGCGACACATTGCGCCCGATCACGCCATAAATCACCGCATAGGTGGTACCCGCCTGCGCCATGCCAATCAGCACGCCGCTAGATAGAGAAAACAGCAGCGGCGTGTTGGCGTAGGCCATGCCGACCAGGCCCAGCGCGTACAACACCGCGCCGCCCACCACCACACGAAAGGCGCCAAAACGGTCTGCCACCATGCCGGCAAAAATGCCGGACAGGCCCCAGACCAGGTTCTGGATGGCGATGGCGAAGGCAAAGGTCTCACGTGTCCAACCCTGGGCTTGGGTAATCGGCTGCAGCCACAGGCCAAACCCGTGGCGGATGCCCATGGACAGGGTGACGATGGTGGCGCCGCAGGCCAGGATCTGGACGATGGAAAGCGGTTTGTGGGGCGAAGTCATCGCTGAAATGTAGCCCGTTTGCCAGGCCCCCGCTGCAGCGGCTGTGACAAACTCGGCGGCTCCCGGTCTTTGGGTTTCTGTATATGCATACAGTTATTTCCCCGGAGCCACACTACAATTCGCCCACTATGGCAGTGAAACCACCCCCCGAATATTCCGAATCGTCGATCCGCGTGCTCAAGGGCCTGGAGCCCGTCAAGCAGCGTCCGGGCATGTACACCCGCACCGACAACCCCCTGCACATCATCCAGGAAGTGCTGGACAACGCCGCCGACGAGGCGCTGGCCGGGCACGGCAAAAAGATCAAGGTCACCCTGCATGCCGATGGCTCGGTGGGCATCGAAGACGATGGCCGTGGCATCCCGTTTGGCATGCACCCTGAAGAAAACGCCCCGGTGATCGAGCTGGTGTTCACCCGCCTGCACGCGGGTGGCAAGTTCGACAAGGGCAAGGGCGGCGCCTACAGCTTCTCGGGTGGTCTGCACGGCGTGGGTGTGTCAGTGACCAACGCGCTGGGCAAGCGCCTGGAGGCCACCAGTTACCGCGAAGGCTCGGTGGCTCGCCTGGTGTTTGAGGGCGGTGATGTGACCGAGGCACTGGAGATCCGCAAGGCAGGCGAGGGCGACCGCAAGCAGGGCACCACCGTGCGCGTCTGGCCCGACCCCAAGTATTTCGAGTCCGCCGTGTTGCCCATGGGTGAGCTGACGCATCTGCTGCGCAGCAAGGCCGTGCTGATGCCTGGCGTGAGCGTGACGCTGGTGAATGAGAAGACCAAGGAAAGCCAGAACTGGCTCTACAAGGGTGGCCTCAAAGACTATTTGATGCAAACCCTGAATGGCGACCCTGTCATTCCGCTGTTCGACGGCGAAGGGTTTGCCGACAGCCAGAGCGACAACTTTGCCGAAGGCGAGGGCGCCAGCTGGTGTGTGGCCTTTACCGAAGAAGGTCAGCCTGTGCGCGAGAGTTATGTGAATTTGATCCCCACCAGCGCCGGCGGCACGCATGAGAGCGGATTGCGCGACGGCCTGTTCACCGCGGTGAAGAGTTTTATTGAGCTGCACAGCCTGCTTCCCAAGGGCGTGAAGCTGATGCCCGAAGACGTGTTTGCCCGCGCCAATTACGTCCTTTCAGCCAAGGTGCTGGACCCGCAGTTCCAGGGCCAGATCAAGGAGCGCCTGAATTCGCGCGATGCCGTGCGCCTGGTGAGCAGCTTTGTGCGCCCGACGCTGGAGCTGTGGCTTAACCAGCATGTGGACTACGGCAAAAAGCTGGCCGAACTGGCCATCAAGGCCGCGCAGACCCGGCAAAAGGCCGGTCAGAAGGTGGAGAAACGCAAGAGCTCCGGCGTGGCGGTGCTGCCCGGCAAACTGACCGACTGCGAAAGCCGCGACATTGCCTACAACGAGGTGTTCCTGGTCGAGGGCGACTCGGCCGGCGGCAGCGCCAAGATGGGCCGCGACAAAGAAAACCAGGCCATCCTGCCGCTGCGCGGCAAGGTGCTCAACACCTGGGAGGTGGACCGCGACCGCCTGTTTGCCAACAACGAAATCCACGACATCTCCGTCGCCATTGGTGTGGACCCCCACGGACCCAACGACACGCCGGACCTGTCCGGCCTGCGTTATGGCAAGGTCTGCATCCTGTCGGACGCGGATGTGGATGGCTCCCATATCCAGGTGCTGCTGCTCACGCTGTTCTTTCGCCACTTCCCCAAGCTGATCGAAACCGGCCACGTGTTTGTAGCCCGCCCCCCGTTGTTTCGGGTGGACGCGCCCGCACGTGGCAAAAAGCCCGCTTCCAAGGCTTATGCGCTGGACGAAGGCGAACTCACCGCCATCCTCGACAAGCTGCGCAAGGAAGGCGTGCGCGAAGGCGCCTGGTCCATCAGCCGCTTTAAAGGGCTGGGCGAGATGAATGCCGAGCAGCTGTGGGACACCACGCTGAACCCGGACACCCGCCGCCTGCTGCCGGTGGCGCTGGGTGCCATCGACTTTGGCGCGACCGAGGCGCTGATCACCAAGCTCATGGGTAAGGGCGAGGCCGCGGCCCGACGCGAGCTGATGGAGCTGCATGGCGATTCGGTGGAGATCGACGTCTGATTGCTATGAAAAAAATAGCTGCTTGCGCACTGTTGATGGGGGCTATGGCCTCATTTCATGCCCAGGCGGACGTTTGGGTGTGGGTAGACGAGCAGGGCCGGAGCTACTTTTCTGACCAGCAGGTGGACGCGCGCTACACCTTGTTTTACCGTGCACCGGCGCAGCCTGCCGTCCCAGGGGTCGCCGCGCCTGCGGCACCCGCAGCGCCCGGCGTGAATCCCAAGCTGGCCCAGTTTTTCGAGTCCTCGCCGCGCTATCGCAAGATCCAGCCCCTGCTCAAGGACGCCGCCGCACGCTACCGGGTGGACTACGAACTTTTGCAGGCCCTGGTGGCCGCCGAATCAGGGTTTGACACCGCCGCCGTGTCGCCCAAAGGTGCCATCGGCCTCATGCAGGTGATGCCCGATACCGCACGCCGTTTTGGCGTGGACAGCGACCGCTGGCTGTCCGTCGAGGCCAAGCTGGCTGACCCCAAAACCAATATCAACCTGGGCACGCGTTACCTGCGCCTGCTCATCGATATGTTCCCTGGCAAGCTGGACCTGGCGCTGGCCTCGTACAACGCGGGCGAGGGCGCGGTGCAGCGCGCAGGCAACAAAGTGCCCAATTTCAAGGAAACCCAAAACTACGTGGCCACGGTGAGTGAGTTGTATGCCGCGCTCAAACCCGTGCCCGTGGCCCAGGTGAACAAGACGCCCGGTGGCCGGGTGAGAGCCACCTATGGCGAAGGCTACGTGCTGGCCGGCGCCCGTGACCCCTATATTTTGAAAGCGCCGGGCGCTGCACAGGGCGTGGCCCTGGGTGGTGGTGCTGGCCGCGGCAACATGGTGGCGCCCCTGCAGGGCCTGCCGGTGCCGGATACCCCGATTGCTGTTGATTAAGAAACATGACTGACCAAACCACGCTTGATTTGATCCCCGAACCCGCCGCTCCCGGCGATGACAGCGAACTGAACCTGGCCACCTACGCCCAGCGCGCCTACCTCGAATACGCGCTCTCCGTCGTCAAGGGCCGCGCACTCCCCGATGTGTGCGATGGTTTGAAGCCCGTGCAGCGCCGCATTCTGTACAGCATGTCGCGCATGGGCCTGGGCTTTGGCGGGGCCAATGGCAACGCCGGTGCCAAGCCGGTCAAAAGCGCACGCGTGGTCGGCGATGTGCTGGGCCGCTTTCACCCGCACGGCGACCAGTCCGCCTATGACGCGCTGGTGCGCATGGCGCAAGATTTCTCTCAGCGCTATCCGTTGGTGGATGGCCAAGGCAACTTCGGCAGCCGTGATGGCGACGGCGCCGCGGCCATGCGTTACACCGAAGCGCGCCTGGCTAAGATCACCACGCTGTTGCTCGAAGAAATCGACCAGGGCACGGTGGACTTCCAGCCCAACTACGACGGATCGACGGAAGAACCCTGCCAACTGCCGGCGCGCCTGCCATTCAGTTTGCTCAACGGCGCCAGCGGCATTGCCGTGGGCCTGGCCACCGAAATCCCCAGCCACAACCTGCGTGAAATTGCCGACGCCTGCGTCGCCTTAATCAAAACGCCCGCGCTGGCGGACGCCGAGCTGTACACGCTGATCCCCGGTCCCGACTTTCCCGGTGGCGGACAGATCATCAGCCCGGCGCAAGACATTGCCGATGCCTACCGCACCGGCCGTGGTTCGCTCAAGGTGCGTGCACGCTGGAAGATTGAAGACCTGGCGCGCGGCCAGTGGCAACTTGTGGTGACGGAGCTGCCGCCCGGTGTCAGCAGCCAGCGTGTGCTGGAAGAAATCGAAGAGCTGACCAACCCCAAGGTCAAGGCCGGCAAGAAGGCGCTGAGCCAAGAGCAAACGCAGCTCAAGGCCAGCATTCTGAGCGTGCTGGACGTGGTGCGTGACGAATCGAACAAGGACGCGATGGTGCGCCTGGTGTTCGAGCCCAAGACCAGCCGTATCGAACAACAAGAGTTGATCACCGCGCTGTTGGCGCACACCAGCCTGGAAACCTCGTCACCCATCAACCTGACCATGGTGGGGCTGGATGGACGGCCCACGCAGAAGTCGCTGCGCCAGATGCTGACGGAGTGGATCAGCTTCCGCCAGACCACCATCGAGAAGCGCAGCCGCCACCGCCTAAACAAGGTGCTGGACCGCATCCATATTCTGGAAGGCCGTCAGACTGTTCTGCTGAACATCGACGAAGTCATTGCCATCATCCGCCAGTCGGACGAGCCCAAGGCGGCGCTGATCGAACGCTTCAAACTCTCCGACCGGCAGGCCGAAGACATTCTCGAAATCCGCCTGCGCCAACTCGCGCGGCTGGAAGCCATCAAGATCGAGCAGGAGCTGTCTGAGCTGCGCACCGAGCAGGGCAAGCTGGAAGAAATTTTGGGCAGCCCCGCTGCACTGCGCCGGCTGATGATCAAGGAGATCGAAGCCGACGCCAAAACCTTTGCCGACGCGCGCCGCACGCTCATCCAGACCGAGAAAAAGGCTGTACTTGAGATCAAGGTGGTGGACGAACCCGTGACCGTGGTGATCTCTGAAAAAGGCTGGGTGCGTGCCCGCACCGGCCATGGCCACGAGGCGTCCACCTTCGCCTTCAAGGCGGGGGATGGCCTGTACGGCACGTTTGAATGCCGCAGTGTGGACACGCTCTTGGTGTTCGGCTCCAACGGACGCATCTATTCGGTGGCCGTGTCGCTGCTGCCGGGCGGCCGCGGCGATGGCCAGCCGGTCACCACGCTGATCGAACTGGAAAGTGGCACGCAAATCCTGCATTACTTTGCCGGCCCAGCCGCAGCCACGCTGCTGCTGTCCAGCTCGGGTGGCTACGGTTTCATTGCCAGCGTGGACAACATGATTTCGCGCCAGAAGGCCGGCAAGGCCTTTGTGGGCGTGGGCGAGGGCGAAACCCTGTGCGCGCCATCGCTAGTGGCTGGTGCACAAGGCAAGGTCACCGTGGCCGGTACCGCTGCCGCCGTGGTGGCGCCTGCCACCCATGTGGCCTGCGCATCCACGCTGGGCCGCATCCTCACGTTCGAGATCACCGAGCTCAAGACCATGGAGAAGGGCGGCCGCGGCCTGATGCTGATCGACCTGGAAGCCAAGGACACCCTGGCTGGCGCTGCGGCCTACACGCGCAGCATCCGCATCGCCGGCATTGGTCGTGGTGGCAAGGAGCGCGACGAGACCCTGGAAATCCGCAGCCTGAACAATGCGCGCGCCGCGCGCGGTCGCAAGGGCAAGGCGGCAGACCTGGGCTTCAAGCCCTCCGGCATAACGCGGGTGGAGTGAAATGAAGTTGCGCGAATGCTCCTGATTTAGGAGCTATTCGCGCATATTCCACGGGGGGCTAGAGGCTAGTTTGGCTTGTAAGTAAGCTGCAGTAGCCCGTAGCCTAAGCGGTGGTTACTTGCGCGCCTTGCGCGTATTCATCCAGTGGTCCAATGACACCGCCAGCAGCAGGATGCCGCCCTTGATGACGTCCTGCCAGTACACCGATACGTCCAACAGAATCAGCGAGCTGGTGACCACGGACAGCAACGCCAGACCCAGCACGGCGCCGTAGATGGTGCCCGAGCCGCCCTTGAGGCTGGCGCCGCCAATCACCGCCGCGGCGATCACGTTCAGCTCCATGCCCACACCGAAGGTGGGCGTGGCGGCGCCGAAGCGCGCCGTGTAGATGACACCGGCAATGCCCGACATGGTGGCACAAAACACGGTGACCCAGAGCTTCACGCGGTTGACGTTGATGCCCGCGTACATGGCTGCGCGTTCATTGCTGCCGGTGTAAAACACCTTGCGGAACAGGGTGGACTTGCGCAGCACAAAGTCGCTGATGATGACAATCGCCGCAAAGATCAGGATCACGATGGGCACGCCACCCACGGTGCCTTGCCCAATCGCCTTGAATTCGGGCGGCAGGGCAAACAGCGACTGGGGTGTACCCTGTGTGATAGCCAGACTCAGGCCACGCGCGATAACCATAAAGGCCAGGGATGCAATGAAGTGGCTCAGGCCAATCTTAGTGACACACAGGCCCATACACAGGCCGATGAACGCGCTGGCTGCAATGGCAATCAGGCTGGCCGACCAGGGGTCCAGGCCCATCAGAAAGAGTGCGCCAACAATCACCATGGCCAGGCAGACGACCGAGCCGACTGCCAGGTCGATCCCCCCCACGATCAGCAGCACCGTCATGCCAACGACCACAATGCCTTCGATGGCAAAGGAGAGCAGCATGGCGCGAATGTTTTCCCAGGTGAGGAAGAATTCGGATGCAAACGACATGGCGATGCACAGCGCCGTAATGATGACGATCAATCCCGCTTCACGGAGATTGCTGGTTTTCAATTTCATTGTTCTGATTCCTGTTTCAATCCGGATGCCATGCGCAAAATCGATTCTTCGGTGGTTGCTTCTGCGCGCAGTTCGCCCGCGACACTTCCATTGCGGATCACGATGGTTCTGTCACACAAGCCAATGATTTCGGGGAGTTCGGACGAGATCACGACCACACCCACACCCTCGTTACACAGCTGCCGGAGCACCTGGTGGATCTCGGCCTTGGCGCCCACGTCGACACCTCGGGTTGGCTCATCCATAAAGACAATTTTTGGGTTGGTGGCCAGCAGTTTGGCAATGGCCACTTTCTGCTGGTTGCCACCCGACAGGCTGTCGGCATTGGCGGCCACACTGCTGGCCTTGAGCTTTAATTTCTGTCCCAGCCTTTGGGCCTGCTCGGTTTCTTTGGCCGGGTCGACCGTGAAGAATTTGGACTGAACCCGGGCCAACGCCATGGAGGCGATGTTGGACTGGATCGGCAGTTCGAGGAACACGCCTTCAGACTTGCGGTCTTCGCTCAGGTAGGCAATGCCATGGGCCAACGCCTTTTGGTAGGTGCGGGTGTCCACGGGGGCGCCGTTCATGGTCACCGTGCCGCCGCATTGGGGCGTGATGCCGCAGATCACCTTGGCAATCTCGGACCGACCGGCCCCCATGAGGCCTGCGATGCCCAGAATTTCGCCGGGCATGATTTGCAGCGACACCGCATGGACGCGGTCTGCGTCGCTGATAGAGGTGACTTCCAGCAAGGGCCGTGTGCCTATGGTCTGGGATTTCTCCGGGTAATAGGCGCCCAGTTCGCGGCCCACCATTTTCTTGATGAGCTCGTCTGCGGTGGTGTCCTGGATCTTGCCGGTGAACACACTGGCGCCATCGCGCAGCACGGTCACATGCGAGCAGTGCTCAAAGATCTCCGCCATGCGGTGGCTGATGTAGATGATGCCTATGCCCGCATTGGCGAGTTCGTGCAGGATTTTGAACAGCGATTCGGACTCCACCTCTGTGAGTGCGGCGGTGGGTTCGTCCAGGATGAGGATCTTGCAGTCCAGCGCCAGCGCCTTGGCAATCTCCACCAGCTGCTGGTTGGACAGGCTCAAATTCTCCACCAGGGTGGCCGTGTCAATGTCCTTGCCCAGGCGCTGGATGATCTGCTGGGCCCGTACTTGCAGCGCTGCGTAGTCCATCAACAGCCGCTTGGACTGGTTGACTTCGCACATGAAAATATTCTCGGCTACCGTGGCGCATCCGCAGAGGGATATCTCCTGGTGCACGAGGGAGATTCCGAGCTCGGCTGCGTGCCCGGGATCCTTGATGCGTATGGGACTCCCCTCCATCAGGAGCTGTCCCGCATCGGGTTGCAGAATGCCGTCGATGACCTTCATCAAGGTAGATTTGCCTGCGCCGTTCTCGCCGCAGACTGCGTGGATTTGTCCTTTTTCGAGTGAAAAATCAATCCCCGCAAGTGCATGGGTTGCACCAAATGATTTCTTGATTCCACGTAATTCGAGCAGCATCCTCAATCCTTACTCGTTAATGCCTTTGGTACCGCGGCGGGTCAGGTACTTGTCCCAGTAGAAGTCGTCCGCATTGGCCTTGCTGACCACCGACAAGCCGTTGTCCAGGAAGGGCACCGACATGGGGTTGTTACCCGCCCGCTTGGCGTCGTTCATGGGGTCAATCAGCGCTGTGTTTTTCGCCATGAAAAGCAGCATCATGCCCGCGAAACCTTGCATGCCCTGGTTGGGGTTGATGGAGCCGAACACGTCGCCCGACTTGATCATGTCCAGGATCTTGGCGTTCACGTCGCAGCACATCACCTTGATGTCTTTTTTGGACTCCACCTTGGCCTGCGCCGCACCCAGAGCGGTGTTGGCTTCGGGCATGAACAGGGCGCCCAGGTTGGGGTTGGCCTGAATCAGGCTCAGCGTGGCCTGGTAAGCCTTGTTGGCATCCTGGTTGGTGGCCGCACGTCCTACCAGCTTCATGTTGGGGTACTTGGCCTTCATGCGGTCCACAAAGGCGGAGATGCGGCGGTCGTGGTTGTCCTGGCCGGGGTTTTCCAGCACGGCGTATTCACCTTTGCCGCCCATGGCCGTGGCAATGGCGTCGGCCGCTGCAGCGCCTTCGCGGAAGTTGTCCGAGGTGACAAACGACACACGTTTGGAGTTGGGGGAGTCGGCGGCAAATGTCACCACCGGAATGCCCATGGCGGCTGCGCGGGCGATGGGTTCAATGAACGGATCGGGGTTCATGGGGTGCAAAAAGATGCCGGCAGGCTTGCGTGCGAGCTGTTGCTCAAACGATGCCAACTGCTTGTTCACGTCGTATTCGGGCGTGCCCGAGTAGCGTGTTTTGACGCCCAGCGATTTGCCCAAGGACTTGAACATTTCGTACACGGGGAACCAATATTCCACCCCGCTCACCATCACGTTCATCACGTAGGTGTCATTGGGGTTGCCACGCAGGCCAACGGCATTTGCAGTCTGTGCAAACGCGCCCAAAGATGCCATTCCGGCACCTGCAGCCGCAGCTGTCTTTAGAAAATCACGCCTCATTTCGACTCCTTCATTGCTTTTGGAAAGTTGCTTGTCTGGTCAGCTCGATGACATGAAACAGGGTTTTGTTGTCATGACAGGATTGACTGTAGTTCACAAAAAATGGCAGGAATATAAGGAGAAACCCGTACAAACAAGCCCATAAGGTCAGATAAGATGTCATGACATGTATGTGTGATGACAAAGGTTTTTGAGAATGACGACTAACGGGCACTTCAGCAGCGGGCACCAGGCGGTGTCTGGCATGGCTGACTATGACTACATCGTGGTGGGTGGCGGAACCGCTGGCGCCCTGCTGGCCAACCGGCTCAGCGCAGACCCCCAAAATTCGGTGCTGCTGGTAGAAGCCGGCGGCCGCGACAACTACCACTGGATCCACATCCCCGTGGGTTACCTGTACTGCATCAACAACCCCAAAACGGATTGGTGTTTTCGCACCGAACCCGACCCCGGCCTGAACGGCCGGTCCTTGATCTATCCGCGTGGCAAAACGCTGGGGGGCTGCTCCAGCATCAACGGCATGATTTACATGCGGGGCCAGTCGCGCGACTACGACGCCTGGGCCGCGGAACTGGGTGACACGCAGTGGAGTTGGGCGTCTTGTTTGCCCCACTTCAAGCAGCACGAGTGGCACCACCGGCTGGATGCAAAACACCTGCAGACCGGCAGTTTCCCCACGGCGGATTTACATGGCGGGCGAGGAGAGTGGCGGGTGGAGCGGCAACGTCTGCGCTGGGACCTGCTGGATGCATTTGCCACCGCGGCAGAGCAGGCGGGCATTCCCAAGAGCGATGATTTCAACACCGGCAGTAACGAAGGTGTGGGCTATTTTGAGGTCAACCAGAAATCGGGTTTTCGCTGGAACACGTCCAAGGCCTTTTTGAACGCCAGCGTGCGCAAGCGCAGCAACCTGACCATCTGGACGCAGACGCAGGCGAGCAAGCTGGTGCTGGCGCCAGACGGCCAAGGCGCCACCGTGTGCCAGGGGCTGGAAGTGATCCGCGGCGGGCAGCGTGTGGTGCTGAAGGCGCGCAAGGAAGTGGTGTTGTGCGCCGGCGCCATTGGCACGCCGCAGCTGCTGCAACTCTCCGGGGTGGGGCAACCCGACCTGTTGGCAAAGTTCGGCATACCGCTGGTCAAACGAATGGATGGTGTGGGCCAGAACCTGCAGGACCACTTGCAGATCCGCGCGGTCTACACCGTGAAGAACGCACTTACGCTCAACACCCTGGCCAACTCCTGGTGGGGCCAGCTCAAAATTGGCATGCAGTATGTGCTGTCGCGCAGCGGGCCCATGAGCATGTCGCCGTCGCAGCTGGGTGTGTTCACCCGCAGTGATGCCAGCCGGGCGCACCCCAATATCCAGTTTCATGTGCAGCCGCTGAGCCTGGAGGCATTTGGGCAACCCCTGCACAACTTCCCTGCACTCACGGCCAGTGTGTGCAACCTGAACCCGACCAGCCGGGGCGGGGTGGCCATCAAGTCGAACGATTTCACCGTGGCGCCTGCGATAGCACCCAACTACCTGAGCACACGGGACGACCAGCAGGTCGCGGCCGATTCGTTGCGGGTGGCGCGCAACATCATGGCGCAAGCCGCCATGGCACCGTACGCACCGGCAGAGTTCAAACCCGGTGTGCAGTACCAGACCGACGCCGAGTTGACCCAGTTGGCGGGCGACATTGCCACCACCATCTTCCACCCGGTGGGAACGGCCAAGATGGGCGTGGCCGACGACCCCATGGCAGTGACCGACGCCCGGCTGCGTGTGCATGGCATACGCGGGCTGCGCATTGCCGATGCGAGCGTCATGCCCACCATCGTCAGTGGCAACACCAACAGCCCCACGCTGATGATTGCGGAGAAAGCAGCCGCATGGATTCGCGCGGGTGAATAACTTTCAAGGACTCCCTCCATGCCCGTTGTGAACCTGCAAGTCATCGCTGGGCTCAGCGTTGACCAGAAGCGCACGCTGGTCGCCGAGATCACGCAGACCCTGTGCCGCGTGACCGGCGCCAAGCCCGAGCGCACGCACATCCTCATTCACGAGGTGGCAGATGAAGACTGGGGGCTGGAAGGGCGGCTGGTGCTGGACCGCAGGGCCGCGTCGGCACCAAAGACCTGACGCCTTCTGTGCGTCGGGTCGCTGGCGTTCAGGCTTGGGTGCGCACGTGCAGGCGGGTGTTCTGGCAGCGGTGCAGCGCCACGTAGTGCTCCACGGCGCGCCCGTCTTTGGTGAAGGCGACGGACTCAATGCGCAGCAGGGGCTCCGGTGTCTCCAGCTGCAAGAGTTCCATGGTTTCGGCGTCCGGTAGCGTTGCGTCTATCCAGCGCTCGGCCTTGGCCACATGCAGGCCGTATTGGCGCCGCAACACTTCGTACAAGGATTTGTCTTCGAGCCGAATCTTGTGCAGCTCGGGCGCCACATCGGTGGGAATGGCGGTGCTTACCAGCAGCCGGATATTGCCGTCCACACTGCGCAGGCGCCGCAGGGATGTCACTTCGGAGTTGCTTTGCAGGCCCAGCGCAACGGCTTCTTTTTCGTCCGGTGCGCGTTGGCTTTGGTGCAGCACCTGGGTTTTGACCACGCGGCCCTTGAGCGCCATTTCGTCCGAGAAGCCCAGCACCATGGAGATGAAGTCTTCATCGCGTTTGGGTGTGGAGATGAAGGCACCCTTGCCCTTGATCTTGTAGATCAGCCCGCTGCGCACCAGGTCCGACAGCGTTTCGCGCACCACGATGCGCGAGATGCCATAAATCTCGCCCAGCTCGGCCTCCGAGGGCAGCTGTGCGTTGACACCCAATTCACCACTGACGATTTGCTGTCGCAGAATGTCCCGCAGCTGAATCCACAAAGGAGTTCCGCTATCGCGTTGCAGCAAATTCAAGGGTCGTGAGGTCACACACAGTCTTTCTCATGGGCTTCAGCTAGTTGCCGCATATTGTGTTTGTTGACAAGAATGGACCGGCATCGGGACACCTCCGCGTGTGTGCGGTCGACGCCCCAGCCCAGCTCCTCGCTCGCCGCCTGGGCCATGGTTTCCAGCGCGGCATGGTCCAGATGCCCCAGGAAGGCCGCCAGACTGCGGTGCAACACCAGGTCGGACAAACGCACCACCCCGGTCAGGCGACACAAGCGACGCAGGGATTGTATGTCTGCCCCATCGAAGCCCAGGTCGACGCTGGGGATGGGCAGCCCCACGGTAGACACCGTTCGTTGCTTGTGGACCAGGGGGAGCACGGCGTCGGTGGCTTCTTCGGCCAGTGCCCGGAAGGTCGTCCACTTGCCGCCCACCAGGTTCACTACCGGCAGGGTTCTAGCCCCGTCGGGGCCGTCCACAATCACATGGTGGTCACGCGAGATCTTGCCGGGCTTGCCCGCTACACCGTTGCTGGACTGGATGGTGGCCAGCGGCCGCACCCCCACAAAGGTGTAAACAATCTGCTCCCTGGAAAATGCGAATCGCGGAAAGACCTCCTGCAACACTGCCAGAAGGTAGTCAATCTCGGCAGCGTCGGTCTGCACCTTGTCGGGGTTCACCACCGGAATGTCGGTGGACCCGGCCAGCACCCGCCCCCGGAACGGATACACGATGCAGACCCGCCCGTCATTCGCCTCAAAGTACACCATGCGCCCCTTGAGAGCGGCCAGCAGGGCAGGGTGGTCCATGACCAAATGTGAGCCCTTGGTACCCACCAGGCGACCCTTGGGCACCCCAAAGAGGCCACTCAGTTGCTCCAGCCAGGCGCCGGTGGCGTTCACCACCACATCGGCCGTCACACCGATGTCGGTGTCCAGCACCGTGTCCCGCAAGGTCAACCGGTTGCCAGTGAACTCTGCGAGTTCGCAATGGTTGCAAACGACGGATCGGCTTTGGGCCCGGTGGCCATCGGCGATCAGTTCGTGCATCAAACGTTCGGGGTGATTGATCCACGCGTCATAAAAGTGTGCCGTCCAACGCACATCGTCCGACAGCAGCGCCTTGTCTGCTTGGCTGATGGATGCCACGCGGTGCCCGGGCAGAGATCGGTTTTTTCGACCCATCAGGTCGTACAGCTTGAGCCCCAGAGAAACGGCCAACACGCCGCGCGACCGGGCCGGCGGGTTGGCCCCAAAGAAGCGCAGCACGCTGCCAAAGAGTCCTCCCAGTCGCGAGGACAACGGGATCACCGTGTGCAGGGGCTGTACCAGGTGCGGGGCTGTCAACAGCAGGTTGTTGCGCTCCTGGGCCGACTCCTTCACCAGCGAAAACTCGGCGTTTTCCAGGTAGCGCAGGCCGCCGTGGATCATGCGGGAGGGCGCGCTGCTGGCACCGCTGCCCACATCGCCCTTGTCAATCAGCAGGCACTGCACACCTTGCAGGCACAGGTCGCGGAAGACACCAATGCCGTTGATGCCGGCGCCCACAATGACCACCTGAAAGTGTTGTCCCTGGATGCTGGCGGGGCGGGCGTGTGCGGATGGTTTGGGTTCGTGCATGGGGCGCGCGTTCATGGCAGAGGCTGGTTCAACCGGGCGAAGACAGGCCCCATGTCGGCCAACAGGCCCTGGAAGTTGGCCAGGTACTGGCCGTAGAAGCTGCGCTGGTCTGCGATGGGGTCCACCTGTTGGAGTGCGGCTTGCAGTGGGGCGGGTGTGTGGCCCACGGCCGACGCCGCGAACATGGCCGCGCCGCGTGCGCCGCTCTCGTCGGCCCCGGGTGTGTAAACCGTGCTGTCCAGCATGGTGGCCAGCAGGGCACTCAGCCGTGCATCGCCGGCGCCTCCGCCCAGTGCAAACAGGCGGCGGCGCGGCAAACCGCTGGCCGCCAGGGCATTCAGGTTGTTGGCATGCAGGGCCACCACACCTTCCACCGCAGCGCGTGCCATGTCGGCGGGTGTGTGAAAGGCCCGCAAGCCCAGGAAACCTGCGCTGGCATCACCACCGCCGTTGATGAACGGGATATAGCGCAGACCATGGGCGCCTGGCACCGAAGTGAACGCAGCATTCAGCAGGTCCGCAGTGCTGTGCTGCAGCGTGTTGGAGAGCCAGGTGGTGTTGGCCATGCCCGCCGCGCTGTTGTTCATGACCATGACGGATTTTTTGGAGTCCAGCAGCACCACATTGCTGATGCCAGCCGCCGCGGCATTCAAAACCGTGGCAATGGAGCCGTCGTTTGCACCGATGGCGGCGTTCACACACCAGGTGCCCAACACCGCGGCAACGTCTCCCACCTGCGTGGCGCCCACACCCGCCATGGCGCCATACAAATCAATGGCTCCCATGGCAATGGGAATAGATGCTGGAAGCCCCGTGTGGGCGGCCAGCTCGGGGCGCAATTGCCCCAGCGGGCTGCCACTGTCTTGCAGGCGGGCCAGCAGGTCCGGCCGCCATGGGGGTACCTGGGCCACCGCAAATGCCAACTCTGAAGGACGTCTTGTGGTGCTATCCAGCAGGCCCGCCGTGCTGGCGTCGCTGTAGTCGGTGGCGCGCTCGCCGCACAGCACCATGGCCACATAGTCTTTGGCAAAAAAGAGAGTGCTTGCTTGCTGAAAGGCAGCCGGATTCAGCCGGGCGATGTCGGCGGCAATCATGGACGGCTGCCCCGACCAGGGGCCTGTGCCCACCGTGCTGAACAGCTGACGCGCCTGGGTCTGCGCCAGGGCATTGGCAATCGGCGTGGCACGCTGGTCGGTGGACGACACCGCAAAGTCATCGTGCAGCGCACCCGCGGCATCCACCACATACAGCCCGCCACCATGGCCCACACAGGCCATCGCAGCCACATCGGTGGCACGTGCGCCCAGCTGTTGGCTCACCTGCGCCAACAAACCCGTGATCAACGGGCGTAGCACGTTGCCGGGCACCTGGCAGGTGCCGGTGGACGCCCGCTGCCAAGGAATGGCGGCACCAGCTTGCGCCAGCACGGTACCCCTCTCCCCATCAAATGCCGCAATTTTTAAACTGGTGGAGCCAAGATCCAGGCCAATGTAAATGTGACTCGCCATGCAACAACACCCTCTGTTTCTTTTGACTTGTCATTACATCATATGAGTCAAGGTTTGCCAACACTAGGGTAAACGCCAATAAAATTGGCCGATTCAGGCCATTAAACTCATAAACATGTCATAACAACTTGGTGGTGTGACAGCGACCGTGAACTCAGAGGAATGAACAAATGAAGAGCAATGTATTGGGGTCTTCGGGAATCTTGTGCTCCAGCGTGGGCCTGGGCACCTGGGCCATGGGCGGGTGGATGTGGGGTGGCAACGACGACGGGGCCGCCATCCGCTCCATCCACGCCGCGCTGGACGCGGGCGTCAACTTCATCGACACCGCGCCGGCGTATGGCTTGGGCCATGCTGAAGCACTGGTGGGCACCGCTATCCAGGGGCGGCGCGACCAGGTGGTGCTGGCCACCAAATGCGGATTGGTGTGGCACACCCAACGCGGCACCCTGTTCTTTAACGAAGAAGGCAAAGACGTGTACCGCTACCTGGGCAAGGAGTCCATCGCCCACGAGGTAGAGCAAAGCCTGGCCCGCCTGAAGACCGACTACATCGACCTGTACTTCACCCACTGGCAAGACGCGACCACGCCCATTGCCGAAACCATGGAGGCGCTGCTGAGTCTGAAGAAGCAGGGAAAAATCCGCGCCATCGGCATCAGCAATGCCGACGAGGCTATCCTGGCCGAGTACCTGCGTTATGGCCCGGTGGACGCGATTCAGGAACGTTACAGCCTGCTGGACCGCGGCATCGAGAAAGACCTGATTCCCCTGTGCCGCGCCAACCAGGTGTCGGTGCACGGCTACTCGTCGCTGGCGCTGGGCCTGCTGGCCGGCCCCATCGACCCCGCGCGCGTGTTTGGGGGCGACGACCAGCGCAAAGACAACCCCCGCTTCAGTGCCGAGAACCGGGCGCACCTGGTGAACTTCTTTGCCGCTGTCGAGCCCATCCGCGCCTACCACGGCTGCAGCTATGGGCAGCTGATGATTGCCTGGTCCCTGTCCAACGTGGACGTGGCCTTGTGCGGCGCCCGCACGCCCGCGCAGGCCCAAGACAACGCCGGTGCTGGCGCCATCGCACTCACCCCGGCCGAGCTGCAAGCCATTGCCGCCGCCGCCCAAACCCATTTGCACACGATTGTTTAAAGGAAAACCCATGAAAGAGATTCGCCTCCAACGGCTGTTCCAAAACGGCGGCTGTCTGGATATCGCCATTGACCACGGTGTCTGCAACGAACCTTCGTTTCTGGATGGGCTAGAAGACATGCCCGCGGTGGTGGACGCCTTGGTGCAGGCCCAGCCCGATGCCATCCAGATGAACTATGGCCAGGCCGACCTGCTGCAACGCCGCCCCGGCCGTACCAAGCCCGCGCTGGTGATGCGCGTGGACATGGGCAACCCCTACAACGCCACCGTGCACCGCGTCATGTGGGCGCTGCTGCAGAACAAAAAAGACCCGGTGCTGCCTGCGGTGCAGATGGATGCATCGTGTGTGGTGGTCAACCTGTTCATGCTGCCGAATGAACCGGACCTGTTCCGCCAGTGTGTGGAGAACATTTCCATCGTGCGTGCGGACTGCGACAAGTACGGCATGCCCCTGATGATCGAACCACTGGTGATGCGCCCGCACAGCGAGAAGGGCGGCTACATGGTGGACGGTGATGCCGAAAAAATTGTCACCTTGGTGCGCCTGGCGCGCGAGATGGGCGCCGACATCATCAAGGCCGACCCCACGGCAGATGCCAATGAATTCCACCGCGTGGTGGAGGCCGCCCGCTGCCCGGTGCTGGTGCGTGGCGGTGGCCGCGAAGACCTGCGCCAAGTCTTTGCCCGCTCCCGCACCCTGCTGGACCAGGGCGCGGTGGGCATGGTGTATGGCCGCAATGTGTACCAGCACCAGAGCCCGCAAGCAGTGGTCAAAGCCCTGATGGCCATGATCCATAACGGGGCCAGCGCGGAAGAGGCTTGGGCGTTGTACGAAGGTAAGTAGACGAAGCTTGAAACAAAAACAGCTCCTAAGTTAGGAGCTGTTTGCGCAATATCCACGGGGGATATCGGCCGATTACTCTCTCATTCCCGCTTGAACTTGCGAGTGTTTCCCTTGTAGTTCATTTCTTCGGCGTTGCCTTCTCAAAGACGCCGCTAAGGACCTCTTTCAAAACTGTTTTTAGGAGCGGCTCGGAGTTGACTTTCATGGCCGCCCCCGCTTTGTCTTGCAACGAAACGAACTTTCCTGCGAAAGGAGATTGTTGTTTGTCCGACGCTACGGAATCGAACTCTGCAGCAGTCATCAGTGGCGCCCATGCCTGCGCGAGGTTGGCATTCCATTGCTCCCGGTACTTTGGCAAAACCAGTGCCATTTCCGCCTTCAGTAACTCATCGGCCTTTTGTGGATTAAGTGTCGTCTCTACGATTTTGAAAGTAGTCGTGGTCTTGGCGATTTGGTAGGTCAAGCCAGCCAGGTTGTCACCGAGGCGCAGGGCTTTGACCATCTTGAGTGCGCTGTCTTCACTCTGCCCAAATGCAAGGGTGGCTGCAAAGAAGAATGTCCATGCAGTTGTGCGGCGCATGAGAGAGGTGAATATTCTGAAATTTGGCATAGCTTTAGCGTTTATGTTGGGATGCTCAAGTCATAACTTTCATAGCGAACCCGCGCTTCAAAGCCGGCTGATGCGAGAGCAAGAACAAGAGCTTTTGCCTCTGCAACGGACAGAGTGGACACAATGGAAGGCTGACTCGCAAGGCACAAGTCGACCGCGTTCTTCGCTTGCGCAAGTCCAAGGGTGGAGTGCTGACGAACGGCTTGAATCGCCGATATGACTAGCGCATCCTTGCGCCAACCATTGATGAAAACCTCGGGCACCTCTTTTGCATTTGGATTCCCGCAAGCTTTAAAGGCGGCCACTGACTCTGCAAGTGGTCGGTGATAGCTGACGAAAAAAGGGTGTCCATCAGAGCGTGAAACAAATAGTGGTGCGTTGCCTGCAACAGAATTCCTGAAGTCGCCGGTCTTCATGTAGCGAGCGGATTGATAGTAAAAGACCCAACCGACGTCGAATTCCTCGGTCTTACTGGAGAGCAATTGCAGTTCTACCCCGATAGAGCTTCGTGAAAGAAGCTCACGGTTAGCAACCTCGTTGGCTTGGGAAAGACTGAGATTCATTTGATTGGTAACGTCCAATGTCACTGGCATACGGCACACACCGCCAAACTGCAGCTGGAGTTTGCTTGTCCGCATGGGCTGATCTGTTAAGGCTGCGCTGCAACAGCTTGCCTCCGGGTGAAGGAGCGGAAGACTTGCATATGCACCATATATGCAACGACGAGCGCGACCACCACGAGTGCCCAGTGCCAGGGCTCAAAGCCTGATTGGTTGAAACGAATGGGCAGGTTAGTGGCTTCGACGAGCAAGGCGACCTCGACAGCAGCCAAGAAGACAGACGCGAAGTAGCACCAAGTTGGCGTGGGTGCAGGTGCGAGTGTTTGTTGCCTGTGGCGGCCAGCAAGGCGCAGAAAGAAGCCAAGCGCGATTGCACCCAGGACCACCGCGAGCATCAGTTTTCCGAGGACAGCGACAAGGGAAGCTCCTGCAACAGACAGAACCAAGCCAGCCACATCGACAACGACCAGAACCCCATCAACAACTTTTCGTTTGAGTGCTAAAAACATTTTGTTTTGGGAGTATTAACGTCCGAGGGCACTGGCCCGCTGCTGTGTATCCGCATGGACCAAAGTGTTAAGCGTCATCTTCAGCATAGCCAATCACCCGCTAACTGTTGCCAAGAATTTCTTATGAAACTCGGCTGCGATTTCGACCTGCTCCATCGCCAGTGCTGCTTGCTCAAGCCTGCGCCAGAACGCAGCTTTGCACAGGTGGTTTTCTCCTATGGTGGCAATTTCTTGCAGGGCGAGGCCAAGCTCATTGTGGTCAAGGAACTCATCAAATTGATCGAGAGACGTGGTTACCTCACTGAATGAAGAACTTGAAGCAACGAGATAGCGGCGTGCATCTTTTAGATTTTCTTCAACGATGCCCGATTGCTTGAAGAGACGCGGGTCGTTCATGCAGCCTCACTTGATATAGACCGCAGAACTGCGAAAAAACATGGCCGAATGTTCATGGTGCGCGCCTCCTTTGCAGCAGCTAAGTGATTGCTTTCACTCGTTTTTCAGGAAGTATAGGGTCTTGTACTAATCCCAAAAAATAAACCGCGAATCCACGAAAACGTGCAGAGTCGCCATCAATACAACCAAGCCAGAAACAAAAACAGCTCCTAAATTAGGAGCTGTTTGCGCAATATTCATGGGCTCTAGAGCCCGATTTGGCTATTATTTCTGCTCTGCAGCAGCCTCCGTCCAGCCACCGCCCAACACCTTGTACAAGGTGACCAGGTTTTGCAGTTGTAGCGCCTGCACTTGCACCACCGCTTGCTGCGCGGTGAAGAGCGAGCGTTGGGCGTCCAGCACGTCAAACGAGCTGGCCACACCGTTCTGGAAGCGCAGGTCGGTCAGGCCCATGCGGGTCTTTTCGGCTTCCAGTTGTGCGGTCTGTGCCTGCAGCTGGTCGCCCAGCGTGGCGCGGCCGGCCAGGGCGTCGGCGACTTCGCGGAAGCCCGTTTGAATGGCCTTCTCGTACTGGGCCACGGCAATCTCCTTGTTCACCTTGGCGGCTTCCAGGTTGGCCTGGTTGCGGCCCGCGTCAAACAGCGGCATCAGCAGCTGGGGCACAAAACTCCAGACGCTGGTGCCGTTGCTGAACAGGGTTTCCAGGTCGTTGCTGGCCACACCCGCGCTGGCGGTGAGCGTGATGCGCGGGAAGAAAGCCGCGCGTGCGGCACCAATGTTGGCGTTCAGGGCCAGCAGGTTTTGCTCGGCCTGGCGTACATCGGGGCGGCGCACCAGCAGCTCCGATGGCACACCAGCTGGCAGGTCGCTCAAAAAGCCTTGCTCGGCCATGGACACACCGGCGGGCAAGTCGGCAGGCAGGGGCTGGCCCACCAGCAGCACCAGGGCGTTTTCGTCTTGGGCACGCTGGCGGGTCAGTTGGGCCAGCGACACCTTGGCAGCTTCCAGCAACGACTGGGCGCTGCTGAGGTCCAGCTTGGAGGCCGCATCGTTATCAAACTTGAGCTGCATGAGGCGCAACGACTCTTGGCGCGTCTTCAGTGTTTCACGTGTGGCGCGTAGCAGTTCGTCGTCGGCCAGCAGGTTCAGGTAGGTGTTGGCCACCGACGCGATCAGGCTGATCTGCACCGTCTTGCGGGCTTCTTCGGTACCCAGCAGCTGGGCCTGGGCGGCCTGGCTCAGGGCCCGCACGCGGCCAAAGAAGTCCAGCTCATACGCGGTAACGCTCAGGCCGGCCGTATAGCTGCTGGTGACGGCGCCGTTGGCGGCCGGGCCACGGCTGCCGTTGATGCCGGCGTTTACCGTGGGCAATTGGTCGGCGCGGGCCACCTGCAGCTTGGCGCGGGTTTGCTCGATGTTGAGCACGGCCACGCGCAGGTCGCGGTTGTTTTGCAGGGCCAGCTCAATCAGGCGCTTGAGGCGCGCATCCTTGAAGAAGGTTTGCCATTCAATGTCGGCCGCGGTGCGGGCGGTCGCGTTGGCCGCAGGGGCTGGTTCCGCTGCGGTGGCAAAGCTCTCGGCCACCGGTGCCGCCGGGCGGCTGAAGGTGGGGATGAAGCTGCAACCGGCCAGCCACAGCGCGGCTGACAGGGTGGCCAAGCGCGCCACCGGGCGGCTGGGGGAGAAATGCTTACTCATGGGTATCCACTCCGATTTGGTGTCCGTGTTCTGCGTCAAATTGGCGCTGGCGTTCGCTGCCCTTGAAGATGCTGCGCACCACCACAAAGAAGATGGGCACAAAAAACACCGCGAGGACCGTGCCCACCGCCATGCCACCGATCACACCGGTGCCGATGGCGCGCTGGCTGGCCGAGCCGGCGCCGCTGGCAATGGCCAGGGGCAACACGCCCAGCATGAAGGCCAAGGAGGTCATCACGATGGGGCGGAAGCGCATGTGTGCCGCGGCCAGGGCCGACTCGATCACGCTCTTGCCTTGGGCCTGCAGGTCCTTGGCAAATTCAATGATCAGAATCGCGTTTTTGGCAGACAGACCAATGATGGTGATCAGGCCGACCTGGAAGTACACATCGTTGGCATAACCCCGGAACAGGGTGGCCAGCACCACACCCAGCACGCCCAGCGGCACCACCAAAATCACCGACAGCGGGATGGACCAGCTTTCGTACAGCGCGGCCAGGCACAAGAACACAGCCAGGATGGCGAAGGCGTACAGGATTGTGGCTTGTGAGCCGGCCTGTTTTTCCTGGCGCGACTGGCCGGTCCACTCAAAACCAAAGCCTGGCGGCAACTGGGCCGCGAGTTTTTCCATCTCGTCCATGGCTTCGCCGGTGCTGAAGCCAGCGGCTGCCGCACCACCAATACGCATGGCGGGGTAGCCGTTGTAACGCACGGTTTGCATGGCGCCCTTGATCCAGCGGGTGCTGGCAAAGGCGGACAGCGGCACGGCCTTGCCCTGGTTGTTCATGGCGTTGAATTTCAACAAATCGTCGGGCTGCATACGCGCCGTGGCATCTGCTTGCACCACCACGCGTTGCAGGCGGCCCGCGTTGGGGAAGTCGTTGATGTAGCTTGAACCCAGCGCCGTAGAGATGGTGCTGTTGATCGAATCAAAACTCACGCCCAGGGCGCTGGCCTTGTCGCGGTCAATATCGATTTGCAGTTGGGGCGCGTCTTCCAGACCGTCGGGGCGCACTTGCGTGAGCACCTTGCTCTTGGAGGCCATGCCCAGCAGCTGGTTGCGTGCGTTGACCAGGGCATCGTGTCCGTTGCCTGCACGGTCTTGCAAGCGGAAGGTGAAGCCCGAGGCCGAACCCAGTTCGGGGATGGGGGGCGGGCTCAGCGGGAAGATAAACGCATCGCGAATGCCCATGAGTGCGCCAAACGCACGGCCAGCCAGCGCCTCCGCAGAGTGGGCGGGGCCTGGGCGGTCGGCCCAGTCTTTCAGCGTCACAAACGCCAGCGCCGCGTTTTGGCCCTGGCCCGAGAAGCTGAAGCCCAACACGGCCACCATGCTCTGCACTTCGGGTTGCTTCAAGATGAAACCTTCGACCTGCTGCATCACCGACAAGGTGCGCGCCTGGGTGGCACCCGGGGGCAGCTGCACGTTCACGATGATGTTGCCCTGGTCTTCACCCGGCAAGAAAGAGGTAGGCAGGCGCAGGTAGACCACGGCCACGGCACCAATGATGGCGGCGTAGATGACCAGGTAACGGCCAGCCTTTTTGAGCAGGCGCGTGACCACACTCTCATAACCCTTGGCAGTGCTGTTGAAGCGGCGGTTGAACCAACCAAAGAAGCCGGTTTTGGCATGCGCGTGGCCAGCCTCCACAGGCTTGAGCAGCGTGGCACACAGCGCAGGGGTGAGCGACAGGGCCAGGAAGGCCGAGAACGCGATGGAGCTCACCATCACCGCCGAGAACTGGCGGTAAATATTGCCCACCGAGCCCGAGAAGAAGGCGAGTGGCACAAACACCGCAATCAGCACCACGGTCACGCCCACAATGGCACCGGAGATTTGGCCCATGGCCTTGCGGGTGGCCTGCAGCGGCGGAAGGCCTTCCTCGCTCATGATGCGCTCGACGTTCTCCACCACCACGATGGCGTCGTCCACCACGATACCAATCACCAGCACCATGCCGAACATGGTCAACACGTTGATGGACATGCCCAGCGCCAGCAGCGTGGCAAAGGTGCCCAGCAGGGCCACCGGCACCACGATGGTGGGGATGATGGTGTAGCGCCAGTTCTGCAAGAACAAGAACATCACCAGGAACACCAGCACCACGGCTTCGACCAGCGTCTCGGCCACTTGCGAGATGGAGATTTGCACAAAGCGCGAGCTGTCGTACGGAATGCTCCACTTCACACCAGCGGGGAAGTAGGCCTGCAACTGTTCCATGCGCGCACGCACGGCCTTGGCTGCGGCCATGGCGTTGCCGCTGGGGGACAGCTGCACGCCGATACCGACGGCGGGTTTGCCGTTCAGGCGGGCCGAGGTGCCATAACTCTGGGCACCCAGCTCGATGCGGGCCACGTCTTTCAGGCGCACGGCCGAGCCATCGGCGTTAGAGCGCAGAGCGATGTTGCCAAACTGCGCCACGCTGCCCAGCTGGCCGTTCACCACCACGGTGGCGGCAATGCTTTGACCGGTGATGTTGGGCAGGTCACCAATGGCGCCCGACGACACCTGCGCGTTTTGGGCGCGGATGGCGGCGTTTACCTCGGCGGTGGACAGGTTGAAGGCGGCCAGCTTGGCCGGGTCTACCCAGATACGCATGGCACGTTCGGTACCAAACAGCTGGGCCTGGCCGATGCCGGGCAGGCGCTGCAACTCGGGCACGATGTTGCGCGAGGCGTAGTCACCCAGCGCAATCGTGTCCAGCTCCGGGTTGTCCGAAGACAACATGGTGAACAGCAAGAAGTTGGAGCGTGACTTGTCCACGCGCACACCCTGCTGCGTCACCGCAGCGGGCAGGCGCGGGGTGGCGCGCGACAGGCGGTTTTGCACGTCCACCTGGGCCAGGTCGGCGTTGGTGCCGGTCTCAAAGGTCAGCGTGATGCTGCCGGAGCCGTCGGCTTGCGCCACCGACTCCATGTAGATCAGGCCGGGGGAGCCGTTCATTTCGCGTTCGATGACGGACAACACGCTGTCTTCCAGCGTCTGGGCCGACGCGCCGGGGTAGGCGGTGTTCACAACGATGGAGGGCGGCGCCACCGGTGGGTACTGCGAGATGGGCAACTGCGTAATCGCCACGCCGCCCATCACCAGGATGAACAGCGAGATCACCCATGCAAAGATGGGGCGGTTGATAAAAAACTGGGCCATGGAAAAGTGCCTCGTGTGTGCTTATTTGCCCGCGGCCGATGCGGCAGCGGCAGGGGCGGATGCAGCGGCACCGGGTGCGCCGGCGGCGGCAGGCGCAGCGCCTGTCCAGGGCACCGGCTTCACGGGGGCGCCGGGCACCATCATTTTCTGGAAGCCGTCCACGATGACCTGGTCGCCTTCTTTCAGGCCATCCAAAATCACCCACTGGTTGTTCTGCGCGTTGCCCACCTTCACGGGGCGGGGGCCGGGTTTGCCATCGGCACCCACCACCAGCACGGTGTCGCCCTGGTTGGTGCGGGTCACGGCTTGCTGGGGCAGCAAGATGCCGGAAGGCAGCTCGGCCTGCGACAGGCGCACACGCACGTACTGGCCGGGCAGCAGCAGGCCGTCGGTGTTGGGCACCTCGGCGCGCAGCGTGATCTGGCCGCTGGTGGCGTCCACCGTCAGGTCGCTGAACAGCAGCTTGCCGGGTTTGGCCAGCTCGGTGCCGTCTTCCAGCACCACACGCACGGGCACCGATCCATCGCCGGCGGCGCGCAATTGTTTGGAGGCAATGGCTTTGCGCAGGCGCAGCACGTCGGTGCTGCTTTGGGTGAAGTTCACGTACACCGAGGCGGTTTGCTGGATGGTGGCCAGCGCGGTGGTATCGGCAGCGCCGACCAGGGCACCTTCGGTCACGGAGGACTGGCCGATGCGGCCGGAAATCGGGGCGGTGATGGTGGCGTAGGCCAGGTTGATGCGTGCAGTTTCCACCGCCGCTTTGGCCACGCCCACATCGGCTTCTGCCTGGCGCTGGGTGGTTTGCAGGGTCGTGAATTCTTGTTTGCTGATGGCGTTGGCGTCTGCCAAAGGCTTGTTGCGCTCCACCTGTGCGGTGGCTTGGGCCAGGGTGGCCTGGGCCTTCACGACGGTGGCTTGGGCGCTTTCAAAGGTGGCGCGGTAGGGGCCGGAATCCAGTTGGTACAGCACTTGGCCGGCTTTGACCTCGCTGCCTTCGCGGAACAGGCGTTGCAGCACCACACCGTTCACACGGGCGCGCACTTGCGCCACGCGCTGGGCGCTCACGCGGCCGGGCAGCTCGGACTGCAGGGCCACGGACTGGGAGGCCACGGTGACCACGCCCACTTCTGCCGGGGGCATGCCACCGCCAGCACCACCGGCGCCGGGGGCGCCGTCTTTGGCACCGCAAGCGACCAGGGCAACGGCCAATGGAATGGCCAGCATGGCCACGCGGCCGGTAGAGGTAAAGGGCGCACGGCCCTGGGTCTGACGGAACAGCGACATACAGATTTCCCTTGTGACAAAGGTAGTTGGGGAGGCAATCGGGGGAGGGGCTTGCCGGCGATTTGATCTAGGGCAAACCCTCAATAAAAACAGAACCATACCGCGGCAATGGGGTTTAGTATACATACATGCACGAATGTATGTTTGAAAAAAACTACAATATCCCCACATTCCTATGAGGTCAAACCATGGCCCGCAAAACCAAAGAAGACGCCCTAGCCACCCGCGAATTGATTCTGGACGCTGCTGAACGTGTGTTTCACCAGCGCGGGGTGTCGCGCACGTCTTTGCAAGAAATTGCCAAGGACGCGGGGCTGACGCGCGGCGCCATTTACTGGCACTTTGAGAACAAGGGCGAGCTGTTCCACGCCATGATGGAACGGGTGACCCTGCCCATGATGGCGCGCATGACCGAAATGGGGCCCGCCGACGAGGAGCAGCCGCTGGACAAGATCCGCCGCAACACGCTCTCGGCCCTGCAGCAGATTGCCCACAACGACCAGGTGCGCCGCGTGTTTGAGATTGCGACGCAGAAGGTGGAGTACGTGGACGAGCTGCAAAGCATGCGCGAGCGCCACATCGCCGGGCGCAACGACTGTATTGACGACATGCACCGCCTGATGGAGCTGGCGCGCGACAAGGGGCATGTGCGCACCGACATGGACCTGCGCCACGCCACGCTGGGCCTGTTTGCGCTGATTGGCGGGCTCAAGTTCAACTGGTTGCTGTCGCCCGGTGCCTTCGACCTGGAGGCCGTGGGCCTGGCCACGCTGGACGCCTACTTGCACGGCCTGGCTCCAAAACCGACGCCAGCCCCGCGCTGAGTTGCTCCTGTTTTAGGAGCTGCTTGCGCAATATCCACAGGGGCTAGGGCCCTATTTCCTTATAAAACTGCTGCAGCACCGCCGCGGTGTTGGCATCCGCTGGCAAAAAGGTTTCGAGCGCCAGTTCCTGCAGCGTGATGTCCATGGGCGAGCCAAAAATCGTCACCGTGCTGATGAAGTTGAGCTGGCCGTGTGCCGTGTCCAGCTGAAACGGCATCACCACGCCCCGCGTTTCGCCCTGCAGGTGGGCGCGGTCCGGGCCGTGGCTGGCGCCATAACCTTGCAACTCGTCGAACAGCGCCTGCAGCGTGGCGTCGCCGGTGCTGTGGATCTGCTGGCGCAGGCGTTCAAACAGGTGGTGTTTCCACTGCCCCAGGTTGGCAATGCGCGGCGCCAGGCCCTCGGGGTGCAGGCTCAGGCGCAGCACGTTCACCGGGGGCTGCAGCAGCGCGGGCGCAATGTTGTTCAGAAACACCGGCACCAGGCGGTTGGCGCTCACCATGTTCCAGTGCCGGTCCATGGCCAGCGCGGGGTAGGGCTCGTGGCAGCGCAAGATCAGCTCCACCGCGGCGCGTGCCTCGGCCATGTCGGGGTGGTCCAGCGGGCGTTCGCGGTACATGGCGGCGTAACCCGCGCTGGTGAGCAGCTGGTTGCGCTCGCGCAGCGGCACCTCCAGCCGCTCGGCCAGGCGCAGCACCATCTCACGGCTGGGCACCGAGCGGTCGGTTTCCAGAAAACTCATGTGCCGCGTGGAGATGTCGGCCTGGCTTGAGAGCTCTTGCTGGCTCAGGCGGCGGTGCTGGCGCCAGTGCCGCAGGCGTTGGCCAAAGCTGGTGGGGGCAGAGGAGGGGCCGGTGTGGGTGTGCATGGCGGCATGGTAGCGCCGGCCCGTGCCCTTGTGGTGTGGCGCGCATGACCTGCGAGGTAATGGCTTTGCCGCGCCGCGCGCCGCACCATCGGGGCTTCTTTTAACCACCAGGAGTTTTGTATGTCCGCTGTTGCTGCTTTCACTTCCCCCGCAGGTATTCGCCGTGTGTTGTGGCTGGACGCCATCACCGGTGCTGGTTCGGCCGCACTGTCACTCGTTGCGCCGGGCCTGGTGTCGCAGACGCTGGGGGCGCCGGTGGCGCTGGTGCAGGGCTCGGCCTGGGCGGTGCTGGCGTTTGTCGGGTTGATTGCCTGGCTGCTGGCCCAGCGCCCTTTGCCACTGGCCGGGGTGCGTTTGCTGGGTCTGGGCAATGCCGGTTGGGTGCTGGCTAGCGTGTGGCTGGCGTTGGCGGGTGGCGTGGGGCTCAATGCGCTGGGGGTGGCCTATGTGTTGGCCCAGGCGGGTCTGGTGGCGGTGCTGGCGGCGCTGCAGTTGCAAGCCTCGCGCAGCTAGGTCGCTATTAATTCAGGAGCTGTTCGCGCAGTATTTACGGGGGCTAGAGGCACTTTTTACTTGAAAAAATCCTTGATCGCGTTGCCGGCTTTGTCCAGCGCGCCGCCCACGGATTTCGCCAGTGCGCCCATGTTCACCGAGCTGAGCAGGCGTTTCTCCACCGCGTTGGTGATCTCCAGGCCCAGCTCGCCGGGCGTGAGGCCGCCCTTGGCCTTGCCCAGGTCGCGCAGGGCAATGTCGGGCAGGGCCACGGTCACCGTTTGCCCGTTGAGAAAGCTGGCGCTCACCTGGGCCTTGGCGCCGCGGATGACAAACTCCTGCACGATCAGCTTCTTGCCTGGCCCGCTGCTAGTGGACGGGCCCAGGTACTGCGCAATGTTTTTTTGGATGGCGTCAAAATTGGTCATGGTGTCGCCCTTTTCGTAAATCACCTCGGGCGCAATCACGGCGACTTTTTTGACCAGCACCACCTCCTTGGTGAGCGAGGCCACATCCACCTCCAGCTCAATGGTGTCGGCCTTTACCGCGTAGGGCGTTTTGAAACCCGAGGGGTTACCCACCACCAGCCCTTTGAGCATGCCATGCCCGTCCGCCGCCTTGAGCTTGACCGCCGCCACCTGAACGGTGGCACCGGTCATGCTGCTGCCGTACTTGCGGATGGCCGACTGCACCAAACCATCCAGATTGCCCAGCAACCAAAAGGCACCACCGGCGACCAGCAGCACAAACAGGGCGGCGAGGGCGAGCAGGGACTTTTTCATGGGGTCAGCTCCGTTTGCGGGCCATTTCCATCCAGCAGGCACCGCAGCGCCATCGGCCCGGGGACAACTCAATGCCACCCTCTGTGGGGCGTTCGTCCTGGCATTTGCCGGAGCAAAACCGGTAATGCACGGATACTTTTGGCGCGGGTAGCTGGTTCACATGGGCTTCACTGGCTAAATCAGGCGGAAAAATCGGTGGCATCCAGAACGACCTTATTGTGGTTGGCGCGAGCCCTCATCCTATCTCCAGTGCGTGACGGCCCCAGTTGCTGAGGCAAACCCCGCCTGATTTTGGGCGTCCGGCAAGCCCGGCCTCAGGCCGCCTCCATCGAAATCGCCACGCCGCCCAACACCGCGTTCCCCGACAACGGGTCGCGCAGCTGGTCGTCCAGCAGGGCGTTGATGTTGGCGCCGGGGCGCTCGGCCGCTACCGACAGCTGGGCGCCGGGCAGGTTGTGGCCCCAGCCGTGCGGTAGGCTCACCACGCCGGGCATCATCTGGTCGCTGATGTGGACCTGGGCCTGCACACTGCGCGTGCCGTTGCGCAGCGTGGCCATGGCGCCGTCGGTCACACCATGGCGGGCCGCGTCATCCGGGTGGACCAGGGCGGTGCAGCGGAACGGGCCTTTGGCCAGCGTGGGCAGGTTGTGCATCCAGCTGTTGTTGGTGCGCACATCGCGCCGACCGATGATGACCAAATCGGGCGCTGGCCGGCTTAGATCCTGCGCGGCGCGCTGCAAATCTTGTAGCAACAAGGTCGGTGCCAGTTCCACCTTGCCGCTTGGTGTGCGCAGCATTTCGGGGATACGGGGCTGCAGCTCGCCCAGGTCTATGCCACCGCTGTCGCCAGCTGCCATCACCTTGGCCAGGTTCAGCCCTTCCGGCTTCTGACCGAACTGGTCGCCATACGGGCCGCTGCGCAGTGCAACTTCCAGCGTGCGCTGCGGGCCACGCAGGCCTTGGGTGGCTGCCACGATGGCGGCCGCATGCGGGCCAAACATGCGCTGGGCATCTTCTTCAAACTGGGCGTCGTCCAGTGCATCTGCATCCGCCTGCGCGCCTTTGCCTTGGACGATTGCGGCGATCTTCAGCAGCGTTTGCCATTCGTCCGGCTGGCCTTCGGGGCGCGGCAGCACCGGCGGGCTGTAGCGCGCATGGTTGCGCCAGGACAGCTGGGGGAAGGCCACGTCGTAGTGCAGGTCTTCCAGCGGCGAGAGGCCGGGCAGGATTACGTCGGCATGGCGCGTGGTTTCGTTGAGGTAAATGTCTAGGCTCACCATGAAGTCCAACTGCTCCAGTGCGGCCGACAGGCGCGGGCCGTTGGGGCTAGAGAGCACGGGGTTGGTGGCCACGGTGATGAGGGCACGGATTTGCCCCTCACCCGGCGTTTCAATTTCTTCGGCCAGGCAGGTGATGGGCAGCTCGCCATAGACCTCGGGCGCGCCGCTCACGCGGGCGTGGTGCCGGCCCGTGCTCACGCCTTTGCCTACACCCGGTTTACCCGCGGTGTTGCTGGCAAACGCGGCGGACTTGGCAAACAACATGCCGCCTTCCATGTCCAGATGGCCGGTCAGCGTGTTGAGCACATCCACCAGCCAACTCGCCAGCGTGCCGTACTCCTGCGTGCAGGTGCCAATGCGCGCGTACACCGCGGCGCGTGGCGTGTGGGCCAACTGGCGTGCCAGTGCGCGGATGGTGTCGGCCCCCATGCCGCAACGAGCGGCCACGGCCTCGGGGGTGAAGGGGGCAATGGCGGTCTTGACCTCGTCCGTGCCATTGACCCACTGCGCCACCCGGCCCAGCGTCACCAAGCCTTCTGCAAACAGGGTGTGCACCATGGCGGCCAGCAAAAACACGTCGGCGCCGGGGCGGATGAAATGGTGCGTGTCGGCGATGGCTGCGGTCTCGGTGCGGCGCGGGTCGATCACGATGAGCTGGCCACCACGCGCCTGCAGCGCCTTGGCTTTGCCCTTGAAGTCGGGCACGGTCCACATGCTGCCGTTGCTGGCCAGCGGGTTGGCGCCAATCACCAGCATCAGGTCGGTGCGGCTGATGTCGGGCAGGGCGGTGGACAACCAGTGGCCAAACATCAACCCGCTGGCCAGCTGTTTGGGCATCTGGTCCAGCGTGGAGGCCGAAAACACATTCTTGGTACCCAGCGCACGCGCCAGCTTGCCAAAGTAGGTGAGCAGGCCAATCTTGTGCGCCGACGGGTTGCCCACGGCCACGCTGGTGGCGTTGCGCCCGTGCGCCGCAATGAGGGGCGGCAGGCGTTTCTCGATCTCGGCAAAAGCCTCCTCCCAGGTGGCTTCCACGTGCACGCCGCCTCTCTTGATGCGTGGGGTGCGCAGGCGGTCCGGGTCTTCGTGCAGGTCTTTGAGGGCAATCGCCTTGGGGCAGATGTAGCCGCGGCTCAGCACATCGGCTTCGTGCCCGCGGATGCTGACGACCTGCTGGT
This sequence comes from Rhodoferax sp. TS-BS-61-7, assembly GCF_002943465.1. Classification (GTDB taxonomy): domain Bacteria; phylum Pseudomonadota; class Gammaproteobacteria; order Burkholderiales; family Burkholderiaceae_C; genus Allorhodoferax. Next base: position 234,207 of record NZ_PTQY01000006.1, read on the forward strand.
CGCGCACCTTGATCTCCAGGCCGCAGCAGGCCTCGCACAGGGGGCAAATACGGTGGTGGGTGGTCTCGCTCATGGGGGGCCTCTGGGGTTGGTCGCGTTGCTGCGGCATTTACGCATGGCACTGGCCCGCTGTCGATAACGCAGGCGACAAGGCGCCTCCGCACAAACCCTAGTTCACAGCGCAGCGGTGGGTGCGCACCAGCGGCAAGTGCAGCGTGAAGGTGCTGCCCTGCGGGCCCGATTCCCAGCTGACGCGCCCACCCACGGTCTGGGCCCGGCGCTGCTGGTTGTGCAGGCCACGCCCACCGGGTTTGGCCAGGGCGGCGGCCACGTCAAAGCCCTGGCCGTTGTCCGCAATCACCACCTGCACCGCGTCGCCCTGGCGCGCCGTGTGCACGCGGATGGTGGTGGCGCGTGTGTGGCGCAGGATGTTGGCAATGCTCTCCTGCACGATACGCAGAATGTGCAGCGCGCTGGACGGGTCCAGCCACGTCAGCGTGGGTAGCTCCTGCACCTGCCAGTCCAATTGGATGCCGGTACCCTCCAGCCGCGGCTCCAGCCGAAAGCGCAGTGTGGCCAGCAAGAGCAGCAGGTCGGCCTCTACCGGCTCCATGGAGTCGATGGTCAGTTTGAGGTCGTCCAGGCAGTCCTTGAGGATGTGCGAAATCCGGGCGTCGCTCAGACCGCCGTGCTCCACCGAACGGATGGCGCTGATCAGCGTGGAGCCCAGGCCGTCGTGCATGTCCTGCATGAGGCGCTGCCGCTCCCGGCTCAGGGTTTGCTGCAGCTCCACCTCGCGCAGGCGCTGGTGGCTCTGCTCCAGCTCGGCCTCACGGGCCTGCAGCCGGTCTGCCAGGTTGGCGTTGAGCTCTTCCACCGCGCTGATGGCGTGGGTGTAGCGCCGGTACATGAGCCCGCCGAAGACGAGAAAGGTGACCGCGTTGGCGTAGGCACCGAAGTACAGGCTTTCGGGGCTGACGAAGTTGTTTTGCAGCAGCCAGTCCGACAGGCCAAACAGGATGCAGGCGACAAAACCGCTGGCCACCAGCCGCCCTTCGCGCGAGGTGCGCCAGGCTGTCACCCCGCCGACCAGCGCGACGATGGTGCCCATGCTGCCCGCCAGTGCGTAGACCAGGGGGGTGACCTTGGCAGTGTTGGGCAATACGGCCAAGGCCGGCAGTGTTAACACGCCCACCAACAGCGTGGCACCCAGCACACCGCGGTTCAACCAGCGCTGCGGGCGGCCATGCACCATGCGCAGAAAAAAGTGCACCGTCACCACCAGCCAGAACAGGGAGTTAACCGTCAGCCAGGCAAACCAGTCGTTGCTCACGGGCCGGTCCACATAAAAATGCAGGCTGCGTAAAAAGGAGGTGGCGGCCAGGGCAAAAAACAGCAGGTAGCCGCTCTCGTGCCGGCGCCGCAGCCACACAAAAAGTGCAAACACGCCCACTGCCAAAAATGCCGCGCTGAGCAGGGCCGGCAGTTCCAGCTGCAGCCAATGGCGCAGGTCATGGCGCCCGCGCAGTGCCGCTTCGGGGCCTAGCCAGAGCGAAGACACCGCGACCTGGGTTTTGGCCGCATGTTCCACGCGTAGCAAGATCTCGTGCACCGGCTGGCTGCTGGTGTGTGTATCCAGCACCCCCCACAAAGGGGTGCGCGTGCTGTTCCACAAGGGGCCCTGCGCCTGGGCGCGGTGCACCAGGCGGCCATTGAGGTACACGGCAATGGTGCCGTCGGTCTTGATGCGCGCGCCGTACAGGGCCAGCACCCCTTCTGGGGCGGGCTGCGGCGGCACGGCCACACGCAACCAGGTCACGCGTGCCGCGGGTGGGGCTGCCGCGCTGCCTGCCTGGCCCAACAGGGCAATCGGCAGTGCCAGGGGCAGGGCCACGGGCTGCCAGTGGGGCGCCAAGGTGCTGCTGTCTTGGGTGGCAGGGGGGGCGCTGAAAGCCGGGGCCTCTTGCACCTGCCAGTCTGCCTGGGTGAGGTGCAGGGCGGCATTTGCAGGGTTGGGTGTTGTGCCTTCTGCGGTGGCAGACAGCCAGGCGCTGGCGGCCACGGCCGCGGCCACTAAAAGGGCAAACAACACATAGACGAGGCGGTGGCGGGTGGCCATGTGTGTGCCCATTCGCCCTAGTCGGGCAGCAGGCCCATGGTCCTGGCCTCGTAGATGGCTTCGGCTTTGGAGTTGACTTTGAGCTTGCTGTAGATACGCCGCACAAAGGTGCGCACCGTGAAGTGGGACAGCGCCATGAGCTTGGCGATCTCGTGCGTGGTGAAGCCCTTGGTGATGTAGTCCAGCACCTCTTTTTCGCGGGCTGACAGCGGTGACGGCATGTCGGGGGCAGTGCTTTTGGGGCTGGGTGTGGAGCCGGGGGCCTGGCGAAAGCGCGCCAGTATCTGCCGCGCAATGATGGGGCTGATGGGGCTGCCTCCGCTAGCCAGGCTGCGAATTTCGTCCAGCACCTTGGCCGGCGAGCTGTCCTTGAGCAGGTAGCCCGCGGCCCCGGCTTCAATGGAGCGCATCACATGCGTCTCGTCCCCAAAGGTGGTGCTAACCATGATGCTGCAGCTGGGCCAAAGCTGGACTGCGGCCTGGATGACGGCGATGCCCGAGCCATCGGGCAGGCCCAGGTCTACCAAAAGCACGTCGGCCGGTGGGCCCTGCAGCAGGGCCAAGCCCGCGGCCCGGGTGGCAGCCTGGCCTGCCAGGTGCATATCCGGCGCCGCTTGCAGCACCCGAGCCAGTGCATCGCTGAAGCTGGGGTCATCTTCAACGATGGCCACGTGGATAGGGTGGGCGTCTGGGGCGGGCGGCTCGAATTGCATCGGACCGACATTGTCCAATGAACGGCAGGCGTGTTTGTAGCGCGTTTTGACTACAGACAAGGGCAGGGCGTCTACCTATCATCGCGCAGCTGGATTTCGTCAGCCTTTGCCACCGCCCTTCCTAAGGAACACCCCATGCCTATCCGGACCGTCTTGTTGAATGGGGGGGCTGCAGCGTGGCTGCGTGCTCTGGTGCTACTGGGGCTGGCCTTGTGTTGGGGCGGCGGCGTGTCTGCGCAGTCGCTGGGCAACACGTTGCGGACCAACCAGTCCATCAAGACCAACCAGTACCTGGAGTCGACCAACAAGACCTACCGCGCCACGGTGTGGCCCGATGGCAATTTCATCATCCATGCGGTCAACGTCAATCCCTGGCGTGAAGTCTGGTCCTCCAAATCCAACAACACGCGCGCTGCCAACGGCACGGTGGTGATGCAAGGTGACGGCAACCTGTGTATCAACGGCCCCAGCGCATCGGGCGTGTGGTGCAACTACAGCAATGGTGCGGGTGGCAGCTACTTTTTGATTCTGCGGGATTCCGGGGACATGGAGGTCTACCGTGGCGACCCTGCCAACACGGGCGCGGCCGTGCTGGTCTGGACTTCGTTGCTGGACCCGGTCTATTACTCGGCCAAGTACCCTGATTTGAAGAACGCCTTTGGCGGGGACGCCCGGCGCCTGATGGACCACTGGATTACCTATGGACGCCAGGAGAGCCGCTCGCCCAAAAACGGCATCAGTGACGAAGGCCGCCAGCGCGCACTCAGCGTCAATCTGGACACGGTGTTTTATGCCAACAAGTACCCCGACCTGAAAAATGCGTTTGGCTACGACGCAGGCCGGCTGTACGAACACTGGATGAACTACGGCATGCGCGAAGCACGCATGCCCAACCGCGCTACCGACGAACTGATGGCTCCGCCACCACGTTCTGCCAACGGGCGCGATGTCATGCGTTTGGGCGACTGGCTGAGCCAGGGCGAGACCATGTGGTCGGCCAACCGACGTTTTCGCCTGGACCTGCAGCCCGATGGGCAGCTGGTCATTTACGAAGGTAACCCTAGCAACAACAGCCGCCGCTGGTTCCAGAGCCATGGGGGCATTCCGGTTGATCCGCAGCGCCAGTACCACATGGTGATTCAGCCCGACGGGCACTCGTGCACCTACCAGGGCACACCGACCGCCAACCGCGGCTTTGTGGGATGTTCGCCATCGGGCGCCGGTGGGCCGATTGGGCGTTATTTCCTGGCGCTGCAGGACGACGGCAACCTGGTGGTCTACAAGGGCAACGGGCCGAATGACAATCGCGGGTGGATTTGGGACCGCATCACCACCAAACCGTCGTCAGGTTTCAACCTGCGGGCCGTGGCCGAATCGGTTACCACCTTTGTGGTGAACACGGCCAATACGGTGGCGGGGGGAACCACGGCTGCCGCCAACACGGTGGCCGGGGGAACGGTGGCCGCGGCCAACGAACTGGCGCGTGAAGCCACCAGCGTGGCCAACCAGGTGGCGACCGGCACGGTGGACGTTGCCAACAAGGTGGCCAACACCACCGAGAAGGTTGCGGTGACGGTGGGGCGCTCTGTGGAGCAGGGCGGCAAAGTCGTTGGTAAGGAAATTGTGCGCAACGGCGAGATCGTCGGTTATGCGGTGGCCGATCTGGCGGTGGACGCCTGGAACCTGATCAATGCCAACTGTGGTGTGATTGGGCGGCGGGTGTTTCCCCTCGATGCCTACTTCAAAGGCACCAAGCAGGTGTCTTCTCTGGTGAGCACCTACGGCAATGCCGACATGAAGAAAAAGATCAACGAGGCCAACCAGTGTTTCGAACAGGCGCAAGACGGCTTCTACTGTGCCTTCCCGGCAGAGCTGGCCAAGATCGTGAGCCAGTCGGCCCAGATCCCCGGCAACATGATCAACCTGAGCACCCGCGTTTTCAACGAAGCCAAAACCCAGGAGTGCCTGATTGCGGGCGCTTCGACCATCACGTTTGGTGCCATGGGCCTGCAGGTGTGTGCACTGGGCAAGGTGGTGGTCCACGATGCGCAGAAAGCCTACGCATGTTTCACCGCGGCAGAGGCCAAGGGTGTGATGACCAGGTTCTTGCCAGCGGGCTCTACCGGGAGCGGTTTCCCCTCCAAGGCCGCCTGCGAAGGTATCGGCGAGCTGGCGTTCTCGGTGGCAGAAAAAGTGGTCACCAATGGACTCAGCACCGAGGCCAAGGCCGCTACGGCTGCAGGCAAGAGCCGCACCATGGCCATCGTTGCGGACCAGCTACTGACCGTGTATAAGATCGCGGGAAGCGCATCCACCTACAACAACCTCGTAGGTGAGCTGGACACAATGCCCGAGTGCAAAGACTGAGCCATGACTAACCTGACCATGAATCCCCCCTTGCTTTTTCCCCAACGTCGCACGGATCTTCCCATGCGCAGTGCGACCACCTTGTTGTCGGTGCTGGTATCGGTGGGGCTGGTCGGCTGTGAATCTATGGGCAGCCTGGCCAAGAGCGAGCAGGAAAGTCCCCTGACCAGCGCACAGCCCAGGACCAACCTGTACAGCAGCATCCCCAAGGACAAACTCACCACCGCACCACGCATGCTGGCGGCCGAGGGCATCAAGGCGCTGGATGCCAAGGACTTTAAGAAGGCCTCGGACCTGTTCAACCTGGCGGTCAAGACCGACATGTCCAACTCCTACCTGCACTTTCTGAATGGCGTGGCCTACCAGATGCGGGGCCTGAGTGGCGAAAGCAGCTTGTTTGCGCTGGCCGAGCAAGGCTTTGAGATGGCCACGCAGTTTGATGCGTCCAACTGGCTGGCCCGCTACTACAGTGGCTTGCTGGCCATGCAGCAGCGCGACTTTGGCAAGGCCAAGCAGCGCCTGGCCGATGCCGCGCTCTATGCGGGCAACGAACCCGAGCTGTTGTACGACCTGGCCGTGGCTGCCTACTACGACCGTGACCCCAAAGTGGCTGCCGCCGCACTGGAGGGCTTGCGCACGCTGATGGACACCCGACCCGAAGACCCGACCGTGCTACGCGCCTCGGCCATCGTGGCGGCCTCACTGAACAACAAGGTGGAAGCCGAAAACTACCTCACCCGCTTGCGCAAGGCGGCGGTGGGGGCCGAAGACGTGAAGCAGGTTGAAGTACGTGTGGACTCCTGGCTGCGCTCTTACCAACGCGCGGGCATGATCAAGACGCAAACCCGCAGTGGTTTTCCCTTTGGTTCCGGCAGCAGCGCGGCCCCGGCGGGCGGCGCCTTCCCTGGCAGCACCGGCAACGCCGGTTTTCCGGGTGCGGCGGTCAACCCCTACGGTGGTGCATTGCAACCGGGTGTCCAGGGCATGCCCGGTATGCAAGGCATGCCAGGCATGGCCGGTGGTACTGGCTTTGTGGAAAAACAAATGGCGGTGGTGGACGTGAGCATCATCAGCACCGAAGAAGACAACACCCAGGCCATGGGCGTGAACCTGCTGGATGGCTTGAAGATCCAGTTTGGCAACCCGCTCACGCAGACGCCGGCCTTTGCCAGCAGCGGTACCAGCAGCACCACGACGGACAACATCAACGCCGGCAACTCCACCGGCACCAACAGCAGCGTCATCACGCGCCTGATCCAGGTGCCGGCGCTGACCTACAGCCTCAACATCGCCAACGCCAACGCCAAGCGCAACGAGGTGCTGGCACGGCCCACGCTGGTGGCCCTGGGCAACCTGCCGTCCAATTTTTTCTCGGGCCAGGACATCGTGGGCGCTGCGGTGTCGGGTGGGCAGGGCAGTTCGGTGCAGATCCAGAAAGAAGTGGGCGTGAAGCTCTCGGTCACGCCCGAGTTCCTGCCCGACAACCTGATCAAGCTCAATGTGGTGGCCGAGCGGACCTTTCTGGCCATCCCCAGCACCAGCGTGAAGTTCGACTTCCGCCTGGACACCAACAAGACCATGGTCAACGCCAATGTGGTCATGAAATTTGGCGAAACGCTGATCCTTTCGGGTCTCTCCGAGCGCGACCAGACCAAGGACCGCGATGGCGTTCCTGTGCTGCAGGACGTGCCTATCGTGCAGTACCTGTTCTCGCGCAACGTGACGCGTGACTATTACAAGTCGGTGCTGATTCTGCTCACGCCGCGGCGTACCCAGTACACCAACCGCGCCGAGGCGGACATTGCCGCCGAGCGCGCCACCATGACGCCCAGCGAGGTGGCCATGGTCGAGTTTGAAGACAAGTACAAGCCCTGGTTCAAGCCCACCCCCAACGTGGGCGAGATCACCCAGGCGCTCGAGAGCGGCACGCTGTACCGCGAGTTCCGCACCGGGGACATAGCCGCTTCGTGGAAACGCATAGAAACCACGGAAGACCGTTTGCGCGCCGCCGTCCGCTTTCTGTACTACTGATGCGGGCCTGGTGTGAAGCACCTTTTATTTGTGCTCCTGTGCTGCCTGTGGCAGCCCGCGTTCGCCCAGACCCAGACCCAGGCTAAACCCGCTTCGCCAGAAGCCATCGCGCCCGTGGTAGCCGAGCGCCTGGCCTGGACCGCGCTGCGCGGCCACGCCATCGACCTCTCGGTCGGCGCCGATGGTGCGGCCTTTTCGCTCGACCCGGAGGGGTTGGTGTGGATGCGCCGCCCCGGGCCTGCCAGTGGCTGGGTCAACCTGCCGGGTGTGTTCGCGCGCATCGACGCGGCCAACGAACGCAGTGCCTGGGCACTGGACGCGCAGGGGCTGGCCTGGCGCTACAACGGGACTTTTTGGCAGGCGGTGATGAGCCCCGCCGCCACCGATGTAGGCGTGGGCCCCACGGGCCAGGCCTACCTGGCTACGCGTGATGGAGCGCTGTTGCGCTGGGATGCGCGCCAGGGATTTGTGGCTGTAGCGGGTGCACCTGCCGGTGTGGCGCGGGTCGATGTGGACGACCGCGACCTGCCCTGGGTGGTGCTGCGCGACACCACACTGCAGCACTACGACGGCCGCGCCTGGGGGCGCCTGCCGGGCCAGGCACAGGACATTTCAGCCGGGGTGCGCAACAGCGGTTTCATGGTCAGCACCGCGCAGCAGCCGCTGCGCTGGAACGCCGCTGTGGGCGCCTGGTCGCCTCTCTTGGCCGTGGCCTCGCTGGTGGCCGCAGGGCCTGACAACAAACCCTGGATCGCCACCCCCGATGGCCAGATTTTTACCAACGACACCGGCAACCCGGCCAAGGCGAACCGACTGGCGGTGGAGTCCAGCGTGTTCTCGCGCAGCTACGTTTGGCGGCGGGTGCAGGGTCGGGCCAAGACGCTGAGCATCGCGGCCAAGGGCCAGGTCATGGCGCTGGGGCCGGATGGTGAGGTCTGGCAGTGGAAGGGCAAAGACCTTTGGCAGCGCCTGCCCGGCACCTTTGAGCGCATTGCCGTGGGCCCGTCGGGCAACGCCATGGCGGTCACGGCCCAGGGGCGCATCTACAACTGGCGCGGCTCCCAGTGGCTTGAAGCTACCGGCCAGGCGTTGGACGTTGCCATCACGCCGCAGGGTGCCGCGTGGATTTTGCTGCCCAACGGCAGCCCCGCCTACTGGGACCCGCAGGGTGGCTGGCTCTCGCTCAACGCCCCCAGCACGGCGGTGCGCCTGGCTGTGGGCTCGTCCAATGTGCCCTGGGTGCTGACGCGGGAAGGCCTGGTGCAAAGTTATGAAGACGGTGCCTGGCAGCCGCACGAAGGCGTGGAGGCCACCGACCTGTCCATCAGCCCCGAAGGCACGGTGTTTGTGGTGCGCAAGGACCGCACACCAGCGCGTTATGACGACTTTCTTAAACGATGGGAATCCATCACTACCGAGGCAGTGGCCATTGCCGTGGGGCCGGGCGACAAGCCTTGGGTGGTGAACCCGCGCGGCGAGGTGTATGCCTCATCCCTCTTTGAAGAGGCGGCGGTGCCGGGCGGCGAGTGCAGTGCGGCCGTGGGTGGACGGGTGCCCGATTTTCGGCAGGCCGACTTTCGCCAGCTGCAGGGCGCGGCGCGCCACATCGCCATCGGCAAAGACGGCAATGTGATGGTGGTGGACACCGACAGTAACCTGGCCCAGTGGCGCAACCTGAGCCAGCGTTTTCGCAGCTTTCCGGGGCAAATGCAGCGCATTGCCGTCGCGCCGGATGGCAAACCCTGGGGCGTGACCGCCAAGGGCGAGGTCTGGCGCCACGATGGCAGCAAGTGGCTGCTGGTGCGCAGTATTTTCACGGCACGTGATGTGGCGGTGGCCTGCAACGGCACGGTCATGGCTGCGGCCAGCGACGAGTCGCTCTACCTGTACAAGCCGGCGCAGGATACGTTTGAAAAGGTGATGACGCCGCGCCTGGACGACCCGGCCCCCAAAGGCAAAAAACTTGCGCTCGACCCCGCCGGTCGGCCCTGGACCATCCGTGACGACTGGGTGTACCGCTGCGATGTGCAGCCCTGCGAGCGCCAGGCACTGCGCGCCAAAGAAATTGCCATCGGCCCTGAGGGCACACTGCTGGCGGTGGACCTGGACGGTGTTCTGCAGTCCTTCAACGCCCGCGACAACCGCTGGGACCGCACCGGCCTGATGGGCGTGGTGGGCGTATCCATTGGCCCCGGCGGCAAGCCCTGGGTGGTGCGCAATGGCACCGAGGTCTGGGCCAGCGCACTGTTCAACCGCAAGGAAGACCGCGACGACATCACCGCCGCCGCCACCCCCAGCACGCCGGTGAACACCACCACCGCGGTGTCGCCGTTTACCTTCTCCACCACATTGGTGTTTGACGAGGTGCCGGACCTTAATCAGCCAAGCTCCCCTACCTGGGCGCATTACCTGGCCATTGGCGCCAGTGGCAAGGTCATGGCGGTACGCCGTGTGGGCTCGGATTCGCTGGTGGCATATGACGCCAGCAAGCGGGGCTTTGTAGCCACTGGCCTGGCCATGCCGCCCGGTGGCGAGGTGGACGGATTGGCCATTGGTGTGGCCGACAGCCTGTGGGCCTGGGTGCACCCCGTGAATGGCTCGGTGAACGGCAGGCTGTGGACCTACAAAAATGGTGGCTGGCAGGCCGTAGGCGGTGTGGCCGCCATGGGCATCAGTGATGTGCCACTGCCGGCCTTTACCAAGCGCTGGCTCGACGTGGCCGCCCCGGCCGATGGCAGTGTGTATGTGATGGGGCCGGACACGGGAGGCACGGGCGTGCAGGACAGCACGATGTACCGCTACAACCCGGCCAGCAACCAGTTTGTGGTGACCAGTTTTCAGCTGCCTGGCAATGAAGACGCGCTCGCTGTGGAGCCCTCGGGGCCGGTCTGGCTGGTGCGCTCGGACACCAACAGCCCCTTCACGCGCCGCGCCTTCCAGTACCTCAACAATGCCTTCTTCGAGCGCCCAACGCCGGCCGGGCTCACGTTGTGCCCGACCTTCCCGGCCTCAGACCGGGCGGTGCCGGGTTGCATAGCGGCTGGCGCCAATGGCTCGGTATTTGCCATTGGCCTGCAGGGCAGTGCGCCGCGCCTGCTGCGCTGGAATGCAGCCAGCCTGCAGTGGGATGTGGTGGTGACTTCGCCCGCGGTCACGCAGATCCGCTACCTGGCCGTGGCCACTGACGGTCGCCCCTGGATGGTGGCCAGCACCGATGGCACCAATTACCGGGTCTTCAAGGCCCGGTAATCCACCGCTGCTACCATGAAGGCATGACTTCACAGGCTTCTGCAGCGCGTGCGCGCATCGTCATCATTGGTTGTGGTTTTGGCGGGCTGGAGGCAACCAAAGCCCTGCGCCACGCCAACGTCGACATCACGGTGGTGGACCGGCAAAACCACCACCTCTTCCAGCCCCTGCTGTACCAGGTCGCCACCGCAGGGCTCACCGCCCCGGCCATTGCCGAGCCGATTCGCCGTATCTTCCGCCGCCAGCCCAATGTGACCGTGTTGATGGCCGAGGTGACGGGGCTGGACGCCCAGGCCCGTACCGTGCAGTTGGGCGATGGGCAGACCCTGCCGTACGACCACCTGATCGTGGCCGCAGGCGCCACCCACAGCTACTTTGGCCATGACGACTGGGCGGCGCATGCACCTGGCCTCAAGACGCTGGAAGACGCGTTTGTGATCCGCCGCCAGATGTTGATGGCCTATGAAAAGGCCGAAAGCCTGCCCGTGGACGCACCCACTGTCGAGCGGGATGCCTTGCTTACTTCGGTGGTGATTGGTGCCGGCCCCACCGGCGTGGAAATGGCGGGCACCATGGTGGAGATTGCACGCCACACGCTCAAAGGTGAGTTCCGCCGCTTCCAGCCCCACAAGGCGCGTGTGCTGTTGATTGAGGGCGGACCGCGCGTGTTGGGTAACTACCCGCAGGCGCTGAGTGAGAGTGCCCAACGCCAGCTCGAAAAAATTGGCGTGGAAGTGCGGCTGGGTGCCCGTGTCACGCACATCGACGCAGATGGCATCACGTTGGAAGAGGGCGGGCAAACCCAACGCATAGCCGCTGCCACCGTGGTTTGGGCTGCCGGCGTGGCCGCGTCGCCGCTGGGCAAGGTGGTGGCGGCCTCTACTGGCGCCACGCTGGACCGCGCTGGCCGCGTGCAGGTGCTGCCCGACCTGAGCTTGCCCCAGCATTCCGAGATCAGTGTGGTGGGTGACCTGGCTGCCGCCTTCAGCCATGTGCCCGGCAAAGACCCGGCACCCGTGCCCGGCGTGTCACCGGGCGCCAAACAAATGGGCCGCGCCGCGGCCGCCAACATCCTGCGGCGCATGCAGGGGCTGGCCGGGTTGCCGTTTCGTTATGTCAACTACGGCGACCTGGCCACCATTGGGCGCAAGGCCGCGGTGGCCGATGTGGGTGTGCCGCTGCTGGGCCAGTTACGTTTTACCGGCTTCCCGGCCTGGTTGTTTTGGCTGTTTATCCACGTGTTTTTCCTGATCGGGTTTCGCAACCGCCTGGTCGTGATGATTGACTGGGCCTGGTCGTACTGGACCTTTGAGCGCCACGCCCGCATTGTGGTGAAGCAGGACAGCTGACCCGGCGCGCCCCTGCCTGGTGCAAGGCAGGGTTGATGTGGTTTTTCGCTGCACGCGGCGGGCAATCGCGCCACAATGGTTGTTGTGTTGTTTGCCACGCTGTCACAGGAGAGTTCCATGCCCCACGCTTTTGCCTCCACCCTCAAGAACTTCAAGACCGCCTCTGGCAAGGTCGGCAAGTTGTATTCGCTGCCCGCCCTGGCCAAACAGTTTCCCAACATCAAGCGCCTGCCGGTGTCCATGCGCATCGTGCTGGAAAGTGTGTTGCGCAACTGCGATGGCAAGAAAGTGACGGCCGAGCATGTGGCCGAAGTCGCCAACTGGAGCCCCACGGGCCACCGCACCAACGAGATTCCGTTTGTTGTGTCCCGCGTGGTGCTGCAAGACTTTACCGGCGTACCGCTGCTGGCTGACCTGGCAGCCATGCGCAGCGTGGCCGTCAAGCTGGGCAAGAACCCCAAACGCATTGAGCCGCTGGTGCCCGTGGACCTGGTGGTGGACCACTCGGTGATGGTGGACCATTACGGCAAGAAAAACTCGCTGGACCTGAACATGAAGCTGGAGTTCCAGCGCAACCGCGAACGTTACGAATTCATGAAGTGGGGCATGCAGGCCTTTGACACCTTCCGCGTCGTGCCCCCCGGCTTTGGCATCGTGCACCAGGTGAATCTCGAATACCTCGCGCGTGGTGTGCACAAGACGGCCAAGGATGTGTACTACCCCGACACACTGGTGGGTACCGACAGCCACACCACCATGATCAACGGCATTGGCGTGGTCGCCTGGGGCTGCGGCGGCATTGAAGCCGAGGCCGCCATGCTGGGCCAGCCGGTGTACCTTTTGACGCCCGACGTGGTGGGTTTTGAGCTGACTGGTCGCCTGCGCGAAGGCGTGACCGCCACCGACCTGGTGCTCACCGTGACCGAAATCTTGCGCCAGCACAAGGTGGTGGGCAAGTTCGTGGAGTTTTTTGGCGAGGGCACGCGCACGCTGGCTCTGCCAGACCGCGCCACGATTGCCAACATGGCACCCGAATACGGCGCCACCATGGGCTTCTTCCCCGTGGACGAAAAGACCATGGACTACTTCGCGGGCACCGGCCGTACCAAGCCGGAGATGGAAGCCTTTGAGGCTTACTTCAAGGCGCAGGGCCTGTTTGGTGTACCCAAATCAGGTGACATCGATTACTCGCAAGTGGTGAAGCTGGACCTGGGCAATGTGACGCCCAGCCTGGCCGGTCCCAAACGCCCGCAAGACCGCATCGAGCTGGGCAAGGTGGCCAGCCAGTTTGAATCGTTGTTCTCCAAGCCCAATGCTGAAAACGGCTTCAACCAGAGCGCCGCCGTGTTCCATACGCGTCATCTGGCGCGCACCTGGGACGAGCCATTGAACGTCAAAGTGCCCAAGGCACCCGCCACGCCACCCGGCGCCCCACGCCAGGTGGTGGAGATGGAAGGCAATAAACCCACGCTGGCGGCCAACCACGCGCCCAACACCGCCACCACGGCCGTGGCCGCAGGCAGCGGTTCGGACCTGACCATCGGCAACGGCGACGTGTTGATCGCCGCCATCACCAGCTGCACCAACACCTCCAACCCCAGCGTATTGCTGGCAGCGGGCCTGCTGGCCAAGAAGGCGGTTGAGGCCGGGCTCAAGGTCAAGCCCCACATCAAGACCAGCCTGGCGCCCGGCTCGCGCATCGTCACCGAATACCTGACCGAGGCCGGCCTGCTGCCGTACCTCGAAAAACTGGGCTTTGCAGTGGCAGGCTACGGCTGCACCACCTGTATCGGCAACGCGGGTGACTTGACGCCCGAGCTCAATGAAGTCATCACCACCAATGACCTGATTTGTGCCGCCGTGCTCTCGGGCAACCGCAACTTCGAGGCGCGCATTCATCCCAACCTGAAGGCCAACTTCCTGGCCAGCCCGCCGCTGGTAGTGGCCTACGCCATCGCTGGCACGGTCAACCGCGACCTGATGACCGAGCCGGTGGGCAAAGGCAAGGGCGGCAAAGATGTGTACCTGGGCGACATCTGGCCGACCAGCGACGAGATCTACAAGCTGCTGAAGTTTGCGATGAAGGGTAAGGCCTTCCGCGAGAACTACGCCAAGGTGAAGACCGAGCCCGGCAAGCTGTGGGACAAGATCAAGGGCGTGGCCGGTCAGGCCTACAACTGGCCTACCAGTACCTACATTGCCGAGCCACCGTTCTTCGCCGATTTTGCTATGGATTCAGTAGCTGCTCGCGCAGGTAGTACGGGGGCTGCAGGCCTAAATGGCACTGAATCCTCGGTGCAGGGTGCCCGCATCATGGCGCTGTTTGGCGACTCCATCACCACCGACCACATCTCGCCCGCAGGCTCCATCAAGGAAAGCTCACCGGCCGGGCAGTGGCTGCTGGCGCATGGCGTGCAAAAGGCCGACTTCAACAGCTACGGCGCGCGCCGCGGCAACCACGACGTGATGATGCGCGGCACCTTTGCCAACGTGCGTATCAAGAACCTGATGATTCCCGCCGACGCCGCCGGTTCGCGCGAGGAGGGCGGTGTGACCATCTACCAGCACGACGGCCCGGACCAAGGCCACAAGATGGCCATCTACGACGCCGCCATGCAGTACGTGGCGGACGGCGTGCCCACGGTAATTTTTGCGGGTGAGGAATATGGCACCGGCTCCAGCCGCGACTGGGCCGCCAAGGGCACGCAGCTGCTGGGCATCAAGGCCGTGGTTGCCAAGAGTTTTGAGCGCATCCACCGCAGCAACCTGGTGGGCATGGGCGTGCTGCCGCTGCAGTTCAAGGGCACAGACTCCTGGCAGTCTCTGGGTCTCAAAGGCAATGAGCGCATCGACGTGATCCCCGACGCCAACCTGACCCCGCAGAGCGACGCCACGCTGCGCATCACGCGCGCCGATGGCACCACCCAAACGCTGACGCTGACGTTGCGGGTGGACACGCCGATTGAGGTGGACTACTACCGTGCCGGCGGCATCTTGCCGTTTGTGTTGCGCCAGCTGCTGCAGGGCTAAGCGATCCTGGATTCCAATGTGGCAAAGTGCCGGACCAGCAGGTCCAGCGCATGGCGCACCTTCGCCGGTTGTTCCCCGCGGCGTGCCGTGATGGCGTAGGCCTCGTAGTCCGGTGGGCTCCAGTCCGGCAGCACCGGCACCAGGCGCCCATCGGCCAAGGCGCGGCGGTCGTCGTCGCTCAGCACGATGCTGATGCCCCAGCCCGCCACACACAAGGAGTGCAGCGCCGTCACCTGCGTGGCAGACGCCCTGGCGGTGACCTGCACCCGCGCCACCTGCCCGTCGCTGCTGTGCAACTGCAGCAGTTCCTGCCCCGCGGCCTGCGGGCGCCCGCCCAGCCAGTCGTGCCGGGCCAGGTCGGCAGGGTGCTGGGGCCAGCCGCGGGCGGCCAGGTAGGCGGGAGAGGCACACAGCTGCGCCCGCAGCGTGCCCAGTTTGCGGGCCACCAGGCTGGAGTCCGGCAGGCCGCCCACACGCACGGCAATGTCCACCCGCTCCGCAATCACATCCACCAGCGCATCGTCCATCAGCAGCCGCAGGCTGAGTTTGGGAAAGTTGCGCAGCGGTGCCAGGGCCGTGGCCAGCAGGCCACCAAAACCAATCGGCGCGGCAATGCGCAACTCGCCTTCGGGTTCGTCCCGGTGGTGTTCCAGCGCCTGGTCGGCCGCGCGGGCCGCGGCCACCATGGCCGTGCAGCCTTCCACATAACGCGCCCCGGCCTCGGTGAGCGTGAGTTTTCGGGTGGAGCGGTGCAGCAGCGCCAGGCCCAGCGCAGCCTCCAGCTGGCGCAGGTGTTGGCTCACGGCCGAGGGCGTCATGCCCAGTTGGCGGGCCGCCGCACTGAGCGAGCCGCTGGCCACCACCTCGGCAAACACCGCCATACGTTTGAGTTGGTCCATGGAATATGGTCTTATTAATTAGTTTTACTTCACAGTGAAAGCGAAATTTACCGTCTATTCAGAGTGTTGTGAAGTAATCACACTGGCAGCTTCTGTTTCCCGTTCCATTTTCCCCAGGAGTTTTGTTATGAAAATCGCTCTGATTGGCGCCACCGGTTTTGTGGGTACCCCCGTATTGGCCGAATTGCTGAGCCGTGGCCACCAGGTCACCGTGCTGGCCCGCAACCCTGGCAAATTGGCTGCCCAAACCGGCCTGACCGTGGTGGCCGCCGACGCGCTGGACGCCGCCCAAGTGGCCAAGGCCGCTGCCGGCCACGACGCCGTCATCAGCGCCTACAACCCCGGCTGGACCGAACCCAAAATCGCCGAGATCTTTTTGCAAGCCACGCACGCCATCTTTGCCGGCGTCAAGCAATCGGGCGTGAAGCGCTTGTTGATGGTGGGCGGCGCAGGCAGCCTGTTTGTGGCCCCCGACGTGCAACTGGTCGATACCCCCGAGTTCCCCGCTGAATACAAAGTGGCCGCCGGCGCCGCGCGTGACGCGCTGAACCTGATCCAGAAAGAAAACACACTGGACTGGACCTTCCTTTCCCCCGCCATGTTGCTGAACCCCGGCGTACGCACCGGTCAGTACCGCGTGGGTGCCGACGCCCCGCTGTGGGCCGAAGGCGGCGCACCGGGCAGCATTTCGGTAGAAGACATGGCCGTGGCTATCGTGGATGAGATCGAAACACCGAAGCACATCCAGAAGCGCTTTACCGTGGCGAACTGAGGCGAATCGATATACCCATCCTCAGCAATGGGGCTGGGTATAGGACGGATTAAGTTGTGCGTTGCGCTTCAATGAGTTTCAAGAAATTCTTCATATCCGGAGTTTCAGTGTGGCGCGTTTGAATGTGTGGATGATAGGTTTGCTGGTCTGGCCCCCAGTCAAAGTAAATGCCAGTGCGAGGCTCGCAGAGCGACCTGGCGTGTCCTTCGCCAATGGAAACTTTGACCTCCATTAATTCAAACGGTGCTTGCTGACCAACTGCTTTTGCGAATACTTTGAGTGTGTACGCACCAGCGAGAAAGGGAAAGTCCGCGCCATCTTCTGGAAGCAAGAAATGATGGTCAAACGTAACGCCATCTTGAGGAACAAATAGCCCGCTGCCTCGCTTCAGACTTCCTTTCTCTCCGTAAACCCAAATATTGAAATTTTGTTTGGATTCATTGCGCTGCAGAGAAAGAAAAAGGCTTTCAAGGACAAAGCCCCGCTTGGCTGTGCAGTACAGCAATGTCCGCAAATAGACCTTACTCTTGCCGCTATCAAATGCCGACCCGTCAGGGCCAAAGAACACCACGGTGGGCTGGGTCATCATCAGCTGACCTCTTCGGAAGAGGGTTAGCCAAGCGGTAATGGCTGAAACTATCAGCGCGATGAACGAGACAGACAAACTGAGCCAGACGGACATTTCTTCTCCCTAGATTTTGTAGCTGCTCGATTTATAGCTGAATCCTCATTCAGTTCCTATAACGCTATAAAAAAAGAAGCTGCTCACGCAATATCCATGAGCGTTAGCAGCCAATTTGATATAGATGTCCAGCTAGTGCGCATGCCCGTGGTGGTCATGGTCACCCCCGGTCTGCGCCAACTCCCCCCGCGCCTGCCGCCACACCTGCCAACCCCCTTGCAGCGCCAGCGCGGCCATGCCCACGGCGACCAGCAGGTCGGGCCAGCCGCTGCCGGTGCCCAGCACGCCCAGGGCGGCCAGCATCACGGCGATGTTGCCAATGGCGTCGTTGCGGGAGCACAGCCACACGCTGCGCATATTGGCGTCGCCTTCACGAAACGCGTAGAGCATCCAGGCCACGGCCACGTTGGCAGCCAGGGCCAGAAAACCCACCACACCCATGGTGGCAGCATCGGGCACGGTGCCTTGCCACAGGCTCCACGCCGCGCGGCCCAGCACCAGCAGGCCAAACCCCATCATGCTGACGGACTTGAGCAGCGCAGCCCGTGCACGCCAGGCCAAGGCGGCCGACAACACGGCCAGCGAGACGCCGTAGTTCAGCGCGTCGCCGGCAAAGTCAATCGCATCGGCCAGCAGTGACAGGGAGCCGGAGCGCCAGCCGGCCGCCATTTCCACGCCAAACATGGCGGCGTTGATGAGCAGCGCCGTCCACAGAATGCGGCGGTAACGCGCGGGGTTTTGAAGGGTGTCGACGGCAGGGGTTTCGTGTTCGCAGCAGTGTTGGCTCATGTGTGTTCCTTTTGATACCTGCATTGGAAACCCTGAAGCCACTGTAGAGTCAAACCCCTTTTTGCAGCAGGGTGTCTCAGTTGCGGCGGCGCTCTAGCTGGGCCAGCTCGTAGTAACGCGTCTTCGCTTCAAACATGGCCTGGTCGGCCGCGTGGATGGTGGACTCCACCTCGGCCGCGCTGTGGCAAGACGCAATGCCTATCGCCAGACTGAGCTTTTGCCCGGGGTAGAACTGGTTGTTGAGCTCCAGGATGGACTCGATGCGCTCGCGCAGACCCAGCGCGGCACGCTCGTCGCTACCGGGCATCAGCGCCACAAACTCGTCCCCACCGATGCGCGCTATGCACAGCGGCTGCTGGTCGCCTGCGGCCTTGGCCAGCACCTCGCCGGCGCGGCGCAGCATGGCATCACCAGCGGCGTGGCCCTGGGTGTCGTTGACGGCCTTCAGGCCATTCAGGTCCATGGCCACAATGCTCAGCGGCCACGGGCCTTTGCGTGAGATGCGGTTGAGCTCTTCCACGTAGAAGGCGCGGTTGCGCAGGCGCGTCAGCGCATCGTGCTTGCCCAGGTACTCCAGGTAGGCCTCGGCCTTTTTGCGCGCGGTAATGTCCACCAGCGAGACCAGCACCATGTCCCAGTCGGCCTCGTGGCCCGGCATCACGGCAAACTGCATGTGGATGTTTATCAGCTCGCCGCTGAGCGAGTAGTTGACCACCTCGCGCGTTTGCATGGTCTTGCCATTCCACAGGTCCAGCAGCTGGTCGGCAAACGAGACACCCATCTCGCCCTTGAACACCAGGTCCAGCTTGCTCAGCAGGTCGGCGCGGTTGGTGGCGGCAAACATCTCCAGCGTGTGCTGGTTCACGTCCAGCACGCGGATCTGCTCCATGCAGCGGCCCACAAACTCGGGGTGCACGCTCAAAAACACCCGAAAGTCCTGCACGCCCGAGTAGCGCACATCGTCCATCAGCCGCTTCACGCCGCTGAAGTCTTCTACCCACAGCGACACCGGTGACAGGTCAAACAGGTTGCGTGCGTGCTTCTCGCTGCGCTCCAGCAGCTGGCGCGCCTGGGTATGGGTGGTCATGTCTTGCAGCGAGACCATCACACGGTCCCAGCGCGCCTCGTGGCCCTGCAAGATGCGCACATGGATCTGCACATCCAGGCGGCGCCCGTCCAGCGCGTAGTTCACGCTTTGGCTGGAAAACTCTAGCGCGCCATTCCACATTTGGCACAACTCGCTCACCATGCGCTCGAACATGTCGCCGCGGAAGACTTCGGGCAGGCGTGTAATCAGTTCTTCCTGGCTGCTGGCGCCAAACAGGCGCAGGGTCTGCTGGTTCACCCGAAGCACCTGGTAACACTGCGAGCATTGGGCGGCACGCGCTGGGTCGGCGCGCAGGTGGGCTTCCAGATCGGTCACGCCCTGGGTGCGCCATTGGTCAAACAGGTCTTTCAGGGCGCTGTAATCCTCCAGCCACAGAGAGATGGGGGCGGAGTCAAACAGCAGTTCAAAGTCGGTGGAGGAGGTCATGGGCCGGGTGCCAAAAAAAGAGGTCACAAGCAGTGTAGCTGCGCAAAGTCAAACCCCGGCGCACCTACGGCATGGACAATGGCGGACATGGACACATCGATGGTGATAGTGGGTGGCGGGATTGGTGGTTTGGCGACTGCCTTGGCCGCTGCACGTGCGGGCCTGCCGGTGCGGCTGCTGGAGCAGGCCCCTGCCTTTGGCGAGGTGGGCGCAGGCATTCAGCTGGGGCCCAATGTGGTGCGCGTGTTGCAGGGCTGGGGTCTGGGCGAAGCGCTGCGCCGCGTGGCCGCGTTTCCTGCCCAATTGGAGGTGCGCAACGCGCTGACGGCCGCCACGCTGGGCGTGCTGCCACTGGGCGAACAGGCCGTGGCACGTTACGGCGCGGCCTATGCCACGCTGGCCCGGGCCGACCTGCATGCGCTGCTGTTGCAGGCCGTGCAAACCCACCCGGTGGACCTGCAACTGGCCACCACGCTGACCCAGGTGCAGCAGTCTGCAGACGCGGTGCAGTTGCAGACTGCGGCGGGGCAGACGCTGCACACACCTCTGTTGGTGGGGGCCGATGGCCTGTGGAGCCAGGTGCGCCAACACCTGCTGCCGCACAGCCCGCCGCGCGCCACCGGCCACCTGGCCTTCCGGGCCCTGGTGCGCCAAGACGCCTTGCCCGCCATGCTGCGCAGCCAGGTGGTCACCGCCTGGCTGGGCCCCAAGTTCCACGCGGTGCAGTACCCGGTGCGCGGTGGCGAATGGCTCAACGTGGTGGCCATCGTGCAAGGCCATGCCGCGGGCGACCCGCAGTCCTGGGACCACAGCGCCAATGCCGCCGAGCTGCGCGCGCGCCTGGCCAATGCCCAGGCGCCACTACTGGACCTGATCCACGCGATCAACGACTGGCGCCTGTGGCCGTTGTACGACCGGCCGCCCCTGGTCAGTGCCGCACAGCACGCGCAGGGTCGCATTGCGTTGCTGGGCGACGCGGCCCACCCCATGCGGCCCTACCTGGCACAGGGCGCCGGCATGGCGATGGAGGATGCGCAGCAGCTGGTGGCCTCGTTGCAGGCCCTACCGGCCGATGTGCCGGCGGCGCTGGCGCACTATGCCCAGGTCCGCTGGCAGCGCAATGCGCGCGTGCAGGCGCGTGCGCTGCGCAATGGCCAGATCTTTCACCTGCGTGGCCCACTGCGGGTGGGGCGCGACGTGTCGCTGCGGCTGCTGGGTGCGCGGCTACTGGACTTACCCTGGTTGTATGGCTATGGCGCCTGATTCACCATTGGTTTATTTGCTATTTATTTGATAGCTGCTTGCGCAATACCTACGAGGGCTAGGGCACTAAAAGGCTTGTATTTCAGCGCAGTAGGCTGGCGCCTTGCCAGTGGCCCGTGTTGCACAGCTCGCGCACCAGCGCCTGGGTCAGGCGCTCCACCGCCTTGGACGCCACCGACCCCGGAATATGGCCCGAGGCACACAGGGCCAGCGTGCGCGTGAGCGGCGGGCTACCCACCTTGGTGGCGTGCAGCAGGCCGGTCTCTATCTCGTGCTGAAACGGCATCAGCGGCAGCAGCGTGCGCCCCAGCCCGGCCAGCAGGGTGGTGCGCAGGATGCTGATGGAGCTGATGTCGGCCTCCACCTGCGGCGGCGCCAGGCCGGCGCGTGCGGCCGCGTGGTCAATCGTGGGGCGCACACCGTGGGGGCTGGCCGGCAGGGTCAGCGGCAGGGCCAGCGCCTGCTTGAGGGTGATGCTGGCCTTGCGTTTTTTGCCGTCCTGCGCGGGCTCAATCAAATACATCTGCTCACGGAGCAGCGGCGTGGTCGCAAACTCGGACAGCTGTCCGTCGTCAAACAGCACGGCCAGCTGGATCTGGCCGGTGCGCAGCTGCTTGCTCAGGTTGCCGGTCAACTCCTCGGTCAGCTCCAGCTGCACCTGGGGCAACTGCTGGCGCACGGCCCGCAGCAGTGGCAGCGCCAGCGCGTGGGACACGCTGTGCGGAATGCCAAACACCACCTTGCCACTGGGCGCCACGCTGTCGCTGCGTGCGCTGGCAATCGCTTCATCCGCCTGGCGCAGGATGGACACCGCGTGTGGAAAAAACCGGCTGCCCGCCTCGGTCAGCTCCACGCCACGGCGTGAGCGGTGAAACAGGGGCGTGCCCAGCTCGTCCTCCAGTTGGGCCACTTGGTGGCTCAGGGCCGACTGGGCAATAAACACCCGCTCTGCCGCCTTGGAAAACGAGCCGCCGTCGGCAATGGCAAGAAAGTAGCGGAGTTGGCGCAGTTCCATGGGGTGGGGGCAGAGTAGTCCGCCATCGTAGCCTATCCATCTGGATTACAGATGTTTGCATATGAAATGCATATTGGACAGATGGATGGGCGCACCGTCTAATCGCCTCACCCACTCTGCTGCCTTGCACTCTTCGGCTACCCGCCAGAGAGCCAGCCAAACCCGGCGATTGCAGGCAACAGGGGCACTCCGTACCCGGGGTGTCGTTGGTGGGTTGCAGGCAGGCGCGTCTCAGCCTTTGAGCTGCGGCACGGCCATTTCAATCTCGTCCAGCAGCCGCGGCCACAGGCGCTCGCCAATCTGCCGACGGAAGGGTCCGAAGTGGCCAATGCGTGGCACACCCAGGTCGGCCGGTGTCACATGCCGCAGCTCCGCCACGCCGGGCGCGCTGGCAAAGGCCTGTTGCAGCGCCTCCACCACACGGCGCGGGCCAAACACCTTGTCATCGCTGATGGCCCACAAGTGGGCGGTGCCGGTCCAGCGGTGCGCGGTGATTTCCACCGTGGGGTCGCTGGTGAAGTAGCCCGGCATCAGGCCCCAGCGGCTCCAGTCGCGCGCGGCTGCGGCAGGCAGGTCTTCACCCCCGCCTATGGCCCAGCCCGGCAGGCCACCCAACAGGCGCACGCACAGCGGCAGCCAGAACCCGAAGAAGAACAGGGCGCCCAGGCGCTGGTGCCAGCGTGGCCACAGGCGCCAAAACGGCAGCTGCGCTGCCACACCAATGGCTGCGTCAATGGCTTCCAGCCCCTGGCATTGCGCCAGCGCGTGGCCACCCAGCGAATGGCCCACCCACAGCGTGGCCAGCGGCGCACCATCGTCGGCCCGCGCGCGGTGCTGCACGGCGGCCAGTGCGGCCTGCAGGTCTTGCTGCATCCAGTCGCGCATGCTGATGCTGTGGGCCGGCTGCGCGGCCAAGCGTGATTCGCCAATGCCCCGGTAGTCCAGCGTGATGACGGCGTACCCCCGGGTACACAACCAGCGGGCAAAGGCGCGGTAGTAGTGGCGCGGCACGGCGGTGGCGGGCGCCACCAGCGCCACGGCCCGCGCGGGTGTGTGGGGCTCAAATACCGTGGCCCACAGCTGCGTGCCGTCCTGCGCGGTCAGGCACAGGTCCAGCTCGGCATGGCTCTGGCCCGGCGGGGCTTCAAAGGCCTGCGTCAGGTGCTGCATGGCGGGGGTCATGTTGGCCGCGGGCAGCCAGCGTGATGCGATGTCTTGGGTGTTGGTGGAGGTCATGGTGCCATCGTCCCCGGTTTGGCGGTGCTTGACTAGACGGCGCACTGCATGCACTCTGTCAACGTTATGGAACCAAAAAAACCACCCCCTCGCATTGCCCAGCGGGCACCCGCACTGGATGCAGACGCCCTGGAGCTGTTCGCCCGTGTGGCCCGCGCCGGTAGTTTTTCATTGGCAGCGCAGCAGGTGGGGCAGACCCGTGCTGCCGTGAGCCGGCGCATTGCCTACATGGAGCAGCGCACTGGCCAGACGCTATTTTTGCGCACCACGCGTTCGCTGGCGTTGACAGCCACTGGCCGGCGCCTGTTGCCGCATGCCGTGGCTGTGTTGGACGCAGCCGAGCAAGCGCGCGGCACCTTGACGTCGGTGCGCGCTGGCCTAGCTGGCAGCCTGCGCATCACCTCGCTGCCCAGTTTTGGCACCACGGTGCTGCCCCCCTTGCTGCTGAAATTTCGCGAATTGCACCCCGAGGTGAACTACGACCTGATCATCTCCGACCGGCGGGTGGACTTGTTGCGCGAGGGGGTGGACATCGCATTTCGCGTGACCAACCGGCCGCCACCCGACTGGGTGGCCCGGCCCTACCTGCGCTTCCATGTGGGGGCCTGGTGTGCGCCCGGGCAGTGGGCGCCCATGCAGCACCCAGACGAATTGGCCCCGGCGCCCCTGCTCCTGCTGGGCCCGGTGTCCACCAACCCCGAGATGCACTGGGTGCGCCGTGACGGCAGCGACGCCGTCATCTGCGCGCGTGCGCCCGCCGCCGCGCAGAGCGATGACCTGACCGTGCTGGTGCGCCTGGCCGAAGGCGGCATGGGCGTGGTGCTGGCGCCCAGCTACTGCGTGCAAGACGCAGTGGCCGCCGGCCGGCTGGTCGAGCTGTTGCCCGAATGGAGCCTCAACATCCGCCAGGGCAATGCCGTGCAGCTGCTGACCCTGCCGCGCCCGCAGCTGGGCGCGGTGGCACGGGCGTTTGCCAAGTTTGTGCAAGACAACGCGCCAACGGCGGCGCCTGCAGGTTTGTGACTCTGGCCGCCATGGGCACTAGAGAGGGCATCCGGTAGCTGCCCACTATCAAACAGGTTTTTCGATCAATTTGTTTGTGGCCTTGGGCCGGTGATTGACACGGCGCGGTCACACAGGCTGCGCACGATCAATTTCCCCCAAATTTTGGGCTGGCGAGGAGGTTTGAATGGACAGATCGAGTTATCGCATCGAAAGTTCGGACATCATGGTGGGGCCGCTGTTGCCCGCGGCAGGCTCCCACCACGTGCTGGTGCACGACCGTGGGCTGGCAACCGTAGTGGCGGCCAAAAGTGTCACCATTCCGTATGGCCGGGAAATCCGGGTGGTGCTGGTCGCGACGGGGGAGGTTGTCTTCCGCAAGACCGCAGCCTTCACCGGAATCAACGTGGAGTAAAACCAAAGTTTGCTATCAAAAGAGAAGCTGCTCGCGCAATAACTGTGGATGCTAGAGGCCGATTTCTTGATTTCTAGTTCGAATCGCGACATTGGTTGCGCAGTTCCGAGAGTACCTCAGCAGGGGTCTTGAAGCCCAAGCATGCACGCGGTCTGGAGTTAAGCAGGCGTTCAATGCGCGCAATCGAG
>NZ_PTQY01000007.1 GCF_002943465.1 Rhodoferax sp. TS-BS-61-7
TGGAGCCACCGTACTGGGCGCCGTAGTAAATACCGGCCAGCATGATCAAGGCCGCCACGGGGGGCAAGGCATAGGTGGCGGGCAGCAACATGGCGATGGTGGCCAGGGGGCCAATGCCGGGCAAGACACCAATCAGGGTACCGAGCAAACAGCCGATGAAGGCGTAGATCAGGTTCTGGAAGGTGAAGGCCACACCAAAACCGAGGGCGAGGTTGTCAAAGAGTTCCATGGGGCAGTGTCCTCAGGCGGTGACTTAGGCAGTGAAGTAGGCGGGCCAGACCGGGAACTGCAGCTTGAGCAGCACGATGAAGGCTAAGTAGCTCAAGAGGGCCAGCAGGGTGGCCAGGATGAGTACGGGCTTGAGGGCAAACTCTTCACCGGCGTTGCTGGCAATGAAGGTGAGCAGGTAGATGCCGATGATCAGGCCCAGGGGCTTCAGACCAATCAGGGGCAGGCCACCGATGCAGGCACCAAACACGAGGTTGGCCAGGATGATGAAGAACAGGGGCTTCCAGGCCAGCTTGCCGATCTTGTCACCGTCTACGGTTTCCACCACCAGGGCCTTGAAGGTGATGATGCTGCCCAGAAAGGCCAGCAGCACGCCCAGGGCCAGCGGGAAGTAGCCCGGGCCCATGCGGGCGCCGTCTCCCAGGGTGTAGCCCGATGCGCCCCAGGCGAAGGCTACCCCTACGCCCATGAACATCAGGCCGGAAAAAAAATCCTTTTGGCTTTTTATATTCACTGTCTGTCTCCTACAACTAAACGGTGACGCATTCTGCCTGTATTTTTAGGGGCTTCCGTCTAGGGGTTTGCGTTCTAGCCCTGCAAAGGGGGTGTTGAGCTGAGAACCTCCTCCATCACGGTCTGGCCTTCGGCCACCCGCAAAGCCCCCGCAAGCCGCAGTGGGCGCATGCCATCGGTAACGGCCTGGCGGCGCAGCGCGTCAATACTGGGGTCGGCGCTCACACGGGACTTGAAACCCTCGCTCACCACCAGCAGCTCGTACAAGCCCATGCGGCCCATGAACCCGGTCATGCGGCAATCCACACAGCCCACCGGCTTGAAGGGTTTGTAGCCCCCATTGATCTGCCAGGGCTTGACCATTTCGCCCAGGGCTTCACGGCTGGCTTCGTCGTCCCGCACCTTGCATTGCTTGCACAAGGTGCGCACCAGACGCTGCGCCAGCACGCCCAAAAGCGTGGCGTTGATCAGGTAGGGCGGAATGCCCAGCTCCATCAGGCGGGTGACGGCCGAGGGCGCATCGTTGGTGTGCAGAGTAGAGAACACCAGGTGACCGGTGAGTGCAGCCTGCACTGCCATTTCGGCCGTCTCCAGGTCACGGATTTCACCCACCATGATGATGTCCGGGTCTTGCCGCATCAGCGCGCGCAGGCCCTGCGGAAAACCAAAGTCCAGTTGCGGCTGCACCTGGGTCTGGTTGAAGGACGGCTCGATCATTTCGATCGGGTCCTCCACGGTGCTCACGTTCACCTCTTCGGTGGCCACACGCTTAAGGGTGGAGTACAGCGTGGTGGTTTTGCCCGAACCCGTGGGACCGGTCACCAGAATGATTCCGTGCGGCCGCTGCACCAGTTGTTCCCAGCGCGTGGCGTCGTGGCTACTGAAGCCCAAGGCGTCCAGGTCTTTGACCGCATTGTCGGGGTCAAAAATCCGCATCACCATCTTCTCGCCAAAGGCGGTGGGCAAGGTCGAGATGCGCATTTCAATCTCGTCGCCACGCGGGTTGCGGGTTTTGATGCGGCCGTCCTGCGGACGGCGTTTCTCGATCACGTCCATGCGACCCAGCAGCTTGATACGCGCCGTCATGGCGTTGAGCACGCCCATGGGCATTTGGTAGACCGGGTGCAGCACACCGTCGATGCGGAAGCGGATCACGCCTTGCTCGCGGCGCGGTTCCAGGTGGATGTCACTGGCACGCTGGTCAAAGGCGTATTGCCACAACCAGTCCACCACCTGCACCACGCCTTGGTCGTTGGCGTCGAGCTGTTTGTTGCTTTTGCCCAGCTCCACCAGTTGCTCGAAACTGGCGCCATTGTTCGCCCCGTTTTTGCTGGCGGCGCGCACACTTTTGGCCAGCGCATAAAACTCGGCGGTGTAACGCGTGATCTCCTGCGGGCTGGCCACCACACGTTTGACGCTGCGGCGGCTCTGGCGCTCCACCTCGGCCACCCAGTCGGTAATAAAGGGTTCAGCCGTGGCCACAGTAATCTCGCTGGGCGTGACCACCACGGGCAATATCTTGTGGCGCTCGGCATAAGCCGCGCTCATGGCGTCGGCCACCTTGCCCACATCGACCTTGAGCGGGTCAATGCGCAGGTAGTCCAGCCCGGCGCGCAGGGCCAGCCACTGGGTCAGCATTTCCATGTCCAGCGGTTTCTGGTCCGACGCGCGGCGCATGGACACACTGGCCAGGCGCACCAACGGGTGCTGCGAACTCTCGGCCTGCGCACAGCGGCTGATGGTGCGCTGGGCTTCCTCTTCGGCAATCACCTTGTCGTGCTGCAGCCACTCCACGAGTCGGCGCCAGTCCACCGGGCCCGCGTGGGGGGTAAGCGAAGCGTGGGGTTTCTTGGCACTGGTGCTCATGCTTGCACCGGTTTAAAAACGCGAACCCATTTGTCCGCGGGCAAGCCCCATTGGGACTGGATGAATTCGGCGCGCTCCATCAACACCGAGCGTTTAGGGCGGCTGGGCGTGCGCTGGGCCAGCACCACGGTGTTGCCTTCACGCGTGGCCTTGAAGGCCCAAATGGCGTCAGCACCAAAGGCCTGGGCAATTTTGTCCACACTGGCCTGGAAGCTGGAGCTGCGGCCAAACAGGTTCACCGTCATGCAGCCTTCTTCGGTGAGTGTGGCGCGGCAGTCGGCGTAAAAGTCGGCGCTGTCGAGCACAGGCGCTGCGGCCTCTTCGTCGTACAGGTCTACCTGCAGCGCATCCACTGCGCCCAGCCAGCGGGATTGTTTGATTTCTTGGGACGCATCGGCCAGCACCACCTGCATGCGGCTGTTGTCGGCCGGCAGCTTGAACCAGCCGCGGCAGGCGTGCAGCACCTGCGGGTTGAGCTCAATCGCGGTGGTCTTCATCTTGAGTTCTTTGTGGCAAAACTTGGTGAGCGAGCCGGCCCCCAAACCCAGCTGCAGGGCTTGGCGTTTGTTCAGGGCGTGGGGGTCCATGAACAACATCCAGGCCATCATGCGCTGGATGTATTCGTGCACCAGCGCCGTAGGTGCGTCCACCAACATGGAGCCCTGGATCCATTCACTGCCCAGGTGCAGGTGGCGGATGGGGCCTTCTTCGGAAAAATTGACTTCGGGGAGGGAGAGAGATGCTTTTCGTGCCATGGGGATTTATACCAGCAGCGCAGCCAGCTTCGGCAGGGCTTTACAGGCGTTGTGCGTGGTGGCGTCGGCCAGCTCCTCCACAGCCATGCCCCGCAGCTCGGCCACGGTCTGGGCCACGCGCGGCAGCTCGGCCGGGGTATTGCGGCCCTGAGGCACGCCGGCCGCGCGATCGGCCGCCGTGGTGTAGAGCCAGTGCGGCGGAATGTCGGGTGCATCGGTCTCCAGCACCAGCGCGTCCAGCGGCAGGGTTTGGGCCAGGTGGCGCAGTTGGTGGGCACGTTCAAAGGTCACCGCACCACCAAAACCCAGTTTGAAACCCAGCTTGATAAATGCCTGCGCCTGTACCTCGCTGCCATTAAAAGCATGGGCAATGCCCTGCCAGCGCCCACCGGGGCCAGCCACCTCGCGCAGGTGTTTGAGCAGGCGGTCGGCCGAACGGCGCACATGCAGCACCACAGGCAGGTCGAACTGGCGGGCCAGCTTCAGTTGGGCCCGGTAAAACGATTCCTGCTTTTCGCGCCAGGGGCTTTGGGTGAGCTGCGGCACAAAGTAGTCCAAGCCAATCTCCCCCACCGCCACCAGCCTGGGGTCGGCATGGTGGGCCTGCAGCTGCTGGGCCAGCACCGCCAATGCGTCCTCCTGCGCGGTGGGTACATACAGCGGATGGATGCCCAGACAGTAGCTGTAACCCTGGTGGTGGGCCAAGTGGCGCACCACGTCCAGGTTGGCAACCTCCACCGCCGGAATGACACAGTGCGCGACCCCCGCTTGCTGGGCTGAGAGGCACACCGCGCCCACCTGCCGGTCTGCCTCAAAGGCGTCGAGGTGGCAGTGTGTGTCTATCCAGGGCATGGTGGTGGTGGGAAACGTCAGCGTTTGCGCTGCACAAACAGGTTGCGTGTGCGGTCTTCGGGGTAGGCGAAGGTTACCGCACCATTCTTCACCAGACCCATCACCAGCATATTGCTGGTGATGGCATCTTTGTCGTCTTTGCTGAAAGGGCGTTCGTGCGTGGCGGTCACGCCGTAATAAATGCGCGGCATGGCCTCCAGCGCGGCCTTGACCGAGGGGCCGGAAAGGTTGCCATCGCGGATGGACAAGATGGCATAGGTCAGCAGGTACACCGTGTCATAGGCCTGGGCGGCGGCCATGGGCACGGTGATTTTTTTGGTGTTGTACTTGCGGGCGTAGGCACTCAGAAAGGAGATGCGCCGCTCGTTGCTGGGCTCAGCAATAAAGGTCTGCGCCATCAGTGCGCCCTCGGCGGCCTCTTTGGCACCGTCCATGAAGAAGGGAAACGACAGCGGCCAGGCGCCGACCTGGGGCACGGCCCACTTCAAGGCCTGGCGGCCTTTGGCAATCACCGCGTTTTCGGTGCCCACGGTGTAGCTGAACACCACATTGGCACCCACGGCCTGCGCGGCCTTGAGTTCGGTTTGCAGGTCTTTCACGCCCAGGTCAAACCGGGCCACATACACCGGCTGCAAGTTTTTGCTGGCCAGTGCCTTGACCACATCGTTCAAACCACCCTCGCCGTACGGGGTTTTGTCAGCAAAAATGGCCACCTTGGTCCAGCCACGGCTCACGATGTCGTCCACCACAAACGGCGCCTGAATGCCATCGCGTGCCGAGGTGCGGAAGATGTAGCTCTCGGGCGCCGGGTATTTGGCGGTGATGGGCGTGCCCGTGGCGCAGGGCACGATGAGCGGGGCCTTGGCGGTCTGGAAGGTCTCCAGCGACTTCATGGCCACACCGGTGTTGCAAAACCCGATGGTGCCCACCACGCCTTCTTTCAACACGTCTTGCGAATGCTGCAAACCCACATCGGGGTTGGCGGTGTCGTCCTTCACCACCAGCTCCAGCGGCCGGCCCAGGTAGCCGCCGGCGGCATTGATCTCGTCCACCGCCAGCTTGGCGCCGTTGAGCATGGGGATGCCAAAGTCGGCCGAGGGGCCGGTGAAGGGGCCAATGAGCCCGATGCGCAAAGGTTTGATGGTTTGTGCGGCGGCCCCAACGGCCAACCCCGCACCCAGCACCACACTCACCCAGGAATGCCAACGACGGTTCATAATGATTCTCTAGAAATTGGATGGGGCAGGATAGGAGGCACCCCACCCCGCCGTCATCCGCGAGAACCCTTGGACGCGGGCTTTGCCAGCCGTCCCGTCAGCAAACCGCAAGCCACCCGGCCTGCAGCGGCAAGGCCCTGGGGCTGCGCCCTAGCCCGCGAAACGCCCCGACACCAGCTGCAGCTGACGGCTGCAGCGCGCGGCCAGCGTGGCGTCGTGGGTCACCAGCACAAAGGCCGTGCCCTGCTCGCGCGCCAGCGTCAGCATCAGGTCGAACACACCATCCGCCGTGCTGCGGTCCAGGTTGCCCGTAGGCTCGTCGGCCAGCACGCAGTCGGGGTTAGTCACCAGTGCACGCGCAATGGCCACGCGCTGGCGTTCGCCACCCGAGAGCTCGGCCGGGCGGTGGTGCATGCGGTGCTCCAGCCCCACCAACGCTAGCATTTTCATAGCTGCTTGCGCAGCATCTACGGGGGCTACACGCCGAATTGTCAATGGCATGGCGACGTTGTCGAGCGCACTGAACTCGGGCAGCAGGTGGTGAAACTGGTAGACAAAGCCCAGGTGTTTATTGCGCAGCCGCCCTTGGGCCGCCGCGTCCAGCCCGGCCAAGGGTTGGCCACACAGGGTCACGCTGCCACTGCTGGGCGCGTCCAGCCCGCCCAGCAAATGCAGCAAGGTGCTTTTGCCGGAACCCGAAGCGCCCACAATCGCCAGCGTCTCGCCACGGCGCACGTCCAAGTCGACACCGTGCAGCACCGTTACGTCCAGACGGCCTTCCTGAAACCGCTTGGTCAGGCCGGTGGCTTGCAATAAAACGTCATTCATAGCGGAGCGCCTCGGCAGGGTTCACTTGGCTGGCGCGCCAGCTGGGGTACAGGGTGGCAACAAAAGCCATCAACAGAGAAATCACCGCCACCGGCACGATGTCGCTTTGCTGCGGGTCACTGGGCATACGGCTGATCAGGTAAATGTCTTGCGGCAAAAAGCTGGCACCCAGCAGACGCTCCAGCGCGGGCACGATGACATCAATATTGAAGGCCACGCCCAAGCCCAGCAGCAGGCCGGCCAGCGTGCCAATCACCCCCACCATGGCGCCCTGCACCACAAAGATGCCCATGATGCTGCCCGGGCTGGCACCCAGGGTGCGCAGGATGGCGATGTCGGCACGTTTGTCGGTCACCGTCATCACCAGCGTGCTGACCAGGTTAAAGGCGGCCACCGCCACGATGAGGGTGAGGATGATGAACATCATGCGTTTTTCCACCTGCACCGCGGCAAACCAGGTGCGGTTTTGGCGGGTCCAGTCGCGCAGCAGCAGGTCACCACTCATGGTGCGGCTCAGCTCTTGGGCCACCTCGCGCGCCCGATGCAGGTCTTTCAGCTTGAGGCGCACACCCGTGGGGCCTTCCAGGCGGAAGATCTTGGCCGCGTCTTCCCAGTGCACAAACACCAGGGCCGAGTCGTATTCGTAGTGGCCCGAGTCAAAGGTACCCACTACCGTCATCTGTTTGAGGCGCGGCACCACGCCTGCGGGTGTGACCTGCCCGCTGGGCGCAATCAGGGTCACGCGGTCGCCCTTGACCACGCCCATGCTGCGCGCCAGCTCGCCGCCCAGCACCACACCAAACTCACCCGGCACCAGCTGGGCCAGCACCGCGGCCTGCGCGCCGGTGGCCACGTCCGACACCTCGGGCTCGCGCGCGGGGTCGATGCCGCGCACCATCGCACCCTTCATGTCTTCGCCGCGCGCCACCAGGGCCTGCGCCGCCACAAACGGCGCGGCACCCACCACCTGCGGGTTGTCGCGGGCTTCGCGCAGGGTGCGGTCCACATCGGCCAGGGCCTGCCCACCGGGGGCAAACACCTCAATGTGCGACACCACGCCCAGCATGCGGTCACGCACCTCTTTCTGGAAGCCGTTCATCACGCTCAGCACGATGATGAGGGCCGCCACGCCCAGCGCAATGCCCAGCATGGACACGCCCGAGATAAAGGAAATAAAACCATTGCGCCGCGTGGCACGGCCAGCGCGCGTGTAGCGCCAGCCGATGGTGAGCTCGTAGGGAAGTCGCATCAAACGTTACAAAGTGCAGAGGTGGGCGGATTGTGGCATCCATGCGGGACAATCCAGCCATGCACACCGTTATTCCCTATGCCGCACCGGCCGGTCCGCACTGCCAGGCCGCCATTGCCGACATAACGCTCCCCAACCTGGCACAGCTGCTCAGCCTGCTCAACCCCACCCCGCCCCTGCTGGGCTCGGCCGAGTCGCTGACCCCGCTGGGCGAACGCGTGCACGCCAAAAGCCTGGGCCTGCAGGGCGCCGACGGCCTGGTGCCCTGGGCGGCGCTGGACGCCGAACACCTGGGCCTGACCAAGGTGCACGGCAGCAGCGGCTGGGCCTGGATCACGCCCTGCCACTGGCGCGTGAACGCCGACCATGTGGCGATGGAAGACCCGCAGAAGCTTGCCCTCAGCGCCCACGACTCCGATGCCCTGCGCGCCGCCATGCAGCCCTACTTTGCCGAAGACGGCATCACGCTGCACCCGCTGAGCGACACCACCTGGCTGGCCCAGGGCGCCGCCCTGGTCGATCTGCCCACCGCCTCGCTGGCGCGCGCACGCGGCGCCCGTGTGGACGGTTGGATGCCGCGCCAGGAACAGGCGCAACCCCTGCGCCGCCTGCAAAACGAGATGCAGATGCTGCTCTACACCCACCCGGTCAACGATGCGCGCAAAGCCCGTTTTGTACCCCCGGTCAACTCCTTCTGGATCAGTGGCACCGGCACCCTGCCTACCACCCCGCGCAGCGCTCCGGCTCAGCGGGTGGAGATGGAAAACAGCCTGGCTGCGGCCGCCCAGCGTGATGACGGCCGTGCCTGGGCCCAAGCCTGGCAGGCGCTGGACCAGGGCCTGATCGCCAAACTGCTGGCCCGCGCCAATGCCAACGAGGCGCTGGAAATCACCCTGTGCGGCGAACGCCTGGCCCCCACCTTTGTGCTGCAAAGCAGCCCTTGGTGGAACCGCCTGCAACGCCGCTTTACCGCGCCCCCTCCGCACGAATTGCTGTTGACCTTATGAACATCGTCCCCCGCGACATTCCTCCCCGCTCGGTCTGGGCGCTGGAGCAAGCCGGCGTGCACCCGCTCCTGGCGCGCCTGTACGCCGCCCGCGGCGTGCACAGCCCCGATGAGCTGGACGACGCGCTGGCCAAGCTGCTGCCCCCCAGCTCCCTGCTGGGGGTGGACCGCGCGGCCGTGCTGCTGGCCGACGCCATGGCGCAAAACCTGAAACTCTGCATCGTGGCCGACTACGACTGCGACGGTGCCACCGCCTGCGCCGTGGCCGTGCGCGGCCTGCGCCTGCTGGGCGCGCAGCACGTGGACTACCTGGTGCCCGACCGCGTGGTGGACGGCTACGGCCTGACCGCCCCCATCAGCGAGCGCGTGAAGAAATCCGGCGCGGATGTGCTGATCACCGTGGACAACGGCATTGCCAGCGTGGACGGTGTGGCGCGCGCCAAGGCCCTGGGCCTGCAGGTGCTGGTGACCGACCACCACCTGCCGGGCAGCGAGCTGCCGGATGCGGATGTGATCGTGAACCCCAACCAACCCGGCTGCACGTTTGAGAGCAAGTCGATCGCCGGTGTGGGCGTGATGTTCTACACGCTGCTGGCCCTGCGCGGCGAGCTGCGCAAGCGCGGCGTGTTTGACGCCACCACCCAACCCAAACTTGATGTGCTGCTGCCGCTGGTCGCACTGGGCACCGTGGCCGATGTGGTGAAGCTGGACGCGAACAACCGCCGCCTCGTGGCCCAAGGCCTAAAACGGGTGCGCGCCCTTGCCCTGCCTGCGGGACTAGCTAGTCTTTTTGTAGCAGCCGGGCGCAAGGCCGAAGTGGCCACTACCTTCGACTTTGGTTTTGCCCTGGGCCCCCGCATTAACGCAGCTGGCCGTTTGAGCGACATGACACTGGGCATTGAATGCCTGCTGACCGACGACCCCGGCCGCGCCGACGAGCTGGCCAAAACGCTGGACGGCATCAACCGCGAGCGCCGCGAGATTGAGGGCGACATGCGCGAGCAGGCCATGATGATTGCGGAGAGCCTGTTTGACGAAGGCGACGAGCCACCGCCCGCCATTTGTGTGTTCGACCCCGACTTTCACGAAGGCGTGGTCGGCATCGTGGCCAGCCGCATCAAGGACAAGCTACACCGCCCCACCTTTGTGTTTGCCGCCAGCGCGGCCGAAGGCAAGGAGCATGAACTCAAGGGCTCCGGCCGCAGCATCCCCGGCTTCCACCTGCGCGACGCGCTGGACCTGGTGGCCAAGCGTTACCCCGGCGTCATCCTGCGTTTTGGCGGCCACGCCATGGCGGCGGGCTGCACAGTGGCCGAAGAGTTTTTTGATGACTTCGAGAACGGCCTGAACGAAGTGGCGCAGGAGTGGCTGGATGCCGCCACGCTGACGCGCCGCATGGACACCGACGGCCCGCTCAACCCCGAATACCGCCGCGTGGACCTGGTCGACACGCTGCACAAAGAAGTATGGGGCCAGGGTTTTGCCGCCCCCACTTTCAGTGAAGAGGTGGAAGTGGTGTCGCAGCGCCTGGTGGGGGAAAAACACCTGGCCCTGAAGCTCAAACACCAAGGCCAGCCGGTGGACGGCATCTGGTTCGGCCACACCGAGCCCCTGCCAGCCAAAGTCACCCTGGCCTTCCGGCTGGATGCAGACGAATGGAACGGCGTGCGGCGTGTGCGCTTTCTGGTCGAAGGCGCGCAGGTGTGAACCTGCCAGGTGCGCAAGCGTTTGCCGCCAAGCTGGGCAGCACACAACGCCAGCAGTTGGCACAGGCAGCCAGGCGAGCCCTGGCCCCGCCGCCGCCAGACCTGCAGATTTTTTGGCTGGAGGGTGACAGCGGCACACCGCCACAACGCCTGGGGCTGCTGAGCCCCGAGCGTTCCGCCCTGCTGGCAACCCTGTTGCCCGACTGCCGGTACCAACCCCAAGGCGACCACCCTGGTCTGCACTGGCGGGCACTCCAAATCAGCAGTGCGGAACGCAGTGCCCTGCTGCAAGGTGCGCTGGCGCATTGCCATGCACAAGGCCTAGTACACGGTTGGCGCAACGAAGCCTTTGCGTTCTGGCACCACCACTGCCTGACGCCACCCGACGATGGACGTGAGCCTGTGCTGACGGTAGAGCGCGCCGGCTTCCGGTTTCTGGGTATGCGCAGCCATGCGGTGCACATCAACGGTTTTACTGCGAATGGGCAACTCTGGTGCGGCCGCCGCTCACCCACCAAGGCCACCGACCCCGGGCGGCTGGACAACGTGACCGCTGGGGGACTGCCTGCGGGTGAAACGCCGCTGGGTTGTGCGGTGCGCGAACTGCACGAAGAGGCTGGTACCGTGCTGGCCGACACCTCCTCGCTACACGCCAGCGGCCTGGTCCGCACTGCGCGGCTAGACACCGGTGGCTGGCACGACGAAACCCTGCTGGTCTACAACTGGGCTTGCCCGGAGGGCTGGGTTCCACACAACCAGGACGGTGAAGTGGCCGAGTTTTTGTACCTGTCCGCAGCGCACACCATGGAACGTATCATCGGCGGTGAATTCACCCTGGATGCGGTGGCCTCGCTGGCGCAAGGGCTGGGCCTGGCGGGCAGCCCCTGATACCCACAGGCCCATGTGCACTAGCCCGGAAACACCTTTATGCCGAGCCCTCCCATGACCCCCACTGCGCAAAATTACGGTGCCGACCCATCCGGCCTGATCTACGGCTTTGTATTTGACAAAGAAGGCCTGGCCACACCAACGGGCAGTGAGGATGCGCTGCGCTGGCTGGCCCGCGCAAACCCCGAGGACGGCGGTTTTGTCTGGTTGCATTTCAACCTGTCACACACCGCCAGCGCCAAGTGGCTGCAAGACCATCTGCAGCTGTCCGACCTGTTCCATGAATCCCTGACCGATGGCTCCCGATCCACCCGGGTGGAGCTGGACGACGACACGCTGGTCGCCGTGGTGAACGATGTGCACTACGACTTTGCGTTTGAGCCGTCCGATATTTCCACCCTCTGGTTGTCGGTGGGGCCGCGTTTGGTGGTGAGCGCGCGGCTGCAGCCCCTGCGCTCGATTGACCGCCTGCGCGACGCCGTGCGCCGCGGCGAACAACTCATGTCGCCGGTGGCCTTGCTGGTGCACCTGATGCACGACCAGGGGGATGTGCTGATCAACATCGTGCGCAACACCACCGCCCGGGTGGACGCCATTGAAGACAAACTCCTGGCCGGCCGGCTGGAAACCAAACGTGCCAACCTCGGTGCCCTGCGCCGCCTGTTGGTGCGCCTGCAGCGCCTGCTGGCGCCCGAGCCCGCGGCCCTGTTCCGCCTGCTGCGCAAGCCGCCGCAGTGGATCGCCGAGGAAGACCTGGGCGACCTGCGCCAGTCGACCGAAGAATTCAACGTTGCGCTGAGCGACATGGCCGCACTGCAGGAACGCATCAAGCTGCTGCAAGAAGAGATTGCCGGACGTGTGGCCGAGGCCAACAACCGAAGCCTGTTTGTGCTGACCATCGTGACCGTGCTGGCCCTGCCGATCAACATCATTGCCGGTTTGTTGGGCATGAACGTGGGCGGCATTCCCCTGGCCGAACACCCGCAAGGTTTCTGGTGGGTGGTGGCCCTGATCGTCACCTTCACCGTGGTGGCGGGCTACATCGCGATACGCCGGCACCGCGAGTAATTGGAGGCCTTTTAGGCCTCTAGCACCCGTGGAATATGCGCAAACAGCTCCTAATTTAATAGCAAATTATGCCCAAAAATCTCACTATCCTCACCGGCGCCTCGCGCGGCATGGGCCGAGCCATGGCCGAACAGCTGCTGCAAACCGACGCCCTGCTGCTGTGCATCTCGCGCCAGACCAATATCGCCTTGGCCGAACAAGCCCAGCGCGCAGGTGCGGCACTGCTGCAGTGGCCGCTGGACCTGGCCGAGGGCGCCACCGCCTCCGCCCAGCTGCGCCAATGGCTGGCGCAGCAAGACCCGGCCACGCTGGCCAGTGCCACGTTAATCAACAACGCGGGTGTGATCCCGGCGCTGGTGCCTCTATCGGACTCCGACCCGGTCGCGCTGGCGCAAGCGCTGCGTGTGGGACTGGAAGCGCCCATGCAACTCACCGCCGCCTTTCTGGGCGCCACGCGCAGCTGGACCGTGCCACGCAAGGTGCTCAATATTTCGTCGGGCCTGGGACGGCGCGCCATGGCCTCGCAAGCGGCCTATTGCGCAGCCAAGGCAGGCATGGACCATTTCACACGTTGTGTGGCGCTGGACGAGGCCCAACTGGCCCACGGTGCCAAAGTGTGTTCGTTGGCGCCCGGTGTGATTGACACCGACATGCAGGTGCAGCTGCGCAGTGCGGACGCCACGCAGTTTCCGGACCTCGGCAGCTTTGCCGGCCTGCATGCCCAAGGGCAGCTCAGCAGTCCGGAGGATGCGGCGCGGCGGGTGCTGGCGTATCTGGCACGGGCGGACTTTGGGAAGGACGCTGTGGGGGATGTGCGGGGCTGATCTTCTTTCCGGGTTTTGCTGCTTTTAGGGTTGCAGTGCTTTTTTAACACCCACTCCCCCAGCCCCTCGCCCCGTCGGCGAGGGGAGCCTTTTTAACAGCCGATTTGGGGGCGGTCTCCGGCTATGGAGCTACACGCGTAAGGTTGCCACCGGGTTGGTGCGCCACGGCCAGTGCCAGCGGTTGTGGTGAATGCAAACGTGCAGGCGCGGAGCCACTGGCGTGCGCAGCCGCCAGCGTTGGCAGACATACTCCTCCGAAGTTCTACAACCGCCGCCCAGGGCCGTGGAGCGAACTAACAGTGGCAACCTCACCAGCGTAGCCCCCTATCCAGCGCACAGAAGATAAATACGGCTGTTAAAAGCTCCCCTCGCCGACGGGGCGAGGGGCAGGGGGAGTGGGTGTTAAAAAAAAGCGGTCTAAGCGTTAAAAAAACACCACGGCAAGACGACCAAAAAATCAATAAACCTCAGGAACAATAATGTCCTCCCGCACCGGCCTCCGCTCATAGTCTTCATGCCGCACCCGCGGCGGCAACACCACCGGCGGGTGCTCGGTTTCCTCATACGGCATCTGCTGCAACAGGTGGTGGATGCAATTGAGGCGGGCCTTCTTCTTGTCCACCGCTTGCACCACCCACCACGGCGCCTCGGCGATGTGGGTGCGCTCCAGCATCACCTCTTTGGCGCGGGTGTAGTCTTCCCAGCGGCTGCGTGACTCAAGGTCCATGGGACTGAGCTTCCATTGCTTCAGGGGGTCGTGGATGCGGCCCAGAAAGCGGCTGTGCTGCTCTTCGTCGGAGATGGAGAACCAATACTTGATGACCTGAATGCCGGAGCGCACCAGCATCTTCTCGAACTCGGGCACGGTGCGGAAAAACTCTTCGAGCTGCTCGTCATTGCAAAAGCCCATCACGCGCTCCACACCAGCACGGTTGTACCAGCTGCGGTCAAACAGCACGATCTCGCCGGCCGCCGGCAGGTGGCTCACATAACGCTGAAAGTACCACTGCGTGCGCTCGCGGTCATTCGGTGCGGGCAATGCCGCCACGCGGCAAACGCGCGGGTTCAGGCGCTGGGTGATGCGTTTGATAGCGCCGCCCTTGCCGGCCGCGTCGCGCCCCTCAAAGATCACCACCACCTTGTGGCCCGTGGCCACCACCCAGTCCTGCAGCTTGACGAGTTCGCCCTGCATGCGAAACAGTTCCTTGAAGTACTGGCGGCGTGCGGCGCGGGCATCGGCATCAGGGACCTGGCCGCCCGCCAGGCGCTCCAGGTGCTGGTCGTCCAGCTCCATTTCCAGTTCCTCGTCATAACTGTCGAGCATGTCGTTCTGGATACGGCGGATCAATTCGTCTTCGCTGGCGCTCACGGGCAACTCCTGGTGGCTGGGTGTACCCCCCTAGCCTAGGCAAGTGTTGTGTCAGTTGCGTGAAAATTGCGCGACAAAGGCACCAAAGCCGTCGTACACGCCGAGAACGCCTGAAACGTTAGAACAGGTCCACGTCCATGCCCTCGGCCACCTGGTCCACCAGGTCGCCCGAGGCCACCAGCGCCTGGTAGCTGCAGACCTGGTTGCGGCCATGTTCCTTGGCGTGGTAGACCGCCTTGTCGGCGCGGCCAAAGGCACCGCTGGGCGTGTCGTGTGGCAACAAGACCGAGAAGCCGATGCTCACGGTGATGGTGCCGACCTGCGGAAAGGCATAGGCCTGTACCCGCTCGCGCAGACGCTCCAGTGCCGCATGGGCATGGTCCACGCTGTCGCAGCGCATCAACACCACAAACTCCTCGCCCCCAAAGCGGTACAGCTGGTCGTGGAAACGGAAGCAGCTGCGCATCAGGCGTGCCAGCAGCAACAGCACCTCGTCACCAATCAGGTGGCCATAGGTGTCGTTCACGCGCTTGAAATGGTCAATGTCCAGCACGGCCAGCCACACGCCCGCATCGGGATGCGGCTGGCGGCGCTCACCGCCCTCGGGCAGGTCGTCGCCGTGTTGTTCGGCGGTGGCTTTGAAAAAGGCACCGTCAAAGGTTTTGCGGTTCAGCAGTTCGGTCAACGCGTCTTTTTCGCCGTAGTCCAGCAGGCCCAGCAGGTTGTGGTAGGTCAGCAAAATGCCGTCCACCAGCTCCAGCGTGTGTGCGGACAGGTCTGTGGCAAAGCCCATTTCGAGCAGGCCCCAGGTGCCCTGCGGCGTCTGCAGCGGAATCACGCACGCGCCGGGGGGAGTGTCGGCATGTACTGCGCGCCCCTGCTCTACGGCCTGCTGGCGCAACGCAAAGCGGGAGAGATGGGGCAAGGTAGTCCAGTCGGTCCAGAGCAAGTCGCGGCTGATCTGGGTTTGGCCTGCATCCAGCCGGGCCTGCACCAGGCAGCGCCGGTCATCGCCCTCACCCACCACACGGATCAGGCTGGCACTGTGCACCGCACCGTCGCTGCTGCTGATCACCAAACGCACCAGCGCGGCATCCAGAGCGTCGCGGTCACGCAGACCACTCATGGCCGCCAGACTTTGCACAAGCGCGTTCATTCTTGGTATTTACCTCTTTTGTGTCACGCACCGGGGGGTGCTGCCCAACTGCCAGCAAGTTGACCCACCTCAA
The DNA here is from genome assembly GCF_002943465.1 of Rhodoferax sp. TS-BS-61-7. Classification (GTDB taxonomy): domain Bacteria; phylum Pseudomonadota; class Gammaproteobacteria; order Burkholderiales; family Burkholderiaceae_C; genus Allorhodoferax. Next base: position 15,599 of record NZ_PTQY01000007.1, read on the forward strand.
AGCCAGACCGCAGGCCGCGCCCTAAGCTGTATGACTGTCCAACGCCCGCTATCTTAGAGCACACCATGACCCAAGCAAGTACCAAATGGCCGTTTTTAGCCCGCGAATCGGGCGATTGGCTGCGCGACAGCGGTCTGGGCGCCCTGCGCCTGGCCGGGCGCACGCTGCTGCCCATTGTGCAGGGCGGCATGGGCATCGGCATCTCGGGCCACCGGCTGGCCGGCAGCGTGGCGGCCCTGGGCGGAGTGGGCACGCTGTCCAGCGTGGACCTGCGCCGCCACCACCCCGACCTGATGGACCAAACCCGCGAACTAGCGCCGGGGGATGCCGCCAAGGCGGGCATCAATGCGGCCAACCTGATCGCTATTGAGCGCGAAATCCAGGCCGCCCGGGCCAGCACCGGTGGACGGGGTCTGCTGGCCATCAACGTGATGCGCGCCGTGAGCGAATACGCCGCCAACGTGACCAAGGCCCTGGAATGCGGCATTGACGCCGTGGTGGTGGGCGCGGGCCTGCCGCTGGACCTACCCGACCTGGCCAAGGACCATCCCAAAGCGGCGCTGATCCCCATCCTGTCCGACGCGCGCGGCGTGCAGCTGCTGGTGAAAAAGTGGGAACGCAAGAAGCGCCTGCCCGACGCCATCGTCATCGAACATCCGCGCCTGGCCGGCGGCCACCTGGGCGCCGCCAAAATTGCCGACCTGCAGGACACCCGCTTTGACTTTGAAAACGTGATCCCGCAGGTGCGCCAGTTCTTCAAGGACGCGGGTTACGAGCAACACATCCCGCTGATAGCGGCTGGTGGTGTGCGCAGTTTTGAAGACATTGCCCGCCTGCAGGCGCTGGGGGCCGATGCGGTGCAGCTGGGCACGGCCTTTGCGGTGACCGAAGAAAGTGATGCCCATGCCGAATTCAAACGCGTGCTGGCCGAAGCCCGGCCCGAAGACATGCTGGAATTCACCAGCGTGGCAGGCCTGCCCGCTCGCGCCGTGGCCACGCCCTGGCTACGCGCCTACCTGAAGATCGAACCCAAGTTGCAGGCCGTGGCCCACGTAAAGGCGCGCTGCACCAAGAGCTTTGACTGCCTGGCCCAGTGCGGCCTGCGCGACGGCCTGCCGGGCTGGGGCCAGTTCTGCATCGACAACCAGCTGGCTGCGGCGCTGCGCGGGGACACCAAAAAAGGCCTGTTCTTCCGCGGTGCGGGGGAGCTGCCGTTTGGCAGCCAGATCAAGACGGTGCGCGAGCTGGTGCAGCGCCTGCTGACGCCCGGCATGGCCGCAGGGGATATGGCGGCGGCCTAAGCTGCCGCCTTGTTTGCTATTAATTCAGGAGCTGCTTGCGCAGTATCTACGAGCTTCAGAGGCCGATTTGGCTTAAAAATGGGGCGTATCAGCCGGGCTGCAGCACTTGCACCTGGTTACGCCCTGCACGCTTGGCCTGGTAGAGCGCCTCGTCGGCGCGCTTGAGCAGGGCTTCGGAATCCAGATCCGGGTTCCACTGTGCAATGCCGCCCGAGAAATTGGAGCTGAACCAGCCGTCGTCTACGGGATGGCGGATACGCGAGAAGTCCACGCGGATGCGGTCCAGCACGGTGTGCGCCTGATCGGCCTGCGAGCCCGGCAGGATGACCACAAACTCTTCGCCGCCGTAGCGGCCCACGGCATCGCTCTTGCGCACGCGTTGTTTGAGCAACCACGACAGGCTGCGGATCACATGGTCACCCATGGGGTGGCCGTAGGTGTCGTTGACCGACTTGAAATGGTCGATGTCCACCATGGCCACACACAGGCCGCTGCCGTCCAGGCGCGCAGCGTTGATGGCGCTTTGCAACTGCTGCTTGGAAGTAGTGTGGTTGAGCAGCCCGGTCAGGCTGTCGTGCAGCATGGTGCGGCGCAGCGTGCGGTAGCGGTCGATCTTGCTTTTGACCACGGCGTTGAGGATCACCGGGTTGAAGGGTTTGGTGAGGAAGTGGTCGCCGCCCAGGCGCAGCGCGTCCACCTGCAACGCCACATTGCTGTCACCCGAGAGGTAGACCACAGGTGTGGACAAAAACTCGGCATGCTGGCGGATCACGCGCGTCACTTCCACCCCCGTGCAACCGGGCATGTACATGTCCATCAGCACCAGGTCGGGCTGGAAGGAGGCCAGTGCGGTCAGCACGTCCTGCGGGCGCGTGATGGCCAGCGACTGCATGCCCGCCTCGGACAGGGTGCGGCGGATCATGGCACCAGCGGTCTTGGAGTCTTCCACCACCAGCACACGGTAAGGCGGCTCTTCCTCGTTGCTGCACAGCTTGACGATGCGCGCCATGATGGCCGCGTGTTGGGTGCCGGTGGCAAAGCAGGCGTCGCAGCCCGCGCTCAGCGCCTGCTGTTGGCTCTCAAAGTCCACCCCCACGTTCAGGCCCACGATGTGGCTGGCCGAAAACTGGCCGCGCAGCGTCTGCACCTGCGCCACAAAAGCCGCCAGCGGGCGGCGGGCCGCGTCCACCAGCACCATAGCCGGCTCGGGCACCGAGGGCAGTGTCTGGGCCGTGCCCAGCAACTCCACCTGCACATGAAAGAAGCCAACCTGGGCCACCAGGTCTTTCCAGGCGGTGGGGGTGTCGGTTACAAAAACAATTTTCTTGGGCGGCACCAGGGTGCTCACGGGCGTGGCGTCGTGGGGGGCGTCTGGCGCCTGGCGGCGCTCGGCCTGGTGGGACGAGTGGCCCTGGATAAAGGCCTGCGCACGCGCGCCAAATTCCTGCACCTGCACACCCAACAGCGTGCTGGCGCCAACCGGCAGCGTGCCGCCGGCAGACGGATCCATCAACTGGTCCATCAGCGAGAGTACTTTTTGCTCCAGCGAGTGCGCACTCTGGTGCAGGCCCGAGAGGCCGTGGCTCTCCAGAAACTCGGTCAGGCTGGAGACCGATACGGCAAATTCGACAAAGCTGTCCAGCCCGGCCTGGCGCATGCAGGCCTGCCACTTGGCGGCCAGCTCCTGGCAGCGTTTGTTCAGATCTTCGGGGGTGCAGGACATGGGGTGTACGGCACCGCCTCAGCGGGCAGGTTCGCCCTGGAAGTTACCGGCCCGCAGGGTCACCACCAGCGTGTCGCGGTGGCCACCGTCGGCCACCGGCTGGATGGGGGTGGACTCATGGACCACGCGCGGGTCGTCCAGCAGCAAGAGCGACCAGGGTTCGGTCAGCGTGAAGCGCTGGCCATTGGGGCCATCCGCCTCGAAAACGCGGGTTTCGCCGCCTTTCACGCCCTCGCGCCCCACCAGGAACACGGCCACCAGGTCCACGCCGTCGCGGTGCGCGCCCTCGGGCGTGGGGCGACCAATGCCGTCGGTGGTGTCGATGCGGAACTGGTGCGCCTCGGTGTACCAGGTGTGCGATCCCTTGAGCGCGCTGGCCACCTGGCCCAGCCAGGCCAACAGCTGCTGCCAGGCAGGCTGCGCCACCAGGGCCGCCTGCATGGGTTCAAAGTGGCGCTGCATGCCGCCGTGCAAGGCGTTGTATTCCACCGGCTGCCAGTGCGGGCGGTGCGGCGCCAGCGCCACGGCGCTGCCGTCCACCACAAAACAGGCATGGCGACGGCGGCGGTAGCGGCCGCCATCGCGCAGGTAGGCGTCGGGCGGCAGGTCGTCCCACAGCGGGCGCCAGGCCAGCAGGGCGGCCAGGTCCAGCCCAGCCAGCGTCGCCACCTGCTGCGGCCTCACCACGGCATAACCCTGGGTACGCAGGGTGGCGTCCAGGTCCTGGGGGGCGGCGATGGCGGGGGGCGCAAAAGAAAGGGTCATGGCGGGCGTCAAGCAGGGTAAAGCCGGGAACAAGGCACCAAAGGGCGGCCACAGAGGGGCTGCGCGGCATTATCAACCCAGAAGAGTGCACACCGGCTGATGTGGGTCAAGACGCCCCGCAGCCGGTCTGGCTAATCTGGGAACCCCATTTCCAGAGACCCCGCCATGACCGCCACCACCGCCCTGCCCCACACCCTGGACACCCCCTTGCAATGGAGCGACGCCCTCGCCCTGGACATGCCGGTGATGGACGAAACGCACCAGGAGTTTGTGGCGCTGCTGGCCGAGGTGGTGCAGGCCGCGGACGACGCGCTGCTGCCCCACTGGTCGGCCCTGATTGCCCACACGCAAGACCACTTTGACCGCGAAGACCAGTGGATGCTGGCCACCGGCTTTGCCGCCGGCAACTGCCACGCCACCCAGCACAAGGTGATTTTGCAGGTCATGCGCGAGGGCGAAGCCCGCGGCCACGCTGGCGACCTGCCCGTGGTGCGCCAGATGGCGCGCGAGCTGGGCCTGTGGTTTCCCCAGCACGCGCAGAGCATGGATGCATCGCTGGCATTGCACTTGCGTTCAGCCGGCTACGACCCGCACACTGGCGCACTGGGCCAACCCGAGCGCCTGCCAGCCCAAGCTATCCACGGCTGTGGTGGCAGTTGCGGGGATTAGAGCCAGCCCCCAAACCGTTTGTCACCTTGGCTACCCCGCGGCGGTGAGTGCGGCGCTACCATGCGCTCCCCGGCTGACACCCTGCGTGCCGCCCCCATTTTTCAGGAGTCCGTCATGTCCCTCGCCCACCTCGTCAACCACCAAATCCGCCTGGCCGCCCGCCCTGTGGGCATGCCCACTGCCGCCAACTGGAGCCACACCAGCGAACCCGTGGCCGAGCCCGCCGAGGGCGGCGTCACGCTCAAGACCCTGGCGCTGAGCCTGGACCCTGCCATGCGCGGCTGGATGAACGAAGGCAAGAGTTACATCCCGCCCGTGGGCATTGGCGAAGTTATGCGCGCCGGTGGTGTGGGTGTGGTGGTGGCCAGCAAGAACCCCAAGTACGCCGTGGGCGACCACGTGAGCGCAGGTTTTGGCGTGCAGGAGTACATCACCATTGCCCAAGACGAGATGAAGCGCAATGGCCTGGTGAAGATCGACCTGCGCGCCGGCACGCTGACCCAATGGCTCAACGTGCTGGGCATGCCCGGCATGACCGGCTACTTTGGCCTGATGGACGTGGGCCTGCCGCAAGCGGGCGAAACCGTGGTGGTGTCCGGCGCGGCCGGTGCCGTGGGCCAGACTGTGGGCCAGATGGCCAAGATCAAAGGCTGCCGTGTGGTGGGCATTGCCGGTGGCGCTGCCAAGTGCGACTGGGTGGTGAAAGAGCTGGGCTTTGACGCCTGCATCGACTACAAGGCCGGCCCCGGTGCCGTGCGCGCCGGTTTGAAAGAGCACGCACCCAAGGGCGTGGACATTTACTTTGACAACGTGGGCGGCGAAATTCTGGACGATGTGCTGGCCCGCATCAACCGCAAGGCCCGCATCATCATCTGCGGCGCCATCAGCCAGTACAACAACACGACCGCCGTGCAGGGCCCCAAAAACTACCTGAGCCTGCTGGTCAACCGCGCACGCATGGAAGGCATTGTGGTGTTCGACTACGCCGACCGCTACCACCTGGCCGTGGCCGAGATGGCAGGCTACCTAAAGGACGGCCGCATGAAGAGCAAGGAAGACGTGGTGATGGGCCTCAACACCTTCCCCGACACGCTGCTCAAACTGTTCAACGGCGAAAACTTTGGCAAGCTGGTGCTGGAAGTGGCGAAGGGCTAAGGCTCTAGCTTGCGCAAACTGCTACGTTTTTAGTAGCTGTTCGCGCAGCATCCACGTGGGATAGAGGCCTAAAACATGCTCAATCACACGCCATAGCGCTGGCGCGCCAGCGCCGCGCCCTGGGCCAGCGCTTCCAGCTTCTTCACCGCCACCTCACGGCTCATGGGGGCCAGGCCGCAGTTGGTGCAGGGGAAGATGCGGTGCTTGGGCACATGCTGCAACGCGATGCCAATGGTGTCGGCCACCTGCTCCGGGGTTTCGATCACCTCGCTTGCCACGTCGATCACGCCGACCATCACGTCCTTGTCTTTCAGCAGCGCCATCAGGTCTGGCGGCACGTGGGAGTGGTAGCACTCCAGGCTAACTTGTTGAATGCTGCTGGCGGCCAGCGCGGGGAACACCTGCGCGTACTGGCGCCACTCCTGGCCCAGGGTTTCTTTCCAGTCGTTGTTGGCCTTGATGCCGTAGCCGTAACAAATGTGCACGGCGGTGGTGCAGGTCAGGCCCTTGGCCGCAATCTCTAGCGCCTGCACACCCCAGTTCACGGCGTCCTGCATGTAGACGTTGAAGCCCGGCTCGTCGAACTGGATGATGTCCACGCCATCGGCCTGCAGCGCCAGTGCCTCCTGGTTCAGCAGCTCGGCAAACGCGAAGGCCATCTTCTTCTTGTCGCCATAGAAGCGGTCGGCCACGGTGTCCACAATGGTCAGCGGGCCGGGCAGGGTGAACTTGAGTTTCTTCTTGGTGTGGGCACGGGCGAGTTGCGCCTCGAAGGCGTGCACGCGACCCTTGAGCTTCAAGGGCGCAATGACCTGGGGCACTTGCGCGTCGTAGCGGTTGTTGCGGATGCCCATGGTGACCTTGTTTTCAAAGTCGATGCCGTCCACCTGCTCCAGAAAGCCGTGCACAAAGTGCTGTCGGCTTTGCTCGCCGTCGCCCACCACGTCCAAGCCCGCATCCTCCTGCGCCTTGATCCACAAGAGCGTGGCATCGGCTTTGGCTTGCTGCAGCTCGGGGCCAGCCAGCTTCCACTGGGGCCAGAGTTTTTCGGTCTCTGACAGCCAGGCGGGTTTGGGCAGGCTGCCGGCGATAGCGGTTTCGAACATGGTGTCTCCTTGTGGTTATAGGGGTCAGGGGTTTTCGCGCAGGTAGGCGGGCAAGTGGGCACCGCAGTGCAGGCAGTAGCGGGCCTCGGGCAGGTGGCCCTCGGTCAGGCATTCGTGGCAGGTGCGGGTGGTGGGCAGCGGCTCAGCGGTGCGCCGGGCCGTCATTTCGGCGGTGACGATGCCGGTAGGCACCGCCAAGGTGCCCCAGCCCAGCAACATCATGCAAGAGGCAATAAACCGGCCCAGGTCGGTTTTGGGGGTGATGTCGCCAAAACCCACCGTGGTCATGGTCGTTACCGCCCAGTACACCGCGGTGGGAATGCTGGTGAAACCGTTGGCCGGCCCCTCCACCACATACATCAGCGTGCCCATGACCAGCACAATCATTAGCACGGCCGAGAGAAACACCATGATCTTGCGCCGGCTCGCTGCCAGGGCGCGCCCCAGCGACTGGTACTCGGACACATAGGCCGTGAGCTTGAAGACGCGGAACACGCGCAAAAGGCGCAGCACCCGCACATCAATCAGCGCATGCACCTCCGGCACCAGCAGCGCCACATAGGTGGGCAGCAGGGCCAGCAGGTCAATCACACCATAAAAACTCAGCACGTAACGCCAGGGGTGGCGCACACAGGCCAGGCGCGCCAGGTACTCCAGCGTAAAGGCCACCGTAAACACCCATTCCAGCGCCGTAAACCAGGGGTAGTAGCGCTCCCCCACTCCCTGCACGCTGTCCACCACCACCGCCACCACACTGGCGAGGATGACCGCGATCAGCCATTGGTCGAACAAACGGCCGGCGCGGGTGTCGGCCTCAAAAATGATGGTGTAGAGGCGCAGGCGCCAGCCTTGCAAGGGCTTGCCCAGCGTGAAATCTTCAGAGGTTCGCATGGCCGCGATTCTGCCCTGTGCAGCACCCGCGCCACACCCACAACACAATGCGCATAACCTTATGCGAAAGAACCATAGCCATGCGCCAGAAGTGGGCGTTCGTGGCATGGATTCTGCTAACTATTTGGTACGGAGAGGCTGGATGCCCAAGAATCAGGTTATGACTTTTTTGCATCCGCCTCGATGGTAAACCCGGATGAGGGCACTTGCCCACCGGCGCTACAGTTCAGCGTCAGAATCGGGTGGCAGACACCAATGTGGTGCACCCTGCTGATTCATTTATTTGGAGAAACTATTTATGAGCATCAAGAAACTGAAAACCCTGGCCACCGTGGTCGCCGCGTTGGGCGCCGTATTGGCTGCACCCGCGCACGCCGGTAAAACCCTGGACGCCATCAAGGCGCGTGGTCAAGTGGTTTGCGGTGTGAACACAGGCCTGGCCGGTTTCGGTGCTGCCGATTCCAACGGCAAGTGGACAGGCTTGGACGTGGACGTGTGCCGCGCCGTGGCCGCTGCGGTGCTGGGTGATGGCGAAAAAGTGAAGTACGTTCCCCTGAACGCGCAAGCCCGTTTCACCGCCCTGCAGTCTGGCGAAATTGATGTGTTGTCGCGCAACACCACCTTCACGCTGACCCGTGATGCTTCCCTGGGCCTGACCCAAACCGCCGTGACCTACTACGACGGCCAAGGTTTCATGGTTCCCTTGAAAAGCAAGCTCAAGAGCGCCAAGCAGCTCAAGGGCCAGACCGTGTGCGTGCAGTCTGGCACCACCACCGAAAAGAACCTGACCGACTACTCCAAGGCCAACGGCCTGGGTATCAAGCCGATCGTGTTTGAAAAGCTCGAAGCCGCTGAAGGTGCCTACTTCGCTGGCCGTTGCGTGGCTTACACCACCGACGCGTCCGGTTTGGCATCCACCCGTAACAAGGTGGCCAAGAACCCCGCTGACCACATCATCCTGCCCGAGCTGATCTCCAAAGAGCCCCTGGGCCCCATGGTGCGCCGCGGTGACGACGAGTGGACCACCATCGTGAAGTGGACCATTTACGGTCTGCTGGAAGCCGAAGAAGCAGGCGTAACCTCCGCCAACGTGGACGACCTGAAGACCAGCAGCAAGGACCCCGTGATCGGCCGCCTGCTGGGTTCCACCGAAGACACCGGCAAGCTGCTGGGTCTGGACAAAGAATGGCTGGCACGCGCAGTGAAGACCACCGGCAACTACGGTGAAATCTTCGAGCGTAACGTCGGACCCAAGTCCTCTCTGCAACTGCCACGTGGTCTGAACAACCTGTGGAACAAGGGTGGCGTGCAGTACGCACCTCCCGTCCGTTAAGTCGGTGTTGCGAAGCGGTTAACACTGGCTTCGTTCTGAAAAAGGGCAGCCGCAGACACCATGCGCTGCCCTTTTCAACTGGTTGCGTGATTCTCTAGTTCATCAAAGGGCGCTATGTCCACCCCCTCCTCTCCTCCCAAGAAATCGTGGTCCTGGCGCAGCCAGGCGTTTCGCGGCCTGCTGTACCAAGTGATCGCCATCGTGGTGGTCTTGGTCACGGTGCTGTATCTGGCCCACAACACGACCACCAACATGAAGTTGCGTGGCATCCAGAGCGGCTTTGACTTTTTGTCCAGCCCTGCCGGCTTTGACATTGGCGAAAGCCTGTTTGCCTTCGATTCGGGCGAGTCCTACTGGCGCGCCTACCTGGTCGGTTTTGTCAACACCCTGCGCGTGGCGGTGGTGGGCATCATCCTCACCACCTTGCTGGGCGTGCTCATTGGCGTGGGGCGCTTCTCGCGCAACGCCCTGATCCGCGGCATGTGTGCGGTGTATGTGGAATTTTTCCGCAACATCCCGGTGCTGCTGCAATTGCTGATGTGGTACCTGCTGTTCACGGAAGTGCTGCCCGCATCGAACGAGCCCCTGACACTGGGGCCACTGTTCCTGAGCAAGGGCGGGCTGAACTTCCCCATCCCCGAATGGGCCAGTGGCCATGTGTGGGGTGCCTGGGGTCTGCTGGCTGGCGTGGTGGCAGCCTGGCTGTACCGCAAATGGGCTTACCGTGCGTTTGAGGCCACCGGCAAGGCCAAGAGCATGTTCTGGGTTCCTGTGGCCATCGTGCTCGCCTGTGGTCTGCTGGGCTGGATTCTGGGTGGTGCGCCCACCGCCCTGAACATGCCGGTGCAAGGCGACTTTGCAGTGGAAAACGGTGGCGCGCTGACACCGGAATATCTGTCCGTATTACTGGGCCTGACGGTGTACACCGCGGCCTTTGTGTCCGAAGTGGTGCGCGGCGGTATCCAGTCCGTGGCCCTGGGCCAATCGGAAGCCGCAGCGGCTCTGGGTCTCTCCCGCGGCCAGACCATGCGTCTGGTGATGTTGCCGCAAGCGCTGCGCGTGATCATCCCGCCCGTCACCAACCAGTACCTCAACCTGACCAAAAACTCCTCGCTCGCGGTGGCCATTGGTTACCCCGATGTGGTGTCGATTGCCAATACCGCCATCAACCAGACCGGCCGCGCTGTGGAATGTATTGCCATCATCATGTTGGTGTACCTGAGCACCTCGCTGTTCACATCGGTTGCGATGAATTGGTACAACACCCGCTCCGCCATCAAAGAACGCTAAAGACCTGACCATGAGCGCAACTACTTTTGAACCTATCGCTGCGCGCCCCGCCCCCGTGAAAACGGAAGGGCTGGTGGCCTGGATCCGCAGCAACCTGTTTGGTGACTGGAAGACCACGGTGGGCACCCTGCTGGTAGCGGCCGTGCTGCTGAAGGTGCTGCCACCTTTCCTGCATTGGGCTCTGTTCAGTGCCGTTTGGACACCGCAATTTGAACTGTGCAATGCCGAGGGTGCTGGCGCTTGCTGGGGCGTGGTGGCGGAGAAATTCCGCATCATCATCTTTGGCCGCTACCCCTTCGAGGAGCAATGGCGCCCCCTCATATCGACCCTGCTGCTGTGTGCTCTGCTCGCAGGCAGCTGCATGCGCGCCTTCTGGAAGGCATGGTTGGTCCCCTTGTGGATTGCGGTGTTGGCCTTCTTCTTTGTGGTGATGTACGGCGGTATGTTGGGCCTGAGCCGCGTGGAAACCGACCGTTGGGGCGGCTTGCCGCTGACCATTCTGCTGGCCTCGCTGTCCATGGCCATGGCCTTCCCCATTGCCTTGCTGATTGCGCTGGGCCGCCGCTCCAAGCTGCCCGCCATCAAGACCTTTTGCACCATTTATGTGGAGTTGATCCGCGGCGTGCCACTGATCTCGGTGCTGTTCATGGCGTCCTTTATGTTCCCGCTCTTGATGCCGCAGGGCTTCAATATCGACGTGCTGGTGCGTGTGTTGGCCGGTATCACCCTGTTTGCCGCAGCCTACATGGCCGAGGTGATTCGCGGTGGGCTGCAGGCCGTGCCCAAGGGCCAGATTGAAGCCGCCGCCACGCTGGGCCTGAGCTACTGGCAGACCCAACGCAAGATTGTGTTGCCCCAGGCCCTGGCCATGGTGGTGCCGGGCATCATGAACAACTTCATCTCCACCTTCAAGGACACGTCTTTGGTCACCATCGTGAGCCTTTACGAACTCACCGGTGCCATGAGCCTGGCCCTGAACTCGGATGCTGACTGGCGCCCCTTCAAGATCGAAGGTTACCTCTTCATCGCCCTGATTTATTTTGGCTTCTGCTTTGCCATGTCCCGCTACAGCCTGTGGATCGAAAAGCAAGTCAACAAAAGCAAACTCCGCTAAGGAACGAATATGTCTGAACCCATCATCACCTTCAACAAAGTCAACAAGTGGTACGGCAATAACTACCACGTGCTGCGCGATATCGACCTGACCGTCACCAAGGGTGAACGCATCGTGATTTGCGGCCCATCGGGCTCCGGCAAGTCCACGCTGATTCGTTGCATCAACCGCTTGGAAGAACACCAGCAAGGCAACCTGACCGTGGACGGCGTGGAGCTGACCGACGACGTGAAAGCGATTGACGACGTGCGCAAAAAAGTCGGCATGGTGTTCCAACAATTCAACCTGTTCCCCCACCTTACGGTGCTGGAAAACCTGACACTGTCGCCCATGTGGGTGGGCAAGATGCCCAAGAAAGAAGCCGAAGAAAAGGCGATGGAGCAGCTCAAGCGCGTGCGTATTGCCGAACAAGCCAGCAAGTACCCCTTGCAGCTGTCTGGTGGCCAACAGCAGCGTGTGGCCATTGCGCGCGCCCTGTGCCTCAAACCCAAGATCATGCTGTTCGACGAGCCCACCTCGGCGCTCGACCCCGAGATGATCAAGGAAGTACTAGACGTGATGATCGAAATGGCCAACCAAGGCATCACGATGATCTGCGTGACCCACGAAATGGGCTTTGCCAAGGCCGTGGCCGACCGTGTGATTTTCATGGACCAGGGCCAGATCGTGGAACAGAACACGCCGCACGAGTTCTTCAACAACCCGCAGAGCGAGCGCAGCAAAGACTTCTTGTCCAAGATCCTGGGCCACTAAACCCGCATGTCTTCCACCGCGCTTGCGCAATGGCAGACATTGCAGACCGGCCTCACCCAGTTGCGCGAGGGCGCGCTGGGTGCGCACGGTTTGTCGGAGCTGGCGCGCACCCAAGAGGCCTTGCTCGAAGCCCTGGGGCCGCGTTACCGCGAGGTCTTGTTGCAACTGCTGGACCGGCTGGAGTCCAGTGCGCTGTTCAGTGAGGAGAGCTGCTCCTTCAGCCAACAGGGCCTGCTCGACAACCTGCAGATCTGGCTGGACAAGGCGCGCGGCCAACTCGACCCTGCCGCGTAAGCGTCAAAGGTAGTCGTCTGCCTTGAAACGGCGGGTCTGCAGCCAGTACTGCCACGTGTAGCCCGGCCACAGGGTGTCTATGTCACCCCGCGCGTTTTGGTACCAGCTGTGGCAACCCGAGGCCCACACCGTGCTCTGCATCTTGTCTTGCACCTGGCGATAGTCGGCATCCGCCACTGCGGCCCGCAAGCGTAAAACCTGTTGGTCCGTGCGACGCAGGTGTTGCAAGGCCCGCACGATGTAGTGCACCTGGCACTCGATCATAAAAATCAGCGAGTTATGCCCCAGGCCCGTGTTCGGCCCCACCAGCAAATACAGATTGGGAAAACCAGCCACTGTGATGCCCAGTTTGGTGGCGGCCGGCGCAGTGCGCCAACGGGCGCTGAGTTCTGGCACCACGCCGTCGTCTGCCTCGCCAAACACCTGCATAGGGGCCACAAACTCGGTGGCCTTGAAGCCCGTGCCCCACACAATCACATCGCAGGGGGTCAGGGTGCCATCCGTCCCCACCAGCCCCTCGGGCGTCACGCGTACCACCGCCTGGGTGTGCAACTGCACATGCTCTTTTTGCAACGCTGGGAACCAGGTATTGGAGATCAACAGGCGTTTGCAGCCCGGGTTGAAATGGGGGGTCAGCGCGGCTTGCATGGCAGGTGCGCGCACCTGGCGCGCCACATGGTGCAAGGCCAGCTTGCGCAGCAGCGCCTGCATGCGCAGGGACCCCATAAAACCCATGCCCACCACTTCGTTGAACCAATACACCCGCCAGCGGCTCAGGCGCTGCAAGCCCGGCACATGGCGGTAGACCCAACGTTTGAATGTCCCATACGGCCGGTCCCAGCGCGGCAGCACCCAGGCCGCAGTGCGCTGGAACACATGCACCTGCGCCGCCACATTGGCAATCTCCGGTACAAATTGCACCGCACTGGCCCCCGTACCCACCACAGCCACACGCAGGCCCCGCAGGTCTACGTCATGGCGCCATTGGTTGGAGTGGAAGGCCACGCCCGCAAAGTCCTGCACACCCGGAATGTCTGGCACCAAGGGTTTGTTCAAAGGGCCGGTGGCCAGCACCACATGGCGTGCCTGCAGGGGCTCTCCCCCCGCCACCTCGACCTGCCAACAGCTCGCCTCTGCGCGCCAGCGCAGCGCCGTGACCTCTGTACCGAAGCGGATCAGGGGGCGCAGTTGGTACTTGTCCGTGACGCGCAGGATGTAGTCCTGAATCTCGGCCTGCTGCGGGTAGGGGCGTGTCCATTCGGTATTGGGTTCGAAGGAGAACGAGTACATGTGCGAGGGCACGTCACAGGCACAACCGGGGTAGACGTTGTCCCGCCAGGTACCGCCTACTTCGCGGGCACGCTCCAGTACCAACAAAGACTGCACCCCGCTGGCTCGCAGGCGAATGGCGGCTGCCAAACCGCCTAAACCCGCTCCCACAATCAGGACGTCTAGCATGGAGGGCCTCAGGGAGTTTTGGCAACCTGGGCGGGCCCCAGGCGCTCGGAGGTCCAGCGCAGCAGGTCCATCCACATCTGCCGCGTCTCGGCATCCTGGGTCATGCGCGAGGCGCTAGGCAGCTCAATGGTGACCACTGGCACCCGTTTGTGGATACCACCATAGTTGCCCAGAGAACCCGGAAAGATGCCCACCTGGTCCAGGTACAGGCGCCCCAGTTTGCTAGGTGGCACCGAGGGACCGTCGAAGTCCAGCACCCCATACGGGGCATGCACACTCACAATCAAATTGGGTTTGAAGCTGTCCATCTGCTCCAGCAAAAAGCGCGACTCAGGTTCTGACAAGGGTTTGTTGCCAGGCCAACGGCGCGGGTCGCGTTTGGTGCGGGACTCCCAGTACATGCGGGCGTCACGCGCCCAGTTGGGTGTGGGGAAGTTGCGGTTCAGATCCACGCCACTGGCATTGGTGCGCCGGGAGGGTTTGGCAAACAGGCCATCCGGATTCAGCGAAGGAATAAAGCGCCAATGGATGGACAAGGACATGTCAGACGGCGGATTCTGCGCCAAACCAATCCAGTGGAAGACCAGCGAGCTGGAGGACATTTCATCGCCGTGGATGCCGCCCACCACCAGAACCCGGAAGTTGGCATCCGCGGGTTGGATATCGGTCCCCCACAATACGCGCCCTTTGACCGAGCGGCCCTGCATGTCCCGCATGCCAGCGGCCTCGCACAAGGCGGGCGTGACACTTGGTATTTTTGACGCATAATCGACGCAAGCCCTTGTTGTATTTGCGTGAGAAGCTATAGAAAACATAGCAAAAACCAAGGATGCACAGGTTTGAAATCGCATGACTCCATTGTAGGATGCCTGCTGACCAGCGCTTTTGCGGGCCGACAGGGCAAGGCAGCGGCCAAAACCAGTTAAATTGCGAAGATGCGCTCCCCCACCACGACGCAACAGGCGCGTCCCCCAGATTTTTCGACCACAGAGTTCCGCGAGGCCTTGGGCATGTTTGCCACCGGCGTCACCATCGTCACGGCCCGCACGCCCCAAGGCGATCTGGTCGGCCTCACCGCCAACTCTTTCAATTCGGTATCGCTGGCCCCCCCCTTGGTACTCTGGAGCCTGGCCCGCAGTGCTGGCTCCATGGCGGCCTTTAGCACAGGCTCGCATTACGCCATCAATATCCTGGGCGCCGAACAGCAGGCACTGGCCCGCCAGTTTGCCGCCAAAGATGTGGACCGCTACCACGGTGTGGCCTTCGCGTTAGGCGCCAGCGGTGCGCCGCTGCTGGAGGGTGCAGTGGCTACGTTTGAATGCTTCAACCGCAGCCGCTACGAGGAAGGCGACCATGTCATTTTTGTGGGGGAGGTAGAGCGCTGCCACCACCGGGCAGGTGCCTCACCACTGCTGTACCACGGTGGCCGTTTTTACAACGAGCACCCGCTCTAGTCTGCCGCCATGAAGCTGCCCCAGTTGCCCAAATCCGTGCGTTATGTGCTGTTGTCGCTGCGCGACCTGATCACATCGGCCAGCCCTTTTGTCATCGCCGCCGCAGGTTTGCTGTGGCTGGCCTATTGGTGGCTGGACCCGATGCCGCCCAAGAAGATCACCCTCGCTACCGGTCCCGCGCAAAGTGCTTACGCCGAGTTTGGCCAACGCTACGCCAAGGCCTTGCAAGCCAGTGGCATCGAGGTCGAGCTGCTCACGACCGATGGCTCTTCTGCCAACCTGGAGCTGTTGCACAGCGGGCAGGCCGATGCTGGCTTTGTGCAAGGCGGAACGACCTCGCCCCAGGCACAGGCCGAAGACGCAGAAGTGCTGGTCACGCTGGGCAATCTGTTTGTAGAGCCGATCTGGTTGTTCTACCGCAGCGCCTCCGCCCAGGCGGTAACACCCAGCGGACAACTCAGCTCACTGACACAGCTGGCCCATATGCGGGTCAACGTAGGCGCCGCTGGCAGCGGCGTGCCCACGCTGATGCAAACCCTGTTGGACATGAACCGCGTTGCCCCCAAGAGCATCACGCTGTCACAGCTGGACCAAACCCCTGCCACCGTCAAACTACTGCAAGGGCAGCTCGATGCCGTGGTGTTTGCATCCGCCCCGGAAGCTCCCATTGTGCAAATGCTGCTGCAAACACCGGGCATTCGGTTGATGGATTTTCACCAAAATGAGGCCTATGCCCGTCGACTGCCTTTTGTGACGCCTGCCACCCTGCCCAATGGCATTGTGGACCTGGCCCGCAAACTCCCCACCCAGGATGTGCACCTGATTGCCACCACCACCAGCATGCTGGCGCGCGACGACGTGCACCCGGCGCTGCGCCAGTTGCTGTCGCAGGCGGCCATGCAGATCCATGGCCAGGCGGGCTGGTTCAACCGGGCACGTGAATTCCCCAATGCTGGCAACGCCGAGTACCCCCTCGCACCCGAGGCAGAACGCACCATGCGCACGGGCGTGCCCTCGCTGCAACGCTACATTCCCTTCACGCTGGCCAACCTGATCGAGCGTATGTGGTTGGCGCTAGGCCTGATCATTGCCGTGCTGCTGCCGCTGGGCAAGATAGCCCCGCCGCTCTACGCCTTCCGGGTTCGCTCGCGCGTGTTTCGCTGGTACGGCCAGCTACGCGAAATAGAAGAGCGGTTAGAAGAGTCGCCGGGCAGTGCCCCCGAACTTTTGACGGAGCTCAATGCGCTGGAGAGCAAGGTAGAAAAAATCATCGTGCCGCTCTCGTACACCGACGAGCTTTACACCCTGCGCAACCACATTGGCCTGGTGCGCCAGCGCCTGCTTACAGCGTAGAGTCCAGACTATTGCGCATGGCCTGTTGGGCCACCGCATCCAGTGCGCCGTCCACCACGGGTTGACCGGAAATCATGCGCAATTGCCCTGCTGCCACCAACTTGTCGTGGGTTCTGCGCGTCATGGACTGTGTGGTGCCATACACACTGGTAAAAAGGAACAAGGTGCCATGCGGGCTGGCCCAGGTGAGCTGGGTGCGCACCCACTCTCCGTTGGTCATCAACTCCACCCAAGAACCCAGGGGCAAGACAGCCCCACTAGCCAGGGTACCGGCAGCAGGCATCGGCACGGCTGGCTGCGCACCAGCCGCCGCCGTGTCTGTAACCGCCACCGGGGCACCGGCCTCTGGCTCCTCGGGCAACTCGATGAAGTTGGACTCGCGTGCCTCTTCGGGAGCGACCCAAGGATCACCATCCTCCACCGGCCGTGTTTTATGCACATGCAGCGGCGCGTCAACCGGCGGCACGGCAGGCTCCGCTTTGGTGGCAGAACGAAACACCTGTTGGTGCAAGCCCATCAGGGCCTCCAGGAAAACGCTGGTCTTGGTGGCCGGGTAGCGGATGATCTCCAACCCCTCGCGCAGAGTGCTGATCAACAGCGGTACGAGGCGCGTGAGTTTGGCGACATTGGTGCGAGCCAACTCCGGATGGGCACTCCACAACATGGCCGAGATCAAGGCCTGGTATTTGTCGGCCGCGCTGGAGCCTGTGCCGCCCTGCAGGCGCGCCTGCGCCACCACCTGGGCCCACGGGCCACACAAGAAAGTAATCACCACCTCGGGGACTTGGGCCGCATCGGGATGGGAGTCGATTTCACGGGCAATCTTTTCGGCCAGCAGGTTGCGCTGCTCGGCTTTTTGCAGTGCCTGCATGGCCTGCGCACGCGAGGCCTCCTGCGCCTTGGCCGCCGCATCCCACGAGGCGCGCAGCTGAGCCAGCACAATTTCAAAAGGCTCTGGGCCCTGCACATCCACTTCGGTCAAGGGCGCAACCGCGTCCCGAACCTCCTGGTAGAAACCGGCAAACCCGGTCGTCTGCTCGGTCGCAAACGCCAGGCTGCGGTGCGTGATCTCCTGCACCAAGCCACGGGCAGCATGCGCCTTGTCCGTAAATACCCGTGGATCCACCAACGCCAAACGCATCAGCGCAGGCTCCAGGCTGCGCACCAGCTCCTGCACGGGCACCAGCAGGCGTGGGTCGCGCGCAATGTTGTCCACCATCAGGTTGACCACCTCCAGGCTCAGGGCCTGGGCCACACCGCTAGCGCTGCGTCGGATTGCCTCGCAGGCCAGCTGCACTGCTCCGGCCTGCGCCATGCGCACCGGCGCGCCGCGACGCTGCTCCAGGCGCTGCACCACGCGGTCCACCTGCTTCATTTCGGTCAAGGCCTCGAAAGCGGCGGGCACGGTCGCGGCAAAGCCGCCATCCTGCGGGGCCTGGGGCGCCAGCAGGGCCTCCCCTTCAAACTCACGGGCAAACTGCTGCGCAAAGGCTGCCACCCGGTGGGGCGTGCCCTGAGCGTCCAGCTCCCCCGACAGCAGTTTGCGCAAACGGTCCAAGGTCAGCAAGGCAGGATCTGCGGCACGGCGAGTGCGCAACTCGGCTGCAATTTGGGCTTCACGCTCGGTACTGCCCGGCGTGCCGTGTGACACATTCGTAGAAGCAGCCTTGCCCACCCCAGTACCGGGCGTGGGCACCACGGCATAACCAGCGGCAACAACACCCTCCAACCGCATGCGGGCGGCTAGGCGGGTATACAACTCGCGCAGCTCAGCCCCCAGGGCCACGCCCATGGTGGTGAGCCAGTCCAGGCGCATAGCGGCCGGCACAGGCGTGCGCTCAACCACCAATTTGAGCGCCTGCAAATACACGTCGGGGCGCAGGGGGTTGCGCTCCGGACGGACAGTCGCCAGCCCCAGGGTGGCGCAAATCAGGGTGTTGAGCTCGGTGAGGCTGGCTTCGGCGGCCAGCATGGCCATTTGCTGCGCGCGTGCCATGGTCACGCTTTCCTGAACCTGAACTTCATCCATCAGTTCGAGCTGGTCAAACTGCACCTCGGCCATGCTCAGGACGGTGGTCTTGGGGGATGACACGGGGCCACTAAAGGCTGCCAACAAGGCTTGTGGATACTGCAGGCGCAACTCAGGCTCCTGTGCATGCAAAAGCTTCAGGGAGTCTTCATGCACCTCACGCTCACGGTAGTCGCGTGCGGAGCCCAAACGTTCCTGCACTGACTTGCGCACCGCCGCCACCAGTTTGCCCATGATGGCCTGCCCACCGGATGCTGCGTCCTCAATGGTGGCCTGGTACAGCGCGGCATAGTGGGGAGAAGGCACGGTCATGGCAATGGGCCCTGGTTGGACGGCGGAAAACGGTCGTTTACTTCAGTGCTTTGTAGCGCATCCGTTTCGGCTTGGCACCCTCTTCACCCAGGCGCTTCTTCTTGTCGGCTTCGTACTCCTGGTAGTTGCCGTCAAAGAAGGTCCACTGGCTGTCACCTTCGGCCGCCAAAATGTGCGTGGCGATACGGTCCAGGAACCAGCGATCGTGGGAAATGACCAGCATGGTGCCAGCGAATTCCAGCAGCGCGTCTTCCAAGGCGCGCAGGGTTTCCACATCCAAGTCGTTGGATGGTTCATCGAGCATCAGCACGTTGCCGCCCGCAATCAGGGTCTTGGCCAGGTGCAAGCGCCCGCGCTCACCGCCGGACAACATGCCCACCTTCTTCTGCTGGTCACCACCGTTGAAGTTGAAGCGGCCGCAATAGGCGCGGCTGGCCATCTGGAACTTGCCCACGTTCAGGATGTCGAGTCCACCGGACACGTCTTCCCACACGGTTTTTTCATCGGACAGTGCATCGCGGTGCTGATCCACAAACGCCATCTTCACGGTGGAGCCGATCACCACTTCGCCCGAATCCGGTTTTTCCTTGCCGGCAATCAGCTTGAATAACGTCGATTTACCGGCACCGTTGGGGCCGATGATGCCGACGATAGCACCAGCAGGAATGTTGAAGCTCAGGTTGTCGATCAGCACGCGGTCGCCAAAGGACTTGCTCACGCCCTTGAACTCAATCACCTGGCTACCCAGGCGGTCGGCCACGGGGATAAAGATTTCGTTGGTCTCGTTGCGCTTTTGGTATTCGAAGTCGCTCAGTTCTTCAAAGCGGGCCAGACGGGCCTTGCTCTTGGCCTGGCGGGCCTTGGGGTTCTGGCGTGACCATTCCAATTCCTTCTTCAAGGCCTTGGCGCGGGCTTCTTCGCCCTTTTGTTCGGCTTCCAGGCGCGCGCCCTTTTGCGTCAACCAGTCGGAGTAGTTGCCCTTGTACGGAATGCCGGAGCCACGGTCCAGTTCCAAAATCCATTCGGCCGCGTTGTCCAGGAAGTAGCGATCGTGGGTGATGGCCACCACGGTGCCAGAGTAGCGCTGCAGGAACTGCTCCAGCCAGTCCACCGATTCGGCGTCCAAGTGGTTGGTTGGTTCGTCGAGCAACAGCATGTCGGGCTTGGACAGCAGCAGGCGGCACAGCGCAACGCGGCGTTTTTCACCGCCGGACAACACGCCAATGTTGGCGTCCCAGGGTGGCAGGCGCAGCGCGTCGGCGGCGATTTCGAGTTGGTGCTCGGAGTCGGTGCCGGCGGTGGCAATGATGGCTTCCAGCTCAGCCTGCTCGGCAGCCAGCGCGTCAAAGTCGGCGTCTTCCGCGCCATAGGCGGTGTAGACCTCTTCCAGGCGGGCCTTGGCGGCAAATACCTTGCCCATGCCGGCTTCCACGCTTTCGCGCACGGTCTGGGTGGGGTCCAGCTGAGGTTCCTGGGGCAGGTAACCGATGTTCAGACCCGCCATGGGGATGGCTTCGCCTTCGATCTCCTTGTCCACACCGGCCATGATCTTGAGCAAGGTGGACTTGCCGGAGCCGTTGGTCCCCAAGACACCAATTTTGGCGCCCGGGAAGAAGCTCAGGGAGATATCTTTAAGAATGTGCCGCTTGGGCGGCACGATCTTGCCGACGCGGTTCATGGAGAAAACGTATTGGGCCATTGCGATTCGATTTTTTCAGCGATAAACCGCCATTATCGACTGCCTCACCCCCAAGCGCCCGCACACCCAGCGTTTCAGGTGCTGGCTTCGCCCTTTTCCAGGTCGTTGCGCAGGGCGGCCTGGGCCACGGCATCCAGGGCGTTGTCCATCACATGGCCGTCGGACACCAGATGGATCAGGCCCATGTCGCGCAGACGGTCCATCGTGCGGCGGGACATGGAGTGCGCCCCCCCGCCCGCAGAGGTGAACATGAACAAGGTGCGGTGCGGGCTGGCCCAGGTCAACTGGGCGCGCACCCAGACGCCATCCAGCGCCAGGTCCACCCAGGACCCGGTGCCCAGACTCTCGGCAGCCCAGGTGTTTTGCAGGGCCGGATCTGCCGCTTGGGGAGCATCAGGCATGGAAGGCGGCAACTCCTCGCTGTCGCGCATGAAGCCAGAGTCCGTCACCTCGTCGTCCGCCATCCAGAGCTCGTCATCGTCGGGCACCTGAAGCTCTGCGGCATCCACCCTGGGCACCAGGGCAGGCGTGGTGCCCCCCTCTGTCGCGACCACACGCCCAGCCTCAAAAGCCTGCTCGTGGATGCTGATAAGACCGTCGAAGAACGGTGGAATGCGGT
Organism: Rhodoferax sp. TS-BS-61-7; assembly: GCF_002943465.1. Lineage (GTDB taxonomy): Bacteria > Pseudomonadota > Gammaproteobacteria > Burkholderiales > Burkholderiaceae_C > Allorhodoferax. The sequence continues at coordinate 36,917 of NZ_PTQY01000007.1, forward strand.
CTTCGGGGTAATCGATACGCTGCAGCCCTTGGCGTAGCTTGACCAGCATTTGCGGCACCATGTCCACCAGGCGCGCCCGGTTGCGGCTGGTCAGGCGCAGCTGCACACTCCAAATCAGGTCGTCCACCAGCGCGAAGTAACCATCAGCGTCCTGCGAGCCATCGGCACAGCGCAGCTGCGACTCCGCAACCACCTGGGCCCAGGGGCCACGCAGAAAAGTCACTACCAGCTCCGGCACACGCTTGCTGCCCACCCGCCCCATGAATTCTTCTGACAACCGCTGGGCCAGCATATTGCGCTGTTCAGCATGCAGCAGGCTGCGTGCCGCTTCTTCCGCACGCTGGCGATGTTGGTGTTCTTCTTGCGCCCAGCCGTCTTCGAGTTTGCGCAGCAAACGGGCGAAGGCATTCGCATCGCCCTCCCCTCCCGACAGCACGCTGACGGCGTTGTCCAGGGTCTTCTGAAACCGCGTAAAACCAGGCTCCTCGACCGAGGTAAAGGCCAGACTGCGGCTCGTGATCTTGTCCAGAAAATGGCGCGCCGGATGTTTTCTCTCACTGAAGAAACGTGGGTCAGTGTGCGACAAGCGCAACAACACCGGCTCCATGGCCTTGAGGTTCTGGCGGATGCCCGGCAGCATGCGCCGGTCTTGCATCAGGTTGTCCAGCATCAGACGCACGACCTCTTCCCCCAGCTGCTGGCCCAGGGCCTTGCTGCGCACCGCTTCTTTGGACACACGCGGGGCCACCGCAGGGGGCGCCCCGGGCAGGCCCTCCGGGTTGGCCAAGCGCGCGCGCTCGGCCAAGCGCTTCATCATGGGCTCTACCAACTTCATGTCTTCCAGCGCTTCAAACGAGGCAGGCACCGTGTGGGTAAAGTCTTTGGCGCCGGCCGCGGCCCCGCTGGGGTCCAGCTCACCGGACAGCAGACGGCGCAGCTTGTCCAGCGTGAGCAGCGTACGGGTGACCGAGTTTTCAGCCCCCTTCACCGGCGCACCAAACGGACCGGTGCCACCCGTCAGGGGCACCACGGGCTCCACACCTTGGGAACGCAACCAATCCACCATTTCGCGGTACAGCTGGGCCAGTGCCGCCCCCAACAAGCTGGCGGCAGGCCCCATAACACCAGCGCGGGCCTCATCCGCCGGAATGCACTGGGCCAAGGACTCGCGCAGCGCATAAACAAAGTTTTCGGGTTTGAGCGGGTTCAGGTGGGCTTGTACGCTGCTCCAACCCAACAAGCTGCTTACCAGCCCATTGAAGGCCGGCAACACCGTGTCCACGGACAGCAGGACTTCCTGCTCGGTCATGGCCAATTCGATATTGGCGTCGATCTGCTCCTCCTCCAGAAACTGGAAGTCATCGAAGCGCACCCGGGCCGGGGTAGATTGATGCCGCGCCGTGCCGCCGTACACAGCGGAACGCAAGGCCGTGGAAAAGGCGTATTGGAATTCTTTTTTCTGTTGGGCCAAGGCCTCCACCACGGCACGGCGCTGGGGGTTCTGGCGGGCGTGCAGGCCTTTCTTGCTATGGGCCTCGGAGGTTGCCAGCTGCAAGCCGGCGATGACGTCGTCGATCACCGCATCACTTTGCTCCAGCACCACCTCGATGCAAGCCTGTAGCGAGGGCTTGGTCGCTCCCGGATCGTGGGCCACGCCGAGGCGCCGCAACAGGTATTTCTTCATCGTGCGCCCATTCTCCACAACCCTGACCGTTTGCACCAGTAGCGTGACAGATTGTTACGGCGCTTAGCCCGTGTTTTGAGGTCCTTGCAACACCTCTTTTCGGCCACCAAGGCAATGCATGCGACAATACGACCCATTGCGGCGCTTCAGTTGCCCGCAATACCAGCACCTTGCTGGGGACCCCACGACACAGGGCGTCCCACTTTTGAATCCATCTGCCTTTGACTGACTGCCGGCCTTTGTGCCTGCAGAACGGCCGATTCCCAAGCGTCCCGGACGGACGCATCTATCCAATGAACTTCGAAGAACTGAACCTGGCCCCTGCCATTGTCAAAGCCGTGCGCGAGCAGGGTTACGAGACCCCCACTGCGATCCAGGCCCAGGCGATTCCGCTGGTGCTGGAAGGCCATGACCTGCTGGGCGGCGCCCAGACCGGTACCGGCAAGACCGCAGCCTTTACCCTGCCCCTGCTGCACCGCCTTTCCATGAGCCGCAGCGCGCAAAACAAATTTGGCGGCACCGGCATCCGTGCCCTGGTGCTGACCCCCACCCGCGAACTCGCCGCCCAGGTGGAAGAGTCCGTGCGCCAGTACGGCAAGTACCTGCAACTGTCCTCCACCGTCATCTTTGGCGGCGTGGGCATGAATCCGCAAATCTCCAAGGTCAAAAAGGGCGTGGACATTTTGGTGGCCACTCCCGGTCGTCTGCTGGACCTGGCCCAACAAGGCATGCTGGACCTGGGTCAAGTGCAAATGTTGGTATTGGACGAAGCCGACCGCATGCTGGACATGGGCTTCATCCACGACGTGAAGAAGGTGCTGGCCCTGGTGCCCAAAGAAAAGCAAAGCCTGCTGTTCTCGGCCACCTTCAGCGATGAAATTCGCGAGCTGGCCAATGGCCTGCTGAAGAACCCGCAAAGCGTGCAGGTGACACCGCGCAACACCACGGTGCAGCGCATCACGCAAGTGATCCACCCCGTGGGCCGTGGCAAGAAGAAGGCCCTGCTGGCCCACATCATCAACGAGCAAAACTGGAGCCAGGTGCTGGTGTTCACCCGTACCAAGTTTGGCGCCAACAACGTGGCCGAGTTCCTGGAAAAAAACGGCATCACCGCCATGGCGCTGCACGGCAACAAGAGCCAGGCTGCTCGTACCCAGGCGCTGTCCGGTTTCAAGAGCGGCGATGTGCGCGCCCTGGTGGCCACCGACATTGCCGCCCGCGGTATCGACATTGACGACCTGCCGCACGTGGTGAACTACGAAATCCCGAACGTCAGCGAAGACTATGTACACCGCATTGGCCGTACCGGCCGCGCGGGTGCTGACGGCGCTGCAGTGAACCTGGTGTGCCTGGACGAAGAAGGCTTTATGCAGGACATCGAGCGCTTCACCAAGCAAAAGATTGACGTCAAGGTCATCGACGGCTTTGGCCCCGAACCCGGCGAAAAGGGCGAACCCATCGCCATGGGCCGCCAGACCATTTGGGGCGGCGCAGGCAAGCCGCCTAGCCGCGACGTGATGCAGGCCGCTGCCAAAGCCGCCCGCACCGAAATGCTGCAACGCGTGCGTGACAGCAAGGCCGGCCAGGGCGGCGCACGCTCCGGCGGCGGTGGCAATGGTGGTGGTAACGGCGGTAATGGCGGTGGCCGTGGTGGCCAGGGTCCACGCGGCAACGGCGGTGGTAACGGTGGCGGCCAAGGCCGTGGTGTCGACCGCAGCGGCGAATTCCAGCCTCCACGCCCGCAAGGCGCACGCCCGCCCCAGGGCCAAGGCCGTGGCCGCGGTCCCGGCATGGGCCAGCCTGCTGGTTTTGCCAACGAACCCCGTGCACCGCGCGCACCTGCCGGTCAGCCTGACCCGATGCGCACCAGCGTCGATATGATGGCCGAGCGCGGCGCTCGCCGCAGTTACGGCGGTGGCAACCGCAACGGAGGCGGCAATGGCGGTGGCGGATACGGTGGTGGTGGCGGAGGAGGCTTCGGCGGTGGTGGCCGCTCGGGTGGCTTTGGTGGCGGGGGCAACGGGTCTCGTGGGCCGCGAGGTTCTGGCGGCTCTTCTAGCCGATAAGCAGTACAGCGCGGTACACAGTCTGGGGCGGCGCACGCTGCCCCTCACCCACCCCAAGCTGACCCAACACATCGTCGACTTCGCGGCGCTCCCCGAGCTGCCGCGAACCGACGATGTTTTTATTTGTCTGGGCACCACCATCAAGGTGGCGGGGAGCCAGCAGGCCTTTCGCGCCGTGGACTATGAAGCGGTTATGGCTGTAGCCCTTGCAGGATATGCGCAAGGCGCTACAAAATTAGGAGTAGTGAGTGCCATGGGCTCAGACCCAAAATCCAGCATTTTCTACAACCGGACCAAGGGCGCGATGGAAGCTGCCGTGTCTTCCATCGGCTACCAGAGCGTCTCCATTGCACAGCCGTCCATGCTGGCGGGCAACCGCGCGTCACTGGATCAACCCGTGCGCAAAGGCGAGATTTTGGCGCTCAATGTATCTCGCTGGCTGGGGCCGCTGATACCGGCCAATTACCGCCCCATCTTGGCTGCTGACGTAGCGGCAGGCCTGGTGCGTGCGGTGAGAAACGGGCGACCCGGTGTGCAACGCATTCTGTCGGGCGAACTGCAGGGCGCCAACCAGCACCCCTGAACGTGCCAGCGCTTAGCCGCGCACGAACAGCGTGACCAGCGGCTGGTCGCCCACCTGCTGACTCCAATGGCCGTGGATGGCGGCGTCAAATGTGGCGCCTTCGGGCAGCAGGTCGGCCGAATAGAAATGCTCGCCCGCCTTGAAGATGCGCGACTCGCCATGCACACCAATCTCCATCTGCCCCTGCAGGATGAAACACCACTGCGTGTGGCCCGAGCAGTGGAACTGGCTGCGAAAGCCCACCGGACTGGTGCGCAGCTGGTAGCCGCCCGAGGCAAACACCTCTGACAGCATGGACTGCGGGGTACCGAGGTTCAGCGGTAGGGCCTCTTCCTTGAAACGGGCGCGGCCGTCGGTGTCGGTGAACAGGATGACTTTGGTGAAAGTGGCCATGGTGGGGTGGGTGCTCAGTTGGGGAACAATGCCGGCGATTATTCCCCAAGGCTGCCCCTACTCACGCAGGCTGGCGCACCAGCTTGGCCTCTTTGATCGGCAGGTGGATCAGCGCAGCCCCCACGGCCAGCACGATGTCGATGTACCAAACCCAGTTGTAGCTACCAGTCGCATCAAAAATCTTGCCGCCCAGGAAGGCACCGAGGAAGCCACCCACCTGGTGCGTCAGCATCACCAGGCCAAACAACGTGGCCATGTGGGCCGTGCCAAAGAACTTGGCCACCAGGCCCGCCGTGGGCGGCACCGTAGACAGAAAACTCACACCCATGACCGCGGCAAATACCAGCACCACAGGGCCGGTCTTCGGCGCTAGCAGAAACACCAGTACGGCGATGGCACGCACGCTGTAGACCAGCGACAGCAACGACTTCATGCGCCAGCGGCCCACGGCCCAGCCCATGGCAATGCTGCCCACGATGTTGAACAGCCCCAGAATGCCAAGCGCCCAGGCGCCCCACTGCGTGGGCAGACCACACGCAGCCACCACGCCCGGCAAGTGCGTGGCCAGAAACGCCACATGGAAGCCACATACAAAGAAACCCGCCGCCAGCAACAAAAAGCTGGGCGTGCGCAAAGCCAGTCGTACGGCGTCGCCTGTGCCCATGGCTTTGACACCGGGTACTGCCACCTGCACTGTGTTGCCCTTCAGGAAAAAGGCCGCGGGCAGCGCCAACAGCACAATGCCCGCCATCACCTGCATGGCATTGCCCCAGCCCACGCTGACCATCAATGCACCGGCGATGGGCGCCATGATGAATTGGCCAAATGAACCACCCGCATTGACGATACCCGTGGCCATGCCGCGCTTGTTAGCGGGCAGCAGGCGTGTGGTTGCCGCCATCAGCACCGCAGGGCCTGCCATGCCGGCGCCACCGGCTGCCAACACACCAATGGCAAAGATCAGCCCGGCGGTGGTGGTCATGAACGGCGTGATGAAAGTACCCAGGGCTACCAGCGCTACGCCCAGCAGCAGCACACGCCCGGCGCCCACGCGGTCGGCAAAGGCGCCCGCAAAGGGCTGCGTCAACCCCCACCACAGCTGGCCAAACGCAAACGCCAGGCTGATGCTGCCCACGCCCAAGCCGGTGGACGTGTTGAGCGAGCTGAGGAACAGGCCCATAGTCTGGCGCACGCCCATGGTCAGCGCAAAAGCGCCCGCGGCGGCCAGCAAGATCACCCACACCGCAAAGGTGCGCGCGGTGGTATTTGTCCCTTCGGTTTCAGGCTTCGTCATCGTCAGGCTCCAGGGGGGACAGCAGTTCCAGGGATTCGTCAATCAGTGCATGCAAGGCCAGCACGCGCGCTATGCCCAGCGTGGCGTTGATGCCCTCTTGCGCCACGCGCCACTTGCGCTGTGCCTCGGTGCGTTTGGTGTGGCCGGCCTCGGTGGCGCTGATCAGGCGACTGCGTGCATCGTCGCCCGCATTCACCACGATCCAGCCGCTGGCAATGAGCGGCTGCAGGTTGCGCGACAGCGTCGAGGTGCTCATGCGCATCACGCCCGCCAGATCCACCGCGCGCAACGGGCCCAACTTCACCACATGCGACAGCAGGGAGTACTGCGTGGTCTTCAGGCCCATCTTGGCCAGCTCTGCGTCGTAATGCTGGGTCACGCGGCGGGTGAGCTGGCGCAGCTTGAGGTTGGTGCAGCCCTGCGGTTTGGGGATGTCCGCAGTGGCAGCAGACTTGACAAGGGTTTTCATGCAAATTATTGTAGCTGCATTAGTTGCATATGCAACAATGCAATTTCAATCATCCCCAACACGAAATTTCCATGAACACCCTGACCACTCCCTCCACCCTGGACGCCTGGCTGGCCGAAGAGGCTGCCGTTCTCGCCCGCCTGAACGCAGGCCCCGGCCCCGGTGTGGCACGACCTGACCAGATAGCCCACCTGACCGGCATGGAGCTGATGCAGGCCATGCTGCGCGGCGAGCTGCCCTACGCCGCCATCGCCAAGACGCTGGACTTCACGATTGTGGAAGTGTCCGAAGGCCGTGCGTTGTTCCAGGGCACGCCCGGTCCCGCCCACCTCAACCCCATGGGCACCATCCACGGCGGCTGGTACGCCACGTTGCTGGATTCGGCGCTGGGCTGCGCCGTGCACACCATGATGTTGCCCGGGCGCGGCTACACCACGGCCGAGCTGGGCGTCAACCTGGTCAAGGCCATCGGCCCCAAAGTGCAGCGCATTCGCGCAGAAGGCAAGGTCATCCACTGCGGCCGCCAGCTCGCCACGGCCGAGGCCCGCCTCTATGGCCCCGACGGCACGCTGTACGCCCATGCCACCACCACCTGCCTGGTGTTTGACCTCAAGCTGCCCGGGTAAACGCGGGCTGCGGCACAATCTCTGGCATGCGATTTCTCCACACCATGCTGCGCGTTGGCAACCTCCAACGCTCCATCGACTTTTACACCGGCGTGCTCGGTATGCAGGTGCTGCGCACCTCGGAAAACCCCGAGTACAAATACAGCCTCGCCTTCCTCGGTTTTGACGGTGGCAACCCCGGCCAAGCCGAGATCGAGCTGACCTACAACTGGGGCGTGGAGAGTTACGAGCTGGGCTCCGCCTACGGCCACATCGCACTCGGCGTGCCCGACGCCTACGCGGCCTGCGAGAAGATCAAGGCGGCCGGTGGCAACGTGACACGCGAGGCCGGTCCGGTCAAAGGCGGCACCACGGTGATTGCGTTTGTGACCGACCCGGATGGCTACAAGATCGAGCTGATCCAGAAGGCTGAGCAGGCTGCGGGCGTGGGACTAGGTTAACGTCCTATCCCGTTCGTGACGACGAAACATGTAAAAGCCTTCCCATCAGCCAGATACAAGAGGTAGGTTATGTGCATATATTGTCGTCCTGGCCTCGGTCTGTTTACTTCCCTCCAATCTTCTCGGCGCAATGTCTTACTGGGCGGAGCGGCTGCAATGGCCTTCCCAGCACTCGCGCTGGCTGCGCCGGATTATTCAAAAATAGTCCGCGCTGATTTGATTTTTCACGGCGGAACCATTTTGACGATGGATCCCAAGCGACCGCGAGCGCAGGCTGTGGCGGTCGCACAGGGACGCATCATCGGGGTCGGTCAGCGCGACGAGCTGGAAGGTTTACGCACAGCACACACAAAAATCATAGATTTGCAAAGCGGCGCCCTGTTACCGGGTTTCACCGATCCCCACATGCACACCGTCTTTGTCGCCTTTGAAGACTGGCTTGACGTGGGCCCTTTGGCTGCTGCAAATATGGGCACCGTGATCGAACAGCTCAAGGCCTTGGTGGCTCGAACACCGCCCGGGGAATGGGTGCGAGGGTGGCAGTTTGATCCGTCCATTACACCGGACGCCATTCAACCCACCCGGCAGATATTGGACGGGATCGCACCAAACCACCCGGTATTTATCATCGAATCCAACGGGCATGTGGCCTACGTCAATTCAAAGGCTCTTGAGCGCGTCCACATCACTCGTGATTCGAATAATCCGCCCCAGGGGCGGTTTGTCAGGGACAGCCATGGGGAGCTTACGGGGCGCCTAGAAGAGACGGCTGCGATGATGGCATTTTTCCTCGCGATGCCGCTGAAAACACCCAGCCAAACGGCAGAGTCCATAGGGCGTTTATTTGCAAAAGCAGCGAGCCGTGGCTGCACAGGTTTATTTGATTGCGGACTGGGCATGCAGGGGCTCTCCGATTTATCCGTCCTGCGTGAAGTCATGGAAAAAGACCCACCCATACGTTTTGGCGGGGCGTTGGTATCCACGCACATGAAAACTTGGCGTGACGCCGGTATCAAACCTGGCATGGGTGACGATCGATACCGAATAAGTGCGATAAAGGCTTGGACAGACGGCTCCAATCAAGCGCAAACCGGTTACATGCGTGAGCCGTACTTAAATTCAGCGTCACGAGGGCAACTCAATTACACCCAGGAGGCGCTTACAGCAACGATTCGGGAAGCTCATGAGTTGGGGTGGCAGGTGTGCGTTCATTCGAACGGTGATGCCGCTATCGACACCACACTGAACGCCTATGAGACTGTGCTCCAGCAAAAACCACGGATGGACCATCGCCACCGGATTGAACATTGCAGTTTGTTGCACGATGAGCAAATAGCTCGAATGCGGAATTTGGGTTTATCGCCGTCTTTCCTGATCGGTCACGTGCATTATTGGGGGCTTGCTTTCAAGGAACGTGTGCTCGGGTCGGAACGTGCCGAACTGCTGGATCGTTGCGCCTCTGTCGCACGCGAGGGCTTGCGCGCCACCTTGCATTCAGATTGGAATGTGACGGACATCGATCCTCTGCGCTCTGTGGAGATTGCCGTGACACGCGTCATGCGAGAAGGCGGCCAAGTACTCGCGCCTCAAGAAAGAGTCCCCGTCATGACGGCACTTGAAATGGTTACGTCAAATGCGGCGTGGCAATGTAGACGCGATTTCGTAGGGCAGATCCGCGTGGGAATGAATGCTGACTTTGTGGTGTTGGATCAAGATCCAACCCGGGTGGACGTTTCCACGATCCACGAAATACCGATTCGTGAAACGTGGATTGATGGGCGACGTCGTTTCCAAGGTTAGGCTTCCTGGATCAGAGGCATTCGCGACAGGACATCACAGCCTCTCGATTTTCAAGCAGCATGAGAAATAAGCGTGCTATCTATCCCACCAATGCAGACAATCGAAGTAGTTTTTTAAGGCCTCGTCACCATTAAACCAATACATACATGTTTGGTCGCCACCATTAAATACCTTTGTAACAACGCCTTCGGCCAAGATATCAACTGCGCCATATTTAAATACCTTTAGGCTCCAATCGTCAGCTTGATTCATTGGAATGGTATTCAGTCGCAAAACTCCGGTTATTTTGTCTCTGAAGACATATTGATAAAAATACTGACCATAGTAATCAAAACCTGGTATATCTTTTACGGACTCAAGCTGAAGCTTCTCACTGCTGTTTGTATATCCAGTTTTAAAGGTTTTGCCTCTTTGTCCAGAGCAAGGATAACTAGCATCGCAGTACACAAAAATCGCCTGATCCCTAGTTTCCTCTGGCTCGAAGGGCTCCTCTTCACCTTCTTTTATAGGAAGCTTATACCACCACCAGGGAGGGACTACGTATTCATAAATATTGAAACTCCAAGTAAAAAATTTAGTCTTCACACTTATCGTGGGACTGAATTCTAAGAATGCACCAAAACCAGCGTCACCCTTTGGAGACATTTTGGATGTCTTCTTAGCTGTATCAATATCGTAAGCTCCATCTGCTTTGAATCCGACCAAGATACTACCGATGGTTGCATCTACGGAGGCCCTGAGTATCCATGTATTCACCATAGCCCGCAACGCAAGGTTGGCATTCACACCGACTTCAAAACCCATACCAATTTTGCCCGTTGTCGAGCCACGCAGCTTTGTACCGTCTGCAACACCCAAATGGTTTTTTGCAACAGTGGACTGCATTTGAAAATCAGATTTAAACCCGCCATTCGAGGTATAGTTGATACCTACTTTTCCCGGTTTGTTCGTGTCTGTGGGCGAGCCTAAATTATAGTCCGGCAACACCAGCACCATATCGGCAGAACCACTAGCGCTAACTCCTGTTGCAAAAGAAACGGGAATTGAAAATTGGACAGTTGCGAATAATGGGACACCCCATTCAGATGCTTTTATGGCATAAAGCTCAATCTCACAATCCATTTTCACGCGGCCATCAAGAAAAAATTTAACTTGGCCTCCTGAATTAATTTGTGGATTCAGATCAACGCCAAGGTTCGGATGGCCTCCGTTCCAATTAAAATCTCCATCTAACGTTAACTTAGCTACGCTTTTTAACGATGTGATGGCAAATTTCACTAAATTTCCAGCTGTGGCGCTTGCACGGCATTCCAACCCTCCCTCTTTAAGGTTCGAGTTCTCTCCAACGTGATGCATTTTGTAAACATATGACTCAATAGGGGACCGACCTGCGCCGGCAACGTATCGAATCGTTTCTTCCGATGCACTCACTCGACTACCGTCTACAAATATCGCACCCACCAATACCGCCTCAGCCGGGTTATCAGGTGTTATCTCATGGGTCAGGATATCTGTGACGCCAAAGGCTCTCAATGGGCTAGACGTCAGTTTTCCACCAAAATCAATATAAGTATTAAATTCTTCCTGCGTTGCCACGTGATGAATCGGTAAAGCGTTGAACCACAGGGACGGGTTTGCGGGATCACGGTCAGCGGGATCCAAAGGGTTTCGTCCTATCATGGCCATTCTGTCCACTTTTGAGACCCCTTCATTCATCACAAACAATGTATCGATACTCTCAAAATAAATCGCTTTTTTTGTAAATGCCGGAAATCCATTGGTATTCAGATTTTTCAATTTCTCAATAGAAACATCATCAAACAAAATGTACTTTGGGGTCGAAGTCCCGCTTTTCAAAAAGGGGTCCATCGAGAAACCACCTCCAGAATCACCCAAATCGAAGTTGGTGGATATGTTGTAGTCGCAGACCGTGCTGAAACTGGGCTCAACTCTGCTGGAACACAACCGCGGATGAATGCTTGGATCACTGACAACCAAGACATCGCTGTCTGGCACAGCGGCCAGCACCATGAACTTGGAAATTGCATCGCCGCGCGCATCCAGCCCCGTGATGTAACTATTTCCCTTTTTTCCGGTGAGCGTCAGAAAGACAGCGTTGGGGTGCTGAGGGTCTGCTGCGGCCGATGACACGATCGACGAATCACTCACCAAAAAGCTGGCAGGTACCGCATTGGAAATAGTTCCCAAGTTATCCTCATGGAAAACGACCCTTGCCAAACCGTTATTCCGCGCGCTAAGTAATACAGTTCCGCTGGACAGGATGTAAGGATGCGGCGAATCGTCCGCCAGCTGCTTTCCATCTTTGAACCGCTTGTGGGTAACGCCAAAGGGAGGTGGTTTGTTCAGGTGATGGGTGCTTTCCCGCTTGGTTTTGATGTGGGCCGCGGTGCCGATGATCACGCGTTTTTCTTCCGGCGGAATTCCCTTGCCCCCGTTGCCACAAGCCACCAGCACCATGGCCAGCCCGGTCCAGACTGCCCAGTGCAGCGCGCGCTTTACGTTTTGCATATCGCTCTTTTCATCATCAAGTTGGCAAAGGCAGTGCCCACGGACTCAGCCACATCATGGGTTGCAGCAACTGCCGCAACACGGCCCACAGCACAGACCCCAACGTACTCGGTGCACCGTCCTGAATCACATAAATCATCCCGTTGCTGAGCAACACAAATGCCAGCAACACCAGGTACAGGGTGACCACCACCACCCGCTCCCCACGCCAGAGGTGGGGCCACCAGCTGCGCAAGGCATGAATAGGCGCCACCCAAAGCAACAAGACCCAAAACAACGAGGCCGCCACGGCCAGCATCTGGGCCAGAAATGTGGCGTCAAACGTATGCTTGATGCCAAACACCAGCTCCGTCAGCCCGGCGCTCATCGCCTGGGAAATGGACAAATACTGTGCCACCGTGGCCACAATGAACCAAACCCGTTTGGATTTGTACCAAGCGCGATCGGTTGCCAGGCACTGCTGGCAGGCCAGCAAGCCAATGATGGACGCAATGGCCATCAGGGCTCCGACGACCATGGCCACCTCCAGGTAAGCAAACGTCTCGGCAAAAGACCGGGCCGTTTTGGACTGGGCGTGCAACTGCAGTGCAAACGATCCCGCAAAAAACAAGGTGGCCAAGACCAACCCAGCCGCCGTCAAGCGGTTCTGTACCGCAGAATCCGGCGGCCCCTCAGGGCTGTTCAATTGGGAAATACTCATAGATCAAAGCCTTGGCAGCACAAAACACAGGTAAATCACGTCTGAATTCGCATCAATTTCCTGACAAACACAACGTCGGCGTTCATGTTAGTCGAAGAAATTTACTACAAAAATAGGAGCTGCTCGCGCAGTATTCATGGGGGCCACAGGTCATTTTTATAGTGAAACACTGTCATAACTCGCCTGAATCACCCACAGGCGCTGCGCGATGGCTCGGCGCAGGGCCACGGGGGACAGCACCACCACATCGGGCGCCATACGCAGCAGCTGGTAACTGGCGTTCTCCAGGGTTTCTATCGGGATCTTGAGGCGCACGGACTCGCCGGCCTGCGTTGGCAGCGCCTGAGTCGCCACGGCCTTGGCCAACGCGCTGCTGAGCTGGTGCAGCTGCTTCACACCTTGGGCTGTGGCCTGCACCACAGCGTGGCCCTGGTACAGCTCGGCCTCAAAACGCTGGATGGATTCCGTCCAATATGCCGACAGGTCAAAACGTTTGGGCCGCGTGCTGGCCTTGTCCAGCAACTCGGCGCCCAGAATGTTGGAGATGCGGTAGGTGCGCGGCTTGGCATCGCTGCTGGCCACCAAGTACCAGACGCCCGCCTTCAGCACCAGCCCCAACGGGTGCACGGTGCGCTGCACCTCGGCCTTCCAGCTGTCGTAGCGCAGGCTTAGCTGCCGGTCTTGCCACACGGCAGCGGCCACCGTGGCCAGGTGCGGCACCGGATCGGCCTCGCGGTACCAGTCGGCCGGGTCCAGGTGAAAGCGCGACTGCACGCGCTGCGCATCGTCGCGCTGGTGCGCGGGCAGCGCAGTCATGAGCTTGAGCTGTGCGTCCACCACCTGCTGGCCCAGGCCCAGCTCGGCCGCCGGGCCGGCCAGCCCGCTCATGAACACGGCCTGTGATTCGGACGCCGTGAATCCGGTCAGCGTGGTCTTCCAACCCTCCACCAACTGAAAGCCGCCGTTGCGGCCCTGCTCCGCATAAATGGGCACGCCTGCGGCGGTGAGCTGGTCCACATCGCGGTACAGCGTGCGCACCGACACCTCCAGCAGTTCGGCCAGCGCCTGCGCGCTCATGCGCCCGCGGGTTTGCAGAAGCATCTGGATGGTCAAAAGGCGGCTGGCACGCATCTCTCCATCGTATCGATAAAAGCTGACATTCGGTGGCAGCTATTGCTGCACACACTCGCTCCCATCTTCACAAATTGAGAAAAGGAATCGAGATGGAACACCTCTGGCTCTACGCGGTTTTGGTGGCTGGCATCGTGGTGCTGCCTGGCATGGATATGGCTTTTGTGTTGGCCAGCACGCTGGTGGACGGCAGGCGCTCCGGCGCCGCTGCCGTGGCGGGCATTGTGCTGGGCGGCATGGTGCATGTGGCCATGGGCGCGCTGGGTGTGGGTTTGCTGTTGCAGCACTTTCCGCTGGCGTTTAACGCGCTGCTACTGGCTGGCAGCCTGTATGTGGCTTGGATGGGCTATGGCCTTCTGCGCAGCTGTCCGACGTGCAGGATCAGCCCTCACGCCCACTGCACAGCACCTTTGCGCGCGCTACCCTCACCTGCCTGATGAACCCCAAGGCCTACATCTTCATGCTGGCCGTGTTTCCGCAGTTCATTCGCCCGCAGTTGGGAAACATCGCGGCCCAGTCCGTTGCCTTGGGCGCTATCACCGCCGCGGCACAGATCGCGGTGTACGGCGGCGTGGCACTGGCGGCGTCGCAGCTGCGCGTGTGGTTGCGCGGCAGTTCGAAGAGCCAGACGGCGTTCAGCCATTGGCTGGGTGGGCTGCTGGTACTGACCGCGGTGTGGACGCTGTGGATGGGGTGGCGGGTGGCTTGAGTTCAGCCGCGCCGGGCGGCTTCAATCTTTGCGATGTCGATCTTGCCCATCTCCATCATCGCTTCGAACACGCGCTTGGCGGCTGCACGGTCCGGGCCCGCCATGGCATCGGTCAGGGCACGCGGTGTGATCTGCCACGACAGACCCCATTGGTCCTTGCACCAACCGCATTGGCTCTCCTGCCCGCCGTTGCCCACGATGGCGTTCCACAGGCGGTCGGTCTCTTCCTGGTCGTCCGTCGCCACCTGGAACGAAAAGGCCTCGGTGTGTTTGAACATCGGCCCGCCGTTGAGCCCCAGACAGGGAATGCCCATCACGGTGAACTCCACCGTCAGCACATTGCCCTGCTTGCCCATCGGGTAGTCGCCCGGTGCGTAGTGCGCCGCGCCCACCGCACTGTTGGGGAAGGTCTTGGCATAAAACTCCGCGGCCTCCAGTGCGCCGCCGTCGTACCAGATGCAGATCGTGTTCTTGGGGGTCATGGGTGTTCTCCTGGGGTGAGCGTTGCCGGGGTCACTGCCGCGTGAACACCACGTGTGTGGCCAGCGCGGTGTTTTCGTGCCGGGTGCAGGTGTAGCCCAAAGCCGGCAGGTTGATGCCTTCCCACAGCCGCTCCCCTGCGCCCAGTAACACCGGCGAGATAGCGACATGCATTTCATCAATCAGGCGCAAGCGCAGGTACTGCTGGATGGTGTTGACGCCGCCACCGACCCGCACGTCCTTGCCCCCGGCCGCTGCACGGGCGCGCTCCAGCGCGACCACGGGGCCTTCGGTGACAAAGTGGAAGGTCGTGCCACCCTCCATGACCAGCGGCGCGCGCGCATGGTTGGTCAGCACAAACACGGGCACGTGGTACACCGGGTTCTCCCCCCACCAGCCGCGCCAGCTTTCATCGGGCCAGGGCCCGCGCACGGGACCGAACATATTGCGCCCCAAAATCCAGGCACCCATGTTCTGGAAACCACGCTGGGCAAAGTCGTCGTCGATGCCCGTCGCTCCGCCCTCAGTGTTGCCAAACACCTTGGTCTGAAACGTGCGCGTGGACATCGCCCAGCCATGCAGCGAGGTGCCGCCCACGCCGAGCGGGTTGGCCAGGTCTTGGTCAGGGCCTGCACCGAAGCCGTCCAGGGAGATGGAGAAACTTTCTACGCGAAGTTTGGACATGGAGACCTCCCGGGGTGGGGCTGAAAACTGGGATCAAGCGCGAGTGCATTATCCAGACTATCCAGTGATCTCACCATGCAAGCAGACGCGCACGGTTTAGCCACCATTACCGGTTCGTGCGCCTGGAACAAGCCATGTACTCGTCCTGCAACGTTTGCTCTTCTGCCCGCTGGGTGGTTTGCTCCTGAAAGGTCAGCGCTCGCCCACGGTACCGGTTCGCCAATTCATCACCACGGCGACGGACCGCCGCCAAACAAGCATCCATTTTTGAAGCTTCTGCAGGAGAAATTGCTGGCCTATTGGCGCGGATGCACTCTTCGTGCCGTTTCCCAACAGTGGCGAGGGCAGCATTCAGGTTCTGGGACCAAGCAAGGTACGCCGCCTGATCATGTTTGGATGGGGGATTCACGGAAAATTCCCGGATGATCTTGCTCTGCGCCGACTCAGCCTCGGTATCACACTTGTTCTGAGCCATCGAGGCATGGGGCTGCAATGCGATCAGACAAATGATTGCTAAGCGGGAGCAATTCATGGCAATTCTCCGAAGACGGGTTGGCAGCTATTTTCGCCAAACTTTAAGGCTTCCAGCTCAGAGTAAGCACATCACATGTTAATGAACAGGAACAGTTTGGGCAGATATTGGGTAGCCGCGGGATGGGGCCAGTACATCCATTGCCTGAAAAATAAGTTACTACAAAATTAATAGCGCTTGGCGCAAATAGAAAGAGGGCCGCAGCCCTCTTTCTATTAAATCCGCAGTGCGCCTTACTTGCGCAGCGCCTGCGTATCCTTCGCCAGCTGCGTGATCTTGTCCCACTCGCCCTTGACCATGGCATCAGCCGGCACGATCCAGGAGCCGCCCACGCAGACCACATTGGGCAGCGCCAGAAACTCGGGCGCATTTTGCAGCGTCACGCCGCCGGTGGGGCAGAACTTCACGTCGAAGAAGGGGCCGCTCCAGGCCTTGAGCATGGCGGGGCCGCCGGCTTGCATGGCGGGGAAGAACTTGAGCTGGGTGAAGCCGTCTTCCTGCGCCATCATGATTTCGCTGCCAGTGGCCACACCGGGCAGGAGCGACAGGCCCAGGTCGCGGCAGGCCTGGCCCACGGCGCTGGTGTAGCCGGGGCTGACAGCAAAGCGGGCACCGGCGTTGGCGGCGGCTTGCGCATCGGCCTTGCTGCGCACGGTGCCGGCGCCGACCACGGCTTCGGGCACGTCACGGGCAATGGCTTCCATACAGGCCAGGGCTTGTGGGGTGCGCAGTGTCACTTCGAGCATGCGCACGCCGCCGGCCACCAGGGCGCGGGCCATGGGCACGGCGTGGGCCACGTCGTTCAACACGATCACGGGGATGACGGGGGCGTCCTGCATCACTTGCAAGGCGGTAAAGGCGGGGGCTTGAGACATATAAATTCCAGATCGACGTTATAGATGTTGGTTTAAAACCAGGTGCAGGCGCCTTCTTCGGCAGCCAGTGCGTTGCGGCGGAAGTTGGCGAACAGTTCACGGCCCATGCCGATGCCGTTGGCAGCGCGCAGTTCTTCGGGCATGGTGTCCAGCGGGCGAGCAGCCCATTCGGCGTCGCTCACCAGCACTTGCAGGGTTTCGGCATTCGCATCCAGGCGGATCACATCACCATCGCGCACCTTGGCCAGCGGGCCGCCGGCCGCCGCTTCGGGCGACACGTGGATGGCGGCGGGCACCTTGCCCGATGCGCCGCTCATGCGGCCGTCGGTCACCAGTGCCACGCGAAAGCCTTTGCCTTGCAGCACGGCCAGTGGCGGTGTGAGCTTGTGCAGCTCGGGCATGCCATTGGCCTGCGGGCCCTGCCAGCGCACCACGCAAATCACGTCGTGGTTCAGCTCGTTGGCGCTAAAGGCCTTGTGCAGCGCGTCTTGTGAATCGAACACGCGGCATGGCGCTTCGATGATGTGGCGGTCATCCGGCACGGCGGACACCTTGATGACGCTGCGGCCCAGATTGCCCTTGAGCAATTTCAGGCCACCGCTGGCGCTGAAGGGCGCGCTTGCGGGACGCACCACGCCCTCGTCCTTGCTGGCGCCGGCGTCGGTCCACTGCAGGCTGCCGTCGGCAGCGGCCGAGGGAATGGCGGTGAATTCGCGCAGGCCACCGCTGCGCACGGTCAGCACATCGGCGTGCATGAAGCCGGCGTCCAACAACTCGCGGATCACATAGCCGGGGCCGCCTGCGGCCTGGAACTGGTTCACATCGGCGCTGCCGTTGGGGTACACGCGGCTCAGCAATGGCACCACGTCCGACAACGCGGAAAAGTCATTCCAGTCGATGACGATGCCTGCCGCGCGGGCCACGGCCACCCAGTGGATCAAATGGTTGGTGGAGCCACCGGTGGCCAGCAGGGCGACCATGGCGTTGACGATGCAACGCTCGTCCACCACCTTGCCAATCGGCGCAAAGCGCTTGGCCTTGGTGATGGCCAGCACGGTGCGCACGGCTTCGCGGGTCAGCTCCTGGCGCACGCCTTCGCCGGGGTTGATGAAGGCGGTGCCGGGCACATGCAGGCCCATGGCTTCGAGCAGCATCTGGTTGCTGTTGGCCGTGCCATAGAAGGTACAGGTGCCTTCGCCATGGTAGGCGGCGCTCTCGGCGGCCAGCAGTTCGGGGCGGCCCACCAGGCCTTGGGCGGCTTTCTCACGCACCTTGGCTTTTTCATTATTGGGCAGGCCCGAGGTCATGGGGCCGGCAGGCACAAACACGGTGGGCAGATGGCCAAAGTGCAGTGCGCCAATGAGCAGGCCGGGCACGATCTTGTCGCACACGCCCAGCATCAGCGCGCAGTCAAACACATCGTGGCTCAGCGACACGGCGGTGGCCATGGCAATCGCGTCGCGGCTGAACAGGCTCAGCTCCATGCCCGGGGTGCCCTGGGTCACGCCATCGCACATGGCGGGTACGCCGCCGGCTACTTGGGCGGTGGCGCCGTGCTTGCGGGCCTCCACCTTGATGAGGTCGGGGTAGTGCTGCAACGGCGCGTGGGCCGAGAGCAGGTCGTTATAGGCATTGACGACGCCGATGTTGGCGCCCTTCTCTTCCACGATCTTGAGTTTGTCCAGCCCGGTGACGCGGGTCTTGTCGGCGTCGGGCATGGCGGCAAAGGCGTGGGCCACGTTGGCGCAGCCCATGCGGTCAGCGCCGGGCTTGCGGTTGGCGGCCAGCTCCAGCTGGGCCAGATAGGCAGCGCGGGTGACCACACTGCGCTCGCGGATGCGGCGCGTGACGGCCTCGACAACGGGGTGCAAAGCGGCGGGGGAAGGGGTGGTGTCTGGCATGGTGCTCTTGTAACTAAATTACACCTCCTGATGGTAACTGCGAATGCCCTGCTTGTGTACAGACAGAGTTACCAGGCGGGTACGAACTGGCCCCCACGCTCCGCCGCTGCGCGGGTCGCTGCCCCCCAAGGGGGTGCATTTCGCCTTGGGGCGGCCCGGCGGCGAAATCCTAGCGCCTGTTCTCCCACTCGGCGCGGGCCCGTTCCAGGTCGTCCACGGTATCAATGTCCAACACACAGCCCACGTCAGTCACTACCATTTTGATAGCTGCTTGCGCAGACACCACGGGGGCTGCACCCTGATTTCCCTTCAAACCCGCGAGTGCATCGCCACAACGGGCCGCAAAGCGCACCGGGTGGCCGCGCTGGCCTTCGAACCACGGCACCAGCACGTCCCCGTCCAGCGGGGCGCGGGCGATGGTAACCAGGGTGTTCGGTTGTACCAGCGGCAGATCGGCGGGCAGCACCATCCAGCCGCCCGCGGCATCACGCGTAGCGCGCACCGCGGCGGCAATGCTGTCGCCCATGCCGAGGTGGCCCGCGTCTTCCAGGTGCCAGCGCAGGCCACTCGCCTGCACGGCGTCCAGCGTGCGCTGCAGCACCGTGGCGCCGCACAAGTCGGCCTGCAGTTTGTGGGTGGTGCCACCCGATGCCAAAAAACGCTCGCCCCGGCCCGAGGCCAGCACCAGCACCACGGGCAAGTGGGCTGCATCGGGCAGCAGGTGGGGGGTGGGCAACGACATCGCGGCATGGTAGCTGACCTGCCGCAAACACCGGGTATAGCGCGCTGCCTATACTGGCCGCATGACCTCTATTGCCGACCTTCGCAAAAGCTACGAGCGTGCCGAGCTGGACGAAAAAGCTTCGCATGCTGATCCCCTGCAACAGTTTGACCAGTGGCTCAAAGAAGCCATCAGCGGCGAGGTGCCCGAACCCAACGCCATGACCCTGGCCACCGTGGGCAGCGACTTGCGCCCGAGCACCCGCGTGGTGCTGGTCAAGGGTTATGACGCACGCGGCATCGTCTGGTACACCAACTACGAGAGCCGCAAGGGCCACGAGCTGGCCGGCAACCCGTATGCGGCCCTGCAGTTTCACTGGGTGGAGCTGGAGCGCGTGGTGCGCATTGAAGGGGTGGTGGAGAAGGTGAGCGATGAAGAAAGCGATGCTTATTTTCACAGCCGGCCCTTGGATTCGCGCATTGGGGCGTGGGCTTCGCCGCAGAGTGAAGTGATTTCCGGTCGCAGTGTGTTGGTGACCAATGCCGCCAAATACGCTGCGCAGTTTTTGCTGCAGCCACCGCGGCCGCCGCACTGGGGAGGCTATCGGTTGAAGCCGGACAACTGGCAGTTTTGGCAAGGGCGGAGGAGTCGGTTGCATGACCGGTTGCGGTATACGCTGGATTCCGATGGAGGATGGGTGCGGGAGAGGTTGGCGCCCTAGGTTTTTCTACTTTTTTGGGTGCGCCTGCACCGCTTTTTTTAACACCCACTCCCCCAGCCCCTCGCCCCGTCGGCGAGGGGAGCTTTTAACAGCCATATTTGGTTGTTGCGCACCGGACACGGACTAATGGGGTTAGGTCGCCACTGTTAGTTCGCTCCACGGCCCGCGCCTGCGGTTGTGGCTACTTCGTAGAGCTCTGTATGCCAACGCTGGCGGCTGCGCCCGCCAGTCGCTCCGCGCCTGCACTTTCTCATTCACTACAACCGTCTGCGCTGGCCGTGGAGTACCCATCCGTTTGCAACGTTTCCGCTGTAGCACCTTGCCGGAGTGAAGCCACCAAATCGGCTGTTCAAAAGGCTCCCCTCGCCGACGGGGCGAGGGGCTGGGGGAGTGGGTGTCCAAAAAAACGGTGTAGCCGAACCAATAACCACCCAAGAAAGCTAGGCAATAAACGGCACCAGTGTCATCACCAGCGTCACACTCACCAACGCCACCAGCGTGGAAACGGCCACACTGGCCGTCACCAGATCCTCCGCCTTCTGGTACCGCTGCGAGAACAAAAACACGTTGGCGCCAATCGGCAGCGAAGCCGCCACCACCAACACCGTGAGCGACATGCCGCGCAGGCCGCACACATACCCAACCACGGCCATCAACGCGGGATGCAGCAGCGTCTTGACCGCAGAGATGACCAGTGCCCCTTTGAGGTTGCGGCCAATGGCGGCGTTGGACAAGGTCACCCCCACCAACACCAGCGCCACGGGGCCAAAGGCATTGCCCAGCAACAGCAGGGGGCGGTCCACCACATCGGGCAGGCCCCAGCCGGTTTGTGCGTACAGCAGCCCGGCGATGATGGGCATGGGTACCGGGTGGACCACGGCGTTCCGCACTGCCAAACCTATGGATTTGAGAGGATGCCGCGGCGGGGCATCGGCCTGTGCGCTCTGCTCGCGCGCGCTCAACAGCTCCAGTATCACCGTGGCAAAAGTCAGCAGTACCAGCGCGTGCAAAGAGATCAGGGTGAACAGCAGCACCAGGGCGTCTTTTCCATAGGCCAGCCCCACCAGCGGGATGCCGATCATCACGGTGTTGCTGAAGGTGCCCGACAGCGCAATGACGGCCGCCCGGCTGCTGGCGCCCTGCACTAGCAACATGCCAGTGAACAAAGCTGCGGCCACCGCAAAGTAGAGCGAGACGGGCTGGAAGTCCAGGTCTTGCACATGCACACTGCTCATGGTGCGAAACAGCAGCGCCTGCGTGAGCACCAGGAAGACGAGGTTGGACAAATCGCGCACCGCCTCCTGGCGGATCAGCTTGGCCTTGCCGGTGATGAGGCCCACCACAATCAGCAGGACCACCGGCAACAGGGAGGAGACGACCGGGTGGTCGAGGGACAACAAACCGCGCGCCCTTTACTTGACGGCTACGGCGTCGGTGATGCGGTAATACAGACCGTAGGGATCGTCGGCGAGCACAGCAAACTGGCCTTCCACCACCACCACTTCGAGCGAATACTTGACCGGGGTTTTGGTCTTCACCTCCACCATGCTCTCGGGCCCGCCGGGTACACAGAACGAGCAGGTGAGCGGCACCGAGCTGAGCAAAAAGTGTTTTTGTTTTTCACCCGGCTCCAACGGCATCATGAAACCCTGGATGCGCTGGGTCTTCTTGTTAAGCGCCTGCACATCGGTCGGAAAGACGGGCAGCAGGCGGTTCTTCTCGGTCTTGGTTTTGACGGTGGTGAGCACCGACCAGGGCAACACATCGGCCCGCTCCTTGATGGGGGCAAACGGGCTGTTGGGGCTGTGCACCCCAGCGCCGCTGCCAGCCGGCACACCCGGCATGGGGGAGCTGAGCTGGGCCTGGGCGGGGCCCATGGCCAGGCCTAGAACAAGGGGCAAGACGGCAAAAGTGCGAGCGAACGGTGTCATGGGAACCTCCAACCGGCTTATCTTAAATCGCCGCCCCGGCGGCGACAGGCGCAGGGGCTTTGCAGCGCTCAGTGTTCGTGTTTCATGCCGCAGAACTTGCCAATCGCCAGGCCCTTGCAGGCGGCTTGCAGTTCCTTGTTGCAGACGTCTTCGCCTTTGCCGGATTCACGGCATTGGGCGGCGGCGGTGTGTGCGGCAGCCATGGCGCGGTGTTTGGCGATGTCTTCTTTGGTTTCCTTATCACTCTCGGCTGCTATGGAAAACGTAGCTGCTTGCGCAAGCAGGATGAGGGCTAGAAGTGCTTTTTTCATATATTTCCTAAAGGTTGGAAGGGTTGCAGAAACAAAACCAGTTCAGCGCGCTTGCAGCAGTTCGAGCACGCTCACGCGGTAAGCCGCAAAGGTGGGTAACAACGCCGACAGCAAAGACACACCCAACGCCAGCGCGGGCACCAGCCACAGCGCCACAGGCCAGACCAGGCCGCCGATGAGCAGCGAGTTGTCCAGCGCCAGCAGCCAGGCCAGCAGCGCCGCAAAGCCCTGCCCCAGCAGCAGGCCCAGCACGGCGGCCAGCAGGCCCAGCCACAGTGCCTCGCTCAGCAGCAAGGCCGCCACCCGGCGCGGCGGTGCGCCCAGCATGCGCAGCAGCGCCAAATCGGCCCGGCGCTCGCGTACCGCGCTCCACAGCGCGATAAAAACACTCAGGCCCGCGGTGAGCAGCAGCACACCGGCAAAGGCGCGCAGCACATCGGTGCCCAGGCCCAGCATGTGCAGCAGGCGGCTGATCTCCAGCGCGGGCGCGGCGGCCTGCATCTCGGTGCTGGTGTTCACGTAGCGCGGAAAACTTAAAGCGGCCATGGGCGTTTTGTATTGCACCAACGCCATGGTGATCTCGCGTTCCTCTTCCATGATCTGGCGGTCCTCGTCGTCCACCGCGGTGTAGTCCTCATGCACCTTCCAGACGGAGGCCGTGTCGGTCAGGATCAGCCGGTCCAGCACGCTGCCGCTGGGCGCCAGGATGCCGACCACGGTGTAGGGGTTGTCTCCATGCGTGTGGCCACCTGCGCCCAGGCCGTGTGATCCCACAAAGGTCTGCCCCAAAGCGAGGCCCAGCTTGCGCGCCGTGGTGGCACCCAGCACCACCTGCATGGGTGCGTCCCACACACGGCCCTGCGCGAGCTTGGCCTCGTAGTGGTCGACATAGGCCAGCGAGGTACCCACGATGCGGTAGCCCGCAAAGTTATCGCCCAGGCTGATAGGGATGATGCGTTCCACCAGCGGGTTCTTGGCTAGCTCTTTCACCGCCTTGAGCGGCACATTGCCGGGCGGCACGTCGATGTGCAACACACCCGAGAGGATGAGTTGCATGGGGCTGCCCTTGGCGCCCACCACCACGTCGATGCCGGCCAGGTCGCGGTCAAACGCCTTGGACAGCTGCGCGCCCACCAGCACCAGAAAGGTGATGGACGCCAGCCCCAGGCTCAGCAGCAAGAGATTGAGCACCGCACCCAGGGGGCGCGACCACAGGTAGCGCCAGGCCAGCCACAGGGTTTTCATGCGGCTTGCTCTTCTTTTGATAGCTTCTTGCGCAACAACGACAAGCGCTGGAAGCCGATTTGACCCTCAACCCCGGCCGGAATGAATGCCGCGACACGCGCATCATGCGTGGCAATCACCAGCGTGGCGCCGTGGGTGCGGGCCGTGGCCAGCAGCAGCGCTACGGCATCGGCCGCGGCTTCGTCGTCCAGGCTCGCGGTGGGCTCGTCGGCCAGCAGCACACGCGGCTGCAGCAGCACAGCACGCGCGAGCGCCACGCGCTGCGCTTGCCCACCTGACAGCTGTGAGGGCTTGCGCGCCGCCAGTTCGGCCACACCCAGCGCCTGCAGCGTGGTGTGGATGGCACCTGCGTCTTCAGGCTGGCCGGCCGCCCACTGCGCCATGGCCAGGTTCTGCTGCACGGTGAGTGCCGCACTCAGGTGCAATTTTTGAGGGAGAAAGCCGATAGCCTTTGCTCGCCATGCATCAGCAGCTACGGATTTAAGCGCATGCAACGGCTGCCCGGCCACTTCGACGGTGCCGGCGGTGGGCGCCACCAGCCCGGCGACGAGCGCCAGCCAAGTCGATTTGCCACAGCCGGACGGGCCGCTGAGCAAGAGCACCGCGCCCTGCGCCACGTCCACATCGGGGAACTGCAATGCGGTATCCGCGCCAGGGTACCGGTAGGCCAACCCCTGCGTGCGGATCATGCGGCGGGCCCTGCTGCCACCTCAGGCGCCACAACGCCAGTGGCGCAGTCCACACACACGCCACGCACCGCAAAGTCCATGCTCATGCCTTGGTAACCCAGCGCCTTCAACGCTTCCAGCGCGGTTTGTGCGGCCTTCTCCAGGTCATGGGCATTGGCCTTGAGCGCGCCGGCCAGCGGGCTGTCACGGTGGCAGCTTTGGCATTCGAAATGGGGGATGGCGTGCACGCTGGTCGGCATGGCCTGGTAACGGCGCACGCGCTGGCTGTCCACGCGGCACAGCAGCAGACCCACCTGGGTGAGCCGGTCGATCAGGCGGTACAGCGTCACGCGGTCCAGCGCGGCGTCCGTGTCG
Source organism: Rhodoferax sp. TS-BS-61-7 (assembly GCF_002943465.1). Taxonomy (GTDB): domain Bacteria; phylum Pseudomonadota; class Gammaproteobacteria; order Burkholderiales; family Burkholderiaceae_C; genus Allorhodoferax. The sequence goes on from NZ_PTQY01000007.1 coordinate 61,785, forward strand.
TCGGCCAGCGCGGCCTGCAACTGGGCATGTGTGTAGCTGGTTTCCGGGTGGGCCAGCAGCCAGCCCAGCACCTGGCGCGCGGCGGCCGTGCGGCGCAGGCCGTGGGCGGACAGCAGCGCGTCAATCGGGTCTGTGGACGGGGGCAAGGGGGCCATACAACGCCTTTTAAAAATGCAATTGTGTTGCATTAAATGCAAATACGCAACCAAGTTGCGTTATATTTGCACTCCATTTACTGCAATCAAGTTGCATTATTACCGATGACCCACCCCTCTTTTTCCACCTTTACACAGGTTTTGCGCAGCAGTGTGTTGGCTTGGCCGGCCTGGCTGCGCGCCCTGGCCGTGACCCCATTGCTGGCTCTGCTGTGGCTGGGTGTGCTCTGGGCCAGCGTGGAGGCCATCCCGCTATGAACACCGCCGCCCCGGCAGCGATCACGCTGCACAACCTGACCGTGAGTTACCGCCAGCACCCCGCACTGCACCATGTGAGCGGCCACTTTGCCCAGGGCTCGCTCACCGCCGTCATCGGCCCCAACGGCGCGGGCAAAAGTACGCTGCTCAAAAGCCTGGCCGGGCTGCTGCCGCTGGAGCCGCACAGTCGGTTGGAGCACGCGCCCGGCCTGCGCCTGGCCTACCTGCCCCAGCAGAGTGAACTGGACCGCAGCTTTCCGCTGGATGTGCGCGACTGCGTGTTGATGGGCCTGTGGGCGCACACGGGCGCCTGGGGCCGCTGCACGCCGGCCATGCAGGCGCGTGTGAACGCGGCGCTGCAGGCCGTGGACCTGCAGGGTTTCGAGCGCCGCCCCGTGGGCACGCTCTCCAGCGGGCAACTGCAGCGCACGCTGTTTGCACGCCTGCTGGTGCAAGACGCGCAGCTCATCTTGCTGGACGAACCCTTCAACGCCGTAGACAGCCAAACCACGGCTGGCCTGCTCGCACTGGTGCAGCAATGGCACCACCAGGGCCGCACCGTGGTGGCCGTGCTGCACGATAACGCGCAGGTGCAGACGCACTTTCCACAAACCCTGCTGCTGGCGCGCGAATGTATTGCCTGGGGTGCGACCGCGGAGGTGCTGACCGGCACCAATTTAGCCCGCGCTCGCAGCATGGCCGAGGCGTGGGACGAAACCGCCGCCTTGTGCGATGTGGATGGTGCCTTCAACGGGCAAGACTTTGACACCCTGCTAGCCCAGCGCCTAGCCGCCACTACCTAAGGCCACCATGGACATCTTGCTGGGCCCGGTGTGGGACACCCTCCTCTCCCCGTTTGTCGAATTTGCTTTCATGCGCCGCGCACTCGTCGCCACGCTGGCGCTATCGCTCAGCGCGGCGCCGCTGGGCGTCTTTCTCACACTGCGGCGCATGAGTCTGTTGGGCGATGCACTGAGCCACGCGGTGCTGCCCGGTGTGGCCACCGGCTTCATGGTCAGTGGCCTCTCGCTCACCGCAATGGCGCTGGGCGGTGTGCTGGCCGGCCTGCTAGTGGCCGCCGTGGCCGGGGCGGTCACGCGTTTCACCACCCTCAAGGAAGACGCGAGCCTGGCCGCCATTTACCTCGTTGCGCTGGCGCTGGGCGTGACGCTGATTGCACGCCACGGCACGCAGCTGGACCTGCTGCACATCCTGTTTGGCAGCGCGCTGGGCGTGGATACCGCAGGGCTCTACCTGGTGGCCAGTGTCGCCAGCGCCAGTGTGCTGGCCCTGGCGCTGATGTACCGCGGCCTGGTGTTGGAAACCTTTGACCCCGTGTTTCTGGGCGCCCACCGCCGCGGTGTGCCGGCTTGGGTGTGGCAACAGGGCTTCTTGATGCTGGTGGTGCTGAACCTGGTGGCGGGCTTTCAGACCCTGGGCACGCTGATGGCCGTGGGCCTGATGATGCTGCCCGCCGTGAGCGCGCGCCTGTGGCACGACACCCTGCCCGCGCAACTGCTCAACGCCAGCGCGCAGGCCGCCATCGCGGGCGTGGCCGGGCTGCTGCTGTCTTACCACTTTGACACGCCTTCGGGCCCCACCATCATCGGATGCGCCGGCGCGTTGTACGCCACCTCGCTGCTGCTGGCCCCCGGCGGCTGGCTGCCACGCCACTGGGCCCGCCCGCACCGGGTGGCCTGAGCCTCTCTCCCTCTTTCTTCACCCACCTCAGGAACTACTCCCATGCTGGACACCATCCCCAACCTTCCCCGCCGTTTTTTACTGGCCAGCGCCACCGCACTGGCGCTCTTGGGCAGCCAGGCCCATGCGGCTGACAAACTGCCCGTGGTGGCCAGCTTCAGCATCCTGGGGGACCTGGTGCGTGTGGTGGGCGGCGATCGCGTGGCGGTGACCACGCTGGTCGGCTCCGACGAAGACGCCCACGTGTTCGCGCCCAAACCCGCCGACGCCAAGGCCCTGCTGGCCGCGAAGCTGGTAGTCACCAACGGCCTGGGCTTTGAGCCCTGGGCGGGCAAACTCATCAAGTCGGCAGGCTACAAAGGCAAAACCGTGGTGGCTACCCAGGGCGTAAACGCCCGCCACATGGCCGAAGAAAAAGGCCACGCTGGCCACGCCCATGAGGAACTGGACCCTCACGCCTGGCAAAACCCGAACAATGTGGTGTTCTATGTGCGCAACATCGCAGCCGCCTTGAGCCAGGTGGACGCAGCCGGCGCCAGCAGCTACCAGGCCAATGCCGAGGCCTATGTGCAGGAGCTGAGGGCGCTGGACGCTTGGGCCAAGGCGCAGATAACCAGCATCCCGCAAGCCAAGCGCAAGGTCATCACCTCCCACGACGCCTTTGGCTACTTTGCCGCGCACTACGGTGTGCAGTTTCTGGCGCCGCAGGGCGTGAACACCGAGACCGAACCCAGCGCCAAACAGGTGGCCCGGCTCATCCGGCAGATCCAGCGCGAAAAGATCCGCGCCGTGTTTGTGGAAAACATGGCCAACCCCCAACTCATCGCCCAGCTCAGCAAAGACGCCGGGGCCACCCTGGGCGCCAGCCTGTATGCCGACGCCCTCTCCCCCGCAGGTCAGCCCGGCGCCACCTACCTGCAGATGGTGCGCCACAACGTGACACAACTGGTCGCAGGCATGCGACACAACTGAGCAAATACGCTCACATTTTGATAGCTGCTTGCGCATATTACACAAGGGCCAAGGCCATAAAACACCATGAAATTCACCCTACCGCGCCTCCCCAGCAAACTCCCGCGTCGCCTGGTGCTGGCCACCCTCTTGTCCGCCGCCGGCGCATCCCTCACCTGGGCCGCACCACCTGACAGCAAGACACTCAGCATCGCAGGTCCGTGGGAAGTTCACAGCCTGGATCCGTCCAAAAACGGCTACATCTTCACCCGCATGCAGGTGGCAGAAACGCTGGTTACCGTGGACAACCAGGGTGCGCTGGTGCCCGGCTTGGCATCGGGTTGGGAGGTGTCGGCCAACCAGCTGACTTGGCGCTTCAAGCTGCGCGCTGCAGCCCAATTTCACGATGGCAAGGCGGTCACCGCCGCTGATGTGGTGTCTGCCCTGGAGCGCGCCCGCAAGAACCCCGGTGTGATGAACAGCATGCCCTTGCAAAAAATCAGTGCAGACAAAGACGTGGTGGTGTTCGAGCTGAGCCGCCCCTTCACGCCGCTGCCTGCTTTTCTGGTGAACTACAGCACCCAGATTTTGGCCCCCAGCGCCTATGGTGCCGACGGCAGCGTGAAGGCGGTGGTGGGCACGGGACCGTACAAAGTGACCCTGGCCCAGCCGCCCCAAAAGGTGGAGACCGCGCGCTTTGAGGGCTGGGCGGGCAGCAAGCCCGCGATTGAGAGGGTGTCCTACCTGGCGGTGGGCCGGGGCGAGACCCGCAACCTCATGGCCACAAGCGGCCAGGCGGACGTGGTGTTCACCCACGACCCGGCCAACTTTAGCCGCCTGCGGACCAGCAAAACGCTCACGCTGCAAACCCAGCCCATCCCGCGCACCATCTACATCAAGGTGAATGCCGGGCACCCCGCCCTCAAAGACGTGGCCACACGACGCGCCATCAGCCTGGCGCTGGACCGCGTGGGCATGGCCAGCGCCATCCTGCATGAGCCCAAGGCAGCGGGGACCCAGCTGTTCCCCGCCAGCATGGCAGAGTGGCATGTGCCCGGCCTGCAAGCACTGACGCGTGACCTGGGTGCCGCCCGCGCACTGCTCCAATCCGCCGGCTGGACGCCCGGGCCCGACGGCATCTTGCGCCGCGAGGGCAAGCCGTTCAAGGTCACGCTGCGCACCTACGCTGACCGGCCCGAACTGCCGGTGCTGGCCGCCGCCATCCAGGCGCAGCTGCGCGAGGTGGGCATTGACATGGCAGTGGCCATTGCCAACTCCAGCGAAGTCCCGGCGGGCCACAAAGACGGCACCTTGGAGCTGGCCCTGGTGGCGCGCAATTACTCCCTGGTGCCCGACCCCGTGGGCACGCTGCTGGAAGACTTTGGCCCCAGCGGCGGCGACTGGGGCGCCATGGGCTGGACCAGCGCCAGCCTGCGCGATGCCATCAGCGCGCTGAGCAGCACCAACGACAGCCAGCGCCGCTCGCGCCAACGCGGCGCCATTGCCACGGTCATCCAGGCCGACCTGCCGGTGATTCCGGTGGCCTGGTACCAGCACTCGGCCACCAGCAACCAGCGGGTCACCCACGTGAGCTTTGATCCGCTGGAGATCTCCTACCGCATCACGCAAATGCAATGGGCCCGATGATGCGGGCGCTGGGTGTATCTCTCTTGCGCGGTGTGGCGCGGCTGGTCCTGCGGGCAGCCGCTGTGGGCGGCATCGTCGGCGTGGTGTCCTTCCTGCTGATGCGCGCCCTGCCGGGCGACGCGGCCTACCGCATTGCCGCCGGGCGCTACGGCTACGACATGGTCAACAGCGCCGCCGCAGAAGCGGTGCGCCAGGAGCTGGGGCTGGACCGCCCCTGGTGGGTGCAACTGGGCACGTGGATGGCCGACCTGCTGCAGGGCCGGCTGGGCCACTCGCTGGTCACCGGCGACCCGGTGCTGAGCGAGCTGGCCCACCAGTGGGGCCATACGCTGCTGCTGGCGCTGGCCGCCTGGGCACTTGCGCTGGTGCTGGGCCTGGTAGGCGGCAGCCTGGTGGCACTGGCCCGCAAAACCTGGCTGGACCAAACGTCAAGCACCCTGGGCCTGGCCCTCAAGGCCACGCCCACGTTTGTGGTGGGCCTGGTGCTGGCCATTGTGCTGGCCGAGCAGGCCCGCTGGCTGCCTGCCGCGGGCCATGGCGGGCCTGAACATCTGGTACTACCGGGTCTGGCCCTGGCGCTGGGTCTGGCCGCCGGTTTGGGCCTGGTCACCCTGCACAGCATGCGCCAGGTGCTGGCATCACCCTCGGTGGCGTTTGCACAGACCAAAGGCTTGCCGCAAACCGCCGTGGTGTGGCGCCACGTGCTGCGCAACACCGCCGTGCCCGTGGTGGCCTACGCCGGTACCCAACTGGTGCTGCTGATGGAAGGCGTGGTGGTAGTGGAGAGTTTTTTTGCCTGGCCCGGCATCGGCCACGCGCTGATCCATGCGCTGGTTGCGCGTGACATCCCCATGGTGCAAGGCACGGCACTGTGCATGGGCTGGATGTTTGTGCTGCTCAACAGCGCCGTGGACGGCCTGTGCTGGCTGCTTGATCCACGCCTGCAACACCAGGAGGCTTCATGAACCATAACAAGACACTGCAACCGAGCACCCACTATCGCCTGGGGTGGTTCACCCTGCTGGCCTTGATAACGTATGCATGGCTGGCACCGCTGGCCATGCCTGATCCGTACCTGCAAGACCTGTCGGCCACGCTACAACCACCATCGCATCAGCACTGGCTGGGCACCGATGCGCTGGGGCGCAGCGTGCTGGCGCGCTTGGCCGAGGGCGTCCGCGTGTCGCTGTCTTTGGCCCTGGGCTCGGCCCTGATGTCAGCCGTGTTGGGGGCCAGCCTGGGCGTGCTGGCCGCCTGGCGCAAGGGTTGGCTCGCGCGTGCGCTGCAAAGCCTGGCCGATGCGGTGATGGCCATGCCCGGCCTGCTGTGGGTGCTGCTGCTGTCTGCCCTGGCACCGGGTGAAAAGTGGCCGCTCTACCTGGGCCTGGTGCTCACTGCCTGGGTGGAGTTTTACCGCACCACGCGTGCATCAGTCGGTGCGCTGCTGGCCGGGCCGCAGGTGCAGTCCAGCCAGCTGCTGGGCTTTGGCCCGGCTTACATTGCGCAATACCACCTGTGGCCTGCCGTGCGGTCTACCTGGCTCTCGCTGCTGGCCTTTGCCGTGTGCAACGGCGTGCTGGCCGTGGCCGCCATGGGTTTTGTCGGCATTGGCTTGCGCCCGCCCGGCGCCGAACTGGGCGTGCTGATGACCGAGGCGCTGCCACATTCCGACGATGCGCCCTGGCTACTGGCCACCCCGGTGCTGGCGCTGCTGGCCTGTGTGCTGGCGCTGCAAGCCGTCACCCGCCCACGCGCCCCACAACCTTGATGAAAGTATGCAGATGACACTCGCTTTAGAGATCAACAACCTGCACGTGACAGCCCCTGGCCAGCCGTCTGACGCAGGCATTGTGCGCGGTGTGAGCCTGGCGTTGGCAGCGGGGCAGCGACTCACGATTTTGGGAGAGTCCGGCTCGGGCAAGTCGATCCTGGCCCAGGCCATCATGGGCACCCTGCCCACAGGCATGCAGACCCGCGGTCAAGTCGCGGTGTGGGGCCAACCTGTGGTGGGCCCCCATGCAGCAGCCAAGGCACAGCCCCCTCTGTGGGGTCGCCAGTTGGCCATGTTGCCCCAAGAGCCCTGGCTGGCGCTGAACCCCACCATGCGCACCCACACGCAAGTCGCCGAGGTAGCGCATTTTGTGAAAGACCAAACCTGGCCCTCAGCACGCCAAACTGCAGACCAGGCCCTGGCCCAATTGCAGTTGCAGCACGCGGCCCGCAAATACCCGCACCAAGTGTCGGGCGGCATGGCGCAACGGGTCTCGTTTGCCGCCACCTGCGCAGCAGAGGCGCAGCTGCTGATTGCCGATGAACCCACCAAAGGGCTGGACGCGGCGCTGCGTGACCAGGTCGCCGATCTGCTGGCCGCCCACGTGCCCACAGAGAATGCCACCCACGCCGCCCTGATCACCATCACCCACGATGTGGCACTGGCCCACCGCCTGGGCGGCACGGTGGCCATCATGCTCGACGGCCAGGTGATCGAACACGGCCCAGCGCCTGAGGTGCTGGTGCGCCCGCAACATGCCTACAGCCAGGCGCTGGTGCAGGCCGACCCGGCCCACTGGCGGGGCCTGCTCCAGCCCGTGGCAGCAGCGGCCGCCCCCGTGGTGCTGGCGCAAGGCCTGGCCAAGTCGTTCGGGGCCGAGCGCCTTTTCTCCAACGTGGACCTGTCCATCGCCCAGGGCGAAATCGTGGCCGTGACTGGCCCCAGCGGCTGCGGCAAAACCACGCTGGGCCACATCTTGCTGGGCGTGGCCCAGCCCGACGCGGGCGTGGTGAGCCGACCACCAGGCACCCCGCCCCATGCTTTTCAAAAGCTGTACCAGGACCCACCCGCCGCGTTTGCCCCCAGCCGCACGCTGCGCCAGTGCCTGCATGACCTCATCACGCGGCACCGGCGCAGTTGGGCCGACGCCACCGAGTTGATGCGTGAACTGAAACTGGGCCCCGAGCTGTTGGAGCGCCTGCCCGACCAGGTGTCGGGCGGCGAACTGCAGCGCTTTGCGTTGCTGCGGGTGCTGCTGCTCCAGCCCCGCTTCATCTTTGCGGACGAGCCCACCTCACGGCTAGACCCGCTCATCCAGAAAACCACCATAGCGCTGCTGTGCGCCAGCGCTGCGGCGCACCGCTTTGGCGTCATTCTGGTCACACACGATGCGGCGGTGGCGGCCCACGCAGCGCACCGGGCTGAACACATCCGGTTTGGCGCGCAGTCCCCGGCGATGGCCGCCGCATGAACGCAACTGCGTTGCCAACATTCACAACTAGAATGCGCCCGTTGGTGCTCGCGGCGTGGTTCACAGGCCGCAGTTCAACGGGAAGCAGGAGGACTGCGGGGCCCACGCCCCGACGCCCCACCTGCGCTGCCCCCGCAACGGTCAATTGGATGAAGAAAGCCCGGCTTTCTTCACCCCCCATCACTCAGCCACTGGGCGCTCTGAACAGGCACCTGGGAAGGCGATGGAGGGTTGCCATCAGCCCGGATACCGGCCAACACGGTGACGGTGTGCCCAGCACGCCGTCGTGACGCTCAACCGCTGGCGGGGATGCCGGTGCGAGTTTTTGTTCAGGAATTTTTCCATGCCATTTGCACCTGGCCGCTTGGCCCCACCGCGCACGCCACTTCGCCCGGCTTAGACATGCCCACCCTCGCCGGTATGTCACTGCAGGTGTGCGATGCAAGCTTTCGCACGCCCCAAGGCAGCGCCTTGATCCAGCCCCTGAGCTTCTCGGTGGCGCCGGGTCAGCGCCTCGCCATCGTCGGCCCAAACGGGGCCGGCAAATCTACCCTGCTGCGCATGCTGGGCGGCCTGCTGGCGCCCACGACCGGCCATGTGCTGCTGGACGGCGAGCCGCTGCAACACATGGCCCCTGTGGTCCGCGCGCGCATGCTGGCCATCCTCGGGCAAGCCGACCACGCCGACGTGCGCCTGCGGGTGCAGGACTACGTGGCGCTGGGCTGCCTGCCGCACCGGCAAACGCAGAGCCCGGCCCAGCTGCGGGGAGTCGTCGCCGATGCGCTGGCGCTGTGCAACCTGACCACCCTGGCAACACGCGCCATGGGCAGCCTGTCCGGCGGCGAACGCCAGCGTGCCCACCTGGCCCGCGCTTTGGCCCAGCAACCCCGCCTGCTCTTGCTGGATGAGCCGACCAACCACCTGGACCCGCGCGCCACGCTGGATCTGCTGCGCATGGTTAAAGACCTGGGCATTACCGTGGTGGCGGTGCTGCACGACCTGCCACTGGTGCCGCCCTGGGCCGACCAGGTGCTGGTACTGAAAGCTGGCGCCCTGGTCCGCTGTGACACCCCCACGCTAGCACTCAATCCTGTCACGGTGCACCAGGTGTTTGCCATGCATTCCTACTACCTGCCCCACCCCGGTACGGCGCAGCCCATGCTGGTGCTGGACGCACATCCGCCCGACGCGCCTGCAGGCAGCCCGCCCCAGCACCGCACCAGTTTTTTCAACCACTACGAAGAACCCACGCCATGAAACATCTTGTCAGCACCCTGGCCTTGTCGCTCGCATCGACGTTGTGCGCCGCGCAAACCTTCCCCGTTACCGTGGAGAGCTGCGGGACGCCACTGACCTTCGCCGCACCGCCCAAGCGGGCGGTGATCCACGACCTGAACATGACCGAAATGGCGCTGGCCCTGCAGCTCAACACGCGTATGGTGGGCGTGACCGGCATTACCGGCTGGTACAAGACTGGCCCCGAATTCAAGACGGCCTTGGGCAACATTCCCGAACTGGCGCCCAAGAACCCCAATCTGGAAAACATCCTGGCCGCCAACCCCGATTTCTTCTTTGCCGGCTGGAACTACGGCATGAAGGTGGGCGGCGAAGTGACCCCCACCACGCTGGCCAAGTACGGCATCCAAACGCTGGTGCTGTCCGAGAGTTGCGTGCATGTGAACAAGCAGCGCCCGGCGGCCAGCATGGACTTGCTCTACACCGACTTCGTCAAGCTCGGCACCATTTTTGGCAAAGAAGCCCAGGCCAAAACCCAGGTGGCGCAGTGGAAGTCGCGTCTGGCCAAACTCACACCCGCAGCCGGCAGCAAGGACACCCGCGTATTCCTCTACGACTCGGGCGACGACAAACCGTTCACGGCCGGCAAGTACGCGATTCCCACCGCCATGATCGACGCTGCCGGCGGCCGCAACATCATGGCCGACATGGAGACCAGCTGGGGCACCACCTCGTGGGAAACCGTGGCGGCGCGCAACCCGCAGTTTTTGGTGATGCTGGACTACCAGGATGGCAACGGTGTGAGCCGGCTACTGCAGTTCCTCAAGAACCATCCGGCCATGAAAGAAACCGACGCGGTGAAGAACGAGCGTTATGTGGCCCTGCGCTATGCCGAGTTGACACCCGGCCCCGCCAATATTGAAGCGATCGAGAAGATTGCCAAGTCCATGGCCACCAAAGCCAAGTGATGTCGCAACGGGCCTTTATTGGTAGCCTGGCAGCGGGCTTGCTCCTGCTGCTGGTCTTCGCTCTGGCCTCCATTGCCAAAGGCAGTACGCCGCTGCCGCTGGCAGAGGTGCTCAGTGCGCTGGCCGGGCCCTGGGCGCCGGCGCTGGGTTTGCCCGAGGTGGGCACCACCTTGCAGCGCATCGTGCTGGAACTGCGCATTCCGCGCGTGCTGCTAGCGCTGCTGGTGGGCGCGGGCCTGGCGGTGGTGGGCGTGTTACTGCAAACCGTCACGCGCAACGATCTGGCGGACCCGTTTTTGTTTGGCTTATCGTCCGGCGCCAGCGCCGGTGCGGTGGCCGTCATCACCGCCACCGGCGAGTGGCTGGGCATCTGGACCCTGCCCTTGGCGGCACTGGTGGGCGGGCTGGTGTCAGCCGCCACGGTGCTGACGATTGTGAAGAGGAGCGAATCCAGCGGGCCTGAAAAACTCATTCTTGCCGGCCTGGCCACCTCCTTCCTGTTTGGCGCCATCACCCATTACCTGGTGTTCGCAGGCGACCAGCGGGCCGCCCATTCGGTGCTGTTTTGGACCCTGGGCGGTCTGGGCCTGGCGCGCTGGGACAACTTGGGCCTGGCCCTGTTTGGCCTGCTGGCCCTGCTGACCTTTGCGGCCAGCCGGCGGCATGCCTTGGACGCGCTGCTGGCCGGGGATGAAACCGCCCAGAGCCTGGGCATTGCGCCCCAGCGCCTGCGGGCCGAGGTGTTTGGTGTGGCGGCCCTGGCCACCGCTTGTTTTGTGGCGCTGACCGGGGTGATCGGTTTTGTCGGCCTCATGGTGCCGCACCTGGCGCGCGCGCTGTGCGGTGCACTGCATGGGCGCCTGCTAGCGCTGTCCGCGCTGGCCGGCGCGGTGCTGATGCTGGGTAGCGACTTGTTGTGCCGCACGCTGCTGCCCCCGCAGGAGCTGCCCATCGGCATCGTCACGGCAGCGCTGGGCGGACTATTTGTGGTTTTTCTGGTGCTACGTACAGACGGCAGGTCTGCACCGACATAAGGAGGGTTGCCAGGCGCTGGTGAACTTGTATTCACTCCAGGTTTTGCTATACATCCGGTAGCTGCTCACGCAGCAAGGACGGGCGTTGGAGTCAACAGAGGCACAATAGCGTGCAACTGGAGAATGCGCATGAAACGCGATGATGAACCCAAGCTGTGGGTCACCGTACTGAAATTGGTCATCGGGCTGACCATCTTGATTGGTGGGGTCGGCTTGGCCCTGAACTACGCGGAACAACACCAAGAAGAAATGCCCAAGCCCGCGCCCAAATCCAACTGGGGCATCTTCAGCGACTCGCCGATCCGCCGCTAAAGCGCCCCGCCTTCCGCCTACTTCTGCAGGCGGGCAAAGGTCTTGCGAAACTTGGCCACCTTGGGCGCAGCCACGGCCATGCAGTAGCCCTGGTGCGGGTTGCGTTCAAAAAAGTCCTGGTGGTAAGCCTCGGCCGGCCAGTAGTTGTCCACTGGCAGCACTTCGGTGACGATGGGCCGGCTGTAGACACCGCTGGCCGCCATCTCGGCCATCACTTCCCGCGCTACGGCCTCCTGTTCCGGGGTGGACACATAGATGCCGCTGCGGTACTGGGTGCCCACGTCATTGCCCTGGCGGTTCAGCGTGGTGGGGTCGTGGATCACAAAAAAGATCTCCAGCACTTCCCGCGTGGAAATTTGGGCTGGGTCGTAGACCAGCTTCACCACCTCGTTGTGGCCGGTGCTGCCGGTACACACGTCTTCGTAGCTGGGCTGCACCACCTGGCCGTTGCTGTAGCCGGACTCCACGTCCACCACACCCTTGACCTGGACATACACCGCTTCGGTGCACCAAAAGCATCCGCCGCCCAGGGTGATGGTTTGCAAGGCTGGGGTCATGGGGAACTCCGTAGGTAGTGAAAAGTCATTGGTCGCAACAAGCGCCTGCATCTTACGCAGGAGACCCGCAACGATTGACACTGTCGCGGCCCACGGCTACATTAATAACCAATCAGTCAGTAATTTATGCAGTGCCCCATCGACCTCCTCGCCAGCAATGTGCGCGCCAAACGCGAGCGCCGCAAAGACGCACGCCCCGGTGAACTGCTGGCAGCGGCGCTGGAGCTATTTGTGGAAAAAGGCTTTGCCGCCACCCGCGCCGAAGAGGTGGCCAAACGTGCCGGTGTGTCCAAGGGCACCTTGTTCCTGTATTTTTCCAGCAAAGAAGAGCTGTTCAAGGCCGTGGTGCGCGAGAACATTTCGGGCCGTTTTGACGAATGGAGCCAGGAGCTGGACGCGTATGAGGGCAGCAGCGCCGAACTGCTGCGCTACTGCATCACTGTCTGGTGGGAGCGTGTGGGCTCCACCCAAGCCGCGGGTATTTCCAAGCTCATGATGAGCGAGGCTGGCAACTTTCCCGAGCTGGCTGCGTTCTACCAGGCTGAGGTGATTGCCCCGGGCAACGCACTGATCCAACGGGTGCTGCAACGCGGTATCAACAGCGGCGAGTTCCGTCCCATGGAGCTGAACTACGGTGCCTACCTGGTCATGGCGCCCATCCTGTTTCTAGCCATTTCCAAGCAGTCACTGGGCTCGTGTATGCCCCCTGGAGTCGTCTTTGACCCCTTGGCCTATATCCAGACCCAGGTGGACAACATGCTGATAGGCCTGGCCGTGCGCCCGCCCCCTTCTCCACTGCAAGCGAGCTGAACACCCCATGAAACCCTGGATCAAATGGACAGCAGGTGCGCTGGTGCTGGCCCTGGTCGCCACGGTGTCCGTGCGTGCCCTGTCGGCACGCAAGACCCAACAAGAGGCCCTGGCCAACCAACAGGCAGCCAGCAAGGTGCAGGTGGCGATTGCACTGGGCCCCAAGGATGTGGTGCAGGTGCAAAACATGGAGCTTGCACAAGGCCTGGCCATTTCGGGACCGCTCAAAGCGGTCAACTCGGCGTTTGTGAAAGCCCGGGTGGCCGGTGAGCTGCAAGGCTTGACCGTGCGTGAAGGCGATGTGGTGAAGGCCGGCCAGGTGATTGCGCGTGTGGACTCCACCGAATCCCAGGCCCGGGTGCGCCAGGCCCAACAGCAGGCCGAAGCCGCGCGCGCCCAGGTCGACATTGCCAAACGCAGTTTTGAGAACAACCGCTCGTTGGTCGACCAGGGATTTATCTCCAAAACCGCCCTCGAATCGTCGTCGGCCAACCTGGCCGCGGCCGAAGCCAGCTACCGCGCCGCCCAGGCCGGTGCCGATGTGGCCACCAAGTCCTTGGACGACACTGTGCTGCGCGCACCTATCAGCGGCCAGGTGGCCCAGCGTCTGGCCCAGCCGGGCGAACGTGTGGCCATTGATGCCCGGATTGTGGAAATTGTGGACGTGAGCCGCCTGGAGCTGGAAGCCAGCCTCAGCGCCACCGATTCGCTGCAGGTGCGCGTGGGCCAGATGGCCCAACTCAGCGTAGAGGGCTCGGCCACCACGGTGGCGGCCAAGGTGAGCCGGGTAAACCCCAGTGCCGTGGCGGGCAGCCGCGCCGTGCTGGCCTACTTGGCGCTGGAACCCCATGCCTCGCTGCGCCAGGGCCTGTTTGCCCAGGGCCAGCTCAACCTGGGTAGCACCCGCGCACTGGGCCTGCCCTTGTCCGCCGTGCGCACCGACAAACCGCAACCGTATGTGCAAACCGTGCAAGCGGGTGTGGTGCAGCACCAGACGGTAGACGTGGTGGCGCGGGGTGAGGCCCAGGGCCAGACCTTCGCCGCTATCCAAGGTGTGCCCGAGGGCACCCAGGTGCTCAGCGGTAGCGTGGGGCCGGTACGTGCCGGCACGGCCGTGAAAACTGCCACCGCTGCCCAGGGTGGCAACTGATGTGGTTCACCCGCGTTAGCCTGCAAAACCCGGTGTTCGCCACCATGGTCATGCTGGCCTTGGTGGTGCTGGGCCTGTTCTCGCTGCAGCGCCTGCAGGTGGACCAGTTCCCCAACATCGACTTTCCCGTGGTGGTGGTGATTGCCGACTACCCCGGCGCCTCGCCTGAGATTGTGGAGAGTGAAGTCTCAAAAAAGATCGAAGAAGGCGTCAATTCGATTGCCGGTATCAACGCCCTGACCTCGCGCAGCTACGAAGGCCAGAGTGTGGTGGTGATCGAGTTTGGCCTGCATGTGGATGGCCGCAAGGCCGCCGAAGACGTGCGCGAAAAGGTGGCCTCTATCAAACCGCTGTTGCGTGCCGAGGTGAAAGAGCCGCGTGTGCTGCGTTTTGACCCGGCCGCACGCGCCATCTGGTCGGTGGCAGTACTGCCGGATACGGCAGCAGGCACCAAAGTGCCCAGCGCGGTGGAACTGACCAACTGGGCCGAGCAGACCTTCAAGAAACGGCTGGAGAACGTGCGCGGCGTGGGTTCGGTCACCGTGGTGGGCGGCACCAAACGTGAAATCAATGTCTACCTGAACCCGCAGGCGCTGGAGTCCTTTGGTATCACCCCCGACCAGGTGGTGAGTGCGGTGCGCAATGAAAACCAGGACCTGCCCGTGGGCGCCATCCGCTCTGCCGAGCAGGAGCGTGTGATTCAGATCGAGGCGCGCATGCAGCGCCCCGAAGACTTTGGCAAGATCATTGTGGCGCGCAAAAACGGTGCGCCTGTACGGGTGGACCAGGTGGCGCGTGTGGCCGATGGTGCCCAAGAGGTGGAGAGCCTGGCGCTGTACAACGGCCAGCGCACCCTCATGCTCACGGTGCAGAAGTCGCAGGACGAAAACACCATTGCCGTGGTGGACGGCCTGATCAAAACCCTGGGCGAGATGCAAAAGCAGTTGCCCCCCGGCGTCAAGTTGGAGTCCATTACCGATGGCTCGCGCCAGATCCGTGTGTCGGTGGACAACGTGCGGCGCACGCTGATCGAAGGTGCGGTGCTTACGGTGCTCATCGTGTTCCTGTTCCTCAACTCCTGGCGCTCCACGGTCATTACCGGGCTCACCCTGCCCATCGCGCTGATCGGCACCTTTTTGTTCATGAACTGGTTTGGCTTCACCATCAACATGATCACGCTGATGGCGCTGAGCCTGTGTGTGGGCCTGCTGATTGACGATGCGATCGTGGTGCGCGAAAACATCGTGCGCCATGTACAAATGGGCAAAGGTGCCTACCAGGCCTCGCTGGATGGCACGCAGGAAATTGGCTTGGCCGTGTTGGCCACCACCCTGTCCATCGTGGCGGTGTTTTTGCCCATTGGTTTTATGGGCGGCATCATCGGCAAGTTTTTCCACGAGTTTGGCATCACCATCGTGGCCGCGGTGCTGATCTCCATGTTTGTGAGCTTCACACTCGACCCCATGTTGTCCAGCATCTGGCACGACCCCAGCATCGACGACCATGGCAAACACGGCCCACCGGTCACGCTCTACGACAAGACCATTGGCCGCGTGACACGCTGGTTTGACAATGCCACCGAAAGCATGGCCAACGCCTACCAGGGCATCCTGCGCTGGTCGCTCAAACACAAGCTGGCTACCGTGGGCCTGGCGCTGGGCATTTTTGTGGCCAGCATCTTCATGGTGCCGCTGTTGGGGACCGAGTTCGTGCCCAAGTCCGACTTCTCGGAAACCACGCTCAACTTCCACACCCCCGTGGGTTCCTCGCTGGAAGTGACCGAGGCCAAGGCCAAACAGGTCGAAGCCGTCATCCGCGAGTTTCCCGAGGTGCGTTACACACTCTCCACCATCAACACCGGCAATGCGCAGGGCAAAATTTACGCCAGCATCTACATCCGTTTGGTGGACCGCAAAGACCGCCAGCTCAGTGTGGACGCCATGTCGGTCAAGCTGCGCGAACGCCTGCGCGAGGTGCCCGGTATCACCGTCACCCACGCGGGCCTGATGGACGCCGTGGGTGGGCAGAAACAAATCCTGTTCTCCATCCAGGGTGCGGACACCGGCGAACTGGAACGCCTGACCACCCTGGCGCTGGAAAAAATCCGCGACATCCCCGGCCTGGTGGACCTGGACTCCAGCGTGAAACCCAACAAACCCACGCTGGACGTGCAGGTGAAACGCGACGTGGCCTCGGACGTGGGCCTGTCGGTGGCGCAAATTGGCACCGCGCTGCGCACCCTGGTGGCGGGCCAGACGGTAGGCAACTGGCGCGCGCCGGACGACCAAACCTATGACGTGAACGTGCGCCTGGCCCCCACCGCACGCAACAGCGCCAGTGACCTGAGCCAATTGCCGTTCACCGTGGGCAGCAATGCCGACGGCAGCCCGCGCATCGTGCGCCTGAACCAGGTGGCCGAGGTGGTGGAGTCCACCGGCGCCAACCAGATCAACCGGCGCGACCTGACGCGCGAGGTGTCCATCACCGGCAACGTGTCGGGCCGCTCGGCGGGTGAGGTGTCGGCCGACATCAAAACCGCCATGGACACCATCGCCATGCCGGCGGGCTACAGCTACAAGTTCAGCGGCTCCACCAAGGACATGGCGGAGGCCTTTGGTTACGCCATCTCGGCCCTGGTGCTGGCCATTGTGTTCATCTACATGATTCTGGCCAGCCAGTTCAAGAGCTTTTTGCAGCCGCTGGCGCTGATGACGGCGCTGCCGCTCACGCTGATTGGCGTGGTACTGGCGCTCATGACGTTTGGCTCCACCCTGTCCATGTTTTCCATCATCGGCGTGGTGATGCTGATGGGCCTGGTGACCAAAAACGCGATTCTGCTGGTGGACTTTGCGATCCGCGCGCGCGAAGACGGTGTCGACAACCACGGCAACCCCGTGCCCGGCTTGCCACGCTCCGACGCCCTGTTGCTGGCTGCCAAGGTGCGGCTGCGCCCCATTCTGATGACCACACTGGCCATGATTTTTGGCATGGTGCCACTGGCGTTTGCACTGACCGAAGGCTCAGAAATGCGCGCGCCCATGGGCCAGGCCGTGATTGGCGGGGTCATCACCTCTTCGCTGCTAACGCTGGTGGTGGTGCCCGTGGTGTATTGCTATATGGACGATCTGGCGAACTGGGCCAAGCGGATGTGGAGCAGACCCGCCACCCCCGCCCGCTAAAATTTGGCCCATCAACGCTACCTGATTCCCAAGGAGAAACGACTATGAACTTCGCCCAAGCCCGCTTCAACATGATTGAGCAACAGATCCGCCCCTGGAACGTGCTGGACACCGGCGTGCTGGAGCTGCTGAGCACCGTGCCACGTGAAGAGTTTGTGCCACTGGCGCACAAGGCCCTGGCCTTTGCCGACCTGGAGATTCCCCTGCCCGGTGGCCAGTGCATGTTGGCCCCGCGCATGGAAGCCCGCCTGCTGCAAGACCTGGCCCTACAACCCCATGAGTCGGTGCTCGAAGTCGGTGCCGGTTCAGGTTTTATGGCGGCCCTGCTGTCGCACCGCGCTGCCCAGGTGCTGAGCGTGGAGCTGCTGCCCGAGCTGGTCGAGATGGCCCGCAGCAACCTGCAAAAGGCGGGCATCCGCAACGTGACCGTGCACCAGGAAGATGGAGCCAAGCTCAGTGCGGCTCTGGGTACGTTTGACGCCATCGTGCTGAGTGGCTCGGTGACCCAGGTACCCCACGACCTGCTGCAGCGCCTGAATGTGGGTGGCCGCCTGCTCGCCATCGTGGGCGACGAGCCCCAGATGCGTGCCACCCTGGTCACCCGCACCAGCAGCACCGATTTCCGCACCACCCAGCCCTGGGACGCCAACGCCCCGCGCCTGCAACACTTTGCCGAGCCTTCGCGTTTCCAGTTTTAAGCCCTCCCCCGTAGACACCATGATCGACCAAATCCGCCCCAGCCACCTGGAATCCTGGTTCCAGTCACTTGCCTCCGCTGTCCAGCCCCTGGTGCTGGACGTGCGCGAGCCGCACGAGTTGGCGCTGGCGCGGGTTGAGGAAGACGGTCTGGAGGTGTTGGCCATTCCCATGGGGACGATTCCCGTGCGCCTGGCCGAGCTGGATGCCACACGCCCGATTGCCTGTCTGTGCCACCACGGTGCGCGCAGCATGCAGGTAGCGATGTTTTTGCAAAGCCGCGGCTTCACGCAGATTGCCAATATTGCCGGCGGCATCGACGCCTGGTCAATCGAGCGCAACCCCGGCATTGCGCGTTATTGATTGCTCCGCATCCGTACGGCCCCATTCCTTCCGAGCCCCAGAAAGCCCTCCTCCATGTCACGTCTACGAAATCCCATGCGCCTCAAACTGCTGCCCCTGGCCCTGCTGGCCGCTGCCACCTTCGCCCCCCTGGCCCAGGCCCAGAGCCTGCTGGACCTGTACAGCGCCGCACGCGGCTTTGACGCCAGCTACCAGTCGGCCAAAAGCCAGTTCGACGCCACGCTGGCCAAGTCGGCCCAGGCACGGGCGGCCATCCTGCCCACCGCCAACTTTGCGCTGGGTGCGAGCCGCTCCAACCAGGAAGTGCTGCCCTCGGCTGAGCGTTCATATGGTTCCCAAACCGCCACCATCAGCGCCTCCCAGCCTTTGTACCGCCCAGCCAACTGGGCCAGCTACGAGCAGGGCAACAAACAGATCGCTCTGGCCCAGGCCCAGCTGCAGGCCGCCGAGCAGGACCTGATCGTGCGCGTGAGCCAGGCCTACTTTGATGTGCTGGCCTCTGCCGACAGCCTGGCCTTTGTGAAGAGCCAAAAGACCGCCGTGGCGGAGCAGCTGGCCTCGGCCAAGCGCAACTTCGAGGTGGGCACCTCCACCATCACCGACAGCCGCGAGGCACAGGCTCGTTTTGACCTGGTGGTGGCGCAAGAGCTGGCCGCCGAGAACGACCTGCGCGTGAAAACCATTGCCCTGAACCAGTTGGTGGGTAAGAGTGATGCCACGCCCAAACCTTTGGCCGCCCCGGTAGTACTGGCGCCGCTGGAGCCCGGTGATGCCGAAGTCTGGGTGCAACAGTCTGCCACCCGCCACCCTGGCATCCAGCAGCAAGAGATTGCGCTGGAAGTGGCCAAGCTGGAAACCGCCAAGGCCGAAGCCGGCCACAAGCCCACGCTGGACCTGACGGGCAGCTATTCGGCAGTTAACAACAACGGTACTTCAACCGCCACCGCCGACAGCCGAGTCAATGTGGCCACCGTGGGCCTGTCCTTCAACCTGCCCCTGTTTGCCGGCTTCGCCACGCAGAACCGCATCAAGGAAACACTGGCCCTGGAAGACAAGGCCCGTACCGACCTGGAAGCCACCAAACGTGCGGTGGCCCAAGGCACCCGCACCGCCTTCTTTGGTGTGTTGTCCGGCCAGGGCCAGGTCAAGGCGCTGGAAGCGGCTGAGGCGTCGAGCCAAAGCGCGCTGGACGCCAACAAGCTGGGTTACCAGGTGGGCGTGCGCATCAACATCGATGTGCTCAACAGCCAGAGCCAGTTGTTTGACACCAAGGCCAAGCTGGCCAAGGCGCGTTATGACGTGTTGCTGGGTGGCTTGAAGCTCAAGCAGGCCAATGGCTCGCTGGTGGCCGACGACCTGAACCCCATCAACGGCCAATTGGCGAACTGATCCTTCCTCCAGGATCGCCCAGGCCCTGAACCTTGCGAGGTCAGGGCCTTTTTTCTGCCAGCACCGCGGCCAGTGCCTGGGCGGTGCGGTGCGCGGCACCACGGTGGGCCGCGCCCAGGTTCAATGCCGCCTGCTGCGCCTGGGCCAGGGCGGCGGGGTGTTGCAGCATTGCCATCGCACGCTGCACTGCGTCGGCCAGATCGGCACATGCAAACGCGGCCCCGGCTTCTGCAGACAGCTGCGCCGCTTCGGCAAAGTTGTAGGTGTGCGGTCCCATGAACACGGGCACGCCACAGGCCGCGGCCTCGATCAGGTTTTGCCCACCCAAGGGCGCAAAACTCCCCCCCAGCAAGGCGGAGTGGGCCAGACCAAAGTACAGCGCCATCTCGCCCAGCGAATCACCCAGCCACACATCGGCCGCCACCGGGCCACCAGCGCCCCACTGGCTGCGCCGCGCCACCGTGTAACCGGCCGCGGCAAACAACGCCGCCACCTCATCAAAGCGCTGCGGGTGACGTGGCACAACCAGCCACTGCACCGCATTTGCTATGGTTTCAGGAGCTGCTTGCGCAATATCCACGGGGGCTAGAGGCCCATTTTGCTTCAAAACCTCGACCAGCATAGCTTCTTCGCCTTCGCGCGCACTGGCAAACAGCAGCACCGAGCGGGCGCTTGCACCACGCCAGGCGTGGCCCTGGGCCAGTTGGGTAGCGTTGGGTGCCATGTCGAATTTGAAATTGCCCATCACGCCGCGCACCGGGGCGCCCAATTGGCGCAGACGCAAGGCATCGGCCTCGCTTTGCGCCCACGCCGCATGCAGGCCACGGTAGGTGGGGCGTGCCAGCCAGGCCAGGCGCTTGGCCTGGCGCAGGCTTTTCTCGCTCAAGCGCGCATTCACCAGGCACAGCGGCACGCCGGCACGCGCACTCTCGGCCACCAGATTGGGCCAGAGTTCGGTTTCCATCAGCAGGCCGATCTGCGGGCGAAAGTGGGCCAGGAAACGGCGCACCGCGCCCAGCGTGTCCCACGGCTGCCAGACCTGCACATCGCCGGGTTGCAGCAGGCGCACACCGGCCGCGCGGCCCGTGGCCGTGCCGTGGGTGAGCAACAGGCGCATGCCGGGCCACTGCGCGCGCAGGGCCGTCACCAAGGTGGCCGCGGCCAGTGTTTCGCCCAGCGAGACGGCATGCAGCCAAACCAACGGGCCCTCACCTGCCGCAGGCGCTGGCGCTGGCTGCGTGTAGTGGCCAAAACGTTCGCCTACGTGTTCGCCATACAGAGGTTCTGCCACCGCGCGGCGGCGCAGCTTGCGGCGCACCAGCGGCTGGGCCAGCCAGACGGCCAGCGAATACAGGGCGCGCATCATCGGCATAGCACCGGGGTGGCCAGGCTTTCCCAGGCCTCCCACACCGCGTCCACGGTGGGCTGGGGCTGGCCATACACGCTGCACTGGCGCAGCGGCAGGCGCGACGCCGTGGCGGCGTCGGTGCCGGCCAGCACCTCGGGCCCGGTGCGCCAGGCAGTGTCAAAGTTGTAGAGCTGCACATGCGGCAGGTCCAGCGCCACGGCAATGTGGCTCACACCGCTGTCCACGCCCACCACACCGGCGCATTGGGCCAGCGTGTCGGTCATGGCGTCCAGCGCCATGGCGGGCCAGACCCAGGCGTCCTGCAGCTGTTTGGCAATCGCCTCGCTGGTGGTTTTCTCGGCCGCATTGCCATGCGCCAGTGCGACGGAAAAACCAGCATGGTTGAGGCGCTGGCCCAGTGCCACCCAGGCGGCCTGCGGCCATTCCTTGTCGAGCCGCGACGTGCCATGCACCAGCGCCACCACGGGCTTTTTGGGCGCAAATGGGTTGCCACCGGCAGCGTTCTGCACGGGCGCGGCGGCGGCCAGCGCACCGGCGTGCAGGCCCGCCAGGGCCGGGCCCTGCAGGTCGTAACCCAGGGCGGCGGCACACAAAATACGCGAGCGCTGCACGGCATGCACATGGGGTTCAATCTCGATGGCCACATCGGCCACCCAACGGGCTGGTGCTTCAAAACCCGAGCCCTCGGTCTGGTTGGCCAGGCCATAACGTTTGCCCGTGGGCGTGGTGCGCGCCAGCCAAGACACCAGCGCCGACTTGCTCAGGCCCTGCAGGTCGATGACGGCGTCGTAGGCCTGGGCCTGCAACTGCGTTTTGAAGGCTTTCCACTCGCGGCGTGTGGTGGCGGCCAGCGGCGCTTTGCGCCAGCGCCGCAGGTCGCAAGCGATCACCTGGCCCACACCTTCGCAGCGCGCCACCAACGGCGCAAACGCACCCTCCACCACCCAGTCCATCTGTGCCTGCGGGTAGGCACAGCGCAGGTCCTGCACCGCGGGCATGGCGTGCACCACATCACCCAGCGACGAAAGTTTGACGATGAGGATGCGTTGGATAGTCGCGGCTTTCAATGGGTGGCCTTGCTCAGTTGGGCCTCTGGCACCACGGTGCGCAGCAGGGCCAGCATGTCGGCCTGGATGCGTTGCAGCGCGACCTCGGTATGCCCTTCAAAACGCAGCACCAGCACCGGGTTGGTGTTGGAGGCGCGCACCAGACCAAAACCATCGGACCAGTCCACACGGAGGCCGTCTACCGTATGCACTTGCGCCGGCGCGTCGAACCGTGCGCCGGCCACCAGCTGCGCCACCACCACATGCGCCTCTTCACACGCCACATGCAGCTCAGGCGTACAAAAGCTGGTAGGCAGGGCTTGCAGCTGCGCACCCGCATCCGGCGCACGGCTCAGGATTTCGAGCAGGCGGGCGGCGGCGTAGGTGCCGTCGTCAAAACCGTACCAACGCTCCTGAAAAAAAATGTGGCCGGTCATCTCGCCGCCCAGCAGCGCGTTAACTTCCCGCATCTTGGCCTTGATCAGCGAATGGCCGGTCTTCCACATCAACGGTGTGCCACCCGCGGCAGCGATCACCGGGGCGAGTTGCTGCGAACACTTCACATCAAACACCACGGTGCCGCCGGGCGTGCGCGACAGCGCATCACGTGCGAACAGCATCATCTGGCGGTCGGCGTAAATGGTGGCTCCATCGCGCGTGACCACGCCCAGCCGGTCGCCGTCACCATCAAAGGCCAGGCCCAGCTCAGCATCACCCGCCTGCAGGGCAGCAGTGAGATCACGCAAGTTCTCGGGTTGGCTGGGGTCGGGGTGGTGGTTAGGGAAATTGCCATCCACGGTGCTGAACAGCTCCTGCACCTCGCAACCGATGGCGCGTAACACACCCGGCGCCGAGGCTCCGGCCACACCGTTGCCACTGTCCACCACCACCTTGAGCGGGCGCGCCAATCGGATATCCCCCGCGATGCGCGTGGTGTAGGCGGCCAGCAGGTCCACGCGGCGGTAAGAGCCACCGGGCTGCAGCAGCCAAGTCTCTTGCTCCATGCAAGTGCGCAGGGCCTGGATGGCATCGCCATACATCGCCTGCCCGCCCAGCACCATCTTGAAGCCGTTGTCATCGCGCGGGTTGTGGCTGCCAGTCACCTCGATGCCGCTGGTGCACAGCGTGCGCGCCGCGAAATACAGCATGGGCGTGGTGACCATGCCCACGTCGATCACCGCAACGCCAGCGTCCTGCAGCCCTTGCATGAGGGCAGCCATGAGCATGGGGCCGCTCAGACGCCCATCACGCCCGACCGCCACCGTGGTTTCGCCCTGGGCCATGGCCACCGTGCCAAAGGCCCGGCCCAGACCGCGCGCAATGTCTTCGGTCAGGGTTTGGGGCACCACGCCGCGGATGTCATAGGCTTTGAAAATACGGGGTGCCAACTGCACTAAAAAAATCCTTATTGCGGCCCTGCGCAAATGCCCGGGCCTGTGGCGGCACATTGTAGGCGGCGCACCTCGCTTATTGGGACTCAGCCACATGTCCGAAAACGGCGCATCGCGCGGGCGTGGCTCCGTATCATCAGCGCCATGCACACGCCCTTGCCCACCGCCCCCACTGCAGCTGACGCGGGCCAGTACCTGGCCCTCAAGGCCCGCGATGCGCGCTTTGACGGGCGCTTCTTCACCGGCGTGACCAGCACCGGCATCTACTGCCGCCCGGTCTGCAAGGTACGCACGCCCAAACAAGAGAACTGCCGCTTCTTTGCCCTGGCCTCGCAGGCCGAGGCAGCGGGCTTTCGACCCTGCATGCGCTGCCGCCCCGAGCTGGCGCCTTCAGGCCTGCAGGCGCTGGGTGCGCAGGCCTGGTCCACGCAAGACGCGTCAGCCATCCTGGCGCGCCAAGCCGCGCAGTTGTTGGATGCCCCCCAGTTGTGGAGCGATGGTGCGCCCAGCATGGGCCAGGTGGCCGAGCGCTTGGGGGTAAGCGAGCGCCACCTGCGCCGCATTTTTGAGGCACTGTGGGGCGTCTCGCCCTTGCAGTACCTGCAGACGCGGCGCCTGCTGACGGCCAAACAATTGCTCACCGACACCCAGCTTCCCATCGCCCAGGTGGCGGCCCTGAGCGGCTTTGCCAGCGTGCGGCGCTTCAATACCGTGTTTGTGGCGCAGTACCGCCTGCAGCCACGCGCGCTGCGCAGTGCCACGGGGAAAAGTAGCTACGGGAGCACTGGGCATAACAGCGGCTTGCAACTCAAAGCCGCCTACCGCCCACCGCTGGACGAGGCCGCCCTGCTGCAGTTTTTTGCCCAACGCAGCCTGGCCGGTGTGGAGGTGGTGGACGTGACCCAGCTGCGCCTGGCCCGCACGCTCGCGCTGGACTGGGCAGGCCAAACGCTGCAGGGCTGGGTGCAACTGCAGCTGCTGCCCGCACGCAGCGAGGTGCTGATCACCGTGAGTGAATCGCTGGCCACCGCGCTGCCGCTGGTGATGGCGCGCGTGCGCAGCCTGCTGGACCTGGACGCCGACCCACACGCCATCCACGCCGTGCTGCAGGGTGCGTTTCCCAACAGCGCAGGCCTGCGCGTGCCGGGCGCGGTGGACGGCTTTGAGCTGGCGGTACGCGCCGTGCTGGGCCAGCAGATCACCGTGCAGGCCGCGCGCACCCTGGGCGCACGGCTGGTGCAGCGCTTTGGTACACCGCTGGCCACGCCCATCACGGGCCTTACCCATCTGTTCCCCAGCGCGGCCCAACTGCGCCATTCCAGCGACGACGCACTGGGCCAGCTCGGCATCGTGTGCCAGCGCCAGCAGGCCATCCGCGCGCTGGCTGCCGCCGTGGCCGACGGGCAACTGGCGCTCAACGCCAGCGCCGATGTGCCGGCCACGCTGGTAGCGCTGCAGGCCCTGCCCGGCATTGGCGCGTGGACGGCGCACTACATCGCCATGCGCGCGCTGCGCTGGCCCGATGCCTTTCCGGCCGGCGACGTGGCGCTGCACAAGGCCCTGGGCGTGCGCGAACAGCCGCGCCCCGCCGTGGCCGCCGAACAGGCCTCGCAGGCATGGCGTCCGTGGCGCAGCTACGCCACCGTACGCGCTTGGTCGCTCCTGAATTAATAGCTGCTTGCGCATATTCCATAAGGGCTGGAGGCCTGTTTTTATGAAATTCTCACCCCATACCGTCCGCACGTCCCTCACCACCCCGCTGGGCCCCATGACCCTGGCCGCCACCGACACAGCCCTGGTCGGTGCCTGGTTTGACGGGCAACAGCACCAACCGGCTTTTGACGCCTGGCCCGTGCAGGCAAAACATCCGCTGCTGCGCGCCGCTGGCCAGCAACTGATGGAATACTTTGCTGGCCAGCGCCGCCACTTCGACCTGTCACTGGACCTGTCGGGCGGCACCGCATTCCAACAAGCGGTGTGGGCCCAGTTGCAAACGATCGCCCCAGGCAGCACGGTAAGCTACGGCCATATCAGCCAGCAAATCCAGAATCCCGCAGCCGTGCGCGCCGTCGGTGCCGCCGTCGGCCGCAATCCCCTCAGTGTCATCGTGCCCTGCCACCGCGTGCTGGGCGCCAACGGGGCGCTCACCGGATATGCCGGGGGTCTGGACCGCAAAATCGCCCTGCTCCAACTAGAAAGCCCTGTGTGACCTCTTCGTCTTCTGCCACGCCTGCCTCCACCGCTGCACCCGCAAGCCCCTGGGTGCTGGACTTTGTACTGCTCGCCGCCATCTGGGGCTCGTCCTTTTTGTTCATGCGCATGGGCGCCAAGGAGTTTGGTGCGCTGCCCACCGCCGGCATGCGTGTGGGCATTGCGGCCGCCTTCTTGTTGCCCATCCTTTGGTACCGGGGCCAGGTAGCCGCGCTGCGCCAACACTGGAAACTGGTGTTCACGGTAGGCATCCTCAATTCGGCCATTCCCTTTGCCTGTCTGTCGTTTGCGCTGCTGTCCATCTCCACCGGGCTGTCGTCCATCCTCAACGCCACCGTACCGCTGTTTGGCGCCGTCGTAGCCTGGGTCTGGCTCAAAGACAGGCCCCACGGACTGCGTGTGCTGGGCTTGTTGGTCGGTTTTTTCGGGGTGGCCTTGCTGGCCTGGAGCAAGTCCAGCTTCACGCCCGGTGCCGGCGGTGGCTCCACGGGCTGGGCCGTGCTGGCCTGTCTGGTGGCATGTTTTTTCTATGGCCTATCCGCCAGCTTCACGCGTCGCTTTCTCCCAGGCGTGCCCTCCATGGTGCTGGCTACAGGCAGCCAGGTGGGCGCCACGCTGGCACTGCTGCCCTTCACGCTTTGGTACTGGCCCGCACATGCCGCCAGCACCGCAGCCTGGCTGGCCCTGTTGGCACTGGGTGTCCTGTGCACCGGCATTGCCTACGTGATCTTCTTCCGCCTGATTGACCGGCGCGGCCCGGCAAAGGCGCTGACCGTGACCTACGCCATTCCCGTGTTCGGCGTGGCCTACGGCGTGCTGCTGCTGGGCGAAACCATCACCCCCTGGATGCTGGTCTGCGGCCCCATCATCTTGCTAGGCACCGCCCTGTCCAGCGGACTTATTGGATCGCGCCCGCCATCACGTTGATGGACAGGGCCAGCACCAGCATGTTGAAGCCAAAGGCCGTCACGCTGTGCAGCAGTGTGAGCCGACGCATCTGGCGCGACGTGACCACCACGTCCGACACCTGCGAGGTCATGCCCACCACGTGGGCGTAGTACAAAAAGTCAAAGTAGTCGGGCGGCAGCTTGCCCGGGAAATCCAAGCCCGCACCATGAGGCTGCCCACGCAGCTCTTCCTGGTAGTACACATGGGCATAACGGAAGGCAAAGATGGTTTGCATCAGCAACCACGATGCCGCCAGCGCCAAGAGGCTCAAGGCAAGATGCGCCGCGCGCTCCGTTCCGGAGAGGTCTTTGACGTGCTGCAGCATCAGCGCAATGGCCGTAAAACTTGCAAACACCGAGAGCAGCAGCAACACAAACAAGGTCATGCCCGGCTGGTCCTGCGCCTGGGCCCGGGCCCGCGTACGTTTGGCATCAAACGCCACGGCCAGCCACCACGACAAAACCAGGTAGGTACTGGCCCCCACCGTCCAGGCCAACAAGGCTTGTGAGGGCGTCGCCACTGGCAAAGGCAACACCGCGGTCACCGCGCCCGCGATCGCACCATAGACCAAGCGCTGGTGGCCCGTGGTTTCGGAAAAATGTTTGTGCATTGGGCGATGTGCGAGACCACGATCATGGGGGAAACGGGATAAGCCGGTCCTGAGTGGGGCAGGCCGAGAAAATTCCCAATGAACTCAGGGGTTTACAGCCG
The DNA here is from genome assembly GCF_002943465.1 of Rhodoferax sp. TS-BS-61-7. Classification (GTDB taxonomy): domain Bacteria; phylum Pseudomonadota; class Gammaproteobacteria; order Burkholderiales; family Burkholderiaceae_C; genus Allorhodoferax. Next base: position 89,109 of record NZ_PTQY01000007.1, read on the forward strand.
ATTGGGGCGCGGATGGCGGAGGTAGCACCGGGCCACGGTATTCTGAAGCGCCTGGGGCGATCTGAGCGGGCGACGGCGGTGGGGGTGAGCTGGATAGCCACGCCTTTAAGGCCGCTTGCACAGCCCTTTAAACGCCCCTGCAAACCCCGTGAGCCCAGTGAGGCGCACCCGTGAGCTGGCCCAAAGGCGCCTAGCGATACCTGGGTGGGAGACACGATGGGCATGGGCGGCATCATAGCCCCGCCAAAAACAAAGGTGGGACGCAAGCGTCCCACCTTCTCTCCAATGGAGCCACGCGCGAGGTGTGACGCCGAAGTCTCTAAATTCCTTTAGTTATCTCCTGTGGATAAGTCAGCCTCGGGGGAGTCAAACAGGCTGGGCTGGGCTGGGCTGGGCCTTGGCACGGGCAGCGGCCAGGGCGCGCCGGTAGATCTGGTACACCCGGACGAAGCTGATGCCGTAGTCCTTGGCGACCAATGAGCATTTTCCTTGCCATCGTCCTGCTGCTGATCGGGGCTGCACTTGCAATCGCCGCCCTGGCTGCAACGCCCTTCCACGGTGGGCGGCGTCAAAAGCGCGCGAACCTGATTTTTCCAGGCATTGCGTTGGTGTTGATTGCCATCGGCTGGCTGCTGTGGGATGGCTACGGGGGCGTGCTGTACCTGGTGGGAATAGCCAGCCATTAAAGAAGACAGGGCGAAGGCCTGAGGTGCGCTAACACCTTAGGCCCCCGCCTCCGCCGTGAACGAGCACGGCATCGACCAATGACCCTGTCACCTGTACAGGCCGGGCCATTATCAGAGATGCCGACATGGAAACAGTTAGATGCGGGCAGTGCCAGAGAAAGCTGGCCGAAGCCCAATACACCAGGTTAGAAATCAAGTGCCCCAAGTGCGGCACCTTGAACGTTTTGAGAGCCCGCGCCGCTGATCGCAGCAGCCCGAGCCCCACACCAGAACGCCCCCGAGCGTCATCAAAAAGAGCGCCGACTGATGACGACAAAAAGGGGCGCAAAAACGCTCATTAAAAAGACAGACGAACTGGGCCTGGTGCAAGCCGCGCCGATGGTGCGGTGGGTGGGCGGCAAGCGCCGCCTTGCGCCCCACATCCTGCCGCTGTTCCCCGACCACAGCTGCTACGTGGAGCCCTTTGCCGGGGCCGCTGCGCTGTTCTTCCTGAAAGAGCCCGTGAAGGTTGAGGTACTTAACGATGTGAACGGTGACCTGGTCACCCTTTACCGCGTGGTGCAGCACCACCTGGATGAGTTCGTAAAGCACTTTAAATGGGCACTGGCCAGCCGCGAGATCTACAAGTGGCTGCAGATCACGCCTGTGGAGACGCTGACCGATATCCAACGCGCGGCGCGCTTCTTTTACCTGCAGTCGCTGGGCTTCGGTGGCAAGGTGGAAGGCAGAACCTTCGGCACTGCCACCACGTCCAAGGCCGCGCTCAACTTGTTGCGCTTGGAGGAGCAGCTCAGCGCCGTCCACCTCCGGCTGCACCAGGTGTTTATTGAGCGCCTGGAGTGGTCAGCCTGCCTGCAGCGCTACGACCGCCCGCACAGCCTGTTCTACATGGCCCCCCCTACTGGAGCACTACAGGCTACTGCGTGGACTTCGACCTGGAGCAATACGACCAGATGGCCGAGCTGATGGGCCGCATGAAGGGCAAGGCGGTGGTCAGCGTGAACGACATCCCAGAGATGCGGGCAGCCTTCAAGGGCCACCACATCAAGCGGGTCAGCATCCGCTACTCGGTCGGCGCATCGGTCAGCGGCCGCGAGCCCAAGGGCGAGCTGATCATCGGCAACTTCAAGCCTTGATATACCAGTCGTCGCACATGGACACGTCCTGCAGTTTTCGGCTGTACCCCTTGGAGGCGAGTAGTTCGAAAATTTCCTGCCTCACAGGCATGTGATTGTGCTCACAGGTGATGACTTTGAACTGGTGCTTGTTGAAATCGAAAGCCTTGAGAATTTCGAACTCACTGCCTTCGGTATCAATGGACAGGTAGTCGATGACCTGGGGGGCTTGGTACTTTTCCAACAGGTCATTCAATGAGATCGTTTCGACCTCATACAGAGTGCTTTTTCTGCGTGCTTTTTCATGGCCATCGGCCACATCGCTGTACATAGCTAGCGTGGATATGTTGGAGGCATCCACTTGATTGAAAGTCAGCTTTTCCCCCGTCGCACGCCACACACAATTCGTCTCAATATGACAGCTTCGGTTCTTCACCAGGTCGCCGTGCCAAACACGGGCTGGCTCTGCCAGAATTCCTCGCCAGCCGAAGGACTTCTCTAGCAAGTAAGAATTGCTCAGTTCAATCCCATTGGTGGCTCCAAATTCGACAAAGAAGCCGTCGCGTTTGAAGCCCAGTTCTGCCAGCACAAAAAGGTCTTGGTGATACTGCGACTTTGACAGCCCATTGAACTCAAGAAGGCGTTTGAACTCCTCTTGATATGAGTGGCTCACCAGCGCCTTGTCATGCCTCTGAAGGAATCGCTTGAAACGCTTGTTGAGGCTGTGACCTAGCTTGTCGAGAAACTTTGACATTTGGACTGGGTAAGAGTGGATCGGAGGTGCTGCTGGATTCTAGTGACATCAAACCCACTCTGGCCCCTGGGCTAGGTTTGGCAGCTAAAATAGATTGGAGATGCTGTAAGGCCCGGGAATCGCGGGCCGCACCCAGTGCATCAACCCAGCGAAGTTCGTGGCTCCTTGAGAATTCTGAGAGGCCGGTTTTGGAGGTGGCCAGCTCGATCCGGGCACAATCAGGGCCTGTTATGGGGCCTTCCAGCCGCCTTTTAGGATGTGTGACCAGGCTGTGGATAACCCAAAATCACCCCGTTTTCACCCTTGCTCCAGTATCGTGGCCTTCATGCTCCACGATCGCGGCCTTTTACAATTGTGGCCACATCGTGTGGCGCAACCAAAAAAAGCCGCTGCATATGTATGCAGCGGCTTTTTGAATTGGCGGAGTGGACGGGACTCGAACCCGCGACCCCCGGCGTGACAGGCCGGTATTCTAACCAACTGAACTACCACTCCTGGTAGCGGTAACCGTTTGCTCGTTGTCTTTCAACTTTCGAGCCAAGTCGCTTTCTTGCGAAAGCTGTTACCAACTTGTTGCCGTTCACCTTGCGGTAAAACTTGGCGACCCTACGGGGATTCGAACCCCGGTACTCACCGTGAAAGGGTGATGTCCTAGGCCTCTAGACGATAGGGTCAAAACCTGAGACGCATTTTCTTCAACAAAAAAGCCGTTGAATCGTCAACGGCTTTTTGAATTTGGCGGAGTGGACGGGACTCGAACCCGCGACCCCCGGCGTGACAGGCCGGTATTCTAACCAACTGAACTACCACTCCTGGTAGCGGTAACCGTTTGCTCGTTGTCTTTCAACTTTCAAGCCAAGTCGCTTTCTTGCGAAAGCTGTTACCAACTTGTTGCCGTTTACCTTGCGGTAAAACTTGGCGACCCTACGGGGATTCGAACCCCGGTACTCACCGTGAAAGGGTGATGTCCTAGGCCTCTAGACGATAGGGTCAAAACCTTGGAACTTGTCCGTTTCAGAAGAATTGGTGGAGGTAAGCGGGATCGAACCGCTGACCTCTTGCATGCCATGCAAGCGCTCTCCCAGCTGAGCTATACCCCCAATTTCCTTGAACACAGCATTGGGTTCAACCAACTTTGCATTCAACTTCCGAGCCTCAAATTATATACAAGTTTTTCAGCCCATGGCAAGTCTGGCGATAACTTTTTCTCTTCCGCTCAATTCCAGCACGGCATCGAGCGACGGGGTCTGCGCCGTGCCCATGACCAACACACGCACGGGCATGGCCAGTTGCGGCATCTTCAGGCCATTGGCGGCGAGCACTTCCTTGGTGGCGGCGGCAATGCTGGCCTTGTCCCAGGCGCAGCTTGTCAGCTTGTCTTTCAACATGGCAATGGCAGGCAACACGGCGTCGGTCACATGCTGCGCCTTCTCGGCCGCATCCACCGCCACATCGCTGTAGAACTTGGCAGCCCAGGTGGCCAAGGCCACGGTGGTGTCGCAGCGGTCTTTAAGCAAACCACAGACCTGTGGCAAGTGGGAGGCGACCACTTCATCCGACAAGGTAACGCCCTGCTTCACCAGTTGTGCAGCCACCAGCGTAGCCAGACGGGTGTTGTCGGCCTGCTTGATGTAGTGCGCGTTGACCCACAGCAACTTGGCCGGGTCCCATTGCGCAGGGCTCTTGTTCAGGTGCGTGCCGTCAAACCAGCTCACCAGTTGTTCGCGTGTGAACAGCTCTTCGTCGCCATGGCTCCAGCCCAGGCGCGCCAGGTAGTTGAGCATGGCCTCGGGCAGGTAGCCGCCCTCTTCGTAGGCCGTGACGCTGACCGCGCCGCGGCGCTTGGACAGCTTTTGTCCATCGTCACCCAGGATGACCGGGCAGTGACCAAACTGCGGCAGCGTTGCGCCCAGCGCGTGGAAGATGTTGATCTGCCAAGGCGTGTTGTTGATGTGCTCGTCGCCGCGGAACACATGGCTGATCTGCATGTCCCAGTCGTCCACCACCACGGCAAAGTTGTAGGTGGGGATGCCATCGGTGCGCACGATGATGAGGTCGTCGATCTCGCGGTTGCTGATGGTGATGGGACCTTTGACGAGGTCATTCCAGGTTACATCGCCATCCGCGGGGTTGCAGAAGCGCACCACCGGCTTCACGCCTTCGGGCACGGGCGGCAGGGTCTTGCCGGGCGCGGGGCGCCAGGTTCCGTCGTACAGCGCCTTCTCGCCACGTGCCTTCTTGGCTTCGCGCACGGCGTCCAGCTCTTCGGGGGTGCTGTAGCAGTAGTAGGCCTTGCCCTCAGCAATCAGTTGGTCCACCACCGCCTTGTAGCGGTCCAGGCGCTGCATTTGGTAGACCGGGCCTTCGTTGTATTCCAGGCCCAGCCACTGCATAGACGCCAGGATCTGGTCGACCGAGTCCTGCGTGGAACGGGCCACATCGGTGTCTTCGATGCGCAGCACAAACTCGCCACCAAAGTGGCGGGCGTAGGCCCACGAATACAACGCGGTGCGCGCAGTACCCAGGTGCAGAAAGCCGGTGGGAGAAGGCGCAATGCGCGTACGAATGTTGCTCATGTTCAAAGGGTGTTCAAACCACGCGCCAAGTCGGCGGTGATGTCATCAAGATGTTCCAGGCCCACGGCCACGCGGATCAGGCCCTGGCCAATGCCGGCCAGTTGGCGCTGCGCCTCGCTCAAGCGGCCATGCGATGTGCTGGCGGGGTGGGCGGCCAGGGTTTTGGTATCGCCCAGGTTGGTGCACAGCGAGAGCACTTGCATGCTGTCCAGCACATGGAAGGCGTTTTTGCGTGCGGCGTCCACATCGGGTGCCTTCACTTCAAACGACAACACCGCGCCACCGAAGCCTGATTGCTGGCGCATGGCCAGTTCGTGCTGGGCATGGCTGGCCAAGCCGGGGTAAAAAACGCGTGCCACCTGCGGCTGGGCTTCCAACCACTTGGCAACCGCCAGCGTCGCTTCGGACTGCGCCTTGACGCGCAGCGCCAGCGTTTCCATGCCCTTGAGCAGCACCCAGGCGTTGAAGGGCGCGAGCACCATGCCGGCGGTGCGGATGACGGGCAGGAAGAGTTCATCACGCTGCTTCTGGGTGCAGCAGATGGCACCGGCCATGACACGGCCCTGGCCATCCAGAAACTTGGTGCCGGAGTGGATGATGAAGTCCGCACCCATGCGCGCAGGGCGCTGCAGCACCGGTGTAGCAAAGCAGTTGTCCACGGCCAAGAAGGCGCGCGCGTTGTGCGCGATATTGGCCAGCGCCTGGATGTCGCAGACCTCGGTGAGCGGATTGGTGGGTGTTTCGGCAAACAGCAGCTTGGTGGTCGGGCGCACGGCAGCCTTCCACGCGGCCACATCGGTTTGCGGCACAAAGGTGGTCTCCACGCCGAACTTCGCAAATTCGCGGCTGAACATGGGAATCACCGAGCCGAACACCGACTGCGAGCAAATCACATGGTCACCCGCCTTGAGCACAGCCATGCCCAGCAGCAGGATGGCGGACATGCCGGACGACGTGGCGATGGCAGCCTCGGTGCCTTCCAGGGCTGCCAGGCGCATTTCCATGCTGCTCACCGTGGGGTTGCCCACGCGCGAGTAGGTGAAGCCCTCTTCTTCCATGGCAAAGCGCGCGGCGCTGGAGGCGGCGCTGGACTGCACATAGCCGCTAGTGAGGTACAGGGCTTCGGAGTTTTCGCCGTACTGGCTGCGCTCCAGAGCCGTGCGCACGGCCAGGGTGTCCAGGTGCAGGCCGTCGGGTAACTGTTGTGCTGCCATGGCTCAGTCCGCGTGGTTGGGCAGGGCCAGGCGCGAGGTGTCTTCCTGGCTCTCTTCACCGCCCACCCGTTTTTCGTTCAGGCGTTCGATGTCATCGGACGAGATATCGCCGGTGACGTACACACCGTCAAAACAAGAGGCGTCAAAGCCGGCCAGCTTGGTGCTCAGCGAGCCGATGGCCTTTTTCATGCCGTCCACGTCCTGGTAAATCAGGGCGTCGCAGCCAATGATTTCGCGAATTTGCTCCACGGTGCGGTTGTGCGCCACCAGCTCGTTGCTGGTGGGCATATCGATGCCGTAGACATTGGGAAAACGTACAGGCGGCGCGGCGCTGGCCAGGTAGACCTTGCGGGCCCCGGCGTCACGTGCCATCTGCACAATTTCCTTGCTGGTGGTACCACGCACGATGGAGTCGTCCACCAGCAGCACGTTGCGGCCCTTGAATTCGCTGGCAATCACGTTGAGCTTTTGGCGCACCGATTTTTTGCGCACGCCCTGGCCGGGCATGATGAAGGTGCGGCCCACATAGCGGTTCTTCACAAACCCTTCGCGGTACGGCAGGCCCAGCAATTGGGCTAACTGCGCAGCACTGGGGCGGCTGGATTCGGGGATGGGGATGACCACGTCAATCTCGTTGGGCGGCACGGTGGAGATCACACGCTTGGCCAAGGTCTCGCCCAGGTTCAAACGGGCCTGGTAGACCGAGATGCCGTCCATGACCGAGTCCGGGCGGGCCAGGTAGACAAACTCAAAAATACAGGGCGAGAGCTGGGGCGCTTCGGCGCACTGCTGGGCGTGCACATTGCCTTGCAGGTCAACAAACACGGCCTCGCCGGGGTCCACATTGCGGTCGAACTGGAAACTGCTGCCTTCCAGGGTCACCGACTCGCTGGCCAGCATCACATTGCCGTCGCCGTTTTTACCCATGCACAGGGGGCGGATGCCAAAGGGGTCACGGAAGGCCAACACGCCGTGGCCGGCGATGAGCGCAATCACCGCATAAGAACCCTTGACGCGTTTGTGCACATTGCGCACCGCGGCAAAGATGTCCATAGGCTGCAACGGCAGGCCGCGCGTGGTTTTTTCGATCTCGTGCGCCAGCACGTTGAGCAGCACTTCAGAGTCGCTCTCGGTGTTGATGTGGCGGTGGTCGGTGTTGAAGAGCTCTGCCTTCAGGGCGTGGGCGTTGGTCAGGTTGCCGTTGTGCACCAGCACGATGCCAAAGGGTGCATTCACGTAAAAGGGCTGGGCCTCTTCTTCGCTGAAGGCGTTGCCCGCGGTGGGGTAGCGCACCTGGCCCAGGCCGCAGTTGCCCAGCAAACTGCGCATATTGCGGGTGCGGAACACGTCCTTCACCATGCCCTTGGCCTTGTGCATGAAGAACTTGCGTTCTTGCTGGGTCACGATGCCGGCGGCGTCCTGGCCGCGGTGCTGCAAAAGCAGCAAAGCGTCATAAATCAGCTGGTTTACAGGTGCATTGCTAACAACGCCAACGATTCCACACATAGGGGTTCACTCTCAAGGTAAATACTTGCCAAATTCTTCGGGCAGCAGGGGCTTGAGCCCTGCCAGCACGGTGCTGGTGATGCGCGGGCCGGTGGCCTCTTGCCACCAGGCGGCGGTGTGCAGGGGCGTCATGCCCACCACCACGGTCACCACCAGCAGCAGCAGCACACCCCGCACCAGGCCAAACGCAGCCCCCAGCAGGCGGTCTGCCGGGCGCAGACCCACCGCAGCCACCAACTTTTTGATCAGAAACGCCACTAGCCCGCCAGCAAATATGGCCGCCACAAACACCAGCACAAAACCTGCGGCATAACGCACAGGTTCGGCGGCATTGCCCATCGGGAGCCACTGCGCGGCATCGGGCGCAAACCACTGCGCCAACACAAAGGCCACGGCCCAGCTCAGCACCGACAACACTTCAAACACCAGCCCCCGCCATGCACCAATCACCAGGGACAGCAGCAAAACCGCCAGAAAAATCCAATCAAGGATGGGCATATGGGGACGCGGCCTAGAGTTCCAAGATGGCCGCGGGCAGGCTCAGCTTCTTGATCTTGTCGGCGGCCTTTTGCGCCTCGGCCTTGTTGGCAAAGGGGCCAATGCGCACGCGGGTGCGTTGTGCGTCCTTGGCGCCTACCACTTGGGTATAGGTCTTGAAGCCCAGGGACTCCACCTTCTGGCGCGCTTCACGCAGCTTGGCGGCTTCTACATAGGCGCCCACCTGGACCACATAACGGCCCTCGGCCGCATCGGGCTTTTTCTCGGCCGGCTTGTCTGCAGCGGGTTTGCCGTCCAGCAGGGCCTGGGCCTTGGCGGCCTCGGTGGGCTTGGCGGCAGGTTTCTCTGCAGCCGCCACCGGTTTGGGCTCGGGTTTGGCTTCAGCCTTGACCGCGGGTTTGGGCTCTGCCTTGGGCGCAGGTTTGGCCTCGGTGATGATGGTTTCGGGCTTGGCCTCGGCCTTGGGGGCGGGCTTCGCGTCTGGCTTGGGTTCGGGTTTGGTGGGTGCAGAGGCCACGGGCGCGGGTGTACCGCCGCCAATGGCACCACCGCTCACCTGGGAGGGCGCAGCGTTGTTGGTGGCCACTTGCGGCGTGCCCAGCGGGGCGACCTTGGCCTTGTCCGGAATCTCGATGGGAATATCGACCGCAATCGGCCGGGGCTGGCTGTCAAACAGCAGCGGGAAACCGATCACCCCCACCAACACCAGCACGGCCGCGCCAATCAGGCGGTGCCGCGCGCGTTTGCGCATGACTTCCACGCTCTCAGAAGCACTGGATGGTGGGGTGGGCTGCTCGTCGCCACCTTTGCGAAACTTGAAAAAGGCCATGGATGGGGTGACGGTTCAGGTGGCTTGGGGCTGGAAGTGTTTGGCGTGGAGCTTGGGGGTGCCCTCTTGCAGCACTCCGCCCACGGTGTAGAACGATCCAAAGACGACGATTCTATCAGCGGGGTCTGCCGCGGCGATGGCGGCGCGCAGGGCCTGCATGGGGTCGGCAAAGGCCTGGGCCGACGCGTCTTTGCGCGTGTTTTGCGCCGTCCACTGGGACTGCAAGTCGGCGCTCGACGCGGCCCGGGGCGAAGGCAAATCGGTGAAATACCAGCGGTCCATCACCGGCGCCACCTTGGCAAACATGGGCGCCAAGTCCTTGTCGGCCATGGCGCCAAAGATGGCGTGGGTGGTGGGGTAGAAGCCCATGGCGTCCAGGTTGGCGGCCAGCGCGGCCACCGAATGCGGGTTGTGCGCCACGTCCAGCACCAGCGTGGGCTGGCCCGGAATGATCTGGAAGCGCCCCGGCAGCTCCACCAGCGCCAGGCCCACGCGCACGGCCTGAGCCGTGACGGGCAACTGCTCGCGCAGTGCGGTGAGCGCGGCCAGCACGCCGGAGGCATTCACCAACTGGTTGGCCCCACGCAGCGCCGGGTAGGCCAAGCCGCTGTAGCGCCGGCCACGGCCGGCCCAGCCCCACTGCTGCTTGTCGCCCGACACGTTGAAGTCGGTGCCCACGCGCCACAGGTCAGCGCCCACTTCCAGCGCGCGGTCCAGCACGCTTTGCGGCGGCACCGGGTCGCTGACGATGACCGGTCGGCCGGTACGCATGATGCCGGCCTTCTCAAAACCAATCGCCTCGCGGGTGTTGCCCAGCAGTTCCATGTGGTCCAGGTCGATGCTGGTGATGACGGCGCAGTCGGTGTCGATGATGTTCACCGCATCCAGCCGGCCGCCCAGGCCAACCTCCAGAATCACCACATCCAGCCCTTCACAGGACAGGGCCAGCAGGATGGCGAGGGTGGTGAATTCGAAGTAGGTGAGCGCAATTTCAGAGCCATTTTGGCCATCATTTCCGGTTCTGGCCCGCTCCACCTCTGCGAGAGCAGCTACAAATTTGCTAGCGGGTGCCGCCTCGCCCTTGAGCCGCATGCGCTCTTCAAAGTGCACCAGGTGGGGTGAGGTGTAGACGCCGGTCTTGTAACCCGCCTGGCCCAAAATGGATTCGAGCATGGCGCAGGTGGAGCCTTTGCCGTTGGTGCCGGCCACCGTAATGACGGGGCAGGCGAACTTGAGGTTCAGGCGCTGGGCGACGGCGCGCACGCGGTCCAGGCCCATTTCGATGCCGTTGATGCCCTTGGGGTGCAGGCGCTCGCAGTGGGCGAGCCAGTCTTGTAGCGTTGTCGGTGTTTCCATTGGTTTGGATTGTCGCAGGCATGGCTTTTGGGATCAGGCGGTGTGGGCGTTCTGCTGCGTGTCCCCCGCGCTGCGCGCTCCTCCTTTACCTACGCAGAACGCCCACACCGCCTGATCTGCCACCGCTTCTGTTATCGACGAGGAAAACACTTCATCACTACACTTTTGATAGCTGCTAGCGCAATATCTACGGGGGCTAGAGGCCAATTTCACCAAGAAAGTAGAATGAACAGCATGACCACCCTCTACGGCATTCCCAACTGCGACACCGTCAAAAAAGCCCGCGACTGGCTTACCGCGCACGGTGTGGACTACCAGTTTCACGACTTCAAAAAGCAAGGCGTACCCACCGACCTGCTGCCCGGCTGGATAGCCACCGCGGGCCTGGACACCCTGATCAACCGCCGCGGCCCCACCTGGCGCAAGCTGGACGAGGCCACCCAGGCCAGCGTGGTGGACACGCCCTCCGCCATCGCCGTGATGCAGGAACACAGCAGCGTCATCAAGCGGCCCGTGGTGGTGTGGGGCGACGGCACGGTGACCGTGGGCTTTAGCGACGCGGCCTTTGCCGCCCGCCTCCCGTAAAATCGCGGGTTGCCCGGTGCCTGGCGCGCCGGGCCCTCATTTCCATTACTTTTTGCCCAGCACCATGACCACCACCCACTTCGACAACGTTTCCGTCACCACCAAAGCCAATGTCTACTTCGACGGCAAGTGCGTGAGCCACGGCTTCACCCTGGCCGACGGCACCAAGAAGTCGGTGGGCGTGATCTTGCCCGCCACGCTGACCTTCAACACCGGCGCGCCCGAGATCATGGAATGCGTGGGCGGCAGCTGCGACTACAAGCTGGACGGCACCGACGCCTGGGTCACCAGCGGCGAAGGCGACAAGTTCAACGTGCCCGGCAACGGCAAGTTCCAGATTCGCGTTTCTGAGGGCTTTGAGGCTTACCACTACATCTGCCATTTTGGTTAATCCACACAGACGCATTCGCTCCCGTTTTCATAGCTGCTTGCGCATATTCCACGCGGGCTAGAGGCACATTTCATGTCAAACACCATTCTGCAAAACATCCCCGCCGGCCAAAAGGTCGGCATCGCCTTCTCTGGCGGGCTGGACACCAGCGCCGCCCTGCTGTGGATGAAGCAAAAGGGCGCCCTGCCCTACGCCTACACCGCCAACCTGGGCCAGCCCGACGAGGCCGACTACGACGAGATCCCCAAGAAGGCCATGGAGTACGGCGCCATCAAGGCCCGCCTGGTGGACTGCCGCCCGCAGCTGGCAGCTGAAGGCATTGCCGCCCTGCAATCCGGCGCCTTCCACATCACCACCGCCGGCAATACCTACTTCAACACCACCCCGCTGGGCCGTGCTGTCACCGGCACCATGCTGGTCAGCGCCATGAAGCAGGACGACGTGAACATCTGGGGCGACGGCAGCACCTTCAAGGGCAACGACATCGAGCGCTTCTACCGCTACGGCCTGCTGACCAACCCCGCGCTGAAGATCTACAAGCCCTGGCTGGACCAGCAGTTCATTGACGAACTGGGCGGCCGCTCTGAAATGTCGGCCTTCATCACGGCCAACGGCTTTGGCTACAAGATGAGCGCCGAGAAGGCCTACAGCACCGACAGCAACATGCTGGGCGCCACGCACGAAGCCAAGGACCTGGAATTCTTGAACAGCGGCATGAAGATCGTGAACCCCATCATGGGCGTGCCGTTCTGGAAAGACGACTGCGTCGTCAAGGCCGAAGAAGTGAGCGTGACCTTTGAAGAAGGCCGCCCTGTCGCGCTGAACGGCGTGCAGTTCCCTGACCTGGTCAGCCTGATCCTGAAAGCCAACGAAATCGGCGGCCGCCACGGCCTGGGCATGAGCGACCAGATTGAGAACCGCATCATCGAAGCCAAGAGCCGCGGCATCTACGAAGCCCCCGGTCTCGCGCTGCTGTTCATCGCCTACGAGCGCCTGGTCACCGGCATCCACAACGAAGACACCATCGAGCAATACCGCGACAACGGCCGCAAGCTCGGCCGCCTGCTGTACCAGGGCCGCTGGTTCGACAGCCAAGCCATCATGCTGCGTGAAACCGCCCAGCGCTGGGTGGCCAAGGCCATCACCGGCACCGTGACCTTGGAACTGCGCCGCGGCAACGACTACAGCCTGCTGAACACAGAGTCCCCCAACCTGACCTACGCGCCCGAGCGCCTGAGCATGGAAAAAGTGGAAGACGCACCTTTCAGCCCGCTGGACCGCATCGGCCAACTGACCATGCGCAACCTGGACATTACCGACACCCGCGCCAAGCTGCAGGTGTATTCCAACGCCGGGCTGCTGGAGTTGGGCAAGGGGGATGACTTCTTGAAGCTGGGTAAGTAAGCCTCGGTTGAAGCCCCAAAGACAAAGCCCGCCAAGTGGAAGCTTGGCGGGCTTTTTATCTTCACGCTGCGCTGCCTTTAGACGGCTTGGCGCGGATAAGGGGCTTTGGTTTGGTGGGCTCATCGGGTGCCAGCAGGTAGTTAGCTTTGCTCACCACCTTCTTACCGGTTTTGGCCTCCAGCGCCTTGCGGGCGTCGCCGGCGACCTTTCCGCCCTCTTTCGCAGAGGTGCGGTTTTCGTCAAACCCCATGGCATCGCTGCGGCGGGCAATTTCGGTAGTGCTGGCTTCGCCCAACATGGTGAAGATCAGCTCCAGATCAGTCATGTGGTCACGCAGGTTGTTGCCTGTCTTTACAACGTTCAAGCCTTTGAGCCGGCTGTGCTCGGTGGGCGTTACGCCAAAGGTGGCACGCGCGATTTCTGCAGTCAGGATGGAATACTCTTTGCCCTCTGCCACGCCACGCACTTTCCACTCGTCGGTCAACTCCCCACGCACACTGATGGAACGCAGCCTCTTCTCAATCCACGCCTGCGGATAGCCCTTGGCCTGGTACAGCTCACGGGCTCGGGCACTGGCCAGCTCGGGATTTTCAATCTCTTTGACCCGCTCGTAGCCCACCTGCGCCAGCCAGCGCTTAAACGGCTCCGCCTTCGGCGACGGGATAGTCTGGATGATGCGAAACAGGCCTTCGGTGTTGGCGCAATCCGTCACACGCTGCTTGCCGTCTGGAGCCTGGAGCTTCAACCCGTGACAAAACGTCACGGGTTGGCCTCCCTCCGCATTGAGTCGCTGTTTGAGTTTGCGCCAGTACGCACCGGCATCCGGGCTCGCGGTAAGGATGGCGCAAACATCCACCACCGAAAACCACCACTCATCGTTGTGCCAGACGCGGCGGATGCTTGACTCTTGAAAAACTGCGATATGGTTTGTTGAATCGGTAGGCGATGCAGGTTCAATCATGTTTTACCCATAAAACTGGTAATTCATACAGTATATTGACAGTCAAGCCTACGAGCACAGTTAAAGCAATTGCCCAACAGCCTGTTGGACAACTTTGCATCGGCGCAGCTCATCACGCAGCCAGTCTTTTTGGCGAGCATCCAGCATGGGCACATCAATCCAGGCGGTTCAGTCGCCCGACGCGCGGGGAAGCTGCTTCACCATGCGGTCAAAGTCACTCTCAAACAAGCGGTCTTGCACGATTCGGTATTTCTCGAATTCGCTTTCTGCATGCGCCTTGGCGATTTCAGCGGAGACCTTGCCGGCGTCTTGCAAGACTTCGCGGTCGGTCAACGCGATGAACGCATCCAGCCGCTTGGCCCAGTCTTCCATCGTCATGGGGATTTTGCGTAGGGCCCGTTCCTCCGCCAGGTCAAGATACGCATTGACGATTCGCCCCAGGGACTGCAGTTCTTCGCCGCTCAGATAGTTCTTGGCCACTGACACATCGTTCTTGAGGATTTTTCCGTCGGGCGCTTTCTCCCAGCTTGTCAGGCCCATGTGGGTTTGGGTGGCATCTGCCCGTTCCGCGATCAGCTCAGCAGCGGTGTGGCCATGGATGGCAAAGTGCAGCTTGTTTTGCACCTTTGCAAAGAAGGCCTTGGTGGTGGGGGCGTCCTGGTTGTAGTCCACGGCCGTGGCATAAATGTCGGTGATCTTTTGGTAGAAGCGACGCTCCGAAAGGCGAATCTCCCGTATCTCGGCAAGCAGGCGTTCGAAGTAGTCTTGCCCCAGGAAGGCACCGTTTTCCAGCCGCTTCTTGTCGAGAACGAAGCCTTTGATGGCGAACTCGCGCAGCACGCTGGTAGCCCATTGGCGGAACTGCGTGGCCCGCACAGAGTTGACCCGGTAGCCCACCGAGATGATGGCGTCGAGGTTGTAAAAATCGACGTTGCGCGTAACATCGCGGCCGCCCTCTGGTTGAACTGTCCGGAATTTCCGGAGAGTTGCTTCCCGAACGAGCTCGCCGGCAGCGTAGATGTTATTTATGTGCTCACTGACCGTGCGTACATCCACCGCGAACAACTCAGCCATGAGCTTTTGCGTAAGCCAGACCGTTTCGTCCTCGTAGCGGGCCTCAATGCTCTGCTCGCCGGCCTGGCCGGTAAAGATCAGGAATTCGGCTGTGCTGTTGCGGATGAGTCGGGTGCTGCTCATGTCAGATTCCTATCTATGGGTTGGCGTGCCATGCCAGGCAATGATACTGTTATTTTATACAGCCACAGGGTACCAGTGCTGCGCGCGGTACGAAAGATGTCTTTAATAGAAAGCGCCGCTTTTAAAGCAAGCTTGAATAGAAGGTGCAAGTGGGCAGAAGCCCCACGGGCACCAGCTATTTACAAGCCAAATATGCCTGTAGCCCACGTGGAATATGCGCCAGCAGCTATCAAAAGCATAGTGAATTTGCCACCTCCCGGCCGGAGCAAGTTGGCTACACCACCACCGGCTCAGACTCCAGCAGGATGCCAAAACGTTCGTACACGCTGGTCTGGATGGCCTTGGCCAGGGTCATGACCTCGCCGCCAGTGGCGCCATTGCCGTCCACCCCGGCGCCGCGGTTCACCAGCACCAGGGCCTGCTTGTCGTACACGCCGGCCTGGCCCACGCTTTTGCCTTTCCAGCCGCAGGCGTCAATCAGCCAGCCCGCGGCAAGTTTGACCGAGCCGTCGTGCAGCGGGTAGTGCACCACCTTGGGCTCGCGCGCGATGATGTCGGCGCACTGCTCGGGCGTGACGGTGGGGTTCTTGAAGAAACTGCCGGCGTTGCCAATGACGTTGGGGTCGGGCAGCTTGGCGCGGCGCACCTCGCACACCCAGTTGTAAATTTGGCGCGCCGTGGGCTGCTGGATGCCGGTCTCAAGCATCTTGCGCTCCAGGTCGGCATAGCCCAGCACCGGTTTCCAGGCCTTGGGCAGCGCAAAGCGCACGCGCAGGATCAGCGCCCGGTCTTTCAGGCCCAGGGACTGCCCGCCCGCGGTGGGCATCGCCCCCCCGTGTTTGAACACCGAATCGCGGTAACCAAAGGCGCACTGCGCGGCGTTCAGCGTGAAGACTTGGCCGGTTTGCAGGTCGATGGCGTCCAGCGATTCAAAGCGGTCCTGCAGCTCCACGCCGTAGGCGCCTACGTTTTGCACCGGCGCGGCGCCCACGGTGCCCGGGATCAGCGCCATGTTTTCCAGCCCCGGGTAGCCTTGGTCCAGCGTCCAGGTCACAAAGTCGTGCCAGGCCTCGCCGGCGCCGGCCTCCACCACCCAGTGCTTGTCGGTCTCGGCCACCAGGCGGCGGCCTGGCACCTCCACTTTCAGCACCAGGGGCTTTACATCGCCGGTCAGCACGATATTGCTGCCACCGCCCAGCACAAACGTGGGCGATGGGCCCCAGGTGGGGTCGGCCAGCAGGGCCTGCACATCGGCCTCGCTGGTGATACGTGCCAGCGCATGGGCCTTGGCCACGATGCGAAAGGTGTTGAAGGCCTGCAGGGGAACATTTTTCTCGACTAACATGGGAAGATTGTCGCACCGGGGCCTCCGTCGCTCCGGGCAGGCCCACGGCGCGGGCCCCATGGTTTATTGCGCACCCCACGGCCGTGCAGGGGTGCTTTCTCTCTAGTGAACACAAAATGCCTTCTTTTGATACCGTCTGCGAAGCCAACCTGGTCAAGGTGAAAAACGGCGTGGAAAACACCGTCAAGGAAATCACCACCCGCTTCGACTTCAAGGGCACATCCGCCAAGATCGAGATCAAGGACAAGGAAATCACCCTGATCGGGGATGCCGAGTTCCAGCTCGACCAGATCGAGGACGTGCTGCGCAACAAGCTGACCAAGCAGGAAGTGGATGTGCGCTTTCTGGACCGCGGTGATGTGCAGAAGATGGGCGGCGACAAGGTCAAGGTGGTCATCAAGGTGCGCAACGGCATTGAGGCCGAACTGGCCAAGAAAATCCAGCGCATCCTGAAAGACAGCAAGATCAAGGTCCAAGGCGCTATCCAGGAAGAAAAAGTGCGCGTGACCGGCGCCAAGCGCGACGACCTGCAAGCCGCCATGGCCCTGATCCGCAAGGAAATCACCGACGTGCCCCTGAGCTTCGACAACTTCCGCGACTAAGCCTATGAAAAACTTGTTCCTGGCTGCCGCCCTGCTGTTTGCCGCCCCGGTGTGGGCGCAGTCCGTGGCGATCAATGGCACGCTGGGCAACAAGGCCTTGCTGATTGTGGACGGCGGCTTTCCCAAGGCCGTGGCCGTGGGCGAGGTGCACAAGGGCATCAAGGTGGTGGCCATCCAGGGTGAACAGATCACGCTGGAAGTGGGCGGCAAGCGCCAGGTGCTGCGCGTGGGCGACGCCCCCGCCAGCGTGGGCAGCGGCGCGGGTCAGCAACTCAGCGGCGGCCGCGTGGTGCTGACGGCCGGCCCCGGTGGCCACTTCATGAGCGAAGGCCAGATCAACGGGCGCACCGTGCAGTTCATGGTCGATACCGGTGCCACCACCATCGCCATGAGTGTGGCCGATGCCAAGCGCATTGGGCTTGACTACCAGAACGGACAAACCGTGCAGATGAGCACCGCCAACGGCATCACCCAAGGCTGGCGCGTGACCCTGAACACGGTGCGTGTAGGTGATGTGATGGTGAGCGGCGTGGAGGCCGTGGTGTCCCCCGGTGGCATGCCCTATGTGCTGCTGGGCAACAGCTTTCTGAGCCGCTTTCAGATGAACCGCAACAATGACCAGATGGTGCTGGAGCGCCGCTTCTGATGCCAAACGCCATGGACGTGCGCGACGAAAACGAATACGAGGACCTGCTGGGTCAGTGGTCGGACCTGGAGAGTGGGCTGGGCATTATTTTGAGCAGCCCCGCAAATGCACAGCAGTTTTCCCACCGCGTGCTGCAGTACGACCGGTGGATGCAAGGCCTGCTGCAGCGTGACCCCGATGTGGGCCTATACCTGCTGTTCCAGCTGGCCAGCAACTCGCCGGTGGGTTACAGCGCCTCGCACTCCCTGGTGTGCGGTGTCTTGTGCCACCTGGTCGGCACCGAGCTGCGCCTGCCCCCCAAAGAGCGCAGCAGCTTGGTACACGCCGCGCTGACCATGAACATTGCCATGACGGCGCTGCAGGACGAGCTCGCCGGCCAGGCCGAAAAACCCACGCCCGCACAGCAAGACGCGATTCGCGCCCACGCCATCAAGGGCGCCATGATGCTGGCCAATCTGGGCGTGGCCGACGACGACTGGCTGGACGTGGTGTCCAGCCACCACGACGATGCGGTGGACAAGGACGATATGCGACTTGTGCCGACGTCAGTCCGGCTGGCGCGCATCCTGAAGGTGGTGGACCGGTATGCGGCCATGATCAGCCCGCGCAAATCCCGTTCGGGCCGCAGCGCCATCGAGTCGGCCCGCTCGGTCATGACACGGGCCACCAGCTCGGTGGATGAAATTGGCCAAGCCCTGGTGCGCGCCGTGGGCCTGTGCCCGCCCGGCACCTATGTGCGGCTGGACAACGACGAGCTGGGCGTGGTGGTGCGCCGCAGCACCAAGAGCAACCAGCCTTTTGTGGTGGTGGTGGGCAAGCCCGGTGGCGAGCTGGAAAACAACCCACGCCTGCACAGCACGGCCGAGGCCTACCCGCGCATCCGCTCGGCCCTGCCCTCGTCGGCGGTGCGGGCGCCGCTCAACCACTTCTACATCCTGCAGCTGGGCAGCCAGGCGCTGGCCATGGCATAAGCCCGGCCAGCGGTCAGCATCACGATTTCTTTTGCCCCAGCTTGGATTCCTTGCCTTGCACCAGGCGGGAGATGTTTTCGGCATGGCGCCAGATCAGCAACAATGACATGACGGCAATGGACAGCAGCACGCTCTTGTCCATGGCCCAGGCCACCTGGTTGCCAAAGACGTAGTAAGCCGGCGCAAACAGCGCCGCCACCAGCGACGCCAGCGACGAGTAGCGAAAGAAGTAGGCAATGATGAGCCAGGTCAGCCCCACGGCCAGGCCCAGCCAGCCGCTCACGCCCACCAGCACACCCAGTGCCGTGGCCACGCCCTTGCCGCCCACAAAGCGGAAGAACACCGGAAACAGGTGGCCCAAAAACGCCGCCAGCCCCACCAGCGCCATGGTGCCATCGCCCAGGCCATAGGGCTCGCCCCACCACTTCACAGCCACCACCGGCAACCAGCCCTTCAGCGCATCCAGCAGCAGCGTCACCACCGCCGCGGCCTTGGAGCCCGAGCGCAGCACATTGGTGGCACCGGGGTTTTTGCTGCCGTAGGTGCGCGGGTCGTTCAGGCCCATCACGCGGCTCACGATCACGGCAAACGACAGGGAGCCAATCAGGTACGCGGCCACGGTGGCCAGCACGGGGTAAAGCACAGAATTCAATTCAATCTCCAATCGGGTCTTGGCAATGCGTCAGTTGCGCATCATTCTTCCAGCGCGCACTGTACCTGCTTGGCGCCCAGCAGCTGCACACACACCTGCGGGTCCAGCCCCACCAGGTAACCGCGCCGCCCGCCGTTGATGCAAATGCGAGGCAGCTCCAGGATGCTGGACTCGATATAGACCGGCATGGTCTTGCGCGTGCCAAACGGGCTGGTGCCACCCACCAGGTAACCACTGTGGCGGTTAGCCACCTCGGGCGCACAGGGCTCTACCGATTTGGCGCCAATCTGGCGCGCCAGGTTTTTGGTGGACACCTTGCGGTTGCCATGCATCAGCACCACCAGGGGTTTGGCGTCCTGGTCTTGCATGATGAGCGTCTTGACCACGGTGAACGGGTCAAACCCCAGCACGGCCGCGCTGTGCTGGGCGCCACCGTGCTCCAGGTACTCGTAGGGGTGTTCGGTAAAGGCCACCTTGCTGGCTTTGAGCAGCTGGGTGGCAGGGGTCTCAGAAACGTGGTCTTTTTTGGCCATAGCTGCGTATTTTCCGCCACTTGCTTAGTGCATCGGCTGGTCCTACCATGGATCCTCCACACTCCGTATGGACCGCTATGGCACACATTACCTGGAACGACACGCCCACTGTGTACACCGCCTTGCTGGACGATGTGCCGGTGTGCACACTCAAGGTCAAAGACATCGGTGGCGTGGCCGCCAGCTGGCTTGACGAGCGTCTGTGGCCACCGCCCAGCCACATGCCCAAGGCCCCACCCCAGCCCACCCGCTTCTTTATCGACTTGGCCGAGGCCAAGGCGGCAGTCGAAGAAATGCTGAAGGCTTAGACGGCGGGGTCGCGGATCTCCCAGCGCACCTCGTCGATTTTCTTGAGCAGTTCGTCGGGCAGCGTGGTGCCCCAGGCGTTGATGTTGTCGTCTAGCTGGTCCAGTGTGCGCACGCCAATGATGGTGCTGGCCACTTGCCACTTGGTGTAGCAGAAGGCCAGGGCCATCTGGCTGGGCGTGAAGCCGTATTCGCGGGCCAGGGCGTTGTACTTGCGCGCGGCCTTGAGCGCATCGGGGCGGCCCCAGCGCTGCTTGCGGGTGGACTCGAACTTGCGCAGGCGCCAGTCTGGCGACACGGTCTCGCCCAGCAGGCCTTCCTCATCGTACTTGCCTGTGAGCAGGCCAAAGGCCAGCGGCGAGTACGGCAGCAGCGACACGCCCAGGCGGTGCAGGGTTTCGTCCAGGCCGTTCTCTACCGTGCGGGCCAGCAGGCCGTAGTTGTTTTGCACAGTGGCAATGCGCGGCAGGCCATGCTGCTCGGCCAGGCGTACAAATTCGTGCACGCCATAGGGCGTTTCATTGGACAGGCCGATGGCGCGCACCTTGCCGGCCTTCACCAGCACATCCATGGCACGCAGCTGCTCCTCAATCGCGCTGCCGCCCACGTTTTCATTCTTGGGGTCGAAGTACATGCCGCCGAACATGGGCACGTGGCGCACCGGCCAGTGGATCTGGTAGAGGTCAATCACCTCGATGTTCATGCGCTGGAGGCTGCCTTCGCAGGCGGCGATGATGTCTTCGGCGGTCAGGTTGCTGCTGCCGTTGCGCACCCAGGGCATGCCGCGCGAAGGGCCGGCCACCTTGGTGGCGATGACCAGTTTTTCGCGAACGCTGGGGTTGGCTTTGATCCAGTTGCCGATGATTTTTTCGGTCAGGTTGAAGGTCTCGGCACGCGGTGGCACCGAGTACATCTCGGCCGTGTCGATGAAGTTGATGCCGCGCTCCACGGCGCGGCTCAGGATGGCGTGGGAGGTGGGTTCGTCCACCTGCTCGCCAAAGGTCATGGTGCCCAGGCAGATGGGGGTAACGTGCAGGTCGCTGGAGCCAAGTTGAACGGTTTTCATGCGGGCGCTATTCAGAAAATGGGGTGAAGAAACGGCGAATCGAACAATGGTAGCGCGGAGTGAAAGACCTAGTCGCCGCCACAGCCTCCCCCGCAGCTGCTGCCACCATCACTGCCACCGCTGTCCGAACTGAAGCTGAATGAACCATCCGGGGAACCATCGCCTCCGCCACCGCAGCCCCCGCCACCACCGTCGCCAAAGCTGGTGCCGCAGTAGGCGTCGGAGCCGGCCTTGTTGTTGATGTCGCGGCAGTTGGGCACATAGGTGAAACCGCCCGCAATGGCGAACTTCTTGTCCAGTGCAAACAGCAGCGGCAGGCGCGTGGGGGCACCGGGGTCAATGCTCTCTTCCTTGCAGGCCCAGAACCAGGCACGGCGCAGGCCGCTGTTGCGCTTGGGGTCGCGGCCCAGCACCTCGGCCGGGCTGTGGTGCAGCAGGCTGCCAAATGCCGCATGGCACCACTGCTCATAACCCCGCGTGTGCAGGATGAACTCGTGCCAGGCCGCGTCCACCACCTTGGACGGCATGGCCACAAACTGGCGATTGCTGCGCAGGTGCGCCATGAAGAACTGGCGCAGGCCGTGTAGCACCAGCTCGGTGTCGCGCACGCTGAGCTGGGGGTACTGCGCCATGAGCTTGGCGCCCAGAAAGCGTGGCAGCGGTGCCTCGCGCACAAACTGGCGGCGCAGGCTCAGCTCCCAGGCCCGCAAAGCGAGAAACAGAAACACGCACAACACACCGTTTAGCACCAGGGCCAGAAAAAACATGCTGCGCCAGGGACTGGCGGCGTACTGCAGGAGGGAAAACAAGGGCAGCGCCAGCCACTTGCTCCAGCTCAACCAGGCAATGCGCCTAAGCAGCGTGGGCCTAAACGGGGCCTTAAGCGCGGGCAGCCGCATAACGCGCCTCCTCTTGCAGGCGCAGCACGCGGCGCTGCACTTTTCCGGTGGTGGTCATGGGCAGGGCGTCCACAAACTCAATCTCCTTGGGGTACTCATACGGTGCCAGTTGGCCTTTCACATGGGCTTGCAGCTCCACCGTGAGTTTGGCATGCAATTGGCCTCTAGCCCACGCATCGTCTGCGCAAGCAGCTATAAAATCAGGAGCAATAACCACATAGGCCTTAACCAGCGCACCGCGCTCGGCGTCGGGCTTGGGCACCACGGCGGCGTTGATGACGGCCGGGTGCTTGACCAGGCAGTTCTCGATCTCGCCGGGGCCAATGCGGTAACCCGCGGCCTTGAACACGTCGTCGCTACGGCCCTGGTACCAAAGGTAGCCTTCCGCGTCGCGCACCGCCAGGTCACCCGTGCGGCACCAGTCGCCGGTGAACTTGGCGGCCGTGGCGGCGGGGTTCTTCCAGTAGCCCAAAAAGAAAATGGGGTCGGGCTGGCCGTTCACGTCGAACCGGTGCAGCGCCACGTCGCCGGGCACGCCCACCTCGCACTCGTTACCCGCGTCGTCAATCACCGCCACGCGGTGGCCGGGGTAGCCCATACCCATACTGCCGCCCTTGGCGGGCCAGTGGCGATTTGAATTCCCCACGATGTAGTTCATCTCGGTCTGGCCAAACATCTCGTTGGGCGTCACACCCAGCTGCCGCTCGCAGTAGCCAAACACCGCGTCGCCCACGGCCTCGCCCGCGCTCATGATGGCGTCCAGCTTGAGCTTGAACTGCTGGCGCACGGTCTTGCCCTTCACACCCGGATAGGCCTTCATCATGGCCTTGAGCGCGGTGGGAAACAGGAAGGTATGCGTCACGCCACAGTCGCGCATCAGCTCCAGCGCCGTCTGCGGGCTGAAGCGCCCGCTGTAGGCCACGATGGGGCGGCCGAAGTACAGCGTCGGCAGCAACGCGTCCATCAGTCCGCCGGTCCACGCCCAGTCGGCCGGTGACCAGAACACGGCCTTGGAATTCGCATTCTTCTTGCCATCAAAACCAAACCAGTTCTGACTCGCCACAAAACCGCTCAGGTTGCCAATCAGTGCGCGGTGCGGAATCAACGCGCCCTTGGGGTTGCCCGTAGTGCCGCTGGTGTAGATCAGCACGGCGGGCTCTTCGGCCAGCGTGTTCACCAACGTGAACTGTGCGGACTCCTGCGCCAGTACCGTGGTCCAGTGCAGATCGGCCTGGCCTGACGCCCCCACGCCAATGACCGTGCGCAGCAGCGGGCAGTCGTCACGCACGCTGGCCAGCGCCTCCAGCGAGGTGGCATCACAAATCGCCACCACCGCCTCGCTGTCGTGCAGGCGGAACTGCAGCGCCTCGGGGCCAAACAACATGGAGAGCGGCATGGCCACCGCACCCAGCTGCAGCACCGCCATGTAGGCCACCGCAGTTTCAAAACGCTGCGGCAGCACGATGCCCACGCGGTCGCCACGCTGCACGCCCAGCACGCGCAGCGCGTTGGACAGGCGGTTGGCCTGCGCCTGTAGCTCCAAATAAGTATGAAAAGTGCTCTCAGCCCCCGTGGAATATGCGCGAACAGCTACTCTTTTTATAGCATCAGACTGCTCCGCCCAGCGCTGGCTGCAGGCCTGGGCCATGTTGAAATGCTGCGGCACCTGCCAGCCAAAGCTGCCGTGCAACGCGGCGTAGCCGGGGGGAAGCCCCACCGCGCTCTGTGTCTTCGATGTCTTGTCGCGTCGTTGACTGACTGGCATGCCCTGCCTCCTTGTACGTCCTTATGATTCCAGCAATGTACCAAGTCAAACGCCCCTGCCGCAGCGAATTCGTCCCAATCCGCAACCTGAGCTACCACGTGCAAGTCTGGGGCGAGCCCGGCCCCGGCAAGACTCCGCTGGTCATGGTGCATGGCTGGATGGATGTGGCGGCGAGCTACCAGTTTGTGGTGGACGCCATGGCGCAGGACCACTACATCATCGCTCCCGACTGGCGCGGTTACGGCAAAACCAAAGCCCCGTTGGCCGACAACTACTGGTTCCCCGACTACCTGGCCGACCTGGACTTTCTGCTGGACCACTACGCGCCCGGCCAAGCGGTGAACCTGGTGGGCCACAGCATGGGCGGCAACGTGGTGATGTTGTATGGCGGCGTGCGCCCCGAGCGCATTCGCCGCCTGGTGAACCTGGAAGGTTTTGGCATGCCAGCCACCATCCCTGCCCAAGCCCCCGGCCGTTTTGCGACCTGGATGGACGAGCTGAAGAAACTGCACGCGGGTGAGATGGACCTCAAGGCCTACGACAGCGCCGACGGCGTGGCACGCCGCCTCATGAAGACCAACCCGCGCCTGGGCCAGGACAAGGCCGACTGGCTGGCCCGCCACTGGGCCGCCGAGACGCCTGAGGGCCAATGGGCCATCCAGGGCGATGCGGCCCACAAGATTTCCAATGCCCAGCTCTACCGCGTGGAAGAAGTGCTGGAGATCTACAAACGCCTCACCATGCCCGTGCTGGCGGTGGAAGCGTCGGACAACAGCCTGGACCAGTGGTGGCGCGGCAAGTACACCCTGGCCCAGTACCACGAGCGTCTGCAGGTGGTGCCGAATGTGGAGATTGCACACATTAACGATGCGGGCCACATGATGCACCACGACCAGCCTGAGGTGCTGGCGGCGCTGATCGAACGCTTCATCGTCTGAATCCGCACAGACGCAGACACATGGCAGGTTGATAATGCGGCGCAACGTCCGCACCGCTTCAGGAGATTCCATGCAAGCCCGCCACCGTCCCGCGTATTCCACCACCACCCTGGCCAGCGCCCTGCTGCTGGCCCTGGGCAGCAGCCCCGCCATCTCGCAAACCCAGGTGGTGCGCCCGCCGGTGGCGCAGTACTGGATGGACGTGGCCACCGTGCGTATGGCCGACATGGACGAGCTGCCCAACCTGGGCGCCGTGGGCGGTCTGGCCGCCAGCATGGCCGGCATCCAAGGCATGGGCGAGGCCAGCTTTGGCGCCACCAAGGGCATGCTGCCCGGCCGCTGGCTGGACATTGCCGTGGCCACCCAGCGCAAACCTGCGGGCACCACTGCCACCCAAAGTATTCCCCCCGGTCTAAACCTGGGCGCCAGCCTGACGCTGCTGCCGCCCGAACCCGCGGCCACCAAACCCACCACCCCGCAGAGCCGCAACACCGAAGACGGTGTGCCCGAGCAACCCAAGGGCCGCATCCTGCTCTACTGGGGCTGCAGCGACACGGTGCGTGCCGGCCAGCCCAAGGTGCTGGATGTGGCCAATGCCAAACCCGAGGACTACGGCCAGTTCATGCGCGGGCGCGCCACGCCTGAACGCGGTGCCACCGCCGCCCCGGGGCACGCCCTGTGGCCCAACCCGCAGAGCAAACAACCCGTGCCCAAAGGTGCCTCGCTGCAGGGCGAGCACAAGGTGGCAGGCGACGGCATTCCGGCCAGCCTGCAGTTTTCCATCGGCCAGGTGCAGGACTTCATGCCGCCCCTGGCGCTGTCCACCACGGGTGGTGGCGCCAGCGCCACCACCGTGGCATGGCCAGCCCAGCCGCAGGCGCGCGCCTACTTTCTGAACGCCATGGGCGGCAGCGACGGTGAAATGGTGTTGTGGAGTTCGTCCGAAACACCCGAGCCCGGCTGGGGCCTGATGGACTACCTGAGCACACCCAATCTGGACCTGTGGCTGGCCGACAAAACCCTGCTGCCCACCAGCCAGACCCAGTGCGCCATTCCGGCCGGCATTTTTGCCAAGTCCGGGGGCGCCATGGTGCGTGGCATGGCCTACGGGCAAGAGCTGAACCTGGTGCACCCACCCCGCCCCGCCGACCGCCGCGTGGCCTGGGCGCCCGAGTGGGCAGCGCGTGTGCGCGTCAAGTCCGTGGCCACGCTGCCGCTGGAAGAGGCGGGCAGCAAACGCCGCCCAGCCCCCGCCGCCAGTGCCCCCACCGGCGACGAAGCGCCTGAGCAAAAGTCCCTGTTGCCCGTTATTCCCGGGCTGCCCGGTCTGGGCGGTGCGCTCAAGGGCTTGTTCGGTCGCTAGGCACGGGCGCCGCGCGGGCGCCCAAGCATGAGAAAATCGGTGTTTTCCCCATTCAGCAGAACGAGAACACCATGATCGAAGCAGAGCGCGTCAACCTTATCGGCACCACCCTGGCAGACCTGACCGCCAGGACCCAGGAACTTCGGGGGTATCTTTGACTACGATGCCAAAGCCGAGCGCCTGCGCACCGTCAATGCATCGTTAGAAGACCCCACCGTTTGGAACGACCCCAAACGCGCCCAGGAGCTGGGCAAAGAAAAGAAGATGCTGGACGGCGTGGTCGTCACCCTGAATGACCTGACCAGCAACCTGGCCGACAACACCGAGTTGTTCGAGATGAGCAAAGAAGACGGTGACGAAGCCGGCCTGCTCACCATCGAGGCCGAGACCGCCAAACAGGCCACCATCATCGAGGGCCTGGAATTCCGCCGCATGTTCAACAACCCGGCCGACCCCCTGCCCTGCTTCCTGGACATCCAGGCCGGCGCCGGTGGCACCGAGGCGTGCGACTGGGCCAGCATGCTGCTGCGCCAGTACCTCAAGTACGCGGAACGCAAGGGCTTCACCGCCACCGTGGAAGACATCACCGACGGTGACACCGCCGGTATCAAGGGCGCCACCATCAAGGTGGAAGGCGAATACGCCTTTGGCCTGCTGCGCACCGAAACCGGCGTGCACCGCTTGGTGCGCAAAAGTCCGTTTGACAGCTCGGGCGGGCGCCACACCTCCTTCGCGTCCGTCTTTGTGTACCCCGAGATTGATGACTCGATCGAGATCGAGATCAACCCCAGCGATGTGCGCACCGACACCTTCCGCGCGTCTGGCGCCGGCGGTCAGCACATCAACAAGACCGACTCGGCCGTGCGTTTGACACACATCCCCACCGGCATCGTGGTGCAGTGCCAGGACGGCCGCAGCCAGCACAGCAACCGCGACGTTGCGTGGAAGCGCCTGCGCAGCCGCCTGTATGACTTCGAGCTGCGCAAGCAGCAAGAAGCGCAGCAAAAGCTGGAAGACACCAAGACCGATGTGGGCTGGGGCCACCAGATCCGCAGCTACGTGCTCGACAACAGCCGTATCAAGGACCTGCGCACCAACGTCGAAGTCTCGGCCACCCAAAAAGTGCTGGATGGGGACCTGGATGTGTTCATCCAGGCATCTCTGAAGCAGGGCATCTAAGGCATGTTGGACGCTTTGATTTTCGACATGGACGGCACCATGATCGACTCCATGCCTTCGCACAAGGAAAGCTGGGCGGTGTTCGCCCAGCGGCAGGGCCTGGAGGTGGACATTGCCGATCTGATGCGCCGCACCACCGGCCGCACGGGTCTGGAGTGCATGCGCGATCTGTTTGGCCGCCCTGACATGGATGCGGCCGAGGCCATGGCCCATGTGCACGAAAAGGAAGCGGTGTACCGCGAAATTTTCTCGCCCATCTTTGCCGAGGTAGCGGGGTTTAAAGCGTTTTTTAACCTCGCGCATGGCCGCGGCCTGAAGCTGGGCGTGGGCACGGCGGGTGACCGCCACAACCAGGCCTTTGCCTACGCCAACCTGCAAATGCCCATTGCCCCACTCACCACCGTGGGCGGCGACGAGGGCCTGCCCGGCAAACCCGAGCCTGCCATTTTTCTGGAAGCCGCGCGCCGCATGGGCGTGGAGCCCGCGCGCTGCATCGTGTTTGAAGACGCACCGCTGGGCATCGAGGCCGCACGCCGTGCCGGCATGCGCGCTGTGGGCATCGCCAGCAGCCACCACCCCGACGAACTGCGCGGCCCGCACGTGCTGGCCGTGGTGCCCGACTACCACGCCCTGATCACATCCCAATTTTTGGAGACACACCATGTTGCAACTTCGTGAGGCCTCGGGCCCGGCTGCGGTGATCCACCGCGGCGACTACACCGCCCCCGCCTACTGGATCGACACCGTCGACCTGAGTTTTGACCTGGACCCCGCCAAAACCCGCGTGCTCAACAAGATGACGTTGCGCCGCAACCCCGATGTAGCGGCCCAGCCCCTGCGCCTGGACGGCGAAGAACTGAACCTGGCGCGCGTGCTGGTCAATGGCCAGGGCACCAGCTTCAAGATGGAAGACGGTCAACTGGTGCTGGAAAACCTGCCCGAAGGCAGCGAACCCTTTGCGCTGGAAATCTTCACCACCTGCGCGCCCGTTAAGAACACCAAGCTCATGGGCCTGTACGTGAGCAACGAATCGTTCTTCACGCAGTGCGAGGCCGAGGGCTTTCGCCGCATCACCTACTTCCTGGACCGCCCCGATGTGATGGCCATGTACACGGTGACCCTGCGCGCCGACAAGGCCAAGTACCCCGTGCTGCTGTCCAACGGCAATCTGGTGGACAGCGGTGTGCTGGAAGATGGCCGCCACTTCGCCAAGTGGGTGGACCCGCACAAGAAACCGTCGTACCTGTTTGCGCTGGTGGCCGGCCAGTTGGTGGCGCGCGAGCAGCGCATCACCGCCCGCAATGGCAAGGACCACCTGCTGCAGGTGTTTGTGCGCCCCGGCGATCTGGACAAGACCGAACACGCGATGAACAGCCTGATGGCCAGCGTGGCCTGGGACGAGGCGCGCTTTGGCCTGCCGCTGGACCTGGAGCGCTTCATGATCGTCGCCACCAGCGACTTCAACATGGGCGCCATGGAAAACAAGGGCCTGAACATCTTCAACACCAAGTACGTGTTGGCGAACCAGGCCACGGCGACGGACGTGGACTACAGCAACATCGAAAGCGTGGTGGGGCATGAGTACTTCCACAACTGGACCGGCAACCGCATCACCTGCCGCGACTGGTTCCAGCTGAGCCTGAAGGAAGGCCTGACCGTCTTCCGCGACCAGGAATTCAGCCAGGACCTGTGCGCTGAGCCATCGGCCCGCGCGGTGAAGCGCATCGAAGACGTGCGCGTGCTGCGCACCGCCCAGTTCCCCGAAGACGCGGGCCCCATGGCCCACCCGGTGCGGCCCGACAGCTACATCGAGATCAACAACTTCTACACCGTCACCATTTACGAAAAAGGTGCCGAAGTGGTGCGCATGATGCAAACGCTGACAAGCCGCAAAGGCTTTGAGCAAGGCATGGCGCTGTACTTCGCGCGCTTTGACGGCCAGGCCGTGACCTGCGATGACTTTGCCCAAAGCATTGCCGACGCCAACCCGGGCTCTGCGCTGGCCAACTTGCTGCCCCAGTTCAAGCGCTGGTATAGCCAAGCCGGCACACCCCGCCTGGCCACCCGCGGTGAATACGGCGCGGCTGCGCAGACCTACACCCTGCACTTCAGCCAAAGCTGCGCGCCCACGCCGGGCCAGGCCGGTAAAGAGCCCTTTGTCATCCCCGTGAGCCTGGGCTTGGTAGGTGCCAGCAGCGGCGCGGCCCTGCCCCTGCACGTGCAAGGCAGCAGCGTGGCCGGTGCCGACAGCCACCTCTTTGTGCTGACCGAAGCCAGCCAGAGCATCACCTTCACCGGTGTGACTGAGGAGCCCGTGCCCTCCATCCTGCGCGGCTTCTCGGCGCCCGTGGTGCTGGACTTTGACTACAGCGACGCCCAGCTGCTCACCCTGCTGGCCAACGACCCCGACCCGTTCAACCGCTGGGAAGCCGGCCAGCGCCTGGCGCTGCGCAGCGCTATCAATTCAATAGCTGCTGGCGCAGATACTACGGGCGCTACACCCCTAAATGATGCCTATATTGACGCCATGCGCGCCGTGCTGCGTCACCCCACGCTGGACGCCGCCTTCAAGGAACTGGTGCTGACCCTGCCCAGCGAAACCTACATCGCCGAGCAGCTGGACGTGGTGG
The DNA here is from genome assembly GCF_002943465.1 of Rhodoferax sp. TS-BS-61-7. Classification (GTDB taxonomy): domain Bacteria; phylum Pseudomonadota; class Gammaproteobacteria; order Burkholderiales; family Burkholderiaceae_C; genus Allorhodoferax. The sequence continues at coordinate 119,076 of NZ_PTQY01000007.1, forward strand.
ACCCGCAGCGCATCCACGCCGTGCGCGACGCCATGCGCCTGCAACTGGCCACCGCCCTGCAAGCCGACTGGGAATGGGCGTTTGAAGCCCATAAAGACAACGGCGCCTACCGCCCCGACCCCGTCTCCAGCGGCCGCCGCGCCCTGGCTGGCATGGCGCTGGGTTTCCTGAACCTGGCCGCCGTGCAGAGCGCCGCTTCGACAGGCTCAGGACAGTCGGATATTTGGCCCGGCAAGACACTGCAGCGTTTCAAGGACGCGGGCAACATGACCGACCGCTTCAACGCCCTGTCTGCCCTGGTGGGCAGCGGCCATGCGCTGGCTGCGCCCGCCCTGGCGCGCTTCCACGCACTGTTCAAGGACGAAGCGCTGGTGCTGGACAAGTGGTTTGCCCTGCAAGCAGGCACCAGCGACCGCGGTGGCCAGGTGCTACCCGCCGTGCGCCAGCTGTTAGCCCACCCGGACTTCAACATCCGCAACCCCAACCGTGCACGCAGCGTCATCTTCAGCTACTGCAGCGCCAACCCCGGTGGCTTCCACCGTGCAGACGCGGCAGGGTATGTGTTCTGGGCCGACCGCGTGATGGAGCTGGACGGCATCAACCCCCAGGTAGCCGCCCGCCTGGCCCGCGCACTGGACCGCTGGAAGAAGCTGGCCGAGCCCTACCGCAGCGCTGCGCGCGAAGCGCTGGTGCGCGTGGCCGCCAAGACCGACCTCAGCAACGATGTGCGCGAGGTGGTAGACCGCGCGCTGGCCGACTAAACGCACGGCACACGGCTATGGCCTTCTTCGGTTTCGCGTCCCCTGCAGACAAGTTTGCGCGACGGTTTACCCCGCTGCGCGACACGGTGTACGACGCGGACGCCATGTTTAGCGGTTCTGCCATGTCAGAAGACCTGGAGGCGCTGCTACCGCTGGCAGAGAAGGTGGGCCCGGAGTCGGCCGAGCTGGCCGACCTGCTGTGGCTGCAGTTTGTGGTGTTTGCCAAACGCCAGTGGGATTCAGAGGGCCTGCCCCTGGGCATGCGCGCGCTGGCCATCCGCGAAGCGCGTGGCAGACTGACACCCACCGAGCGCTACGAGCAGCACTACGCCATCGGCAAGTCGGCCGTGCAGGCCGAGGAATACGACACCGCCATCGAGCACCTGCAACAGGCCGCCGAATGGTCTGCGCACGCCGGCGCCACGCTGAGCCTGGAGCAGAAGCTGGGCATCCGCGAAGAGATTGGCTACGCCCTGCACGAGGCTGGCCGCTTTGCCGCGGCACTGGTTCACAACCAGCAACTGCTGGCCGATGCGCAAAGCGCCTTTGGCACGGGCACCGATGAACGCCTTTCGGGTGTTATCAACAACCTGGCGCAAAACGCTTATGAGATGGGCGACCACGCCCAAGCACAGGCCTACCTGCAGCAGCGCCTGGCGCTGGGCCAGGCCTTGCAAGACAACGACATCATTCTGGACACCCTGTTTCAGCAGGGCGTGCTGGCCCACGAGGCGGGCGACGTGGCACAGGCCCGCACCCTGTTTGAACAACGCGTGGCCATCGCCCAGGCCAGCGGCGACGATGACCTGCTGGAAGACGCACGGGCCCGGCTGGATGAATTGACCGAACGCGAGCAGGCCTAGGCCGCGCGCGACCCCACCAATTTTTAAACTTAGGGATTAACCATGACACAACGCATCTCGCTCACGCGCTACCTCATCGAGAAGCAGCGCGGCCACGAAGGCAACGCCAGCGCCCCCGGCGCCATTCCACCCCAGCTGCGCCTGCTGCTGGAAGTGGTGGCCCGCGCCTGCAAAAGCATCAGCCTGGCTGTGACCAAGGGCGCCCTGGGCGGCGTGCTGGGTGCGGCCGACAGCGAAAACGTGCAGGGCGAAATCCAGAAGAAGCTGGACATCATCGCCAACGAAGTGCTCATCGAAGCCAACGAATGGGGCGGCCACCTGGCTGCCATGGCCAGCGAAGAAATGGAAGGCATCTACACCGTGCCCAACCGCTACCCGCAAGGCGAATACCTGCTCATGTTTGACCCACTGGACGGATCCAGCAACATCGACGTGAACGTCAGCATCGGCACCATCTTCAGCGTGCTGCTCAAATCGCCCGAAGGCCCCGCCGTGAGCGAGCAAGACTTTTTGCAACCCGGCACCCAACAAGTGGCTGCGGGCTACTGCATTTACGGCCCGCAAACCACGCTGGTACTGACCGTGGGCGACGGCGTGGCCATGTTCACGCTGGACCGCGAGCAGGGCTCGTTTGTGCTGACGCAGGAAGATGTGCGCGTGCCCGAAGACACGCAGGAATTTGCCGTCAACATGAGCAATATGCGCCACTGGGACGAGCCCGTGAAGCGCTACATCGACGAATGCCTGCAGGGCAAAGACGGCCCGCGTGGCAAAGACTTCAACATGCGCTGGATTGCCAGCATGGTGGCCGATGTGCACCGCATCCTGACGCGCGGCGGCGTCTTCATGTACCCCTGGGACAAGCGCGAACCCGAGAAGCCAGGCAAGCTGCGCCTGATGTACGAAGCCAACCCCATGGGCTGGCTGATCGAACAAGCCGGCGGCGCCGCCACCGACGGCCGCCAACGCATTCTGGACATCCAGCCCACCAAGCTGCACCAGCGCGTGAGCGTGTTCCTGGGATCGAAAAACGAGGTGGAACGCGCCACGCGCTACCACTCGGAAGCAGCCTGATCCTGAGAGGCGGCTCGCTATAATTGCAGGCTTAGTTGCCGGTGTAGCTCAGTCGGTAGAGCAGCTCATTCGTAATGAGAAGGTCGGGTGTTCGATTCATCTTTCCGGCACCAAATTTGAAAGCCCCTCGCTTTAACAGCGAGGGGCTTTTTCACAGAAAGAGGCTGACGTTATGCGTGCCCTATTTGGAATAGCAAGCCTGCTCATCGTGCTCGCCATCGTCGGCGTGCTGGCCAAAAAACAGCTGGGCGGCACGGCCAGCGTGGCCCCGGGTGCCACGCCGGGGGCGAGCCCGCAGCAGCAGAGCCAGCAAATACAGCAGCAGATCAAACAAACGGTAGAGGGCGCGATGCAACAGGCGCGGCCCATGCCGGAAGACACCCCCAAGTAAGTCCACCACCCCATGTTTATTGCTTCCAAAATTCTGGCCCTGATTACCCAGCCCCTGCTGTGGGTGTTTGTTTTGCTGCTGCTGAGCCTGCTGGTGCTGCGGCGCTGGCCGCGCGCGGGCCGGCGGCTGGTGGGCACGGCGCTGGCGGTGCTGGTGCTGATGGCCTGGAAGCCCTTGCCCGAGGCCATCATTCGCCAGTTGGAAAGCCGCTACCCCGAGATGGCGCCCAACGCCAAGCTGGAGGGTTATGTGGGCGTGGTGGTGCTGGGCGGGGCCACGGAGTCGGGCCGCACGCAAATGGCCCATGTGCAACCCATGCTGAACGACGCGGCCGAGCGCATGACGGGCACGGTGGCGGTACTGCGTGCCAACCCCCAATTGCGCGTGTTGTTTACCGGGGGCGAGGGTGCGCTGATGGGCGTTGGCCAATCGGAGGCCGAGCGCGCCAAGATGTTCTTCGACAGCCTGGGGCTGAGCGGACCCCAGGTGCAGTACGAGTCCGCCTCGCGCAACACTTACGAGAACGCGGTGCTGACGGCCAAGCTACAGGGCGTGGATCCCACGCAGCGCTGGCTGCTGGTGACCTCGGCTTGGCACATGCCGCGCTCCATGGCCACGTTCGCCAAGGCCGGGTGGAATGTCACAGCGTATCCGGTGGACTTTCGTACCGGAGACAGCAGTGACTGGCTGGATTTCTCAATGGCGGGTGGCGCCGTGGAATGGCAACTGGCATTGCACGAACTGGTGGGCCTGCTGGCCTACAAGCTCACCGGGCGCTTGTAGCCAGCGTAGCGCCTCAGTCGTTGAGGGTACGGCGGGCGCGCACTTTGTCGATGCGGCGGCCTTCCAGTGCCACCACTTCAAACAACCAATGCGCGCACACAATGTGCGCGCCCTGCGCGGGCAGGTTGCCCGACACGGCCATCAGCAAGCCCGCCAGCGTGTTGTAACGGCCACGCTCCTCGTCGGGCAGGTCGTCTTCAATCTCCAGCCGCGCTTTGAGTTCGCTCAGCGGCATCAGGCCATCGAGCATCCAGGAGCCATCGTCTTGCTGCACGGCCCAGGCTTCGGTTTGTGCGTCGGGTTGCAGCTCGCCAGTAATGGCTTCCAGCAGGTCGTGTGGGGTGATGAGGCCCTGCACCACGCCGTATTCGTCCACCACAAACACCATGCGTGCCGACTTGACGCGGAACTGCTCGATGAGCTCCATGCCACTCAGCGTCTCGGGCACAAACACGGCTGGCTCCACCAGCGACTCGACAGAATCCTGGTGCGCAGCACCCGTGGCCAGCAAGCGTGCCACGCTGATGATGCCCACCACGTTGTCCAGTGAGTCGCGGCACACGGGATACCAGGAATGCCCGCCATGCGCAGCATTCGACCCGGCCTGCGCCAGGCATTCGGCCACGGTGTTGGTGGCCTCCAGCCAGGCAATGTCGGTGCGCGGCAGCATCATGGAGGTGAGGTGGCGGTCGTCCAGGTGGAAGACGTTGCGCACCATCTGGTGTTCGTGTTCTTCGATGATGCCGGCGTCCACGCCCTCTTCCAGGCTGGCAGAGATTTCGGCCTCGGTCACGGCGCGGGTGTCGGTGGTGTCGATGCGCAGCAGCTTGAGCATGCCGTGGGTGCACATGGACAGCAGGCGCACAAAAGGCTTGGCACCGGTGGCCACCCAGGTCATCGGCAGGGCCACCACACGGGCCACGGTTTCGGGGTAGAGCTGGCCAATGCGCTTGGGCACCAGCTCGCCAAACAAAATGGTGATGAAGGTGATGACGGTGACCACAATGGCCGTGGCCGAGATTTCAGCGGCGCGGTCAGACAGGGTGATGGTGGACTGCAGCCAAGCCGCCAGGCCGTCGCTAAAGGCGGCCTCGCCCACGATGCCGTTGAGCATGCCAATGGAGGTGATGCCCACCTGTACGGACGATAAAAACTGGGTGGGGTTGTCCATCAGGGCCAGGGCGGCCTTGGCGCCCTTGTCACCGGCCTCGGCCATGGTTTGCAGCCGTACCTTGCGGCTGGCGGTGAGCGCCAGCTCAGACATGGCGAAGGCGCCATTCAACAAAGTCAGCACGATGATCAGCAAAAAATCCATGGAACCCAAGCGAGAATGAACACCATGGCAATGTACCTTATCGGCGATGTGCAGGGCTGCGACGCAGCGCTGGCGCAGCTGACCCAACGCATCGACTTCTCCCCCAGCCGCGACACGCTCTACCTGCTGGGCGACCTGGTAAACCGCGGGCCCGATTCGGCTGGGGTGCTGCGTCGGCTGATGGGCTACGGCGCATCGGCTCGCTGCCTGCTAGGCAACCACGACCTGCACTTGCTGGCCGTGGCCCACGGCGTACGCAAGCCCGGCCGCCACGACACGCTGGACGACCTGCTGGCCGCCCCCGACCGCCCCGCCCTGCTGGACTGGCTGCGCCAACAGCGCATGGCGATGCTGGAGCGGGTTGGCGATTCAGACCTATTAATGGTGCACGCCGGCGTATTACCTGCGTGGACAGCTACCAAAACCATAGCACTGGCGGCGGAAGTGGAGGCCGTGCTGCGCTCGGACGCGGTGGGCGCCTTCTTCCACGCCATGTATGGCAACGCCCCCGATGCATGGAGCGACAACTTGGCGGGCATAGAGCGGCTGCGCGTGATCGTGAACGCGCTGACCCGCATGCGCTTTTGTACGCCCGAAGGCGCCATGGAGTTCGCGACCTCCGGCCCGGCGGACCAGGCACCAGAGGGCTACCTGCCTTGGTACGAGGCGCCCGGACGCCAGACGGCGGAAGTGACCGTGGCGTTTGGCCACTGGTCTACGTTGGGCTGGTTGGACCGGCCCGATGTGCTGGCGCTGGACACCGGCTGTGTGTGGGGCGGCTGCCTCAGCGCGCTGCGTGTGGAGCCCGGTGCGGCGGGTGCACCGTGGCGCACCGAGCTGCTGCAGGTGCACTGCGAGCAGTCACAAAAACCCGGGGACTAAAACGGCAAACAAAAACGGCGCACCAGGCGCCGTTTTTGTTGGAAAGCTGAAATGCTTATTCTGATTTGAACAGCGCCGCCACCTTGCGTTTGGGCTTGATGTTGGCAGAGATGCTGCGCGTAGTGGGACGGGCCGAGGCCTCCCACGAAGGCGCGGCTTCGGGCGCTGCGCTGGGCTCGTAGGGCTTGTCAAAAAACGGATCGCGCGAGGCTTGTACCGGGCGGTTGTAGTCGTTGCGTGGAGCGCGGGGCACACGCACACGGTCGCTGTCGTCACGCGGGCCACGGCCTTCGCCGCGTCCGGCGCTGCGGCCGTTGTCGCTCACCGCACTGCCGTCTTCGTGGTACATGCGGCGGCCATCGTTGATGCGACCTTGCTTGCGAATGTCGGGCTGGTCTTCTTCAAACTCCACCGCTTCAAGCTCGATCTTGGTCTTGATCAGCTTCTCGATGTCGGCCAGCAGGCGGGCGTCGTTGCCACCGCCCACAAAGGTCACAGCCAGGCCAGAGGCGCCAGCGCGGCCAGTGCGGCCAATGCGGTGCACATAGTCTTCGGCGTTGAACGGGATGTCGAAGTTGAACACCGCGGGCACGTCCTTGATGTCCAGACCGCGGGCGGCCACATCGGTACACACCAGCAGGTCCACTTCGCCTTTTTTGAAGGACTCCAGCGCTTTCAGGCGCTCGTCCTGGCTCTTGTCACCGTGCAGTGCGGCGGTCTTCAGGCCTTCGCGCTCCAGCGAACGGGCCAGGCGGGCGCAGCCCAGCTTGCTGTTCACAAACACAAAGGCCTGCTTCATGCCGCGGGTCTTCAGGATCTGGTGCAGGGCGTGGCGCTTGTTGTCTTCGCCCACGCTGTAGAAGTGCTGCTCGACGGTAGACGCCGTGGCGTTGGAGCGGGCCACTTCGATGGTGACGGGGTTTTGCAGGTAGCTGTTGGCCAGGCGCTTGATCTCGGGCGAGAAGGTGGCGCTGAACAAGAGTGTGGTGCGCTGCTTGGGCAGGTAGCTCAGGATGCGCTGCAGGTCCGGCAAAAAGCCGATGTCCAGCATGCGGTCGGCCTCGTCCAGCACCACGTATTCCACCTGGTTGAGCACGGCGTTTTTGGCTTCGATGTGGTCCAGCAGGCGGCCGGGGGTGGCCACCAGTACTTCCACACCTTTTTTCAGCTCCAGGGTCTGGGGCTTCATGTCCATGCCGCCAAACACCACGGCACTACGCAGGTTGGTGTACTTGGCGTACAGCTTGACCTGTTGGGCCACCTGGTCGGCCAGCTCACGTGTGGGCAGCAGCACCAGCGCACGCACGGGGTGGCGGGCGGGGGATGTGGAGGGGTTTTCGTGCTTCATCATGCGCTGCAGCAGGGGCAGCGCGAAAGCGGCGGTTTTGCCGGTACCGGTCTGGGCAGCGCCCATCACGTCCTGGCCGGTCAGCACCACGGGGATGGCCTGCGCCTGGATGGGCGTCATGGTTTCGTAGCCCATTTCGGCCACGGCGCGGGCGATGGGGGCAGCCAGCTGCAGCTGGGCAAACGCCATGATGGGGGTGTCCGCCGTCAGCTCTTTGGACGGGGTGGCAGGGGTATTCAGTTCAGTAGTCAAGTCGGTCAGGCATAGCCATAAGGGGTGCTATCCATCCGATAGCTGATTGCGCCCCGACGCCGGGGGCAACCCCGTATTATCCCCCACTCCTGTGAAACGGCAATTTCCCCGGAGCGTGGGGCTATATAGAGCGAGCAGAAAAGGTATCGCAGGCTTTGACGCTACCGGTTTTCAGGCCCTTGTCGAACCAGCGCTGGCGCTGGGCGCTGCTGCCGTGGGTGAAACTCTCGGGCACCACCGACTGGCCGCTGCCGCGCTGCAGGGCGTCGTCGCCAATTTTGGCGGCGGCGTTCATGGCTTCGGCCACATCGCCTTCTTCCAGCAGCTGGCGCGCATTGTTGGCATGGTGCGCCCATACGCCGGCAAAACAATCGGCCTGCAGCTCCAGGCGCACGCTCAGCGCATTACCTTCGGCTTTGCTCACGCGGCTGCGCGCCTCTTGCACCTTGGTGCTGATGCCCAGCAGGTGTTGCACATGGTGGCCCACCTCATGGGCAATCACATAGGCCTGGGCAAAGTCGCCGGGCGCGCCCAGTTGTTTTTGCAGGGTTTCGTAAAAGCCCAGGTCGATATACACCTTCTGGTCGGCCGGGCAGTAAAACGGGCCCATGGCGCTCTGGCCCTGGCCGCAGGCGGTGGAGGTGGCACCGCGGAACAGCACCAGCCGGGGCTTCTGGTAGTCGGCCCCGCCCTTTTTGAACACATCGGTCCACACGTCTTCGGTATCGGCCAGCACGGTAGAGACAAACTTGGCCATGCGGTCATCTGCCGGCGGGCGCTGTGCGGGGGCCTGCTGCACCATAGGCGCGGGGCCGCCCTCGCCACTGAGCAGGCCCAGGATAGTGAGCGGGCTGATGCCCAGCGCCCAGCCCCCCAAGAGCGCAACCACGATGGTGCCCAACCCCAACTTGCTGCCCAGCAGCCCACCGAGCAAGCCACCCAGGCCACCGCCGCCGCTAAAGCCGCCACCGGACCCACCGCTGCGGCGGTCTTCAACGTTGTCCGACTGGCGGTTGCCTTCCCATTTCATGGTGTGGGTTTCCCTTGGGTGGAGCTTTCGATGAACTGGGCCAGATCGGCCGACCAGTCGGCGGCCTCGGGGTGCAGTTCCTGCAGGGAGGCAATCTCCACCCCCGCATCGGCCAGCATCTTTTCAGAGGCCCCATTCACACGCTCTTGGTGCTCCTTCTTGTCCAGGTAGACCACGCGTTTGATGCCGACCTGGATGATGGACTGCACGCAACGCGGGCAAGGATATTGGGTCGCATAAATGGTGGAGCCATGCAAGGGCAGCGTGGTGCAGTTGAGGATGGCGTTCTGCTCCGCATGGACGATGTAGCTGTGGCGCGAGTTCAGCGGGTCGTTGTCGTCGTCCTGCCAGTAGTGCTCGTCATCGTCGTTGCAGCCACGCGGCAGGCCGTTGTAGCCGACGCCGGAAATCTTGTTGTCCGGGCTGACGACGCAGGCCCCGTTGCGCTTGCGGGCGTCCTTGGAGCGGCCTGACGCCAGCAGCGCCACCCCCATGAACATCGAATGCCAGTGGAGCAGGGAAAGATTTTTCATGCCCCCAAGCCTATCATTCCTGCCCGACGGACACCAAGCCCCCCGAACGGCGCGCGGGGCTGCCACGCCGCTCCAGCCAGACCGAGGCCGCAAACACAAAGAGGCCAATGAACGACAGGAAGGCGCCCACGTAGCCGGTGGCGGCATAACCGTAGCCAAAGGCAATGGCCAGACCGCCCAGCCAGGCACCCAGTGCGTTGGCGATGTTGAAGGCCGAGTGCATGGACGCGGCCGCCAGGGTCTGACCGTCGGCCGCCACATCCATCAGCCGCGTCTGGATGGCCGGGCCGGCCGCAAAGGTGCAGCCAATCAAGAACACCGACGTGCACAACATCCAGGGCGTAGCAGCGGTGAGGCTGAACAACGTCATCACCACGATGTTGAAGATCAGCATGCCGCCTATGGTTCCCATGAGTGCGATGTCGGCCAGCTTGGAGCCCACCACATTGCCCACATTCATGCCAATGCCGAACAGCACCATGATCACCGGGATCATGCCTGCGGGCATGTGCGCCACCTCGGTGGCCGTGCTGGCGATGTAGGAGAAGATGGAAAACATGCCGCCAAAACCGGTCGCGGCAAGGGTGAGGGTCAGCAGTACCTGCGGATGGGTAAACGCCACCAATTCGCGCATCACGCCAGCCCCCTCTGAAGGTTTGTCGCGCGGTAGATAGATCCAGATCAGCGTCACCGTGAGCACGCTGATCAGCCCCACCGCCAGGAACATGACACGCCAACTGAGGAATTGACCAAACAGCGCCATGACTGGGGTGCCCACCAGCGTAGCCCCGGTCAGCCCCAGCATCACGTAACCGACGGTGCGGGCCCGCATGGCCAGCGGAACCAGCGATGCAGCCACCAGTGCGGACACACCGAAGTAGGCGCCGTGCGGCAGGCCGGTCAGAAAACGCAAGACGACGAAGCTCAGAAAATCAGGCGCCAACGCGCTGGCGAAGTTGCCGACCGTGAAAACCGCCATGAGGATGAGCAGCAGCGTGCGGCGCGAAGACTTGGCGCCCGCGATGGCAATGAGCGGCGCGCCTACCACCACGCCCAGGGCGTAGGCGCTGATGACATAACCGGCCTGCGGGGTGGTAACGGCAAAGGTGCTGGCCACATCGGGCAGCAGGCCCATGATGGCAAATTCGCCGGTGCCGATGGCAAAGCCGCCACAGGCCAGCGCCAGAATCACCAAAACAATTTGCAGCCGCGTCAGCGCGGGGGACTCTTCTGTCGCAATCATGGGTTCCTTGGGATTGAAGCCCAGAACTATACGGGATAACCCTATACCCCTCAGACGTAGCGCTATGAAATCAGGAGCTGCTCGCGCAGCATCCACGCTGGCTAGAGCCCTAAATCGCTTGGGAAATGACGGTCTGCTCGATCAGCCGGTCGTCGCCCAGCACGATGAGCGAGAACAGCAGCTCGTCCAGGTTGGACGCCAGTGCCGTCTTGCGCTCCAACAAAGGAGTGGCTTTGGGATTCACCACCACAAAGTCGGCCTCGCAACCTGGCAGCAGGTTGCCCACCACGCCGCCCAGCCCCAGGGCCGCTGCGGCGCCCGCCGTGTGCTGCCACCACAGGTGCTGGGGCGAGAGCGACAGGCCGGGCTTGGTCTGCCCCTCGCGGCCCACGTAGTAGGCGGCCAGCATGGTGTGGAAGGGGCTGAACGAGGTGCCGCCCCCCACATCGCTGGCCAAGCCGTACTGGTAGCCCACGCGGTTGGCGCCCTCGTAGTCGAAAAAGCCGCTGCCCAGAAACAGGTTGCTGGTGGGGCTGATGGCCGCCGCGGCGCCGGTGTCGCGCATCAGCGCGCGGTCGTCGTCGTCGAAGTGGATGCAGTGGGCGTAGATGGCGCGGTCACGCATCAAACCAAAGTCGTCGTAGGTGGCCAGGTAGCTGCGGGACTGGGGGAACAGCTCGCGCGCCCAGGTGATCTCGTCTTTGTTCTCGGCCACATGGCTTTGGATCCACACGTCGGCGTATTGCTTGGCCAGCTCGCCCGCGCCGCACAGCTGCGCGTCGGTGCTGGTGGGGGCAAAGCGCGGGGTGATGGCATAGCCCAGCCGGTCCACGCCGTGCCAGCGCTGGATCAGCGCCTCGGTGTCGCGCAGGCTTTGTTCGGTGCCGCTCACGCTGCCCTGGCCCTGGTTCAACAAATCGGCAGGCGCGTGGCGGTCCATGAGACATAGGCCGGTGATCAGGCGCATCTGTTGGGCCTGGGCCTCGACAAACAGGGCGTTGACCGATTCCACATGCGAGGTGGCAAAGGTGAGCGCACTGGTGACGCCGTTGCGCAGCAGCTCTGCTACAAAAAAAGTAGCTGCTTGCGCACTGTATTCGGGGGCTGAAAAGCGTTTTTCTTCTGGAAAGGTGTAGTTCTCCAGCCAGGGCAGCAAACCCGGCGCGGGCGAGCCGATGACATTCGTCTGCGGGTAGTGGATGTGCAGGTCGATAAAACCCGGCGCGATGATGCGGCCGGGGAAGTGCTGCACGGCCACCTGCGGGTACTGCGGTGCGATGGTGCTGTACGCACCAATGGCTTGCACCACCTGGGTGCCCTGGGCGTTGGGGCCGACGACCAGCAGGCCATCGGTTTCAAAACGGGCCTGCCCCGGTGCATCGGGGGCAAACCACAAAAGAGAGGCGCGGTAGGCTTTCATGCGGGCAAGCATATATCGCAGCGCAGCAATGTCTATACCAAGGCATGCATAGCCTCTATGGGCCGCGCATAGGGTCAGGCCCGCAAGGTGCAGCTGTCGCCACTCGCCTCGCGCCAGACGCGCACCTGCCACAGGCCGCTGAACTCCTGCGCCATGGCGCGCCAGATGTAAGCCGCCAGGTTTTCCAGCGTGGGCGGGCCCAGGCCCTCCACTTCGTCCAGCAGGTGGTGGTCCAGGCGCGGGCGCAACACGGCAATGGCCTGGCGCAGGTGGCCCAGGTCGACCACCATGCCGGTGTCTTCGTCGGCGTTGCCCGCCACGGTCACTTCCGCATGGTAGGTGTGGCCGTGGATGCGGCGGCTGCCGGCGACTTCCTCGGCGTCATCCAGCGTGCGCTTCAGCGTATGGGCGGCGTCAAAGAAAAACTTCTGGCTCACCTCACAGCGGCGCGGAATGGGGATGGCGGGCACTTGGGTCATCGGATGCCTGTGATCTTGTGGGTTTGCAGGGACAGGCGCCATTGCGGACGCTCCAGGCATTGCGCAATGCAGGCCCGGGTGTTGTCGGCCCGCAGGATGTTGTCCATGGGCTGCAGGTAGCGGTGTTCAAAGTCCGCCGCCTCGCAGTCGGCCAGCGTGATGCCGGGCTGGGGCCAGACCAATTTCAGCTCGTGCCCGCTGCGCTGCACCCAGGTGGAGCCGGCCTTGGGGCTCACACAAATCCAGTCGATACCCTCGGGTGCGTTGATCGTTCCGTTGGTTTCCACCGCAATCTGGAAGCCCTGCGCGTGCAGCGCGTCAATCAACTCGGCGTCTACCTGCAGCAGCGGCTCGCCGCCCGTCATCACCACAAAGCGGTTGGCCGCGTCGGTGTCGGGCCACTGCGCTGCAATGCGCTCGGCCAGCGCCTGCGCGGTCTTGAACTTGCCACCCAGCGTGCCGTCGGTGCCCACAAAGTCGGTGTCGCAGAACTGGCAAACGGCGCTGGCACGGTCCTGCTCGCGGCCGGTCCAGAGGTTGCAGCCGGCAAAGCGGCAGAACACGGCAGGGCGGCCCGCATTCGAGCCTTCGCCCTGCAGTGTGTAGAAGATTTCTTTGACTTGGTATGCCATGGCAGTCTTTCAGCCAAGGCGAGCGGATAGGAAACAACAAGCGGCCACAGGTGTGGCGGCGAGGTTTTTGTACATGGTAGTCCTCTACATGGCTCCGAACACAAAAGACAAAGCCCGCCGGAGCTGCGGGCCTTGGGGCGAATTTTACCGTGCCGACCTGCAAACGGTATACAGCCACACAAATACTATGTATTTGATAGCTGCTTGCGCAGGCGGTACGGGGGCCACCGGTCTATTTGGCACTAAAAATCTGCATCCCCCCACGGGAGTGTCATCAACGCCTAGCGGAACGTCTCAAACACTGCGTCCAGCCGCTGCACATAGTTCTGGCGCAGTGATGCGTCGATAAAACTGGCGTCAAAGCTGTTGCGTGCCAGCGTGTAGGCATGTTGCGCCGTCAAGCCCAGCGCCGCAAAGGTCTGGGTGTAGTTCTCGTTCACATAACCGCCAAAGTAGGCCGGGTCGTCGGAGTTGACGGTGGCCATGATGCCGGCGTCCAGCATGGCGCCCAGGTTGTGCTGCGCCAAGGTGGGGAACACACGCAGCTTGAGGTTGGACAGCGGGCACACGGTCAGTGGCATCTTGTCTTTGGCCAGGCGCTGCATCAGCGCCGCATCGTGGATGGCCTGCACGCCATGGTCGATGCGCTCCACCTTCAGCACATCCAACGCGCTCCAGATGTAGGCCGGTGGCGCCTCTTCGCCCGCATGCGCCACCAGGCGGAAGCCCAGCTGTTTGGCGCGCGCATAGACCTTGGCGAACTTCTCGGGCGGGTGGCCCACCTCGCTGGATGCCAGGCCAATGCCCACGATCTTGTCGCGCAGCGGCAGCGCCTGCTCCAGGCATTCAAAGGCTTCTTCTTCGCTCAGGTGGCGCAAGAAGCACAGGATCAGCGAGGCCGTCATGCCGAACTTGGCCGGTGCATCGGTGCAGGCGCGGTACAGGCCGTTGATGACCACGTCGGCACTCAGACCATGGCCGGTGTGGGTTTGGGTGTCGAAGAAAATTTCGGTGTGCAACACGTTGTCGGCCTGCGCGCGCGAGAGGTAGGCGCAGGTCATGTCGTAGAAGTCCTGTTCGGTCTTCAGCACCATGGTGCCCTCGTGGTAGATGTCCAAAAACTCTTGCAGGTTGTTGAACACATAGGCGTCGCGCAACGCCTGTTCGCTGGCAAAACGCAGCGGCACGTTGTTGCGTTTGGCCAGTGCAAACATCAGCTCAGGCTCCAGCGAGCCTTCGATGTGCATATGCAGCTCGGCTTTGGGCATGGCGCGCAGCAGGGCCGGCATACGGTCGGCGGCAACGGGTCGAACGGTGGGGTGTGTAGCGCTCATCAGCAGACTCCAAAAGTAATATTCTGTTGTTTTAAAAAGCGGCGGTAGGCCGAGGAGGCCTTGTCAGCCGCCGTGTGCACTTCGGCGCGCACATCCAGCGGCAGGCGCTGCGGCCGCTGCGACTCCAGCACCGGCTTGTCTTGCATGAAGATGGTGTGCTGGAAATCTTGCAGCTTGGTGTCAGGCGAATCAAAGTCCGCCATGGCCAGACGAAACCACACACGGCTGCTCTCGGGGGTGATGGGGCAGATGAACAGGCCAATCGACTCGCGAAAACCCTGCAGCGCCACACTGGCCGCATCGGGCACCTTGGTCAGCACCGCGGTGTAGGGCGCCAGCACCTCGTAGGTGTATTCCACCTGGGCCGGCGCGGTGGAGTGCACATTGCTCTGCGGCTGCCAGGCCTTGCACTGGGTGGCACGCAGGCCGTTTGGCGTGCTCTCCACCGTGTAGTCGTCAATGGCGGTGGCGGCGCGCATGCCCAACCAGCCGTCGTGGACAAAGCCAAAGTGCGCCATGTCCAAAAAATTCTCGATGATGCGTGGCGCGCTGGTGGCCACGTCGTAAGAGCCGCAGTTCACGGTGCGCAGTTGCGCATCGGTTTCAGCGGCAAACGCAGGAATCAGGGCCGGATCGGCATCTGCCTGCAGGCAGACCCAGACCAGGCCATACCGCTCGCAGGCAGAAAACGTGCGTGCCGTGTGCGTGGCGGGGGGCACAAACTGGGGCAGCGCTGGCACATGCACACACTGCCCGTGCCCATCAAACTGCCAGCCGTGGTACGGACACTCCAGCCGGTCGTCACACACGCGCCCCAGGGAGAGCTGGGCACCGCGGTGCGGGCACTGGTCGGCCCAGGCGTGGATCTGGTGGGCGCTGTCGCGCCACAACACCACGGCCTGGTTCAGCAGGCGTGCGCCCAGCGGGGCCTGCGCCACCGCGCTGGCCAATGCCACGGGGTGCCACAACGAATATTCCTTGGCTGCCGAATCCATGCCTGCCGTTCCTTGTTTTGCCAACCAACAAAAAAGGGCCGCTCGTGGGCGGCCCTTGATTCATTCCGCCACCAATTACTTGGCGCCGGGAACCTTGCCTTCCACGCCCTTGACGTAGAAGTTCACGCCCGACAGGAACTTGTCATCGGCGGTTTCGCCGTCTTTCAAGATGTCCTTGCCGGTGTTGTCTTTCAGAGGGCCTTTCCAGATGGCGAATGTGCCATCAGCCAGACCCTTCTTCACTTCTTCGACCTTGGCCTTGGTTTCGGCAGGCACGTCTTCGGCGATGGACACGATGTCAATCGCGCCGTCTTTCACGCCCATCCAGGAGCCTGTGCCGCCCTTCCAGGAGCCATCCAAAGCGGCTTTGGTCGCCTGGATGTAGTAAGGACCCCAATTGATGATGGCGGAAGCCAGGTGGGCCTTGGGGCCGTAGGCGGTCATGTCGGAATCCCAACCGAAGGCGCGTTTGCCCTTGGCTTCGGCCGTCTTCAAGACCGCAGGCGAGTCGGTGTTCTGGAACAGAACGTCAGCGCCGCCGTTGATCAGCGACGTAGCGGCTTCGGTTTCCTTTGGGGGATCAAACCAGCCGTTCACCCACACCACCTTGGTCTTGACCTTGGGGTTGCTGCTCTGGGCGCCCAGGGTGAAGCTGTTGATGTTGCGGATCACTTCAGGAATTGGGATGGAAGCCACCACGCCCAGCGTGTTGGTCTTGGTCATCTTGCCAGCGATCACACCTGCCATGTACGCGCCTTCGTAGGTGCGGCTGTCGTAGGTGCGCATGTTTTCGGCTTGTTTGTAGCCGGTGGCGTGCTCAAACTTCACGTCCTTGAATTCGGGCGCAACCTTGAGCATGGGTTCCATGTAACCGAAGGTGGTGCCGAAGATCAGCTTGTTGCCGCTGCTGGCCATTTCGCGGATCACGCGCTCGGCGTCAGCAGACTCGGGCACGTTTTCCACAAAGGAGGTGACGATCTTGTCGCCGAATTCTTTTTCCAGCGCCTTGCGACCGTTGTCGTGGGCGAAGGTCCAGCCACCGTCGCCCACAGGGCCGACGTAGGCAAACGCAATTTTCAGGGGTTCTGGCTTGGGCGCAGGGGCCGATGCAGCAGGTGCTGGTGCAGGCGCAGGAGCCGGCTCTTCCTTCTTGCCGCAACCCATCAGGGCCGCGCTCGCCACAGCGGTCAGGGCCGCTATTTTGAGCAGTGAACGTTTTTGCAAATCTGTCATGTCACTTCCTTTAAAAAAACGAGAGAAAACCGAAACGATCGAAAAATCAGGAGCCCGGATAGAACGGCTTGCCAATGGAAGCTGGCATGTTAATCCGAATCCAGCGTGGATTGCGCGAGATCAGCGCCAGCACCACGATGGTCGCCACATAGGGCAGCATGGTGAGGAACTGGCTGGGCACCTCCACCCCAATGCCCTGCAAATGGAACTGCAGCATGGTCACGCCACCAAACAGGTAAGCCCCAAGCAACACACGTGCCGGGCGCCAGGTGGCAAAGGTGGTGAGGGCCAGCGCAATCCAGCCCTTGCCTGCCACCATGCCCTCCACCCACAGCGGGGTATAGATGACGGAGATGTACGCCCCGGCCAGGCCACACAGCGCCCCGCCCACCACCACTGCAGCCAAGCGGATGCCACGCACCGGGTAACCCAAGGCGTGGGCCGACTCAGGGCTTTCGCCCACGCTGCGCAAAATCAGGCCGGCCCGGGTGCGGTACAAAAACCAGATCAGGGCCAAGGCAAACAACACCGTGAGGTAGACCATGGGGTGGTGGCGGAACAGGGCCGGCCCCACAAAAGGAATGTCTGCCAGGCCGGGGATGGCGAAATTCGGGCGTTCAGGCATCTTTTCCTGCACATACGAGATTCCGGCAAACGCCGAGAAACCCGCCCCAAACAGGCTCAGCGCCAGACCGGTGGCGTACTGGTTGGTGTTGAGCCAGATGACCAACACGCCAAAGATGGCCGCCATGCCAGCGCCGGCGGCCATGCCGGCGGCAAAACCGGCCACGTCGCTGCCGGTGTGCACCACCGCGGCAAAACCGGCAATGGCGGCGCACAGCATCATGCCCTCGGCGCCCAGGTTCACGATGCCGGCTTTTTCGTTGATCAACAGGCCCAGCGAAGCAATCGCCAGCACGGTGCCCGCATTCAGGGTGGCTGCGATGAGCAGTGCGTAGGAATCCATTATTTTTTACCTCCTGCAGCGGCGGACTTGACCCACTTGAGGCGGTAGTTGACCAGCGTGTCACAGGCCAGCAGGCTGAACAGCAGCAGGCCTTGGAACACTCCGGTCAGTGACTTGGGCAGGCCCAGGCGGGACTGCGCGAGCTCGCCACCGATGTAGAACATGCTCATCAGCAAGGCCGAAAACACCATGCCCACCGGGTGCAGGCGCCCCACATAGGCCACGATGATGGCGGCAAACCCGTAACCCGCAGGTACATAGGGCGTGAGCTGGCCGATGGGCCCTGCCACCTCCAGCGCGCCAGCCAGCCCGGCCATGCCACCCGAGACCAGCAGCGCAGTCCACAAGGCGCGGCGCGACGAAAAGCCGGCGTAGCGGGACGCCGCAGGTGCCAAACCGCCCACCTGCTGGGCAAAACCGGCTCGGGTGCGGAACAAAAATATCCAGACCCCAGCCACACCCACCAGAGCGAACAGCACGCCAATGCTCATGCGCGAGCCGTCAAACAGACGCGGAATACGCGTCGCCGCCTCAAAGGTTTTGGTCTGCGGAAAGTTGTAACCCAGCGGGTCTTTCCAGGGGCCATAGACCAGGTAGCCCAGCACCTGCACCGCCACATACACCAGCATCAGGCTGACCAAAATTTCATTGGCGTTGAACTTGTCACGCAGAAAGGCGGTGAGTCCGGCCCACACCATGCCACCGGCAATACCCGCCAGCACGATGGGCACCACAATCCAGCCGCCCGTGGTCTTTTCGGCCAGCAAGGCCATGCCGCTGGCAGCCACCGCACCCAGGATGTACTGGCCTTCGGCGCCAATGTTCCACACATTGGAGCGAAAACACACTGCCAACCCCAGCGCAATCAGCAACAGCGGCGTGGCCTTGACCACCAGCTCACCCAGCGCATAACCGCTTTTGATGGGCTCCCAAAAAAACACCAGCAGGCCGCGCACCGGGTCTTTGCCCAGCAGCGCAAACAGAATGACCCCAATGATGACGGTCACCAGCAGCGCCAGCAGCGGCGAGCCATAACTCCAGGCCCGGGACGGCTGGGGCCGCGCTTCGAGTTTGAGTCCGGACTTAGCCATGGGCCACCTCTGCACGCGCTGCGGGCGCAGCGCCCTCCCACAAACCACTCATCCACTCTCCAATCTTTTCCACCGTGGCCTCGGCCACTGGTACTGAGGGCGACAACTTGCCGCGTGCAATCACATGCAGGCGGTCGCTCACTTCAAACAATTCGTCCAGCTCTTCGCTGACCACCAACACGGCACAGCCCGCGTCGCGCAGCGCGAGGATGGCACCGCGAATCTGCGCCGCCGCCCCCACGTCCACGCCCCAGGTGGGCTGGGACACGATGAACAGCTTGGGCGCTGCGTCGATCTCGCGGCCGACAATGAACTTTTGCAGATTGCCACCCGACAACGAACGCGCGGCGGCCGTGGGGCCGTTGGCCTTGACGTTAAAAGCTTTGATGATGCGGGCCGCGTGGGCCTCCAGCTGGCGCACCTTGATCCAGCCGCCCGCAAAACGTGGCGCGGTGATGGATTCGGTGCGCGTGAGCAGCAGGTTGTGCGCCAGGCTCAGCGTGGGCACGGCACCGCGGCCCAGGCGTTCTTCGGGCACAAAGTGCAGGCCCAGCTTGCGCCGCCCGCCGGGGTGCAGGGCCGACACATCGGTCTGCCCCATGCGCACTGTGCCCTTGGGCGCGCGGCAGTCTTCACCTGACAGCGCGTAGAGCAATTCTTTCTGGCCATTGCCCGACACACCGGCAATGCCCACCACCTCGCCCCCGTGCACGGTGAGCGAAATGCCATTCAGGTCCACGCCAAACTGATCCTCGCGTGCCAGACTCAGATGGCTGACGGTCAGCACTGGCAAGCCGGCTTGCTGCGGGCGGTGCTCCAGCTGCGGCGGTTCGGCGCCAATCATCAAGCGAGAGAGGGACGCGTTGGATTCTTCGGCCGGGTTGCACACCCCGGTGACCTTGCCGCCACGCAGCACGGTGCAAGCGTTGCACAGCTCGCGAATCTCGTGCAGCTTGTGGCTGATATACAGAATGCTGCAGCCCTGCGAGGCCAGCTTCTTCAGCACCACAAACAGCTTTTCTACCGCCTGCGGCGTCAGCACCGAGGTGGGCTCGTCCAGGATCAGCAGCTGAGGATTGGTCAGCAGGGCGCGGATGATTTCCACGCGCTGCATCTCGCCCACGCTCAGCGTGTGCACCGGGCGGCTGGGGTCAATGTCCAGCCCGTATTCGGCCGCCTTGGCGGTGATGCTGGCCGTCACCTGCTCCAGGCTTTGCGCCTTGTCCAGGCCCAGCCACACGTTTTCGGCCACGGTGATGGTGTCAAACAGGTTGAAGTGCTGAAACACCATGCTGATGCCCAGCGCCCGCGCTTCTTTCGGGTTGCGGATGTTCACCGGCTTGCCGTTGAACAGCACCTGGCCGGCATCGGGCTTGATGGAGCCATAGATGATCTTCATCAGCGTGGACTTGCCGGCGCCGTTTTCACCCAGCACTGCGTGGGTCTGGCCAGGCAACACGGTGAGCGAGACGTCGCTGTTGGCAATCACACCGGGGTAGGCCTTGGTGATGCCGGTGAGCTGGAGCCGTGGGACAGAGGAATGAGGAGAGTCTGGTGCGGGGGTTGCCATGGGTGCGTGTCTCTTATTCTTTTCGGAGTTCGGCCGCCACCGACTTGATGCGCTCGCGCAACCACTTGTTGGAGGCGCTGGTATGGGTGCGGGCGTGCCAAAGCTGGTAATACATCATGCGGGGGAACTCCACAGGGCAAGGCAGTATTTTGACGGGCAGTGTGTCCACAAACCGTTCGCAGTACTGTCTGCCGGTGGTGAGCACCAGCAAGGTTGATGCCACCATGCCCGGAATCAGCCCGAAATGCGGGCAACGCGCCACGATATGGCGCTGCAGGCCCAGGCCGGTCAGGTGGTCGTCGATCACCCCCTTGGCGCCGGGGTGGGTGGCGCCGGGCGCAATGTGCTCGGCCTCCAGCCACGAGGCCTGGTCCCAGCCACGGCGCACCGCGGGGTGTTTTTTGGACACCAGGCACACCACCTCATCGCCAAACAGGCGGCCCAGGTGCAGGTCGTCGGGCGGTTGCGGCCAGTTGCCAATCACCACGTCAATGTCGCCCTGGGCCAGCAGCGTGCGGTAGTCGCTGGCGCCAGACAGGGGGTGAATCTCAATCTCGGCCATGGGCGCATGCGACTTGATCTGCGCCACCAGCTGGGGCAAAAACAGCGGGTCCAGGTAATCGCTGGCGGCCAGGCGGAAGGTGTTGCGTGCGGTGGCGGGCTCAAAACCGCGCGCGTCGGAGAACAGCATCTCGGCGGCACGCAATATGCTGGCACTGGGCTCCAGCATGCGCAGCGCCGTCTCGGTAGGCACCATGCCCGAGCCGGAACGCACCAAAAGTGGGTCACCGGCGAAGTCGCGCAGGCGCTTCAGCGACGCGCTCACCGCCGGCTGGTGCATGCCCAGTCGGATGGCGGCTTTGGAAACGCTGCGCTCGGTTAACACGGTATGAAGGACCCTGATCAGATGAAGGTCTATCTTGTCGAAAAGGGATTGGTCTCTCATACAGGCGTGTAAATTGGTGCCATATGCTAATGCGTATGGGAGCCATGCCCCTCCCGACTTACCCTCCCGCACGAGGAACCCATTCCATGACAACCCAAGTTTTGAGATTCATCCGCCGCGGCGAGATCGTCACCCTGCCCAATGTGCCCCCCACGCGCACCCTGCTGGAGGTGCTGCGCGAAGACCTGCACTGCACCGGCACCAAAGAAGGCTGCAACGAAGGCGACTGCGGCGCCTGCACCGTGGTGGTGGGCGAAGCAGTGGACGGTCAACTGCAAACCAAAGCGGTGAACAGCTGCATCAAGATGGCGCACAGCCTGGACGGCAAGGCGCTGTGGACCGTGGAAGACATTGCCGCGGACGACGGCTGCCTGCACCCCGCGCAGGAGGCCATGGTGCAGTGCCACGGCAGCCAGTGCGGCTTCTGCACCCCCGGTTTTGTCATGAGCCTGTTTGGCCTGTACCAGCAGCACGCCCACGCCGGCCAGCCCATCACCCGGGCCGACGCCCAGCACGCCCTCAGCGGCAACCTGTGCCGCTGCACCGGCTACCGGCCGATTCTGGACGCGGCCCAAACCATGCTGGGCCTACCCGCCGTGCCCGTGGACGAGGCTAAAACGCTATCAAAACTGAAGCTTCTCGCGCAGATTCCACGGGGGCTAGAGGCCGATTTGGCTTATAAATCGCCCACCACGCTGCGGGATCTGCTGGCCGCACGCGCCCAGCACCCGCAAGCGCAAATCGTGGCCGGCTGTACCGACGTAGGCCTGTGGGTCAACAAGATGCATATGGACTTTGCTCAGGTACTGGACGTAACCCAGGTGGCCGAGCTGAAGCGCGTGGAGCAGTACCCGCACCACATCGCCATCGGCGCCGCCGTGACGCTGACCGACGCCTTCGCCGCCCTGGTGGCCGACCGGCCCCAGCTGGGCGCCTTTGCCAGCCGCTTTGCCGGCCTGCCCGTGCGCAACGCCGGCACGCTGGGGGGCAACGTGGCCAACGGCTCGCCGATTGGCGACTCCATGCCGCTCTTGATTGCCCTGGGTGCCAACGTGGTGCTGATGGCATTGCGCAAAGGCAAAGTGGTTCACCGCGAGCTGCGCCTGGAAGACCTGTACACCGGCTACCGTAAAAACGTGATGGCCCCGGACGAGGTGCTGGCCTGGATCAAGGTGCCCAAGGCGGTTGCCAAAGAACGCTCACGTGTCTATAAGATTTCCAAGCGCTTTGAAGACGACATTTCCGCCGTCTGCCTGGCGCTAAACCTGCACATCGTGGGTGGCAAGGTAGCCCATGCCAGCATCGGCGTCGGCGGTGTAGCCGCCACACCGGTGCGGGCCGTCAAAACCCAGGCGGCGCTGTTGGGCCAAGCCTGGACGGCCGATACCGTGATGACCGCCATGGCCACGCTGCGTGCCGAGTTCTCGCCCATCTCGGACATGCGCGCCAGCAGCGCCTACCGTACCGAGGTGCTGGGCAACCTGCTGCAGCGCTACTGGCTGGAGAGCCAGGGCCTCACCGCCATCAATTTGGAAAGCTTTGTGCTGGAAGGAGAAGCCGCATGAATGCCAACACCCCCCTGACCGGCCTGCTGCCCACCCACGCCGCCGGCGTGTCCCACGCGCATGAGAGCGCCGTGGCCCAGGTAGCAGGCGCGGTGCACTACATCGACGACCTGCCCGAGGTGCGCGGCACGCTGCACGCGGCGCCCATCCTCTCCAACGTAGCGCACGGCAAACTGCTGGGCGTGGACAGCAGCGCTGCGCTGGCCATGCCCGGCGTGGTGAGCGTGGTGCTGAGCGCCGACATTCCCGGCGATCCCATGCTGGCCGCCTTTGCGGGGGATGAGCCCGTGTTTGCCATGGACACCGTGCAGTTTGTCGGCCAGGTGGTGGGCGTGGTGGTGGCGCAGACCGCCATGCAGGCGCGCCATGCAGCTCGCAAGGTGAAGCTGAGCATCGAAGCCCTGCCCGCCGTGCTGACCGTGCAGCAGGCGCTGGACGCCAAGAGTTTTGTGCTGCCGCCAGTGACCGTGAAGCGCGGGGATGCGGCCGCCGCACTGGCCGAATCGAAGCACACGCTGTACGGCACGCTGGAAGTGGGCGGCCAGGAGCACTTTTACCTGGAAGGGCAGATTGCCTACGCCATGCCGCTGGAGCAAAACCAGTGGTGGATTTACAGCAGCACCCAGCACCCCGGCGAGGTACAGCACTGGGTGAGCCACGCGCTGGGCATCGACAACCACGCCGTCAAGGTGGAATGCCGGCGCATGGGCGGCGGCTTTGGCGGCAAAGAGACGCAAGCCGGCCACCTGGCCGTGTGGGCCGCCGTGGCCGCGGTGAAGACCAAGCGCGCCGTCAAGCTGCGCATGGACCGCGACGACGACTTCATGGTCACCGGCAAGCGCCACCCGTTTGCCTACGAATACCGCGCCGGCTTT
This sequence comes from Rhodoferax sp. TS-BS-61-7, assembly GCF_002943465.1. Classification (GTDB taxonomy): domain Bacteria; phylum Pseudomonadota; class Gammaproteobacteria; order Burkholderiales; family Burkholderiaceae_C; genus Allorhodoferax. The sequence goes on from NZ_PTQY01000007.1 coordinate 142,658, forward strand.
GACGACAGCGGCCGCCTCACCGCGCTGCAACTGCAGATGGCGGCCAACTGCGGCTTCAGCGCCGACCTGTCCGGCCCCGTGGCCGACCGCGCCATCTTCCACAGCGACAACGCCTATTACCTGCAGGACGTGGACATCACCTCCTACCGCTGCAAGACCAACATGCAGAGCCACACGGCGTTTCGCGGCTTTGGCGGCCCGCAAGGCGTGATCCTGATCGAGACCATCATGGGCGACATCGCCCGCCATTTGGGGCTGGACCCGCTAGACGTGCGCCTGCGCAACCTGTACAGCGATGAGCTGGTGAGTCCTTCGACAAGCTCAGGACGAACGGAAAGTTCTGCCGTTCGGGCTGAGCCTGTCGAAGCCCCACGCCGCGACACCACCCACTACCAGATGAAGGTGGAGGACAACATCCTCCAGCCTCTGCTATCAAAACTGGAGCTGTCCGCGCAATATCGACGCCGGGTAGAGGCCATTTCTGCTTGGAACGCCAGCAGCCCGGTGCTCAAGCGCGGCATTGCCATCACGCCGGTGAAGTTCGGCATCAGCTTCACCGCCACGCTGTTTAACCAGGCTGGCGCGCTGGTACATGTGTACACCGACGGCAGCGTGCAGGTGAACCACGGCGGCACCGAGATGGGCCAGGGCCTGCACACCAAGGTGGCGCAGATCGTGGCGGACGAACTGGGCATTCCGTTTGCGCGCGTGTTGTGCACCGCCAGCGACACCAGCAAGGTGCCCAACGCATCGGCCACCGCCGCCAGCGCCGGCACCGACCTGAATGGCCGCGCCGCCCAGTTTGCCGCGCGCCATGTGCGTGACAACCTGGCAGCCTTCGTGTGCGGGCTGGACGGCTGCGGCGCCGGCGCCATCAAGTTCAAGGGTGGCGAGGTGTTCTCACCCGTGGCCACACGCAGCTTTGACGAAGTGGTGAAACTGGCCTACGCCAACCGCATCCAGCTCTGGAGCGACGGCTTCTACCGCACGCCCAAAATCCACTACGACAAAACCACCCTCACCGGCCGCCCCTTCTACTACTTTGCCTATGGTGCAGCCTGCACCGAGGTGGTCATCGACACGCTGACAGGGGAGAGCCGGGTGCTAAAAGTGGACATCCTGCACGACGTGGGCCGCAGCATCAACCCGGCCATCGACGTGGGGCAGATCGAAGGCGGTTTTGTGCAAGGCATGGGCTGGCTCACCACCGAGCAGTTGGTGTGGAACGACAAGGGTTATCTGAGCACGCACGCGCCCAGCACCTACAAGATTCCCACCGCGGGCGATGTGCCGGAACACTTCAAGGTGGACCTGTGGCCCGAGCCCAACCGTGAGGACAACGTGTTTGGCAGCAAGGCCGTAGGCGAGCCCCCGTTCATGCTGGCCATCAGCGTGTACGAGGCGCTGCGCGACGCGGTGGCGCAGGCGCGCGGTGATGGCACCGCCGTGCGGCTGACCGCCCCGGCCACGGCCGAAAACGTGCTGTGCGCGTTACAGTCCAAGGCATGACGCCAGACACCGCCACCACCCCTGCTCCGCTCCCAGCGCCCATCACGCTCACCATGCCCATTCCCACGGGCGAACAGCTCAAGGCCGCGCGCGTTGCGGCCGGGCTGAACCAGGCCCAGGCGGCGGAGCTGATGGGTTATTCACTGCAAACCGGCAGCCGCGGCGGCCTGCAGTCCCGCACCTGGCAGGCACTGGAAAGCCCCACCGACGAGCGCTGCATGCAGGGCCCCATGTTTGCCATGTTTTTGCTGCTGACGGGGCAGCACCCGGCCTACACCTTGGTACCCAAGGCGCAAGACTAAGGCCCTAAGGCCGCGCCTGCAGCAGCTGCACCATGGCCTGGTAACCCCGGGCCTGGGCCAGCTGCAGCGCGGTGTGGCCGCTGCGGTCGGTCAGCTTGGGGTTGGCCCCGGCTGCCAGCAGCTGGCGCACCACATCGGTGTGGCGCGCGCCACCATCCCCCAACACCACGGCCTCAATCAGCGCCGTCCAGTGCAAGTTGTTCACATGGTCCAGCGGCGCACCAGCAGCGATGAGCTGGTGCACCACACCCGCATGGCCCAGGTGCGCAGCGGCGATGAGTGCCGTGCCTTCGTAAGGGCTGGTTGTGTTCTTGGCGCTGGCACCCAGCTGCAGCAACAGGGCCAGCGTCTCTTCGTCATTCGCCACAGCCGCAATCGTCACCGGGTCGTACTGCTGGTATTCCATGGCATTCAGGTCGGCCCCGGCCGCCGCCAGCAAGCGAATCGCTTCACGCTGGCTGGCATAGGTGGCCACATGCAGCGGCGTGCGCTGCTGGGCGTCACGCACCTCCAGCGCCGGCTTGGCCGCCAGCAAGGTGCGCAGCTTGGCCACATCGCCGCGGTGCGCAGCACCCAGCAGGCCGGTGTACTGCGTGGCCTGGGCCGCGCTGGGCGCGACCTGCGCTTGGGCGGGGGCCAGCCCCAGCAGAGCCCAGGCGATGGCAATGGCAAAAAGACGCTGGCGCATGGCGATGCCTTACTTCAGCAGGTCAGCCACAGTGGCAATCGCCGCCACCGCGCACTGCTCGTCAAGGTGGCCGCCAGGTGCGCCGCCAATGCCCACAGCACCAATCACTTCATTACCCACCTTCACCGGCACACCGCCACCCACCAGCAGCATGCCCGGCAGGTACACCAGCGTGGCCGCAGCGGGGTTCTTCTGCGCGTTTTCCATCATGGCCAGTGTCGTGTTCTTGGCGGAAGCCGATGTGTAGGCCTTGGCGCGGCTGGCGTCCACGGTGTGGGGGCCGGCATTGTCGGCACGCTGCACAGCACGCACAGTGCCCGCGCGGTCCACCACGGTGGTGGTCACGGCATAACCCTTGTCTTGGCAGGAAGCCACAGCGGCCGTGGCAATGCGGTTGGCCAGCTCCAGCGACATATTGCGTTCGGTACGCACGCCTTCGGCTTGGGCGCCAGCGGCGGCCAACAGGGCGATGGAAGCAATGGCGAGGGCAGACAGGGACTTGTTCATACGGTTCTCCTAAAGGGTTTTAAGGGACGGCAGACTGTTGTTTGCCGTTGGGAGAACTGTAGAAAAAGGCGGCGTTGCGGGGTATTCGTAGGCTTACGCGCGGGGGTCCGTAGAAATACGGAGATGGGGTATGAATGTTCTGAAAGTGGCAGTCCAGATCCAAAGGGCGTCACAGCGCTACGCAGTCCGGACACAAGCAGCTTTTGGAAACAGATAGCGCGTGGAAAGTCGCAATTCAACCCTTCGCTCCAGCGAGCGGCTAAGCCGTCCGCTGGAGCGAAGGGTTGAACATCAAGACTGTGCCGCCGCTAAGATTGCTGGACCAGCAGCGACGGCGGCAGTGAAGATTTGACTAACCAATTGCTTCGCAGCATCTGTGGTGGCGCTCAGGGTGCCGGTTTTAAGCGCTGTCTTGATTTGTGACGCAAGTGCTGGCTTCTTGTCCAACGAATTGGGAATTTGACCCAGGACGGTCAGCCCCTTCATCGTTAGTTGAACCTGAAGAAACGCCGTGCCGTCCTGCCAATGATTCGAGTACTTCAGAAACCCCTCAGCCGCAAGAAACTTGACGGCTTCGAATGTTGGCTCAAGGTCGTTGAACGACGGCTCTAACGGAAGTGCTTCTGGGGTGGCAGCATCGGCAATCTCTGCCGTCTTCAGTTCAATTGGTACCGGAAATGCGTCATGAAGCCTATCCAACGTCACGAGAACGACGCGGTTGAAATGCTCGATATTCATTGGTGTGGTCATGGTTGACAATCCGTTTTGAGTAATGTTCGACGTGGGAGAGAAGGGCAACCGAAGCGACACGTAAGAAACAAAAATCGTAGCTTCTGACTACCCCTCTCGGCTATAGAGTCAGAGCGTTCTTTGCAACCAACGTCTAGTAAATCGCGCGCATTTACGGCAGCAAGTTTGACTTGCATAGAGAGACGGCCTGACCAGCGGTCAGGCCTAGTCCGTCATTGTCCGGATGAGACCAAGCCTGCACAAAACAAAGAGCGGTCTTCGCGGCATTAACTGTTCCACTGCACAGCGTGACAGCTTGTCCTGCTGTTAGCCCTAACCCCGGAGTGTCCTTACTCCCCCACACAATTTTGTAGCACTTCACAGGTTCGCTATCGGGTGCGCCACCCCTATTCCCCTTGACGTCATCTGCCATTGCAGGGGAGTTGGCCAACAGTAAACAGATGATCGGAATGAAGGAATATTTCATCAGTAAATACTCAGTTGTTGATGAGCCAGAACCTAGAAATGACCGGCAGACAGTAGGCGGATGAAAGCCCGCCGACAGAACGTCCAAGTCGGCTGTCATGTTAGAACTCATTCATCGATGACTGCGGTGCGCTTCACCGACATAGAGTGTTTGTGGCCCTCCACAATATTTGATTTTGTCCGAAACAGCAGCAGCAACACGGCCATCACCGTTGCCGCGGCGATGGCTGTGTGCTTTGGAGAAACGCCGGCTTTGGGATCGAAGGAGGGAAGGACAACCCAGATCAGGCACAACCAGATCAGCAAAGTAAAGAGGCTCACCCATTGGTTAATCTGTGAGACCGAGAACGGAGCAGGGCCTTCGATGGCGCGCGAGAGCAAATTGGCGTTCTTTGGCCGATGCAGGATGGTCTTGTAGAGAGGCCCCGTTATGCCGTCCTCAAGCATGTCCACGTGATTTTCCCAGTTCTCCTGCCAGTACTTGCTGCCTCTATTCGCAAGAAACCACGACAGAGAAAATATGAGGCCGACGCAGCCTATGACGAAAGCATTGAACGTCTTTTCGGCCACTGACATGTGCTCTGCTGCGAGAACAGCGAAGTAACCTGCGAAGGCGACAGTGATCAATGCCCAGAAATAGGTGGCACGCTGCCAGTACAGCCCAATTTCAAACTTTCGAATGTCCAGTGCGTGCTGAAGGGCGGCTTCAGTCTTCTTCGAATCGGGAGGCTGCCCCATTCCAAAGGACTGCTTGTATTGGTCTTCCTTGGTCCCCATCAGCGACTCCTATAAATATGAACGTAATGTGTGGAGTAAAAACCTGCTCAATAGACTAGAACTTGCCCAATATTCTGACCATCTCAACCCTCAGATATTGAGGTTCTAGCTTGGCTCTGCAGACCATGCACTGTCCATTTGCTCAGTAACAAAAATTCAGCAAATTTCCGCACGGTCTTTACATCTGATTCTGCCGCCCACATCCAGCCATTACCATCCCCCAATCGGGTGAATCTGCCCCTCACCCATCCCCCTCCTCCACCAACGCCGCATAGTGCCGAATCAAATGCGCCAGCGACGGTGCTTCTAGCTTCTCAAACAGGTTAGCGCGGTGCGTCTCCACCGTGCGGGGTGACACGGCCATGGCGCGGCCGATTTCCTTGTTGGTGAGGCCTTCGATGATGAGCCCCAGCACCTCGCGTTCGCGCTCGGTCAGGCCCGCGTAGCGCTGGCGTGCGGCCTGGTCGGCGGCGTGGCGCTGGCGAGATTTGACATGGCGGCGCACGGCCTGCTGCAGGGTGTCCAGCAGCAGCTCGTCGTTCACCGGTTTTTCCAGAAACTCGGCGGCACCGGCCTTGAAGGCGCGGCGGCACAGGTCTACCGTGCCGTGGCCGGTGAGCATGACGACGGGGTGGTCCACACCGGCGGCCTGCAGCTGCTCCAGCACGGCCAAGCCCGAGATGCCGGGCATGCGCATGTCCAGCACCACAGCGCCCAGGCTGTGGCGGTCGAACTCGGCCAGAAAGCGCTCGGGGTCGGCCCAGGGTTGCACGCGCAGGCCCACGGTGCTGATGAGCAGCGCCAGCGCGTCGCGCACGGCCTCGTCGTCGTCCACCAGGTGGATCAACGGGGACAGGGATTCGGCGGCGCTCATGCTTGCTCTCCTGCAGGCAGTTCCAGCACAAACACGGCGCCCGGTTGCGCCGGCGTGTAGCGGATGTGGCCCCCCATCTCGGCGGCCAGGGTTTCGCATAGGCTCAGGCCCAGCCCCAGGCCACCGGGGCGGCCGCTCACAAAGGGTTCAAACAGACGCTCGGCTAGCGCAGCCGGCACACCGGGACCGTTGTCTTGCACGCTCAGGCGCACGGTGGCGGGCGCCACGACCTCCACGGTCAGCGTGAGCACACGCGCCCTGCCCTGCACTTGCTCCAGCGCGCTCAGCGCGTTGATGACCAGGTTGTGCAGGATTTGCTCCAGCGCTACCGGGTCACCCAGCGCCAGCAGCGAGGTGGGGCCTTGCAGCTGCGCGGCCACGGTGCGTTTGCGGCATTCGGGTTCCAGCAGCTGCAGCACATCGCGCGCGGCCTGGGCCACGTCCACCGGCGTGGTGGTGCCGGTGTTGGGCCGCTCGATGGCGCGGCGCAGGCGGGCCACCACCTCGGCGGCGCGCCGGGCCTGCACCACGGTCTTGTCCATGGCGGCTTGGGCCTGGGCCACATCGGGCGGGTCGTCGGCCAGCAGGCGCACCGTGGCTTGGGTGGTGGCTAGCACGGCGGTGAGCGGCTGATTCAGCTCATGGGCCAGGCCGGCGGCCAACTCGCCCAGCGCATTGAGGCGCGACACCTGGCCCAGGCGAAGCAGCTCTTCGGCCCGCTGGCGCGCACGGCGCTGGCGCAGTGCACTGGCCAGTGCGGCCAGTGCCAGCGTCCACACCAGCAGGCCCAGGGCCAGCGGCCACCAGGGCAAGTCGCCCAGGGTGTAGTCGCGCTCCAACACCACGTCAAAGGGCTGGCTGGCAGCGGCCAGCTGTTTGCGGAAAGTGAAGCGGCGCAAGGCGCCATCGGACGTGTTGCCATGCAGGGCCCAGCGTGCGCTGCCCTGCTCCAGCCAAGCCGCGGTGTGGCGGGCGGCAGGTGCCTGCGGGTTATCGCCATAGGGCCAGTCGGCCCAGGGCACCATGAGGGGCAGGGACACTTCCAGCGCATAGGCTGCGGCCTGTGGGTCACTGCCCGCAGTGGGCGCCATCACCACCCAAAAGCGCGCATTGGGCAGGTCGGCCAGCGCCAGCTGGGGACTGCCCTTGCTCTGCTCGGCCGCCTGCAGGGCGGCAGACAAGGTGTCGTCGCCGGGCCAGGCCGCATCCCCCACGCGCCGCCACATGCGCAAGAACTGTGGGTAGATGGCGGGCAGGCGGGCATCCAGCGCGGGCTGCATCAGGACCAGGGTGGCCAGCACCGCTTCGTGCTGCACCGCGCGCTGAGACAGCAGGCGGTGGGCAATGCGGGCATCGGTCTCAAAGGCTTCGCGGCTGCGCTCCATCGACTGCCAAACCAGCCAGCCGCCGCCCAGCAACACGCCCAACACCCAGGCAGTCAGCCAAACAGCGCGCGATTGCCGCTGCAAAAAGGTCTGAAATCCGGGGGACAGTGAAATGGCGCGCATGGAAAATTCTGGCACAGCCAGGGCGCCCTACTGGGACCGGGTGTAAAACTGCACGCCGTTGCGGCCAGCGGTCTTGGCCTGGTACATGGCGAAGTCGGCCGCACTCAGCAGGGTATTGAGCTCCGTACCGTCCTGCGGAAAACAGCTCACCCCGATACTGGCCGTCACACGCACCACGTGGGCTCCCAAATGGTAGTCGGGGCGCAAAACGCTGAGCACCTTGTCGGCCATGCGGTGGGTGTCGTCGTGTCCCTCCACCAGCACCACAAACTCGTCGCCACCCAGGCGGGCCACCAGGTCGCCTTCGCGCACGCAGTCCTGAATACGCTGTGCCACCTGCCGCAGCAACAGGTCGCCCATGTCGTGGCCCAGGTCGTCGTTGATGGCCTTGAAATGGTCCAGGTCGATGAAGAGCAGCGAGCTCATGCCGCCGCTGCGTTCCATGCGGTGCAGGCTGCGTTTGAGCGCATCCATAAACATGGCGCGGTTGGGCAGGCCGGTCAGGGCATCGTGGTAGGCGCGGTAGCGCAATTCGTCGTTCGCACGCTTGCGTTCATCCACGTTGAGCAGTGCCGTCATCACGCAGGCATGCCCCTCGTAGCGGATGCTTTGCGACGAATACAGCCCCCAGAAGGGCTTGCCATTGGCATCCTGCAGCAAAAGCTCCAGGTCGCTGACGCTGCCAGTGGCATCCAGGGCGGCGATCAACCGGTCCCGGTCTGCCGCGTTGACATAAAAGTCGCGGGGGCGCAGGCGCTCCAACGGTGTGGTGCCAAAGCGAAACTGCTGGCGTGCATGGTCGTTCACATAGAGCACGCGTTCATCGGCCAGGCGCACGATGACGATGGGCAAGGGGGCAAACTGCAGCACACTTTTGAGCTGCTCCTCGCCCTTGCGCAGCACCTCCTGCGTGAGCTCGAACTGCAGCAACAAGCGCCGCGAGAACAGGTAGGCCAGCGTAAGCATGAGCAGCACGGTGACAAACATGGCCACCAAAATGATCTGGGTGTATTTGCGTGCGGCCTCGCCCAGCGTGTACGAAAAACGATCTTCCAGTGGAGTGAGGGCATCGTTGATCGCGTGCAGCTGCAGCAGAAACTCCCGCGCCTGCGCGGGTGGCAGCGGGCCAGCCAGAATGGCCGCGTGGATGCGCGCGCCCACCAACGTCAGCTCCTCAATATGGTGGTCTGCGGCGGCCCAAATCGTGATGGCTTTGTCGATATCGGGCAGTTTGCGAAAGCGCCGAAACAGAAACACCATGCCGTCGATATCGTCCGGGTGGTTGCGGCCCTGCAAAAAACCGTCGCGGGCAATGTTCAGGTCGGGCTCGGGTTTCTCCAGCTCGATGCGGGCCTGCCGGTCGCCGGTGTTGACGGCCAGCGCAGCCAGGTAGGCGCTGTAATCGGCTTCGTTGGCGTAGAGGGTGTAGCGGGTCAGGGCGTAGATGGCGTCCTTTTGTCCCTTGGACCACAGGCCCTCGCCTTCTACATACGCACGCACCGCCGAAAGCAGGCGAATGCTGAGGTAGGTCAGCACCAAGAGCCCCACCACCACGCCCACAAAGATCCACACCACGGCAAACAGCCGTCTGCGCTTTGTGACGGGCAAGACTGGGGCTGAAAGGTCAGCCACAGGGGTCATTTGCACCTCCCCAAGAAGGAATGCCGCTATGTACTTATGAATGCATTGGCATGCTTGGTACCACTATACGCGAGGACCTCCCCACAAGGCCAAGGCCCGGTGTAGCGGGCTTTACACGGCCGCGGTGGAGCTCACCCGGCCAGGCACAAGCGCTTACTGGTCTTTGTTGGTGATGATGCGGTCGGTCTTGCGGGGTCGGCCGGCGCGGCCGGCTTTGGACCAGTCGTAGTCTTGCCCGTCCGGGGTCTTGCCGTCGGCCACAGTGTCTACGCCGGGCTTGCCAGCGTTCTGTGGGTTTTCACTGACCATGGTGACGAAGGTGTACCCGGCGTCGCGTTTCTGTTTGGTGATCTGCAGGGCCTGCACGATCGCCTCAGCCTCCAGGCCATGCGCGTGGCCAGTTTCGTCGGTCCAGTAAATCTTGAACATGGTGCTCTTGCAGGTAGTCGGGATGCAAGTAGCCTAACCCACCGGCAGGCTCACGTAGTGCCGCCCCAAATCGGTGAGCTGGCCATCCAGCCCCAGCAGGGTGGTGAACTTGTCGTTCAAATCGGCACCGCCTCGCCCGGTAAACCACGCATACCGAAACACATCTGCGCGCGATTCGCACAGGGCCACCATCTCGGTCATTTGCGTCTTTTGCTTGTCAAATGAGTCGATGGCGGCGCTGCCATCGCCCACATGCCAGTTGGCCATTTCGGTGATCCAGAACGGCTTGTTGTACTTGGCCAGGCGGTCCAGCTGGGCCTTGAGGCCATAGTCGTACCAGTGGAAGCCCAAGTAGTCGATCTGCGGATCGCGGTTGCCGTTGGCGGCGCGGTAGGCTTGGTAGAAGGCGTCCAGCCAGGCAATGGGGTCGTTGTAACCGGTGTTGCCCCAGGTCATTTGGGGCCCGACGATCTTCACGCCGGTATTCGTTGCAATCTGCTCGATGCGGGGCCACAGGTCGGCCGCCTGCTGCGGGGTGCGGGTGGCCTGGCCGTTCAGGTTGGGCTCGTTGAGCGCCAGCAGGTAGCCCATCTGCGGGTTGGCCTGCAGCATGGCCGTGACGGCTGCATCGTTGAAGTTTTCGTTCCACACCATGGGCATGAAGTCCATGGCATAACGGGTGCGCAGCGCGCTGGCGGTGCCGCCCTTGGGCGTGTCGGACCAGTTGTACCACCAGGCCACACCCGGGGCCAGCGCCGCAAAATCCGCCGCGCTGCTGAGGTCGTAGGCAATGCCACGCTTGGCACTTTTGGTGCTAGCAGGCGCGGCACTGGCGGATGACGGGGCGGGGGTGTCCCCATCGCCCCCGCCGCCACAGGCGCTCACCAGGGCACTAGCCGCCGCCAGCAGCAGCCGGCGCCGCTGCGGCCCCTTGGCGGGCAGGGGTGCATCAGGCGAACTCATAGCGACTTCAGGAAGGCCAGCAAGGCCTGGCGGTCTGCCGTCGGGAGTGCGGCAAACCGGTTGCGCGCTGCCAGTGCCTCGCCACCGTGCCACATCACCGCCTCAGTCAGGTTGCGGGCGCGGCCGTCGTGCAGGTAACCCACTTTGTTGGCATCGCCCATCACCCGCTCGGTGTAGCCAATGCCCCAGAGCGGCGCGGTGCGCCACAGGCTGCCGGTGGCGCGGCTTTCGGTGTAGTCGTCCGCCAGGCCTGCGCCCATGTCGTGCAAAAGCAGGTCGGTGTAGGGCTTGATGGTCTGGTTGCGCAGTTCGTCCATCAGGTGGCCCGCGCCGGTTTTCATCTCGGTGGTGTGGCAGGCGGAGCAGCGCATGGTGTTGAACAGCGCCGCGCCCCGCACCACTTGTGTGGGGTTGACATCCAGGTCTTTGAGGGGCGCCACGCCCTTGGGAAACCCACTGGTCAAACTGCGTTGCGCGGGCACCGCCAGCAGTTGCAGGTACTGCGTGATCTTGACCAGCTCGGCTTCGGTGATGCCTTTGTCGGGCGTGGCGGTTTTGCAGTTTTTGGGCCCGGCCAAGCACTCGCGGCTGGGGTACACCGGCGAGGTGACCGACATATCGGCCAAGAGTGCCGAGGCGGCCTGGTGGCGCAGGCTGAACTTGCCCGCCTTCCAGCCAAAACGGCCCAGCCGCACATTGCCGGTTTCCGGGTCAAACACAAAGTTGGCCCGCCCCATCACACCGTCCTGGTCGGGCGTGGTGCGTACGCGGGCCAAGATGTCCGCCTCCGGCACTGCTTCCAGCAGGCCGGTGCCAATCATCGGCTGGGCCGCCCGCAGTGACACCACCGCGGGCTCGGGGCCGTCAAAGGACAGCACGGGTTGGCGCAACTCCACCAAGGTCCCGTCGGCCAGGTTCATGTTTTGGACACGAAACTCTTTCACGCGCACGCTGTTGCCCCAGTCTTGTGGCGTCTGCCCCTGCGACAAGGCGTTCATCTGCACCGCCGTGCCATACCGCGTATCAGGCACTTGTTTGCCATTGGCATCCAGCATGGCGGTGCGCACCGCCATGGTGTCCAGGCGCTGGTTGATGGCCGAGGGCGCGGGGCTGCGCCCATTGCCCACGTGGCAGGCAAAGCAATTGGTCTGGTTAAAACGCGGACCCAGCAGGCCCACCGCAGGCAGGTAACGGTCGTTGCCGGCCTCGGTGTGGCTGCCGTTGAGCATGTTGGTGTGGATCAGCTGGCGCCCTTCTACAAAGCGCTGCATGTTCTGCATGCCAATGTTGTTTTGCTGCTGCTGAAAAATCCAACGGCCGTTGTCCGCGTAGTCGTACGACACCGAACCGATGCCGCCTTGCAGGGTCTCGTCCGGCAAGGGTGCATTCATCAGCCGGGGCTGCACGCCGTACCAGGGGCGCAGGCCCTTGCCCATCACATAGGTCACCTCGGTGGTGTAGTAACGCTTGCCACCGGTGTCGCCCAGGGCGGCCATGACTTCGGTGGTGGAGAAGAAGGAGCCCGTGAACTCGATGACATCGCCCAGCACCAGCGAACGGGCCGGAATGTTTTTGCCCGTAGGGACCATGACGCCATTGGCGTCTGGCAATAGCTGGGTGTGGCCGGGGTAGGTGCTCAGCGTCACGCTGCAACCGTCGTTGAGTCCGCTGTCGTTGCGCAGCTTGCCGTTTTGCGGCTTGGGCACTACCGGGCAGCTGGCAACCCCGGTGTTGTACAGCTTGTCATTCACCAGTTGGCCTGCGCTCATCCAGCCGTAGCCCAGCACACCGGGTCGGTCAAAGCCACGGAAGAAGGAGTGGCCACCGGCCAGCTGCGCCTGTTGAAAGTATTGGTTGATTCGCAGCGTGGGCTTGGTGACACCGGCCACATTGCTGTTGTCGATGATCTCGGTGCCCCAGGTGCGGTTCTTGAAGTAATTGGGCACAAAACTCAGGTAGTTGCCAGGCCCCTTGTCCACGGGGTTGCCGGAGGCGTCCACCGTTTCGTTGGTGCCGTAGCCAATCTCTGCCCATTCCTCGCCGCGCTCGCGGCCATGGCGGCCCCGGCCCACAAAACCAAAACGCGTGACCAACGTGCCATCGGGCAAGGTGAAGCGGGTGGATTCGAGCGGCTCTTGCGTAGCAGGCAGCAAGGCCACATGGGGCACGCCGTCGGCGGGCGTAGCCAACTCCGAGGTGGCCAGGGTCGGCATGGTGTTGTCGCTGCCCGGTGTCTTGAACTCCCATTCGTACAACGAGTACCCGTAGTCCGTGCCCCGCTTGACACCTTGCATGCGGTAGTAACGCGCATCTGCACCCAGGTTGAAATACTCTTCCGCACCGCCCTTGCCGGTGGTCACCGTGCGCAGGGTCTTCCAGGCCACGCCGTCGTCAGACGCCTGCAGCAGGTACTCCTTGCCATAGGCGTTTTCCCAGACCAGCTTCATGTAACCAATCTGCGTTTTCTTGCCAAAGTCGAACTGCAGCCAGGACTTTTCATCCTTGCTGCTGGCCCAGCGCGTCTTCAGGTCACCATCAAAAGCATTTTTGGCGGGCATGCCGCCGTTTTCGAGCTCAGACGACGAACCCGCGGTTGGCTTGACCGCCAAACCGGGGCTGCGCATGTCCACCGGCCTGGGGGGAATGGTGACGGGCACCGCATTGGGGTCATCCACCGGTGCGTTGCTCAGGTCCTCTGCGGGAGGCGGCGCAGCGTCAAACCCGGAACCCGGCCTGACCACAGCGGCCGGCGTGGGCGTGTCGTTGCCGCCCTCCCCCTCACCACCGCCGCAAGCGGCCAGTGCCAGGGTCGCGCCCAGCAGGACGGCCCAACCCGAAATTGTGTGTTGGCTCACAGGTGCTTCTCATAGGGGGCCTGCTGCTTCATGACCAGGAGGCGGTGTTGTGTCGATCACCGCCGGCTGTTGGGAGCAAGCCCCAGACCATGCATCTGCAGCGACAGTGGCGGCCATGCTAAGACGCCAATCCGCTTACACCTGAGTCAGGGGTGCAACATCGGTAATCAGTTGTAAGCCCGTATGCGCTGGGGGCGCTACGGTCTACGGCTAGACCCCCGCCAGGGACTGCAGGCCTGAAAGGTCCACCAGGTGCAAGGTGCGGCCCGAGCCACTGATGAGGCTGCGCTCGCGCAGGTTGCGCAGCACGCGAGACAGGGTCTCGGGGGCAATGCCCAACTGCGCGGCGATCAGGCGTTTGCGCTGTTGCAGTTGCACTGTACAGATGCCGTTGCCCGTGCGTTCGGCATGGTTCAGCAGCCATTCTGCGCAGCGGGCCTCGGCGTCTTTGGACAGGCGGCTCACGGCCAGCTCGGTCTGCTGGCGGTGGGCGTGGGCCACGTCGGCCAACACGCTGGCAACCGGGTTGCGGGCCTCAGCCAGCGCGGCTTGAAAGGTGGCCAGCGGCACGGCACGCAGTTGCACCTCGGTCTCGGCCACGGCGTCCATGGCGGCGGGCAGGTTCAATACGGCGGCGGTCGCGTCCAGCCACCCCGCTGTGGCTTGTGTTCCCAGCTGGTGCTCCAGCAAGGCACCTTGGGCGTCCACCCGGCCCAGCACACCCAGTAGCACCCGGCCCCGCTCCAGGTAGAACACCTGCGGCGCGGCCTCGCCACGGCGCAGCAAGCGCGTACCGGCAGGCCGTGTTTCCGTGGGGGGCGCCACCAACAAGGCGGCCATGGACAAAGGGGCAGGAACCAACATGGCAGCCACTGTGCCCCGGCCCCGTGCGCAAGACCTTGAGGCAGATCAACCTTTGCGCAAGGCGGACCGCCGTTACAGCACCAGCAAGGCCCGAAAGTCGTTGACGTTGGTGTGGGTGGGGCCGGTGGTGAACAGGTCGCCCAGGGGTTCAAAAAATCCCACGGCATCGTTGCGGTCCAGACAGTCGGCCAGCGACACCCCGGCGGCAGTGGCACGCGCCAGTGTGTCGGGCGCCACCAGGGCACCGGCGTTGTCTTCCACGCCGTCAATGCCATCGGTGTCCGCGGCCAGCGCCCACACGCCGGCCTGGCCTTGCAGGGCCTGGGCCAGGCCCAGGCAAAACTCACCCGCCCGCCCGCCCCGGCCCTTGGCGGCACCTTCGCGGCGCGGGCGCACGGTGACCGTGGTTTCACCCCCGCTCAGGATCACGCAGGGTTTGGCAAACGGCTGCTGCCCAGATGCAGGGCGCTGCGCGGCCGTACGTGCCAATGCGGCGTGCACCTTGCCCACTTCACGCGATTCGCCCTCCAGCTCGTCGCTCAGCACATAGGCATTCATGCCCATGGCACGCGCCGCATCTGCCGCCGCCTGCAGCGACTGCTGAGGCGTAGCAATCAGGTGCACGGTGTTGCGGGCAAACACCGGGTCGCCGGGTTTGGGCGTCTCCAGGGTGCCAGTTTCCAGTTTTTTTAGTATCGAATCGAGCTCCAGCCCCGATGCATGTTGCGCGAGGCGCTTCAATATTGATAGCGCATCAGCGCAGGTGGTGGGGTCCGGCACCGTGGGGCCACTGGCAATGACGCTGGGGTCGTCGCCCGGCACGTCGCTGATGAGCAGTGTCACCACCTGGGCCGGGTAACAGGCCGCCGCCAGGCGCCCGCCCTTGATGGCGGAGAGGTGCTTGCGCACGCAGTTCATCTCTTGAATGCCGGCGCCGCTCTCCAGCAGCATCTTGTTGATGCGCTGTTTGTCCTGCAGCGTGATGCCGCCACCGGCCCACTGCGCAGGCAGGGTCAGCAGCGAGGAGCCACCGCCCGAGATCAGGCAGATCACCAGGTCGTCCTCGGTCAGGCCCTGGGGCAACGCCAGAATGCGCTGCGCAGCGGCTAGGCCTGCGGCATCGGGCACGGGGTGGGCGGCTTCGACCACCTCAATGCGCTGGGGCGCGGCATCTGCAGGCCGTGGCGGCGTGTGGCCATAACGCGTGACCACCAGGCCGCTCATCGGTGCGTCTTGCGGCCAGAGCGCGTCCAGCGCATGGGCCATGGCGCCACCGGCCTTGCCGGCGCCCAGCACCAGGGTGCGGCCCTTGGGCACGGGCGGCAAAAAACCCGCCAGCGTGTGGGCGGGCAGCGCCTGGCGCACGGCGGCCCAGTAGAGCTGGGTCAGCACGTCGCGCGGGGCCAGGTCGGAGAAGTGGATGGCTTGGTTTGGCATGGTCATCGCTTTATTTTGAAGGAACTGGGGCAAAATCCACAGGCGCTTAGCGCAAGCACAGCCCGGGATGCTCGGCAACGTGGTGCTCGCCTCTGGCGGCCGGTCTGGCCCGCCAGCGGGATTCGGCCTCGGCAGGACCCACCCTTGCAGGTGGAAGACTTGTTTGACGGAGAGACTCTGACATGGGCACTTTGCTGATCCACAACGCGCGGGCTATCGCCACATTCGACAGTGCGGACCCGGCGCAATCCACCGAGCTGCGCAGCGCATCCATCTATATCGAAGGCAACCGCATCGCCTTCATCGGCGCCACCGCCGACCTGCCACCGCAGGCCTTGCAGGCCGACGAGGTGATCGACGCCTGCCACCACCTGGTCACGCCGGGCCTGGTCAACACGCACCACCATATGTACCAGTCGCTCACCCGGGCGATTCCCGAGGTGCAAAACGCCGAGCTGTTTGGCTGGCTGCGCGGCCTGTACCCGATCTGGGCGGGGCTGACGCCCGAGATGGTGCAAGTGAGCACGCAGATTGCCATGGCTGAGCTGCTGCTGAGTGGCTGCACGACGAGCAGCGACCACCTCTACATCTACCCCAACGGCGTGCGGCTGGACGACAGCATTGAAGCGGCGGCCGAGATTGGCATGCGTTTTGTGGCCACGCGCGGCAGCATGAGCGTGGGGCAAAGCCAAGGCGGCCTGCCGCCGGACCGCGTGGTGGAACGCGAGGACTTCATTCTTAAGGACACACAGCGCCTGATCGAGCAGTACCACGACGCGTCGTTTGGGTCCATGCTCAACGTGGCGGTGGCGCCCTGCTCGCCTTTCAGCGTGAGCCGCGACCTGATGCGTGAGTCGGCGCTGCTGGCGCGCCAGTACGGCGCACGCCTGCACACCCACCTGGCCGAGAACGACCACGACCTGGCCTACAGCCGCGAAAAATTTGGTTGCACGCCCACGCAGTACGCACAAGACCTGGGCTGGCTGGGCCACGACGTGTGGCACGCCCACTGCGTGAAGCTGGACGACGCGGGCATCAGCCTGTTTGCCGCCAGCCGCACCGGCGTGGCGCACTGCCCGTGCAGCAATATGCGCCTGGCCAGCGGCATTGCGCCGGTGCGCAAGATGCTCAACGCCGGTGTGCCCGTAGGCCTGGGTGTGGACGGCAGTGCCAGCAACGACGCGGCGCACATGCTCAACGAAGCGCGCCAGGCGCTGCTGCTGGCCCGCGTGGGGCGCGCCATGCAGCCGCCCGAAGAGCGCCTGCTGCCCAACGGTGAACGCAAAACCTTCTTTGGTTGCGACCTGGGTCCGGCCGAGATGACGGTGCGTGATGCGCTGGGCGTAGCCACGCGCGGCGGCGCGCAGGTGCTGGGCCGTGCGGACATCGGCCACCTGGCCGTGGGCATGTGCGCCGACCTGGTGCTGTGGGACCTGGACACGCTGGGCTTTGCCGGCGGCGCTGTGCACGACCCGGTGGGCAGCCTGCTGCTGTGTGCCAGCCCGCAGGCAGACACCACCGTCGTCAACGGCAAAGTGGTGGTGCGCGAGGGGCATCTGGAGAGCATAGACTTGGGCCCGCTGATGGAGCGCCACAACCGGCTGGCGCTGCAGCTGGCCGAGGGTGCGCGCTAACTTCTGCACATCCCCAGCCTCGCAAACGCTCCTAAAAAAGGAGCTGTTCACGCAGTGTCCGCGGGTGCTAGAGGCCAATTTGGCTTAAAAATCAGAGTCAACGGCCCGCTGGCTTTAGCGCACCAGGCAGGGGCTCTTGGGGTCGAACTTCCAGCCGGGAATCAGGTACTGCATGGCCATCGCGTCGTTGCGCGCGCCCAGGCCGTGTTGCAGGTAGAGCTGGTGCGCTTTCTCCACTTCCGCCATGTCCAGTTCCACGCCCAAGCCAGGCGTGGTGGGCACGGCAATCTGTCCGCCCACGATTTGCAGCGGTGCCTTGGTCAGGCGCTGGCCGTCTTGCCAAATCCAGTGCGTGTCAATGGCCGTGACCTTGCCGGGCGCGGCAGCCGCCACATGCGTGAACATGGCCAGCGAGATGTCGAAGTGGTTATTGGAATGCGAACCCCAGGTCAGGCCCCAGGTCTGGCAGGTTTGCGCCACGCGCACCGAACCCTGCATGGTCCAGAAGTGCGGGTCGGCCAGCGGAATGTCCACCGACTGCAGTGCCAGCGAATGCGCGAGTTCGCGCCAGTCGGTGGCCACCATGTTGGTCGCGGTGAGCAAACCGGTGGCGCGGCGGAATTCGGCCAGCACCTCGCGGCCCGAGAACACGCCTTCGGCACCACAGGGATCTTCGGCATAGGCCAGCACATCGTGCTGGTCGCGGCACAGGCGGATGGCGTCTTTGAGCAGCCAACCGCCGTTCGGGTCCAGCGTGATGCGGGCTTTGGGGAAACGTTGGTGCAGCGCCGTCACGGCCTCGATTTCTTCCTCGCCGCGCAGCACGCCGCCCTTGAGTTTGAAGTCCTGGAAGCCATAACGCGCATGCGCGGCTTCGGCCAGGCGCACCACGCCCTCGGCGTCCATGGCTTTTTCGTGGCGCAGCCGCTTCCAGTCGTCGGCCTGGTCGGGCTCACTGACATAGGGCAGATCGGTGGCATTGCGGTCACCGACGTAGAACAGGTAACCCAGCACGGCCACACTGTCACGCTGCTGGCCATCGCCCAAAAGGGCCGCTACGGGCACGTTCAAGAACTTGCCCAGCAAATCGAGCAATGCACTCTCCACCGCCGTGACGGCGTGGATGGCCACGCGCAGGTCAAAGGTTTGCAGGCCACGGCCTTCGCTGTCGCGGGCGGCAAAAGCCTCGCGCATACGGTTGAGGATGGCGTTGTAGTTGCCGATGGGCTGGCCCACCACCAAGGGGGCCGCGTCTTCCAGGGTCTGGCGAATCTTCTCGCCGCCAGGCACTTCGCCCACGCCGGTGTTACCGCTGCTGTCGGTCAGGATGACGATGTTGCGGGTGAAGAACGGCGCGTGGGCGCCGCTCAGGTTCATCAACATGCCGTCGTGGCCTGCGACAGGGATGACACGCAGTGCGGTGACGGTGGGTGCGCCATGCACGGCGCCAGACTGGGGGGTGGTCATGGATAAAGTCTCCTCAGTGAGGCACTCGACATGGCGCCTCTACATATCAGACATCATACAACTAAACCGCGTCGGGCTGGGACTTTCTGAGCCGGTCTTTGCTGTTGGCCAGGTGCGTGCGCATGGCCGCGCGGGCGGCATCGGCGTCCTGGTTGCGGATAGCGTTGAAGATGTATTCGTGCTCGCCGTGCACGCGGCGCAGATAGTTCAAGCGGCCCTCGGGCGCGCTGCTGGCGGTGTTGATGCGGGTGCGCGGAATGATCATGGTGCCCAGGTAGGTCATCAGATCGGCAAAGTGGCGGTTGCCAGTGGATTTGGCCACTTCCATATGGAAGCTGAAGTCCGAGGGCACGGCGTCGGAGTCTTCCAGAATCGAGGTCTGGAACGCATCGAGCATGGCCTGCATGGCTTGCAGATTGGCTTCGGTGCGGCGCTGGGCGGCCAGGCCGGCGGCCTCGGTCTCCAGCGAAATACGCAGCTCCAGCAGGGCAATCACGTCGGCCACGGTGGCAAAGTCCACGTCGGCAATCTGGAAGTTGCCACTGCTCTGCGGCGCCAGTGCAAAGGTGCCCACGCCATGGCGCGTTTCCACCAGGCGGTTGGCCTGCAGGCGCGAAATGGCCTCGCGCACCACGGTGCGGCTCACGTCAAAGCGGGCCATGATTTCGGATTCGGTGGGCAGTTTGGCGCCGGGCTGGATGGCCCCTTCGCGGATGCTGGCGGCCAGGTTTTCCACCACTTCATGGACCAGCCCGCGGGCGCGGCGCGGACGCGCCACATCCCCGGCATCGGTGGGTGACGGTTGCGCGACAGCGGCTCTAGGGGTTTGCACTAGGTCCATGGAAAAGCCCTTGACTCGGTTGGAACAGGTGTTGACAATTTAACACATCAGACAACATACAACTGACAAGACAGCGATACATTTCATGACAATCAAAGTACACCACACTTTGCTGATGACCGGCGCAGCCGGCGGCCTGGGCACCGCCATGCGCGACCGGCTCAAGGCCAATTGCGAGGTGTTGCGCCTCTCCGACCGCGCCGATTTTGGCCCCGCACGTGCAGGCGAGGAAATTGCCCTGGCCGACCTGGCCGATGCCGCCGCGGTAGACGCCATGGTGCAAGGCTGCCAGGCCATCGTGCACTTTGGCGGCATTTCGCTCGAAGGCCCGTTTGAGCCCATCCTGCAGGCCAACATCCTGGGCGTCTACAACCTGTACGAGGCCGCACGCAAGTTTGGCGTGAAACGTGTGGTGTTTGCCAGTTCCAACCATGTGACTGGTTTTTACAAACAAAGCGAAACCATCACGCTGGACCACCCTGCCCGCCCCGACAGCCTGTATGGCGTGAGCAAGGCCTTTGGTGAAGACCTCTCGCGCATGTACTTCGACCGCTACGGCATCGAGACTGCCTGCGTGCGCATTGGCTCCTCGTTTGCCGAGCCCCGGGACCGCCGCATGTTGGCCAGCTGGCTCAGCTTTGACGACCTGCACCGCCTGGTGACCGCCTGCCTGACCACCCCCGTGCTGGGGCACACCGCCATCTTTGGTATGTCGGATAACGCCGTGGCCTGGTACGACAACAGTGCCGCCCGCCATGTGGGTTATGTGCCGCAGGACAGCTCGGACCCGTTCCGCGAAGCCGTCTATGCCCGCACGCCCCAGCCGGACGTGACCGACCCCGCCGTGATTTACCAGGGCGGCGGCTTCTTGTTCCAGGGCGAACCCATGACCGCCCACAAGAGCAAGTAAGCCAGCCATGCACACTGCTTTTGCCATTTCCAGCGCCCGCGACCGCGTGGGTGAATCGCCCGTGTGGTCGGTTGCCACCCAGGCCCTGTACTGGGTGGACATTGAAAGCCAGCGCATCCACCGCCTGGACTGGGCCAGCCGCATACAAAGCAGTTGGGCCCTGGCCGAACGCGTGGGTTGTATTGCCCTGAGCAACCGGGGCACCGTGATTGCCGCCATGGAGAGCGGTATTTTTGAGGTGGAGCTGCAAGACGCCCCCATGGCCCGCGTGAGCTGCCTGGCCACCATCAACCACCCACAGCCCAACATGCGTTTCAACGATGGCCGCTGCGATGCGCAGGGCCGCCTGTGGGCCGGCACCATGGTGCGCGACATGGGCCTGGGCAAAACGTCCGGTGGCATCTATTGCCTGGACAGCCAGGGCCTGCGTGGCCCGGTGCTGGAGGGCTACATCACCCCCAACGGCATGGCCTTCAGCCCCGATGGCACAACCGCCTACCTGTCGGACTCGCACCCCAGCGTGCAAAAAATCTGGCAACACCGCTTTGACGGCGGTACCGGCAGTTGGGGCCCGCAAACCGAGTGGGTGGACATGAAGCCCCTGCCCGGCCGCCCCGATGGTGCTGCCGTGGACGCAGAAGGCTGCTACTGGATTTGTGGCAACGACGCCGGCCAGGTGCACCGCTTCAGCCCCGCCGGTGCGCTGCTGCAATCCATTGCCGTACCCGTGAGCAAACCGGCCATGTGTGCCTTTGGCGGCCCCGAGCTGCGCCACCTGTTTGTGACATCCATTCAACCGGCTACACCCGCCCCCGGCTTTGATGCCGCGCTGGACGGTGCGGTGCTGGTGCTGGAGCCCGGTGTGCAAGGCCGGCCCGAACCCCTGTTTTCCCAGTTTCCCGTTCGATAGTTTTCCGTTCTTTCAACCAACCATCCCAAAGAGGAGACAAGCATGAAGTTCGTACCCACCGTTCTGGCCACCGCCATCAGTCTGTTGAGCATTGCGGCCCACGCCACAGAGTTCAAATCGGCGGACATCCACAACTCGGATGACTACCCCACCGTCACCGCTGTCAAATTCATGAGCGACGAGCTCAAGAAAGTCACTGGCGGCAAACACAGCATCAAGGTGTTCAACAAAGGCGCCTTGGGCACCGAAAAGGAAACCATTGACCAGGTGAAAATTGGTGCGCTGGACATGGTGCGCGTGAACATCAGCCCGATGAACTCGGTCTGCGCCAAGACCAACATTCCGGTGCTGCCTTTCCTGTTCCGCTCGGTGGACCACCTGCACAAAGTGCTGGACGGCCCCATCGGTGAAGAAATCGCCAAGGACTGCGAAGCCGCAGGTTTTGTGCTGCTGGCCTACTACGACTCTGGCGCACGCTCCATTTACAGCAAGAAGCCCGTCAAGTCGGTGGCTGACACCAAAGGCATGAAGATTCGCGTGCAACAGTCCGACCTGTGGGTCGCATTGACCGCTGCCATGGGTGCCAACCCCACCCCCATGCCTTTTGGTGAAGTGATGACCGCGCTCAAGACCGGCATCATTGACGCCGCTGAAAACAACTACCCCTCGTATGGTTCGGGCAGCCGCCACTACGAAGCGGCCAAGTACTACAACAAGACCGAACACTCCATGGCACCCGAGGTGCTGCTGTTCTCCAAGGCTGCTTTTGACAAGCTGCCCAAGGTAGAGCAAGACCAGATCCGTGCAGCGGCCAAGGCGTCTGTCGCCTTCAACCGTACGGCATGGGCTGCCTACGAAAAGAAAGAATTCGACATGGTGAAAGCCGCCGGCACCGAAATCGTGGAAGTGGACAAGAAGTCCTTCCAGGACGTGATGGGCCCGGTGTACGACAAGTTCGCCAGCACCCCTGACATGAAGCGCCTGGTGAAGGCCGTGCAAGACACCAAATAAGCGTGTCGCCTAACACCCTGGCCTTCTGCCGGGGTGTGTTTCCCATTCACCGGAGCTGTTCATGTATACCCGCTTCTGTGCCACCCTCTCCAAGCTCAGCCTGATGCTTGCAGTGGCTGGCCTCATCGTGCTCATCGCCTGCGTGCAATACCAGGTCATCGGGCGCTATGTTTTTAACGACACTCCCACCTGGGCAGAGGCACTGGCCTTGCTGCTGGTGCTCTACATCACCGCACTGGGCGTGGCCGTGGGCGTGCGCGACGCCGGCCACATCGGCATGGACTCCATCATCAGCCTGCTGCCTGAAAGCATGCGCCTGAAACTGGAAATCGTGATCCACGTGCTGGTCGGCATCTTCGGCGCGCTGATGGCCTACAACGGCTACATCTGGGCCGCCCTCAAATGGAACGACCAGAAACCCATGCTGCCCATTCCCTCCAGCATGGACTACGTGCCGCTCATCATTGCTGGCGTGCTGGTGGTGCTTTTTACGATTGAACATGTGATCGCCCTGCTGCAGGGCAAGGAAGTGGTGCCGGCATGGAACTGATTGTTTTGGGTGTGAGCTTCGGCTTGCTGTTGATCATCGGCGTGCCAGTGGGTTTTGCCGTCGGCCTGTCGTCGGTCGCCACCATCCTCACCGCCGGTTTGCCGGTGGCCGTGGTGTTCCAGAAGATGGTGGGGGGCATGCAGGTGTTCTCCTTCCTGGCCATCCCCTTCTTTATTTTTGCTGGTGAGCTGATGCTGCACGGTGGCATTGCCCACCGCATCGTGCGCTTCGCCAATAGCCTGGTGGGCCATGTGCGCGGCGGCCTGGGCATGTCCAACGTGGTGGGCTGCACCTTGTTCGGCGGCGTGGCCGGCTCACCCGTGGCCGACGTGTCCGCCATGGGCTCGGTGATGATTCCGCTGATGAAGAAGGAAGGTTACGACACCGACTACGCGGTGAACGTGACTACGCATGCGTCCCTGGTCGGCGCCTTGATGCCGACCAGCCACAACCTGATTCTGTACACCCTGGCCACCGCAGGCATTGCGTCGGTCAGCGTGCTGAACATGATGCTCGCCTGCGTCGTGCCAGCCCTCTTGCTGACAGCTTTGAACCTGCTGGCAGCCTATGGCGTGGCTATCAAGCGCGGCTACCCCACACGCGGCGTGTTCCCCGGCTGGGGTGAGGTGTTCAACAGCTTCATCGCCGCACTGCCGGGCTTGCTGATTGTGGGCATCATTCTGGGAGGCATCTTGTCCGGTGTCTTCACGGCCACCGAGTCGGCAGCCACAGCCGTGCTCTGGGCCCTGCTGATTACCGCGGTGGCCTACCGTTCACTGTCGTGGAAAGACTTCATCAAGTCCTGCGCCAAGGCGTGCAAAACCACTGGCGTGGTGTTGTTCCTGATCGGCATCTCCAGCGCTTTCGGCTACTTCCTCGCCATGTACGACGTGCCGGAACGCACCGGTGCACTGATGGGCTCAGTCACCCAGAACCCCTGGATGATTTTCTTGATGATCAACCTGGCTTTGTTCGTGCTGGGAACCTTCCTGGACATGGCGCCCACGCTGCTGATCTGCACCCCCATCTTCCTGCCAATCGCCCAGAAATTCGGCATGGACCCGACCCAGTTCGGCGTGGTGATGCTGCTCAATTGTGCGCTGGGCCTGAACACCCCGCCGGTGGGTACGACCCAGGCCGTGGGGTGTGCCATCGGGGGCATCTCTATTGGTGCCGTCATGCGCTCTATCTGGCCTTTCTACGGCGCTCTGCTGGCTTGCATGATGTTGGTGACCTACGTGCCCGCGTTCTCGCTGTGGCTGCCCAACTTGTTGCTCAACTAACCCTCTCCAACGCTCCCCACACCACTACTACTCAGGAGACTCAGCATGAAAAAGCAACTGCTCACTTTGCTGCTGGCCGCAAGCACCAGCTTTGGCGCCTTGGCCTGGCCCGACAAGCCCATCACCCTGGTCGTGCCGTTTCCACCGGGCGGCTCCACCGACCAGATTGCCCGCATCCTCTCGACCAAGATGGCCGAAAAAATGGGCGGCGGCGTGACCTTTGTGGTGGACAACAAGGCAGGCGCCACCGGCACCATTGGTGCGGGTTTTGTGGCGCGTGCGCCGGCCGACGGCCACACGCTGTTGGTCGCCTCGCTGGGGCCTTTTGTGATTGCCCCCCACCTGGTCAAGGTGAGCTACGACGCACTGAAGGACCTGGAGCCGATCACGATTGCGGTGCAAGCGCCCAACGTGCTGGTGGTGCCCGCGGCCTCCGAGCGCAAGTCGGTGGCCGAAGTCATCACCTACCTGAAAGCCAACCCCGACAAGATGAGTTTTGCCTCCTCGGGCAACGGCAGCAGCGACCACCTGACCGCCGAACTGTTCTGGCAACAGACCGGTACCACCGGTGTGCACATTCCCTACAAAGGCGGCGGCCCGGTGATGACTGACCTGCTGGGCAACCAGGTGGAATCGTCGTTCATGAACATCAACACCGCCATGCCGCAGATCAAATCGGGCAAGCTGCGCGCGCTGGCCATTACCAGCGCCAAACGTTCACCACTGCTGCCAGATGTGCCCACGCTCGAAGAAAGCGGCGTGAAAGATGCCAACGTGAACTCCTGGCAGGCCATCGCCGCGCCCAAGGGTATTCCGGCCGACGTGAAGAAGCGCCTGTTCGATGCCATCGTCGCGTCCATCAAGGACCCCACCGTAGCGCCCAAACTGCAGGAGCTGGGTTTTGAGCTGGTGCTCAACACCCCTGAGCAGTTCGCAGCCTTCCAGGCTTTGGAATACACGCGCTGGCAGAAGCTGATCACCTCGCGCAACATCAAAGCGGACTGAACACCCGCGCCTGTTTTCGCCATGACGACCTCTCCCCTCACCATCCGCATGCATGCGGCCGACAACGTGGCCATTGTGGCCAACGATGGCGGCCTGCCTGCGGGCTCGGTGCTGCCCGATGGCCTGACGCTGGTGGACCGCGTGCCGCAAGGCCATAAGGTCGCGCTGGTGGCCATTGCCAAAGACGCCGCGGTGCTGCGCTACAACGTGCCGATTGGGTATGCCCTGAAGGACATTCCCGCCGGTGCCTGGGTGCACGAGCGCCTGCTGCACATGCCCGAAGCGCGTTCGCTGGCCGATCTGCCGCGCGCCACGGCCGCCGCGTGGAATGCTGAGCCGCTGCAGGGTTACACCTTCGAGGGCTACCGCAACGCCGATGGCTCGGTGGGCACACGCAACATTCTGGCCATCACCACCACGGTGCAGTGTGTGGCGGGTGTGGTGGACTTTGCGGTGCAGCGCATCAAAGAACAGCTGCTGCCACGCTACCCGAATGTGGACGATGTGATTGGCCTGGAGCACAGCTACGGCTGTGGTGTGGCGATTGATGCACCCGACGCCATCATCCCCATCCGCACGCTGCGCAACATCTCTAAGAACCCCAACTTTGGTGGCGAGGTGATGGTGGTGAGCCTGGGCTGCGAGAAGCTGCAGCCCGAGCGCCTGCTGCCACCCGGCAGCATTCCGCTACAGACCAACGAAGCGCTCGATGTGGTCTGCCTGCAGGCCGAGAAGCATGTGGGCTTTATGTCCATGATTGACTCGGTGCTGACTTCGGCCGTGCCACATTTGGAGCGCCTCAACGCCCGCCAACGCGAAACCATTCCCGCCAGCGAGCTGGTGGTGGGCGTGCAGTGTGGTGGCAGCGATGCGTTCTCGGGCGTGACCGCCAACCCAGCCGTTGGCTTTTGCACCGACCTGCTAGTGCGTGCCGGTGCCACCGTAATGTTTTCTGAGACCACCGAAGTGCGCGACGCTGTGGACCAGATGACGGCCCGCGCCACCACCCCCGAGATTGCCGACGCCATGGCGCGCGAGATGGCCTGGTACGACGCCTACCTGGGCCGCGGCCAGGCCGACCGCAGCGCCAACACCACACCGGGCAACAAGGCCGGTGGCCTGTCCAATATTGTTGAAAAAGCCATGGGCTCCATCATCAAGTCCGGCACCGCGCCCATCAGCGGCGTGTTGTCGCCGGGCGAGAAACTACAGCACAAGGGCCTGATTTACGCCGCCACACCCGCCAGCGATTTCATTTGCGGCACGCTGCAGCTGGCCGCGGGCATGAACCTGCATGTCTTCACCACCGGCCGCGGCACCCCCTATGGCCTGGCCGAGGTGCCCGTGATCAAGGTAGCCACCCGCACCGACCTGGCACGCCGCTGGCACGACCTGATGGACGTGAACGCCGGAACCATTGCCGACGGCGAGGCCACGATTGCCGATGTGGGCTGGGAGCTGTTCCACCTGATGCTGGAAGTGGCCAGCGGACGCAAACAAACCTGGGCCGAGCACTGGAAGCTGCACAACGCGCTGGTGCTGTTCAACCCCGCCCCAATCACCTGATACCCCAGACACCCCTGACCGACCCGATTTTCTGAAGGCATTGCCATGACCTACCCTACCCCTTACCGCCCTTTTCCCAACCAGTTCAAACAGGACCTGCTGGCCGGCAAACGCCTGATTGGCTGCTGGGCCTCGTTGGCCAGCCCCATCACCGCCGAAGTGCTGGGCGTGGCCGGCTTTGACTGGATTTTGTTGGACGGTGAACATTCGCCCAACGATGTGGTGACCTTTGTGCCCCAGCTCATGGCGCTGAAGGACAGCGTGAGTGCGCCTTTTGTGCGGCCCACCTGCAACAACCCCATCGAGATCAAACGCCTGCTGGACGCGGGTTTCTACAACTTCCTGGTGCCCTTTGTGCAAAACGCCGAGGAAGCCCAACTGGCCGTGTCTGCCACCCGTTACCCACCCGAAGGCATGCGCGGTGTGTCGGTGGCGCAGCGCAGCAACCGCTATGGCTCGGTGGCCAACTACTTTCAGGATGCCAACAAACACATGTGTGTGGCGGTGCAAATTGAAAGCCGCGAGGCCGTGGCCGCCAGTGGCGAGATTGCGGCCGTGCCCGGCGTGGACTGCATTTTTGTCGGCCCGTCTGACCTGGCCGCCGGTTATGGCCACCTGGGCAATGCGGCCCACCCCGAAGTGCAGGAAGCCATTGCCCATGTATTTGCCCAAGCCAAGGCCCATGGCAAACCCACCGGCATCCTGGCGCCGGTAGAGGCCGATGCACGCCGCTACATGGACATGGGCGCCACCTTTGTGGCCGTGGGCAGCGACCTGGGGGTGTTCCGCAACGCTACGCAGGCTTTGCGGGACCGTTACCTCAGCTAGCCACTTCTGCCACCCAGCCTCTTTAACTCCATCGCACTAACACTATGACTACTCTTGGATTCATCGGACTCGGCATCATGGGCAAGCCCATGGCCGGCCACCTCATCGCTGCCGGCCACACGGTGTATCTCAACACCAAGAGCAACGTGCCCGACGACTTGCTGCAAGCCGGCGGCAAGGCCTGCGCCAGCGCGCAGGAAGTGGCCGAGAAGGCCGACATCGTCTTTCTGATGTTGCCCGACACCCCGGACGTGGAGTTGGTGCTTTTCGGTGCCAAGGGTGTGGCCACGGGCCTGAGCGCCGGCAAAACCGTGGTGGACATGAGCTCCATCTCACCCATGGACACCAAAGTCTTTGCCCAAAAGATCAATGCACTGAGTTGCCAGTACATGGACGCACCCGTCTCGGGCGGCGAGGTGGGGGCCAAGGCTGCCAGCCTGACCATCATGGTGGGCGCGGAAGAAGCCACCTTCAACACCCTGCTGCCGCTGCTGCAGCTGATGGGCAAAAACATCACCCTGGTGGGCGGCAATGGGGACGGCCAGACCTGCAAGGTGGCCAACCAAATCATCGTGGCCCTGAACATTGCGGCCGTGGGCGAAGCCCTGCTGTTTGCCAGCAAGGCCGGTGCCGACCCCGCCAAGGTGCGCCAAGCGCTGATGGGCGGTTTTGCCTCCTCGCGCATTCTGGAGGTACACGGTGAACGCATGGTTAAACGCACCTTCAACCCCGGCTTCCGCATTGGCTTGCACCAGAAAGACCTGGCCCTGGCGCTGAGTGGCGCCAAGGCGCTGGGCCTGGCCCTGCCGCAAACGGCCGGTGCCGCCCAACTGATGCAGGTGTGTGCCGCCAACGGCATGGCCAACCTGGACCATTCCGCCCTGGTGCGCGCCCTGGAAATCATGGGTGCGCACGAAGTCGCCCAGGCCTGACACCGTGGCACGCCATACCGGGCGGGCATGGGCCCTGGCAGGCCTGCTGGCCATGGCCTGCGCCAGTGCAGGCGCGCAAACCAAGCTGCGCGCTTGGAACATCCACCCCGATGGCTACCCAGTCACCGAGGCCATGAAACGCTTTGCCAGCCTGGTGAGCCAAAACACCGGTGGGCGTTACCAGATCGACATCTTCTCCAACGCCACCCTGGGCGATCAGCCCAAGGCAGTGCAAATGCTGAAGGCTGGCGAGGTGGACGTGGCCGAGTTCAGCTCGGGCCCGCTGTCCGACGCGGTGCCAGGCCTCAAGGCGCTGAACCTGCCGTTTTTGTTCAGCGACTCGGCCCATATGTTCAAACACCTGGACGGCAAGTTGGGCGAGCGTTTTGCGGCCAAGCTGCAGACTGCAGGATTTGTAGTGCTGGGCTGGTACGACGGGGGCGGGCGCTCCTTTTACTGTGCCAGCCGCACCGTCAACAGCTTCAAGGACCTGGCCGGCGCCCGCATCCGCGTGCAACAGTCCGAGATTTACATCGAAATGGTCAAGCTGCTCGAAGCCACCCCGGTGGCCCTGCCCTTCAAAGAAGTGCTGGGCGCGCTGGAGCAAAACACGGTGGACTGTGCCGAGAACAACATGCCCTCGTTCGAATCCACCGGTCACTACAAAGTGGCCAAGTCGGTCTACGTGACCAACCATGTGGTTTCGCCCGAGGCACTGGTGGTCTCCACCAAACTGTGGGCCAGCCTGAGCCCCGCAGACAAAGCCGTATTTGCCAAAGCAGGCACAGACTCTGCCGCCACCATGCGTGAGTTATGGAACAAACGTGTGGCCTCCGCCATCGAGACGGCCACCAAACAGGGGGTGCAGTTTGTGCGCGTAAAAGACGTTGCTCCCATGGTGCGGCGCATGGCCCCGATGTACGGCAAGTACATGGCCGACCCCAGCACACGCGAAGAACTGCTCACCATCATCGGCAACTGAGCCGTGTGGCAGCAGGCGTTAGGATGGCAGGCCCTACCCTCCTTTGCCGCGCCTGCGGCCCTTTGCCATGCTTGCTCTGGACACCACGCTAACGTTTTTTGCCGCCTCCGTACTGCTGGCCTTGTCGCCCGGCCCTGACAACGTGTTTGTGTTGCTGCATTCGGCTGTGCATGGGCGCCGGGCTGGCCTGCTGGTGGTGCTGGGCTTGTGCAGCGGCCTGCTCTTCCACACCGCCGCCGTGGCCCTGGGCCTGGCCGCCGTGTTTGCCGCCTCGGCCACCGCCTTCACCGTGCTCAAACTGTGCGGCGCGGCTTACCTGCTGTGGCTGGCCTGGGGCGCATGGAATGCCCCGGTCGGCATTGCAGACAGTGCAACCCAGGACGCCATGACACCCTGGCAAACCTACCTGCGCGGCGTGATGATGAACATCACCAACCCCAAGGTGGCGATTTTCTTTCTGGCCTTCTTGCCCCAGTTTGCCGACCCGGCCCGCGGCAGCATGGCACTGCAAATTGTGCTGCTGGGCGCCGTCTTCATGCTGGCTGCGCTGCTGACGTTTAGCGCCGTGGCCTGGTTCGCCGCCGGCTTCGGCCAGGTCTTCAAACGCTCGCTGCGCGCCCAGCGCCTGCTCAACCGCGTGGCCAGCGTGGTGTTTGTTGGTCTGGCGCTGCGGCTGGCAACGGCGCAGCGCTAGAGCCAACTCTTACTTACGTTGGATGATGATAATTGGAGCCTATTGAGCATTTGCCAAGCAAACAGTACAAAACCATGACTATTTTGGTAACCGGCGGTGCCGGCTTTATTGGCAGCAACTTCGTCCTGGACTGGCTGGCCCAGTCGAACGAGACCGTGGTCAACCTCGACAAGCTGACCTACGCAGGCAACCTGGAGAACCTGGCCAGCCTGAACGGCGATGCGCGCCACTTGTTTGTGCAGGGCGACTTTGGCGACGCAGCGCTGGTCAACCGCCTGCTGGCAGAGCACCGGCCCCACGCCATCCTCAATTTTGCCGCCGAGAGCCATGTAGACCGCTCCATCCACGGGCCAGAAGACTTTATCCAGACCAATATCGTGGGCACCTTCCACCTGCTGGAGTGTGTCAGGGCTTACTTTGGTGGCCTGCAGGCGGATGCCAAGGCGTCATTTCGATTTTTACATGTATCGACCGACGAGGTGTATGGCTCCCTGGCCAAAACAGACCCGGCCTTTTCTGAGACCAACAAGTACGAGCCCAACAGCCCCTACAGCGCCAGCAAAGCCGCCAGCGACCACCTGGTGCGCGCCTATCACCACACCTACGGCCTGCCGGTGCTGACCACCAACTGCAGCAACAACTATGGTCCCTTCCACTTCCCCGAGAAGTTGATTCCGCTGATGATCGTGAACGCGCAGGCGGGCAAACCCCTGCCGGTGTATGGCGACGGCCAGCAGGTGCGCGACTGGCTGTATGTGAAGGACCACTGCAGCGCCATCCGCCGTGTGCTGGAAGCAGGCACGGTGGGCGAGACCTACAACGTGGGCGGTTGGAACGAAAAGCCGAACCTGGACATCGTGCACACGGTGTGCGCACTGCTGGACGAGCTGAAGCCGCGTGCCGACGGCAAGCCCTACCAGGAACAAATCACCTACGTGACCGACCGCCCGGGCCACGACCGCCGCTACGCGATCGACGCGCGTAAGATCGAGCAGCAGCTGGGCTGGAAACCGGCCGAGACTTTTGAGACTGGCATCCGCAAAACGGTGCAGTGGTACCTGGACAACCCGGAATGGGTAGGGAATGTGCTGAGCGGTGGCTACCGCGACTGGGTGACACAGCAGTACGGCAACGCCGCCAAGGCTGCGGCATGAAGATCCTGCTGTTGGGCCGCGGTGGCCAGGTGGGCTGGGAGCTGCAGCGTGCGCTGAGTGTGCTGGGCGAGGTGGTGGCGCTGGACTTTGATGCCACACACAACCCGGGCGGCCTGTGTGGTGACTTCACCGATCTGGCGGGGCTGGAGCGCAGCGTGTTGCAGGTGCGTCCCGATGTGATCGTGAACGCGGCCGCCCATACGGCCGTGGACAAAGCCGAGAGCGAGCCCGAACTTGCACGGGCAATTAATGCCCTAGCTCCCGCCACGCTTGCGCAAGCAGCTACCAAAATAGGAGCATGGCTGGTGCACTACAGCACCGACTACGTGTTTGACGGCAGCGGCACCGCGCCCTGGAAAGAGACCGATGCCACCGGCCCCTTGAGCGTGTATGGCCAGACCAAGCTGGAAGGCGAGCAGGCAGTGGCCAGCACCCCAAAGCACCTGATTTTGCGGACCAGCTGGGTGTATGCCACGCGTGGCGGTAACTTTGCCAAAACCATGCTGCGCCTTGCAGGCGAGCGTGAGGCGCTGACGGTGATCAACGACCAGTTTGGCGCGCCCACGTCGGCCGAGCTGCTGGCCGACGTAACCGCCCACGCGCTGCGTCAGCTGCAAAACCAACCAGAGCTGGCCGGGCTGTACCACTGCATTGCCAGTGGGGAGACCACCTGGCATGGCTACGCGCAGTTTGTGCTGAGCCAGGCACGGGCCCTGGGCCTGCCGCTCAAGGCGGGCCCCGCGCAGGTGGCACCCACGCCCACCAGCAGCTACCCCACGCCGGCCAAGCGCCCGCTCAATTCGCGGCTGGACACAGGCAAGCTGCAGGCCGCCTTTGGCCTGACGCTGTCGGACTGGCAAGTGGGCGTGGCCCGCATGCTGACCGAAATATCAGGGAAATAACCATGACCAAGACCGCAGGCGCCAAGCAACGCAAGGGCATCATCCTGGCGGGCGGCTCCGGCACCCATTTGTACCCTGCTACACAGATACTGAGCAAGCAGCTGCTGCCGATTTACGACAAGCCCATGATTTATTACCCGCTCAGCGTGCTGCTGCTGGCGGGCATCAAAGAGGTGCTGGTGATCAGCACCCCGCAGGACACACCACGCTTTGAGCAGCTGCTGGGCGATGGCGCGCAGTGGGGCATCCACATCGAATACGCCGTGCAGCCCTCCCCCGATGGCTTAGCCCAGGCGTTTTTGATTGGCGAGTCGTTCCTGGATGGTGCCTCGAGCGCACTGGTGCTGGGTGACAACATTTTTTACGGCCACGACTTTGCGGGCCTGCTGGAAAGCGCCACCCAACAAACCACCGGCGCCACGGTATTTGCCTACGCCGTGAATGACCCCGAGCGCTACGGCGTGGTGGAGTTCAACGCGAAGGGCCGAGCCATCAGCCTGGAAGAGAAACCCAAAGCACCCAAGTCGCGTTATGCCGTCACCGGCCTGTATTTTTACGACGACCAGGTGGTGAAGTTGGCCAAACAGGTCAAACCATCGGCCCGCGGCGAGCTGGAGATCACCGACCTGAACCGCCTTTACCTGGAGCGCGGCCAGTTGGACGTGCAAACCATGGGCCGCGGCTACGCCTGGCTGGACACCGGCACCCACGAGTCCATGCTGGAGGCCAGCCAGTTCATTTACACCATCGAAAACCGCCAAGGCCTGAAGGTGGCGGCCCCGGAAGAAATTGCGTGGCGCAGTGGCTGGATTGACGATGCCCAGTTGCAGAAGCTGGCGCAGCCGCTAGCCAAATCGGGCTACGGGCAGTACCTGCTGCGCCTGCTCAAGGACAAGGTGTACTGATGAAAGCCATGCCCACCGCCATTGCCGACGTGCTGCTGATCGAACCTAAGGTGTTTGGGGACGTGCGCGGTTTTTTCTTTGAGAGTTTTAACGAACGCGCATTCCGCGAAGCCACGGGCGTGACCTTGCCTTTTGTGCAGGACAACCACTCCAAATCGGCCCGCGGCATTCTGCGCGGGCTGCATTACCAAACCCAGCAAGCCCAGGGCAAGCTGGTGCGCGTGGTGGCGGGCGAGGTGTTTGATGTGGCGGTGGACATCCGCCGCGACTCGCCCACCTATGGCCAGTGGGTGGGCGAAATCCTGTCGGGCGACAACAAACGCCAGCTGTGGGTGCCGCCTGGGCTCGCGCATGGTTTTGTGGTGTTGTCCGAGTCCGCCGAGTTTTTGTACAAAACGACCGACTACTATGCCCCGGCGTACGAGCGCTGCATTGCTTGGAACGACCCAACTTTGGCCATTGATTGGCCCGCCATGGGTGTGCCCCCCCAGCTGTCGGCCAAGGATGCCGCAGGCATTGCCTTCGGGGACGCCTGAGCCCGCCATGGACGGCCTCGCCCCACTCTGGGGGCCGGGGTGGGGAATATGCGACGCACAAAGGGGGAAATTTGCGCTCCAAGCCCCCCGCAACCGCACCAATGCGCCTTGCTTCGTATATCCTAGTTGGCTATGGCTGTAGCTGACTCTGTTAACCGCGACACCACCACGGTGGCCCTGCCTGGTATTGGACGTGCCCTGGTGGCGGCTGGCAAGCTGCCGCAAAAGGCCGCAGAAGACCTGTACCGCAAAGCCATGGGTGGCAAAACCAGCTTCATGGCGGAGCTGGTGGGTTCGGGGGCGGTGTCCTCGGCCGACCTGGCGCACACGCTGTCGACCGCCTTTGCGGCACCCCTGGTAGACCTGGACGCGGTAGACCCCCAGCGCCTGCCCAAGGGGCTGCTGGACCCCAAGATTTGTACTGATTTCCGCGTGCTGGTGCTCAGCAAACGGGGCAACCGCCTGATCATTGCCACGGCCGATCCGTCGGACCAGGCAGCTGCCGAGCGCATCAAGTTCTCCACCCAGATGGGCTTTGACTGGGTCATTGCCGAATTTGACAAGCTCTCCAAGCTGGTAGATGCCAACACGACCACCGCCACCGAGGCGATGGAAGACATCATTGGTGGCGACTTCGAGTTTGACGAGAGCGCCACCGAAATTGCCACCGAAACCGCGGCAACCACTGCCGAGGTAGAAGATGCACCCGTGGTGCGCTTTTTGCACAAAATGCTGATGGATGCCTTCAGCATGCGGGCGTCTGACTTGCACTTTGAGCCTTACGAGCACACCTACCGCGTGCGCTTTCGCATTGATGGCGAGTTGCGTGAGATTGCCAGCCCGCCCATCGCCATCAAGGACAAGCTGGCTTCGCGGATCAAGGTGATCTCGCGCATGGATATTTCCGAGAAGCGGGTGCCGCAGGATGGGCGGATGAAGCTCAAGGTGGGCGCCGACCGCGTGATCGACTTCCGCGTGAGCACCCTGCCCACCCTGTTTGGCGAAAAAATCGTGATCCGGATTTTGGATCCGAGCAGCGCCAAACTGGGTATTGACGCCCTGGGCTATGAGATTGAAGAGAAAGAGCGTCTGCTGAAGGCGATTGGTCGGCCCTACGGCATGATTCTGGTGACGGGCCCTACGGGGTCAGGCAAGACCGTGTCGCTGTACACCTGCCTGAACATGCTGAATCAGCCCGGGGTGAACATTGCCACGGCCGAAGATCCATCCGAAATCAACTTGCCGGGTGTGAACCAGGTGAATGTGAATGAAAAGGCGGGGCTGACCTTTGCGGCCGCACTGAAGTCTTTTCTGCGCCAGGATCCGGACATCATCATGGTCGGCGAAATTCGCGATCTGGAGACGGCGGACATCTCCATCAAAGCAGCGCAGACCGGCCACTTGGTGCTGTCTACCCTGCACACGAACGATGCCCCGACCACATTGACGCGTATGCGCAATATGGGCATTCAGCCATTCAATATTGCCTCCAGTGTGATCCTGATCACGGCGCAGCGCCTGGCACGCCGACTGTGCCTGAACTGTAAGCAGCCGACCGAAGTGCCGAAGGCGGCGCTACTCGATGCGGGCTTCAAAGAGTCAGAGTTGGATGGCAGCTGGAAGCCATACCGTGCAGTTGGATGTTCGATGTGTAACAACGGTTACAAAGGGCGTGTTGGTATTTACCAAGTGATGCCCATCAGCGATGAAATTCAGCGCATCATCCTGCGTGATGGCAGTGCGATGGATATTGCAGCGCAATCCGAGGCCGAAGGTGTGCGTTCTTTGCGCAAGGCTGGTCTGCACAAAGTGAAACTCGGGCTGACTTCGTTGGAAGAAGTGCTGGCCGTCACCAACGAATAAAAGGCAACCCAGGGAACCCTATGGCAACAGCAAAGTCTGCAGACAACAAAGACGCAGTATTCGAATGGGAAGGTAAGGACCGCAACGGCAAACAGGTGCGGGGGGAAATTCGCGCTGTGGGCGAAAACCAAGTCAAGTCTTCTCTGCGCCGCCAAGGGGTCACACCCACCAAGATCAAAAAGCGCCGCATGCGCTCGGGCAAAAGTATCAAGCCCAAAGACATGGCGATCTTTACCCGCCAGTTGGCCACCATGATGAAAGCCGGTGTGCCACTGTTGCAGGCCTTTGACATTGTGGGCCGCGGCAACCCCAACCCCAGCGTGACCAAGCTGCTCAACGATATCCGCCAGGATGTGGAGACCGGCACCTCGCTAAGCACCGCATTCCGCAAATACCCGCTGTACTTTGACAACCTGTATTGCAACCTGGTAGAAGCCGGTGAATCAGCCGGTATTCTGGACCAGCTGCTGGACCGCCTGGCAGTCTATATGGAAAAGACCGAAGCCATCAAGTCCAAGATCAAGGCCGCGCTGATGTACCCCATTGCCGTGTTGGTGGTGGCTTTTGTAGTGGTGTCGGTGATCATGATTTTCGTGATTCCCTCTTTCAAGCAAGTGTTCACGTCTTTTGGCGGTGAGTTGCCAGCCCCCACATTGATGGTGATCGCCATGAGTGAGTTTTTTATTGACTACTGGTGGCTGATTTTTGGTGGCATCGGCGGTGGTTTGTATTTCTTCATGCAAGCCTGGCAGCGTAATGCGAAAGTGCAGGCCTTTATGGACCGCCTGATGCTTAAGCTGCCGATTTTCGGTGTAATGGTGGACAAGAGTTGTGTGGCTCGCTGGACCCGCACACTCTCCACCATGTTTGCGGCCGGCGTGCCATTGGTGGAAGCGTTGGACTCCGTAGGAGGCGCTTCTGGCAACATCGTGTACCAACTGGCAACCCAAAAAATTCAGCAGGAAGTGTCCACTGGCACCGCGCTGACAGCCGCCATGACCAATGTCAATCTGTTTCCCAGCATGGTGCTGCAGATGTGTGCCATTGGTGAAGAATCCGGCTCGATTGACCACATGCTGGGCAAAGCGGCCGACTTCTTTGAAGCCGAGGTGGACGACATGGTGGCCGGCATTTCCAGCCTGATGGAGCCCATCATCATCGTGGTGCTGGGTACCATCATCGGAGGCATTGTGGTGTCCATGTACCTGCCCATCTTCAAGCTGGGACAAGTGGTTTGATGCTGACGGGTTTGCAATGGCTGGACGCCAGCCTGATCGGTGTGCTGGGTCTGTTGATCGGCAGCTTTTTGAATGTGGTGGTGCACCGCTTGCCCAAGATGATGGAGCGGCAATGGGCGGCGGAATGTGCCGAGTTGTCTGGCCAGGAGGCAGCTCCCGGCGAGCCCTTCAACCTGATGGTGCCGCGATCGCGTTGCCCCCATTGCGGCCACCAAATCCGCTGGTTTGAAAATATACCGGTGGTGAGTTACGCAGCACTGGGCGGCAAATGCGCCGGCTGTAAAGCCCCTATCAGCCTACGTTACCCCGTTGTAGAACTGGCAACTGGTGCCCTGTTTTTCTGGTGTGCATGGCAATGGGGCGTATCTGCCACCGCGCTCGTCTGGTGCGCATTTTCGGCCTTGCTGCTAGGTATGGCCCTGATCGACTGGGACACCACTTTGTTGCCCGACAACATGACTTTGCCGTTGATGTGGCTGGGTCTGGTGGCTGCGGCGATGCAGTGGACATCCGTTCCGTTGGTGGTGGCGTTTTGGGGTGCCATCGCTGGTTATCTGTCGCTCTGGTCCATTTACTGGGTGTTCAAGTTGGTCACCGGTAAAGAAGGCATGGGTTATGGCGACTTCAAACTCTTTGCCGCGCTGGGGGCCTGGTTTGGCTGGCCCCTGTTGATTCCCATCATCCTGATTGCATCTGTCATTGGTGCGGTGGTGGGCATTGCCATGAAGTTCACCAGCGGTCTGCGCGAAGGCGGTTACGTGCCGTTTGGCCCCTTTCTGGCAGGCGCAGGTTTTGCGGCCATGCTTTTGGGCCCTCACACGCTGCGCCAACTGGTCGGTATCTAAGTCCATGGCCGCTGCCTTGCGTTTGGGTCTGACGGGTGGCATCGGCAGTGGAAAAAGCACCGTGGCATCCCAATGGGTGAAGTTGGGCGCCCGCTTGATTGACGCGGACGTTTTGGCCCGTGCGACCACCGCCGCAGGCGGCGCTGCCATCCCCAAAATACGCGAGGTGTTTGGGCCTGCATTGCTGAGCGCAGAAGGCGCACTCGACCGCGACAAAATGCGCCAGTTGGCCTTCACCGATGCCACCGCGCGTGCGCGACTGGAGGCCATCGTGCACCCTTTGGTGGGCGACGCCATTGCGCAAGCAGCCCAGCAGGCCACTGCCGCCGGGGCGACACATATCGTGTTCGATATTCCCCTGCTAGTGGAGTCCGCCCATTGGCGGCGCAACTTGCAGCAAGTGATGGTGGTGGACTGCACGACAGAGACACAAATCCAGCGGGTGATGCAACGCAATGGGTTGTCGCGTGCCGAGGTAGAAAACATCATGGCAGCACAAACCAGCCGTACACAGCGACTGCGCGCCGCCGATGTGGTGCTGTTCAACGATGGCATCCATCTGGATGAACTGGCCCTGCAAGTGCAACAAATTGCGAAGCAGTTCGGGCTATGATTCGGCGACCGGAAAATACAGCGTGATCCTCTACGAATACCCCTTTAACGAACGCATTCGCACCTACTTGCGGCTCGAACATCTGTTTCTGCGCCTCGCAGAATTGATGTCGCGTTCGGAGCCTCTGGACCACCACTTCGCGTTGGCCACGATTTTTGAGGTGATGGACGTCGGGGCCCGCGCTGACCTGAAATCGGACGTCCTCAAGGACTTGGACAAACAAAAACAAATCCTCAACGGCTACCGCGGCAACCCGGCCATTGCCGAAGCCGTGTTAGACAAGGTGATTGCCCAGTTGGACCACTGCTTCACATCTCTGAACGGCCTGACCGGAAAGGCCGGCCAGGCACTGACCGAGAATGACTGGCTCATGAGTATCCGCAGCCGGGTCGGTATTCCCGGTGGCACCTGTGAATTTGACCTGCCGGCCTACTACGCCTGGCAGCACCGCAGTGTAGAAGCCCGCCAACAAGACCTGCAGCGCTGGGCCTCCACCCTCGCCCCCCTGGCTGAGTCCATCCACCTGCTGCTCAAGATGCTGCGCGACTCGGGTGCGCCGCAAAAAGTCGTCGCTGTAGGCGGGCAATTCCAGCAAAACCTGCCCCAGGGTAGGACCTTCCAGCTGCTGCGCCTGTCCCTGGACCCCGCACAGGAAGTGATCCCCGAGATCAGCGGCAACCGCCTGATGGTGTCTATCCGCCTGATGCGCCACGCCGACGATGACCGCCTGCACGCCAGCGGCGAGGACGGGGCTTTTGAGCTGACCCTGTGCTCCTAAGCCGGGAACGGATTGACCATGGCTGAGCCTACTTTCCAGAAGATCGTCGTCTGCCCGCAATGCGGTGGGGACACCGTGTACGCGCCCAGCAATGCCTACCGGCCATTTTGCGGCGAGCGTTGCAAGAATCTGGATTTGGGTGCGTGGGCCAGCGAATCGTTTCGCGTTCCGACCGAAGCGCCCCCTGACGACCAGGTATTTGGCGACGCCAAACTGCAGTGAAATTTAAGCCAAATAGGCCTCTAGCCCGCTAGGAGTCTGCGCTAGCAGCTACCAAATGTGTAGCACCCAAGTGTGCGCGCTCTGCGGCAAACCAGTCCAGCACGGGCACGGTGCCCGGCAATACGGGCTGAACCTGCACCGGAAGCTGCTCCCAAGAACAGCTTTGCGCCTCGCGCATTTGCAGCTCACCCGACCAGTCAAACACCTTGCAGAAGTGCAAGCGCACCAAGGCATGGGGGTAATCGACCAACTCCACCTTCCAGGGCGTTGCGGCTCCAATGGTGATGCCAATCTCCTCCTGCAACTCACGCCGCAGGGCCTGCTCGACCGTCTCGCCGGCTTCCAGCTTGCCGCCCGGGAACTCCCAGTAGCCCGCGTACGCTTTGCCCTCGGGCCGCGATGTCAGCAGAAAAGCTCCATCACCACGTACCAAAACACCCACAGCCACCTCCACGGCTTTGCGGTCCGAGCCACCATCGCGTACCACGCCAGGGTCGGCCACCAGAGGCTCGCTCATACCGGGTCACGCCCCGCAAAGTCTTTGGCAAACTGGTAGGCCACACGCCCGCTGCGCGATCCACGCTCCAGCGCCCACAGTAGTGCCTCTGCCCGGGCAGCCGCAATGCGCGCGGGTGAAATGCCCAGGGCACTGAGCCACTGGGCCACGATGGCCAGGTATTCGTCCTGGTTAAACGGGTAGAAGCTCACCCACAGGCCAAAACGTTCGGACAGCGAAATTTTCTCTTCCACGCCCTCCCCCGGGTGCACCTCACCGTCCTCGGTGTGTTTGTAAGTCAGGTTCTCGGACATGTACTCCGGCAGCAGGTGGCGGCGGTTGCTCGTCGCGTAGATCAGCACATTGGGCGTGGCCGCTGCCACCGAGCCATCCAGCACCGACTTCAAAGCCTTGTAGCCTGCTTCGCCTTCGTCAAAGCTCAGGTCGTCGCAAAACACAATGAACTTCTCGGGGCGCTGGGCCACCAGATCCACGATGTCGGTCAGGTCCACCAGGTCCGCCTTGTCCACCTCGATGAGCCGCAACCCTTGCGCAGCATAGGTGTGCAGGCAGGCACGGATCAGGGAGGACTTGCCCGTGCCGCGTGCACCGGTCAGCAACACGTTGTTGGCTGTGGCGCCGCGCACAAACTGGGCGGTGTTGCGCTGGATCTTTTCTTTTTGGTCGTCGATCTCTTTCAGATCGTCCAGAGACATCGCACCCACATGTTGCACCGGTGTGATCACACCCTGGCCGGAGCGGCGACGGCGATAGCGGAAGGCGATGGACGCGTCCCAGTCAGGTTGCTCCACGCCGTGTGGCAGAGAGGCCTCCACCCGGGCCATGAACAGTTCTGCACGTGCCAGAAAGCTGGCCAACTCTTTGGTCAGGGTGTCAGTCATGGGCGTCGCTCAGGAGCGGTAGTCGGCGTTGATGGTGACGTAGTCGTGGCTGAAGTCACAGGTCCACACCGTCTCGGTGGCAGCACCGCGGCCCAGACCCACACGCACCGTGATTTCGCTTTGTTTCATCACGCGCTGGCCATCTTCTTCGCGGTAGCTGGGGTTGC
This sequence comes from Rhodoferax sp. TS-BS-61-7, assembly GCF_002943465.1. Lineage (GTDB taxonomy): Bacteria > Pseudomonadota > Gammaproteobacteria > Burkholderiales > Burkholderiaceae_C > Allorhodoferax. Next base: position 183,461 of record NZ_PTQY01000007.1, read on the forward strand.
GCCCGCCGCGGGTAGCCACATGCACATCGTCTAGGTGCAGCTCAATGCCGGTCTGGTCCAGATCGTCAATACCGGCATAACCCACCGCCGCCAGAATGCGGCCCAGGTTAGGGTCGCTGGCGTAGAACGCGGTCTTGACCAGAGGTGAATGCGCAATCGCGTAGGCCACCTTGCGGCATTCCTCGGCGGTGCGCCCACCGTCTACCTGCACGGTGATGAATTTGGTGGCACCTTCACCATCGCGGACGATGGCCTGGGCCAACTGGCGTGCAACACCCAGCATGGCAGTCTTCAGCGCTTGGCCATCGGCCGATTGCAACGACGTGATTTCGGGGTTGCCAGCCTTGTTACTGGCAATTACCACCAAGGAGTCGTTGGTCGAAGTATCGCCATCCACCGTCACGCGATTAAACGAGCCTTCAGCCAGCGCCAAAGAGAGTTCATGCATCACCGCTTGGCTCACACACGCGTCGGTGGCAATGAAACCCAGCATGGTGGCCATGTTGGGGCGGATCATGCCCGCGCCCTTGCTGATGCCGCTGATGCTGATTGGCTTGCCACCCAGGGTGACCTGGGCACCGTACGCCTTGGGCTGGGTGTCGGTGGTCATGATGCCCTCCGCAGCCTTGAGCCAGTTGTCCAGACGCGCATCGGCAATCGCGGCATCCAGCCCGGCTTCGATGCGGTCAATGGGCAGCGGCTCCATGATCACGCCGGTGGAGAATGGCAACACCTGCTGCGCGTCAATGCTCAGCTTGCCGGCCAAGGCCACGCAGGTGCTTTGCGCACGCGCCAGGCCATCGGCTCCCGTGCCCGCATTGGCATTGCCCGTGTTGATCAGCAAGGCACGCATGGACTGGCCAGACGCCAAATGTTCACGGCACAGCTGCACGGGGGCGGCACAAAAACGATTGGAGGTGAATACACCCGACACACTGGCACCAGCGTCCAGCAGCACCACGGTCAGGTCTTTGCGGCCGACCTTGCGTACACCCGCTTCGGTCACGCCAATGCGTACCCCGGCGATGGGAAACAAAGTAGCCACATCGGGCAGGGGAAGGTTCACAGGCATGGGTGGGCTCTCAGGTCAGTTGGCCGTGGCAGTGTTTGTATTTCTTGCCGCTGCCGCAGGGGCAGGCATCGTTGCGGCCCACACGGGGCACGTCGTTGACACTGGGCTTCACGGTGGTGTTGTCTACCGTGGTTTCCACCTCGCCGGTTTCGGTGGGGGCACTGTAGGTCACATTGGCAATACTCTCGCCACGGGCTTCCATCGCGTCCGCCGCCTGTTCCAGTTGTTCGTTGGACTGGATCTTGACCGTCATCAGCACTTTGGTGACGTCGTTCTTGACCGAATCCAGCAACTGGCCAAACAACTCAAACGCCTCGCGCTTGTACTCTTGCTTGGGCTGCTTCTGGGCATAGCCGCGCAGATGAATGCCTTGGCGCAGGTAGTCCAGTGCGCTCAGGTGGTCACGCCAATGGCTGTCGATGCTTTGCAGCAGCACCATACGCTCAAACTGGGTGAAGTTCTCAGCCCCGACCAAATCGACTTTGGCTTGGAACGCTGCGTTAGCTGCGGTTACCACGGTGGACACAACTTCCTCGTCGGTGATGGAGCTTGCGTCGGACACCTGCTTTTGCAGCTCCAGGCTGATCTGCCAATCGTCTGTCAGTGCTCTTTGCAGCGTGGGTACATCCCACTGCTCTTCCACCGACTCCGCTGGCACGTACTGGCGCACCAGGTCTTCAAACGCACCTTCACGCAGCGAGGTAATTTGGGCACTCAGGTCCTGCGCATCCAGGATGGCATTGCGCTGCTGGTAAATCACCTTACGCTGGTCGTTGGACACATCGTCGTACTCCAGCAATTGCTTGCGCATGTCAAAATTGCGCGCCTCCACCTTGCGCTGCGCACTCTCGATGCTGCGGGTCACGATGCCGGCTTCAATCGCTTCGCCATCGGGCATCTTCAGGCGGTCCATGATGGACTTCACACGGTCACCCGCGAAGATGCGCATCAGCGAATCGTCCAGACTCAAGTAGAAACGCGAGGAGCCGGGGTCGCCCTGGCGGCCGGAACGGCCACGCAGCTGGTTGTCGATACGGCGCGACTCGTGGCGCTCGGTAGCGATGATGCGCAAACCGCCCAGGGCCTTGATGGCTTCGTGGTCTTGCGTCCACTGTGCACGCACAGCCTTGATTTTTTCTTCCTTGGCGGCGGCATCCAATGACTCGTCGGACTCGACCTCTTGCAAGGCTTTCTCGATGTTGCCGCCCAGCACGATGTCGGTACCGCGACCGGCCATATTGGTGGCAATGGTGATCATCTTGGCACGGCCGGCCTGGGCCACGATATCTGCTTCGCGCGCATGCTGCTTGGCATTGAGCACTTGGTGTGGCAGCTTTTCTTTCTCCAGCAGCTGGGCAATGATCTCGGAGTTTTCAATCGAGGTGGTGCCCACCAGCACGGGCTGGCCACGCTCGTAGCATTCGCGAATGTCTTTGATCGCCGCTTCGTACTTTTCACGCGTGGTTTTGTACACGCGGTCCAGTTGGTCATCACGGCGGCTGATGCGGTTGGGCGGAATCACCACGGTCTCCAGACCGTAAATTTCCTGGAACTCATAGGCTTCGGTGTCGGCCGTTCCGGTCATGCCAGCCAGCTTGCCGTACAGGCGGAAGTAGTTCTGGAAGGTAATGGAAGCCAGCGTCTGGTTCTCTGCCTGGATTTGCACGCCTTCCTTGGCCTCCACGGCTTGGTGCAGGCCATCGCTCCAGCGGCGACCGGTCATCAAGCGACCGGTGAATTCGTCCACGATGACGATCTCACCCTGCTGCACTACGTAGTGCTGGTCACGGTGGTACAGGTGGTTGGCCCGCAACGCAGCGTACAGGTGGTGCATCAGCGTGATGTTGGCCGGGTCGTACAGCGATGAGCCCGCGGGAATCAGACCCAGCTCAGCAAAGATCTGTTCGGCCGATTCGTGGCCCTGTTCGGTCAAAAAGACCTGGTGGCTTTTCTCGTCGAGCGTGAAGTCGCCGGGCTTGGTCACACCTTCACCCGTGCGGGGGTCGGCCTCGCCCTCTTGCTTCACCAGCTTGGGGATGGCCTTGTTAATGGCGATGTACAGGTCGGTGTGGTCTTCGGCCTGGCCACTGATGATCAGAGGCGTGCGCGCTTCGTCGATCAAGATGGAGTCCACCTCGTCCACGATGGCGTAGTTCAGGCCGCGCTGCACACGGTCGGCTACTTCGTAGACCATGTTGTCGCGCAGATAGTCAAACCCAAATTCGTTGTTGGTGCCGTAGGTGATGTCGGCACGGTAGGCCGCCTGCTTCTCTTCTCGCGGCACTTGGGGCATGTTGATACCCACCGTCAAGCCCAGGAAGTTGTACAGACGCCCCATCCATTTGGCGTCGCGGCTGGCCAGGTAGTCGTTCACCGTGACCACGTGCACACCCTTGTTGCTCAAGGCATTGAGGTACACCGGCAGCGTGGCGGTCAAGGTCTTGCCTTCCCCTGTGCGCATTTCCGAAATCTTGCCGTTGTGCAGCGACATGCCACCCAACAGCTGCACATCGAAGTGACGCATCTTCATGACACGTTTGGAGCCTTCACGCACCACAGCAAAGGCTTCGGGCAGGACGGAGTCCAGCGTTTCACCCTTGGCGATACGGTCCTTGAACTCTTGCGTCTTCGCGCGCAGACCATCGTCGGTCAGCTGCTCGAACTGCGGCTCCAGCGCGTTGATGCGTGCAACGACGGTGCGGTATTGCTTGAGCAAGCGGTCATTGCGACTGCCGAAGATTTTGGTAAGGATATTGATGGCCATGCATGCAAGACTGGCCTGCCCCCACCATGGGTAACAGATCAGCGCAGTCCTTTTTCTCGTCTGGGTGAAATGGGGGCATTCAGATGAAAGACAAGCGCCAAGGCGCCCACACTCCCAACACAAATACCAAACCGCCCATTTTAGCGTTGCGCACTGGGCGCTTTGGATTGCGCCACTTGGGCGCCCGGAAGATCACGGCCTGCGTTCAAAAACTTCTGAGGATCCTGGGGCACCCCTTGCACCAGCACCTCAAAATGCAGGTGTGGCCCGGTGGATCGCCCCGAGGTGCCGACTTCGGCAATCTTCTGCCCGCGTTTGATCAAATCGCCTTTTTTGACCAACACCCTGGAAGCGTGCGCATAACGGGTGATGAGGTTGTTGCCATGGTCAACCTCGATCATGTTGCCGTATTGGAAGTGAAACTCCTGCGTCACCACCATGCCGCCTGCGGCGGAATAAATGGAAGTGCCGGTTTCCGCCGGAAAATCCAGGCCCGTATGCAGGGCCGAGCGCCCCGTAATCGGATCAATACGCCAACCGAACACCGAGCCCAGATTGGCATCTTGCACAGGCGTCTGGGTCGGCACCATCATCTTTTTGATTTTTTGCTCAAAGAGACGCGACTCCATGACCGTCATCGCGTCCGCACGCTGGCTGGCCATCACATCCAGTGCGTCCAGGCCAGCATCCAACTCCTGCAGCGTGAGCGGGCGGCCCTCAATCAGCAAGCCACCTTGGCCCGGCTTGACTTTGATATCCGAAGGGTTGACACCTGCCAAGCCGGATACCCGTTCGCCCAAAGACTCCAGCTGCAGCATCTTGGCCTGCATTTCCCCCAGTTTTTTGGCGAGTACTTCAATGTTTTCACGCAGGTAACGGTCGCGCTGGGCAAACTCGTCTTTCACCACCAGCCGCACCAAAGAGCCGATGATGGGCCAACCTTCACGAGCACCCTTGAGAAACACCCAGTGGTACAGGCCCGCTGAGACCAACATCAACGCGAGCGATAGCGCCAGCAAAGACAGCAGCAACTTGGCACCACTCAGATTAAAAGCTCGGCTCCTGGCCAACCAGGCATCCGTGATAATCACTTGCATATTCCAACACCCTCTTCATGCAATCTTTGACCCGGAATCACCGCGCAGTATCGGCCTTGCAGGCAAGCCGGGAATCACCCACACTGGCCAGGCTCAGTGACCTAGCCACGGAATCGTCTGCGCGACTCAAAAGCCTGGAAACACTGATTCCGCGTACCTTGCGAACAGCGATACAGGCGGGTCCTATTGATGGAAACGAATGGTGCCTGCTACTGGACAACAACGCAGTGGCGGCGAAATTGCGTCAACTGCTTCCGGCCATGCAAGCGCACTTGCGCTCCAAAGGCTGGGAGGTTAACTCAATTCGCTTAAAGGTCCAAGTGTCGCCGTCGGGCAGAAACTAAGCCACGACGGGAAAAAGATGGTGCCGCTTGTCGGATTCGAACTGACGACCTACCGCTTACAAGGCGGTTGCTCTACCAACTGAGCTAAAGCGGCACGGGCTGAATTCTACCTCAGGCCAGAGGCTGAATTGCGCTCAGAGAGCGCTATTTCACACGCGTGAGTGCTGGTCGGCCACCACTGGGGGGGCGGGGCGTGTCCGGACCACCACCATCCGACTCGGGAACGGGCACCAAAGCGCTTGGCTTAGGCTCGGCGGTCGTGACAACTGGTTTGGTAGACACCGCCTCGGGCGCTGCGGTAACCGGGAAAGCCATGCCTTGCCCGTTTTCACGTGCATAGATGGCCAGGACACGATGCACAGGCACCAAAATATCTCGGGCCACGCCGCCGAAACGGCCCTTGAACTCAATGAACTCATTGCCCAACTGCAAGGCACTGGTTGCATCGAAGCTCACGTTCAACACGATTTCCCCATCCTTCACATACTCGTGTGGCACACGCACGGAGTCGTCTACCTGCACAGCAATAAAAGGGGTGAAACCATTGTCCGTACACCACTCGTACAAGGCACGAATGAGGTACGGACGTGTGGACAGGGCGTTGTCGGCATCCATCATGGCAGTACGGTGCGGCTTACTTGCGCATGACCTTTTCAGATGGCGTCAGTGCCTCAATGTAGGCGGGACGCGAGAAGATGCGCTCTGCGTACTTGAGCAGAGGCGCTGCGTTCTTGCTGAGGTCGATGCCGTAGTAGTCCAGGCGCCAGAGCAAGGGGGCAATCGCCACGTCCAGCATGGAGAAATTTTCGCCCAACATGTACTTGTTCTTGAGAAACACGGGAGCCAGTTGGGTCAGGCGGTCACGAATGTGCGCACGGGCTTTCTCCAGTGCTTTTTCATTGCCCTTGGATGCGCGGGCTTCCAGCGTGGACACGTGCACAAACAACTCTTTTTCGAAGTTCAGCAAGAACAGGCGCACACGGGCACGGTCCACCGGGTCTCCGGGCATGAGCTGGGGATGGGGGAAACGCTCGTCGATGTATTCATTGATGATGTTCGACTCGTACAGGATCAGGTCACGTTCGACCAAAATCGGCACTTGTCCGTAAGGGTTCATCACGCTGATGTCTTCGGGCTTGTTGTACAAGTCCACATCGCGAATTTCGAAGTCCATGCCTTTCTCGAACAAAACAAAACGGCAACGGTGAGAAAAGGGGCAGGTTGTTCCTGAATACAGCACCATCATGGCAAGAGACTCCTAAAAAATGAAAAAGAGTGGGTCGCCTTGGCAGACCCACTCTGACACCATCACGTCAGGCCAAACTGGCCTGTGCGACAGCCCGGGAACTTTATTTGACGTCTTTCCAGAACGCCGCATTCAGGCGCCACGCAAACAACGTAAGCACCGACAGGAACAACAGCACCCATACACCCACACGCACGCGGGTGTTCTGTGCTGGCTCCCCCATCCACTGCATGTAGTTCACCAAATCACCAATCGCCTGGTCGTACTGGGCAGGGGTCATGGTACCGGGGGTGATTTGCTTCCAGCCCTTGAACACTTGCACGTCGTGGCCATGTTCAGTCACCGTGTCGTACACCGGCACGCGCTTGCCTTGCAACTCCCACAACACATGGGGCATGCCCACGCTGGGGAATACGAGGTTGTTCCAGCCGGTGGCCTTGGTCTCGTCAGGGTAGTAGGTGCGCAGGTAGGTATACAAGTAGTCGGCACCTGAACCGCCAGAGCCTGCACGCGAACGGGCAATCACGGTCAGGTCAGGCGGGTTGGCGCCAAACCAGTCTTTGGCCTGCTTGGGGTCAATCGCGGCCTTCATGGTTTCACCCACTTTTTCAGTGGTGAACAGAAGGTTGTCCTTGATCTGCTGGTCAGTCAGGCCAATGTCCTTGAGCCGGTTGAAGCGCATGAAGGCCGCAGAGTGACAGTTCAGGCAGTAGTTCACAAACAGCTTGGCGCCGTTTTGCAAAGACACCAGGTCATTCGTCTTGATGGGTGCCTTGTCCAGGGCGATACCACCGCCCGCTGCATGGGCACCGGCGACAAAGCCCAAGGCTGCCACGAGGGTAATGAGGAGTTTTTTCATGTCAGTCGTCTCCGGCGCTCAGTGGGCCGCAAAGGTCACACGGGCAGGCACTTCCTTGGACTCACCCAAAGCACTCCACCAGGGCATCAACAAGAAGAAGCCGAAGTAGAACAAAGTACCCACTTGGGAAACACGCTCACCAATGACAGACGGCGGCTGCACACCCAGGTAGGCCAGCACCACGAAGTTGATGACGAAGATGCCATACAGGTACTTGTGCCAGTCAGGGCGGTAGCGGATGGACTTGACAGGGCTGTAATCCAGCCAAGGCAAGAAGAACAGGATGATCACGGCACCACCCATCACCACCACGCCCCAGAACTTGGCGTCGATCGACAGCATCAAGACGGTAGCCACGACTGCGGCACCGGCCAGCACTGCTTTGAAGATCGTGGGCATCTTGAACTTGAAGATGCTGAAGGCGGCGGCACCCAAGACGCAGGCAATCAGTGCATACATCATCTCGCTGGTGATGGCACGCAGCATGGAGTAGAACGGAGTGAAGTACCAGACGGGTGCAATGTGCGCCGGTGTCTTGAGCGGGTCTGCCGGGATGAAGTTGTTGTACTCCAGGAAGTAACCACCCATCTCAGGCGCAAAGAAGATGATGGCAGTAAAGACCATAAGGAACATGCTCACCGCGAAGATGTCATGCACCGTGTAGTAGGGGTGGAAAGGCACGCCATCCAAGGGGTGGCCAGCCGCGTCGCGGGGGGCGTTGGGGCCTTTGATTTCGATGCCATCGGGGTTGTTGGAACCCACGTCGTGCAGGGCCAGCAAGTGCGCCACCACCAAGCCCAACAGGACCAAAGGCACGGCAATCACGTGGAAGCTGAAGAAGCGGTTGAGGGTGGCATCACCCACCACAAAGTCGCCGCGAATCAGCAAAGCCAGGTCGGGACCGACCAGAGGCACGGCTGCAAACAGGTTCACGATCACCTGGGCGCCCCAGTAGGACATCTGGCCCCAAGGCAGCAGGTAACCCATGAAGGCTTCGGCCATCAGGCACAGGAAAATGGCGCAGCCAAAGATCCAGACCAGTTCACGGGGTTTGCGGTAGCTGCCGTAGATGAGGCCACGGAACATGTGCAGATACACCACCACAAAGAAGGCAGAGGCACCCGTGGAGTGCATGTAGCGGATCAACCAGCCCCATGGCACGTCGCGCATGATGTATTCGACCGAACCGAATGCCAAGGCGGCATCGGGCTTGTAGTGCATGACCAGGAAGATGCCGGTCACGATCTGGATCACCAACACCAGCAAAGCCAGCGAGCCGAAGATGTACCAGAAATTGAAGTTCTTCGGAGCGTAGTACTCCGACATGTGCACCTTGTAGGCATCGAACGCGGTGGGGAACCGGTTTTCAAACCAATTGGTCACCTTCTCGCCAGCCGAGGCGTTGGGGGAGATTTCCTTGAAAGTCGCCATGTTCTTGTTCCTCAGGCTTGCTTGTCTTCGCCGATCAGCAGCTTGCTGTCAGACAGGTACATGTGCGGCGGCACTTCGAGGTTGTCAGGCGCGGGCTTGTTCTTGAACACGCGGCCAGCCATATCGAAGGTGGAACCGTGGCAGGGGCACAAGAAGCCACCTTTCCAGTCATCCGGCAAAGAGGGCTGGGCACCGAGCTGGAACTTGTCGGAGGGCGAGCAGCCCAAATGCGAGCAAATGCCCACGGCGACAAAAAACTCGGGCTTGATGGAACGCGCCTCGTTGCGGGCGTATTCAGGGGTCAGTTCACTGGGCTTGCGCTCGGACTTGGGGTCCGCCAGCTCACCGTCAATACCTGCCAGCGCAGCCAGCTGCTCGGGTGTACGGCGCACGATCCAGACGGGCTTGCCGCGCCATTCGACCGTGATTTTTTCACCGGGTTTGATCTCCGCGATGTCCACCTCTACGGCGGCTCCGGCAGCCTTGGCGCGTTCGGAGGGCTGGAATGTGCTCACAAAGGGGATGGCGGTGGCAACACCGCCCACTGCACCAGCGCAGCCGGATGCTATCAACCAAGTCCGTTTGCTGGCGTCGATCTTTTTGCTGTCGACAAGGGTTTCACTCATGAGAATCCTCAATGAACATCGCTAGTAGGGGTAAGCCGGGATTGTAGCTGACGGCAGTGGGGGCATTCAACGCGCGGGTTGACGAACCACGCCGCCTTGACCCCTGTTTTGTCGGTAATACTTGGCATCTTTCAACCACGGTGGAGCAACAAGCGATGGGAATGATTCAAGAATTCAAGGATTTTGCGGTCAAGGGCAATGTGATTGACCTCGCTGTGGGCGTGATCATTGGCGCGGCCTTCGGCAAGATCGTGGACTCGGTGGTGGGCGACCTGATCATGCCGCTGGTGGGCGCAGTCATCGGGAAATTGGACTTTTCCAATATGTTCTGGGTCTTGGGCGCGGTACCACCCGGCACCGAGACCACCCTGGCAGGGCTGAAGAAAGCCGGAATCCCGGTGTTTGCCTACGGCAACTTCATCACCGTCGCCGTGAACTTCGCGATTCTGGCCTTCATCATCTTTCTGATGGTCAAGCAGATCAACCGCCTGAAGAAGGAAGCCCCGGCCGCTGAACCCGCACCCGCAACAACACCCGAGGACGTGCTGCTGCTGCGCGAAATCCGGGACAACCTCAAAAAGTAAGCCCTGTCACGCGCGAGCAGCTATTATTTCAATAGCTGCCCGCGCAATAAGCATAAGGGCTAGAGGCCAGTTTGGCTTAAATTCTAGGCCGGAATGAGCTGGTGCGCCATGCGAATGGCGGCCAGCAGACTGGACGGGTCGGCGCGGCCCGTGCCGGCGATGTCAAACGCCGTGCCGTGGTCCGGGCTGGTGCGCACCAGTGGCAGGCCTAGCGTCACGTTCACGCCCTGCTCCACCCCAAGATACTTGACCGGAATCAGCCCCTGGTCGTGGTACATGGCCACCACCACATCAAATTCCCCCGGGTGCCCCACGGCGTGGCGCGCGCGCATGAATACCGTGTCGGGCGCGTAGGGGCCGAACACCTGGCAGCCCTGGGCGCGTGCCGCCTCTACCGCGGGTATCACCGTGTCCAGCTCCTCGTGGCCGAACAGGCCGCCCTCGCCCGCATGGGGGTTCACACCCGCCACCGCAATACGCGGCGCACGGTCCAGCGTGCGCAAGAGCGCGGCGTGGGTGATCAGAATGGTTTGCAGCACGTTGTCCATGGTCACCGCGGCCAGCGCGTCGCGCAGCGAGACATGGATGCTGACCAGCACGGTGCGCAACTCGTCGTTGGCCAGCATCATGCGCACCGGCATGCCGTCCACAGCCACGCCGGCATGGCGCGCCGCGGCGGCCTGCAGCATCTCGGTATGGCCGGGGTAGGCGTCGTACGGGGCCCCTGCAGCGGACAGGGCTTCCTTGTGCAACGGCGCCGTCACCAGCGCGGCCACCTCGCCGCGCAGCGCCGCATCGGCCGCCCACAACACGCAACGGCCAGCAAACTCACCGGCGGCGGCACTCACCCGGCCCCAGTGCACAGGCGCCAGGGCCTCGCCCACCTGCAGCACGGGCAGGCAGCGCGGAGGCAACTGCGCTACCTCGGCCGGCGTGGCGATTTGCACCACAGGCAGCGGAACCACACCCTGCACCACAGCCAGCGCGCGGCGCATGGCCTGCACATCGCCGGCCACAAAACAGCCACGCAGCATCTCGGGTTCGCGCAGGAACGACTGGGCGATGATTTCGGGGCCAATGCCGGCGGCGTCGCCCAGCGTCAGGGCGATGGGGAGAACGGTGTCACTCATGCGGGGTTGTCAATGTCGATGAAGGTATGGGCCAGCCCCAGCTGCGCCGCCACGTGGGCCGCCACCGCGGGTGCACCATAACGCTCGCTGGCGTGGTGGCCGCAGGCGATGTAGGCCACGCCGCATTCGCGCGCGTAGTGGGCCTGGGGTTCGGAAATCTCGCCAGTAATGAAGGCATCGGCGCCGGCGGCAATCGCGTCTTCAAAGTAACCCTGGGCGCCACCGGTGCACCAGGCAATACGGCGCAGCGGCTGCGTGCCGCCGGGTACCAGGGTGACGGTACGGCCCAGTGTGGCTTGCACATGGTCTGCCAGCGCCTGCGCCGTGTCCAGCGCCGCTGGCGCAGCGCCCACAAAACCCAGCTGCTGCTCACCAAAACGTGCGTCCGCCTGCAGGCCCAGCACCCGGCCCAGCTGCGCGTTGTTGCCCAGCTCGGGGTGGGCGTCCAGCGGCAGGTGGTAAGCGAACAGGTTGATGTTGTGTGCCAGCAGCAAACCCAGGCGCTGGCGCATCCAGCCGGTCACGCGGCCGTCGTGGCCGCGCCAGAACAGGCCATGGTGCACCAGAATGGCATCAGCCTTGGCGGCAATGGCAGCCTCGATCAGCGCCAGGCTGGCCGTGACGCCCGACACCAGGGTATGCACCTCGGCACGGCCCTCCACCTGCAAGCCGTTGGGGCCGTAGTCTTTGAAACGCTCGGGTTGCAGCAGCGCGTCCAAGGTGGATAACAAGGTAGTGCGGTCGGTCATGGCGGGATACGGGAGGGTCAAGACGGCATTGTCGTTGAGGCGGGCGGCGGTGCCTGGGGCAACAGGTCACTGTCGCAACCCTGCCCTGCGGCCACCCAGCGCCGCGCCAGACGACCCAGCAGCGCGGCAGGCACGGGCGCCAGCCACCGCAGCCCATGCGGCAGCGCGGCCAACACCACGGCGCGTGGCTCGGTGATGGCACCGCAGCGGTACCGCGCCTGCACCGCATCCCAACGCAGCGCCTGGCAGGCCCCGCGCCGGCGGCGTGACAACAGCATGCCCACCGGGCACGGCTGGGCCAGGCAACACACGCCGCAGCCATTACAAGGCGCACCTTCAGGCGGCTTGGGCGGTGCAGCGGGGTGGATGAAGATGGTTTGCATGGTCAACAGCGCGGTATGGCACTGTAACGCGCAGGCCCGCGCCGCCTACAATTTGCACTGCGCAGCACGCCTGTGTGCCGCCCCTGCTGGAATTCCCGATGAAACGACTTTGGTTGCTGTTCTCCCAAACCATTACGGTGCTGCTTGCCACCTATTTCGTGGTGGCCACCCTCAAGCCCCAGTGGCTGGGCCACAGCGCCAGCACGGTGGACGGCGCCATTGCCCTGCTGCAGGCTCCCCCCTCGCAGCCCGGTGAGATCCCGCCCGGCAGCTACCGCCTGGCGGCGCAAAAAGCTTCGGCCGCGGTGGTGAGCATCAACACCAGCAAGGCGGCCGCCAAAAATCCCAATGCCAATGACCCCTGGTTCAAGTTCTTTTATGGCGACCAGGGCAACGAACCCCAGGGTGGCCTGGGCAGCGGTGTGATCGTGAGCCCCAGCGGCTATATCCTGACCAACAACCACGTGATCGAAGAGGCGGACGAGATCGAGGTCATCCTCAACGACAGCCGCCGCGTGGCCGCCAAGGTGATTGGCACCGACCCCGACAGCGACCTGGCCGTGCTCAAGATCGAACTCGACAAGCTCCCCACCATCGTGCTGGGCAACTCCGACAACCTGCAGGTGGGCGACCAGGTGCTGGCCATCGGCAACCCGTTTGGCGTAGGCCAGACCGTGACCAGCGGCATCGTGAGTGCACTGGGGCGCAACCAGCTGGGCATCAACACGTTTGAGAACTTCATCCAGACCGACGCCGCCATCAACCCCGGCAACTCGGGCGGCGCGCTGGTGGACACCAACGGCAACCTGCTGGGTATCAACACCGCCATCTACTCCCGCTCGGGCGGCAGCATGGGCATTGGCTTTGCCATTCCGGTGGCCACCGCCAAGATGGTGTTGGACGGCATTGTGAAAGACGGCCAGGTCACCCGCGGCTGGATCGGCGTGGAGCCTAACGACCTCTCGCCCGAGCTGGCCGAGACCTTTGATGTGAAGGCCAAGGCAGGTGTGATCATCACCGGTGTGCTGCAAAACGGCCCGGCCGCCCAGGCCGGCGTGCGCCCAGGCGACGTGATTGTGAGCATTGCCGACAAACCGATTGGTGACGTGACCCAGCTGTTGTCCATCGTGGCGTCACTCAAACCCGGCACCGTGGCGCCCTTCACCATCGAGCGCAAGAACCAGAAGCTGGAACTCAACGTGACACCCGGTGTGCGGCCCAAGCCCAAGGCAGCGGCGCGCTGACCTCTGCCCCCCCCATCCGGGCACAAAAAAGGCGACCCTCGGGCCGCCTTTTTGCTATTATTTTAGGAGCTTCTCGCTCAGTATCTACGCGGGCTAGAGGCCTATTTGACTACCAAATCGACCTAAGGGGCGTCAGGTGTTGGTGCTTCTTCGGCCGGCGCCTGCGTGTGTTTGATGAAGATCTGCGCCGCCCAGATGCCAATCTCGTACAAGATGCACATGGGGATGGCCAGCGCCAATTGGGACACCACATCAGGCGGCGTGACAATGGCCGCCACCACAAAGGCCAGCACGATGAAGTAGCTGCGGAAGGCCTTGAGTTTTTCGATGCTGACGATGCCCATACGCGCCAACACAATCACCACAATCGGCACCTCAAACGCCAGGCCGAAGGCCAGGAACATGGAGAGCACAAAGTCCAAGTACGACTCAATGTCGGGCGTGGCGGCAATGCTTTGCGGGGCAAAGCTCTGGATGAACTTGAACACCTGCCCGAACACAAAGAAGTAACAAAACGCCACCCCGATGAAAAATAACAGGGTGCTGGACACCACCAGGGGCAACACCAGCTTCTTCTCGTGGCTGTAGAGCCCCGGCGCCACAAAGGCCCAAACCTGCCACAGCACCACCGGCAGCGCCAGCAAAAACGCGGCCATCAGCATGATCTTGAGCGGCACCAAAAAGGGCGAGATGACCGAGGTGGCAATCAGCTTGCCACCGGCTGGCAGCGTGGCCACCAGGGGCGCGGCCAGAATGTCATAGAGCGCGGCCGGACCGGGGTACAGCGCCAGCACGGCCAGGGCCACGCCCACCGCAATGGCGGCCTTGACCAGGCGGTCGCGCAGCTCCATCAAATGCTGCACAAAGGGCTGTTCGGTGCCGGCAAGCTCGTCTTGCGGATTGTTGTCTGATGCCATGGGGAAAGGTGGTGGGGCCGCTCAGCGCACGCGCGGCGGACGGAAGCGCGCCACACGGGCCGCTCCCGACTGCGCCTTGGTACGCACGCCGTTGCGGGCCTTGTACCACTGGGGCATGGCACCTTGCTTGAGGCGCCAGTTTTTGTTGGGGTGTTTGTAGCGGGGGGCCTCAGGCTCCAGCGCAGCGTCGGTGGCGTCGGACCACGATTTCTCGAAGTCGCTGGCCTGCGTCTGGATGGAGTTCTCCACATCGCGGGCGGCACCCTCCACCGTTTCGCGCATTTTCTTGAGCTCGTCGAGCTCCATGGAGCGGTTGACTTCGGCCTTCACGTCGGCCACGTAACGCTGTGCCTTGCCAAGCAAGGCGCCCACGGTGCGGGCCACTTTGGGCAGCTTCTCGGGCCCGATGACGATCAACGCCACCGCGCCGATCAGCGCCATCTTCGATATGCCGAGGTCAATCACGCAGTGCTAACTCAGTTCTTTTGCTTGGCTTCCACGTCGATCGTGGTTTTTTCAGAGGCGTTGGCCACTTGTTGTGCTAGCGCTGCGGACTTGTCGTCGGCAGCAGAGGCAGAGCCGTCTTTCATGCCGTCTTTGAAACCCTTGACGGCGCCGCCCAGGTCAGAACCCATGTTCTTGAGCTTCTTGGTGCCGAACACCATGACCACGATCAGCAGAACGATCAACCAGTGCCAAATAGAAAATGAACCCATGATGTACTCCTAACAATTTGTTGAATTCTAGTCGGCGCGCGTAAACACAATTTCCCGCAGGGCCGCCCCAAGGGAAATTAGCCACCCTTGGGGGGCAGCGACCCGTGTAGCGGCGGAGCGTGGAGGCGCCATGTCACCCACGCAACCAGGGGCGCGGGCCACCCATCACATGGAAGTGCAGATGGTGCACTTCCTGCCCGCCTTCTGCCCCGGTGTTGGTCACCAGCCGGTAGCCACCATCCGGGTAAGGATTGCAGCCCTGCTCCATCGCCAGCTTGGGCACCAGGGCCATCATGTGGCCCATCAGCGCCGCGTGCTCGGGGCCCACCTGGGCCATGCTGGGAATGTGCGCCTTGGGGATCAGCAAAAAATGCACCGGCGCCCAGGGGTGGATGTCGTGGAAGGCATAGACCTGTTCGTCCTCGTACACCGCTTTGGATGGGATCTGCTTGGCAATGATTTTGCAAAAAATGCAGTTGGCATCGTGGCTTGGCGCGTGTTCACTCATGCACCAATCTCCTGGCCTTTGTTCATGGCGATGAAGCCGGTGACGATGCGGTACAGAAACCACACCGAGATGACGGCCCAGGCAATGGCGCCGGGAAAATACAGCAGCAAAAACAGCGGCAAGGTCACCAGGTACAACACGCCGGCGATGACCACCGACCGGATGCGCCAGCGAAAGTGCGAGGCGTGCCAGGTGCCCGCCGCATCATCGCGCTTGACCATGTCCAGAATCAGCGCCACCAGCAGTAAGGTCACACCAAACTGCCCCCCCGGAATAAAGGCGCTGACCGCCACAATCAGGTGGAGCACATAGCTGATGGTGCCGATGGTGTTGAGTGACTGCAGTTGCTCAACGCTGACCGGTGCCGGCGTGTTGGGGGTGGTGAAATCCTGGCTCATAGACACTCCTTTAGTGGGAATCGGCTTTGGGCTCTGCCTCACGCGCAAGCACTTTGCGCAGGGCTTTTTCTTCCAGGCCGCTGGTGCCCACACGGCGCTCCAGCTCGGCAATCACATCGGCCGGCGACAGGCCGTAGTGCGACAAGGCCACCATGCAGTGGAACCACAGGTCGGCCACTTCGTAAACGATCTTGGTGGCGTCACCGCCGTGGTCCGCGTCCTTGGCGGCCATGACCACCTCGGTAGCTTCCTCGCCAATTTTCTTCAAAAAGGTATCGGGCCCTTTGTGCAGCAGGCGGGACACATAACTCGCGTCCGGGTCCCCCCCATTGGCGACTTTGCGGCTTTCAATCACGGCAGCCAGTGCGGCGAGGGAATCTTGAGAAATGGACATCTTGCTAGCTCACTATTTATAGATCGACTCGGGATCTTTCAAGACCGGGTCCACCGATTTCCACTCACCATTCTCCAACACACTGAAGAAACAGCTGTGACGGCCCGTGTGGCAGGCGATGCCGGGCTCGTGGCCCAGCTGGGTCACCTTGAGCAGGATCACGTCGTTGTCGCAGTCCATGCGGATCTCGTGCACGGTTTGCACGTGGCCGGACTCTTCGCCCTTGTACCAAAGCTTGTCGCGCGTGCGGCTGAAGTACACGGCCCGGCCCAGCTCCACGGTCTTTTGCAGAGCCTCGCGGTTCATCCAGGCGAACATCAGCACGTCGTTGGTGCCCTGCTCCTGCGCGATCACGGGCACCAGGCCTTTGGAATCCCAGCGGATGTGTTTGAGCCAACTCACAGGCGGGGTGGGGGTGGGTTCCATTTGCTACTTAATTCATAGCTGCTCGCGCAGCGTTGATGGGGGCTAGAGGCCTAAAACGCTTAAATTCGCACCGGGATGCCGCGCTCGGCCATGCGGGCCTTGGCCTGGCCTACGGTGTATTCGCCGTAGTGGAAGATGCTGGCGGCCAGCACGGCGTCGGCACCGCCCTGCTGCACGCCATCGGCCAAGTGGTCCAGATTGCCCACGCCGCCAGAGGCGATCACGGGCACGCTGATGGCATCGGCCACGGCGCGGGTCAGCGCCAGGTCAAAGCCGCTTTTGGTGCCGTCGCGGTCCATGCTGGTGAGCAAAATTTCGCCAGCCCCACGGCGCGCCATTTCGGTGGCCCAGGCCACGGCGTCCAGGCCGGTGTTTTTGCGACCACCGTGGCTGTACACGTCCCAGCCGGCACCGCGGGTGGCGGCGTCTTCTTCGGAGCGGCGTTTGGCATCAATGGCCACCACGATGGCCTGAGAACCGTATTTCAGCGATGCGTCTTCAATCACTTGCGGATTGGCCAGCGCCGCGGAATTGAAACTCACCTTGTCGGCGCCTGCGTTGAGCAGGCGGCGCACGTCTTCCACTATGCGCACGCCACCACCCACCGTGAGCGGGATGAAGACCTGGCTGGCCACGGCTTCGATGATGTGCAGGATCAGGTCGCGCCCATCGCTGGTGGCCGTGATGTCCAGAAACGTGAGTTCGTCGGCGCCTTGGTCGTTGTAGCGCGCGGCGATTTCTACCGGGTCACCGGCGTCGCGCAGCTCGACGAAATTGACACCCTTCACGACGCGACCACCGGTCACGTCCAGGCAAGGAATGATGCGTTTGGCGAGCATCAGCCGTTGAGCTCGTCGGCGCGGGTCTGTGCAGCAGCAAAGTCCAGGTCGCCGCTGTAGATGGCTCGGCCGCAGATCACACCTTCCACGCCTTCACTTTCCACTTCGCACAGGGCTTCGATGTCGGCCATGTTGGACAGGCCGCCGGAGGCGATGACGGGGATGGTCAGGGCCTGGGCCAGCTTGACGGTGGCGTCGATGTTGATGCCGGACAGCATGCCGTCGCGGCCAATGTCGGTGTAGATGATGCCTTCGACGCCGTAGTCTTCAAACTTTTTGCCCAAGTCCACCACGTCGTGGCGGGTGAGCTTGCTCCAGCCGTCGGTAGCGACCTTGCCGTCGCGTGCGTCCAGGCCCACGATGATGTGGCCGCCAAACGCGGTGCAGGCGTCCTGCAAAAAACCGGGGTTCTTGACGGCCGCAGTGCCAATGATGACGTAGCGCAGG
This sequence comes from Rhodoferax sp. TS-BS-61-7, assembly GCF_002943465.1. Lineage (GTDB taxonomy): Bacteria > Pseudomonadota > Gammaproteobacteria > Burkholderiales > Burkholderiaceae_C > Allorhodoferax. The sequence continues at coordinate 201,635 of NZ_PTQY01000007.1, forward strand.
CCGGCGTCCAGGTAACGTTCAATCGTGTCCAGGTCGCGGATACCGCCGCCCAGTTGCACGTCGATCTCGTTGCCCACTTCCTTCAGGATCTTGCGGATCGCCATCTCGTTTTTGGGATGGCCGGCAAAGGCGCCATTCAGATCGACCAGGTGCAGACGTCTCGCACCCTTGTCCACCCAGCTGCGGGCCATGACCGCGGGGTCTTCGCCAAACGTGGTGGATTGGTCCATATCGCCTTGTTTGAGGCGTACACAGTGGCCGTCTTTGAGGTCAATCGCAGGAATTAAAAGCATGGTGCTTCAGGGTTGGAGGGAAAAGAGAGTCGCGTTGCCAGATGCAGAAGTGCGGCAAGGATAAAGATTCAAGGATTCCAGTGCAGGAAGTTACGGTAGAGGGCCAAGCCATGCTCGGCGCTTTTTTCAGGGTGGAACTGGGTTGCGAAAATATTATCGCGTGCAATCGCCGCTGAGAAGCGCTGGCCATAGTCCGTCTCGCCTACGCTGTGGCGCGCATCAGACGGTTGGGCGTAGTAACTGTGTACAAAGTAGAAGTAGCTGCCATCGGGCACCTCGCCCCACACCGGGTGCCTGGGCGCGCCGGCATGGCTGGTCTGCCAGACCTGGTTCCAGCCCATTTGGGGCACCTTGAAGCGGCTGCCGTCGGGCTGGATCTGCCCAGCCAGCTCGAATTTCACCACCTTGCCGGGAATCAGACCCAGACTGGCGGTGCTCTGCTCATCGCTGTGGTCCAGCAGCATCTGCATGCCCACGCACACGCCCATGAGCGGCTTGTGGGCAGCGGCGTGCATCACGGCATCAAACATGCCCGAGTCGTGCAACTCGCGCATGCAGTCGCGCATGGCGCCCTGGCCCGGCAGCACCACGCGTTCGGCGTCCATCACCTCTTGCGCGGTGCGGGCCCAGACCACGTCTACGCCGGCGTCGGCAGCCACGTGCATCACCGCCTGGGTGACCGAACGCAGGTTGCCCATGCCGTAGTCCACCACCGCCACTTTTTTCATTACAGCGAACCCTTGGTGGAAGGAATCATGCCCAGGGCGCGCGGGTCGAACTCGATGGCAGCGCGCAGCGCGCGGGCAAAGGCCTTGAACACGGTCTCGGCCTGGTGGTGGGCGTTTTCGCCCTTGAGGTTGTCGATGTGCAGGGTGACAAAGGCGTGGTTCACAAAACCCTGGAAGAACTCGTGGGTGAGCTGCGTGTCAAACGCGCCGATCATGCCGCTCTTGAACGGCACATTCATCTCCAGCCCGGGGCGCCCCGAGAAGTCGATCACCACGCGGCTCAGCGCCTCGTCCAGCGGCACATAGGCGTGGCCATAGCGGCGGATGCCCTTTTTGTCGCCAATGGCCTGGTGAAAGGCCTGGCCCAGCGTGATGCCCACGTCTTCCACCGTATGGTGGCCGTCGATGTGCAGGTCGCCATCGGCCTCGATGTCGAGGTCGATCATGCCGTGGCGGGCGATCTGGTCCAGCATGTGGTCGAAGAAGCCAATCCCGGTAGACAGGCGGCTCACGCCGGTGCCGTCCAGGTTGACGCGGACCTTGATTTTGGTCTCGGCGGTGTTGCGCGACACCTCGGCAATGCGGGGCGCGTAGGTCTGGGGCACTTCGGTGATGGGGTAGTTGGTAGTCATAGGGATTCCTGCAGGGCTTTCAACATCCGGGTGTTTTCATCGGAGGTGCCGACGGTAAGGCGCAGACATTGGGCCAGCAATGGGTGCATTTTAGAAACGTTCTTGACCAGAACGCCGCGCGCCTTGAGGCCATCGAACACTTTTTGTGCCCCATCCACCCCAGACGCACCCTCACCGGTGATGCGAACCAGCACCATATTGGCGTCGCTGTTCCAGGCCTTGACGCCTGGCAGCGCCCGCAATGCTCCTAAAAGCGTAGCGCGTTGCGCACAGATGTCGCGGGCTTGGGCCGCAAAAGCCTCTTGGTGTTCGAGCGCAAACAGTGCGCACTCGTAGTTCAGCACGCTGATGTTGTAGGGCGGGCGCACCTTGTCCACCTGGGCGATGAGCGTCTGGGGGCCCACCATGTAGCCAATGCGCACGCCAGCCAGGCCAAACTTGCTCATGGTGCGCATCAGCAGCACGTGGGCATTGGCAGCCGGGTTAGCGCGGATCACGTCCAGGTAGGTGCGGCTGGAAAACGGCTGGTAGGCCTCGTCAATGGCCACGATGCTGCCCGCCGCCTGGGCCGCGGCCACCACACGCACCATGTCGGCTTCGGCCCACAGGTTGGCCGTAGGGTTGTTAGGGTAGGCCAGGTAGACGATGGCCGGCTGGTGGGTTGCTATGGCCTGCACCATGGCCGGCACGTCCAGCTCAAAGTCGGCCGTGAGTGGCACACCCACAAAGCTCAGCCCCTGCAATTGCGCGCTCATGGCGTACATCACAAAACCCGGCAGCGGCGCCAGGATGGCGGGTTTGGGCTGACCGGACGCCACGGGCACGTCACAAGCCATCGCCAGCAGGCTGATGAGCTCGTCCGAGCCGTTGCCCAGCATGATGTCAAAACCCTCGGGCATGCCCGCATAGGCGGCCAGCGCCTGGCGCAGGTCGTTCACGCGGCCATCGGGGTAGCGGTTCAGCGCCAGCGCACCCAGGCGCTTGCCCAACGCCTCCTGCAGCTCCGCGGGCAGGCGGTGCGGGTTCTCCATGGCGTCCAGCTTGACCATACCCTTGGAATCCTGGATTGCGTAGGCGTGCATGCCCAACACGTCCTGGCGGATGCGGCGCTGGATCAACGCGCTCACGGTGCTGTCGGTGGAGGTAGTAGCGGTCATGCGGGGACTTTCAAAGCTAAAAACTAGTCGGCTAGCGCCACGTCGGCGGGCGTGGCTTGCAGAGGGCCGAGGATGGTGACGCCGTCAATCTGCTGGCCGTGCTGCAGGTCCAGCGAAAGCACGTGGGTGGCGCCGCTTTGCGCGGCGGCGGCCACGATCAGCGCGTCCCAGTACGGCAGGCCAAAACGTGCCTCCACGCCCCAGGCGGTTTCCACGGTCTGGTGGTCAATCTGCCAGGGCTGCCAGAGCTGGTAGCGGCGCAGCTTAGCGCGCGCATCACCCTGCGGCATGGCGAAGTGCTGGGTGGCGCCCACGTAGTAGGCGTTCAGCACCTGGGTGCTGACCCGCCCGGCACGCCGCTGCCACAGAGCCTGCAGCCAGTCACGGACACGGGCCTGGCGGGTGGCATCAAACGCGTCGTCCGCGGCCAACAGCACATTCGTATCGACAAAAACAATGGCGCCAGAGGTGTCGAGCGGGCTAGCCATTCAGAACCTCCCGCTGCGGGTACGCCTTGCCGCCGGAGCTGAACGACGAGGTATCCGCCACCCAGTCGCGCTGCGCGCGGGCGTAGGCGTCGTCGTGCTGCATCTTGTCGGTCAACATCTCACCCACCAGCCGCGACACACTGGTATTACGCTTGGCCGCCTCAATGCGCACCCACTCCAGCGTGGCGTCTTCGACGGTGATGGTGACGTTTTTCATCTTGAATGCAGTTTACACGAATTTCGTGTTGCACTGAATTCGTGTGAATTGAAGTCAATTTATCGGTCCGGGCAAATGCGCAAGGCTCAAACGCCCCGCGCTATAGTGCGGCGAAAACAAAGAACGGGAGGGTAGAAAAATGATGGTCATCCAAGCGCCAAAGCGCGCCCAGAGGCTGCCCGGTTTCCCGCTATCTTTATATGAGCATCTTGCGCATATTCCACGAGGGCTGGAGGCCAATTTGGCGGGTAACCTTGCCAGAATATCCCGCAGTTTTTGCGGCATACATTGAGGTCGATCGACGTATAGAACAGTGGCGCTAGCACACATACTGGGTATTTATACAGTAATGCTTTTCTGATAGCGTGCGTAGCTGTGTCACAGCGCACGGACAAAAGCGAGCTTTTGACACGGACGAAGTGACACAGCTACGTAGGCTGTTGACCAAAAAAGGGACGGTTGTGAATAGACAGAATACGCGCCAAGAGGTGTTGCGATACGCGACAGACCGCCTCAACCGTACGGACACCCGCTACGCGTGTGCCGCACATTTCCAACGTTGGGCCGCACGCCATGCAAATTGATCCTCCTACCTGGGCCCTGCGCGGGGTTCGCTGCGAGTGCTGCTCAGGGCAAGGTGCCTTGTGCTTCTCCGCATGTCCAGACTGCCATGCGGTCGTGCTGATTTGCGACGAAGTCGGCACCGTTTTCCAGTACCCAAAGAATCTTGAATCCGCCGTCTATGGCGGATTGGATGATCCGAATTGCCGTTGCCCGCGCTGTGCCGGCAAAGTGGTCTCGAAGTTCCGAAACGCCTCTGCCGAAGAAATACAGGATGCTGGGTTCCCGGTTGGTTCGTATGAATGATCTGTTGCTGCCCAACCCTACGTTGCAGCGGACGGCTACGCCGCCCGCTGAGCTTTGACGTTAGAAGGCGCATGCACTCTTCGATCTATCAAAGCTGGGGTGAGAAAGCTGCAGGCAACGCTAAGTCGCTCGCAACAGAGTCTCGTCTTCTCTTCGAGGCGAAGCATTTGCCGCGCGCCTACTATCTTGCCCACATGTCAACGGAGGAGTCAGCAAAGAGCATTCTGCTGCGGACCATGAGCATCTCAGGAACGCCTGAGAGCGAGATCCCAAAGGTCACCAAGCTTCTCCGAGATCACAAGAAGAAGATTGAGTTTCTCGTAACCTATGCAGCCAGTTTGTCTGAAGAACTGCAAGCGCAGATTGGGGAACTGCAGGAAAGCCTGATAGACCACATCAACGATCTCAAGAACGACACGATGTATGTGTCATGCAAGGCCAAGTCTGCTGTTTCTCCCGAAGAGAAGGTCGCGGCCCTCGATATTGAGCAATATGTCCAGCTCGCGGAGGCTCTATCGCAGCACGCCGTGCGCCTTCTAACCCTTCCATCGAGCTGACATGCCCCGGCAAGCCGGGTCACGCTCATGTCAAACATAAAACACCCATGCGGTCAAAACTCGCCGCGCGAGTCGTCTTCGCATCCCCACTTCTTGCGCTTGCAGGCCAATGGGAAATTTGCGACTACACCGTCCAAATAGAAAGCTCTGCGCTATCGGGCGTGCGCGCCACGGTGAAAGAAGCCGCCCTCAAAAATCCGGAGTTGTGCGAAAAAGCCGGCGCTAGCCTGAGCTTCGCGCCCGAGTCTGAGGACTACCAAAGCGTGCTTGCTAGGAAGCGCTGGCCCCAGGTGAGGACTACCGCGGCACTGCGACACCGTCAGTTGACGGGGTTTTGCAAGCGTGACGGCGATACCCAGCCATGCACGATCCAGCATTACTCTGTCTTGCCCCACAGATAGTCCCTCCCGCTGCGGGCTGAGGTGGGTGCCATCGTTGCCGGTGGATTGCTGCTGTTGGCAACATCCAAGCGCAGCTGAGCCTGCACGCTGCCCACCTTGCTACCCGCGCCCAGAGCCCAGGTGCTCGCCAATTAACAGGGGTACACCGTCGCCAGCGCGTTGGTCAGCACCAGCTGCACCGGGAAGTCCGCCTCGTACACATCGGCATTGCGCTTGAGTTCTGCGGTGTAAAGGCTTTTGGCCATGCTGGGTTCCAGACGTCGCCCATTGAGGCAGATACTGGGCTTGCCGCCGTCGCGCACAGCTTGGTTGTGCGCTTCTACCGCACCTTCCATGACGCCGACCAGGTAATAGTCGGTGTAGGTGCTGCCCAGCTTTTCTTTCTTCTCCAGCGTGCGCATTTCGCGGATGGTCATGGCCTGAGCCGCAACCATGCAGCCTGCGATGAGAACCAGCGCCGTGGCGGCGCGACAAAGGAAGGGGCGGGGTGAAGGTGTGTGCATGGGAGTTGGTCGTCCGTCTGCACGCATTCTTACTTCAATCGCATTTCCGCCGCACGCGCGTGGGCTTGCAGGCCTTCGCCATGCGCCAGCACCGAGGCAATCTGACCCAGCGCCTGCGCGCCCTGCTCGCTCACCTCGATGAGGCTGCTGCGCTTCTGGAAGTCGTACACGCCCAGCGGGCTGCTGAAGCGCGCCGTGCCACTGGTGGGCAACACGTGGTTGGGGCCGGCGCAGTAGTCGCCCAGGCTCTCAGAGGTGTAGGCACCCAGGAAGATCGCCCCGGCGTGTTTGAGCAACGGCTCCCACTTGTGGGGGTCGTTGCTGGACACTTCCAAATGCTCGGGCGCAATGCGGTTGCTGATCTCGCAGGCCTCTTCCATGCTGCGCGTGTGGATCAACGCGCCGCGGCCGGTCAGGCTCTTGGCAATGATCTCGGCGCGCGGCATCTCGTTCAACAGGCGGTTGATGCTGGCCTGCACTTGGGCGATGTAGGCCGCATCGGGGCACAGCAGGATACTTTGCGCTAGCTCGTCGTGCTCGGCCTGGCTGAACAGGTCCATGGCCACCCAGTCGGGCGGCGTGCTGCCGTCGGCCAGCACCAGAATTTCGCTGGGGCCGGCAATCATGTCGATGCCCACGATGCCAAACACGCGGCGCTTGGCGGCGGCCACATAGGCGTTGCCGGGGCCGGTGATCTTGTGCACGGCGGGAATGCTCTCGGTGCCATAGGCCAGCGCGGCCACGGCCTGCGCACCACCGATGGTGAAGGCGCGGGTCACGCCGGCCACATAGGCGGCGGCCAGCACCAGGGCGTTCTTCTCGCCCTTGGGCGTTGGCACGACCATGATGATTTCGCCCACACCGGCCACGTGGGCGGGAATGGCGTTCATCAACACGCTGGACGGGTAAGCCGCCTTGCCGCCGGGTACATAAATGCCCACGCGGTCCAGCGGGGTGACCTTTTGGCCCAAGAGTGTGCCATCTTCGTCGCGGTAGCTCCAGCTCTCGCCAGACGCTTTTTTCTGCGCCTCGTGGTAACTACGCACACGTTTGGCAGCGGCTTCCAGAGCAGTGCGCTGTGCGGCGGGAATGCTGTCAAACGCGGCCTTGAGTTCAGCCTGCGTCAGCTCCAGTGCCTGCATGGTGGGCACGGTCAGACCGTCAAAGCGCGCCGTGTACTCCAGCACGGCAGCATCGCCCCGCTGCTGCACGTCCGCGAGGATGTCGGCCACGCGCTGCTCGATGGCCGCATCGGTATCGGCAGACCAGTGCAGGCGCGCCTTGAAATCGGCATCAAAAGTGGCACTAGCGCTTGATAGATATGCGGGAGCAGCTACAAAAGTCATAGCAATGTCACGTCGGGTTACTGGCCCACCGCGCCGGCAAAGGCGTCGATGATTTTGCGGATGGGTTCTTGTTTGAGCTTCAGCGCGGCCTGGTTCACCACCAGGCGCGAGCTGATGTCCATGATGCGTTCCACCTCCACCAGGTGGTTGGCCTTGAGCGTGTTGCCGGTGGACACCAGATCGACGATCGCATCGGCAAGCCCCACCAGGGGCGCCAGCTCCATGCTGCCATAAAGCTTGATCAGGTCCACGTGCACGCCCTTGCTGGCAAAAAACTCGCGCGCAATCGCCACGTATTTGGTCGCCACCTTGAGGCGCGAGCCCTGCTTGACGGCAGACGCATAGTCAAAGTCGGCCCGCACGGCCACGCTGATGCGGCACTTGGCAATCTGCAAATCCAGCGGCTGGTACAGGCCCTGGCTGCCATGCTCCAGCAACGTGTCCTTGCCGGTAATGCCGAGGTCGGCACCGCCGTACTGCACATAGGTGGGCACGTCGGTGGCGCGCACCACCAGCACGCGTACGTTGGGCTGGTTGGTGTCCAGAATCAGCTTGCGCGATTTTTCCGGGTCGTCCAGCACCTCGATACCGGCGGCCTTGAGCAAGGGCACGGTTTCTTCAAAGATGCGGCCCTTGGACAGGGCGAGTGTGATCATGTCGGTAGCCATTTACGTCAGTCTTTCAATGTCTGCGCCAATGCCGCGCAGCTTGGCTTCCATCTGGTCGTAACCGCGGTCCAGGTGGTAGATGCGGTCCACCATGGTCTCGCCCTCTGCCACCAGGCCGGCAATCACCAGGCTGGCCGAGGCGCGCAGGTCGGTAGCCATCACCGTGGCACCCGACAGTTTGGGCACGCCTTCAATCACCGACACCTTGCCGTCGATCTGGATGTGCGCGCCCAGGCGCACCAGCTCGTTGACGTGCATGAAGCGGTTCTCGAAGATCGTCTCGGTCACCTTGCTGGCACCGTGCGAAATGGCGTTGAGCGCCATGAACTGCGCCTGCATGTCGGTGGGGAAGCCCGGGTACTCGGTGGTGCGGAAGCTCTGCGCCTTGAGGCGGCCTTGCGACTGCACGCGGATGCCCCCGGCTATGGCTTCCACCGTGGCCCCAGCGTCACGCAGCTTGTCGATCACCGCATCCAGATGGTCGGCACGGCCATGCTTGAGCACCACGTCACCACCCGTGGCGGCCACGGCGCACAGAAAAGTGCCGGTCTCGATGCGGTCCGCCACCACCTGGTGGGTACAGCCATGCAGCCTCTCCACGCCCTGGATGCGGATGCGGCTGGTGCCGTGGCCTTCGATCTTGGCGCCCATCTTGATGAGCATTTCAGCCAAATCGGGAATCTCGGGCTCTTGCGCGGCGTTTTCCAAAATGGTTTCGCCCTCGGCCAGGGCTGCCGCCATCAAGAAGTTCTCGGTGCCGGTCACCGTCACCATGTCGGTGGCAATGCGCGCGCCCTTCAGGCGGGTGCGGCCCTTGGGCAGCTTGGCGATCATGTAGCCGTGCTCGACCACAATCTCGGCGCCCATGGCGGTCAGGCCTTTCAGGTGCTGGTCTACCGGGCGCGAACCGATGGCGCAGCCACCGGGCAGAGACACGGTAGCCTCTCCAAAGCGCGCCAGCAGCGGGCCCAGCGCGAGCACCGAGGCGCGCATGGTTTTCACCAGCTCGTAGGGGGCTTCGGGTGCGCTCAGCGGGCCGGCATTGATATGCACAGCGCCATCCGCCCCCTGCTCTACCTGCACGCCCATGTTGCGGATCAGCGTGAGCATGGTGGACACGTCTTGCAGGCGCGGCACGTTCAGCAGTGTGACCGGCTCGGCGGTCAGCAGGGTGGCGCACAGCTCGGGCAAGGCGGCGTTCTTGGCACCAGAAATTAGCACCTCGCCTTGCAAGGTGTTGCCACCACGGATCAGGAGTTTGTCCATACAGAGTCGTTTACGCGGATTGCGCGGCCCACTCGGCCGGCGTATAAGTTTTCATCGACAGGGCGTGCACTTCATCGGTGTGCATGCGGCTGCCCAGCGTGGCATACACCTGCTGGTGGCGCTGGATCAGGCGCTTGCCCTCGAACGCACTGGAGACGATGGTGGCGTACCAGTGGCGGCCATCGCCTTCAAGGGCACAGTGCTCGCAAGCAATGCCGGCGGTGATGAGGGCTTGGAGTTGGTCAGCAGTCATAGAAATCAGGAACGGATCTTGTAGCCGGTGCGCAGCAGGTGCACGGCAATGGCACTCACCACGGCCAGCGCGATGCCGACGATGCCCAGGCTGAGCCAAGGTGACACATCGCTCTGGCCGAAGAAGCCATAGCGGAAGCCGTCGATCATGTAGAAGAAGGGGTTGAGGTGGCTCACGCTTTGCCAAAAGGCGGGCAGCGAGTGGATGGAGTAAAACACGCCGCTCAAAAACGTCATGGGCATGATGATGAAGTTCTGGAAGGCAGCGAGCTGGTCAAACTTTTCAGCCCACAGGCCGGCGATCAGACCCAAGGTACCCAACAGGGCTGCGCCCAGCAAGGCAAAGGCCAGAATCCACAGCGGCGCCACAAAGTGGATGGGGGTGAAGAACACGGTGACGAACATGACACCCGCCCCCACCACCAGCCCACGCGCAATGCTGGAGCCCACATAGGCAAAGAACCAGCTCCAGTGCGACAGCGGCGTGAGCAACAGGAACACCAGGTTGCCCATGATCTTGCTCTGGATCAACGATGACGAGCTGTTGGCAAACGCGTTTTGCAAGACGCTCATCATCACCAAGCCCGGCACCAAAAACGCGGTGTAGCTGATGGTGTCATAGACCTTCACGTGGTCGCCCAGTGCATGGCCAAAAATCATCAGGTACAGCAGGGCTGTCAATACCGGCGCCGCCACGGTCTGGAAACCGACTTTCCAGAAACGCAGGGTTTCCTTGTACAACAGGGTTTGCCAGCCGTTCATGCGCCCACCTCTTCCGTATTGCCCATGACGTCGAGGAAGACATCCTCCAGATCGGCCTTGCGGATCTCCACGTCTTCCACTGTCACGCCAGCCTGGCGCACGGCAGCCAGGTATTGTTCAATTTCTAGCGCGTTGTGCGCGGGCAGTTGCACGATACGGCCGGTGATACGGGCGCGCGCCGCCAGTTCGATGGGCAAGGCATCGCCCGTTTTGAAGCGCAGCACATTGCTGCTGGCGGCCTTGAGCAGGTCGCTGGTTTTGTCCAGCGCCACAATGCGGCCGGTCTTGAGCATGGCAATGCGGCCACACAGGGCCTCGGCTTCTTCCAGGTAATGGGTGGTCAGCAGCACGGTGCTGCCTTGTTTGTTGAGATTGGCCACAAACTGCCACAGCGTCTGGCGCAGTTCCACGTCCACACCAGCGGTCGGCTCGTCCAGCACGATAACGGGCGGTTTGTGCACAAGGGCCTGCGCCACCAACACGCGGCGCTTCATGCCACCCGAGAGCTGGCGCATGTTGGCGTTGGCCTTGTCGGTCAGGCCCAGGCCTTCGAGCAGTTCGTCCACCCAGGCGTCGTTGTTCTTGACGCCAAAGTAGCCAGACTGGATGCGCAGCATTTCTCGCACGTTAAAGAAGGGGTCAAACACCAGCTCCTGCGGCACCACACCCAGCTTGCGGCGGGCGTTGGCGTAGTCGGCCTGGACATCGCTGCCCAGCACCTGCACGCTGCCACTGCTGGCACGGGTGAGCCCGGCCAGGATGCTGATCATGGTGGTTTTACCTGCGCCGTTGGGACCGAGCAGGCCGAAAAATTCGCCCTCTTCGATCTGGAGGCTGACCCCGTCCAGGGCCTTGAAGGTGGAGCCTTTGGGGCCTTTGGGAGAGGCGTAGGCTTTGGAGACGGATTGGAATGAGATGGCGGGCATGAGAACCCGCGATTTTACGCGGACGGGCTCAGGCCGCGGTCAGCAGGCCGTCAATCCCGTACAAGGTGGCCAGGTCTCGCAGGCGGGTGGGCAGGCTGCGTACGGCAAATTGTTTGCCAATACGCGCGCATTCGCGGCGCAGCTCTAGCAATACCGCCAGCGCCGAAGAGTCAAAACGCTGCAACGCAGCACCGTCCACCACGATGGTGTGCGGCTCTGCCTGCAGGCCGGAGCGCAGGGTAGCCAGGCAGTCGTGCGCCACGTCCTGCGTCAAAGTGGAGGGAAGGTTCAGCACATCAGCCTTTCTTGGCGTTGGCCTTGTTTTGTTCCGTCAGGGTGTCAATCAGCCCGTCAATGCCCTTGGCGTTGATTTGTTGTGCAAACTGGCTGCGGTAGGTTTCCACCAGCCACACACCCAACACATTCAGGTTGTAAATCTTCCAGCCAGCGCCCACGCCGGGGGTTTTTTCCAGGCGGTAATCGAGCTGAATAGCGTCGCCCTTGCCCTTGACCTCGGTCCGCACCACCACCTCTTTGTCCTCGGGCGCAGCGCGCAGGGGCTTCATGGCGATGGTCTGGTCACTCACCTGCGCCAGCGCACCTGCGTAGGTGCGCACCAGCAGGGTTTTGAATTCATCTTGCAGGCGTTTTTGCTGCTCGGGCGTGGCCTGGCGCCAGCCGGGGCCCACGGCCGAAGCCGTCATGCGCTGGAAGTTCACATTGGGCATGATGCGGCTGTCCACCAGCGCGATCACACGGGCCATGTCACCGGCGCGAATCGCCTTGTCCGCCTTGATGGTGTCGAGCACGTCCACCGAGAGGCGCTTGATCAGCGCGTCAGGGGCTTCATCCTCAGCACGGGCGGCCGGAGAAAATGCCATGGCACCCAGTGTCACCACAGCCGCCAAAGCCACCACTACCTGTCGTTTGTTCAAAATCATGCGTGTCTCCATGCGAGCAATTATCCACAGACCCGGTCTGCCATGCAGAACGCCGTGGATGCCCCCTCAAGGCTCGGTGCCTTCTTCGGGCGGCGGGTCACCATCGTAGTCATCATTGCGCTGGCGTTGCAAATAGGCGTCGCGGGTAAAGGAGTAACGGTCCAGTGCCGCACCATCCACGACATCACCGGCCCGCAAGTAGGTGGCGCGGGTGTCCACCACATTGAGCACCGTCAGCCCTGTGCGTGTCGCCTCGTCTGGCATATGCGTCACCAGACTGCCCTGCTGGTCCACCGGCAAGGCCGCCACTTCACGCAGGGTGGCGGGACCTAACAAAGGCAGCACCAGATACGGCCCCGGGCGCACGCCCCAACGCCCCAGGGTCAGCCCAAAGTTGGCCGGATGCCGGTCTATGCCCAGGTCACTGGCGACATCTATCAACCCGCCCAAGCCGATGGTGCTGTTGACCATGACACGGCCAATGCTGTCGCCCATCTCCTGGCCGCGCAGTTGCAGACCGTTGTTCAGGGCGGACCAGACGTCTTCGAGGTTGTTGAAGAAATTGCCCACCCCTTTGCGCGCCCACGAAGGCAAGGTGGCTTGGTAGGCACGGGCGGTGGGTTTGAGCACCACGCGGTCCAGACCATCGTTGAAGCTGAACACACCACGGTTAAATGACTCCAGCGGATCACGCGGGTCCGGCGACGCCACCGTGGCACAGCCTTGCAACACCAGCAAAGCCAGCCCCAAGAGCAAGCCGGCAGCCCCACGCATCAGGCGGTGCGCGGACAGGCTGTAAGACAGATCAAAACGGCTCATTTGCCCTCTTTGTCGCTACCGGTTCCGTCAGCCGCCTTGCTGTACAGGAACTGGCTGATCAGGTTTTCCAGCACCACGGCCGATTGGGTGGTGCCAATGCTGTCACCGGCAACCAAGTTGGCGGCATCGGCGCCCGCTTCAATGCCAATGTACTGCTCTCCGAGCAGGCCGCTGGTCAAAATTTTGAGCGAGCTGTCTTTGGGGAAGGCAAACCGTTTGTCCATGGACAACACCACCTTGGCCTGGAAACTCTTGTCATCAAACACGATGGACTCCACACGCCCGACCACCACACCTGCACTTTTGACCGCTGCTTTGGGTTTCAAGCCACCAATGTTGTCGAATTTGGCGCTGACCGCGTAGCCGCGCTCAAAGTTCAGCGACAGCAGGTTGGCCGACTGCAAGGCCAAAAACAGCAGCGCTGTCGCCCCCAGGAGCACAAACAAACCCACCCACACATCTTTGCCAGAACGTTGCATTTGTTATCCCCTAAATACTGAACATCATGGCGGTCAGGACAAAGTCCAAACCCAACACGGTCAACGACGCCACCACCACGGTGCGCGTGGTGGCATGGGCTACGCCCTCAGGCGTGGGCTGGGCCTCATAGCCCTGCAGCAGAGCGATAAAACTCACCGCAAAACCGAACACGGCGCTCTTGAGCACGCCGTTGCCCACATCCAGCCACACATCTACCCCACCCTGCATTTGGCTCCAAAACGAGCCAGCGTCAATGCCAATCATCAACACACCGACGACCCAACCACCGATGATGCCCACCGCGCTGAACACGGCGGCCAGCAAGGGCATGGCAATCACAGCGCCCCAAAAACGCGGTGCCAAAATGCGTTGCACTGGGTCCACGGCCATCATTTCCATGGCGCTAAGTTGCTCACCGGCTTTCATGAGGCCGATCTCCGCGGTGAGCGAGGTACCGGCCCGGCCTGCGAACAACAGGGCCGTGATCACCGGGCCCAGCTCACGCACCAGACTCAGCGCCACCAGCAGGCCCAAGGCCTCGGACGAGCCATAACGTTGCAGGGTGTAGTAACCCTGCAGGCCCAGCACAAAGCCCACAAAAATGCCGGACACCGCAATGATGGCCAGCGAGTAATTGCCCATGAAGTGGATCTGGTCCCGCACCAGGCCAAAGCGGCGCAGTGCCGAGGGCAGCGAGGCCAACAGACGCAGAAACAGGCGCGCGCCATAACCCAGGTCCGCCAGCTTGGAGCGGGCGGAAAAACCGACGTCGGAGGGGCGGTACCAGCTCATCGTCCCGCCCCTGCAGAAAAATCGGCATCCACACTGGAGGCCGGGTAATGGAAACGCACCGGCCCTTCGGGCAGCGCGTTGACAAACTGGTGGACCAGCGGGTCGGTGCTGTGGCGCACTTCTTCGGGTGTGCCCTGGGCGGCAATCTTGCCGTTGGCCAGGATGATGACCTTGTCGGCGATGTGGAGGGTTTCTTCCAGGTCGTGCGAAACGATCACACTGGTCAGGCCCATGGTGTCGTTGAGCTGGCGAATCAGGCGGGCCGCGGTGCCCAGCGAAATCGGGTCCAGCCCGGCAAAAGGTTCGTCGTACATCACCAGCTCCGGGTCCAGCGCAATGGCACGGGCCAGCGCCACGCGCCGGGCCATGCCGCCGGAAATTTCAGCCGGCATCAGGTCACGCGCACCGCGCAGCCCCACCGCGTTGAGTTTCATGAGCACGATGTCGCGCACCAGGGCCGGCGACAGTTTGGTGTGCTCACGCAGCGGAAAGGCCACGTTGTCAAACACGCTCAGGTCGGTAAACAGGGCGCCAAACTGGAACAGCATGCCCATACGACGCCGCGCCGCGTACAGCTGCTGCGCGTTGGCCTGGCCCATGTCTTGCACGTCCTGCTCCTGCTGCGCACCGTGCAACAACAGTTGGCCCTTTTGCGCCCGGTACTGGCCGCCGATCAGGCGCAGCACCGTGGTCTTGCCGCCGCCCGAGGCGCCCATCAGCGCCGTGACTTTGCCACGCGGGATGGACAGGGTCACACCGTCCAGGATCAGGCGTTCGCCGTAGCCAAAGGACAGATCCTGGAGTTCAACAAGAGGGGCAGTGGAATGGTCAGCCATATAAGCAACAAGGCCGGGATATACCCGGCCTTGGAATCATAAGGGATTACCCGAGATTACCGGGGCAGGTCGCTAAAGCCCATCAAGAACTCGTCGACCGAGCGCGCGGCCTGGCGGCCTTCGCGGATCGCCCAGACCACCAGGCTCTGGCCACGGCGCATGTCGCCAGCGGCAAACACCTTGGGCACATTGGTGGCATAGCCGCCGATGAACTCGGTGCTGGCCTTGGCGTTGCCGCGGGCGTCCTTGTCCACGCCGAACACGTCCAGGATGGTTGCCACGGGGTTCACAAAGCCCATGGCCAGCAGCACCAGGTCAGCCTTCAGCACTTTTTCGGTACCAGGCACATCGACAAGCTTGCCGTCCTTGAATTCAACCTGCACGGTCTTCAGGCCAGTGACCTTGCCTTTTTCGCCGATGAATTCTTTGGTGGAAATAGAGAACACACGCTCGCAACCTTCTTCGTGGCTGGAACTGGTGCGCAGCTTCAGCGGCCAGTAGGGCCAGGTCATGGGGCGGTTTTCTTCTTCGGGCGGCTGGGGCATCACCTCAAACTGGGTGACGCTGACCGCGCCGTGGCGGTTGCTGGTGCCCACACAATCGGAGCCGGTGTCGCCACCGCCAATGACGATGACGTGTTTGCCGTCGGCGCGCAACTGCCCCTTGAGCTTGTCACCCGCGTTGACCTTGTTCTGCTGGGGCAAAAATTCCATCGCGAAATGGATACCGTCCAGGTCGCGGCCGGGCACTGGCAGATCGCGCGACTGTTCGGAGCCGCCAGTCAACAGCACGGCGTCAAAATCCTTCTGCAGCTGGGCAGCGCTGATAGTTTCCTTGGCCCAGTTGGTGACCTTGGTGTCTTTGGGCATTTCGCCTACCAGCACACTGGTACGGATGGTCACGCCTTCAGCCACCAGCTGTTCGGCACGGCGGTCGATGTGGGACTTCTCCATCTTGAAGTCGGGAATGCCGTAGCGCAGCAGGCCGCCGATGCGGTCGTTCTTCTCGAACAGGGTCACGTCATGGCCCACGCGCGCCAGCTGCTGGGCAGCGGCCATGCCGGCGGGGCCGGAGCCGACCACGGCGACCTTCTTGCCGGTCTTGATCTTGGCGGGCTGGGGCTTAACCCAGCCCTCGGACCAGGCACGGTCGATGATGGCGTGTTCGATGGACTTGATGCCCACCGCGTCGTCATTCACGTTCAGCGTGCAGGCGGCCTCGCAGGGCGCGGGGCAGATGCGGCCAGTGAACTCGGGGAAGTTGTTGGTGCTGTGCAGCGTGTCGATCGCCGCCTTCCAGTTGTTCGTGTAAACCAGGTCGTTGAAGTCCGGAATGATGTTGTTGACCGGGCAGCCGTTGTTGCAGAACGGTGTGCCGCAGTCCATGCAGCGCGCGGCCTGCTTGTTGGCCTGCGCATCGTCCAGGCCCACCACAAATTCCTTGTAGTGCTTCAGGCGCTCGGTGACGGGTTTGTAGCCCTCTTCGAGGCGCTCAAACTCCATGAAGCCAGTGACTTTTCCCATGATGTGTGTCCTTGTACGTTAGATCAGACCGGCCTTACTTGGCGGGCACTGCTTCTTTTTTTGTAGCTGCTGGCGCAGATTTAACGGGGGTCTTGGCCGTTTTTTGTGCATGAATCTCACCCAGAGCACGTTTGTACTCATTGGGAAAGACCTTGACGAACTTGGCGCGCGAGGTATCCCAGTTGTCCAGCAACTCGCGGGCACGCTTGCTGCCGGTCCAGCGGTTGTGGTCTTCCAGCAGCTTCTTGAGCTGGGCTTCGTCGCTCTCGCCACGGTGCCAGATAGCCTTGTCGAGACTGGCTTCCTGTTCCTTGGCGGTCAACACCTTTTCCAGGCTGACCATGGCGGTGTTGCAGCGCTTGGCGAACTGGCCGTCTTCATCAAACACATAGGCAATGCCGCCGCTCATGCCAGCTGCAAAGTTGCGGCCGGTCTTGCCCAACACCGCAACGGTGCCGCCGGTCATGTATTCGCAGCCGTGGTCGCCCGTGCCTTCCACCACCGCAGTGGCACCCGACAGACGCACCGCGAAGCGTTCGCCGCCCACGCCGCTGAAGAAGGCTTCCCCGGTGGTAGCGCCGTACATCACGGTGTTGCCCACGATGGTGTTGCGAATCGCATCGCCGCGGAAGTCGATGCTGGGGCGCACCACCACGCGGCCGCCCGACAGGCCCTTGCCGGTGTAGTCGTTGGCGTCACCAATCAGGTACAGCGTGATGCCACGGGTCAGGAAGGCGCCAAAGGACTGGCCACCGGTGCCTTCGAGCTGGATACGGATGGTGTCATCCGGCAGGCCCTCGGGGTGCACCTTGGTCACCGCGCCCGAGAGCATGGCGCCCACGGAGCGGTTCACGTTGCGGGCCACTTCCATGAACTGGACTTTTTCACCCTTGTCGATGGCAGCACGGCTCTTGGCGATCAGCACGTTGTCCAGGGCTTTTTCCAGGCCGTGGTCTTGCGTCAGCGTCTGGAAGCGGGGCACATCGGCCGGCACTTGGGGCTGTGCAAACAGGCGGGCGAAGTCCAGGCCCTGGGCCTTCCAGTGTTCGATGCCCTTGCGGGTGTCCAGCAGGTCCGAGCGGCCAATCAGGTCGTCAAACTTGCGGATTCCCAGCTGGGCCATGATCTGGCGCACTTCTTCGGCGATAAAGAAGAAGTAATTGACCACGTGCTCGGGCTTGCCGGAGAACTTGGCACGCAGCACGGGGTCTTGCGTGGCCACACCCACCGGGCAGGTGTTCAGGTGGCACTTGCGCATCATGATGCAGCCTTCCACCACCAGCGGCGCGGTGGCAAAGCCGAATTCATCGGCACCCAGCAGGGCACCAATGGCGACGTCACGGCCGGTCTTCATCTGGCCGTCGGCCTGCACACGGATGCGGCTACGCAGACGGTTCAGCACCAGCGTTTGCTGGGTTTCGGCCAAGCCGATTTCCCAGGGGCTACCGCAATGTTTGATGGACGACCAGGGCGAAGCACCGGTACCACCGTCGTGCCCGGCAATCACCACGTGGTCGGCCTTGCACTTGGCAACGCCGGCGGCAATGGTGCCCACACCAATTTCGGACACCAGCTTCACGCTGATGCCGGAGTGCGGCGCCACGTTTTTCAGATCGTGGATCAGTTGGGCCAAGTCTTCGATCGAGTAGATGTCGTGGTGCGGCGGGGGCGAAATCAGGCCCACGCCAGGCACGGAGTGGCGCAACTTGCCGATGTACTCGGACACCTTGCCACCGGGCAACTGGCCACCTTCGCCGGGCTTGGCACCCTGGGCCATCTTGATCTGGATCTGGTCGGCACTGTTCAGGTACTCGGCCGTCACACCGAAGCGGCCGGAAGCGACCTGCTTGATGCGCGAGCGCAGGCTGTCGCCGGCATTCATGGGGATGTCCACTTCCACCACGTCTTTGCCGATGATGTCGGCCATGGTCTGGCCTTGCTTGATCGGGATGCCCTTGAGCTCCTGGCGGTAACGTGCGGGATCTTCACCACCCTCACCCGTGTTGCTCTTGCCGCCGATGCGGTTCATGGCAATGGCCAGCGTGGCGTGGGCTTCGGTAGAAATCGAGCCCAGGGACATGGCGCCAGTTGCAAAGCGCTTGACGATTTCCTTGGCGCTTTCCACTTCGTCCACCGGAATGGCTTTGGCGGGGTCGATCTTGAACTCGAACAGGCCGCGCAGCGTCAGGTGGCGCTTGCTCTGGTCGTTGATGATCTGCGCGTATTCCTTGTAGGTGTTCCAGTTGTTGGCACGGGTGGAGTGCTGCAACTTGGCAATCGCATCGGGCGTCCACATGTGGTCTTCGCCACGCACACGCCAAGCGTATTCACCGCCGGTTTCCAGCGCGTTGGCCAGCACCGGGCTGTCACCAAAGGCCAGCTTGTGCGTGCGAATGGATTCTTCGGCGATCTCGAAGACGCCGATACCTTCCACGCGGCTGGGCGTGCGGGTGAAATACTTGTCGATGGTCTCGGTGTTCAGGCCAATGGCCTCGAACAGCTGGGCACCGCAGTAGCTCATGTAGGTGGACACACCCATCTTGGACATGATCTTGGACAGGCCCTTGCCAATCGCCTTGATGTAGTTGTAGATGGCCTTGTCGGCGCTCAGGTCGCCCGGCAGGTCCTTGTGGATGCTCTGCAGGGTTTCCATTGCCAGGTAGGGGTGCACGGCTTCGGCGCCGTAACCCGCCAGCACGGCGAAGTGGTGCACTTCGCGGGCCGTACCGGTTTCCACTACCAAGCCAGCGGTCGTACGCAGACCGGCACCGACCAGATGCTGGTGGATGGCAGACAGGGCCAGCAGCGCAGGAATGGCCACCTGGGTGGCGTTCACTGCACGGTCGCTGATGATCAGGATGTTTTTGCCACCCTTGATCGCATCGACGGCCTCGGCACACAAGGATGCCAACTTGGCTTCCACGCCCTCATGGCCCCAGACCAGCGGGTAGGTGATGTCCAGCGTTTGGCTGCGGAACTTGCCTTGGGTGTGCTGCTCAATATTACGCAGCTTGGCCATGTCGGCAAAGTCCAGAATCGGCTGCGCCACTTCCAGCCGCATGGGCGGGTTGACCTGGTTAATGTCCAACAGATTGGGCTTGGGGCCGATGAAGGACACCAGCGACATCACGATGGCTTCGCGGATCGGGTCTATCGGTGGGTTGGTCACCTGCGCGAACAGCTGTTTGAAGTAGCTATAGAGCGGCTTGTTCTTGTCACTCAATACGGCCAAGGGGCTGTCGTTGCCCATGGAGCCGATGGCTTCTTCGCCAGCGCTGGCCATGGGGGCGATCAGGAACTTCAGGTCTTCTTGCGTGAAACCGAAGGCCTGCTGGCGGTCCAACAGGCTCACCGTGTCAGTAATACGCTTGGGCTCCACACCAGCCACCACCGCAGACAGGGCGACCTCCGTACGGCGCTCGTCGAATTTGACATCGTCGAGCTTGATGCGCAGGTTTTCAATCCACTGCTTGTAAGGCTTGCTGTTGGCCAGGTTGGCCTTGAGCTCCTCGTCGTCAATCATGCGGCCCTGCTCCAGATCGATCAGGAACATCTTGCCGGGCTGCAGGCGCCATTTGCGTACGATCTTGTTCTCGGGCACGGGCAATACGCCCGATTCGGAACCCATGATGACTAGGTCGTCGTCGGTGATGCAGTAGCGCGAGGGGCGCAGGCCATTGCGGTCCAGCGTGGCGCCGATCTGGCGGCCGTCCGTGAACACGATGGAAGCGGGGCCATCCCAAGGTTCCATCATGGCGGCGTGGTACTCATAGAAGGCCTTGCGGCGCTCGTCCATGGTGGTGTGCTGCTCCCAGGGCTCGGGGATCATCATCATCACGGCCTGGCTGATGGGGTAGCCGGCCATGGTCAGCAGTTCCAGGCAGTTGTCGAAGGTGGCCGTGTCGGACTGGTCGGCAAAGCTGATGGGGTAGAGCTTTTGCAGGTCGGCCGCCAACACGGGCGAGGACATCACGCCTTCGCGCGCCTTCATCCAGTTGTAGTTGCCCTTGACGGTGTTGATTTCGCCGTTGTGCGCCACATAGCGGTAAGGGTGAGCCAGCGGCCACTCGGGGAAAGTGTTGGTGGAGAAGCGCTGGTGCACCAAGCCCAAGGCCGATACACAACGCGCGTCTTCCAGGTCCTTGAAGTACACGCCTACCTGGTCGGCCAGCAACAGGCCCTTGTAGACCACGGTGCGGCTGGACATGCTGGGAACGTAATATTCCTTGCTGTGCTTGAGCTGCAGATTCTGGATGGCGGCGCTGGCGGTCTTGCGGATCACATACAGCTTGCGCTCCAGCGCGTCCTGCACGATCACGTCATTACCGCGGCCAATGAAAACCTGGCGCAAGATGGGTTCTTTTTCGCGCACGGTGGGCGACATGGGCATGTCGCGGTTCACCGGCACATCGCGCCAGCCCAAGAGCACCTGGCCCTCGGCCTTGATCGCGCGTTCCATCTCTTGTTCACAGGCCAGGCGGGAGGCATGCTCCTTGGGCAAAAAAATCATGCCCACGCCGTATTCGCCCTGTGGCGGAAGGGTCACACCCTGGACCGCCATCTCTTCGCGGTACAACGCATCGGGCAGCTGAATCAAGATACCGGCACCATCGCCCATCAGGGCATCGGCCCCCACCGCACCCCGGTGGTCCAGGTTTTCGAGGATCTTCAGGGCATTCTTGACAATGTCGTGGCTCTTTTCGCCGCGAATATGTGCCACAAAACCCACGCCGCACGCATCGTGCTCATTGGCGGTGGAATACAAACCGTGGTCTTTGAGGTGTTGGATTTCGGCTGCCGTGGTCATGGCGCACTCCTGAAAATTACAGTGGAATCGGAGGATACTGCAATGCAACAAAAGTGCAAAACACTTTAAATGGGGTCAGATTCTATTTATTTGTTGAATATTTTAATCAAGAATTAAATAGGGACATATCAAAATTGATAGCTGCTTGCGCAGTATCCATAAGGATTGAAGGTCACTTTTATTCTGAAATGGCAGGCTTGGATGGCCGGCCAGGCACACTTTTACGCAATCGCCGTGGGGTCTTTTTCTGCAGGGCGTCCAGAAACTCGGGCGCGCCCAGGGCCCAGCCGTGTAATGCCGCTTCGGTGAGCGCCGACTGCTGCACAGATGTGAGACCCGCCTGCACCAATTGGGCGTACGCGGCCTCACGCGCAAACGGGGTGTTGCCAAGGTTCCAGACCAAGGGATGGGGAGTGAGCAACCTGTCTGGCCGCATGCCTGCATAGTGCATGTAGCTGGACCAGGGGTAGTCGGCAGCATGGGCCACCATGCCGACCCGCACTGGGTTAAGGTCGATATAGGCCATGCAGGCCAGCAGGTAACGGTCAGACTCGATCAGGGTGGATTTGTAGCGCCCTTCCCATAAGGTGCCGCTGCGCTGGTGGCGGTCATTAAAGTACCGCACATAACTGCGCCCCAAGGCCTGCATCATCTTGGGCAGGGCCTCGTCCGTGGGCGGCGTGGCTAGCAGGTGGAAGTGGTTGTCCATGAGCACAAAGGCATGCACGGCCACCTGGTGCTGCCGGGCACACTCGCCCAACACGTCTTTCAGCGTCTGAAAATCTGCGTTGTCCAGGCAAATGGGCTGGCGGTTGTTGCCACGCTGGATGACATGGTGCGGGTGCGCCGCCAGGGTCAATCGGGGAAGACGTGCCATGCCCCTAGTTTGCCCGAAAGCCAGGGCCGGACTGGGCGGACTCAGAGCCGCGATTGCGGCAGCTGGTACTGCGGGGTTCCCATGAGATCAATGCCGCAAGACAGGGTTTCCAACCAGTCCAGCAGCTGGCCAATCGCCTCGCCCTTGAGCGGTGCGCCATGCTGGGGCACGATCATGGCGATATCCAGATCCCGCACCATGCGCACCCACAGCCGGAGAATCTTGTTGCTAACCATGTAGCGGCGATGAAACGCTTCCATGCCAGGGGGCATGGGTGTCAGCGAGGTGATGAACTGTTGGGCCTCCTGACCACTAACGAGGGATACGCCCAGGTCGCCCGAGAACAGGATCTTGCTGACTGGGTCGTAAAACTGGAAATTGCCTTCGGAATGCAGGAAGTGGGCGGGCAGCAACCAGAGGTCTGCCTTGCCATAACGCAGCAGGCCGCCCTCGTCCGGGATGGCAATAATGCGATCCTCTGTTTTGCCAATCTTGCAGAAGTGGGGCGCAAAGCGCGCCCAGAGTTTGGAGATCACCAGTTTGGCCTGGGTGGCGGTCATCCACCGATCTAAAGAGGCAATGATGTCGGGGTCCGCGTGTGACGCGAGGATGTAGTCGAGGTGCTGGGGCGCAATGTACTTGCGCATGGTCAGGTTCAGCTCGTTGTAGGTCATGTTGCCACCGGGATCGAGGATGACACCCGCGCCGTGGTTGACGATCAGGAACTGGTTGGCCTGCACGGCCTCGGCTTCGTCGGACACCAGGTCGGTAAACATCACACAGCAGTGATGGGCATCTTTGTACAGCTCGATCGGCATGGCAGGGAACCCCAAAAGACAACGAGCGCTCCATTGCGCTCGTTCGGGTCCCATTGTGGAGCCGTAGCTCCCAGGCAGTATTGATCCAGGTCAGCTTACTTGGGTGCCTTGGTCACGCGCACCTTGCCGCCCGTGGTCACCAGAATCACCGGATCTCCGGCGACCAATTGCTCGTTACCCTTGGCCTGCACAATGGCACGGCGGTCGCCGCCTTTAAGCTGCACCAGGATTTCAACCGCGTCTTCCTTGGTGGCAAACCGCTCGATGGCATTGCCGGCAGCCGCACCAGCCACCCCCGCCAGCACCCCCAGCACCTGGGCTTCGCGGGACACACTGCTGCCGCTATAACCACCAATGGCGCCCACCACACCGCCAACTGCCGCACCGGCACCGGTCTGGCTGCCGTCCACCACCACGTTGCGCACCGACAGCACCACGCCGTCTTGCACCTGGGCCATGCGCTGGGCATCACCGCGCTGAATGACGTCCGGGCTGCTGCTGGCACAGGCGGCCAAGGCCAACACGACAACAACCGAACCCGTCAACTTCACAAACTTTTGCATACAAACTCCTGTTTCACGATAGCGAACCACCTCGCCAGCACCTTCAACGGCTCAGGCTGGCAAGGCGTTGTCCTGCGCATTGTCTTCTGGCAATGTAAACCGTGTGTCAAGCAGGGCCAGCAAGCCAAATTCTTCCAGAATGGCGCGCAGGCGCTGGGCGGCCGCCCGTTTGCGCTGGCCGGTGTAGCGGGCCAGGATCAGCTCGTTTTTCATGCTGTGCTCCCAGCCCACCAGCTCGGTCACCGTCACCTGGTAGCCATGGGCCTCCAGGTACAGGCAGCGCAGCACATTGGTGATCTGGCTGCCCATTTCCCGCGTGTGCAGCGGGTGGCGCCACAGCTCGGCCAGTGGCGTGCGGGTGAGCGACAAGGCCTTGCTCTGGCTCAAGTGGCGCGCCACCTCGGCCTGACAGCAGGGCACCAACACAAAAGCACGGGCCTTCTTTTGCAGGCCAAACGCAATGGCATCGTCGGTAGCGGTGTCGCAGGCATGTAATGCCGTGACCACGTCGAAGGTGGGCGGCAAGGCGGCGGACTGGGTCGACTCGGCCACGCTGGTGTTGAGAAAACTCATACGCCCAAAGCCCAGCTGCTGCGCCAGCGCCTGCGACTTCTGCACCAGTTCGGCCCGCGTCTCGATGCCATAGAGGTGGCTGGCCGGCAGATTCTTGAAGAACAGGTCGTACAGGATGAAACCCAGGTAAGACTTGCCCGCCCCGTGGTCGGCCAGGGTCAGCGTGCCGGTGCTGCTGGGGGGCAGCTCCAGCATGAGTTTTTCGATGAACTGGTAGAGGTGATAAACCTGCTTGAGCTTGCGGCGCGAGTCCTGGTTGAGCTTGCCCTCGCGCGTGAGGATGTGCAGCTCTTGCAGCAGCTGAATGGATTGCCCGGGGCGCACTTCGTCGGCCAAGGGGTAGGCCGCTGGCGCCGAGGCCGGCTTGGGACCCTGCTTGCGTGGGGTTTTGTTCATGGGGATTCCTTGGAGGGTGTCAGCCCCAACGCGTCCCACCCGGCATGCCCCAAACGCTCCAGCGTTTCGATATTCTTCTCGAATATGGATTCTGCGTTGGGAAAAGCTTGGACCGCCCTATCGATGCTCGCTTCGCGCAGCAAATGCAGGGTGGGAAACGGGGCACGGTTGGTGTAGTTGCCGATGGCATCGGGTTCGCTGTCGGCAAACTGGAAGTGGGGGTGGAAACTGGCGATCTGCAACACGCCGTCCAGCTTGGCTTTTCGCAACACCCGGTCGGCTTGATCTAGGAAGTCGTTGAAGTCCAGAAAGTCGGGCCAAGCATGGGGCGCAATCAGCAAGGTGGTGTCACGCACCTCCGGGTCAGCATCTGCCAGCTCCTGCAACTCGCGACGCAGCAAAGCCAGGCACTCCTTGGCATCGTCACCCGGGTAGACCACGTAATGAATTTGGTTCTTGACATGTACCGCCTTGGCAAAGGGGCACAAGTTCAAACCGATCACAGCACGCTCTAGCCATTGCTGCATGGCGGTGATAACGCGTGCGATGTCGGGCTTAGAAATCTCAGAAGGGATAGACATGGGTGGAAACGATTCGCTTCAACTCGCGAACAGGCGCTGTCCCGTCAGGCGTTCATGTTCGCGCAAGGCAAACCGATCGGTCATGCCCGCAATGTAATCTGCGACATGGCGCTGCACACTGACATCGTGCAGGCGGCGCAAGGAGGCTTGTGCTGCCAGTCGGACCGCAGCTTCGTTCTGCATTTGTGTGGGCACATCGCAATAGGCCACGAACAGGTCCGCGATGACCTGCTTGGCGTGCGCCATGGTTTGCATGACCTGGGGATGGCGGTAGAGGTGCTTGAACAGAAAGGCCTTCATAACCCGCGATTGGGCACGCATGTCGTCACTGAAACACACCAGGGCACCAGAGTGCTGACGCACCGCAGCAACGGACGCCGGTTGTGCCGCATCCAACGCGATCTGGGTGGCGGCCATCAGGTCGTAAACCTGCGCACTCAGCATCAGGCGGATGGACTCGTACAACCAGCGTCGCGCCTGCGAGGGCTGGCCCAGATCGGGGTGCTGCGCCAGCGCGGCCTGACTGAACCCGGCAAACAGCGGAACGTCCTGCAGCTGTTCCAGCGTCAGCAGGCCAGACCGCACGCCATCGTCAATGTCATGCGCGTTGTAAGCAATCTCGTCGGCCAGATTGCAGAGCTGCGCCTCCAGGTTGGGCTGCGCCTTGTCCAGAAAACGGCGCCCTACCCCACCGCCGCCATCGGAATAGGAAGGCTCCACCGCCTCGATCGCCTCGGCATTGCGGCGCGAACAGTGCTTGAGAATGCCTTCGCGCGCTTCAAAGCTGAGGTTGAGCCCGTCGAACTGCGGGTAGCGCTCTTCCAACCAATCCACCACGCGCAGGCTTTGCAGGTTGTGCTCAAAGCCCCCATAGGGCTCCATACATTCGTTGAGCGCGTCTTGCCCCGCATGGCCAAACGGCGTGTGCCCCAGGTCATGGGCTAGCGCAATGGTTTCCACCAGGTCTTCGCTCAACCCCAAGGTGCGGGCCATGGACCGCCCCAACTGGGCCACTTCCAGCGAGTGAGTCAACCGCGTGCGGAACAAGTCGCCTTCGTGGTTGATAAACACCTGCGTCTTGTAGACCAGCCGCCGGAAGGCGGTGGAGTGCACGATGCGGTCACGGTCACGCTGGAAGGCTGTGCGCGTCGGGGCATCGGGCTGCGCATAACGCCGCCCACGCGATTGCGCGGGATCACAGGCGTAGGGACGCAAAGTTTCTGGCATCAAATAAGGTTCTAGAGCTTATGAAATATGCGCAAGCAGCTATTAAATCAATAGCAAATCAGGCGCAACAGTGGTCAATGACCTCGCGCACCAGCGCGTCCGGTGCGCCGCGCACGGCCGCACGTGCTGGGCCATCAATCACCACAAAGCGAATATCGCCGGCTTCCGATTTTTTGTCCAAACGCATCAGCGCCAGGTAACGCCCGGCATTGTCCGCAGCATCCAGCACGGGGCCTTGGATAGGCAAACCGGCTTTGGCAATCAACCCTGTGAGACGTGTCACAAAGTCGGCATCCACCAGGCCCAGACGCTGGGACAGATGGGCTGCCATCACCATGCCACAGCCCACGGCTTCGCCGTGCAACCATTCGCCATAACCCAGCCCGGCTTCGATGGCGTGGCCAAATGTATGGCCAAAATTCAGGATCGCGCGCAGCCCGGCTTCCCGCTCGTCCTGGCCCACCACCCAGGCCTTGATCTCACAGCTGCGCTGCACCGCGTAGGCCAGGGCCTGGGGGTCACGCGCAAGCAAGGCGTCCAAGTTGGCTTCAATCCAGTCCAGAAACTGCAGATCGGCAATTGGGCCGTATTTGATGACCTCTGCCAGGCCCGCGCTCAATTCGCGCGCTGGCAATGTCTTAAGGGTGTCGATGTCACACACCACCATTTGCGGCTGGTAGAACGCGCCGATCATGTTCTTGCCCATAGGGTGGTTGATGCCGGTCTTGCCGCCCACCGAAGAATCCACCTGCGCCAACAGGGTGGTCGGCACCTGCACAAACGGCACGCCACGCATGTAACTGGCGGCGGCAAAACCCGTCATGTCCCCCACCACACCACCGCCCAGGGCAAACAGAATGGTCTTGCGGTCACAGCCCTTGCCCAGCAGGGCATCAAATATCTGGTTCAGCGTCTGCCAGTGTTTGTAACTCTCGCCATCAGGTAACACCACGAGTTCCACTGCCGGATAACGCGCGCCCAGGGCAGATACCAGCGCCTCAGAATACAAGGGCGACACGGTGGTGTTGGTCACCACCACGGCATGGGCTGCCTTGGGGAGCTTGGCGTAGGTGGAAGCCTGGGCCAGCAAGGCAGTGCCAATATGGATGGGATAGCTGCGCTCCCCCAGATCGATAGAAACGGTGGAGAAAGTAGGCGTCGTCATACCCCGAGTTTAGAGGCTAGGCGCACGCACCCCGAGATCACACAAGCTGCTAAGGTTACCTTAGGCTGCGGGCAAATGCCCGGATAGCTCCAACTGCATGACCACCATATTGACCAGCGTTGCCACGGAGGGACGTCCAGTTTCCAGCACAAAGTGGGCGGTTTCACGGTACAGAGGGTCACGCACCGCAAACAAATCGCGCATGCGGGTTAAGGGGTCCGCCACCTGCAAGAGAGGACGGCTGACATCGTGGCGCAGGCGTCGAAACAACTCTTCGGGGGTGGACTTGAGGTAGACCACATGGCTGCGAGCATGCAGATGCTCCCGGTTGGCGTGCCGCAACACAGCCCCTCCCCCCGTGGAAATCACCGACGTTGGGGACTGCGTGAGGTCATCCAGCACGTCCTGCTCAATGTCTCGAAACTTGGCTTCGCCTTCCCGGTCAAAAAACTCGCGAATCGAACACCCCAGCCGGGATTCGATGGCATGGTCAGAGTCAACGAAAGGGAGGCGAAGCCTGCGTGCAAGCTGCCTCCCTACAGTAGTTTTTCCTGAGCCGGGCAAACCGACCAGGCTGATACTCAGATGCAAGACAAACTCACCCACCGACTCCAGCGTTAACGGGCGATTGCTTTGTCAGACAACACCTTGGGGGTGATGAATACCAGCATCTCACGCTTGGTCGTGGACTTGGAACGATTGCGGAACAAAACACCCAAGCCTGGCAGATCGCCAAAGAATGGCACCTTGGTTTCGCTCTCGGTCTGGTCTTCGGTAAAGATACCGCCGATCACCACAGTTCCGCCGTTCTCCACCAAGACCTGGGTCTGGATGTGTTTGGTATCAATCGCAAAACCTGCTGGTGTGGATTGGCCCACAGTATCCTTCGTCACATCCAGGGTCAGGATGATGTTGCCTTCAGGTGTGATTTGGGGCAGCACCTCCAGCTTCAAGTTGGCTTTGCGGAACGCGATCGACGTCGCACCACTGGCAGACGCTACCTGATACGGTAGTTCTGTGCCTTGCTCAATCAGTGCCTTGATCTGGTCCGCTGTCACGACACGAGGACTGGATACCACTTTGCCTTTGCCGTCAGCCTCCAAGGCAGAGATTTCCAAATTCAGGAAGCGGTCCGCGCCTGCGCCAAAGATGGATACTGCAAAGGTGCCTGGGCTGCTGGAACCGAGCGCACCAGTCGATGGCAAGTTCACAAAGTTCCCCGAGGTCGTTGCTGCAGACCCAACGACATAGCTGGAGCCAATTGCAATACCCGCGCGATCATCGACCGCCGCAGCACGCCCACCTCCACCCAACTTCACGCCCAGAGATTTTCCAAAACTGTCGGACGCCTCCACAATACGCGCCTCAATCAAAACTTGGCGCACGGCGATATCAATCTTGGCGATCAACTGCTGCACCTGCTCCAACTTGCTGGGGATGTCAGTCACAAACAACTGGTTGGTGCGGTTTTCGTAGATCACGCTACCACGACTGCTCAAAATCCGGCTTGGTGTTACCCCTTGACCAGGACCAGAGCCAGCAGCGACCAAACCAGCGGCAATGTCTGAAGCTTTGCCGTAGTTGATCTGGAATGCTTGGGTGCGCAAGGGCTCTAGGTTCTGCACTGCCACCACAGACTCCAGATCCAGTTTCTCCTTGGCAGCGATTTCGTCTTTGGGCGCAACCCACAACACATTACCACTTTTACGCAACCCCAATCCCTTGGCCTGCAAAATGATATCCAGCGCCTGATCCCAAGGGACGTCTTGCAAACGCAAGGTCACCGAGCCAGATACAGAATCCGAGGTCACGATATTGAAGTTGGTAAAGTCTGCAATAACCTGCAACAGACTCCTAACCTCAATATTCTGAAAATTCAAGGACAGCTTCTGACCGTTGTATCCCACGCCTTGGGTCAGTTTTTTGGGATCAACCTTGATCTCCTTGATCTCCACCACGAACTGCTCATCACTCTGGTAAGCAGAGTGTTCCCATTGCCCCTGCGGTTCGATGATCATGCGCACACGGTCACCGGATTGGACGGAAGTCACAGACTTCACAGGTGTACCAAAATCGCTAACGTCGAGCTTGCGGCGCAAACCTTCGGGCAAGGTTGATTTCATGAAATCGACAACCAGGGTCTGGCCTTGCTGTCGAATGTCCACACCCACTTGGTTGTTGGGCAAAGTTACAACTACACGGCCCGCACCATCCGACGTACGACGGAAATCCAGATCCTTCAAAGGCGCACTGTCTCGATTTCGGCTCTCTGCAAAGTTAGTGACTGCAGTCGGGGCACTGGCTACCACTGGCTCCAAAGCCACTAACAGCGATTTACCCTGAATCTCAGCCTTGTAGGCGGCCGGTTGCTTCAGATTCAACACGACACGGGTGCGCTCGCCTGCTTGAACGACGCTGACAGAGCGCAAATTGCCTTGATTAATTTCTACTGTCGAACGCCCCATAGCGTTTGACACTCCAGGAAAGTCCAAAGCGATCCGCGCCGGGGATTGAATCGCAAAACCCGTAGGCAACGCAGTCAAGGCTTGAGAAAGATCAATCTTGATGACCTCCCCCCCGCCTTGCATGGAGCCAGTCACGGCCTCAATCGCGGGCTGGGCATACACCAAACCACACAAAGACAACAAAAAGGCCGCACAAACTCTTTTGTACATTCGCAGTTCTCGCATAAGCATAGGAATCATCATTTCGACCTCTCTTGCAACGACAGGGTTGCAGCGCGTTCAATCCACTCGCCAACGGCGTCCTGCACAATTTCACGCAAAGTGACTTCGGTCTCATCGATTTTCATGACTCGCCCATAGTTCGGGCCCAGATAGTTGCCTACTTTGACCTGGTATAACAAGTTATCAACCCTGACCAAAGCCACGGGCTGCCCCGCCTTCACAAGGCTACCGACCAAAGCCATGGTATCCAGAGGGAAGGCCTCCAAAGGCTCTTTGCGACGGGCCAACTCTGGCGCCACCAAGGCTGCATTGGACACCGTCTGTGCCGAATCACGCTTCAAAGCTTGGGTCAGTTTCTGGCTGCTAAACGGCTCTACCGCGGCCGCACTTGCATAGGGCTCAGGCAAAAATTGTTTGGGGGCAGGGATGGCATTAACCTTGGGGCGCGTTTGATTGCGCTCATCAACCATCCACTGCCTTATCTCATCATCGCTAGAAGCGCCACATCCGGCCAACAAAATACAAAAACAGGCACTCAAAACACAGCAGTAGAGCTTCATTTTTTCGCTCCCGTGGCCTTGCGTTGGGCTTGAACCTCACCGGAGTCCAGGTACCTGAAAGTCTTTGCCGTAGCGTCCAGCATCAACGTGTTATCGGTGCGAGGGGTCACTGTCAGGTTGTTCAAGGTCACGATTCGCGACAAATGCGCGATATCAGAAGCGAATGCACCGATATCGTGGTAGCGCCCTGCGACACGCAGAGTAATCGGCAGTTCTGCGTAATATTCTTTTACGGCTACCTGCCCTGGTCGAAAAAGGTCGAACTGCAAACTACGCCCCAAGCCAGCTTGGTTGATATCCGACAACAAGGCATCCATTTCAGCTTTGCTTGGCAGCTGCTTCTCTAGCTGGGTCACGTACTGCAGCACCTGTTCCCGTTGTTTACGTAGAACATCCAGATTGACGGCTTTCACGAGCTTCTTCTTGTAATCCTCACGCAGGACAACTTCCTTGTCCTGCTCCAGTTTAAGAGTTTCCTCAGATCCACTGAGCCAAACAAACCAGAGCGCTACGACGACGATGACACTGGTAAATACAAATAATGCGTACTGCGGAATCGAAGGCCACAGAGAGGGGTCTTTGGGATCGAGATCGCGAAACTGGCTCGCCAGTTTCTCCTGCAAAGCTGGAAAATCGATCGATGGGGATGTGGTTTTGGCCATACGCAATGTCTATTGTTTGGCAGACACAGGGGCCGCTGCCGACGCTGGCTGAATCGGGCTAGACGCAGCCATGGCGGCAGCCTGAGCCGCATTCTTCTCCGCTTCACTCGCACGCACCAAACGAACCTTGATGACAAAGTTAGCGACACGTTTTTGCTCTTTGGCAGAAATTGAAGCACTTCCAGAAACAATTTCGATCAGTTCTGGCTTGGAAAACCAAGGCGTGTTATTCGCCAAATTACGTAACAGCTCAGACACCCGCTCATTGGACTGAGCCACACCGTTCAATGTCACCATTTGGTCCACTTGCGTCATCTTGTTGACGTAGACACCATCAGGCAGTTGATTAACCAGCTCCGTCAACAAATGAACTGGCAAGTTGCGGTCCGACTGTAAGTCTTCTACGGCCTGCTGACGGGCCCGCAAGGCGGCAATTTCGGACTCCAGCGTAGCAATATCCTTGATCTGCGCTTCCAGCTTTTTAATTTCAGTTTCCAGCAATGTATTGTTGGATTGCTGAGAGGTGATCGCGGCCTGATACCAAATAAAAATGGATCCGGCAATGAGCCCTCCCAACAACGCCGAAGCACCCACTGATACGTTAAATAAATCACGGCGACGCTTACGCGCCGCCTCGCGGTGGGGCAGTAGGTTGATCAGTATCACTGCGCAAACCTCCGCAAGGCCAAACCACAAGATGTCAAATAAGACGGTGCTTCACGCGTCATACGCTTGAGCCTGACGCCATCCCCAATTTCCATGCCGTCGAAAGGATTCAACAAGCTGCAAGGGAAGGTGGTGTGCTGGGTGACCGCATTGGTCAAGCCAGGCAAGGCGGCGGATCCACCTGCCAACATGATGTAGTCCACTTTGTTGTGCGGCGTGCTAGTGAAGAAAAACTGCAATGCGCGACCCAATTCCTGCACCATCGTGTCTATAAAAGGCTTTAAAACTGCAGACTCATAGTCTTCAGGAAGCTCGCCACTGCGCTTTTTGCTCTCCGCCTCTTCTTGGGAGAAGCCATACTGGCGCACGATTAACTGGGTCAGTTGCGCACCACCAAAAGCTTGGTCGCGATCGTAAAGTACCTCGTCATCGCGCATGACTTGCATGCTTGTGGTCAATGCACCAATTTCAAACAGCGCAACAATCAACCCAGCCCCTTCGTTCGGCAGATTGGCAATCAGTCGCCCAGCAGCCAGGCGCGAGGCGTAAGACTCCACGTCTACGATCACCGGAGTCAGCCCCGCGGCTTCGGCCAAACCTTGTACGTCTTGCACTTTTTCCCGCCGAGAGGCCGCGATCAGCACCTCGATATCACCAGCAGACGAAGCACTTGGACCAATCACGCAGAAGTCCAGACTCACTTCATCAAGCGGGAAGGGAATGTATTGATTGGCTTCGGACTCGACCTGCATCTCCAGATCCTGATCGGTCATACCACCCGGCAAGATGATTTTTTTGGTAATCACAGCAGAGGGTGGCAGCGCCATAGCCACTTGTTTGGTTTTGGTACCGCTTTTTTTGACCAGCCGGCGCACTGCCTCAGCCACTTCGTCAAATTTCTCGATGTTGCCGTCGGAAATCCAACCCCTCTCCAGCGGCTCAATGGCACAGCGCTCCAAGACCAGATTGCCGGCCTTGTCACGTCCGAGCTCCACCAGCTTGACGCTGGACGAACTGATGTCCAGCCCGAGCATAGGAGCGGGCTGTCGACTGAATAACGACCCCAATGAGATCAAAACGGTCCCCTGAAACAAACCAGCAACTGGCTGGTTAAACTTAAGAAATCACTTCAATGCTAGCAGCAAGATCATTGAGCGGCAAAGGTTTTTTGCCATTTTGCTCTGCAGCAACGTTGCCAAAAGCAGACGCTTTGTTACGCAAAGTAAGCGACCAGGGGTTTTCATACCCGGCCTCCCAGCTGGTCTGCCAGCTATGCTCAAGAATCCCAACTGTCACCTCCGGGAGCCTGCTACCGGCATTTTTATAATCTGGCAAACACCCGCTCCCACCCCGTATGTCCGCATCCAAAACCGAATCTTCGACCTCGTCCGCCCCCATGCACTGGGCGCTGCGCATCCTCCTCTGGCTGGTGGGCCTGGGTTTGGCGGGCCTATTCTCTGTACTGGCCATGGTCGCATTGGCTTTGGCCATGGCATTTCCCAACTTGCCGGATATATCCGACCTGTCGGACTACCGCCCCAAGCTGCCTTTGCGCGTGTTCTCGGCTGATGGCGATCTGATTGGCGAATTTGGAGAAGAGCGTCGCAACCTCACCCCCATCAAAGACATACCCAAAGTCATGACCCACGCCATCCTGGCAATAGAAGATGCCCGCTTCTATGAACACGGTGGCGTGGACTATGTGGGCGTGATACGCGCGGGACTCGCCAACGTCGGCCGCGTCAAGAGCCAGGGGGCATCCACCATCACCATGCAGGTGGCGCGCAATGTCTACTTGTCCTCCGAAAAAACCTTCACCCGCAAGATTTACGAAATTCTGCTGACTTTCAAGCTGGAGCACTTCCTCAGCAAGGACCAGATTCTGGAAATCTACATGAACCAGATCTACCTCGGCAACCGGGCGTATGGCTTTGCAGCCGCCTCCGAAACCTACTTTGGCAAACCACTCAAGGACATCACAGTGGCCGAGGCTGCCATGCTGGCCGGTCTGCCCAAGGCACCTTCTGCCTACAACCCTATCGTGAACCCCAAGCGCGCCCGCTCGCGCCAACTCCACATCATTGACCGGATGCTGGAGAACAACTTCATCACCGAGGAACAAGCTGAAGCCGCCAAAGCGGAGCCGCTGAAAATCAAAAACAACGCAGCAGCCAACCCCATCCATGCCGAATATGTGGCGGAAATGGTGCGCCAGCTGGTCTTTGCACAATATGGCGACGAAACCTACACCCGTGGCCTGGATGTACAGACCACCCTGCGCACCCAAGACCAAATGGCGGCCTATAAAGCCCTGCGCCGCGGCATCATGGACTTCGAACGGCGGCAGGTGTACCGCGGACCGGAAAAATTTGTGACCCTGCCCAACAATGCCCAGGAACTCGAAGACGCCCTCGATGAAGCACTGGACGAACACCCGGACAATGGCGACGTCATGTCCGCCGTGGTGCTCGAAGCCACGCCCAAACTCATCAAAGCGATTCGCCAGAATGCCGAGATTGTGGAGATCACCGGGGATGGGCTCAAGCCCGCCCAATCAGGCCTGTCGGAAAAGGCACCGCCCAACATCAAGATCCGCCGCGGTGCCGTGATTCGTGTCGCCAAGACAAGCAAAGGCACGTGGGAAATGACACAGTTGCCAGAAGTCGAAGGAGCTTTTGTCGCCTTAGACCCACGGGATGGCTCCATCAAGGCCTTGGTAGGCGGCTTTGACTTTGCCAAAAACAAGTTCAACCACGTCACACAGGCATTGCGCCAACCGGGCTCCAGCTTCAAACCGTTCATTTACTCCGCGGCACTGGAAAAGGGATTCACACCCGCCACCGTGGTCAACGATGCGCCCCTGTTTTTTAGTGCTGGTGTCACAGGCGGGCAACCCTGGGAGCCGAAAAACTACGATGGCACATTTGAAGGCCCCATGACCTTGCGCCGCGGCTTGGCCAAATCCAAGAACATGATTTCGATCCGGGTGCTGCAATCGGTCGGCACCGAGTACGCCCAGCAGTGGGTCACCAAGTTCGGCTTTGAAGCGGACAAGCACCCCGCTTACCTCACCATGGCACTGGGCGCGGGCACGGTCACCCCCATGCAAATGGCAACCGGTTATTCCGTGTTTGCCAATGGCGGCTACCGGGTCAATCCCTGGGTCATCTCCAAAGTCAGCGAGCAACGCGGCAAAGTACTGGTGGAGTCCTCGGCCCCTGTGCTGGAGGAAAGCGAGCGCGCCATCGAACCGCGCAACGCCTTCATCATGTCCAGCCTGCTGCAGGAGGTGACCCGCTCAGGCACCGCCGCCCGTGCGCAGGCAACACTCAAACGCCCCGACCTGTATGGCAAAACCGGTACCACCAACGACTCCATGGACGCCTGGTTTGCCGGCTACCAACCCACGTTGGCCGCGGTCACCTGGATTGGCTACGACACCCCCCGCAAACTGGGCGACCGTGAAACCGGAGGCGGGCTCAGCCTGCCGGTGTGGATTAGTTTCATGGAAACCGTGCTCAAGAATGTGCCGGTGACCGAAGTGGCCGCCCCCGAAGGCGTGGTGTACGTCGGCGGTGAGTGGTACTACGATGAATTCGCCAAGGGCGCAGGCATCTCGTCCCTGGGCTTGGGGGATGCGCCCGAGGCCGAAACCATTCCGATGCCTGCAGCCGAGGAGAAAAAGAAGATCCTCGACCTCTTCACCCAATAATCAGGCGCGGAATGGCAGTGCAATGCCAGCCTGTTGGCTGGCATTGGCGGTCAAGGCGGCAAAAAACTCGCCTTGCCCCTTGGTGTCCTGCCATTGCCCATCCACCCAGCGGTAGTGGTAGCCGCCTGACTTGGCCGCCATCCAGACCTCGTGCAACGGCTTTTGCAGATTGATGATGATCTGGCTGCGGTTGGCAAAGGTCAAAGTCACCATGCCGCCCACCCGCTGGTTGTCAATGTCGGCGTCCGAATCATCGTTGATCCGGTCGCAGCACACCTCTACCGCTTGCAGCAGCGCCTCTGCGCGATCCATGAATTCTTGGTCGTTCATTACAATTTCGTTATGTTGAAAGCAGCCCAAATTCTAGTCAGACCTCTTGCCCTTGCCCTCAGTGTGCTCACTGTGGCCGCCTGCGGCCAGACTGGCTCGCTGTATTTGCCTGCCAAACCCACCACCCGCAGCCCCTCGGCAACGCCTGCCATCTCCCCCGCGACGCCCGCCGACGCACCCTCACCCAACACCACCCCATGAACCCTTCCACACTGCCCGGCCACCCTTTCGTTCACTACGCCCAAGGGCAACTCCATGTGGAGGACTGCGCCGTCGACGCACTCGCGGCACAACACGGCACTCCCTTGTTTGTGTATTCCAAGGCATCCATGTTGGCGGCGCTGGCGGCCTACCAAAAGGGTTTTGCTGGCCGCAATGCGCAAATCTGCTACGCGATGAAAGCCAATTCCTCGCTGGCTGTTTTGCAGCTGTTTGCCAAGGCCGGCTGCGGTTTTGACATTGTCTCGGGTGGTGAACTGGCCCGCGTGCTGGCCGCTGGTGGTGATGCCCGCAAGATCATTTTTTCGGGCGTGGGCAAGACCCGCGCGGAAATGCACGAGGCACTGCTCGCCGGTATTGGCTGCTTCAACGTGGAAAGCGAGGCCGAGATCGAGGTGCTGAACCAGGTGGCCATGGCGGCCGGCCGCAAGGCGCCCATCAGCATCCGCGTGAACCCCAATGTGGACCCCAAGACCCACCCCTACATCTCCACCGGACTCAAGGGCAACAAGTTTGGCATTGCACACGAACGCACCTTGGCCACCTACCAGCGCGCAGCCGCCCTGCCCGGCCTGCAGGTGGTGGGTATTGACTGCCACATCGGCTCGCAGATCACCGAAGAAACGCCCTACCTGGACGCCATGGACCGCATGCTGGACTTGGTCGAATCCATCGAGGCGGCAGGCATCCCCATTGAGCACATCGACTTTGGTGGCGGCCTGGGCATCAACTACAACGACGACACCCCGCCCGCAGCCGACGCGCTGTGGGCCAAGCTGCTGGCCAAGCTGGATGCGCGCGGCTTTGGCCAGCGCAAGCTGATGATCGAGCCCGGGCGCTCGCTGGTAGGCAATGCCGGCCTGTGCGTGACCGAGGTGCTGTACCTCAAGCCTGGCGAACAGAAGAACTTTTGCATCGTGGACGCCGCGATGAACGACCTGCCGCGCCCTGCCATGTACCAGGCCTTTCACCGTATCGTGCCGCTGCAGGCCACGGCCACCGTGCAGGACCGCACGGTCTACGACGTGGTGGGCCCCGTGTGCGAGAGCGGTGACTGGATAGGCCACGACCGCAGCCTGCAGGTGCAGGCCGGCGACCGCCTGGCCGTGCTGTCAGCAGGTGCCTACTGCATGAGCATGTCCAGCAACTACAACTCCCGCCCCAAGGTCGCCGAGGTTCTGGTGGATGGCACACAGGCCCACCTGATTCGCCAACGCGACAGCCTGGCAGACCAGTTGCGTGGTGAGTTGCTGCTCTAATTTGCTATCAAAACAGGAGCTTCTTGCGCAATAACCATGCGGGCTAGACCTTGTTTTTATTGATAAACCGGCGCAAACGCCAACCCAGCAGGATGGCAATGATGAGTGCGTAGACCGCCACCTCGGTGAAGTTGTTTTTGCCGGCCCGCATCCAGAAGAAATGCAGCAGTGCCAGCGCGGCCACCAGGTACACCGCCCGGTGCAGCGCTTGCCAGCGTTTGGCGCCCATGGCCTTGATCACACGGTTAAACGACGTGGCGGCCAGCGCCAACAACAGCACCAGGGCGGTGAAGCCCACCAGAATGAAGGGCCGCTTGGCAATGTCTTTGGCGATATCGCCCACGTCAAACCCCATGTCAAACCAGCTGTAAGCCAGCAGATGTAACGCCGCATAAGCGAACGTCCACAACCCCAGCATGCGCCGCAGCCGGGCCAGCGCAGGCCAACCTGCCATCGTACGCAAGGGTGTCACCGCCAGCACCACACACAACATGCGCAGCGTCCAGTCCCCCGTTGCCCGCACCAAGGCCTCGGCAGGATTGGCGCCCAAGCGATCCGCAAACGCAGCGAAGACCAACCAGCACAAGGGCAAGGCAGCCACAACAAACACCGCCGGTTTGGCCGCGCGGTGGGCCAAGCAGGCATTCACGGTTGCCATTGGGTCAGTAGAACTTTTTCAGGTCCATACCGGCGTACAACTGCCCCACCTGGGCCTCGTAACCGTTGAACATGAGAGTCTTGCGTTTCTTGGCAAACAGGCCATCTTCACCAATGCGGCGCTCCGTCGCCTGGCTCCAGCGCGGGTGGTCCACATTGGGGTTCACGTTGGAGTAAAAGCCATACTCGTTGGCCGCCGCCTTGTTCCAGGCCGTGCCCGGCTGTTTTTCGGTGAAGCGGATCTTCACGATGCTCTTGCCACTCTTGAAGCCATACTTCCATGGCACCACCAACCGCACCGGTGCACCATTCTGCTTGGGCAGCACTTCACCGTACATACCAAAACTTAACAGGGTCAACGGGTGCATGGCCTCATCCAAACGCAGGCCTTCGGTGTAGGGCCAATCCAGCACACGCGAACCCACAAAGGGCATGGTCTTGGGATCAGCCAGTGTCACCAACTCCACATACTTGGCGCTCCCCAGCGGCTCCACCTTCTTGATCAGCTCGGCCAGCGAATAACCCACCCAGGGAATCACCATGGACCAACCCTCCACACAGCGCAGGCGGTAGATGCGCTCTTCCATGGGGCTGAGCTTGAGCAAGTCTTCCAGCGCAAAACGCCCAGGCTTCTTGACCAGACCCTCTACCTCGACCGACCAGGGTGAGGTCTTCAGCGTGTGGGCGTTGACCGCGGGGTCCGCTTTGTCGGTGCCAAACTCGTAGTAGTTGTTGTACGTGCTGGCGTCCTTGTAGGGGGTTACCTTCTCCATCGCCATGGCCCCTGCCACGGCAGAGGCTTTCGATGGCAATGCGGCCAACTTGCCAGGCGCAGCACCCCATACCGCGCTTTGCGCCATCGCCTCGCGCGCGGCCCATTGCGCCATACCGACCCCGGCCACACCCGTGGCCAGGTGTTTGAGCATGCGGCGGCGCTCTTCGTACACACCGCGTGAGGTGATCTCGCTGGCAACAGGGTGGTGAAAGCCGGAGCTCGGGGTTTTGATCAGCATGGGGACTCCTCGTGTGGTCGTTAGTCGTCCGACAGTGCTTTCTCTTACAAAGTTCCGTAGCTGTGCAGTCCACTGAGGAACATATTGACGCCAATAAAGGCAAAGGTCGTCACGGCCAAGCCCGCCAAAGCCCACCAGGCGGCCACGGTGCCGCGCAGACCTTTCATGAGGCGCATGTGCAGCCAAGCCGCGTAGTTGAGCCAGACGATCAGGGCCCAAGTCTCTTTCGGATCCCAGCTCCAGTAGCCACCCCAGGCCTCGGCCGCCCACAGTGCGCCCAGCACAGTGGCAATGGTGAAGAACGCAAAGCCCACGGCGATGGACTTGTACATCACATCGTCGAGAATCTCAAAACTGGGCAGCTTGGCAGCAATTTGCTTGCGGCCCAGCAAAATGCCTGCGACCACCAAGGCAGACACACCAAAGTACACCGCCCAGTAATCACTCATGCCACCGCTGGCCGAACGGCGGAACACCAACGGTTCAAAACACAACACGATGCCCAGCAGCCACAAAGGCGCCAGCTTGTACCAACGGGTCTCGGTGGCCTGCTGTTTGATCAGATAGGCAAAGGCCACCATCGCCGCCAGCGCAAAAGTGCCATACCCAATGAAGTTGGCCGGCACATGCAGTTTCATCCACCAGCTCTTGAGCGCGGGCACCAGAGGCTGAATCTCATGCGCCTGGCGCACCACGGTGTACCAAAGCAAAAATCCCACAGCGGCGCTGATCACCAGCATCACAAACGCCCCCAGGGAGCGGGTCTGGTACTGGGCTTCAAAGTAGAGGTAGAAGGCCGCGGTCATCCAGCAGAACAGCACAAACACTTCGTACAGATTGCTGACCGGAATGTGGCCAATGTCGGCGCCCAGCAAATAACTCTCGTACCAGCGCACCATGGTGCCGGTCAGCGCCATGGTGATGGCCACCCACACCAAACGCGACGCCACTAACTCGATGCCGGCGGCACGGCCCTTGGCAAACACACCCACCCAGTAAAACACGGTGGCCATGAAAAACAGCATGCTCATCCACAGAATGGCCGACTGGCTGGACAAGAAGTACTTGAGCCAGAACACTGTCTCGGCCCGATCCAACGAGCCTTGGTAGGAGAACACCGCCGCCAGGGATAAACCGGCCACCACCAGCATCAGCACTTGCAGGGGGCGCCAGAACCAGGCCAGCCAGATGGCAGACGGAATAGCCGCCAGCAAAATGCCTTTTTCGTACACATCCATGCTGTCGGCGTAACGCATAAAGGCGAATAACCCACCAGCGATCACCAGCACTGCAAACAACCAGTCAAACCAGGTGCGGCGGGCAAAGTAGCCTACGTTCAGGCTGAGGGCGTCAGCCGATGCCTGAGCCAAAGTTTCGTTACGGGTACCGGAAACTGCGTTCATATCTTTTATTCCTTCCACGCCAACAAGCGCGCCTTGAGGTGCTCAAATTCTTTGTCGCTGTCCAGGGTCTTGCGGTTCGTTGAAAACGCCAGGGTGGCTTGGGATGTGTTGCTGTCCTGGCCAGGCGCCAACCATACCCAAACGCGGCGTTCCCGTACATAGAGCATGGCAAACACACCCAGAATCAGCAAGGCGCAACCCAGGTAGACCACCGTTTTACCCGGGGCACGTGCGACCTGAAACACACTGGCTTGCACCTGTGTGAAATCTGCCAAGGTCAGCACCAGAGGCGCCGGGTACAGGGGCACGTCGCTCAGCGCCAACACCGCCTGCGTCATAAAGGCCTGGCCACGGGCATCGGGTGCAAAAGCCGGCATGCCCGCTTGCTCGCGCGCCACCTGCTCCAGTTCAAACAGCACCCCATTCAGAATACGTACCAGCACTTCACCCGCCTTGCTGCGTTCAGCTTCTGGCACGTTGGCCTCAATGAAATCGGAAATGGCCTGCAGCCCCGCCACTGCCGGCGTCTGCCCACCCACCGGCACACCCGCAAACAAAGCCAGCGCACGCGCCGCCGATGCACTGAGTTGCGCAGATAGTTCCGGGCGTTTGCCATCCACGGCCTTGGCGGCGTAGCGCTGCACGGCTTTGTCACGCAGCGCCGGATTCGACAGGGCCTGGCTCAAACGCATAAAGTCGTCCATGGAGCCTTTGTCGTCCGCAGGCACCCGGATGTAACGGAAGGTGTCGGCCGGTGTCTCCCGCATGCCCAGCAGGAACACGGGTACCCCCTCCCCCATGTCCACGGGCAGCATGTAGTTGTGGTACTCCCGCGCCTGCCCTGCACCATCCCGCAGCTTGTAGGTCACGCTGGGCCCCACGTTGCGCAGGTTTTTTTGCTCTTTGGTTTTGTTGGCCGCGCCCATTTGTGCGTTCATGGCGTCGCGCAAATCCACCTTGCGCACATCAATACCCTCCGCAGGGTTGCCACCAAAGTTCTCCACGTTGATCACACGCAGGCCGGTGTATTCCACCGTCAGTTGGTCGCCCGGTGCGCCCGCCTCGTTGGTCAATTGCGAACTGCCGCCCACAATGCCTTCCAGATCAAACGGCTGCGTGCGCCCCGTGAGGGATTGGGCACGCAGGCGCAGGCTGGAGCCGCCATCGTCAAAGCTGCTTTGAAAAATCTCGATGCCCCGGTATTTCACGGGATGGTTGACTTCGGTGCGCGCCTCAATCCGTTCACCCGTCGCCTTGTCGTGGATCACGATATCGCTGGCAAACAACTTGGGCATGCCTGTGGAGTAGTACTCCACGATGAATTTTTTGAGTTCGATGGCAAAAGGCAAGTCCTGGAGCAAGACTCCGTCTGACTGGTTCAGGATGGCCGTGCTGGACTGCGTTCCTTCCGCCACCAGCAGGTTGCCACGGAACGTCGGATTGCGCTCGCCCAGACGGTGCTGCTGCGGCACATCTGCGATCAAACCACCGCCTTTGTAGACCTGTTTGCCATTGAACAGCATTTGCGCGCGCACGATCAAATCACCGTCGAGCAGCCCGCCCAGACAGACCAACACGATCGCGCTGTGGGCCGCGATATACCCCAACTTGTTCGCGGCACCGGCCTTGGCCGCAACCATCCATCCGGTGCCTTGCGGCGTTTCACGGCGCTGCAGCTTGACCCGCCAGCCGCCGCTAACCAGTAAGTTGCCAACACGGTGGGCGGCAGGCTCTGCCGACTCCGCCAGCACCATCTGTGCGCGTTGTCCAAACGCCTGCAGGCTTTGTTCTCGGATATTTTCTTTGTACGACTTAAGGTCGGCCAAGATTTTGGGCGTGTTGCGGACCACACACAAAGAAGTGCTGGTCACCAGAAACGCCAGAATCAGCAGGAACCACCACGCGCTGTACACGCTGTACAAACTGACCAGACCAAACACCTCGGTCCAGAAGGGCCCAAACTGGTTCACATAGTTGTTCAGGGGCTCGTGTTGTTTGAGCACGGTGCCGATGACCGAGGCAATACAAATCACCGTGAGCAGTGAGATGGAAAAGCGCATGGACGACAACAACTCGACCGCAGAGCGCCAAGCACGCGAACCCGAATTCAACGCAAGACCCTGGGTGGAAACTGTCATGAGAGGCCGTAGAAATTCAAAAAAAAAGGCAGGCCATCATGGGATGGACCCGCCTGTTAGGGTGGTTTCGGGGTGATTGGTTCCTCAGAACCTATCCCCCGAACAATAGGGCTTAGCGCAGGCCGGCGATGTAATCCGCCACAGCCTTGATTTCGCGGTCGTTCATTTTGCTGGCCACTTGGCTCATCTGCAGGCTGTTTTTGCGCACGCCATCGCGGAAAGCCACCAACTGGGCCACAGAGTAATCCGCATGTTGACCGCTCAGGCGGGGGTACTGGGAAGGAATACCGGCGCCATTGGGGCTGTGGCAACCCGCGCAGGCAGGCACCTGGCGATCGGCAATACCGCCGCGGTAAATGCGCTCACCCAGCGACACCAAGGCCTTGTCTTTGGCAAAACCGGTCTTGGCTTTCTGTGATGTCAACCAGTAGGAAATGTTTTTCATGTCCGCATCTGTCAACGCGGAGGCAAAACCCTTCATGACCGGGTTGTTGCGCTTGTCAGCCTTGAACTCTTGTAGCTGCTTGACCAGATATTCGGGGTGCTGTTGCGACAGTTTGGGGTAGGCCGGAGATCCGGCATTGCCGTCCGCACCGTGGCAGGCGGCGCACACTGCGGTGTAGCTGGCCTCGCCCTTCACCAAGTCAGGTTTGGCGGCTTTGGCAACCTCGGGCTTGGCGTCTTCTGCGAAAGAAGGCGCAGAGAAAGCCGCGAATGAGGCCGCAAGGAGCAGGTGTGCAATCAACTTCATAGGAATGTCGTGTCTGGTGAGCAAAACAGCGCCATTCTACAATGCGGCACTGGGTTTACCTTCACATTCAATGACCAACACACCAAACCCACGCGCCACAAGCGCCACCAATCCCCCCGCCCCCACCGCAGAAAAATCCGCGGAAACGGTGGCGATGGGCTGGCTACACACCGCCCGCTTTCTCACGACTGC
This sequence comes from Rhodoferax sp. TS-BS-61-7, assembly GCF_002943465.1. Classification (GTDB taxonomy): domain Bacteria; phylum Pseudomonadota; class Gammaproteobacteria; order Burkholderiales; family Burkholderiaceae_C; genus Allorhodoferax. The sequence continues at coordinate 245,345 of NZ_PTQY01000007.1, forward strand.
GCCCCAATTGCATTTTTTGCCCGAACTGGATGTACCGGAAATCGCCTTTGTCGGTCGCTCCAACGCGGGCAAATCCACCTGCATCAACATCCTGACGCAGCAAAAACAACTCGCCTTTGCCTCCAAAAAACCGGGCCGCACGCAGCACATCAACCTGTTCGCGCTGGGCAGACAAGGACAGACCGATGCGGTGCTGACGGATTTGCCGGGTTATGGCTACGCTGCGGTGCCCAAACAAGACAAGATCCGCTGGCAGCAGGTCATGGCCAACTACCTGGTCACGCGCAAAAACCTGCACGCCATTGTGCTGATGTGCGACCCACGCCATGGCATGACGGAGCTCGACGAAATCCTGCTCGATGTGATCCGCCCCCGGGTGCAGGAAGGCCTGAAATTTCTGATCATCCTGACCAAGGCCGACAAACTCACCCGCAGCGAACAGGCCAAGATTTTGTCCATTACCAAGCTGCAAGCAGGTGGGGGCGAGGTGATGTTGTTTTCCGCACCCAAGCGCCAAGGCATTGAAGAGGTGGCCAAGCTGCTCTGGACCTGGGCCCACCCCAAAGGCGCCGCCAGTGCATCACCGGCAGACACTGCCCCAGAAGCTCAGTAAGGCGAAGCCTCGCCGTTTGGGCGGTCTTTGAAGCGTTTGTGCACCCAGTAGTACTGGGCTGGCATGGTGTCGATATAGGACTGCAGCTCCAGGTTCATACGCTGGGTGTCCGCCTCCAAATCCACCGTTGGGAAGTCTTGCCAAGGTGGCAACACCTCGATGGTGTAGCCCTGTGGCGTGATGCGCGTGACCACCGGGACGACCTGGGCACGTCCCAATTTCGCAAACCGCGATAGTGAGGGGACGGTGGCAGCTGGCACCCCGTAAAAAGGCACGAATAACGATTCGGACGGGTCGAAATTCATGTCCGGCAACAGGTACAGCGGTTCGCCACGGCGCACCGCCGCGACGATGGGCTTGGCGCCGTCCAGGCGCGCCACCATCTCTGGCTGGCCAAACCGCTGCCGCCCGGCCAGCACCCAGGCATCCACCGTGGCATTGACTTGGGGCGAATAAATCGTCGAAAAGCGGCGCGGCACCTGCAGGGTCAGGGCCGTCCAGGCGGCATCCAGCCCCATAAAATGCGGTGCAAACAAGATGGTGGGGGTATCACCAGCGAGCGCGTCCAGCGCCCCGCGCAGCTGCAGTCGCGATTGCACCACCGCTGGCGGCGCATGCCAGAGCCAACCCCGGTCCAGCCAGGACTGGGCGAAGTACACAAAAGTCAACCAGCATTGCCGCCTGCGCATGGCCCCACTCCATTGGGGAAAACACAAGGTCAAATTGGTCTGCACCACACGCCGACGGGAAGGCACCAAGAGGTAGAGCAAGCCGCCAAGCACCCATCCCAGACCGCGCAAAAACGGCAGAGGCAGCGCCCCGAGCAGCACCAATAGTTTCAACATCCAGCGACTCATCTTGTCTCTGCCCGCCGTGGATTAAGAAGTCGCAGCACGCGGTGCCTTGTAGCGGGCGTAACCCCACAGGTACTGCGTGGGGCACTGGCGGATCAGCGTTTCCATCGCCGCGTTGATTTGACCGGCGGCCTGGGCCAAGTCCTGGTGCAAAGGCGCACCCAGCGGTTCCACGTGCACCGTGTAACCCTGCCCCCAAGGCAGGCGCTCACCCCAGGCCAGCAACACGGTGGCGCCACTTTGGGCTGCCAGACGGGCGGACAAGGTCATGGTGTAGGCATCCTGGCCAAAAAATGGGGCCCACACGCCTTGGGATTGCGGCGGCACCTGGTCCGGCAACAGCCCCACACAATGACCCGCCTTCAGTGCTTTGAGCATTTGTTTGACACCCGCCAAGGTGGTGGGCGCGGTTTCCATGCCAGGTCGGGCGCGGCTTTGTGTCACCAACGGCGCAAGCCACGCCTGTCGCGGTGGCCGAAACAACACCGTCATGGGCCGTCCCTGCTGGCCGAAGGCCTGGGCATAGGCCTGGGCTGTAATTTCAAAACAGCCGAGGTGGGGGGTCAAAAACACCACCCCACGGCCACCCTGCAGCGCGGCCTCGACATGGTCACGCCCCTGCCACAACACCGGCACCGGGGCGCCCAGCCATAAGCGCGGCAGTTCGGCCACCAGCATTCCAGATTGACCCACTGCGGCCCGTTGCTGCGCCGCACTCAAGCCCGCTTGGCGCGCATTGGCGACAAACCGCCGCCGATAGGTAGGTGACAGCAGAAAGGCCAACCAGCCCAGCCCCCAGCCCAGGCCGTGCAATAGCCACAAAGGCAGGGAGGACAGCAATTTGAAAACCAGGAACATGGGTGGGCTAAAATCGGCAGTGTCGCTGAGTTATAGAACTACTTGCAGGGCGACGCACACATTGGTTTGCCTCCCAAGGCCCGCCATTGTGCCTTGTCAAAATTTTGACGAATCTGCTAAAGCGTTCGCTGTAAGCTCCAAAGCCCAAGCAACGCGACTTGATGTTTATTTTGGAGACCTAGTTATGGCGAACGATTTTCTCTTTACCTCCGAGTCTGTGTCTGAAGGCCACCCTGACAAAGTTGCCGACCAGATTTCTGACGCAATCCTGGATGCGATTTTCAAGCAGGACCCCAAGTCCCGCGTGGCTGCCGAAACCCTGACCAACACCGGCCTGGTCGTGTTGGCCGGTGAGATCACCACCAATGCGCATGTGGACTACATCCAGGTCGCGCGCGACACCATCAAACGCATCGGTTACGACAATACCGACTACGGCATCGACTACAAGGGCTGCGCCGTGCTGGTGGCCTATGACAAACAGTCCAACGACATCGCCCAGGGCGTGGACCACGCGTCCGACGACCACCTGAACACCGGCGCCGGTGACCAGGGCCTGATGTTCGGTTACGCCTGTGACGAAACGCCCGAGCTAATGCCCGCGCCTATCTACTACGCGCACCGCCTGATGGAGCGCCAGGCCCAGTTGCGCAAGGACGGCCGCCTGCCTTTCCTGCGCCCTGACGCCAAGAGCCAGGTGACCATGCGTTATGTGGACGGCAAGCCCCACAGCATTGACACCGTGGTGCTGTCCACCCAGCACAGCCCAGACCAGAGCGAAACCCAGCACAGCATGAAAGCCTCGTTCACCGAAGCCATCATCGAAGAGATCATCAAGCCTGTGCTGCCCAAGGAATGGCTGCAGAACACCAAGTACCTGATCAACCCCACCGGCCGTTTTGTGGTGGGCGGCCCCCAGGGTGACTGCGGCCTGACCGGACGCAAGATCATTGTGGACACCTACGGTGGCGCCTGCCCCCACGGCGGTGGCGCGTTCTCCGGCAAGGACCCCTCCAAGGTGGACCGCTCCGCTGCCTACGCCGCGCGCTATGTGGCCAAGAACGTGGTCGCCGCCGGCCTGGCCAAGCAGTGCCAAGTGCAGGTGGCCTACGCCATCGGCGTGGCCAAGCCCATGAACATCACGGTCTACACCGAAGGCACCGGCGTGATCCCCGATGACAAGCTGTCGGCCATCGTTGCCGAGGTGTTTGACCTGCGTCCCAAGGGCATCATTCAGATGCTGGACCTGCTGCGCCCGATCTACGAAAAAACCGCCGCCTACGGCCACTTCGGTCGCGAAGAGCCCGAGTTCACTTGGGAACGCACCGACAAGACGGCCGCCCTGCGTGCAGCCGCCGGTCTGTAAAACAGACCCACGCCAGCGGCGCCAAGCCTGCGCCGCTGGCACAATGCCAACCCGATGAAACTCCAAACACAACGATTCATAGACCGCTGGGTTGGCCAAGTGCTGTGTGGTGCGGTCTCGACGTGGGTTCGCTTCACCGGCCTGTGGGGTACACCCGCCACCATCGACACCCGCGCCAAGAATATTCTGGTGATCCTGCTCTCGGAGATGGGCAGCATCGTGCTGGCCGGCCCCATGTTTGCCGCGCTGCGCCGCCAATACCCGCATGCGGCCATCCACATCCTCCAGCTCAAGAAGAACCAGGAAGTCTCCAAACTGCTGTCGCTGACACAGGTGGAGAACATGCACACGCTGGACGACAGCTCCGGGGGCATGCTGGTTCGTGACATCCTGGCCGTGAGCCTGAAGATGCGCAAGCTCGGTCTGGACGCAGTGATTGACTGTGAACTGTTCTCCCGCGTGAGCGCCCTGCTCTCCTTCAGCACTGGCGCGCCGGTGCGCGTGGGCTTTACCCCGCATACGCAAGAAGGCCTGTACCGCGGCAGCTTTATCAACCACGCGATTCCCTACAACCCCTACCAGCACATCAGCAAACAGTTTTTGTCGCTGGTGGACGCGATGGCATCTGCGGGCAGCGCGCCACGCAACAAGGCGGCCCCCATCCGGGCCGTGCCCGTAGAGACCGAACTGTCGGTCAAGTTCAGCCCCACCGAGCTGGAGGCCTACCGCGCCAAGGTGCAAAACGACCACCCTGTCACCATCGAGCGTCCGCTGGTACTGATGTATGCCGGTGGCGGCATCCTGCCCGAACGCGCCTGGCCTGCCGCGCACTACGCGCGCGTGGCCCAGGGCCTGTGCGCTGCGGGTTTTGCGGTGGGATTGATCGGTCTGAAAGACGACGCGCAACTCGCCAAAGATTTGAAAACCCAGGTCGGCAGCGATGCTTGTCTGGACTTGACCGGTTACACCAAAAGCATCCGCGAACTGCTGATGTTGTTCCACGCGTCCGAGCTGCTCATCACCAATGACGGCGGCCCCGGCCACTTTGCCACCGTCACGCCCATCCAGACCATGGTGTTCTTCGGTCCGGAAACCGGCAAACTGTACGGCCCGCTGGGTACGCGCAACATCGTGCTGGAAAGCGGCATTGCCTGCTCCCCCTGCCTGTCTGCCTACAACCACCGCCTGACCTTTTGCGACGGCGACAACCAGTGCCTCAAACGTATTGCGCCCGACCCCGTGCTGGACCAAGCCCTGGCCTACCTGCAAACCCGCACCGAGGCTGCCAGCGTATGAGCGGCGTGAACGGATTGCAGCGCGCCGTGTTGTGGGCGCTGGGCCTGCTAGAGCGTTACCGCTTCATCAAGTTCGGCATCGTGGGCGCCAGTGGTGTGGTGGTGAACCTGACCGTGCTCTACCTGGGCCACGAATACCTGTTCAACGCCATTGAAGCTGGCTACAAAAAGCCCTACCTCTCCCTGGCCCTGGCCATTGCACTGGCCACGCTCAACAACTTCACCTGGAACCGGCTGTGGACCTGGTCTGACCGCGTGAAGACGCTGGAAGCGGATGAGATACAACCCGTGAGCCTGCGCTTGCTGGGCATGGAGTTTGGGCAGTACGTCACGGCGTCTGCCTTTGGCAGTGGCCTGCAGTATGTGCTGACGCTGCTGCTCTCGGGCAGCATGGACTACCGCGTGGCCAACATCATCGCTATCATCGCAGCCAGCGTGAGCAACTTTTTGGCCAACGACCGCTGGACCTTCAAGCGCCCCAAAGACTGAGCGACACCCATGGGGCCAAGTTTCAAGCGTTTTGAGCCACTAGCCCGCACCGATATTGCGTGGATAGCTCTTGTTTTTATAGCATCAGCACTCTACCTGCTGGGCCTGGGCAGCCCCTACGCCCCGACCAATGGCGACGAGATGGTCTACATCCACATCGCCCGCATGACGGCAGAGAGCGGCCACTGGCTGCCACTGCAGTCCGAACTGCTGGGCACACGCAACACCAAGCCGCCGCTGCTGATCTGGCAAGCCATGGTGGCCGGCAACTGGGGCCAAAGCTGGAGCCTGTTTGCCCTGCGCCTGCCCAGCATCGTCTACACCTTTGCCACCACCGCCCTGCTGGCCTTCTTCGCCCACCGCATGGCGCCCGCGCCCGGCAAGCTGCGCGCCGCCTGCCTGGCTGCAGCGCTGTACCTGCTGTTTTTCTCCACCTTCCGTTACGGGCGGGTCTACCTCACCTCGGCACCCGAGACCTTTTGGCTGGCGCTGCCCATGTGGTGGCTGCTGTGGCTGCGCGTGCGCGATCACGCGCCGGCACAGCCCGCCACACTGGGATGGCTGGCTTACACCTTGTTTGGCGTGGCAATGGGCCTGGGCGCGGCCTACAAATCGTTTGCGCTGGTGGCCCCTGCGGCAGCCGCTTTGTGGTGCGCAGTGCTGCTGAGCGAGCCTTTTGCCTGGCGTACCACGCTGCGCACCACCGCAGGCGTGGCGTGGAGCACGCTGCTGGGCGTGGGCATTTTTGCGCTGTGGTTTGTGCTGGACCCGGACCCGGCTGCGGTGTGGCAGGAATTTGTCGTGGCCGAGAACGCCGGCAAGATGTCCAACACCATGGGCTACTGGCAAGCCGCGCTGTCAGGCCCCTATCCGATGTGGACGCAGCTGCTGGCCTACCCCGAGAACGCGGGGCTGCTGGCCTTCATGGCCTTGGGCTTTTGCGCGCTGGTGCTGTGGCGCGGTGTGCGCCGCCAGAGTTTTACGCAGCTGTCCCCTGCGCTGTGGGTGCTGCTGGCCTGGCTACTGGTATGGCTGGTGGTGTTCACAATTCCCAGCCAGCGCTCAGCGCGCTACGTCATTCCAGCCATGCCAGCCCTGGCCATTGCCATGGCGCTGGTGTGGGACCGACTGCCCCGCGTCTGGTTCTGGGTCACCCTACTGGTGTGTGCCCCGGCGCTGGTGATGTTGGCACGCATCAGCTGGGTGATGGGGAGTATGGAGATTGCCCGTACGACGGAAGTTGCTATGACTTTGCTAGCTGCTAGCGCAGGATTGGCGGGGGTTGCAGCCGGATTTCTTTCTAAAACCTGGGTACGCAACGCATGCCTGCTAGCCTGCGCGACGGTCTATGGCTGCTTCACGCTGATGGTGGCGCCCCTTTCTACCGATGCCGCTGGCTACAGCCCCACGGTGCAGGCGCAGATGCGCGGTCAGCGCGTGGTGGTGCCCAATGGGTTTACCGGCCAGTACGAGCGTTTTCACTTTGTGCTGCCTGGCGCGCGCATCACGCCCTACGACGCCGAAGGCCGGAACACGGGTGCGCTGTACCCCGACATGCCGGCCCAAGAGCGGCTGGACAAACTGCTGACCGAGTTCGACGCTGTGGTCTGGCTGCAAGAAGACCTGAACGAGGCCCCCAGCTGCCTGCCACATTGCACGCTGGTAGCCCAGCGCTGGCATGTGAAGAGCCGCCACAAAAGCGGCGAGGTGACGCTGGACAACCTGTGGCAACCCCAGGACTGGCTGTTCCGCCGCGAATGGCTGCTGGTGCGCGCACCTTAGCCACGTTTCAAGTGCGAATTCGCTCCTGATTTAGTAGCTGCTTGCGCAGTATCTACGGGGCTTATAGGCCAATTTCTTGATTTCTAGTTCGAATCGCGACATTGGTTGCGCAGTTCCGAGAGTACCTCAGCAGGGGTCTTGAAGCCCAAGCATGCACGCGGTCTGGAGTTAAGCAGGCGTTCAATGCGCGCA
>NZ_PTQY01000008.1 GCF_002943465.1 Rhodoferax sp. TS-BS-61-7
TCACCGGAGCCTCAGGCCATCTCGGTCAACGTGTCCTCTGCCACCTGATCGACACGCTGAAGGTTTCCCCTCAACAGGTCATCGCAACCACGCGCAAGCCCGACAGTCTTGCCGCCTGGGCAGCACGCGGTGTCGATGTACGGGCGGCGGACTTCGACAACGAAGCGTCGCTCGTTCGCGCATTCCAGGGTGCCGGCAGGGTGTTGTTAATCAGCACAGATGCCGATGCGTCCGGTCAACGTGTGCAACAACATCAACGCGCTATTGCAGCCGCTGAGAACTCCGGCGTTGAGCATCTGATCTATACCTCAATGCCCGATCCGCAGCGTTCCCTCGTTCTGTTCGCTCCCGACCACGCAGAGACAGAGGCTGCGCTGAGTGCGAGTCAACTCAGTAGTTGGACGGTGCTGCGCAATCATTGGTACTTTGAGAACCTCCAAATGCTTTTACCCAGTGTTATGGAGCGTGGTGGCAAGTGGTTCAGTGCCGCTGGTGATGGGAAAGTCGCCGATATCGCGCGCGATGACTTGGCGCTGGCTGCGGCGCACGAACTTGCTAACCCATCTCCGGGCAAGACTACCTATACGATCAGTGGCGCCCAGGCGTTTACCGCCGCGGAGCAGGCTCAGCAGCTCAGCTCGGCAATCGGCAAACCCATTCAGTTCATCCCCGTATCCCCCGAAGATCTCCTTCGCGGCATGATCAGAGGGGGGGTACCCGAGCACTTTGCTCAGCTGCTGGCATCCTTTGATGCGAACGTGGCTGCCGGTCAGATGGGCCACGTCAGCGCAGACTTCGAGAAGATCACTGGACGCAAACCACAACCGTTCGCAGATTGGTTGGCAGCTAATCGGGCCGCGCTCTCCGGCAGCTGAGCGGATTACACCTAAATTGCCAGCTTTACAAGTTGCTTATTCAATTTGATGGGAAGGGGGGGGGGAATGCGACGTACAAAGGCGGACAAGTTTACCGATTTAGTTTTGACCGTATTCAGGGTTCATGGCGTGCTTATCGACTGGGGAGATGATTTCGCAGCCCAAGAGGAACTGAGCAGCGCCCGCTGGCAAATGCTGGGTGCACTTGCGCTCGCAGATCACCCACTGACCACACCTCAGATCGCAGCCCGCATGGGTGTTACCCGACAGGGTGCCCAGAAGCAACTCAATTTACTCGCCGAATCAGGTTTGGTTGAAACACGTCCTAACCCTGTTCATAAGCGATCTCCACTTTATGTCTTGACCGCGGCTGGTCGAGCCAAGTTTGGTGCCATAGACACACGTTGGAAGAAGTATGCGTCTCGAACTGCAGCTCTTTTCTCCGCTTCTGATCTGGATAGGGCCAGCGAAGTTCTCAACATCTTGGCTGAGGTGACAGCAGCGGCCAAAACGGGAGGAACTGATGAATAGAACTTATTCACTTTTGATGTCCGCGAAATTTAGTTTTCACAAAGATCAAATTCAGCATTTACCAGCCGCTCCGCTTCATCAGACACACGAAGAACGCCGCTGCTGCTGCTGGCAGTCTCTGAACATTTACCTAGTCCCGCGCGCCATCTATCGATTTTCACCTTCGTTGCGAATTCCTAGCGGTGGGTCAAAGTCATTATTTTCGCGCAAAACTATGCGGGAAAAACACCCAAGAATCACACGAGGCCATCATGGACCAGTATCGTCTGACAGTAAATAACAGAACAGTCTCTGTACCAGCGTGGGACGGCACCATGCCACTACTCTACGCCTTGCGAAATGAACTTCACCTAACGGCCACCAAGTTTGGTTGTGGACTAGGGCAATGCGGTGCATGCACGGTGTTAATCGACGGCCAGCCAACACGCTCTTGCCTAATCAGCCTGTCCAACGCTGTCGGCAAACGGATCACTACAAATGAGGGGCTTGGTACGCCTAGCGCCCCCCACCCCGTACAAGCGGCCTTTATCGCAGAGCAGGCAGCTCAATGCGGCTACTGCACAAACGGTATGGTGATGACATCAGTCGCCCTGCTAATGAGCCACCCCCATGCAACCCGCGAACAAGCACAGGACGCACTGTCAGGCAACCTGTGCCGCTGTGGTTCTCACGAGCGTGTACTGAAGGCTGTTGCCCGAGTTGCAAACAAGAGAGGAACGTAATGGACAACTCTCGGCGCAACATATTGAAGGGATGCTTCTGCTTTGTAGCATTTTCTATGCTGGGCTTTGAGAAGCCGACATTGGCGCAACAAATCCCACGCGGGACGCTATCTTTAAATCGGGTTGATTCTTTTCTCGCATTGCGTCCGGATGGATCATTGATCATTTACTCCGGCAAAGTGGATCTCGGAACGGGGCACCGCATCGCAATGCGTCAGATGGTCGGTGAAGAGTTATCTCTGCCGGTCGCTCGCATCGACCTCGTGGAAGGCGACACAGCGCTTACACCCAACCAAGGACCTACTGTCGGCAGTACCGGTGTTATGCGAGGAGGCATCGAGTTACGTCTGGCAGCAGCCACATTGCGCGAGGAAATTCTGGCATTGGCCAGTAAACGACTGGGGGCAAACGCGTCATCGATGGAATTGCGCGATGGCCTGGTGTTCGCCGCCGATGGCCGGATACTCACTATTGCGGAACTCACAGTTACAGCTCCAGGCGAATTTTTTCCCTTGAAGCTGATGGTAAACAAAAACGCAGCGCTGAAGCTCACAAAAGATTACGTGCTTGTTGGTAAATCGCTGCCCCGTCCGGATGTACCGGCCAAAGTCACCGGCCAGCATGTATTCCTGCAAGACTTCACCTTGCCCAGTATGCTCCATGCGCGCGTATTGCGGCCACCGGCAATGAACGCAGCGCTAATGTCAATCAACGAACCCTCGATTGGGCATTTGCCGAATACGCGGGTGCTGCGGATTAACAACTTCCTCGCTGTTATCGCCGTCGACGAATGGGCAGCAATTCGTGCAGCCCGTGAACTCAAGACACAGTGGAGTGAGGGCGATGAACTCGTCATCCACGAGGATGTGCCCAAGTGGGTGCGGGCAGGCCCATTCATCGCAGAGGAAACATTGTTTGAGAAGGGCAATGTAGAACGGCAGGACACACTTCGGTCGGACTCTCAAAGACACCAAGCTACCTACTACTGGCCTATGCAATCTCACGGATCGATTGGCCCGTCGTGCTCGGTAGCGGACGTGAAAGCGGACTCAGCCACCATATGGACGTCTTCGCAAGCTAGCCATCGACTCATAGCCCCTTGTGCCGCAGCCCTAGGCATGCCGGCCTCGAATATTCGCATTGTTTACATCGATGGCGCAGGCTGCTACGGTATGAACGGCCATGACGATGCAAGCATTGAAGCCGCCATGATCTCGCAGGCGCTCGGGCGTCCGGTACGTGTGCAATGGAGCCGCCAAGACGAGCTGGGATGGGATCCCAAGGGCCCCCCGCAGCTCCTCGAGCTCAGCGCCAACCTAACCTCTGATGGACATATTGACACTTGGTCTACAGAGATGTGGTTTCCACGCGCTACGGCTCAGCTTCCATGGATTCCATTGCTTAGTCCGCAAGCTGCCGGATTGCCACAGCCGCGAGGGTTAGCTACTGGTCAAATCAGCCAAAATGGGAACCCACCCTACATCGCAAAATCCGTGCGGGTGCTCGCGCATTGGCTAGACAAGGCGCCATTGCGCCCAGCACATATCCGTGCACCGGGCAAGGTAGCAAACTGCTTCGCGGTTGAAAGCTTCGTCGATGAACTAGCTTCCCGTGCTCGCATCGACGCACTCGAATTTCGCCTGCGCGATCTAGAAGCCCCGCGTGGACGTGAGGTGCTTCAGCGACTGGCCTCTCTAATGAATTGGAAAATTCGTCCCTCTCCCGCACCTGACAGGAGAAAAACGCAAGTGCGCGGACGCGGCATGGCATACATCCACTACAAAGACAGCGAGGCTTTTGTAGCAGTGGGAATGGAGGTAGCGGTAGATCGTCGCAGCGGCATGATCCGTGTTGAACGTGTGGCATGTGTGCACGACTGTGGACTGATGATCAATCCTGACGCTGTACGCGCACAGGTCGAAGGCAATATTTTGCAGACTCTGTCGCGCACACTGCATGAGGAGACCACCTGCGACCGTGATCGTGTAACAAGCGTCGACTGGGCGAGCTACCCTCTGTTGCGCTTTCCAGAGGTCCCACAACTGGATATTGAGCTCTTACAGCGCTTGGACCATCCTCCAGTCGGGGCGGGGGAAGCTTCGTCGGCTCCAGTTCCAGCAGCTTTGGGGAACGCAGTATTCGATGCCACCGGAGTACGGGTTCGCAGCGTGCCATTTCTGGCCGCGCGCTTAAAGCTTTTACTTGCTTGAGTAAGAAATCATGGATCGTATAGAAATTACTCGCAGACAGTTTTCTTCAAATAATATTTGAAGAAGTTGTGCTCTTTTTTTGTGATGGCGTGCTCTTTTGTGCAGTCATCGGCAAGTCCTATTTTTTGAACTTGAAAAGATCTTTTTTTCTCACAAGGCGCCGAAGGGAGACTTCTATAAAAAATTCCGACAGGCAGTCAAAGCTACGTACAGACCTTTTTGTCCACTAGAGAAATGTCAGGCGAAAGTCCTAAAACACTGGGGTGATGCTCGCCCTCACCTCGCCGACCAATATCAATGTTGCGAGACGCGTACTTATGAAAATCAATCTTTCCGAATCGCATATTTTTATTGCGCATACCTACGACAAGGCATTGACTATGAAGTCCGAATGCGCAATTTACTGACACAGTAGTTATGTTGTTCATCGCTAGCTCCGTGCTCCTCAGTAGAGGTGGATATAAAAAAATCGTGGGGAGATCAATGTCAAAAGTACGTCACGTGTCAATAGATTAACCGAGGGCTTATTCATGAATCTGTCATTCAATGTCATAGCTGCACTTACATTTTCTGTATGCGCGTCCAGCGTCCAAGCTGAAACCCCACTGGGGGAATACATCACATTCAGTGGTTTCGGAACCTTGGGCTATGTCCAAACGGACTCCAATGAGGGCCAATTCAAACGGGAGCAGCAAGCTAGGGGAGCAACAACGAGTGGAACTGCGCTTGTAGACAGCAATTTGGGGCTTCAACTCACCGCAAGAGCCAATGACAAACTATCGTTCACCGTGCAAACGGTAACTCAACAAAGAACCGAGGAAGAGCTGACCACCAAACTTGACTGGGCCTTTGTAAAATTGGCGCCCTTGGAGGGTTTGGCAATACGCGCGGGCAGGTTCAATTTGCCCAATTTTCTGGTCTCCGACTCGCGAAAAGTGGGTTACGCCAATATTTGGCTTCGCCCGCCTAACGAGGTGTATGGCGTGGATGTTCTCAACGGCGGGCTGGACGGTGCTGATCTTAGTTATCGCTTGCCAGTAGCTGGCAATTCACTCACTATCACAGGCCTGCTGGGCAGCAGCTCCATCAACCGCCCCAGGAATTTTGCGGGCATTACTGAAGTCAAAAACGTCCAAGGTATCAACCTACTGTGGGATGGGGACTGGTACACCGTGCGGCTGGGACAAGTTCAGGGCTATGCACAACTGTCAGGGGACATTCTTAACCTGATGCCGGCAGGCCAAACAGAGGAGCTGTATGAGTTCACCGGGTTAGGTTTTTCGGTAGATCGTGCGAATGTGGTGTTACAAGCTGAGATGGTGCAACGCCGAGGCAAGTACCTCAATTCAGTCTTCGCGGCAGACGGCAGTTACCTGATGGCAGGCTACCGCTTCGGAAAATTTCTTCCATACATGATGCTGGCAGAAGTCAAACCTGCCGCCAGCGACGACGCACCACAAGACTCTATCGCCGTGGGCTTACGTTGGGACGCGTTCTCATCCGCTGCGCTCAAGTTTCAGCTCGAGCGTACTGACACAAAAGGCACGACCGGTCAAAGCTTTATTACCCCGGGTGATGTTCAACAGCAAACACCATTGACCAAATCGGTCAATGTCCTCAGTGTGTCACTGGATTTCGTGTTTTAAGGTGAAGAATCATGCTGAACAATCAAATTGTGCGCCATATCCTTACCGCTATTGTCTTGACCATGTTCGGTGCGACGTACGCAGCCGACATTGTTGTCATTGGTCACCCCAACGCGGTGGGTTTGACCAAAGATCAGGTCTCAGACATCTACACAGGCAAAAGTCAGGCATCAACGCCGCTGGATTTGCCGGAAACTGCCCCCATTCGCGCTGACTTCTATAAGCAGGCGACGGGCAAGGACTTGCCGCAGATCAAGGCATTATGGTCTCGGTTAACTTTTACCGGCAAAGGCCAACCGCCAAGAGAAGTAGCGGATGCAGCCGCTATGAAAAAGGCTGTGGCAGCCGATCCGAAGGCAATTGGCTATATCGAAAAATCGGCGGTAGATGGAAGCATTAAGGTCCTGCTTTCTATCGAATAGCACTTCACTCCTCAAATCGGCCAGGATATGGGCGCGCGCTGGAGCCGCAATGTAGTAGGTCGATCTCTACTTAGAGTGCGTCATATCTTGATATTTACGAAACAGGCTACCACGGGGTCAACACCATGAAATTTAGAACAAAAATTTGGATGCTCCCTGTCAGTGCCGCAACGGTATTCGTTATCGGTTGCGCCTGCAGCTACATCGTAGGCGCGAATACCTCAGCGACGTTGGGACACTTGCGTACACGAGATTACCCGGCACAGGAAACTGTGACAAGAATAGAACGTCACAATGAAAATTTCCGCAACTCTCTGCAGTCTGCCGCCATAGAAGGCGATGAGGCTCGGTTATCGGACGTGGAAGCACTAGGGGCCGCAACATTGGCTGAGATTGCCACACTGTCGAAGATTGATGGGCAAGAAACGCTGGCTGGACTACTACGTGATCAGGCTACTGCCTACCAATCAACCGCATTAAGTGCTACACGCGCTATGCTGGGCAAGAGAGAGCCAGGCAACCTACTGACCCAAATGCAGGCCCATATGACTGCGCTGGACAAGCAAATCAGCGCTGGCAAAGAGCAGACAATGCAAGCAGTGCGAAGTTCGGGAGATGCGGCAGACGCGGGCGTCCAGCGCGGTCTATGGGTCGTTATCGGCACTTGCTTGGCGGCACTGGCTGCCTTAGGAATCGCCTCCAAAGTTATTGTCACCTCAGTCTGGCGCGATTTGGGCGGCGAACCCACAGAACTCAATGATGCTATGCGCCGCATCGCGGAAGGTGATTTGTCCTCCAAAGCAACGGCAAATGGCTCAGAAGTGGACCCCAACTCGGTCAGTGCCGCTCTAGACGTGATGATCAGCCAGCTTCGAAAAACTGTGGGTACGATACGTCAAGCCACACAATCCATAACCCATGCCTCGCGTGAGATTGCTAGCGGCAACCTTGATTTAAGCAACCGTACGGAAAATGCTGCTTCAAACCTACAGCATGCAGCTAGCGCTATGGACGAACTAGCGAAAACTGTAGGCAACACAGCACAGTCTGCAGTTCAAGCGCGGAAGCTCGTAAGCTCTGCCGCTAACTTTGCCCAACGCGGTGGCAACATCATGTCGCAAGTTGTCTCCAATATGAACGAGATCAATGCCGCGTCACTCAAAATCAATGACATCATCGGCGTGATCGACGGAATTGCTTTCCAAACCAACATTTTGGCGCTGAACGCAGCCGTGGAAGCAGCACGTGCTGGTGAACAAGGGCGCGGCTTTGCAGTTGTTGCAGCTGAGGTACGCTCGCTGTCCGCACGTAGTGCCGAAGCCGCAAAGGAAATTAAGACGCTTATCGGAATGTCCAGTGCCAAAGTGGAGAACGGCTCCCAGCTAGTCGATGCTGCCGGTAACACAATGCAGGAGATTATGGCCAGTGTGGAGCATGTCACGCATGTCATCACGGAGATCAGCAACGCAACCACAGAGCAATCGTCAGGTATAGGCAGTGTCAGTCAGTCCGTCAGTCAGCTTGATCAGATGACTCAACAAAATGCTGCGTTGGTGGAGCAGTCCGCTGCTGCGGCTAGCAGCTTGAGCGAGCAAGCCCAAATCCTAGCCGGCGCTGTGGCAGTGTTCCGACTAGACTACGCCATCGCACATGCTCCGTCATCTTCATGAGCCACCGATGAAACCTGGAGAGTGTTCACAGTCGCAGGCCGTCCGTTCCCTGTCTGACTCCGATAAGAACCTACATCTAAAAACCGGCTCCCAGGCGATACAAAAGATAGCCTTTGAGAGCAATTTGATGCTTGCGACTAGGTAAGTTAAATTATTCTTCGAAGCAAATGAATCGATCAGACCTTGTTGAACTTCTCACCGCCCAATTCAGTCAATTCACGCAGCATGACATTGATTGCGCTGTCACAGCCATCCTGGATGAAATGACAAACGCAATGGTGCGCGAGCACCGCATAGAGCTGAGGGGATTTGGCAGCTTTTCGATCATGCACCGTGCCTCGCGTATGGGACGCAACCCGCGCAGTGGAGCTACTGTAGTTGTTCCAGCGAAAAAAGTGGTCCATTTCAAACCGGGCAAGGCATTGCGTGAGGCAGTCAATCCGCACTCTCACGAGAGGGCTTGACTCAAGACTTGACGAAGTTTTTAAGCCTAAGTGCCTGCACAAAGTCGACCTTCTGCAGTCGGGCTGTGACCTAGACTAGGACTCCTAGCGGTTATCCGCTCGCCAGTAGTGCTAAAGACAAGATTAATTTGTGCTCTCCGGCTTGGTGTCGGCCCATCACTGTACTGCGTCTGTGGGACGCATGAAAGTAAGCGGTGATATCCGGTTACTCTTTGGATATGAAGGGCAGCAAGCATCAAACCCATTTTTTAGCCATTTGGCAAAGAGCACTCGGCCTGGAAACACTCGCCGATCTGGAGGCGACAACAGTTGCACTCTGGGCAAAGCAACGAGGGCTTGTTGTTCTTGACGTCGTTGAACGCGATGTGGGAATTTTTCAAACCACTAGAGCTATCGTTCTGACAGTGGAAGGTGGTAAGGCTTGCCTACCAAAGATCTCCGCAACTGACGATCTGAAGTGGCGGGACACCAGGGCCAAAGCGGACCATCTCGCGCGCCTTTGGGAAAAAATGGAGTGGTTTTCACCACTCTGGATACCACAAGGGAAATACCAGGCACTACTTAAAGAGGCAGAGCATTGCTCGCGCGAGCGTGCCATCCAGTTGTTTGATTACCATTTTTCAACGGTCTACACACTTGCTTTTCAGGCGGTATGTATTGCTCAATTGCTCCCTTGTTCACGAAGCCTTGTCGGGTTCGTGCCACTTGCGCGGGAAGCGTACCTCGCCTTTTATAGCGGGTATCAGGCTTCAAGCATTGCAGCTTTGATTCCGGTTGTAGAAGGTGCTTTGAAGAGAATCATCGCCGACTCCCCGGATATACCGTTACCGGCGCAGATTGATCGAGTATTCGAGCGCGCTTGTGCTCGAGCAGCCCGACTGCACTTCGACGGAATGTGGGTGCCGTGCGAGTACCTGGGCGTCGACTATCTGTTCGGACAGGACGAACGCGTATTTGCGTTCGAAACATTCAAGCGGTGGTTGAAAGGCTCGTTCTTCCAAAATACCGACAAGTACGATGGTTCGACATGGCTGAACCGCCACTTGTTCGCGCACGGAACCTCATCGGATTGGCAGCAGTCAGCGAATTTTGAACGACTTGTTGTCGCGCTGGCAACGCTCGGTTTTATCGAATCTTGGCACGATGAGTCCAATCAGATATCACCATTTTTCCCTGATATGAATCAGGACAGCACGCTGCTTTGGCAACAAGCACTGTTCCGTGGCCAGATGCAGATGACCTTGAATCTCAATGAGCAAAAGCACTTTCAATCCCATGGACGACTGGTACCGGAACTCCCCACAGATGATGGAGTCATGTTGCGCGCTGCAATTCTTTCGAAGGATTGCATCCAAGATCTAGTCCGCCCATTGCGAAAGGCTGGGTGGAGCGTCAAGGTTGGTGAGCCAGATAAGCAGGCCCTGTACATCATTGTTGTTGCAACAAGTGGTGCTGAGCGATTAACAGTAGCGCTTCTCTATAGTTGCGGGACCGATAACGAACTCTATCGTGAGCTAGCAAGATCTGCCAACGTCATTCTCTATCGCGGCGCTCCCTATAACCAAGACCAATTTGCATATGACATCGACGTACATGTGGGCCCTGTGACTGGTTGGCAACCGCCATTTGCGCCAGGCCACAAATGGCTGATGAGGCTATTTCACCGCTGACTGACCTCCCGTTGCAGTCAAATTACAGGATTTCACAACGACTCCCCGGACTGCGTAAGCTGGAAATTACTGGCTGTCATTCCGCCAATTGCCGACCACCCTGCTTGTGCTGCCGGCCAGCGATTGGTATCTGCTGCGACGACATGTGATTTCAGGCCTCCGCACCGATTAGTTTGGACTACAGCCACCCTTCTTGTTCAGCTTTACGGCCTTTAGCCAACATGGCTTGGCAAAGTTCCTTCAACTCAACCGGCAAATCCGCTTTCAAAAGTAATCGCTGGATTAGTGAAAAATCATATGGATTGAGTGCCCAATTTTGAGTCGTTTCACCCAACTCCGCCAAACCCATGCGATGCGGCGCCCAGGACAGACCCTTTTCACGCCAAAGCTGCCCCACTGTGCAGGCGATATCTACGCCCGAAGGATCAGCATCCGCACTAACTTTCAACGGCACCGGTGCCAGGCTCAAGAGATGCCTAATGGTTCCAAGCCAGTCCCCAGACGGCCGGCCGGGTAACCAGGCCAGGAGTGTCCCCGGAGGGATGGCCTGCGATTGACGCTCAAAACTGGTCCAGTTTTCAATTAGCCACCAGTGATCTGGACTCCTCTCGATTGCAGTGGCTCTCAGCAGATCCTCCAACGGGATGGAAATGCAACGCACTGGCAATAAATCGACAACGCCCTGCTCCCATACAAGGGTTGCATCTCCCGCCAACCAAATGACTGGAATGAATTTTGTGATCCCAATATCTTCCAGATCAAAGTGTCTCTCTAACCACTTCCAGTCACCTGCACCAAGAGACTTCGTATGGTCACCAGCATGCAGCGCAAAGTCTCGACGGGTTCCCCGCATCTGCTCGTTATGCCAAGTAGCCAAAGACTCTAGTAGTCCCAGCCTGGTTGCCAAAACTTCGATCTTCAGCGCGCCGTCACTCCCAAGTTGACTGACTGCCAGTTCTATGGCTCCTCGGAGGTTTATATCAATGCGCTCACCAGAATCTCTAAGCCAGGTTCGAGCTTGCTCCATAACCTGAAGTTTTGCGTCTTCGCGTGTACTCCTGCTCCCCACGCCCAACAGAGATTTGAGGGAATCCAAATCACGCCAAGTGAGGCTCTCCCACTGCCAACTCCCCCCCTGCAGCTTCTCTTTCCGAGAAATCCATCCTTCGCGAAGAAGCCAGTCCGATAGCTCTTCCGCGCGCTCGATATTCGAAGAACCCGCATCTTTGAGCAAGGCATCGCGTCCACGCGTCAAGTTGTCCTTACGCACCCATGCAGCCAGAAGGTCGGTGCTCTCTCTCGATAAAAGGGATAGTGCTTTGGGTGGCTCATGTGACGCGCAACGCTGCCGCACTCCTCGCCGAATAGAAGTATCCAGCCAATTCATAAATCAATGCGTTGCAGCACGACGCTGAAGCACCCCAATGGGTGGGGCCCACCGCGCGCCGGGTAACTTCTTGGACGTCACCAGAGTCACGTCCGCAGGCTCAAACACTTCTACGTTGTGAGTAATTGGCGTGGTCAGAACGTATTGCGCACGGGTTGACTTCAGGAAATGTCCAACTAACTGAATATTACGCACGTCCAGATGCGCAAAAGGCTCGTCGATGAAAACGAAGCCGCCGGAGTTGTCATCATCCTTGAGCAGTCCGACCAGGAGGATCAACGATTTGATCACCTGTTGCCCACCCGACGCCTCGCCGTCATTGAGTCCAATCTGCCCCTTGCCATCGAAATTAAAATTCACCTTCAATTCAGCCTGACGCAAAACAGTGTCGTCATTGTCCAGATGCGGTAGATCTGCACTAACCTCTACCCCGGCCAACTGACCAAGCTCCACAATGTTCTTTCGGTAGCGCCGAATCGTGGATCGCAGCACATCGATATACCGCTCACGGGCATTACCCACCGCTGCACGCGCGGCTTCGTTGCTGGCTTCACGCTGCTGGAGCTGCAGTTTCTGGACATTGACGCTTCCAACCATCAGCGTATGTCGTTCCTCCACCGAGGCATCCATTTCCCAGGCCCCCTGCTCCAACTCACGCTTGATCGCATCACCACGCAAACGTGCTTGCGTAGCGTTGGAAAATTGCGCCCGCAGGCCTTGCACGATGTCGCTCCTGATCCATCGGACCGGGAACTGAGATTTTTTCGCCCGACTCCGCGTCGATCTTTCGCTGAGCTCTGTTCGTCGCCCATTCCAATCCCGTTCATATTTAGCCGCAGCAGACTCGTTATCCCTGAGACGCGTTTGAGTGACGTTGTAATCTGCCTGAAGACCTCGCTCTTTCGCCGTCGCCGTTTGGAAATCGCGGTCCAGCTGGGTCCATCTAGCGCCAGCGGCAATACGCGCCTGTCGCACTTGCGGCAATTGCCGACGCGCTTGCTCAAATTCATCACCACGACGGACCAACTCCTCCGCAGCACGATGTCCTTTGGTCGCGTCTTGCGCAGCTTTCAATTGGCGCTGATTTTCGGATTGCGCTGTCGCAACCAATTGAAGTTTTCCATCCAAATCGGCCAGTCGGCGCTGCAAAGACTCTCTCCGTGCACCAATGGCTGCAGCACCAAATTGATAGTGCTCAGGGTCAACCCATACACTTCGACCACCTCGGCCATCACGCCAGTACGCCAACGGGGTAATCCACTCCCCGCCAACCTGACCACCTTCAGCAGTGTTCTCCACCCGGCGAATCTGACCTAGTTGCTTGATCAACCAAGAGGGGGCTGTTTCGGAAATTTTCAGCACCGCCAATAAACTGTGTGAAGCAGGAGTTGCGGGGGCTCGGACTGCATCGGTCACCACATAGTGGCGATATCTCTCACGCTCGGCAAACGCCAGCGCACGCGCTTCATCTCCGCTATTTTTAAGTATCACGACCCATCGCGATCCGCGCAGAACTCCTTCGGCAGCAGCGCGCCAATGGGGATCCGTGATATCTACGATGTCCGCCAACAGATGATGCTCTATGCCCTCAGCACGAAGGACACGTCGAAAACGGGTGACGTCCTCCGGCGGAGGTGCTTGACGCTCGTTCTGAAGTTTGTCCAGCGCGCCCTGAGCAGACCGCCTATCGCCACTCTGGGTATGCCACTGCTCCTCCAAGGAACTCTTGCGTGCTTCCAGCTCTTTGATTCGATCGGCAAGCTGATCTGAGTTGCTCTCGACTTTGGCCAACTCATGCAACTCTTCGGCCTCTTTTGCTATCTTTTCTACCGGCTTTTCGTGCGCAGTAGCCTCGTTAAGCGCCGCCATCGCAATCTGACGATCCACATCCAACTGTCTAACGTCGCCGCCAGCTCCCTGCAATTCCTGCGAAAGTTTCAAGAGCTTCTGCCGATCTTCCTTCTGCTGTCGCGTGCTCGCTGCATGCTGCAACCGCTGGCGATGCAGTTCCTGGAGCTTGATCGCCAATTCTTTGCGCTCCTCACTCCACTCCAGGACAGGAATCACTTCGGTCCAAAGTTTTTCTTGTTCTCTGAGCTTGTCTTGGTATTGTCGGTAGAGATTGACCCGCGCGTCCAATTGAGCCAGCTGAGCTTCCGCGTGAGCAAGGTCACGCTTTGAGGTCTCGACTTCGCTATCTACATCACTCTGGTGTTTGCGGGCCTCCTCATAGCGGTCAAGTACCTCTTGGTCGCCAAACACATCAAATACCAGTCGCAGTAGCTCTTTTGGCGAGTATTCACAGAGTCGGTCTGTTTGCCCCTGCTCTAAGGCCAATACCCTGGCGATGGCTCTACTGAGGCCAGCTCCTTCAAGCCGACGGCGCCAATGTTCAATTCCAAGCCAATCTTTCTCCGGCATTTGCACCAGAGTTTCGATCGAGACGTCGCCCTCCACCATGCAATAGCGACGCTGCCAATCTCCGCCGTTACGTTCGATGCGACAAACCAGTGTGACCTGGTCGGTGTAAAGAAGACAACGCGCAAACGGACGGTTAGATGCTTGCCTGCCCGTAGAGCGATTGTCTACCGTGGCTCGCAGCCAGGCAGAGTCAGCATTGGCGTGGCGCGCATAGGTTTTGTAACTACGCCCACCGGAGCAATCAAGGCCCAACAGTGTCCGCATGGCGTCCAGCAGAGTGGTTTTACCGGAACCGTTGGGGCCTGCAACGGTGATGATCGTGCCATCAAGGGGCAAAGTCAGCCGTTGGCAATAGTCCCAGTGAAGCAATTCAAGAGATTGGAGATGGAACATGCTTCAGGTTTCCTGACGGACTTCGGAATTATTCTGGGAGAGTTCAGCAGTGTTGGCCTCTTCTGCACGCGCTTTGGCCAATACTGCACTGAGGGTGCCATCCAGAATGCGAGGAGCCAGTACGTCGTAATCCAGCAGCAGATCCAGCAAAGGCCCCTCAACAATGTCTTCACCTTTGCGACCAATCAGGCCGTGGTTTTCTAGCCGTTTCAGATTGCCATCCAACCGAGTCTTCTTGCCCAACTGATTTCCAAAGTCCGACAGCAGCGCTTTGTAGGAAATCAAGGGGCTCACGCTTTCAGCGCTTGGCATCGGTCGATCGATACCAAACATCTCATTCTGCTGTGCATTCTCAGCATCTGCATCACGTGCTGCCTGTCGCTCGCGCTTGGGGAGGATGATCAATGCCCACAGTACAACCAACAGGGAAACGGCATCTTTTGGTAGATCAATATTATTGTGGTTGTTCAACCCACTTTCGCCGAATACAACGTGCTCTACGCTGCGGATCATGGCAGTGCTTACGTGGTCTGCATGGATGTTATCGACTAGCCGAAGACCCACCTGCGACAGTCGGTCTTCAACAGATTTCCACAAATCTGCATCTACCAGTGCGCGTTTGACCCGCGGGTGTTGGCGAGGTAGCCATCGCCGAGCCAGAAGCTCGGCGGCCAATAGTGCTGCATCATCCATTGTGTTCATTCTTTTCGCTGAGATTGATTTCCAAATGACCCTTGCTCATAGCCTCAACATGAGGGTCATCTACTTTAAAGACCGCAGTTTCGAATACGGTCTTCCAACCCGACCGAGCCAGTTCGCCCGTTTGGCCCTTCAATGTTTGGGCCTGGGCATCCCCAAGCAGCGGAAGCAACTGCATGCGATAGGCTGCTTGCGCGAAACGACCACCCAGGACCACTTCATGCAGATGGCGTGGCTCCGACGCGGCACTGGTTCCCAACTCACTCCAGTCTGAAAGCTTGTTGATCAACGCTTCTAGCTCTGGTGGCATGCGAAGAACCTCCATTTCGCCACTACCTGCGATGTTTGGCGGAGGCAACCCTTTCGAGCGCTGCGGATCAGGACGGTCTCGTTCCAGCTCACCTTCGGCGACATCCATCAAATCATGCTGGCTAAGGAACACCGGATACACGCCTAGAGAAAGTGCGTCTCCCAAGAGCTCATGCAAGGTTGCCTGCTCTCTAAGCCACTGCCTAACGTCTGAACTAGTAACGCCCGTACTACCCAGTGTCACGCGCTGCCGATCAACTTGCTGCATGGCACGGGTGAATTGACTGGCCATCGATAGCAAACGCGCTTGCGCATGCCCCAGTGCCCTTGCCTCGCGCTCCAAGCGCGCGTCATCGCTTTCGGTGCGAATGAGCGCAGTCAGGGCCTGACCCGCACGATCAACCAAGGTTAGCGCCCTCTCAAACCGCGGCTGCGCCTCTCGCAATCGAGCCTCCGAACCACTGGTGATTGCGTCAGAAAATTCGTCATGCAATCGCGCCAATTGGGCATGCAGATGTCTCAACTGTCCCGCATCCGCCAAGCCCAATGTCTGGGCGCCCGCAATCTGCGCCAACAAGGGGGCGAGCTCATCATCATCACTCACGATCCGCGTCATAGGTGCCAACAAACCATGAATCTGCTGGGCCAAACCGGAGAGGTGATAGTCCTGGGCAGTAGCGTCCCAGACAACAAGGCCTGTGTCTCTCAGTCGTTTGAGGGTGTTATCAATGGCCCCAGGCAATAAGGCATGAAAGAGCTGATTGAGATCATCACGGGTGATGCGTGCCTGAGGAATGCTAGCCAGCTCCATGAAACACCACAGACGGAGTTGTACAACGGGCCGGGGGCCGCTGAACAGTCCGCGCAAAGCGTCCAGAAGTTCCACGCGCTGGCAAATCGCCCAGGCTAATGGAGACTCTGCCGCTTGGGTGGGGTCGCGAAAGTACGACTCGAAACTCTCCCCATCCTCGCCCTGCTCTATTTTGTTATCCATGGCGTCATTTTGCCGATTTTTTCGGCTGTAACTCCGAGCCGCCCGGCAAAGTATTTGTTGCTTGCGGTAAGCTTTAAATCGCAAGCTAAACGCAGGCTGCTTTATGCCCAAGGTTCGATCGCAGTAGGCACAGGACATATGAACTTGAGCGTGGCCAGGCAGCTAGCTCAAAGCCAGAAACCTCGTGCTCTCCAATATTGCGACTCCATTTCAATCCCTTGTGTCAAAATTTGCCCCACCCCTTTTATTTTCTGGAGTATTAAATTGAACAAAGCTGGATTGATTGAAGCCCTGGCCAAAGAGACCGACATGTCCAAGGCTGCCGCTGGCCGCACCATTGATGCCCTGTTGCAAATCATCACCAAGACCGTGGCTAAGAAAGAAGACGTGCAGCTGATTGGCTTTGGCACCTTCAAGGCCACCAAGCGCGCCGCACGCAAGGGCAAGAACCCCCGCACCGGCGAAGCACTGAAGATTGCCGCCGCCACTGTGCCAAAATTCAGCGCCGGTGCAGCCTTCAAGGTCGCAGTGAATAAAAAGAAGTAAATCGGTCGGTTTCAAAAAGAGAGGCGGCAGCTGTAAAGAACAGTGCCGCTTTTTGCATTTCAGGACTAGTATTCAAAAAATGAATCCATTGATCAATTCCCTCAAGTCTGAAATCGCCCGTGTGGCCCGCAAAGAGCTCAAGGACGAGTTATTGGCTTTGCGCAAAGCGACGACAACCCATCGATCGGAAATCGCCGCATTGAAACGCCAAGTCAAATCGTTGGTCTCCGCACTCAAGGCTACAACCAGAGCGGCGAAGGTGGGCAGCAAGGAAGTCTCTGCAGCAGACGCGCCGACGGCACCGAGCATTCGCTTCAGCGCAGCACGACTGGCTGCGCTGCGCGCCAAATGGGGAATCACTCAGGCCCAAATGGCGGCCCTGCTGGATGTGTCCTACCTATCGGTGCACAAGTGGGAAGCGGGAGCTGCCAAGCCCCGGGCAGCACAGCTGCAGAAGATCGTCGGGGTCATGAAGATGGGCAAGCGCGAAGTCCAGAAGAAACTGCAGGGTGAAACTGACCCGCAATAGGGAAAGGAGCGCCCGCAAATGTCTTGGACTACAACTTTAGGCAAGACTGGCCTATTCCAACTGCCTCCAGCCAGCAAGTTCAAAGTGGGTCAGCGGGTGTATTTTTCCTTCCCTCGCAATTCTGAAGGTCTACTTATCAGCGACAAGCCGGTACGCATATTTCAAGGTCGGTTTTTCTCCGGCAGGGTAAAACATCTGTCCAAGCCATACAGAGACGCCTTGAAGCGGTGGAAGCACTGAGACCAGTCAGAGCCTCTTTCTGACTTCGTTTTGCCCGCTAGGTGCTTATCTGAAAATGCTGTTGAGCGACTGCGCCAGCCGAGAACCCGCCAGTGCCAGTTAGAAAAGCATGATTGGCGAAAAGCCTTCGACATATGCCTGGGTGGCTGTGAACCGGATTTCGCAACGATCTTGCATGACTCTTCCGCAGCCATTGCCGAACTAAAGATGCCTGAGGTGCGCGCCCGACTACTCTTTAATCCTATCCAGCTGCAGCTGCAGCTGCTGTTTGACCTGCGAAAGCTGTGATGTCTGCAGAGGCGTGAACTACCCAGCGGAAAGATTGGCACGTACCGGCGAATCGGAACTTAGTATGGCTCTGTCGTCCATAAACTCCCCTCGCTATTTTTCACGACTGGTCATCTTGACCACAATTTCACATACGTATGCCTCGCTCCGCAAGACTGAAACCCTCTAGCTCAAAAGCATCTCTCGCCACCACCATCGCCACATGGTTGACCCTCGCTTTAACCATAGTCACGTTGAACCTAACTCTGCTGGGTTATGGATATGACTTGGCGTACTTGGATGCACTTGGTCTGAATCCCGAAGACCTCCAACGAACGCCAGTGGATTTCTTAATGCGCAGTTGGCGCCCCTTCATGACCTTAATCGATGGGCTTACCAAGTTTTGGACTTTGGAGTCCCAACTCAGACTCTGGGATAGGTTCTTGCAAGACAATGCCCCGCTACTCGAAGTGATTTCTATTGTTACCGCAGTGTTGGCTTACTGTGTACAGCACTTGGGCAGCGTACGAAAGGTGATTGGTCAAGCTGCGGACTACAGCAAGGATTTTGTACATCGCAACTGCCCTTGGCTAGTACGCGTTGCGCGATTTGTAGTCAGCAAAGGGGCCGCGGTTCTGGCAAAACTCAAACAGGACCGAAACAATCGACTGTTTGGATATTCGGGCTCGATAATTAGCCTGACCATCATCGCAATTTTTCAAATAGCGACGGCGACTGTATGGTTCGTTCTGGTGGTAGGGGCGCTACTCGTTGCGTTTGTTCCTTTTTTAGGCTCTTCCACAGGGATGACAAGAGCAAAAAATGAGGTTCTTGATCCCGTGGGTTGTGCCATGCATGTCAACCCAAAACAGATCGACAAAAATCGATTGGCCAACTGTGTAAAAGTGCTGCGCGATGGAAGAGAGGTGGCCAGTGGCTATCAGGTTGATTTCAGTGCCAGCCGCGTTTTCTTGTTCCAGCCTTGTGTGAATAGCATAGTGTCGTTTCCGCTGGCTACTACGACGGTGGAACATATTGAGAACCTTGAGTACAAAGCGCGGGACAAGAATTGCGCGAGCTTCGCCGCGTACCAAAAATCCAAAATCACCAGCAAGCCTTGAACATTTCACGGGCGCGGCTGGAAGCAGGAGCGCATGTTTCTGCCAGTGATCCAGAATAGCCATCTACTTCGCGCCCAGCCCGACCGTCAGTTAAAGACTGCTTTTGAGCACTACATAAGTCTGCAATCAGTCGAGGCTGTGCTAAATCTCGAAATTCCAATCTAGGAACGGAAACGTTATAAAAAATCGACCTCACAGATCGAGCCACAGCGCGTGATCGCAATGTCGTGAACGGGTTGGTCCCTAGCCTGTCACCGGACAGTTATTTCCGCCCAAAGTCACAGGATCGTCGGTTGGTGCCACTGCGGAATGAGAGAAGAATCGGACTTACCCGAGGAACATTCGCTGGTCCAGTACAAGCCATCCTGACGCAACCTCATGGTTCGCTCCACCATTGAGCGCTTTGTGTTGACAGTTTTCGTGGCATCGGTTCGGCGCTGGAATCGAGTCGAGTGAGGCGATTTCAGCACTATTTCATCCTTGGGGAGGGCAGCAGAACAGCCATGCTACTCGGGCACGATGTGCCTATCCTTCTTGAGTTTAGCTTCTGCGCTGCGATGATGTTGAACGTTCCGGTCGGCCTTTTTCAGTTCGGCACGAATGCCTTTAAACGCACCTATCACGGGTGCAAAGTACATCCGAATGCTGTCTTTCACGATACGACGAGTCTGTTGCGATCGGAATGCGAAGAGCTTCATGCGAACATCTCCTTAACTGAGGCGCAATTGGAGCGGATTACGTACAGCACCCAGCGGTGTCAAGACATTTATCGTGGTCATGGCAGCGATCGCTTTCTTGGGATATCAGGTTATGGGAAGACAAAAATGCGTTGCAAGTCAGCCCAAGGAGATCACCAGCTCTGCGTCAAAAGCCTGGTTCTCGAACACAAAGTCCTCCCTGGATGCCACCGAGGCCCGGTTGCGGACATACCCCGCTGGATTCGCCACTACCCGACACCGCCCTATCTGGTAGTCAAAAGAGTCATGGACATGGCCATGGAGCCAAAGGTCTACATGGGGCATCAGCTGCGACAGGTCGCTGACATAGGCCGCATTGAGCTTGTCTCCTACGTACCGAGGATGAACAGACAAAGGATGGGGCCCATGGTGGGTAACCACCACGGTCTTCCCTTCAAATGGCTTGGCCAGCTCCTCCGCCAGCCATTGCCGTGATACAAGGTGTTGCTTCAGGGCATCCTGGGGGGCAAACAGTCCAGAATCGGTGTGTATTCGTTGATGATCCATCAAACGCCCCTGGACTTCCTCCATCACGTGTTCCTGGGTGTACATAGACCGCAATCGGTAGTCTGTCCATAGCGTGCATCCCAGAAAGCGAACACCACCGATGACGATCACATCCCGTTCCAGGTAATGAATTCCGGCTGCGGCCGAGGATTCCCGTAGGTGTTGAACCACGGTGCCCAGCGTTTCCCCATAGAACTCATGGTTGCCGGCCACGTAGACGATGGGAATTTTCCTGTTCGATGCCCAAGGTGCGAAGGTATCCATGGCCAGGGCACCTTGGTGTATGTCTCCGGCCAAAACTAGGACATCCACATCCAAGGCCAGTGAGATCAATTGCTCCTCGGGCCAACGCGGGTGCAGGAGGTCCAAATGCAGATCAGAGGCAAGCTGGATTTTCATTGGTCACGTCGAAAGCTAGCAGTCATTTTTGGCTACTGGTTTCGCTAAAAACACCTCAGAAAGTCAATTGGTGAATTTGAATTTCACGGCATCCAGCTGAAACTCAACCGCGTTATTTCCAACGAACGAAGCAGGATACCTCTCGCCAGAGGTAGTTTCAAAAACATCCATTGGCATGTATTCGGCGTCGGGCTCACGACCCGACCAAACCACACCAATCTGGTCCATTTTCCAGGTATCGGTTCCGTTGACATGTCCGGGGGTGAGGATGTGCACCGACTTCAAGTGGATACCACTTTCCGGCCCTAAGCCGATCAACTCCTCAACACCACTGAACTCGGCGAATAACATCGTGCGGCCACACGCAAACTCCGTATCTCCAGGTACCTCAAAATGCTCAAAGTAGGCCAGAAACCACGTTTGCTGCAATGTCAGTTCGGCTGCGGACCAGACAGTCTCGCCAGGTTCGCAGAACAGGTTTGAAATAGGAGAGCGAAATGCGGTGCGGGTGAAGAACATAGAGACTCTAAATGAACACTATAGATTGTAGCTCTATAGATGTCATTGCTAATTAATCGGAGTGGATGTCAAATGCCACCGAGCCACGGAATAACTTCGCCGCTGCACTTCGAACTATTCGCAAATCGAAGGGGTTGAGCCAAGAGGCCTTCGGTCTTATTTCAAGCCGAACTTATGTCAGTACCTTGGAGAGGAAGATCCAGTCTCCGACGCTGAACAAAGTAGATGACTTGGCTGAAGTCATGGGAGTTCATCCTTTGACGCTGCTTGCCGTGTCATACCTTCGTAAAACAGACGCATCCACCGTGGACAAAGTGTTGGCCATGGTTGCTGTCCAAATTTCAGAACTCGAAAAATAGACCCAGGAAAGGCTGACTCAACCGGCATACAACGGGTGCTAGCACTTGGCTAGTCTGTATAGACTTGGGTGTTCTCCAATACGATGCATCACCATGCTCTCTTTCAGCCCAAACAGCGGGGCCGTTTCAGCCGTACAGATTCTGTTCCTGGATTTCGATGGGGTGATGCACCCCGAGTTTTGCCACGAATCCAAGCACTTTGTGCACCGAGATACCTTTGAGGCCGTGGTACGTGCAGCCTCGCATGTCGAGCTGGTTATTTCCAGCACATGGCGCAACAGCCGGCCCCTTGATGAACTTCGGGCGTTGTTTACCGCCGATGTAGCGGCTCGGATTATTGGCGCTACCCCGCTGTATGCACAGTTGGAGGAGGTGCCAGACACACTGGTTGGCTATGCGCGTGAGGCCGAATGCAGACACTGGCTGCAGCAGCATGGACGGGCTGCGCAGGAATGGTTGGCCGTGGACGACAGATCCTGGAATTTCCGACCATTTAACCCCCATGTCTTTCTGGTGAACGGAGAGGTGGGTCTGGATGCCGGCACTGCCGAGAAACTTGCTGCCCGCATCCATGGTGTATCGGTTTGAGGGAATCAAGTTAGTGATGCACTGTCTGGACACGCCATTTGCATACCTTTGCAGCACGAATGAATGGGGCACGCGCTCAAAGCCTGGGTAGGGACTTAGTTGATGCAAGTGGCACCGCCATGTCCCTAAAAAGAAGGCTATTGAAGTACCTCATTCAACACTCCGAATCAGTAGCAAACTCCATTGAAATACCTGACTGACGCAGATTTAGCCGAGCGTGGTTTTCAAAGCAGTTCAAACTTCCAAATCCACCTCATCACGGTGTAATTTGCTTTTCGCTGACTTGTGAAGAATCATTCATCGAGCTGTGGTGAGTTGCAGGTACCTTCGGATGGCGATCTGGAACTGCCGTATATCCATGGGCCGGCTGGAGAGTAGCCCATAGTTGATGCTGTGCAGCGCTTCATCCTGGTCCTCAGGGCTTTCAAGCAGTGCCTGCATTCCGCTGTTGATGCCGTCGAGTTTTGACCGAGTGCCTTCGGGTGCGCCAAGCTCTTGCAATGCCTTGTGCCAGACGTCTGGCCAGGTCTCCACAGCATCTTCGTCGAGTTGGTCACTGATAAAGGCCATGGCGACAACGCGGCCGAGGTCTTTGTTGGCGCGTTTGACCAGGCGCCCCTCAATGGAGGCCGACATCCTTTGGTCCTCAATTCGCGGATGGTGCAACAGGTTCGACAAGGCCATGGTGGCAACGCTGGCCAGCTGGAGGCCGCTTTCGTGGGGTACAGGTTGATACTGCGTTACGCCAAGGTACGCGAAGCTGGGGATTTCAAAGTGGCTAGTGGATGTTTCCACCCGTTCGCTGTAGCGGGTATTGCCTTCTGCATCCGGGGCCAGCGTTGGTGGGGCTCCGAGTAGTTCGAGGAACCATTCGTCCTTCCCGTCCCCTGGAGGTTTCAGTCGAACCACTGGCAGTTTTTCCTGGGGTGTGGTGCCGTTGGCAGGGAGCGTGAACCTGTCGGTATCTGCTCGTGGCTCCCAGCCCTCCTCGATCAGGGTGGTGGCGATTTCCCTGGCAGCGATCACAGCGGTTGCGTTAGGCGCGAGCATTCCATCGATGTCCTTGGTCCGCAGCTCGGTGTCCGCATCTTTGATGAGCTGGGCGGCGGCAGAAAGGCTCCCGACGATGATGATGCTCTTGTGGTGCTTTTCCGGTAGCGCCTGGGCCAGTTTGCGTAGAACAACGTGGGCGTTGAGGGAGTCGCTCATGGTTTGAGTCCTTGTTTGATCAGCTGCAGCGCGTCATTCACCTGGTGGGTCAGCCCGGCCTTTTGCAGGTTGGCGATGCAGTCGGGCAGTGAGCCCCAGTTCTGGCCATCCCGGTATTCAAAGAGCGGCGCCGGCCGGTCGATGAAGTGGACCACAACATGCGCCATCTCGGTGCGCCCTTCAAAGCGCTCCAGGCCGGGGTCCATCTCGGTGATGAAGGACAGGTCTGCCCTCCGGGTGCCGTGCACCAGGATGTCCAGCTGCGGGGAGCTGGTAACGTCCAATGCCGGCAGATGATGCAGTGTCCCCATGAGCCCACCTATGGCCAGATCCTCCCGCTGCAGGCGGGCCAGTTCCTTGGCCAGCCGCTTCCCACTGCGCGGGGATCCCGAGCGGTCGATGTAATACACACTGGAGAGTTGGTTGGTGCGCTGGATCCAGTAGAGCCAGTCGTTCTGGGCAAAGTAGCGCAGGCGCAGGGTCTTGTCCTCCGGATCCTTGTCGATGCAGTGCTCATAGGTATTGAGCACCTTGTAGATGGTGGGCAGGCTGGCCTTGGTCTCGGCCGCAATGGTGCTGATGCTCACCCCTGGCAGGGACTGTAGATGGCGCTGCAGTAGGTAGACCACCACGGCTTCCTGACTGGCTGTCGAGGGCTTTCTGGTGGAGTCGCTGATCAGCCGAGGCATATCCATGACCAACTGCTCTGATTGCCGCGCAGATCGGACGTCATGAACCAGAATGCGGCCGGCGATGTGCGGGTGTGTAATGCTTTTGAACTGCTCAACTTCCATATCCACCCGTTTCTTGACCAGCGTGCAGCCGATCAGGTAGAGGTGGGCATCGGCCAGATCTGGCTGGGCCTGGAGCTCGTATGCGGCTTCCAGCAGCAGTGTGCGAAGGTCACGGGTGTTTTTGAGGTCGTAGGACTGCAGCTGGAGGTGGCGGCCCAGGGTGTCCGTCATTACGTTATGGCTTTCAGTGCCACGACGGGCAGGACGGTGCAAGAGCAGGCTTGTCATGATTTATGCGCGCATTTAATTACTTGTGCGCATTTATTTTAATGCGCGCACATATTTAAAGCAAGACGATCCTCTACAGAGCAGAAGTAGCCAAAGTCGTTGAGAGATTGGGATCATGTGTTCCCCGCCCGCTGATCACATCAAGCACGTTGGTCAGTGATACCCGGAACGACGATCAGTAATTTACAAGATACGCCCCATTCCCTCCGAATGGGGCAAATAGCGCCAAACTAAGATACACCCTTAACCTGTACGAGCACCTGTTGGCTTGCCAACTGGAATTTCAAGGTAATGCAGAAGGCGAGGTCGGAGCTGGTCAGAGCGGAAGCGGCCAAAGGACCAAGTACCTTCAACGTTGAAGGAGCTGTCCGTTGCCAGTGTGACGCAAATTTTTTCGACACCAAGAACAACGCCGTCGAGGTCATTGAATCCGCCCTGCAACCAGTTAGGTCGATTCTCAGGGAATTTCTTAAATTCTTTGTTGTAGTGAGGCTGGAAAACGGAAATCAGCGAGGCCTCCATAGCCTCAAACAGACTGTTCTCTCCTCCAGACACGACCATCTTGAGGACTTCCTCTGTCGTCAGAATGACGCCACCTGGCACTTCGTGGAGAAGGGAAAAAGCTGGGTTGTATGCGAAGATGAACAGGTCGCGATTTCCATATGTGCGCTGAAAAACCCCTGAAATCTCCACCACCTTCTCGTGTGCGGTGGCACGCTTGAAAACGTCGCTACTTCCGTTCTCCCCGCAAGCTATGCCGATGTATTCCACCTTAAAGTCAGTCAGCTCAGTTGGTGTATCGAAGCGAATGAAATGAAGCAGGTCTGGGGTTAGGAAGTAGTTGATGCAGGAACCATCCGAGTGAACAAACTTTAACCCTAGGAGCATAGCCTCAGGCATCGGTGGGACTGCCTCGATAGAGACGACGTCTTGCGGTCGGAGGTTCGACGGAATCTTATACGGTGAGGTCCCATCCAGCACCAGCGTGAAAGGCAAAGGAGTCTCTTTCGGTGCGGTCCGAAAAACGAGAACTCCCTTGGCTCTCAGCGTGGTCCTCGACCACTCAATCGGCTGGTGTGAGAAGTAACTTGCCGTCCTTGAACCCAGAACGTAGAGGTTGTAGTCACGCGTGAGGCCAGAAACCTCAACTTTGCGGCCGCGGCTGTCAAAAAACACATCGCTGGTACGCCCGTCCAGTTTCGCCTTCTTGAGCATCTCGGGGGCGTCTAGATTCAACAGCACCGGAAAGCCGCTGAAATAGTCAAGTCTTGCCTTTGGACTAGTCATCTGAACAACATCATACTGTGCCCAGCCCCCCCCCAGCTGCGCTGGTGCTGTTGGCTGAACTCCGACATTAAGTAGCTACTAGCGGATTCCGTTATGCCCCAATCCCAAAATCTGGTACGGGCTGCGTCGGAGGATTTGCTGATGGGCAGAGGTGTTGTAGTACCTAGGACAGTGCCGGGTTGAAGAGGAATAACCATCGACTCTGGGGGGGGGCGAAGGGATATGCACAAAAATCCTAGATGTACTAAGCGATGGCGACTTTGAAAAACTATCTGAGAGGATCCTCGCATTCGCCAATAGGTTGAAGCCCGGTCCATAGGCTGAGGTGTCCTGGCGTCATCCGCAAAACTAGGGTTTACCCGCATTCCAAGCCGCTACAAATAGCACTTAAACCGAGATCACCCCAAGCAGGACACTGGATCCCGCAGAAACGCCGCTATGGCATGCTCCGGCATCGCCAAGGGCTGCTTGCGTCGTTGAAATATCACAATGGTCTCTTGCGTGATCTGACTCAGCTACAGTCCCAGGAAGTGTTTTGCTGCACCAAAATTCGGAGCGTACTCCATGCTCACAGCGCTGAGATCTGCGGCGATGTCGAACTGAATATGTGTGGTGTTCGGTGCGTGGTACTCCTTCGTATTCGACGACGCGAAGACTATCGGGGCCGTTAGACCAGCAGCCCGCAACTGGCTTGCTGCCTCGATGTAGGCCTCAACGATCACACAATCCTTCATCGATTCCTTGCCTTTGCGGGCCGGTGTGCGCGGTGCATTGACGCGCCTGAAGGCACGACTGGCAACGCCATCGTTATGCGGTACTGGCCGCGCGACGTTCTCCCAGCGGTCAAGCACCGTCTTGGCACGGTCCACATGCCCCGAAATGTGCCTGACCTGCAGTGGGCCCAAGGCGCCGTAGGCCACAGCCACGTCGTGGATGCGTTGGATCTGCGCTTGAAACTTCTTGAGGCCGCTCAGAGCCTCCTCCTCGACGCCCGCAACATGGGAGGCAAGCTCCAGGGAGACCTGCCCTGCCATGAGAACGATCAGACCAGCACCCGTTTCGGCCGCCGCGAGCAAGGCGAGTCCGGCGAGCGCGTCACTGGGCGTCACGGTCTCGCGAGTGATGTCGCGGATCACGTCAAGCACCGTGCAAGTGTCAACACAAAGCACGGGGGCGTTCAGCGCTGCCAGACTGGCGATATCGCCGGAGCTCAAACTCATGGGCGCAACTGGTCGTACTGCTCCAGCAGTCCGAGTGCAAATTCGTAGTCGATCGCCAGTTCCTGCGCTTTCTCGAATGACCAATGTTCGACTTCGACAAGCCATCTTGCCAGTTGGTCCGAATCCAGTCGCGGAGTATTCCGATAAGCAGCGATCAGGAACGCATACCAGCGCTCTCGATCTTTCGGATGTGCCGCTCCGGTAGATTTATTGGCTAAGTGCGAGAAGCGCCTCAAGGCCGCCGCCGGCTCAACCGACAGCCAGTCGTCCAGAGACTGGCTGGCCGAACTCAGTTCGATCTCGAATCCCTCGACTTGGGCGGCAGGTCGCGCGACCCGTTCTACGAAGTCCTGCAAGATGGCGTTATACCGAGTAATGCCGAGCTCGCCGACATGGCGCGGCACAATGTTAGAGACGCGGTAGCCGTCGGCCTCCTGCCAGAGGACCAGGGCGGACTCATCGATGTCGTCGGATGCTGTTCGCACGAGGACGATCACGTCCTCGTCGTCAATAGCCCCATGTCTAATGTCGTCTTCGCGGTGAGGATCATGACACCACGGTGCCTGCACCCGAGCCAGGATGCCACCCCGGATCACGCTGGGAGTTGAGCGGCTATTCAAGTGCAAGTTCTGGAATACCTCAATGCTTTTTTCTGACATGTGGATGAGTCCGGTTGGAAAGTGTTGCAGCCAATGCGCAGCCTAGCACTTTCGGTGCACTGAGCCAGCAGATCGGCCAATCATTGCAAAGGTGGAATACAAGTACGAGGAACGATTCGCGAGACCTATGAGGCGCTAAAGCGCTAGCTAATAGCGCTCAGGGATTCATCAAAAGTCGCGCAAGTGGCAGGGTGAGTTTTTTGATAGGGCTGACCCCGAGGTCTCTTGCAAAGTAGTAACCCTCAGCACGAGAACGCATAAGCGCATTGGCCTCTGCAACGGCGTCGAAATCTAGGCATTGGCTTTCCTGGCCACCCATAAAACTGAGCTTGGGACTGATTGGCATCAAGGTCACGCCCCTGGTCGTATCAGGCACGATGAACTCGCCCTCCATGGCTTCGAGAATGCCCCAATTGATCGGGCCGGAGTGAATTCGATCGTGGTCCATTCTCACGCGCAGACTGATTCCGTTCATGAACCGGCGGGGCATGCGTCCACCAGGCAACATGAATATGCAGCCGTTGTTTTCCAGTATCTCTTGTTGGTCCAAGTCAAGATCTGAGCCAGTTATGCCGTTGGCATAGATGTCCTCTCGATCTTCTGCCTTGGTCTCATAGCGCGCCTTCCACAGAAAGAACATTTCGGTGATCGCTTCTTGCTGTTCGTCTGTGAATGTGCGGAGGCCATTGACTACCGCGTCAGTTACGTGTTGGTACGTGGCTTCAATTTGGCGGCTGCTCGTGGTCTCGGCCTTTTGATCCCACAGCCTCTTGACACAGAAGATCCCATGCTCGGGGTGCCGCTTTTTAACCGTCCCATATGGCAGTGACACAACACTTACCTCGCCATCGTCAGTGAAGCGGGCGATGGAATGCCGGGGCATCACATGCTGATTTATCGTCAGCTGGCGGGGATTGCCTGGTTGCGTCGGCTGATGTTTGTCCTTCATGCGGCCATATGCTAGCCGCTACCGGCCACCCAGAACACCACGTCGCCACAGTCATTTGCCGGATATGTCCACCATCTTTGACAGCAGTTTTGCATCTATTTGGCACGGGTGTCACTGACTGTGGCATCCGACAGCTATGACCAGGCAGCAAAGAGACAACGTCATCGGATTACCGCAATTGCGGTAACAGGACGAAACCGCTGCTTTGTCCGCTGAATGCCGGAAGACTGGTAAGCAATTTTCAGAACAATGGTTGATTCATTCTTCAGTACGCAGTGGTGTTTTTGCAAGGCGAATCGCTGGAGCTTTTGCTGTGCGAACGTCTGGCAATATTCATGCGGATACTCACCGCTACAAATAGCACTTAAACCGAGATAACCCCTAAATTCGAACAGGCATGCGCGGCTGCCTCACCCGGAATACGCCGTGTTAGCGACGAATCATTGCGAGACTGGACAAGGTAGTACGCAAATGCGCCCTGTTGCACACAGGGCGGTACTGCGCGATGGAGCCAGCCGCCTGGGGCTCGATGAAAAGCAAGCCAGGCTCTGATCGCAATCCTCGCCCACCGCAGGCCCAGTGGCGCGTCATGAAGTGCTCATGCTCGTTGAGGGTCCAGCCAACGGAGTTTTTGTTGAATTCGTTTTCTGAGATGCGGACCCATTGGGCAAAGCTGTCAAAGCAAGCGACAGCCAACAAGTGCGCATTGACCCACGCCTCAAAGGTAGCCGACCAATTGGCTGAAAAAATCGGCGCGTCCTTCGATATCCAGCCAACCAGTCCATAGAGATGGCCACGCTGCCGTCCATCGTCCAAGGAGGCTGGAATCCGCTTTCCTTCCCATTGCAGTCTCCAGCGAATGAACGCAAGAGCCACTGGGCAAAACGCTTGCGTTTTTTCCCCCTCCAGATTCCACCACAAGGTTTTCATCGCTTGTCGAATGCATCCAAGATGCGCATGCACATGGTGACGCATCACATGTCGACGCAGAGACCTGTAAACGCCCCAGGCGGCTTCCAGCTTGGGATCATTGCCTGGTTTCACCGATCGACGGGCCTTGTTTGCAGCCCCATGCACTTTTTTCCCTGATATTCCAATCGCCTCAGGTGTCGGTTCAACAAAGATGAATGTCGGGGGTAGCTCAACGAGGGAGGTCTGTGGAATGGCACCGAGACACACAGGTACCGAAGTCAAGACATCTGCGACGAACTGTCGGAAGTAGATCGCGCGGCGCAAAGAGTCCGGTTTGCTCAAAAACAAAGGCAAATGGGGGCGCCGCAATTGAGACCTGCACGCATCAATCAAAGTCGACAACTGGTCATTAAATGCCACCAGATCCGCGTGATCAGAAAACATCGCCGACGCCTTCTCATCGATGGGGGATGCTTGGCCTGGCTTGCGCAAGCCGGGTGAGAAATCCTTGCCGCAGCACGTGCAGCAAAAAAAAGAAATTTTTTCTTTGGATTCCAAAACATAGGGGAGTTGAGAACCGCAACCGGAGCAACGTTGCAGGAGCGTTTTGTGATGCACCTTACAGACACTGGCGAAATTCAGCTGAAAGGTAGCGGAATGAAATCCGTACCTCGCACAGTCAGGGCACCATACCAAATGGGGCGAAGCTAAATGGGCAGAGTTGGGAAACAGGAACTCCACAAAGCCCTTTTGAATACGGCTGGTGTCAAGATGCAGAGTATTGGCAAGTCTGGCAACCAAGATATGCGTCGCATATCTCAAATCTACATGGGGAAAGCGGGGGCGCCCCGCTGCAGCTACCCTCGTCTTTTCAGAATTGGGAGCCACGAACAGTTCGCACAAGTCCCTTGATGTCAGCGCATTGAGGCCGCCGAATTTGGCCAGCAGGCCATAGATCGAATCGCCGCCAGAGAACCATTCGGGACGCCAGCACCAAATAAGGTCAGGGCTTTTCGGATCATCAATTGCGATGCGGCCGACATGTACTCTGGACGCCATGATTCAGCTCGCGTTATCGGGATCCATGTCCAGCAGCAGCTCTTCCTCCGCTAGGGAAAACCTGGACTCTTCAATGGCTTTTTTCCACAGTACCGGGGTGAACTGAAAGTCTTTGGAGTCTTGGCACAAATCCGTCAGCGCAATCTCGACTGTACGGGCAAAGTAGGTCATAGGAACTTCCACGGTCGTACGGTACCCCCCTTCCCGATGTGCGTCCTCAAATTGCTGCCAAAGCACACCGGCCTGGGGGGAAAGCCTCACTCCACGGCTCCAGGCCAACGGCAAGAAAAACCGGGTGAAGGACCAGTCCGAATCTGCCGGGTAACAGGTATCGTCATAGCCCAACAAACAGCTTGCAGCCTCCTCCGCACTGCACACGCCACGAAACTCGATGTCATCGATCATGAATCGCCCAACGATTTGCGTCTGACGCGCTTCCTTCAGAGAGGTTTTTTGGTTTTTGAGCTGCGGCTGTCCGACCAGAAAGGTGATCATCCGGTAGCCGCGTCGCTCGAGTTCATCGTGAACTTCCCGCAACCACTCATATTCATCCAACTCCAGTTTCTGCGCCTCGTCAGCAAACACCACCAAAATGTTTTGCCGGGACTTTGCCAGTTGCAATATCAATGTGTTGATCAGTCGAATCCGCTTTCGGGGAGCAGTTCCTTTTTCGCTCTCCGCATGCCCAATGGCGAACAATAGATTCGTGAAAAAAGCTGATTCAGATGGGACCTTTCTTTTGTGACATGAAAACGTAAACGTCACGATGTTGGGAAAATCTGACTTCAATGCACTGGCGACATACCGGCAAGCGTAGGTCTTCCCGTATCTGGTTCGTGCATACACAATGGAGCCGGGGACTCGCAACTTGATGCACTTTTTAATCCGCATATAAAGTTGATCGATGGAATGTGTTCCAACGATGTACTTTTGCATCGTCACCGGGTGCGTGTCCCACGGTATTGGACGTACTATTTCGGGAGTCATACATCTCCTAAAACAAGATCGTTTTCCTCAGCTTCAGTGGAATTGGAGCCACTTGCTTTGGCGGACGTCTTCGTGGTTCAGGCGAAGCAGTTTCCGGTGGATCGGCGGCGGGCAAATCACCCTCTGCTAGAGGACTCTTCCCCAG
This sequence comes from Rhodoferax sp. TS-BS-61-7, assembly GCF_002943465.1. Taxonomy (GTDB): domain Bacteria; phylum Pseudomonadota; class Gammaproteobacteria; order Burkholderiales; family Burkholderiaceae_C; genus Allorhodoferax. The sequence continues at coordinate 31,675 of NZ_PTQY01000008.1, forward strand.
AATATTGGCGTGGGTACGCGCGTCGTGCTCGGCGGCCTTGACACCTGAATACACGGAAGCAACCGAATTGCCGGCTCGCTTACTTTGCTTCGCTTCCTCCAGCTTGTATTTCACATAGGCCTCGATCGGGCTATCAGACTCGGAATACTTCAGCTTCTTCAGACGGTGAAGCCGCAGGATTTCTTTACGCAACCGAATCGAATGCGGAATGGTTCGCCATTGCCTACTTGCCTGCAAAATGCCGAGTTCCGCACCATCCTCAAAAAAAGCATGGACTGAGCGAACATCCCGCGCCATGAAGTAGATGCGAAGAATGCGTCCCACCAGTTCAGGACGACAGGCCAGAATGTCACTGGTGTAGCGAACACCTTCAAAGTTGATATGAGGAAGTTTCTTTCCACGCACTGTGACAATGACTGCCTCCTTGAGCAAAAACAGCTGGTGCTGCCGACTCAGAGGTAGTTTTTGCATCAGGTACTCTGGTTTGGAAGTCATGTAACGCATGGCTTCCAGCGGGGTACGACCACCCAGACCGCTGTGTGATTCGCCGTTCAGATCCGCGATCAAGACCTCTGCGACTTGCTCGAGCTCATCCAACTTCATGAGCATGGACAAATTCTGCCCGACGTCAGCAAGCGTTCGGACTTTGTCTGATGGACCAGACCCCACAGATCCCGGCACTTGGTGCAAACCACATTCCTCGAGCAAGCCAAAGAATCTTTCGATGATGGCCCGGTCATTGGGCTCACCGAGACGGCCTGAAATCGCCCAGCAATCCACGACCTGTGTCAGACGATGCAAGGTGTCGTGGGCCAGATGGCTTTTTGCGCTATCAAACTGAAACCAGTTCCAGCGGTGATAGGCCAGCTCCGGCATCACCTCATTCGGGAAACCGCCACCTTCTTTGATAGCCAAACCAGGTATTGTCAGTTTGACTTTTTTATGGGGTGCGATGGCTGCTTGCAATGCCTCCGCGACATCGTCCTTGTTGTATTCCGGCCCGACTGCCAGGTGGTAGCCCAGGGTCGCACGGCTCGCCACATCCTTGACGACCAAAATCCAGACGCGGCGGATTTCGATGATGGTCTCCATGCCAAACGGATCAGGGACAACCAAGGTGATGCGTACGTCAATTTTGTGGCCATCAAACTGAACAATACGAAAAGCGGTGTCCGCCACCGGCCATTGCCTAGTAGCCTCTCCCGTACCCCCACTCTCCTGCAGGTGGTCATCGGCAAGTCGGTGTCCGCCAGACTGCTCTCGAGTGATCCTGAGCACCGCCGCTTGGAAAGCCCTGTAGCCCAGCATGTCTTGGTTTAAAGGATATTCACCGGATTGAAGTCCTTCGGCCTTGCAGCGCCTCAGGAACTGAGAATGCATGGACCGAATCGACTTATTTACCTCTCGAAACTCTCCCTCGCGTAGCGGCCTGTTGCGCTCCTTGACGGCTTTTCTGAGCCACTTTTCGACGTCGTCAAATCGCTTGAGCAACTGCGTAAAGGCTCCGGCGGCGGCTGAGCCGACTAATAAAGAGCTGGCCGGGACAGCTGCGACACGTTCATATTCCTTGATGTGTTTGTAGGGGATGAGTGCTCGAAGGCCCTGAATACGCCCATCGGGCGCCTTGATCATGACACGTTCAATCAAACGGTAAATCTGCTTGGTATGGAGATTCGTACGCTTTTCTATTGCCCGCAATGAAACATGAGGCTCACTCACAAAGAGTTGAAAGGCTTCCAGATTCTGCCGATAGCTGTTCAAGGCATCGGTGTTGCTGCTGAAGGCAGACTCATCCACCCCAGGCAGGTTCTGAAAATCTCGCAGAAAATCCGGCAAGGATCCCCTGGTGAACGAAGTTGCCCCGAAAAGGAACTGATGTTTGGTATTCATGGCCTCGCCACCAGGACCTGCGGATGCATAGGTTTCGACTCCATAGAGTCGCAGACAAGACGACCTGAAATCAAAAGCTTGAAAACAGCCGCACGAACCAACATAGGGTCCGTATCCACTATTGCGTTTTCGATGTGATCGAGCCGCGTAGGTTGCTTGATTGCATCTTCGCAACGTTCCAAAAGCCCGTCACTCAGGAAGCTCCTATGTCCGGCCAAATGCTGAAGAACCACTGACCAGTTGTCATACCGCATTCTTTTGCTCTCGAATGAAGTCGGATCGACTTCAACAATCGCGGCCTTCTGCATTACCACCCATTCACGGAATTTTGAATATCCGACGTCCCAAGACTTCGGGGTATTCGTCTTTTCGGGGCTCAAGAAGACATAAAAACTGGACACGCCGTCTTGCAGTGCCCAGAAATCGACTACTTTCTTAGGCTTGATACCTGGCACCAATATGGGGCGTTCACAGATTTCTTGGACCCGATGGTCAATTTCCAAATCGATGAACTGACACAGTGCAGACTTGCCGAATAGAACCATTCGGCGATTGGCCTTGAAACTGTAAACGTCCAAGCGATACGACCCATACGGCTGCTTGTCGTCGGCTGCAACGGTGTAGTTGAGTGTCATACCAGCACGTCTTTTGATCATGCATGTATAGACATAGCTTTTTATTTGTCAAAATTACCTGCAAAACTAGGAGGTAAAAGTGTCAACGAACCGGCTGCAAACCCGCGTCAAGCCTAGAAAGTTGAGGCAATCTGCTTGAAAAGCTTGTGCAAGCCGGGGGAGTGAATTTCCGAGTACTGACACTTTTACCTGCCAGATCTGCAAATTGTCAGTTTTACCTCCCAAATGCTGGAAGAAAAACTGTCAACGCTTAGGGGAGCTACAGAGTGAAATCACCTGCTTGAGGTGTTGTCACTTTTACTTCGCTAGATGATTGTGAATGCCACTGTGGGAACACTGAGGTCGGCAAAGGACGCCCCCAAAGCCAACTCACCTTTTCCATGCAGTACACACTCCTCACGCCGCAACAGAACGTCGGCGCCCCCAGCTTCTGAAAACCGGACCCAGCTGCCATAGCTGCTCACGTCCACCAGCATCACGCAACCGTTGCGCCACTCCAGACGTGCGTGGGTACGCGAAACGCGAGGATCATTGACGACAAACTCCACATTTTTTACGCGGCCAATATGGATTGGTAGCTCAAACGATTTGAAGCTTTTCACAGTATCCATCCACTGCAACACCACTTCGCGACCCAAGGCATCGCCAGCACCCGACAACAAGTCGTCAGGATTGAGCTGCGCCTGCATGGTCAAAAAATCTGACGGCTCTTCTTCGCGCCACTCGATCTGAAACACATTGCAGGGCTCAGCGCGCCCCCGAATATGGATAGGCCCAAGCATGCGAAAGCTGCTACCGCGAACTTCCAACACACGGTCCAATGCGTTGGCACTGGCCCAAATCTGGTGCGGACCGCACAGATCGCACAAACGGGATGCCACGTTGACAGCATCCCCATAACAATCGTCTGCGACCATTTCAACCTCGCCCGCAGCCAAGCCAATACGTATGGGCAAACGCAGGTCGGAGGGTAAGCGCATCGTCTTTTTGTGGTGCAGTCTTTGAATATCAACCACCGCAGCCACAGCCTGATCTGGCTCAGAGAAGACAACCATGACACCATCGCCCAGCGTCTTGACCAGTCGCCCCCCATGACGTTCGCATTGCTGAGCGATCCAGGTCGTGATTTGGGTCACTGATTCGGTGGCGCGCGCATTCCCCAACGCCTCAAACACCGCGGTGCTGCCGTGCAAATCGGTGAAAACTACGGTCGCTTGAACACCCATTCCCAATTGATCCTGTTCTTATGCAGAGCTTGAGTTTAGGGCATACAGCGACGAAAGAGAACGTATGGCGCAATCCGTGTCTGGCAAAAAGAAAAGGCTCGTCATCACGCCGTTCATTCGAGGTTATGGCGACCAATCTTCATCTACGCTAGGCCGTGGTGATGCTCAAGCCAGTGCCATGCAGAGAGCAAAAAGTCCCAGTAATCTCAAATTCGCAATGCCGATAGGGAGTTCCCTTTCATGCGCAGTGTTGTATATCTCGCACAGCCGGTGTCAGCCCCTATTGCCCATGGCATTGGGTTTGCTTATGGTGCACTGCGAGTCATTTGAGAATAAATACATATGCGTTGGACACCCTCTAATTTCATGAACAGCCTGCTGAAAGGCGCCAACACGGGCAAGCCCAAGCGCGATGCCCCGACACTCAACGACATTCGGCACGCAATGCTGGAAGTCTTGGGGGATCGCGGTGCGCACGCTTACCCTATCGTGCAATTGCGAGTGACCTACGCCGATGACGTGCAAGATCTTTGGTACTTGCGGGGCGACGTAATGGCCGCTATCGCGGCCATGGACGGCGAAGCCACTGCACGGCAGCAATTAGTCGATGTGAGTGCAATGTTCAAGGGCTTGTTGCCCAGTGGATTGAGCTCACGTGCCAGCCCATTGGGGCACTAGCGACTCAGTGCCCCCAAACCAGCATCACGTCTTTGCCCTCGGCGGCCAACTCCGCCGACTTGCCTACCGGCAACAGCACCTTGGTTTGCACGTGTCCATAAGGCAAGTTCGTCAAAACTGGAATTTTGAGCTGCGACTGTAACCAGGCAACCACGGTATTGAACTTGTAGCCCTTATCGTGTGTGCTTAATTTGAAACCCGTGAACTGCCCCAAAGCAATAGCTTTTTGGTCGGCCAAAACTCCAGCATGCAATAGCTGGGTCAACATCCGCTCGATCTGGTAAGGATGTTCGCCGACATCCTCAAGAAAAAGAATGCCCCCTTTGATAGATGGGAAAAAAGGTGTTCCCACCATTGAGACCAAAACACTGAGGTTGCCACCCCAGATGGTTGCGTGGTGGATGTTCACCGGAGCGCCGGCCAAAGGCTGGCTTTGGCGCCAACCAGTACCTTCACCCTGCCCGCTTGCCATGTCATGGAAACAATCCTCCATGATGTCATCAGGCTGAAGATCGGGTGCGCCCCCCACACCAAAGCCTTCGCACAAAGCGGGGCCAGCCCAAGTAACCGCGCCCGTTTTGGCAAGTACAGCCAGCTGGAAGGCGGTGAAGTCACTGATGCCCACGAAATGCATGCCGCGCTCAATCGCCTTGGCAACCGATTTGTACTGAATATCGGCCAACATACGTGTGATGCCGTAACCGCCGCGCGAAATCAATGCGATGTCAGCGCCGCTGGCACATGCACGATGGATGGCGGCCAAACGGGTTTCATCGTCTCCAGCAAAACGCATATGGCTGCTCAATGCATCAACATCCACTTCGACGTCGTAGCCAAGAACACCAAGACGTTTGACGCCGCGTTTGAAAGCGGCTTTGTCGCGAACAGCCCCGGAGGGCGAGTAAATGTAAATATGTTTTTTCACCGTGGAATTATCCGTCGCAAAAAACTGCTTCAATCCGATCAACCCAAATATCGAACTGACCATCAAATACATCCAACACTGGGTTTTTACACGTGCTTGGGGAGACTGCTTTCAGTTGTTCAAGAAGTCCTGGAGAGGCACGAAGTGCAGCCTGATGCCCTTGATCCGGATAGGGGTAGCCATCCGCCACGGCATCGGGACAGGAGGGTACTTGAAACACCTCCAGAGCCTGCGTCGCTTCGCTTCCCATCCACGCGTTGGCCAAATGGACCCCCTGCCCTTCCGCCAACACAAGGACCTTTGAAGGCGCCAAATGCATGAGCAATGACTGCAAACTACGCAAATGCAGTTGCAAGGTGTGTGCTGCGATCTTTTTGGGCTTGTCACTCATGCCAAAACCAATCAAATCAGGGGCAATAACACGGAGCCCTCTGGCACTGAGCGCGGAGATAAGGTGACGGTAGTGGTAACTCCATCCCGGCAAATCGTGCAAGCAAAGCACCGTGCATGCGGACTCCGCCGGCCCTTCATCCAGATAATGCATCCGCCATCCGCGCAGGTCTTCGGTATTGCTAAAGAATTTGGAAGCAAAAGGATAATCCTGGATGCTCGCAAAAGCGGCCTTGGGAGTCCGCAGTGCATCGTCCATCAGTGGTTGTGCATGGGCTTCACGCTCCTGGCGGCGTTCTTGAAAAAAATTACGCAAAGTGCCGGAACACTCATCCGACAAAACTCCGGCGGAAACTTGGGTGTGGTGATTGAGTTGCTGGATGGCAAACAAATCGAGCACCGATCCTGCCGCCCCTGTTTTGGAGTCGGCGGCACCATAAATCACCCGCTGAATACGGGCATGCAACATGGCGCCAGCGCACATGGCGCAGGGCTCAAGGGTGACATACAGCTCGCAACCCTCAAGACGATAGTTACCTAACTGCTGAGCCGCCGCGCGCATGGCCACGATTTCGGCATGGGCAGAAGGATCATGTGACGCAATCGGTGTGTTTCGCCCCACACCGATTACTTGTCCGTTTTTCACCACTACTGCGCCTACAGGGATCTCTCCAGCGGCCTTGGCGGCCTCCGCCTGTGCCAGGGCCATACGCATAAACGTGCTGTCTTGAGTCATGCTGAGATCGTAGCCTGCGCCAAGGTTGGCATGCGGCACAAGTTCAAAAGACTCAGCTGACACTGCCCCGGGCAATCAACCATTCCTTCAAAAGTGGGGGTGTCATAGGGCGCGCATACAGATAGCCCTGCCCTTCGTGGCAACCCAAAGCACGCAAAGCCACGGCCTGGGACTCTTCTTCAATGCCTTCAGCGATGACTGTCAGATTCAGATTTCGCCCCAGTTCGATCACCATGGAAGCGATATGCCCACCGCACATGTCTTTCTGCAATTCAGATACAAATGCACGGTCAATTTTGAGGCGATCAATGGGGAGCTGGCGCAACTGGCTCAACGACGAGTAGCCGGTACCGAAGTCATCAATTGCAATGGAAATACCCAACTCACGCACTAAATTCAACGTCTCCAGCATGAAATCGGCGTCTTCCATCGCCACCGACTCGGTAATTTCTAGCTCCAGGCAGTTGGGGCTGATACCGGTGTCCAAAAGCGCCGCATTGAGTTTGTCCAGAAATTCGGGGTGCCGAAACTGGATTTGCGAGACGTTGACCGACATTCTCAAATCCGACAGCCCCAGCGCTTGCAGCCGTACCAGTTCATGGCAAGACATGCGCAAGACCCAGTCGCCAATGGCCACGATCATTCCTGAGGCCTCAGCCAATGGAATAAACCGATCAGGCGGCACAAAGGTTCCATCCTCATTACGCCAGCGAATGAGGGCCTCCATGCCAACCACCTTGCCGCTGTTCAGGTTGATTTGTGGCTGGTAAACAATGAACAGTCGCTCACTCTCCACCGCACTGCGCAAGCTCTGCAACAACCGTACACGCTCGCGGATGTCCGAGCCCATCTCACTGGAGAACATCACAAAACTGCCGCGGCGGCTTTTTTTTGCTCGTTTCAGAGCGATGTTGGCGTCCTTGAGCGCATCACGTCCGGAAACACCATCCGTCAAAAGCCTGGTCAAGCCCATGGTGGCTGTCACAACCATAGAGTCATCCTGGACCTGGAACGGCTCCCGAAACATGGCCAGCACCCGCAGTGGATTGACCACGGACTGTTCACCCATCAAGCCAAAAGTGTCGCTACCGATGCGAGCCAGAATTACTTCGCTACCCAGCTCTGTCTTGAGGCGGTCTGCCACCGATTGCAGCAACCGATCCCCCTGCTGGTGCCCCAGGGCATCGTTGATTTCCGAAAAGTCATCGATATCCAGAATCGCAATAACGTCGTCCGCCGCGGGCTGGTTCTTAAGCCGCTCTTCGCTCAAGTCAATGAACTTGTTGCGATTGGGCAAACAAGACAGACGGTCATAAAAAGCCAACTCGTCCAACTTGCGGATCTGTTCATAGGCCCGCAAGGCGGCTGTAACCGTGGCGTAGAGCTTGGTACGGGTCAGTTCAGACTTGGTTTTGTAGTCGTTAATGTCGAAGTCGTGGATGGTTTCGATCTCTGGCGCATAACCGGGCTGACCGGTGCGCAGAATAATTCGTAGCTCGCTGAGGCGCAAGTCTTGGCGAATTGTCTTGACCAGCGCAAGACCCGCGTCTTCGCGCTCCATCACAACATCAAGCAAAACCACAGCCACGTCGCGCTCCGTAGTCAGAATTTTGCTGGCCTCGCTCGCGGAGTAGGCATGCAAAAACTCCAAAGCACGCCCCAGAATCCGCACTCCCGCCAGCGCAAACGTTGTGGCGCGGTGAACATCCGGCTCGTCGTCAACCACCAACAAGCGCCAGACAGGCTCTTTGGCAGATCCGCTCACGGCCTCATCTTCCAAAAAATGCAGCGTGTCGGAGTCTGTGTGGATGCCCATCAGATTCTCGGTATTCATGAAAACATTGTGCACCAAGCTTGCACAAAAAGTCAGCGCCCCCAAGGGCGCTGCATGAACTTTTTACGGTGAATCGGTGGAAAACATCATGGCTTTCGGGATTTCCCCTAGAGCCACTGTCGCCCTACTCCCACTCAATGGTGGCAGGTGGCTTGCTGCTGACGTCGTAAGTCACCCGGTTGATTCCGCGTACTTCGTTAATGATGCGGCCGGACACGGTCTTGAGAAGGCTGTAGGGAAGCTCCGCCCAATCCGCCGTCATGAAGTCGCTGGTCTGGACAGCACGCAACGCTACGACGTAATCATAGGTGCGGCCATCGCCCATCACGCCCACGCTTTTCACTGGCAGAAACACGGTGAAGGCTTGGCTGGTGAGCTGGTACCAAGTTTTGCCCGTGGCTGCGTCCTTGAAGTTGTGTAGCTCTTCGATGAAGATGGCATCGGCCCTTCGCAGCAGGTCAGCATATTCCTTTTTGACCTCGCCCAAAATCCGCACGCCCAGGCCAGGGCCGGGGAACGGGTGGCGGTACACCATGTTGTACGGCAGGCCCAAGGCCACGCCGAGTTCGCGCACTTCGTCCTTGAACAGTTCGCGCAGCGGCTCCAGCAGCTTCAAGCCCAATTGCTCGGGCAGGCCACCCACGTTGTGGTGGCTCTTGATAGTGACGGCCTTTTTGCTCTTGGCACCGCCAGACTCGATCACATCGGGGTAAATCGTGCCTTGGGCCAGCCATTTGGCACCCTTGGCGCCCTCACCCTTGAGCTTGGCAGCTTCCTGCTTGAACACGGTGACGAACTCGCCGCCGATGATTTTGCGTTTGGCTTCGGGGTCACTCACGCCGGCCAGCTTGCCCAGGAACAGGTCGCTGGCATCGGCACGGATCACCTTGGCGTGCAGCTTGCCGACAAACATGTCCATTACCATGTCACCCTCGTTCAGGCGTAGTAGGCCGTGGTCGACGAAGACACAGGTCAGCTGGTCACCAATCGCGCGGTGGATCAGGGCCGCGGCCACCGACGAATCAACGCCGCCCGACAGGCCCAGGATCACTTCTTCATCACCCACCTGTTCACGGATGTGGGCGACTGCCTCGGCAATGTAGTCCCCCATGATCCAGTCTGGCCGAGTGCCACAGATGTCCAGCACAAAACGGTTCAGCAGTGCCTGGCCTTGCGTGGTGTGTGTCACCTCGGGGTGAAATTGCACCGCATAGAACTTACGCGTTTCGTCGGCCATGCCGGCGATGGGGCAGCTTTCGGTGCTGGCCATCAGCTTGAAGCCGGGGGGCATTTCTGTCACGTTGTCGCCGTGGCTCATCCACACATTCAGCATGCCGTGGCCATCGGCATTGGTGAAGTCCTGGATGCCCTCAAACAGCGCGGTGTGACCGCGTGCGCGCAGCTCTGCATGGCCAAACTCGCGTTTGTGTCCGCCTTCGACCTTGCCGCCCAACGCAGCAGCAATGGCGTACATGCCAAAACAAATTCCCAACACCGGAATCCCCAAGTCAAACACCACCTGCGGTGCACGCAAGGTTTCGTCTTCCCAGAGGCTGGCGTGGCTACCAGACAAGATAATGCCCTTAAGGTTCCCGTCAGCGGCGTAAGCGCGCACCCAATCTTCAGTGACGTCGCAAGGGTGAACTTCGCAGAACACATGGGCTTCGCGCACGCGTCGGGCAATCAGCTGGGTGACTTGGGAACCGAAATCAAGAATAAGAATTTTCTGGTGCATGGGCTGGGTTCCGGTCAATCAGCGCGGTAGTTGGGGGCTTCTTTGGTGATCTGCACATCGTGGACGTGGCTTTCACGGATACCCGCGGTGGTGATCTCCACAAACTCGGCCTTGTTTTGCATTTCTTCGATGGTGGCGCAACCGCAGTAGCCCATGCTGGCACGGATGCCGCCCGCCATCTGGAACACGATGGAAACCATGGAGCCCTTGTACGGCACGCGACCTTCAATGCCTTCCGGTACCAGTTTGTCGGCATTGGGGTTGCCAGTGCTCGACTCCTGGAAGTAACGGTCTGCACTGCCCTGCTGCATGGCACCAATGCTGCCCATGCCGCGGTAACTCTTGTAGCTGCGGCCCTGGTATAAAATCACCTCGCCGGGCGCTTCTTCAGTGCCAGCAAACATGCCACCCATCATCACAGTGCCAGCGCCTGCTGCAATTGCTTTGGCGATGTCACCGCTGTAACGAATGCCACCATCAGCAATCAGCGGTACACCGGTACCACGCAAAGCCGTGGCGACACTGTCCACGGCCATGATCTGGGGCACACCCACACCTGCCACGATGCGCGTAGTGCAGATGGAACCGGGGCCAATACCGACCTTAACCGCATCCGCACCGGCTTCCACCAACGCCAAAGCGGCAGCGCCAGTGGCAATGTTGCCACCCACCACGTCCACCTGGGGGAAGTTTTGCTTGACCCAGCGTACGCGGTCAATCACGCCCTTGCTGTGGCCATGGGCCGTGTCCACCACAATGGCGTCCACCCCGGCAGCGACCAGCGCTTCCACGCGAGCCTCGGTACCTTCGCCCACACCTACGGCCGCGCCCACGCGCAAACGACCGGTCGCATCGCGTGCGGCATTGGGAAAGTTCAGTTGTTTGGTGATGTCCTTGACGGTGATCAAGCCCTTGAGCTCAAAGGCCTCGTTCACCACCAGCAGGCGCTCCAGCTTGTGCTTGTTCAGCAGTGCCTTGGCAGCTTCCGGTGTGGTGCCATCAGGCACCGTAATCAGGCGTTCACGGGGCGTCATGATTTCGCGCACCGACTGGTCGTAGCGGGTTTCAAAGCGCAAGTCGCGCCCGGTCACGATGCCGACTACTTTGCCGCCATCGCAGACCGGAAAACCGGATACACCGAGCTGTTCGGACAGTGCAATCACCTGGCGCACCGTTGTGTCGGGCGTGATCACCACGGGATCGCGCAACAGGCCGGATTCGTAACGCTTGACCTTGGACACTTGTGCGGCTTGCTCCGCAGCGGTCAGGTTTTTGTGAACAATCCCCATGCCGCCCTCTTGCGCTATGGCAATGGCCAAGCGGGCTTCGGTCACTGTGTCCATGGCCGCAGAAACGAGCGGCAGGTTCAGTGCGATGTTGCGGGAAAAACGGGTGGCGAGGCTGGTGTCCTTGGGAAGGACTTGGGAGAACGCTGGCACCAACAACACATCGTCGAAGGTGAGCGCTTTGCCGAGAAGGCGCATGTCAAAGCTCCAAAAAGCGGATTGTACCCGTGCCAATTTGGCCTTGCCCCGGCCCGCGCGCTACACTTGTCCCCATGAAACCGTTTCACGCATTCTTCGCAGCCGTTTTAGCCCTCTCTGCCACAGGCGCTTGGGCCCAATGGCAGTGGGTGGACAAGGATGGACGCAAGGTCTTTAGTGACCGCGCGCCCGGTGCGGATATCCCAGAGAAAAGTATTTTGAAGCGCCCTGCGGGACAACGCGCCACGCCTGCGCCCCAGGCACCTGCTGCCGATGCAGCGGCAGCCTCCTCTGCAGCCTCGGCGCCAGTATTACCAGCCAGTGCGGCCAAAGGTGCAGGTGTTGATAAGGAGCTCGAAGCCAAGAAGAAACTGGCTGCAGATGCCGAGGCAGCGAAGCGCAAAACGGAAGAAGAGCGCATCACCAAAGCCAAAATAGAAAACTGTGCCCGCGCCAAACAGGCCAAGGCTACGTTTGACTCAGGTGTTCGTGTTTCTCGTACCAACGCGGCCGGCGAGCGAGAAGTCATGGATGACGCAGCGCGTGCGACTGAAGCCAAACGCATCCAAGGCATTATCGACATCGACTGCCGATAAGCCTGTACGGCTTGCCAACTCTCTAATATCCGGCCTTGGCGCCCACCCGACGCTTGGCAAACAGGCCCGCAGACTTCGCGCCCTGTTTGGCAAATCGCTCACGCCTCGCCACCTTGGGGTCGACGGTCAGTGGCCGGTACAACTCGACCCGGTCATCGGCCCGCAGCAGGTGTTTTCCTGTCACTTTGTGCCCCCAAACACCCAAAGCCAAGGCGTCCACCTCCATCTGCGGCAGGGGCAGCAACAAGCCACTTTGCTGAACGGCCATAGCGGCCGTCCAACCCAGGGCCACTTGCAAGCGGCGCGATTGCACCTGCCGGGGGCCCGTGGCCAGCACCACCGTCACGGTAAAAACGTCGTCAGTCTCCATACACCTGATGTGCCCGCTTCACAAAGGCATCCACTAGGCTGGCCGCAATCTTGTCAAAGACGGGCCCCACCAGCTTGCCCAAGGTTGCGTTCTCAAATCCATAGTTCAGCAACAACTCCACCTTGCAGGCACGCTGCGAGCCATCGCCCAAGGGATGAAAATTCCAGACACCGTCGAGTTTGGAAAACGGCCCTTTGACCAGTTGCATGCCCACCTGGCTGGGCTCGGTGTGGGTGTTACGGGTGGTAAAGGTCTGGCGGATACCACTGAACGAAATACCAACCTCCGCTGTCATTCCGTGGGCATCCTGGTCCACAACCTGCGCATGGTCGCACCACGGCAGGAACTGGGGATAGTGGGCAACATCGGTCACCAGGGCATACATCTCTTGCGGGCTGTACCAGATCAGAACGGACTTTTGAACAGTTTTCATAGAATGGGGGTCTGCGCGGGATTGTAGACAAGCCCATCAGCGTCTCTTTCTTTCCCGTCTGTCATCCCCAACTGAGTGCAATGGCCAAAAAACCCGAAACCGCAACCCGCATCGCCGACAACAAAAAGGCCGCGTTCAACTACTTCTTTGAGGAGCGCTTCGAGGCGGGCCTGGTGCTGGAAGGCTGGGAAGTCAAATCCCTGCGCGAAGGCAAGGTGCAACTCACCGATGGTTATGTGGTGATCCGCAATGGCGAGCTGTTCATCATTGGCCTGCAGATCAATCCGCTGCACACGGCCAGCAGCCATGTAAGCCCGGACAAGGTGCGCACCAAGAAGCTGCTGATGCACAAGGAAGAGATCAAGCGCCTGATTGGCAAAGTGGAGCAAAAAGGCTACACCTTGGTGCCGATCAACCTGCACTGGAAAAGTGGCAAGGTGAAGTGCGACATCGCACTGGCCAAGGGCAAAGCCGAGCATGACAAACGCGACACCATCAAGGACCGCGAGGGCAAACGCGAAGTGGAACGCGCCATGAAGGATCGCAACCGCTAAGACGTGCGGCCGCCGCCCCGCGTGGGGCGAGGGTCAGCGCAGATCCCGCAACGGATGTGCGCTTGCCGGCCAGGGGCTTGTGAGGAATGGCGCCACCATGGCGTCACTCACCTCTTCAATGCGGGCCGGGCTCCACTGCGGCGCGTGGTCTTTGTCCACCGCCAGGGCGCGAATACCCTCCACGGTTTCACTGGCCGCACCGGATCGACCCAGGTGTGCGGTGAAAAAACAATGGCGCACCATGTCGCGTTCCATGCGTAAATCGTCTGCCAAGCTCATGCTGCGGGCGCGGCGCACCTGCTCCAGCACCACATGCAGCATCAGCGGCGAGCGCTTGCGCAAAGTGGCGGCCGTGTGCTGCGCCCAGTCGCTGGTGTCGGCTTCCAACGCCTGCACGATGGCGGATACGGTCTCAAGCGCAAAATAACGGTCAATTTGGCCTCTAACCCTCGTAGAGTCTGCGCAAGCAGCTCCTGAAAACATAGCAATCCAGGTATCCAGCGGGGCTGAAGTCATCCAGTCCAGGGTGGTCAGGGCTTCCCAGGCGTCGGGCAAACGGGCCGACTCGACCCACTGGTCGGCCAGACCCAGAGCCACGGCCGTGCTGCCGTCAATCACATCACCCGTCAACGCCAGCCATTCGCCTGCATGGCCCGGGCAGCGGCTCAAAAAGTAGCCTCCGCCCACGTCGGGAAACAGGCCGATATTGGTCTCGGGCATGGCCATCTTGGTGTGCTCCGTCACTAGCCGGTGCGATGCACCCTGGCTGATTCCCATGCCGCCGCCCATGACGATGCCATCCATGAAAGCGATGTAGGGCTTGGGGTAATGGTGGATCAGGTGGTTGAGCGCGTACTCCTCGGTGAAGAAGTCTTCCAGCGCCGGGTTGCCGGCCAGGGCCGCCTGGTGGAAGAAGCGGATGTCACCACCCGCGCAAAAGCCGCCAAACACACCCGTCTTGGTGCTGCCGCGGATGGCGACCGCCTTTACCCCCGCATCGTCCTTCCAGGCCAGCAGCGTGGCCGTCAGGCTGCGCACCATGCCCAGGCTCAGCGCGTTGAGCGCCTTGGCGCGGTTCAGGGTGATCAGGCCAACTTGACCGCGGATTTCGGTGATCACATCGTCGTTAAGCGTCAAGACTGTCATGCGCGTTCTCTCCATCCAATCACTTCATTCACCACCAGGGCACCAATCACCAGCGCCCCACCCCACAGCACCGAACTGCTGGGCACTTCATTCGCCCCCAGCCAGGCCAGCAGAATGCCAAAAATCACTTCCAGCAGTTGCAAAAGGGAAATTTCCGGTGCTTTGAGAATCTGGGCACAGCGTACGGCAAACACACAAGGCACAGCCAACTGAAACACGCCCAGAAAGCCCAGCAAGGCGATGTCGTGCCCGCTGGCCTGTAATGGGAAGGCCAGTGGCAGCGTCACCACGGTAGAGATGACAGCACCAACCCAGACCGCAGGCATCAGGTCCACGTCATGGCCCTGGTCATGCGAATGCTGGGTCACGGTCCAGTTGGTGGCACCAGCAATCGGCACACACAGGGCAACCAGCGTGCCCAACAGCGTCACGGAGTCGAGCTGAGACGCGTACATGTAGACGATGCCCACACCGGCGACTACGATGGCCACCCAGGTGCGCAACGGCACCCGGTGGCCAATGAAGACACGCGCAATCAACGCGGTGAGGAGTGGCCCCAGAGACATGGTAACCAGCACATTGCCTACGCTCGTGAGCGTGAGCGCCACCATAAAGGCGGTGAACATCACACTCCAGCACAGGCCGGACAGCCAGAACGGCAGGCCGGCATGGCGGATTTTGTAAAACACATCCCGCCCACGCACAAACGGCAGAATCACCATCAGGCTGAGCACGGTAAAGAACGCCCGCCAGAAGGTAACTTCAAAGCTGCGGGCGAATTCCAGGTGGCGTGTGATGACACCGGCGGTGGACCACATCAGAGTCACCGCCACCATCAAAAACACGGCCCGTGTGTGGGTGAGTTTCATGCACAAAGCTTCATCGGTATGCGTATCTGTGAGTCAAAAAAACCGCGACCCCGACTATGCCGGTCCGCGGTCTCGCCCTTAACAGGGTGAAGGCGGCAAAGCCGCCACGGGGGTTAGCCGATCAAGAGCGACCCGCGCGCTTGCGGTCGCTTTCAGACAGGTGGCGCTTGCGCAGACGGATGGACTTGGGCGTGATCTCGACCAGTTCGTCGTCCTCGATGAATTCCACACCGTATTCCAGTGTGCATTCAATCGGTGGCGTGATCTTGATCGCGTCTTCCTTGCCAGATACGCGGAAGTTGGTCAGCTGCTTGGTACGCGTCGCGTTCACCACCAGATCGTTGTCACGGCTGTGGATACCCACAATCATGCCTTCGTACACAGGGTCGTTGGGCTTCACAAACATGCGGCCGCGGTCGTCCAGCTTGCCCAGGGCGTAGGTGAAGATTTCACCGGCGTCCATGGAGATCAGCACGCCGTTTTTGCGGCCACCGATGTCACCCTTGTGCGGCTCGTAGCTGTCAAAGATATTGGAGATCAGGCCGGAACCGCGGGTCAAGTTCAGGAATTCGTTGGAGAAACCAATCAGGCCACGCGCAGGAATGCGGTACTCCAAACGCACGCGTCCACGGCCGTCTGGTTCCATGTTCACCAGCTCACCCTTGCGCTCGCCCAGGGCTTGCATCACGCCGCCTTGGTGTTGTTCTTCCACGTCAGCGGTCACCAGTTCGATAGGTTCGTGCTTCTCGCCGTTGATCTCACGGAACATCACGCGGGGCTTGGACACGGCCATCTCATAGCCCTCGCGGCGCATGTTTTCCAGCAGGATGGTCAAGTGCAGTTCGCCACGGCCCAGCACCTCGAAGATACCTTCTTCGTCCGTTTCGTTGACGCGCAACGCCACGTTGTGTTGCAGTTCCTTTTGCAGGCGGTCCCAGATCTGGCGGCTGGTCACGTACTTGCCTTCGCGGCCGGCCAAGGGGCTGGTGTTCACGCAGAAGTTCATGGTCAGCGTGGGCTCGTCCACCTTGAGCATGGGCAGCGGTGCGGGGTTCAGCGGGTCAGTCACCGTCACGCCGATACCGACGTCGGCAATACCGTTGATCAGCACGATTTCGCCGGGGCCGGCTTCGAGTGCCTGCACGCGGTCCAGACCCTGGAAAGTCAGCACTTGGTTGATACGGCCTTTGACGGATTTTCCGTCTGGGCCTTCCATGACCACCACGTCCATGTTGGGCTTGATGGTGCCCTGGCTGATACGGCCCACGCCGATGCGGCCCACGAAGGTGGAGAAGTCGAGTGCGGAAATTTGCAGTTGCAGCGGTGCTGCGGGGTCACCCTTTTGCGAAGGCACGTGTTTCAGCACGGTGTTGAACAGGGCCGACATGTCGGGGCCCCACTGCTCACCAGGCGCGCCCTCTTCGAGCGAGGTCCAACCGTTGATACCGGATGCGTACACCACGGGGAAGTCCAGCTGCTCGTCGGTCGCGCCCAGCTTGTCGAACAGGTCGAAAGCGGCGTTCACCACGTGCTGGGGACGCGCACCGGGCTTGTCCACCTTGTTCACCACCAGAATCGGCTTCAGCCCCAGGGCCAAGGCCTTCTTGGTCACAAAGCGGGTTTGGGGCATGGGGCCTTCTTGCGCGTCGATCAGCAGCACCACACCGTCGACCATGGACAAAGCGCGTTCCACTTCGCCGCCGAAGTCGGCGTGTCCGGGCGTGTCGACGATGTTGATGTGGGTGCCTTCCCAGCTCACAGCGCAGTTCTTGGCCAGAATCGTGATGCCACGTTCTTTTTCAATCGCGTTGTTGTCCATCACCGTGTCGACCACTTTTTCGTGCTCGGCAAAGGTGCCAGACTGGCGCAGCAGCTGGTCGACCATGGTGGTCTTGCCATGATCGACGTGGGCGATGATGGCGATGTTACGGATTTGTTTACTCATGGTTCACTTTCTGCTTACGCCCCAGGGGCCAAGGTTTCATTAACTTGCTTCAAACTCTGTTCCATGGCCCCTTGCTGGGCCTGGGATTCGCTGATCTCCAGCGGACTTAACAGCCGCACGGGAATCAACTCACCCGCCACCACACGTGCCGTGCCCAGCAAAGCCCGGGGGCTTGCCGCATACACCGCCACGTGGTCCGCATCGGGCCAAGGGCCACGTCTGCGCATTCCACTCAAAAACCGTGCCGCATTCTCGCTGTCCAGTGTGACAAGCACATGCTCTGGCAGCAGCGCATCCACCGGCAGCAGGCAAGCCAGCCGCTCGGTCTCGCTCATCGCCTCCAGCGCTTCCAGCGTGATGCACTGGCCTTCGCTAAACCCGCCGGTGCGCACCCGGCGCAGCGCGCTGAGGTGGGCGCCACAGCCCAGGGCCTCGCCGATATCCTCGCCCAGCGTGCGGATGTAAGTCCCCTTGCTGCAATCCACTACCATTTTGATAGCTGGCTGCGCAGTACCTATGCGACTTTCAAGCACTTTTAGTGCATAAATCGTCACATGGCGTGCAGCGCGCTCTACTTCAATCCCAGCCCTGGCGTACTCGTACAAGGCCTTGCCGTCTTTCTTCAACGCGCTGTGCATGGGCGGCACCTGGGCAATGGGCCCGGTGAACTGCTGCACCACGGCGTCCAGTTGCTCGGGCGTCACCGACACCGGCCGCTCGCTGAGCACATCACCTTCCGCATCTGCGGTGGTGGTTTTGATACCCAAACGCACCACGGTTTCATAGGCCTTGTCAGCATCCAGGTGCATCTGGCTGAACTTGGTCGCTGCGCCAAAACACAGCGGCAACACACCGGTGGCCAGCGGATCCAGCGTGCCGGTGTGGCCCGCTTTCTCCGCCCGCAGCAGCCATTTGGCTTTCTGCAAGGCCTGGTTGCTGGAAAGCCCGATGGGCTTATCCAGTAACAGCACCCCATGCACGGGGCGCCTGGCAACCCGTGCACGTGGCGCGTTCATGGTCTTAGTCCTCTTTCGCGCGCGACGACACGGCCCGCGCAATCAGCGCGTTCATGTCAGCCGCACGTTCAGTGGTCTGGTCAAAGATGAAGTGCAGCGTGGGCACCGTGTGGATGTGCAGGCGCTTGAACAGGCCGGCGCGCAAGAAACCCGCCGCCTGGTTCAGGCCTTCCCCGGTACTCACTGGATCACCCACCAACAGGCTGAAAAACACCTTGGCATGGGCATAGTCGGGCGTGACTTCCACGCCCTGAATGGTGATCATGCCCACCCGTGGGTCCTTGAGCTCGCGCGCGATCAGCTCGGCCAGATCCCGTTGGATCTGGTCGGCCACCTGAAAGCTGCGGTTGGGTGTTGACGATTTTTTGCGCACTCGATGTCTCTCGCTTACAGGGTACGGGCGATTTCTTTCACCTCGAAGAACTCCAGCTGATCACCTTCCTTGATGTCGTTGTAGTTCTTGAGCTTGATACCGCACTCGAAGCCTTCCTTGACTTCGCGCACATCGTCCTTCATACGCTTCAGGGAGTCCAGCTCGCCGGTGTAAATCACCACGTTCTCGCGCAACAAGCGGAAATGCGCGTTGCGATTGACAAAACCAGCGGTGACCATACAACCTGCGACCGTACCAATCTTGGACGCCACGAACACGGTGCGGATCTCGGCCATACCAATGATCTCTTCGCGCTTCTCAGGCGCCAACATGCCAGACATCGCCGCTTTCAACTCGTCTACAGCGTCATAAATGATGTTGTAGTAACGGATGTCCACGCCGTTGCCTTCGGCCAGCTTGCGTGCACCAGCGTCTGCGCGGGTGTTGAAGCCGATGACGATGGCCTTGGAGGCAATCGCCAGGTTGATATCAGACTCGCTGATACCACCCACGGCGGAGTAGACCATCTGCACCTTGACCTCGTCGGTCGAGAGCTTGAGCAACGACTGGGCCAGCGCTTCCTGCGAACCTTGTACGTCGGCCTTGACGATGATGGGCAGCATCTTGACGTCGCCTGCACCAATGTCGGAGAACATGTTCTCCAGCTTGGCGGCTTGTTGCTTGGCCAGCTTGGTATTGCGGAACTTGCCAGCACGGTAGGTGGCGATTTCACGGACACGGCGCTCGTCCGACATCACCATGAATTCGTCACCGGCTTGCGGCACTTCGGTCAGACCCTGGATTTCCACCGGGATGGAGGGACCTGCGGATTCGATCTTCTGACCGTTTTCGTCCAGCATGGCACGCACGCGGCCATAGGTCTGGCCTGCCAGCACCACGTCGCCAGCCTTCAAGGTACCAGACTGCACCAGCACCGTTGCCACGGGGCCGCGGCCCTTGTCCAGCTTGGCTTCGATGACCAGGCCCTTGGCCATGGCTTCCACCGGCGCGCGGAGTTCCAGCACTTCGGCTTGCAACAGCACTTGTTCGAGCAGGGTGTCGATGCCCATGCCGGTCTTGGAGGACACAGGCACAAACGGAGAATCACCGCCGTATTCTTCAGGCACGACTTCTTCGACCACCAGTTCCTGCTTCACGCGCTCAGGGTTGGCATCGGGCTTGTCGGACTTGGTGATCGCCACCACGATAGGAACCCCAGCCGCCTTGGCGTGTTTGATGGCTTCCTTGGTTTGTGGCATCACGCCGTCGTCGGCTGCCACCACCAGAATCACGATGTCGGTCGCCTGGGCACCACGGGCACGCATGGCGGTAAACGCCTCGTGACCGGGTGTATCCAGGAAGGACACCATACCGCGCGGTGTTTCCACGTGGTATGCACCAATGTGCTGGGTAATGCCACCGGCTTCACCGGCCGCCACCTTGGCGCGGCGGATGTAATCCAACAGCGAGGTCTTGCCGTGGTCGACGTGACCCATGACCGTCACCACAGGCGCACGTGGCAAGGATTCAACGTCCTGTTGCGCCACATCATCGTCAGTGAATGCTTCGGGGTCGTCCAGCGCAGCCACGACGGCCTTGTGGCCCATTTCTTCCACCACGATCATGGCGGTGTCCTGGTCCAGCGGCTGGTTGATGGTGACCATCTGGCCCATCTTCATCAGCGCCTTGATGACCTCAGACGCCTTGATCGCCATCTTGTGGGCCAATTCGGCCACGGTGATGGTTTCCGGCACGTGCACTTCGATGACGCGCACTTCCACCTGAGCGGTCTGGCTGTGCTGGTCATCACGGTCACGGTCATTGCCACGACGGCCACGCGGACCACTGCGCCAGTTGCTGGAGCGTCCAGCACCAGCACCGGTGTCACCACGGGTCTTGAGTTCTTTCTTCTTGGCGGGGTCACCAGCCCAGCTGCTGGACAGCTTGGCGGACTTGACCTCTTTGCCAGCACCTGCGCCGGCATTGCCTGCAGGGGCGCCAACCGCCGGTTTGGCGGGCTTGGCAACCGCAGAGCCAACGGCCGGCTTGTGCAGCGTGCCTTTGACGCCAACCGCGGCGGGCTTAACTTCTTCTGGCTTCTTGGCCACCAGCACTTTTTGTGGCGCAGACATCATCATGCGAATGGCTGCAGCCTCGGCTTCCGCCTTGCGGCGGCGGTCGCCCAAGTCCACAGCACGTGCAGACTCCTCGTCTGCGCGCGCCTTGGACTCAGCAGCAGCGGTTTCGCGGGCTTCGACTTGTGCGGCAGCACGTGCCGCAGCGGCTTGGGCCATTTCATCCGAGGCTTCCGCCTCGTTGGCGCTGACTTGGCTTTTCTTCAGGGCTTCGGCGGCGGCATAGCTGGCGGCACGTTCTTCGGCTTCGCGTTCACGCTTTTCCGCATCCTCACGCACACGGCGTTTTTCTGCCAAATCCTCTTCCTGGCGACGAATCAGCTCGGCCTGACGGCGTGCTTCTTCCTCGCGGCGGGTGAGTTCAGCGTGGTCAATCGCGGGCGCAGTGGATTCCGGTGTTTCGGATTCCAATTCGTGCGCTTCGGCAGGCACATCCACACCATCATCGCGGCGCACAAACGTACGTTTCTTGCGCACTTCCACCTGGATGGTGCGCGCCTTGCCGGTGGCATCGGCCTGCTTGATTTCGGTGGTCTGCTTTTTCACCAGCGTGATTTTTTTGCGTTCCAGGCTGGCAGTGCCATGGCTGTTTTGCAGGAAATTCA
This sequence comes from Rhodoferax sp. TS-BS-61-7, assembly GCF_002943465.1. Taxonomy (GTDB): domain Bacteria; phylum Pseudomonadota; class Gammaproteobacteria; order Burkholderiales; family Burkholderiaceae_C; genus Allorhodoferax. Next base: position 53,250 of record NZ_PTQY01000008.1, read on the forward strand.
ACAAACTGTGCTTATCGGTGTCGGTCAGGACGTCGGAGGCCGAAGCCTTGGCGACGCCCGCCGATTTCAATTGTTCAAGCAGGGTATCGGTAGATTTTTTGAGTTCATTGGCAAACTCGGCAACGGTCGTACTGGACATATTTTGTGTAACCTTTCATGACCGTTACTCTTGAGAAGCGGCGTCATTGGTAAACCAATGTTCGCGCGCCTTCATGATCATGGCCTTGGCTTCGTCCGCGGACTGGCCAGTGATATCTGTAAGTTCGTCAACGGCAAGGTCGGCCAGTTCATCGCGGGTGTGCACACCGCCATCTGCCAGTTTGCCGATCAGCTCGGGGGTCAGGCCTTCAAGGTCACGCAGGTCTTGCGAAACTTCTTCGACGCTTTCTTCATGGGCAATTTCCATGGTCAACAGGGCATCTTTGGCGCGGTTGCGCAACTCGTGCACCGTGTCTTCGTCAAAGCTTTCGATTTCCAGCATTTCCTGCAATGGCACGTAGGCCACTTCTTCCAGGCTGGTGAATCCCTCTGCAATCAGGATGTCGGCGATTTCTTCGTCCACATCGAGTTTTTCCATGAACAGCTTGCGGCCGGAATCGGTCTCGCTGGCCAACTTCTGGGCGCTTTCTGCAGCATCCATGATGTTGATCTTCCAGCCGGTCAGTTCGGACGCCAGGCGCACGTTCTGGCCGCCGCGGCCAATGGCGATGGCCAGGTTTTCCTCGTCCACCACCACATCCATGGCGTGGCGCTCTTCGTCCACCACGATGGAAGACACGTTGGCCGGGGCCAAAGCGCCAATCACGAACTGGGCAGGGTCCTCAGACCACAACACAATGTCCACGCGCTCGCCAGCGAGTTCGTTGGTCACGCCGTTGACACGGGTGCCACGCACGCCCACGCAGGTGCCGATGGGGTCGACGCGCTTGTCATGCGACAGCACGGCAATCTTGGCGCGCGAACCGGCGTCACGGGCGCAGGATTTGATCTCCAGCAGGCCTTGTTCGATTTCGGGCACTTCCTGGCGGAACAGCTCAATCATGAACTCGGGCGCAGAGCGCGACAGCAGGATGGGCGCGCCACGCAGGGTCAGGTCCACTTCCATGATCATGGCGCGCACACGGTCACCGGTACGCAAGTTTTCCTTGGGGATCATTTCGCTGCGGCGCAGACGACCTTCAACACGGCCGCTCTCCACAATGATGTCGCCCTTGTCCAGGCGCTTGACGGTACCGACAAAGATCTTTTCGCCACGCGACATGAAGTCGTTGAGCAGCATTTCACGCTCAGCGTCACGGATCTTTTGCAGGATGACCTGTTTGGCAGCCATGGCACCGATACGGCCGATAGGCACCGAGGCCACGGACTCTTCGATGTACTCGTCCACTTCGATGTCAGGGATTTGTTCCTTGGCTTCGAACAGCAGAATTTCCTGGTCAGGCAGTTGCAGGCCGGCCTCATCGGGGACCACATGCCAGCGGCGGAAGGTTTCGTAGTTGCCGCTGTCACGGTCCAGCGCAACGCGGATATCCACTTCGCCGGGGTACAGCTTTTTGGTGGCTTGGGCCAGGGCTGCTTCCACAGCGCCCAACACCACGTCACGTTCCACGTTTTTTTCTCGGGAAATTGCTTCCACCAGCATTAACAGTTCGCGATTCATGCCATGACTCTCCTGAACACTCTTATCAATACAAACAAACTTTGGGGGACACGCCGGCTGGAACCCCAGCCGTGCGGCTTACTCCGCAGAACCGGCGTTGCCGCGGCCCTTGAAACTCACAATCGGTGCCAGCCGCGCGTCGCGCAGCTCGTCAAACGTGAAACCCAGCGCCTGCAGCGGCGGGGGCACACGTTTTTTGCTGACCTTCTGGCCGGGCTTAGGCTCGGGCGCATCGCTCCAGACGATTTGCCAGCCCACGGTGCCATCGGCTGCCACCACACGCTCCAGCGTGCCGCGAAATTTCTTGCGGTTGGCATTGACCTGGCCATTGGCCGCTGCCCCCATGGGCGCCTTGAGGGTGATGTCAATGATCTGGCCCGCAAAACGCTCAAAATCCTGTGTGTGCCGCAACGGGCGGTCAATACCGGGCGAGGACACCTCCAGCCGCTTGTATTCCGCGCCGTCCACTTCCAATGCGAACTGCAACTGTCGTGTCACTTTTTCGCAGTCTTCCACGTTGACAAACTGCTCTACAGAAACTTGCCCTTCCACGGGCGCGGTCCATGGCAAATCGATGGTGATGCGCAGCAAGCCTCCGGCGGAGCGTTCAATCTCCACCAGGTCATATCCCAGTCCTGCTACGGTTTGTTCAACGATTTCCTGTAATGCCACGTCTGTAAAGCCTGCCTGAATGCGTGAGTGAAAAACAATCGACCAAAAAAAACGGGCGGTAGTTACCCGCCCGTTTGGTCGTGAGCTTTGGATTATACCCACAAAGCTGCGGGAAGACCCTTGATCCGTAAGGAATTATTCGGCTGCCGCCAGCAGTGTGCGGGTGTACGCATGCTGGGGCGTGTCCAGCACTTGTTCCACAGTGCCATTTTCGACAATTTCACCCGCTTGCATGACCACCACATGGTGCGCCATGGCCCGGACCACGGCCACATCGTGGGTGATCAACAGGTAGGCCAGCCCGCGCTCGGCCTGCAGGCGCTGCAGCAGCTGCAGGATCTGTTGGGCCATGGTCACATCCAGCGCACTGGTGGGCTCGTCCAGCACCAGCACCCGGGGCTGCACGATGAGCGCGCGGGCAATGGCCAAGCGCTGGCGCTGACCGCCGGAAAACTGGTGCGGATAGCGCTCCAGCAGGCCGGGAAACTGCGTATCGGTCAGCCCTACGGCCTCCAGCGCCTGCACCACCTGGGTGCGGCGCGCGGCGGTGTCCAGGTGCGGTGCGTGCACCAGCAGGCCCTCGCCCACGATTTCTTCCACCGTCAGCCGCGGCGACAGGGACGAAAACGGGTCCTGGAACACCACCTGCAAACCCTTGCGCAAGGCTTGGTCTGCGGCAGCGCCCTGCCCCCAACTATGCCCCAGCACCGACAAACTGCCGGAAAAGCGTTGCAGCCCCAAGGCGGCCAGCGCCAAGGTGGACTTGCCGGAACCCGATTCGCCCACCACGCCCAGCGTCTGGCCGGCGGGCACGGCAAAGTCAGCGCCTTGCACCGCCACAAACTCATCCGAACGGAACCAGCCCTTCACCCCACCCAGCGGCACCGGGTAGCCCACACGCAGACCATCGCCCTGCAACAGCACCTCGGCATCCGGCAGGGCTGGCGGCACGTGGCGGCTGGGGCGGCTGTCGAGCAAGCGGTGGGTATAGGCGTGCTGTGGCTGGGCAAACACCTGGGCCACAGTGCCGTGTTCCACGATATGGCCCGCCTCCATCACCGCCACATGGTCGGCAAACTGCCGCACCAGGTTCAGGTCGTGGGTGATCAGCAGCACGGCCATGCCGTACTTTTGCTGCAACTGCTCCAGCAAATCCAGAATCTGACGGCGCACCGTCACGTCCAGCGCCGTGGTGGGCTCGTCGGCTAATAGCAACTTGGGCTTGCAGGCCAGCGCCATGGCGATCATGGCGCGCTGGCGCTGGCCGCCCGATAGCTGGTGCGGATAGGCCTTGAAGCGCCGTGTGGGCTCAGCAATACCCGTATCCGCTATCAATTCAATAGCTGCTCGCGCAGACTCTGCGGGGGCCAGGCCCTGTTTTAGCTGCAATATCTCGGCAATCTGCTCGCCAATGGTCAGCACCGGGTTCAGGGCCGTCATGGGCTCCTGAAAGATCATGGCGATGTCTTGCCCCCGGATGGCACGCAGCTGGCGCTCGGGCAGGCCCAGCAGATTGACCGGCTCGGCCTGGCCAAAACGGGCGTTACCCTGTACCTGGGCACCCTGGGCCAAGCCCAGCAGGCTGAGCGCCGTGACGGTTTTCCCCGACCCCGACTCCCCCACCAGCGCCAGCTTTTCGCCGGGCTGAATCACAAAATCCACGCCGTGCACCACCTCGCGGCCCTCAAAAGCCACGCGCAGGCCGCGCACATCCAACAGAGGTGTTGCGACGCTCATGTGTCCTGCTTTCGAGGGTCCAGCGCATCGCGCAGGGCATCACCCATCATGGTGAGCAGCAACAAGGTGACGACCAGCACGCCAAAGGTGGAAAGTGATATCCACCAGGCATCAATATTGTTTTTGCCCTGCGAGAGCAATTCGCCCAGCGACGGCGTGCCCGGCGGCACGCCCAGACCCAAAAAATCCAGCGAAGTGAGCGCCAAGATGGCGCCGCTCATGCGGAATGGCAAAAAGGTGACCACCGGCGTCAAGCTGTTGGGCAGCACATGGCGCGTGATGATCTTCCAATTGGACACACCCAGCGCGCGGGCAGCGCGCACGTAGTCGAGCTGGCGGTTGCGCAGGAACTCGGCCCGCACGTAGTCGGACAGGCCCATCCAGCCGAACAGGCTCAGCAGCACCAGCAGCAGCGTTATGCTGGGCGCAAACACGGCACTGAAGATGATGAGCAGGTACAGCTCGGGCATGGCGCCCCAGACCTCGATGAAACGCTGGAAGGCTAGATCGGTCTTGCCGCCAAAGAAGCCCTGGATAGCCCCGGTGATCACGCCCAGCACCACGCCGGTGAAGGTCAGCGCCAGCGCAAACAGCACGCTCACGCGGAAGCCGTAGATCAGCTGGGCCAGCAGGTCGCGCCCGCGGTCGTCTGTGCCGAACCAGTTGGCGCGGCTGGGCGGCGCCGGGTTGGGTGCGGGGGCAAAGTAATTCAGCGTTTTGACACCGTAGGGGTTGGGCGCAAACAGCGCCCAGTTGCCGGCCTCGGCCAGCCGCTGCTGGATGAAGGGGTCCAGGTAGTCGGTGGGCGTGGCGAAGTCGCCACCAAAGGTGGTCTCCGGGTAGTCGCGCACCATGGGCCAGTAGGTCTGGCCCTGGTAGACCACCACCAGCGGCCGGTCATTGGACACCAGCTCGGCGGCCAGACTGATGAGCACCAGCGCACAAAAAACAACCAGGCTGACAAAGCCCAGGCGGTTGCGCCGAAAGCGCAGCCAGGCGCGACGCGAGGGAGACAAGGACACAGAACTCACTTACGCCCCCAAACATCAGAAACACACGCGCCACGACAGAAATGACGCAAACACAAAATGCCGTGGAACCGGCTCCGCCGGTCCACAGGCACTGCCCCCCTGAGGGGGGAGGCAGCCAGAGGCTGCTTCGGGGGCTTAGTCAAAAGTAACACGGGGGTCCACCCAGGCATAGCAAAGGTCAGAAATCAGCTTGGTGACCAGGCCGATCAGCGTGAACAGGTACAGCGTGCCCATGACCACGGGGTAGTCGCGGCGGATCACGCTCTCGTAACTCAGCAGGCCCATGCCGTCCAGCGAGAACTGGGTTTCTATGAGCAAGGCGCCGGTGAAAAACGCGCCGACAAAGGCGGCCGGAAAGCCCGTGATGATGGGGATCAGCGCATTGCGGAACACATGTTTCCACAGCACTTGCCCTTCCGACAGGCCCTTGGCGCGTGCGGTCACCACATACTGCTTGCGGATCTCTTCCAGAAACGCATTTTTGGTCAGCATGGCGGTGACGGCAAAGCTGCCCAGCACCATGGCCGTGACCGGCAGCGTGATGTGCCAGAGGTAATCGGTGATGCGGGCGCCCCAGGACAGGGTTTCCCAATTGGAAGAGGTGAGCCCGCGAAGCGGGAACCACTGCAGCTGCCCGCCAAAAATGACCAGCAGCGCCACGCCCAGCACAAAGCCCGGAATCGCGTAACCCACCAGCACCAGCAACGAGGTGATCAAGTCAAACCGCGAGCCTGCCCGCACGGCCTTGGCAACACCCAGCGGCACGGCGATCAGGTAGCTGATGAAAAAGGTCCACAGCCCCAGGCTCATGGACACGGGTAGCTTCTCCCACACCAGTGCCGACACATCCTTGTTGTGGAAGAAGCTCTTGCCCAGGTCAAATTTGGCGAACTGCACCAGCATTTGCCAGAAGCGTTCGGGCGCAGGCTTGTCAAAGCCATATAGTGCCTTGGCCTGTTCAATGCGTTTGGGGTCCACTCCCTGGGCGCCGCGGTAGCTCAGCCCACCGCCATCGGCCCCCGTGCCGGCGCCAGCCTTGGCCTCGGCCAGGTACTGCTCCACCGGGCCACCGGGCACAAACTGGATCACCACAAAGGTCAGCAGCAGCACGCCCAGCAGCGTGGGCAGCATGAGGGCCAAGCGTTTGAGGGAATAGAGAAACATGCGGCGATTATGGAGACGGGCGAGCGCCGCCGGGCCGCCCCAAGGCGCGAGGGCCCCCTTGGGGGGCAGCGACCCGCGCAGCGGCGGAGCGTGGGGGCATCATGGCTTTGCCCACCACAGATCAATCGCCCAGCCCTCGCCCTGGGCGTACGGCGGCATTTGCGCAGGCTTGTCCAGGCGCCAGGCGTTGTAGGCCAGCCGGTGGGTGCCGGCCGACCATTGCGGAACCAGGATGTGGCTGTGCATGATGACGCGGTCCAGCGCGCGACAGGCGGGCACCAGGTCCTGCTTGCGCTTGGCGCCGGTGATGCCGGCCACCAGGGCGTCTACCGCCGGGTTCTTGATGCCGCTGAAGTTGCCTGAGTCTTCGGTGTCCGCCGCCTTGCTGCCAAACAGGTCCGCATATTCCTGGCCGGGGTTGTGGGTGCCGGCGTAGGCAATGGAGGTGATGTCGAATTCAAACTTCTGCAGACGCTGCTGGTAGAGCGCAAAGTCCACGGGGCGGAAGTTGAGCTTGACGCCGATCTTCTCCAGGTTGCGCACCCAGGGCGCCACCGTGCGCACACCAGTCTCTGCGCTATCCAGGTATTCCAGCTCAAACGCCTCGCCCTTGGCGTTGCGCAGCGCGCCGTCGCGGTATTCCCAGCCCGCGTCCTTCAGCAGCTTTTGCGCCTGGCGCAGGTTGTCGCGCAGCGTGCTGTTGCCATCCGTGCGCGGCGGCACAGCCATAGGGCCAAACACGGCGGCAGGCACCTGAGCGCGCCAGGGTGCCAACAGTGCCAGTTCTTCGGCCGAGGGTTCGCCGATGGCCTGGCAGTCGGCGTTGCCAAACAGGTCTTGCACACGCTGGTAGGCGCCGTAAAACATCTGGCGGTTCATCCATTCGTAGTCGATGGCCAAGCCCAGCGCCTGACGCACACGCACGTCTTTCAACTTGTCACGCCGGGTGTTGAGCACATAGCTCTGGAAACCCGTGGGCAAGCGATGTTTGAATTCGGCCTTGACGAGTTCGCCACTGTCGAACTTGCGGCCGTTGACGCGGCGCGCCCAGTCCCCCGCAGAGAAAAAGCGCATAAGGTCGAACTCGCCCGCCTTCAGCGCCTCCAGCCGCGCCGTGCTGTCCTTGTAGATCTTGACAACGATGCGATCAAAGTTGGCGCTGCCGCGCTTCACATTGAGGTCGCGCGCCCAGTAGCTGGCATCGCGCATATAGGTGATGTCCTTGCCAAACACCACCGGGCCGATCTTGTAGGGTCCGCTGCCAATCGGAATGTCCATCACCACCTGGTCGAAGAGTTTGGCCTTGCCACCCTCCTCGCCCCAGCGGTGGCTGAACACCGGGAGGCCGCCCACGGTCAGCGGCAGCTCGCGGTTGGGTTTCTTGAAGCGGTAGCGCACCGTAGTGGCGTCCAGCACGTCCACGCCCGCCACGTCGTCCAGCAGGCTCTTGTAGGCCGGCGAGGTGAAAGGGCCAATGAGCGTGTCATAGCTGTGCTTCACATCGCGCGCCAACACCGGGTCGCCGTTGTGAAAGCGGGCCTCCTTGCGCAAACGGAAGGTCGCGCTGAGGCCGTCAGCCGCCACGCTGATGTCTTCAGCTAGCAGGCCATAACCCGCAGCGGTTTCGTCCAGCGAGCCGACCAGCAGCGTGTCGAACATCAGCCCGCTCAAGTAGGCCGGTGCCGTGCCCTTGATGGTGAAGGGGTTGTACTTGTCGAAGGTGGAGACGCGCAGGTTACTCACCAGGCGCAGCTCACCGCCTTTGGGCGCGCTGCCATTGGCGTATTCGAACTGCGCAAAGCCGGCCGGGTACTTAAGGTCGCCCCACAGCGCATAGCCGTGCGCCGCCCACGCACCCGAGGTCCACACACTGCCCAACGCCAACAACCAGCCCGCCAAAATTCGCATGCGACAATTCTGCACTAGACCAAGCATTTTTCATGAGGACACTATGGGCTTTTTAGCTGGCAAGAAGTTGTTGATCACGGGTGTGTTGTCGAACCGCTCCATTGCGTACGGCATCGCCAAGGCCTGCAAGGCGCAGGGTGCCGAGCTCGCCTTCAGCTACGTGGGTGAACGCTTCAAGGACCGCATCACCGAGTTTGCTGCGGACTTTGATTCCAAGCTGATCTTTGACTGCGACGTGGGCAACGACGAACAAATCGAGCAACTGTTCAAGGACCTGTCCACACACTGGCCCACGTTCGACGGCTTTGTGCACAGCATTGGCTTTGCTCCGCGTGAAGCCATTGCCGGCAACTTCCTGGACGGACTGACGCGCGAGAACTTCAAGATTGCGCATGACATCAGCGCCTACAGCTTCCCCGCTATGGCCAAGGCCGCCCTGCCCTTCTTGAACGACAAGGCCGCGCTGCTGACCCTGACCTACCTGGGCGCCGAGCGCATCATCCCCAACTACAACACCATGGGCCTGGCCAAGGCCAGCCTGGAAGCCAGCGTGCGTTACTTGGCGGAAGCCGTAGGCCCCAAGGGAATTCGTGTGAATGGCATCAGCGCCGGCCCCATCAAGACCCTGGCCGCCAGCGGTATCAAGGACTTCAGCAAGCTGCTGCACACCGTGGCCGATGCATCCCCCATCCGCCGCAACGTGACGATCGAAGACGTGGGCAATGTGGCTGCGTTCCTGCTGAGCGACCTGGCTGGTGGCGTGACCGCCGAGATCACCTATGTGGATGGCGGCTATAGTCAGACCATGGGCGTGACCACTGACCTGGCCTGAGATTTTAAAGCCAAATAGGCCTCTAGCCCGCTCAGATATTGCGCGAGCAGCTCCCAAAAGAATAGCGCCAGTGCAGATCGCACTGGCGCTATTTTTATTTCTGCCGGCTAGAGCCGGCACGGTGTGGGCTTAAGCCTTCACACAGTCGGCGTAATAGCGCACCTTGCCGTCCTCACCCACCTCGCTCACCAGGCCGTGCACGTCGGTCTCAAAACCGGGGCACTGCGCGTTGAACTCGCGTGAGAACTTCAGGTAATCCACCACTTTCTTGTTGAACACTTCGCCCGGAATCAGCAAGGGAATGCCGGGAGGGTACGGTGTGACCATGCCCACCGACACGCGGCCTTCCAAGTGGTCGATCTCTACACGCTCGGTTTTGCGCAGGGCAATGTGGGCGTAGGCATCGCTGGGCTTCATGGCCGGGGTCAGGTCGCTCAGGTAGACCTCGGTCGTCAGGCGGGCGATGTCGAACTTGGCGTACAGCTGGTGGATATGCTGGCACAGGTCGGCCAGGCCCATCTTCTCGTAGCGTGGGTACTTTTGCACAAACTCGGGCAGCACACGCCACATGGGCTGGTTCTTGGCGTAGTCGTCCTTGAACTGCTGCAGCGCGGTCAACATGCTGTTCCAACGGCCCTTGGTGATGCCAATGGTGAACATGATGAAGAAGCTGTACAGGCCGGTCTTCTCCACCACCACGCCGTGTTCGGACAGGAACTTGGTCACGATGGACGCGGGAATGCCGGTCTTGGCGAACTTGCCGTTCAGGTCCAGGCCAGGCGTCACGATGGTGGACTTGATGGGGTCCAGCATGTTGAAGCCGCTGGCCAGCTTGCCGAAGCCGTGCCAGTTCGCCTTGGCGCTCTTGCTCTCGCCCTTGATGATCCAGTCCGCCGCCTTGCCGATGCCTTCGTCGGCCAGCTTGTCCGGTCCCCAGACCTTGAACCACCAGTCGTCACCGTACTCTTCGTCCACCTTGCGCATGGCGCGGCGGAAGTCCAGCGCCTCGGCAATGCTTTCTTCCACCAGCGCGGTGCCACCGGGTGGCTCCATCATCGCGGCGGCCACGTCGCAGCTGGCAATAATGCTGTACTGCGGGCTGGTGCTGGTGTGCATCAGGTAGGCCTCGTTGAACAAATGCTTGTCCAGCTTTACGGTCTGCGAGTCCTGCACCAGCACATGGCTGGCCTGGCTGATACCGGCCAGCAGCTTGTGGATGGACTGGGTGCTGTAGACCACGGCCTCCTTGGGGCGCGCGCGGTTCTTGCCCATGGCGTGGTAGGTGCCGTAGAACGGATGAAACGCCGCATGCGGCAACCAGGCCTCGTCAAAGTGGATGTTCTCCACATAACCATCGAGCATGCTCTTGATGGTCTCGGTGTTGTAGAGCACGCCGTCGTAGGTGCTTTGCGTCAGCGTCAGGATGCGCGGCTTCACCGTCTTGGGGTTCACGCCCTTGAGCAGCGGGTTGGCCTTGATCTTGGCCTGGATCGTGGCGGGCTCAAACTCGCTCTGCGGGATGGGGCCGATGATGCCGAAGTGGTTGCGTGTGGGTTTCAAGAACACGGGGATGGCCCCGGTCATGATGATGGCGTGCAGGTTGGACTTGTGGCAGTTGCGATCCACGATCACCACGTCGCCCGGCGCCACGGTGTGGTGCCAGACCATCTTGTTGCTCGTAGACGTGCCGTTGGTCACAAAGAAGCAGTGGTCGGCATTGAAAATGCGCGCTGCATTGCGCTCGGACGCACCAATGGCGCCGTTGTGGTCCAGCAGTTGGCCCAGCTCTTCCACCGCGTTGCACACGTCAGCGCGCAGCATGTTTTCGCCGTAAAACTGGTGGTACATCTGACCCACGGGGCTCTTCAAGAATGCCACGCCGCCGGAGTGACCGGGGCAATGCCAGCTGTAGGAGCCGTCTTCGGCGTAGTCCAGCAGTGCCTTGAAGAACGGTGGCTGCACGCCCTCCAGATAGCCCTTGGCCTCGCGGATGATGTGGCGCGCCACGAACTCGGGCGTGTCCTCAAACATGTGGATGAAACCATGCAGCTCGCGCAGGATATCGTTGGGAATGTGGCGGCTGGTCTTGGTCTCGCCGTACACATAGATAGGCACATCCAGGTTCTTGCGACGCACTTCTTCAATGAAATGGCGCAGGTTCAGCACCGCGGGGTCCAGGTCCGGGCCGGGGGTGAATTCTTCGTCGTCGATGGACAGGATGAAAGCACTGGCGCGCGACTGCTGTTGGGCAAACTGGCTCAGGTCGCCGTAGCTGGTGACGCCAAGCACCTCAAAGCCTTCCGTTTCGATGGCCTGGGCCAGGGCGCGGATGCCCAGACCTGACGTGTTTTCCGATCGGAAATCTTCGTCAATGATGATGATGGGAAAGCGAAACTTCATCGAATGGCTCCAACGGGCGGGCTAAAAATACTAAACAGGCGCGAAGTGTAAGGACTTCTGGCGACAACGTCGTGGCGCCGTCACGCATTTGGCCCACAATGTGGCGTCATCAATACAAAGGAGGCCTCACACATGTCGGAACCCACCCTCTGGTGGCTGGTCACTGGCGCCATCGTGGTCGCCGAGCTACTGACCGGTACGTTTTACCTGCTGATGCTGGGCTTGGGGGCAGTCGCAGCCGCCCTGGCTGCCCATCTAGGTGCCAGCCTGACCGTCCAGCTGGTGCTGGCCTCCCTGGTGGGGGGCGGTGCGGTGGTGGCCTGGCACCTCAAACGGGCCGCAGGCCGCACAGAACCACCAGCCCAAGCCAACCCGAATGTGAATCTGGACATTGGTGAAACCGTGCAGGTCAGCACCTGGAATGCCGATGGCACCGCCAGCGTCCACTACCGCGGCGCGCAATGGACCGCCATGCACCGCGCAGGAATCAACCCCTCCCCTGGCGCGCACCGCGTGGCGGAGATGGTGGGCAACCGTCTTTTGGTAGATAAAGCTTAAACAGGAATCCTTATGGAAATCGCAATTGTTCTCTTGGTCATCGCCGTCATTTTCATCACCCGCTCGGTCAAAGTGGTGCCGCAGCAGCACGCCTGGGTGATTGAACGTCTGGGCAAATACCACGGCACGCTGACACCGGGTCTGAACTTTCTGGTGCCTTTTATCGACCGCGTGGCCTACAAACACGTGCTGAAAGAAATCCCGCTCGACATTGCCAGCCAAGTCTGCATCACCAAAGACAACACCCAGCTGCAAGTCGATGGCATTTTGTACTTCCAGGTCACCGACGCCATGCGCGCCAGTTACGGCTCCAGCAACTACATCATCGCTATTTCGCAACTCGCCCAAACCTCGCTGCGCTCGGTGATCGGCAAGCTTGAACTGGACAAGACTTTCGAGGAGCGTGACATCATCAACGCCCAGGTGGTGGCTGCCATTGACGAGGCCGCACTGAACTGGGGTGTGAAGGTGTTGCGTTACGAAATCAAGGACCTGACGCCCCCGAAGGAAATTTTGCACGCCATGCAGGCCCAGATCACGGCCGAGCGCGAAAAACGTGCCTTGATTGCTGCCTCGGAAGGCCGCCGCCAAGAACAAATCAACATCGCCACCGGCGAGCGCGAAGCGTTTATCGCCCGCTCTGAAGGTGAAAAACAGGCCGCTATCAACAGCGCACAGGGTGAAGCGGCGTCCATCACGGCCGTGGCCGACGCCACTGCGGCAGCCATTGAACGCATTGCTGCAGCGATTCGGCAACCTGGTGGTGAGCAAGCGGTGCAGCTGAAGGTAGCAGAACGTGCCGTGGACGCCTACGGCAAAGTCGCGGCTGACGCGACGACCACCCTGATCATTCCCGGCAATATGAGTGAAGTGTCAACGCTGATTGCGACGGCCATGAAAATGGTGCAAACCAGCAAATAAAACGCGGCCCCGGCGTCAAGGGGCAATAAAAAACCCCGCAGCACAAAATGCTGCGGGGTTTTTTGCCAACCAGCCTGGAAAAGACTGGTTGGACTTGGTTCTGGCGGAGCAGGCGGGATTCGAACCCGCGGTGGGTTTAACCCCACGCACGCTTTCCAGGCGTGTGACTTAAACCGCTCATCCACCGCTCCAGAGCCTCGTATTCTAGCCTGTCTTTTGGGCTTGTTTAGGCTCGTGCACCGTAAACTGCATAAAAAAGAAGGGCGCCGTGAGGCGCCCTTCTGATTTGCAGCGCGTCCACGCGCCGCATGCCGCGGATTTAGCGAATGACGGCCAAAGTTTCCAGCTTGCCAGCACGCACGGTCTTCAGAGTCAACGCGCCATTCTTGATGTCGCCCTTCTCGTCAAACATGATAGGACCGGTCACACCCTTGTAGTCCGTCTTGGCCAGCTCAGGCAGGTACTTGGCGGGGTCCGAAGAATTGGCCTTGACCATGGCCGCCACCATCAGCTTGACGGAGTCGTACACGTAGGGAGCGTAGACCTGCACGTCGGCGTTGAACTTGGCCTTGAACTTGGTCTTGAACTCTTCCATGCCAGCCTTGGCTTCACCTTCCACACCACCGGCTTCAGCACAGAACACTTGGTCGTCGGCAATCGCGTCACCGCCCAGCTTTACCAGCTCGGAGGAGCAGATGCCGTCGCCGCCCATGAACTTGGCCTTGATGCCCAAAGATTTCATTTGCTTCAACATGGGGCCAGCCACAGCGTCCATACCGCCGAAGAACACGACGTCAGGCTTTTTGCCCTTGATGGTGGTCAGGATGGAGTTGAAGTCGGTGGCTTTGTCGGTGGTGAATTCCTTGGCCACAACTTTGCCGCCAGCAGCTTCCACGGCCTTGGCAAACTCTTCTGCCACGCCTTGGCCGTACGCGGTACGGTCATCGATCACGGCAATGGACTTGCCCTTGAGGGTGCCCACTGCGTATTTGCCGAGAGTGCCACCCAGTTGGGTGTCGTCAGCCACCACGCGGAAGGTGGTCTTAAAACCTTGGCGGGTGTACTTGGGGTTGGTGGCGGAAGGAGAGACTTGAGGAATGCCCGCGTCGCTGTAAATCTTGGAGGCGGGGATGGTGGTACCGGAGTTCAGGTGACCGATCACGCCAGCGACTTTGGAGTCCACCAGCTTTTGCGCCACGGCAGTGCCTTGCTTGGGGTCGGCTGCGTCGTCTTCGGCGATCAGTTCCAGGGTCACTTTTTTGCCGTCGATCATCACGCCAGCGGCGTTTAGTTCTTCGATGGCCAGACGGGCACCGTTTTCGTTGTCTTTGCCCAGGTGGGCGATGGCGCCACTGGTGGGGCCGACGTGGCCGATCTTGACCACTGCACCGGCGTCAGCCGCGGGGGCTGCTGCGGGCGCAGCCGCTGGGGCTGCAGGAGCCGCTTCTTCTTTTTTACCGCAAGCAACCAACAAGGCCGCCGCAGCCAATACCGTCAAAGTACTTTTCACTTTGAATTGCATAAAAACTCCCAGGATGGAAAAAACAATGAATGTGTGAACGTGATGTTCAGCGCCCAAGACAATAGCGCAGTTTTGGGGCCACCGACCTAGGGGAATGCACGCAAGAGGTTAAAAAATGTGAGCACACAGGCCCGCGAGCGCAAGCCTAGCGAGGTGGCGGCTCCGGCATTTCAGCCACAGCACCTTCCACGGCGGCACGCACCATCTGCTCCAGATCGTGCTGGATGCGGGGCGCCAACTCGCGCAGCTGCTCTTGCACCAAGTCACTGACCAGTTCACGCAATTGGCTCTCAATATGGGGCGATACCGCTTGCATCACCTTAGCAACCATGGCGTCGGTGTCGATGCTGGCTTGCGGTGGGGGCTCCGGCGGATTCGGCGGAAGCACCACCTCGGTCAAGGTAGGTAAAAACCGCGGCGTCGGTTTGGAGGTACGCATCACGCGGCTCCTTTGAGGTTGAGGTCGTGCTTCTGGATCGTAATGCCCTGTTGGGCGTATTGTTTCCAGCGGCCCCGGGCGGCCAGCCGGTCTTCTTCGTCATGGCTCACCACTTCGATCACCCGACCAAAGTGGGCAAAGCCGTCGGGCACAGCGTCCGACAGGTTCAGCAACACACTATCAGCCGACAAACCTGGGTGCAAGGCACTGGCCAGCACCACCGGACTGCGCGGCGTGGACGGATCCCCATCCACACAGTGCACCAGAAATTCGGTCGGTGACAGGGCCCACAAATGGGCATCCAGGCGGCGCACCAGGTCGTGCGAACCAAACACCACCAGGCGTGCGCCCTGCCCCACGGCTTTGCGCAGCAGGCGCCCGGCGTACTCCAGCTTGTTGGGCGCCCCGAAATGAAACGCGACTTCCGTCACTTGGTCCCCACCTGGGCCATCAGGTACTCCACCAGCAAGCCCACGGGTCGGCCGGTCGCTCCTTTGGCGGCACCACTTTTCCAGGCCGTACCGGCGATGTCCAAGTGGGCCCAGGGGTATTTGCTGGTAAAGCGCTGCAGGAACTTGGCGGCGGTAATGGCCCCACCCGCACGGCCGGCCACGTTGGCCACATCGGCAAAATTCGTCTTCAGCCCATCGGCGTAATCTTCGTCCAACGGCAACCGCCAGGCCAGGTCTGCACTGCGTTCACCAGCCGCCAGCAGGGCATCCCCCAACGCATCGTCGGTTGCAAACAAACCGCTGCGCACGCCCCCCAAGGCCACCACACAGGCCCCCGTGAGCGTGGCGATGTCGACCACCGCGGTGGGCTTGAAGCGTTCGGCATAACTCAGGGCATCACACAACACCAGCCGGCCTTCGGCGTCTGTGTTCAGGATCTCGATGGTTTGGCCGCTCATGCTGGTCACCACGTCGCCTGGCTTGACCGCCCGGCCGTTGATCAGGTTTTCGCAAGAGGGAATAAGGCCCACCACATTGATGGCGGGCTTGAGCTGGGCCAAGGCGCGGAACACACCCAGCACGCTGGCGGCACCACACATGTCGAACTTCATTTCATCCATCTCAGGGGCAGGTTTGATGGAAATGCCACCGCTGTCGAAGGTGATGCCCTTGCCCACCAGCACGGTTGGAGCCTTGGTTTTGGCCGCGCCGTCATAACGCAAAACAATGAAACGCAAGGGTTCGTCCGAACCCTGCGCCACGGCCATGAAGGAGCCCATGCCCAGTTTGGCCACTTCTTTGGGGCCCAATATTTCGCACGACACCTTGGGCAGCTTGGCCAAGGCCTGCGCTGCCTGCCCCAGCAGCGTCGGCGTGGCAAAGTTGGCCGGGCGGTTGGCCCACTCTTTGGCCAGCTCAATGCCCAGCACCGTCCCTACGGCCCGGTCAAAGCTGGCCGACACTTCGGCCGCGTTGCTGGCGACCACCAGGCATTTTTGCAAGGTGCGCGGCTCGGGCTTGCTCTTGGTGTGGGTGTAACTGTAGGTGGCGTCTGCAGCGGCCAGTACGGCTGCGCGCACGGCGTCCTCCTGGGCCGGGGAGGCAAAGGCCAGCACCACTTTTTTGCCCAAAGACGCTTTAACCGAACCCAATGCGGCAGATACGGCGGCACGCACCTGCTTGGCCTTGCCCTCCCCGACTCCCGCCAATAACAAACGCGGGGCATTGGCCTGGGATGCACGGTACAACGGCACCAGTTGGCCGGGTTTGGCGCCCAGGTCGCCCGCCTTCACCGTTTGCGCCACCAGCAGGGACAACTCGTCCTTGCCCGGCTTGAAATCCTGCTGCACCAGCAGTACTAGGACATCGCATTTTTCATTCGCAAGGCCCACCAGGGTCAAAGGCTTGAGTTCAAAGTTCATAATTCGTGCTTTCTTTCGTCGCAATGTTATTCCATTCCTCCATCCGCAAAGAGTTGGCACGCAGTTTCGGTGCCACCTTGGTGGTGCTGGTCACCGTGGTCATGACCATGACCCTGATCCGCACCCTGGGAGAGGCGTCGCGTGGCACCTTCAACCCCGCCGATGTGATGATCATCATGGGTTACACCGTGCTCTCCGACATGCCCACCATCCTGTCCATGAGCTTGTTCATCGCCGTGCTCAGCGTGCTGACCCGTATGTACCAGGACAGTGAGATGGTGATCTGGTTTGGCAGTGGCCGGGGGCTGGCGTCGCTGCTCAAACCCCTGTTTCGATTTGCCTGGCCCATTCTGGTGCTGATCCTGGCGCTGGCTTTCCTGATCCTGCCATGGGCCTTTGGCCGCATTGAAGACCTGCGCTACAAATACGACAAACGTGGCGACATCGCCCGCATCGAGCCTGGCCAGTTCCAAGAATCAGCCAATGGCGACCGCGTGTTTTTTATCGAGAAAGACGCGCGCGGCCAGCAAACCGGCAACAACGTTTTTATCGCTACCCAGGAGCAGGGCAAGGAAACCATCACGTCGGCCCGCACCGGCCGGGTTGAGGTGATGGGCGACGACAAGTTTTTGGTGCTGGACCATGGCCAACGCCTGGAGCGAACACCCGGCAAGGCCGATATGACCGTGAGTGTGTTTGAACGCTACGGCGCGCGCGTGGGTGTCGATGACCAGTCCGCACGCGACTACGCCCCCACCCACGCCAAAACCACGCTGGAGCTGGTGCAAACGCCCACCCCCTTGCACCTGGCCGAGCTGGCTTGGCGCGTGGGGCTGACATTTGCCGCCATGAACTTCATCGTGATCGGTCTGGCCTCCGCCGGGGTCAACCCACGCGCTGGGCGTGCAGGCAATTTGGGGTTTGCGTTCCTGACCTTTGTTGTCTACTTCAACCTGCTGGTGCTGGGCAAAAGCTGGATCGCGTCGGGTCAAGTTGGTTTTGGAAGCTTTTTGCTCGCGCTGCACGGTGGTGCCTTGGTGTTGGGCCTGCTGTGGCTGACCAAACGCCACCACAACTGGGCGCCCCGCTTGCGCAGACGCCGCACCACCGCACCAGGAGAACACGCATGAAGACCCTGCGGCGTTTGCTCTATGGCGAGGTGATCGTGGCCGTGTTCCTGGTCACGCTGGGTTTTATCGCCCTGTTCTTCTTCTTTGATGTGGTGGAAGAGCTGCAGGCCGTGGGCAAGATCAAGGCCGTGGGGTACCAGATCCCGCAAGCCCTGATTTATGTGGCGCTGATGATTCCCAGCCACGTCTACGAGCTGTTTCCCATCACGGTGCTGATTGGCACCATTTTTGTGATGGCGCGCCTGGCGCGCAGCTCGGAGTTCACCATTCTGCGCACCAGTGGCTTGGGGCCCTGGCGGGCCCTGCGCACGCTAATGGCGCTGGGCCTTGGTTTTGTGCTCTTCACCTTTGCGGTGGGCGACTATGTGGCGCCCCTGGCCGACAAAACGGCACAGCTGCTCAAGTCGCGTTTCCAGGGCAGCATATCGGTGGGCAAAACCGGGGCCTGGCTCAAGGAAAAACAGGCCTATGGCCACTACGCCGTCAACGTGGGTTCCCTGGCATCCGACGCGAGCATGGAAGACGTGCGTATCTTCGAGTTTGACAACCAGGGTTACCTGGTGTCCCTGACCCAAGGCAAAACCGGGCAGTTTGGCGAAGACGAATCCTGGTTGCTGCAGGACGTGGAGCGCACCGAATTCACCGCCCCCGAAAGCGCCACACCCCGTGCTGACAGGGCCCAGTTCGAGAGTTTTCGCTGGCCCACCAAGGTAAGTGCCGAAATGGTCTCGGCCGCCGTGCTGCGCCCGGAGCGCATGGGCACCATCGACCTGTTTCAGTACATGCGCCACCTCAATGCCAACGGCCAGTCGGCGCAAAAGTACGAGATCCAATTCTGGAAAAAAGTGTTCTACCCCATGAGCTGCCTGGTGATGGTGGTACTGGCCCTGCCCTTTGCCTACCTGCACTTCCGCTCCGGCGGCATTGCCAGCTACACCTTTGGCGGCGTCATGGCCGGCATCAGTTTTGTGCTGCTCAACAACGTGATGAACGACCTGGGCAACCTGCAGGGCTGGCAGCCCTGGTTTACCGCAGCGCTGCCGGGGCTTATTTATTCGGTGATTTCCCTCACCGCCTTCTCTTGGCTGGTACTACGACGATGAGCCTTCCCCATCCCACCGGCGTGGTGCTGTTTGCCCACGGTTCGCGCGACCCGCTCTGGCATCGCCCTATCGAGGCCGTGGCGGCGCAGATTCGCCAGTCCTCGCCCGACACCCTGGTTGCTTGCGCCTACCTGGAGTTGAGCACCCCAGACCTTGCCACCGCTGTGGCCGATTTGGTGGCCCAGGGTGCGCGTGCCGTCCGCATCGTGCCCATGTTCTTGGGTGTGGGCCGCCATGCGCGCGAAGACCTGCCGGCCCTGGTGCACGACCTGCGCGTGCAGTACCACCTGATTCCCATCCTGCTGCAGGACGCCGTGGGTGAAGACCCACGCATGGTGCAATTGCTGGCGCAGATCGCCCTGGACAGCGCTTAACGATAGATCTTTTGGTGCATAATAAATCTCATCTTTAGGTGAAATTTGATATGAACTTACACCAATTCCGCTTCGTACAAGAGGCCGCCCGCCGCAACCTCAACCTGACCGAAGCCGCCAAGGCGCTGCACACCTCGCAGCCCGGCGTGTCCAAAGCCATCATCGAGCTGGAAGAAGAGTTGGGCATCGACATCTTCGCCCGCCACGGAAAACGCCTCAAGCGCATCACCGAGCCTGGCCAGCATGTGCTCAAGAGCATTGAGCTGATCCTGCGTGAGGTGAACAACCTCAAGCGCATTGGCGAGCAATACAGCTCGCAGGACAGCGGCACGCTCTCCATTGCCACCACCCACACCCAGGCGCGTTACGTGCTGCCCGAAAAAGTGGCCCAGCTGCGCACCGCGTTCCCCAAGGTCAACGTGAGCCTGCACCAAGGCGCACCCGACCAGGTAGCCCGCATGCTGATCGACGACGTGGCGGAAATTGGCATTGCCACCGAATCGCTGGCCAACTACTCCGAACTGGTGACCCTGCCTTGCTACGAATGGCAGCACGTGCTGGTGCTGCCCACCGACCACCCGCTGGCCCAGAAAGAACGCGTAACGCTGGAAGAAGTGGCCGCCGAGCCGCTGATCACTTACCACCCGTCCTTCACCGGCCGCACCAAAATTGACCAGGCTTTCGCCGCACGCAAGCTGGAGCCCCGCATCTCGCTGGAAGCCATCGACTCCGACGTGATCAAGACCTATGTGCGCCTGGGCCTGGGCATTGGCATTGCCGCCGAAATGGCAGTCACCGACGTGGTGGAAGACATGGAGAAAAACGACTCCAAGGGTGGCCTGGTGGTGCGCCCCGCAGGCTACCTGTTTGGCCAAAACATCACCCGCGTGGCCTTCAAACGCAGCGCCTACCTGCGTAACTTTGTCTACACCTTTGCCGAGCTACTCTCCAGCCGACTGGACCGCGTCCTTATCGCCAAGGCCATGGAAGGCCATGTGAACGACTATGAGTTGTAAGCCCCCCGAAGCGGCCTATGGCCGCCTCCCCCCAGGGGGCGCCACCACCGGCCCGGCAAAGCCGGATCCGCGGTGGCACTGACCAAGACACTTCACTCCTGCATCGTGTGATTTTATGAACGAACCACGTACCCCCGCCCTCACCTCCCGCCTGCCCAAGGTGGGCACCACCATCTTCACCGTCATGTCGGCGCTGGCCGCCGAGCACAAAGCGGTCAACCTGGGCCAAGGCTTCCCCGACTTTGCCTGCGACCCCGCGCTGGTCGACGCCGTGACCACCGCCATGCAGGCCGGCCACAACCAGTACCCGCCCATGACGGGCGTGCCGGTGCTACGTCAGGCCGTGGCTGCCAAGATTGCGGCCCTTCACGGCAAGCAGTACCACCCCGACCAGGAAATCACCATCACCGCCGGCGCCACCCAGGCCATCATCACCGCCATTCTGGCCGTGGTGCACCCGGGCGACGAAGTCATCGTGCTGGAGCCCTGCTACGACAGTTATGTGCCCAACATCGAGCTAGCCGGCGGTGTGGTGGTGCGCGTGCCGCTGACCCCGGGCACCTTCCGGCCCGACTTTGCCAAGATCAGTGCGGCCATCACGCCCAAGACACGCGCCCTGCTCATAAACACCCCGCACAACCCCAGCGCCACGGTGTGGAGCAAAGCCAACATGCTGGCCCTGCAGGACCTGCTGGCCCCCACCGACGTGCTGCTGATCAGCGACGAGGTGTATGAACACATGGTGTTTGACGCGCAGCCCCACGAAAGCGTGTCGCGCTACCCCAGACTGGCGGCGCGCGCCTTTGTAGTGTCCAGCTTTGGCAAAACCTTCCACGTCACCGGCTGGAAAGTGGGCACCGTGGCCGCGCCCGCGCCGCTGATGGCCGAGTTCCGCAAGGTGCACCAGTTCAATGTGTTCACGGTGAATACGCCGGTGCAGCACGCGCTGGCTGCCTACCTGGCCAACCCGGCGCCCTACCTGGAGCTACCCGCGTTCTACCAGCGGAAGCGCGACCTGTTCCGCGCGGGACTGGCCAACACCAAGTTCAAGCTGCTGCCCAGCCAAGGCAGTTACTTCCAGTGTGTGGACATCTCGGAAGTGAGTGACCTGAACGAGGCCGACTTCTGCCAGTGGCTCACACGCGAGGTGGGTGTGGCGGCCATCCCGCTGTCCGCTTTTTACGGCAGTGGGTTTGACCAGCGCGTGGTGCGTTTCTGTTTTGCCAAGCAGGACGCGACGCTGAACGCTGCACTGGAGCGGTTACAAAAGCTCTGATCCGCTATGGTTTCAGGAGCTGCTCGCGCATATCCTACGGGGGCTAGAGGCCAATTTCTCTTATAAAAGGAGTCGCACCATGGTGTCATTCGCTCTTACCCGGAAATGGGCACTCGGCTGGATAGTGCCTCTGGTTTGCGGTGCCGCCATGGCCCAAACAGCACCAGCGCTGCGCGTGGAAGTGGTCGCCAGCCAGCTGCAGAGCCCCTGGGCCGTGGCCTTTCTGCCGGAGGGCCGTTTTCTGGTGACCGAGCGCCCGGGCGCGCTGCGTGTGGTCGAGGCTAACGGGGCGGTTTCGGCACCCTTGGCTGGCGTACCGCCTGTGGCCGCTGGCGGCCAGGGGGGGCTGCTCGACGTGCTGCTGGACAGCGACTTCGCCACCAACCGCACGCTGTACCTCTGCTATTCGGAGCCCGGCAGTGGTGGCAACAGCACCGCCTTGACGCGCGCCCAACTGTCCGATGACCGCAGCCGTTTGCAAAATGTGCGCGTGCTCTTCAGCCAACAACCCAAGGTGGCCAGCAGCGCCCACTTTGGCTGCCGCATCGCCGAAGGCCGGCAGGCGGGGCGGCCCGACGGCACCCTGTTTGTGACGCTGGGCGACCGCTTCAGCCGCAAAGACGATGCCCAGCGCCTGGACACCCACCACGGCAAGGTGGTCCGTATTGGCAAAGACGGCAGCGTGCCCGCCGACAACCCTTTCAACACCCCTGCCGCGCAGCGCGACGGCGCCCTGCCCCAGATTTGGAGCTACGGCCACCGCAACCCCCAAGGCTTGGTATTGGCCCCCGATGGCACGCTGTGGGAACACGAACACGGTCCGCAGGGCGGTGACGAACTTAATGTCATCAGCCGCGGCCGCAACTACGGCTGGCCCGCCATCACCTACGGCGAAAACTATGGTGGCGGCAAGATTGGCGCGGGCCTCACCGCCCAGCCCGGCATGGAGCAACCACTGCACACCTGGGTACCGTCCATCGCGCCGTCCGGCATGGCCTTCATCACCAGCGAGCGGTATGGCAAGGCCTGGGCGGGCAATCTGGTGGTCGGTTCGCTCAAGTTTGGCTACCTGGCGCTACTGGAACTCTCAGCGCCCTTCAGCGGCAAAGTAGTGCGCGAAAGCAAGCTGCTGCCCGAACTGGGCGAGCGCGTGCGCGATGTGCGCCAGGGTCCGGACGGCCTGTTGTACCTGCTGACCGACAGCCCCAACGGGCGGTTGCTGCGCGTGCTGCCGCGATGAGCCAGTGCCGGAGCCTGGCTTCGGCTTTTCATGCAGTTGTCATCTGCCAACGTTGTAATGCGGGCTTCGTTGGAGGTGAACAATGCAACTTCAAAAAACCGACAAAGCGCGGGCCGAATTGCAGGGCGGCAGCCGCTCGCTGGGTCAGCGTGAACGCGCCCTGCTGATCCTGGCAGATGGGAAAACCACCGTGCGCGCAGTGGACCACCTGTTCAATGGCCAAGCCCAGATCCTGGCCCACCAACTCATAGAGGCTGGTTACCTGGTCGGCATCAACCTGGAACGTCCGCCCAGCTTGCGTGCAGAGGTAAAACCTGCACCACAGCTACGCGCCCCGGAACCCGCACCAGCGCCGGCCAATGCCGCCGATTCCTTTGAGGGCAAACGCTCGCTGGCTACCACGCGCATGTTTTTATTTGATATCTGTGAACGCATGTTTGTGCGCCGCGCCCCCGAGCAGGCCGAAGCCTTCCGCGAAGCGCTGCGCAATGCCAAGGACCGCGAGTCCATGCTGACCGCAGCCCGCGAGATGATTGCCGCCGTGGAAACCCTGGCCGGCCACGAACGCGCGGACTCCATCAGCGAGCGTATCGCCATGCTTCTGCCACCCGAGGCCTGAGCAGCAGCCTGCGCCCCCCTCACACCTGCAGCTTGCGCAGCAAGTAGGTGTCCATGATCCAGCCATGTGCCGCGCGTGCCACCTCGCGTTGCGCCACGATCTGCGCCCCCACCTCGGCCAAGGAGCCACTGATGCAGAGCTGGTTGGGCATGCCCAGGTAAGCGCCCCACCAGATGTAGATGCCCTCCGCGGGCAACTGCTGAAATGCACACTGGCCATCCAGCATCACGGCCACGGTGCTAGCGTCCACAGGCCAGCCCTGCTCACGCAAGCGGCGCCCCGTGGTGATGGTCACTGGGGCATTGATCTCATTCAGCGCAATGGCATGGGCAGCTGTGAGCGCCTGCAGCGCCGTGATACCCGGCACCACCGACACCCGCAGTGGCAGCTGCGCCGCCAGACGCTCGGCAATGCGCAGTGTGCTGTCGTACAAGGAAGGATCCCCCCACACCAGCAAGGCCAAGCGCCCCCCCTGCGGCAAATGGGCCTGGATGTGTGCGAGCCACACCTGTGCGATGGCGTCGTGCCAGCGGTTCACACCGCCTTGGTAATCGGGGTCTGCGCTGTCGCGCACCGGCATGTCAAAGCCCAACACGCGTGTAGCCGGGTTGGTGATCAACTGCGCGCACAGGCTGGCGCGCAAATCGGCCAAGTCCGCTTTGTCCGCGCCCTTGCGGGGCAGCAGGATCAGGTCGGCCGCATTCAACGTGGCCACGCCCTGGCGGGTGATGTGGTCCGGGTTGCCGGTGCCCATGCCCACCAGGCTGAGTTCGATCATGGCGTGTTGCCTTCTGGGAAACGGGGGGCGGTGCCCACGGGGCGGTAGCGCCGGTCGTAGTCACCGGCATACAGGCGGCTGGTGGCAAAGTCCTGCGCGCCCAGGGTGCGGCCCACCAGAATGATTGCGGTGCGCTCTATGCCATCGCCCACCGCTGCCTCCACCGTGGCCAGGGTGGCGCGCACCACACGCTCGTCGGGCCAGCTGGCACGCCAGACTACGGCCACCGGGCAGTCCGCGCCGTAGTGGGGGCTCAGCTCCTGCACCACGCGCTCCAGCACATGGATGGACAGGTGGATCGCCAGCACCGCGCCGGTCTGGGCGAAGTTGTGCAGCGACTCGCTATCTGGCATGGCCGAGGCGCGCCCCGAGGTGCGGGTCAGCACCACTGACTGGCACAGGCCCGGCAGGGTCAGCTCGGCTTCCAGCGTGGCGGCCGCTGCCGCGAACGAGGGCACGCCCGGCGTCACGGTGTAAGGGATGCCTTCTTCACGCAGGCAACGCAGCTGCTCGCCCATGGCGGACCAGACCGACAAATCGCCCGAATGCAGGCGCGCCACATCGTGCCCTGCGGCGTGTGCTGCGCGAATCTCGTCAACGATTTGTTCCAAAGACAGTGGCGCGGTGTTAACGATGCGGGCACCGGCCGGGCAATGCGCCAGAACGCCCTCAGGCACCAGAGAGCCCGCATAGAGGCACACTGGGCTCGCGGCAATCAGGTTGCGGCCGCGCAGGGTCAGCAGGTCGGGGGCGCCGGGGCCGGCGCCAATGAAGTGAACAGTCATGGGGAGGTATTTTCAGGGAGGACGAATGCGATGGCCGCCGTGGCCAGGCGATCTGGGGACACGCAGCGCGGCCCCCGCAGTTGCGCACCGGAGCCCGCGGCCGCCAGTGCAGAAGACTCGGCCAGGCTGTGCTGGCCATACCGTGCAGGCACATGGGCACAGCTGTGGGCCGGCTGCGTGTGCAAAACATCCGCTGGAATGGCCAACACCGGCAAGCCCCACTCAGCGGCAAAGCGCACAAACGCCGGGGCGCCGGCCTTGTCCCAGGCCGTGGCCAGCGCGGTCAGGGTGATAGGCGCATCCAATTGCGCCAGCGCAGCGTGCAAGGCGCTGCGCAAAGAGTCTGCCGTGGCGGCCTCACGAAACCCGAACCCGGCCACGCTCATGCCCAGCCCTTCACAACCGGGTGCTCCACTGCACCACCGGACGGCTAGGCTGCCAGCCGCGCATGCGCCCTAGCGGTGCCGCATGTGCCAGCTCGATGCGCAGCAGTTCGCCACCATGCAGTGCATGCAGCTGCAGCAGTGCCGACTCGGTTTCCAGCGTCACGGCATTGACCACTAAACGACAACCTTGCGGCACGACGGCTCGAAGTGCTTCGAACAGCGCCACATCAAACCCGCCCCCCACAAACACCGCGTCGGGCTTGGGCAAGCTCTGCAGCGCCTGCAAGGCAGGCCCATGCACCACCGTCAAAGCTGCAGCCACGCCAAATTGCTGTGCGTTGGCCTGGACATTGGTCACCCGTTCGGCATGCTGTTCCACGGCACTGGCCGTACCGCCGGCCAAGCACCACTCCACGGCAATCGAGCCGGAGCCCGCGCCGAGGTCCCACAAGTGTTCGCCCTGGCGTGGCGCCAGCGCCGCCAGCGTGAGGGCCCGCACGGGGGATTTGGTGATCTGCCCATCGTGGGCAAAGTCGGCGTCGGGCCGGCCGGGCGTGCGCGCCATGCCGGTCAAGCCCGCCACCTCGACCGCGATGGCCACCGGTGCCACGACGTCTGCAAAGTCGCAAGACCGTGCCGTGGCCTCGCGCACGCGCTCACGCGGGCCGCCCAGGGCTTCCATCACCCAGACGCGGGAGTCACCCGCGCCCTGCTCCGTCAGCCACTGCGCGTAATCCGCCACCGCCGGGCCATCGCGCAGCAGGCAGAGCAGCCGTTGGCCGCTATGCAGCGCCTGCCGGGTGGCAGCAAAGGGAGTGGCGTGCAGCCCAAAACAATGCGTGGTTTCCAGCGCCCAACCAAGCCGGGATGCGGCCCAGGTAAAGGTACTGGGTGCGGGAAACGCCTGCCACTCATGGGCATCCAGGTGCTTGGCCAGGCTGCCACCGGCACCAAACCAAAACGGATCACCCGAGGCCAACACGGCGACATGCTGGCCGCGCAGCGCCAGCACGGGCGCGATGTCAAACGGCACGGGCCAGGCGATGCCGCGTTCCCCCGCCTGCGCCAAGGCCAAATGCCGGGGGCCACCGACCACATGCCGCGCGTTCGCCAGGGCCGAGCGGCTACCATCCGACAGACCATGCAGCCCATCCTCCCCCATGCCAATGATTGAAAGCCAGGGTTCAGCCATACCGCGTGTTCTCGTGTTGGGGGGCACCACCGAAGCCAGCCGCCTGGCCCAGGCCTTGGCCGATGCACAGGTGGACGCCATTTTTTCCTACGCCGGCCGTACCGAATCGCCACTGCCGCAGCCGCTGCCCGTGCGGGTCGGCGGCTTTGGCGGGATGGACGGTTTGCGTACCTGGCTGCGGGAGCAGCGCATTAGCCATGTGGTGGACGCCACCCATCCCTTCGCCGCCCAGATGAGCCGCAACGCGGTGGATGCCTGTGCGGCGACTGGCATTCCGTTGCTGGCGCTGGAGCGTCCGGCCTGGCAGTCCCAAGTGGGCGACCATTGGCAGCAGGTGCCCGATATCGCGTCCGCCGCACAGGCTTTGCCCAAAGCGCCGTCCCGCATCTTTCTGGCGATTGGCCGACAGCACGTAGAGCCGTTTCTGGCCCGTTCGCCGCATTGGTTTTTGCTGCGGCTGGTGGATGCATCGCTGGCGTTGCCGCCCGAGCGCGGGCACATTGTTTTGGCCCGTGGCCCGTTTACCGTAGCCAACGATACCGCCTTGCTGCAGCAGCACCGCATCACGCACATCGTGGCCAAAAACTCGGGCGGCAGCGGCGCTGAGTCCAAGCTCCACGCCGCCCGTGCCCTGGGCTTGCCCGTCATTTTGATCGACCGCCCCGCCATCCCGCCGCGCCCCACCGTGGCGCGCGTCGAGCAGGTGTTGCAGTGGATTGCGGGCCCTCATGGCAACACCGGCGTGGCCACTGAACGCGGCGTGTAAACAAAGCGGCCCACCTGCCGGGTCGCACTATTGCCCACGATGACCACAGTGCGCATGTCCGCCATATCGGCACGGGCCTGCGCCAGGGTGACGGTGGCAATGCGTTCCTCGGGTGTGCTCACCGCGCGGGCAAAGGTTATGAGTCGGTCCGGGCCGCACAGCTCCAACAACACAGCGAGGATGCGCTCAAAGGTATGGGGGCGGCTGACGGAACGCGGGTTGTAAAACGCCATCGCGAAGTCGGCACCGGCCGCAGCGCGCACCCGGGCTTCGATCAGGCTGGCGGGCTTGAGGTTGTCGCTGAGGTTGATGGCACAAAAATCGTGACCCAGCGGCGCGCCGGCCTTGGCGGCGGCGGCCAGCATGGCGGTAATGCCGGGTAGGACGCGGATGTCTAGTGCCTGCCACTGCGCTTGGCCTTCCAGTGCCTCGAACACGGCAGCCGCCATGGCAAACACACCGGGATCGCCCGAGGACACCACCACCACCTTGCACCCCGCGGCCGCCATCTGCAACGCTGCACGCGCCCGGTCCATCTCCACCCGATTGTCCGACGCATGCAAGGTGAGCCCAGGCCGTGGCGCAACGCGGGCCACATAGGGGATGTAGCCCACGATATCGGTAGCCTCGGCCAGCGCAGCGCTGACCTCGGGAGTCACCAACTGCGCGTCACCAGGCCCCAAGCCGGCAATGCACAACCAGCCACTCATTCCTGCACCTCCGGGCGCCGGCCCTGGCCGTGCACCAGCACGATGGCGAAGTAAGGGCAATCGTTGCCATCCACCTCCGCCAATGGCAGCACACGCTGGCCTGGCATGGTGCCGCGCTCCACCAACCAGGCCTGTTCTAACCGGCCCGTGGCTTGCAGCGCCCGGCGCACGCGGGGCAGGTTGCGCCCGGTCTTCATGATGACCAGCGCATCGGCGGACTGCATGTGCCGCTCCAGCTCCACCTCCGGCAAGGTGCCCATGAGCACGGTCATGACATCGTCGCCCCAGGTGATGGGCGTTTGCGTGGCCGACCAGCAGCCCACCATGCCAGGGATACCCGGGATGACATCCACCTGGGCGCGCCCCTGCAGACGGGTGTACAGGTGCATGAAGGAACCGTAGAAAAACGGGTCGCCCTCACACAGCACCAGCACGTCCTGCGTTTGCGCCAACGCGGCCAGGCGGTTGGCCCAATCGTCGTAAAAGGTGGCCAGGCAGTGGATGTATTCCGGGCTGTCAAAGGGCAGCTCGGTGGTGACCGGGTACTCCATGGGGTATTCCACGGCGTGCGGTGCCAGCATGCCTTCCACAATGCGCCGGGCCTGGCCGGGGCGCCCTTTTTTGCGGAAGTAAGCCACATGGCCGGCACCGCGGATGGCGCGGTCCGAGCGCACGCTCATCAGATCGGGATCGCCAGGCCCCAGGCCGGCACAGACAATGCGGCCCATCAGATCTCCCTCCGGCTGGCCAGCGCGTTGATGGCCGCCACCGTGATGGCCGAGCCGCCGAGCCGGCCGCTCACCACCATGGACGGCACCGGTGGCTCCGCCATCAGCGCGGCCTTGGATTCGGCCGCGCCGACAAAGCCGACTGGACAGGCAATGATGGCGGCGGGCCGTGGATAGTCGGGGTCTTGCAGCAAGTTCAGCAGGTGAAACAGCGCAGTGGGCGCATTGCCAATGGCCACCACGGCACCGGCAAGGTGCGGGCGCCACAGCTCCACGGCGGCCGCGCTACGGGTGGTGCCCAGCGTCTGCGCCAACGCACGCACCTCGGGCTCCTGCAAGGTGCAGATCACCGCGTTGTCGGCAGGCAGGCGGCTGCGGGTAATACCTTCGCTCACCATGCGCACGTCACACAGAATGGGCGCACCGGCCTCCAGCGCGGCCCGGGTGGTCTGGGCCATGCCGGGGGTGAAGTGGATCTGCGACTCCAAGCCCACCATACCGGCTGCGTGCACCATGCGCACGGCGGCCATTTCTTCCACGGCGTCAAAGCGGCCCAGATCGGCCTCGGCGCGGATGATGGCAAAGGACTGCCGGTAGATGGCCTCGCCATCGGTTTCATAAAGGTGTCGCATGCGCTCGTTCTTGTAGCTGGATGGCCAGTGCCGCCGGGCTCAGCCCGGTTACGTCCGGGATAGCGGCGGCATTGCCATGGTGAATCAGGTTGTAACCCGTGGTGGTGACCACCACTGTCAGTGTTTGTGCGGGGTGGGCGCAGCCCTTGCTGCAACCCGACACGTGCAGCGTCTGGCCGGCGGGCAGGACGTCGGCCAGCTTGCGGGCCAGGGAGCGGGTAAGGCCCGCCGCCTGCCCGCAGCCCGGTGCACCGGTGCAGGCGCTGATGCGCAGTCGGGTGTCGTCGGTGCGGGTGATCAGCGCAGGCTGTGCCGGCAGGCTCTGCACGCCTTCCAGCAGCAAGCTGCGCCAGGGGGTGAGGCGCATCGGGGCCACGTCAGCCAGGGCGGCCAGCGTGGCCACGGGCAGTTGCCCAAACTCGAGCGCCACCAGATAACCCTGGGGCACGCGCCCTAATGGCGACTGGTAAGGGGCCACGAATGGCAGGGCTGTGGTGGCGAAGCGCGCAGGCAGGGCGTGGCTGGCCAGCAGTGCGGCCATACGCCGGCGGGGGCCCGTCAGCCCACCCGCCTGCACAAACCAATGCGCCAGGTCCATGGCCATGGCCACGGCCTGCCCTGCCCCCACCAGCGCGCCGGTGGCGCTGCCATCGGCATAGACCAACCAGTCAGCACCATGGCGCTCGATGCGAACATCGGCGGAGCCGGCGCGCAGCACGGGGGTCGTGCCACCGTCCAGCGCGAAGCCAAATTTGCCGGGCAACTCCGGGGCCTGCGGGCTGGCCAGCGCCTGGGCCAAGGCTTGGGCCATCTCGGTGCTGCCGTCGCCCACCTGCCAGAACGGCGCCAGCAGCAGGTTGCGGCGGGACTCCGTACGCACATTCGCGTCCACCAGGCCCAGTGCCTGCAGGCCGGCCAGGAGCGGCGGGTAGTCGGCCTCGGCAATGCCACGCAGCTGCAAATTGGCCCGACTGGTCAGCTCCACCGTGTGCAGCGCGTAGCGGGCTGCCAGCGCCGCAATGCCCGCTGCCTGCACCTGCGTGAGCCGCCCCAAGGGCGGCCGCACGCGCAGCACCCAGCCGTCCTCGGCCCGCATGGGCTGCAGTGCGCCGGGGCACCAGCCTTGGATGCGCGCAGGGGACGTGGATGGCAGTGCAGACGTCATGGCTTAGCCGATTTGTGCCCAGGCCTTGTCCAAGCGCTTCACGCTCACGGGCTGTGGCGTGCGCAGCTCTTGGGCAAAAAAGCTCACACGCAGCTCTTCCAGCAGCCAGCGGAATTCGGCCATGCGGTCGTCCACGGCGCCCTTGCGCTCGGCCACCAGGCGCCAGTAGCGTTGCTCCTGTGGGCGCAGTTCGGTCAGGCGGGCCGTGTCACGCGCCGGGTCGGCACGGTACTTGTCCAGCCGCAGCGTGATGGCTTTCAGGTAGCGTGCTAGGTGCTGCAGCCGGTCCCACGGCGTTGCCTGCAAAAATTTCTTGGGGATCAGGCGGTTGAGCTGCTGTTGGGCATCCGCCGTTGCATCGGGAGCATTCTTGGTGTCCTTGATCTTGCGCGCCGCAGCGGCGTACTCCAGCAGGATCACGGCCGCCATGCGCGCCACTTCATTGGCAATCAAGGTCAGTCGCCCGCGCCCTTCGTCAATGCGGCGCTTGAAGGCAAATTCATCGGTCGGCAGTGGGTCCAGCAGGAAGGCGCGGTCCAGCGCCACGGCGATGATCTGCTCGCGCAGTTCCTCAATCGTTCCGCCGCCGCTACCGTTCTCGGCCTTGCCCACGTTCATGTAGGACACGGCCATTTTCTGCAGGTCAGGAATGTTCTTTTCCAGGTACTTCAGCGCGTCCTTGATCTGGATGGCGAACAGGCGGCGCAGGCCGGCGCGGTGTTTGGCGATCGCCACTTCGGGCTCGTCAAACACCTCCACCGTCACTGCATCGCCCGCGTCAATCAGCGCGGGGAAGCCGATCAGCGTCTGTCCGCCCTTGCGGATTTCCAGCAGCTCGGGCAGCTCGCCGAAGGTCCAGGCGGTAAAGCGGCCGTCGAGGATGCTGGTCGCTATGTTTTTCATAGCTGGTTGCGCATGATTGGCGGGGGCTGGGGGCCGAAACGACTGAGCGTTCTGCTCCGTGTCCTCCGACCGCTGCGCGGTCTCCCCTTTGACCTGCGCAGAACGCCCAGTCGCCCCGGCCCCCGACGAACCACTTTTTTCTTGGTTCTGCGCAAGCTTCAAGCTGGCCAACGCCTGAAACGCCCCCCGCGCTTGGCTGCCCAGCTCGGCCTTCAGTGCCCCGAGGTTGCGCCCCTGTCCCAGCTGGCGGCCATGTTCATCCACCACGCGGAAGTTCATGAAGAAGTGCGGGCTCAGCATGTCGACCTTGATGTCGGCCTTCACGATGTCCAGGCTGGTCGCGTCGCGCACCAGCTTCAGCACGGCCTCCACCAACCCGCCGGCGCCAAACTTCTCGGGCGCGTTCAGCGCCTCGGCAAACTTGCTGGCCGTGTCGGGCAGTGGCACCAGGCGGCTGCGGGGGCGCTGGTGCAGCGTCTTGAGCAAGGCCTGCACCTTGTCTTTCAGCATGCCCGGCACCAGCCATTCGCAGCGCTCGTCGTTCACCTGGTTCAGCACAAACAAGGGCATCGTCACCGTCAGGCCGTCACGCGCATCGCCGGGTTCGTGCAGGTAGGTCGCTGCGCAGTCCACGCCGCCCAGGCGGATCGTCTTGGGGAAAGACGCGGTGGTGATGCCTGCGGCCTCATGGCGCATCAGCTCTTCGCGGGTCAGCTTCAGCAGGTCGGGCTGCTTCTTCACCTCTTCGCGGTACCAGCGCTCAAAGCTGTAGCCGCTACACACATCGGCCGGCAGCTGCTGGTCGTAGAAGGCGTAGATCAGCTCGTCATCCACCAGCACGTCCTGGCGGCGCGCCTTGTGTTCCAGGTCTTCTACCTGCTTGATGAGCTTCTGGTTAGCCGCCAGAAACGGCAGTGTGGTCTCCCACTCCTTGCCCACCAGCGCTTCGCGGATAAAGATTTCGCGCGCGCCGTGCAGGTCCACGCGGCCATAATTCACCTTGCGCCCGCTGTAGACCACGATGCCATACAACGTGGCCCGCTCCAACGCGACCACCTCGGCTGCTTTCTTTTCCCAATGCGGATCCAGCAGCTGTTTCTTCAGCAAATGCCCGCCCACGTTTTCCAGCCACTGTGGTTCGATATGCGCGATGCCGCGGCCAAACAGGCGCGTGGTTTCCACCAGCTCGCTTGCCACGATCCACTTGCCGGGCTTCTTGGTCAGGTGCGCGCCCGGGTGGGCGAAGAACTTGATGCTGCGCGCCCCCAGGTACTCGCCGTTTTGGCCCTCTTCCAGCTTGCAGCCGATATTGCCCAGCAGGCCCGACAGCATGGACAGGTGCAGCTGCTCGTAGCTAGCCGGCTTGGTGTTCAGGCGCCACTTGTGCTCCGCCACTACCGTATGCAACTGTGAATAGATGTCCTTCCACTCCCGCACACGGCGGATGTTGACGAAGTTCTGCCGCAGCAGTTGCTCATATTGGCGGTTAGACAACTTGTGTGACGCCGCATGCACCCCGGAGGGCGCTGTGGCCCGGGGTGCGCCGGGTGACGAAATTGAGCTACGCGACGAGGAGCCCGGCGTATCCCGGGTAGCAGCGCCCGTAGCGCCGGAGGCGGAGTCCTGCCCTCCCCGTGCGTCGTGAATCCACTTCCACAGCTTCAGGTAGCCGGTGAACTCACTCTTGTCATCGTCAAACTTCACATGCGCCGCGTCCGCCTGCTGCTGCGCCTCCATGGGCCGGTCGCGCACATCCTGCACGCTCAGCGCCGACGCAATCACCAACGCTTCGTCCAGCGCCTCACGTGAACGGGCCTCCAGCAGCATGCGACCTACGCGCGGGTCCAGCGGCAGGCGGCTCAGTTCCTGCCCCAGCGGCGTCAGCTCATTGCCATCGTCCACCGCGCCCAGCTCATTGAGCAACTGGTAGCCATCGGCAATGGCTCGCCCGCTGGGTCGCTCCAGGAATGGAAAGTCTTCGACGATGCCCAGATGCAGCGACTTCATGCGCAGGATGACGCCCGCCAGGGACGACCGCAAAATTTCCGGATCGGTAAAGCGCGGCCGGCCGTCAAAGTCCTTCTGGTCGTACAGACGAATGCAAATGCCGTTGGCCACGCGCCCGCAGCGCCCGGCGCGCTGGTTGGCCGAGCTTTGGCTGATAGGCTCCACCAGCAACTGCTCCACCTTGCTGCGGAAGCTGTAGCGTTTGATGCGCGCGGTACCGGCGTCAATCACATAGCGGGTACCTGGCACCGTCAACGAGGTTTCGGCCACGTTGGTCGCCAACACAATGCGCCGTCCGGTGTGGCCGTCAAAAATGCGGTCCTGCTCGGCCGGGCTCAGGCGGGCAAACAGCGGCAGCACCTCGGCGTTGCGCATCACCGGCTGGTGACTCAGATGCTTGCGCAAATGGTCCGCGGCTTCACGAATCTCGCGCTCGCCAGGCAGAAAGACCAGAATGTCGCCCTGGTTGTGCGGGTCGCGCCACAGCTCGTCCACGCCATCGGCAATCGCGTTGTTCATGTCGTATTCGCGCGATTCTTCAAACGGCCGGTAGCGCTGCTCCACCGGGAACATGCGCCCGGACACCATGATGACGGGCGCCGGGCCCTTGCTGGACTTGAAATGGTCGGCGAAGCGCTGTGCGTCGATGGTGGCCGAGGTGACGATGATTTTGAGGTCCGGCCTGCGCGGCAAGATCTGGCGCAGGTAACCCAGCAAAAAATCGATGTTCAGCGAGCGCTCGTGCGCCTCGTCAATGATGATGGTGTCGTAGGCGTTGAGCAGCGGGTCGGTCTGCGTCTCGGCCAGCAAGATGCCGTCTGTCATCAGCTTGACCGAGGCGTCTTTGCTCAAGCGGTCCTGAAACCGCACCTTGAAGCCCACCACATCGCCCAGCGGCGTTTTCAACTCCTCGGCAATACGCTTGGCCACCGATGAGGCGGCAATCCGGCGCGGCTGCGTGTGCCCAATCAGCTTCCCACGTTGGCCTTCGGGGTAATTCATCTTGCCGCGGCCCATCGCCAACGCGATCTTGGGGAGCTGCGTGGTCTTGCCCGAACCGGTTTCCCCGCAGACGATGACCACCTGGTGCGCCGCAATGGCGTCCATGATTTCGTCGCGTTTGCCCGACACCGGGAGCGACTCTGGGAATTCGATTTGCAAGGGGCTGGCAGTCAAGGGCTGGTCTTCGTAGAGAATTGCGGATTATCCCCGCCCTGCCCCCCATTTATCTGACTGCCACCGCCCCGCAATGACCTCTGTCTTCAACTTCACCTTTGTCCCTTGGTTCCGGTCGGTGGCGCCCTACATCCACAAGTTCCGCAACCAGACCTTTGTGGTGGGCATCGCGGGCGAGGCGATTGCCGCTGGCAAGCTGCCGCATCTGGCGCAGGACTTGGCCATGATCCAGAGCATGGGCGTGAAAATTGTGCTGGTGCATGGTTTTCGGCCCCAGGTGAACGAGCAGCTCCAGGCCAAGGGCCATACGCCCAAATACAGCCACGGCATCCGCATCACCGACGAGGTGGCGCTGGACTGCGCGCAGGAAGCCGCGGGCCAATTGCGTTACGAAATTGAAGCCGCGTTCAGCCAGGGCCTGCCCAACACGCCCATGGCCGACTCCACGGTGCGCGTGATTTCGGGCAACTTCATTACGGCGCGGCCCGTGGGCATTGTGGATGGCGTGGATTTTCAGCACAGCGGGCTGGTGCGCAAGGTAGACATTGCGGGCATCACCAAAACCCTGGACATGGGCGCCATGGTGCTGCTCTCGCCGTTTGGTTTTTCGCCCACCGGCGAGGCGTTTAACCTGGCCATGGAAGAAGTGGCGACGAGCGTAGCCACCGCGCTGCAGGCCGACAAGCTGATCTTTTTGACGGAAGTGCCCGGCGTGCGCATGGACCCGACCCAGCCCGCCAGCGAAGACAACCCCATAGACACCGAGCTGCCGCTGGCCGCGGCTGAAAAGCTGCTCAAGGCCCTGCCTGCGGCCAACCAGCCCACCGACGTGGCCTTTTACCTGCAGCACTGCGTGAAGGCCTGCAAGGCCGGCGTGGAGCGCAGCCACATCATCCCGTTTGCAGTGGACGGCGCCATTCTGCTGGAGGTGTATGTGCACGACGGCATTGGCACCATGGTCGTAGACGAGAAGCTGGAAAGCCTGCGCGAGGCCACCGAAGAGGACGTGGGTGGCATCCTGCAACTGATCGAACCGTTCGAGAAAGACGGCACCCTGGTCAAGCGCAGCCGCACCGAGATCGAACGCGACGCAGGCAACTACACCATCATCGAGCACGACGGCGTGATCTTCGCCTGCGCCGCCCTCTACCCTTACCCCGAAGCCAAGACGGCGGAAATGGCGGCGCTGACCGTGTCGCCGGATGTGCAGGGCCAGGGCGATGGAGAACGTGTGTTGAAACGCGTGGAGCAGCGCGCCAAGGCGGCTGGGCTGGATAGCATTTTTGTGCTGACCACGCGCACCATGCACTGGTTCATCAAACGCGGCTTTGTGCAGGTGGACCCGGAATGGCTGCCGGAGGCACGCAAGCGCAAGTACAACTGGGATCGCAAGAGTCAGGTGTTGGTGAAGAAGCTCTAGTCTTTTGGCTTTTTTGCTTGGCTAGACCGCTTTTTTTTTTGGACACCCACTCCCCCAGCCCCTCGCCCCGTCGGCGAGGGGAGCTTTTAACAGCCATATTTTGTTGTTACGCGCCGGATAGGTGGCTACTGGGGTGAGGTCGCGACCGTTATTTCGCTCCACGGCCAGTGCGTACGGCTGTGGAGGTCTCAGAGGAATGTGTTTGCCAACGCTGGCGGCTGCGCCCGCCAGTGGCACCGCGCAAGTACACGTGCGGTCACTACAACCGCATGCCATGGCCGTGGCATACCCTCCCGCTGGGCGACCGTTCCCTGTAAGACCTTGACCGGAGCAAGACTCTCAAATCGGCTGTTCAAAAAACTCCCCTCGCCGACGGGGCGAGGGGCTGGGGGGAGTGGGTGTTAAAAAAAGCGGTGCAGCCCAACAAGCAAGTAGGGTAAAAAAGCGTGCCCCTACCCTAGAGCTTGAACACCGCCACCGTCTTCACCAAATCCTGCGCCTGAGACCGCAAACTGGAAGCCGCAGCCGCCATTTCCTCCACCAGCGCCGCGTTCTGCTGCGTCGCCTGGTCCATCTGGGTCACGGCCTCGCCCACCTGGGCTACACCGGCACTCTGTTCCGAGCTGGCCGCGCTGATCTCGCCCATGATGTCGGTCACTCGGCGGATGCTGCTAACCACCTCGGTCATGGTGCTGCCTGCCTTGTCCACCAGCGCCGTACCCTGCTCCACGCGGTGCACGCTGTCAGTAATCAAAGTTTTGATTTCCTTGGCGGCGTCCGCACTGCGCCCGGCCAGGCTGCGCACTTCAGACGCCACCACAGCAAACCCACGGCCCTGCTCGCCGGCGCGGGCGGCTTCCACCGCCGCGTTCAGCGCCAGGATATTGGTCTGGAAGGCGATGCCGTCAATGACGCTGATGATGTCGGCGATCTTGCGCGAACTGTCGTTGATGCCCTTCATGGTGTCTACCACCTGGGCCACCACCTCGCCGCCCTGGACCGCCACCGTCGATGCACTCTGCGCCAGCTGGTTCGCTTGGCTGGCGTTGTCCGCGTTTTGCCGAACGGTTGAGCCCAGTTCTTCCATGGACGCGGCCGTTTCTTCCAGCGCGCTGGCCTGGGATTCGGTGCGTGAGGACAGGTCTTGGTTGCCCTGGGCGATCTCGGCACTGGCCGTGGCCACTGACTCGCTGCCCTCGCGCACCTGGGCGACGATGCTCGCCATGTTGTCGCGCATGCCTTTGATGCCATGCATCACGCTGGAATCGTCGCCGGGCTTGAGAGTTATGTCCACATTCAGCTCGCCATGGGCCATGCGGTGGGTGATGGCATTGGCCACGCCGGGCTCTCCCCCCAACTGCTTGACGATGCTGCGCGTGATGAGCAGGCCCATGCCCAACAACACCGCAGCCAGCACCAACGCGGCAATGCCGGACTGCACGGCGCGGCCCATGATGGCGGCGTCCACGGTGTCCACATACACCCCGGAGCCCACAATCCATCCCCAAGGCGCAAAACCCTTGACGTGGGACACCTTGAGCACCGGTTTGTCACTGCCCGGCTTGGGCCAGAGGTAGGGCACATCACCAGCGCCTTTGGCCTTGACCACGTCCACAAAGGCCACGAACAGCGGCTTGCCAGTGGGGTCCTTGTTCTCTGCGAGGTCCTTTCCATCGAGCTCTGGGCGGATCGGATGCATCACCATTTTGGGCTGCATGTCGTTGATCCAGAAATACTCGTTGCCGCTGTAGCGCAGGGTCTTGAGGGCGGCCATCGCAGCCTTCTTGGCTTCGTCTTCGCTCATCTTGCCCTTGGTGGAGAGGTCATGAAAATGGGCCACAACCCCATGAGCCACTTCCACCGTTTGTCGCACGCTGGCCTGTCGCTCCTGCAACAGCAGGTTGCGCTCGGAAACCATGAAATAGGTGAGCAGGATGATCAGCCCCAGAACGGCACTGAGGGTCAGCAAACCAAGTCGCCGGGCGACTGAATACGACGCAAGCTTGAACATGGCGGTTCTCCTGTATTTCTTCTACAAAAGTCCGCCCGAAGC
Source organism: Rhodoferax sp. TS-BS-61-7 (assembly GCF_002943465.1). Classification (GTDB taxonomy): domain Bacteria; phylum Pseudomonadota; class Gammaproteobacteria; order Burkholderiales; family Burkholderiaceae_C; genus Allorhodoferax. Next base: position 91,426 of record NZ_PTQY01000008.1, read on the forward strand.
GGACCACGAAGATAGTAGCCGCTTTGCGCGGGCAAGTGCAGGAAAAACCGGCGGCCAAAAGCCGCAGAACTCAGCGTTGGCGGGTGCTGCGCCAGGTCATCAGCGCGCCAAGGACCGCAATGCCCGAAAAACACAGGAAGGACCAGTTGGCAATGGTCGCGCCCAGAAAAGTCCAGTCCACCTTGCTGCAGTCACCGCCACCGCGGAAGATCATGGGCAACGCGCGCTTGAGCGGGAAGGTTTCAATCATGCCGTAGAGGTCGCGCCCGCAGGACACCACCTCGGGTGGGTACCACTGCAGCCAGCTCTGGCGCGCCGCCACATAGGCACCCAGACCGGCCAGGATAGTGAGCAGCACGCCCCCGCCAATATGCAAGCCTTTTCTGCCTGTAGCCCCCGTCAATGCTGCGCAAAGCGCTACTAAAACAAGAGCATAGCGCTGCACGATACACATCGGGCAGGGCTCCAGGCCGACCACATGCTGCAAATACATGCCAAATGCCAGCAGCCCCACGCAGGCCAACGCCACCAAGCCATACACACGGCGCGGCGCGTGGTCCATCCAGTCCAGTACCAGTTTCAACACAAGGGTCCTATCGCAAATTCGTACAAAGTTCAAAGGCTCGCGTGCTTGGTGCCAGCCCGCTGCCCGAAGTTCCCCGGCGAACCGAGGGATGTCGCAAACCGAATAAGATTCGCGGTTCTGATTTTCACACCATCCACACAAGGTACACCATGGCACGCACCGTTAACTGCATCAAGCTGGGCAAAGAAGCCGAAGGCCTGGACTTTGCCCCCTACCCAGGCGAGCTGGGCAAACGCATCTGGGAGAGCGTGAGCAAAGAAGCCTGGGCGGCTTGGCTCAAGCACCAGACCATGCTGGTCAATGAAAACCGCCTGAACCTGGCCGACGCGCGCGCGCGCCAGTACCTGGCCCGCCAGATGGAAAACCACTTCTTCGGCGATGGTGCAGACGCTGCCCAAGGCTACGTGCCCCCCAGCGCCTGAGGCCGCGCATGGACGACGCAGGCCCCCTGCCCCAGCGCCTGCTCGCATCCTGCGCACTCCCGCACGCCTGGGCCGACCTGCCGGCCTGGACCGTGCTGGACACCGACTTCGGTGTCCTCACGCCTTTTTTGCACTGCTGGCACACCTGGCAAACCGATGCACGGCGCCCGCGCATGCTGCATTACGTGGGTATGCTCTCACCGGCCCAGGCACACGACCTGCAAGCGTTGGCGCAGCAAGCGGCACACACCGCCCCCCATTGGCAGCCGCTGACTGACGCCTTGGCTGCTGCCAGTGCCGGCCTGGGCACAGGGCAGCACCGCATCTTGCTGGCCCAAGGTCAGCTCTCGCTCACGCTGTGCATAGGCGACACCACCGCATTGTTGGCAGAACAGAACTTTCTGGCCCACACCTTGTGGGTGCATGGCACCGACATCCTGTGGGACAAATGGCGCATCAAAGCCCTGGCGCGCTGTAGCCAGCGCGGCGCCCACCTGGTGCTGGACCGTGCGGCGCCCGAGGCCCCAGACGGGCTGGCGGAGGCCGGCTTCGTCGAGGTAGAAGCGGAGAACACCAGCCTGCGAGCACGCTTTCAGCCCCGCTGGTCCTTGGGCGCCCGCGACCAAGTGCCCCCTGCTATCGCCCCACAACGCTGCACCGTGCTGGGCGCCGGTATCTCTGGCGCCAGCGTGGCCTACGCGCTGGCGCGGCGCGGCTGGCAAGTCACGGTGCTGGACCAGCATGCGGCAGCAGCAGGCGGTGCTTCCGGCCTGCCGGCGGGCCTGGTGGTCCCCCATATATCGGCCGACGACAGCCCGCGTTCGCGTATGTCGCGCGTGGGCGCACGGCTCATGCAGCAACATGCGAAAACGCTGCTACGGGATGGCATGGACTGGCAGGCCAGTGGTGTGCAAGAGCAGGACTTTGAGCAAGGCAGCACCCGCTGGCACGCCCACGGCGCCTGGGTGCGCCCGGGCCAGTTGGTGCGGGCCTGGCTCAAGCACCCGGGCATTCGCTGTGTGTATGGAGCCCAGGTCACTGATTTGCAGCAACGGGAAGCTGTGTGGCAACTGATCGGCCCGGATGGCAACACCTGGGCGGAGTCGGAATTGGTGGTACTGGCCAATGCCACAGGTTGTGTTCCCCTGATGCTGCACCCCTCCCATGTGCACTTTTTGGGCGATGGGTTGGCACAACGGCTGGAGTTTCTACACGCGGTACACGGCACCGTGAGCTACGCCGCACACCGCAGCCTGCCCTCGGCTGCCCACTGGCCCCAACACCCGGTCAACGGCCATGGTAACTTCCTGCCGCAGATTCCGCTGGACAACGGCATGGCCTGGCTGGCCGGCTCCACCTTCGAACCCGACCGCATTCCAGAACAGGCAGGCCACCGGCTTGCCCCGCTGGCTGAGCAACACCGTGCCAATGCCCAGCGCCTGTGCGAACTGCTGCCTGCGGTGGGTGCCGAACTGGCCGCGGCCTTTGCGGCGGGCGAGGTACAACACTGGTCGGCCACGCGCTGCGTCACACACGACCGGCTGCCCTTGGTGGGACCGCTGCAAGATGTGCCCGAAGGTAGCCGCCCCTCGCTGTGGATCCATGCCGGCATGGGCGCCCGGGGGTTGACGTTTTCTGCGCTGGGGGCTGAATTGCTGGTGGCACGCCTGGCTGGGGAACCCTGGCCACTGGAGAACAGCCTGGCGCGCAGCCTGGACGTGCGCCGCCCCAAACGTCGGCGCAACTAGACTTTTTGCAGCAGGCCAATGACCTGCAAGGGATTGAAAGGTATTTCCAGCAGGCCGATGCAACCCATGCGTTCGGCCAGGTTGGCGGTTTTCCAGCTGGAATTGGCAGACACGCCAGCCACGCTACGCACCGGCTTTTCCAAATCCTGCAAATGTTTCACCAGCACCCATGGGTCCACGGCATCGTCATTCACATGCACCAGCACCAAGTCGTATTGACGGGCCCTCACGCTGTCGTCCAACTGGGCTACCGTTTGCACCTCGTCCACCGCGGTAATACCCGCCAGGGCCAAACGTGCCCGCAGATAGAGCCGCGCATCCAGCGGCAACCCCGCCAGCAGCGCAAGCTTGACACCGGGTGGCAAAGGCGAGGCAGGTGGATCCTCCTGGCTGATGTCGATATCCACATCCGCCGCTGATACAAACAGCTCGTCCAGCAGCCCCACCATGGCGGCCCAGTCCACCGGGCGCTGCACGGTGCGCCAAGCCAGCGTGGGGGCTTCTGCGCCCACACAAATCATCTTCAGGTTGGGATTAAAACTCGGTGACACCAACTCCAAACCAGCCTCGTAGCTGTCCACGTCAATCAGGGCAACCTGGGCTGGGCCTGCGGCATCGGGTGTCCAAAGGGTGTAGTACGGCCCTTCCCGCCCAGACAGGCGAAACAAGGTGTTGAGCGAATGCCGCTCAACATCACTAAACCCGACGACCTTGACCAATACCGTAGATGTCATGCTGCCCCGAGTCTAGCGCTCCTTGGTATACGGTTTTCCCAAGGCTTGGGGGGCCACCGCCTTGCCAATAAACCCGGCCAGCAACACCACGGTCAACAGGTAGGGCAGCGCCTGGATGAACTGCACCGGCACCTCACCCATGCCCGGCACTTGCACGCCCTGCAGGCGAATGGCCGCAGCGTCCAGAAAACCAAACAACAAACAGGCCCAGAACGCCCCCACCGGGTGCCAACGGCCAAAGATCAGCGCCGCCAGCGCCATGAAACCCCGGCCTGCGGTCATGTTGGCCGAGAAATTGGCGCTCTGGGCCAGCACCAGGTAACCACCCGCCAGCCCACACAAAATGCCATTGAGCGTGAGCGCCGCATAGCGCAGCCGCGCCACCGAGACTCCAGCCGCATCCACCATCTGCGGATTTTCGCCCACCGCCCGCAGGCGCAGGCCAAAACGGGTGCGGAACAACAGCCACCAGGTGGCGGGCACCAGCGCAAAAGCCAGGTACACCAGCGCGTTGTGGCTCAGCAGCCCCACCCCAATGAAATTGCCCACCACCGGAATGGTTTGCACAGACGCCTGCAGCGCAGGGAAAAGCGGCTGGATGCGCACCACGTCGCTCACGGGCGGGGTTTGCCCGCCCTGCTCAAACCAGGCGATGCCCAGCACCACCGTCATGCCCGCCGCAATGATGTTGATGGCCACGCCCGACACCACCTGGTCACCCTTGTGGCTCACACAGGCCAGGCCATGCATCCATGACAAGGCCGTAGCCACCAGAATACCGACCAGCAACGCCAAGGTGGTGGACTGGTAGACAGCGCCGCAGGCACCGGCAGCAAAAGCTGCAAACAACATCTTGCCTTCCAGGCCAATATCCACCACACCAGACCGCTCGGACAACAACCCCGCCAACGCACACAGCACCAGCGGTGTGGACACGCGCAGCGTGGATGCCAGCATGGCGTAAATCAGGGACTCATCCATGGCGCACCCCCACCTTGAACACACGTGCCAGCACCCAACCCAGACGTGGCGCAATCACATACGCCATGGCCCCGGAGAACAGCACGATAAAACCTTGCAACATCACCACCATTTCCCGGCTGAAACCCGTGACTTCAAACGCCACTTCGGCACCACCCTGGAACAGCGCACCAAACAGCACGCTGGCAAACACAATGCCCACCGGGTGGTTGCGCCCCATCAGCGCCACTGCAATGCCGGTGAAGCCAGCACCGCTGACGAATTCGAGCAACAAACGGCCGTTCACACCGGCAATCTCGTTCATGCCCACCAAGCCCGCCAAGCCGCCCGAAATGGCCATCGCAATGATGACTTGGTGGCGTGAGCGGATGCCAGCGTATTCAGCAGCACTAGCGCTCGACCCCACCGCACGCAAGTGGTAGCCCGCACGGGTGCGCCACAAAAAAAGGTAGATGGCCAAGGCTGCGCCCAGGGCCAGAAACAGGCTCACATTCAAAGGGGATGCGGACCACTCAATGCCCAGCCAAGCCAGCGCCTCATGCATGGGCGGCAGTTTGGCCGAATCAGCAAATGCGGCGCTTTCCACCGACATGGAACCGGAGGGACGCAAGTGGTTCACCAGCAGATACACGAGCAAACTGCTGGCAATGAAGTTGAACATGATGGTGGTGATCACCACATGGCTGCCACGGTAGGCCTGCAGATAGGCGGGCACCGCCGCCCAAGCCGCGCCAAACAGGGCTCCCGACAACACCATGAGCGGCAACATCACCCACGCCGGCAAGGCATGCGACAACCACAGGGCTACCAGACCCACGCCCAGACCGCCCAGAATCGCTTGGCCCTCGCCACCAATATTGAACAGCCCACCGTGAAACGCCACGGCCACCGCCAACCCGGTGAAGATGAAAGTGGTGGCGTAATACAGCGTGTAACTGATGCCACGCTGCGTGCCAAACGCGCCATGGATCAGCACCGCAATCACCTCGGCCGGGTCTTGCCCCACCAATGCGACCACACCGGCAGCGGCCAGCAGCGCCACCATCAGGCAAACGGCCGGCAGCAGCACCAGATCGGCCCAGCGCGGCAAGGGGTAGGACGCGCTCATTGCCCACCTCCGGTCATCAGCAAGCCCAAACCAGCCTCGGTGCAGTCGGCAATCGCCAACTCCCCGGTGACCCGCCCTTGGTTCATCACAATCACCCTGTCCGACAACGCCAAAATTTCATCCAGTTCGCTGGAAACCACCAGCACCGCACAGCCCGCGTCGCGCATGGCGCGCAGCTGGCTGTAAATAAACTCAATCGCCCCAATGTCCACACCACGTGTGGGTTGCCCCACCAGCAGCACCTTGGGCGCTTGCCCCAGCTCGCGCGCCAGCACCAGCTTTTGCTGGTTACCACCCGAGAACTTGCTGCTGCCCAACTCTGGGTCGCGTGGACGCACGTCAAAACGCTCCATCATGCGGGCCGTGGCCTGGCGCATGCGGCCATGGGCCATCCAGCCGTGGCTGGCGTATTCGGGCAAGCTGTCATAGCCCAGCACCGCCGACTCCCAGGCCACAAAGTCCATCACCATGGCCCGCGCATGCCGGTCTTCAGGCACATGGGCCAAGCCCAAGGCACGCGCCGTGCGCGGGTCCAGCCACTCGGCGCCCGCAAAATTCCGGCCGCCCAGTTGCAAGCTACCCTCTTGTGGCGCCAGCAAGCCCGATAACACATCCAGCAACTCGCTCTGGCCGTTGCCGGATACACCGGCCACGCCCACAATCTCGCCCGCCCGCAGCTGCAAGTTCAGGCCGTGCAGGCGCACCACCTGCATCGCGTCGCGCACCACCACACCCTTTGCTTCGAGCAGCAGCTCTCCAACCGGGCGAGCCTGCTCGTCCAAGCGCCCCATCTGCACCTTGCGCCCCACCATGGCTTCGGCCAGTTTCTCGATGGAGGCTTGGGCAATCGGTAGCTCCTGCACAACGCGGCCACCGCGCATCACGGTCACCTGGTCGCACAGACCCATCACTTCTTTCAGTTTGTGGGTGATCAGCAAAATGGTGGTGCCCTGCTCGCGCAGCACACGCAACACCTTGAACAGGTGTTCGGTTTCCTGCGGCGTCAGCACGGCCGTGGGTTCGTCCAGAATCAGCACCTTGGCGCCACGGTACAGCGCCTTCAAAATCTCCAGGCGCTGGCGGTCGCCCACCGGCAAATCCGTCACCAGCGCATCCAATTTGACCTGCAGGCCGGTGGCCTGCATCAGGCCTTCAAGCTTGCTGCGCACGGTGGCATCGGCCTTTTGCAGAAGCCAATGCGGCTCGGCGCCCAGCATGACGTTTTCCAGCGCTGTCAGGGTGTCCACCAGCATAAAGTGCTGGTGCACCATGCCAATGCCCTGGGCAATCGCATCGTCCGCATTGCGAATCGTCACGCGTCTGCCAAACACGTCCACCGTGCCACTATCGGCCTGGTAGAAGCCGTACAAAATGGACATCAGGGTGCTCTTGCCAGCACCGTTTTCACCCACGATGCCATGCACGGTGCCCGCGGCCACGCGCAGTTCCACCTCGGCATTGGCCGCCACTGCACCAAAACGTTTGTTGATGCCTTGCATGTGGACGGCAAAAGGTCCGTCACGGGGGCTCAAGCTATCTGCACTCAAATCCTGCTCCTCTTGGGGGCTCTTGCAATGAAGTGAAAAGCCCACGGCGCTGTGCAGCACCGCGGGCTTTTATGTTTCTGGCCGGGGTGAGGCACCATCTGCCCCACTCCAACCCGGTTTACCTCAGAACTTGCAGGCGTTGTCGGCCATGAAGTCGGCAACCTTGATCTTGCCGCTGATGATGTCGGCCTTTGCGGCTTCCACCTTTTTCTTCATGTCGGCTGTCACCAGCTTGGCGTTGTTAGCGTCCACCGCGTAGTCCACGCCGCCTTCTTTCAGGCCCAACACCGAGATACCAGCCTTGTGGCCCTTGGCCACGTTGTACACGGCCACGTCCACGCGCTTGAGCATGGAAGTCAGCATGGTGCCGGGCTGGATGTGGTTCTGGTTGCTGTCCACACCGATAGCCAGCTTGCCGCTGTCCTTTGCGGCCTGGTACACACCGATACCGGTACCGCCAGCCGCCGCAAACACCACGTCCACGCCTTGCGAGAACTGGGCCTTGGCCAACTCACCGCCACGTGCGGGGTCGTTCCAGGCAGCACCGGTGGTGCCGGTCATGTTGCCAATCATTTCGGCCTTGGGGTTGGCGTACATGGCGCCTTGTTTGTAGCCGCACTCAAACTTGCGGATCAGAGGGATGTCCATACCGCCCACAAAACCAACCTTGCCGGTCTTGCTGGCCATGGCGGCCATGGCACCGACCAAGAAGCTGCCTTCTTGTTCCTTGAACACCACGGACTGCACGTTGGGCAGGTCCACCACCATGTCAATGATGGCGAATTGCAGCTTGGGGAATTCTTTGGCTACTTTTTCGATACTGGAAGCCTGACCGAAACCGATACCAATGATGGGGCTGGCGCCGCGCTCAGCCATGCGGCGAATCGCTTGCTCGCGCTGGGATTCGTTGGTGATTTCGAAAGACAGGTACTTCTTGCCCGTTTCTTTCTTCCATTTTTCGATACCGGTGTAAGCCGCTTCGTTGAAGGACTTGTCGAACTTGCCGCCCATGTCGAACACGACAGCGGGATCCGCAGCCATGGCCTGGAAACTGGCAGCCAACGTAGCGGCCAACAGGCTCATGTGCACAGTAGTTTTGATGTTCATAACGTCTCGCAATTCCCTATGAGGTTTAAAAAAACACGGCTTTCAATGTAAGCCAAGAATACCTTCGCGCTGTAGTGTCACCATCAGTGCTTATCCGTATATAAGTTAATCGTTATAACCTGATTATCGTTACAAGCATCCGACTTTTGTGACTCAGGCGCGCCCGCCCATCCCGGCCAATTCAATCCCCACCGCACTGGCCAGCCGCGCGTTGTTCAGCACCAGCTGGATGTTGGCAGCCAAGCTGTCACCACCGGTGATGTCACACACGCGGGCCAGCAAGAACGGCGTGGACTCTTTGCCACCGATGTTCTGGGCCTGTGCCTCGGCCAGTGCCTGCTCGATGGCCGCGTCAATCGCGGCCCGTGGCATGGCATAGGCTTCGGGGATGGGATTAGCAATGACCATGCCACCCTTGAGGGACATGGCCCACTTGACGTGTAAAGCGCGCGCAATTGCTTGAGGCGTGTCCAGCCGGTAGTCCACCGAGAACGCGCTGTCGCGCGTGAAGAAAGCGGGCAGCGCGTTGGTTTGGTAGCCCACCACGGGTACACCATGGGTTTCCAGGTACTCCAACGTCAGGCGCAAATCCAGAATCGACTTGGCACCCGCGCACACCACCGCCACCGGGGTTTGCGCCAGTTCTTGCAGGTCAGCCGACACATCAAAACTTTGCTGCGCACCGCGATGCACACCGCCAATACCGCCTGTGGCAAACAGGCGAATACCGGCCATGGCCGCAATGATCATGGTGGAGGCCACCGTGGTGGCCCCTGTGGCACCTGCGGCCACGATAAATGGCACGTCGCGGCGGCTCACTTTCACCACGTCGCGGCCCGATTTGCCCAGCGCCTCAATCTCGGCTGGCGAAAGGCCCGCCTTCAGGCGGCCGTTGACGATGGCAATGGTGGCGGGCACCGCCCCGTGATCGCGCACTTCCTGCTCCACCTGAAGCGCCGTGGCCACGTTTTGGGGGTACGGCATGCCGTGGGAAATGATGGTCGATTCAAGCGCCACAACGGGCTGGCCCGCATCCAGTGCGTGCTGCACTTCGGGGGCAATATCAAGGTAGGCGTTCAGGGTCATAACAATCCAAAAAAATAAACTCAGGCCGCCACAGCAGCCAATCGGCTCTGCACCGCAGCGTGCGACAAGTCCGGGGCGTTGGCGAATGTACTGGAAAGTGTGATCTCGGCGCAGGCCATGGCGTATTCCACACAGTGCGGCAACGACAGGCCTTGCACATGGGCATGCACCAACCCGGCCAGTAAAGCATCGCCAGCGCCGGTGGTGTTGACCACAGGCACAGCGGATGCCGAGCGCGCGCCAGTGCTGCCATCGGCATCGCACCAAGCCACGCCCAAGGCGCCCAGGCTCAGCACCACGCGCTGCACGCCCATACCGTACAAGGCCAGCGCAGCGCGCCGGGCATCATCCACACTGCCCACGACGGTGCCGCACAGTGCTTGCGCCTCGATGCGGTTGACCTTGAGTGTGTGCACCCGGCCCAGCACTGGCACCAGGCGCTGGCATTTGGCTACCGACACCGCGTCCACGAACACCGGCTGGGTGGCCTGCTCCAGCAGCCAAGCCAGTGTGGGGACGCTCAGGTTGCAGTCCAGCACCAGCACATCGGTGTGTGCGGGCATGGTGTTTTTTGCCACCAGCAGATCGGGCGTCAGGCGCTCCAATATCGCCATATCGTTCACCGCCAACGCCATATCGCCATCCGGGCCGTGCATGGACAGGTAGGTGGCCGTGCGCTGCCCAGCCAGCATCTGCACACCGGCCACCTCCACCCCCACGCTGCGCGTGTGGGCCAAAATATCGCGCCCAAAGGCATCGGCCCCCACCACGGACACCAGCGCCACCGCACTGCCCAAGCGGGCAAGGTTCTCCGCAATGTTGCGGCCCACGCCACCGGGTGCGTAGTGGATATGGCCCGGCGTGGAATCGCCCGGCAGCAAGGGGGTTTGGGTTTTGGCGCCCACATCCATATTGGCGCCGCCCACCACGGTGATACGGGCGGCGGCAGGGTTGGTCATTTGCAGGGGCATTGGGGTCTATACGCCGAGGCTTATCGGTGGGCGGGAAATTCGGCGTCAAAATAGACGCTCTTTGTGTACAGAAAGTGCAACCGATGATACTTGTGGCTGGCTCTGCGAATCTGGACTTTGTGGTCCGGGCCCATCACATCCCCAGCCCGGGCGAAACGGTGCTGGGCCGCGATTTCAAAACCTTCCCCGGTGGCAAGGGCGCCAACCAGGCCGTGGCCAGTGCCCGCGCCGGTGCGGCGCCCACGCACATGCTGGTGGGCCTGGGCGATGACGCCTTTGCCGTGCCGCTGGAGGCGTCCCTGAAAAGCGCTGGCGTGCAATTGCACACCATTCGCACGCCTGACCATCCCACCGGCACCGCCTTTATCTGTGTGTCTGATGACGCCGAAAACGCCATCACCGTCGCCCCCGGCGCCAACGCCCAGCTGCGCCCCGAACACCTGCCCAACCTACAAGGCTTTACCCACCTCCTGCTGCAGCTGGAAACGCCGCTGGAGACGGTCACCGCCTATGCCAAAGCCGCCCGCGCCCAGGGCGTGACTGTGGTGCTGAACGCCGCCCCCGCCCAAAGCCTGCCCCCAGAGTTGTTGGCGCATACCGATGTGCTGGTGGTGAACGAAGGCGAACTGGCCACCGTGTCCGGCCACACCGGCAGCATTGCCGAATGCCTGGCGCGCATCGCCGTGCCCACGGTGGTCGTCACCCTGGGGCACCACGGCAGCTGCGCGCGCCAGCACGGTACATTCACCCTGCAAGGCGCCTACCCCATCACGCCGGTAGACACCACGGGCGCAGGTGACACCTTTTGCGGCAGCCTGGTGGCCGCCCTGAGCCAAGGCAAGGCCTTGCCCGATGCGTTGCAGTTTGCCAGCGCTGCCAGCGCCATTGCCTGCACGCGCTGGGGTGCCCAGTCCAGCATTCCCGAGGCGGCAGAGGTCACTGCCCTCATCGCCCAGCACCCCAAAACATCCCCCGAAGCCGAGCAGGCTCTGCGCGCCTTCTGCGGCCTGAGCTAATTTTTAAACCCCATTTTTTAACCGAGACATTTGTATGAGCAACACCCCCGCACGCAAAGTAATTTATGACACCGACCCGGGTGTGGACGACGCCATGGCGCTGTACTACGCGCTGGCCCATCCCGGCATCGACGTGGTGGGTATCACCACCACCTTTGGCAACGTGACGGTAGAGCAAGCCGCCATCAACGGCCTGTACCTGACCGAAATCGCCGGTAAGAAAATCCCCGTGACCCTGGGCGTAAAAACTCCCTGGCTCAAGGCGCCCGGCACACCACCCGACTTCATCCACGGTGGTGACGGCCTGGGCAACCTGCCCAGCCGCGTGCCCACCACCAGCGTGCTGGACCCCCGTCCCTCTGCCCAGTTCATCGTGGACATGGCACGCGCGCACCCCGGTGAAATTACCCTGGTCGCCGTGGGCCCGCTGGGCAACCTGGCTACCGCACTCAAGCTGGAACCCAACCTTCCCAAGCTGCTGCAAGAAGTCATCATCATGGGTGGCACCGTGGCCGAACCCGGCAACGTGTCCCCCGTGGCCGAAGCCAATATCTGGAACGACCCGCACTCGGCCGACTTTGTGTTCACCGCCGGCTGGAAACTCACCATGGTGGGCCTGGACGTGACGCACCAGCTCATCGTGCCATTGGCACTGTTCAAACGCGTGGCCGACCACCACAAACATGTGGCCACGGACGTACTGCACCACGCTGTGAGCTTCTATTCCGACTTTTACAGCGGCTTGTACCCGCATGTGGCCAAGATCCACGGCTGCTTTGGGCACGACGTACTGGCCTTTGTGGCGCTGACCAACCCTGAGTTGTTCGAAATCCAGGCCGGCCGCGTCCGCGTGGCACTGGACGGCCCTGCCAACGGCCAGACCATGATGCGCCGCAAGGACATCTTCTACCCGCAACCCGGCTGGGGCGATGAGGTGCCCGACACCCACGTGTGCCTGAATTTGAAGGCGGACACCGCGCGCGACCTGATCGAATCCACCCTGATGTCGAACTGGCTGTAATTTTTGACCGTAGCGAGGACCGCCATGCATTTACCCGTCGTTGACTTCACCAGCCCTACCGCTCCACAAGAGTTTTGCAAAAGCCTGCATGAAACCGGCTTTGGCGTGCTGAAGAACCACCCGCTAAACCAGGACCTGGTGGAAAGTATTTACGCCGAATGGTTGGGCTTTTTCAAGACCGATGCCAAACAGCAATACGCCCACGACCCGGTCAAGCATGACGGTTACTTCTCGCCCAGCGTGTCCGAAACAGCCAAGAACAACACCAAAAAAGACCTCAAGGAGTTCTTCCACATCTACCCCTGGGGCCGGTACCCCGCCGAGGTAAGCGACAACGCCCAGCGTTACTACGCGCAGGGCGCTGCGCTGGCCGCTACCCTGCTGGGTTGGGTGGAAGACAACTCCCCGGCGGAGGTGAAGGCGCGTTACTCCATGCCGCTACCGAAGATGATTGAAGGCAGCGACCACACCCTGCTGCGCGTGCTGCACTACCCACCCCTGCAGGGCGACGAAGACCCCGGCGCCGTGCGCGCTGCGGCGCATGAAGACATCAACCTACTGACCATCCTGCCTGCCGCCACAGAGCCCGGCCTGCAGGTCAAAGGCAAAGACAACGCCTGGTTTGACGTGCCCTGCGACTTTGGCTACCTCATCGTCAACATTGGCGACATGCTGCAAGAGGCCTCCGGCCACTACTACCCCAGCACTTCGCACCGCGTGCTTAACCCCAAAGGCGAAGGCGCCAAAAAGTCGCGTATCTCGCTGCCGCTGTTTTTGCACCCGCGCCGCGAGGTGGTGCTGTCCGAGCGCTACACGGTGGAAACGTACTTCAACGAACGCATGGAAGAGCTGCGCGGCAAGAAGTATTGAGTTTGGGGGCTTGTGAGTAAAAACACGCCGTCGCAGTTCGTTCGAATGCGAATTTTGCTTACCAGCCCGCCGCCGGGCGTCCAGTTCGCTGTGCAACGCGGAAAGTCGGAGCTGCTTGAGCCTTCATCCGGGCAACACGAGGCGATTCAGTTCGATTTTTCGCTTCGTCTTGGCGCACCGCTGCCAGACGGGTCGGTTAACTTTTTGGGTGAGATTGCTCAAGGCACCCCCTCAGACCGTTTTATCTATATCAACTCTGGCACCCTGGCTGGCCAGGCCGGCTCGTGCTGGACACGTCGTGCGAAGTTGAAGCTGGCCTCCATTCCGCAAAATATCGTCGAAGAGGCCGTCTCTACGTCTCATGGAATCATCGAGGCCCACATTCTCGGCACCATGGGCGACAACGGGCCAATTTGCGCCTCAGTGAAGCCACATGCCGTCGTGTGGAGCTTTGCAGGCAATGTTGTGTAACCCTTCGCCACGCCCCCCGAAACATCCATATAACCAAACTTCATACCCCCATAGCTAAAAAATAGTTTTCAATCTAAGCCCGCCCCCCTACAGTCCGGGCCTATGCATGATTTGGCGTTTGTATTTGCGGGCTTCTTTGTGGGCTTGATCGTGGGGCTCACGGGGGTTGGCGGCGGCTCGTTGATGACGCCCATCTTGATCTTCTTTTTTGGCGTGAAGCCCTATATGGCGGTGGGGACTGACCTGCTGTTTGCGGCCTTCACCAAGATGGGGGGCACGGTCAAGCTGGCGCGCTCCAAACACATCGACTGGCGCGTGGTGATCAACCTGTCGGCGGGCAGCATTCCCGCGGCGCTCATCACCCTCTATGTATTGCACACCTTGGGCGCCACCAGCCCGGAGGTGCAGCGCCTGATGACCACCACCCTGGGCGCCGCGCTGCTGATGACGGCCGCGGCCACGCTGTACAAGGCTTTGCGTGGCAAAAGCGCCCCCGTAACGGTGGCCGCCGGCCAGGAAGCCGCCGCCGCCCGCCCCCGCCACTGGAGCCTGCCGTTGCTGTTTGGCGCGCTCATTGGCACGCTGGTTACACTCACGTCCGTCGGCGCGGGCGCCATTGGTGTCACGGTGTTGATGCTGCTGTACCCGCTGCTGCCTCTGCCGCGCATCGTGGCGGCGGACATTGCTTACGCGGTGCCGCTGACGCTGGTGGCCGGTATGGGCCACGCCTCGCTGGGTTCGGTGGACTGGCCGCTGCTGGCCAAGCTGCTGGTGGGTTCGATCCCCGGCATCTGGGTGGGTTCGCACCTGATGTTCAAAACGCCTGAGCGCGTCATTCGTTCTTTGCTTTCCATCCTTCTTGCCTATGCTGGCTTGAAACTCATTGCTTTGTGAAACCTTGCGGGACAGATCTTCAGCTCTGTCCTCAACTAACTATGTACCAATACACCGAATTTGACCGCCAGTTCGTCCGTGCCCGTGCTGCCCAGCACCGCGACCAGCTGGAACGCAACCTGGCCGGCACGTTGAGCGACGACGAGTTCCGCCCCCTGCGCCTGCAAAACGGCTGGTACATCCAGCGCTACGCGCCCATGCTGCGCGTGGCCGTGCCCTACGGCGAGCTGTCCAGCGCCCAACTGCGCGTGCTAGCCCGCATCGCCCGCGAATACGACCACCCGAGCAAGGAAGTGTTTGACACCGCCATTGGCGCGCAAGCCGCCTGGGGCACCACCCACCTGCCCGTGGGCTACGGCCACTTCACCACGCGCCAAAACGTACAGTTCAACTGGATTCCGCTGGCCAAGAGCGCCGACGTGATGGACCTGCTGGCCACGGTCAACATGCACGGCATCCAGACCAGCGGCAACTGCATCCGCAACATCACCAGCGACGAGCTGGCCGGCGTGGCGCCCGACGAGATTGCCGACCCCCGCCCGTGGGCCGAAATCATGCGCCAGTGGAGCACGCTGCACCCCGAGTTCGCCTTCCTGCCGCGCAAGTTCAAGATCGCCATCACCGGCGCTACGGCTGACCGTGCCGCCACCCATTGGCACGACGTGGGCCTGCATCTGAAGAAGAACGAAGCCGGCGAGCCGGGCTTCAAGGTGCTGGTGGGCGGTGGCATGGGCCGCACGCCCGTCATCGGCACCACCATCCGCGAATTCCTGCCTGCGCTGCAGATCATGAATTACCTGGAAGCCGTGGTGCGTGTCTACAACCGCTGGGGCCGCCGCGACAACATGTACAAGGCGCGCATCAAGATCTTGGTGAAGGCCGAAGGCCAGCGCTACATCGACGAGGTGGAAGCCGAGTACCAGCAGATCCTGACCGTGGACGGCGCGCCGCACACCATCACCCAGGCCGAGCTGGACCGTGTTGCAGCATCATTTGTGCCTCCAGCCCTTGTGGAATCTGCGCGAGCAGCTACTAAAACCGTAGCAGTTCCACCCGAGCGCCAACGCGACTACGACCGCTGGCTGCAGCAAAACGTGGCGGCGCACCAGAACCCCAAGCTGCGCGCCGTGACCCTGAGCTTCAAGCGCCTGGGCCAGGCCCCCGGTGATGCCGACGCCGACCAGTTGGACACCGCAGCCGCCTTGGCCGACGAATTCAGCGCTGGCGAAGTGCGCGTGACGCACGACCAAAACCTGCTGCTGCCTTGGGTGAACGAAGCCGACCTGCCCGCCCTGTGGGTGGCCGCCAGCCACGCCGGTTTGGCCCGCAGCAACATCCGCCTGCTGACCGACATGATCGCCTGCCCCGGCGGCGATTTCTGCGCGCTGGCCAATGCCCGCTCCATCCCGATTGCCGAAGCCATCACCGAGCGCTACCAGGACATGGACGAGCTGCACGACCTGGGCGAGATTGACCTGCATATCAGCGGTTGCATCAACAGTTGCGGCCACCACCACAGCGGCCACATTGGCATTTTGGGTGTGGATAAGGACGGCAAGGAGTGGTATCAGGTGTCGCTGGGCGGCTCCGATGGCTCCACGCTGAGCGGTGCCGCCGTGCCCGGCAAGGTGGTGGGCCCGTCCTTTGGTGCGGGCGAAGTGCCCGGCGTCATCGAAGCGCTGCTGGACACCTTCCGCCTGAACCGCACCGGCCGCGAGACCTTTATCGACTGCGTGAAGCGTGTCGGCTTTGACACCTTCAAGGCTGCTGCCAACAGCGCCCGCTTGGCGGACAAACACGAAGAGCTGCACGCCCTGCCCAAGTCGTCTGGCTATGCCAAAGACGCGCAAGAAGCCTGAGCCCCGGACGCAGAAAGAGAGAATTCACTATGAAATTGATAGCTGCCTCCGTACATTCCACCGGGGCTACTGCCGAAAATGCTCAAAACATTCTCGCCATTGCCAACACCGAAGACCCACGCAGCGTGTCGCTGGCCGGCGTGACCCGCATCGACCTGCACTTCCCCAAGTTCACCGACGGCCGCGCCTACAGCCAGGCCTTCCTGCTGCGCCGCCGCCTGGGCTTTACTGGCGAGATCCGTGCCACCGGCGACGTGCTCATCGACCAACTGGTGCAAATGGAGCGCACAGGTTTTGACGTGGCCGTGCTGCGCGAAGACCAGAACGTGGACTTTGCCCAACGCCAGTTTGACCGCTACCGCGGCTTCTACCAGGGTGACGCAGTTACCGTGAAGCCCGTGTTTGCCCGTGAAGGAGCCACCGCATGAGCACGATTGACCTCGCCAAAATCAACGCCGACTTGGGCCATGACGCCCCCGGTCTCGTGGCATGGGCCCTGGCCCTGAACCAAAGCCCCATCGTCACCACCAATTTCCGCCCGTTCGAGGCCGTGATCCTGCACATGGTCGCGCGTGTCAAACCCGACGTGCCCGTGGTCTGGATGGACAACGGCTACAACACCGAAGCCACCTACCGCTTCGCCGACGAAGTGACCAAACAACTTGGCCTGAACCTGCGCATCTATCTGCCACTGCGCACACGCGCGCACCGCGAAGCGGTGGAAGGCCCCTTGCCCGGGCTCGATGACCCGCGCCACGCCGCTTTCACCGAAGAGGTGAAGCTGGAGCCGTTCACCCGCGCGCTGCGCGAGACCGCGCCCAAGGTCTGGTTCACCGCGCTGCGCGCCACCGACAGTGCCGTGCGCGCCCAGATGGACCCGGTCAGCATCAACCCTGATGGCCTGATCAAGGTTGCTCCGCTGCTGCACTGGTCATCCAAAGAACTGTACCAGTACTGCGAGGCCCACGGCCTGCCCAACAATTTCGACTATGTGGACCCCACCAAGGGCGAAGACCAGCGCGAGTGCGGCTTGCACATTGCGCACTGAACCAGACAACGCCATGAACGCCATGACAGACACCTCCCATTTCGAACGCCTATCCAACCAGCACCTCGACGCGCTGGAAGAAGAGACGATCTTCATCCTGCGCGAAGTGGCGGCCGCCTTTGAGCGCCCCACGCTGCTGTTCTCGGGCGGCAAGGATTCGCTGGTCATGCTCAAGTGCGCTGAAAAAGCCTTTGGCGTAGGCCGCATCCCCTACCCGCTGCTGATGATCGACACCGGCCACAACTTCCATGAAGTGACCGATTTCCGCGACTTCCGCGCCAAGGAACTGGGCGCCGAGCTCATCGTGCGCAGCGTGGAAGACTCGATGGCCCGCGGCACCGTGCGCCTGGCCCACCCCGGCGAGTCGCGCAACGTGCACCAGTCGGTCACGCTGCTGGAAGCCATCGACGAATTCCGCTTTGACGCGCTGATCGGCGGGGCCCGCCGCGACGAAGAAAAAGCCCGCGCCAAGGAGCGCATCTTCTCCCACCGCGACAGCTTCGGCCAATGGCAACCCAAGGCCCAGCGCCCCGAGCTGTGGACCCTGTTCAACACCCGCCTGCAGCCGGGCGAACACTTCCGCGTGTTCCCCATCAGCAACTGGACCGAGCTGGACGTCTGGCAGTACATCGAACGCGAAAAAATTGCGCTGCCAAGCCTGTACTACACGCACAAGCGCGATGTGGTCGAACGCAAGGGCCTGCTGGTGCCGGTGACGGACCTGACACCCGCCAAAAATGGTGAGCAAATTGAGAGCCGCGATGTGCGCTTCCGCACCGTGGGCGATATCACCTGCACATGCCCGGTGGAAAGCACGGCCGCCACCGCCGCCGACATCGTGATCGAAACCCTGGCCGCCGACGTGAGCGAACGTGGCGCGACCCGCATGGACGACAAAACTTCTGAGGCTTCGATGGAGAAGCGCAAAAAGGACGGATATTTTTGAACACCCCCCGGCTTGCCCACTGCGTGTGGCCGCGTTCCCCCTTGCAGGGGGCGATACCAGCGGTCCGGCAAAGCCGGTTCCGCGGTATCCCTGGTATGAAGACACGTTGACCTACAAAGAATCTTTATGACAACCGCTACAAATACGATAGCTACTCCCGCAACATCTACGGGCGCTAGCGGCACAAATGACACTTCATCTGCGCTGCGCTTCATCACCTGCGGCAGTGTGGACGACGGCAAGAGCACGCTGATTGGCCGCCTGCTGGTAGACAGCCGCTCCGTGCTACAGGACCAGTTGGCCAACGTCTCCAAAAGCGGCGAGGCCGACCTGGCGCTGTTCACCGACGGCCTGAGCGCCGAGCGCGAGCAAGGCATCACCATCGACGTGGCCTACCGCTACTTCGCCACGCCCGCGCGCAAGTTCATCATTGGCGATGCGCCCGGCCACGAGCAGTACACCCGCAACATGGTCACCGCTGCCAGCAGTGCCCACGCCGCGGTGGTGCTGGTGGACGCGACGAAGCTGAAGTGGAATGTGGACGGCCTGGTGGACCTGCTGCCGCAGACCCGCCGCCACAGCCTGCTGGTGAACCTGCTGCGCGTGCCCGGCATCATCTTTGCGGTGAACAAGCTCGACGCCCTGGGCGACGACGCGGCCAAGGCCTTTGCCAAGATCACCGAAGCGCTGCACGCGTTTGCGGCCCAAGCTGGCATTGCCGTTACCGCCACCATCCCCATGTCGGCCCTGAAAGGCCACAACGTGGTCACCGCCAACCCCGGCTGGTGCGGCTACCACGGCCCTAGCCTGCTGGCGCTGCTGGAAACCCTGCCCGTGACCGCCGCCGAGACCACCGTGCCGTTTGCCTTCCCCGTGCAGTGGGTCGAAAAGTTCCATGACTCCGCCGACACCAGCAAGGGCCGCCGCGTGTTCTGGGGCCGTGTGGCCACCGGTACCGTGCAGCCTGGCGACACCGTCTCCATCCTGCCCAGTGGCAAAACCGCCGTGGTGGCCCAAGTACTGAACCACGCCCGCGTGCCCAAGCACGTGGGCGCTGGCCACGGCGCCGGCCTGGTGCTGGACCGCGAAGTAGACGTGTCGCGCGGCGACTGGATTCTGGCCTCCAACGACGCCCCCAGCCACTTCGACACCACCCGCGAGATCAAGGCCACTGTTGCGTGGATGGACGACGAACCCCTGGTCGCCGGCCGCGTTTATCTGGCGCTGCATGGCCACCGCTGGATCAAGGCCAAGGTCAAACGTATCGTGCACAGCCTGGACATCAACACGCTGAAAGAGCACGATGCGAAAGAGATCCTGCCCAACGCCATTGGCCACATTGAAGTGTCTTTGCAGGAGCCGATTGCGGCCCTGCCCTACCTGCAAAGCCGGGTGCTGGGGTCGCTGATTTTGGTGGATACGGCCAGCCACAAGACGTCGGGCGCGTTGCTGCTGGGTTGATGCAACACAAAGGAGTCACCCCTGTTTACGGGGGTGGCTTCAAAACCCAATAAAATCAAGGGCTTGGCACTTTACTGCCACATTTACTACTTCTAGCCGCCAAACAACATGACACACATCGTCACCGAAGCCTGTATCAAGTGCAAATACACCGACTGCGTGGACGTGTGCCCCGTGGACTGCTTCCGCGAAGGCCCCAACTTTCTGACCATCGACCCCGATGAGTGCATCGACTGCGCCGTCTGCATCCCCGAATGCCCGGTCAACGCCATTTACGCTGAAGAAGATGCGCCCAAAGACCAGCAGCACATGATTCAGCTCAATGCCGAGCTGGCCCGCCTGCCTGGCTGGAAGAGCATCACCAAACGCAAGGCGCCATTGGGCGATGCCGACGACTGGAAAGACAAGACCGGCAAGCTGTCTGAACTGATCCGCTGACACGGCACACGGCATGGCTACACCCCTCATTGAAGCCGATGCCGTCGTCATAGGCGCAGGCCCGGTGGGCCTGTTCCAGGTCTTCCAGCTCGGCCTGCTGGAGGTCCAAGCCCATGTGATCGACGCCCTGCCCTACGCGGGCGGCCAGTGCATAGAGCTCTACGCCGACAAACCCATTTACGACATCCCCGCCATCCCGCTCACCACCGGCCGTGGCCTGACGGAGAGCCTGCTGCAGCAAATCGCGCCGTTTGGTGCACAGATGCATTTTGGCCAGCAAGTGGCTTCGGTCCGGCGCCTGGACGACGGCCGCATTCACCTGACCACCACAACGGGCAAACAATTTCGCACCAAGGCGCTGTTTGTGGCCGCTGGTGTGGGTGCCTTTGTGGCCCGTAGCCTCCAACTGGAGGGCATTGCGGCCTTTGAACGGACTCAGCTGCACTACCGCACCCCCAAGTTGAATACCCTGGCCAAGCAGCATGTGGTGATCCACGGCGGCGGCGATGCCGCGCTGGAATGTGCGCTGGAGGTACTGGCCCCCGGTAACACGCACCGCCCGGCTTCTGTCACGCTGTTGCACCGGCGCGATGTGCTGGTGGCAGAGGCCGACACGCTGGCGCGCATCCAGGCGCTGCGCGCCAATGGCACGCTGCGCTTTGTGGCGGCACAGATCACCGGTTTTGAGGCCAGCGATGGCACGCTTACGGCGCTGCAGATTCTGGACGCCGAAGGCCAGACGCGTGCATTGCCGGCCGACCAGTTGCTGGTGTTCCTCGGCGTTTCGCCCAAGATGGGCCCCATTGCCGACTGGGGCTTGGCCATGGAGCGCAAACAGGTTGAGGTGAATACCGAAAACTTTGGCACCAACATTCCGGGCATCTTTGCCGTGGGCGACATCAACAACTACCCCGGCAAGAAGAAACTGATTTTGTGTGGCTTCCATGAAGCTACACTCGCCGCCTACGGTGCCATGCCCTTCATCTTTCCCGAGAAAAAGGTCATGCTGCAGTACACCACCACCAGCCCGCGCCTGCATGCGCTGCTGGGTGTGCAGACACCGCAAAAAAATGCGTGACTTTTTCGAAAAATTGGGCCCCTTTCCAAAACACCGAAAAAACCACGCTATAATTCGAGGCTCAATTCCTCAATAGCTCAGTTGGTAGAGCGCCGGACTGTTAATCCGTAGGTCCCTGGTTCGAGCCCAGGTTGAGGAGCCAAAATAACCCGCAAGGGTGCAAGAAACCCTGCTACTTTTTCAGTAGCGGGGTTTTTTCTTTGTCGGCCACAATGCGCTGCTACGAAAGCCGCTCAATGAAAGACCATTACGCCGCCCTTGGGCTCAATAGCGCTGCCACGCTGGCCGATATCAAGAAGGCATTCCGCCAAAAGGCTGCGCTCTACCACCCGGACCGCAACCCGGCCCCGGATGCAGCACAGCGTTTTCGTGAAGTGCAAGAAGCCTATGACACGCTGTCTGATGACAGCAAACGCCAGGCCTACGACGACAACCGCCGCCGTGGCCTGCTGGACAGCCCGATCGACACCGCGCGTGAAATCTGGAACAACTATTTCGCCCGCATTCTGTGAGTAACACCCGTTCATGAGCATTTCCCCGTTTTTCCAGCACCTGCGCAGCGCCTACGAAGCCGAAATCGACGACCTGGCCTCCGACTCCGAAGGCAAGCACATGCTGCCCAAAAAGCTGGCCGAGCGCCGCAAGGAACTGGGCTTCTTGCTCAGCATGCTGGAGCTCAGCCCCGAAATGGTGGCCGTGGTGTTCCACCAAGCCTTTCGCTTCAAGTCCACCACTGCCATGAACCACCTGATCTCGCACGAGTCGGAAGACCTGCCGGACTGGGACAGCCTGAGCGACACGGTGGAAGTGCTGCCTGCCGCTCGCACCATGGTGAGCCAGGTGCTGCAGCAGCCTGCGGGTGCCTGGTTCATGTCGGTGGCGGCCGCGCTGGAATACATGTATGGCCGCCCTGACAGCCGTGCCGCAGCGCACAGCGATGAAGACGACGAGGAACACGAAGACTCGGACGATGACACCCGCGAAGACGAGGGGCTGGACGAAGACGAACGTGAAGCCCGCGTGAGTGAAAAAGAAGGCGCCGCCTGGATGGTGGAACAAGGCTTTGACCACAAAGACTGATTGAGCTGAGAACACGATGTCACAACTTGCCCTGATTGAAAAAACCCAAGCCCTCATCGCCGCTGGCGACATCGTGGGAGCCGAATCCGTACTGACCGAGCTGGCCGATAACGAGGGCGATGGCGCCCTGATGGTGGTGCTGGAGCAGCTGCCGCCCAAGGATATCCTGGCCGTCATTCGCGAATACGACGACTCGAAAGAATCCATCGTCAACCTGCTGATCACCCCCCAGCAGTTTGCGCACGCCGTGGTCATTGAAAAGCAGTACAAAGACCTGACCCGCACCCACCTGCGCGGCATGATGAACTCGGTCATCTTCCGCGACGAGTCGGCAGAGGCCATCGAGTTTTTAACCGCCATTGGCGATCTGGAAGGCGGCAGCGAAGCCCTGGCTGACTACTTCACCGAAAAGTGGAGCCGTATCGAGGCCTTTGCCCGCACCGGCGTGTTTGACACCGTAGAAGACGATGGCGAGATGCTGTCGGAGCAGGCCTTGTACCAGTCCGCCTATGTGCGGCCCCGCGTAGAGCTCGACGAGGTGGCAGACCAGGACTGGATGCAGATGGCCTGGCTGTTGCGCCACGAGCTACCCGACCTCTTCATCGAAATGCTGCTGGTGTTGCGTGCCAAAGCGCGCGCCCACGACCTGGGCCTGGACGACGAGGAAGAAGCCGAAGAAGACGACGGCAAGGTGGAAACCGGCGACACCGACCGCGGCAAGGCCACCCCCGCTGCCCGTGACGACGACGAAGAGTCTGCTATCTGACCATGTCTGCGCAGCAGCAAGCCGTCTCCCTGTTTGACGCCCGCCCCTTCTTCGAGAAGGCGCTGGCCTTTGGCATGCAGCACGGCCTGATTGACCAGGCCAAGCTGGACGCCATCTGCACCGACGCGCCCAAAGGTATGGTGCAGATTGCACGTTACTTTGGCACCGAGTTTTTGCGCCCCGAGCTGGAGCAGGCCAAGGACCGGATGGTGAACCTGGTAAGCCTGTACCTGGAGCACAGCAGCGGGGGCGATCTGCACCGCGCCGCCGAGGCGCTGCGCGACCACAGCTTTTTGTCGCGCTCCAAGGGCGGCTCCGACATGCTCAAGGCGCTGATCGCCATGCCGCAGACCACCCACTTTGGCATGAACGAGCGCAGCGGCTTCCGCGACGAGCACATCCCGCTGCTGGCCAAGTGGACACTGCGCAGCCTGCCCGACTACCAAGCCGAGCTGGCAAGCCGCAGCCGTGTGGCCGCCGTCGTGGATGCCGCTGTCTGGATGGCACAGCAGCTGGGTGTGGAAGAAGACGCGCTGGAAGAAGCCGGCAAAGACGCCGAGGCCGTGATCCGCACCGGGCTGCTGGCGATGGCGCTCAAGCGCACCGAGATGCCCGACTGGGTGCTGTTCGAAAAAATGGTGCTGGCGCTGCGCAAGAAGTTTGCTGGCCAGACCGAGAAGTTCAAGATCCCGCTGCCCAAAGACCTGCCGGACGAATACACCGAGGCCGTGGATGCCGTGCGTCAGTCGCTGCTGCAAGATGCCCCCAAGTGGCTGGAATCCACCGTGCCTGCACGCAAGCTGTTTGACCAGATGCCCGCCTTCATGGGCCGCTACTTCTGGCAGGAAGACATGCTGGCCGAGGTGGACCACTTTGAACGCACCAGCAACAAGGCCTGGGACAAGGCTACCGGCGGCAACGACGATGAGAGCTCGCTGCTCACCCTGTTTCTGTGCATGGCCGCAGGCAGCACACCCAAAACCCTGCTGACCGAAAAAGCCGCAGGCACCCTGGTGCGCAAGATTCGCAAGTCAGGCCTGCAGCCTGCGCTGGCCAGCGCCTTCATTGCAGAGCACGCGCCAGCCCAGCATCTGGACGACTACACCAGTCTGTGGGACAACTTCATCGAAGACGCCCGCCCCACACTGGAAAGCGACCACGACTACACCTTCAACGATGCGGTTGCGCTCTTGCGGCGCGAGTGCAATATCGGGGCTTAGAAGCAGAGGCCTGAGGGCTACTGCGCGGCCAGATCAAAGATCTTGGCCATGGGCACCCATTTCTCACCCACCGGCGTCCAGGGTGTAGGAGCCTGGTAGGTCCACATCAGCGTTTCCCAGCGCACGATGGCAGGGTTGTCCAGCGAGGCCTGGGCCATGCGCTCGGCGCTGTACACGACCGGGTCCACCTCCATCACCATGAACAGGCGCGTGCCCAGGCGGTAAATCTCCATCTGCACCACGCCCTGCCCGCGGAGGTGCTCGCGCACCTCGGGCCAGATGACCGCATGGGCTTTTTCATAGTCGGCAATGCGCTGGGCATCGTCCACCAGGTCCAAGGCCAAGGCGTAGCGGGTGACCAGCGTGCTCATGACAGGGCCCGGTCCAGGTGGGTGTAGCCGCCATCGACAAACACCCACTGCCCCGTGGTGTGTGAGGAGGCATCCGACAACAGAAAGACGCACATGCGCGCCATCTCCTCAGAGGTGGTCATGCGGTGGCCCAGGGGAATCTTGGCGGTGATGGCCGCCAGCTTTTCCTCCGGTTTGTCAAAGGTCTGGATCCAGCGCTCGTACAGCGGCGTCATCACTTCGGCCGGAATTAGCGCGTTGACCCGCACGCCGTCGTTCAGCAACGCCGCCGCCCACTCCCGGGTCAGCGAAAGTTGCGCGCCCTTGGACGCACAGTAGCCGCTGGTGTTGCCCTGGCCCGTCAGTGCCGTTTTGGAGGACACATTCACGATGACCCCCTTTACCGCTTTGAGGTGGGGCACGCAGTAGTGCGCCATTACGTAGTAATGAATCAGGTTGCGCTCTAGTGAGCCGATGAAGGCCTCGCGCCCCGCCTCCAGCCCAATGCTGTCGTTCACACCGGCGTTGTTCACCAAACCGTCGATGCGCCCGAACCGGGCTACCGTCTGCTCGACGGCAGCACGGCATGCTGCATCGTCAGACAGCTCGACCTGGACAAACAGGTGCTGGGCTGCTTTGGCTTGCAACTGCTGTGCAAACTCCGGGGACATGGGGCTTTTACCCAGAATGACGGGAATGGCGCCCTCTTCGGCCAGCGTGAGCGAAATGGCCGCGCCAATGCCGCTAGCACCACCGGTCACGATGACCACCTTGTCTTTTAAATGCAGATCCATGGAAACTCTCGCTTAAAAAGGTCAATCGGTCAGTGCCTGCACATTCAGGCCATAACAGCGCACGGCATTGCCGCTCCAGAAGGCGTCCTGCTCGCGCACCGTCAGCCGTGTACTGGCCCATTTGTGTGCCAGACCATGCACCGCGTCATACGGAGCAGCCAGCTGGCACACCGGCCAGTCAGAGCCGAACATCAGCCGCTGTGGGCCAAAGGCCTCCAGCGCCTGGTCAAAACAGGAGAGGATGATTTTGGCGTCCTCGGGCGTGATGCCAGAGTGCGCACCCCAGTCCGCTTCCGTCACCGCACCCGAGAGTTTGCACATCACATGCGGCAAGGTGGCCAATTCGCGGATGCAAGCGCTCCAGCGGCGCGACACCTCGGCGTTGCGTGTCCAGTCCCGCACGGCAGGTTTACCCACATGGTCCAGCACCAGCCAGTGCTTGTCGTGCCGCGCGCAGAACTCGGCCACGCTGGGTAACTGGTGGTCAAACACCAGCACGTCATAAACCAGACCCCGCTGCTGCAGGGCGCGCAGGCCCTGGTTGATGGCCGGTGTGTTGACCCAGGCCCCCACGTCCGGCTCGTCTTGCAGGATGTGGCGCAGGCCCTTGAAGGCGGCATGCGCCCCCCATTGGTCCAGCCGATGCTCCAGGTCCGCGCCGCCCAAATCGGCCCAGCCCACGACACCAATCACCTCGGGGTTGTGGTCAGCCACGCGCAGCAGAAAGTCGGTCTCTGCCGCCAGCGTGCGGGCCTGCACCGCCACCACCGCATCCACACCGGCAGCCCGCAGCGCGGCATCGCAGTCCACCGGCATGCAGTCCCGTTGCAGCAGGGGCATGGCCTCACTGATCCACGGGAACTCCTCGGCGCGGTAACGCCAGTAGTGCTGGTGGGTGTCGATTTTCATGCCGCTTTGGCTTTGGGTTGAAAGGTGTAGTGCTGCAGCGATTCCGGCTTCATCTCGATCGAGAAGCCCGGTGCCTTGGGTGGCATGTAGGCGGCGTTCTCAATCACACACGGCTCCTTGAAATGCTCATGCAGGTGGTCCACATACTCGATCACACGCCCTTCGCGGGTACCGGCAATGCACAGGTAGTCGATCATGGACAGATGCTGCACATACTCGCACAGGCCCACGCCCCCGGCGTGCGGGCACACCGGCAAGTTGTACTTGGCCGCCATCAGCATCACGGCCAAAATTTCGTTCACACCGCCCAAACGGCACGAGTCGATCTGCACCACGTCAATAGCACCGCGCATGATGAGCTGCTTGAAGATGATGCGGTTCTGGCACATCTCGCCGGTGGCCACCTTCACCGGTGCCACGCCCTCGCGGATCACGCGGTGGCCTTCGATATCGTCCGGGCTGGTGGGTTCTTCAATGAACCAGGGCTTGCAGAAGGCCAAGTCCTTGACCCACTCCACCGCCTGCTTCACGTCCCACACCTGGTTGGCGTCGATCATGAGTTGGCGGTTCGGGCCCAGCACCTCACGGGCGATGGTCAGGCGGCGAATATCGTCGGCCTTGTCACGGCCCACCTTCATCTTCACATGGTTAAAGCCCGCATCAATGGCCTCTTGGCACAAGCGGCGCAGCTTGTCGTCGTCGTAACCCAGCCAGCCGGCCGACGTGGTGTAACAAGGGTAGCCTTCACGCTCCAGTGTGGCCCAGCGTTCGGCCTTGCCCACAGCCTGCTTTTGCAACAAGGCCAGCGCTTCTTCGGGCGTGATGCAGTCGGTGATGTAACGAAAGTCAATCAGCTTGACCAACTCCTCGGGACTCATGCGCGCCACCAAGGCCCATACCGGCACGCCCTCCTGCTTGGCCCACAGGTCCCACACCGCGTTGACCACAGCGCCCGTGGCCAGGTGGATGGCCCCTTTGTCCGGGCCAATCCAGCGCAGTTGGCTGTCGGAGGTGATGTAGCGCCAGAAGCGACCCATGTCTTCGGCCACCCAGGCCATGTCCAGGTCCACCACCAGGTGGCGCATGGCTTCGATGGCGGCGCAGCAGATTTCGTTGCCACGGCCGATGGTGAACGTCAGGCCGTGGCCTTCCAGGCCGGGCTGGTCGGTTTCCAGAATCACATAGGCCGCGGAATAGTCCGGGTCCGGGTTCATGGCATCCGAGCCATCCAGATGTTGGGACGTGGGAAAGCGCACGTCCACGACGCGCATGTTGGTGATCTTGCTCATGTCAGGCCTGTACGGTCTTCTGGGTTTGGGTGCCCAGGCCATCGATGCCTAGGTGAATAACTTGGCCCGCGCGCAGGTACTGCGGTGGCTTCTGGCCCATGCCCACGCCGGGCGGGGTGCCGGTGGAGATCACGTCGCCGGGTTGCAGGCTCATGAAACGGCTGAGATACGCGATGAGGAACTTCACGCCGTAGACCATGGTGGACGTGCTGCCGTTCTGGAAGCGCTTGCCATCCACGTCCAGCCACATCTTCAGGGCCTGAGGGTCAGGAACTTCGTCGGCCGTCACCAGCCAGGGGCCGGTGGGGCCAAAGGTGTCGCAACCCTTGCCCTTGTCCCAGGTGCCGCTGCGGTCCAGCTGGTATTCGCGCTCGGACACATCGTTCACCACGCAGTAGCCCGCCACATGGGACAGCGCATCGGCCTCCTCGATGTAACGACCGCCTTTGCCGATGACCACGCCCAGCTCGACTTCCCAGTCAGTCTTGACCGAGCCACGGGGGATTTCAACGGCATCGTCCGGACCCACAATCGCGCTGGTCCACTTATTGAAGACCACCGGCTCGGGCGGCACCTGCATGCCACTCTCGGCCGCGTGGTCGGAGTAATTCAGTCCAATGCAGATGAACTTGCCTACCTGGCCCACACAGGCCCCAAGGCGCAAGTCTTTCTGTGGAGTACCTGCCACCAGCGGCAAGCTCTCGATATTCACGCCACGCAAACGCGCCAGGTTCTCGGGCAGCAGCGCAGCACCAGCCACATCGGCCATCTGTCCCGACAGGTCGCGCACGCGGCCTTGGGCATCCAACACACCGGGCTTTTCCTGACCTGGCAATCCGTAGCGTACTAATTTCACAGTCTTTCCTTTTCAGTCAACAAAATCAGGGCACCCGCGGAACGGTCTCTGCCAGGCCGCTGGGTGCGCCCCCCACCCGCCGCAGGCGAGAGAGGGGGGAGCGGCATAGCCGCTCGGGGGGTGATTTACTTCAATCGTAAAGAACGGCCGCGATCTTGGCGTCCTTCATATTGGTCTTGTCGTAATAGTAGAAGCCGGTGTCGATGATCTTGGGCAACTTCTCACCCTTCAAGGCCTTCACAGCGGCTTCCACGGTTTTGTAGCCAATGCCCACGGGGTTTTGGGTGATGGAGCCGGCAATCGTGCCGTCATTGATCATGTCCTTCTGGGCCTTGCCAGAGTCAAACCCGATGATGGTCACGCCCGTCTTCTTGGCTTCCTTGATGCCTTTGCCCGCACCGATAGCGCCCGGCTCATTGGTACCAAAAATACCCTTCAGCTTGGGATGTGCCTGCATCAGGGCCTTGGCAATCTCGGCAGACTTCAGCTGGTCACCGCCGTACTGCACGTCCACCACCTTGATCTTGGGGTACTTGGCCTTGATCTGGTTCAAGAAGCCGTCGCGGCGGTCCACACCGGTGCGGCTGGTCTGGTCATGGGCAATCACAGCCACTTCGCCTTCGCCACCAATCTTCTCAGCCATTTTGTCTGCGGCCAGTGCGGCGGCAGCCACGTTGTTGGTCGTGGCCGTGGTCACCGGAATATCGCTGTCCACACCGGAGTCAAAGGCGATGACGGGTACTTTGGCAGCCTGGGCCTTCTTCAGCAGCGGAATCGCGGCCTTGCTGTCCAGCGCGGCAAATCCGATGGCGGCCGGCTTCTTGGCCATGGCAGCCGACAGCATGTCAATTTGTTTGTCCACTTGCTGCTCGGTTTCGGGGCCTTCAAAGGTGACCTTCACCTTGTAGTCCTTGGCGGCCTGGTCAGCGCCCTGCTTCACGGCTTGCCAGAACTGGTGCTGGAAGCCTTTGGACACCAAGGGGATGTAGATCTCCTGGGCGGTAGCGAAGCTGGAAAAACCAGCCAGTGCCAAGCCGGCAGTCAAAGCCAGCAGTTGTCGTTTTGCGTTCATGGGTTGTCTCCTGTTAGAAAAAGTTATGTCACACGGAATCACAAGGGAAAAATCTAAAAACCGGGAAGCTGTGCATGGGGCGTGGTGCGGTCTCCTTACTTCTTGTTGCGGCGCAGGTTGTCGGTGTAAACCGCCAGAATAATGATGAGCCCGGTGAGCACCATCTGCCACTCCTGGGCCACCGACATGATCCGCAGGCCGTTGATCAGCACGCTCATGATGAAAGCGCCGATGATGGTGCCCAGGATGGTGCCGACACCACCACTGAGCGAGGTGCCGCCAATCACCACCGCGGCAATGGCGTCGAGCTCATAGCCCTGGCCCAGCGCGGGTTGGGCAGAGTTCAGGCGCGAGGCAATCAGCAATCCGGAAATGCCGCAGATGCCGCCGGCAAAGGTGTAGATGATGACTTTCCAGCGGTCTACGTTCACCCCCGACAGGCGCACCGCTTCTTCGTTGCTGCCCAGGGCAAAGGTGTAACGGCCCAGGGCGGTTTTGTTCAAGACCACGGCGCTGATGATGGCCACCAGAAACAGGATCAGCACCCCGTTGGGAATCGGCAGCGACGGAAACACATCGCCGATCAGGGAACCCAGCGAAATCTGGTCAAAACCGTCCACGTCACTGAAGTAGATCGGGCGGGTCTGGGTGATCAGCAGCGACAGGCCCTTGAGCAGCATCATCATGCCCAGCGTGGCAATGAAAGGCGGCACCTTGAGCTTGGTGATGGCCAGGCCGGACACACAGCCTGACAAGGCGCCCATGGCCAGCGCGCACACCACCCCCAGGGGCATGGGCATGCCCAGATTGACCATGAACACCCCCGCCATCACGGCACAGAAGGTCATCAGCACCCCCACCGACAGGTCAATGCCCGAAGTGATGATGATGAAGGTGCTGGCAATGGCCAGCACCCCAATCACGGTGGTGGACTGCAGGATGCCGATGATGTTGTCCTGCGTCATGAAGGCATCGGGCTTGAGCACGGTGAACACCAGGATCAGCGCAATCAGGCTGGCAAAAGCCAAGAGTTTTTGTTTGGTCTGGCCACCAGACAGGCGGCTCAGCCAGGAAGAGGAGGAAGTTGTTTGTGTCATTGCTAAACCTTGTTTTTTCTAGTCAGTCGCGCCGCGTCGCCAGTGCCATCAGGCTTTCCTGGGTGGCTTCATCACCCCGCACCTCGCCGGTGATGCGGCCTTCGCACATCACCACAATGCGGTGGCTCAGCAGCAGCACCTCGGGCAGCTCGCTGGAGATCACGACGATGGCGCGCCCCTGCGCGGCCAGGTCATTGAGCAGCTTGTAGATCTCGCTCTTGGCACCCACGTCGATACCGCGGGTGGGCTCGTCGAAGATCAGTACTTCGCAGTCTTGCACCAGCCACTTGGCAATCACCACCTTTTGCTGGTTGCCGCCCGACAGGAGCTTGGCCGTCTGCGTGAGCGATGGGGTCTTGATGCGCAGCTTCTCCACCATCTGTTGCGAGATGGCCTGGATCGCGGGGCGATTCAAGAACACCCCCCATTTGAGCCAGCGCTTCAGACTGGACAGCGTGATGTTGGACGCCACGTCCATGCCCGTGGCCAGGCCAAAGTGCTTGCGGTCCTCGGACAGGTAGCCAATGCCGGCCTGCACCGCGTCTTCGGGCGAGGTCAGGCGAATCACCTTGCCGCCCACGCGAACTTCGCCCGACTCGATGGCATCCGCACCAAACACGGCCCGCGCCACCTCCGTGCGGCCCGCGCCCATGAGGCCGGCAAAGCCCAGAATCTCGCCACGGCGCACGCTAAAGCTCACATCGCGGATAGCGCGGCCCCGGTTCAGTCCGCGCACGTCCAGCAGCACCTCGTTGGCAGACGTGTCGGGAATCGCCTTTTGCACATGGTCCAGCTTGCGCCCCACCATCATGGCAATCACCTCGGCCATCGGCGTGGTGGCCGCTGGCACGGTGGCGATGTAGGCACCATCGCGCATCACGGTGATACGGTCGGCAATGCGCTGGATCTCGTCCATCTTGTGCGAGATGTAGACAATGCCCACGCCCTCTTCCTTGAGCTGGCGGATGATGCGGAACAGCTCTTCAATTTCGGCGTTGTTCAGCGCGGCAGTGGGCTCGTCCATGATGAGCACGCGCGATTTGTGGGACAGCGCCTTGGCAATCTCCACCATCTGCTGGCGCGCCACGGTCAGGTCGCCAATCGTGGTGGTCGGGGCCAGTTGCAGGTTCAGGCGGTCAAACAGGGCCTGGGCATCGCGGTTGAGCTGCCCCTCGTCCAACAGCAGGCCCGCTGCCTTGCGCGGCTCGCGGCCCAGAAAGATATTTTGTGCCG
Organism: Rhodoferax sp. TS-BS-61-7; assembly: GCF_002943465.1. Taxonomy (GTDB): domain Bacteria; phylum Pseudomonadota; class Gammaproteobacteria; order Burkholderiales; family Burkholderiaceae_C; genus Allorhodoferax. Next base: position 123,484 of record NZ_PTQY01000008.1, read on the forward strand.
CGGTCAGGTGGCCCATCAGGTGCAGCTCCTGGTGGATGATGCCGATGGCCAGCGACTGCGCATGCGCCGGGCTCTCAATCTCCACGGGCTTGCCGTCCAGCAGCACTTCACCACTGTCCTTGCGGTACACGCCAGCCAAAATTTTCATCAGCGTGGACTTGCCCGCGCCGTTTTCACCCATCAGGGCATGCACCTCGCCGGGCATGAGGTCAAAGCGTACGCCATCGAGTGCACGCACACCCGGAAACGATTTGCTGAGGTTTTGTACGGAAACCAGTGCTGTCACAGTCAGGCCTTTGTTGCAGTGGGCGTCATCAGATGGTCACGCCACCGTCCACCAGCAGCGTCTGCCCGGTGACAAACCGCGACTCGTCGCTGGCCAGAAACACCACCATGGGGGTAATGTCGTCCACCGAGGCCAGCCGCCCCATGGGCTGGCGCGCCACAAAGTCTTTCTCGGCCTGCACCGGGTCGACGGCGCTGGCAATGCGTCCGCGCAGCGAAGGCGTATCCACCGTGCCGGGGCACAGCGCATTGGCGCGCAGGCCGGCCTTCACATAGTCGGCGGCCAGCGATTTGGTCAGGCCAATGACGGCCGCCTTGGTGGTGCCATAGGCGCAGCGGTTGGCAAAGCCCTTGATGCTGGACGCCATGGACGCCATGTTGATGACCGAGACACTGCCGCCTTGCGTTTCGACCTTGGCCAGCATGGCGGGCAGGAAGGCACGGGTCATGCGGAACATGCTTTTCACGTTCAAATCGAAGCTCAGGTCCCAGTCGGCCTCGGTGCCGTCCAGCAGGCTGCCGTTGGCCACCATGCCGGCGCAGTTGAACAAGGCGTCCAGCGCCGGCGTGCGCGCAGCCAGAGCAGCCACGGCGTCGTCGTTGCGCACGTCCAGCAGCTCCACCTGGATGCTGGAGTGCTCGGCGGCCAGGCTGTCCAGAAACGCCTGGTTGATGTCGGTGGCGATCACACGGGCGCCCTCGGCTGCGCAGGCCAGCGCGCTGGCCCGGCCAATGCCCTGCGCTGCCGCGGTGATGAGCACTGTTTTACCTTGCAAACGCCCTTGACCCATGCTGCTGACTCCGGTTTAATTAATTTAAATATGAACAACTAATTCATGTATGAAGCAGAATCATAGACAGCTTGGCTGCCACAAGTCCTAGTACTTTCCCTAGGCTGCGGATGCTCTGCTATAAAAAACCTCCCTCGAAAGCGCACCACCATGACCACGCCCCCCAAACCCCGCGGCCGCCCGGCCAAAACCGACGAGCAGGACGAAAGCAATCTGGCACCGGAAGACCGCTACCGCGCGCCCGCACTGGACAAGGGACTGGACATTCTGGAGCTGCTGGCCACGCAACCGCATGGGCTGACGCGCGCAGAAATCGTGAAGGAGATGGACCGCAGCGCCAGCGAGATCTACCGCATGCTGGAGCGCCTGGTGGCGCGGCAGTACGTGATGCGCAACCCCTCGGGGGACCGCTACGCGCTGAGCCTTAAGTTGTTTGCGCTGGCCAATATGCACCCGCCCTTGAGCCGGCTGATCAACCAGGCCCTGCCCATCATGGATGACTTTGCGCGCAAGGCCGAGCAGTCTTGCCACATGGGGGTGTACGACCGGGGCAATGTGCTCATCAGTGCCCAAATCAACAGCCCCAGCGGCTGGAGTTTTGCGGTGCAGCGCGGTGCGCGCGTGGGCCTGCTAGACACCGCCTCGGGCCACCTGCTGCTGGCCTATGCCGACGCAGGCAGCTACCGGCGCATGCTGGCCGAGCACACACCGCTGGATGGCGAGGTGCCCATCACCGAGGCGGACCTGCAAGCCACCCTGGCCAGCATCCGCCAACGTGGCTACCTGGAGCGCGACAGTGCGCAGACCCTGGGAGTGGTCGACATTTCCTTCCCCATCTTGGGCCCTGACAACACAGCGCTGGCCACCCTCACCTGCCCCTACATCCGCCGTATCGACCGGCACGTGGGCCCCGATATGGCCGAGGTGCGCGAGTCTCTGCGCCAAGCGGCACAAGCCCTGTCGCTGACGCAGGGCATGGCGCGTGAGACAACCTAGATCGCTATCAATTCAGTAGCTTCTTGCGCACTATCTGCATGGGCTAGAGGCCTATTTCACTTAAAAACGGGCCGACAAGACCGTTACGCCGCCACCACCGACACCCCGCGCTCTGCCAGTTGCAGGGTCACGGCGTCGCCGCTGCTCCAGCTGCCCTGCGCGTCCGACGACACCACAAAGATCTCGCCCAAGCTGGTGTCTACCGTGAGCTCCTGAAAACTGCCCAGGTAGGCCGCCTTGGACACGGTGCCCAGCAGCCCCTGCCCATGGCCATCGTGCACAGCCCAGGCCTCCGGGCGGATCGCCACCTTCACCGCCCCCGTGGCCACGCGCTGGGGCGTGGTCAGGGTCAGCGGGCCCAGGCACACGGTGCCTTCGGCTTCGCACACCCCATCCAGCAGCACGGCTTCTCCCATGAAGCCGGCCACAAACTCGGTCTTCGGGTTCTCGTACAGCTCGCGCGGGCTGCCGGCCTGGGCGATGAGGCCGCCGTCCATCACGATGATCTGGTCGCTCACCGCCAGGGCCTCGCTCTGGTCGTGCGTGACGTAGGCCACGGTGAGCTTGAGGCGCTGCTGCAGGCTGCGAATTTCTTCGCGCATGGAGCGGCGCAGGCGCGCGTCCAGGTTGGACAGCGGCTCGTCGAACAGCAGCACCGAGGGCTCCAGCACCAGCGCGCGCGCCAGCGCCACGCGCTGCTGCTGCCCGCCCGACAGCTCGGCCGGGTAGCGCGCCTCATAGCCGCCCAGGCCGACGATGGCCATGGCCGCGCGGGCGCGGTCGCTCACCTCAGGCTTGGGCACGCCACTCACGGTCAGGCCGTAGGCCACGTTCTCCAGCACCGACATATGGGGGAATAGCGCATAGCTCTGGAACACCATGCTCACATTGCGCTCGGCCGGCCCCAGATGCGTCACGTCGCGGCCATCGATGAAGATCTGCCCGCCCGAGGGCGTCTCCAGGCCGGCAATCATGCGCAGCGTGGTGGTCTTGCCGCAGCCCGAGGGGCCGAGGATGGTGGTGAGCGTGCCCTTGGGCACCTCAAAGTCGATGCCGCGCACAACCAGCGGGCTGTTGGCGCCGCCATAACGCTTGATGACCTGGCGGAAAGAAATGCCTGTGTTGGTGTTGGTAGTTGTCATGGGAAACCGATCAAAAGAAGTTCAATGCGCGGCCGGTGTGGCCCGGCGGCCCAGCTTGCGTTCGCCCACCAGGGCCTGCACCAGCAGCGTGCTGCAGGACATCAGCACAATGAGCACCGTGCAATAGGCCAGCGCCACGCCGTAGTCGCCATTGCCCACACGGCCGATGATGTAGGTGGTGGACAGCTCATACTGCGCCGTGACCAGAAAGATCACCGCCGACACGGTGGTGATGGAGCGCACAAAGGAGTAGACGAGTGCGGCCACCAGCGCTGGCTTGATGAGCGGCAGCACCACCCGGCGCAGCGTGGTCAGCGTGTTGGCGCGCAGCATCAGCGAGGCCTCGTCCAGCGAACGGTCCAACTGCTTGAAGGCGGCCGTGCCGGCGCGCACGCCCACCGGCAGATTGCGGAACACAAAGCACAGCACGATGATGAGCCCGGTACCCGTCAGCTCCACCGGCGGCACGTTGAAGGCCAGGATGTAGCTCACCCCCAGCACCGTGCCGGGTACGGCAAAGGTCAGCAGCGCCGAGAATTCGAAGCTGGCCTTGCCACGGAACTCGGTGCGTGCCAGCAGCCAGGCAATCAGCAGGCCCATCCCGGCGCAAATAGGCGCCGCCATGGCCGCCAATGACAGCGTGGTGAACAGCGAGTTCCAGGCCGTGCCGGCCCAGACCCAACCGTACTCGCCCCACTGCACATCAAACGCGGTGCGGAAGTGGTTCAGCGTGGGCGTGTAGTCGCGCCCCCAGGTCTGCACAAAGCCACCGGCAAAAGCAAACAGGTAGACCACCAGCGTGAACAGCAGCCACGGCCCGGCCACGCCCAGGCAGAGCTTGCGCACGGCCGCTGGCAGCGGCATGGGCAGGCCCGCATCACCCTTGCCGGCCACGGTGGTGAAGCTGCCCTTGCCCAGCACGCGACGCTGGATGAAGAACACCACCAGTGCAAACAACGTGAGGATGAGCGACAAGGCCGCCGCCATGCCGGGGTCTAGCGAGGAGCCGACGATGGCAAAGAAGATTTCGGTGGAGAGCACCGCAAACTGCCCGCCCACCACGATGGGGTTGCCAAAGTCGGCCATGCTCTCGATGAAGCCAACCAGAAAGGCATTGGCCAGGCCGGGCTTGAGCAGGGGCAGCGTCACACTCCAGAAGGTTTGCATGCGGTTGGCGCGCAGGGTTTGCGCCGCCTCCTCCATGGACGGGCTCACGCCCTGCACCACGCCACGCATGATCATGAAGGCGATGGGCGTGAAGGCAAACAGCTGCGCCAGCCAGACGCCAAAGAAGCCGTAGAACCAGCGCGTGGGCTCGATATTGAAAGCCCACTCCATGAACTGGTTGTAGAGCCCGGCACGGCCAAACAACAGGATGAGCCCCAGGCCCACCACAAAGGGCGGCGTGATGATGGGCAGCATGGCCAGGATGTTGAGCGGGCGCGCCAGGCGCTTGGCCTCGCGCTCGGCCCACAGGGCGATCAGGGTGCCCAGAAATGTGGTGCCCGCTGCCGTCAGCAAGGCCAGGCCCAGCGTGTTCCAGGCCACCCCGCAGCGGCTTTGCGACACCACGCAACCCAGGCCCCAGATGCGCGCCGTGCCAATGCGCTCCCACAGCGCCGCCGCGGCAAACTGCCCTTCGTCGTTGAGCACACTGCCCATCAGCGACTTGATGACCGGGTAGACCACAAACAGCGCCAGCAGCGCCGCGCAGCCCAGCACCGCGCCGGCCACAAAGGCATCGCCCTTGAAGCCGCCCAGCCGGGTCACACCAATCGACAGCAGCGCCAGCAGGCACACCACCATCACAAAGCCCCCCCAGCCCATGCCTGGCTGGGTCAGCTCGGTAGGGCCCATCAGCGCATTGAGCCAGTCCCAAGACCAGCCCACCATGCCAATGGCAAAACCACTGAGCAGCAGCCCGGCCAGGCCGAGCACGGAACCACTGCACAGCAGCAACCCCTGCCAGCGGGCGTGGGGGCTGAGCAGTGCCGTGCCCGCCAGCAGCAAGCCGGCCAGGCCCGATGCCAGCCAGACGCGGTGGTGACTCCAGCTCTGCGTCCAGCCACTGGCGGTGGCCGTGCCGCCCCAGACGCCGGAGAGGGCCGCGCCCAGACCGCCGCTTTGCAAAAAATACCAGGGCAGCAGCACAAAGGCCGCCAGGCCCAGGGCCACCCACAGGGCGATAGCGCGGCGCAGGCGCCACGGATGTTCGTGTGTCATGAATATGGAGAGAAAGACGGTGCAAACCCACCGCAAGGTGCGGCGGGACGGATAACCGGGCGGCGAGACTTAGCGGCCCTGGCCGTTGACGTCGCGCTCCCAGCGCTGGATCAGGCGCTTGCGCTCGGCCGACTGGCCGTATTTGGCGTAGTCGTAGTCAATCATCTTGATCTTGCGGAAGTCGGGCACGCGCGGGTCCACCTTGGTTTCGCGGTTGGACGGCAGCTGGAACTGCAGCGTGGCCGCCCCCAGGGCCTGGGCGCCAGGCGTCAGCGCCCAGTCGTAGAACTTCTTGGCGGCTTCCAGGTTGCGTGCACCGCGCACGATGGACATGGAGCCGATCTCTGCGCCCGTGCCATCGCTGGGGGTGATGGTTTCCAGCGGAAAGCCTTGCGCCTTTTCACCGGGCCCATCGTGCACAAAGCTGATGGAGATAGCCGCCTCGCCGCGCGCCACGGCCTTGATGGGGCCCACGCCCGAGCGCTGGTAAGCAGCAATGTTTTTGTGCAGCTTGGCCAGGTAGTCATAGGCCTTGTCTTCACCCATGAGCTGCACCAGCGTGGCAATCATGGTGTAAGCGGTGCCGCTGGACGAGGGGTTGGCGGACTGGATTTCGCCCTTGTACTCAGGCTTGATGAGGTCGGCCCAGGTTTTGGGCACGGGCAGCTTCTTCTTGGCCAGCAGCTCGGTGTTGTAGCCAAAGCCCAGCGGGCCGGAATAAATGCCCACCGTCTTGTAACCCGACTGCGCCGCCTGCTTTTGCGCCCAGTCATACAGCTTGGGCAGCATGGGGGATTTGTATTCCTGCGTCAGGTTCTGTTCGGCCGCCACCAGATGGGGGTCGCCGGTACCGCCAAAAAATATGTCGGTCTTGGGGTTGGCCCGCTCGGCCATGAGCTGCGCCACCGCCTCGCCCGAGCCTTTGGGCGTCATGTTGACCTTGATGCCCTGGCTCTTCTCGAAAGTGACTGCCACCATGCTGCACCAGGGCGCCTGGCCCGAGCAAATGATGTTGACCTCGCCACCCGATTGGGCAGAGGCCGACATTCCGGCCGTGGCCATGAGGGCCAGCACGAGCAGTTGATTTTTTTTCATGGTTGTCTCCTAGATTGAAAGACCGGAACGGTCTGAGGGGTCGAAACACTGGCGGGCAAAAGGACGCTGACCCCTTTGCGCGACAAAAAAAGGCTGACCGGTGCACCCGCCTCGTGGCGGCGACCGGTCAGGTCCGAGATGACCAGCAGACTGCCCAGTGCGGTCTGCACCCAGAGCTCCGCCGTGCGGCCAAGGTAGGCGCTGCGCAGCACCTTGCCGGCCAAGCCTTGGGTGCCAGCGGGCTCTAGGCGCCAGGCCTGTGGCCGCACCACCACCTGCACCGGCCCCTGGCGCAAGCCCTGGCCGGCATCGATGGTGAGCGGGCCCAGGGTGACCTGCCCGGCGCCATCGCAATGCGCCTCGAACACGGTCGAGTCGCCCATGAAGCGGGTCACAAACTCGGTCTGCGGCTGTTCGTAGATGTCGCGCGGGGAACCAATCTGCACCACCCGCCCTTCCTGCATCACCACCACCTGGTCGCTGACCGACATGGCCTCGGCGTGGTCGTGGGTGACGTAGAGCACGGTCAGCCCCAGGCGCTGCTGCAGCTCGCGTATGTCTTCGCGGATATGGCGGCGCAGATTGGCGTCCAGATTGGAGAGCGGCTCGTCCAGCAGCACCAGCGCGGGCTGCAGGGCCAGGGCGCGTGCCAGCGCGGTGCGCTGCTGCTGCCCGCCCGACAACTCGTGCGGCAGACGGTCTTCCAGCCCACCCAGGCCCAGCAGGCCGATGACCTGGGCGCTGCGCTCAGCCTGCACCGCCGCCGGCAAGCCCTGCACCTGGAGGCCATAACGCACGTTGTCCTGCACCGACAGGTAGGGAAACAGCGCGTAGCTCTGGAACACCAGGCTCATGTCGCGCTGGTCTGCCGGGCGCTGCGTCAGGTCTTCGCCCCGGAAAAAAATCTGGCCCGCGTCCGGCACTTCTAGCCCGGCCACCAGGCGCAGCAGCGTGCTCTTGCCACAGCCCGAGGGGCCCAGCAGCGTGGTCAGGCGGCGCTCGGGCACACGCAGGTGCACACCGCGCAGCGCGCGGTAGCCGTTGGCATAGGTTTTTTCGATGCCGTGCAAGTGCAGCCCCTGGCTCATGCGGGAACCCGCAGCGTGGCGTGCGAGAGGGGTTGGGCCAGCGGCGCAGCAGCCGGCAGCGGTGCCGTGCTTGGGGCCTGCCCCTCGGGCAAGGGCCAGCGCACCACCGCATCCACACCTACCACGGTGCCGCCCTGCAGGCGGTTGTACAGGTCCAGGCTGGCCTGCATGGACACGGCAATCTGCTTGCAGATCGACAGCCCCAGGCCCACACCGGTGCCACCGCTGGCCGACTCGAACGGCAGGAACAGGCGCTCGCGCACCTCCTCGTCAATGCCGCCCGCGTTGTCCCACACCAGCAGCTCCACCTCGGTCGGCAGGTAGCGAATCACCACGCCCAGGCTGCCACCCGCGCGGCTCTGGTGAATGGCATTGGCTACCAGGTTGCGCAACAGCTCTCCCACCAGCCAGCCGTCGGTGTGCAGGCGCACCGGCAGTGCTTCGAGCGACACGTCCAGGCGCTTGCGCGCAATCAGCGGCGCGCACTCCACCAGCACCTCGCTGGCGATGTGCTGCAGGTCAATGTCCGTCCACTGGGCGTTCTGCAGCTTCTGGTCCACCTTGGCTTTGGACAGCAGCTGGTTGGCCAGGTGCGAGGCCCGGTCCACGGTGCGCAGCATCTTGGGCAGGGTCTCGGCGGTTTGCAGCTCGCCCGCTATCGCGCCCTGCAATTGGGTCTTGAGCACCGCCAGCGGGGTACGCAGCTGGTGCGAGGCCTCGGCAATAAAGCGCTGCTGCTGGTCGAGTGCGGCCTGTTGCTGCTGCCACTGGCTGTTGAGGCCACGCACAATGGCCTCCAGCTCGGGGGCCGGGGCATGTTCCAGCAAGGCGGTCTCCTGCGGGCGGCGCGCCGCCACCGTGGCCGCCAGGCGGTGCAAGGGGGTGAGGCTGCGGCCGGCGCCCCACCAGGCCAGCAGACCCAACAACACCAGCGCCACCATGGCCAGGCCCCACCATTCGGCATCGCGCCACGACAGCCCCAGCCCAGCCAGGCCCAGCACCGCCACGGCGGTACCCACCGACAAGGCCATGCACCACAGCGCAATCTGCACGCGCATGGACCGGCTGCCGGGCGCTGCGCTCGGACTCATGCGGACACCTGCGCGTCGCTGGCCAGCTCGTCCACCAGCAGGTAGCCCACGCCACGCATGGTCAGCACGCTGGTGCCGGTGCCGGCCAGGCGTTTGCGCAGCCGGTGGGCGAGCACATCCACCGCGTCGGGCTGGTGGTCGGCCTCGCCGCCAAAGACGGCGCGAAACAGTTCGTCGCGCGACACCGGGCGCCCCGGGCGCATGATCAGGGTGCGCAGCATGACCGCCTCACGCGGGGCAATCTCCAGCGGCCGGCCAGAGCGCATCAGGGCGCCGCTGGCCATGTCCAGGTGCAGATGGCCGCAGCGAAATTCCTCCAGCCCTTGGCTGCGCCGCACCAGCGCCTTGATGCGGGCCACCAGCTCTTCGGTGTCGAAAGGTTTGGTCAGGTAGTCATCGGCGCCGGCCGTGAGCCCTTCCACGCGCTCACCAATAGAGCCGCGCGCCGTGACCACCAGCACCGGGATGCGCATGCCGGCATCGCGGATGCGCTGCAAAAACTCCAGCCCGTCCATGCCCGGCAGGCTCAAGTCCAGCACGATCACGTCAAAGCTGCGTTTGCGCACCAGGGCCAAGGCCTCCTGCCCATCGGCACAGCACACGGGCGCCAGGCCGCGCGAGGCCAGTACACGGCTCAGCGCATCCACCAGGTCCAGATCATCTTCCACCAATAACAATTGCATGGGGAGGATGGTGCGCTGTGCCCGGTGCACCCGCAATAGGGAAAGCTAGGTGAAGCAGTGAAAGGAAATTGAAACCCTGGCGCCAGGCACCCGGCTGCGGCACCACAGCCCTGCAAGCCTCCATTTGCTATTAATTCAATAGCTTCTTGCGCTTATTCCACGTGGGCTAGAGCCCAGTTTTACTTAAAAAGTATCACTTGCGTGCCAACCACACGCCAAACACGGTCACGGCCATGCCCAGCAGCGACAGGCCGGTCAGGGTCTCGCCAAACAGGGCCCAGGCAATCAGCGCGGTGGCCGGTGGTGTGAGGTAGAACAGGCTGGCCACGTTGACGGCGCTGCCGCTGCGAATCAGCACATTGAGCAAGCTCACCGCGCCCAGCGAGAGCACCAGCACCAGCCAGGCCAGCGCAAACACAAAGGCGCCGCTCCAGTGCACCTGCAAGGTCTCGGTCTGGCTGGCCACCAGCAGCGTGGCCAGCAAGCTTGGCAGAAACTGGATGACCGAACCGGTGCGCAGGTCAAAGGCGTGGCAGTAGCGCTTCTGGTACAGCGTGCCGGCGGTGATGCCCAGCAGCGCAATGACGGCAGGCAGCAGCATGCCCAGCAGCGCGTCCACACCGGCGCTGGCCGCCACCTTGTGGGCCACCACCAGCGCCACCCCGGCAAACCCCAGCGCCAGGCCCAGCCACTGCGTGGGCCGCACCCGCTCGCCCAGAAAGACGCCTGCCCCCAGCGCGGTGAGCACCGGCTGCAGCCCCACCACCAGCGCCGTAACGCCCGCGGGCAAGCCGTGGCCAATGGCGATGAACACCCCCCCCAGGTACACCGCATGCACCAGCAGGCCCGACACGCCGATGTGCAGCCACTCCCGCGCCGTGCGTGGCCAGGGCGCACGCGTGGCCCAGGCCAGTGCCCCCATCAGCACCAGCACGATGGCATAACGCAGGCTCAAAAAGGTCAGCGGCCCGGCATCGGGCAGGCCAAACTTGGCGCCAATGAAGCCGGTGCTCCACAGCGCAACAAACAACAAAGGGGTGAGAGAGGTAAAGGTGCTGACGGCCTGGGGATGCGGAGAAGAACTCATCCCCGGATCTTATCGGGGCACACCCTCAGGCGAGTTCGTCCGCCGTGGCAGAAAACGACAGCGTGTAGAGCCCGCTGAAGGCCCCCGGCTGTGCGCCCAGTGCCACCAGCGCATCGGGGCTGAGCGTGCTGGCGGCCAGTGCCGTCAAGGCGCCCAGGTCGTAGCCCACCACCAGCAGCACCCAATCCGCATAACGGTCGCCACCGCGGATCTTTTGCTCCGTGGTCTGGGCCATCACCGGGGCTTCGTGGCGCAGCAGGTGCCCGCCCACGCAGCCGGGTTGGTCCACCAGCCGGGCCAACAGGGCTTTTAAAGACGCGCGCAGCGCCTCGTCCGCACCCGCCGCGGGCGAGATGTGCAGGGCCAGCGCATGGCGGGCCACCGCGCCGCCGCTGGACTCCAGCACATGGCACTGGCTGCGCACCATGTTGCGGTGGTGCGGCATCATCTTGGTGGACCAGGGCGACGGCGCATTCAGGTGCGCCAAATAGGCGGGCGACGACAGCGTGCGGTGCGCATCGAGCTCGTAGACCTGCAACACGCCCTCCCCGCCGTCCGCGCTGCTCCAGCGCGTGGCGCGCTGGAAGCCGGGTATGCCCAAGCGCTCGCGGAAATGCTCGTGCGAGTGCCAGTCCTGAAACTCGGCATTCATGTCGGGAGCCATGTCCCACCACATGGCCAATGCTGCGGTGCCCAAGAGTGCCATGTCGGACCTTTCGTTGCGGATTACGAGTGCTGGGCCTGGGCCGTTCAGCGCAAATGTTTGAAGAGTTTGGCTTTGAAAAGTTCAGGAATACCCATCTGGCGCGTGCCGGGCTCCAGGGTGAACCGCTCGCCAGCCTGCACGGTGCCGGGCTCGTTCACCGCCAGGTAGAAGCCGCAGCGCCCGCTCAGCGCCATGGCCTTGACCGCGGTGCTGAAGCCCATGGCAACGTTGAACTTGAAACAGGGTTCGCGCGGCTGCACCACGCGCAGCGCGCAATCGGCAAAGCGCAGCACATCGCCCACCCACACATCGGCCTCCAGCAGGCCGCTGAGCGTCAGGTTTTCGCCCATGCTGCCAGAGGACAGTGCATCGTCGATCTCAGCCACACCGGCCTCGCGCCGGGCCTGTTGCCAAAAGGCGTAGTGCTCGCTGGGGTAGGCATACACCGCCTTTTCCAGCCCGCCATGCACCGAGAGGTCGGCCTGCTCATCGCCCTGCAAACCCAGGGGCAGCACAGGCACCGGGCCGGCCACCGCGGTTTTGTGGATGGCGGTGAGGATGCTGCGCCCGTTGATCTGCACCTTGCGCGCCGCGCCCACCTGCACACTGTCCAGCCGGTATGCCATAGGCGCCTAGAGCTGCTGGTGGGTGGTGACGCCGGTGCGGGCCGAGTACTTGGCCAGCGCATCCAGCTTCTCGATCTGCACCGCGGCGTGGCGGTGGTTGTAGACTTGGTCCTTGAGCCACGCAAACTCTGCGTGCAGCGCAGCGTCGTCCGAGAGGCGGGTGGCCCAGACGCGCTGGTCAGCGTTCCAGCGGTAGCCGCGGGCCTTGAGCAAGTCTTTGGCGTCAAACGGGGCGTTGGTCGCGCTCAGGCGGTAGCTGGGGTTGCGCGCTGCTTCCAGCAAATGGGCCAGCGCGGTGCCCGCGCCTTGGGGCAGCGGTGCGGCCAGCACGGCCAAGAGCGCGTGGCAGTCCATCTCGGCGCGGTGGGCGTCGTAAAACAGGCCCAGCGCCTGCGCCAGGCTCTCCAGTTTGGCCGAGCCGCGACCCTGGGCTTTCCAGTCGATGTCGGCAAACGAGCAGGCCCACGCCACCTTGGCAAACGCGGGCAGGCGGCTCTCCACAAAGGGGCGATCAAACCCGGCGTTGTGGGCAATCACCACGTCCACGCCTTGCAACAGCTCCGCCACGCGGGCCTCGTCCAGCGCGTGGCCCTGCACGTCGGCATCGGTGATACCGGTGATCTTCACCACCTCGGCCGGAATCGCCTTGCCCGGGTCTTCCAGCCCGTCGTACACCTGCACCGGGCCCACGGGCAGGCCGGTGGCGGTGTCCACGTCCACACGCAAGAGCGCGAGCTCGATGATTTTTTCCTTGGCCTGGTCCAGGCCGGTGGTTTCGGTGTCCAGCACCAAAATGCGCTGGATGGTGCCCTGCGCCGCGCCGGGCCAGTCCAGCCGGGGCACCAGGCGGCGCTGCACGCGGTAGTCGGGGTGGGCTTCCAGCGCCTGGGCCATGGCTTCGGCATCCAGTGCTGCCGCGGGCGCGGCCACAGATGCTGGCGCCAGTGGGGGCGTGGGGCTAGGGGTGGTGTCGCTGGGCGCGGACTTGACGCTAGTGGACTTGGCGGCAGCCTTGGGTGCACGGGCTGCGCGTTTGGGCGGCGCGAGGTCCAGGGTGGGCAGCTCGGCCAAAAAGGCAAAGCCCAGCTGCGAATCGAGGGGTTGGGTCACGGAGGCACCTGCAAATGACGGGAATCCCGTTGCCGGGTAGGCCACCATTATTGCCGCTACCATCGGCGGCAATTCTCATTTCCCCCTCCTCGTATGCAGATCACCATCCTCGTGGGCACCGTACACGGCAATGCCAACAGCGTCGCCCAAGCCCTGCAGTTCAGCGCCGACGACATCCAAGCCACAATCGACGTGTTGCCCATGGACGGACTGGACATCAGCGTGTTCGACCAGCCCGGCACCTTCATCATCTGCACCAGCACCACCGGCAGCGGCGATGTGCCGGACAACGCCCAGGCCCTGTTCCACTCGCTGGACGCGCAGGCCAAGTACCTGGGCCATGTGCGCTTTGGCCTGGTGGCGCTGTGTGACAGCAGTTATGGCGACAGCTTCATGGGCGGCGGCAAACAGTTTGACGAGCGCCTGCGCGACCTGGGCGCACAGCGCGTGGGCGAAATCTGCGTGCTGGACGCCATGGAGACCAGCCAGCCCGAGGACGATGCCGTGGTCTGGCTCAAGGCCTGGGCAGTCCAACTGGCGACAGTTGCTTAGCCGTTTGGCATCAAAATAGCCTCTGGCCCACGTAGCCTCTGCGCAAGCAGCTTCTATTTTGATAGCAAACCCATGAGCACCAAAACCCTAGCCCCCGCTGCCAAACCGCTGCGCCCGCTCAAGGGCGTGCGCATCCTCAGCCTGGCTTTGAACCTGCCGGGGCCGGCCGCGCTGATGCGCTGCCGCGACATGGGCGCCAGCTGCACCAAGCTGGAGCCCCCACCCCACCCCAGCGCCCCCCAGGGCACCAGCGGCGACCCCATGGGCCTGTACAACCGCGCGGCCTACGACGTGATGCATGCCGGCATGAAGATCAGCAGCGCCGACCTCAAGACCGAGGCCGGCCAGAAGGCCCTGCACAAGGCACTGGCCAAGACGGACATCCTGCTCACGTCCTTCCGCCCCTCAGCCCTCAAGAAACTAGGGCTGGAATGGAAAGCGCTGCATACGCAATACCCCCAGCTCAGCGTGGTGGCCATCGTGGGCGCCCCCGGCGCCCGTGCCGAAGAGCCCGGCCACGACCTGACCTACCTGGCCGAGAACGCGCTGGTGAGCGGCCTGGACCTGCCGCCCACGCTGTATGCCGACATGGGCGGCTCGCTCATGGCGTCTGAAGCCGTGCTGCAAGCCCGCCTCCTGCAGCTGCAAAAGGGCAAGGGCGTGTACCAGGAGGTGGCGCTGTCGGTGGCGGCGGGCTACCTGGCGCTGCCGCGCACCTGGGGCCTGACTGCGCCCGGCGCTGCCGTGGGTGGCGGCCATGCGGGCTACCGGGTCTACCCCTGCAAAGACGGCCGCGTGGCGATGGCCGCACTGGAGCCGCACTTTGCCGCCACGCTGGCGGCCGAGGTGGGTCTGCGACAATCGCACATCCTGGCCATGTTCGCCCCCGAGACGCACACGGCCATCGCCGCCTACCTGGCTGGCAAAACACGCCAACAACTGGACGCCCTGGCCGCCGCCAAGGACATCCCCCTGTACACGATGAACTAGACGCCTGCACAGCGCAGGCGCGCGCTTTGTTTTTGAATTGATGCTGCCGCAACGCCCTGCCTACCGCCTGATCGACCTGCTCAAAATTGTGGCTGCCCAGTGCATCGTCCTGCACCACTTCGCACTCTACGGTCCCCTGTCTGACGCCGCTGCCCAGGCCGCCCCTGAGCTGATGGCATGGTTGTACGACTACGCCCGCATGGCAGTGCAGGTATTTTTGGTTGTGGCCGGGTACTTGGCCGCACGCAGCCTGGGCCAGAGCGACCTGCCCCGCCAGGGCCTGCTGCGTACGCTGTGGCAGCGCTACGAGCGGCTGGTACTGCCCTTTGTTGCAGCCCTGCTGATCACCGTGCTGTGCTCGGCCCTGGCCCGCCCGCACCTGGACGGTGACCTGGTGCCCGCCGCGCCCAATCTGGGCCAGTGGTTGGCCCACGCCAGCCTGCTGCACAGCGTGCTGGAGGTGGATTCACTCTCGGCCGGCGTCTGGTACGTGGCCATCGACTTCCAGCTTTACGCCCTGATGGCGCTGCTCTTGTGGCTGTCGCGCGGCAACGGCTGGGTGGCTGGTGCACTGGTGGCGGCCATGGCCGTAGCCTCGCTCACCTGGTTCAACCTGGATGCGGAGTACGACGTGTGGGCGCTGTACTTCTTTGGCGCCTACGGCCTGGGCGCACTGGCCTGGTGGGCCGGCCTGCGCGCACGCCACAGCGGCTACGCACTGGCGCTGTACCTGGGCACCGTGTCGGCTGGGCTGGGCGCGCTGGTATTGGAGTTTCGCGAACGGATTGCGCTGGCCATCGGTGTATCCACCGTGCTGGCCAGTTTTGGCAGCACGCCACTGCACCTACCGCGCCGTGTGGACACCTGGGTGCGCCACCTAAGCAACAGCTCGTATGCGCTGTTTTTGGTGCACTTTTCGGTGCTGCTGCTGGCCAATGCGCTATGGGCGATGCTCGATATCGCCGACACCGACTGGGCCCTGCCCTTCACCGCCGCGGCCTGGGCGCTAAGCCTATTGGCCAGCTACGCCTTCCACACCCAGGTGGAGCTGCGCATCGCACAATGGCGCAGCCGCAGTGCGGCCCTGCCAGCGCAGCCCGCCAAGTAAAATCCCCCCGAACAACTCTCAGAAAGACTCGCTATGGGCGCGCAATGGAAAGCAAAAGGCAAAGCACTGGTGGCCGATGCCAAGGGCAAGCTGTTTACCAAGCTGGTGAAAGAAATTACCGTGGCCGCCCGCGGCGGTGCGGACCCGGCAGCCAACTCCAAATTGCGCCTGGTGGTGGAGCAGGCCCGCAAGGTGTCCATGCCCAAGGACACGCTGGACCGCGCCATCAAAAAGGGCGCAGGCCTGACCGGTGAAGTGGTGCACTACGAACACGTCATCTACGAAGGTTTTGCCCCACACCAGGTGGCCGTGATGGTGGAGTGCCTGACCGACAACGTGAAGCGCACCGCCCCTGAAATGCGCGTGCTGTTCCGCAAGGGCCAGCTCGGCACCAGCGGCTCGGTGGCATGGGACTTTAACCACCTGGGCATGATCGAAGCCGCCCCCACCGCCGCAGACGCAGACGCCGAAGTGGCTGCCATCGAAGCCGGCGCACAAGACTTTGAAGCCGGCGACGAAGAAGGCAACACCGTCTTCTATACCGACCCCGCCGACCTGGACCTGGTCAGCCGCGCCCTGCCCAACTTCGGCTTCAACGTGCTGTCTATGAAGCTGGGCTACAAGGCCAAAAACCCCGTGGACCCGACCAGCCTCAGCGCCGAAGCGCTGGAAGAAGTGGAAGCCTTTTTGGCAGCCATCGACGGCAACGACGACGTGCAGAACGTGTACGTGGCGCTGGCGGGTTAACCCACGGTATGGAAAGCACTACGCCGCAACATAGCGGCGAGTGCGGACAGGGAGGCGCATGAAAAAACAAGGCACCGTCGTCCGCTGGGACGAGCAGCGAGGGTTCGGGTTCATCCGCTGCCATGCGACTAGCCAGGACATCTTTTTCCATATTCGCGACTGCACGGGTGGCATCCAGCCGCCCTTGAATGCCACTGTCGATTTCGAAGAAATCCATGCCGGCGGCAAAGGCCCCAGAGCCATGGCCGTGCGGGCGGCGCAACGAAACGCGCCCTTGCCTGCAAACCGCAGTACTGCTCAGAGCGCCCCAGTCAACCCACGGACACCCCGTACACCCCAAGGAAGGCCATCCTCTCGGGAAGCACCGACTCCGTCGTTGGTAGGTATCGGTAGCCTGTCTTTGGTCTGGGCAGCTTTGCTGGTGTGGGGCGTTCTTCAGCACCGTTTGCCAGCCATCGCACTGGCAGCCGCCTTCGCCGTCAACGCCACCACCTTCTTCGTCTACTGGCTAGACAAACACGCTGCCCGCAAAGGCCAGTGGCGCACCAAGGAAGACACCCTGCATTTGTTCGGCCTGGCAGGTGGCTGGCCCGCTGCGCGTTTGGCACAGCAGGTGCTGCGGCACAAAACCATCAAGCCCAGCTTTCAGATGACGTATTGGGTGACGGTGTGGCTGCACCTGGGTTCGCTATGCAGTTATCTGTTCTGGGAACAGCTCAAGCCGCTACTGAATTTGTAGCTGCTTGCGCACTATCCACGCGGACTAGAGGCCAATTTCTTGATTTCTAGTTCGAATCGCGACATTGGTTGCGCAGTTCCGAGAGTACCTCAGCAGGGGTCTTGAAGCCCAAGCATGCACGCGGTCTGGAGTTAAGCAGGCGTTCAATGCGC
>NZ_PTQY01000009.1 GCF_002943465.1 Rhodoferax sp. TS-BS-61-7
GCGCATTGAACGCCTGCTTAACTCCAGACCGCGTGCATGCTTGGGCTTCAAGACCCCTGCTGAGGTACTCTCGGAACTGCGCAACCAATGTCGCGATTCGAACTAGAAATCAAGAAATTGGCCTCTAGCACCCGTAGATACTGCGCAAGTAGCTACTAAATGCATAGCAAATTACGGTAATTCTGTCTGCGCTTGATCGTAGTTGGCCTGCCACTGGCGACGGATGTGTTCGGTGGCCGCGCTCTCCTGGCCGAGCAGGCGGGCGCTTTCCAGCAGCGCCCCTATCACCCGGGGTTCGGGCGAGTAGTGCAGCGCCTGCAGGGCATCGGCGTACAACGCGGCAGCGTTTTCGGGGGCGGGGCTGGTGGTGGTGACACGGGCAAAACGCACCATGTCGCTGAACAGCCAGGAGGTTTCCACCTTGGCCAGGGTGTCGTCGCGGTAGGCCTCGGCCCGGTAGCTCTGGGGCAAGAAGAGTTGGCCCACGCGCCAGTAGTCCCAGCCCGTATAGGCCACCACAGCCAGCATGCCGGTGGCGGCCAGCAGACTCAGCGGCAGCTGCGCGGTGTCACGGGGCGCTGCGGGGGCATTCCGCCGGGTGCGCCACAGCAGCCACAGGCACAGCAGCGTGGCCAGCTGGAAGGGCCCGTACCACAGTGGGTACTCCAGCAGGCTGTGCAGCAAGATGGTGGCCAGGCCGGCCCAGGCCATTTGCCGCGCGGGGGCGGTGTCGCGCCAGGGCCGGGCCCACACCACGGCGGCCAATGCGCCGCCACACAGCAGCAGCGCGGCGGGCACGCCCAGCTCCACCGCCAGGTGCAGCGGCAGGTGGTGGGCGTTGTCCAGCAGTTCACAAAAACGTTCGCCCTGGTAGGGGGTGATGAAGTGCGCAAACTTGAGCTCACCCCAGCCCCAACCCAGCCAAGGTTGGTGGGCGATCAGCTCCAGCACATTGCGCCACAGAATGGTGCGACTCCCGCAGCCCGAGCTTTCCTGAAACCGTTGCAGTGCACTGGCGCCAGCGCTGGCTTGGCCGGTGCTGGCCTGCAAGCCCAAGGGCAGCGCCCAGGCTGCCAGCAGGTATAGGCCCACGGCCAGCAGGGTCCAGCGCAGCAGGCTGCGCTGCCCGTGGCGCCCCCACACCCAGGCCAGTGCCAGCAGCCCCAGCCACTGCAGCACGCCGGTGCGTGAGCTACTGGCCGCGTTGCCCAGTGCCAGCAGTGCGATGGCCAGCAGCACCCAGAGCCGGTGCTGGGGGCCTGGCGTGGGTGCCTCGTCCGCATGCACCGCCACCAGGTAGAGCAAGGCCACCAGGCCCAAGGACGTGAGCGACGCAAACTGGTTGCGCTGGCGCAGGTTGGCATAGGCTTGGCCTGGTGTGGATGCGCTGATCCAGCCGTCAAACACCAGCCCTTCTGCGCCAAAGTACTGCAACACGCCTGCCCCTGCACTCAGCAGTGCGGCCCCCAGCCAGCCCCAGGCCAGCGTGTGCGCCAGTGTGCGCGCGTCCACACGCGGCCCATATCCCACCCATGCCACCAGCAGCACGGCGCCGCAGCCCACGGACAGCAGGCGCTGCACCATCTCGGGGTTGGGGCCCCAGGTCATGGGGCTTAACCAAGGCGCCACCATGGCCAGGGTGGTGGCCAGGGCCCACACGGCCAGCCCCAGCGGCCCCAAGGGTGGGGTGTGCCAGTAGGGTCTAGTCACGGGCCCAGCAGTTGTGTTCGGTGCGCACCTCGTTGTGCACCCAGTATTCGTTGCCGCCGGTAAGCGTAAACACCCCACCCAGGCTGCCCGCCTGGGCCAGGCGGTAACCGCTGCCCAGCGCTTGTGCACAGGCGGCATCGGCTGCGCCGCGCGTGGCGAACTGGTTGCCCCGCACATCGTCGGGTGTGGCGCGCACATCCTGGTAGCCGCTGTTGCCCTCGGTCACCTGCTTGGCGCAAGCCAGGGGGCGCGGGGTCACACAGCTTTGGGGCTGCACACACTGAAAGCCGCAGCCGTTGAGGTCTTGCGCGGTGGCCGGCACCACCACCACACTGCCGGTGGGTGTGCCCGCCGCCAGTGCCGTGCCAGACGCACTGTGCACCGGAGGCAGCGTGGCCAGCACCTGCGCATTGGCGTCCAGCTGCGCCGCCACATCGGCCACCGACTTCAGCACCTCGGCCCGGCAAAAACGCCCCACGTGCACCGGCGAGGTGTCGCTCACGCAGTCGTAAAAAATGCCCGTGGCGCTGCGCACAATCGGCACATAACGCAGCCGCACGGCACGGCCCTCCACCTTGGCATCCAGCGTTACCAGCAGGGTGCTGTCGGCTTGCAGGGCCCAGGTTTTTACGCCGCTTTGGGGGGGCACTGCGGGCAACACCAGGTCACCACTGGCCGCCGCCTGTTGCTGCTTCAAAAAATACGCATGCAGCGGCCGCATCAGCGCCGCCGCATCATTGCCCGCCCAGGCCTCGTAACGCTCCAGGTTGATACGCGCCGTCTCGCTCCCCAGGCGCGACCAGCTGAAAAAAATCAGCAGCGGCACGGCCACGGCCAGCAGCAAACCCCATCCACGCATGCGCGACATGGCTAGGCCTTGTTAAACAGCGGGTGCAGCGTGCTGTGTTTGCCATCAAACACCTCATGCCCTTCGTCGATCTGCAGCGTGATGCCCAGTGGCTTCTGGGCCAGCAGCGTGGCAAAGTGCGCGCCCACGGCGGCCGTCAGCGCGTCACCCATCTGCTTTTGCAGCGCCGCGCTGCGCCCGCGCGCAATGCGCAGGTTCAGGTAAACAAAGCCGTAGTCGCCTTTGCCGTCGGCCACCGCGCTGTGCGCCGCCGGGTAGGCCAGCACGCGCACGCCACCGGTGGGGAACACCTGTTTGCCGGTCTCGTCGCGCTGCGCCAGCATGGTGTCGGCCATGGTGCGGCACAGGGCGGACATATCGCTCTCGCGGTCCAGGTTGGCGGTGTACAGAATGACCAGGTGGGGCATGGCAGGTTCCTTGGGGGGAGATCGGTTTATACAAGAAATAGGCCGCTAGCCCACGTTCTGTATGCGCAAGAAGCTATTGTATTAATAGCAAATCGGGCCTGCTTAACCCGCCGTCGCCATGCGCAGCCGGCGCGCCGCGTCTTCGGCGCGTGCATCGTCAATCTCGCGCAACACGCCTGCCATGTCCACATCGGCATGGGCACGTTCGTAGTGGCCGGTCAGCACCGTCTCGTTGCTCAGCAGGCCGCCCTGGTACAGGCTCCAGATCTCGGGGCCGTAGTCGGTGGTCAAGAGGGCGGGGGCAAACTGGCCAAAGAAGTCGCGCAGGTTGGCCACGTCCCGCATTAGCATGCGCTGCGCGTGGTTGTTGCCCGCGGCGTCCACGGCCTGTGGCAGGTCAATGATCACCGGAAAGTCCACGCCATCAGCGTTGGCGAGAAGGATGTTGAACTCCGACAAATCCCCATGCACCACGCCCGCACACACCATGCGCACCACCTCGGCCACCAGCGTGGCGTGGTGTCGCAGCGCTTGGGCTTCGGTAAATGCCACATCGTTCAGACGCGGGGCGGCGTCGCCGTTCGCATCGGTCACCAGCTCCATCAGCAACACACCGTCGTGAAAATTGATCGGCTGTGGCACACGCACACCAGCCGCGGCCAGGCGGTACAACGCGTCCACCTCGGCGCTTTGCCACGCAGCCTCTTGCTCCTGGCGGCCAAACTTGCTGCCCTTGGCCATGGCGCGGGCCGAGCGCGAGTTTTTCACCTTGCGGTTCTCGGTGTAGTCCACCGCCTGGCGGAAGCTGCGGTTGTTGGCCTCTTTGTAGATCTTGGCGCACAGCGTTTGCTCGCCCGCGCGCACCACAAACACCATGGCCTCTTTGCCGCTCATGAGCTGGCGCACCACGGTGTCGATCAGGCCCTCTTCAACAAGGGACTGCAGTCTGGGGGGAGCTTTCATGGCCTGCCGTGCTTAACGGCGCGGCAGCGACCAGCCGGCCTTCTGGTTGGCCGGGTTGTTTTCGTAGTCCCAGATGGAGCCGCAGCGGTCGCAGCGGTAACGCGTCACCGTCACAAAACGGCCAGCGCGCTCTTCCTTGCGGTTGTCGCCCTGCACCAGTTCGGCGTGGCCAGGGGCGCGGCGCCAGTTGCGCTGGATGCCGCGGCAGGGTTCGCACAGGGCGGCTTCTCGTGCCAATTCGGCGGCTTTGTAGTTGTCGGTCATGGGGAGATTGTCGCCGCTGCGGGCCGCAGCCCCTCTGTAGTGCTGTGCAGACTGATACAGCGCAGCACTGCACCACCCTGCCTGTGCAGCACGGCGGCCCGGGCCGCTTCTACATTCGAGTCCACTTTTGCTGGAGCCTGCCCATGTGGACCGACCTACTGCCCCTGATGACCTACTGCTTTGTGATGTCCAGCACGCCCGGGCCCAACAACGTGATGTTGGCCACCTCGGGCGCGCTGTTTGGTTATCGCCGCGCGCTGCCACAGATTTTTGGCCAGGTGAGCGGGGTGGCGGTGCAGACCTATGTCACCTGCCTGGGGCTGGGCAGCCTGTTCGTGGCCTTCCCGGTGCTGCACCAGATTCTGCGCATCACCGGCGCCGTGTACCTGATCTATCTGGCCTGGAAACTCTGCGCCAGCTCCATCGGCGAGGCACAGGCTGCCAAGCCGCTGAGCTTTGCGCAGGCCGCCCTGTTCCAGGCGGTCAACCCCAAGAGCTGGGTGCGGGCGATCACGCTGGCCACAGTGTTCATGCCGGCGGGTTTGAGTGCACCTATGGGCGCGCTGGTGGTTGCCGTCGTGGGCGCAGTGATCGGCATTCCCAGCGTCTCGATGTGGGCGCTGTTTGGGGTGGCCATCCGCCGCCTGCTGACCGACCCGCGCAAGCAGCGCATCTTCAACCTCAGCATGGGCGCCATGTTGGTGGTGCTGGCGATCAGCTTTCTGCGCTAACCTTGCTTCATGTTTCCCTTAGACCGCAACGCGCCCACGCCGCTCAGCGACCAGATTGAGCTGGGTCTGCGCGGGCGCATCAGCGGCGGCCAGCTGCCCGCTGCGGCGCGCCTGCCGTCCATCCGCCAGTTGGCCGGGCAGTTTGCAGTCAGCCCCAACACCGTGGTGGTGGCCTATGACCGGTTGATGGCGCTGGGCCTGATCGAGTCGCGCGGCACGGCCGGTTACTTTGTGCGCGAGACGCGCCCGGCCAGCCCCATGCCCGATGCGGCGGCGCTGGAAGCCGGGGAAGAACAAGATGGCGTGTGGTTTGCCCAGCAGGCCAATGACCAGCGCGCCGGTGTGCTGCTGGCCAGCAGTGGCGCGCTGCCGCCGTCGTGGCTGCAAGACGCCGTGCCCGCCACCGTGGTGCAGCGCGGCCTGGCACGTGCCAGCGCCGGCATGGCCTCGCGCTGCCCGCCGCAGGGCCTGCCCGATTTGCGCGAGCGCATCGCCATGGTCTTGCGCGGTGTGGGCATTGCGGTGGACGCGGGCCGCATCCTCACCACGCTGGGTGGCACGCACGCCATTGACCTGATTTGCCGCGCCTTCTTGCA
The DNA here is from genome assembly GCF_002943465.1 of Rhodoferax sp. TS-BS-61-7. Classification (GTDB taxonomy): domain Bacteria; phylum Pseudomonadota; class Gammaproteobacteria; order Burkholderiales; family Burkholderiaceae_C; genus Allorhodoferax. The sequence continues at coordinate 5,540 of NZ_PTQY01000009.1, forward strand.
GCCCGGCGACACCGTGCTGGTCGAAGACCCCGGCTACTTTTTGATGTTTGAGCGCCTGCGCAAAGACGGCATTCGGGCCATCCCCATCCGGCGCAACCCCGATGGCCTGGACCTGGCGCAACTGGAAGCCGCCTGCCGCGAACACCACCCGCGCCTGCTGTTCATCCAGACCGTGCTGCACAACCCCACCGGCTGGAGCAGCACTGCGGCCAACCTGCACAAGGTGCTGATGCTGGCGCAGCAATATGGGTTTTTGATTGCCGAGGACGATGTGCACGGCCACTTTCACCCTGGCCATGCCACGCGCCTGGCCAGCCTGTCGGGGTTGGACCGCGTCATCTACTACTCCAGCTTCTGCAAGGCCCTGAGCCCCGCGCTGCGCATGGGCTATATGGCGGCCGAGCCGGTGCTGCTCAAAGCGCTGATGCGCGAAAAGATCTGCTCGATATTGACCGGCCCCGCATTCAACGAATATGTGCTGCTGGAGGTGCTGGCTGCCGGGCGCTGGCGCAAGCACCTGGACCGCCTGAACGCCAAACTGCTGGCCGCCCGCCACGCCAGCGCGCGGCAGCTGACAGACGCCGGTTTGCAGTTAGACCACCCTGGTGAAGGCGGCCTGTTTTTATGGGCCACGGTGCCCGGCGATATTGACCTGACCCTGCTGGTACAAGACGCCTACCGCAACAAGATTGTGCTGATGCGCGGCGCCACCTTCAGCGCCAACAACCAGGCCGATGCCCACATCCGCTTCAACGTGGCCTTCAGCCAGCAGCCCCGTTTGGCGGACTATTTGCGCGAGCGCTTGCAGTCGCTGGCTGGTGCCCGTGCGGCGCTGGCCCGGGTGGGCACGCCGGGGCAGCTCAGTCCTGCGTCTGCCCCATCACAGCCGTAAGGCGCTGCACCGCCATCTCTACAAACGCCGTCACCGCGCGCGGCACATGGCGGCGGCTGGGGTAGACCACGTACATGCCGGCCGGCGCACTGGCCACGCCGGGCAATACCTCCACCAGCGCGCCATCACGCAAGCTGTCGCGCAGTGCATTGATGGGCAGCAGGCAAATGCCCAGACCCGCCTCGGCCGCCTTGCGCTGCGCCTGGCCGGTGCTGGCGCCCAGGCGCCCGTGCACGGCCACTTGCACTGGGCCGCTGGGCCCGTTCAGGTTCCAGGTGCCGTGGCCACCCGTGTGGGCGGGGCAAATGCAGTCGTGCGCGGTCAGGTCGGCGATGGTCTGCGGCGAACCACGCGCGGCCAGGTAGGCCGGGCTGGCGGCCAGCGCCAGGTAGCTGCTGACCAGCTTGCGTGCCACCAGACTGGAGTCCGGCAGCTCGCCACTGCCGCGAAACGCTACGTCAATACCCTCGCCCACCACATCGGCCATGCCGTCGCTCAGCACAAACTCCAGCTGCACCGCCGGGTGTGTGGCCAAAAACGCGGCCACCCAGTCCATCGCAAAGTAGTCAAAAAAGCCCGAGGGCGCGGCCACGCGCACGTGGCCTTTGGGCGCCTGGTCGTTGCCGGCCAGCGCACTGGCTGCGTCCTGCAGCGTGGCGATCTGCGCCGCGCTCTGGTCAAACAGCGTGCGGCCCGCGTCGGTCAGCGTCAGTTTGCGCGTGGTGCGCTGCAGCAGCCGGGCTTGCAGGCTGTCCTCCAGCTGCGCCACCTGGCGGCTCAGCGTGGTGGGCGGCATACCCAGCCGCCGCGCTGCCACGGCAAAACTCCCGGCTTGCACCACCTGCACAAACAGCGCCATCTGGTTCAGGTCCAGCATCTCATTCCTAACAAAAACGGCATAGTGAATGCCAATTGTGGCGTCTACACAAGTAATAGGGCAAGCCCTAACCTACAGACATCGCTTGATTCACCGTTTAAGGAGATCACCATGTTTGCAGCCGCTACCGCCGAAGTTACCGTCCAACAACGCCCCATCGTCCACCGCACGCGCGGTAGCAGCCATGGCGCCATCACGCGTCTGGTCAGCCCTGGCGACCTGGGCGAAGTGCTCAAGCCTTTTATCTTTCTGGACCGCTTTGAAGTGCCCGCCGGTGGCCAGCCGCCCCGCTTTGGCATGCATCCGCACTCGGGCATTGCCACGCTCACCTATTTGATGAGCGGTCAGACCGCCTATGAAGACACCACCGGCGAACATGGCGCGAAAGGCGTGTTGCCCAATGGCGGCGTGGAATGGATGATGGCCGGCGGCGGCGTGTGGCACACCGGCGCGCCCGACAACACCGAGCGCGTGCTGGGCTTCCAGCTCTGGGTGGCCATGCCGCCCGAACTTGAGCTGGCCGAGGCGCACAGCATCTACCTGGGCCCCGAAGGCGTGCCCCACGCTGGCCCCGCGCGCGTGTTGCTGGGTGCGTACGAAGGAAAGGTCAGCCCCATCCCCGCACCGTCCAACATGACCTACCTGGGCGTGCACCTCAAGGCCGGTGAGACCTGGCGTTTTGCGCCGCCCGCCGGCCACACTGTGGCCTGGGCTGCGGTGGGTGAAGGCGTGCTCACTGCGCCCGCCGCGTTGCGCACGGGTGACCTGGCGGTGTTTGACGAGGCTGGCGGTGCGATTGAATTCGAGGCGCAAACCGACACCGCCTTTGTGCTCGGCTCGGGTGTGCCGCATCCGCATGAGCTGTTCATGGGGAACTACTCGGTGCACACCAGCGCAGCCGCGCTGCACCGCGGCGAGGCCGGCATCCGCGAGCGCGCGCAGCTGCTGCGCCAGCAAGGGCGCATGTAAGGCTCGGCTGCAGGGCCGGTGAGCTATGGCGTTGGCTTGAATGCTGTGTAAAAATACAGTATTCAAAGCCTGCCCTTGCCCGCCCCGTGGACCTGTTTGACGACCTGCCCTTAGCTTCTGAGGACCTGCGCACCGCCATCGCGCCCGGTGCCGTGCTGCTGCGCGGCCTGGGCCGGGCGGACGATGTGCAGCTGCTGGCCGCGGTGGAGTCCGTCATCGCCCAGCTGCCGCTGCGCCACCTGCAAACGCCGGGCGGCCACACCATGTCCATCCAGACCACACGCTGCGGCAGCATGGGCTGGGTGTCTGAGCCCGGTGGCTACCGCTACGCCCCGCGCAACCCCGGCACACGCCAGCCTTGGCCCGCCATACCCCAATGTTTGATGGACTTTGCCGTGCGCGCCGCCACGGAGGCCGGCTACCCCGGCTTTGTGCCCGACTCCTGCATGGTCAATCAGTACCTGCCCGGCAACAAACTCGGCCTGCACCAGGACCGTGACGAACGCGACCTGCGCGCACCGGTCGTGTCGCTCTCACTGGGACTTCCCGCCACCTTTCTGTTTGGCGGCTTGGAGCGTACCGGTAAAACCCAACGCTTGCGCCTCGCCCATGGCGACGTGGTGGTCTGGGGCGGCCCGTCGCGCCTGGCGTTTCACGGCGTGTTGCCGGTGGCCGATGGCGACCACGCGCTGGTGGGGCGGCGGCGCGTCAACCTGACGTTTCGCAAGGTCGGCTGATACATAGCCAAATAGGTCTCTAGTCCTCGTTGAATATGCGCGAGCAGCTCCTAAAACAGGAGCGATTTAACGCTGCTGTCCCAGCGCCCGCAATCTGCCATGTGCCTCGCCATTCCGGTCCGCCGGCTGCTGGTGTTTGGCTTGCAGGTAGTGGTGGGTAAACACGTCCAGGTAGGCCTCCAGCGTTTGGGCGGCCAGGCTTTCGCCGGCCAGCTCCAGGCACAGGGCGCCCACCTCGCTGGTGCAAAAGTGGTCGTCGCGGCGGCTGCGGCGCAGCGTGTAGCGCGACAGCTGCTCGGGCTGCAGGCTCAGCACCGGCAGCGTGTTCAGGTAGGGGCTTTTGCGGAACATCTTGCGTGCCTCGGGCCAGGTGGCGTCCAGCAGGATGAACAGCGGGCGCTTGCTGGATGGCTCGGCGGCGAATGGTGGCTCTATCAGCTGCGTCACCACCCGCTCGGGCGCTACAAATTCACCAGGAAACACCACATACGGCTGCCACTGCGGGTCGGCCAGCAGTGTCAGCAGCGCGGGGTCTACCTCGGTGCGGGCCCAGCCAAACGCGTAAGTGTCGGCCACCACGTCGGCAATCAACCAGCCGGTGTTGCTGGGCTTCAGCGCTTCGATGTCGGCCATCAGCAGGCACACACCGGCGCGCGTGGGCACCATGGGGCGTTCGGCGCACAGGCAGTGGCTCAGCACCAGGCGGCAGCCTGCGCAGCGCGGTACGTCGGAGCCACCGCGCGCGAGGAAGGGTTTGGTGGCGCGCGCCAGGCGCGCGGTGCGCAGGCGCGACACCGCATGGGGCGTTGGGGGCGTGTGTGGGGCGGCTTGCAGGGCAGCGGCAGGGGTCATGCGCCCGAGTATCGCCCGCCGCCGCAGCCGCTACCATGCGCCCATGTTTGCCCCACCCACCTTGCCGTCCACGGCCAGCACCAGCCACCCCGACCTGCAAGCCGCGCAAGCCCTGGCCTACGCCCCCAGCGGCCTGGTCTGCACCCATGTGTTTCCCGAGGCCGAGAGCGCGGACTACGGCGCCCACACCCTGCTGCTGGGCGGCTTGCGGGTGTGTTTTCGCGTCGCCAAAACCACGCCCACCAAAGTCGGCCAGTTCGTTACCGTGTGGAAACGCGTGGGCCGCGGCCCAATACAACCGTTTGAGCTGGGCGACCCGGTGGACCTGTTTGTGGTCAGCACCCGCAGCGGGCCCCACTTCGGGCAGTTTGTGTTTCCCATAGCGGCGCTGGCGGCGCATGGCGTGGTGGCCCAACCTGGCAAAGACGGTAAGCGCGCCCTGCGTGTCTACCCGCCGTGGGACACCCCCACCAGCCGGCAGGCGCTGGCCACGCAGGCCTGGCAGCGCGCGTACTTTTTGAATTTATCGGAAGGCCACGCGGTGGACCTGGTGCGCGCCAGGCACCTGCTGGCCGCGCCGCGTTAGCAAAATGCCTTGCGCTGCAGTCGCAACGCATCGCGGTCGATGCTGGCCTGAAGCAGCGCCATGTCTGCCGCGCACACGCCCTGTTGCCGAAAATGGCCTTGCCACTGGTCTACGGCGTGTGCCACCTCGCTCACGAGTGCCTGAGCACGTGGCACGGAGAGGCCAAACTCCTTGCGCTCCGACAACGCGTTGTCCAAGGTGGACTCGGTGCCCCGTGCGCCCACCACCATGGCCTGGTAGCCCAGGTTCTGCAAGCTGGGCACCACATCAAATGCCGGGGCCAGTTCGTAGTAACCGTCAAAACCCAGGCGCAGGCAATGGTTGCGCTCATGGTCGTCCGTGTTGTCCATCAGGATGTTGAACACCATGCGTTTGAACAACTCTTCGCGCATGGCGGCCTGGCGGTCCGGGTGGCCCAGGCGCAGCAGCACCGTGGCCAGCGCGCTGTAACTCTCGGGCAGGCGTGCTGCCCTCAGCACAGTGTGGGCCGACAGGCAATGCAGCCGCAGCGGGCCCTGTCTGTCAAAGCGCTGGATCGTCAACGCGTGGCGTGTCTTGCCGTGGCGCGGTGGCAGCGTCAGCAAGCCGGTGGATGCAACCGTGATGCCCGCCGTGGCGGCCAAGGTCATGGTGGCGTGTTCGATGCAGGGCGTGTCTACCGGGTCGTCCAGCTCGCTGAACTTCACCACACACGGGCCGTCCGGTGTTTGCAGCAAGGCCTTGGGCCGCGCACCGCCCAGGGTCACACCGGGCTGCACCAGGCGCTGGATCTGCGGCGTGATGGGGGTCTGCTGCTGCACGTCCTCCACGGCCTGGGCCAGTTGCGCCAAGTCGCCAAGTTGCGGGTAGGGGCCGATGCGGCGGGGTATGTATTGCTCTGCAGACACCGAAATGCCCAGCGCCCCGAAGCGGTCATCGCCGGCAAACAGTAGCATTTCCAGCACCGACAGTCGGGCCGGGCGTTCGACGTGGCGGATGATGCGCTCGCCCCAGCGGTCCGGTCGTGCATCGTCCAGCGCGCCCGGCACGCTGCTGCGCTCACCCACGCTGAAGTCTTGCCCCGCAATCAGCGGCAGGTCTTCGCTTAGCGGGAAGTTCCACCACGTCGGCGCATAGGTAAATACGGCACAGTCGGGCACCAGTGGCGACAGCCGCAGCTCGCCCACCAGCGCGGGGCTGGCTGGGTTGACCAGCGCCCACACGTAGAGCCGGTCTTGTGGCACGTAGCTGCCGGGCTGGATGTCGGCGGCATTCATTGGGGCTTGTCCAGTCCCTGTGCGGCGATCAATGCGGCCAAACCCGTCGCCACATCACCGCCGCGCTGGCTGCGAGCGGTGGTTGCAGGCAATGCGCGCTTGGGTTGGATGCGCACAATCTCGCGCTCCAGCGCCGCATGGTCCTGCTGCGGAGCGATCAGATCGGCCAGCACTGCAGACGGGTTGATCAGCCATATACACATGGCATACGAAGCCATGGCCACCGACGGGTCCCCGCGCTCGATGCGCGCCATGGTGGGCTGTGAAACACCCAGCCGTTTGGCCCACTGCGCCTGCGTTTCCTTGCGCCGCTTGCGCGCGATGACGATGTTTTGCGCCAGCAATGCAATCTGCTGGACGACGGCTTGCGGGTAGTCAGACGGTTTGGTGTTTTGTACTGGCATTCATAGATATTAGCAAAATACCTTATTTTGTTTAATCTATAAATTAACGTCCAATTACACAGATTGCACATCAATCGAATTAAAGCATCATAGATGTCAAAAAATACCCAATAACCAAAACATCTATGAATAACTATAGTGTTTCAGAGCGGTTTTGGCACAAAACCTATCGTCAGCCCCTCGTCGGTCACGGTGATACTGCCCGGCTGCATGCCCAGGCCATCGGGCAGGGCCAGGTCTTGCGGGCGCATGCGGTGCAGCACCACCTCCAGCAGTGTGCGTTCGGCCAGTGCAGGGCCGTAGGTATTGAGCAGTGCCACCACGCCGGGCTGCAGCGTGGGGAACTGCAGGCGCTTCAGGCGCAGCTGGTGCGCGCGCACCGTGCGGTCCGCCACTTCGTAACGCAGCGCAAACGCCACCTCCAGCGTGCCCTGGTGGCTGCGGTTGAGTGCCGGGCCGGCCGCGTCCACCACCATCTCGGCGCCCAGCCGGTTGACCGCGGGAAACAGGCGCAGCGTGGGCACCTGCACATCCAGGTTCAGCAGCCCCGGCACCGGGTAACGCAGCGGAAAACGCTGCCCCACCGCCGCCTGCAGCGCAGCGGCAGATACCTTGTAGTGCGGCAAGGCTGTGGCGGCGTCGTCCGGCTCGGGTTCAGGCTCCGCCCACGCTAACTGGGAGAGCGGCAGGCACAACGGGGTGGCAAGAAAAAAGCGGCGGAGCATCTTGGAAATCTTAGAGGTATCGGGGATGCTGTGTAAAACAACAGTATTTGTCGTGCAGCGCCAACCATGCTGCCGCTCAAGGGGCCACCATGAAAATTCTGCCAACCGACTTTGACGGCCAGTCCATCCGCCGCGTGTTTGATGAGGCCACCGAAACCTGGTGGTTCTCGGTGGTGGACGTGGTGCAGGTGCTGACGCAGCAGCCTGACGATTTGACCGCTCGCAAATACTGGAATCAGCTTAAGCGCCGTTTGAACAAGGAGGGCAGCCAACTGGTGACAAACTGTCACCAGTTGAAAATGCCCGCGGCTGACGGCAAGCAGCGGCTCACCGATGTCGCCACCGCCGAAACTTTGCTGCGCCTGGTCCAATCCGTCCCCAGCCCCAAAGCCGAACCCATCAAACTTTGGCTCGCCAAAGTGGGCTACGAGCGCATGCAAGAAATGGCCGACCCCGCCCTCTCGCTCAACCGCGCCCGCCACACCTGGCAGCAACACGGCCGCAGCGACAAGTGGATTCAGCAGCGCATGACCGGGCAGGCAAGCCGGTGGTGTCGGGGCAGAACTACCTGGCGGCCCCAGCGACCAAAAATCTCAAAACATCCAGCAAGTCATCTGGCTGAGGTTTAAGGGGAATCATCCGCTGGCGACCGTGGATATTGCGCCAACAGCTATCAAAACCATAGTGTTACTTCTTGGGCGGCCGGTACATCGCGCAGATCTTGTTGCCATCCGGGTCGCGCAGGTAGGCCAGGTAGAGCGTGCCCACGCCGTTGTCGCGCAAGCCGGGCGGCTCTTCGCAGCTGCTGCCACCGTTGGCCACGCCCGCCGCGTGGAAGGCATCGGCCTGCTCGGGCGATTCCATCTTGAAGCCAATGGTGCTGCCATTGCCATGTGTGGCCGGCTCGCCGTTCAGCGGCTGGGTAATGCCAAAGTTGCCCGTGGGGCTGCGGTAGAAGTAACGCTGAACCATGCCGTTGTGGTTGGCAATGCCGGGGCCAATGCCCAGCGTGCCGAGCATGGCGTGGCTGAACATGGTTGTCTCCTCGTTGGAACCGGGGGCATGGTACGCCAAGCCCCAGGCCGCGCGGTGTGGGTGAGATAGTGCGCGTTCGTTGCCAGTCAGTTCAGTGAGGGGTCGTTGCGCAGCCGCTCTATGGCAAGGTCAATAAACGCCCGCACTCGGCGCGAAGCCTGTCGACCCTCGCGGTGCACCACATGCACTGGCAGGGGCTCGGGCTCAAAGTCGGTAAGCACCGTTTTGAGCTTGCGTGCGCGCAAGTGCTCCGCCACCTGGTACGACAAAAGGCGCGTGAGCCCAAAGCCGCCTACCACCGCCGCAATGGCCGAGTCGTTGGTAGTGGTGGTCATGCGCGCCTGCAGGCGGATGGACAGCGGTGTGCCGTCCTGCTGCATGCGCCACTCCGGGTTGGGCGTCACGCTGCTGGCCGAGACGATGGCGTGTTGGTGCAAGTCGTCCGGTGTGAGCGGAATGCCCTGCGCCTTGAGGTAGGCCGGCGATGCGCACACCACGCGCCGCACCTGCCCCACGCGGATGGCCTGCATGGTCGAGTCCGGCAACTCACCAATGCGAATGGCCACGTCTGCGCCCTCGTCCACCATGTTCACCACGCGGTCCAGAAACAGGCACGACGCCGTCACCTCCGGGTAGCGCTGCAAATACTCGCTCACGATGGGCGTCACAAACTTGCCCCCGAACAACACGGGCGCAGTGATGGTGAGCCGCCCACGCGGCGCGCTGTGTTGGCCGGTCACCGACTCATCCGCCTCCGCCATCTCCGCCAGGATGCGGCGGCAGTCCTGCACATAGCGCTCGCCCGCATCCGTCACGCGCACGGTGCGCGTGGTGCGCGTCAGCAGGCGCAGGCCCAGGTGGGCCTCCAGCTCATTTACGGCGCGGGTTACCGCCGGTGGCGAGATGGCCAACTTGCGCGCCGCCCCCGCAAAGCCGTGGGCATCCACCACCGCCACCAACACATTCATCAGGTGAAAACGGTCCATATTGTTCCAGTAAGTGGAAGAGTGAATTTAATCTGACGCTGATTCTATTTGTTGCGCCATCTAAATACAGTTCACCCATTCGCTGCCCACTGCGTATTTGCAACGCAGCGAATCCAGGCAACCCGCCCTTAACCCTTGAAGGAAAACACCATGTCCCGTATCAGCATTCCTACCGTCGAACAATCTGTCGAAGCATCCAAGCCGCTGCTGGCTGCCGTGCAAAAGTCTCTTGGCGTCACGCCCAACCTGATGAAGGTCGTGGGCCACAGCCCCGCCGCGCTGGAGGGCTACTTATCCCTCAATGGCGCGGTAGGCAAAGGCAAGCTGACAGCACAGCTGCGCGAGCGCATTGCACTTGCCATCGCAGAATTCAACGGCTGCGACTATTGCCTCTCTGCCCACGACTACCTGGGTGCCAACGTAGCCAAGCTCAGCCGCTCGGAACTCGACGCCGCCCGCGACGGCCATTCGGAAGACGCCCAAGTAGAAGCCGCCTTGCACTTCGCCTTGCAAGTGGCAAAAGCCCGTGGCCGTGTGTCCGATGCCGATCTGGCCGCAGTGCGTCTGGCCGGGTTTGATGAAGCCAGCATCGTCGAAATCGTCGTCAACGTGGCGCTCAACGTGCTGACCAACTACGTCAACAACGTGGCCCACACCGACATCGACTTCCCCCAAGTCAGCGCCAAGCTGGCCGCGTAAAGCAACCCAACCCGATCGCAGAAAGAAGACCATGGACCTCAACAACGCCGTACAAAAGCATGCCGAATGGAAGGTGAAACTTCGGTCTGCGATCGCCAAACACGAACAAATGGACGTTGCCACCCTGTCGCGCGACGACTGTTGCGAGCTCGGCCAATGGCTGCATGGCGATGCCAAGGCACGCTTCGGTCAGCTTGGCGCCCATGCAGACTGCGTGCACAAGCACCAGGTGTTTCACGACGAAGTGGCCAAGGTGGCCACCGCCGTCAATGCCGGTCGCTACACGCAGGCCGAAACCATGCTGGGTGCATCCACCGGCTTTTTCAAGGCGTCCAGCGCGCTCAGCGTGGCCTTCATGCAGTTGCGCAAAGCCGCAGACATCTAAGGTGCCCATGCTGACCCTCGGAGCCCTCAAGCCACCGCTGCCCCCGTTTGACGCAGACACCGCCGCCCGCAAAGTCCGCCTGGCCGAAGACGGCTGGAACAGCCAGAACCCCGCCCGCGTGGCGCTGGCCTACACGCCCGACAGTGTGTGGCGTAACCGCAGCGAGTTCTTGTTGGGCCGTGACCAGATCAGCGCCTTCCTGGCCCGCAAATGGAGCCGCGAGCTGGACTACCGCCTGGTCAAAGAGCTGTGGGCCTTTGCGGGCAACCGTATTGCCGTGCGTTTTGCCTACGAGTGGCACGACGTGCAAGGCCAGTGGTTCCGCAGCTACGGCAACGAAAACTGGGAGTTCAACCCCCAGGGCCTGATGCAGCGCCGCATCGCCAGCATCAACGACCTGGCCATTGCCGAGGCCGACCGCCAATTTCGCTGGAGCGGTGCGCGCCGGCCCGACGACCACCCCTCGCTCAGCGAGCTTGATTTGTAAGGAGTCCCCATGTCCGCCTCTCCCGCCTACACCAGCGACGTCGCCTTCACCCCCGCCGTTAAAGCCATCCAGACGCGCAAGGGTTCGCGCCACGGGTATGCGCGTATGGAGCAGGCGGGCGGCTGGCAGGTCGCTATCAGCGTCGAGCTGGCCGACTTCATTGCCGCCCAAACCAGCATCTACCTGGCCACCGCCAACGCCGACGGCCAGCCCTACATCCAGCACCGGGGCGGCCCTGCGGGGTTCATCCAAGTGCTGGACGCCCACACGCTCGCCTTTGTGGACTATGCGGGCAACAAGCAATACATCAGCGCCGGCAACCTGTCGGAGAACCCCAAGGCGCATATGTTCTTGATGGACTACGCCCACCGCCAGCGCATCAAGATCTGGGGCGAGGCGCGTGTGGTGGAAGGCGATGAGGCGCTCATTGCGCGGCTCATGCCGCAAGGCTACAAAGCCCGCCCCGAGCAAGTCATCCTCTTCACCGTGACCGCGTGGGACGCCAACTGCCCGCAGCACATCCCGGTGCGCTTTGAGGCCGCCGACGTGACCGCTGCGCTGGACGCGCGCGATGCGCGCATCCAGGCGCTGGAACTAGAGGTGCAGCAGCTGCGCGCCCAGCAGGCAGGCTCAACGCCACATGGCTGAAAATGGGTCATCTACCCCTTTTCAATCCAGAGTGTTGCCCATGAAAAAACGAATCGCTTCCCTGCTGCTCAGCAGCCTTGCACTGGCCGCCAGCGCCGAGACCGTGGGCACCGTCAGCACCACCTTCAAACTGCTGAGCCCCAACGACAAAGTGGTGGTCGACGTGTTTGACGACCCGGCAGTCAACGGCGTGGCCTGCTACCTGTCACACGCCAAAACCGGCGGCTACGCTGGCGCGCTGGGCTTGGCAGAAGACACGTCCGACGCCGCCGTGGCCTGCCGCCAGGTGGGCCCCATCAGCTTTAAAGAGAAAGTCGACAAGCAAGACGAAGTGTTCAAGGCCAGCGCCTCCTTCCTCTTTAAACACGTGCGCGTGGTGCGCATGGTGGACGTGAAACGCAACACCCTGGTCTATCTGGTGTACTCCGACAAGATCATCGACGGCAGCCCCAAAAACAGCGTTACCGCGGTGCCCGTGCCCGCGGAGCTGCCCATTCCGGTGAAATAAGGCCTGCATACCCAATCGGCCCGCAGGGCCCACGGAATATGCGCAAGCAGCTATCAAAACCGGAGTGTCTCTGCGCTGCGTTCAGCCCATGGGTGTGCACAACTCCACCAAGAAGCCGTTGATGTCGGCCACATAGGCAATCGTCTGGCCCCAGGACATGGTTTCTACGGGGTGCTTGAGCGTGGCACCCGCCGCCAGCGCGCGCGCCAGTGCAGCGGCTACGTCTGGGGTGCACAGTGCGATTTCGGAGCTGGCTTTGTCGGGGTCGGCCACCTGGGGGGTCTTGCCCATCTGCTGCAACAGGCTGTGGGAGCAAAAAGCCAGGGCCGTGCTACCCGTGTCGAGTTCGCCAAAGTCGCCCCCCTCGGCCAGAAAACGTGTCTTCAAGCCAAAAGCAGCGTCATAAAACTTGAGTGTTGCGGGCACGTCTGGCACGTAGAGAATGGTGTAGCCGAATTGCATGGCAAAGCTTTCTTGGAGTTGCGTAAAGCCTGCACGATACGCGGTGTGCCAGCCCGCTGTCTTGTAAAAAACCGCCACCTCGCAGCCGCCCGACACGCGGCATGGCGTAGGCACAATGGGCCCATGGCCCTGTACACCGCCACCGTCGACATTTGGCAACACCACGCCCGCACCGCCCACGCCACCACCGTGGTGCCCGACGGCTGTTGCGACCTCATCTGGCACGCCCTACCGGGCCAAGCCCCGCAGTGGTTTGTGACGGACCTGGCCGACCAACGCTACGACGTGCCGGGCACTGTGGATGAGCGCTACTCGGGCTATCGCATGCAGCCGGGCACCTCGATAGACCGGGCGCGTCTGCTGGCTGCCGTGGCTGCGCGGCCCGGCTGCGATGCCGCCGACATCTTGCCGATCTTGCACGACTGCATACGGCTACACGCCCCGATACACGACGCACTGCTGGCCCTGGCCGACAGCCCTAGCGTGGCCCGCGCAGCCCGCGCGCTGGGGGTGGCCGAGCGCACCTTGCAGCGCGTGGTGAGCACGGGCACCGGCCAACCGCCGGCCTACTGGAAGCGCCTAGCCCGCTTGCGCCGTGCAGCCCGTGCCATTGCGCAAGTACCAGCACAAACACCCCTGCAGGCCGCCACACTTGCCGAAACTGCTGCCGACTGGGGCTACGTGGACCAAGCCCACATGACCCACGAATTTCGCCGTTGGCTGGGTACCACCCCCGCTGTCCTGCGGGAGCTGCCTGGCATGCAAGTGGCGCTGGCGGCCACCGGGTATGGCTAGAGAGGGGTGGGCCTTGATTTTTTTGCATAAATATCTATTCAAAAACAGGTCTAAATGATTGATTTAAAAAGAGATTAATAAAAATAAATCTATTCATATAATCATTCATGGCCGCCACCCCAGACCTCTCCGCAAACATCTTGCAGGCCCTGCGCCGCCAGGGCGGGGCGCTCAGCAGTGCCGAGCTGCAAGCGGTGCTGGGGGTGAGCCAGCCCACCGTGTCGCGCGCGCTGGCCCCGCTGATTCAGTCGGGCGAGGTGCAAAAAGTGGGCGCAGCCCGCAAGCAGCGTTATGTGCTGCCGCGCACCGTGCGCGACGTGGGCCGCAGCGTGCCCATCATGCGCATTAACGCGCAGGGCCAGCCCAGCCCGTTTGGTCGCATGGTGCCACTGGTGAGCACGGGTGCTAAGGGCGCTGTGTGGGTGGACGAAGAAGACGGCCTCTCCCAGCGCTTTGACGGCCTGCCCTGGTTTCTGGACGACATGCGCCCCCAGGGCTTTATGGGCCGCACCTTTGCCAGCAGCCACCCCGAGCTGCAGCTGGGCAACGATCCCCGCTTCTGGAGCGACGACGACGTGCTGCGCGCCCTGGCCCTGTGTGGCGACGACCTGCCCGGCAACCTGGTGGTGGGCGAGGCGGCGTTTGCCCGCTTTCACAGCCTGCCGCAGCGGGCCAGCCGCGCGGCGTCAACCGCCGACTACCCGGCCCTGGCCGATTCGGCCATGCAGGGCAGCATGGGCGGCTCGTCCGCCGGGGGCGAGCAGCCCAAGTTCTGCACCATCGTCGGCCGCAGCGCAGATGCATCGGGGGATGCGCCCCGCCATGTGCTGGTCAAGTTCTCCCCCGCAGGCGACGCCCCTACCGACCAGCGCACCCGCGATCTGCTGGTCTGCGAACACCTGGCCCTGCAAACGCTGGCCAGCGCAGGCATTGCCGCCGCTACCAGCCGCATCAGCACAGGCGCGGGCCGCGCGTTTTTGGAAGTGGAGCGCTTTGACCGCACACCCATCAACGCCGCCAACCCGCTGGGGCTGGGGCGCATCGGCATGGTGTCGCTCATGGTGTACGACGCCGAATACGTGGGTGCCATGGACAACTGGGCCGCCACCGCCAACCGCATGCAAGAGCGCGGGCTGCTGCGCCCTGCCGATGCGCGCACCCTGCGCCTGCTAGAGGCATTTGGGGAGCTGATTGCCAACACCGACCGGCACTACGGCAACATCTCCTTGCTGCTGGACGATGACGACTGGGCCCTGGCCCCCGCCTACGACATGCTGCCCATGCTCTACGCCCCCGTGGGCGGCGAGCTGGTGCCCCGCAACTTTGCAGACCGCCCCCTGCAGCCCACCGCCGCCACCCTGCCCGAGTGGCCGCAGGCCCTGGCCCTGGCCCGCAGCTTCTGGGCGGCGGCCAGTGCCGATGCGCGTATATCCGCCGGGTTCCGGCAGATTGCTGCGGAAAATTTAAGCCATATTGGCCGCTAGCGCCCGTGGAATATGCGCAAGCAGCTATTAAAAATATAGCAAATTTGCAACCCCAAGCATTCGCAAACTCAACCCTTCACCGCCGGCTGCTCCCAGCCCGGCACGTTGACCGCATAACGCGTGGCCTTGCCCACGCCTTCTATGCGCAGCAGCCCTTTGTCTGCCAAGTCCACCAAATCCCGCGTGGCGGTGGCTTTGGACGTACCAGTGATCTTGGCGTATTTGTCCGTGGTCATGCCACCCAAGAAGCCCCCACCCGAGCCCACATGCCCGGCTTCCAGCAGGCGCTCTAACACCTTGCGCTGGCGTTCATTGGTTTGGCATTGGGCTGCTCGCAGGCGGAAGTGCGCCTTGTCCGTCGCGTCCCGCACCACGGTCTGGCTGGTGATGCACGCATGGGTAAACGCCTGCACAAACCATTGCACCCACGGCGTTGCGTCAATCGAGTGGGCCTCGGGCGCAATGGCACGCAGGCGCTGCGCGTAGTTCAGTGCGTCGTAATACGCGGCGCGGGTTTTGAGCATTTGGTGGGCCAAGCCATACACCCGCACCAGCGCCGGGCTGGCTTGTGCGTCATGCGCGTGCATGTCCTGGGCCAGCGCCATGTCCGCCAACGCGCGACCCAGGCGACCATTGCCGTCCTCAAACGGGTGTATGGATTCAAACCACAGGTGCACCAGCGCCGCGCGGGCAATGCCGTTCATGGCGGTGGCACCCGCAGCAGGTCGCGTGCTTTCAAACCATGCCAAGAACCGCCCCATCTCCGCAGCCACCTGGGCCGAGGGTGGTGCCTCGTAGTGCACCACCTCGCGGCCTAGTGCTCCGCTGACGATCTGCATGGCGTCAAAGTGGCTGCGCAGGCGGCCCACTGCAATGCGCGTGATGCCCGAAGTGCCCCCAGGAAACAGCGCCGACTGCCAGCGGCACAGCCGGTCCAGGTCCAGCGCGTCGCTGTGGTGGGCCAGTGCGTCTTGCATCACCTCCACCAGGCCTTCCACATGCCGGTCACCGCCCGGCGCATCTGCCAAACTGAGCCGGTGCGCCACTGATGATCTGAGGGATTCGATATTGAGCTGCTCGCCTTCAATAGCCGCAGTGGCCAGCGCCTCTTGCACCCACAGCTCGCGCTGCACCGCGTTGGCCTGCTCCAGCCCAATAGCGCCCAGCAGCCCCAACAAGCGGCCCTGTTCCAACCTGGCTTGCTCTAACGCGGGGGCCAGCGCCGCTGCATCCCACGTGAGCTGCGGCCAAGCGCGGTGCTGCCAGATATAGCGTGGGGATGAGGGCGGGGGTTGGGCGGGCATGAGGCATATTTTAAGCAATGCGGCTCAAAAAATGAGGTGTATTTGTAAGAATGCGGGTCAACGAGGCGCAGATGGAGGATGGATTTAAGTGTTAAAACTGGATGTAGACCCCGTGGAATATGCGCGAGCAGCTATTAATTAATGAGCAACAAAACACCCCGTACATTTGAAACCCCCGAGCAGCTCCACGCCTGGCTGCAAGCAAACCACGCCAGCGAGACCGAGCTGTGGGTGCGTATCTTCAAAAAAGGCACCGGCCAGCCCAGCGTCACGTGGGACGACTGCGTGGTGGCCGCCATCGCCTGGGGCTGGATCGACGGGGTGCGCAACGCCTTGGACGACACCTCGTTTCTGCAACGCCTGACGCCGCGCCGCGCGCGCTCCAACTGGTCGCAGAAAAACGTGCAGCATGCCGAGCGGCTGATAGAGCAAGGGCGCATGCAAGCCGCCGGCCTGGCGCAGGTAGAGGCCGCGCGCAGCGATGGGCGCTGGGCCAGCGCCTACGCCGGCAGCGCCACCATGGAGATACCCGAAGACTTTTTGGCGGCGCTGCAGCAAGACCCCGTAGCCCAAGCCTTTTACGCGACCCTGAAGCGGCAGCAACTGTTCACTATCTACTACCGGCTCACCAGCGCCAAGCGGGCGGAGACGCGGCAGAAGCGGATGGCAGAGATGCTGGTGAAGCTGGCGCGTGGGGAAAATCTTTGAAGTTTGCAGCTAGCGCATGATCCGCACCAAGCTATTAAAAGTGACATATAGAGATTTGTAAGTATCTGAATTTAAACAATTTACGGTATGAAATACAGAATTAAGATAGTATGCCGAAATGCTAGAAGCCAGCGCCACCATCGCACGCCAATACATTGACGCCGTCTCCACCTTCGAGGCTTTGGAAGAAGCCCAAGAGGAAGCAGCCCACGTGCGCGGCGGCATGTACTGGCATGCAGGGCCAGCCTCATCACCCGATGCCAAATACCTGGTGCGCACCACTCCCGCCGGGGCTGAAACCAGCTTGGGCCCGCGCACGCCAGAAAACGAGGCTATTTACGAGCGCTTCATCCTGCGCAAGCGCGAAAGCGCAGAGCGCGTGTCTGGCCTCAAAGCTGCCCTGGAACAACACCAGCGCCTGAACCGTGCCCTGCGCGTGGGCCGCGTGGACCCGCTGGTGGTGGCTTTGCTGGGCCGCCTGGCCAGCACCCAACTGAGCCCGCATTTCCGGGTGGTGGGCACCCACGCGCTCTATGCGTATGAGGCCACTGCCGGGGTGCGGCTGGATTCGGACACGCTGGCCACCCGCGACATGGACCTGCTGTGGGACACCCGCAAGCGCATCCTCTTCTCGACCCAGCTTGCCAAAGTAGACAGCTCCATGCTGGGCGTGCTGAAAAAGGTGGACAGCAGCTTTCGTATCCGCAAGAGCCAAAAATACACCGCCGTCAACAAAGACGGCTTTGAAGTCGACATCATCCGCCGCGAGCGTGCAGGCGACGACCCGCACCCCATCAAACTAAGCGATGAAGACGAAGACTTCTGGGTGGCGCAGGCGCGCCGCGCCAATGTGCTGCTGGACTCCCCCGCCTTTTCTGCCGTCATTGTGGCCACCAACGGCACCATGGCGCGCATGAACACCGTGCACCCCGCCACGTTTGTTGCCTTCAAGCGCTGGATGGCGAACCAGCCCGACCGCGAAGCCCTGAAGCGCCGTCGAGATGTGTTGCAGGCAGATGCGGTGCAAACGCTGCTGGATACGTATCTGCCGCAGGTTTGAGTGCCAAATGGGCCTCTAGCCCAGCTGGAATGTGCGCTACCAGCTATAAAAACCGTAGCAATTTGCCGTATCTCTCGGCTCAGCGGGGCCTAGTCTGTCTCAGCCGAGCTCAAGGGGCCTGGCAGCTCGGCAAATTTTGCCGCCATCGTGGGGTTGCCCCGAGTGAGCTTTTTGATCGTCAGGTCGTCGGCCTTGTCGTTGGCGAGTCGTAAATTGTTCGCAGACTTGTGCAGCGCTTCCTTGGTTTTTTCCAGGTCCTTAATCGCATCGTCAATGCGCTTGATGGCTTCTTCAAAGCCTTCGGAGGCAAGGCGCCAATTGCGCCCAAACGCCGTCTTGAATTCGTCGAGCTGGGTTTCAAACTTCGTAATGTCCACGTTCTGTGAGCGCACTAGCGCCAGCTCGGACTTGTACTTCATCGAGTTCAAAGCGGCATTGCGCAGCAGCGTAATCAGCGGCACAAAAAACTGCGGCCGCACCACATACATCTTTGGATAGCGGTGCGAGACATCGACGATGCCGCTGTTGTACAACTCGCTCTCCGGCTCTAGCAGGGACACCAGCACCGCGTACTCGCAAGCCTTTTCCGTGCGGTCCTTGTCCAGCTCTCTCAGAAATTCTTCGTTCTTCTTCTTGGTTACCGTATCGTCGCTCTCGTTCTTCATCTCAAACATGATGGAGACGATCTCGGCGCCGCTCTCATCCGACTCGCGAAAAATGTAGTCGCCCTTGCTGCCATTGCGGGCGTCGTTGTCCTTTTCAAAATGTGCCCGCTGAAAGGCGGCAGCACGGATGCGGTTGAACTCGATTTCGCAGTGCTGTTCCAGGGTTTCACCCACCATCTTGGTCGATAGCCGCGCCTTCATGTCCCGCAGGCGCTCAATCTCCCCATCACGGTCGCGCAGCTGCAAGGCGAATTGCTCCTTGATGGCTTTCTCTTCCAGCTGATTTCTCACGGTGATGAGGCTGAGGTCATTTTTCAACCCATCGCGCTCCAGGGCGACCACACCCACGGCTTCATTCACGGCCAGCTGGCGCGCCACGTCGCCGGCCTCCAGCTTGGCTTGCAGCGCCTGAATTTCAGCGTCCTTTTTGGCGGCAGCCCCTTGCAGCTCATGGGCCAGCTTGGCCTCGGCCAACTGAGCAGCTGCCTGCTGCGCGTTGCGCGCTTGCTCAAGTTCGTTCGCTAGCCCATCGCGCTCTTTGCTGACCGCGCCCAAAGCCTCTGTCACCGCCAGCTTGCGTGCTACCTCAGCCGCATCAAGTTGGGCCTGCAAGGCCTGAATCTCCGCATCTTTGCGCGCCGCAGCCCCTTGCAGCTCATGGGCCAGCTGGGCCTCGGCCAGCTTGAGCGCCGCCTGCTGTTCCTGCTTGGCCTGCGTGAGCTCGTTGGCGATGGCATCGCGCTGCTTTTCTACCTTGCCCAAGGCCTCGGCCAGCGCAAGCTTGTTCGCTACCTCGCCCGCGTCGAGTTGGGTTTTTAGCGCCTGAATCTCTGTGTCTTTGATGGCCGCAGCTTTTTGCAGTTCATTGGCGACCTTCGCCTCGGCCAAGGCAATCGCGTCGCGCTTTTCCCGCTCGGCCAGCTCCAGCCGCTCGTGCAACTGTTTGTCAAAATCGCCATCACGTACCTGCTTGAGGATGTCGGCGTACCCCGCTTCGTCGATCTTGAAGGCTTTGCTGCAGTGTGGACAGATGATTTCATGCATGACGACTGGGTCTCTCATTTTTGGTTGGCCTGGTATTCAAGGCTCATGGCCTAACTAACCCGGCGTTGTCAAATTGCTGCGGGTTGAGGCGTAGATGCCGGCACCTCAATGTATGCGTCGCCCATCATCATCTTGTAGTGCGCCATATGGTCCGATTTTTTGAATATTTCCCTGAAGACGTTCAGGTACGGCTCAATCATTGAATCGCTGATGGATACGTAAAGATCATCGTGCGAAAAATGTGAGCCATCGTTGACCCATGAAATCAGTGATTTACAGATCAATTTTTCCTGGCCGTCAAATTTCGCATTCAGATCATTAAGGTCAACTCCCCCCAAAATTTTGAAGTAATTTTCCAAAATTCGTCGGAGCGTATTCTGAATCGTCAAGTTCGAACGATCAGGTCTGCGAACTTCGGACCACAGCAATTCGTAGGATGTTTTGATTGGATTGGATTCATGATGCTCAAGTTTCGATGACAAGTTGAGTTTTCGCACGACCCAAAAAGTCTCTTCACTTTTCATGGCAGTGTTGCCACTACGCTTTGGATTGAATGTGACCTCTTTGTGAAAATAAACGTTGTGCGTGAGTACGAAAATTTGCTTGATGTGCCCAACGCCCGTTCGGACTTCTTCAAATAGATCTTTTATCAGACTCCCGACCAGAAACAATATGTCACTGTCTAAACTGGAGACGGGGTCATCAAAGACAACGACTCGATTTGTCGTAATTTCACTTTCAGAGTTGCTTCCCTTAAGCAAATGATAAAAATAGAGGAAGGTAACGAATGTCCGTTCACCTTCACTCAGCGTCTCCTTTGCATCGGTGCCATCTGCGCGAATCAGTTTGTAAAAATTCCCGGTCCCAGCTGGCGCCAACGAGAAGCCGCGAAAGCCGAAGGACGACAGGAGTAGATTAATTCCATCGACGGTAGGCTGCGTGCTGGTTGAATCTTTTTCTAGAGTCCGAATTTCAAACGCCTTAGCTTTCATATCGGCAGTGGCCGAATCGATGTTCGAATTCATTCCATTGATTGCGGCGGTCAGTGCAGCTGTTTTCGTGCTGTAAGCAGCAAGGTCCGCTTTCAGGTCTACCTCTAGAAGATATTTCCAAACTTGCGCTGTCAGCGCGCGTTTCTCTTGAGCAAGGTTTGCAACCGTTTTGTTATGGTCTGCAATAGCAACGTTGGTCTGGTCGATAGCAGTCAAAATCGTTGATGCGACATTGCCGACGGATTCCAACTCAATGATCTGACTAGGCTCCTTCTTTTTGGAAGCCAATTTCTGAATATTTATTGTTATCTTTGAATCAAGAAGCTCTTTTTCCCTCTTCAAGTTCTCCGTATCGAGAAATTTTGACTGGGCAGCTATTACCTGTGAAACCGCCAGCTGAAGTCTTTCAGCTTCGGTAGAGTAATTTGAAATGAGCTTTGCAATAGTCGCCGTGTCTGTTGTGAACGTTTCATCAAAATATTCATTCAAACTGTGCGTGAAAGACGCAGCTACGCTTTGTTGACAAAAAGGGCAGGCCGACTCGTTTACGTCGTAGAAACTGCGCCCCTCTCGTACCCAATCACTATTGCCCAGCTTTTTTATCATGGCAGCAATGTCAACATCCCCCTTACCAATCACCCGCTTGCTCAGTATTGGATCGGATTCATAGTCAATGAGTTGCTTGGCTTGAATCGTTGCCAACGTTGGCTCAATGGTAGGTGTCGGACCAAAGACGGTAGATGCTTTCTCTTCAAGATCTTGAAGAGCCAAAAGCGACGCTGAATTCGAAGTTAGTTCTCGTAGGACCTTATCCCTGAAGCTATCCTTGCTGTTGCGAAATCCATCAAAAGCATTGATGAGTTTTTGTTTGTGTTTTGTGTACGCCAGCCAGCATTTTTCTTTGAATTGATCTTCTGCCGCCGCCAACTCGCCCTTTTTTCCACCTAAACCATCTTCGCCCGACAAACTGGTTTTCAATTTTTCAATTTTTGTCAAAAATGCATCGTGCTCGGCTTTTGCGGTTGCAATTTTGGCTAAGGTGTCAATGTCGTTTTTTCCGAGGGTAAAGATGCCTTTTGGTCCGGTCGCTGTACTGAAATTTTCATGGACGAAGTCACGGTTGTAGACCATCGTTTTCAACGCCGTCCCACCCTTCCAGTTCACACTACACGATGCGAAGGAGCTCGCATTTGCGACAACTCGGCTTATCGTTGTCTTGCCAGAGCCATTCGCGCCATAGAAGAAATTGATCTTGGATAGCCTGTGCAAAATTTCAGGTGTGTTTGCATAAGAAGCTTCGCCAGCAATTTGAATTGACTCAATCATTCTTTTCTTCCTCGTGAATTCGTGAATTGAATTGGTTAGGTAGCTGAAATTTGCGCTCCAAACCCCCCATCCCCTCCTACCCCCAACATCAACCTCTGCGTTGCCCTTGTAGCCGCCACATAAAACACCCGCGCCGCTTCCTTCTCGTCCTCCCCCGCCGCAGGCATATGCCCCACACCGGGTAACGCCACCACCGGAAATTCCAGTCCCTTGCTGACCTTCATGGTCATGATCTGGATGGCGTTGGCGCCAGGGATGAAATCGCCTGACCGCTTGCGCACATTGAATGGCAGCTTGCGTTGGTTCAGCACCGTGGCGCACAGGTCCATGGTGAAGTAGTCGTGGCACAGGATGGCCATGTCGCCCCAGGCGTGGCCTTCTATGTGCGCCTGGCCCAGGTGGTCGGCAATGGCAAAGGCTTCGTCGCGCAGCGTGGGTAAACGAATGATCAACGGCGGCTCGCCATCGCGCCCGCAACTGATGGGCTTGAGCATGGGGATACCGTCGTCGTCTTTGTCGTCCGCAGTCAGCAGGTCGGCGGCCACCAGGCTGGCGGTTTGCAGTATCTGTTTGGTGTTGCGGTAGTTGATCTTCAGGATGGTGGTGCGGCCCATGGCCTGAATGCCCACGCTCTTGAAGCTGAACTGTTTGCTGCGCGCACGTTCGTAAATGCTTTGCGCATCGTCGTACAGCACCAGCAGGCTGTTGGTGGTGGGGTCCACCATCTGCGTCACCAGCTTCAGCCATTCGGGCGCAAAGTCGTGGCCTTCGTCAATCATCACCGCTTGGTACTGGCCGCTGGGGATTTGTTGGCGGTCCACGGCGGTGATCACGCGGTGCACCATGTCGTCCATCATGGCGGACACCTGCATTCGGCTGTCTGGCAGTGTTTGTCCATAGGCCACCAGTTGGTCGCGGCACCATTTGTGAAAGTGGCGCACATGCACCTTGTCGCCCAGGCCTTTGGCCTGCATCACGCTGTGTAGCTTCACGCCCAGCGGCTCGTTAAAGCAGAGGATGAGGATGGGTTTGCTGCTGGCAGTGCTGGCCTGGGCCAGGTACTCCGCGCGGTAGCCCAAGATCATGGTCTTGCCCGAACCCGCCACGCCGTGGATGACGCGGTGCCCGTCGCCCAGGCTGCGCGCCAGCTGCTCTTGCTGCAGGTCCATCACCCGCATGATGTCGGGCAGGTTTGCGTCTGCATCGTTGTCGTCAAACAACGCGCCCTGCTGCACGCGCACCTCGGGGAACATGATCCAGCGCACGCGGTCTATCTGCGGCAGGCTGAGGGCGCCGCGCATCCCGAAGGGGAACATGTCCCACAGGCGGCTTTGCAGGTCTTCGGCGTCCACGCCCTCCAGTATTTCGTCCTGGCACACCACGCGGTGGGGTTCGATGGCGTGCTGCAGCTCGGCCGCTTCAAACTGCTTGCGGGTGATATTGGGCAGCACCACGCCATAGCTCCAGGGGAAGGCCAGCTTGCCCGCATGGGGGCCATCGGCTTGCACCAG
The DNA here is from genome assembly GCF_002943465.1 of Rhodoferax sp. TS-BS-61-7. Taxonomy (GTDB): domain Bacteria; phylum Pseudomonadota; class Gammaproteobacteria; order Burkholderiales; family Burkholderiaceae_C; genus Allorhodoferax. The sequence goes on from NZ_PTQY01000009.1 coordinate 28,937, forward strand.
CTGCGCGTCGCGCTCCAGCGCCTTCACCACCTGGTGCGCGTACTGGCGGGCCTGCTCCAGCGGGTTGATCACCGTCTTGGGGCCGCTGTCGCCCAAGATCTCCCAGTTTTGTTTGTCGGCTTTCAGGATGGTGGTGCCCAGCCGCCAGTCCTTCACCTCCAGCACCAGAATGCCGCGGCGCGGGTGCAGCACACAAAAGTCGGGGTGGGTGTTGCGCGGCCCCATGGGCACGTCGTACCAAAGCCGGTAGTCGTCGTCGAGTTTGGCTTCCAGCCGTTCGGCCAGCCTGCGTTCGCCGCTGGTCATGCGTGAGACGCACGAACCCAATGAAGGAATCAGCGTTGCCATTCCGGGGTCACCCTCCCTGAGTGAGTTGTATCGTTATGTAAGCATCATGCCCCAGGCCGGTCGGCTTTGCCAAGCGCGGGGCCCCAAATGGGGGGCAAACGGAAAGGGCGTAAGCTATTGGCCCGGCGGTTAAACACATCAAACAAGGGAGCAATGGCGGTGAAGTGGATGCTTGGGTTTGCCAATCGGCTGGTGCGTGTGGCGCTGCTGTTGCTGCTGTTACCGCTGGCGTGGTCGGCACTGGCCATGCCGGTGGTGCCGCCGGGTACCGGCGCGCAGGACGCCATTGCGCACTTGCAGTTGCTGGAAGACCCATCCGCCGCGCTCACCCTGGCCCAGGCGCAGCAGGCGTTTGCGGATGGCAAGTTCACCAGCACCGCCGGCAGCAAAGACGCGCTGGCGCTGGGCTTTACGCGGTCTGCGTTTTGGCTGCGCCTGGAGCTGGCCAACGCCGCACCCGAGGCCGCGCGCCAAATGCTGGATGTGGTGAACGCGCGTATTTCGTATGTGACGCTGTACGCCCCTGGCCCCGACGGCCGCTATGTGGAAACCGCCACCGGCGGCGACATGCCGTTTGCCACCCGTGCGCACGAGAACCGGAACTTCGTGTTTCCGCTGCAGGTGCCCGCCCGTAGCTCGCTCACGCTGTACCTGCGGGTGCAGTCCACCATCGGCCTGATCGTGCCGGTGCGCCTGTGGGCCCAGCCCGACTTTGAGCACTATGTGCGCCACGACTACATGGTGCAGGCCATGTACTTTGGGGTGGCGCTGGCCATGGCCTTGTTCAACCTGATGCTGTTTGTGGCGCTGCGCGACCGGGCCTATGCCTTGTATGTGTGTTTTGTGGCGTTTTCGGTGCTGGCGCTGGGGCAGAAGACGGGCATGGCGTCCGAGTTTTTGTGGCCGCAACACCTGACCTGGACCAACCCCAACTACTACATGGCCACCTCGTGGGGGCTGGTGTGTTTTATGGCGTTTATGCGCAGCATGCTGGGCACGGCGCAGCACCTGCCGCGCATCGACCTGGGGCTGCGCGCGGGCATGGTGTTGCACGGGCTGCTTCCAGTGCTGTACTGGACCATGGTGCAGTCGGTGGCGCGCCTCACCATCTGGATGTTTGTGGTGTCGTGCGTGCTGCTGCTCGGGGTTGTGGCCTGGTGCATGGTGCGGCGCATGCGTGCGGCGTACTTTTTTGGTGGCGCGTTTGCGGTGCTGATGGCGGGTTCGCTGATGACGCTGCTGCGCGCGCTGGGCATCTTGCCCACTAATGTGCTCACAGTGGATGGTTTGCAGGCGGGCTCGACGCTGGAGATGCTACTGCTGGCCTTTGCGCTGGCCGACCGCTACAACCAGCTCCGCCAAGACAAACTGAAGGCGCAAAGCGACCTGGTGCTGGCCAAGCAGAAGCTGGTGGAGACGCTGCAAACCTCGGAGCGCGACCTGGCCCAGCGCGTGGATGAGCGCACCCAGCAGCTGCAAGCGCTGAATGAGAGGCTGGAAGCGCTGAGCATGGTGGACGGCCTGACCGGCATTGCCAACCGCCGCCAGTTTGACCAAGAGCTGCACAAGGCCTGGGCCCGCCTGGAGCGCCTGGGCCAGCCGCTGGCGCTGGTGATGCTGGATGTGGACATGTTCAAGCGCTACAACGACCACTACGGCCATCAGGCCGGCGACGAGTGCCTGCGCAAGGTGGCGCAGGCCATGGCCAGCGTGGGCCGCACCACCGATGTGGTGGCCCGCTACGGCGGCGAGGAGTTTGTGATGGTGGCCCCCGCATCCGACGGCCCCAGCGCCCTGCTGCTGGCGCAGCGCGCCTGCCAGGCCGTGCAGGCGCTGGGTGCAGAGCACGCGCAGTCGCCCTTTGGCGTGGTAACAGTGAGCTGCGGCGCCGCCTGCGTAGTACCCGGCCCCGGCCACACCCCGCAAGACCTGCTGCGCCAGGCCGACGCCGCGCTGTACCAAGCCAAGTCCCAGGGCCGCAATCAGGCGGTGTTGGCCGGTTTTTAAGCCAAATTGGCCTCTGGAGCCCGTGGAATATGCGCAAGCAGCTACTGTTTTAATAGCGGTTGAGTTCGGCTTGCTCAGCCCAGCCCCAGCTGCCCCTTCACCACCGCCAGCACCGTGCCACCGGCCGCCTTGGCCGCGTCTTTGGCAAAGTCCATGGCAATGCCCTTGAACAGCTTCTTGCGTTCGGCCGCGTCCTTGATGTCCTTGGCCTTGTCGTAGCCCGCGCGAAAAGCCGCCAGCTCCTTTTTGCCAAACAAAGACTCCAGCACTTGGAACAGCCCGTCGGCCGACACCCGCACGATCTCGGTGCTGAAGGGGTGGTCGAAGATGTGTTGGTAGATCTTGAGCTGGCCCTGCAGCCAGTTTTTGGCCAGCGTGTCTTCAATGATCAGGCAGATCTTGTCGCCCTGCGGCTCCAGCGATGCGTTGGCCAGCGCCGCCAGCAGGCGCCCGGCGGCCTGGTCTTCCACCCGGCCGCCAAACTTCAGCGCCGCCTCGTAACGCAGCTTCTTCACCTTGGCCACTGGGGTCTTGAGCCGCTCGCTCACGGTCTGGTTGTTCAGCCGCGCCAGCGGCCCCGAGCCACCCAGGCCGTGCTGGTCCAGCAGGTGCATCACCAGCGCATCAATGTCCGCCTTGGGCATGGCGCCCAGGCCGAACTTCAGGTAGTTGTCGAGGAACTCGGTTTCAAAGCTGGACATGGTGCAGATGGCGACAGGAGTGAAGGTGCGGCAACTCTAGCCGAAGCGGCGCACCACCTCGGCCAGCTGCTTCACCAGCCCGGGCATCTGCTCCACCGGCACTTGCGCATAGCCCAGCAGAAAGCCGCGCCAGGGCTGCACGCGTGTGCCAATGGCCTGCTCGCTCAGCGCCGGGGCCACGATGCCCTGGGCCTGCAGCGCGCGGCTCATGGCCGCGTCGTCCGCACGCGGGTTGCGCAGGCGCAGCGCCAGGTGCATGCCGGCCGAGCCACCGTACGCGTCGGCCACATCGCCCAGCTGTTGTTCCAGCGCGGCCACCAGCGCGTCACGGCGCTGGCGGTACAGGCGGCGCATGCGCCGCAGGTGCAGGCTGAACTGGCCGCTGTGCATGAACTCGGCCAGCGCCAGCTGGTCGGCCGCGCGCCCACGCGGTGTGGTGCGCGCCAGCATGGCGCTAAGCGGCTCCACCAGCGCCGCGGGCACCACCACAAAACCAATGCGCAGCGCGGGGAACATGGTTTTGCTGAAGGTGCCCAGGTAGAGCACGGGTGCATCCGCCGCCAGGCCCTGCATACACGAGAGTGGCGGCCCGTCGTGACGGAACTCGCTGTCGTAGTCGTCTTCAATGATGAGGGCCGCCGCACTGCGCGCCTGGGCGATGAGGGCCATGCGCCGCTCCAGGCTCAGCACGCTGCCCGTGGGGTACTGGTGCGATGGGGTGACGTAAATCAGCTTCGGGCGCTGGCGCTGCCAGTCGGCGGCGGTGGGGGCGATGCCTTCGCTGTCCACCACCATGCCCACGGGTTTGAGCTGCGCGGCCTTGAAGGCGGCCAGCGCGCCCTGGTAGCCGGGGCTCTCGATCCACACCTTGTCGCCCGCATCGGCAAAGGCGCCGGCGCACAGGTCCAGGCTGCTCTGCGTGCCGTCGGTGATGATGACCTGGCTGGCGTCCAGCAGCGCACCACGTGCCACCCGCAGGTGGCTGGCAATGGCTTCGCGCAGCGCGGGCTCACCGGTGGGCTCGGCGTAGTTAAGCTGGGCGGTGCGCAGGCCGCGCCAGGCACGGTCCAACAGGCGGCGCCACAGGGTGACCGGAAATTCTTTGAGCGCGGGCACACCAGGCGCAAAGGCGGCGGGGGTCTCGGGCGCGTCGCGCGTGGGCACAGCTAGCGCGCGTTTGGACAGGCCCACACGCAGTGGCGCTGCCTGGCGCATTGGTGGCGGCACGGCGGTGGCATCGGCCACCACGGTGCCACGCCGGTCGGGCAGCACAAAACCTTCGGTGGCGAGCTGGTCGTAGGCGTAGAGCACGGTGTTGCGCGACACGCCCAGTTCTTGCGCCAGCGTGCGCGTGGCGGGCAGGCGCACGCCGCTGCCCAGCGTGCCGCTGCGGATGGCGCTGCGCAGGCATTCGTGCAACTGGCGCTGGCGCGACCAGCGCGCATGCGCCGGGGTGGCGGTGTAGCGGGAGAACAGCAGTTGGTAGTCCACAGCGAGCCTTTGTGTCGTGGTACTAAAAAATAGTGCAAAGGTGGATCTTAATTTAGAGCCACATGCGGCCTACAGTCCGCCCCTTCTTTCACTTGCACTGCTATGACCGCAACTACCCACAAGCCCACCGCCCCAAGCGACCGCACCCGTGTGCGCCGTATTGCCGAAAACGCCCATTACGACGCCACCACGCTGCACGCCATCCTGGACGCGGCCTATGTGTGCCACGTGGCCTTTGCCGACGACAAGGGCACGCACTGCATTCCCACCGCCTGCTGGCGCGAGGACGACCACCTCTACATCCACGGTTCCAACGGCGGGCGACTCATCAAGCTGCTTGCCAAGGGCACGCAAGCCTGTGTGACAGTGACGCACATCGACGGCCTGGTGCTGGCACGCTCGGCCTTCAACCATTCCATGAACTACCGCTCGGCCATGGTCTACGGGCAGTTTGAAAAGGTGGACGACAAAGGCGCCGCGCTCGACACCTTCATGCGCCACCTGGCCCCGGGCCGCGAGGACGAAGCCCGCCCCGGCAATGACAAAGAGTTTGCCGCCACCACGGTGATGCGCATCAGCCTGGCCGAGGCGGCCTGCAAGGTGCGCACCGGTGGCCCCAAGGACGATGCCGAAGACATGGGCGTGGCCGCATGGGCCGGTGTGTTGCCGCTGGTGCAGCAGCGTGGTGCGCCCGTGGCCGACCCGCTGTGCACGGTGCCCGCACCGGCTTATGTGCAGGCCTGGGACGCCTGAGCCAGTCCATAGTCCGACAGGAGGGTTGGGCTAACTGGTATTGAAGTGGTATTATTTGAAAAACCACCCAATCCACCCCGTGCCATCCGCCCTAAACCCCGCCGCCGACAGCTCCCCGCTCTACCTGCAGCTGGCCCACCAGCTGGAGCAAGACATCCGCGCGGGCACCTACCGCGTGGACCAGGCTTTGCCGTCGGAGCGGGTGTTGTCCGAATCGCTGGGCGTGTCGCGCATCACCGCGCGCAAAGCCATTGAGGTGTTGGTGGGCCAGGGCCTGGTGCTGCGCCGCCAGGGTTCGGGCAACTTCATCGCGCCGCGGCTGGAGCAGCCGCTGTCCAAGCTAACCAGTTTTTCGGAAGAGCTGCGCCAGCGTGGCTACATACCCAGCAGCAACTGGATCACGCGCGAGGTGGCCACCGCCAGCGTGGCCGAGCGTGAAGCCCTGGGTCTGGCCCGCGGCGCCCGCGTGGCGCGGCTGGAGCGCCTGCGCCTGGCCGACGGCGTGCCCATGGCCTACGAGCGCAGCACCGTGCTGCTGAGTGCCTGCCCGCGCCCGCAGGACCTGGACGGTTCGCTCTACCTGCACCTGGCGCGCAGCGGCCTGGCGCCGGTGCGCGCGGTGCAGCACATCCGCGCGGTGAACGCCGAGCCCGCCATGGCTGTACCGCTGGGCATTGCCATAGGCGCAGCCCTGCTGTGGGTAAGCCGCACCGCCTATTTGCCCGACGGCGTGGCCGTGGAGCACACCCAGTCGCACTGCCGCAGCGACTACTACGACTTTGTGGCCGAACTCAAGACCTAAGGACACCGCCATGACGACATTGCAAACCCGCATCGAAGGCCACATCCTCACCCCCACGGGTTTTGTGCAGGGCGCACTCACGCTGGATGCGCAGGGCCGCATTGCAGGCATCAACGGCACGCCGGTAGCCACCGCCGCGGTGCGCGACAGCGGTGTGCCAATTGTGCTGCCCGGCTTCATCGACCTGCATGTGCACGGCGGTGCGGGCCACGACATCATGGAAGGCGGCGACGCGGCTATGCATGTGGCCACGCTGCATGCGCGTCATGGCACCACGTCGCTCCTGGCCACCACCATGACCGCACCGCAGAGCGACCTGGATACGGCCTTTGCCGCCATGGGGCCGCTGTGCGAACAGCGCGCGCCCAATGCCGCACGCGTGCTGGGCGTGCACCTGGAGGGGCCCTACATCAGCGAGGCGCGCCTGGGCGCGCAGCCGCCGTTTGCGCGGCCCGCCAGCTTTGACGAGATCCACCGCCTGCACGCCATGGCGCCCATCCGCCTCATCACGCTGGCGCCTGAGGTGGGTGGCAACCATGATCTCATTGCCCAGCTGGTGGCCGAGGGCTTCAAGGTGCAGCTGGGCCACACCACGGGCAGCTACGAGCAGGGCGTAGCCGCCATGCGCTGCGGCGCCACGGGTTTCACGCATTTGTTCAACGCCATGTCGGCCCTGCACCACCGCGAGCCCGGCATGGTGGGCGCCGCACTGGCGCACGCCGAGTTTGCAGAGGTCATTCCTGATCTGCTGCATGTGCACCCCGGCGCCATCCACGCCGCGCTGCGCGCCATCCCCAAGCTGTACTGCGTGACCGATTCCACATCGGCCGCCGGCATGCCCGATGGCGACTACAAGCTGGGCCGCCACACGGTGACCAAATGCATGGGCGGCGTGCGCCTGGCCGATGGCACGCTGGCCGGCTCGGTGCTGAGCATGGACCAGGCCCTGCGCAACTTGGTGGACACACTGGGGCTGGACCTGGCGGATGCGTCCAAACGCGTGTCCACCTATGCGGCCGACCACATGGGGCTGCAAGACCGCGGCCGCTTGGCAGCGGGTGCCTGGGGCGATGTGGTGGTGCTGAACCGCGACCTGGCGTTGCAGGCGGTGCTGGTGGAAGGCCACGCGGTCGCCTTGTAAAAAGGGCCGCGGTGCAACTCCGCAAGAAATGTCTGCTCGGTGTTTTTAGACTGGCCCGGTGTTCAACCCCACCGGAGTTATTGAATGAAAACAGAGCAACTGGCCCAGGCCCTCCACGTCATCGGCATCGAGCTGCGCACCACCAACCTGGAGGCCATGCAGACCATTCCGCCGCACTGGCAACGTTTTGGACAAGATGAAGTGTTGGCCCACATTCCCGCCAAGCTGAATGGCGATGTCTACGCGGTCTACACCCACTTTGAAAACGCGGGCGTCAACAACACGGGTTTGTATTCGCTGGTGATTGGCGCTGCGGTGCCGGCCAGCGCCGAGGTGCCCGCGGGCATGGTGCGCGTGGTCATCCCTGCGTCCAAACGCGCGGTGTTTGACGTGGAGCCGGCTCGCTTTGATTTGGTGGGCGCCAAGTGGATGGAAATCTGGGGCCACACCGAACTGGCCAAGACCGTGATTGCCGAGTACGAGCATTACAGTGCCGATGGCAAGATTGCCATCTCGATTGGATTGCAATAGACCTGCCACCAGGGAACCCCACACGCATGAACCGCAGCCACAGCTGGACCGACTACCAGGATCGCCTGAGCCGCGTCACCGCCTACCTCCATGACCACCTGGGCGAAGACCTGAGCTTGGAGCGGCTGGCGGAGGTGGCCCACCTGTCGCCCTACCACTGGCACCGCGTGTACCACGCGATGAATGGCGAGACGATTGCGGCCACCATACGCCGGTTGCGCTTGCACCGCGCATCCGGCTACCTGGCCAACACACAGCTGCCGGTGGCGCAGGTAGCGCGCAAATGCGGCTACCCCAATGTGCAGTCGTTCACCCGCGCGTTTGGCACGGCCTATGGCATGGGGCCCACGCAGTACCACGCGCGGGGCGGCCATGTGGTGTTTCGCCAGGGCGTGGCGCAGGCCGCAGCGGCGGGCTACACGGTGGACATTCGCCATGTGCCCGCGGTGCCGCTGGCGGGTTTGCCGCATGGCGGCGGCTATATGCGCATTGGCAAGGCGTTTGAAACCACCTTCACCCACATGGCCGCGCAGGGCCTGCTACGGGACGACACGCGCTGGCTGGCCGTGTACTACGACGACCCGGCGGCCGTGCCGGAGGCGCAGCTGCGGTCGTGGGCGGGGTTGTCGCTGTCTGCGGGTGCCCAAGCCAGCGCGCCGCTGCAGCCAATGACGCTGGGCGGTTGCACCTGTGCCGTGCTGCGCCACCGCGGCCCCTACGCCACCATGGGCGCAGCCTACCAGTGGCTGTATGGGCAGTGGCTGGTGCAGTCCGGCCACGCCGCGCTGGACCAGCCCGTGTTTGAGGAATACCTGAACAACCCGCGCGACACGGCACCGGCCGATTTGCTGACCGACATTTATTTGCCGCTGCAGGGCGCGGCCTAAGGGCTAAGCGTCTTCCTGCGCAATCGCCGCCAGCAGCACGGTCACCACCAGCCCGCCTTCGGCGTGGTTGTGCAGGCGAATCTCGCCGCCATGCGCCTGGATGATGTTGCGCGCAATGCCCAGGCCCAGGCCGGTGCCGGTGCGGTTTTGCTGCTGGCCGTGGGACAGGCGCACATGCGGCTCAAACGCGGCCGACATGCTGGCTTGTGCAATGCCGGGTCCAAAGTCACGCACCTCTACCAGCGCGCGGCTGCCTTGCAGACTCAGCCGCACCTGCACCCGTTCGCCATAGAGCACGGCGTTGTCCAGCAGGTTGCTGAAAGCGCGCTCCAGCGCCAGCGGTTTGCCCAGTACGCTGATGGCTTCGGCCGTGCATTCAATGCTCGCATCGGGGTGGATGGGGCGCTGGGCCAGGCGGGCCAGCAGCGTGTCCAGCCGCACGGGGGTCAGGTTCTCGTGGATGTCGGTGTCTTTCACACTTTGCAGCGCGGCTTTCACCATCACGTCCAGGTCGTCCAGGTCTTCATGGAATTCAGCACGCAGGGTTTCGTCGTCCAGCAGCTCGGTACGCAGCTTGAGCCGCATGATGGGTGTTTTGAGCCCGTGCGAGATGCCCAGGAACAAACGCTCGCGGTCCACCAGGTAGCCTTGGATGCGGGCCTGCATTTCGTTGAAGGCGCGTGCGGTGCGGCGCAGTTCGGCGGTGCCGGTTTCGGGCACGCTCTCGGGCGCGGTGTCGCTGCCAAAGGCATTGGCGGCCGACGCAATTTTGTTCAACGGGCGAATGAGGCCACGCACCAGCAAAACGCTGAGCACCAGTACGGTGAGCAACGTCACCAGCTGCATGGCCACGCGGTCCAGTGTGAGCGGGTTGGCGTTTTCCAGAAAGTAGGGGTCGGGCATGGGCGCGGCCAGATACAACCAGCGCCCCGGTTCAAACTCCGCCTGGATCACCAGCACCGGCGCAGGCCGTGGGCGCAGCAGCAGCGTGGCTTCCACCCACGACTCGGGCAGGTCGCGCACCATGCGGCCGTCGTCGGACACCTGCAGGCTGTCGGGCCAGGCAAAGGCCACCTCGGGCGCCTGTGCAGCGTTGAGGTTGCGCACCAGGTCTTCGCGCACCACGTCCACCACGGCATCCACCAGCGCATTGCCGGCCAGCGGGGTGATGGGTACCTGCGCCTTGTTCACGTTCACAAAGAAGCGCGTACCGCCCATAGTGCGCAGCTGCTCAATGAGGATGGGGCGGAACTGGGGCGGCAGGTCGCGGAAGAAACGAATGGAGCCGGCTGCGTTGAGCGCAATGTGTTTGCCGGCACTGAGTGCCTCGGTGCGGGCGCTTTCGCGCAACTGGCGGGCCCATAACAGCGTGCCCACCAGCTGGGCGCTGACCACGCCCAGCGCCATCACCACCACGATGCGGCCCAGCAGGCTGTCGGGCAGATAGCGGCGCGTCCAGCGGCGGCGGTCAGCTGTCGCCATGCGGAGTCACATCGGCCGAGAACACATAACCGCTGCCCCGCACGGTTTTGATGAGCGCAGGTTGTTTGCCATCGTCGTGCAGGCGCTGGCGCAGGCGGCTGATCTGCACATCCAGCGAGCGGTCCAGCGGGCCCAGGTCGCGGCCGCGGGTTTGCTCCATCAGGCGGGCACGGTCCAGCGTTTCGCCCGCATGTTCGGCAAAAAAGCGCAGCAGGTTGAAGTCCATGCTGGTCAGCACCACGGGCTCGCCCTGTGGGTCGGTCAACACGCGCTCCACCACGTCCATGCTGAAACCGGCAAAGCGCAAATAGCGCACCGGCGCACCGGGCGCACCCAGCTGCATGCGACGGTGAATCGCTTTGATGCGGGCCAGTAGTTCGCGCGGGTTGTAGGGCTTGGCGATGTAGTCGTCGGCGCCCAGCTCCAGGCCCACGATGCGGTCGGTGTCGTCCGCGCTGGCGGTCAGCATGATGATGGGCACCGGTGACTGGCTGCGCACGCTGCGGCACAGCGTAAAACCATCGGTGTCGGGCAGCATCACGTCCAGGATGACCAGGCTGAGCTCGTCCTTGAAACGTTCGAATTCGGCCATGAAGCTGGCGCCGTCGTGCGCCACGCGCACCTCGTACTGGTGTTTCTCCAGGTAGGTCTTCAGGAGGTTGCGGGTTTTTTGGTCGTCGTCAACAACGAGCAGGGTGCGGTTCATGGCGTGTCGGGTGTGGGTGTTAGCGCTCCGCGCCAGAGGCGCGGATGACGGCGGCCAGGCGGCGCTGGGCCTCTTGAGGCTCCATGCGCGTATCGGTCAAAAAACGCCACAGGGTTTGCGCCACGGCGTCTTTGATGGCCTCGTCAGCCGCCATGCGGTGCGCCAGGCTGGGCACGCGGGCGCTGCGCGGGGCAGCAAAGGTTTCCCACGAATCGCGTGCGCAGCCGTCCAGCGAAGACACGTCCACATCGCGCCGCACGGGCACCGCGCCTTTGATGCGGTTGTAGGCCAGCTGGGCGGTGGGGCTCACCACCACTTCGGCCATTTTTTCCTGCGTGGCTTCGCGTTGGCGCGCGCTCACCAGCATGGCCAGGGTGTCCACGCTGTAGAGGTGCATGCCCTCGGTGCCGGGCACCACCACACAACCAAAGTCCTTGGTGGGGCTGGCGCCCCAGGCCATCAGTTCGCCCTTGGCCCAGTCGCCCATGATCATCATGCCGGCGCTGTCGTTCATGAGTTCACGTGCGCCGTCGGTCCAGGCTTTTTCTTGCGGGTTGTCGCCCGACAGGGTGCGCAGCCAGCGCAGGCGCTGCAGCGCGCGCTCCACGCGCGGGTCCATCCAGGCGCTGCTTTTGCGTTGCACGATGAGTTCTCGGTACAGCGTGGGGCCGGCTTCGCCCAGCAGCACGGTTTCGAACACGGTGGCCATTTGCCAGGGTTCGTCGCTCCAGACCAGCGGGCGCACGCCCTGCACCTGGAGCTTGCGTGCGATCAGTTCAAACTGCCCCCAACTGCGTGGTGGTGTGAGGCCCAGGCGCGCGAACAGCTTGCGGTTGTAGAGCAGGGTGTTGATGCGCTGGATGCCCAGCGGTGCGGCAATGACATCGCCCTTGTATGTGACCAGGTCCAGCACGGTGGGGAACAGCACCTGCGACCAGCGTTGGCGCTGGGCCACGGCGTTGAGTGGCATGACCAGGCCCATGTCGGCCCATTCGGTGAGCGTGGTGCCGATGAGCTGGGCCACATCGGGCGGGTCGCCCAGCAGCACGCGGCTCTTGAGCACCTTGACCGCGGCCATGCCACCACCACCGGGAATGGCGGCGTCTTTCCACAACACGCCCGCGGTGGCCAGCTGGGCACTGAGCTGGTCGGCCGCACGGCGCTCGCTGGCCGAGGTCCACCAGTGCAACACATCAAGTGGCACGCCAGGGGCTTGCGCATGGGCGGGCCACGCGGCCCCTAGCCACAGCGACAGACCCCATGCGAACCAGGCGAAAGCTTTCATTTGCTGTCGTTTTGTAATGTTATGTATGTGTGCTGCCGGAACCAGCCCAAACCACCGCTGGTGCGGCGGAACGGCGCGTAATAAAGCGTAAGGTGAGAAGGCGACGCATGGGGGAAATATTCAATGAAATCAACGACTTATTTCTGTAATTCGCATGCGGTAAAGCGGTTTGATATTACAGGGGTCACAGCATAACCTCCGCTCCGCTGATTGGTCACCGCGATGCACGGGACCGGCAGTTTCATTCAACCGATGATCAGGAGAATTCATGTCCCAACCCCTTCGCATGGCCGCTGTCGCGGCTGCGCTGGTTTGCAGCAGTTTGGCCAATGCCGGCACCCTCACCATTGAGAGCTGGCGTGTGGATGACAAAGGTTTGTGGGAAGACGTGTTGCTGCCCGCCTTCTACAAAGCCAACCCCGGCATTACCGTGAAGTTCAGCCCCACGGCGCCTCCCGAGTACAACTCCGCACTGAACGCCCGCCTGACCGCGGGTACTGCGGGTGATCTGGTGACCTGCCGCCCGTTTGATGTGTCGCTGGACCTGTTCAAGAAGGGGCATCTGGACAAGCTCAACGGCAATGCTGCACTGAAGAACTTCCCCGAATCCGCCCAGGTGGCCTGGCAAACCGACGACGGCAAGGACACCTACTGCGTGCCCATGGCGTCCGTCATCCACGGTTTCTTCTACAACAAGAAGGTGTTTGTCGAGCTGGGCCTGGCTGTGCCAGTGACCGAAGCCGACTTCTTTGCCGCCATGGACAAGATCAAGGCCCAAGGCAAGGTGGCACCCATTGCCATGGGTACGGCCGACCAGTGGGAAACCCACCAAATCGTCTACACCGGCATTGGCCCCAACTACTGGAAGGGCGAAGAAGGCCGCAAAGCCATCATCGCGGGCAAGAAGAAATTCACCGACCCTGAGTTTGTGAAGACCTGGGACGTGATGGCCAAGTGGGCCGCCTACCTGCCAAAGGGTTACCAGGCGCAAACTTATGGTGATTCGCAGAACTTGTTTGGCACGGGCCGCGCCGCCATCTACCCCACCGGCTCGTGGGACATCTCGTACTTTGAGGGCAACAGCAAGGTGGAGTTTGGTGCATTCAAGCCCCCCGTGGCCAAGGCGGGTGACCCTTGCTACATCTCGGACCACACCGACATCGCCATGGGTATCAACAGCAAGAGCAAAAACAAGGCAGACGCCCAGGTGTTTTTGAACTGGCTGGCGAGCAAAGAGTTTGCCGACCTCTATACCAACAAGGTGACTGGCTTCTTCTCGCTGTCCAAACACGCGATTGATGTGAAGAACCCTGTGGCCAAGGAAATGATCGGTTGGCGCAATCAGTGCAAGAGCACCATTCGCCTGAACGCCCAGATCATGAGCCGTGGCACACCGAGCATGGAAAACGAGTTCTGGAACGTGAACTCGCAGGTCATGAACGGAAAGATGGCGCCTAAGGATGCGGCTGCACAAATCCAGACCGGGTTTGCCAAGTGGTACACGCCAGCCAAATAAACATGGGCATGTGAAAGACGGGTGCGGGCCGCTGGCCTGCATCCTGGCGGCGCAAGGGGCTTGTGCCGCCGTCCCGTTCTCCCTCGTCTCTCTGGCCAACAAGGTCTCTCATGAAACTCGGCTTTTCCTGGCGGGTGCTGGTGTTTATCGCCCCGGCACTGCTGATCTACGCCACCTTCAGTGCGCTGCCGCTGATCGATACCCTGCGTCTGGGCCTGTACAGCGCCGACGACACGGGTGTGCGCACTTTCTCCGGCTTGTCCAACTACATCACCATCCTCTCGGACCTGCAGTGGTCTGCGAGTTTCTGGAATGCGATGTGGAACAACCTCAAGTTTTTTGGCATCCATATGCTGGTGCAAAACCCCGTGGGCCTGTTGCTGGCGGCCCTGCTGTCGCTGCGTAACGTGCGTTTTGCGGCCACCTACCGCACTATCTTTTTCCTGCCCACGCTGTTGTCGGTGGTGATCATCGGCTTTGTGTGGCAGCTGATCCTGTCGCCACTGTGGGGCGTGTCGGAACGCTTGCTGACGATGGTGGGCTTGGGCGACTGGTTTGCACCTTGGCTGGGGCTGGAAGACACGGCCTTGATCACCGTGTCGCTGATGTCGGTGTGGCAGTTCATCGGGGTGCCGATGATGCTGATCTATGCCGCGCTGATTGCGATTCCTGACGACATCATCGAAGCCGCCGTGGTGGAGGGCGCTTCGCCCTGGCGCATCTTCTGGCAGATTCGCCTGCCCTTGATCCTGCCGACGCTGGGGCTGGTGACCATCCTGACCTTTGTGGCCAACTTCAACGCGTTTGACCTGGTCTACACGGTCAAGGGCGCTGTGGCCGGCCCCAACTACAGCACCGACATTCTGGGCACGCTGTTCTACCGCACCTTCTTTGGTTACCAGTCGCAAGTGGCCAGCGCCACCATGGGGGCGGCCGTGGCCACCATCATGTTCCTGGTGATTCTGGTGGGCGTAGCTCTGTACTTTTTGGTGGTGCAGCGCAGGCTGCAGCGCTTTGCTTTGTGAGACCCCGCATGGCCACCACACACTCCCTTTCCAAAGTCCTGCCCGTGGCACCCAGCCGCGTGTTTGTGCACCTCACGCTGATCGGCTATCTGCTGCTGGCGTTGTTGCCCATCCTGCTGGTGTTCATGAATTCGTTCAAGAGCCGCGACGCCATCTTCGACGACCCGCTGGCCTGGCCCACGGCCGAGACCTTTTCGCTGATTGGCTACACCAAGGTGCTGGGCCGCTCCGACGTGCTCATGTACTTCGGCAACAGCTTCATCGTCACCATGGCCTCGCTATTTTTTATTTTGTTGTTCGGCTCGATGGCGGCCTGGGGCCTGTCGGAGTACCGCTTCAGGGGCAACCGCTGGCTCAAGTTCTTTTTTGCTTTCGGCATCATGGTGCCGATCCGCCTGGGCACGGTCTCCATCTTGCAGCTGATGGTGGAACTGAACCTGGTCAACACGCTGACCGCGCTGGTGCTGGTCTATGTGGCCCAGGGCCTGCCGCTGGCGATCATGATCTTGTCAGAGTTTATGGGCCAGGTGCCCAGTGAGCTGAAGGACGCGGCACGTTGCGACGGCATTGACGAGTTCCGCATTTTCTTTCAGGTGGTGGTGCCACTGATCCGTCCGGCCATTGCCACGGTGGCGGTGTTCACCATGGTGCCAATCTGGAACGACTTGTGGTTCCCGCTGATCCTGGCACCGTCGGACAAGACCCAAACCATCACGCTCGGCATCCAGCAGTTTGTGGGGCAGTACGCCACCGACTGGAATGCCGTGCTGGCCTCGCTGTCCCTGGCCATCGTGCCGGTGGTCACGCTCTACGCCCTGTTCTCCCGTCAACTGATTCGCGGCATCACCGCGGGCGCCGTCAAATAAAGCACACACACCATGGCACGCGTTTCCCTCAAAAACATTTCAAAAAGCTACGGCAGCAACGACCCGGTGCTGCACAACATCAGCCTTGATATCGAACACGGCGAACTGGTGGTGCTGGTCGGCCCCAGCGGCTGCGGCAAGTCCACGCTGCTGCGTGTGTTGTGTGGGTTGGAAGACATCAGCAGCGGTGAGCTGCGTATTGGCGACGACCTGGTGAATGATTTGCCACCAGCCGAGCGCGGCATTGCCATGGTGTTCCAGAGTTATGCGCTGTACCCGCATATGGACGTGTACCGCAACATGTCCTTCGGCCTGAAGATCCACGGCGCGACCAAGGCCGACATCGACAAAAAGGTGCGCGATGCCGCTAAGGTGCTGCACATCGACCACCTGCTGGACCGATTGCCACGCGAGCTGTCGGGTGGGCAGCGCCAGCGCGTGGCGATTGGCCGCGCCATCGTGCGCGAGCCACGCCTGTTTCTGTTTGACGAACCGCTCTCCAATCTGGACGCCGCGTTGCGTGCCAAGACCCGTATCGAACTGGCCCGCCTGCACCGCGACCTGGACGCCACCATGGTCTATGTGACCCACGACCAGGTGGAGGCCATGACGCTGGGCGACAAGATCGTGGTGCTGAACGAAGGCCATGTGCAGCAGGCGGGCACACCGCTCACGCTGTACCAGCAACCCGCCAACCGTTTTGTGGCCACCTTCATCGGCTCGCCCACCATCAACCTGCTGCCTGCGCGCGTGATCGAAGTGTCCGATGCGGGCGCGCGCCTGCAGTTGGGCAATGGCAGCAAAGTGCTGGCCACGGTGGATGCGTCACAGCTGCAGGTGGGCGAAACGGTGGAAGTGGGCCTGCGCCCCGAGCACTGCGAAGTGCTGCCTGCCGGTGTGGCGCCCGGCGGAGATGACACGGCGCTGGACGCCGAGATCACACTGGTGGAGCACCTGGGCGAGTCCAACCTGCTGTACCTGAAGATGGACGATGGGCAGGAGCTCATCGTGCGCGGCGACGGCAATGCCGAGGTGCGCCTGGGCGACTCGGTCATCGTGCGCGCAGCGCCCTCCGCCTTGTACTTGTTCAAGGCCGATGGCACCGCCTGCACACGCCTAAACCCGGGCAATATGCGCTCGGCCCACGCCCGATGAATGCTGCCTGGAGTTTTGACGCGTTGCCTGCGCACATCCATTACGCCATTGGCGTGGACGGTGGTGGTACCAGCACGCGGGCGCGTGTGGTGCACCGCAGCGGGGTGGTGGTGGGCGAGGGCAAGGCCGGTGCTTCTGGCTTGATGCAGGGCACGCCCCAGGCCTGGCACCATATTGCAGAGGCCATTGCCCATGCGGTGCAGGGCCGCCTGCAGGCTGACTGGCCCGTGCCTGGCACGGCCAACATTGCGCTGGGCCTGGGCCTGGCCGGTGCCAACAACGCCGACTGGAACGCCAGCTGTCTGGCCGCCAACCCCGGCTACACGCGGCTGGTGCTGGAGTCGGACGCACTGGTCGCGCTGCTGGGTGCCCACCAGGGCGCCCCCGGTGCGCTGGTCATCATGGGCACGGGCGCCATTGGTCTAGCACTGCAGGCGAATGGGGAGCGTACGACCACGGGCGGCTGGGGCTTCCCCTGCGGGGACGAGGGCAGTGGTGCTGACTTGGGCCTGCAGGCCGTCAACCTGACCCAGCGGGCGGTGGATGGGCGCCATGCCCACACGCCGCTCACACGCGATGTGTACGCCACGCTGGGGGGCACACCACAAGCGATGCTGGCCTGGTGTGGCGCGGCGCGGCAGTTTGCGTATGCCACGCTGGCGCCCAAGGTCTTTGCGCATGCAGAGCACGATGCCGATGCGGCCCAGATGCTGGCGCGTGCGGCGCAAAGCCTGGAGTCCCTCGCCACCGCACTGGATCCCACGCACACGTTGCCGCTGGCCGTGGCCGGCAGCATTGCCCAGCGCTTGCTGCCCCGCTTGTCTCCGGCCATGGTTCGGCGCGTGGTGCCCGCGCAGGGCGACGCCATGGACGGCGCGCTGGCCCTGTGTTTTTTATAAAGGATTGTTTGTGCGTACTTTGATGTTGGAAGAGGCCCTGGCCTCAGCGCGCCAGGTGGCGCAACAGCTGGCGGCCGACGAAGAGCGCTACGCCGCCCTGGGCGCTGCCCTGCGCGCGTTGCCGCCTCAAGGTGCGGTGACGATTGCACGTGGCAGCTCGGACCACGCGGCGGCTTATTTCGCCTACCTGGTGATGTCGCGCACCGGGCAACTAGTCACCTCGTTGCCCATGTCGCTGCTCACGCTGTACAAGGCGCCATTGGCCAAGCAGCGGCTGCTGGCCGTGTCCATCTCGCAGTCGGGCCGTAGCCCGGACTTGATTGAACCCATGCAGCTGTTTGAAGCCGCGGGTGCCACCACGGTGGCGCTGGTGAACGACACCAGTTCGCCGCTGGCCGAGGCCGTCGACTGGGCGCTGCCGCTGCACGCCGGCCCCGAGAAAAGTGTGGCCGCGACCAAGAGTTTTATCTGCGGCCTAGTGGCCGGCGCGCGCCTGGCCGCGCACTGGGGCGCACACGACGACCTGTTGCAAGGCCTGCAGACGTTACCCGCAGCTTTGGATGACGCGTGCCAACAAGACTGGTCCAGCGCCGTGGAGCTGCTGCGCACGGCCAGCAAACTCATGGTGATTGGCCGTGGTCCGGGGCTGGCGATCGCGCAGGAGGCGGCGCTCAAGTTCAAGGAGACCTGCGCCATCCAGGCCGAGGCCTTCAGCGGTGCCGAAGTCAAACACGGCCCCATGGCACTGGTGGACGAGAACTACCCCATGCTGGTGTTTGCGCTGCGCGGCCCCGCGCAGCAAAGCCTGATTGACCTGGCCACTGAGATGCGTGGCCGTGGCGCCCAGGTGCTGTTGGCCGCACCCGCTGATGTGTCGGGCCGCGACCTGACCCTGAGCACGGCACCGCAGGAAGACCTAGACCCGATCACCGCCATCCAGAGTTTCTACCTGCTGGTGGAAGCCGTGGCGCGTGCGCGCGGTGCCAACCCCGACCAACCGCGCCACCTCTCCAAGGTCACGACCACCCGATAAACTGGCGGGCATGAACTGCCAAACCCTGCTGATCGACGAAGCCCCCGCCGTGCGCCTGCAAGGCCCGGCGGGCGATACCGTGACCGTGCTGCTGCGCGGTGCCCAGGTGATTTCGTGGGTCGATACCAGTGGCACAGAACGGCTGTATTGCAGCCCCAACTCGCCGCTCAAGGGGCCGCAGGCCGTGCGCGGTGGTGTGCCGGTGATCTTTCCGCAGTTTTCAGGGCGCGGCCCTTTGATGCGCCATGGTTTTGCACGCATGCGTGGGTGGACGCTGCAGCCCTGGGACGCATCCACGCCGGAGCCCAGCGTCTCGCTGCAACTAGAGAACGCCGTCGGTGACGACCCGCAGTGGCCCCATGCCTGCGTTTGCACATTGACGGTGAGCCTAGTGCCGCAGGGCCTGCGCATGGCGCTGGCAGTTGCAAACACGGGTAGCACGCCCTTCCCCTTCCACGCCGCTTTGCACACCTACCTGGCGGCGGGCGATGTGACCCAGGCCGTGTTGACCGGTGTCTTGCCCCAGGGCACCCCGCTGTCCTTGCGCGATCCGATCGACCAACTCTTTGAAGCCGTGGCGGGCCCCTTGCAGCTGCAGAGTCCCGGTGGCACTTTGCAACTGGCGCACACGGGGTTTTGCGATGTGGTGGTGTGGAACCCCGGCCCCGAGGCGGTGCTGGCCGACTTGCCGGCGGGGGGGTACCGCGAGTTTGTGTGTGTGGAGCCGGCTGTCGTGGGTGTGCCCGTGCAGCTGGAGCCGGGGGCGAACTGGGAAGGTGTCACCGTGATTTCCTACAATCGCGCTCTGTCCACCCCGGACCGATAACCTAACCGAGCTCCCCATGGCCGCCAACAAGCCTTCTACGCGCACCTCCCTGCGCCCTATTCCCAATTTCATTTTTGCCAGCCGCTGGCTGCAGTTGCCGCTGTACATCGGCCTGATCGCGGCCCAGGGTGTGTATGTCTTCCATTTCTGGGTGGAGCTGGTGCACCTGCTGGAGGCCGCCTTTGGCAGCCAGACCGCGCTGCAGGCGCTGATCTCCAGCATTGGCTACAAGTCCGATGTGCAAATCACGGCCCTGAACGAGACCATCATCATGCTGGTGGTGCTGGCGCTGATTGACGTGGTGATGATCTCCAACCTGCTGATCATGGTGATTGTGGGCGGCTACGAAACCTTTGTGAGCCGTATGGACCTGGATGGCCACCCCGACCAACCCGAGTGGCTGAGCCATGTGAATGCGTCGGTGTTGAAGGTGAAGCTGGCCACGGCCATCATCGGTATCAGCTCCATCCACCTGCTCAAGACCTTCATCAACGCCGCCAACTACGACGTGAAGGTGCTGATGTGGCAAACCATCATCCATGTGGTGTTTTTGCTGAGCGCACTGGCCATTGCCTACACCGACAAGCTGCTGACGAGCACCCACCCCAACAAACACTGAGGCTGGATTAACCCGGCGGCAGGTGGTCGGCATCCGGCCTACGTGCCGGGTCTACATGGGTCATGAGGTTAAGCACGCGGTGGCGCTGCAGCACCGCTGCACGGGCCGCCACGGCGATGTTGTGGCCCGCTTCCACCGTGAGGGTGGCATCCACCTCAATGTGCGCGTCGGCCACCACCATGTCCCCCATCTTGCGCGTGCGCACGTCGTGCACACCCGCTACGCCAGGGGTGGCCAGCAGGGTGGCACGAATGGCCTGCACCTCGGCCTCGTCCAGGCCGCGGTCCATCAGGTCGTGCAGCGCGTCCCAGCCAAAACTCCAGCCCATTTTCCCCACCATCAGGCCCACGATGAGGGCGGCAATCGGGTCCAGCAGCGGAAAGCCCAACAGGTTGCCCGCCAGGCCCAAACCCACCACCAGCGATGAGGCGGCGTCGGAACGTGCATGCCAGGCATTGGCCACCAGCATGCTGGATTTGACGGCTTTGGCGACCCGGAGCATGTAACGGAACAGCAGCTCCTTGGACACCAGCGCCGCGCCCGCGACCCAGAGTGCGATGGGATGCACCACCGCAATGGTGCTGGTGTCTTCGAGTTTGCTGACCGCCGACCAGACCATGCCCACACCCACCGCGAGCAGTAGCAGGCCCAGTACCAGCGAGGCGGCAGTCTCAAACCGCTGGTGGCCATAGGGATGGTCTTCGTCGGCTGCCTTCTGGCTGTGGTGGTTGGCCAGCAGCACCACACCGTCGGCCACTAGGTCGGACAGCGAGTGGATGCCGTCGGCAATCAGCGCCTGGGACTTGGCCAGTACGCCCACCCCAATTTGCAGCGTGCTGAGCACCAGGTTCACCGCCACACTGACCCAGGTGCTGCGGGTGGCCGCTGCAGCGCGCTGGGTGGCGCTGTGGGGGCTGTGCTCGGTGTCGTCGGTCTCGGTGAAATTCATGCAGCGGTTCGCTTGAAAATCACCGAGTGTGGCGCGCCAACCTGAAGCCAGGCTTAGCTCAGGTGTTTGCCGGCAATGCCGGCCAGCTCAAACATCGTGACCTGAGGCTTGCCAAACACCTCCAGCAGCTTGGCATCGGCATTGATGGCACGCTTGTTGGTGGCGTCTTGCAGGCCATTGGCCTTGATGTAGTCCCACAGCTTCTTGATCACCTCGGTGCGCGCTACCGGCTCGGCGCCAATGACGGCGGCCAGTGCACTGCTGGGCAGTTTGCCGCTGGCGGCGGTGGTCTTGCGGGGTGCCTTGGGTTTGGCCTCTTTGGTCGCCGCAGCCTTCTTTGTAGGTGTTTTTTTGGCTGCAGCCCCCGTGGATGCTGCGCGAGTAGCTCCTGTTTTAGTAGCGCCTGCGGCTTTGGTTGCCGCCTTGTAAGCGGTCTTGCGCGGCGGAAATTTGCTGGGGGCGAATTCGAAGTTCACCTTGCCGGCCTCGGCGTCCCAGGCCAGCATGGCCTTGAAGGCACGGCGTGTGCGCATGCTGACGAACTTGTCCAGCAGGTCGGTCTTGCCGGTGTCCAGCAGCTTTTGCATCTGCTCTCGCTCGATGGGCTGCTGCAGGATGATCTGGCCGCTTTTGAAGTCGCAGCTCGGGGTGGGCTGGGCGTCGGTGGGCACCGATTTCTCACACACATAGTTCTTGCCGTGTTCAAACACATTGCCGCCGCACTTGGGGCAGGCGCCCAGCGCGGTCTGGGCGCTGAAGTCGATCAGTTCGCCGCTTTCCTCGCCGGCCTTGTCGTCGCCAAAGTCAAACTCCAGCTTGTAGTTCTTGGCCTCTTCGTCGAATTTGATGACCATCTCGGCCGTGAACGGCCAGCCGGCCTTGGAGCGGAAGCCGTCCAGCGGGCCAATCTTGCGGTCGCGCAGGAATTGCTCCACCTCTACGGTTTCAAACGTGCGTCCGGCAGGCGATTTGCCGAAGGAGAAACCGCAGCCTTCTTCGGTGCCGGTCTGTCCGGTGCAGGTGAAGCGGCGGTAGTTTTCCTTGACGATGCCGCCGCAGTTGGGGCAGCGCGCTTCCAGCGTGGCGTAGTCGCCGGGGATGGTGTCGCGGTCGTATTCCTTGGCCTTCTTGACCATGCGCTCGGTCATGGCGGCAATCTCGGCCATGAACTTTTCACGGCTGAGCTTGCCTTGCTCCATTTGGGCGAGTTTGTATTCCCACTCACCGGTGAGCTCAGCCTTGGTCAGCTCTTGCACATCCAGGCCGCGCAAGAGCGTCATGAGCTGGAAAGACTTGGCGGTGGGGATCAGCTCGCGGCCTTCGCGCAGCATGTATTTCTCGGCAATCAGGCCTTCGATGATGCTGGAGCGTGTGGCAGGTGTGCCCAGGCCTTTTTCGCCCATGGCCTCGCGCAGTTCGTCGTCATCCACAGTTTTGCCCGCGTTTTCCATGGCACCGAGCA
This sequence comes from Rhodoferax sp. TS-BS-61-7, assembly GCF_002943465.1. Lineage (GTDB taxonomy): Bacteria > Pseudomonadota > Gammaproteobacteria > Burkholderiales > Burkholderiaceae_C > Allorhodoferax. The sequence goes on from NZ_PTQY01000009.1 coordinate 51,421, forward strand.
AGGTGGCTTCGGAGTAGCGCGCGGGTGGCTTGGTTTTCAGGCCCTTGGGGTCGACCGGGTCGCCCTTGACCTTTTCGCCGGGCGCCACCGGCACCAGGTTTTGGCCCTTGTCACCTTCCTTGGCGTCTTCCACTTCGGCCGCGGCTTCCTTGCCGTAGATGGCCAGCCAGCCCGGTTTGACCAGCACCTTGCCTTCGGTCTTGAAGCTGTGGCCCACCGCCGTGGTGATGCGGGTGGTCACCTGGTATTCGGCGCTGGGGAAGAAGATGGCCATGAAGCGGCGCACCACCAGGTCGTACACCTTTTGTTCGGCCTCGCTCAGACCGCTTGGCGCTTGAAGCGTGGGGATGATGGCAAAGTGATCCGACACCTTGGCGTTGTCGAACACGCGCTTGGTGGGTTTGACGTAGTTGCCGTTCAAGGCGGTCAGGGCATGGGGCGCCAAGTGGCGCATGCCACTATCAGCCAACATCTCAAAGGTTTGCTTGACCACGGGCACATAGTCTTCGGGCAGGTTGCGCGAATCGGTACGCGGGTAGGTCAGAGCCTTGTGGCGCTCGTACAGGCTCTGGGCAATCTGCAGCGTGGTCTTGGCGCTGAAACCAAACTTGCCGTTGGCCTCGCGCTGCAGGCTCGTCAAATCAAACAGCAGCGGTGATGCCTGGGTGGTGGGCTTGCTTTCTTCCGTGACGGTGGCCTGCTGGCCGCGCACGGCGTCAGCAATGGCCTGCGCCTCACGCTGGCTCCAGACGCGGTCGGCCTTCTTCTCGGCGTCGTCGGCGTCTTTTTTGTGCGCGGGGTTGAACCACTTGGCAGCGTAGTCACCTGCCTCGGCGTGGAAGCTGGCATGAATTTCCCAGTAGTCGCGGCTGACGAACTTGCGGATCAATTCTTCGCGCTCCACCACCACGCTCAAGGTGGGCGTCTGCACGCGGCCCACGGTGGTCAGGAAGAAGCCACCATCGCGGCTGTTGAACGCCGTCATGGCGCGGGTGCCATTGATGCCCACCAGCCAATCGGCCTCCGAGCGGCAGCGGGCGGCGTCGGCCAGTGGCTGCATTTGCGCATTGGTGCGCAACGCACCAAAGCCATCACGAATCGCCTGCGGTGTCATCGACTGCAGCCACAGGCGGCTCACGGGCTTGCCCAGCGGCTTGGCGCCACCGGCGTATTGCTCGATGAGGCGGAAGATCAACTCACCTTCGCGGCCCGCGTCACAGGCATTGACGATTTTGTCCACGTCCTTGCGCTTGGCGAGTTTGACCACGGCGTTCAAGCGCGTCTTGGTCTTGTCTACGGGCTTGAGGTCAAAGTGCGGCGGAATGACGGGCAGGTGGGCAAAGCTCCACTTGCCGCGTTTCACGTCAAATTCTTCCGGGGCCTGAATCTCGACCAGATGGCCCACGGCGCTCGAGACGACGTAGCTGTCACTCTCGAAGTACTCGTCGTGTTTCTCGAACTTGCCGGCGGTGGGCGTGAGCGCCCGCACGATGTCTTGGGCGACGGACGGCTTTTCGGCAATAACTAAAGTTTTCATCTGACTACAATCCAGTTCTCGCGTGCGCGCAGGCGCGCACTTGCACACGCAGGCACGCACACATGCGCGCCCATACGATTCACCATACCAAATTTTCGACCCGTGGCAAAAAAACCAGTGATTTCCCCCGTCCCTGCCAACAGCCGACGTATCCAGACCCGGCGCTCCGGGGTGCATGGCAAGGGGGTGTTTGCGGTGCAGGACATTGCCGAGGGTGAAACCATCATCGAGTATGTGGGCGAGGTCATCAGCTGGCAGGAGGCGCAGGACCGCCACCCCCACGACCCCAAGGACCCCAACCACACCTTCTACTTCTCGCTGGAAGACGGCAATGTGATCGACGCGCTGTATGGCGGCAACTCCTCGCGCTGGATCAACCACTCCTGCGACGGTAATTGCGATGCCGACGAAGAGGATGGCCGTGTGTTCATCAAGGCGCTGCGCAACATCAAGGCGGGCGAAGAATTGAACTACGACTACGGCCTCATCATCGACGAGCGTTACACCAAGAAGCTCAAGGCCGAGTACCCCTGCTGGTGCGGCAGCAAGAACTGCCGCGGCACGCTGCTAGCCCCAAAAAAATGACTCGCCCCCGTGGCGGCTCCCGCCCCCTCTCCTTCAAGGGGGCAACTCCAATGGCCCGGCACAGCCGGTTCCATGGCGTTTCTGGATACAGGCCTTGCGCGCCGGAGGGGTGGTCGTCATGACCATTCAATGGCCTGCGGAAGCCATCTGGGAGGCGGTCAGTCCTCTGTGGCCGAGCTTCTCGGTCGAAGTCCTGCCCGAGATCGATTCCACCAACACCGAACTCATGCGCCGCGCCCGCGCGGGCCAGCTCGACCCCATCCTGCTCGTGGCCGAGCGCCAGACTGCCGGCCGCGGTCGGCTGGGGCGGGACTGGAAGAGCGACACGGCGGGAGAGGGCGGTACGCTGACCTTCTCGCTGGGCGTGCCGCTGGCGCCGGCGGACTGGTCGGGCCTGTCGTTGGCGGTGGGGCTGGCCGTGGTGAACGCCCTGCACCCTGCGTTGCGCCTCAAGTGGCCCAACGACGTCTGGCTGGACGGGCGCAAGCTCGCTGGCATCCTCATCGAGACCGCTGGCGTGGGCGACACGCGCTACGCGGTGATCGGCGTGGGCATCAACCTCAGTCCGCGCGAGGCCACCGATCTGCGCACCCCGCCCGCCGCCTTGCAGGAGCTGCTGCCGGGCGTGCAGGCGCCCGATGTGCTGGGCCAGGTGGTGCCCGTGCTCGTTCGAATGGTGCAGCGCTTTGCTGCACAGGGCTTTGCGCCGCTGCGGGAGGATTTCCTCGCGCGTGACTTGCTCAACGGGCAAGCGGTGGTGTGCAGCGATGGTGTGACCGGCACCGCCCGCGGGGTGGATGCCAGCGGCGCGCTGCTGGTGCATACTGACCAGGGATTGATCAAAATTAATAGCGCGGAGGTCAGTGTGCGACCTGCGCCTCCTCCTGCCACGGTGTCCTGACCCTATGTTGCGCTTGTTTGTTTTGGTATTGCTGCTGGCCAACGGCCTGTTTTTTGCCTGGAGCAATGGCCTCTTGCGGGCCTATGGTTTTGCACCGGCGCCGGTGAATGAGCCCCAGCGCATGGCGCAGCAGATCAAGCCCGAGAGCATCAAGCTGCTCAACGCCAGCGAGATCAAACGTGTGGAAGCCCAGGTGCAGGCCGATTTGGCCCCCAAAGAATGCCTGCAGGCGGGCCCGTTTGATGACACCCAGGCGGCTGCCCTGCGCAAGGCCCTGGAGTCGGCACTGCCGTCGGGTTCCTGGCAGCTGGACACCGGCAAGGAGCCGGCGCGCTGGATTGTGTACATGGGCAAATACGCCACGGCCGATCTGCTGGCCAAGAAGCGGGTCGAGCTCAATGGCATGGGCATCAAATCCGACAGCGTGAGCAATCCCGCGCTCGAAATGGGCTTGTCCCTGGGCGGCTTCGAGACCGAGGCTGCGGCCAAGGCCGAGTTGGCGCGCTTGGCGCCCAAAGGCATTCGCACCGCCAAGGTGGTGCAGGAGCGCGAAGAAGGCAGTGCCAGCATGCTCAAGCTGCCCGCATTAACCGAGATGCTGCGTGCCAAACTGACCGACCTGAAGCCGGTGTTGGCCGGCAAATCCCTCAAAACCTGCTCTTGACCGGTGGTTTGTGGAGGGTGTGGCTCAGGCGTTGTCTGGGTGCTGGTGAAACCGCAGCGTGAAGCTGGCGCCCGGCATGGCACCGCCGGGTTTGGCATCTTCCACCGAGATGGTGGCGTGGTGCTGGCGTGCAATCTCCAGCACGATGGGCAGGCCCAGGCCTGAGCCGTCGGCCTCGTTACCCAGTGCACGGTAAAAGGGCTGGAACACCAGCTCACGCTCGGCCACCGGGATGCCGGGGCCCGAGTCTTCCACCTGCAGCACCAGCGCCTTGCTGAATGGGTCCAGCAGCACGCGCGCCGTGATCACGCCGGGTTTTTCGGGGCTGCTGGGGGTGTAGTTGATGGCGTTGTCCACCAAGTTGCGCACCATTTCTTTGAGCAAGGTCGGGTTGCCCGGCAGGCTCACCCCATCGGTGCCGGGTTGCACCCCCTCAAACCCCAGGTCGATGTGTTTGTCCATGGCGCGTGGCACGCAGTCGCGCACCACCTCCATGGTGAGCCGGGCTAGGTCGCAGGGCTGGTGGCTCAGCACGGCACCGCTGCTTTCGGCGCGGGCCAGCGCTAGCAACTGGTTCACCGTGTGGGTGGCGCGGATGCTGGAGCGCCCAATCTGCCGCAGCGATTGTTTGAGGTCTTCGGCACTTGCGCCCTGGCGCTGGGCCAGGTCGGCCTGCATGCGCAGCCCGGCCAATGGCGTTTTGAGCTGGTGGGCCGCATCGGCCAGAAAGCGCTTTTGCGTGGAGATCGAATCCTTGAGCCGCATCAGCAGGTCGTTCACCGACGACACCAGCGGCACCACCTCCAGCGGCACGGCCTCCACGTCCAGCGGGCTCAGGTCGTCCGGGCTGCGCGCTCGGATGCGCTCTTCCAGGCTGTTGAGCGGCTTGATGGCCTGCACCAGCGCCAGCCAGACCAGCAACACGGCCAGCGGCAGGATGACAAACTGCGGCAGCATCACGCCTTTGACAATTTCGGTGGCCAGCACCGAGCGTTTGTCCATGGTTTCGGCCACCTGCACCAGTGCGGGCTTGGCATGCGGCAGGTCCAGCTTGACCCACATGTAGGCCACCTTCAGATCCACACCCTTGAATTCCACGTCGCGCATGCGCACTTCGCCGGGCGGCAGGCGTTCGTCTCCGGGTGGCAGCGGCAGCTCTTTTTCGCCACTCAGGTACTCACCCTGGCTGCCTATGACCTGGTAGTACACGGTGTCGGCATCGTCGGCACGCAGCAGCTCGCGGGCTGGCAGCGGCAGCACAAATTGGGCCTGGTTTTTCTGGATGGTGATGAGCTGGGCCAGCGCCCCCACGTTGTATTCGAGCGAGCGGTCAAACGGCTTGCCGGCAATGCCTTGTGCCACCAGCCAGGTCAGCACCAGGCTCACGGGCCACAGCAGCAGCAGCGGCGTGAGCATCCAGTCCAGGATTTCCCCAAACAGGCTGCGTTGCTCGCGCTGGAAGAGCTTCATCAGTGGGGTCTATTTTTCAAGCCAAATAGGGCTTTAGCCGCCGTGGAGTGTGCGCAAGCAGCTATTAAAAACATAGCATTGATTCAGGGGGCGATCTTTTCCAGGCAATAACCCAGGCCACGCACCGTGGCTATGCGGATCGGGCCTTTCTCGATTTTCTTGCGCAGGCGGTGGATGTAGACCTCAATTGCGTTGTTGCTCACCTCTTCGCCCCACTCACACAGGCGCTCCACCAGCTGGTCTTTGCTGACCAGGCGGCCGGCGCGCTGCAGCAGCACTTCCAGCAGGCCCAGTTCACGTGCCGACAGCTCCACCATCTTCCCGTCGATGGTGGCCACGCGGCCGGCCTGGTCGTAGGTCAGCGGGCCGTGTTTGATGCTGGCGGACGTGGCGCCCATGCCGCGGCGTACCAGGGCGCGCACGCGGGCTTCCAGCTCCTGCAGGCTGAAGGGTTTGGCCATGTAGTCATCTGCACCATAGTCCAGCCCTTTGACGCGTTCATCCACGCTGTCGGCCGCGGTGAGGATGAGCACGGGCAGCGATGACCCGCGCGCGCGCAGTTTCTTGAGCACCTCCAGCCCATGCATCTTGGGCAGGCCCAGGTCCAGGATCAGCAGGTCGAATTCGGTGTTGGTCATCAGTGCGGCATCGGCTTCGGTGCCACTGGCCACGTGGTCCACGGCGGCGCCCGCGCTGCGCAGGGCGCGCAGCAGGCCATCGGCCAGCACCTGGTCGTCTTCGGCTATGAGTATTCGCATGGGGTGTCTCCTCGCTGGGGCAGCGTGCGCGTTCTGTTCTGTTTGCCATTCTAGGCGCGTGACCCTTGCGCCAGGCTTGCCTGCCAGCCGCCGCCGGGCCGTGGGTGGGTGGGCATGTCTACTGTCCGCTGTAGGCCTCCAGGCCCAGTGCCACCACGGTGGCCACCTCAGGGCTGACGGCCTGGCGCAGCTCGTCCTCGGCTTGGGCCACCGCGTCCTCGTAGGCGCCCAGCCAGGCCAGCCCGATGGCGGTGAACTGCACGCGGCGCGCACGGGCATCTGCAGGGTCGTCCTCGCGCGTGACCATGCCCCAGGCCTCGCACTGGGTCACCAGCGTGCCCATGGCCTGCTTGGTCATACCGGCGCGCTGGGCCAAGTCGGTCAGGCGCGAGCCTTCCACCGCCAGATGCCGCGTGATGTGGATGTGGGCCGCGCCCACCTGCCCGCGCTCCGCCAGGTTGGACAGCCCCAGCGGCACGCCAGGGTGGTGGGCCATGAGCTCCAGTACCCGGGTGTCAAAGCGCGCCAGCGCCAGGCGCAGCCAGTGGCCCAGGTGGTTCTGGCGCCAGGTGTCGTTGTGTTGGAGATGGAAATCTGGCATCGCCAAATGGTAATGCAAACTGACTAATAAATGTATTTACGCAATTCAATGAAGGCGCTTAAACTACTGTTCAAGCATCCAGCCTGTTATTAAAACCAGATTGCTGTGGTGCACCAACCGATTGATTTTTAAGGAGATTTCTCATGGACGCACCCGTTAAGAACCCTAACAACACCAATGGCGCCAACGCCGAAAAAGCCAAGGCCCTGCAAGTGGCCCTGGCCCAGATCGAAAAACAATTCGGCAAGGGCACCATCATGCGGCTGGGTGAGGGCGAGGTGATCGAGGACATCCAGGTCGTCTCCACCGGCTCCCTGGGGCTGGACATTGCCCTGGGCGTGGGTGGCCTGCCCCGTGGCCGCGTGGTTGAAATCTACGGCCCAGAATCCTCCGGCAAAACCACGCTGACCCTGCAAGTGATCGCCGAGATGCAAAAACAAGGCGGCCAATGCGCCTTTGTGGATGCCGAACACGCGCTGGACATCCAGTACGCACAAAAGCTGGGCGTGAACCTGCAAGACCTGCTGATCAGCCAGCCCGACACCGGCGAACAGGCCCTGGAAATTGTGGATAGTCTGGTGCGCTCAGGCGCGGTGGACCTGATCGTGGTCGACTCGGTGGCGGCACTGACGCCCAAGGCCGAACTGGAAGGCGAAATGGGCGACAGCCTGCCCGGCCTGCAAGCCCGTTTGATGAGCCAGGCCTTGCGCAAGCTGACCGCCCATATCAAGAAGACCAATTGCATGGTCATCTTCATCAACCAGATCCGCATGAAGATTGGCGTGATGTTCGGCTCGCCCGAAACCACCACCGGTGGCAATGCGCTGAAGTTTTACGCCTCCGTGCGCCTGGACATTCGCCGCACTGGCACCATCAAAAAGGGTGACGACGCGATTGGCAATGAGACCAAGGTGAAGGTGGTGAAGAACAAGGTCAGCCCCCCGTTCAAGACGGCAGAGTTCGACATCCTGTTTGGCGAAGGCATCAGCCGCCACGGCGAAATCATCGACATGGGTGTGACCGCCGGTATTCTGGAAAAATCTGGCGCCTGGTACGCCTACCAGGGCGAAAAAATCGGCCAAGGCCGTGACAACGCCCGCGAGTTCCTGCGCGAGAACCCCGTGTTGTCGGTGGAGATCGAAAACAAGGTGCGCGAGTCCCTGGGCATTCCTTTGCTGCCGGTGGCCGAGCCCGAAGTCAAAGCCAAGGCCAAAAAGGCCGACAAAGCCGAAAAAACTGAGTAAATCGGCCTCTAGCCTTCGTGGATATTGCGCAAGTAGCTATGAATACAGGAGCAAAGCCGGCGCTGTCATTGACCGGTCGAGCCTTGCGCCTGCTCAGTACTCGGGAGCATTCCCGGGCCGAGTTGGAGCGCAAGCTGGCACAGTACGAAGAAGAGCCGGGCGCTGTAGCCAAGGTGCTGGACACCTTGCAAGCCAAGGGTTTTATCAACGAGGCACGGGTGCTGGAGTCGGTGGTGCACCGGCGTGCATCCAAGCTGGGTGCATCGCGCATCAAGCAGGAGCTGCAGGCCAAGGGCCTGGAGCCAGAGGCGGTCGCCGAGGCGGTTAATGCGTTGCGCGCCACAGAGCTGGAGCGGGCCCGGGAAATCTGGCGCAAGAAGTTTGGCCGCCAGCCCGCCGATGCTGCGGAACGCGGCAAACAAATGCGTTTTCTGGCTAGCCGCGGCTTTGGTGGAGACACCATCCACAAGGTGGTGTCGGGCGCCGACGACGATTGAGTTGTCGCGGTACCGCGGTTCTTAAATCCCGAGCATCAACTGCAGGTTTTGCACCGCTGCGCCACTGGCACCCTTGCCCAGGTTGTCCAGGCGCGCTACCAGCACCGCATGGGCAAAGCCGTCTTTGGCGGCGTCATTGGCAAACACGCGGAGTTCCAGCTTGTTGGTGTCGGCCAGGGCAGCTGCATCCAGCTTGAGGTCGGGCGTCACAGGTTCCACAGTCACCCAGGTGCTGCCCGCGTAGTGTTTGGCCAGCGCGGCGTGCAGATCGTGTGCGGTGGGTTGACCGGGCAGCGTGTCCAGGTGCAAAGGCAGCTGCACCAACATGCCCTGTTTGAAGTTGCCGACCGAAGGCACAAACAGCGGCCGACGTGTCAGGCCTGTGTACTGCATGATTTCGGGGATGTGTTTGTGCTTCAGGCCCAGTGCGTACAACTCGTAGGGTGCTGCCGTGCCGTGTTCATAGGCCTCGATCATGGTGCGTCCGCCGCCCGAATAACCACTCACCGACGGCAAGCACACGGGAAAGTCAGCCGGCAGCAGGCCCGCATCCACCAGCGGCCGAATCAGCGCAATCGCGCCGGTGGCGTAGCAACCCGGGTTGCTGACACGGCGGGCGTTCACCACCGCGTCGCGTTGGCCAGCGGCCAGCTCGGGAAAACCATACACCCAACCAGTCGCCGTGCGGTGCGCGGTGGAGGCATCAATGATGCGTGGGCCGGGGCGCCCGGTTTCCTTTTCCAGGCCATCGACCATGGCCACGGTTTCGAAGGCCGCGTCATCGTGCAGGCAGAGCACGACCAGGTCGGCTTGTGCGACCAAGGCGCGCTTGGCTTGGAGGTCTTTGCGCAGTGCGGGATCGATGCTGAGGAGCTCGACCTGCGGCATGGCCTGCAGGCGTTCCCGGATTTGCAGGCCGGTGGTACCGGCTTCGCCGTCGATAAAGATTTTTTTCATGGTCAGGGTCGAAAATCAGTGCATGGCCAGAGGCAGAAAGCCGGGTTGTATACAGCAGCCGTAAGCCTCGCACAAGTATTGTGCATCGCACCATGATACAGTCGGAGGCTGATGTGTCCAGTGCCATGCACTCGCAATTTCATGTTGCGGCATGGTGAAAATTGTCCAGTCCAGAGAGAGACGTCATGAAGATTCACGAGTACCAAGGCAAGGAAATCTTGCGCCAGTTCGGTGTGCCGGTGCCTCGCGGCATCCCCGCTTTCACAGTGCAAGAAGCGGTGGAAGCCGCTCAGAAACTTGGTGGCCCAGTATGGGTTGTCAAGGCGCAAATCCACGCAGGTGGACGCGGCAAGGGCGGTGGCGTGAAGGTGGCCAAGTCCATCGACGACGTCAAACGCCTGGCCACTGAAATCCTGGGCATGCAGCTCAAAACGCACCAAACCGGTCCTGAAGGCCAGAAGGTCCGCCGCCTCTACATCGAAGACGGTGCCGACATCAAGAATGAACTGTATGTGTCGCTGGTGACCGACCGCGCTACCCAGAAGGTAGCCCTGATCGCGTCGAGCGAAGGCGGCATGGACATCGAGGAAGTGGCCCATTCCACACCTGAAAAGATCGTGACCGAAATGATCGATCCTCTGACCGGCATCACCACCGAGCAGAGCAAGAAAGTGGCAGCAGCCATTGGCCTGACCGGCGCTTCCATCGACCAGGCCGTAGACATCTTCGCCAAGATTTACAAGTGCTACATGGATACCGATGCGTCGCTGGTTGAAATCAACCCGCTGAACTGCGATTCCAAGGGCAATTTGATGGCCCTGGACGCCAAGTTCAACTTTGACCCCAACGCGCTGTTCCGCCACTCCGAAATCGTGGCTTACCGCGATCTGGACGAAGAAGACGCCGCCGAAGTCGAGGCATCGAAGTTTGACCTGGCTTACATCAGCCTGGACGGCAACATCGGTTGCCTGGTGAACGGCGCTGGCTTGGCCATGGCCACCATGGACACCATCAAGTTGTACGGCGCTGAGCCGGCCAACTTCTTGGACGTGGGCGGCGGAGCCACCCCCGAGAAAGTGACCGAAGCCTTCAAGATCATGCTGAAGAACCCCAAGGTCGAGGCCATCATGGTCAACATCTTCGGCGGCATCATGAAGTGCGACACCATCGCCACTGGCGTGATCACCGCCTGCAAGGCCGTGAATCTGTCGGTGCCTCTGGTGGTGCGTATGAAGGGCACCAACGAAGACCTGGGCAAAAAGATGCTGGCCGAGTCCGGCTTGCCCATCATCAGCGCCGACAGCATGGCCGAAGCGGCCGAAAAAGTTGTTGCAGCCGTCAAAGCCCGCTAAGGAAACACCATGTCGATCTTTATCAACAAAGACACCAAAGTCATCACCCAGGGTATCACTGGCAAGACCGGCCAGTTCCACACTGAAAAGTGCCAGGAATACGCAAACGGCAAGAACGCCTTTGTGGCAGGCGTGAACCCCAAGAAAGCCGGCGAGTCGATTTTCAACATCCCGATTTACGCCTCCGTGAAGGAAGCTGCGTCGGAAACTGGCGCTACGGTGTCGGTGATCTATGTGCCGCCATCTGGCGCCGCAGCCGCCATCTGGGAAGCTGTCGAGGCCGATCTGGACTTGGCGATCTGCATTACCGAAGGCATTCCTGTGCGTGACATGCTGGAAGTGCGCAACCGCATGAAGGCCAAGGAAGCTGCCGGCGGCAAGAAGACCTTGCTGCTGGGTCCCAACTGCCCTGGTCTGATTACGCCTGATGAAATCAAGATCGGCATCATGCCCGGTCACATCCACCGCAAGGGCCGTATCGGCGTGGTGTCCCGCTCCGGTACGCTGACGTACGAAGCGGTGGCGCAATTGACCGAAATCGGTCTGGGTCAGTCGTCTGCAGTTGGCATTGGTGGTGACCCCATCAACGGTTTGAAGCACATCGACGTGATGCAAGCGTTCAACGAAGATCCAGATACCGACGCGGTCATCATGATTGGTGAAATCGGCGGACCCGACGAAGCCGAAGCTGCTCGCTGGTGCAAGCTGAACATGAAGAAGCCCATCGTTGGTTTCATCGCAGGCGTGACTGCTCCTCCCGGCAAGCGCATGGGCCACGCTGGTGCCCTGATCTCCGGTGGCGCGGATACCGCGGACGCCAAGCTGGCTGTGATGGAAGAGTGCGGCTTCAAGGTCACACGGAATCCGTCTGAAATGGCCAAATTGCTCAAGGCCATGCTGTAAGCATGTCTGTATGGGTAAGGTCAGGCAGCTGACCTACACACAAGCCGGATGTCCTGAGGGACAATCCGGCTTTCGTATTTTGGAGTGGCGCACTCCGCACAAGGACTACCGTGGAAGAATTTCTAACAGCACATTTCTGGTTTGCCGTCGGTCAGATCATCATGATCGACATTCTGTTGGGTGGTGACAACGCCGTGGTGATTGCCTTGGCCTGCCGAAAATTGCCAGCGCACCAGCGCACCAAAGGCATTTTGTGGGGGACTGCTGGGGCGATCGTTTTGCGCGTGATATTGATCGCATTTGCGTTGACCTTGCTGCAGGTTCCGTATCTGAAGCTTGTTGGTGCGGCTCTGTTGTTGTGGATTGGCGTCAAATTGTTGGCGCCCCATGATGAGGATGAGCATTCCAACATCCAGGGCAGTGACAAGCTGTGGGCGGCGGTCAAAACCGTGATCGTGGCCGACTTGGTCATGAGCGTGGACAACGTGATTGCCATCGCGGGTGCGGCAACCGGTGCGGGCGGTGATCACCAGCTGCCATTGGTGATTTTTGGCCTGCTGGTAAGCATTCCCATCATCATTTGGGGGAGCCAGCTGGTTCTCAAGCTGATGGACCGCTTCCCCCTGATCATCACCGTGGGCGGCATGTTGCTGGGTTGGATCGCCGGGACCATGGCCCATGGAGACCCCGCCATGAAGGACGTATTGCCCCAAACCGCCGTCTGGAACTATGGCTTGGGTATTGCGGGTGCTTTGCTGGTCTATGCCCTGGGTTATCTCAGCCGCAAACGTGCAACAACGGTTGCAGAATAGGTCGTACTTCCGCTCATCGCTTTGAGTTCCCGCTTATCAAAAAGCAGGAATTGCGATGACTTATCGCCTTGTGAAGGGCCTGACTGTCTGATACTGTTACAACTTTGCAGCGCCCTCTGTCTGGAGGGCGCTGTGGCTTATGTAGCTGGTGAAAATCAGCTTCACACAGGGTGAGGGGTGGCGAGTGGCGAAACGTTCTTCAAAAGCACAGGTGTTTTGGCGTACCGATTGGTTCGCCGGCATTGCCGTGGTGCTTGCCGCCGTCGGGTTGCACATCGCCACTGATTTTGTCGGTACTTTGGAGCGCCGCTTTTACGATTTTGCAAGTACCAGTACTTCGCGCCAGCCATCTGATCGCATTGCTGTGATTGCCATTGACGATCAGAGCATTGCCAATATCGGACGCTGGCCATGGCCTAGAGATGTGCACGCCAAGCTGATTGACCAACTGGCGGCTGCCAAAGCCAAGACCATTGCGCATACGGCGTTCTTTATCGAGCCACAGGTGGACCCCGGCTTACAGTTCATCCGTAAGATGAAGGCTGTAATCAATACGCCTGGGGACGGTGCAGCGCCCAGTGTCCAATTGGTTCAGCTTATTTCGGAAGCCGAGCAGGCATTGGATACCGATGCCAAGTTGGCGGCTAGTGTGCAAGCCGCGGGTAGTGTGTTGCTGCCTTCGGTGTATGTTTTGGGTGAGCCGCAGGGCCGCCCCGACGAGCCCCTGCCGGCCTACGCTGCTAAGAGTGCGGTAGATGAAAGCAGTGGTTACTCCGTTTTGGCCCAGCGGGGTCAGCAGCCACTGGAGTCATTGGGAAGCGTAGCCGCGGGTATCGGGCATCTGAATCAATTTCCTGACGTGGATGGCGCTGTGCGTTTGGAGCCCCTGCTCGTGAATTTTTACGGGAAGGCGATTCCGTCGATGGCGCTGTTGGCTGCTGTCCACAGTTTGAATTTGAGCGCGGCTGACATTCGATTGAATGTTGGCGAGTCTGTGCAGATCGGGCGCTTGAAAGTGAAAACCGATGAGGTGGCTTTGATGCTTCCCCAGTTCTACAAGGGACATGAAGGCAAGCCTGCGTTTGCAGTAGATTCTTTTTACGATGTCTTGAGCGGAAAGATCCCGGCAAGCAAATACACCGACAAAATCGTAATTATTGGTGCAACTGCGGCAGGTGTGGGAGTCCAATTTCCGGTGCCAGGACACGCTTCGCTGTCTCCCGCAGAAACCATTGCACACATCACTTCCAGCATATTGAGTGAGCATTTTATTGTTCAGCCGGGGTGGGGTGTTTGGGCCAGCTTGGGGGCGTTTTTGCTGGTGGCGGCCTATATTGTGTGGGCGCTGCCAAGGATGGGCGCTGGCGCGGCAGCGGTAGTGACTTTGGGGGCATTTGTACTACTGTTGCTCTTGGAGTTCGGTTTGCTATCGGGCGGCGCTGTCTGGATCAAGCTGGTGTTTCCCGCGGCAGTGCTGGTACTTGGACATCTTGCCTTGACCACCAAACGGTTTTTGATGACGGAGGCTGGCAAGGTTAAAGCAGACGAGGAATCCGCAGAAACCAACCGCATGATGGGTCTGGCCTTGCAGGGGCAAGGGCAGCTGGACATGGCGTTTGATCGATTTCGGCGAGTGCCCATGGGCGACGCGTTAATGGGCAATCTGTATAGCTTGGCGTTGGATTTCGAGCGCAAGCGTCAATTCAATAAAGCTGAGTCGGTGTACGAGCACATGGCTGCATTTGATGCTTCTTACAAGGACATCAAGGCCAAGTTGAACCGCGCTAAAAATCTGTCTGAAACGGTGATTCTGGGTAGTGGTGGCCATCCAGGTGGCACCATGCTGCTGGATGGTGGTGCAGTCGAAAAACCGATGCTGGGGCGCTACCAGGTGGAGAAAGAGCTGGGCAAAGGGGCCATGGGTGTGGTCTATCTTGGGAAAGACCCCAAGATTGGCCGTGTAGTGGCTATCAAAACCATGGCCTTAAGCCAGGAGTTTGCCGGAGAAGAGCTTACGGATGCCCGTGAGCGATTTTTCCGAGAAGCAGAGACGGCTGGGCGCCTGCAGCACCAGAATATCGTCACCATTTTTGATGCGGGCGAAGAACACGATTTGGCCTATATCGCCATGGAGTTCCTGAAGGGACGCGATTTGGTGGATTATTGCAAGGGAGGTAGTTTGCTTCCCGTGCCATTGGTTGCCAGCATTGTGGCAAGGGTGGCGGAGGCCTTGGCCTATGCCCACAAGCAGATGGTGGTGCACCGGGATATCAAGCCAGCCAACATCATGTATGAGCGGGAGAGCGATACCGTCAAGGTAACCGATTTCGGTATTGCCCGTATTACGGATTCCAGTAAAACAAAAACCGGCTTGGTTTTGGGGACCCCCAGTTTTATGTCCCCTGAGCAGCTGGCGGGAAAGAAAGTGGATGGTCGTTCAGATTTGTATTCTCTGGGCGTCATGCTTTTTCAAATGTTGACGGGGGTTCTGCCTTTTCGTGGGGACTCCATGGCCGAATTGATGTTCAAAATTGCCAACGAAGAGGCGCCGGATGTTCGCGCCATTCGTCCAGAAATACCCGAAGAGTTGGCGCGTATCGTGGCTTTGATGTTGCACAAACGCCCAGAGTTGCGTTACCAAGACGGGGGGCAGGTTGCGCTTGATTTGCGCAGTGCTGTGACTGACGGTATGTTGGGCGCAACTCCAAGTGTGGCTCTGGCCCAAGCGTCTCAGCCCGATTTTGCGGCAACCAACCCCAATTCGACGCCCGTGTATGACCGTACGGTGGCACAAACTGCCGTTCGTGATGCTGGCGCCCCCCCATCCGGGTCTACCGATATAGAGATTTGACTGCGCAATGATGTACCAGTTTTATGCCCACACGGATCCGGGCCGTGCAAGAGACAACAACGAGGATTCCGTTGCATTTGAAGAGAATGCCAAGGTGGCCGTATTGGCGGATGGCATGGGCGGATATAACGCGGGAGAAATTGCCAGTGGGATGGCCACCGCGTTTATCAAGTCCGAGCTAAGCCGATGGTTGCTGGAGGCGGGGGCGACTGCGCAGGCCAAGGAAGTGCGCCGTGCCATGGAGATCTGTGTTGACAATGCCAATATGGCCATCTTCAACTCGGCCAACTCCAATGCGGCGTACGCTGGTATGGGTACCACCTTGGTCGTGGGTGTTTTTCAGGATGATCGCCTTTTGCTGGGGCATATTGGCGACTCTCGCTGCTACCGCTTGCGCAACGGCACGTTGACTCAAATTACCAAGGACCACTCTTTGCTGCAAGAGCAGATTGACGCAGGCCTGATTTCTGTAGAGCAAGCAGCCACCTCTTCCATCAAAAATTTGGTGACACGCGCCTTGGGCGTAGAAGATGCAGTTGCGCTGGATGTCAATGAGCACGTGGTCGAACCGGGCGACTTGTATCTTATGTGCTCAGACGGCCTCTCGGATATGGTCGCCGACGAACTAATCGCTAGAATCGTATGCGAGGACGCGGGCTTGGACCAAAAGGCGGATTTGCTCATTTCTGCCGCCAATGACAATGGCGGTCGTGACAATATTTCGGTTTTGATGGTCTCGGTAAGCGAGGCAGCGGAACGGCGGGGTTTATTTGCCAGGCTGCTAGGGAAGTAGAGTACTGAGATTTTCCACAAACCAATTACAGGAAAAGGAGTCGATCATGCCGAAGATGATCGTTTCGATCGATGAGGTCGTGATCAAGGAAGTTCAGCTTACCAAAGACCGTACCACCTTGGGGCGTCGTCCCTACAACGATATTGTTATTGATAACTTGGCTGTGAGCGGTGAGCACGCAGTGTTGTTGATGACGGGTAGTGAAGTGTTTTTGGAGGATCTCAATAGCACCAATGGCACCTATATCAATGGCAAGGCTGTGAAGAAGCAGCAGTTGCAAAACGGTGATGGCATTGAGATTGGCAAGTACAAAATCAAGTTCGTCGGTGATGGTGCTGCCGAGAATTTTGATAAGACCATGGTGGTCCGGGCACGTCCTGCGGTGACTCCCCAGAGCGCCCCTGCATCGGGTTATCCGACAGCAGCGGGTGATTCCATGGGTTTGGGGGCTTTTCATGCCGCGATCAAGGTTCTGTCTGGCGCAGCCTCTGGGCGTGAGGTCCCTTTGACCAAAGTGGTTACGACCATTGGAAAGCCAGGCGTGGCCGTTGCGGCGATTACCCGTCGGCAGCACGGCTACGTGGTGCACCATGTTGAAGGCGCAGGAAACCCCACCTTGAACGGGTCGCCGATTGGTTCAGATCCCATTTCGCTAAAAAATGGTGACTTGGTGGAGTTGGCTGGGACTCAAATGCAGTTTGTTCAAACCTGACTATTGTCCAGTCAGTAGACCTGGCCGTTTCCTCCATTTGATGCCGGTAGGTCTTCTATGAAATCCATTGCAAAGCATTGGCGCAGGATCGCGGTAACGCTGATACCGGTGCTTTTCGCTTTGCTGCATGCGGTTGGTGTAGCCCGTATCGATGTCTTGCAGCGTCTTGATGACATCATTTACGATGCCCGCCTGCGTGCGACCATGCCGCGGACCTTGGATGATCGTGTGGTGATCGTCGATATTGACGAAAAAAGCCTTGCGGAGCTTGGGCGCTGGCCTTGGGGGCGTAACAAGCTTGCCGAACTGGTGGACACCTTGTTTGAAGACCAGCAAGTTGCCATTCTCGGGTTTGATGTGGTGTTTGCGGAAGCAGATGAGAGCTCTGGCCTGACGCGGTTGAACCAGCTGGCCAGCCAGGAATTGAAAGACTACCCAGGATTTGCGGAGCGGCTGAGGCAACTGCAGCCTGACTTGGATTTTGACGCTGCATTTGCGCGTGCGATCGCGAATCGCCCTGTTGTGATGGGTTATTACCTGACCAGCGATAAAGACGGTCGGTCCAACGGGGTGTTGCCTGCACCGGCTTTGCGCCAATCGGCTTTGCAAGGACGGCAGATCAAAGCGACCTCCTGGACGGGGTATGGCGCAAACATTGACAAACTGGCCCAAGCAGCACCCATGGCGGGGTTCTTCAACTCCATCACGGACGGTGACGGTGTGGTTCGCTCTTTGCCTTTGCTCGCAGAGTACAAAGGTGAATACTACGAATCCATTGCACTCGCCATGTTTCGCGTGATTGCAGGCATGCCAACTGTGGCGCCAGGGTTCTCCAATGAGCGGTTCTTGGCCAAAACCTACCAAGGGATGGATAGGGTTTTGTTGAAGCAGGGGGACAAAGCCCTTGCGATTCCTGTAGACGAACGCGTAGCAACTTTGGTCCCCTACCGAGGATATGGGGGGGTTAATGGGGGCTCTTTCCGCTACATCTCTGCGGCTGATATTGTGAGCAAGAGAGTGCCGTCTGGTGCATTAAAGGGAAAGATGGTGCTGCTCGGTACTACTGCGCCGGGATTGTTGGATTTGCGGGTCACTCCGGTTGGGGAGACGTATCCCGGGGTGGAGACCCATGCCAACATTATTTCGGCACTGCTGGATGGCAATGTACTGGTGAAACCGGACTATGCCGTGGGTTACGAGGTCGTCATGGTGTTGCTGTCTGGTCTATTGCTGGCGATCGGCTTGCCATTGCTTTCGGCCCCGCGGGCAGTCTTGCTCAGTGTGGTGGTGCTGGGCTTGTTGGCCAGTATGAATCTGTGGCTCTATCTGGGTTACGGATTGGTCCTTCCATTGGCGTCGGTGCTTACCATGGCCGTCACCGCATTTGGTTTGAACATGAGTTACGGCTATTTTGTAGAAAGCCGCTCCAAACGTGAACTTGCCAATCTATTTGGAACCTATGTGCCGCCGGAGTTGGTGGATGAAATGCTGAAAGATCCAGACAGCTACAGCATGCAGGCGACCAACCGCGAGTTGACAGTGATGTTTTGCGACATGCGCGGATTTACCAAAATGTCCGAACAAATGGAGCCTACGCAGCTGCAGGCCTTGTTGACCGGTGTATTCAGTCGGCTAACGACACTCATTCGTGCCAATCGTGGGACGATTGACAAATACATGGGTGATTGCGTGATGGCTTTTTGGGGGGCGCCGGTGGAGACTGCGGAGCATGCCCATTTGGCAGTGAAGTCTGCCATGGAAATGGCGAATGCTGTCCGAGAGATCAATGCGGAGCACCGAGCCAACGGT
This sequence comes from Rhodoferax sp. TS-BS-61-7, assembly GCF_002943465.1. Lineage (GTDB taxonomy): Bacteria > Pseudomonadota > Gammaproteobacteria > Burkholderiales > Burkholderiaceae_C > Allorhodoferax. The sequence continues at coordinate 69,867 of NZ_PTQY01000009.1, forward strand.
TTGCCGGAGATCGGTATCGGTATTGGACTGAACACCGGAACCATGTGTGTTGGGGACATGGGCTCCAATATCCGGAGAAGTTATACCGTGATTGGCGATGCGGTGAATTTGGGGTCCCGATTGGAGGGGCTCTCCAAAGTCTACGGAGTAGACATTGTGGTCAGTGAGAATGCTAAAAAACTGGCACCTGATTTTGCGTGGCAAGAGTTGGACAAGGTGCGTGTGAAGGGCAAGGAGCAGGCCGTATCGATCTACTGGCCTCTGGCCCCTTTGGATCGCATCAGTCCCGAAGTCACTGAGGAAGTGAAAACATGGTCCTCATTCTTGCGGGCCTACCGTGCTCAGAACTGGGACCAGGCCGACGTGCTGTTAATTAACTTAATGCGCATGAACGCCAAAAAATACCTTTACCAACTCTATTCTGAAAGAGTAGCCTCCATGCGTTTGCTGCCATTTGACCCCGCGTGGGATGGTGCAACCAATTTCGAAACCAAATAGGGCATCACTTGTGAAAGTCCGTGTACTGGGTTGCTCTGGCGCCATTGCCCGAGATTGCAAAACCACATCGTTTCTGATTGACGGTCAGATACTGGTGGATGCGGGGACCGGTGTGGGCGATCTGACGCTGGCGGAAATGGCGGCTATTGATGGTGTGTTTTTGTCGCACTCCCATTTGGATCACATTGCTGCGTTGCCGTTGATGGTGGATGCCGTCGCTTCGCAGCGTAGTCAACCGCTGAATATTTATGCACTCGCCGGCACTATTGCCGCACTGAAGGCACATATTTTTAATGACGTGATATGGCCTGATTTCTCGCGCATACCCACTGCGCAAGCGCCATTTATCCGGTTCGTGGAAGTGGCGATTGGTGAGTGTGTTCGTTTGTTTGGCAAAACTATTGAGATATTGCCCGCTACACATACCGTGCCGGCCGCCGGTTTTGCTGTGAACGCCGGTGCTGGAAACTGGGTTTTTACAGGAGATACAGAGCGAAACCCAGCTTTGTGGGCCCGTATCAACCAGTTGCCAGTGGCCATGCTGGTCATAGAAACGGCCTTTAGTAACCGTGAAAAGGACTTGGCTAAGAAAAGCCTGCACCTTTCACCGCACTCCTTGTCTCAGGAGCTGGACTGTATTGCCAAGGGCGTGCGCTTCCCTATTTTTATTACCCATACCAAACCCGCGGAAACTGAGCTGATCATGGCTGAGATACAGCGCTTTGATCAGACACAGCCTTTTGGCCCGGATGTCATGCATGACATCCGTTGGTTGCGCGCGGGACAGGAGTTCGATCTATGAGTTCAGTCATCCAACCCGCAGGCGCAGAGCAGGCGTTTTTTGAATCACAAAAACTGCCGTCCAGGAAAAGAGGGATGACGTTTGAGGCGCTGTTCTACCGCCAACTGCATCAAGTTACAGCACGTATTCACGAAACTGAAAATATCGAGCAAATCATGCTCGAAACCAGCCAGGAAATTTGCAAACTGCTCAATGCAGATCGATTGACTTTGTACGCGGTAAGTGAAGATCAGGCTTCCATTGTTTCCAAAATCAAGACTGGTTTGAACAGTAGTCGGGACTTGAAATTACCCATTTCTCCGCAGAGTCTGGCGGGATACGCTGCTTACAGCAAGGCAGCGCTTAATTTGCTCGACGTCTACGATGAAGAGGCGCTGCGGCGTATCCATCCCGCTTTGTCCTTTCTGAAGGAGGTGGACAAGCGTTCGGGCTACCGGACCAAGCAGATGTTGGTGGCGCCCATCATGGATGGGAATAGCTTGCATGGCGTTTTGCAGGTTATCAATAACAAAAACGATGAGCCCTTTGGTGAGTTGGAGGTGGATGGTGTCACCGAACTTTGCAAGACGCTGGCTACCGCGATTCGTCAGCGTCTTAAAAAGACCACCGAAGGCAGTGGCGTTAAAAAAGCCACCAAGTTTGATAGTCTTGTCGCAGACGGTCTGCTGGCAGAGCAAGAACTGCGTAACAGCATCGAAGAGGCTCGCTCGGAAGGGCATTCGATTGAGGCGACCTTGATGTCCGACTTCGGGCTTAGTCCAGCTTTGTTGGGCGGAGCGTTGGCCAAGTTTTTTGGTGTGGCCTATGAGCCCTTCAATGCGGGTCGCATACGTTCTGAGATGTTGCATGGGGCGCTCAAGCGTGAATTCATCGTGGAGCAGGGATGGATTCCTTTGGAGGAGTCGCCTGAGGGGTTGGTGATCATGTGCCTGGATCCAGAGGCCGTACGGGGTTCGCGGGTCGTCCCCCAGGTGTTCCCTAGGTCTAGCAAGTTCTCTTACCGCGTCACAACCCAGACGGAGTTCAAAGACACATTGGCCCAGTTGTTTGGTGCATCGGCGGACAGCAGCACCATCGACCAATTGTTGGCGGACATGGACGGGGCGCCGATTGACGATGGCTCCAATGATGACTCCCTTGAGTCCGCTGCTGCGGACAACGAGTTGGTCAAGTTCGTCAACAAAGTGATCATCGACGCCTACAACCAGAAAGTATCGGACATTCATATTGAGCCGATGCCAGGCAAACTAAAAACTGGTATTCGTTTTCGTATCGACGGGAGTTTGGTCCCTTATGTGGAGGTGCCGGCGCACTTTCGCCAGGCAATGGTCACGCGTCTCAAGATCATGTGTGATCTCGATATTTCGGAGCGCCGCAAACCGCAGGACGGAAAAATCAAGTTCAAGAAGTACGGTCCACTGGATATAGAGCTTCGCGTAGCCACCATTCCATCGGCGGGTGGTGTTGAAGATGTGGTGATGCGGATTTTGGCGGCCGGAGAGCCCATTCCGCTTGAAAAACTGGGGTTGACGGCCCACAACAAGGCGAGACTGGAAGCAACTGTTAGCAAACCTTATGGTTTGTTTTATGTATGCGGCCCTACAGGCTCCGGTAAAACAACTACCTTGCACTCGATTCTGAAGTTTCTCAATACGCCGGACACCAAAATCTGGACTGCTGAAGATCCAGTTGAAATTACGCAAAAGGGTTTGCGTCAAGTACAGATCAATAAAAAAGCGGGAATCGACTTTGCGCTGGTCATGCGCGCGTTCTTGCGTGCGGACCCTGACATCATCATGGTGGGTGAGTCGCGTGACAAGGAAACCGTATCAATGGGGGTGGAGGCCTCCTTGACCGGGCATATGGTGTTTTCGACCCTGCACACCAACTCCGCGCCCGAGTCTATTACCCGTCTACTCGATATGGGCATGGATCCCTTCAACTTTGCAGATGCACTCTTGGGCATCTTGGCGCAGCGGTTGGCCAAGAAATTGTGCGATTGCAAGCAGGCTTACATGCCGGATGCGGAAGAGCTCCGTTTGTTCGCTGCGGAGTATGCCGAGGAACTGCGCCACTCCCAAGCGTGGAAGGCAGACTATGCGGGCGAATCCAAGAAGATGATTGACAAATGGGTGCAAGCCTACGGTGAAGGCGGTCAACTCAAGTTCTATAAAGCCGTTGGTTGCGATAAGTGCAATAGCTCAGGCTACAAAGGCCGTGTCGGCTTGCATGAGTTAATGGTTGCGGATGACGCTGTAAAGAAGCTAATTCAGGAGCGGGCTCGGGTGGCAGAGCTGTTTGCTGCCGCTGTTGAAGGAGGCATGCGAACCCTCAAGATGGATGGAATGGAGAAGGTGATGATGGGACTTACGGACCTCAAGATGGTTAGGCAGGTGTGTATTAAGTGACAAAAATGTCTTTGGCTGACATGCTTGAACCTAACTGAAGCAAGTCAAGAAAACAAAAAAGGCAATATTGGCTCGTTTTCCCCCCGATTCAGGCTTGGCATGAAGTCTGCTGATACCTAAGTCTCTTACTTTTTTGGAGTCTATGATGAAGCGTTCTATTCAAAAGGGTTTCACCCTGATCGAGTTGATGATCGTGGTTGCGATCATTGGTATCTTGGCGGCGGTGGCTTTGCCTGCTTATCAGGATTACACGATTCGTGCTCGCATGTCGGAAGTCATTTTGGCAGCGTCGCAGTGCCGTACCACTATCACGGAAACCGTTCAGTCATCAACTTCGGCCTCTGCCTTCCAGGCCGGTGGTTGGGGCTGTGAGAACTCGGCCCCTGGTGGACAAGTTGGCCGTATCCAGACTAGCGCTGAAGGCACGATCAAAGTGACCAGCGGTGTTGCAAATGCTGTCGGCGCCATTTTCTTGGCCCCTGCTGCAGCTATTAATTTTGGTGGTAACGTCAACGCTTGGCTTTGCGGCCCGGATTCCACTGGTGGCGTGAATCCCAAGTATTTACCTGGTTCTTGCCGTGACACCACAGTGGGTGCCGCACACACTGGCGAAACGTTCCTGCCTTAATGTCGCTTGATTTGGCAAAAAGGGGGCATCTGCCCCCTTTTTTATTGTCGCCATGACCCATATGCTGTATTCGCTGGGCCTTGTTGTATTAGGTTTGTGCTGGCTCGTATCCGAGCACTTTCCGCCGTGGTACGCCTTTCACACGGAGGTGCCAGCATTTGCCGCGGTTTTCATCGGTCTGGTGGTACCGATTAGGCACCGTCTTTCATCTTTCAAAATACCAAGCGGTGTCGCTGGAGTCGTATTGTTGCTCGCCGTGGTGGGTGTGCAATGGGCATCGGGGTTGATGGTCTATGGTGGCGACGCTTGGGTGGCAGTCGCCTATGTCGCGGTGTTTGGCTTGGCATGGCTATGGGCCTACCACTGGGTGCACGTTGGCTCTAAGCAAATAGTGCTGTTGGCAATTTGTTACTGTTTGATCTGTATTGCTCTGGTCACTTCGCTGCAACTGTTTGCGCAGTGGTTGCAGGTGGATCAATGGTTTGATGGTTGGGTGTTGGAGCGGCTGCCCCAAGGGCGGCCACGGGCCAATTTAGGCCAACCGAATCAGGCAGCCACAACCCTTGTCATGGCGATGGTAGCCGCTGGCGCGCTGTTTGCGCACCAGCGCATCAACTATGGGGTGGCCTGTTTGTTGGTGGTTGTATTTACGTTGGCAGCCACCCTGACACAGTCACGCACCGCGCTCCTTTCGGCAACTGTTGTAGCGGTAGGCTTTCTAGCCTATGCCCGTGGCCGCAAGCTGGGTTTGTGTGCGAATGTGTCGGTCATCATCTGGCTGGCCATCTTTATGAGCACCGCATGGGTTTTTGCAAACCAGGATCTCGTGGTTGGCGCACCTTCACTGAACCAAGAGCAAATCACTCAAATCGGTACGCGTCCCTTGATCTGGCGCCAGCTTTGTTTGGCGGTACTGGAAAAACCGTGGTTTGGATGGGGGGTGCTACAGCTCGCTGGGGCGCAGCAATGGGGGGGCACCAATTTCCCCGGGACGGAGCAGGCCAACTATGCGCACAATATCCTATTAGACAGTCTGGTAATGCTGGGAATACCGATCACCATTGCCATACTTGGAGCCATATTGTGGTGGGTTTGTCGCCGGTGGAAACATTTGCACAGCTCTGCGGAAGGCATGTGGTCTGTTGCGCTTCTAATGCCAATCATCGTTCACGCCATGCTTGAATATCCGCACGCATATTCATATTACTTGGTACTCGCCGGACTACTGATCGGGCTTGTAGATGCAAGTACTTTGGGCACTGAAGAGCAGGCATTTGAAGTGTCAAGGGGCGTCATGTTGTGTATTACAGTGACTTGGCTGGCGTTGTTGTTGTTGTTGGGGCGTGAATACATGCTGGCCGAAGAGGATTTTCGTATGAATCGGTTCGAAAACCGCAGAATTGGTCCGCCACAGATGGACTACCAGCCCCCAAGATTGCTGTTCTTGACCCAACTTAGCGACCAAGCCCGAGCCATGCGTCTGCGTGCGGTGCGCGACATGCCGCCTGAGGATGTAGATACATTGGACAGGGTGGCCAAGCGTTATACCTGGGGGCCCATACAATTTAGAGCGGCACTTGCTTTGGCGTTGAATGGTCGGCCGGATGAGGCAAGCAATAGGCTGCGAGTCATCAAGAGCCTTTTCGCAGAGGATGTTTACGCAGAAGCCCGTGACAACTTTCTGCGTCTGGCGGATGAGCAATATCCGGAACTGAAATTGGTGACTGTCCCATGAACGTGTTCTCGCCGTCCCTGTCTTTTTGGCGTGACCGCCTGCAAGCCAGCGCTATCCATCTCGCGCTGAGCCTCTCTATTGCAATGCTGGCCGCCATGCTGGTGTTTGGAGTTTGGTACCCCTACCCTTATCGGGAGATGTCTGGCGGGCGTGAGCTGTTTCTGTTGGTGGTCGCGGTGGATATTATTCTGGGGCCCTTGATTACCCTGATCGTATTCAACCGTACCAAGCCTCTGCCCGAATTGCGGCGCGACCTCGCCGTGGTAGCCATCTTGCAGCTGTCTGCATTGGGTTATGGTGTGTGGACTGTGTCAGTCGCGCGTCCGGTACACATGGTATTTGAGTACGACCGCTTCCGTGTCGTGCATGCGATTGATGTCGCGCCAGAGTTGTTGGCGCAAACACCCTCAAGCATCAACGCTTTGCCGCTGACGGGGCCGACTTTGCTGGCACTACGCCCATTCAAGGACGAAAAAGAAAAAATGGATGCGACCCTAGCTGCGTTACAAGGGGTGTCTCTGGCTTCTCGGCCCGACTTGTGGCAACCTTATGCGCAGAACATTCCCGACGTACTCAAAGTTGCTAGTCCTGCCAGGGAACTTAAAACCCGGTTCCCTGATCGGACGGCAGAGATAGAGCGCGTACTAGCTGACGCCGGCCGCAAGCCCGAGGACGTGTTGTTCCTGCCCATGGTCGGTCGCAAATCCTTCTGGACTGTCTTCCTCGATCCAATCACTGCTGATATTGTGGCTACCATGCCACTGGATTCGTTTTGATCTGTTGCTTGAAAACAATTCATCCCTCAGTCTTTTTCCGTGTTGCGCAAGTAGCTATAGTGTGCACAGCACTTGGTGCCGCAGGTGTTGGCTGGACACAGTCCACGCCAGCGCGCCCGAGTGCGGGATTGCCCCACCTCGGCGACACCACCTCCATCACCCCCGCCGCAGAGCGCCGTCTAGGCGATCGAATAGCCCGTGAGCTCTACCGCGACCCGGATTACCTCGACGATGCGGTCATTGGTGAATACGTGCAGGGTATCTGGCTGCCGCTGATGGCCGCAGCGCGTGCGCGCGGCGAGTTGCCGCCTGAGCTGGATGCGCAGTACGCCTGGCGGGTGTTGTTAGGGCGTGACCGTTCGGTCAATGCGTTTGCCTTGCCAGGGGCTTACTTTGGTGTGCATTTGGGGTTGGTGGGCGTTGTCACCAGCCGTGACGAATTGGCTGCGGTGTTGGCCCATGAATTGAGCCACGTGACACAGCGCCATATCGCGCGACTGATCACACGCCAGAATGAACAAACACCCTGGCTGATTGGGGCCATGATTTTGGGCGCGATGGCTGCCAGCAAGAACCCGGGCGGCGCCAATGCCGTTATTGTGGGCGGACAAGCGGTTGCTGCGCAGACGCAGCTCAATTTCTCGCGCGACATGGAGCGCGAGGCGGACCGAGTGGGTTTTGGCATCGCGGGCCAGGCGGGTTTTGCACCGCAGGGTTTTGTGTCCATGTTTGAGAAATTGCAGCAGTCCTCCCGGCTTAACGACGCGGGTGGTTTTCCCTACCTGCGCAGCCACCCCCTCAGCACTGAGCGCATGGCGGACATGCAAGCGCGTATTCCCGGCACAGGCGCTGCTACCCCCTCCGCGCCAGCGGACGCTGAACATCCTCTGATCGCCGCACGGGCGCGTGTTCTGTCCAATCCGGCGGTGGATGCCCTGCGCCACTGGGTGCAAGAGGCCGAACCCGCCCGGCTGGCGCGCCAGCCCGCCGCGCTGCAGGCGGGCGTTTTGTATGCGGCGACGCTTGCCGCGTCTCGCTTGCGGTCATTTGACCAAACGGACGCTCTGAGCCAACGCCTGCGCGAGGCGGCACGCAGTGATGCACAAGCAGCGCGCCAAGTGCGTTTGTTGCTGGCAGAGATTGCGCTGGTCCGAGGCAATGCAGCGCAAGCCATGGTGGAGCTGGGGCCGCAATGGTCCAGCCGCAGCCGAGCCGAACTGTTGTTGGCGGTGCAGGCGCAGCTGGCGCTGGGCCGCGCCGATGCCGCATCACAAAGTTTGCAGACCTGGCTGGCCGACAACGCTGGGGATGCACAAGCCTGGCAGTGGCTGGCGCGCACTGCGGCTGCGCAGGGACGCATGGTGGCATCGATCCGTGCAGAGGCAGAAGTGAATATTGCGCAGCTGGACTATGTGGCTGCGCTGGCGCGGCTCAAGGCTGCGCAGGATATGGCCCGCAGCGATCCCAAAGCAGGCGACCACTTTGAAGCGTCGATTGTCGATACCCGGGCGCGCCAGGTGGAGCAGTTACTTCGTGAACAGGCGCTCGAGCGCTGATTCGATGACCAAGCCCAGCAGGGTGTAGATCAGCGAGCCAATCAGGGCTGCGGTAAAACCCTGCACCTGAAAACCGTCCAACACACCAGCGGCGGACCAGAACATCAGCGCGTTGATGACAAACAGGAACAGGCCCAGCGTCAGCACGGTGAAGGGCAGGGTCAGCACCACCAGCAGAGGCCGCACCACGGTGTTGAGCAAACCAATCACAAACGCGGCGATCAGCGCGGCGGTGAAACTTTTCACTTCCACGCCGCTGTAGAGGTGGGCCACCGCCAGCAAGGCGGTCGCGCTCAGAAGCCATTTGACGAGTAATTTCATGGTGCTGCAGCATAGCACCGGCCTGTTGCGTCGCCCAGAGGCCTTGGGACCTCTGGGCGAGGCGCGTGTTTCTTGTTCAGCCGTTGCGGGCCAATTGAGCCTGGGCGCGCTTTTGGCTCCACCAGCCTGCACTCAGCACACCCACAACCGCCAGGGCGTAGAGTGCCCAGCGTGCGGCCAGGTGCATGCTGTCGGTGGTGCTGGCATCTCCAAACACCCGGCGCAGCAGTGCCTCGCCCACCACCATCTTGGCAGCCGTAAAGGCCAGCACAGCAGCGCCCAGCTGAATGATGATCGGAAAACGCTCTACCAAGCGCAGCACCACGCTGCTGCCAAACACCACAATCGGCACGCTGATCAGCAGGCCGAGCACGACCAGGTCCATGGCGCCGTGGGCGGCACCGGCCACCCCCAGCACGTTGTCGATGCCCATCAGCGCATCGGCCACCACAATGGTTTTCATGGCGCCCCAGAAGGTGCTGGCGGACGGGCCGTCGTGTTCCCCGCCATCCTGGTCGGCCAGCAACTGGTAAGCAATCCACAGCAGCCCCAGGCCACCCACCAGCATCAGGCCTGGCACCTTGAGCAACCAGACCACGCCCAAGGTCATGACCGAGCGAACCACAATCGCGCCCACGGTACCCCACAGAATGGCTTTGCGTTTCAGCGGGGGGGGCAGGTTGCGCGCGGCCAGCGCGATCACGATGGCGTTGTCGCCGGCCAGGACGAGGTCAATGAGCACAATGGCCAGCAAGGCGGACCACCAGGGGGCGGAGAGAAATTCCATGTCAAATCCAGGTTGAAGTCGGTGTGGTGCGCACCGCGCGCTGGACCGAAAGTCGTGGGATCAGGATCCGCAAGTGCACTTCGATCCAGCCTTGGGTGGGCTGCAATCGAAGGTCTTGCTCAGCCAGGTGGGACACCTGGCCCAACAAGCCGGAAGCGGAGCTTCGTATTGACGACTTGTTGATAACCGCTGCGTGGCAGCGGGCGGGAGCTACTCCCCTTCGCGGCCGGAGTGTACCGGATGTGCGCCAAAAGCCTGTAAAACTCGGGGTTTTCAAAGAATGGGCCGCCAGCGTCGGCGGGCGGCCACCGGCCGGTATATGATCCGCCCCCTTCTACGGGAATCTATGGCAGGCATCCACATCACCGACATCGAGTCGGCCATCAACTACTGGCGCTCGCGCGAGCCTTCGCCGGATGGGGTGGCCTTGCCTGCGCCCACGCGCGCGCTGGCCGAGGTGTATGCCCTGCTGGTCTACTACCACGAGACCGAAGCCGACGCGGCCACCATGCCGCCCAAGGCGCTGGCGGCCTGGATGGCCTGGTACGAGAGCACGCCCGACACGCCCTGCATCGCCATTTGCTCCACCAGCCAGGGAGACGATTTGTGCAAGGGCTGCGGCCGCACCTTTGAGGAGGTGCAGCGCTGGCCCGAGATGGGCCCGGTCGCCAAACGTGCCACCTGGCGGCGTATCACACTGGAAGCCAGCGCCTGGCGCTTCAACAAATACGCGGAGCGGGCCGCCGAGGGGCCGGTTGCCACAGAGTCGCTATCAAAAGAGTAGCTGCTTGCGCAGTATTGACGGGCGCTAGAGGCCAATTTGGCTTGAAGTGGTGGCGGTGGCGCCGCCTGCCGTTACTTCCAGCGAATCGGCTCAATGTCCACGGTGTTCGCGCCGTCGCCCAGCATCAGCACGCCTTCCTGCACCGTTGCCTGCAGCTGCATGCTGCGCTGTGCCAGCTTGGCCAGGGCCTGCGAGGTGACCGACGGAATGCGCCACACCTGCAGCCTGTCCAGTCGGCTCAGCTTGCTCTCCATGCCCTTCCACCAGATGTCGGCAGAGTGGGCAAAGGGGTAGAGCAGCACCGCGTCAGCCTTGTTGCAGGCTTTGCTGATGGGTTTGTCCTCGGGCTGGCCCACCTCGATCCACAGGCGCTTGTGGCCGGTGAAGTCGGTGAGCGACACATCGGGGTCTTCCACATCCGACAGGCCTGCGCCAAAGGCCAGCGTGCCGTCGCCGTTGCACACGGTTTGCAGCTTGTAGGCGTTGAAGGCCAGCGCCGCCAGCCGCACCATCATGCGTTCATCGGTCTCGCTGGGGTGGCGCGCCAGCGTCAGCGCGTGGTCGGCGTAGTAGCTGTTCTCGATGTCTGCAATCTGCAGGTTGGCCTTGTAGATGGTGGATTTGAGTGCCATCAGACGCGCTTTGCCAACTCGGACGCTTTGCCGGTGTAGCTACCCGGTGTCATGGCCAGCAAGCGCGCCTTTTCTTCTTCCGGAATGGCCAGTCCAGCGATAAAGCCCTGCATGAGTTCCTTGGTCATGGCCTCACCGCGGGTGAACTTCTTGAGCTGCTCATACGGCTGGGGCAGGCCAAAGCGGCGCATCACGGTCTGGATGGGCTCGGCCAGCACTTCCCACGACGCATCCAGGTCGTCGGCAATCGCGGTTTCGTTGATCTCCAGCTTGTTCAGCCCGGTCATCAGCGAGCTGTAGGCCAGCACGGCGTAGCCCAGGGCCACGCCCATGTTGCGCAGCACGGTGGAGTCGGTCAGGTCGCGCTGCCAGCGGCTGATGGGCAGCTTCTCGCTCAGGTGGCGCAGCACGGCGTTGGCCAAGCCCAGGTTGCCCTCGGCGTTTTCAAAATCGATGGGGTTGACCTTGTGGGGCATGGTGCTGGAGCCCACTTCGCCGTCTTTCAGGCGTTGCTTGAAGTAGCCCAGGCTCACATAACCCCAGATATCGCGGCTCAGGTCGATCAGGATGGTGTTGGTGCGCGCCACGGCGTCAAACAGCTCTGCCATGTAGTCGTGTGGCTCGATCTGGATGCTGTAGGGCTGGAAGGTCAGGCCCAGACCCAGCGGTTCGGGGGTTTCGATGACCTTGCGGCTGAAGGCCTCCCAGTCGAACTCGGGCCAGGCAGACAGGTGGGCGTTGTAGTTGCCCACGGCGCCGTTCATCTTGGCCAAAATCTTCACGCTGGCAATGCGGTCGCAGGCGGCCTGCAGGCGCACCACCACGTTGGCCATTTCCTTGCCCACGGTGGTGGGGCTGGCGGTTTGGCCGTGGGTGCGGCTCAGCATGGGTACGTCGGCGTAGGCGTGGGCCATGTCGCGCAGCTTGAGCACGATCTTGTCCAGCGCCGGCAGCACCACCACGTCGCGGGCCGAGCGCAGCTGCAGGCCGTGGCTGGTGTTGTTGATGTCTTCGCTGGTGCAGGCAAAGTGCACAAACTCGCCGGCCTTCTCCAGTTCAGGGCGCGCCTCAAACTTGGACTTGATCCAGTACTCCACCGCCTTTACATCATGGTTGGTGGTTTTCTCAATAGTCTTAATGGCTTCGCCATCGGTTTCCGAGAAGTTTTTCACCAAGCCCAGCAAGTAAGTGCGGGCGCCCGGGGTCAGTGGCTTGAATTCGGCAAAACCCGCATCGCTCAGGGCGATGAACCAGGCCACCTCCACCTGCACGCGCCGGTGCATATAGCCCAGTTCGCTGGTGAGAGGGCGCAGGGTGGCGAGCTTGGGGGCGTAGCGGCCGTCGAGCGGGGAAAGGGCGGAAATGGCGGAGAAAGTCATCCCCGAATTGTAGGTTGTGCGCCACGCCCGACCCCAGGACCCGTTCGGACAAACCCCGCTGGATAGAATTGGTCCTCAAGCAACTGCCAAGACCTCATGAAATTACTCGGATCCACTTCCAGCCCCTATGTTCGCAAAGTCCGCGTCGTGATGGCCGAGAAGAAGCTCGATTACGCCTTTGTCACCGAGGACGTGTGGGCGGCAGACACCAGCATCGCCGAGTCGAACCCGTTGGGCAAAGTGCCCTGCCTGATCATGGAAGGTGCCGAGGCCTTGTTCGACTCCCGCGTCATCGTCGAATACCTGGACACCCTCTCGCCCGTGGGCAAACTGATCCCGTCTGTGGGTCGCGAGCGCGCCGAAATCAAGACCTGGGAAGCGCTGGCCGATGGCCTGATGGACGCCGCCATCCTGGCGCGCCTGGAAGCCACCTGGACCGGCCGCACCAAGGCGCAGCGCAGCCAGGCCTGGATAGACCGCCAGATGGTCAAGGTGACGGACGCCCTCAAGGCCATGGACCGCGGCCTGGGTGAAAAACCATTTTGTGGTGGCATCCACCTAAGCCTGGCCGACATCGCCGTGTGCTGTGCGCTGGGCTACCTGGACTTCCGTTTTCCCCAGATCGACTGGCGCGCGAACCACCCCAATCTGGGCAAGCTGCTCGAAAAACTGGCACAGCGCCCCAGCTTCGCGGACACCGTGCCGGCCTAGGCCTGGTGCGGCTTGGCGGCCCAAAAGGGGCTGCAATGCCTGTTTTTACACGGCATTACATAAAAACACTGGCCAAAACCCGCGCCAGTGCTTACAGTCTGCCGACCATGGCAATCTTCAAGACCATCTACAAGTGCCGCGAATGCGGCGCCACCAGCTACCAGCCGGTGATTGACCGCGCGGCCAACGGAGCCTTGAAACCCACGGGTGAGTACAAGTGCACGGGCTGCCGCAATGTGTTTGCCAGCCTGCGCGCCTGGTGGGAGCCACGCCGCCCGGTGGAGTTTCACCAAGACTTCCAGGGCAGCAAGTTCGGCGGCCAGGTCAACGCCACCGGGCGTTAAGCCAGGTCACCGCGGTCTCGGCTGTCTAGCTGTTGGCCCGTTTCTTGAGCCATCGCATCACCCTGCCCACCACGGGCAATTTCTCGTACAGCTCTTCGGCCGCGTCCCAGTAGTCGCGGTGTAGCGTCACCAAGCCGGTGTCGTCAAACACCAGGTGCGAGCCCCCCAGAATTACCTGTTCTTCCCCCTGCTTGAAACGCCGGAATCGGAAGCGGAACTCCCACGTCAGAAAACATTGCTGTCCCTGCACGATGCGCTCGCGCACCACAAAGCGTGGCGCCTCCAACGCCTCGAACATGTGGGCAAAGATGTGCGTGATGGCGGCGATGCCCTTCACGTCATTGAACGGATCCTTGAAGCGCGCGTTGGTGGCATACAACGCGGGCAGGGTTGCCACGGTGGCGGGTGTCAGGGTTTCAAACCAGGCGACCACCTGGGTGACGGCCTGGTCGCAGGAAACGGGGGACGTGTTCATAAGGTGGCCCGGCTTACCAGGTAAAAGTAGGCCCGGTACGGCAACACGCGCAGGGCTTTGAGCCACAGCGTAAACCGTTTGGGGAAGTGGATCTCGAAGCGGCCCTGCGCCCAGCCTTCAAGGATCGCCTGGGCCGCCTGCGCCGGGGTCAGCAGCGCGGGCATGTCAAAGTTGTTTTGCGCGGTCAGCGGGGTTTGCACAAAACCGGGGTTGATGAGGGACACCCCCAGGCCCTTGTCGTGCAGATCCAGGTACAGCGTCTCGGCCAGGTTGATGAGTGCGGCCTTTGTCGGCCCATAGGCCAGGCTGTTGGGCAAGCCGCGGTAACCCGCCACGCTGCCCACCAACGCAACGTGGCCGACGCCGCGCGCCAGCAGGGCGGGCAACACCGCGCTCAGCAGATGCAGGGCGCCGGTGTAGTTCACCGCGGTGTGGCGCTGCAGGTCGCCCAGGTCCAGCGCCGTGGCGCGCATGGCGGCGTAGTGGCCTGCGCAGTAGACCACGCAGTCCAGCGGGCCACGCGCCAGCAGTTGGTCGGCCGCGGCATGCACGGCTGCGGCATCGGTGGCGTCCAGCGGCAGCGCCGTGCTGCCGGGATGGGCCGCCACAAAGGCCTCCAGGTCGGCCACCTTGCGGGCCGACACCACCACCTGGGCGCCCTGCGCATGCAGCGCCGCAGCGGTAGCCTGGCCAATGCCGCTGGAGGCGCCGACGATCCAGACCGTCTTGCCACGCCAGTCGCGCAGCGGTGGGTTCAGCGGGGAAAAGAAGGACATGGGAACAACCTTTTGCTCTTGTTTTGATAGCTGCTCGCGCAATATCGGTAGGGTCTGGGTGCCAATTTGGCTTAAAACTACGGACGTTTGGTGAACGACAGCGTCACCTCGCCCAGACGCACGCCGAACTTGCTCATCGTGGCCTTGTTGAGCATCACGGTGTCGGTCATCAGGTACATCCAGTCGTCAAACGTGACGTCGTAGACGGAGCCATCGACGGGCAAGCTCAGCGTGTACGTCCAGTAAAACGCGTTGCCGCGCGCCTGGCCCTGGGCCGAGCCCACCACGTCGTCCGCGGTGCCGGTGTAGCGGCCATCGGCCAGCTTCTTCAGGCGCCAGATGCGTTTTTGTGTGGTGCCGTCGGAGTAGCTGAAGTCTTCATCCAGCACCCCCTCGTCGCCCTGCCAGCTGCAGCGCATCACCACGGTGAAACGCTTGACCACCGCGCCCGAGCGGTCGGTGAACACGCCGTAGGCATCGAGCACGCCGTTGAAGTACTGCTGCAGGTCCAGCACTGGTTTTTCCTGGCGGTACTGGTCAATGGTTTGGGTGCTGCAGCCGCCCAGCGCAAGGGCGCTGGCTGCGGTGGCGGCGCTGAGGAGCAGGCGTCGTTTCATGGGGTCTTTCGGATGATGAGGGTGTAGAGCAGCGCGGCAGCTAGCGACTTCAGGGCGCAGGGCAGCAGGCAGTACGCGATGGTGAGCACCTGCAACGCCGCCGGGTCACGGGTGCCCGGCGTGTAACCCAGCAGGCCCAACAAGGGCAGCGCCACACCAGCGGCCAACGCGAGGTTGAGCTTGGTGGCAAAGTTCCACCAGCCAAAGTAGGCGCCCTCGGTGCGGCCCCGGTCCCCGGCCGCGGCAATAGTGCCGGCCAACAGAGCGCCGGGCAAGGCCAGGTCAGTGCCCAGCGCCACACCCGACAACACACACACGGCCACAAACCCCAGGGTGTCGCCGGCGCCCAACTGGGTGGCAAACACAAAGACCGCCATGGACAGCACCATGCCTACCAACCAGGTGCGTGCCAGGCCCAGGCGTGGCACCACGCGCAGCCACAGCGGCAGGGCCAAAGTCGCGCAGACAAAGTAGCTGCCCAGGAACAAGGCCTCCATGCCCGCCGGGGCCTGCAGCCGGTCTTGCACAAAAAACAGAATCAGCGTGGCCGGCACGGCGCTGGCAATGCCGTTGACCACAAACACCGCCAGCAGCGCGCGGAACGCGGGCCGTGTGAACGGCAGCCAGACGGAGGCGGGCCTGCCAGCGGAGAAGCCTGCCTCAGTTGCAGAAGCCGCACCCACCGGGGGCTGGCGTGCTACGCGCCAAGCGGCCCAGCCCACGCCAAGCGCTATTAAAAACAGAGCTGCTGTCGCAGGTAGACCCAGGGCTAGAGGCGCAATCGATGCCAAAACGACACCTAGCAGCCCGAGCCCTTCACGCCAGGCCACCACGCGGCTGCGCTGCACTTCGTCCCCACCCAGCCGCGCGCCCCACGACTGGTGCAGGATGCTGAGCGCGCTGTAGGCCGCGTAGGTGACGACCAGGCAGGCGGTGGCCCACAGCACCAGCGCGCCGGGGCCTTTGACGGGCGGAAAAAACAGCAGTGCAAAACCGGCGCCCAACACAGCGCAGGCCAGCGCGGCCCAGGCCAACACGGCCCGCAGCGACTGGGCAAACAGCCGGTCGCTCCAGCGGCCCAGCAGAGGGTCAATCAGTGCATCGAACAGGCGCGCCGCCAGCAGCACGGCGCCCAGCGTGGCCAGCGGCACACCAAAGGCCGTGGCGTAGTGGTTGGGCAGCGTGACGTAGAGCGGCAGCGCCACAAAGGCCAGCGGCAGGCCCATCAGGCCATAGCGCCAACCGGCGTGCCAGTCGAACGGGGCGGTAGCCACGGTGTTGCGCGTCATGGCGTCAACCCCGCGAGCAGTTCCCCGCGCAGGCGCGGCTCGCTGGTCCAGGGCGCGAGCCAGATGCCAAAGAACTGCGGGCCAAACGTCGGGTCGGCCACGGTGGCGAGCAGCGCGCCGTTGAAAAAAAAGCGTGTGCCCGCGCCCGGTGTGTGCAGGCCGGTCAGGCGGTCGCCCTCTTTCACATCGGGAAAGGTATCCACCATGGCCTGTAGCCAGCGCTGTTCGGTGGCGTTATCGAGAGGCCCGCCACGGCGCATCTCTTGCAAAGAACGTTCGGCGATGGATTTTCCCTTGAGCGAACGCAGGTAACGCAGCTCCAGCGCCAGGGGATGGGCGGCGTACTGCGTTGCGTCGAAGCCCGGGGCCACCCACAGCTGTGCGTCGTAAATCGACAGGCCAAAAACCCGCATGCGCGTGGCGCCTGCGGCCTTGGCCAGCGGCAGCTGGGCCTGTACTTCTGACGGCATCGCAGTCTGTGCACGGGCTGCACCTGCCAAGCACAACGCGCCCACGCTCCCGCCCCAGCGCAGCAGGGTTCGGCGGGTGGGCAGGGCGTGGCGCATGGCGGGGGCCGATGTTCAGGCTGCGCGCTTTTGCAGCGTGTACTGCACCACGTCGATGTTGCGTTCATCGAAGGCGGCTTCGCAGTAGGCCAGGTAAAACTCCCAAATCAGCATGAAGCGTTGGTCGAAGCCAGCCGCCATCACACGGTCACGCTCGGCCAGGAAGGCGTCGCGCCAGCGGCGTAGGGTCTCGGCGTAGTCGGGGCCAAAGGCGTATTCGTCCACCACCTCCAGCCCTGCAGCGCGAGCCTGCGCGCGGAACTCGCGCGGGCAGGGCAGGCAGCCGCCAGGGAAGATGTACTGCTGGATGAAATCGGTGGACGTGATGTAGCGGTCAAACAGCGCATCGTCGATCACGATGCTTTGCACACACGCGCGGCCACCCGGCTTGAGCAACTTGGCCACGCTGGCAAAGTAGGTGGGCCAGTACTCGCGGCCCACGGCCTCCACCATTTCGATGGAGCAGATCGCATCGAACGGCTGGTCTGCAATGTCGCGGTAATCCTGCAGCCGCAAATCGGCTTTGTCTTGCATACCAAAGCGTTGCATACGCTCACGCGCAAAGGCCAGTTGTTCGGTGCTCAGCGTCACGCCGGTGATGGACGCGTTGAACTCGGTGGTTGCCATCTCGGCCAGGGCGCCCCAGCCGCAGCCAATCTCCAGCACGCGGTCCCCGGTCTGCACGCCGGCCATGGAGAGTGCGCGCCGCACCTTGGCCTTTTGCGCCTCGGCCATGGGTTGGTCGGTATTGCCCGCGAAGATCGCCGACGAGTAGTTCATGGTCTCGTCCAGCCACAGCCTATAGAAGGTATTGCCCAGGTCGTAGTGGGCATGGATGTTCTTCTGGCTGTTGGTCTTGGTGTTGCGGTTCAGCAGGTGTTTGATGCGGTAGAGCAGGCGCCCGGCCCAGGTGCCGTAGATCACGCCTTCCACTTCGGCGCGGTTTTTCACCAGCACACGCAGCAGTTCGGTCAGGTTGGGGGTGCTCCAGTCGCCGGCGATGAAGCTCTCGGCAAAACCGATGTCGCCCGACTTGAGTGCTGCGCTGCACACATTCCAGTTATGCAACTGCAGGCTGGCGTGCGGCAGTGCCTCGCCGCCAAAACGCTGCATGCTGCCGTCGGGCAGTTGCACGGTCAGGCTGCCATGGCGCAGGTGTTGCAGCAGCTTGAGCACGCTGCGCGCGGCGGCCGGGGTGCCGCGGGGCAGCGTGAACGAGGGTGCGGTGGAGGTGATGCTGTTGGGGTTCATGGGCGTCTCACACGGTCGTGAAAATTCGTGGAATGGGGTTAACGGGTGGTCAGGGTTGTGGGCGGCACGGGCTTGCGGAAGAACGGAACCCGTTTGAGCCACAGCTTCAGTGCCTGCCAGTGGATACGCGCCACCACACCCAGCGTCATGGCGGGGTAGGTCCACAGCGCGCAGCGCACGCTTTGCGCGGTCAGGGGCTCCAGCGTGCCGCTCACGCTGGTCTCGATGAGCGGGCCCTGGGCGTCGTCGTAGTCCACGCGTGCCACGGTGCGTTGCAGGTCCGGCGTCAACATGAAACGAAAGCGGTAGCCACCTTCTACCGGGCAAAACGGGGAGACGTGGAACACCTTGTTGGCGCGCAACTCAGCGCCGTAGCGGGGCTGGTCCAACAGGTAGCAGTGGCGCTCGCCAAAGGTGTTGTTCACCTCCACCACGATGGCGCGCAGGCTGCCGTCGGCACGGTGGCAGTACCAAAAGCTCACCGGTTTGAAGGTGAAGCCCAGCACACGGGGGTAACAGTGCAGCCAGACCTCGCCATCGGCATCCGCAATGCCTTCGGACTGCAGCAGCGCGTCCAGCCAGGCCAATGCGCCGCCCTGTTCGGGGCCACGGCCATCGCCATGGTCGCGGTCATAAAAACTCAGCGCGGCCCAGCGGTTGCGGGCCAGGGCACCGGGGCCCTGGGCCTGCAGGCTGCGCAGGGGCAGCATCAAAAAGTAGGTGCCGTAGGCAAACGCATGGTGGGCTGGCCGCAGCCGCGTGTGGCGCACCTGCCCAAAGCCCAGCAAGGCGGTGGATGGCGTGTGCGCAGCGTGGGCCATGGATCAGGCCTCCGCGGCCAAAAGGGCCTGCAGGCGTTTGGCCACGCCAAGGCCGGATTTCAGGCCGTCCTCATGGAAGCCATAACCCGTCCAGGCGCCACAAAAGTAGGTGTGGTGTTGGCCCTGCAGCGCACCCACCTCGCCTTGCGCACGGATCGCGCCCAGGTCGAACACCGGGTGGGTGTAGTCAAAGCTGCCATGCACATGTTCAGGCGCAATCTCGCGCACCGGGTTTAGCGACACCACCACGCTTTGCGCAAACGGCAGGGGCTGCAGCATGTTCAGCAGGTAGTGCAAGCAGACGCGGGCGGCATCCTGCGTGCCGTCGGCACTGCGCTCGTAGTTCCAGGCGGCCCAGGCGCGGCGGGTGCGGGGCAGCACCGTGGTGTCGGTGTGCAGCACGGCGCGGTTGGCCTGGTAACGAATGGCGCCCAGCGTGGCGCGCTCCTGCGTGGTGGCATCGGCCAGCAGCGCCAGCGACTGGTCCGAGTGGCTGGCCAGCACCACCTTGTCAAAGTGCTCGGTCTGGCCGTGGCTGGTGATCAGCACGCCCTCCGGCGTGCGCTTGATCTGCTGCACCGGGGTGTTCAGGCGCTTGTCTGCAATCTGCGCGACGATTTTGTCCACATAGTGTTTGGCACCACCGCTCACCGTCCACCACTGGGGGCGGTTGCTGACCTGGATCAGGCCGTGGTTGTGGCAGAAGCGGATCATGGTGGCCACAGGGAACTGCAGCATCTGGTCGGTTGGGCAGCTCCAGATGCAGCCCAGCATGGGCAGAAAATACCAGTCGCGGAACTCGGCGCTGAGCTGGTGCTGCGCCAGAAAGTCGGACAGCGGCTGTTGCAGCTCAGCTTCTGCATTGCGTTGCGCTATGTCGGTTGCCAGACGGTTAAAGCGCAGTACATCGCGCAACATGCGCAAGAAGCGCGGGTTGGCCAGGTTGCTGCGCTGGGCAAACACGGTGCTGAGCGTGGAGCCGCTCCATTCCAGTGGCCCGCCTGACTTGGCCCCGGGCACTTGGACCGAAAACGACATGTCCGACTTGGCCGTTTCCACGCCCAACTCGGCCAACAGGGCGATGAGGTGCGGATACGTCCGTTCGTTGAACACCAGAAAGCCGGTGTCTACGCCATGGGTGATGTCTGCCCCCACGCTCCGCCGCTGGGCGGGGCGCTGCCCCCCAAGAGGGAGCGTTTTCCCTTGGGGCGGCCCGGCGAGAAAACCGGCCCCTTGCATGCCGGGCAGCGTTACATCCACCGTGTGCGTGTGGCCACCAAAGTAGCTGCCGGCTTCGAACAGCGTGAGCTCGGCTTGGCCGCGCAGCGTGTGGGCGACGGCGAGGCCGGAGATGCCGGAACCAACGATGGCGATTTTCATGGCGAGTGGAGCAGCGTGGTGGTAGATAAAAGGATGATGTAGACTATAAAGTAATTATGCGACTAATTGGTAATTTTTTAATGCAACGGGTTTTTGATGGGTGTTGCACCCGTAAAAACCTTGCCTCCTGTATGGAGGCGTCACGGCTCTGTCAACGTGCTGACACACAGCCCGTCTAGAATTCCGCGAAATTGGAACTGAAAGGTCGCCATGCTTTACCCTGAACTCTTCAAACAGCTTGAATCGGTCCGCTGGGACATGGACAAAGACATTCCCTGGGCCGCTTTTGAGGGCGACAAACTGTCCGACGAGCAGGCCGCCACCATCAAGATGAATGCCATCACCGAGTGGGCGGCCTTGCCCGCCACCGAGATGTTCTTGCGTGACAACCGCGGCGACAGCGACTTTTCCGCCTTCATGTCGATCTGGTTTTTTGAAGAGCAGAAACATTCGCTGGTGCTGATGGAGTACTTGCGCCGCTTCCGTCCCGACATGGCGCCCACCGAGGAAGAGCTGCACGCCGTGCGCTTCGAGTTCGACCCGGCGCCCGTGCTGGAGACACTGATGTTGCACTTCTGCGGCGAGATTCGCCTGAACCACTGGTACCGCCGCGCCAGCGAGTGGCACACCGAACCCGTCATCAAAGCGATCTACACCAAGCTCAGCCAGGATGAAGCCCGCCATGGCGGCGCCTACCTGCGCTACATGAAGCGCGCCATCAGCAAGTTTGGTGTGGAAGCCAAGAGTGCATTTGCCAAGGTGGGCGTATTGATGGCCAGTGCGCGTCGCACGGCCCAAGCCTTGCACCCCACCAATCTGCATGTGAACAAGGCTCTGTTCCCTCTGGACACCATCCAGAGCCGCCTGCCCAACCCCGAGTGGTTGGAGCACTGGCTGGACAAACAAATCAACTTTGATGCCGTGTGGGAAACCAAGGTGGTCGAGCGCATCTTGCACAACATGAGCCTGCTCATGGAGCGCAGTTTTACCACCGTGCAGGAACTCAACAAGTTCCGCAAAGAGCTGGCGCGCGACCTGGGCGCCAACCTTGACCCGGCTTCACCACGGGCGGTCTGAGGCGGGGGCTGCGGTGAGCGGCAGCAGCCGCTCCAGGTTGATTTGGACCTTCACGTCGCGGTGGGCCACGCTGGCCACAATCCGGTATTCACGCACGCTGCTGTCGCGGATGGTGGGCTCCACTGTGGGCAGGCCGGCGCGGTTGATGAGCACCGCCACACGCGGTGTGGTGGTATTGGCGCCGCGTTTGATCACCACCGCCACTTCATTGGTGGCCAGGCGTACAAACGAACCCGGTTGGTAAATCCCCACGGCTTTGATCAGGGCCGCGCCGGCTTCGTCAATCGCTTTCTTCTCGTCAAAGTAGCAGGCCTGCATGGCCGCTGCCGGTGCAATCGGCGCGCGTGCGGCCCGGGGCGCCAGGCGCGCCGCAAACATGTCGGCCCGCTGGATCAGGCGGGCGATGCGCTGGGCCCGGTTGCGTTCGGCCAGCGGACCCGGGGCTTGGGTGTGATGGCCGCGCACGGCCTCCAGCCAGTCGTGCTCGCCAATGCCCATGCTGCGCAGCTGCTCGGCCGAGCGTTGGGCGTGGGTGCTGATGGCCGCGCGTTGGACGGCATTGGGCGCCTCCACCTGCAGAGCCAGCCGGTCTTGCAGCTCGGTCATGGCCACATTCATGGTCAGCGCCGTGCGCACCACCAGTGCCTGGTCGTCGGCGGACCAGTTCAGCACGTCTTTGGCCGCCAGGCCGCACATCACGCTCACCAGCATGGAATGGGTGGCGCTGTACATGTGGGTGTCGGTGGCGGACAGGTAGATCAGCGCGAACAGCGTGCCGTCCGGGTTGCGCAGGCTGTGGCGCTCCAGTTGGCGCAGCAGGCGCGTCAGGCGGTCAGCAAACGAGGTGGCGTGGGTGTCGCGCAACAAGGTGTTGGCGGTTTCCTGCAGGTCCAGCCAGTCCATGCGGTCATCCTGTTCGGCCTGGCGTTCGCTGGCCGAGTCGCCCGAGATCTTGGCACCGGCAATCTCACCCAGCGGCTTGTCTTCGCGCACCAGGTCGTAGAGTCGCTCCACATAGGCACGGTGGTGCGCCTCGGAGTCGGCCACGTCGATAAACAGGCCGCCGCCGCGCTGGGAAATTTCGTCGAGCTCGCGGCGCGAGACGACCACAAAGGACTTGCGGGCCAGCAGAACGCCGTCCTTGTCCACCAGCGGAAAAGGCAGGGGCTGGCCAAGGCGGATAGACTCGATATTGACGGGGACAAGGTGCATACAGGTCGGCGGATTATGCAATGCCGCCCAAGGGCGCCGCGCCGTGCTGCTAGCATTGCCCGCATGTCTTCTATCGACCCAACTCCGGCTTTTCTTCAAAAAATTGTGGACACCAGCACCCTGGCGGCTGGCCTGGCCACGCTGCCCCGGCCCTGGGTGTTCACCAACGGTGTGTTTGATGTGCTGCACCGGGGCCACGTGATGTATCTGGCGCAGGCCCGCGCGCTGGGCGGCAGCCTGATCGTGGCGCTGAACACCGATGCCTCGGTTAAACGCCTGGGCAAGGGTGACGACCGCCCGCTCAACGCCGAAGCCGACCGCGCCATCGTCATGGCCAGCCAGGAGGCGGTGAGCCTGGTGACCTGGTTTGGCGAAGACACACCGGTGGAGATCATTGCGCAGATCCGGCCCGACATCCTGGTCAAAGGTGGCGACTACGACATGGCCAAGCTGCCCGAGACCGCGCTGGTCGAGTCTTGGGGCGGTCGCGCGCTGGCGCTGCCTTTTGTGGCGGGTTACTCCACCACCAAGCTGGTGCAGCGTATCCGCGCCAGCTGACCCCCGCCATGGTGCGCCAGGGGGTACGCGTAGTTTGCTATTAAATCAATAGCTGTTTGCGCAGTGCCCATATGGGCTAGAGCCCTAAAAGTCTTTAAATTTCCGGGGTGCCAAAGACCGCGGTCCACAAGGCCAGCCCGGCTGCCCGCTCGGCGTTGACCGACTCGGCGTCCACCTGTGTGGGCTCTTCGTTGAGCCGCGCCCGGTGTTGCAGCAGGCGCAGCTGGCGGTAGGCCTGGGCGGCGTCCTCCCCCACGGGCGCGGGCAGCAGGCCGCAGGCCTGGGCGCGCTGCAGCAGCGCAATATTGCCCACATTGGGCAGCAGCTCCGCATGGTGCTGGCCATGTGCCAGCAGCAGGTACTGCACGGCAAATTCGATGTCCACCATGCCGCCCACGCTGTGTTTGACGTCAAACTGCCCATCCTTGTCGGCATGGGCGCTGCGCACCTTGGCACGCATGGCTTCAATTTCCAGCCGCAGCGCGTTGGCGTCGCGTGGGGTGCAGATCACGTTGTCGCGCACCGTGTCAAAACGCTGCTGCAGGCTGGCCGGGCCCAGCACGCAGCGCGCGCGTGTCATGGCCTGGTGTTCCCAGGTCCATGCGGTGTTGCTGCCGCGTTGTTCCTGGTAATTGGCATAGGCGGTGAAGCTGGTGACCAGCAGGCCCGAGTTGCCATTGGGCCGCAGCGCCGTGTCGATCTCGTACAGGTCGCTTTCGCCGGTTTTCACGGTCAGCCAGTTAATGAGTTTGCGTACCAGCGCGGCGTAGATCTCTCCGGCGCGTTCGTCCTCGTCGTCGTAGAGGAACACGATGTCCAAGTCGGAGCCATAACCCAGCTCTTTGCCACCCAGCTTGCCGTAGGCAATGATGGCGAACTGCGGCTCGTCGCGGTGGCGGGTTTTCAGGCGGTTCCAGCACCAGCGGGTGGTGGTGCGCAGCACGGCTTCGGCCAGCGCACTCAGGTCGTCGGCCACCTGCTCCACGGTCAACCGGCCTTCCACGTCGCGCGTCAGGATGCGAAACACCTCGGCATGGTGGGCGCGGCGCAGCAGGTTCAGCAGCGCCTCGTCGTCGTCTTCGGCACTGCCTTGCAGCGCGCGCAGGCGGCGCTCCAGGTCGTCTTCGAAGGCGACTGCGTCAAAACGTTCTTCCAGAATGGCGTTGCTGGCGAGTTCGTCGATGACGCCCGGGTGTTTAAGCAGGTAACGCGCCGGCCAGCGCGCGGTGCCCAGCATGCGCAGCAGGCGCTCGTGCACGTTGGGGCGCTCCAGCAGCATGGCCAGGTAACTCTCGCGGCGCAGCAGCGGCTCCATCCAGTCGGCCAGGCGCACACAGGCCTCTTCGTTGACGCGGCCTTCGCGCAGCCACAGGGCCGTGCGTTGCACAAGACGACCCAGGCGCGCCCGCGACTCGTCTTTCAGGGCCAACACGCGCGGGTGCTCGCGCCAGAGGGTGATGCGGTCCTTGAAACGGCCTTCCAGGTGTTCCAGCACCGTGTCCAGGTCGGACGCTACGGCGGTGCCCCCGCCCTTGGTGCAGCCGCGGCACTCGGTCTGGGTGCCTCCCAAGAGGGCATCAAACTCCTGCGCCACCAGCTCGCGGTGTTTGTCCAGCTCTTGCAGCAGGGCGGTGCTGTCGGGCAAATCGAGTGTCTGGGCAATCCAGTGCAGGTCGGCCTCGTCGGTGGGCAGCACATGGGTTTGCTGGTCGTCCAGGTACTGGATGCGGTGCTCCACCTGGCGCAAAAACACATAGGCCCGTGCCAGCGCATCGGCGGTGTCCTGGGGCATGAGCCCGGCGCGCACCAGGCGCTGCAGCGCGCTCACCGTGGGGCGGGTGCGCAGCTCGGGGTACTGGCCGCCGCGCACCACCTGCAGCAGCTGCACGGTGAATTCGATTTCGCGGATGCCGCCGCGCGAGAGCTTCACATCGTTGCTGCGCTCGGGCCGGCCTGCGCTGCGTTTGGCCGCGTGGTCGCGGATCTGGCGGTGCAGGCCACGCAACGAATCGAACACGTTGTAGTCCAGGTAGCGGCGAAACACAAACGGCACGACCACACTACGCAGCTGCTGCGCGCAGCCCGAGCCAATGGCCTGCGCCGGCGCCACCACCCGGCTCTTGAGCCAGGCAAAACGCTCCCACTCGCGCCCCTGCACGTGGAAGTATTCCTCCAGCGCGCCCAGCGATACGGCTGGCGGGCCCGAGTTGCCATTGGGGCGCAGCGCCAGGTCCACGCGGAACACCATGCCGTGTTCGGTGGTGTCGCCCACCAGCGCGTAGACGGCCTTGACCATCTTGGCAAAAAATTCCTGGTTGGAAATACGGCCACGGCCCTCGGCGTTGCCGGTCGTCTCGCCGTCCTGGTCGTAGACGTAAATCAGGTCAATATCACTGGACACATTGAGCTCGCGCGCCCCCAGCTTGCCCATGCCGATGATGCAAAGCTGGCACAACTCGCCCTGGGGCGTGCGCGGGCTGCCGTGTTGTTGCTCCAGGGCCGCGTAGCTGTGCTGGTAGGCCTGGTCCAGCGCCAGCTCGGCCAGTTCGGTCATCACACGGGTCACTTCGCCCAGCGAGGTGTGTTCGTCGCAGTCCAGGTGCAGCAGGCGCTCCATGGCCAGTTGCCGGGTGACGCGCAAGGCCGCGCCGGTGTCGAATCCTTGGGTCAGCAGGGCCTGCAGCAGTTCCTGCAATTGCGTGCGTTGCAGCGCGCTGGTCTGGCAAAGGTGCAACTGGTCGGCATAACGGCGGCGGATACGCTGGCCAAAGCGCGAACCCTCGGAGCGAGGTGGCTGCTCATTGCGGGTCATAATTCCTGACATAGTCCCGATAGCACGATGAATGATTTGACTCCCGCCCCCTCGCTCTGGCTCAAAGCGTCTGCTGTGACCGCAAAGTGGGCGCTTCGCTTGTTGTTAACGGCTTGGCTGGTTTTGGCTTTGGCATGGGCGGGACTGCATTTTTGGATTGTGCCCCGAATCGGCGAACTCCGCCCGTGGCTGGAGCAACGGGCCTCCGAGGCGCTGGGAACCACCGTGCAGATCGGTGGCATTGCCGCCATTTCCAATGGGCTGATCCCCTCCATCGAGCTGACCCAGGTGCGCCTGCTGGACCCCCAGGGCCGCGATGCGCTGGTGCTGCCTTCTGTTCAAGCCGCACTCTCCCCCCACTCGCTGCTGCGCATGGGGGTGGAGCAGCTCTACATTGCCAAGCCGGTGCTGGACATCCGCCGCACCGCCGATGGCCGTTTCTGGATTGCTGGCATGCCCCTGCCGGAGGGCGGCAGCGACGACAGCGCGGCACTCGACTGGTTGTTTGCCCAGTCCGAGCTGGCGATTGTGGGCGGCACGGTGCAGTGGACCGATGAGCTGCGCAGCGCACCCGTGCTGGCCCTGCAGGACGTCAACCTGGTGCTGCGCAACCGCCTGCTC
This sequence comes from Rhodoferax sp. TS-BS-61-7, assembly GCF_002943465.1. Classification (GTDB taxonomy): domain Bacteria; phylum Pseudomonadota; class Gammaproteobacteria; order Burkholderiales; family Burkholderiaceae_C; genus Allorhodoferax. Next base: position 96,683 of record NZ_PTQY01000009.1, read on the forward strand.
TCACACGCCGTGCGCCTGGATGCCCAGGCCCCCGCCGCCTGGGGCGACCGCTTCACCCTGTCGGGCATCTTCCGCGAGCCGCTGTTGTCACGCCGTTCGGGCCACTGGCAAAGCTGGGATGGCCAGCTCTACGCCAGTTTTCCGCAGGTGGACCTGGCGCATTTGCGCCGTTATGTAGACCTGGGTGTGGACCTGGCGCAGGGACGGGGTGCCCTGCGCGCCTGGGTCGATGTGAAGAAGGGGCTGGCCACCGGGGCTACGGCCGATGTGCAGATGGCTGGTGTGCAACTCACCACGGGTGCGAACCTGCCGGCTCTGGCGCTGCGCACGGTGTCGGGCCGGGTGGGCGCGCAACGTCTGGACGGTGGGTCCGAAGTGTTCACCCAAGCCCTGCAATTTGAAACCGAGGACGGCCTGCGCTGGCCTGGTGGCAACGTGCTGCTGCGCCGCTGGGATGCCGAAGGCAGCACCCCGGCCCGCGGCGAAGTGGTGGCCGACCGGCTGGACCTGGCTGCCATGGGTGCGATTGCCCAGCGCCTGCCTTTGGGGGATGCGCTGCACGCCGGGCTGAAACAGTTGGGCGCGCGCGGACTGGTGGAGCAGTTGGACGGCAACTGGCGCGGGACCCTGGAACAGCCTGAAACTTACGCCCTCAAAGGGCGGGTCAGCCAGCTCACCATTCCCGCCCAGACCGGTGACGCGGCGCGCCCGGGCTTTCAGGGGTTGGACGTGGACTTTGACCTGAACCAGGTGGGCGGCAAGGTCCAGCTGGTGCTGGACAAAGGCGTGGTCGACGCCTACGGCATTCTGGAAGACGGGCCGGTATTCTTCGAGCAGTTGCGGGGCGATGTGGTCTGGCAGCGCCAGGGCGAGGCCCTCACGGTGACGGGCAGCAATGTACGTTTTGCCAATGCCGATACCCAGGGGGAGCTGTTGTTCAAGTGGCAGTCCGCCACCAACGGACCCGGTGTGTTGGACCTGCAAGGCAGCCTTGCACGCGCCGAAGGCACACGGGTGCACCGCTACCTGCCGCTGGAGCTGGACAAAGAGGTGCGCGACTACGTGCGTGGTGCGGTGCTGGCGGGCACCGCCACCGGGGTCAAGTTCAAGCTCAAGGGCGATCTGGCGCGGTTTCCGTTTGCAGATGCCAAGCAGGGCGACTTCCGTATTTCTGCCAACGTGCAAAACGCCACCCTGGCCTATGTGCCGCCCTACCTGCTGCCCAAAGACAGCCTGCCCTGGCCGGCCCTGCAGCAGCTCAACGGTGAACTCGTCATCGACCACGCCACCTTGCAGGCCAAGGTGGACCGCGGGGTCCTCGCGGGCACGGCCATCCAGCTGGGCAAGGCCGAGGGGCTGATGACCAATATTTACGAAGGTGCGCAGCTGCAAGTCACGGCCGAGGCCAAAGGCCCATTGGCAGATGTGCTGGGCGTGGTCAACCGCTCACCCCTGGGCGGGCTGTTGGACAACGTGTTGTCCACTGCCAGCGCCACGGGTCTGGCGGACTACAAACTCAAGCTGGCGTTCCCCATCGCTGATGTGGATCGCGCCACGGTGGCCGGCTCTATCGTGCTGTCGGGCAATGACTTGCAGATCACCGCCGACACGCCACGCCTGCAACGTGCCCGGGGCACGGTGGCCTTCACCGAATTGGGTTTCACCGTCACCGGCGGTAACGCGCGTGCGGTGGGCGGCGATATACGCATCGACGGTGGCCTGAACTTGCAGACCACCCCGCCCACCAACACGGCCCCGGCCGCGCGCGTGGCGGTGCCCGCCACCTTGCGCCTGCAGGGCACGGCCACGGCCGAGGGCCTGCGCCAGGCCAAAGAGCTGGGCCCGCTGGCCCGCCTGGCGGACGATATGCGCGGCTCGGCCGCCTACAGCGTAGCGCTGGGCCTGCGCGCGGGCACCCTGGAGTGGCAGCTCAACTCCAGCCTGGTGGGTATGGCGCTGGCCTTGCCCGCCCCGTTTGCCAAGCCGGCCGATCAGGCCCTGCCGTTGCGGCTGGACAGTACCGCGGTGCGCGCCGTGCCCGGTGCGGCGCCCGTGCGTGCGCAGGAGCAGCTGCGCCTGGAGCTGGGGCGATTGGCCTCGGCCGTGTATGTGCGGGATGTGTCGGGCGCCCACCCGCGTGTGCTGCGCGGTGCCATTGCGCTGGGCCTGGCCGATGACGAGTCGGCCCCGCTGCCCGACGAAGGGGTAGTGGCCAACGTCAACATGGCGGTGCTGGACGCCGATGCCTGGAGCGATGTGCTGGAGCGTGTGGCCGGTGAGAGCCAGCCCGCGGGCAGCCCGGCGGCCTCAGGGGCCTCCGCGGCCATGGGTTACCTGCCCACGGTATTGGCCGTGCGTACCAAGGAACTCACGGTGGCCGGGCGCAAGCTGCACAACATGGTGGTGGGCGGAGGGCGTGATGGCCTGGTCTGGCGCGCCAACCTCGACGCCACCGAACTCAGCGGTTACCTGGAGTACCGCCAGCCCACCGGCAGCAACGCCGGGCGCCTGTATGCCCGCTTGGCCCGCCTGGCGGTGGGGCAAAGCACGGCGCAAGACGTGGAGAGCCTGCTCGACGACCAACCCACCACGATTCCGGCGCTAGACATCGAGGTCGAAGACTTTGAGCTGCGTGGCAAAAAACTGGGCCGGGTGGACCTGGAGGCGGTGAACCTGGGCGCCGCCGGTGCCCGCGAGTGGCGCCTGAACCGCTTCAACATCCAGACCCCCGAGGCCACACTCACCGCCAGCGGCAACTGGGCCAACCTGGGCGGCCCAACGGCCGGCCGCAGCCTCAAGGAGCGCCGCCGCACGGTGCTCAACTTCAAGCTCGACATCAACAACTCTGGCGAACTGCTCACGCGGTTTGGCATGGCCGGTGTGGTGCGCAATGGCAAGGGCAAGGTGGAGGGCCAGGTGGCCTGGCTGGGCTCGCCCATCACGGTTGACTACGCCAGCATGGGTGGCAATTTCAACGTGAATGTGGAGAACGGCCAGTTCCTCAAGGCCGACCCTGGCATTGCCAAGCTGCTGGGGGTGCTGAGCCTGCAGTCATTGCCGCGCCGCCTGACGCTGGATTTCCGCGACGTGTTCAGTGAGGGCTTTGCGTTTGACTATTTCCGTGGCGACATTGCCATCGAGCAGGGCGTGGCGCGCACCACCAACCTGCAAATGAAGGGTGTGAACGCCGCGGTGCTGATGGAAGGCCAGGCCGACATTGCCAAGGAAACGCAAAAACTGCGCGTGGTGGTGGTGCCGGAAATCAACGCCGGCAGCGCCTCGCTGATTGCGGCAGCCATCAACCCGGTGGTGGGTCTGAGCACCTTTTTGGCCCAGCTGATTCTGCGTGGGCCGCTGGTCAATGCAGCCACCCAGGAATTCACCATCGACGGCACCTGGTTGGACCCCAAGGTCACCCAGGTCGAGCGCCGTTAACCCCCTTTTTCAAGGAGCCATTGCCATGCGTGTTGCCGCCCTCCAGATGGTGTCTACCGACCAGCTGTCGGACAACCTCCAACAAGCCCAGACGCTGCTGGAGCAAGCCGCCCAGGCCGGTGCTGAGCTGGCCGTGCTGCCGGAGTACTTTTGCCTGATTGGCCAGCGCGACTCGGACAAGCTGGCCATCCAGGAGCCTTTTGGCAGCGGGCCCATGCAGGACTTTCTAGCCGCCACGGCGCGCCGCCTGGGCCTGTGGATCGTGGCCGGCACCCTGCCGCTCACCGCCGGGCAAAAAGACCGCGTGTTCAACAGCTCGCTGGCCTACAACCCGCAGGGGGAGTGTGTGGCGCGTTACGACAAGATTCACCTGTTCCGTTTCGACAATGGGACCGAGAGTTACGACGAGTCGCGTGTGTTGGAGCGCGGCAGCACGCCCACTGTGTTTGCGCTGCCCTCGCGTGACGGCCACACCTGGCGCGTGGGCATGAGCATCTGCTACGACATGCGCTTTCCCGAGCTGTACCGGGCTTATGCGGAGCAAGGCGTGGACCTGATTCTGGCGCCCAGTGCCTTCACCCACGTCACGGGCCAGGCGCACTGGGAGGTGCTGTTGCGTGCTCGTGCCATTGAGAACCTGTCCTTTGTGGCCGCGGCAGCCCAAGGTGGGGTGCACCCCAGTGGGCGGCGTACCTGGGGCCAGTCCCTGCTGATTGACCCCTGGGGTCACGTGCTGGCCCAGCAGGCGCAGGGTGCGGGTGTGGTGCTGGCCGACTGCGATGCGGCGCGCCTGCTGCAGTGCCGCAGCCAGCTGCCTTCGTTGCAGCACCGGGTGCTCGTGTAATTGCTATGAAAACAGGAGCTGCTTGCGCTTATTCCACCTGGGCTAGAGCCCTAAATGGCTTAAAAATCAGTCCTCTTTCGGAGGCGTCTGGGTCTCTGCGTCCGGTGGCGGCAATTCGCCGCGCGTGCGCCCTGCAAACATGGTCCACCAAATGATGGCAACAAATATCAGTCCGGCCCCTAGGGCTTCCAGCAGCAGCAGTGTCATGGGGCGTTATCGGTCGGTCGTGGCAATGCTGCTGATTGTAGGAACGCTGGTAGGCTGTGGCAGCGTGCCGGTCTACGCCCCTGTGGCGACTAACCCGGCCCCAGCACCGGCGCGGCCCGCCGCGGCACCTGTGGAAGGGGCCCTGACGCAGACCCGTGGCACCTGGGTGCCGGTGCCCTGGTCCGAACTGCCCGGCTGGGGCAGCGACAACCTGTTTGAAGCCTGGAACGCCTGGCTCAAAAGCTGCGAAAAAGCCGCCGCACCATGGGCCGCACTGTGCCCCGAGGTGCGCCGCCTCAGCATCGGCAGTGCACAAGAGCAGCTGGCATGGATGCAGTCGCGCCTGCAGGCCTACCGCATCGAGTCGGCGGCTGGCGAGACCACCGGCTTGTTGACCAGTTATTTCGAGCCGGTTATGGAAGCTAGTCGTCAGCCCAACGGGCGATTTAACGTACCTCTCTATCAAGTTCCTGCCAATTTGGCGCAGCGCAAGCCTTGGTTTACACGCCAAGAGATTGAAACTTTGCCAGAGGCCCAAGCCGCGCTCAAGGGTCGTGTGATTGCCTATATGGCAGACCCTGTGGATGCGACTATGCTGCAAATTCAGGGCACCGGCAGGGTAAAAATTACCGAAAACAATGGGTCAACGGTTTTTGTCCGTTTGGCGTTTGCTGGCTCCAATGAGCATCCGTATAAACCCATCGGTCGCTGGCTTCTGGATCAAGGGTTGACCAAAGACGCTTCGTGGCCTGGCATCAAAACTTGGTTATCCCAAAATCCCCAACGGCGGCAGGAGTTGCTGTGGGTGAATCCACGTTATATTTTTTTCAAGGAAGAAACCCTGTCCGAGCTGGAGTCGGCGTTTGGGCCGCGCGGTGCCCAAGGCGTGGCCCTGACGCCGGGCCGCTCGATTGCGGTGGACCCCGGCAGCGTTCCGTATGGCACGCCGGTCTGGCTGGTGTCGCCCGGGCCGCAAACCAGCCTGCAAAAACTGGTGCTGGCGCAGGACACAGGCAGCGCCATTACCGGTGCCGTGCGGGCGGATTACTTTGCCGGCTGGGGCGCCGAAGCGGGTGATCTGGCCGGCCGTTTGCGCCAACCGCTGCAGATGTGGGCGATTTGGCCGAAATAGGTCGTATAGCGTTACCATGGCAACACAGCAACCTTGAAGCCTTCAAAAGGACGGACCCCATGAGCAAAGAGATGCGCGAGATTGACGAGCGGACCAACCTGGCCGCCAACAGCATGTTTGAGCTGCTGCTGTTTCGTTTGGGCGAGGCTGCCAACAACGACCGGCGCGAGCTGTTCGGCATCAACGTCTTCAAGGTGCGCGAGATTCTGGTGATGCCCGAGATCACCGCCATGGTGAACTCGCCGCCCGAGGTGATGGGGGTGGCCAATATCCGCGGCCAGATGATCACTGTGATCAACCTGCCCATGGTGGTGGGCTGCAAACCCACCAAGGGCCTAGGCATCTTGCTGGTGACCGAGTTTGCGCGTACCACGCAAGCCTTTGCGGTGGAAGAGGTGAACGAGATCGTGCGCTTGGAATGGAAACATGTGTTGTCGGCCGAGAACTCGGGCGGCGGGCTGGTGACCAGCATTGCACGCCTGGACGGCGCAGCCGAAAACACCCGCCTGGCCCAGGTGTTGGACGTGGAGCAAATTCTGCGCGATGTGATGCCGCAAGAAGTGAAGACCGAGGAGTCCAAGGGCATCCCCAAGCTGCGCCTGGACCCGGGCCAGGTCATCTTGGCGGCCGACGATTCAGCCGTGGCCCGCATGATGATCGAGAAGGGGCTCAAGACCATGGATGTGCCCTACATCATGACTAAGACCGGCAAGGAAGCCTGGGAGCGCCTGCAGTCTATCCACGCGGCGGCAGCGGCAGAAGGCAAGTCCGTCAAGGACAAGGTGGCCCTGGTGCTGACCGACCTGGAAATGCCCGAGATGGATGGCTTCACGCTCACGCGCAATATCAAGCAGGACGGCCGCTTTAGCCAGATCCCCGTCATCATCCACTCGTCGCTGACCGGCGCCACCAACGAGAGCCATGTGAAGAGTGTGGGCGCCGATGCCTACATCGCCAAGTTTGTGGAAGAAGAGCTGGCCGCAACGATCCGCGACGTGCTACACCGTTAGCGCTGTGCGGGGGCCGGTTTCGCCGCCGGGCCGCCCCAAGGCGAAATGCGCCCCCTTGGGGGGCAGCGACCCGCGTAGCGGCGGAGCGTGGGGGCCTTATGGGCCCCTTTTACATTTTGCATTGCACCAGCCGCGAGCCGTGCTCCAGCACGAATTCGCGGAAGGCGCCGTTCACACCGCTGAGCGCCGAGTCGCGCCGGTGCAGCAGGCACCAGTCCAGCATCTTGGGCATGTCGTCCATGTGCAGCACGGCCAGCTTGCCCGCCTCGATCTCCACCTGGAAGGTGTGGGCCGACAGAAAGCTGATGCCCATGCCCGCCATCACGGCCTGTTTGATGGTCTCGTTGCCCGACAGCTCCATGGTCACCCGCACCGGCAGCGACTGGGCCTGCAGCAGGTGGTCAAAAAACTGTCGCGTGGCCGAGCCGGGCTCGCGGAAGATGAAGGGCTCGTCGCGCAGCGCATCCCAGTGGATGCGGCGCTTTTTGGCCAAAGGATGGTTGGCGGCGGCCACCACGCAGTGCGGGTTTTGCGCAAAGGTCTCGGCCTCTACGTCGGCCTCGGACGGCGGGTAGCCTGCGATGGCGACATCGAGCTGGTGGTCCTGCAGCATGGCCAGAATGGTTTCGCGCCGGTCCACCGTGAGCTTGAATTTCACACCCGGCCAGTGCTCGGCAAACGCCATCAGCAGCGCGGGCGCGAAATAGTGCGCCGACGACACCACGCCCAGGTGCAGCAGGCCACCATGGCCGCCCTCAGTGTCGTGGAAGGCGCCTATGGCTTCCTCGGCCATGGTCACCTGGTTCAGGATGCGCCGGGCCTGGCGCAGCATTTCTTCGCCGGCCTGGCTCAGGCTTACTTTTTTGCCGGCTTTTACCAGCAGTTGCAGGCCTAGCTCGGCTTCCAGCTGCTGCACCTGCATGGATACGGCGGGTTGGGTCACGCTCATTTGCTCGGCCGCGCGTGAGTAACTCAGCTGCGTGGCCACGGCCTCGAACAGGCGCAGCTGGCGCAGCGTCAGGTTTTTGAGCCGGTGGTCGCGTTTGCCGCCCTGTGCCTCTGGCGCAGGGGCTGGGGAAGTGCGGGATTTCCCTAGGGATTTGCGTGCAGGTGTGGCGGCGGCGGCGCGGGGTTTCATCGGTGTTTTCCCTAGGGATTCAGCGGGTGGCAGCACTGCGCCCCCGGGGCGGCTGGGGGTGGACGCAGGGCCTGCGCCGCATTCTAGTCATCTATCAGGTTTTCTGATGAATTTCATAAAAAAGTCTGCGTTGTGCCTATAGCTCAGCCTGTCTACAGTCACACCAATTCTTCGTAACTGCACTGCACATGACCACTCGCTCCCAACCCGTCCCGTTCCCCGTCTGGAACCAGGACCACGCCGCCAAGCTGGACCAGCCCAACCTGCTGCTGTACCGCTCCAACCTGCTCGGCTCCGACCTGCGCATCACCAACTACGGCGGTGGCAACACCTCCGCCAAGATCACCCAGAAGGACCCACTGACCGGCAAGGACGTGTCGGTGCTGTGGGTCAAGGGCTCGGGCGGCGATGTGGGCTCCATGAAGCTCGACGGCTTCTCCACGCTCTACATGGACAAGCTCAACGCGCTGCAAGGCATTTACCGCGGTTCCGACTTTGAAGACGAGATGGTGGGCTACCTGCCGCACTGCACCTTCAACCTGAACCCGCGCGCCGCCAGCATCGACACACCGCTGCACGCCTACCTGCCGTTTGCGCATGTGGACCATATGCACCCCGATTCGGTCATCGCTATTGCGGCCATGGCCCACAGCGAAGCCATCACCCAAGAAGCCTTTGGCGGCACCATTGGCTGGCTGCCCTGGCGCCGTCCCGGTTACGAGCTGGGCCTGCAACTGCAACGCTATGTGGCAGCGCACCCCGGCCTCAAGGGCCTGGTGCTGGGCGGCCACGGCCTGTTCACCTGGGGCGATGATTCGCGCACTTGCTACGAGAACACTGTGGCCGTGATCGAGCAGGCGCAAATCTGGCTGGCCGCGCAGGCCCAGGCCCGCAAGGCCGTGCCCTTTGGAGGCGCCAAGGTCAACGCGCTGGATGTGGCTGCACAAGACGAAGTGCTGGCCCGCGTGCTGCCCGTGCTGCGTGGCCAGGCCTCGCAAAGCGGCCACAAGCTCTTGCATGTGGACCGCCAGGCCGTGGTCATGGAGTTTGTGAACAGCCAGCAGCTCGAAGCGCTGGCGGCTTTGGGCACCTCCTGCCCCGACCACTTCTTGCGCACCAAGATCAAACCTTTGATCCTCGACGAGTCGGTCTACACCCTGGGCGGTGCCGAGCTGTCCAAGGCCATTGCCACCAAGCTGGCTGACTACCGCGCTGACTACACCGCCTACTACGAGCGCTGCAAGCGCGCCAACAGCCCGGCGCTGCGCGACCCGAACCCCGTCATCATCCTGCTGCCCCGCATCGGCATGGTGGCCATCGCCAAGGACAAAGCCACGGCCCGCATCGCTGGCGAGTTTTATGTGAACGCCATCAACGTGATGCGTGACGCCAACGCCATCGACACCTACGTGGGCCTGCCCGAACAGGAAGCGTTTGACATCGAATACTGGCTGCTCGAAGAAGCTAAGCTGCAGCGCATGCCCAAGGCCAAACCCCTGGTGGGCAAGGTGGCCCTGGTCACCGGCGGCGCCGGTGGCATTGGCCGCGCGATTGTGGAGCGCCAGTTGCAAGAGGGTGTGTGCGCCGTGTTGCTGGACATTGATGCCGAAGCGCTCAACAGCACTGTGGCTGAACTCTCCAAGAAGTTTGGCAAGGACGTGGTGCGCGGCGTGGTCTGCGATGTGACCAGCGAAGAGTCGGTCATCGCCGCCTATGCCCAGGCTGCCATCGAATACGGTGGCGTGGACATCCTGGTGTCCAACGCCGGCATCGCCTCCGCCGCACCGCTGGAAGACACCACGCTGGCGCTGTGGAACCGCAACCAGAGCATTCTGGCCACCGGTTACTTCCTGGTCGGCCGCGAAGCCTTCCGCCTCATGAAGGCGCAGGCCGTGGGCGGCTCCATGGTCTTCATTGCCAGCAAAAACGGCATGGTGGCCAGCAACCAGGCGGTGGCCTACTGCGCGGCTAAGGCGGCAGAAATCCAACTCTCACGCAGCTTTGCGCTCGAAGGCGCACCGCTGGGCATCCGCTGCAACGTGGTGAACCCCGATGCCGTCATCCGAGGCAGCAAAATCTGGACTGGTACCTGGAGCCAGGAGCGCGCCGCGGCCAACAAGGTGAGCGAGGAAGAACTCGAAGCCTTCTACCGCGACCGCTCCATGCTCAAGCGCAGCGTCTTCCCCGAAGACATTGCCGAGGCCACTTACTTTTTGGCCAGCGAACTCGCAGCCAAATCCACCGGCAACATCCTCAACGTGGACGCCGGCAACCTCGCTGCCTTCCCACGCTAAGACCCCACGTATTCGAGACACACCATGACACAACAGATCAACACCGGACTGATCGCCGACCACAACGCCCAGGCCGCAGCCCGCGTGAACCTGGACTATGAAACCCTGGGCGAGCAACTGGCCCGCCGCGGCGTGGACATTGCCGTCCTCAAGGCCGAGGTGGCGAAGTTCGCCGTGGCCGTGCCCAGCTGGGGCGTGGGCACGGGCGGCACCCGCTTCGCGCGTTTCCCCGGCCTGGGCGAGCCGCGCCATGTGTTCGACAAGATCCAGGACTGCGGCGTGATCCAGCAGCTGGTGCGCTGCACGCCCACCGTGTCGCCCCACTTTCCCTGGGACAAGGTGAGCGACTACAAGGAACTGCGCCAACACGCCGAAGCGAACGGTGTGGGTTTTGACGCGGTCAACTCCAACACCTTCTCGGACCAGAAAGACCAGCCGCTGTCCTACAAATTCGGCAGCCTGACCCATGCCGACGCGGGCGTGCGCGCCCAGGCCGTGGCGCACAACCTGGAGTGCATTGAGATTGGCAAGCAACTGGGCAGCAAGGCGCTGACCGTGTGGATTGGCGACGGCGCCAACTTCCCCGGCCAAAGCCACTTCCGCCGCCAGTTCGAGCGCTACCTGGACAGCAACCGCCAGATCTATGACGCGCTGCCCGCCGACTGGCGCATGTTCCTCGAACACAAGATGTTCGAACCCGCGTTTTACGCCACGGTGATTCAGGATTGGGGCTCCAGCTTGTTGGCCGCCCAAACCTTGGGCCCCAAGGCACGCTGCCTGGTGGACCTGGGCCACCACGCGCCCAACACCAACATCGAGATGATCGTGGCGCGCCTGGTGCACGCACAGAAGTTGGCTGGCTTCCACTTCAACGACAGCAAGTACGGCGACGACGACCTGGACAGCGGCAGCATCAACCCCTTCCAGCTGTTCCTGGTGTTCAACGAACTGGTGGACGCGGCGCAAACCGGTGCGGCCGAGTTCGACCCGGCCTACATGCTGGACCAGTCGCACAACGTGACCGACCCCATCGAGAGCCTGATGACCAGCGCTGTGACCGTGCAGCGTTGTTATGCCCAGGCCCTGCTGGTGGACCGCAAGGCACTGACCGCCTACCAAGACAGCAACGATGTGCTGATGGCCGCCCAGACGCTGAAGCAGGCCTTCCACACCGACGTGACGCCCCTGCTGCAAAAAATTCGCATGGATGCGGGCGGCGCTGCCGACCCGGTCCAAGCCTACCGCGCCAGTGGTTACCGCAAGCAGATGGCGGCGATTCGCCCTGCCAGCGGCCCCAGTAGCGGCATTGTTTGAGCGTGGTTGCCATTGGCAGTTGCGCACTCCCCATCGACCCCGGTGCATCGTGTCCCTTTGTGGCCGGTGCAAGCGGTATCGAGACCGGCCTTCGGGTCAATTTTTTCTACTAACAATTCCAGGAGACACGCATGAAGAAACAACTCAAAACCCTGCTGACCATTGCCTTGAGCGCGGCCCTGGTCAGCCCCGCGTTTGCGGCCGACAAAATCGCCCTGGTGGTGAAGAGCTTGGGCAACGGCTTTTTTGACGCCGCCAACCAAGGTGCACAAGAAGCCGCCAAGGAACTCAAGAACGTCGAGATCATTTACACCGGCCCCGCCAAAGCAACCGCCGAAGGCCAGATCGAAATCGTGAACTCGCTGATCGCACAAAAGGTCTCCGCCATCGTGATCTCCGCCAATGACCCCGACGCCCTGGCCCCCGTGCTCAAGCGCGCCATGGACCGCGGCATCAAGGTCATCTCGTTTGACTCCGGCGTGCGCAAAGACGGCCGCCTGATGCACCTGAACCCCTCCAGCAACCCGCTCATCGGTGAGAAGCTGGTGAAGATGACGGCTGACGCTATCGGCGCCACCGGTGAAGTGGCTGTGTTGTCCGCGACTGCACAAGCTACCAACCAGAACATCTGGATCGAAGAAGCCAAGAAGGTGCTGGCCCAGCCCGCCTACAAGGGCCTGAAGTTGGTCAGCGTGGTCTATGGTGACGACCAGACCGACAAGAGCTACCGCGAAGCCCAGGGCTTGTTCAAGAGCTACCCCAACCTGAAGGCCATCATTGCCCCCACCACCGTGGGTGTGGCCGCAGCGGCCAAGGCTGTGCAGGACGAAAAGAAGGTTGGCGCGATTTTTGTGACCGGTTTGGGTCTGCCTTCGGAGATGGCTGGCCACGTGAAGAGCGGCGCCGTCAAGTCCTTCGCGATCTGGAACCCTATCGACCTGGGCTACTCTTCCATCATGGCTGCCAGCCAGTTCATCTCGGGCAAGGTCACTGGCAAGGCGGGTGACAAGGTGTCGCTGGGCCGCGTTGGCACCGTGACATTGGACGCCAATGGCGAAGCCGCCATGGCTGAGCCTTTCACGTACGATGCCTCCAACGTCGAGAAGTTCGCGAAGTTCTTCTGATGGTGTGGTGTGTGCCTGCGCTCCACGGCGCAGGCCACTGAGGTCGACGGGGCAACCCTGCCTGGTTGGGGTGGCCCCCTTTTTTTGGAATGTTGGATTCTCATCATGTCTGATGTATTGCTGAGTCTGCGCACCATCCACAAGCGCTATGGCGCAACCCATGCGCTGCGTGGGGTGGACCTGGATTTGCGGGCCGGAGAAGTGCTGGCCCTGGTGGGCGAGAACGGCGCGGGCAAGTCCACGCTGGTCAAAATGCTCACCGGTGTGGTGCCGGTGGACGAGGGCGTGATCACGCTCAATGGCGTGGTGCAAAGTTTTGCCAACGCACAGGCCTCACAGGCCGCAGGCATCCTGGCCGTGCACCAGGAAACGGTGATGTTCGAAGAACTCAGCGTGGCCGAAAACATTTACGTGGGGCGCCACCTGATGCGCGGCCCCTTTATCGACTGGTCGGCGATGAACACACAGGCGCAAGCTGTGCTGGACCAGATCGGTGCGCGCTTCAAGGCCACCACGCTGGTCAAGGACCTGAGCCTGGCCGAGCGGCACCTGGTGGAGATCGCACGGGCCCTGTCGCAAAAGGCCTTGGTGGTCATTCTGGATGAGCCCACTGCGGCGCTGTCGCAGGCCGAGATCCGCGACTTCTACGGCATCGTGCGCCAGTTGCGCGACCAGGGCGTGGGCGTGATCTTTATCACCCACAAGTTCGATGAAATATTTGCTGTGGCGGATCGCTACGTGGTGCTGCGCGATGGCGCTGCCGTGGGCAGCGGTGCGATTGCCGATGCGACCGAGCAGGAGCTGGTCAAACTCATGGCCGGTCGCGCCATCGACCAGATCTACCCACACATTGCCTCCACCCCCGGTGAGGTGGTGATGACGGTAAAGAACCTGTCGCACCCCTCGGAATTCAACAACGTGGCCTTCGAGTTGCGCCGTGGCGAGATCCTGGGCTTCTATGGCCTCGTGGGCTCGGGCCGCAGCGAGGCCATGCTGGCCATCATGGGCTTGAACCCCGCTGCCCGTGGCGAGTTCGTGGTCTGTGGCCAGACCCTGCATGCGCGCCGCCCCGGTGATGCGATTGCCGCCGGAATTGCCTATGTGCCCGAAGAGCGCCAGCGCCAGGGCGGCATTCTGGGTTTCTCGGTAGAACACAACATCAGCCTGGCCGGCCTCTCCCGCTTTGCGCGCGGCATCTGGCTGTCCAAGGTGCGCGAGTCGGCGCTGTGCCAGCGCATGATTGAGCGCCTGCGCATCAAGACCCATTCGCCCGACACCTTGTTGTCCGGCCTGTCGGGTGGCAACCAACAGAAGGTGGTCATTGCCAAGTGGCTGGGGCTGGACCCACGCATCGTGATCCTGGACGAGCCCACCAAGGGCATCGACGTGGGGGCCAAGCAGGCCGTCTACCAGCTCATTGCCGAAATGGTCGAACAGGGTTTGGCGGTGATCCTGGTGTCCAGCGAACTGCCCGAGGTCATGCACCTGGCGCACCGCACCATCGTGATGCGCCGTGGCGTGCAGGTGGCGGAATTTGACCGTGCCAACGCGCACGCAGAACACATCGTGGCCGCGGCCTCGGGCCTGGCCGCCGTGCCGACGCCCCATGTGGCCGAACCCGCAACGGCGCAGGAGGCGCTTGCAGCATGACATCCCTGAAATCAATACGGCGCGAATGGCTGCTTTTGGCCATCATCGTTGCCATCGCGCTGGCCGTGGGGGCCCGCGCGCCGGTCTTTCTGACCTGGCGCAACGGCATGGACATTGCCAACGATTCGGCCATCCTGGCCATCCTCGTCATGGGCCAGATGCTGGTGCTGCTGACGCGCGGCATTGACCTGTCGGTGGCTTCCAATCTGGCGCTCACCGGCATGGTCTGCGCGCTGATTGGCAAGGCCTGGCCTGGCGCCTCGGTACCGGTGTTGCTGGTCATTGCCCTGGGTGTGGGCGCCTTGCTGGGTGCCGTGAACGGCTGGCTCATCACGCGTTTTGAGTTACCACCGATTGTGGTGACGCTGGGCACCTTGTCCGCCTACCGCGGTGCCATCTTCGTGGCCAGCAAGGGCGCCTGGGTGTCTGACCAGGACATCCATGAGGTCATCAAAGGGCTGCCGCGCGAAGTGTGGCTAGGCTTGCCTGCGCTGGTGTGGTTTGCGCTGGTGGTGCTGGCGCTGACGGCCGTGTTTTTGAAGCTGCGCCGCGAAGGCCGCGAGATCTATGCGCTGGGCGGCAACCCGCATGCAGCGGCCTATGTGGGCATCTCGGCTAACAAGCGCCTCATGATGGTCTACACGCTGTCGGGCATGCTGGCCGGTCTGGCCGGGCTGTTGTGGGTGGGGCGCTATTCCATTGCCTACACCGAGCTGGCCGCGGGCTATGAGCTGACCGTGGTGGCGGCCTGCGTGATTGGTGGCGTGAGCATTGGCGGCGGCGTGGGCTCGGTGCTGGGTGCGGCACTGGGCGTGCTGTTCATCGGCGTGGTCAACGGCGCGTTGCCGGTGATCCAGGTCTCACCGTTTTGGCAGCAGGCGATTGCCGGTGCCGTGATTTTGATTTCGGTGACGGTGAACGCCCGTGCCGAGCGGCGCGCGGGGCGCCAGATTCTGGAACACAAGGGAGCTTTGGCATGAAGGCCTGGAATACATGGGAGCGGGTACTGCTGGCCCTGCTGGTCGTGCTGCTGGTGGTGTTCGGCATCGCGCAGCCGGGCTTCATGACGCCTGACGCGTTGGCCGACAGCACCTTCAACTTCAGCGAGAAAGGCATCCTCGCACTGGCGCTGGCCCTGCTCATCATCACTGGTGAGATTGACTTGTCCATCGCCGCCATCCTGGCCCTCAGTTCGCTGGCCATGGGCTATGCGATGAAGGCTGGTGCGGGACCGCTGGGCATGACGTTGGCGGCTTTTGTGACCGGTGGTGTGGCGGGTGCCGTGAACGGGGTGCTGGTCACGCGCTACAAGCTGCCTTCCATCGTGGTGACCATTGGCACGCTGTCGCTGTACCGCGGCCTGGCCATGGTGGCGCTGGGCGACCAGGCCATCTCGGGCTACCCCGAGGTGTTTTCCACGCTGGGCAACAGCTATGTGGGTGAAGTGATCGGTGTGCGCTGGCTCATCATCCCGATCGAGTTCGCCATCCTGTTGGTCGGTGCCATCGTGGTGGGCGTCACGCTGCACCGCACGGTGCTGGGCCGCCGCCTCTACGCCATTGGTGCCAACCCCGTGGCCGCACGTTTCTCTGGTATCGAGGCGGACCGCTATCGGCTCGCGCTGTTTGTGTTTGCCGGCCTGATGGCGGCACTGGCGGCCATCATGCTGACCGGCCGCATTGGTAGCACGCGCCCCAACATCGCCATGGGCTGGGAGCTGGACGCCATCACCATGGTGATCCTGGGCGGCGTGGCGATTGAAGGCGGGCGCGGCAGCATCGTGGGCACCATGCTGGCCGTGCTGCTGCTGGGCTTGTTCACCTTTGCCATGGGCATGGCCAACGTGACCGGCATTGTCATGAGCATGGTGATTGGTGCGCTGCTCATCGTCTCCATGGTGCTGCCGCGCTTGCTCAAGCGCCAGGGAGCGCACGCATGAGCGCTGTGATGTCTACCGAGAAATATGCGTTTCGCATGTTCCTGAACCCGGGCTGCGTGGCCGAATACAAAAAGCGCCATGACCAGATCTGGCCAGAGCTGTCTGCCTTGCTCAAGGATGCGGGCGTCAGTGACTACAGCATTTACCTGGATGAAGAGCACCACGTGCTGTTCGCCGTGCTGCGCCGCGCCGTGGGCCACACCATGGACGCACTGCCCAGCCACCCGGTGATGCAGCGCTGGTGGGCGCATATGGCCGACATCATGCGCGCCAACCCCGATGGTTCCCCGGTGGCCGAGCCGCTGCCCTGCCTGTTCCACATGGAGTGAGGGCAGTGGCTGTGAATGACGAACTGACGCTGGTGATCGACATCGGCAAAAGCCACGCCAAGCTGTTGATGGTGGACGCGCAGGGCACGGTGGTGGAACGCCATGGGCGTGACAACGCCAGCGTGCCATCGCCCCTGGGCTACCCGGCACTCGACGTGCAGGGTCTGGAAGACTGGATGGCGCAGACCCTGCGCGCCTCGCCCAACACCGCACGGTGCGGCCGCGCTATCGCCTCCACCCACGGTGCTGCGCTGGTGGCGCTGGGTGACGAAGGTCTGGCCTGGGCTCCGGTGGACTATGAATTTGATGGCCTGGCGCAGCACCCCTTGCTGGCCCAGGCGTTTGACGCAGCCGCCGATGGTTTTGCGCAAACCCTGTCGCCCGACCTGCCCGCCGGCCTGAACGCCGCGCGCCAGCTTTGCTATGTGCAAAACCTGCACCCCGAGGCCTGGCGGCGCACGCGCTGCCTGCTGCCCTACGCGCAGTACTGGGCCTGGCGCCTGAGTGGCCAGCGCGCCAGCGAGGTCTCTTCGCTGGGCTGCCACACGCACCTGTGGCGCCCGCAGGATGGTGGTTTCTCCGCACTGGCGCAGGCCAAGGGCTGGGCCGCGCTGTTTGCGCCGCTGCGGTCCGCCTGGGAGGTGCTGGGCACGGTGAGCCCTGATATTGCCGAAGCTTGGGGCCTGCCCGCGCACTGCCAGGTGCATGTGGGCGTGCACGACAGCAACGCCTGCCTGGCGCGCTACCTCGATGCGTCGGTGGCCGCGTCATCGGCACTGACCGTGGTGTCGTCCGGCACCTGGACCGTGCTGATGGCGCCCGGCGCGCCCACGGCCAGCCTGCGGGCCGAGTGCGACATGCTGGCCAATGTGGACGTGCTGGGCCGCGCCACGCCCACGGCCCGCTTCATGGGTGGGCGGGAGTTTGCCGCGCTGCTGGACGGCGCCGCGCCTGATGCGGGCACGCTGGCCGATGTGCAGGCGCTGGTGGATGCGGGCACGCTGGCTATACCTTCGTTTGCCGAGCACGGTGGACCGTTCATGGGGCGCCAAGGGCAGATCGTGCGCGGCGGTCAGGCTCTTGCGGAGGTCTTGCCGCCCGGCCAGCGCGCCGCATTGGCTGCGCTGTATTGCGCGCAGACCACGGCTTGGTTGGTAGACCGGCTGTGGGACGGCGTGGACTTGCCGCGCACGGTGGTGTTAGAAGGGCCGTTGGCCCACAACCCGCTGTATTTGGCGCTGCTGCAAGCCCTGTTGCCACAGGTGCGCTGCTTGGCCAGCCATGATGCGATGGAGGGTACGGCGCGGGGGGCTTGGTTGTTGTCGCGCTGGGGTGAGTCGGCGGCTTCGGTGTTGGAGCCGGTGGAGGTTGCGCAGGTGTCGGGGTTGCAGGCCTACCATGGGCGCTGGTTGGCTGCGTTGTCGGTTTAGGTGGCTTGGTTTTTTTAACACCCACTCCCCCAGCCCCTCGCCCCGTCGGCGAGGGGAGCCTTTCAACAGCCGATCTTGTTGCGTCAATCCGGTGATGGCCTTAAAGGGCAAGGTTGCCACTGGGTTGGTACGCCACGGCCGGAGCATACGGTTGTGGCAACCTCACACGTGCTGGCGCGGAGCCACTGGCGGGCGCAGCCGCCAGCGTTGGCAAACACGCACCTCCGAAGCCCCACAACCGCAGCCCAGGGCCGTGGAGCGAACAAACAGTGGCGACCTCACCCCAGTAGCCACGTAACCGGCGCGTCAAAAACCAAATATGGCTGTTAAGGCTCCCCTCGCCGACGGGGCGAGGGGCTGGGGGAGTGGGTGTCCAAAAAAAGCGGTGCAGCCGACCCAAAAACGCAAACAAAAACCTAACGCACAGAAACCCGCACCTGCACCTCAGTCCGCACCACCCCACTCTGCTGCTGCCCCCCCGTCAACCCACTAGTGCTGGACTGCGAACTCTGCTCCGATTCCCCCACCCTAGTCCACTCATCCAGTGGCAACGCCAACACACTGCTGGTGCCCGAGGTCGCAGTCGCCCCGGGCAAGGCTGAACCAGACCGCAGCGCCTGCTGCGCCGCCAGTTCCAGCTCCACCAGCGCGCCACCGTCCCAGCGTGGCGTGGCGCTGAAGCCGGTGCCGGCCTCCAGCAGCACCGTACCCACCGTCGTCACCACGCGGCCATTGCGCACAAAGCCTTGCAGCAGGCGGATGGGCGTGGTGGTTTGCAGGCCCAGGCGCACGGGCCGGCCGTTGAGCACCAGCGCCTGCTGTGTGGCCGAGCCGCTGTTGCGCGACTGGTTCATCTGCACGCCGGGCCGGTTGCCCAGCTCCACGCCGGTGCGCTGGCTGTCGTCGGACTGCACTTGGCGCACCTCGATCAGCAGGTTGCGCATGGGCAAGGTGGATGGGTTTGCTATTAAATCAGGAGCTGCTAGCGCATATTCCATAAGGGCTAGAGGCCAAAATGATGCAAAAACCAGGGCATGGCGGCGGTTCATGGGCGGCTCCGGGGTGGGGTGGCGGTGGTGAGTTGGGGCTGCAGATGGCCCAGCGGCAGGGCACTGCTGGCCTTCACCTCGCCCAGCGAGAAACTGGTGTGCAGGTCTTTCACATTGGGCAGATTGATCAGCACCTCGCGCGCAAACTGGCTGAAGGTGTTGAGGTCGCGGCTGACCACCTGCAGCTCAAAGGTGCCGGTGCCGCTGATGTAGTGGCAGCTGATGACCTCGGGAATCTGGCGGATCGCCTCTTCCAGCGCGTGCAGCACATCGCCACTGTTGCGGTTGGCGTCCAGCCGCACAAAGGCCAGCACGCCCAGGCCCACCTTCTGGCGGTTGATCTCGGCACGGTAGCCGGTGATGAAGCCGCTTTCCTCCAGCGCCTTCACGCGGCGCCAGCAGGGGGCTGCACTCAGGCCCACGCGGTTGGCGAGTTCGGCATTGCTGAGTCGGCCATCGTTTTGCAGTTCGTTCAGGATGGCGAGGTCAAATCGGTCAAGTGTTTCCATAAATAGCATTATGAAGAAAGAATCGTTCTTTGAAAGCCCATATGAGGGCAAAGAACGCAAAGACATATCCGCGTGGCAGGCATACACTTTGCCGCAGCTATAACGGAGACACGCACTATGAATGCACCCCTCAGCCGCGACCTGCCCGAGCACATCCGCACGGCGCTGGACACGGTCACCCTGGACGACAAATATGCGCTGGACTACGGCCGCGCCTTCATGAGCGGGGTGCAAGCCCTGGTCAAACTGCCCATGCTGCAGCGCGTACGCGACCAGCGCCTAGGCAAGAACACGGCCGGCTTCATCAGCGGCTACCGTGGCTCGCCGCTGGGCACCTACGACCAGTCACTGGTCAAGGCCGAGAAATACCTCCAGGCCCACCACATCCACTTCCAGCCCGGCGTCAACGAAGAGCTGGCCGCTACCGCGCTGTGGGGCACGCAGCAGCTGGGCTTTGCCCCGCCCGGCAGCAACAAGTACGACGGCGTGTTCGGTATCTGGTACGGCAAGGGCCCGGGCGTGGACCGCTGCTCCGATGTCTTCAAGCACGCCAACATGGCGGGCACCACCCCCTGGGGCGGCGTGATTGCGGTGGCGGGGGATGACCACATTTCTAAGAGCAGCACCGCCGCGCACCAGAGCGACCACATCTTCAAGGCCTGCGGCACACCGGTGTTCTTCCCGGCGAACGTGCAAGAGATCTTGGACCTGGGCCTGCATGCCTTCGCCATGAGCCGTTTCTCGGGCGTGTGGGCGGGCATGAAGACCATCCAGGAAATTGTCGAGTCCAGCTCCACCGTGATGATTGACCCGGACCGGGTGATCACCCGCGTACCCGCCGACTTTGAAATCCCCCCCGGTGGCCTGCACATCCGCTGGCCCGACCATGCGCTGGAGCAGGAAGCCAGGCTGATGGACTACAAGTGGTACGCGGCGCTGGCCTACATCCGCGCCAACCGGCTCAACTACAACGTCATCGAAGGCCCGCACGACCGCTTCGGCATCATCTCCAGCGGCAAGGCCTACAACGACACGCGCCAGGCCTTGCTCGACTTGGGCCTGGACGATGCCACGTGCCAACGCATTGGCATCCGCCTGCACAAGGTGGGCGTGGTCTGGCCGCTGGAGGCGCAGCTGACCCGCGAATTCGCCACCGGGCTGCAGGAGATTCTGGTGGTGGAAGAAAAGCGCCAGGTCATCGAATACCAGCTGAAAGAAGAGTTGTACAACTGGCGCGCCGACGTGCGCCCCACGGTGCTGGGCAAGTTCAACGAGGTGGAAACACCCGACCACTACGGCGCCGGCGGTGAATGGTCTATGCCCAACCCCACGGCCAACACGCTGCTGCGCGCCAACGCCGACCTGTCACCCGCCCTCATTGCGCGCGCCATTGCCCAGCGCATCAAGAAACTGGGGCTGGATGCAGACACGAGTGCGCGCATCGACGCGCAAATGGCGATTCTGGAAGCCAAAGAACGCGCCATGCACGTGATCGAACTCTCGGGCACCAAGGGCGCGGACCGCCAGCCCTGGTTCTGTTCGGGCTGCCCGCACAACACCTCCACCAAGGTGCCCGAAGGCTCGCGCGCGATGGCCGGCATTGGCTGCCACTTTATGACCATCTGGATGGACCGCAGCACCGACGGCTTCACGCAGATGGGCGGCGAGGGCGTGCCCTGGGTGGGCCAGCAACCATTCACGAACGAGAAACACATCTTCGCCAACCTGGGTGACGGCACCTACTTCCACAGCGGTCTGCTGGCCGTGCGCCAGAGCATCGCCGCGGGCGTGAATATCACCTACAAGATCCTCTACAACGACGCCGTCGCCATGACGGGTGGCCAGCAGGTCGGTGAGCGGCCTGAAGGGCACTCTGTTGTGCAGATAGCCCAGAGCATGCGTGCGGAGGGTGCTATCAAAATCATAGTTGTGACCGACGAACCCGAGAAGTACGACGATGTGCAGGGCCTGCCCGATGGCATAGCCATCGAGCACCGCGACGAACTGGACCGCATCCAACGCGAGTTCCGCGAGATCGCAGGCACCACCGTCATCATTTACGACCAGACCTGCGCCACCGAGAAGCGCCGCCGCCGCAAACGCGGCACGCTGGTGGACCCGGCCAAGCGAGTCGTCATCAACGAACTGGTGTGTGAAGGCTGCGGCGACTGCGGCGTGCAAAGCAACTGCATGAGCGTGGAGCCGCTGGAGACCGAGTTCGGCCGCAAGCGCCAGATCAACCAGAGCACCTGCAACAAGGACTTTTCCTGCGTCAAGGGCTTCTGCCCCAGCTTTGTCACCGTGGAAGGCGGCAGCCTGAAGAAGGCCGCCAAGCCCAAGGCGGGTGACGCACAGACCGCCTCCTGGCCGGCCCTGCCCGAGCCGCAGATTCCTGATGTGGCCAGCGCGCCCGGAGGCGTTTGGGGCACCATCGTCGCCGGCGTGGGCGGCACGGGCGTCATCACCATTGGCCAGCTACTGGGCGTAGCCGCCCACCTGGAGGGCAAAGGCATCGTCACGCAGGACGCCGGTGGCCTGGCGCAAAAGGGCGGCGCCACCTGGAGCCATGTGCTGATTGGTGCCAGCCAAGATGCTATCCGCACCACCCGCGTGGGCACGGCCTCGGCCGACCTAGTGCTGGGCTGTGACCCCATCGTGGTGGCGGGCAAGGAAACCCTGGTGCGCATGCGCCCGGGTCGCACCCATGTGGCGCTCAACACCAACAGCGCGCCTACGGCCGCCTTTGTGAAGAACGCCAACTGGACCAACCCCGGCGAGCAGTGCGTGGCCGATATCGCCAAGACCGTGGGCGAGGGCAACCTGGGCGTGTTTGACGCCGATGCGGCCGCCACCCATTTGTTGGGTGACAGCATCTACACCAACCCCATGATGCTGGGCTATGCCTGGCAAAAGGGCTGGATTCCGCTGGGGCTGGCCTCGCTGATGCGTGCCATCGAACTCAATGCCGTGGCCGTGGCCAACAACAAGGCCGCCTTCGAGTGGGGCCGCCGTGCCGCGGTGGACTGGCCGTCCGTGCAGCGCGCCATCAACCCCGGCCAGGTGATTGCCTTCACGCCGCGCCAGCACCCGTCGCTGGATGCCCTGGTGAGCAAGCGGGTGGAATTTTTGACCGGCTACCAGAACGCGGCCTACGCCCAGAGCTACGCTGACTTTGTGGCCAAGGTCCGCGTCGCCGAGGCTTCGGCGGTGGGCGGCGACAAGCAGCCGCTGACCGAAGCCGTGGCCCGCTACCTTTTCAAGCTCATGGCCTACAAGGACGAGTACGAGGTGGCCCGCCTGCACACCGACACGGCCTTCCGCGCCAAGGTGGAGGGCATGTTTGAGGGCGACTTCAAACTGGCCTACCACCTGGCGCCGCCCCTGCTGGCCCGCAAGAATGACAAAGGCGAGTTGCAAAAGATGCGTTTTGGCGGCTGGATGCGGGCTGCCTTCGGTCTGCTGGCGCAGCTCAAGGTGCTGCGTGGCACGGCGCTCGATGTGTTTGGCTACACCCACGAGCGCCGCGAGGAGCGTGCCTTGGTGGGTGAGTACCTGACCGCCATCGATTCACTGCTGCCCACCCTGAGCGCTGGCAACCGCGACGCGGCGGTGGCCTTTGCCCGCGTGCCAGAGCAAATCCGTGGTTTTGGCCATGTCAAGGCGCGCCATCTGCAGGCCGCGCGTCAGCAATGGACAGTGTTGCTGGAGAAGTACCGGCAAACCCCGACTGTCAAGCAAACCCAGGCCGCCTAGGGCCTTGCTGCCCGGCGCTGGCCGGGCCGGTGCACCCGCTTACAATGACCGGTTGCCTCCCCCGGAGGCGGTATGCCAGTGCGCGACCGGTTTTTGGGGCGGGTATTTTTGTGTTTGACCCATTTTGTGGAGTTTGCCTGTGTTCATTTCTTCTGCTTTTGCCCAAACTGCCCCCGCTGCTGCCGGTGGCGACATGCAATCCACCCTGATGAGCATGCTGCCTTTGGTGCTGATGTTTGTGGTGTTGTATTTCGTGATGATCCGCCCCCAGATGAAAAAGCAGAAAGAGCACCGTTCCATGCTGGATGCCTTGGCCAAGGGTGACGAAGTGGTGACAGCCGGCGGCGTGCTCGGCAAGGTCGCCAAGCTGGGTGACAGTTATGTGGGCCTGGAAGTGGCCAGCGGCGTGGAAGTGCAAATCCAGCGCAGTGCCGTGGTGCAAGTGCTGCCCAAGGGTTCCATCAAGTAATTTCTCTCAAAGCGACGCGCGATCATGAACCGTTATCCGGTATGGAAGTACGCGATCATTCTGATCGCGCTCGTGGTGGCTGGGCTGTATGCCCTGCCCAACCTGTTTGGTGAATCCCCTGCAGTACAGGTTTCTCCCGCCAAGGCGATCTTGAAGCTGGACACTGCGTCTCTGTCCAAGGTGGAGGAGGTACTCAAGGCGGCTGGCCTGAGTCCTGACGCCATCAGTCTGGAGAACGGGTCTATCAAGGCCCGCTTTGCCGACACCGACGCTCAGCTGAAGGCCAAGGATGCTTTGCAAAAAGCCCTGAACCCCGATGCGGCAGACCCTGCGTATGTGGTGGCACTTAACCTGCTGTCCCGCTCCCCGGCATGGCTCACTTCCATGCGTGCGTCGCCCATGTATTTGGGGCTGGACTTGCGCGGTGGTGTGCACTTTATGCTGCAGGTGGACATGCAGGCGGCCTTGACCAAAAAGGCCGAATCCCTGTCAGGCGACATTCGCAGCACCTTGCGTGAAAAGAATGTGCGCCACAGCGGTATCACGCGCAATGGTCAGGCCATTGAAATCCGTTTTCGTGACGCGGCAACCGCCCAGGCCGCCAAGCGCATCATCCAGGACCAATTCGTGGATCTGGACACGGTGGAAAGCGCCGAGGGTACCGACGTCAAGATGGTGGCGACCATCAAACTCGTGGCCGCGCGCACGGTGCAAGAGCAGGCGCTCAAGCAAAACATCACCACGCTGCACAACCGGATCAACGAATTGGGGGTGGCCGAGCCTGTGATCCAGCAGCAGGGTCTGGACCGTATCGTGGTGCAGTTGCCCGGTGTGCAGGACACAGCCAAGGCCAAAGACATTTTGGGCCGTACGGCCACTTTGGAAATCCGTCTGGTGGATGAAGGTACCGAGGCGCGCGCTGCCGAATCGGGTGCGGGTCCGGTGCCTTTTGGTTCCGAGCGTTACCTGGAGCGCAGCGGCCAGGGCGTGATTGTCAAAAAGCAGGTGATTCTGACCGGTGAAAACCTGACCGATGCCCAGCCTGGTTTTGATGGCCAGACCCAGGAGCCTACGGTCAACCTGTCGCTGGATGCCAAGGGTGCCCGCATCTTCCGGGATGTGACGCGTGAGAACATCAACAAGCGCATGGCCATCATCCTGTTCGAAAAGGGCAAGGGCGAGGTCGTGACCGCACCTGTGATCC
Organism: Rhodoferax sp. TS-BS-61-7; assembly: GCF_002943465.1. Lineage (GTDB taxonomy): Bacteria > Pseudomonadota > Gammaproteobacteria > Burkholderiales > Burkholderiaceae_C > Allorhodoferax. Next base: position 121,513 of record NZ_PTQY01000009.1, read on the forward strand.
GTTCCGAAATCGGGGGCGGCCGTGTGCAAATTTCGGGCCGCATGACCACGGCGGAAGCAGCCGACACCTCTTTGCTGTTGCGCGCGGGCTCCCTGGCGGCACCGATGGAAATCATCGAAGAACGCACCATTGGCCCCACCTTGGGGGCCGAGAACATTGCCAAAGGCTTTAACAGTGTGACCTGGGGCTTCTTGGCGGTCGCGGTCTTCATGTGTTTCTATTACATGTTGTTCGGTGTGATCTCCAGTGTTGCGCTGGCGTTCAACCTGTTGCTGCTGGTGGCTGTGTTGTCCATGCTGCAGGCCACGCTCACCTTGCCCGGTATGGCGGCCATGGCCTTGGTGCTCGGTATGGCGATTGACGCCAACGTGCTGATCAACGAGCGTGTGCGCGAAGAGCTGCGCAACGGCGCGTCGCCGCAGGCCGCGATCCATGCCGGTTACGACCGCGCCTGGGCCACCATCATCGACTCCAACGTCACCACCCTGATTGCCGGCCTGGCCTTGCTGGCCTTCGGTTCTGGGCCGGTCCGTGGCTTTGCGGTGGTGCACTGTCTGGGCATTTTGACCAGCATGTTCTCCGGGGTCTTCTTCTCCCGGGGGGTGGTGAATTTGTGGTACGGTAAGCAAAAGAAGCTCAAAAGTGTGTCCATTGGCACCGTGTGGCGCCCTGATGCCGGTCATCAGGTTACGACCAACTAAAGGGTAAGAGCATGGAATTCTTCAAAATCCGCCGCGACATTCCGTTCATGCGCCATGCATTGGTGCTGAATATCGTGTCGCTGGTGACATTTATCGCAGCAGTTTTCTTCCTGTTCTCGCGTGGCCTGCATTTGTCGGTGGAATTCACTGGCGGCACCCTCATGGAGGTGAGCTACTCGCAGCCCGCCGACCTGAATGTGGTGCGAAGCACCATCGATACCTTGGGCATCAAGGATGTGCAGGTGCAAAACTTTGGTACCGCGCGCGATGTGCTGATTCGTATGCCGGTGCAAAAAGGCACAACCTCTGGTCAACAAAGCGATGTTGTCATGGCGGCGCTCAAGGCGGCGGACGCTTCGGCTACCATGCGTCGCGCCGAGTTTGTGGGACCACAGGTGGGCGACGAGTTAGCGGCAGACGGACTCAAGGCCCTAGCCTTTGTGGTGGTTGGCATCATGCTGTATCTGGCGATCCGCTTCGAGTGGAAGTTCGCCGTGGCCGCCATCATTGCCAACTTGCATGATGTGATCATCATCCTGGGCTTTTTCGCCTTCTTCCAGTGGGAGTTTTCCTTGCCCGTGCTGGCGGCGGTGCTAGCCGTACTGGGCTACTCTGTGAACGAATCGGTGGTGATTTTTGACCGGATCCGCGAGAACTTCCGCCGCTTCCGCAAGATGAACACCGAGGAAATCATTAACAATGCGATCACCTCGACGATCAGCCGCACGATCATCACCCATGCTTCCACGCAGATGATGGTCCTGTCTATGCTGCTGTTCGGTGGAGCGACCCTGCATTATTTTGCGCTGGCGCTGACCATCGGCATTTTGTTCGGCATTTACTCCTCGGTTTTTGTGGCCGCTTCCATTGCTATGTGGCTGGGCATCCAGCGCGAAGACTTGGTCAAGGGCGGCCCGAAGAAAGAGACTGACCCTAACGACCCCAACGCTGGCGCGACGGTTTAAGCTCCAAGCATGGCCACCTCACCCGCATTGACCCCCAGGCTGCAACTCGCACGCGCCTTGCGTGAGCGTTTTTTGGCGGAAGCCGGTAAGGCAGCGCTGGAGATCAGCGGTGCGGTGCAAGAGCGCCTTACGACGCTGATGGACGAGTTGGTCAACGCGCGCGAGTCCCAATCGCGCCGGGACACCTGGATGGCGTACAAGCGTTGCCGTCCCTTGTGGGTGGACGGCACCATGAAGGTTTGGCGCGAATGCCTGGATCCGCCCAAGCAAAAAAAGGCCGTGGGTCTGGAGGCAGCGGGCTTGGAGCTGGTGGGGACCGAAGTGGTAGAGAACAAGATTCTCGCCTCCCGTTTGGTCTTGGCTGTCAACGAAAAGGTACTGCCACAGCTCGATGATCTGCGGGTACGTATCCGGTTCCTGGAGAACCTGGAAGAACTGGAGGGCAACGATCTGCTGCGTCCCGAAGTGCTGGTGCTACTCATGGTGGAGCAGTGGGCACAGTCGGGCATGCCAGCGGAGTCTTGGCCCATGGTCAACGAAGTGGTGCAGCGTTTACTGATAGAGCGACTGGTTGTGGCCTACAAAAATGCCAACGACCTGCTGATCAGCAAAGGTGTAATGCCCACCATCGAACTCAAGGATCGTGTGAAGGCTCCGGTGCGTGCGCCGCAGCGCCCGCGTCCGCCGCCTGCGCCAGGCATGCCTCCACCGCCCGGTGACATGTCGCCGAGTGGTTATGGTGACGTCGGCCATGGCATGAACCCCGGCGGCAATTACGCCCAAGCCTATGCACCCACGGGTCATGCAGGATTGGGCGGGGGTGCACAGCATTACCCTGGCAACCAGGGGGGTGCTGGTATGGATGCCGGGGGCGGTCATGGGGGTGGCGGGTATGCCCCGGGTGGCACACAGCATGCCAGTATGGACGCTGGCGGCGGGCCTGCCGGTCCCGGTGGTTCCGCCAGTGGGCCGCGGTCTGGTGGGGGTGGATTCTTTGGTGGCCGTTTGGGTTGGGGTGGTGGTGCCTCGGCACCCGCAAGCCCAGGCAGCTCCGCCCCTCAGGCAGGGGCTTCCTCATCGCCGACACCTTTCTGGCGCCAGTCGTCTGGCTCTCACAGCATGCCGGGCCAAGCATATGGTGCGGGTGAGGAGACCCGAATGCTCACGGCCACCACGCCGATTGCACGTGCGCGCAGCCGCGCACAGGGCGTCATTGGGCAAATCCGGCGCCTGTTTGTGAGCCATGGTGGTGGAGACTTCAGTGGCACGGCACACCACGCACCGTCGCCTGCATTGGCGGCTGCCATCGCGCCAGGTGTGTCCAATATGGTGTACGCCGCCGGCGGCACGATGTATGAGGACTACAGCCCGGCCGGAGTCGCTCGGGTGGCGGGTGACTTGCGCGAAAAGTCGACCGAACTCAAGAAAAAAGCTGAGACCAAGGGCGAAAAGGCCACGATCGAGATCGTGGCGCTGATGTTTCAAGCCATTCTGGCTGAAGAGCGTATTCCGCCTGGTATCCGCGTATGGTTTGCGCGCCTGCAAATGCCGGTGTTACGCGTTGCGTTGGAAGACCCTGACTTTTTTGGCACGGCTGACCACCCCGCTCGCCAACTGATTGACCGCATGGGCTCTTGCGTCATGGGGTTTGATGCATCGGGTGTGCAGGGCGGTGCCATGGAAACCGAGATCAAGCGCATTGTGCAGGTCATCGAGCAATACCCCGAAACGGGTAAAAAGGTGTACCAGATCGTCTTCGAGGAATTCCAGAAATTTCTCTCCAAATTTCTCACGGAAAAAGGGCCGACCCAAAAAGTGGTGAGTGTGGCCCAGCAGGTAGAGCAAAAAGAGACCCTGGCCATCCAGTACACCATCGAGATGCGCAATATGTTGAAAGACATGCCGGTGCGCGACGAGATCCGTGACTTCCTGTTCAAGGTCTGGGCCGAAGTGCTGGCCGTGGCGGCGGTGCGCAAGGGGCCGCAGCACGCCGATACGCTGGTGCTCAAAAAATCAGCAACAGACCTTATCTGGGCGGCCAGTGCCAAGCCCAACCGTGCCGACCGCGCGCGCGTGATTCAGGACTTGCCCAATCTGCTGTTGCGTCTGCGTTCGGGCATGACTTTGCTCGCAATGCCGCCTAGCGAACAGGAAGGCCATGTCAAACGCATCAGCGATACGCTGGCTGACGCGTTTATGTCGAAGACACAAGCCATTCCGCAGGCCCAGATCGATGCCATGGCGCAGCGCTTGGGCAATCTGGAAGACTTTGTGTCTGAGGACGGCATGGGCGATTTGCCGCTGGATGCCGAGAGCATCGAGATGATGCTGGGCATTGATGCCTCCGCTATCGAAGTGGTGGCCAATGGCGGCTCCAAACCCACGGCGGCCATGCTGGCCTGGGCGCAGGAGTTGCAGCTGGGATCCTGGTTCACGCTGGACCACAACAACCACATCACCCAGGTGCAGTTTGCTTGGCGCAGCGACCGCAAGCACCTGAACCTGTTTGCGTCCAGCGCCGGCAAGAGCTTCTTGATCCAGGGTGGACGTTTGGCTGCCTACCTGCAGGCGGGACTCTTGCTGCCGCAAGAGGAAGAAGCACTCACCGTGCGTGCCACGCGCGATGCCCTAGCCAAACTCGAAGCCAATCCCGAACGTCTGCTCGCCTGAGTCGTGCGCAGTGAGGCCGAGCGGCCTCAAGTAGAGCCGGCCAACCCCGGTGGGTCGTCCACCGCCTTGTGCAGTGGGTTACTTAATGGGCCACCCGCTCGGTGGCATCGTCGCACAGCTCGTCGAGCACCAGCGCATCGGGCTCCAGGCCAAAACTCCAGAACACCATCAGGATGATGACCTTGAGCTCATCCAGAGCCACTGGGCCGCCGGGCGCGGCCATGGCACGGTCCAACACCACCTCCCGCAAGTGTGCAGGAAGTACCCCCGCTGACTCCAAAAAGCGGATGAAACCCAGGCACTGGACGCCCAGGTGGTTTTGTTCGTACTGTGGGTAGATACGCACGCTGGTGGGCAGAGGTTGGCGCAACCAGGGCTCTGCCGCCGGGCTGGTTGATGCCTCCACGGCGTCCGGAACTCGGGGGCGGGCACTGCGGGCCGCGCTGTTCAAGCCTTGCAGCCAAGCCAGCGCATCCTCAATTTCATCCGACTCAAAGCCGACGGCGCTGAGTTTGCGTTGCAGGTGGGCGGGCTCGGGGCAGCCCTCGTCCGCATAGTAGTTTTCGTAAACGAAAGCGAGCACTTCAAACATGAAGGCCAATATAGCGCAGAAAAAAGCCCTGCACGGTTCCGGTGCAAACTGCCCCGCTTTTCCGGCGTTTAGCCCCGGGCCAGACGCTGGAACAGGCTGCCCGGCAGGCGCGCCACATGGCCCTGCAATTCCAGCCCCATCAGCAAGGCTTGCAGCGTGGGCGTGTCCAGCCCGGTGCGGGATTGCAGCGCATCCAATCCGGCGGGCTCAAAAGCCAGTGCGGTCAGCAAAGACTGTTCAACGCCAGAAAGTCCCTCGGAGGCCGCAGTATCTGCGTGAGCAGCTCCTGAATCCATAGCGCCCACTAGGCCTGTGGGGAGCGCAAACTCTTCCAGAATGTCCTGGGCACTTTCTACCAGCTTGGCGCCCTGTTTGATCAATGCATGGCAGCCACGCGCCTGGGTGGCGTGGATGGAGCCCGGAATGGCGAACACGTCTTTGCCCTGTTCGACCGCCAGGCGGGCGGTGATCAGCGAGCCCGACTGCAACGCTGCTTCGACCACCAGCGTCGCCTGCGACAGGCCGGAAATGATGCGATTGCGTTTGGGAAAGTTCTCGGACAGCGGCGGGGTGCCCAAAGGGTATTCGCTGATCAGCAAGCCCTGTTGGGCAATCCGGTGGGCCAGCTGGAAATGCGCCTTGGGGTAGACCCGGTCCAGTCCGGTGCCCACCACGGCAATCGTGGCCAATTGGTCTGGGGCGGCGCCGTCCAGCGCACCTTCGTGGGCGGCGCCATCAATGCCCAGGGCGAGTCCGGACACCACGGTCAGCCCCGCCTGGGCCAGGGTTTGGGAGAATTGCCGTGCATTGGCCACACCTTGGGCGGTCGGGTTGCGGCTGCCGACCACGGCGATGCTGCTTGGGGCAGTCCGGGCCCAACCAGCTTGTAGGTGGCGGGCATGGCCCATGGCGTACAGCACCAGGGGCGGGTCTTCCGTGTCCAGCAAGGCAGCCGGATAGCAGGGGTCACCCAGTGTTAACACATGGCGCTGTTGTGGGTTTTGTTCTAGCCAGTCCCACGTGGTTTGCAGCAGGTCCGCCAGACCCTGCGGCACTTGCTGCAGGTTTTCGGCCTGTTTGCTGCTGACGCAGGCTTCCAGCGCGGCTGCGCTTTGTCCAAAAATCTGCTGGGGCAGCCCAAAGCGGGCCAGAAGCTTGCGGCCGCTGCTGTTGCCCACTCCAGGGGTGAGCTGCAAACGCAGCCATGCAGAGAGTTCGTCGCGCTCCACGTGCGAAGGCGCTGCTGGTGGCTCGGTCGCCGAACTTAGCGTGGATTGACCAACCGGTCACCCACACGCACGCTGTCGGTGATTTCCAGAATCAACGCGTAAGACACGCGGTCGAAGGTGCGAAACACCATGAGCAGGCCGTTGCGTTCGTTGGGCAGCTTCATCAGCGGTCGGGCTGGGTCAGTTTTGTCCATGATGCGTTGACCATCCTTGAGGATTGCCAGCACATGGCCCGCCTCCATGCCGTCTTGCGTCCCGCGGTTGATGGACACAACCTGGCTCTGGCCCGCGTTGATCACTGCGCTGCCGTAGACCGACACAATGCGTGCCTCCACCGTTTGTGAAGGGGCATGGGGCGTGTAGGTAGACAGTTCGCGTGCAGGCTCGGGCAGCATGCGGTCACCCACCCGGATTTCTTCTTTTGCCGAGATGATGTCGATGGTTGCAGGCACTACGGCGCTCTCGGGTTGTCCTTTTTCGCCTTGCACCTCACCAGTGGTTTCGCTGCGAGTCAGCTGGGCTTTGCCGATGTATTGCGCTTCGTAGCCCAATACTTCGCCAGTTCCGGGGTCCTTCAGCGGCGTTGCATTGCGGAAAAGCCGGAAAACTTGTTGTTTCGCCTGATCGTCCAACATCGGTGCACCGTTGGAGCCTCTTGCATAGGCCCGATCACCGCGGGTGAGCAACACGCGTTCTTCTTGTGTGGCCACGATGCGGGGCGCCGATTGCAATTCGTTTGCGTCGACGATCAGCGGTTCGGCCAAAAACGCCTCAATCACCCGGCTTTTCAGGGCAGGCAGGGCCAAGTCGGCCAGGGCTTCGTAGCGGGTGCGCGGTGTTACGCGGATGGTGTCAGGTACAGCGCCTTCGCCACCCGTGCCAGCCACGCGCAGAGTAGCCCGGTCGCCCAGACGCTCTAGGACCAGCACTTGGCCGGGGTAAATGCGGTGGGGGTTCTTGATGTCGTTGAGGTTCATGCCCCACAGCTCGGGCCAGCGCCAGGGGCCCTTGAGGAAGAGCTTGGAGATGTCCCATAGGGTGTCGCCACTTTTGACGGTGTAGCTGTCGGGGGCGTTGGCGGCCAGTTCGCTCAGCGGCACGCCTTTTTGGGCGACTTCGTTGGCGGTTTGTTTCTGGGCCGCGGAGATCGGAAAGTTCTGCGCCCAAGTGCCGGGGGCTGCCAAGGTGCCGGCCAGCACGGCCACAGCGGCAAGCGCCACGCGGGATTTCGCCATCAGGTGTGTCGTCATAAGGTGCGAATCGGTGAATGAACTTGATAAGTTACGCACGATTTTGCGCTCAAGCCCTTGATTCGGCAACGTTTTTAGCCCCTCGGTAGTGCAAGCAATCGTAAAAGTGGCGAAAATAGCCACATCTCTTAGGCAGTTCCCATGGCTTTACTCCCGATTCTTTGCTACCCCGACCCCAAACTCCACACCGTGGCCAAACCCATCGCCGCTGTGGACGCCCGCATCCAGCAGCTCGCCACCGACATGCTGGAGACCATGTACGACGCCAAAGGCATTGGTCTTGCCGCTACGCAGATCAATGTGCACGAGCGTCTGATCGTCATCGACGTGTCGGAAGAGCGCGACCAGCCCATGGTGCTGATCAACCCCGAGCTGGTCTGGACCAGCCCCTCCACCCACCTGAATGAAGAGGGCTGCCTGTCGGTGCCCGGCATTTACGACGGCGTAACCCGCTTTGACGCGGTGCATGTGAAGGCGCTGGACGAGAAGGGCAACAGCCGCGTGATCGAGGCCGATGGCCTGCTGGCCGTGTGTGTGCAGCACGAGATGGACCATTTGCTGGGCAAGGTGTTTGTGGAATACCTCTCGCCGCTCAAGCGCAACCGCATCAAAACCAAGATGATCAAGGCCCAGCGCGAGGAATCGCGCTAAGTGGCCCAGACCCTTGGCCCGGCAGCGCGGCCCCTGCGCGTCATCTTTGCCGGTACGCCGGAATTTGCCCGCGTGGCGCTGGAGCGCCTGTATGCCGCGGGCCACACCATCGCCCTGGTGCTGAGCCAACCCGACCGCCCGGCAGGCCGAGGCATGAAGCTGCAGGCCTCCGCCGTCAAGCAGTTTGCACTCGAACACGCCATTCCCGTCGCCCAGCCGCGTAGCCTGCGTCTGGATGGCAAATATCCCGAAGACGCCACCGCCGCGCGCCAGGCCATTGCCGACGCGCAGGCCGATGTGATGGTGGTGGCTGCCTACGGGCTCATCCTGCCGCAATGGGTGCTGGATGATATGGCGGTCGGCGGCAAGCTCGGCTGTTTGAATATCCACGGCTCCCTGTTGCCACGCTGGCGTGGCGCCGCGCCCATCCACCGTGCCATTGAAGTGGGCGATACCGAAACCGGCGTCACCATCATGCAGATGGACGTAGGGCTGGACACGGGCGACATGCTGCTCAAAGAGGCGCTGCCCATTCTGGACACCGACACCACCGCTACGTTGCACGACAAGGTGGCCGAGCTGGGCGCTGCCATGGTGGTGCAGGCACTGGACCTGGCTGCCCAGAGTGCTTTGCAACCCGTGAAGCAGCCCGAAGCGGGCGTGACCTACGCGCACAAGATCGAAAAGCACGAGGCGCCGATTGATTGGCGCCTGGACGCCGCCGCCATCGTCCGCCGCGTGCGTGCCTTCAACCCATTCCCCGGTGCCAGCACGGTGCTGAATGGCGAAGTCATCAAGGTGTGGGGTGCCTATGTGGGCGAAGGCGGTAGCGCAGCAGCAGATTTTGGGCAAATAGTGGCCATGGCCCCCGAGGGTATTGCGGTAGCAGCTATGAATTCAATAGCAATCTTGACCGAGCTGCAGCGCCCTGGTGGCAAGCGCCTGCCCGCCGCAGAGTTTCTGCGCGGTAGCCCGCTGCAGGTGGGCCAGCGGTTTGAGCTGCCTGCTGCGCCTGAGGCGTCCTGATGTTCTTCCTGCGCAGCAACTACACCCACCCCGAGTTCCGCCGCGGCTTCAACGACATGCTGGGCGTGTCGCCCGGCATTGCCGCCTGGGGCCTGATGACGGGCGTGGCCATGGTCAAGTCCGGCATGAGCACGGTCGAAGCGCTGTTCATGGCGCTCACCGTGTTTGCTGGCAGCTCGCAGTTGGCGGCGGTGCCGCTGCTGATTGCCGGGGCGCCCATGTGGGTGATTCTGGTGACCGGCTTTTGCGTGAACCTGCGCTTCGTGGTGTTCAGTGCCCACATGCGTCCCTACCTCATGCACCTGCCGCGCTGGCAGCGCCTGGTCACGGGCTATCTGTCGGCCGACCTCACTTATGTACTGTTCGTCAAACAGTTCCAGCACCCGGCCACCGATGACGCGGGCCGCACTGCGCAAATGGCGTACCTGGCCGGCAACGGCGGTATCAACTGGTTCAGCTGGACTGTCAGCAGCGTGCTGGGCGTGGTGCTGGCCAACTTTGTGCCCACGTCGTGGGGTTTGGGTTTTGCGGGCATTCTGGCGCTGGTGGGCATGATGGCCTCGCTGGCCACCAGCCGGCTGCGCTGGGTGTCGGCCGGGGTCGCAGGCGCTGCGGGCGTGGCGGCATTTGCGCTGCCGCTCAAGCTCAACATCCTGGTGGCGATTGCCGTGGCGGTGACAGTCTGCCTGTTGCTGGACAAGCGTCCCGACACCTCGCACCCACCGCACCATCCACCCAAGGACCCCGCATGAACTGGGACAGTTTCTTTGTGGGCACTACCGATGGCTGGACCCTGCTGACCACCTTCGGGTTGGCCTGCATCACGGTGATTGCACGTTCGTTTTTCTTCATCACCGACAAGGACTGGTCGCTGCCCGCCTGGGCCCAGCGCGGCTTGCAGTACGCACCCATTGCGGCACTCTCCGCGGTCATCGTGCCTGAGATTGTGATGACCAAGGGCGTGCCCATCCACACGCTGCAGGACGCGCGTCTCTACGCCGTGGCCGCAGGCCTGGCGTTTTTTGTGTGGCGCCGCGGCGCCGGGCAGGCGGTGCTGGGCACCATTGTTTCGGGCATGGCGGTCTACCTGCCGCTGCACATCGTCCTGGGTTGGTAGGTTGTAGGTAGTTTGCTGGTGCCGGAGTGGTTGGCCTATGTGCTTTGCTCCGTGTCCCCCGCCCGCTGCGCGGGCTCCTCCTTTACCTGCGCAAAACACATGGGCCAACCGCTCCTCTTCGCATCGGGCATCCATCTCGCCAGCGGCTGCGAGGGGGCAAGCCTTTTGTGGAGGTGAAGGAGGAGCGCCTAAAGGGCGCGGGGGACACGCAGCAAAAGGCTTGCCCCCTCGCTGTCGCGGGTACGTACCAAAGCCGCCTCTCACACCCCTACAATTCGGGCAAATTTTCAACAAGGCTGCTCCATGAATGTCCTCCGTTTTTCTGACCTGATTGCCCAAGGCAAAGTTGCTGGCAAGCGTGTGTTCATCCGTGCCGACCTGAACGTGCCGCAGGACGACGCGTGCAACATCACCGAAGACACCCGCGTGCGCGCCAGCGTGCCCGCCATCCAGATGGCGTTGGACGCCGGTGCCGCCGTCATGGTGACCAGCCACCTGGGCCGCCCCACAGAAGGCGAATTCAAACCTGCCGACTCGCTGGCTCCGGTGGCTAAGCGCATGGGCGAACTCATGGGCCGCGAGATTCCCGTGATTGCCAACTGGACCGACGGCGTAGACGTGAAACCCGGCCAGCTGGTGCTGCTGGAAAACTGCCGCGTCAACAAGGGCGAGAAGAAGAACGACGAAGCGCTGGCCCAAAAAATGGCCGCGCTGTGCGATATCTTTGTGCACGACGCCTTTGGCACCGCCCACCGCGCCGAAGCCTCCACGTATGGCATCGCCCAGTTTGCCCCCGTCGCCTGCGCAGGCCCGCTGTTGGCCGCTGAGATGGATGCCATCAGCAAAGCCCTGCTGGCGCCCAAGCGTCCGCTGGTCGCTATCGTCGCGGGCTCCAAGGTGTCCACCAAGCTGACCATTCTGAAAAGCTTGGCCGAGAACGTGGACCAGCTCATCGTGGGCGGCGGCATTGCCAACACCTTCATGCTGGCCGCCGGCCTGAAGATCGGCAAGAGCCTGGCCGAAGCCGACTTGCTGGACCAGGCCAAGGCCGTGATCGAAGCCATGAAGGCCCGTGGCGCCGCCGTACCCATCCCCACCGATGTCGTCACCGCCAAGACCTTCTCGGCCGACGCCGTGGCCACCGTGAAAGCGGCGACCGACGTGGCCGACGATGACCTGATCCTGGACATTGGCCCGCAAACCGCCCAGGCGCTGGCCGACCAGCTCAAGAAGGCCGGCACCATCGTCTGGAACGGCCCTGTGGGTGTGTTCGAATTCGCCGCGTTTGAGAACGGCACCAAGGTGATCGCCCAGGCGATTGCCGAGTCCAGTGCCTTCTCCATCGCCGGTGGTGGCGACACCCTGGCGGCGATTGCCAAGTACGGCATCGAGAAACAAGTGGGTTACATCAGCACTGGCGGCGGCGCGTTCCTGGAAGTGCTGGAAGGCAAAACCCTGCCTGCATTCGAGATTCTGACCAAGCGCGCAGCCGGTTAATTTGCTATCAAATTGGAAGCTGCTCGCGCAGATTTCACGGGTGCTAGAGGCCAATTTCTTGATTTCTAGTTCGAATCGCGACATTGGTTGCGCAGTTCCGAGAGTACCTCAGCAGGGGTCTTGAAGCCCAAGCATGCACGCGGTCTGGAGTTAAGCAGGCGTTCAATGCGC